>WGLL01000004.1 GCA_016125585.1 Caulobacter sp.
AACTTCACCAACAACGACCCCTACGGCTCGTCGGGCGGCAACCTGCGCCTGCGCGGCTTCGACGGCGCCCGCGTCTCGCTGACCTTCGACGGCATTCCGCTGAACGACACCGGCAACTACGCGATCTACACCAACCAGCAGCTGGACGGTGAACTGATCAGCCGCGCCACGGTGAACATGGGCACGACCGACGTCGACAGCCCCACCGCCTCGGCCACCGGCGGCACCATCAACTACGTGACCCGCAAGCCTTCGACCGACATGGGCGGCATCTTCAGCGCCTCGGTCGGCTCGTTCAATTACGGCCGCGTCTTCGGCCTGTTCGACACCGGCGAGTTCACCCCGTTCGGCACCCGCGCCTACCTGTCCGCTTCCTACCAGAAGTACGACAAGTTCAAGGGTCCGGGCGATCTCGAGAAGAAGCAGATCAACGGTCGCATCTATCAGCCGATCGGCGACAACGGCGACTTCGTCAGCTTGGCGTTCCACTACAACGAAAACCGCAACAACTTCTATCGCAACATCACCCTGGCCCAGTTCAAGGCCACGCCGGACCTTGAAAACGACCGCAAGTGCACCTTCGCCACGCCGGTCAACGGCACGGCCCAGAACGACGGCAACGGCTCGACCGTGGTGACCTACAACGGCGTCACCATCAACAACACCAGCTGCACCAACTTCTTCGAGCTGCGCAACAACCCGTCCAACACCGGCAACATCCGCGGTCAGTCGAAGTTCACCCTGTCCGACAACCTGATTCTGACCGTCGACCCGAGCTTCCAGTACGTGCTGGCCAACGGCGGCGGCTACACCGCCGTGTCGGAACGCGACGACCGCATCGATCTGGGCGGCGCCACCGGCGTTGACCTGAACGGCGACGGCGACACCCTCGACACCGTGGCGCTCTACACGCCCAACGCCACCAACACCCGTCGCTATGGCGTCACCGCCTCGCTGATCTGGGACATCAACGACGACCACCGCGTCCGCGTCGCCTACACCGGCGACTACGGCAACCACCGTCAGACCGGCGACTATGGCTTCTTCAACGACAACGGCGTGCCGCAGAACGTGTTCGGCGGCAAGGACGGCGAAGGCCGCCCGGTCAAGGCCATCGACGGCGCCCACATCCGGGGTCGCGACCGCTTCTCCAAGGCCATCCTCAACCAGATCGCCCTGGAATACCGCGGCCAGTTCATGGACGACGCCCTGACCATCACGGTCGGCGCGCGCGCGCCGTTCTTCAAGCGTGAACTGAACCAGTACTGCTACAGCCGCGATGGTTCGAGCACCGTGCTCTGCACCACCCAGACCCCGAACGCCCCCCTGGCCAACGGCAACGTGACCTTCGGCGGCAGCGCGACCCAGTACATCCCGCCCTACTCGGCGACCAAGAAGTACGACAAGGTCCTGCCGAACCTCGGCGTGAACTGGAACTTCGCGGAAAACCAGTATGTCTACGGCAGCTACGCTGAAGGCCTGTCGGCGCCCCGCACCGACAACCTCTACACCCCGCTGCGTCTGGCCTCCGGCAAGATCGCCCTCCCGGGCGCCGAACCGGAAACCTCCAAGACCTTCGACCTCGGCTACCGCTACCAGGGCGGCGGCGTGATCGCCCAGGCCGCGCTGTGGAAAACCGAATTCAACAACTACATCGTCTCGGCTTTCGACGACACGCTGGGCATCAACGTCGACCGCAACGTCGGCTCGATCAAGCTCTGGGGCGTCGACGTCCAGACCGCCTGGGAAGTGAATGAGCAGTGGGCCGTCTACGGCTTCGGCTCCTACACCCACAGCGAACTGCAGGATGACATCCCGCTGTCGGCCACCACCTTCCTGCCCACCAAGGGCAAGCAGCTGGTGGAAACCCCCGAATGGCAGGTCGGCTTCCGCGTCGACTGGAAGCCGACGGACAACCTGTCCTTCGGCCTGCAGGGCAAGCACGTCGGCAACCGCTACTCCACCGACGTCAACGACGAAGAGTCGCCGGCCTACAATCTGGTGAACCTCAACGCCCGCTACGACCTGCCCTTCTTCGGCGACAAGAAGGCCTACCTGCAGCTCAACGTCATCAACCTGTTTGACGAAGATTACCTGGGCAACATCAGCTCGCGGAACAACGCCAAGACCGTGGACGTCCTCCCCGGCCCCGGCATCTCCAACCGCACCGGTTCGTCCCCGACCTACTCGGTCGGCGCGCCGCGCACCCTGCAGCTGACCTTCCGCACCGACTTCTAGTCGGGACGGACATCAAGACGGGAAAGGGCGGCCTTCGCGGGCCGCCCTTTTTCGTTGGCGACGCTGTGATCAACAGGCGCCTTGACGGAACGGCCCGGGAGGGCCACTTGCCCCGGCCCATGAGCACCCCTTCCGTCATTCCCGCCGAATGGTCTCCCCACCGCGCCATGTGGCTGGGCTATCCCAGTCACGGCGAATACTGGTTCGAAAACCTCGAGCCGGCCCGCGATGAGGTCGCCGCCCTGGCGCGCGCCCTGGCCGGTCCCGGCGCGGAACGGGTGCGGTTGATGGTCTGCGGCGACGAGGCCGAGGCCAGCGCCCGCCAGAGGCTGGGCGAGGACAGCGGCATCGAGATCGTCCGTGGTCAGTTCGGCGACATCTGGCTGCGCGACACCGGGCCGATCTTCTCCGGCGACGGCCGGGCCCTGGGTTTTGCCTTCAACGGCTGGGGCGGCAAATACCAGATGGAGGGCGACGAGGAGGTCGCCGCCCAGATCGCCGCCGCCGCCGGCGCGCCCCTGGTGGTCAATGATTTCGTCCTCGAGGGCGGCGCGCTCGACCATGACGGCCACGGCACGGTGCTGACCACCCGCCAGTGCCTGACCAACCCCAATCGCAACCCCGGCTGGACCGAAGCCGACGCCGAGGCCGCCCTGGCCCGCGCGCTGGGGGCGAGAAAGGTGCTGTGGCTGGGCGAGGGGCTGAACCGCGACCACACCGACGGCCATGTCGACAACCTGGCGCGCTTTGTGGCGCCGGGCGTGGTCGCCTGCCCGATCGCCTGGGGCAAGCGCGATCCCAACGCCGACCTCTATGACGAGGGCGCCCGGATGCTGGGCGCCATGACCGACGCCCGCGGCCAGCGGTTGCAGGTGATGCGCGTCCCCTCGCCCGGCTGGACCACCGACGCCGACGGCGAGATGGTCCCGGCCAGCCACATGAACTTCATCATCGCCAACCAGGCGGTGATCTGCCCGACCTATGACGAGAAGGCCGCCGCCTTCGCCCTCGACGCCCTGTCCAGCCTGTTTCCCGAGCGCAAGGTTATCGGCCTGCCCTCCCCGGCGATCCTGACCGGCGGCGGATCGTTCCACTGCATCACCCAGCAGGAGCCGGCCTGATGTCCCGCACCCTGACCCTCGCCGCCCTGCAGACCCATTACGGCATGGATCTGGACGACAATCTGAGGCGCACCGAGGCCCTGATCCGCCAGGCCGCCGCCGCCGGGGCGCAGGTGATCCTGCCCTCGGAGCTGCTGCAGGGTCCCTACTTCTGCGTCACCCAGGAAGAGCACTGGTTCCGCACCGCCTATCCCTGGCGCGAACATCCCTGCGTGAAGGCCCTGGCGCCGCTGGCCGGGGAGCTTGGCGTGGTCATCCCGATCTCGATCTTCGAGCGCGAGGGGCCGCACTATTTCAACAGCCTGGTGATGGCCGACGCCGACGGCTCGCTGATGGGCGTCTATCGCAAGAGCCACATCCCCGATGGCCCGGGCTATCAGGAGAAGTTCTACTTCCGGCCCGGCGACACCGGCTTCAAGGTCTGGGACAGCCGACACGGCAGGATCGGCGTCGGCATCTGCTGGGACCAGTGGTACCCGGAAGCGGCGCGGGCCATGGCCCTGATGGGCGCCGACGCCCTGCTCTACCCGACCGCCATCGGCAGCGAGCCGCATCAGCCCGACCTCGACACCGCCCTGCCCTGGCGCCGCGCCATGCAGGGCCATGCGGTCAGCAATGTGATCCCTGTGGTCGGGGCCAACCGCATCGGCTTCGAGCCCTGGGACAACTATCCCACCGGCGGCCAGCGCTTCTATGGCTCCAGCTTCATCGCCGACCATCGCGGCGACCTGGTGGGCGACATGGGCCAGGACGAGGAGGGCTTCACCAGCGCCAGCTTCGACCTCGACTTCCTCGACACCCACCGCGCCGCCTGGGGCTTCTTCCGCGACCGCCGGCCGGATCTGTACGGGGCCTTGACCGCCGGCCGGCCCGCGTAAAACCTCTCCCTCCTCCAGGGGGAAGGGAGCTCAAGGCGCTCGCCATGATCACCACCGACCGACTGATTCTGCGCGGCTGGCGAGACGCCGACCTGGCGCCCTGGATCGCGCTCAACGCCGATCCCCTGGTCATGCGCCATTTTCCGGCGGTGCAGACGCCCGAGGAGAGCGAGGCGATGATGGCCCGCAGCCAGGCCCACATCGACCAGCACGGCTTTGTTCTCTGGGCGGTCGAGCGGCGCGAGGACGGCGCCTTCCTGGGCTTCACCGGCCTGGCGCTGCTGAAAGAGGCCAATCCGCTGTTTCCGGGCGTCGAGGCCGGCTGGCGGCTGGCCGCCCACGCCTGGGGTCGGGGCTACGCCTCGGAAGCGGCCAGCGCCGCCCTGGCCGATGGTTTCGACCGTCTGGGCCTGGAGCGGATCGTCGCCTTCACCGCCGTCGACAACCTGCCGTCCCAGGCCGTGATGACCCGGATCGGCATGACCCGGCGCGCCGATCTCGACTTCGACCACCCCGCCCTGCCCAGAGGGCACAGGCTGGAACGGCATGTGGTCTGGGAAAGCCTCGCGCCCGGCAAAAGCCCGGCGGCGCTTTAGTCGCCGCAGCCCTCCGCCGGCGGCGCCTTCGCCAGCTCGGCCTTCGCCGCCGCCATGTCAGCCATGAAGGCCGGGTCGGCGTGAAGCCTGGCGACGGTGGCGGCGCCCATGATCCGCCCGGCCTCGACGTCGCTGGGGTAGTGGACGCCGCAGATCCAGCGGCTGTCGCCGAACTCGCGGCCCCGCCGGGTCGCGGCGCTGGCCTTGTCCGGAACCAGCTCGGCCAGCACCAGGCCGCGGGCCCAGCCGGCGGCCGCATGGCCTGAGGGATAGGAGCCGTTGGTCTTCATCCAGTCCTCCCGCGCGACGCAGATCGGCTTGTCGTTGCCGATCATCGGCCGGGTGCGATTGTACTTGCCCTTGGCGGCGTAGGTGCTGCCGCCGGCGTCGATGACGATGCGGTCCAGCAGTTTGGTCAGGACCGGCGTGGTCTCGGGGGTGATCGCCTTGCCGATGGCGCAGGCGAAACTCTTCTGGGCCGCCGGACCGAACAGCTCGACATCGGCCTGGGCCTGGGCCCAGCGCGGCGAGCCCTCAAGCTGGCGGCTCGCCTCGAAGGCCGCCTGGTCAGCCTTGTCGGCGGCGGAGCCGGCGACAGGGGGCGGATCGATTACGGTCAGGCTGTCAGGCCATTGATCCGATGACAGATAGCTCGGCGGCCGGGCGCTCTGGGCCACGGCCGACACCGTCGCCACGATGCCGATCGCCACCGCCGCCACGGCCAGCCCGGCCCGCTTCATCTGCCCTGAATTGATCATCCCGCGCTCCCCTTCGCCTTCACGTCGAACAGAAAGCCAGCCGGGCCGCAGGTCAAGCGGGGAACGGCCTTGACGAGTCGATATGTTATTTCATAACACCTGCCTGACTGTTCCCCGGGAGCCCCTCCATGCGTCTTCAACGTCTCGCCGTCCTGTCGGGCGCCAGCCTGCTGGCCATGTCCCTCGCCGCCCCGGCCCTGGCCGCCGATGCGCCATCAGCGACTGCCGGGCAGGACAATGAGGTTGAGGCGGTGGTGGTCACCGGCTCACCCTTCGCGGTGTCTCTGGACAGCGTCACCACCAGCGTCGCCGTCGTCTCCCGCGACGATCTGGACATCGCCCCGCCGGTCGGCCTCGGCGACCTGCTGTCCGGCCAGCCCGGCCTGCGCTCGACCTTCTTCGGACCCGGCGCCAGCCGCCCGGTGATCCGCGGCCTGTCCGGCCCCCGGGTGCTGGTGCTGCAGAACGGGGTCGGGCTGGTCGACGCCAGCTCCCTGTCGCCGGACCACGCGGTGGCCTCCGACCCCGGCGAGGCCTCGCGCATCGAGGTGCTGCGCGGCCCCTCCACCCTGGCGTATGGCGGCGCCGGGATTGGCGGGGTGGTCAACATCATCGACGACCGCATCCCCACCCGCATTCCCGACGGCGGCGTTTCCGGACGGCTGTCGGTCTCCGGCTCCAGCGTCGACAGTGGCCAGAGCCTGTCCTTCGGCCTGCAGGCCGCCAGCGGCCCGGTGGTCTTCGCCATCGACGGCGTCAGCCGCCGTTCCGACGACTATGACGTCCCCGGAACCCCGGTCAGCAGCCGGCTGGCCGCCGCCGAGGGCCTGACCCCGGATCCGGCCCGGGTGGTGCGCAACACCGACACCCGGCTCGACGCCTACGGGGTCGGCGTCTCCTTCGTCACCGATGGCGGCTTCATCGGCCTGTCGGTGAAACAGACCGACACCCTCTATGGCGTGCCCTATCTGCAGGTTCTGGCTCCCATCGATCCCAACGCCGAAGGGCCGGTGGCCATCGACCTGCATCAGACCCGGTTTGACTTCCGCGCCGAGGTCCCGTTCGACGACGGCCCGATCAGCAAGGTTCGCGCCTCGCTCGGTTACGCCGACTACGAACACGCCGAGGTCTCCCGCACCGACGGCGCGATCGGCACCCGCTTCCTGTCGCACGGCCTTGAGAGCCGGGTCGAACTGGTGCAGCGCGAAACCGACATCCTCAAGGGCGCCGTCGGCTTCCAGGCCCTGAACCGCCACTTCGATTCCCTGGGCGACGAGGCCTCGGTGCCGAAGACCGACATCCAGGAGTATGGCGTCTTCACCCTACAGCGGATCGATTTCGGGACCTGGGGCCTGGACGGCGGCCTGCGGGTCGACCATCGCGAGATGAACGCCTTCCTGGCCGGCCGCCCGACCGGCGCCGCGGCCGCCAGCTATGGCATCGACTGGACCACGGCGGGCAACAGCCCGAGTTTCACCGACGTCTCCGGCTCCATCGGCGTCTTCACCAAGCCGACCGACAGCCAGTTCTACGCCCTCACCGTGGCGCGCAGCGCCCGGGCGCCGACCGAGGCGGAACTCTATTCCGACGGCCCTCATCCCGGCACCGGCGCCTATGAGATCGGTCAACCCGACCTCAAGTCGGAAGCGGTGGTCAGTGTCGAGGCCACCGGCCGCTGGACCTTCGACCGGGTGCGCGGCGAGGCGCATCTGTGGTGGGCCGGCTATGACGGCTACATCGAGCAGGCCCCGACCGGCGACGTCGAGGCCGACCTGCCCGTCTACCGCTACTTCGCGACCGGGGCGCAGTTCTACGGCTTCGAGGCCGAGGGCTCCTATGACCTGTGGACCTCGGGCGAGCGCACCCTCAGCGTCGATCTCGGCGCCGACTTCGTGCACGGCAAGCTGGACACCGGCGTCCCGGCCCGCATCCCGCCGTGGTCGGCCACCGGCAAGCTGATCTGGGAGAGCCCGATGTATGACGCCCGGGTCGAGGTCCACTACGCCTCCGAACAGACCCGGGTGGCGGCCAATGAACTGCCCACCGACGCCTATACGATGGTCAACTTCTACGGCGCGGTGAAACCCTTCCGCGATCCGAACCTGAGACTGTTCATCGAGGGCCGGAACCTGACCGACGTGGTCGCCCGCGAGCATGTGTCCTTCCTCAAGGACATCGCGCCCCTGCCGGGCCGGTCGGTGCGCGCGGGCCTGGCGCTGAGGTTCTAGCGCCAGGGCGGCTTGGGCCGACGCGCCCCTCCAGCCACCTCCCCTCCCGTCACCCCCGGACTTGTTCCGGGGTCCATTGCCTCAGACCTTTGCCGGACCAGGCCGCGCCCTCGCCGCTCCCCCCACGGCCCGCGCGTATGGACCCCCGGAACAAGTCCGGGGGTGACGGTGGTTGAGGAAGCGCAGAGCCGTCACCGGCCATGCAGCCGCTTCACTTTTCCCGTCATCCCGGACGACCCGCAGGGGCGATCCGGGACCCAGACTCCCCCTGGCGAAAGCCGACACCCAGCCGCCTTGCGGGCCGCCCAGGAATGACGATTGTTCGACGCACCCCCTGCCTACAGTCCCCGCGCCAAGGCCTACGCGGCGCCTACGCCGCGGCCCACGATTCCAGCCGCTCGCACACCGGAAAACCCCACAAAACCGGGCATTCCGGCCCACATCCGGTGGACGTCGACGGCATTCCGTAGCGCCGGCGGTCCGCGGTATAATTGACGCCGCTTCGCCAAGCGCCGAGTCCGGCTATCCCAGCACCGTCTTGCCGTTCCTGACCACGGTGACGTCCCGCTCCTTGACCCGCGCCTCGAAGGAGACGACATCGCCGTCCTTCCACAGGTCCACGACGATGGTCTCCCCGGGGAAGACCGGCGAGGAGAAGCGGACCTGGTGGCTCTTGATCTTCGAGGGATCGAAGCCGGCGTATTCCTGCAGCACCGCCCGGCAGGTGATGCCGTAGGTGCAGAGGCCGTGGAGGATGGGGCGGGGGAACCCGGCCATCTTCGCGATCGCCGGATCGGAGTGCAGCGGATTGCGGTCGCCTGACAGCCGGTAGATCAACGCCTGATCGGGCCGGGTGGTGAACTCCACGGTCTTGTCGGGCGCCCGGGTGGGCACCTCATGCGCCTCGGGCGCGCCCTCGGAAGGGCCGCCGAATCCGCCGTCGCCCCGGGCGAAGGTCGAGCCGGTCAGGGTGGCGATCTTCTCGCCGGTCCTGGCGTCCTTCAGCACGGTTTCGCTGTAGATCACCGCGCCCTTGGGCCCCTTGTCATAGGCGCCGATGATCCGGCCCTCGGCGGTGATCTCCGCCTCGGTGGGGAAGGTCTTGTGGAACTCGACCTTCTGCTCGCCGTGCACCACCATCAGGAAGTTGATGCCCATCTTTCCGACGCTGGGCCCGGCGCCCCAGGCGACGGTGGTGGCCATGGTCGGCACCGCCTTCAGCCCGCTCTCATAGACGAAGGGCAGTTCGTCGGCGTTCATCGGATCGCCGCCCATGCCGATGCCCAGGGCATACAGCATGGTCTCGCGGTCTCCCCAGCGATACGGCTGGGGCTCGCTGGTCAGCGACAGAATCTCCGGATAGGCGATGGGCATGGCGGCGTCTTCCCTTGTCGTTTGAGGCGATCAAAGCGCCTTGACCCTGCGGCGCGCAAGTCCCCGCGCGAGCGTCTTCTCGCCCGTGGGGCAAGGTTGCATTGCCCGGTTCCCCCGGATCGGATAGAAGCGCCGCTCCATCCTTTTCCCGGCCTTCCGGCCGCCTGACTGTCAGAGCCCTTCATGGAAACCTCCACCGTCACCAACGTCAGCCCGGTCGCCGGCAACGTCCTGTTCTACACCTCGCCCGAGCCGCTGAGCCGCGAGATGCACGGCAAGATGGGGGTCAAGCAGCTGGCCGGTCCCTTCGGCTTCGCCGCCCAGGGCCATGTGGTCCCCCTCACCGTCGCCGAGTTCCAGTTCGCGGCCCTGTCCTTCCCGATCATCTTCGCCGGCGACCAGCGCCAGCCGCTGGCGGTTCTGGGCATCAACCCCGGTGAAAACCTGTTCGTGAGCCCCGAGGGCGTGTTCACCAACGGCGTCTACATTCCCGCCTACATCCGCCGCTATCCCTTCGTCCTGGCCCAGGACGAGGCCCAGCAGCGCATGATCGTCTGCATCGAGCGCGGCGCGGCCCTGTTCGACGAAAAGGGCGGCGACGTGCCGCTGTTCGACGACAAGGGCGAGCCCAGCGAATACACCACCAACGCCATCAAGTTCTGCGAGGACTTCGAGGGCGAGCGTCGCCGCACCGAGAACTTCGTCAACCTGATCAAGGACCTCGACCTGCTCGACACCAAGCAGGCGACCTTCACCCCGACCAACCCCGACGGCACCCCGGCCCCGACCGTGGTCATCGCCGAATACTTCGCCGTCACCGAGGAAAAGCTGGCCAAGCTGTCCCCGGAAAAGCTGGTCGAGCTGCGCGACAACGGCGCCCTGGAGCGCATCTACAACCACATGACCTCGCTGGCCGGCTGGGATCGCCTGGTGGCCGTGGCCGCCGAGAAGGCCGCCCAGACCAACAACGCCTGAGGCCTGCGACAGCAGACAGGAACAGGGCCGGTCTCGCGACCGGCCCTTTTTCTATGGGAAGCGGCGAGCGATCAGCGGGCGAAGACGCTGCGGGTCAGGCAGCTGAACACCAACCGCCCGGCCTCATCCAGCAGGTCATGCTGGGCGATGATCACGCCCTTGCCGTCACCGACCGGGTCCTTGCCCATGATGGTCATCCGGCCGCGCAGCAGCTCCCCGGCCGGCGGATTGCGGGCCCAGCGCAGGGCGTCGACCCCCAGCCGCTTGGTCTGGGCCCAGCGGTCGCCGGCCTCCATCTCCAGCCGCGACCAGATGGCATAGATCATGGCGTCCGGCGCGCCCCGGCTCGCCTCCCAACCGGGCGCGAAGGCGGCGATGAAGGCGTCCAGCGCCTTGCCGTCCACCGGCGCCACGCCCAGGGAATGCACCTGGCCGATCTCGAAGTCGTCAAAGGAAGCAGGCATCGGTCCTCATCAGGGGTGCGGGGTCAGGGCTCGGGGGAAATGCGGACCAGCAGCTTGCCGTCGTGGTTTCCGGTGAACAGCCGTTTCACGGCCTCGGCCGCATTGTCCAGCCCCTCGATCACATGGGTCTTCCATTTGATCTGCCCTGACGCCACCCAGGGCGCCAGTTCGGCGAAGGCCTCGCCCGCCCGGGGCAGGTAGTCGATGACGATGAAGCCCTTGATCAGGATGCGCCGCATCAGCACCCGGGCGAAATCGCTGGGTCCCGGAACCGGGCCCGTGGCGTTGTAGGTGCTGATCATGCCGCACAGGGGCATGCGGCTGAAATTGTTCATCCGGCCGATGACCGCGTCCATCACCGCGCCGCCGACATTCTCGAAATTGACGTCGATCCCGTCGGGACAGAGCCGGTCCAGCGCCGCCCCGACATCCTCGTTCTTGTAGTCGATGGCCCCGTCGAACCCCAGGTCTCCGGTCAGCCAGGCGCATTTGTCGGGTCCGCCGGCGATGCCGATCACGCGACAGCCCTTCAGCCTGGCGATCTGGCCGACGATTGAGCCCACCGCCCCGGCGGCTGCGGAGACCACCACCGTCTCCCCGGGCTGCGGCCGGCCGATGTCCATCAGGCCGAACCAGGCAGTCAGGCCAGTGGCGCCCAGCACGCTCATATAGGCGGTCAGCGGCACGCCCGGGATCTGCGGCACCGGATTGAGCATCGCCCCCGGCGCGATCGAATAGCTCTGCCAGCCCGACAGGCCGGCGTTGACCAGGTCGCCTTCCTTCCAGCGATCCGAACGGCTGGCCTCGACCACCCCGATGGTTCCGCCGCGCATGACGTCGCCCACCGCGACCGGCGGCAGATACTGGTCCTGGTCGCTCATCCAGATGCGGTTGGTCGGGTCCAGCGACAGATAGATGTTGCGGACCAGCACCTCGCCGTCCTCGATGGACCGCAAGGGCGCCTCGCGAAACTCCAGATCGCCGGCGGCGATCTCGCCCTCCGGACGGCGCTTGAGGATCCACTGTCGATTCGTCGGCATGATCGGGCCTCCCTTTGAGCGTCAGAATGAGGGGTTGGCGTCAGGGAAGTCGAGCCCCCCGATCATCCCGCCGGCGGCGACTCGCCTCCGGGCCTCCGGCGGTCCATATAGCGGCCATGCGCGCCTTCCTCGCCGCCGTCGCGGCCGTCTTCCTGTTCGCCGCCCCGGCCCTCGCCGCCCCGGTCAATACCGGTCACCTGGAGGCCGAGCTGGTCGCCCGGGACCTGACCATTGCGCCGGGATCGACCGCCTACCTCGCCCTGCGCCAGAAGATCGACAAGGGCTGGCACACCTACTGGCGCAATCCCGGCGACAGCGGCGAGCCGACCAGGCTGGACTGGACCCTGCCCGCCGGCTGGAGCGCCGGCGACTTCGTCTGGGCGACCCCGCAGCGGCTGCCGATCGGGCCGCTGACCAACTACGGTTATTCGGGCGAGGTGCTGCTGCCGGTGGCGATCACTGTCCCGGCCGGCGCCGCGCCCGGCCCCGTCACGCTCAAGGCCAGGGCCTCTTTCCTGGTCTGCGAGGACATCTGCATTCCCGAGGACGCCGACCTCTCCATCACCGTCACCGTCGCCGACGGGACACCCGTCGCCGATCCGAAATGGGGCCAGGCGGTCGCCGAGGCCCTGGCCGCCGCGCCAAAGCCGGCCGGACTGACCGCGACCTGGCGGCTCGAAGGCGGCAAGCCGGTCCTGGCCGTGGCGGGCGCGCCGCTGAAGGGCGCAGACATGAGCGGCGCCTGGTTCTATCCCTTTACCGGCGGGGTTCTGGATCATGCCGCCCCGCAGACCGCCGACCGTGGCCCGGACGGCCTGACCCTGACCCTGCCGCCCGGCTACGCCTACGAGAGCGGCAAGCCGCCGGCCATCCTCGACGGCGTTCTGACGGTCGGCGACAAGGCCTATGAGGTCTCGGCGACCCAGGGACCGCCCCCCGCAGGCGTGTCCGGCCTGGGACCGCCGCCCGAGGCCCGCGCACCGACGGCGCCCGCCTCCGGCCTCGGCCTGGCGGCCGCCATCGGCTTCGCCATCCTCGGCGGGCTGATCCTCAATCTGATGCCCTGTGTCTTCCCGGTGCTGTCGATGAAGGCCGCGGCCCTGGCCGGTCACGCCCACGAGCCGCGAGGGGCCCGCGCCCAGGGCCTGGCCTATGGCGCCGGGGTGCTTGTCAGCTTCCTCGCCCTGGCCGGCCTGCTGATCGTGCTGCAGATGGGCGGCGCCGCCATCGGCTGGGGCTTCCAGCTGCAGTCGCCGCCGGTGGTGGCCATGCTGGCCCTGCTGATGACCGCCGTGGCGCTGAACATGTCCGGCGTCTTCGAGGTCGGCTCCAGCCTGCAGGGCGCCGGCCAGGGCCTGGCCTCGCGACAGGGGCTGATCGGCAGCTTCTTCACCGGCGCCCTGGCGGTGGCGGTGGCCAGCCCCTGCACCGCCCCCTTCATGGGCTCGGCCCTCGGCTTCACCCTGGGCCAGCCGCCGCTGGTCACGCTTGCCGTGTTCGCCGGCCTGGCCATGGGCTTCGCCGCCCCCTTCGTGATCCTGACCTTCATCCCCGCCCTGCTGGCCCTGCTGCCCCGGCCGGGCGCCTGGATGGACGTGCTGCGCAAGCTGCTGGCCTTTCCGATGTATGGCGCCGTGGCCTGGCTGGTCTGGGTGCTGTCGCAGCAGACCGACGCCCCGGGCCTGGCCCTGGCCCTGATGGCCCTTCTGCTGGCCGCCTTCGGCTTCTGGCTCTGGGGACAGGCGCGGGGCGCCCGGCGCTGGCTGCAGCTGGCCGCCGCCCTCTGCCTGATCGGCGCCGGCGCCCTGGCCCTGATGCCGCGCGCCGCCGCGTCCGGACCCGCCGGGACCCCGCAGGCCGCCTCCGCCGTCGATGTGCCCTACGAGGCCTGGTCGCCGGAGCGGCTGGCCGCCCTGCGGGCCGAGGGCCGGCCGGTGCTGGTCAACTTCACCGCCGCCTGGTGCGTCACCTGCCAGGTCAACGAGAAGGTCGCCCTGTCGACGCCCGAGGTCGCCGAGGCCCTGAAAGGCGCCAACGCCGTCTATCTCAAGGGCGACTGGACCCGCCGCGACCCGGCCATCGCCGCCGCCCTGGCCGAGCATGGCCGCGCCGGGGTTCCGCTGTATCTTGTCTATGCCCCCGGCGCCGCGACGCCCCGGGTGCTGCCTCAACTGCTGACCCCCGGGATGGTGGCCGAGGCCCTGCGCGACGCCGCGAAGACCGGAGGCTGAACCATGAGCATGACCCGCCGCGCCGCCCTGTCCATCACCCTGGCTCTGCCGGCGGCTCTGTCCCTGCCGGTGTCGGCGCTTGCGAAACCGGCGCCCGGCTTCGCCGTGGTCGACGCGGACGGCAAGGTCCGCACCCTTGAGGAATTTCGCGGCCGGATCGTCGTGCTGGAGTGGGTCAACCGCGCCTGCCCCTACATCCAGAAACACTACAACAGCGGCAACATGCCGGGCCTGCAGGTCTCGGCCACGCGCGAGGGCGTCGTCTGGCTCAGCGTCGCCTCCTCGGCCAGGGGCAAGCCCGGCTACTGGGGCGACGGCCGCAAGGCCAAGGCCTGGATGGCGTCAAAGGGATCGGCGGCCACCGCCATGCTGCTGGACGCCGATGGGACCATGGGCCGGGCCTACGGGGCCAGGACCACCCCGCATATGTTCGTCATCGATAAGACCGGGGCCATCGCCTACCAGGGCGCCATCGACGACCGGCCAAGCAGCAAGGTCGAGGACCTCAAGGGCGCCCGCAACCTGGTCGCCGCCGCCCTGGCCGACCTGCATGCCGGACGCCCGGTGGCGACGCCCTGGACCCAGGCCTACGGCTGCGCGATCAAATACTAGGCCGGCGTCCTCAGGTCCCACTGGTGACCACCGCCGGGGTGGTGATGACCTCGACATTGTCGCGCAGCAGATAGAAGAGATCGGTCAGGGCCGCGTCCCGCGCCGGGCCGTTGGCGGCGGTGTTCACCGCGTCCAGCTTCACGGGCAGATCCTGGGAAATGCCCTTGAGGATGCATTTCAGGTCGCCGTCGGTGCCCCGCTCCTTGAGCAGGACGTGGCCCTTCATGTCGAGATCGGCGAGGGCGTAGATTTCGGTGCTGAAGTTGGCGAACTCGGCGGGCGGGATGTCCTTGCCCTTCCAGCCCTGCGCCTTCTGGCCCAGCGCGCCGGCGCGGGCGACAATGTCGGCGAACAGCGGCTCGGACGCCAGGGGCGAGACGGCGGCGTCCACGTGGATCAGCTGGACGGTCTGGGGCGCGACGGCCGGAGCGGCTGCGCCCATGGGGGCCATCCAGAGCAAGGCGGCGGCGGCGATGGCGTCGCAGGACATGGCGAACCCTCATTGCAGGCGTTACAGATAGGCCGCCACCATGACCTGACATGGTAAACGCGCCGTTTACTTCTTCCCGTTCGAAGGCCCCACATCGCATGGCCGATACCCCCGCCTGGACCGCCCTCAAAGCCGCCGCCAGGGCCGACAGACAGACCCCGATCCGCGCCCTGTTCGAGGCCGAGCCCGACCGGCTGGACGGCCTGACCTTCGAGGCCTGCGGCCTGCGGCTGGACCTGTCGAAACAGCCCTGGAGCCGGGAGGGCGTCACCGCCGCCGTCGAACTGGCGCAGGCCTGCGGCGTCGAGGCCGCCCGCGCGCGCCTGTTCGCCGGCGAGATCGTCAACCGCACCGAAGGCCGCCCCGCCCTGCACATGGCCCTCCGCGCGCCCGCCGGCGCCGACTTCCGCGCCGCCGGCCAGCCGGTGTCGGAAGAGGTCGAGGACGTCCGCGACGCCATGCAGGACTTCGTCGCCGCCGTCCGCTCGGGCATGGCCGGCGGCGCCACCGGCAAGCCGTTCAAGGCGGTGCTGCACATCGGCATCGGCGGCTCGGACCTGGGTCCGCGGCTGGTCTGGGAGGCCCTGCGGCCGCTCAATCCCGACATCCAGCTGCGCTTCGCCGCCAACATCGACGGGGCCGAGTTCGCCGCCGCCGTGGCCGGGCTGGATCCCGAACAGACCCTGGTGGTCGTCGTCTCCAAGACCTTCACCACCCAGGAGACCCTGGCCAACGCCCGCGCCGCCAAGGCCTGGCTGGAGGCCAGGCTGGGCAAGGGCAAGGCCGACTCCCATCTGGCGGCGGTCAGCGCCAATCCCGCCGAGGCCGGGCGGTTCGGCATTGCCGAAGACCGGGTCTTCACCTTCCGCGACTGGGTCGGCGGGCGCTATTCGGTGTGGTCGGCGGTGGGCCTCTCCTGCGCCATCGGTCTCGGCTGGCCGGCCTTCGAGGGGCTGCTGGCCGGGGCGGGGGCGATGGACGAGCATTTCCAGACTGCCCCGCTGGACGCCAGCATGCCGGTGATGCTGGCCCTGGCCCATGTCTTCAACCGCAATGGCCTGGACCGCCCCCTGCGCGCCGTCGTGCCCTATGCCCGTCGCCTGGCGCTGTTTCCGTCCTACCTGCAGCAGCTTGAGATGGAGTCCAACGGCAAGCGGGTGACGCAAGCGGGCCAGCCGGTCGACCAGGCCACGGCGGCGGCGGTGTTCGGCGACGCCGGCACCAACGGCCAGCACGCCTTCTTCCAGCTGCTGCATCAGGGCGCCGACATCATCCCCGTCGACTTCATCGCCCTGGCGCAGGATCACGAGGGCCCGGCCGAGCACCGCAACATCCTGCTGGCCAACGCCATCGCCCAGGCCGAGGCCCTGATGATCGGTCAGGAGAACCTTGCCGAACCGCACCGCCACTTCCCCGGCAACCGTCCCTCCAGCTTCCTCCTGCTCGAGCGGCTGACGCCGGAGACCCTCGGCGCCCTGATCGCCCTCCATGAGCACAAGACCTTCGTCGAAGGGGTGCTGTGGGACATCGACAGCTTCGACCAGTGGGGCGTGGAACTGGGCAAGGTGCTGGCGAAGACCGTCCTGCGCGAGCTGGATGGCGGCGACGGCCCGGGGCACGATCCGTCGACGACGGCATTGATCGCCCGGTTGGCGCGGTAGGCTATCGAAGCGACGAAACCATTATACCGCGCCGGCGAGACTACATCCAAAGGCGCGATCCGGGCGTTGGCTGCGAAAAGCCCGGCGTTGTTGGGTTTTCCGTAGCCAGAACGGCTGTGGATGTAGGCGGGGGCGTAGGGTCGGCGTAGGCGCCCTGGCGGGCACTGTAGGCCTGTTTGTGCGCGGTGCGGCCTACACCCCGGTTGGGCCGAAATCGTTATGTCCAGACATATTCTGTTGGCGGGTTGGCGCCGTTGCCTCCCTCTACGCGCGGTATGGCAGTCGCAGATCAAACTCCCCGTCATCCCGGAAAGCGCGCAGCGCTTGTCCGGGACCCAGGGGTTGCAGCCCACCGGTCGAAAAGCGGCGTTGGATAGCGAGATCACGCACCCCCTGGGTCCCGGACAGCCCGCTTCGCGGTCTTCCGGGATGACGGCGCAGGAATGGCGGCCGATGCCCGGGACCGGTTCAGCGGAGTCCCCGTTTCGCCAGACGAGTATGTCTGGACATATTCATATTGCCCGCCCGGGTTATCCTGCGCCGGCCGACAGACAGGGAGAGGCGCGATGATGATTCTGGCGATCTTGTTGGCGCTCGATGCCGGGCAGGGCCAGCCGCCGCTGCCGCCCGAGCAGATGGCCTGCGTGACGGAGCTGGCCCCGCGCTATGCGACGGCGCCGGAGACCGCGGATCTGATCGCTGACGCCATTGCTCAGGAATGTTTCTATCGCCTGCCCACCACCAAGGGCTATCGCGCCTGCTACGTCGTGCCCGGCTGCGAGGTGCGCAATCGCGGCTATGCTCAGGACGAAATCGATCACATGCGGGCGCAGGCGCTGCTCGAGGTCGTGCGGCTGCGGTCCCGGCCCCCGACCTGAGGGGCTTTTACTGGACCCCGTCCTCGGCTATAGCCCCTTCCCGATGACCGCTCTGCCGCACCATCACGCGCACCACCACACCTTCCCGCACGGGACGGATCGGGTTCGCGCGGCCTAGGACCAGCGCCCCTCTCCGCCCCGCCACAAGTGGATGGGGCGTCTCGCTCCATCCGGCCAAGACCGACCGATGGACCGCCCGATGACCGCCTCTGACGACAACCAGACCTTCCGCCCCGAAGCTCGCGCGCCGCGGGGGTTCGCCGACAAGCGCGCGCCCCAGCTGCGGGCCGAGCGCCGCATCGTCGAGCAGGTCTCGGCGGTCTATGAGCGCTGGGGCTTCGAAGCCCTCGACACCTGCGCCTTCGAATACGCCGACGCCCTGGGCAAGTTCCTGCCCGACAGCGACCGGCCCAACGAGGGGGTCTTCGCCCTGCAGGACGACGACGAGCAGTGGATGGCCCTGCGCTATGACCTGACCGCGCCCCTGGCCCGCTTCGCCGCCCAGAACTGGGAGACCCTGCCCAAGCCCTTCCGCCGCTTCGCCTTCGGCCCGGTGTGGCGCAACGAAAAGCCCGGCCCCGGCCGCTTCCGCGAATTCATCCAGTGCGACGCCGACACCGTCGGCTCGGCCAGGCCCGAGGCCGACGCCGAGATCATCGCCATGGCCGTCGAGGGGCTGGAGGCCGCCGGCCTGCCGCGCGGAACCGCCGTGCTGCGGATCAACAATCGCAAGCTGCTCAACGGCCTGCTGACCTCGGCCGGGGTCGACAGCGCCGGCCAGAAGCTGGCCGTGCTGCGCGCCGTCGACAAGCTGGACCGGCTCGGCGAGGAGGGGGTCAAGCTGCTGCTGGGCGCGGGCCGGCTCGATGAGTCGGGGGCCTTCACCAAGGGCGCCGGCCTGGGCGCCGCCGCCGTCGACCAGGTGCTGGCCTTCCTGGCCGCCGGCAAGGGCGATCGCGGGGCCACCCTGTCTGCCCTATCGGACATTGTCGGCGGGTCCGCAGAGGGCGCCGAGGGCGTCGAGGACCTGGGCCGCATCGCCGCCGCCCTGAGCGCCCTGGGGGTCGGCGAGGACCGGGCGAGCATCGAGCCCTCCATCGTCCGCGGCCTCGAATACTATACCGGGGCGGTCTATGAGGCCGAACTGCTGCTGGAGACCACCGACGAGAAGGGCCAGGCGGTGCGCTTCGGCTCGATCGGCGGCGGCGGCCGCTATGACGACCTGGTCGCCCGCTTCACCGGCCAGCCGGTGCCGGCCACCGGCTTTTCCTTCGGCGTCTCGCGCCTGGCGGCCGCCCTCAAGGCGGCGGGCCGGGAAGACGCCCACAAGGTGCGCGGACCGGTGGTGATCATCGCCTTCGACCAGGACCACATGGGCGAATATTTCGCCGTCGCCGCCGAGCTGCGCGCCGCCGGCATCGCCGCCGAGGTCTATCTCGGCTCGTCCGGCATGCGGCCGCAGATGAAATACGCCGACCGCCGCATGGCCCCCGCCGCCATCATCCTGGGCGGAGACGAGATCGCCGCCGGAACCGTGACCATCAAGGACCTGGATCTCGGCCGCGCCCTGGCGGCCAATATCGAGGACAACGAGGCCTGGCGGGCCGAGCGTCCCGGCCAGCAGACCGTGCCCCGCGGCGAACTGCTGGCGCGGGTCCGCGCCATCGTCGACGCGGCCGGCTAGGGGGCGGGCGATGCGACTGGAACCGGCCATCCCGCCCGCCGCCCTGGCGGCCATCCGCGCGCCCTTCGAAGGGGCCGGAACCCAGATTGACGTGCCGGTCCTGCAGCCGCTGTCGCTGCTGCTCGACCTGGCCGGCGAGGCGATGCGGCCGCGCCTGTTCGTGGTCCAGGCCGAGGGGGGCGAGGAGGCGGCCCTGCGGCCGGATTTCACCATTCCCATCGCCCGGGCCCATCTGGCCTCCGGCGCGGCGAGCGGCCGCTATGTCTATGAGGGCAAGGCCTTCCGCGCCGCCGGCGGGTCCGACCGCGCCGAGGAGTTCCTGCAGTTGGGCCTGGAGGCCTATGGCGGCGCCGATCCGGTGGCGGTCGACGCCGAGGTCCTGAGCCTGGCCTGGCGCTCGGCCCGGGCCGGCGGCCGGGGCGACCTGTCCCTGCTGCTGGGCGATGTCAGGCTGTTCGCCGCCTTCATCGCCGACATGGCGCTGGAGCCCGGCCTGGCGGCGCGGATGACCCGCGCCTTTGGCCGCCCGCGCCTGCTGGCGGCGGAACTGGACGGCGCCCCCGCGCCCGCCCCCCCGTCCGCCCCGGCGTCCGGTCGCGGACGGCTGGCCGCCCTGCTGGCCGGCCTGCCCGAGGACCAGGCGGTGGAGCTGCTGGAAGAGGTCTGGGGCCTCGCCGGGGTCTCGCCCGTCGGCGGCCGTCCTACCGCCGAGATCGCCCGCCGCCTGGCCGCCCGCGGCGGCGGCGGGGCCGGCGCCTGCCTGACGCCCGCCCAGATCGACGCCGTCCGCGCCTTCCTGGCGGTGGAAGGTCGTCCGGCCGAGGCCCTGGCCGCCCTTGGCGCCCTGGGCGGCGCCCGCCTGGCCGCTCTGGTCGCCGACTGGCGTCGCCGCCTTGAGGCCCTCGAGCAGCTGGCGGTCCCCGCCGCCGACGCCTGGTTCGGCGCCGGCTTCGGCCGCGCCTTCGGCTATTACGACGGCCCCCTGTTCGAGGTGCGCAGCACGGCGCTCGGCGCCGACCGGCCCCTGGCCGCGGGCGGCCGTTACGACGGCCTTGTCGCCCGTCTCGGCGGGGCGGCGACCGGCGCGGTCGGCTGCATGGTGCGCCCGGCCCGGGCCTGTCTGGAGGGGGGAGAATGACCATGACCAGCCCGGTGATTCTGGCCATTCCCTCCAAGGGCCGACTGAAGGAACAGGTCGAGGCCTGGCTGGCCGACGCCGGCCTCCGGCTGGAGTCGGACGGCGGCGAGCGCGGCTATCGCGCCCGCATCGTCGGGCTGGACGGCCTGGAGGTGCGGCTGATCTCGGCCGGCGAGATCGCCCGCGCCCTCAGCGGCGGCGAGGTCCACCTCGGCGTCACCGGCGAGGATCTGCTGCGCGAGCAGGGCGAGGACATGGACGCCCGGGTGCTGCTGCTGCGGGCCCTGGGCTTTGGCCGCGCCGATCTGGTGGTCGCCGCGCCGCAGGGCTGGCTCGACGTCGAGACCATGGCTGACCTTGAGGAGGTTGCCCACCAGCATCTGGCCCGCACCGGCCGACGCCTGCGGGTGGCGACCAAATACATCGCCCAGACCCGCGCCTTCTTCGCCCGCCACGGGGTCGGCGACTATCGCATCGTCGAATCGGCCGGCGCCACCGAGGGCGCCCCGGCGGCCGGGGCGGCGGAGATCGTCGTCGACATCACCACCACCGGCGCCACCCTGGCCGCCAACCACCTGAGGACCCTCGCCGACGGGATCATCCTCAGGAGCCAGGCCCAGCTGACCGCCGCCCTGACCGCCGACTGGGGCGCCGGACGGCTGGCCGTGGCCCGGCGGCTGCTGTCGATGATCGAGGCCCGCGCCCGGGCCCGCCGCACCCTGACCCTGGTCTGGCCGGCCGAGCAGGATGTGGCCGCCCGCCAGGCGACCTCCGGATTCGCCGACCGGGGCGGCCAGGCCCGCACCAGCGGCCTGCTGATCTCCCGCGGCGAGCTGGCCGCCTGCGCCGCCGCCCTGGAGGCCGCCGGCGTCGGTCCGGTCACCGCCTCGGCGCCCGAGTATGTCTTCTCCCCGGACTGTCCGCCCTGGGACGATCTGGCCGCCCGCCTGACCGATCTTTGACAGCACGGTCAAAAACTACCGTTTCAGGCGGTTGTTTTGACGCCAGCGTCCAATGATCAACCCTATTTGAGCGCAATTGGCGCAGATTCTTGCGCCGGAAGCCGCTTTGCAGCGTTGACACAGACCGGGAATTGCCGTCTTTTTGACTGGCGAGGAAGAGAGGCCGACAAGAGCATCTCACCTCCGGCGTTTCGGGGAGGAAACGCCCGCTTGGATCGAGTGATCGAGGTAAATTTGAGCCCGCCGCGACTATCCCCCGCGGCGGGCTCAATGCTTTCCGGTCCCCGCCGATCTGAAAACTGACATCACCGTCAAAACCAGAGCCCGTCCCGACAGGTGGGAAGCGGTTATCGGAACGCGCGCCCGGAAGCGGTCCGGAGCACGGGCGGCCAGACCCGCATCGTTCGCCGGTGTTCGGCAAAGAAAAAGGGCGACCCTCGCGGGCCGCCCTCGTTCCGATCGGCAATCGCCGGCCGCTACCAGATGCGAACCCGGTCTTCCGGCTTCACATACAGCTTGTCGCCTTCCTTGATGCCGAAGGCGTCGTACCAGCCGTCGACGTTCCGGATGGTGCCGTTGACGCGGTAGTAGGCCGGGCTGTGCGGGTCGGTGACGACCTGCTGGCGCAGGGCCTCGTCACGGATCTTCTGACGCCACACCTGGGCCCAGCCGAAGAACACCCGCTGGTCGCCGGTCAGGCCGTCGAGGATCGGCGCCGGCTTGCCGCCGAGCGAGGCGTGGTAGGCGTCCAGGCCGAGCGACAGCCCGCCCAGGTCGCCGATGTTCTCGCCCATGGTCAGGGCGCCCTGGACCTTGGCCCCCGGCAGCGGTTCGAATTCGCTGTACTGGGCGCCTAGCTTGTCGGCCTGGACCTTGAACTTGGCGGCGTCCTCGGCGGTCCACCAGTCGGTCAGCACGCCGTCGCCGTTGGACTTGCGGCCCTGGTCGTCGAAGCCGTGGCTGATCTCGTGGCCGATCACCCCGCCGATGCCGCCGTAGTTGATGGCCGCGTCGGCGTCCGGATCGAAGAACGGCGCCTGCAGGATGGCGGCCGGGAAGACGATCTCGTTGTTCACGCTGTTGTAGTAGGCGTTCACGGTCTGGGGGGTCATGCCCCATTCTTTCTTGTCGACCGGCTCGTTCAGCCGGGCGACGTCGCGGCGCCATTCATAGGCCCCGGCCCGCAGGGCGTTGCCGTAGAGGTCGCCCTGCTTGATCTCCAGGTCGGAATAGTCGCGCCACTGGTCGGGGTAGCCGATCTTGACGGTGAACTTGGCCAGCTTGTCGAGGGCCTTTTCCTTGGTCTCGGGGCTCATCCAGGCCAGGTTTTCGATACGGGTCTTCAGCACCGCGCGGATGTCGCCGACCAGGCTCAGCATCTTGGCCTTGGACTCCGGCGGGAAGTAGCGGGCCACATAGATGCGGCCGACCGACTCGCCGAGGGTGCCGTTGACGAAGGCCACGGCCCGCTTCCAGCGCGGCTTCTGCTCGGGCTGGCCCGACAGGGTCTTGCCGCGGAACTCGAACTGGGCGTCGACGAAGCGCTTGGACAGCATCGGCGCGGCGCCGTCGACCAGATGGAAGGCCTGCCAGGCCTTCAGGGTCTCGACCGGGGTCTCGCCGTAGATCTTGGCGTACTTGGGGAAGGCGGTGTTGGTGCCGAGAATGAAGCGGTCGACCTTGGGCAGCTCGGTATTGGCCAGGTAGAGGTCCCAGTTGTAGCCGGGGGTGTAGGCCTTCAGCTCGGCCAGGCTCATCGGGTTGTAGGTCTTGTCGCGGTCGCGGCGCTCGGCCCGGGTCCAGGTGGCCTCGGCCAGACGGCTCTCGAAGGCGACGATGTCCTTCGCCGACTGTTCGGGGTTGGCCCAGCCGGCCATGGTCAGCATCTTGGCGACATAGACCTCATAGGCGGCCTTCTTCTCGGCGAACTTGGCGTCGAGGTAGTAGTCGCGGTCCGGCAGGCCCAGGCCGCCGACGCCGGCGTAGACGGCGTAGCGGGTGGGGTTCTTGGAGTCGGCGCCGATGCCGATGCCCATCAGGGCCGAGTAGCCCTGCGTCTGGCCCTTGCCCATCAGGGCCGTCATCTCGTCGCGGGTCTTGACCTTGGAGATCTCCGCCAGCTCGGGGGCCAGCGGCTTGGCGTCCAGCTTCTCGGCCAGGGCCTCATCCATGTAGGTGTTGTAGGCGGCGCCGATCTTGGCGGCGTCCTTATCCTGCACCTTGCCGGAGGCGGTGTCCTCGATGATCGCCTTGACGCGGGCTTCCGACAGGATCGACAGGGCGTCGAAGTTACCGAAGCGGGTGCGGTCGGAGGGGATTTCCGTGCGGTCGACCCAGGCGCCGTTGGCGTAGCGGAAGAAGTCGTCGCCCGGCTTCACCGAGGTGTCGAAGCCGCTGAGGTCGAGGCCCCAGGCGCCGTAGTGGGGGCTTTCCAGCGAGACCGCGGCCTCGCCGCCGGCCAGTTCGGTGTCGGAGAAGCCGAACAGCGACTGCATCGTGCAGGCCTCGTTGAGGCAGACGACATCGTCGCCGGCCGGGTCATGGGCCTGGGCGGCGCCAAAGGCGGCAAGGGACAGGGCCGCCGCGGCGGCGGCGCTCATCAGGATGTTTTTCATGAGATACAGGGGCCTCGGGTTTCGGTGGGCAGGGGCGCATTGTACCCGCCAGAGCCGGGCTGAACCTTAAATTTTGTTCATGCCCCAAAGAAAGCGGGGCGGACCTTTCGGCCCGCCCCACAGATCTGGATCGAAATTGCCTCGCGTCTACCAGATGCGGACGCGATCTTCCGGCTTCACATACATCTTGTCGCCGGGCTTGACGTCGAAGGCCTTGTACCAGGCGTCGACGTTCCGCAGCGTGCCGATCACCCGGTAGTAGGTCGGGCTGTGCGGGTCGCTGACCAGTTGCTGGCGCAGCTGGTCGTCGCGGATCTTGCCCCGCCAGATCTGGCCAAAGCCGAGGAAGAACCGCTGGTCGCCGGTCAGGCCGTCGATCACCGGGGCCGGCTTGCCGCCGAGCGAGGCGTGGTAGGCGTCCAGCGCCACCAGCACGCCGCCCAGGTCGCCGATGTTCTCGCCCATGGTCAGGTCGCCGTTGACGTGGGCGCCTGGCAGAGGCTCGAAGCTGGAGTAGAGGGCCGAGAGGGTCTTGGTCTGGGCCTCGAACTTCTCGCGGTCGGCCGGCTGCCACCAGTTGGTCAGCGAGCCGTCGGCGTCGAACTGGCTGCCCTGGTCATCGAAGCCATGGCTGATCTCATGACCGATCACCGCGCCGATGCCGCCGTAGTTGACGGCCGGATCGGCGTCCGGATCGAAGAAGGGCGGCTGCAGGATGGCGGCCGGGAAGACGATCTCGTTCATCGTCGGGTCGTAGTAGGCGTTCACCGTCTGCGGGAACATGCCCCACTCCTGGCGGTCCACCGGCTTGTGCAGGCGGTTGACCTGGAAGTTCCACTCGAAGGCGCCCGACCGCTCGACGTTGCCGTAAAGGTCGTCCGGCTTGATGGTCAGGGCCGAATAGTCACGCCATTTGTCGGGGTAGCCGATCTTGACGTTGAAGCTGTCCATCTTCTTCAGGGCCCGGGCCTTGGTCTCCGGGCTCATCCAGGTCAGGTTTTCGATGCGGCCGCGCATGGCGACCTTCAGATTGCCGACGAGGGTTTCCATCGCCGCCTTGGACTCCGGCGGGAAATAGGCTTCGACATAGAGCTTGCCGACCGCCTCGCCGAGGGTGTTGCCGGCCAGGCCGACGCCGCGCTTCCAGCGGGCCCGCTGTTCGGGCTGGCCCGACATGGTCTTGCCGTGGAAGTCGAAGCTGGCGTCGACGAACCGCTTGGACAGATAGGGCGCGGCCTGATCGGTGATGTGGAAGGCTTCCCAGGCCTGCAGGGTGTCCAGCGGGGTCTTGGCGTAGAGGGCCGCGATCTTCGGGAAGGCGTCCTTTTCACTGACCACCAGGGTGGTCTCGCCGGCCAGGTTGGCGCCCTTCAGATAGGCCTGCCAGGGGAAGTCCGGCGCCAGCTTGGTCAGCTCGGCGAGGCTCATCTTGTTGTAGGTGGCGTCCGGGTCGCGCTGCTGCACCTTGGTGTAGCTGACCTCGGCGATCGAGGTTTCCAGGGCCAGGATGTCGTCGGCCTTCTTCTCGGCGTCGGCCCAGCCGGCCATGCCCAGCATGCGGGCGATGTAGGCGCGGTAGGCGGCCTTCTTCTCGGCGAACTTCGCATCGAGGTAGTAGTCGCGGTCCGGCAGGCCCAGGCCCGACTGGCCGACATAGAGGGCGTAGTGATCGGTGTCCTTGGCGTCCTGGCCGATGTAGAGGCCGAACACGCCCATGCCGAAGCGGCCCTGGGTCGAGCCCATCAGGGTGGCCATATCCTCGCGGCTGGTCACCGCCCTGACGCGGGCCAGGTCGCCGGCCAGCGGCTTGGCGTCCAGCGCCTCGACGCGCGCCTCGTCCATGAAACTGTTGTAGAGGCCGCCGATCTGCTGGGCCTCGCCCTTGGGATCCTTGGCCGCGGCGGCGGCCTCGATCACCGCCCGGCTGCGGGCGTCGGACAGCTCGCGCAGCTGGTCGAAGCTGCCCCAGCGGGTGCGGTCGGCGGGAATTTCCAGCGCCTTGGTGTAGCCGCCGTTGACGTACTCATAGAAGTCGTCGCCCGGCTTGGTGGCCTTGTCCTGGCCGGTCAGGTCGAAGCCCCAGGGCCCCATGCGCGGGGCCTTGGTCAGATCGGTGGCGACGGGAGCGGCCGGAGCGGTGGCTTCGGCGGCGAGGGCGGCGGCGCTGAGGCCGGCGATGGCGAGGGTCGCGGCGGCGCAGGCCGTCAGCAGAATGCGTTTCATGGGACGATGGGGTCCTGAGGTTTTGCGAGGCCGGGACCATGCTCCCGGACCTGCCCCCGCGTCACATAAAACTTTCTTCATGAAGCCGGCCGCCTGCGGAAAGCCGGCCGGTGAAGACCATGGTTAATCGCGTATTAACGAGACCGCGGGCAGGATCGCCCCATGCGCCGCCTCGCCCTTGTCGTCCTGATGCTGCTGCTCGCCAGTCCGGTCGCCGCCCGCCAGCAGCGGCTGACGGCGGAGGACGGCGCAGGCGCGGCCAGGGCCGGCCTGCGGGCCAGCCAGGACAAGACCGCGCCGGAGCCGCCGCCCCCGCTCGACTTTTCGGTTCCGGGCGGAACCTCGACCCTGCCGGCCAGCCTCGCCTTCACCCGCCCGCTGGTCAGCACCTCGGGCGGCGCCCCCAAGACCGGCAACGGCTCGCAATGCCGCACCAGCTGCGCCCAGAGCCACTACTTCTGCCTCGCCGCCGAGGACGAGCAGACCTGTAATCCGCAGTGGTCGCGCTGCGTCGCCGGCTGTTCCTGACCGGCCTCACGCGACGTCACCGTTGACGCGCGCGGCAACCGATATAGCCTCACCTGAACAACGATAAGTCAGACCGACACCCAGGGAGACGCCGCATGACCGGCCCCAAGACCAGCAAGGCGCTGCCCACGGCCTGCATCATCGGGGCCGGCTGTTCCGGCTTCACCACCGCCAAGCGGCTGAAGGACGCCGGCGTCCCCTACGACTGCTTCGAGATGTCAGACGAGATCGGCGGCAACTGGTACTACAAGAACCCCAACGGCATGTCGGCCTGCTACGAGAGCCTGCATATCGACACCAGCAAATGGCGTCTGGCCTTCGAGGATTTCCCGGTGCCGGAGGACTGGCCCGACTTCCCCCACCACGCCCAGCTGTTCCAGTATTTCAAGGACTACGTCGACCACTTCGGCCTGCGCGAGACCATCACCTTCAAAACCGCGGTGCAGTCGGCGCGGCGCGACGCCGACGGCCTGTGGAAGGTGACCCTCTCCACCGGCGAGACCCGGACCTACGATGTGCTGTTCGTCTGCAACGGCCATCACTGGAGCCCGCGCATCCCCGACTATCCCGGCGAGTTCGACGGCGCCGCCTTCCACAGCCACGCCTACAGCGACCCCTTCGATCCGGTCGACATGCGCGGCAAGAACGTGGTGGTGGTCGGCATGGGCAACTCGGCCATGGACATCGCCAGCGAGCTCTCCCAGCGGCCGATCGCGAAAAACCTCTGGGTCTCCGCCCGGCGCGGCGTCTGGGTGTTGCCCAAATACATGAACGGCAAGCCGGCCGACAAATCCGCCCTGCCGGCCTGGATGCCCCGCGCCCTGGGCCAGGCCATGGCCCGCAATGTGATCAAGAAGACCCTTGGCAGGATGGAAGACTACGGGCTTCCCAAGCCCGACCATGAACCGCTGGAGGCCCATCCCAGCGTCAGCGGCGAGTTCCTGACCCGGGCCGGCTGCGGCGACGTGAAGTTCAAGCCGGCGATCAAGGCGCTGGAAGGCAAAAACGTCCGCTTCGCCGACGACAGCGTCGAGCAGGTCGACGCCATCGTCTTCGCCACCGGCTACGACATGAAGTTCCCCTTCTTCGACGATCCGGACCTGCTGCCCGACGCCGAGCACCGCTTCCCGCTGTTCAAGCGGATGATGAAGCCGGGGATCGACAATCTGTTCTTCATGGGCCTGGCCCAGCCGCTGCCGACCCTGGTCAATTTCGCCGAGCAGCAGAGCAAGCTGGCGGCCGCCTATCTGACCGGCCGCTACCGCCCGCCGGCGAAGGCCGAGATGGAGGCGGTTACGGCCAGGGACGAGGCCTTCTACCTGGGGCCCTATTACAAGGCCGCCCGCCACACCATCCAGGTCGACTTCAACCACTACGTCGTCGACCTGAAGAAGGAAGTGACCCGGGGCGAGGCCAGGGCCAGGGCGGCCGGCTACGCCCTGCCGGTGACGGCCAGGGCCCGCCAGTCGGCCTGAGGCGGCGCGGCGATCGGGGCCGCTAGGTTCCGAACGCCCGCATGAAGGCGTCGACGTGCAGGCGCAGGTAGGCGGTCAGTTCGTCATGGCCGGACATCGGCACGCCCAGCCCGCCCCGGATCAGGGTGATCTGCATGAAGGGGGCGAAGAACAGACGCACCATCATTGTCGGGTCCTCGCCCGACCTCAGCTCGCCCTTGGCCATGGCCCGGGCGAAGGCGGCGACCAGCAGCAGGATTCCGGGGGTCAGCACCTGATCGCGGATCAGGGCGGCGATTTCCGGCCGCCGGCGGGACTCGTCCATCGCCAGCATCATATAGCCTCGCGCCAGTCCCCGTTCCTGGATCTCCAGGGTTCGCTGGGCGAAGGTCTCCAGCAGCTCGCGCACCGGCCCGTCGAAGGCCCGGATATCATTGAACAGGGCCTGGCTGGGGAGCAGCAGATCCTCCTCCAGCAGGGCCTGGATCAGCCGCGCCTTGCCGGGGAAGTAGCGATAGACCGCCGGCTTGGTGACGCCGACGGCGGCGGCCACCTCGTCCATGCGGCAGGCGTCGAAGCCCTTTTCCGAAACCAGAGTCCGCGCCGCCGCCAGGATCTCCTGACGCCGCCGTCCGGCCCGCTCGGTGAGCGTGTCGCCCCTGTCCTTGAGCGCCATCAGCCCCGTCATGCTTCTCACAGCCCCTGCCGAGCGAACGCCGGTCTGCAAGCATCATACCCTGAACAGGAACCCGGCGGGAGTCGGCTGTTGAGCGGCGCGCAATTCCTTTTCGCGAAAGGCCAAGGCCTGCTAGCTTTGGACGCAATGAGTCCGACAACTGTCCTTTCCACCGGCAAGCGCGAGCAGACGAAGCTCGCCAATCGCCAGGCCATTCTCGACGCGGCCCGGGGGGTCTTTGCCGAAATGGGCTACGAGACCGCCACGGTCCGCGACATCGTTCGCCGCACCGGCCTGTCGGTCGGCGCCTTCTACAACTACTTCCGCTCCCGCGATGAGGTCTTCGAGGCCCTGGCCGACGACGGCGCCCGGCGCTTCCGGCCGATCCTGCGCGCCTGCTGGGAGCAGGCCGACAGCTTCGAGGGCTATCTGCGCGGCGCCATCCAGGCCTACTACGACTTCGTCGCCGACGAGCACGCCAGCTGGCAGTCGCAGCGGCCGCTGGACGAGCGCCATCCCCACGTCAGCATCCAGACCCCCGAGATGGAGCGGGTCTTCGAGGAGGTGCGCGACGCCTTCGCCCTGGCCATCGAGAAGGGCGGCGCTCCCCGGGTCGACGCCGACTACCTGGCCGCCGCCTGCATCGCCATCGCCCGCGAGGTCGGCGAGCGGATGCTGCGCCGCCGGCCGATCGACACCCGGGCCGCCTGCAATTTCGCCGTCAGCCTGATCCTCGGCGGCCTGCCCGCCCTGCCCCGGCTGTCACAGCCCTAAGGAACACCCCCGCCATGGCCGATCCGGGCGTCCAGAAGTTCATTCTCAAGACTCTTCTGTCGCTGCCGGCGCCGGTCCTGCGCCTGCTCAGCGGCGGGGCGGCGGTCTATCAGGGCGGCCGCACCCTCGATCCCCGCTTCCAGTTCCTCGCCGCCGGGGCCCGCAGCATGCCGGCGATGTCGACCTTGAGCCCCCAGGACGCCCGCGCCGCCAGCGCCCAGGGCCTGGCGATGATGACCGGCAAGCTCGAGCCGGGCGTGCGCATCGAACACCTGACCCTGCCGGGGGCCGCCGGCGACCTCCAGGCCCGCGCCTACCGCCCGGCCGAGCAGGACAGTTCGGCGCCCCTGATGGTCTTCGCCCACTTCGGCGGCGGGGTGATCGGCGACCTCGACACCTGCCACGCCTTCTGCTCGATCCTCGCCAGCCTGGCCCGCTGCGCGGTGCTGTCCGTCGACTACCGCCTGGCCCCCGAGCACCGCTTCCCGGCCGGGCTGGAGGACATGCTGGCGGCCTGGCGCTGGGCCCGCGACAACACCGCCCGCTTCGGCGCGGAGCCTGGCCGGCTGGCCATCGGCGGCGATTCCATGGGCGGCAACTTCGCCGCCATCCTCGCCCAGGACATGAAGCGGGCGGGCGAGCCGCAACCGGTGCTGCAGCTGCTGATCTATCCGGCCGTCGACGTGGCCAGCGAGACCCAGTCGATGACCACCTACGCCGACGCCTATCCGCTGTCGCGCGACACCATGACCTGGTTCATGGACCACTACATGGGGCCGGAAGCCGATCCGGCCGACCCGCGCCTGTCGCCGATCCGCGCCGGGGACCTGACGGGCCTTGCCCCGGCCATCATCGTCACCGCCGGCTTCGATCCCCTCAATGACCAGGGCGAGGCCTATGCCCGCCGGCTGAAGGCGGCCGGGGTTCCGACCCTCTATCGCTGCTACGACGCCCTGGCCCACGGCTTCACCGCCTTCACCGGGGCCATTCCCGCCGCCGATGTCGCCTGCCGCGAAATCGCCGGACTTGTCCGCGAAGCCTTCGACGGCAAGCTGGCCGCCCCGCCCGCCTGACGCCGGCCATTCGGAGCCCGCCCGCATGAAGGCCCTGTCCCTGACCCCCGACGAGGGGGCCCGCAAGCTGCTCGGCCGCGCCATCGGCGAGCTGTCGCCGGAAGAGGCGGTGGTCATCCAGCGGATCATCGAGCGGGAGTCGATCTCCCGCGACCTGTCGCGCCGCGACGGCGACATGACCTTCGGCCAGCGGCTGGCCGACCGGGTGGCGGCGGTCGGCGGCAGCTGGAGCTTCATCATCGCCTTCGGGCTGATCCTGGCGGCCTGGGTCGGCCTCAACACCGTCGGCCTGGCCCGCATCGGCGAGAAGGCCTTCGACCCCTACCCCTTCATCTTCCTCAATCTGATGCTGTCGATGCTGGCCGCCATCCAGGCGCCGATCATCATGATGAGTCAGAACCGCCAGTCGGAGAAGGACCGCGAGGCCGCCCGCCACGACTATGAGGTCAACCTCAAGGCCGAGCTGGAGATCATGCGGCTGCATGAAAAGCTCGACGCCCTGCGCGACCGCGACCTGGCGGCGATGATGAAGCAGCAGATCGAACTGCTGGAGGAGATCCGCGAGGGCCGCCGCGCCCCCGGCACCTGAGCTTGGCGGCTGAGAGCGGGGCCAGAATTCCTGGGTTCCCTGACCCTGCGTCGCCCGGCTATCAGGAGCCCGTTCAGGAGCTCCGCATGACCGACCTTTCCGCCCTCTTCCAGCCGCTGACCTTCGCCCATGGCCCGGCCATGAAGAACCGGCTGATGCTGGCCCCGCTGACCAATCTTCAAAGTCATGTCGACGGAACGATGTCGGAGGACGAGTTCCACTGGCTGGTCAAGCGGGCCGAGGGCGGCTTTGGCCTGACCATGACCTGCGCCGCCCATGTCCAGCGCATCGGCCAGGGCTTCCCGGGCCAGATGGGGGTATGGTCCGACGACCACCTGCCCGGCCTCACCCGCCTGGCCGCCGCCATCAAGGCCAACGACAGCCTGGCCGTGATCCAGTTGCATCACGCCGGCATGCGCTCACCGAAGGAGATCATCGGCGAGGCCCCGGTCTGCCCCTCCGACAATGAGGAATTCGGGGCCCGCGCCCTCAGCGGCGCCGAGGTCGAGCAGCTGCGTGACGACTTCATCGCCGCCGCGGTGCGGGCAAAGACCGCCGGCTTCGACGGGGTCGAGATCCACGGCGCCCACGGCTACATCCTCTGTCAGTTCCTCAGCCCGGAGATCAACCAGCGCACCGACCGGTGGGGCGGCTCGCTGGACAACCGCGGCCGGCTGATCACCGAGATTCTGGCCGCGGTCCGCGACCGGTGCGGGCCCGACTTCCAGATCGGCCTGCGGCTGTCGCCCGAGCGCTTCGGGCTGCAGCTGGCCGAGGTCCGCGACTTCGCCGCCGCCCTGATGGCCGCCGGGGCCATGGACTATCTGGACATGAGCCTGTGGGACATCGCCAAGGAGCCGATCGAGGAGGCCTTCCACGGCCGCAGCCTGATGAGCGTCTTCACCGAGCTGCCGCGCGGCAAGGTGCGGCTGGGCGTGGCCGGCAAGGTGATGAGCCCGGCCACGGCGGCCAAGGCCCTGGCCGACGGCGCCGACTTCGTGCTGCTTGGCCGCGCCGCCATCCTGCACCACGACTGGCCGCTGCGGGCCGCCCGCGACCCCGGTTTCGAACCGGTCAGCCTGCCGGTCACCCGCGCCCACCTCGCCGCCGAGGGGCTGGGCCCGGCCTTCCTCGACTACATGGCCACCTGGAAGGGCTTCGTCGCCGAAGAGGCGGCCTGAGACGCCCGATCGGCCCCATCGCCCTTGCCCCGTGCGTAGTGATTGACTACGCACGGCTCCTTCCCAGCATAAAGACGCCTTGATGACCCCCTTCACGACGCTGATGGCCCAGCTGGCCGACAAGCCGGACGGCTCCTCCCTGACCGTCACCGACGACTGGGCCCAGGGCCGCACCCTGTTCGGCGGCATCTCGGCCGCCTTCTGCGTCAAGGCCGGGGAGCGGGCGGCCGGCGACGGCGCCCCGCCCCTGCGCTCGGCCCAGTTCGCCTTCATCGGTCCGGCCTCCGGTCCGCTGCGGCTGTCGACCGAGGTCTTGCGTCGCGGCAAGTCGACGGTCTTCGTCCAGGCCGACCTGCACGGCGAGGCGGGCATCGCCACCCGCGCCCTGCTGACCTTCGGGGCCGCCCGGGCCAGCGTCATCGATGACGAGGAGCTCGCCGCCCCCGCCACCCTGGCTCCCGAGGACTGCCCGCCGCTGCACGGCAAGCCCGGCCAGGGGCCCGGCTTCGTTGCCAATTTCGAGATTCGCCCGGCCGACGGCGTCGCCATCTTCAGCCGCGAGGCGCGCGAGGCCGACAACCGACCCGACCTGCTGCTCTGGGCCCGGCACCGCGACCCGGCGGCCGGCATGGGCCCCGCCGCCCTGATCGCCCTGTCCGACACCCCGCCCCCGGCCGCCGTGCGGCTGATGAAGGTGTCCGCCCCGGTCAGCACCATGACCTGGATGATCGACATCCTCGATCCGCCGCCCCTGGCCGACGACAGCGGCTGGCGGCTGCTGCGCAGCACCGCCGAGGTCACCCGCCACGGCTATTCCAGCCAGGCCATGACCCTGTGGGACCAGGCCGGCCGCCCGCTGATCATCGGCCGCCAGAACGTGGCCGTGTTCGGCTAGAGGCTGGGTCCCTCCTACAGCACCCAGCCGCCGTCCTCGGGCGGCGAGGCGCCGGTCAGGATCGGCTCGCTGCCGTCGAGATGGCCGTTGATCGCGATCTTGAACTCGGCCTTGCCGTCGCCGTCGACATCCAGGCTCAGGGTGGTGACCCCGCCCTTGAATGACAGCACCGCCTGCCCCTCGTGCCTGGTGAACTTGTTGACGAAGGTGAAGGCCTGGTCGCCGGCCATGTGGATGTTGGCGTCGATCGCCGACAGGTCGATGCGGTCGCCCGCGGCGAAGTCCAGGTCGAAGATGGAGTCGGTCTGGGCCCGGCTGCTCAGGTGCACATCGGCGCCGGTGAAGACGAAATGGTCCGCCCCCGCGCCGCCGCTCAGGGCGTCCTCGCCGTCGCCGCCGATCAGCACGTCGTTGCCGTCGCCGCCGATCAGGGTGTCGTCGCCGGCGGCGCCGTCGAGGATGTTGGCCCCGCTGTTGCCGGTGATGACATTGTCGTCGCCGCTGCCGGTTCCGTTCAGGTCCGCCGTCCCGGTGAGGGTCAGGTTCTCGAGGTTGGACGACAGCACATAGCTGATGCTGGCCATCACCAGGTCATCGCCGCCGCTGCCGCTCTCGTGGATCACGTCCCCGGCCGAGTCGACCACATAGGTGTCGTCGCCCTTGCCGCCGGTCATGTCGTCGTCGCCGGTTCCGCCGTCCAGCAGATCGTCGCCATTGCCGCCGTCCAGGGTGTCGGCCCCCGCCCCGCCGTAGAGGGCGTCGTCGCCGGCGCCGCCCAGCAGGGTGTCGGCGCCGATCACCTCGGCGTCGTCGTCGAACAGGGTGATGTCGCCGCTGTAGCCGATGCCGCTGACGCCGAAGTAGCCGTCGCCGTACAGGGTGTCGTCGCCCTTGCCGCCGCTCAGCACGTCGTCCCCGACCGAGCCGGCCAGGATGTTGTCGCCGTCATCCCCGGTCAGCACATCGTCGAACTCGCTGCCTGACAGGTTCTCGAACCCGGCCAGGGTCATGGCCCCGATGCCGGTGTTCTGGCTGGAGCCCTGCTTCTTCAGCGAAACGGTGACGCCGGTGGTGATGGTCTGGTCGCTGGCGAAGCCCAGGGTGTCGATCCCGTCGCCGCCGCTCGCCGTCGCATCGCCGGCCCCCAGCTGGATCAGGTCGTCGCCGCCCTGACCGTCGATGACATCGGCCCCGCCCTGGCCCCACAGCCAGTTGGCGTTTCCATCGCCGGTCAGGGTGTCGGCGAAGGTCGTGCCCGAGACATTCTCGATGTCATACAGGGTGTCCATGCCGTGGCCGGTGTCCTGGGCCACGCCCTGCAGGTTCAGGTCCACCGTGGCCCCGACCTGGGCGTCCGTGGGCTGGCTCAGATAGAAGGCCGCCCGGTCGCTGCCCTCGCCGCCGCGCAGGATGTCGTCACCCTCGCCGCCCTGCAGATAGTCGTTGCCGTCGCCGCCCTTGAGCACGTCATTGCCATTGCGGCCGCGCAGCAGGTCGTCGTCGGCCCCGCCGATCAGGGTGTCGTCGCCGTCATTGCCGACCAGCACGTCCGAGCCGTCCCTGCCGACCAGGGTGTTGTCGCCGCTGTCGCCGAAGATGACGTCATTGAAGGACGAGCCGATCACCTTCTCGATGGAGATCAGGGTGTCGACCCCGTCGGGACCCTCGGCATAGTTGGCGTAGAGCAGGACGGTGACCCCGCCGCTGGAGCCGGCGTAGCTGGCGGTGTCGAAGCCGTCGCCGCCGTCCAGATAGTTGTCGCCCGTGCCGCCCTTGAGGATGTCGTCGCCGCCGCCGCCATAGAGGCTGTCATTGCCGCCGCCGCCGATCAGGGTGTCATTGCCGGCGTCGGCCGGGTCGTCGACATCGGTGAACAGGGTGATGGACCCGCCGTAGCCGACGCCGTCGATGCCGAAATAGCCGTCCCCGTACAGGACGTCGTCGCCGTTGCCGCCCCTGAGGGTGTCGGACCCGGCGTTGCCGGCCAGCACATTGCCGACGCCGTTGCCGATCAGCACGTCATCGAAATAGCTGCCCGACAGGTTCTCGAACCCTTCCAGGGTCATCATCCCGACCCCGGTGTCCTGGGCCGCCCCCTGGTCGCGCAGGTCGACGGTGACGCCGCCGGTCAGGGTCAGGTCGTTGCCGAACGACAAGGTGTCGGTCCCCAGCCCGCCCGAGGCGCTGGCGTCGCCGGCGCCCAGCTCGACCAGGTCATCCCCGGCCCCGCCGTCGATGACGTCGGCCCCGCCCTGGCCCCACAGCCAGTTGTCGTTGGCGTCGCCGGTCAGGGTGTCGGCCAGGGTCGTGCCCGAGACGTGCTCGATGCCGATCAGGGTGTCCATGCCGTGACCGGTGTCCTGCGCGACGCCCTGCAGGTTCAGGTTCACCGTGGCCCCGACCTGGGCGTCGGTGGCCAGGCTCAGATAGAAGGCCGCCCGGTCATTGCCGTCGCCGCCGTTGAGGACGTCATCGCCCTCGCCGCCCTGCAGGTAGTCGTTGCCAAGTCCGCCAACCAGGATGTCGGCGCCATCGCGCCCGCGCAGCAGGTCGTCGCTGTCGCCGCCGTCCAGGCTGTTGTCGCCGTCGTCGCCGAACAGGATGTCGGTATAGAGAGTGCCGATCACCCCTTCGATCGACACCAGGCTGTCCTGGCTGTCGTCGTTGGCCGCATAGCCGGCGGCCAGGTTGACCACCACCCCGCTGGTCGAGTCGCTGTAGTCTGCGGTGTCGAATCCGTCGCCGCCGTCCAGGGCGTCAAAGCCCGCTCCGCCGCGCAGCAGGTCATCCCCGCCGCCGCCGAACAGGCTGTCGTCGCCATTGCCGCCGATCAGGATGTCGGCGCCGACCACGCCGGCGTCATCGGTGAACAGGGTGATCGGTCCGCCATAGCCGACGCCGTCGACGCTGAAGTAGCCATCGCCATAGAGGGTGTCATTGCCATCCCCGCCCACCAGGGAGTCATCGCCTCCCTGACCGGCCAGGATGTTGTCGCCGCTGTCCCCGGTCAGGGTGTCGGCGAAGCTGGAACCCGAGGCGTTCTCGAATCCGTCCAGGGTCACCAGGCCCTGTCCGGTATTCTGCACCCCGCCCTGCAGGGCCAGGTTGACGTTGACCCCGTAGGTCAGGTCATAGGCCTCGTTGTAGGAGATGGTGTCGGTTCCGGAGCCGCCCGAGGCCGTCGCGTCGCCGATTCCCAGAGTGATCAGGTCGTCGCCGCCCTGCCCGTCGATCACGTCCTCGCCGCCCTGGCCCCACAGCCAGTTGGCGTTTCCATCGCCCGTCAGGGCGTCGGCCAGGGCCGTGCCCGAGACGTGCTCGATGCCGATCAGGGTGTCGAGACCATGGCCTGTGTCCTGCGCGACCCCCTGCAGGTTCAGGTCGACCGTCGCCCCGACCTGCACATCGGTCGGGATCAGGTTGAAGGCGGCCCGGTCATAGCCGTCGCCGCCGTCGATGACGTCAGCGCCTTCGCCGCCCTGCAGATAGTCGTTGCCTGCCCCCCCCAGCAGCGTGTCGTCGCCATCCCGCCCGCGCAGCAGGTCGTCGCTGTCACCGCCTTCAAGCGTATCGGCGCCGCTGCCGCCGATCATCTGGTCGGTGAAGGCCGAGCCGACCACCCGCTCGATCGAGACCAGGTTGTCCTGCCCCTCGCCATCCTCCTCGTAGCCGGCGCCCAGATTGACGAAGATCCCGCTGGCCGAGCTGGTGTAGTCGGCGGTGTCGAAACCGTCGCCGCCGTCGAGCAGGTCAAATCCCGCGCCGCCGCTGAGGATGTCGTCCCCGGCGCCGCCGTAGAGGCTGTCGTTACCGGCGCCGCCGTTGAGGGTGTCGTTGCCGATCACCTCGGGATCATCGGTCGTCAGGGTGATGTCGCCGCTGTAGCCGATGCCGTCGACGCTGAAGTAGCCGTCGCCATACAGGGTGTCGTCCCCGTCGCCGCCGTCAATCGTGTCGTTCCCCACCGACCCGGCGATGATGTTGGCCCCGCCGTCGCCGGTCAGCACGTCATCGAAGACCGTTCCCGACAGGTTCTCGAAGGCCGACAGGGTCATCTGGCCAAGGCCGGTGTCCTGCACCCCGCCCTGCAGGGCCAGGGACACGGTCACCCCGCCGGTGATCGTCGCGTCGTTGCCGAAGCCGAGCGTATCGGTCCCGCTGCCGCCCGAGGCCGTGGCGTCGCCGGCGCCCAGCTCGATCAGGTCGTCGCCGCCTTGTCCGTCGATGACGTCCGCGCCGCCCTGGCCCCATAGCCAGTTGGCGTTTCCATCGCCCGTCAGGGTGTCGGCGAAGGTGGTGCCCGAGACATTCTCGATGTCGATCAGGGTGTCCATGCCATGGCCGGTGTCCTGGGCCACGCCCTGCAGATTGAGATCGACCGTGGCGCCGACCTGGGCGTCGGTTGGCAGGCTCAGATAGAAGGCCGCCCGGTCGGTCCCGGCGCCGCCGTCGATGATGTCATTGCCTTCGCCGCCTTGCAGATAATCGGCCCCGGCGCCGCCGCGCAGGATGTCGTCGCCGTCGCGGCCGCGCAGCAGGTCGTCGCTGTCGCCGCCCTCGAAGTTGTCGGCGCCCGATCCGCCGAACAGCTGGTCGGTGAAGGTCGAGCCGACCACCCGCTCGATGGAGACCAGGGTGTCCTGGCCATCGTCATTGACCGCATAGGCGCCGCCCATGTTGACGAACACGCCGCTGGCCGAGGCGGTGTAGTCGGCGGTGTCGAACCCGTCGCCGCCGTCCAGCAGGTCAAAGCCCGATCCGCCGCTGAGGATGTCGTCCCCGCCGCCGCCGTAGAGGTTGTCGTTGCCGGCCCCGCCGTTGATGACGTCATTGCCCACCGCGCCCGGATCGTCGGTCGTCAGGGTGATGTCGCCGCTGTAGCCGATGCCGTCGACATTGAAATAGCCGTCACCATAGAGGGTGTCGTCGCCGTCGCCGCCGTCGATGGTGTCGTCGCCGGACGAGCCGGCGATGATGTTGCCGCCGCCGTCGCCGGTCAGCACGTCATTGAAGGCCGAGCCCGAGATGTTCTCGAAGTTCGACAGGGTCATCTGGCCGATGCCGGTGTCCTGCGCCCCGCCCTGCAGGGCCAGGGAGACGGTCACGCCGCCGGTGATGGTCAGGTCATTGCCGAAGCCGACGGTGTCGACGCCGTCGCCGCCGGACGCGGTCGCATCCCCGGCGCCCAGCTCGATCAGGTCGTCGCCGCCCTGGCCGTCGATCACGTCCGCCCCGCCCTGGCCCCATAGCCAGTTGGCGTTTCCGTCCCCCGTCAGGGTGTCGGCATAGACGGTGCCCGAGATGTTCTCGATGCCGATCAGGGTGTCCATGCCGTGGCCGGTGTCCTGCGCGACGCCCTGCAGGTTCAGGTCCACGGTGGCCCCGACCTGGATGTCGGTCGGCAGGTTCAGATAGAAGGCCGCCCGGTCAGTCCCGGCGCCGCCGTCGAGGATGTCATTGCCCTCGCCGCCCTGGAGGTAGTCGTTGCCGGCCCCGCCGCGCAGGATGTCGTCGCCGTCGCGCCCGCGCAGTAGGTCGTCGCTGTCGCCGCCCTCGAAGTTGTCGGCTCCGCTGCCGCCGATCATCTGGTCGGTGAAGGCCGAGCCCACCACCCGCTCGATCGAGACCAGGTTGTCCTGCCCCTCGCCATCCTCCTCGTAGCCCGCGGCCATATTGACGAAGATGCCGCTGGCCGAGCTGGTGTAGTCGGCGGTGTCGAAACCGTCGCCGCCGTCGAGCAGGTCGTTTCCGGCCCCGCCGTCGAGGGTGTCGTCGCCGCTGCCGCCGAACAGATTGTCGTCTCCGGCCCCGCCGCTCAGGCTGTCGGCGCCGGCGTCGGCCGGGTCGAGAGAGTCCTGATACAGGGCGATGTCATTGCTGTAGGCGTTGCCTTCCACGGTGATGCGACCGTCGCCATAGAGAGTGTCGGCCCCGTCGCCGCCGGCCAGCACGTCGGAGCCGTCATTGCCCGCGATGATGTTGTCGCCGGCATCGCCGGTCAGGGTGTCGTCGAAATAGGACCCCGACAGGTTCTCGAACCCGGACAGGGTCATGGAGCCGATGGTGGTGTCTTGCGCGGCGCCCTGCAGAGCCAGGGAGACAGTGACCCCGCTGGTCAGGTTGAGATCGCTGCTGAACCCAAGGGTGTCGGTCCCGCTGCCGCCCGAGGCGGTGGCGTCGCCGGCGCCCAGATCGACCAGGTCGTCGCCGCCCTGGCCGTCGATCACATCAGCCCCGCCCTGTCCCCACAACCAGTTGGCGTTTCCATCGCCGGTCAGGGTGTCGGCGAGGGTGGTGCCCGAGACATTCTCGATGTCGATCAGGGTGTCCATGCCGTGGCCGGTGTCCTGGGCCACGCCCTGCAGGTTGAGATCGACCGTGGCCCCGACCTGGGCGTCGGTCGGCAGGCTCAGATAGAAGGCCGCCCGGTCGGTGCCGGCCCCGCCGTCGATGATGTCGTCGCCTTCGCCGCCCTGGAGGTAGTCGTTGCCGGCGCCGCCGCGCAGGATGTCGGCGCCGTCCCGGCCCCGCAGCAGGTCGGCGTCGCCGCCCCCTTCGAGGATGTCGTCCCCGGCGCCGCCGACCAGCTGGTCGCTGAAGTCCGACCCGACCACCCGCTCGATGGAGATCAGCGTGTCCTGGCCGTTGTCGTCGGCCTCATAGCCGGCCCCGAGGTTCACGAAGACGGCGCTGGAAGAGGTTGTGTAGTCGGCGGTGTCGCTTCCGTTTCCGCCGTCCAGGGTGTCGTCGCCGTCGCCCCCGACCAGGACGTCGTCGCCGTCCTGGCCATACAACGCATCGTTGCCGGCCTCGCCGTTGATGGTGTCGTTGTCGCTCGTTCCGATCAGGACGTCGTCGCCCGCGGTGCCCGTCAAGTCGGCCATCTGAATGCTCCCGGCAAGGTTCCCCCGGGCGCGGCCCCGCCGCGCCGGTCAGATCTCAATGTACCCAACGCGAAAGAGGACAGCATTCCGCGAACGTTGTCACGTTGAAATGAGGGCGCGCTTTTCCCGATTGAGCATTTACCAAATTAATCTTGAAACTAAAGAATATTACCTTCGTCATCACAATTAAGCACGTCGCGAACTCTATTGAATATTCGCCGGAATTGGCCTTGGCGAGGGTAAAATCTCGTCTCTACGGCGGCCAAACTGGATTATGGAAATTCCGGCTAGCCCCTTGAGAGAACGGAGAAATTCCAGATGCCGACCGCCTGTCAACGACGCGTCGCGCGGCTGAGTCAAAGATGAAAAAAACGAACAACTGGAAATCGAACGGATCAACACCCCGGGCCCGTCCGGAGTCGATCAGTTGACCAGCCGGATGTTGGCGGCGCTGACTGGCCCGACGCCGTCGGGCACCGGCACGTTGGAGCCGGAATAGTTCTTGTTGATCACCAGGCTGGGGCTCTTGTCCATGGCCAGCGACTTGGCCACCACCACCGTCCAGGCCGACTGGTCGGCGACCTTGGCGCTGCCCGACACCGCCAGAGTGGCGCTCGGGATATAGACCGTCCCGACCAGCTCGCGGGCGGCGCTGGAGGAGATTTCGAAGGTCTGGGTATTGTCCCGGGTGGTGAGGATCACGAACCCGGCGTAGGCGCCCTGCTGCCGGCCGTTGAGCCGGATGATCGAGGTGTCGACGAACTGGAAGGCCGCCTTGGGTCCGAAGATCAGGGCCACATTGCTGCCGTTCAGGGTGGCGCCGTCCTGCAGGTGCAGCTGTCCCTTCTGGAAGATGTGGTCCCCGGGCAGCAGGGTCAGGCTGCCCGAGTTCTTGACGGTGATGTTGCCGCAATGGATTCCCGGCGCGAGCACCAGGGGCAAGGCGTCGATAACCTGGTTGAGCACGGTGCAGGAGGCGCCCATCGGCGCGATGGTCATGCTGGCGAAGGGGTCGGGGATGACCGGCGCGTCAGTCTGCGGCGTCGGCGAGATCGCCCCGCTCGCCAGGCCCGAGGCCTGGACGGTGCCGGCGCTGATCCCGGAGGTCCCGGCGACGGTGATGTCGGAGTTGGACTGAACCAGACAGCCGGGCGCCTGGACGTGGGAGTCGTCCTTCAGGCCGATCTCCTCGCCCTTGGCCTGGCCGAAGCTGAGGACGCACAGCGGGGTGGTCCCCATCTGCTGGGCGTTGGCGACGATGGTGAAGTTCCAGCCGCCCGGCGGCAGCATGTTGACGAAGAAGCTGTTGCGGTTGGCGACGATGCTGATCGACACCGTACCGGCGGCGGTGTCGGGCGTGACCGTCGTCTGATAGGTCAGCCGATTGCTCATCTCCGACAGCTGTTCGGCGATCACCGCCTTGGTGCGCTCGGCCAGGCCATTGTTGTCGGCCATGCCCAGCTGCTTGGCCGCCATCAGGGCGGCGGCGTCGGCGACATCCTGCACCGCGCCCTTGTCACTGCTGACCGAGGCCAGGTCTATGGCCCCCAGGGCCAGGATGGCGATCACCGGCGCGGCCAGAGCAAACGTCGTGATGACGCTCCCGCGGCGATCCCCGGCCAATCGCCGGAGCAGGCCGCGCAGCCCGCGGGCCGGATCGCCGCGACCGGTCACCCGGGACCGGTCCCGTCGCAGACGGCGGTTTCCAGCGCCGCGGCGAACTCGCCCGCCGCCTCGCGCAGTTGGGGGCTGGCCTGGCAGGCGACCCGCAGGAAGCGGGACCCCTCGCGGGCGACCGCCCTCAGCCCGGCCTCGGCGTGGGCCCGGGCGCGGCTGATGCGGATCCGCTCCTCCAGCAGTTCGGCCTCGTTGGCGCAGGTGCGGTGCACATAGCGGATCTGATAGCCCAGCAGCCGCCAGTTGATCGGCTTGGCGATGAAGGAGGTGGCGCCGGCGTCGAAGGCGCGGTCGATGGCGCCGGTGTCCTCGCGGCCGGTGACGACGATCACCGGCAGCCGCGCGGTGGCCGGATCGGCCCGCAGCCGCCGCAGCACCTCGAAGCCGTCGAGGCGGGGCATCTCCAGGTCCAGCAGCACCAGGTCGGGGTTCAGTTCGGCGATCCGCTCCAGCCCCTCGGCCCCGTCGGCGGCGGTCTCGATGCTCATGGCGTCGGTGGCCAGATGCACCGCCGCGAACTCGCGCAGGATCGGATCGTCGTCCACGAACAGCAGTCGCAGATCGGACGGCGATGCAAAACTGTAGAGCTGTCGAAGCTGGACGCGCCCGTCCATGACCGAGTTCCTCAAACGACAATGTTGGCCAGTAACAACGCAGCCACACTCACATTAAGCACGGGGTCATTAATGCGGGGTAACGTCCTGGTGTTTGCAAGTCACTGACGGGGCGGACTTTTTGGCGTCGAGAAAGGGGCATCAGCGCAGGCGGTCGATCCGGACCCGTCTGGCGCAGCTCGTGATCGTCTCGGTCAGCGTCGCCGTGGCCGTGGTCACGGGGGTCAGCGCCGTGCGCGAGGGCCGGCGCGAGGCCGCCCTGCAGATGGAACAGTTCCGCGCCGCCGCCGCCGTCCTCGCCTCCTCCAGCGCCGAGGCGGTGCAGGGCAAGAGCGCCTCGCGCGCCTACGCCGCCCTTCGCGCCATCAATCTGCTGCCCGGCGTCGTCTACGCCCGCATCGAAACGCCCGACGGCGCCACCCTGGCCGAGACCGGCTCCGGCGCCCGGCTGTCCCGCGACGCCCGGGTCGGCGGCAAGGCGGGAAGAACCGCCACCACCCTGTCGCTGCTCAGGTCCGGCACGGTCCAGGTCAAGGCGCCGGTGGTCTACGGCCGCCGGCCGGTCGGCCAGGTGGTGCTGCTGGGCGAGACCAGCGGCGCCGGGGCCCGGCTGCTCGGGGCCCTGATCACCAGCCTGCTGGCCGGCCTCTCCGCCGGCCTGTTCGGGGTGCTGGTCGCCTGGCGCATGCAGCGCGGCATCACCGGCCCGATCCTGGCCCTGAAGGACAGCATGGCGTCGGTGCGCGCCACCCACGACTATTCCCGGCCCACCGCGACCCCGCCCGGCGCCGACAGCGAGATCGCCGCCCTGGTCGACGGCTTCAACACCATGCTGGCCGAGATCAGCAGCCGCGACCGCGAGATCGCCGGCCATGTCACCGGCCTGGAGGCCACCGTCGCCGAGCGCACCGCCGATCTCAGCGAGGCCAAGGACGCCGCCGAAAGCGCCAACGCCGCCAAGAGCGACTTCCTGGCCACCATGAGCCACGAGATCCGCACCCCGATGAACGGCATCATGGTCATGGCCGAGATGCTGGCCGCGGGCGACCTCCCGGCCCGGCAGCGCCGCTTCGCCGAGGTCATCGCCAAGAGCGGCTCCAGCCTGCTGGCGATCATCAACGACATCCTCGACTTCTCCAAGATCGAGGCCGGCAAGATGGATCTCGAGGCCGCCCCGGTCGACCCGGCGGAGGTGGTCGAGGACGTCGCCAGCCTGTTCTGGGAACGGGCCCGGACCAAGGGGCTGGACATCGCCGCCTATGTCGACCCGGCGGTCCCGACCCGGGTGCTGGGCGATCCCACCCGCCTGCGCCAGGTGGTCGGCAACCTGGTCAACAACGCCATCAAGTTCACCGAGACCGGCGGGGTGATGATCACCGTCGCCCCGGAAGCCGGCGGCCTGCGCTTTCTGGTGCGCGACAGCGGCATCGGCATTGCGCCCGACAAGATCGCCGGCCTGTTCGGCGCCTTCACCCAGGCCGACCAGTCGATCACCCGCCGCTTCGGCGGCACCGGCCTGGGCCTGGCCATCTGCAAGCGGCTGGTCGAGGCCATGGGCGGCGAGGTCGAGGTGCAGAGCGTGGTCGGCCGCGGCTCGGTGTTCGGCTTCCTGCTGCCCTGCGAGGCTCTGGAGCCCCCCGCCCCCTGGCCGAGCCTTAAGGGCGAGGCCGCCCTGGCCCTGGCCGGTCCCTGCACCCGCGCCGTCGCCCATCGCTACCTGACCGCCGCCGGCCTGGCCCCGGCCGGTCTGGACGCCGCCGCCCCGGCCATCACCCTGGCCGACCCCGCCGCCCTGGAAGGCGCCCCGCCCGCCGCCGCCCCGACCCTGGTGCTGGGCGAATACGGCGACACCCGCCCCGCCGCGCTGGTCCGCTCGGGCCGCGCCCAGGCGGTGGTCATCCAGCCGCTGCGGCGCGGCGATCTCCTGCGGGCCCTGACCCAGGTCGCCGCCGGCGAGCCCCTCACCGATCCGGCCGAGACCGCCGCCGGGACCTCAGACGTCCTGCCCCACTTCGCCGGCCGCAAGGTGCTGGTGGTTGACGACAGCGCCGTCAACCGCGAGGTGGCGATGGAGGCCCTGTCGCGCCTGGGCGCCGCCTGCGAGACCGCCGAGGACGGTCGCGAGGGCGTCGAGGCGACCCTGGCAGGCGAGTTCGACCTGGTGCTGATGGACGGCTCCATGCCGGAGATGGACGGCTATGAGGCGACCCGCGAGATCCGCCGCCGCCAGACCGGCGCCCGCACCCCGATCGTGGCCCTGACCGCCCATGTCGTCGGCTCCGCCGCCGAGGCCTGGCGCGAGGCCGACATGGACGGGGTGCTGCACAAGCCCTTCACCCTGGCCGGGCTGGCGGCGGTCATGGCCCGGTTCATGACTCCGTCGGAAGGCCCCGCGCCCGTCGTCGAGGCGTCGTCCTCCGACGTCCTGGCCGCCCCCGTGGCGACCCCCGATGCCGGCGACCTGCTCGACCCCGACGTCGTCGGCGAACTGGCCCGCATGGCCCAGGCTGGCAAGGCCGACTTCGTCGAGCGGGTGCGCCGCCTCTACCGCGAGAACGCCCCCGGCGCCGTCGAGGCCTATCTCGAGGCGGCGGAGGCCGGGAACCCCGACGCCGCCGCCCGCGCCGCCCACGCCCTGAAGTCGATGAGCCTCAACATCGGGGCCCGCGCCGTCGCCGAACAGGCCGCCCGGCTCGAGGACCAGGCCCGCGAGGCCGGGGTCGCCGATCCCGCCGACGGTCAGACCCTGCAGGCCCTGCTGGTCGCCACCCTGGCGGCCCTGGAAGCCCGCGCCCCGATCGCCAAGGCCGCCCCCGCCCTCAGCACCGAGGACGCCTCACTGACCCTGGCCCTGTCCAAGGCGGTCGAGCGCGACGAGTTCACCCTCGCCTACCAGCCGCAGTTCAGCCGCGACGGCCAGAGCGTCACCGGCTGCGAGGCCCTGCTGCGCTGGACCCATCCGACCCGCGGCCCCATCGGTCCGGACCGCTTCATTCCCCTGGCCGAGAAGGCCGGGCTGATGGCCCCGATCACCCGCTGGGTGGCCCGCCGCGCCATGCGCGACACCCTCGACCTCGACGGCCTGCGGGTCAGCATCAACGCCTCCGCCCTCGACGTCGCCGATCCGGTCTTCGTCGGCGACATCGCCGCCATGCTGAGCCAGGAGGGCTTCCCCGCCGGACGTCTGGAAGTCGAGATCACCGAGACCGCCGTGCTGCACGACGAGGCCGAGGCCAGGAGCGCCATCGAACGCTTGCAGGCCCTGGGGGTCAGCGTCGCCCTCGACGACTTCGGCATGGGCTACACCAGCCTCAACCAGCTGCGGGTCTATCCGTTCGACAAGCTGAAGATCGACCGCAGCTTCATCATCGGTTGCCCGGAGGATGTCACCAGCGCCACCCTGGTCCATGCGGTGATCAGCGTCGGCCGGGCGCTGGGCATGAAGGTGGTGGCCGAGGGGGTCGAGACCGAGGAACAGCGCAAGTTCCTCGCCGTCGCCGGGGTCCACGCCTTCCAGGGCTATCTGTTCGCCAAACCCATGCCGGTGGAACACCTCCGCTCGCTCTGGGCGGGCCGTCTGGCCCAGGCCAGCTAAGGCGCCGTTCCCCCCTGTCGGCCCTTCCTTCCGCTGTAGGCCAGCAGCAGCCGGAACACCGCCCAGGCCACCCCCGTCACCGCGATGGCCGTCAGGGTCAGGGCCAGGTCCGGCTGGAACATCCGCAGGGTGGCGGACGAGACGCCTAGCAGGTCCGGAATGACGAACAGCACCGCCACCGCGATCGCCGTCGTGGTCAACAGCGGAAACCACAGGCTGAACAGGCCGAACGGCCCCGACTTGGCCCGCAACGCCCGGCGGTGAAACCAGGCCCAGACCATGCACAGCAGGAAGACGACCGGCAGCAGCACCAGGCCGGCGAACAGCGCCTTCTGGCCCCAGCGGCCGCCGTCGCCGGCGTAGGCTCCCCCGAGGGCCCGCGCCGTCACGCCCTCGCGCAGCCGCGTGGTTTCGCCAAACCCGACCCCGCCGCCGGCGTTGACCAGCACGACCACCGCCGCCCTGTCCGCCGGGACCATGGTCGCCAGGGTCTCGACCCCGGGGCTGGTCCCGCTGTGCGACACCCGGCCCCGCCTGGCGTCGATGAACCAGCCCAGGCCATAGAAGGGCGAGGCCCTGCCGGCCGGCCGCATCATCAGGGCCTTGTGCCCGGCGCTGATCACATCGTCCCGGCCGTTCATCATCGCCGCCAGATAGCGGGCGACGTCGCCGGCGCTGGCGACCACCCCGCCCGCCGGGGCGGCGCTGCGCACAGGCTTGCCGCCATCCAGCGGTCGTTTGCCGCCGAACCAGGGCAGATGCCCGACCGCCATGCCGTCATGCACGCGGCCGTCGGCGACGAAGCTGTGGTCCATCCCCAGCGGCCGCAAAATGTGGTCCTCGACATAGGCCTGATAGCTCTGGCCGCTGACCGCTTCGATCACCGCGCCCAGGATCAGGTAATTGGCGTTGGAATAGGCCCACCGGGCGCCGGGCGCACGGGCCGGGGTCCACTGCGCCATCTCCGCGACCCGCCGCTTCAGCTCATCCTCGCCGCCGCCCGCCCCCTTGCGCGGCTGATTGCCCTGGAGGGTGGAAAAGCCGCTGGTGTGGCTGAGCAGCTGGCGGAGGGTGATGGCCTGGCCGGGCTGGCCCCGGAACGCCGGCAGATAGGTCGAGACCCCGGCGTCCAGATCGACCTTGCCGGCCTCGACCAGCTGCAGCACCGCCATGGCGGTGAAACTCTTGGAGATCGAGCCCAGCAGAAACGGCGTGTCCGGGGTCACCCTGCGGTCGGTCCCCTGTCGGGCGACGCCGCAGCCGCCCGTCACGACCGCCCCGTCCCGGACGATGGCATAGGCCACCCCCGGCGCCCCGGAGGCCGGCATCTCCTGCGCGATCACCGCCCGGACCGGCCCGGCGATGGCCGCGACATCCGCCCCCGGCGGCCCCCGTTCAAGACACCCGGGCTGCGCCGCGAGCGCCGGTCCGCCAACAACCATGACCACGGCGAGCCCCGCCGCCGTGATCCACCTCAATCCTGATCCCCTCATGCCCCCGAGCCTAACATCGTTGTCGCGGGAGACTACCCCCGCGCCCTTCCGCTCATCCTGGCGGGGTAGAGGACTCAGTCCCCGAACACCGGTCCGGTCCGCGCAAACTCCGACCCCTCGTCCCCGTCCGCCATCGGATCCTCGAACACCCGCCCCGCCGAGGCATAGTCGTCCACCGGACCCCTGACCGGCAGGCTCAGCTGGTCCAGGGCCCGGCCGATCAGCGACAGGCAGTCGACCTCGTCGTCGTGCCGACCGGCCGGAAAGGCCACGCATTCCTCGATGAAGCAGTCGCCGTCGGCGTCGTCGCGCACATGCACCCGGCCGGCCATCACCAGGCTCTGCGCCGCCCGCGCCCGGGCCGGCTTGTCCTGCGACGAGGCCAGCCATTTGAGATCGCAATGCACCCGCCGCTCGCGCATCTTGGACAGCAGCATCGGGCCCACCGCCTTCTGGATCACCCCCGCCTCGCCGAACCAGCGGCGGATGCCGCCCAGCGGCCGGAACCGTTCGATCAGCGACACCTGCGCCTCGATCCAGACATCGGCCGATGTCTGTCCGCCCCAGGCCGCCACCCGCCACAGCCCGCCCCGGTCATCCAGCCCCCAGACGGTCAGCCGCGTATAGTCGCCGCGCCCCTCGCTGACCGCATAGTCGCTGGCGCCGTAGTAGCGAAGGTCGGCCGGCAGCTCGGGGTCGGCGAAGCGGCGAAACTTCGAGCGCTCGAAATAGCTGCCCTCGTCGGGCCTGGGCCGCTGCTGGAACAGGGCGTTCCAGGTGCGGGGATTGACCCTGAACTGGCTCCAGTGCTCCGGCCCCCAGTATTCCGGCCACAGATACTCGCCCGCCGCCCGGCCCAAGGGATCGTCGGCCCGCTCGGCCTGGGCCGGCAGGTTGACCACCTCCCAGACCTCGCCGTCGCGACAGGCGACCGGCCCCGAGCGCCCGTCATAGTCTGCCGGCAACAGCTGGCCGGCCAGGTCGTCCTCGTGCCAGCGGGTCTGGATCAGCACGATCCGACCGCCGGCCTTCAGCCGGGTGCGGACGGTGTCGTCGAACTCCTCGCGGGTGCGCCGGCGGATCAGGGCGCTGTCGGCCTCGGCCCGGCCCTTGACCGGGTCGTCGATGACGATCAGGTCGGCCCGGTTGCCGGTCAGCCCGGCCAGGATGCCCGCCCCCATCCAGTCCGAGCGGTTGTCCAGCGACCAGGACCCTGCCCCCGCGTGGGACTTCAGCGGCCCGACCCCGAACACCTGGCGAAACACCGGCTGCCGCGCCACCGCCCGGGCCCGCCGCCCCCGCCGCACCGCCAGATCGCTGGCGTAGGTCACCACCAGGACGCTGCGGTCGTCGCCCTTGGCCAGGAACCAGGGGGTGAAGACATCGACCGCATAGGTCGACTTGGCCGCGCCCGGCGGCATGAAGCACATCACCCGCTGCAGATCGCCGGCCTCGACCCGCTCGAGAATTTTCAGCCAGTAGCGGTGATGCGCCGCCAGCTTCAGCGGCCCCTCGCCGCTCCGCCTGCCGCGCCCGACGCCCGGCACATCGATCAGCCGCACGAAGGCGGTCAGGTCGTAGCGGGCCCGCCTGGCGCTGCCGCCGCCCACCCCGGGCGCCGCCTCCCGCGCTCCGGCGGCGACCAGCGCGCCCTTGGCCGGCCCCCTTGGCCGTCCCGGCCTCGCCCGCTTGCGCCCGGTCTCCGGCCGCCCGGCCGCCATCTCCCCCGGCCGCGCATGGCCCAGCGCCTCGAGCTGCGCCCAGTGCCGCGCCGGCACCAGCCCGTCGCTCACCCAGGTGTCCACCGTCCTCCGCCTGCGCTCCAGCGCCACGGCCAGGGCCTCGCGGTCGGCGATGTCGGTGAGGATCTGACGATGGGTGCGGGCGGGCGGATCCAGCGGATCCTCTATCGAAGCGGCCATGGCCAACTGTATCAAAAATACAGCCCCCGGAGAAGCGCCGCGCCCCTCCGCCGCCCCCATCCGTCATCCCGGGCGCCCAAAGGGCGACCCGGGACCCAGGGGGGACAGGGCGCGGGCCTTACGGCGTCAACCCACAGCGTCAACTGCCGGCCAGAGACCGGCGAACCAGCAGATCTATGACCTCCGGCGAGACTGCCGGATCGAAGTTCACCCACGCGGCGCCTTGTTGCCCACGGAGCAGCCCCGTCGCCCGAACCGCCTCCCGCATGCTGTCGGGAAAGCCGATAGCGATATGGCCCGACTTGGGATGAAGCTTGATGATCCAGCCCTTTCCCGTCGCCCGCAGGTAGCGCAGACCGGGTCCATTGTTTTCCTCCACGACCAGTGACGACGCCGCCGAGATCGTGGTGTCCAGTCGGGCGAACGCTGTCCGAACCCAATCGTGGCAGGCTGACAGCTTGTCCTCGACGAGCGCCCGCCCCCTGTCGGTCTGCAAACGTGTCGTCGTAGTCAGCGCTTTGTGCGCCTGCGCCTGCGCCTGCGGGCTCGCGAAACCAGCTGGAACGCCCTCACGGACCGCCTGCCTGATGGCATCCTGAATAAGACGCTTCTGGACGGCGGTTAGACCGAAAGCTCCGGTCCAGTGTTTGGTGAACACCCAGGGACGCACGCCGTCGCAGTAAATCTCCGCCACGCGGGCGCCCGCGTCCTGAATGGTCCTTAGGGGTGTAAGACCATATAGCCGGGCGCACAGGCCCGCCGACCCCAGTCCCGGCGCGACCACCGCCTCGGGCTGATAGACCTCGATCAGGTCCCTGTTCATATCGCGGCAGAAGTCGAGGTGCGGTGATTTGGCGAGGGGACCGAAGCGCTCGCCGAACACGCGCAGGTCCGGCGAGCTCCAGAAGAACACCTCAGCCAGCACATAGTCAGCATGGTCCAGATAGTCGCCTGCCAGTCTCGCCCACCGCAGGGCGCTGCCGGACGGCTCGGCGCGGCGGTGAAAATCGAAGCGGCTGGTCTCTTCAGTGGGCGTGGGAGAGAGATCCCAGTCCCGCTTGGTCTCGCCCGGGTTGATCCCCATGACGACGAACCGGGGCAAGCCGTCCGGCGGGCTTCGAAGATCGTAGAGGAAGTGGTGGGCGCTTTTCAGTTCCGGGTGGCGCGCCGTGTAGGCGGCGATCCTCTCGATATTGGCGGCGAGACGGGCCGGTCCCTTCGGGTCGGCGCCGGAATGTTTCAACATGTGCGTTTCCCTTGCTCGCCCAGACCAACACTTCGGCATCCGACCGCTCAGGCTGCAATCGCCGTGTCGTTTGACGACGCTATCAGGGGTAGCCCCGTTCGCAACCGTACGTCCGCCCCCTCCCCCTCCGTCACCACCGGACTTGTTCCGGTGGTCCATTGACTCTAGCCCCCGAAGGCAGCCCCACACCCGCAATCCCGCGCGTATGGACCGCCGGAACAGGCCCGGCGGTGACGGTTGATAGAGGATGCCACCCCCGCCCCCCGTCATCCCGGGCGCCCCAAGGGCGACCCGGGACCCAGGGGGGACAGGGCGCGGGCCCGAAAGCTTCAACCCTCCCGTCCGCCGCCCCTGGGTCCCGGCGCTCCGCGCGCGGCGCTACGGCCGGGATGACGGTAAAGTTGCGGCTTCGAACGAACAGCGGCCACGGCCCACCCCCTTCCCCCGGGTGAATCTTGCCACGCCCCGGCCGCCCCCCTAACCAGACAGGCCACAGAGGAAAAATTCCCGTGAGCGCCATGACCCGTCCCGACATCCGCCGCCCCGAGGCCATCGACGCCCCCTGGCTGACCGCCGTGCTGCAGGCCGGCGGCGTCGACGCCGTGGTCAGGGGGTTCTCGGCGAAGGCGGTCGGCACCGGCCAGATCGGCGACAGCGTCCGCTTCACCCTCGATTACGAGCGCGCCGCCGAAGGCGCCCCTGCCTCCCTGGTCGGCAAGTTTCCGGCCGCCGGCGACGAGAGCCGCAACACCGGCGTGGCCCTGGGCAACTACCTGCGCGAGGTGCGCTTCTACCAGCAGCTGGCCCCGACCGCCCTGGTCCACACCCCGCGCTGCTGGTTCACCGACGTCGACGAGGCGACCAGCGAGTTCGTGCTGATGATGGAGGACCTGGCCCCGGCCGAGCAGGGCGACCAGCTGGCCGGCGTCACCCTCGACCAGGCGCGGCTGGTCACCGTCCAGGCCGCCCGGCTGCACGCCTCCCACTGGGGCGACGACAGCCTCGACGAGCTGCCCTGGGTCTCCGGCTCGAAGACGGCGCCGGCCAGCCCGGTGACCGACGAGCTTGTCGCCATGATGTGGCAGGGCTTCAAGGCCCGCTACGCCGACCGGCTGGATCCGGAATGGGTGGCGACCGGCGACTGGCTGTCGGCCCACTTCACGCAGTTCGGGGCCGCGCACGACGGGCCGCGCTGCCTGACCCACAACGATTTTCGCCCCGACAACATGATGTTCGGCACGGCCGCCGGCGGCCATCCGGTGACGGTGCTGGACTGGCAGTCCTTCGCCTACGGGTCCGGGCCCACCGACCTCGCCTACTTCCTTGCCGGGGCCCTGCCGCGCCAGGTGCGCCGCGACCACGAGGCCGAACTGCTGACCCTCTACCACGACACCCTGACCGCCAACGGGGTCGTCGGCTACAGCCGCGCCGACCTCGAACGCCACTACGGCCGGGGCGCCTATCTATTGTTCGGCACCGCCTTCTTCGCCGCCATGGTGGTCAGCCAGACCGAGCGCGGCGACCGCATGTTCCTGCAGATGCTGTCCAGCGCCAGCGACCACATGCGCGACCACGGCGTGGTGGGCTGAACCGCCTCCCCGGCGCAACCGCGTTCGCCGAAATTTGACACTCCGCGACCGGCCGGTAACCTTGCGCCATCGATTCCATGCGCGGGACCGGCCCCCTCTGCGGCCGGCGGAGCGCACCCGCGGCGGGCCGCGGACCCCCTTGATGCGGCGTCCCGACCCTGATGGCGGCTTCAAGAACCCTGGGGGAGAAATCCATGCGCATTCGTCGCATACTTGCTGTTGTCGCGGGCGTGTTCGCCCTGACCGTCACCCTGCTGGCTCTGGGCAGCATCGGTCATCCCGAAGCCCTCAACCCGCCGCATCGCCCGGCCTCGGCGATCCGCATCGACAATGTGCGGCTGGTGTCGATGGCGGCCGGCGCGCCCCAGGTCCAGACCGGCCAGTCGGTGCTGATTGTCGACGGCGTCATCAAGGCCGTCGGGCCCGCCGCCGGCCTGCCCTCGCCAAAGGGTCTGCAGATCATCGACGGCGGCGGCCAGACCCTGCTCCCCGGCCTGATCGACGCCCATGTGCATCTGTGGGACGAGGCGGAGATGGCCGGCTATCTGGTCCACGGCGTCACCTCGATCCGCAACATGTCGGGCATGCCCTTCCATCTGCCCCTCGCCCGGCGGATCGCGGCGGGCCGGATTCTCGGCCCCGACCTGGTGACCACCGGCCCGATCCTCAACAGCCCCGGCCCCAACGCCCAGATCAACCACCAGATCGTGGTCACCGAGGCCGAGGCCCGCGAGGCCGTGCGGGCTCAGCACAAGGCCGGCTATCGCATCGTCAAGGTCTATTCCAACCTCACCCGCGAGGCCTATGCCGGAACGCTCGACGAGGCCCGCCGGCTGAACATGACCGTCGTCGGCCATCCGGTTGAGGGCGTCCGCGAGGACGGCATGCCGCAGACCGTCCCCTTCGACATCCCCTTCGAGGACATCCTCGATGACGGCCTGGCCACCATCGAACACACCGAATCCATCGCCTGGCACGGCCTGCGGGACCGCCTCGACGAGGAGGCCATGGCGGCCCTGGCGGTTCGCATCGCCGCCTCGGGGGCGATCGTCGATCCGACCCTGATCGCCCACGACAACCTGGTCCGGGTCGCCGCCTCCAAGGGCGCCTATCTGCGCCGACCGGGAACAGAGACCCTCAATCCGGTGATCCAGTATCTGGAAAAGGACGGTCACGCCTTCTGGAGCGGGCAGGATCCGGCCCGCCGCGAGGGGCCCCGGTCGGCCTTCTACCTGACCGCGACCAGGATGATGTTCGACGCCGGGGTCCCGCTGATCGCCGGCAGCGACGCGGGCATCTTCACCAACATTCCCGGCGCCTCCCTGACCCGCGAGCTGGAGCTGCTGGTCAAGGCCGGCCTGACGCCGCACCAGGCGCTTCGGGCCGCCACCGCCACGGCCGGCCCGGCCATCGGCCTGGCCGACGTCGGCCAGATCGCCCCCGGCTTCCGCGCCAACCTGATCCTGGTGAACGGCGATCCCCTCAGCAACGTGAGCCTCGTCGAGCATCCGACCTGGGTGATCAGCCGCGGCGTCTGGCTGGACCCGCGACGCATGAAGGGCCTCGACAAGGCCTCCCGCCAGACCTCCATCCTCCGCAGCCTGCGCCGGGTGATCGAGACCCTGCTGTCCCAGGGCTGACGCCCCACCCCCATCACGCCGGATCGGCGAACACCCCCTCCTGGAACATCGTCTCCCCCAGCCAGGGATGTTCGAAGGCCAGGGAGAAGCGGAACCGGCCGCCGCCCAGGTCCTGATGCACGACATGGGCGGCGCCGGGGGTCATCAGTCCCGGGATCGGCAGCCGCACGGGCCCGAGGGTCAGGAAGTAGAAGCGGCTGCGAAAATGCAGGACGCCGGCCTCCTCGGTCACGGTCAGGGCCATGCCCAGGCCGCCCCGCACCACCTCCAGCAGGCCGCCGTCGGCGTCGACCATCTTGCGGGAGCTGACCAGGACCGGGGCGCGGCCGGCGAAGCGGTAGGTGCGATCCCAGACCAGGGCCCCGCGCTCGAGATAGACGGCGACCTCGACCGGAACCTGGTCGCCGGTCCAGGGCGCCAGCGGCGTGCCGATCAGCCGGCACAGCCAGGCGATCAGCCGCCCGGCCAGGCTCGCCCGCACCTCCATCCGTCCGCGGTACAGGGTCGTCGCCGCCGTCCGATGCACCGCGAACCGGGCCTGCACCGCCGCCGGCAGCCGGGTCCAGGCGGCCCGGCCCAGCAGGGTCTCAAAGTCGATCGGGCGGGGACGGTGCGCGGCGCGCCGGTCCCTGGTCCCCGCGGTCGCCACAATCTCCATCGCCATCGCCTCCCCCTATCTGCCGATCAGCCCGGCTATGCGTCCGCCCATGCCGATCAGGCGGATCAGGATCGGCCGCGGCACCTGCCGCATCTGGCCGTACCAGCGGTCCAGCCGCGCCACGAACCCCTGCATGGTCTTCAGGCGTTCGCGCACATGCGGCGGGGTGTCGGCGTCGCCTTCAGCCTCGGCGACGCAGGCGGCCAGCATCTCCAGGGTCGGGTCGATCTCGCGGCGTTTGCGGCCGTCGGCGATCAGCTCCAGCATGTCCCAGGGGTCGAGCCGGGCCTCGAAATGGTCGCGCCGGTCGCCCTCGATATGCACCAGCCGGATCAGGCCCCAGCCGAGCAGTTCCTTGAGGCTGGTGGAAACATTGGACCGCGCCACGCCCAGGGCCTCGACGATCTGCTCGGCGTTCTGCGGCGCGCTGGCCAGGTAGAGCAGGGCGTGGATCTGGGCGACCGTGCGGTTGACGCCCCAGCGCTGGCCCATCTCGCCCCAGTGCAGGACGTAGCGGCGCATGGCGGGGGTCAGGGTCATGGCGTTCACCAATTTCTGTCATGACAGAAATAACTGAAAGTGGGTCCCCTGGCAAAGAAAAAAGGGAGGCGACCGTCGGCCGCCTCCCCGTCAGAAGTCCTTGGCCGGCGGCGAGGGGCCCGAATCCCCCGCCGCCGGCGTCCTCACCTACTGCGCGCCAGTGGCGGAGGGGCCGGAGGCCTGGTCGCCGAGGGTGAAGGTCACGGTGCGGCCGACCAGGTCGGACGGCGGGCGGGCCAGGTCGGCCTTGCGGGCCGCGTCCTTCACCGCGCTGTCGAAGTCGGTCGAGCCGCTGCTCTCGACGATGCGCACGGCGCTCGGGCCCGAGGCGCCCAGCTTGACGCGGATCTTCACCGACTTGCCGCCGCTGGCGAGGCCGGCGTCGGCGACGGTGGTCTGCAGGGCGGCGCCGGACTTGGCGACCCAGGCGTCGGACCCGGGGCTGGCCTGGGCGACGGAGACGCCGGCGGTCGCGATCAGCAGGGCGCCGGTGAGGCTGAGGAGGCGGTTCATGGCAGATGTCCTTTTTTCGTTTCTTCCGGGGAGGAAGGGCGACGCCTGTGCATCGCCTACACCCCGGTAGAGGCCGCCGGTCCTGCGAACGGATGCGGACAGTCAGATGAAATCTTGGTAACGCGCGGCGCCTCAAGTATCTGGAAGATCACGGGTTTCGCTGCATTGCAGCATAAGCCCTTGGCTTACCGCCCCACCCCTGTGCTAGAAGAACCGACCCTAGTTGGACGGCCGCGCGACGGCCGCTGTTGAAGGCTTCGCATCCATGACGCAAATCAGGTCGGTCGGCGTGATCGGCGCCGGGCAGATGGGTTCCGGCATCGCCCATGTCTGCGCCCTGGCGGGCTATGACGTCCTGCTGCACGACCTTGAGCGGGCGACCATCGACGCCGCCCTGGAACAGATCGAGGTGAACCTCACCCGTCAGGCCGGGCGCGGCATCATCAAGCCCGAGGACGTTGCCCCGGCCCTGGCGCGCATCAAGCCGACCGACAGCGTCGAGGCCGTGGCCAAGTCCGACCTGGCCATCGAGGCGGCGACCGAGAACGAGGACATCAAGAAGGCCATTTTCCGCAGCATGGCGCCGCATCTGGGCGAGCAGACCCTGCTGGCCTCCAACACCTCCTCCATCTCCATCACCCGCCTGGCCTCGACGACCGACCGGCCGGAACGGTTCATCGGCCTGCACTTCATGAACCCGGTGCCGCTGATGAAGCTGGTCGAGGTGATCCGCGGCATCGCCACCGACGTGGACACCTACGAGACCGCCGTCACCTTCGCCCGCTCGCTCGGCAAGACCACCACCAACGCCGAGGACTTCCCCGCCTTCATCGTCAACCGCGTGCTGGTGCCGATGATCAACGAGGCCATCTACACTCTCTACGAGGGCGTCGGCACGGTGGAGTCGATCGACACCGCCATGAAGCTGGGCGCCAACCATCCGATGGGTCCGCTGGAACTGGGCGACTTCATCGGCCTCGACACCGTTCTGAGCATCATGAACGTGCTCTACGAGGGCCTCGCCGACAGCAAGTATCGCCCCTGCCCGCTGCTGGTGAAATACGTCGAGGCGGGCTGGCTGGGCCGCAAGGCCGGCCGCGGCTTCTACGACTACCGCGGCGAGAGCCCGGTTCCGACCCGCTAGCCGCTAGCGCGGGATCGGCGTCAGCGGGGCCACCCCGCAGCGTCCCTGGAACCGTTCGCCGGGCGCCGGATCGGCCAGGCGGGGAATGCCGTCCTCGCCCAGCAGGAAGTTGCGCTTGCCGTCGCTCAGCGCCATCCCGGCCGGGGTGCGGACCACCGGCGATCCGGCGACGTCGGCCGGCGCGGCCGCCAGCCTCCACAGGTCGCCGTCAAAGCTCCAGCGGGTCTCGAAGGGTTCGGGCTTGAAGCCGAAGCCGGCCTGCAGGGCCCCGACGCAGAACAGATCATAGGCGCTGGCCGTGGTCAGCGGATGGCCGGCCTCCTTTGAGGTCACGGCGATGGCGTATTCCGCCCAGTCCAGGGTTCCGGCCTCGACCTCCTCGCCATTGGCCACGAAGGCCGGGGTGCCGCCCCGGTAGCCGGGATATTCGGCCATGGCCCGCTCCATGCGGGCATCCAGGGCCGCACCCTGGGCCGCCCGGTCGCAATGCTTGAGGCTGGCCTCGCTGACCCCGGCGGCCTTGTAGGCCTCCTCCACCCAGGTCTCGGTGTCGGCGCGGGGCTGGTCGTTCTCGTCGACGCCGCCAAGGGCGCTGGCCGGATGGTCGAACAGGGCGGCGGCGACCTGGAAGTATTTCTTGCGGGGCGCGCAGCGGGCGGCGATGGCGCCCGCCCGGGCCATGGCCTCATGGCCGGCGGTGAACTCCACCACCACCAGCCGCACCTTGCCGGTGTCGACGTAACGCGACTTCAGGACCGGGAAGACCTCGCGAAACCAGGCCCGGCAATGGGGACAGCCGTAGGACAGATAGACCTGCAGGGTCACCGGCGCCCTGGCGTCGCCGAGACTGATCCCGTCGCTGAAGACCGGAATGCGCGGCGCCGTGGGCGGCTCCGGCGCGGGGACCGGCTGGGCCAGGGCCTGGGCGGCCAGGGGGATCGGACAGACCAGGACAAGGGCGGCGAGAGCCGCCATCAGCAACCGGGAAAACATCGACGCCACGCCGGGAAACTCCACCGCGCCGCCTCAGCCCCAGCCGAGCGCCCGCGCGGCCTGGAAGGTAGCGAACGAGGCCAGATACGCCAGCGTGATCATGTAGCCGAACATCACCGCCGGCCACAGCCAGCTGTTAGTCTCGCGCTTGACCACGCCCAAGGTGGCGACGCACTGCGGCGCGAAGATGTACCAGGCCAGGAAGCTGAGGCCGGTGGCCAGCGACCACTGCGCGTGCAGCAGGCCCTGCAGCGCCGACAGACCGGCGCCCTCGACGTCGCCGACCGCATAGACCGTGCCCAGGGTGGCCACCGCCACCTCGCGGGCCGCCATGCCCGGGATCAGGGCCACCGACATCTGCCAGTTGAAACCGATCGGCGCGAGAACCGGCTGGATGGCGTGGCCGATCATGCCGGCGAAGCTGTAGTCGATGGCCGGGCCGGTCGCGCCGGGCGGCGGCCCCGGGAAGACGGCCAGCGCCCAGACCAGAACCATCATCGGCAGGATGATGCGGCCGGCCCGGCTCATGAAGATCATCGCCCGCTGCCACAGCTGGCGCGCCACCAGCCCGGCGTCGGGAACCTTGTAGGCCGGCAGCTCCATCATGAAGGGCTCGCTGCCGGTGCGCCAGAACAGCCGCTGGATAACCGCCGAGACGATCAGGGTCGACAGGATGCCGGCCGCATAGAGGCCGAACATCACCAGCCCCTGCAGATTGATCACGCCCCAGATATTCCGCTGCGGGATCAGCGCCCCGATGATCAGGGTGTAGACCGGAATCCGCGCCGAACAGGTCATCAGCGGGGCGACCAGGATGGTGGTCAGCCGGTCGCGCTTCTGGTCGATCACCCGGGTCGCCATGATGCCGGGAATGGCGCAGGCGAAGCTGGACAGCAGCGGCAGGAAGGCGCGGCCGTGCAGCCCGGCCTTGCCCATCAGCTTGTCCATCAGGAAGGCCGCCCGGGCCATGTAGCCGGTGTCTTCCAGCAGGATGATGAAGAAGAACAGGATCAGGATCTGCGGCAGGAAGACCAGCACCCCGCCGACCCCGGCGATCAGGCCGTCGGTCAGGAAGCTGCGCAGCAGCCCCTCCGGCACGATCTGGCCGATCAGCCCGCCAAGGGCGCCGAAACCGTCATTGATCAGGTCCGCCGCCGGTGTCGCCCAGGTGAACACCGCCTGGAACATGACAAACAGCAGGGCCAGCAGGATCAGCAGCCCGGCGACCGGATGCAGCAGCACCCCGTCCAGCTTGCCGGTCAGGGTGTCGGGCCGCTCGGCCGGCCGCACATAGCTGCGCATGATCTGCTGGGCCTGGCCGTGGGCGGCGCGGATCTCGGCGGCGGTCGGCTCGCGCCAGATGTTGGCCTTCTCGGCATGGGCGACGAACAGCGCCTCGGCGGCGGCGACCAGATCCTCGATGCCGCGCTTGCGGGTGGCGACAGTGGTGACCACCGGGGCGCCAAGCTCCCGCGACAGACCCTCGAGGTCGATCCGAAGCCCCTGGCGCTGGGCGATGTCAAACATGTTCAGGGCCAGCACGAAGGGCCGGCCCACCTGCTTCAGCTCCAGCACCAGCCGCAGCACCAGCCGCAGGTTGGTGGCGTCGGCCACGGCGATCAGCACATCGGGCTCATGCTCGCCGGCGAGGCGTCCCAGCACCGCGTCCCGCGTCACCGCCTCGTCCGGGCTGCGGGCGCGCAGGCTGTAGGTGCCGGGCAGGTCGAGCACATGGAGCACCCGGCCGCCGGCGGTGGTGACCAGACCCTCCTTCCTCTCGACGGTGACGCCGGCGTAGTTGGCCACCTTCTGGCGGCTGCCGGTCAGGGCGTTGAACAGGGCGGTCTTGCCGGAATTGGGGTTGCCGACCAGGGCGATGCGGGCCGGCTGGAGAACGGTGGCGGTCAAACGGCGGAATCCTCGAAACGCACTTCCACGGCGCGGGCCTCGCGCCGGCGCAGGGCCACCCGCATGTCGTCCAGACGCACGGCGATGGGGTCGCGGCCGAACAGGCCCTCATGCAGGATCTCGACCCGAGCCCCCTCGACAAAGCCCAGTTCCAGCAGGCGGCGCTCCAGCTCCCCGGCGTCCAGCACGCCCTGTCCGGCCAGGTCGCCGGCGACGCGCACGATCACCCCGGGCCGGCCGCGCACGGCCTGGCTCAGCGGCTGGACGACGCCCGTGGCCGAGGCCGCGGACGGGGCCGCGGACGGCGCCTCGACCGCCGGATCGATGGAAAGAAGAACCTCTGACATGCGCACACCGATGAAACTTGCGAACGATTATCAGTTAAAAACAGGGCTGTCGATGCGCCATTGTCCGCGAGGCCCTCGCCAACACACCACAAGGGCGGCGAAATAGGGGCGACGGCGGCCATTCCCCCCTCTGATGCGAATGCGTCGTTAAGACATTCGACACCATACTGTCCCGCGGTCGATACTCAGTCCAAGCGAATCGCGCCGGCGGGATAATGCGCAAACTCAGACTCGTCCTCTTGACCTGTGCCTACCTCACCGCCTCGCTCGTGGCGGCGATCGCGATCGGCCAGGATCAGGCCAATGGCGTCGCCATCGGGCTGGCGGCCTTCGTCGGCGCGCTGGGTCTGTGCTTCGCCTTCCACGCCCTGATCGCCATGGCCCTGGACAACGCCCGGCTCAGTCTGGAAATCGGCGCCGTGCGCGAGGCCAACCTGATCCTCGCCGACCAGCTGGAAAAGGTCGACGCCCGGGTCAATGAGGTGGTCGAGACGGTCACCCGCGACGCCCGCCAGCGCTCCGAGGAACTGACCAGCGAGGTCCATATGCTGGAGGACGCCGTCCAGCAGATGAGCGACCGGCTGGAGGCGCAACTCTCAAGCCAGGTCAGCGCCGCCCGCGGCGGCCCGGCGGCCCGCGGCCGCTCGCCCCAGAGCCACGCCCTGCTCGACACCGTCCGCGACGCCCTGGCCGACAACCGCGTCGACCTCTACCTGCAGCCGATCGTCTCCCTGCCCCAGCGCCGCACCGTCTTCTACGAGAGCTTCAGCCGCCTGCGCGACGAGACCGGCCGGGTGATGATGCCGGCCGAATACCTGTCGGTGGCCGAGCCGGAGGGCCTGGTCGCCGCCATCGACAACCTGCTCCTCTTCCGCTGCGTGCAGATCGTCCGCCGTCTGGCCCGTCAGGACCGCAAGGTCGGCATCTTCTGCAACATCAGCCTCAACAGCCTGTCGGACGAGAGCTTCTTCCCGCAGTTCCTCGACTTTCTGTCGGCCAACAAGGATCTCGCTGGCGCCCTGATCTTCGAACTGGGCCAGGCCGCCTTCGAACAGCGCGGCCCGACCGAGGCCCGCCACATGGCCCGGCTGGCCGACCTCGGCTTCCGCTTCAGCCTCGACAAGGTCATCGACCTCGACCTCGACTTCCAGGACCTGGCCCGGGCCGACGTCAAGTTCATCAAGGTCGGCGCCCAGATGCTGCTCGACCAGCTGGAAGAAACCGAGGGCCGGCTGATCATCCGCTCCCTGCCCGACCTTCACGCCGCGGATTTCGCCCGCCTGACCCGCCGCTACGGCGTCGAGACCATCGTCGAGAAGGTCGAGAGCGAGCGCCAGATCGTCGACATCCTCGACCTCGACATGGCCTTCGGCCAGGGCCACCTGTTCGGCGAACCCCGCGCCATCCGCGACGCCGTGCTCGCCGAGACCGACCCGCCCGTCGACTTCGTCCAGCAGTCGATCCTCCGCCGGGCCGGGGCGCGGTAGCACCCTCTTCTCCCGGTCCATACCCCTTCAACGCCGGGTCCAGGCAGACCCTGCGGCGACGGGCGCCCCGTCGTGCGCCGTCTGCTTGCCTCAATCGAAAGCTCGCCTAATATTTTGCTCGTCGCCATCGCCCGGATCGGGGATCCAAGCACGGCGGCCTGAGGGAGGGGTTTCATGAGCTGGAAGCTGTTCGCCGCTGGCGCCGCGGTCTGGATGCTGTTCGCTGTCCCGGCCGAGGCGGCGCAGAAGACGACAACCCTCGCCAAGGACCCGGCGACCGGGCTGGAAGTCGTGGTGGTGGATGACGGCAAGACCCTGGAGTTCCGGACCGGCGGCCCCTCCGAAATCTTCACATCCATCCGGATCGATGTGAACGGCAACGGCAGGGTGACGCCCTATGTCGACACCGTCTACGGCGAAAGCGATGGCCATGCCTGCCCCCAATACCAACTCAGCGAGACTGGCAACGCCACCAGCTTTTGCGGGTGGTTCAAGACGAACGGGACCTACGCCCAGGAGACGGTCGGCGCGGTCAAGATCAGCCGCTGGAAGATTCCCTATATCGAGCTGTCGCGGGATCGCCGCAACGTGGTCTACACGCTGAGCTTCTGGAACAGCAAGACCAGGACACGCTCCGTGAAGAGCGGCGTCTACCCGTTGAGCGCGCCCTTCCAGTCCAGGCTGAGTCCGAAGTTCGACGCCGAGATCAAAGACTGCGTCTCAACCGAGGCATCAGCCAAGGCGGTGGCCGGCTGCACGACGATCCTTTCCAGCGGCCTGGCCGATCCTGTGGAGATGACGGGTCTCTACAGCCGTCGCGGCCTCCTCAGAGCCCTGATGAAGGATTACGCCGGTGCCCTCGCTGATTTCGAGGCCGCGATCGCGATGTCGCCGACCTCGGAAGCAAAGGGCGAGGCGGCCTACCTGAGAGCCGAAATCTATCGCCAGATGGGCCGTCCCGCCGACCAGGCGGCGGAGCTGGACAGGGCCCTCGCCAGCTATCCGGGTCAGGCCGACGCCCGGTGGGCGCGGGGCGAGATGCGGGAAGCGGCGGGACAGTACAAGGAGGCCGTGGACGATTTTGAGCAGGCCCGCTGGGTGCTCACCTACGACCCCGCCCTGCTCAACGCCCTCTGCTGGAACCGGGCCGCCAATCTCAACGCCGACCTTGCGAAAGCGCGCAAGGACTGCGACCGGGCGATCAGCCTGAACCCGGAGACCAGCGCCTATCGCGACAGCCGCGGCATGGTGGCGTTGCGGGAGGCGGACTGGCAGGCCGCTTTCGACACCTATACCGTCGCAATAGGCCTGGATCCTGACGACCCCTCCCCATGGTTCGGGCGCGCGATCGCGGCCAGCCGCCTGTCGATGAAAGACCGGGCGGCGAGCGACCTCGCCAGGGCCCGCGCCCTGTCCAGGACCGTCGAGGCTGACTACGCCAGGCGGGGGCTCAAGCCCTGAAGCGCGTTCCGATAAGTGGGAACCTGTTATCGGATCAAACGCGCGACCGAAAGAATGCCGCGTTCCGATAAGTGGGAACCGGTTATCGGATCAAACGCGCGACCAACAAGGGTCTGGAGCGGATGACGTTCCCCGGCGACTTCCGTTGGCGGGCGGCGCGGTTGAAGCCGGGGAAATTCGGGAAAAACATTCAGTAATGATGCAGGCGATGTTGATTAACGGCGCCCTTGCCCATCATGACCAACACTTAACTTTCTAAAGCCCGGCCCCCTCTATATCCGCTCTACCTGTCAGCGGGAGCAAAGGCCCCCGTCAGGGGAGTGCTTCCGGTGCGTTCGTTCCGTTCCAGTCTGTTTCTCGGCGTCGCCTTCGCGGCCGCCGCCACCTCCGCCTTCGCCCAATCGCCCGCGCCCCAATCGCCGGCGCCGGCTCCCGCCCCCGAGGCCAAGCCGGCTGAGAAAGACGACACCACCGTCGATGCGGTCGAGGTCAAGGTCGCTCCGGCCGAAGTCCGCACCTCGATCGACTCCACCAGCTACAGCTTGGCCAACGACCTGCAGGCCAGCACCGGCACCCTGGCCGACGCCCTGCGCGGCGTGCCGTCGGTGGATGTCGATCCGGACGGCAACGTCTCCCTGCGCGGCGATTCCAACGTCACCATCCTGGTCGACGGCCGCCCCTCGGGCATGCTCAGCGGCGACGGTCGCGGCCAGGCCATCCTGTCGCTGCCGGCCGACCGCTACAGCCGCATCGAGGTGATGACCAACCCCAGCGCCGCCTACAGCCCCGAGGGCTCGGGCGGGGTCATCAACCTGATCACCAAGCCGACCGCGCCCAAGCCCGGCCAGACCGTCACCGGCTCGCTGCGCGCCAACCTCGGCGACGACGGCCGCTGGAACCTCGGCGTCAGCGGCGGCTACCAGAAGGACAAGCTGTCCCTCTCCGGCGACCTCAGCGGTCGCCATGACCGCAGCGTGCAGTCGGCCGACCGGGTCCGCCAGAGCCTCGATCCCCTTACCGGAGATGTCCTCTCCACCACCCGCCAGACCCAAGACGCCCAGGGCCCGGCCGATGTGCTGATCGGCCGCGTCTCCGCCGACTACCGCCTGACCGACAAGCTGACCCTGACCGGCGAGCTGCGCGGCAACTTGATCGACGCCGGCGGCTCGGGCCTGCAGACCTACGAGACCACCGACGCCGGCGGCGTCGCCACCAGCCGCTACAGCCGCGACGGCCGCTTCAACTTCTCCGGCGACAACCTCGGCGCCACCCTGCGCACGGTCCGCGCCTTCGACGGCGCCGGCCACGAGTGGACCAACGAGCTGCGCTATGATCGCAACAAGGGCCACGTCTCGCTGGGCTCGCGGGCCGAATACGACCTGCCCGCCGCGCCGGACCTGTACGAGCAGACCGACAACCGCTTCCTGATCAACGGGCTCGGCTTCACCAGTTCCTACGTGCGGCCAATGGAGAACGACGCCAAGCTGCGCGCCGGCTATGAGCTGGACTACCGCGACGTCGGCTTCAGCAACGGCACCAGCCGCGGCCCGGCCCCGGGCGCCCTGGTCCCCGACCCCTTCGTCACCAACCGCCTGGACTTCAACCAGACCGTCCACGCCCTCTACGCCACTTATGAGCGGCCGTTCGGCAAGCTGTCGGCCCAGGCCGGCCTGCGCCTCGAATACGCCGACATCCAGCTCAACCAGGTGACCACCGGCGTCTCGCGCGACCAGGACTATCTGCGCCTCTACCCGACCCTGCACCTCGCCTACGACATCACCGACAAGCAGCAGATCAAGGCCAGCTACAGCCGCCGCATCCAGCGCCCGCAGCCCTTCCTGCTCAACCCCTTCGTCAGCTACCAGGACCCTCTGAACCTGCGCTCGGGCAATCCAGACCTGAAGCCCCAGGAAACCGACGCCTACGAGCTGATGTGGCAGCTGCGCACGGGCCAGACCTTCTACCAGGCCACCCTCTATTTCCGCGACACCGACAAGGCCTTCACCGAGGTGGCGACCGACATCGGCGGCGGGGTGCTGCTGACCCGGCCCGAGAACCTCGGCTCGCGCCGCGATCTGGGCGTCGAGCTGGTCGCCACCGGCCCGCTGAGCAAGACCCTGAAGTACAACGCCAGCCTCAACCTCTACCGCCAGGAGATCGATGCGGTCGGCCTGACCGGCGCCGCCGACCGCTCCGGCACGGTGGTCAGCGGCCGCGCCAGCCTCAACTGGCAGCCGACCCCGGAGGACTTCGTCCAGCTGTCGGGCTTCTATCAGGGCGAGTCCCTGACCGCCCAGGGCAAGCGCGAGGCCGGCGGCATGCTGAACCTCGGCTACCGCCGCAAGCTGACCGACAAGCTGGCCCTGCAGGTCACCGCCCGCGACCTGCTCGACAATTTCGGCGACACCACCACCACCCGCACCGCGACCTTCACCGACCGCAACGAACGCACCTTCGTCGGCCGCGCCGTCTTCATCGGCCTGACCTGGACCTTCGGCGCCAAGCCCAAACGCGAACGCGAACCCCAGTTCGACTTCTCCGGTCCCCCCACCGGCGGCTGAGGCTCTCCCCACTCCCCGCCGTCATCCCGGGCGCCCAAAGGGCGACCAGGGACCCAGTGGACTGCAACCCTTCGCACCCCAACCGTCACCCCCGGACGCGTTCCGGGGGTCCATTGACTCAAGCCCCGACCGGTCGTTCTCCGCTGGTCCGAGGCCCGTGCGTATGGATCACCGGAAAAGGTCCGGTGAGGACGGAAGCGAGGTTGTACAGCCCGTCATCCCGGACGGTCGCAGACCGATCCGGGACCCAGAAGCGGGCCGTCACGCCAATTCGGTGACAGTCACTTTTTTCAGTCACGCCGGTGTCGCCGCCGCCCTGCCGCGAAAAAAGTGACTGTCACCGAATTGGAGCATCTCCGCCCCCTCACCCCTCCGCGCCGGTCGATGGGCTCAACCCCTTCGCCCGCCCCGCCCGACCTCACCGTCCATCTCACCGCCCGATGATGGTGATGTCCCCGTTCCGCTCCAGCGACGCCGACCGGATCTCCGAGACGTCGTCGTATCCCGCCGCCCGCAGCGCCATCCGCAGGTCGCCCGGGCCCAGGCCGGCCTTCTTCATCGCCGCCTCGTCCAGCACCCCGTCCATGGCCAGGCTGACCGAGCGGCCCTTGGTCAGGGTGCTCAGCCAGGACCAGCGGGCCGAGGCGCGGGCCAGCAGGCCGTGCAGCCCGACCAGCAGGATGGTCGCCGTCAGGGTCGGCAGGAAGGGGGCGCTGCCGGTGATGGCCCGGCTGAGATTGGAGCCGACGATGACCGCCAGGATGATGTCCAGGGCGCTCCATTTGCCGAACGCCCGGGTGGCGGCGAAGCGGACGATGAGCAGGCCCAGGATGAAGATCAGCACCGCCCGCAGCGACATCTGCAGCACCCCGATGTCCTGGCCCTGGGTTCCGATCAGCTCGTGCAGCATCGCCATCATGCCGCGACCGCCCGTTGCGGGGTCGGCGTCCCGGCGGGCCGGGCGGTGAGCGTTATTCTCGGCATCTGCGTCTCCCCTAGCGGCCTGATCCGGCGGCCCGCCGCCCGTGGCCGTTGCAGGCGTAACTGGCGGACCGGCCATCCGGCTCCCTCGCGCGGTGTGAAAAGGCGGCCGCCGCCCCGTCGCCCGGTCATTGAACCTGTCCCGCTATCGGCCCGGCGAACGGCTCTGTAGGATGGGCCGGCGCTTCGACAGCAACCCGCCCTCGGCAAGGCCCCGGAAGTCTCATGACGTGATCGCCCAATACGGATGGACCGACCGGCTGGCGCGGGCCTTCGCGCCCCACGCCCGCGACGGCCATGTCCCCGGCCGCGTCGTGGTGCAGCAGCGCAACGGCTATCTGCTGGCCACCGACCGGGGCGAGGTGCGGGCCAAGGTCTCCGGCCGGCTGCGGCACGAGGCCGGCGAGGAGGGCGCCCCGGCCGTCGGCGACTGGGTGGCCCTGTCGCCCGATCCCGGCCAGCGGACGGCGACCATCCACGCGGTGCTGCCGCGCCGCACCGCCTTCGTCCGGCGGGCCGCCCACAGCGCCGCGACGGTGCAGGTGATCGCCGCCAATATCGATGTCGCCTTCGTCGTCGCCTCGCTGAACGCCGACCTCAACGCCCGCCGCATCGAACGCTACCTCGCCGCCGCCTGGCAGAGCGGGGCCCGGCCGGTGGTGGTGCTGACCAAGGCCGATCTTTGCGAGGACCCCGGGGCCGAGGCCGAGCGGATCGCCGACCTGGCCGGCGACTGCCCGGTGATCGCCGTCTCGGCGCGGCGGGGCGAGGGGCTGGACGCCCTGCGGGCCGGGCTCGGGTCCGGCGAGACCTGCGTGCTGATCGGCTCGTCCGGGGCCGGCAAGTCGACCCTGGTCAACGCCCTGCTGGGCCAGGAGCGGATGGCGACGGCGGAGATCCGCCAGGGCGACGACAAGGGCCGCCACACCACCAGCCACCGGGAACTGGTGCTGCTGCCCGGCGGCGGGCTGATCATCGACACCCCCGGCATGCGCGAGGTCGGGCTGATCGGCGAGGACGACGGGGTGGCGGCGGTGTTCGACGATGTCGAGGCCCTGGTCGCCGCCTGCCGGTTCAGCGACTGCGGCCACGGCGGCGAGCCGGGCTGCGCGGTGCGGGCGGCCCTGGACAGCGGCGCGCTGACCGCCGACCGCTGGGACCACTTCCGCAAGCTGGAGCTGGAGCTGTCCGCCGCGGCAGACAAGACCGAGGCCGCCCGCAAGGACGCCGAGCGCCGCGTCCACAAGGCCTGGCGCGCCGGCAAGAAGGCCGACCGCGACTCCGGCTGACCCCGCACGCCGCGCGTCGCGACCCTCCGGCGCGCGGTTTTTTGAAGAAACTCCCCCGCTCGGGCCAAGGATCAGTCTAGGTGTCCTATTCCCGACCTTTCGAGAGACGTCCCATGCCTGCCTTCACCATCGTCACCACCAGCGCGGCCCAGGGGGCCGACGCGGCCGAGATCAGCACCCTGACCGACGACTTCGCCGACCTGAGCGAGGCCCTGGGCTATTCGCGCCGCATGGCCGAGGAGATGGCCGGTTTCGCCGGACAGCTGTCGCTGGACCTCGACTACAGCAACATCGGCCTCTACGACGGCGACCTGCTGGACGAGGAGCCCGGTCCCGAGCACGCCGCCTTCCTGGGCCTGTGGGTGCTGGACGACGAGGGTGCCGCCTTCGTCACCGCGGAAGACTTCCACGCCGACGCCGAGGCCGAAGCCAGCTAGGCGCGGGCTGACCTGACAGAGCAGAGCCCATGGCCGCGCCCGACGACACCCTCCCCGACGCCTACGATCCGCTGGTTCCCGTCCCCGCCACCCGCCGGGTATTCGGGGCGCTGGACGCCTTTTCCCTCTGGTTCAGCCTCGGCATCGGCCTGCTGGTGCTGCAGGCCGGCGCCTTTCTCGTGCCGGGGCTCAGCCTGCCGGCGGCGCTGGGCGCCATTGTCGTGGGCTCGGTGCTGGGGGTGCTGCTGCTGGCCGCCGCCGGCCTGGTCGGAGCCGAGACCGGGATGTCGGCCATCGGCTCGCTGCGGCCGGCGCTGGGCGCGCGCGGGGCGGCCATCCCGGCCGTCCTCAACGCGGTGCAGCTGACCGGCTGGGGCGCCTTCGAGATCATCGCCATGCGCGATTCCGCCGACGCCCTGGCCCGCCAGACCTTCGGCGGCTCCAGCCCGATCCTCTGGACCCTGCTGTTCGGGGCCCTGGCCACCGGACTGGCGATCATGGGGCCGGTCTCCTTCGTGCGCCGCTTCCTGCGGGCCTGGGGGCTGTGGTTGCTGCTGGGCGGGGCCGGCTGGCTCAGCTGGCGGCTGCTGGCCGACCACGACCTGGCCGCCCTGCTGGCCCGCCCGGGCACCGGCGAGATGAGCTTCGCCGCCGGGGTCGATCTGGTGGTGGCCATGCCGCTGTCCTGGCTGCCGCTGATCGCCGACTACACCCGCTTCGGCCGCACCCCGGGGGCGATGTTCCGCGGCACCGGCCTGGGCTATCTGCTGGCCAACATCTGGTTCATGGCCCTGGGCGCCGCCTACGCCATGGTCGCCGGCGGCGGGGCCGGCATGCTGGTCTCGGCCCTGGCGGCGACGGGCAGCGGCATCGCCCTGCTGCTGATCGTCATCGACGAGACCGACAACACCTTCGCCGACATCCATTCGGCCGCCGTTTCCACCGCCACCCTGGTCCGGGCGCGGCCCGCCCGGCTGGCCATCGGCTTCGGGGTCCTTTGCACCGCCATCGCCCTGGTCGCGCCGATGGACCGCTACGAGAGCTTCCTGCTGCTGATCGGCTCGGTGTTCGCGCCGCTGTTCGGGGTGCTGCTGGCCGACCACTTCATCGTCCGGCCCTGGCGGGTTTCGCCGGACGACGCCGTCCCTGGCCTCAACCTCGCCGGCCTGGCGTCCTGGGCGGTCGGCATCGGCGCCTACCAGGCCATGAGCCGCCTGCTGCCCGAGGTCGGCGCCACCCTGCCGGCCTTCGCCGCAGCGGTCATCGCCTATGTCGCCCTGCGCTGGTGGTCTCCCGGCCCGCGCCGGCCCTAGCTTTCGCGCCTGATCCGGTGTCAGGCGCGCAGGATCTTCTCCATGGCCTTGCCCCTGGCCAGTTCGTCGATGAGTTTGTCCAGATAGCGGATCTCCCGCATCAGCGGATCGGCGACCTCCTCGACGCGGACGCCGCAGACCACGCCGGTGATCAGGGTCCGGGCCGGGTTCAGGCCGGCCTCGCCGAAGAAGGTCTGGAAGTCGGTTCCGGCGGCCAGATGGGCCTCGAGCGCCGCCTGGCTGAAGCCGGTCAGCCAGCGGATGATCTGATCGACCTCGGCCTTGCTGCGGCCCTTGCGCTCGGCCTTGGCCACATAGTGCCGGTACACGCTGGCGACGCTGGTGGTGTAGATGCGGTGGCTCATGCGCCCGTCGGTCCTCGCTGCGGTGGGACGGCGAAAAAGTCGCCGGGGCTGTCGCAAGGCCGCCCGCCGGTCCGTCCTTGGACCACGATGACCCGGAGGACCCGAATGCGCAAGAACGCCCCCGACCCCGCCGCGAGCCCGCTCGCGACCCCGATCCTGACCGCCTTCGAAGCCTCCCCCGACCGCGGCCGGGGCCTGGCGCGGGACATGCGGGTGCGCTGGGCGCTGGAGGAGGTCGGCCAGCGCTGTGAGGTCCGCCTGCTGTCCTTCGAGGCGATGAAGCAGCCCGGCCACAAGGCGCTGCATCCGTTCGGCCAGATCCCGACCTGGCAGGAGGGCGAGCTGGCGCTGTTCGAGTCCGGGGCGATCGCGCTGCGGATCGCCGAGCGCCACGGCGGCCTTCTGCCCGCTGACGACCCTGGCCGGGCGCGAGCCGTCACCTGGCTGTTCGCGGCGCTGAACACCGTCGAGCCGCCGATCCTCGAGCTGACCATGGCCATGCTGCTGGAGCGCGACCAACCCTGGTATGTCGAACGGCTGCCGATGCTGCAGGACAGGGTGCGCGGCCGGCTGGACGACCTGACCCGCCGGCTCGGCGACGCCGACTGGCTGGACGGCGACTTCAGCGTCGGCGACCTGATGATGGTGTCGGTGCTGATGCGGCTGGGCGCCGCCAGCCCGCTGGACGCCTTCCCCGCCCTGGCGGCCTATGTCGCCCGCGGTCAGGCGCGTCCCGCCTACCAGCGGGCCTTTGCGGCGCAGCTGGCGGTGTTCAGGGCCTCCGCCGCCTCCCGGAGCGAGTCCTGATCAGGGGGGACGGGTAATCGGACCAATCGCGGAGCCAGAAGGACCCTATTTCACCGGCCGGACGGGGTTGGACCCGTCCCAGTCGCGGGCCTTGTTGCGGATGTGCTCGAAGAAGGCGCCCTTGCCGCCGCTGATGTCGGAGATCTCGACCACCGTGCCCGGATGGGCCTGGGTGTCGAAATAGGCGAACCGCCCCTGCGGCCCGCCGATCTGGCCCTCGTGGCCGACCCGGTAGCCGAGCGACAGGGCCTTGTCGTAGAGGCCCTGGTAGTCGCGGGTCCAGTAGCTCATGTGCTGCAGGCCCTCGTGCCCGGCGTCGAGGAACTCGCGGTACATCGAGGGCGCGTCATTGGTCTGCTGGATCAGTTCGATCTGCAGATCGCCGCTGTTGGCCAGGGCGATGCTCATCTTGACGTCGGACGGCTGGCCCCGATGGCGAAACCAATCGGTCTTCACCTCCTCGATGAAATACCAGGGCCCGACGCCCAGCACCCGGACCCAGTGGTCCATCGCCGCATGGATGTCGCGGACGACATAGCCGTTCTGGCAGACGGCGCCGAAGATGCGGCTCATGGGAACCGGCCTCCCTGTGAGCCCTAGCCGTGCTTCTTGCGGGCCTTGGGCGTCACCTTGACGGTCATCCGCTTGCCGGCGCGGATCAGTTCGAAGCTGATCAGGCGGTCGATGCTGCCCGGTCCGAGGACGCGGAGCAGGTCGTCGAGGCCGGTCAGCGGCTTGCCGTCGGCGGCGATGATCAGGTCGCCCTCGGCCAGTCCGGCCTTAGCGGCGGGGCCGTGCGGCTCCACGGCGGCGACCCAGACGGCGTAGGCCTGGGTCACCCCGGCGGCGCGGGCCATGGCGGGCGGCACCGGCGTCTGCTGGGCGACCACGCCGATCGAGCCGCGCCGCACATGGCCGTGGGCCAGCAGCTCGGCCATCACGAAGCTGGCGGTGTTGGCGGCGACGGCGAAGCAGAGGCCCTGGGCGCCGGAGATCACGGCGGTGGCGATGCCGACCACCTCGCCGGCGCTGTTGACCAGCGGGCCGCCGCTGTTGCCGTAGTTGAGGGCGGCGTCGGTCTGGATCAGGTCCTCGATCAGCCGGCCGCGCTCGCCGCGCAGCGAGCGGCCGAGAGCGGAGACCACCCCGGTGGTGACGGTGGCCTCGAAGCCCAGCGGGGCCCCGATGGCGATGACCAGCTGTCCCCGGCGCAGGGTCTTGGAGTCGCCCAGCTTTGCGTGGGGCAGGCGCACGCTCTGCTCGACCTTGAGCAGGGCGATGTCGGTGTCGGGATCATCGCCGACACAGCGGGCGGTCAGGGCGCGGCCCTCGGCGGTGATGATGGCGAAGCGGGAGAAGCCCTGGACCACATGGCTGTTGGTCAGGATCAGGCCCTCGGCCGAGACGATGAAGCCCGAGCCCTCGCCGGCGAAGCTGCGGTCGGAGGTCAGGGGCTGGACGCGCACCACGGCCGGACCGACGTGTTCCACGGCCCGCACCACGGCGTTGGAATAGGCGTCCAGCAGGTCGGTCTCGGCGGCGGGCATGGCCGGCAGGGTCGCCCGCGCCTCGAGCGTCGCCTCGGAGCCGGCGTCAAAGACGAAGTCGGCCTCGGGCGGAAAGGCGAAGGCCGGCAGCCGCCGACGCGGCGCCCGCCGCGCCTGATGGAACGACTGATACTTGCGACCCTTCATAACGCCCCCAGGTCCCCATGGTTAACAGGGAGTGAACCACCGCCCGGCCATGGCGCCAAGAGGCGCTCGCCTGTCAGCAGGCATTTGGCGCGCCGCAGTCTCCCGGCCCTAGAAGCCCTTGAGGTCCGGATCGAGGCTCTGGCCCTCGTCCAGCTGCACCCCGAAGCTGTTCAGCATCATGCAGACCTGGGTGTACTGGCCGGCGGTGAAGACCACGTCCATGCACTGCTTGTCGCTGAAATGAGCCTTCAGGGCCGACCATGTGGCGTCGGTGATGAACTGGTCGGCGTGAAGCTCGTCGCTGGCGGCGATCAGGGCGGCGTCGGCGGCGCTCCAGCCGCCGTCGCGGCCCTGTTTGATGCGGACGATCTCGTCGTCGCTCAGGCCGGCGCGGCGGCCGATCGGCACATGCTGGGTCCATTCATAGCCCGACTTGCACAGATAGCCGATGCGCAGGATGACGACCTCCCGCTCCCGCGCGGGCAGGTCATTCTTCTTCGACAGCACATACTCGCCCCAGCCGAGGAAGCCTTTCAGCGCCGACGGCGCGTTGGCCAGGGTGCGGAAGATATTGAGGACCGGGCGGCCCGAGCCGATCATCGGCGCGAGCACCGCCTTCTGATCGTCTGTCAGCCGGCCATCAAGGACCGGGGCGATGCGGGGAGCGGTCAGGCGCATGGCGTTTCCTCTGTTCTGTTGTCGACAGGATAACCAGACCGCGCCCGGGCCGCGACCGATTCCGGACCCACGACCCGGCGCCGTCAGGGCGTCAGGGCGTCAGGGCGTCAGGGGCTCGGACGGAATTCGCAGGACCGCGCGGGTGCCGGTGGGGCCCGGCTCGTAGTCGAGGCGGGTCTTCAGGCTGGCGGCCATGGCCGAGATGATCCGGCTGCCCAGGCCCGTGCCGGTCGCCGGAGCGGCGGGATCGAAGCCCGCGCCGTCGTCCTCGACGCGGAGGACCAGATCGTCGCCGTCCCGCAGCAGGTGGATGCGCACCTCGCCCGGAGCGTCGGCCGGGTAGGCGTATTTGCAGGCGTTGGAGACCAGCTCATTGACTATGACGCCCAGGGAGACGGCCCGGTCCGTCTGCAGGCGGGCAGGCTCCACCGACAGTCGCAGGGCGCGCGGCGCCGCAGGCGTCGACCAGGCGCTGGCCAGATCCTCGACCATCGAGGCGAGGTAGCCCTCCAGATCCACCGCCTCCACATCGTCGGTGGTGTAGAGGCGGCGATGGACCTGGCCGATGGCGGCGATTCGCTGTTGGGTGTCGGCCAGGGCGGCCTTGGCGGCCGGGTCGGCGAGGGCGCCGGCCTGCATGTGAACGAAGGCCGAGACCATCTGCAGGCTGTTGGCTACCCGGTGGTTGACCTCGCTCAGCAGGGCGGCGAGGCGCGCGTTGCTGGCCTGGACGGCGGCCTCGGCCTCGTCCCGGGCGCTGCGCAGCGCCACCTGCTCAAGCGCTTGGCGGAAGGACCGGTCGAGCAGGTCGAAGAAGTCATCGCCGACGGTCTTGACCACATAGTCGTCGGCGCCCGCCTTCAGGGCGGCGACGGCGACCCGACTTTCCTCGGAGCCGGTGACATAGATGACGGGCGCGCGATTGCCGGCCCGGGTCAGCAGCCCCAGGGTCGCCAAGCCGTCCTGTCCCGGCATGTAGTGGTCGACGGCGATCAGCTCGAACGGCGTGGCGACCGCCATGCTGACGCCCTCCTCGCCGCCGGCCGCGGTCGTCACCTGGTAGCCGCGCCTTTGCAAGGCCCGGCTGGCGAGGCGCCGCAGCCCCTCGTCGTCATCGATATAGAGGACCCGCGGGCCTTCGGCTGTCACGCGGCGCCGTCGATGTCAGGGACCTGGATCACCGACAGGAAGAGGCCAAGCTGGCGGATGGCCTGGGCGAAGGCTTCATAGTTGACCGGCTTGGTGATGTAGACGTTGCAGCCGAGGTCATAGCAGCGCTGGATTTCCACCTTGTCGTCGGTGGTGGTCAGCACCACGACCGGGGTGCGTTTCAGCGGGCCTTCCTCGCGCTTGATCCGCACCAGGATGTCGGTGCCGCTCATGTCCGGCAGGTTGAGATCAAGCAGGATGAGCGCCGGGCCATTCAGCGACGGACCGTCCGCGGCCGACTCCAGAAAGGCCAGGGCGCTGGTGCCGTCAAGGAAGTGACGGATCTGGTTGTTGATCCCGGCCCGGCGGATGTTTTTCTCGATCAGACGGGCGTGACCCTCGTCGTCCTCGATCATCACAATGGTGACTGGGTGGGTCATTCAGACGCCCTCTCGGGAAGAAGTACAGCGGGAAGGGAAAGCCGGAAGGTGGCCCCCTGGTCAAGTTCGGAGTCGCAGGAGATCACCCCGCCCAGGCGATAGGCAAGCGCCCGGACGTGGGCGAGGCCGATTCCCTCCCCGGGCTGGTCCTGCACGCCGGAGCGGCGGAACAGGTCGAAGATGCGGTCGTGGTCCTTGGGGTCGATGCCGCGACCGTTGTCCTGCACCTCATAGATGGCCCGGATTCCATCCATCCGGCCGCGGACAGTGATCTCTCCCGGCCGGCCCGGTTGAAGATATTTGGTGGCGTTCTCGATCAGGTTGGACAGGATCTGCTCCATGGCCACCCGGTCGCTGACCAGATCAGGCAGCGCCTCGACGGTGATGCTCGCGCCGAGTTCGTCGGTGCGGTGTTTCAGGCTGGCGGCGATGCCGGCGACCAGGCCATGCATGTCGAGAAGCTCGGGCGCCAGGACCCGGCGGCCGTCGCGGGACAGCCTGAGGATGGCGTTGATCAGCCGATCCATCTTCTGGGTCGAGGCGCGGATGAATCCCGCCGCCTCGGGAAGGTCGGTCCGCACCGCCTCCCGGGCCTCGTCTGTGAGAATGCCGGGCGCCTCGGCCTCCGCCCGCGTCACCAGGTCCTGCAGCGGTATCGACGCCGCCTCAAGTTCGGAGGTGAAGCCCATGATGTTGACCAGGGGCGAGCGCAGATCATGGGAGACGATGTAGGCGAACCGCTGGATCTCGTCGTTGGCCCGGCGCAGATCGACAGTGCGGTCCTCGACCGCGCTTTCCAGGCTGGCGTTGAGCTTGAAGAGGTCGCGGCGCGAGCGGGTAAGATCGCGGGTGTACTGGAAGATGACGAAGACCGACCCGCCGGCCACCGCCAGCAGCAGCAGCAGGGTCAGGCCCAGCGACCATTTCAGGAAGCTGACGCCGCGCTCCTGTCGCGCCGCCCGCTCCTTCAGCAGCCGGCTCTCCTCCTCGCCGATGTCGAACAGCAGGGTCCGCATGGACTCCATGGTCGCCAGGTTGTTGTCATTGCGGAACATCCCGACGGCGGAAATCTGACGGCCGCGCCGCACCATGTCGGCCGATTGCCGCATCAGCGCCGACTGCATGGCCGCCAGGGGACGGAGCCTGTCCAGCCGCGCCTGTTGATGGGGGTTGTCGCGGGTCAGATCGACCAGCCGGTCGAAGGCCGGGGGAAGGTCGTCGGCGGTTTCGACGAACACCTGGCGATAGCGGTCGTCCGGCTTGAGAAGATAGCCGCGCCGCGCCGCCTCGGCCCGCTCGGCCAGCACCCGGTACTGATAGACCGCGCCCTGGACCTGATAGGTGTGGTCCACCGCCTGATTGTAATCCTGGTTGCGCTGGATGCTCCAGCCGATCAGCCCGCCGGCCGCCAGAAGCGCCAGGAAGCCGATGACAACGGCGCCCAGAACCAGGCGGTTGAAGAGACGGTCGGTGATGGTCATTCGGACGCCGGGCTGATCATGCCCAAGGCAATAGCCATCGCGCCGGTCTCGCGCCAGCAACCACCCGACATAGCCGCCCCCTAGTTGTCGAGGCCCCCGGTCAGCACCGCCTCGGCGAAGCCGCAATGCATGGCGATTCCGCGGGCCATGACCTGTTCGTCGAGGGTCATGCGGTTCGAATGCAGGGCGCAGCAGGCGCGGTAGTCGCCGCCGACGCCGACCGGGGCGGCGCCCAGGAAGGCCATGGCGCCGGGCGCCTTCTGCAGGACATAGGAGAAGTCCTCCGCGCCCATCATCGGATTTTCCATGGTGTGCCAGGCGCTGTCGCCATAGAGGGCGGTGGCGGTCTGTTCGGCCAGGCGCACGGCGGCGGCGTTGTTGACCGTGACCGGGAAGCCCAGTTCGATCTCCACCTCGGCGCGGCAGCCATGGGCCGCGGCGACATTCTCGGCCACCTGGCGCACGCCCTGGCGCACCAGCTCCCGCGAGCGCTCGGAGAGAGTGCGGAAGGTGCCGCGCATCAGCGCGTATTCCGGGATGATGTTGTAGGTGGTGCCGGCGTCGATATGGGCGATGGTCAGGACGGCGGGATCAAACACCGAGACCCGGCGGGTGATGAAGCTCTGCAGGGCGGTGACGATCTCGCAGGCGACGGGGATCGGATCGACGGCGTCCTGCGGCATGGAGGCGTGGCCGCCGGCGCCCAGGACCTTGATGCGGATGCTGTCGGAGGAAGCCAGCAGCGGCCCTGCCCGGCTGGCGAAGGTTCCGGTCGGCATGTTGGGCGAGATGTGCAGGGCGAAGGCGGCGTCCGGCAGGGGATCGATCAGGCCGTCTTCAAGCATGAAGCGGGCGCCGTGGTGGCCCTCTTCCCCCGGCTGGAACATGAACATCACCGTGCCCGGCAGCTTGTCCCGCCGCGCGCACAGGGCCCGGGCGGCGCCGGCCAGCATGGCGACATGGGTGTCGTGACCGCAGGCGTGCATGGCCCCGGCGATGCCGCTGGAAAACTCCAGGCCTGTGTCTTCGGTGAGGGGCAGGGCGTCCATGTCGCCGCGCAAAAGGACGGTGCGGCCATTGGCGCTGCCGCGCAGGATGGCCAGCACGCCGGTGGTCGAGGGGCCCTGGCGGATTTCCAGCGGCAGGCCTTCCAGCGCCTTGAGCACCTTGGCCGTGGTCTTGGGCAGGTCCAGGCCCAGTTCCGGCTCCCGGTGAATGGCCCGCCGCAACTCGATGGCGTCATGCAGCCCCGCGTCGCCGGCGTCGGTCCAGGCTTTGGCATCGATGGTCAGGGCGTTCATGGGGGCTCTCTGATTGATGCAATCAAATGCATTAAAGCCCTTCCCCCTGGAGGGGGGAAGGGTTGGGTTGGGGGTGGAGGTCCTGGCGACCACGCGGAGCCTGCAGGAAGAGCGCCCGCGGGTCGTTCGGAGACGATCAACAACAGCCAGCCTGCACCGACCGCCGCCACCCCCATCCCCGACCCTTCCCCTTTCCAGGGGGAAGGGCGATCTTTCAGAACTTCCTGATCAGCCGGACCGAGATCACGTCGAGACCGGGGTTCTGGTCGCCGGCCAGGCCGCCGTGGCTGAGGTGGAAATAGGCCGCCTCGCTGGACCAGTCCCTGTTCATCCGCCAGCCAACGGCCGCTTCCGACGCGATCAACACCCGGCTGCCGAAATAGATGCGGTCGGGCGTCTTCTGATAGTCCTCCGACGGGCCGTCGTGGATGCCGAGCCCGACGCTGAGCTGGGCGTAGAAGGGCGTCTCGTCATTGTCCCAGAAGCGGCGCATCAGCCCGCCGGCGATATAGTCGGTGCCGCCGGCGGTGTTGACCGAACCCGAGGCCCACAGGCGGAAGGAGCCGAACGGCTTCATGCCCTCGATCGGCTCGGTGCGTCCGTGGATTTCGATGTCGGCGCCGCTTTCGAAGCAGCACTGGGCTTTCCACAGGTCGACGTCATGGGCGGCGACGCCGACGCCGACCTCGCCGGCCCGGGCCGCGCCGGCCGCCAGGGACGAGATCGACAGGACGGCCATCGCCGCCATCATTCCAAAACGCATAGCCGCCACCCCCGATTGAAGCCGAAGCTCGGTCTTACGGTCTTTGAGGGATCGGCGCAAAGGGCTAGTCAGGGGAGGCGCAATCGAAGGACGCCGCAACCGCCATGACCATCACATTCGCCGACGTCGAAGCCGCGGCCCAGCGTCTGGAAGGCCTGGCCGTGGTCACCCCGGTCATCGAGAGCCCGGCCCTGAACGAGCGTCTGGGCGGCCGGGTGCTCCTCAAGCCGGAGACCCTGCAGCGGGGCGGAGCGTTCAAGTTCCGCGGGGCGATGAACAAGCTGTCGCGGCTGACCCTTGAGGAACGGGCGCGGGGCGTCGTGGCCTGCTCCAGCGGCAACCATGCCCAGGGCGTGGCGCTGGCCGCGAGAATGCTGGGCGCACCGGCGGTGATCGTCATGCCCGCCGACGCGCCGCAGATGAAGGTGGCCAATACCCGCGCCTACGGGGCCGAGATCGTCATCTACGATCGCTACAGCGAGGACCGCGAGGCCATTGTCCAGGGCATCGCCGCCGAGCGCGGCATGACCATCGTCTGGCCCTATGACGACTACGACATCATCGCCGGTCAGGGGACAGTCGGCCTGGAGCTGGAAGCCCAGGCGCGGGGCGCCGGCGCGACCCTGGATCTGGTGGTCAGTCCGGCCGGCGGCGGCGGCCTGCTCTCGGGCATCGCCACGGCCCTGAAACAGCTGTCGCCGTCGACCCGGGTCTGGGGCGTCGAGCCGGCGACCTATGACGACATTGTCCGGTCGCTGGCGGCTGGCGAGCGGCTGGGGGTCGATCCGGCGGCCCGCACCATCTGCGACGCCCTGCAGACGCCCTCGCCGGGCAAGCTGACCTTCCCGATCATCCAGAGCGACGTCGCCGGGGTGATAACCGTGACCGACGCCGAGGTCGCCGAGGCCATGCGGTTCGCCTTCACCTGGCTGAAGCTGGTGGTCGAGCCGGGCGGCTGCGTGGCCCTGGCCGCGCTGCTGGCCGGCAAGCTGCCGCTGGAGGGCCAGACCGCCGGGGTGGTGCTGTCAGGCGGCAACGTCGATCCGGGCCTGTTCGCCCGGGTGCTGGCCGGAGAGATCTGAAACCGAAACCTTTCCCCCTCCGCGAGGACGGGAGAAGATGGCGGCATGTTCGACTCATTCAAGCCGCCCCAGACCTCGGCTCTGGTCATCGACCGCGCCGCGCTGGACGCCAATATCGCCGGCATGCAGCGCCTGTGTTCCGCCGCCGGCATGCGCCTGCGGGCCCACGGCAAGACCCACAAATGCTCGCTTCTGGGCCATCTGCAGATGTCCGCCGGAGCCGCCGGCCTCTGCGCCCAGACCGTCGGCGAGGCCGAGGCCTTCGTGGCCGCCGGGATCAGCGACGTCCTGGTCACCGCGCCCTCCGCGCAATGGGCGGCGCCGAGGATTGCGGCTCTCTGCGGCAAGGCGCGGATCGGAGCGACGGCGGACGATGCCGACCAGATCGCCTGGCTGGGGGCGGCGGCCCGGGCGGCGGGCGGGATCATCGATCTGGTCATCGATGTGGATCCGGGCACCCATCGCACCGGCGCCCATCCCGACCGGGTCGTCGCCCTCGCCCGGCAGGCGGCCGACACCGAGGGCCTGCGGTTCGCCGGCATCCAGGCCTATGCCGGGCACATCCAGCATATCGGCGGGGATGCCGAGCGCCGGGCCGCCTATGACGCGGTGATCGCCCGCGCCGCCGGCGTGCGCGACGCCCTGACTGCGGCCGGACTGCCGCCGCCGGTCATCACCGGGGGTGGCACCGGCACCCATGCCTATGACCTGAAGAGCGGCGTCTTCACCGAGCTTCAGGCCGGCAGCTATGCGGTGATGGACGCCGAATACGAGGTCTGTGACGCCCCGGGCGGCGGCGGATGGGGCTTTCGCCAGGCGATGTTCCTGGCCGCCAGCGTCGTCTCGGCCAACCACAAGAGCCACGTCACCGTCGACGCCGGGTTCAAGGCGCTGTCCAGCGACGGACCGCCCGCCAAGGTGGCTTCAGGTGCGGGCAAGGGATCGCTGTGGCGGCCGATGGGCGACGAGCACGGCATGATCCTGCACCCCTCGGCGATCCCGATGCTGAAAGGCGGCGATTTCGTCACCGCCGTCGAGGCGCTGGACGCCGACGACAGCGCGCCCTGGCCCGCCGACGCGCCGAAGCTGGGCGATATCGTCTGGCTGCAGCCGGGGCATTGCGACCCGACGATCAATCTGCATGACGCCTTGCTTGTCGTGGCGGAAGACGGATCACATGAGCGCTGGGCGGTCGACGCAAGGCGCATCACGCCCTGACAAACAAAGCGCCAGGGAGAGACGTCATGGATCTGGATTTCAGCGGCAAATGCGTGCTGGTCGTCGGCGGCTCGAGCGGCATCGGCAATGGCATCGCTCATGCCTTCAGGGCCCGGGGCGCCAGGGTGGCCGTCTGGGGCACCCGGCCGCAGGACCAGTATCGCGCCGAGGACGGCAGTGACCTGAGCGGCCTGACCTATGCCCGGGTCGACGCCTCGGATTCCGCAGCCGTGGCGAACGCCGCCGATCCCTTCGACGGCCTGGACGTGCTGGTGCTGGCCCAGGGCACTGTCCTGTATCGCAAGGGTGAGTTCGAGATGGACGGCTTTCGCAAGGTGGTCGGGGTCAACCTCGACAGCCTGATGGCCTGTGCGATGCGGTTCCTGGACGCCCTCAAGGCCAGCGGCGGCAATATCGTCACCATCAGCTCGACCGCCGCCTTCCACGCCACCCGGGGCAACCCGGCCTATAACGCCTCCAAGGCCGGGGCCGTGGCCCTGACCCGGACGCTGGGCCAGGCCTGGGCCGGCGACGGGGTGCGGATCAACGGCGTGGCGCCGGGTCTGGTCGACACCAAGCTGACCAAGGTGACCACCGAAAACCCCGAACGGCTGGCCGGGGCCCTGCGCGGCATTCCGCTGGGCCGGCTGGGGACGCCGGAGGACATGGCCGGAGCGGTGCTGTTCCTGGCCTCGCCCCTGGCCGCCTATGTCACCGGCCAGACGCTTATCGTCGATGGCGGGCTGACGCTGTAGGGAGTTTGCGTGCTTCGACACGCGGACCTCCCGGCCCGCTACTCAGCATGACGACCATTTGTGCAAACCCGCCATCTTCGTCATCCTCAGTAGCCGCGCCAGGCGCGGCGTGTCGAAGGACGCAAGAACATTGATGCAGCGCAAGGCACGGCGATTAGTCTGGGCGATAACCGCCCTTGTCATGATCGCCCTGCTGACCCTCGCCTGGACCCGCCTGTCGCCCTGGCCCCGAACCGGAGCCACCTATCTGGCCAAGCAGATGTGCTCCTGCCTGTTTGTGACCGGCCGCAGCGAGGCCAGTTGCCGGCCGGAGTTTGATCGCTTCATCGACCGGTTCGAGGTGCGGATCGACCGGTCGGGCCTGCCGCGCACAGCAAAGGTCACCGCGACCATGGCGGTGTTCTCGGGCGAAGCGGTCTATGAGGACGGCTATGGCTGCAGGATCGTGAAATGACCCCGACCGACCTCTATGCCGAAAAGCGGATGACCCCGGCCGAGGCGGTGGCGGACATCGCCTCCGGCGACCGGGTGGCCATGGGCATGGCCCTTGCCGAGCCCCCGGCCCTGTTGGCCGCCATCGCCGCCCGGGCCGAGGCGGAGGAGATAGACGAGATCCGCCTCTACTATTTTCATTCCACGCCCCACGCAGCGAGCAGCGTCCTGAAGTTCGAGCTGATGGACCGCATCCGGCCGCACTGCTTCTTCCTCGGCCCGTGGGAGCGGGCGCTGCTGGCGCAGGGCGCGCTGGAGGGCAAGCGGACAGTCCATTTCGTGCCCGGCGCCTTCAGCCAGGCCCCGCGGCTGATGAGCGAGCCGGCGCCCATCGACACCTTCGTCACCTGCGTCTCGCCCATGGACGCCCATGGCTTCTTCAGTCTGGGAACCAGCAACGACTACGGCATGGAACTGGTTCGCTCGGCGCGGCGGGTGGTGGTCGAGGTCAATCGCCATACGCCCCGGGTGCGCGGCGGGATGATCCATATCAGCCAGATCGACGCCATCGTCGAGCAGGACACGCCGCTGTTCGAGGATCCAAAACGGGAGGGCTCACCGCTGGACGCGGTGATCGGGCGACAGATCGCCGGACTGGTCGAGGACGGCTCCTGCCTGCAGGTCGGGATCGGCGCCCTGCCCGAGGCGGTGTGCAGCGCCCTGTCCGGCCATCGTGATCTGGGCGTGCACAGCGAGCTGTTTTCCAATGGCCTGATGCAGTTGATGCAGAGCGGGGCGGTGACCAACGCCCGCAAGGCGACCAATCCCGGCCGCTCGATCTTCACCTTCGCCCTGGGAGACCGCGCCCTTTACGACTTCATCGACGACAACGCCGCCGTCGAGAGCCGGCCGGTCGACTATGTCAACGACCCGGCGGTGATCGCCCGCAATGACAGGGTGGTTTCGGTCAACGCCACCCTGCAGATCGATCTGTCGGGCGCCTGCAACAGCGAGCATCTGGCCGGGCGACAGTACAGCGCCGCCGGAGGGCAGCTGGATTTCGTGCGCGGGGCCTATGATTCCAGGGGCGGCAAATCGATCATCGCCTGCCATTCCACGGCCAAGGGCGGCGAGGTCTCGCGAATCGTCAGCCGGCTGGACGGACCGGTGACCACGCCGCGCAACGACGTCCACTATGTGGTCACCGAGCACGGGGTGCGGAACCTCAAGGGCATGAACAGTTTCGAGCGGGCCAAGGCCCTGATCAGCCTGGCGGAACCGAAGTTTCGCGACGCCCTGAGCGCCGAGGCCAGGGCGGCCGGCCTGATCTGAACGCGCTCAGTCGTCGCAGCCGCCGGCCATATCCGCCATCGACCAGCCCTTGGCATAAAGGGCCGCGCCATCGCGGATCAGGGTTTCCAGCTCGGCGAACAGCACCGGATCGCCGGCCTTGAAGTTGAAGCAACTCTTGCCCTGCATGCGCTTTTTCAGCGCCGGCGACAGGCCCGCCGCCAGGCCCCGGTGACTGTAGACCGGCATCAGATGGACGCTGACATAGGCCTTGCCGGCCCGCACCCCGCCAAACCACATCGCCTCCTTCGGCTTTCGCGGATGGGCGAAGGGGGCGTTGAGCGACAGCCCGTCCGGCCCCTGGCGCACAACGGTCATCCCGGGGGCGGCCCGCAGCATCAGGGCCGACAATTCCTCGGTCAGGGCGGCGAAATCGCTCATCCCTGCAGCATGCGCCGATCAGCCGATTGACGGAAGGGCATGGACGCGAGGGCCCTGAGCGGCGAAACAAGGCGCGACAGACTTCTCTCTGGGGGCAGCATGAAACGCGGTTTCACCTATTTCGTCGTCGGGTCCATGGTTCTCGGCGTGCTGGCCGGCCTGGCCTGTAACCAGTTCCTGACCGGCGACCAGCTGAGCCTCGCCGTCGATGGCTTCACCCTGATTACCACCCTGTTCCTGCGGCTGATCAAGATGATCATCGCGCCGCTGGTGTTCACCACCCTGGTGGTCGGCATCGCCCATATGGAGGACGCCGCGGCGATCCGGGGCGTCGGCTTCAAGGCCATTGCCTGGTTCATCACCGCCTCGATCGTGTCCCTGACGGTGGGGCTGCTGATGTTCCACCTGCTGGCGCATGTCTGGTCGCTGGGGGCCAATCTGAACATGACCAGCGAGGTCGCCGGCGCGCCCGCGACCGTCGACGCCTCGACCTTTACCCTCAAGGACTTCCTGACCCATCTGATCCCGACCTCGATCTTCGAGGCCATGGCGACCAACCAGATCCTGCAGATCGTGGTCTTCGCCGTCTTCGTCGGCACCGCCGTCAGCGCCCTGGACGACCGGGCGCCGGCGGTCATGGCCCTGGTCGAGCAGGGCATGAACATCATGCTGAAGGTCACCGGCTATGTGATGACCCTGGCCCCGCTGGCCATCTTCGCCGCCCTGGCCGCGGCCATCGCCAAGCAGGGTCTCGGCATCATCGGCACCTACGCCCAGTTCGTCGGCGGCTTCTATCTGTCGCTGGGCGTCCTGTGGGTCCTGCTGTTCGGCGTCGCCTTCCTGATGCTGGGCAAGCGGGCCGGCGGGCTGTTCGGCGCCATCGGCAACCCGGCGCTGCTGGCCTTCTCGACCGCCAGTTCGGAAGCGGCCTATCCCCGCACCCTGGAAGCGCTGGAGCGGTTCGGCCTGCCCCGCCGGGTGGTCAGCTTCGTGCTGCCGCTGGGCTATAGCTTCAACCTCGACGGCTCGATGATGTACTGCACCTTCGCGGTGCTGTTCATCGCCAAGGCTCATGGCATCGACCTGACCGTCGGCCAGCAGATCAGCATGCTGCTGCTCTTGATGGTGACCAGCAAGGGCATGGCCGGGGTGCCCCGCGCCAGCCTGGTGGTGATCATGGCAACCCTGACCTACTTCGGCATGGACGAGGGCTGGATCGCCCTGGTGCTGGCCGTCGACCATCTGCTCGACATGGGCCGTTCGGCGACCAATGTGGTCGGCAACTCGGTGGCCTCCGCGGTGGTCACCCGCTGGGAAGGGATGAAGCTCAATGCGCCTCTGGCCAGCGACGAGGCGCTGATTGAAAAGCCATTCGAGGGCGACAGACCGGTGGCCGGCGGCGTCGAGGTCAATCCTCAATAAATACCCGCTTGCCTTTCGGGGCGTCATCCAGCGCAGGATGACGCCACACCTCCGGAGGCCTGCGCCATGTCCGTGACCTATGAACTTGATGGCGAGATCGCCATCGTCACCCTGGATCGTCCCCAGGCCCGCAACGCCGTTGACGGCCCGACCGCCCAGGCCCTCTACGACGCCTTCAGGCGATTCGACGCCGACGACGCCGCCAGCGTGGCGGTCTTCACCGGCGGGGGCGGCCAGTTCTGCGCCGGGGCCGACCTCAAGGGCATCGCCGCCGGCAAGGGCAATCCGGTGCATCGCCAGGGCGACCTGGGGCCGATGGGCCCGACCCGGCTGTCGTTATCCAAGCCGGTGATCGCCGCCATCGAGGGCTACGCCGTGGCCGGCGGGCTGGAGATGGCCCTGTGGTGTGACCTGAGGGTGGCGGCCCAAAGCGCGGTGTTCGGCGTCTTCTGTCGCCGGTTCGGGTGCCGCTGATCGACCTGGGCACGGTGCGGCTGCCGCGTCTGATCGGCCAGTCGCGGGCGATGGACATGATCCTGACGGGCCGACCGGTGGAGGCGCGGGAAGCGCTGGAGATGGGTCTGGCCAACCGGGTCGTCGCCGACGGAACCGCGCTGGAGGCCGCCTTCGCCCTGGCCCGGCAGATCGCGGCCTTCCCTCAAGGCTGCCTGCGCAACGACCGCCGCTCGGCCCTCGACCAGTGGAGCCTGGACTGGGACGCCGCCACCGCGCTGGAAATCGGGCTTGGAATCGAGACCCTGCGCTCGGGCGAGGGGGCGGCGGGCGCGGCGCGGTTCAGCAGCGGCCAGGGCCGCGGAGGACGTTTCCAGTGAGCAACCACCGACCGCCCGCCGACGACGGCGTCGCCTTCTTCACCGAACGCCAGAAGGGCGCCCTGCCCGACTATCTGGGCATCATCTGGGACGAGGTGCGCGCCGGCTTCGTCAGCGGTCGGTTCGAGGTCACGGCGCATCACATGGCGCCCAACGGCTACCTGCACGCCGCCAGCGTCATCGCCCTGGCCGACAGCGCCTGCGGCTATGGCTGCGTGATGAGCCTGCCCGAGGGGGCCGTCGGCTTCACCACCATCGAGCTGAAGTCGAACTTCCTCGGCACCGCCCGCGACGGGACGGTGGCTGCCGAGGCGAGGCTCCTGCACGGCGGCCGCACCACCCAGGTCTGGGACGCGGTGGTGCGCCATGAGCAGACCGGCAAGACCATGGCCCTGTTCCGCTGCACCCAGATGGTGCTCTGGCCCAGGGGCTAGAGCAGGGCGCGATTTGAGGGACTCAAACCGCGCTGCTCTAGCGTCTTTGTTGTCGCGTGTTTGGCCCGATTACCGGTTCCCACTAATCGGAACACGCTCTAGCCGCACCAGGCGTCGAGAACCGGCCGAAGGAAGTCATAGTCGCTCCAGCGCGGGCCGCCGCGTCCCCGGCCCATGCCCAGACCGAAGGCCGCCTGGCGCACCACCGTCAGGCCGCAGGAGGGGATGACATACAGCCGTTGGTCGCCGGCTCCGGCGGCGATGACCAGATCGGCGGGCAGCTCGGCGGCGTGGTCGGCGAAGTCGATGCTGGCGGTGCGCGGACCCCGGCCGCCGGCGCGGGGCAGCCACCAGCTGATCCCGTAGGCGGGATTGGCCGCCGTTCCGACAAACAGGGCCCGGAAGGTCGCCGGATCGACGATCGGCCGGCCATCGACAACGCCGCCGCCGCGAACGAACTCGCCGAACCCGGCCCATTCCCGGGCGGTGAAGCTGGCGCCCTGGGGCATCATCACATCGCCGCCGGGAGTGCGCCGCCAGCCGCTCCAGCGCACGTCGATCGGATCGAGAATCCGCCGCTTGAGATAGGCCAGCACATCGGCGTCGCCGGTACGGGCCGCGGCCAGCTTGCGGTTCATCACCGCGCCGAACACCTGGAAGGGCTCGGCGCCATACTGGAAGAGGGTTCCCGGCGCCGCCGTGACCGGGGCGGCGATCGCCCTGTCATAGTCCGGCGCGCGGCCGACGGTCCCCTCCAGCCCGCTGGACAGCGACAGCAGCTGGCGCAGGGTGATCTGGCTCTTGAGCGGGTCGGCCCGCCACTCCGGCAGGGTGTCGGCCACCTTTTCGTCAAGGGTCAGCAGACCGTCCTGAACGGCCGCCGCCGCGATCAGGCCGTTGAAGCTCTTGGTCCCCGACCACAGCTCCCAGCCCCGGTCCGGCCCGCCCTGGCCCGCGTAGCCCTCACAAATCGCCGCGCCGTCCTTGAGCACCAGGACCGAGACCCCGCGCCGGGCCGCCGAATAGTCCCGGGCGGCCGTGCAGACGTCGGATTTGGCGCCGCTCGCGGCCAGGGCCGGCGCCGGCGCGACGGCCAGGACAGTGAGCAGCAGGGCGAGACGGAACAGGGGTCTGGGGGTCATGCGGGCCTCGTTGAACACTCGCCGATTCCACGCCTCTCCCCTCCGTTTCCGTCGCCGCGCAAAGGCGCTTGCGATTTGCGGGCCGCATCGCTAGGTTCCGCGCCTTCGCTCTAGGGGCCTCCGCAAGGCCGGCCCCGACACCGGTATGGAGAGGTGGCAGAGTGGTCGAATGTACCGCACTCGAAATGCGGCGTGCCTGGAAGGGTACCGTGGGTTCGAATCCCACCCTCTCCGCCAACCTTGTCTGAAAAATAAGGGGAATTGGTCCACAGTGCGGCTCGGTCCCACTTTCGGTCCCATTTCGGGGCCCGAAAGCTCGTTCTCCAGCGGGGATTATGGTCGGCCAACAGGGTGTTCGGGCGGACCGGTCTCTCGTTAGGTTGAATTTAATGGCCGGCCGTGCTTCAATACAGCTAGGCAATGCCTAGAGGTCTTCCGAATGGGGGCCGCTTCGAAGGCCGAGGGTCACACCTCGGCCTTTGCTGTTTCTGGGACCAAGTGGTCGAAACAAGAATACTTGATCCCCATCGAAGGCCGCAGTTCGTCAGAGAGACTGGCGTCAATCAGGCGACCAGAATCCCGCAGGTTGGCGTGAAGCGGAAATTCGGATTCATACCCTCCCCGCGCAATGGCATACACGTAGCTGTCCGCGATCTGCATGAGCTTTGAACGCTTGTCCTTGCGTTCAATATCAATCAGCACACCTGCCAGCTCAACCGGGTTCATGGGCGAATATTTCGCAGCTCGACCGGCATCAAACTGAAGCCCCTTTGCTGCTTTCAAGACTGCGAAGTAAGCCCTGAGCGCATGGTCGGCATCGACGTTTGAGCCCTCATATTTGACCCGTAAGCGACGGCCGTGCGCGCTTGCATTTTTCCCAGCGCGCTCGATCAGGATGTCGAACGCCGTCCTGCACAGGTTCAAGACCGCCATAACCGCTGTGGTGGTCACTTGGTCCACAGGCAGAGAGCGCAGCGGTTGAGCGTAGACCGAAAGCGTCATTGCCCACTGAGCCCGATGTTTTTCATTCCGCCACTGAGGCGACTGCGCTTCAACATATTCGTCGGCCAATTCTCCGAATGTGGGGATGCGAACGGGCGCCGCAGCCTCGGAGTTGCGGACCTCGATGGGGTCGCCACCATCCTCAAGAATGTTGCGCGCCTGATCCGCCTTCGCACGGGCCTTCGCAAGCGAGACGCCACCGGGGGCCGCAGAACCCAATCCCATCTCTCGGCGCACGCCGCCCCGGTTCCACATGAAAACCCAGCGAGACCGACCTTCCTTGTCGCGAACGAGATAGAGGCCCCCGCCATCAGCATGGCGGCCAGGACCCAGCGCCTCCACCTGCTTCGCCTTCAATCGATGTAGCGTTCTACCCATTGTCTCAGACCCCTGTGCGGGCTCCACTTTCGGTCCCACTTCCGGCTCCGGATATTACCGCACAGGCGCGGACAGGCGAAGACAAAAGAGACTTAACTCATTGTATTAGTTTAACTTTTTTGGACACCCTCGGACAACTATGGACGACCGTATGGCGGGCACCCTCTCCGCCATCGACCCCGAACGGGTCTGACATCATGCCAGGTTTGTCGTGCCAGGTTTGTCGTGCCGGGCTTGTCGGCGGGTGGCGTGACCGGCGAAGATCATCAGCACGTCGATGCCGGCAGGCAGGGGACTACATGGCTTCCTTTACGCCACTGCGGATGAGCCACCAGTTCACCGGATAGCTGGTGCAGAACCCTGCGAGCATGGCCAGTTGCATCGCGAACCAGAATTCCGTCGAGTTCACGGGCGCAATCTCGCCGGAGAGGGGCTTCACGACTCCAAACTGGAGCGCGCCCATCAGGCCGTACATCCCGACTTGCCAGGCGGAGATGGAGGCGGCATCGGCCTTGACCGCCTGCCAGAGGCCGCCCAGGACACTGAGGTCCCGCATCGGCTTAATCGTGAAATACTGGAAGGCGATGCCGACGCCGAAGGCCACAAGATAGTCCAGAACCCATACGGCGAAGGTCTTCTCGGCGAACAGCGTCTTCCATCCGAAGGCCAGCGCGATGGTCGGGATGACAAAGACCAGCCATTCCGCGATCAAGTCACCCAATGTGCAGCCGGCGCCGCAGTGGCTGGCGCCAATGCCGACCTTCACGGCAAACGGCGGACCAGCGCTGTCGCCCCCGCTCTTCGCGGCGCGCCTTCCCCATCGGTAATAGCCGACCAGCCATAGCACTCCGCCGAACAGGGCCGTCAGGGGCCAAACGACATTCATGATCCACATCTTCTGGGGCCGTCGCACAATGTCCTGCAGGATGATCAGGGCGCAAACCAGGGCGACGGCCAAAGACGCCGTGGAGATCAGGTCGAGCCACAGGGGAAAGCGTCTGGTCCCAGCCGACGGCATGACGCCAGGAATCTGACTGGCCGCCGGCGTGGCCATCGGATCGCGCGTCTCACGCAGGGCTTCATATTGAGCCGGAGTGATCGACGGCATCGCCTCCAGGAAGGCGACAATATTCCACAGCTCGTCGTCCGACCGGGACGGGCCCCATGCCGGCATGCCTGTCATCTTCACGCCTTCGCTGACGATCCAGTAAAGCTGGGCGGTGTTCCACTTGCGAGACGCCTCCAGCAGATAGGGCGGCGTCGGATTCAATTCCGCCGCGAATGGTCCCCGTCCTATTCCTGGGGCGCCATGGCAGGCGCTGCAGTTGCGGTCATAATCGGCCAGACCGCTGATGATTTGAGCGCGGGTGAAGCCCATCGGCGGCCGGATGGAAGCCGCGCGCAACTTTACGGACTGTTTGAACGCGGTATGGGTGGCCCAGGCGACAACAGACTCATGCGGCTTGGTGGCCGTCGCGTCGAAGGCGCCGGAATAGATGACGCCAAGCGCGACCAACCCTGTCGTGGCCATGCCGGCCGCCCAGATTGATATCCACTTGAGGATCCTGCCCAACGTCATCCGCCAGCCGTCAGTCCAGCGTCTCAATGAAAGCGGCGATATCGCGCGAATCCCGGTCATCCAGACCCATGTCCGGCATGGCGTTTCCAGGCGCGACCGACTGCGGCGACTGGATCCAGCGCTTCATGTTGTCCGGGGTGTTGGGAAGATAGCCCGCGATGATCGTGCGGCGCGCCATACCGGCCAGTGGCGGCCCGACCCGACCGACCGCCCGCTGGATATGCGGAATTTGATGGCAGGCGCCGCAGGCCTCACGCTCGACCAGCACAGCCCCGCGACGGGGATCGGGCCCGCCGTCGTCGCCCTGTGGCCCCTGGCACCCCGAAAGGAGGGCCGCCGCCACCAGGCCCAGCGCGGTCAAGCCGCTGACAGCGAGCGTCCGCTTCATGGCGGGGCGACCGGTCAATGGGTCAGATCCCAGCAAACCGGCGCGGCAAGGGTCGACACCGTGTTGAAGAGGATCGCCGCGCCGAAGGCCGCAGACGCCATCATCCCGCAGCTGGCGAGAAACCGTGTGGGACCCTCTCCAACCTCCAGGAGCTGCTCGGCGCCGCCGGGCTTTTCCGCCTGGGCTTTTCGCCAGAGCACGAGGCCGACCAGCAGGCCGGCCACCGCCAGCGCGAGGGCAATGAGATTGACGGCGACCAGGAGCAGGTGTTCGCCTGTCCAGCCTGGAAGCGGAACCTGGCGCCGCGGCGTATCGCCGGGATAGCAGGCATAGCTCGACAGGCCGTAGTTCACGACCAGTTGGCAAATCCAGCCGGTGGGCCCAGCCGCCAGGGACAGCAGGAGCCACCGGAAACGGGCCCGGTTGCGGTGAGGCGCCGGGTGATCTGGCGCCGGAGATTCGGCTTGGGTCATGCGACTATCCGATCAGGCGTGGGCTCAGGTAGAAGGTCGAAAAGACGAAGAGCCAGACGACGTCGACGAAATGCCAATAGAGGCCGCCGAGGGTCACCGGCTCATGCCGGCGCCGGGTGAAGGCGCCCGTCGCCGACCAGCCTAATACGCAGAGCAGGATCGCGATCCCCACGATCACATGGGCCATGTGAAAGCCGGTGATCACGAAATAGAGCGATCCGTAGGACCCGCTGGACAGGCTGAAATCCTTGCCGCTCCATTCCAGCACCTGGATGCCCAGGAAGGCCGTCCCAAGGATCACCGCGGCGGCGAGCCCGGCCAGGAGCTGGCCCCGGTGGTTTCGTTTTATGCCCCGCTCGGCCCACCATACGCAGACGCTGCTGGCCAGGAGGATCAAGGTGTTGGGGCCTGCCAGCTTCAGAGAGGGATGCGGGTCGGGAAGCCACGCGGAGCCGCGCTGGATGGCGATGTAGACATAGCTGAACAACAGGTATGCGAAGAGCGAACCTTCAGTGGCGATCAGGCACAGCAGCCCCCACCAGCCCGTGCTGTTGCGCCCCCGCGCGCCCACGGGAAGGTCCTGACCGTAACGAATGGCTTCAGCCATGGGCAGACTCCCGCGGGACGTCGCCATGAACCCGCCGCGGCCAGAACCACGTGATTAGGGCTGCGACGCAGATCAGCACGCCAAGCCCCGTCAGCCACCAGGCGTGGCCGAGGGCGGCGGCGAAGACCAGGGACAGGCCCGCCGCCAGAATGACCGGAGACAGGGAATCTCCAGGCATCTCCAGGATGAGATTCGGCTGACCGTCCAGGGGCGTCGTGCCGATGGTTTCGCGGCCTCGGTCGAGAAGCAGCCCCCTCGTCAGGCTCGAACGCGCCTCACCTTCCGCGAGGCTGTCCTCCCAGAGAGGATGGCGGCTGACCACCTGCGGTATGACCGCGAAGTTATAGACCGGCGGCGGCGATGCCACTGCCCACTCCAGGGTTGCGCCGCCCCACGGATCGTTCGCTGCGGCTGGCCCTCGCCGGAGGCTCCAGGCGACATTGATCAGGAACAACAACACCCCGAACGCGAACAGAAAGGCGCCCAGGGTGACGATGAGGTTCGTCGTCTCCCAACCCATTCCGGCGGAATAGGCGTAAATCCGTCGCGGCATCCCCAGCAGTCCCAGAAGATGCATTGGGAAGAAGCCGAGATTGAAGCCTACGAACATGGTCCAGAAGTTCCATTGACCCAGCTTTTCGTTGAGCATTCGGCCCGTGAACTTCGGAAACCAGTAGTAGGCGGCGCCGATCACCGGGAAGACGTTTATGCCGATGAGGACGTAGTGGATGTGGGCGACGACGAAGTAGGTGTCGGTCAACTGCCAGTCGACCGGGACCGAACCGGTCATCACGCCGGACACGCCGCCGATGACGAACAGCACGATCATGCTGGCGAAGAACAGGAACGGCGTGCGGATAACCGGCCGTCCGGTCCAGATCGTCGCGGTCCAGGCAAAGACCGCGACGGCGCTGGGAATGGTGATGATCAGCGACGCGCCGCTGAAGAAGGATAGGGCCACGGTGGGCAGGCCGGTGGCGAACATGTGGTGCACCCATACGCCGAAACCGAGCGCCATCGTCGCAACCGTCGAAAGCGCAACCGGCGTGTAGCCGACCAGCGGCCGCCGGCAGAACGTCGGCAGGGCGTCCGAGACCATGCCCATCGCGGGCAGAACTATGGCGTAGACCCATGGATGACCGAACATCCAGAACAGATGCTGCCACAGCAGCGGCTGACCCTGGCTGGCGTCGAAGAAGTGAGTGTCGAACTGGCGATCCATCCACAGCAGGAAGAAGGCCAGGCTGACGCTTGGCACCGCCAGAAGGTTGGCGGCCGAGGCCGTCAGCGTGCCCCATGTCAGGATAGGAACCCGGTTGATCGACATGCCGGGCGCGCGCGTGCGCAGGAAGCTGACGACGAAGTTTGCCGAGCCGACCGTGGTCGAGATGCCGAGCAGGATCAGGCCCAGGGCGTAGATGTCGATGTTGACGCCCGGGTTGAAGGTTTTCGATGCGTAGGGGACATAGTTGAACCACCCGTCGTCCGGCCCCAGTCCGACGACAAAGCCGGCGTAGAGGAAGACGCCAGCGGCCAGGTAGATCCAGTAGGACAGTGCGTTCAGGCGTGGGAACGCCATGTCCCTTGACCCCAGCAGCAGGGGCCACAGGAAGTTGCTGAAGCCCGAGAGCACCGGCGAGGCATAGAGGAAGATCATGGTCACGCCGTGCATCGTGAACAGCTGATTGTACTGCTCGGGCGTCAGCAGGTGCTGATCGGCGCGGCTGAGCTGCAGCCGGATCGCCAGCGCCTCCAGCCCCCCCGCAATCAGCATCAGGAAGGCGGTGACGATGTAGCGCTTGCCGATCTCCTTGTGATCGACGGTTGCGAACCATCCCAGCAACCCCGGCTTCGTCTCCCATATGCGCTTCAGCCGAGGCCCAGGAAATTCGGCTGTCGCATCCACGATGCGGGGATCGCGCGCGCCCTCCCATGTCGCTTCTTTCCCTGCCTGGTCGGGCCGTGTCGCGCCGGGGCGGCTCATCGCAACGTCTCCAGATAGGACTCCACCCCGGCAAGTTCCCGGGCCGACAGGTCGGTCGCCGGCATTCGCGCGCCGGGCTTCAGAGCCTGGGGATTGCTGATCCAGCCCAGCCGGGCGGCGCGCGTGTTCCGCAGCATGCCGGCGGCCAGGGTGGAGCGGCTCATCACATGGGTCAGATCGGGTCCGACGATCCCGCCCGCCGCCGTGCCGCTGACGGTGTGGCAGGCGCCGCAGTGGGCGTCGAACAGGGCCTGACCGGCCCGGACCGTGTCGTGCGCCTGCGGCGCCGGCCGCAACTGCGCCTGTCGCCACGCCTCGAAGGCCTCGGGCGGGTCCGCCACGACCACAAGCGCCATGTGGGCGTGCTGAAGGCCGCAGAATTCGCCGCATTGTCCGCGGTAGACGCCCGGTCGGTCTGCCTGAATCCAGGTCAGGTTGGTTCGACCCGGAATGGCGTCGGTCTTGCCGCCCAGCGCCGGGATCCAGAACGAGTGGATGACGTCTGCGGCCTTGAGCTCGATCAGGACGGGCTCCCCCACTGGAATGTGGATTTCGTTGGCGCTTGTGAAATTGGCGTTCGGACTGGAACCCGGATACCGCAGTTCCCACCACCATTGATGGCCCGTCACTTCGATTGTCAGCGCCGGTGATTGCCCCGGCGAGTCCACCGCCCGGATCGCGTAGATCGTCCAGATCAGCGCCACCACGAGCGCGCCAACGGTCGGGACAAGACCGATCCAGATCCACTTCAGTCCGCCGGCCGGGCGGGAGACCGCCATCGATGCGACACCCTCGTCCGATCCCGGGACGCGTCTGACCAGTACGCCCCAAACGACCAGGACGGCGATCAGGAAGCTGACCGCGATCGACAGTAGAATGAGACCCCAGACCAGCGCGGTGACCGGGTCGGCCCGGGGGCCGGCCGTGGTCAGATAGCTCATCGGCCAAGCCGTGGAAGACGGCCCGTGCCCAAAGGCCGCGGCGACTGGAAATCTGACCATTGTGAACATCACGGGCGTCCGTCGTCGGCGTCCGACTTGCGGGCCACGACCAGGCCATCGACCGTCGCCGGCTTCATGGCAAGCGGTCCGGCCGGAGACCCCGGCGGCGCTTCATCGCGAACGCTCGGACCGGCGGGAACACCGTTGTCGAGCGTCTCGATATAGGCGACGAGTTTCCAGATTTCCGAGGACGGAAGTCTGCCGCCCCAGGCCGGCATGCCCTTGGGCCGCCCGTCATGGATCGACTTGAAGATTTCGGCCGGCGTCCCGCCGTATCGCCAGGCGTCGCCGTTCAGGGGCGGCCCGATCAGGCCACCGCCGCCCGAGGCATGGCAGTAGACGCAATTCATTGCGCCGAACAGGGACTTGCCCTCGACCGCCGCCTGGGCCTGCCCCTCGTACGGATTGGCGATCGACGCGGCGATGCTGACCGGCTGTCCGGGCGGGGCGCCGAGCGGAATCTGATCGAGTTGCTGCGCGGAGGGCTGCGAGACGGACATGGTCTGCGCGGTTCCGCCGCCGGCCCGACGTTCGCAGGCCGTGAAGGTGACGGCCACGAAGGCCAGCAACATCAGGGCTGATCGCGTCATCCGGACCATCCTCAATCCGGCGTGTTGTAGGTGGCCCCGGGCGCGCCCGAGCCCTGGGTTTTCAGATACGCCGGAGCGCTTGCCGATGACCGTCCATCAAGCGAAAAGACGTAGAGCGTGCCCCCGCGCGGGGGAAAGCCGTTCTTCTTGCCCATGACCTGACTGGCGACGCCGCCAACCCCCGTCACCACCGCCACGTACTGGACGCCGTCCGGACCAAGGAAGGTCATCGGCTGCGAGGTGATCCCCGAGGCCAGCTTCTGGGACCAGAGGACTTTCCCGTTCCGCGCGTCGACCGCCCGGAACCAGCCGTCCGTGGTGCCGTAGAAGACCAGGTCGCCGGCCGTCGCGAGGGCCCCGCTCATGGTCATGAAATCTTCCGGGATGGACCAGACGGTCTTTCCGGTCAGCGGGTCCCAGGCAATGAATTCGCCCCATTTTCCGGCGTGTCCGCCGGCGTGGGTCTTCAGGTCCATGCCGTCGTAGGGCGTCCCTGGAATGTAGGACACCTTGTGATCAGTCAGATCCATGCAGATGTCGAAGATACCGGCGTAGATCAGTCCCGTTCGCGGCGAGAAGGCCGCCGGTTCCCAGTCCTTGCTGCCGATGTGGGTGGGGCAGATGTTCTGCACCTCCTTTTCTACCTTGGCCTGCTTGTCGTCATTGACGATGGGCCGACCGGTCTTCAGGTCCACGCCACGCGCCCAGTTGAGCCGCCCGAACGGCTTGGCCACGAGGACCTCGCCGGTGGAGCGATCCAGCGTGTAGCCGAAACCGTTCCGGTCGAGATGGACCAGCAACTTCCTCGTCGCGCCATTGATACGGCCGTCAATCAGGATGTTCTCGTTGACGCCGTCATAGTCCCACTGGTCGTGGGGCGTGAACTGGTAGGCCCATCTGGCCGAGCCGGTGACGGGATCGCGGGCGAAGACGGCGCTTGTCCAGAGATTGTCCCCGGGACGCTGGGCCGGCACCCTCGGTCCGGGATTACTGGTCCCCACATAGAGCAGATCGAGATCCGGGTCGTAGGAGATCCAGCCCCACACGGTGCCGCCGCCCTGCTTCCAGGACTCGCCGGGCCAGGTTGTGGCGCCCCGATCCTTGCCCCGCATCCAGGCGTAGGGCGCCCGAAAGTCCTCGCCGATCTTCACATCGGCGTCAGGGCCTGTGCTGTAGGCGCGCCACAATTCCTTGCCGCTGTTGAGGTCCAGCCCGACGAGCTGGCCCCGAACGCCCATCTCGCCGCCGCTGTTGCCGACCAGCACGACATTGCCGACCACCAGCGGCGACATGGTGATCGTCATGCCGTTGGCAGGCTCTCCCAGACGCGTGCGCCAGAGAGGCTTGCCGGTCTCGGCGTCGACCGCCACGGCCTCGCTGTCCAGCAGGGTGTAGACGAGTTTCCCGTCCGCATAGGTCGGACCGCGATTAACCGCGTCGCAGCATGCCTTTCCCACGGCGATCGGGGACGGATGCGGTTCATATTTCCATTTGATCGGCGCCCCGGGCTTCGACAGGTCGAGCGCGTAGGCGATGTTTGGAAAAGGCGTCACCAGGTACAGGGTATCCCCGACCACCAGCGGCGCCGCCTCGTGGCCGTACGGGATGCCGTCGGAGAACGACCAGGCGACCTTCAGCCGGGCCACATTCGCCGGCGTGACCTGATCCAGCGCGCTGAAGCGCGTATTGGCGTAGTCGCGGGCCTGCCGGCGCCATTCGCCGGGAGGATCATTAGGAGCCAGGTTTGCTGTGGCCCCCGTGGATCCTGGCTGGGGCTGGACCGCGGAGGCCCGATGGGCCTGGGGATCGGACCGCCCGTGGCACGCTGCGAGAGCCGCGACCACAGCCAACGCCGTGCAGTAGCGGACGACGACCAGCGCCGGCCTGTGTAGACGCGAAGTCATGCGCGCGACACCTCCTGATCAGCGGGAAGGGCCCGGCGCATCGCCAGGGCGAGGGCGCCCACAGTGGCGCCGATTGTAAGCAGCCCGGGCGGCACCCACATGATCACGCCGCCCAGTTGCTGGTCCTCCAGTTGCGTCAGCCCCCAAGCGACTGTCGTTAGGGCGTGGGGGCCGTAGAAAGGATGCCCGGCGAAGGTGATGAGAGCGCCGAGCAGTCCCATCTGCAGTGTTGTAAGGGCGGCTCCGGCGAGGACGGCGGCAGGGTTGCGATCAACGTCGGTCAGAATCCGGCGCCAAAGCCAGACCGCCGCGCCGAAGGTCGTCGCATGCATCAGCCAGTAGACAAGATCGCTCTGGAAGGTCGCGAGATAGGGCCCCGGCGCGTGCCAGAACCAGAGCAAAGCGGCGAAGAGAGCGGCCGCCGCCCCGGTGGCGAGTCCGCCGCCGGACGGCGCCCCTGTTCGGGGCAGGCCCCAGGCGATCAGGGGGGCGGCGACACTGATCAGCCACATGTGCTGGCCAACGCGGGCGGAGAACAAGGAGACCGACAAGGGACAGAGCGGTGAAACCAATGCCAAAGAGCCCAAGAGCCATCCGGCAAAAAAGGCGGTTCTTCGCGTCCGCGATCGGCCCCGGGGCTCGACCAGCGGCGACCGGACCCACAGGACTTGATAGAGGACCAGGGCGGCGCTCAGGCAGGTGATGAGGTAGGGATCAAGGTTCCAGCGGACGAGCCAGACGGCAGGGTCCGGGGGAGCGCCACAATAGGGCGCCAAGTCATAGATTCCGCCAAATCCCTCACCGGGCGACATACCTCGATCCCAACACATTTCGGATTGCCCGGATATCCAACCGATGGCGCCGGGGGTTGGTTCCAGTTTGAAACAAAAACTTTGGAAGGCCGGTTGGACAGGGCGGACTGCGCACGATGAGCGACCGCGACGAGGACTAATCGCCGCCTTGGGCGTCCCGCGCCATTCGCTTCGCCAGAGGCGCAAAGGTCAGGCCCTGGATGAGCACCGACGCCAGGACCACCGCGAAGGTGGTCGACAGAATAGTCGCGCGAATCGCGCCCGGCGGAATGCTGAGCGCCAGCGCAAGCGAGATTGCGCCATGCAAACCTCCCCAACTGAGCAGGAGACTGGCGCCGCGCTCCTGGTTCTGGACCCGGAAGTAGGATCCCCATGGCAGGACGACCATAAAGCGGATCATCGCCACAAGCACGATCGCGGCCAACCAGAAGGCGGCGAGCTGAGGCTTGAGGGGAACGACGAGCATCTGGAGGCCAAGGAGCAGGAACAGCAGTGCATTCAAGATCTGGTCGATCAGGGTCCAGAACCCCCGGACGAAGCGTTGAGTGGACGCGCTCATGGCGGTCTTCACCCCCCGGTCGCCAACGATCAGGCCGGCGGTGACAACCGCGATCGGACCGCTGATCCGCAAATGCTCGGCGATGGCGTAGACGACCACCGCCAAGGCCAGCGTCAGCGCCACCTCAACCGCGTAGTCATCGACCTTGCGGATCGCAACGACGACGCCGCGGCCGGCCACCGCGCCCAGAACAAGCCCACCTGCGGCCTCAAGGCCGATGGAGCCAACGACGGCGACCGGGTCGGGGTGGCCGCCGCCGGCGACCGCTACTGCCGTCGTGAAGACAACGATCTCCACCCCGTCATTGAACAGGGCCTCGCCCTGAAGAACCGCTTCCAGTCGTTTGGACAGGCAGCCTTGCTTGACCGCGCTCAGCACCGCGATCGGATCCGTCGGGCTGATCAGGACGCCGAAGACCATTGCCCATGACAGTGGAAAGGTCAGACCGATGACGCGCGCGCACAACCAGAGCCCTGCGCCGACCAGGGCCGTGGAGGCAACCACGCCCACGGTGGCGAGCGTAAAGATGGCCAGCCCCCGCCTGCGAAGTTCTGTCAGATCGACCTGCATCGCTCCCGCGAAGAGAAGCAGGCCCAACATGTATCGAAAGACCGTTTGCGGAAAGCTCACGCCCTGGATCGACCCAATCAGCCTGGAGGCCAGATTCGGCGCCGGAAGGAGCTTCGTCGCAAACAGGAGCATCCCGCCTGTGACCAGACCCGTCAGGACCATCAGGGTCGCCGTCGGAAGATGAAAATAGCGCGCGTTGAACCAGCCGCTCAGGCCGATGATCAGCAAAAATCCTGCGGCAAGATCGAAGGCGCCCATGAGAAAGATCGTGACCCTCCCGTTCAGCGCGGCTTCCCTCGGTCATGACCGAGCTCGGACGCACCCCGGCGCTCAGGCCGGCAGCAGCATTATCGCCTTAACGCCGCAACCTTCGAAGGGGATGCACGAAGCAGGCGCCGCGCGCCGGAAGGCTTGAACCCTTTGCGGTTCAAGCCTCAGGCCCAAGAACGAACGGGCGGGATCGACGACAGGCAGCGCCGACGCTGGCGTTGCGTCTTACGGCCAGATAATGTCGGAGATGCGGGGCGCGATGGCCAGCAGGGTCGTCAGGTTGGCCTTGATGTTGGCCATGGTCACGCCGTCGTCGAGGATGGCGTAGCGGGTGATGCCAAGGGTGTTGCTGTCCTTGTCCAACCAGGTGGAGACCGCCGCATAGCTCAGGGTCGCCTGATTGATCTTTTCCACGGTCACGTCTTCGTCGGAGTCGTAGCGAACCTGCATGTTGATGCCCAGGCAGTTGGGCTTGTAGCCCTCGACCTCGCAGGCCGTGCCGATCAGCAGGAAGATCAGGCCCTCGTCGGTCTTGGCCTCGACCGAGACGTCGCCGAGCCCGCCAACCTCGGTCACCTCATAGCCCTGGTCGACAACGATGGCCTTCAGATCCTCGACACTGACCGACTTGACCATGCGGCTGTCCTTGGCCAGCGACACATCGGCCTTGAGATTTTGCGCCAGGGCCGGCGAACTCATCACGGCCAGGGCGAACAGGGCCCCGAGGAAAACACGCATAGAAAACCCCCGCTTCCGATCCCCCCGACCGGCCAGTCCGGCGGGGTCTCGCGGCAAACCTATCGCATGGTTGCGACCGTGCAAGCGTCCGCCGCAGCCCTGAAAATCCCGGGGGGTGCATCCGGCGCCGGATCGCGTAAGCTGTCGCCGCATCAGGGCTGTTTGGGGTCGATCATGAACATGAGCCAGGTTGAGGCGCAGCTGAACGCCGTCGCCTCCTTCGTCTGGGGGCCGGCGTTGCTGATCCTCTTGCTCGGCACCGGGCTGTTCCTGACCATCGCCCTGCGGTTCATGCCGATCCGCCGCATCGGCACGGCCTTCCGCCTGTTGTTCCGGGGGCGCAAGGCCGAGGCGACAGAGCCTGGGGAGATCACCCCGTTCCAGACCCTGATGACCGCCCTGGCGGCGACCATCGGCACCGGCAACATCGCCGGCGTGGCCACGGCCATCGCCCTGGGCGGACCGGGCGCGGTGTTCTGGATGTGGATGACCGCCCTGGTCGGGATGGCGACCAAATACGCAGAGGCCGTGCTGGCCATCCATTTCCGTGAAGTCGACGCCGAGGGCCAGTATGTCGGCGGGCCGATGTACTACATCAAGAATGGCCTCGGAAAAGGCTGGGGCTGGCTGGCCATCCTGTTCGCCCTGTTCGCCGCCATCGCCGGCTTCGGCATCGGCAACATGGTGCAGGCCAATTCGGTGACCGCCATCGTCACCGCCACCTTCGGGGTGCCGAACTGGTCGGTCGGGCTGGTGCTGTCGGCCCTGACCTTCCTGGTCATCATCGGCGGGGTGAAGCGCATCGGCGCGGTGGCCGAATGGCTGGTGCCGGCCATGGCGGTGATCTTCATCGTCGGCGGGGTGGTGATCCTGGCGCTCAACTATCAGGACATTCCCGGCGGTCTGGTGTTCATCGTCCGCAGCGCCTTTACCGAGACGGCGGCGACCGGCGGCTTCGCCGGGGCGGCGGTCTGGGCCGGCATCCGCTTCGGGGTGGCGCGCGGCGTCTTCTCCAACGAGGCGGGGCTCGGCTCGGCGGCCATCGCCCATGCGGCGGCCAAGTCGCACGACCCGGTGCAGCAGGGCATGGTCGCCATGCTCGGCACCTTCATCGACACCATCGTGGTCTGCACCATCACCGCCCTGGTGATCGTCACCGTCCATGTGCCGGTGGAGATGGCGGACGGCTCGACCCAGATGCTGGCCTCCTGGGCCTCGGGCAAGACCGGAGCGGAGCTGTCGGCCCTGGCCTTCAGCGCGGGCCTGCCGGCCGGCGGCCACTGGATCGTCACCTTCGGCCTGATGGTCTTCGCCTTCACCACCATCCTCGGCTGGAGCTACTACGGCGAGCGGTCGGCGGAGTATCTGTTCGGGGTCAAGGTGATCCTGCCCTACCGCCTGCTGTGGGTGGCCTTCGTGTTCGGCGGCTCGGTGCTGCAGCTCAGCCTGGTGTGGACGGTGACCGACATCCTCAACGCCCTGATGGCCATCCCCAACCTGATCGCCCTGCTGCTGCTGTCCGGAACGGTCTTCACCCTGACCAAGGCCTCGGCGGCGGCGCGCAAGGGCGAGATCTGAACAGGCCGGCGCCGCGCCGCCCATGACGACCCTGCGTCTCGCCCTCTACCAGCCCGCCATTCCGCAGAATGTCGGGGCCTGTATCCGCCTGTCGGCCTGCTTCGGGGTTCCGCTGCATGTGATCGAGCCGGTCGGCTTCGCCTTCGACGACCGGGCGATGAAGCGGGCCGCGCTGGACTACGGTCCGCTCGGCCACATGATCCGCCATGCTGACTGGGCCGCCTTTCAGGAGGCGCGTCCGGCGGGGCGGCTGGTGCTGATGACCACCCGCGGCGCGACGCCCCTGGAGCGGTTCGACTTCGAGGCCGGCGACACCATCCTGATGGGCAGCGAGACCGCCGGCGTTCCCGAGGCGGTCCACGCCGTCGTCGATGCGCGGGTGGTCATTCCGCTGCGACCGCAGGCCCGCTCGCTGAACCTGTCGGTCAGCGCCGGGATCGCCCTGTTCGAGGCCTTGCGCCAGACCGGGGGGCTGTCGCTGGCCGGTCAAATCTCAAAATAAACACTGTTTACATTTGACCGTGAAATTCCGTCGGAATACTGCCAGACTGCAGGCCGCCGCAGACAGGCGGCGATCTTCCGACGGAATACGACGATGAGCGATGGCGCTGTTGACCTGACCACTTCCGCGACCACGTCCGCCTGGGACCAGCCGCTGGAATCCCTCAACCCCGCCCAGCCGGCCCTGTTCCAGGCCAACGCCTTCTGGCCCTATTTCGAGCGCCTGCGGAAGGAAGACCCGGTCCATTTCACCGCCGACAGCGACTACGGCCCCTACTGGTCGATCACCAAGTTCAACGACATCATGGCGGTCGACACCAACCATCAGGATTTCTCCTCCGAGGGCGGCATCACCATTGTCACCCAGGACAATGAGGAGGGGCCCCTGCCGATGTTCATCGCCATGGACCCGCCCAAGCACGACGTTCAGCGCAAGACCGTCAGCCCCGCCGTCTCGCCGGTCAATCTGCGCACCCTGGAGCCGCTGATCCGCGAGCGGGCCTGCAAGATCCTCGACAGCCTGCCGATCGGCGAGGAGTTCGACTGGGTCGACAAGGTGTCGATGGAGCTGACGGCCATGACCCTGGCCACCCTGTTCGACCTGCCGCAGGAAGACCGCCGCAAGCTGACCTACTGGTCCGACGTGGTCACCGCCGTGCCGGGCCAGGGGCTGGTCGACACCCTGGAACAGAAGATGGAGATCTTCGTCCAGTACCACGCCTATTTCACCGAGCTGTGGAACCAGCGGGTCAACGCCCCGCCGAGCAGCGACCTGATCTCTATGCTGGCCCACGGCCCCGACACCCGGAACATGTCGCCGCGTGAGTATTTCGGCAACATCGTGCTGCTGACCGTCGGCGGCAACGACACCACCCGCAACACCATCACCGGCTCGGTCCTGGCCCTCAACCAGAACCCCGACCAGTATCAGAAGCTGCGCGACAACCCGTCCCTGATCCCGTCGATGGTCTCCGAGACCATCCGCTGGCAGACGCCGCTGGCCCACATGCGCCGCATCGCCACCCGCGACGTCGAACTGGGCGGCAAGACGATTCGGAAGGGCGACAAGGTCGTCATGTGGTACGTTTCGGGCAACCGCGACGATGAGGTGATCGAAAACCCCGACGCCTACATCATCGACCGCGAGCGGCCCCGCCAGCATCTGTCGTTCGGCTTCGGCATCCACCGCTGCGTCGGCAACCGTCTGGCCGAGCTGCAGCTGACCATCATCTGGGAAGAGATTCTCAGGCGCTTCCCGACCATCCAGGTCGTGGCCGAGCCCAAGCGGGTCTATTCGACCTTCGTGAAGGGCTATGAATCGATGCGGGTGGTCATTCCCGAGCGGGTCTGACCGGGTCCGCTCAGCCCTCGATCCAGCGCCGATAGCCCGCCGCCCGCAACTCGCAGGCGGGACAGGTCCCACAGCCATAGCCCCAGGCGTGGCGCTCGCTGCGGTCGCCCAGGTAGCAGGTGTGGGTGTCCTCGGCGATCAGGTCGACCAGGGGCGCGCCGCCCAGATGGCCGGCCATCTCCCAGGTGGCGGCCTTGTCGATCCACATCAGCGGGGTCTCCAGCACCAGCCGCGATTCCATGCCCAGGTTGATGGCGACCTGCAGCGCCTTGATGGTGTCGTCGCGGCAGTCCGGATAACCGGAATAGTCCGTCTCGCAGACCCCGGTGACGATGTGCTTGATCCCCCGCCGGTAGGCGATCGCCGCGGCGAAGGTCAGAAACAGCAGGTTGCGCCCCGGCACGAAGGTGTTGGGCAGGCCGCCGGCGTTCATGGCGATCTCGGCCTCGGCGGTCAGGGCGGTGTCGCTGATCGCCCCCAGCACCGTCAGATCCAGCAGATGGTCCTCGCCCAGCCGGCCGACCGCGCGGGGATAGACCTCCGGCAGACGCTGCCGGAAGGCCTGTCGGACTTCCAGCTCGACCCGATGACGCTGGCCATAGTCGAAGCCGATGGTCTCGACCCGGTCATAGCGTTGCAGGGCCCAGGCCAGGCAGACGGCGCTGTCCTGGCCGCCGGAAAAGAGGACGAGAGCGGAGGAGGATGTCATCCCTCCCCCATAGCCGCAAAACGCGCCGGGCTTAAGCGGCCGCGAACGCCGTCAGCTCGTCGTTCAGCCTTGCCGCATGTGTCAGCGGCAGACCGTGCGGGGCGCCCTCATAGACGACAAGCCGGGCCCCCGGGATGAGCGCCGCGCTGGCCCTGCCGGTCACCGCCAACGGCGCCGAAGCGTCCCTGTCGCCATGGACGACCAGGGTCGGGACCTTGATGGCCCTCAGATCGGGCCGGAAGTCGGTGACGATCGAGGCCCGGATGCAGTCCAGCATGGCCTGGCGCGACACCGCCAGCATCAGCCGCTTGCCCCATTCGACCGTTCCGGGAGGGGTGTCCGCAACAAAAAAGGCGGCGGCGTTCTCGTCGATCCAGCCGGGAAAGTCGAGCAGCAGCCGGCGTCGAAGGCCCTCGATCGCCGCTGGGGGAAGGCCGGTCGGGTTGTCATCGGCGTGCAGCCGGAAGGGGGTCGTGGTCCCGATCAGAACCAGACCGGCGATACGGGCCTGGCCGCGCCGGGCGAGGTAGCGGGCCGCCTCGCCGCCGGCCATGGAATGGGCGACAAGGGTGACGCCGTTCAGGTCCAGTCCGTCGATGACGGCGGCCAGGTCCTCAGACAGCTGCGCATAGTCATAGCCGCCGCCAGGGTCGCTCGACTGACCATGACCGCGCCGATCATAGGCCACGCAGCGAAAGCCGCGCTGCACCAGATCGGCCATCTGCACGCCCCAGAAGTCGGACGGCAGGGTCCAGCCGGCCAGGAACAGCAAGGTGGCGCGCGGTGGTCCATCCGGTCGCCAGTCGCGCACGAACAGCTGGACCCCGTCGCGGGTGGTCACGCGGCGAGGCGGGGCGGCCGGCTGACCAGCGGTCGCGACCGCGGGCGCCAGCGCCGTCGCGGCGAAGGCGGAGGTGGTGAAGAAGGTGCGTCTGTCCATGGGGATCTCCGGGTCTGGCCGGCAACGCCAGCCTTCCCAGTATCCCCGGCCCCGCGACCTGGTCGATTACGCGCCGGGTAATCTCGCGGCGGACGCGCCGGCTACTTACCCGGGGCCGGCAGGGCCGCGAGATCGGCGTCGATCGCGTCCAGCAGGGAGTCGGGCAGGCGATCGGGGGCGTACTGCTGGATCGCCTTGAGCGGCAGGCCCTTCACCGGCTCGATTTCCGGGTTCTTGCTGATGCCGGGGATGTGCTTTTCCAGCACCGCCTGGGTCGCCGGATTGGCGATCAGCTCGCCCAGCGGCGTGGTCTTGGTCGACCAGGCGGCGTGCCCGGCGGCCGGCGCGGTTTCAGCCAGGGCGACGGCGGGCGCGGCGGTCGCGACAAGGGCCAGCGCGAGAACAAACGACTTCATGGGATCCCCCGGAAATGGTGCAGCTGCGGCTCTCTGGCCGCGCGGCGACAGACTGCGCCAGACCGGCGCCGCCGCCAATGGGAATCTTGGCGTTGCGGAGGCATGCGGCGACGCGCAAGCTGGCGTCATGAGCGCCCCGCCCGTCACTGTTCTGACCGCGGCGCCGCGGGAGGCGGCGGCGATCCGGGCGGCGGTGCGCGGCGCCGATCCGGCCTGGATCAGTCCGGCCACCCGACTGGCCGGGCCGCGGGACGTCGACGGTCTGGTAGCCCTGCTGGCGGACCCCCGGGTCTCGGGGCCGATCTACGATCTTCCCCGCCCCATCGATGCGGTGCGGATCAGCGGCTGGATCGATCTGGCCCTGCGGTTGCGTGACGCCGGCGAGGCGCTGCTGACCGTCAGCGAGGACGCCGATGGCGCCATCGGCGGCTATAGCTGGTTCACCGTCTGGCCCGAGCGGTCCTCGGCCGAAATCGCCGGCGCCCGGCGCGCCGACCAGCAGAACCAGGGCGGCGGGACGGCGGGCGCGGCGCGATCCTTCGGCTTCATGTTCGAGGTGTTGGGCGTCCGGCTGGTCGGGCTGACGGCGGCGCTGGACAACGTCCGCTCGGCCCGGGTCATCGAGGCGGCAGGCTTTGTCGACATGGGCGAACGGCTGAGCATCGCGCCGGACGGCGCCGCGCGGCGCTCACGTTACTGGGAGATGTCGCGAGAGGATTGGCTGACGCGGCGGCGCCCGATTACCTAGGCTGCAACAAGGCAAAGACCCGGAGGACGCCATGCGTTTCGACGCCGACTACACCATGACCATCGGCGGCAAGGCCGCGCCCGTTTCCGCCACCTTCGACGTGCTCAACCCGGCCAATGAAAAGGTCATCGGCCAGGCGCCCGACTGCAGCCGCGAGCAGCTGGACGAGGCGGTCGCCGCCGCCCGCAAGGCCTTCCCCGCCTGGGCCGCGACTCCCATCGCCAAACGCCGCGAGGCCCTGCTGGCCATCGCCGGGGTGCTGGGGGCCAATGTCGAGGATCTCAAGCGGCTGCTGACCAGCGAACAGGGCAAGCCGCACGGCGACGCCATGGGCGATGTGCTGGGCGGCGCCTACTGGTGCCAGGCCACAGCCAGCCTCGATCTGCCGGTGACCGTAGTCGAGGACACCGCCGAGCGCCGGGGCGAGACCCGCCATGTGCCGATCGGCGTGGTCGGGGCCATCGCCCCGTGGAATTTCCCGGTCATCCTGGCCTTCTTCAAGGTCGCCCCGGCCCTGCTGGCCGGCAACACCATGGTGCTGAAGCCCTCGCCCTTCACCCCGCTGACCACCCTGAAGATCGGCGAGCTGCTGCGCGGCGTCCTGCCCGACGGGGTGCTGAACGTGGTGACCGGCGGCGACGATCTGGGCCCCTGGATGACCAGCCATCCCGGCTTCGACAAGATCAGCTTCACCGGCTCCACCCAGACCGGCCGCAAGGTGATGCAGAGCGCGGCCTCGACCCTCAAGCGGGTCACCCTGGAGCTCGGCGGCAATGACGCGGCCATCGTCATGCCCGACGTCGATGTCGCCCAGGTGGCCGAACAGCTGTTCTGGGCCGCCTTCCGCAACACCGGCCAGATCTGCATCGCCACCAAGCGGATGTACGTCCACAAGGACATCTACGAGCCGCTGAAGGAGGCGCTGGTCGCCTACGCCGCCACGGTCAAGATGGGCGACGGCGCCGAGCAGGGCACCCAGATGGGCCCGATCCAGAACAAGCTGCAGTACGCCCGGGTGCTCGACCTGATCGAGGACGCCCGCGCCAAGGGCTACAAGTTCCTCATCGGCGGCGAGAAGAGCACCGCGCCCGGCTACTTCGTGCCGGTGACCATCATCGACAATCCGCCGGAGGATTCCCGCATCGTGCAGGAGGAACAATTTGGCCCGGTGTTGCCGCTGCTCAAGTTCGACGACCTCGACGAGGTGATCGGCCGGGCCAACGCCAGCGACTACGGCCTGGGCGGCTCTGTCTGGTCCGCCGACGAGGACCGGGCCCTGGAGATCGCCTCGCGCCTGGCCACCGGCACCGTCTGGATCAACGAGAGCCAGCATCTGTCGCCGCTGGCGGCCTTCGGCGGCCACAAGCAGTCGGGGGTCGGGGTCGAGGGGGCGCTGGAGGGCCTGCTGGAATACACCAACACCCAGACGGTCTTCGTCAAGAAGAAGGCGGCGGCCGCCTAGCCGCTCCGCCGCCGTTCACGGGTCAGGGCTTCGCCCGACGGCGAGCCGGCCCGGGCGGGGCGGCGAGAGAGGGAACATGGCCAGGATGGCGGGGCTTTTTCAACGCGACGATGAAACCCATCCGATCATCGCGCGTCGTTCATCCTGCAAATGGGGGGCTCAACCCTGGGCGGCGTCGGGTTCCGCCGGCGGCGACAGGGCCTCCTCGATGGCCGCGAACAGCCGGCCAACCTCGATGGGCTTGGCGACGAAGCCGTCCATGCCGGCGGCGCGGTATTCGGCGATCTGATGCGACATGGCGTTGGCCGTCAGGGCGATGATCGGGGTGCGGGCGCGGCCGGTGGCTCGTTCCCGCTCCCGGATCATCCGCGCCGCCGTCGGCCCATCGATCTCGGGCATCTGCACATCCATCAGGATGACATCCCAGACCTCCGCCTCCCAGGCGGCGAAAGCCTCACGGCCGTTGCTGACGACCACCGGCTCAACGCCGACCTGATGCATCAGGGTCTTGAGAACCAGCTGGTTGACCTCGTTGTCCTCGGCCGCCAGCACCCGGACAGCCTGTTCCGAACCGGAAGGCTGCGGCGGCGATAGCGGGACCTGCGGCGCCGTCCGCTCGATGTCCGACAGTCGATCCAGGGGCAGCACCACCTTGAAGGTGGTCCCTTCCCCCAGTCGGCTTTCGGCGGATATCTCGCCGCCCATCAGTTCGGTCAGCTGGCGGCAGATGGCCAGCCCCAGGCCGGTGCCGCCATAGCGGCGCGAGGTCGAGGCGTCGGCCTGTTCGAAGCGTTGGAACAGCCGGGCCAGGGGCTCGGGGGCGATGCCGATCCCGGTGTCGGACACGCTGAACACCAGCGCTGTGTCGGGACGGTCGACCGTAACGCGGATTTCGCCTGCCTCGGTGAACTTCAGGGCGTTGGAGATCAGGTTGTAGAGTATCTGTCGCACCCGGGTGGCGTCGCCGAGATAGGTCCCGCGCGCCGCCGGCTCGACCCGCAGATCGAAGCTCAGGCCCTGTTTGTTGGCCAGGGCGGTGAAGGCCGCATGGGCGCCCCGCGCCAGGTCCCGCAGGTCGAATTCCGCCTGTTCCAGCTCCAGCCGTCCGGCCTCGATCTTGGACAGGTCGAGCACGTCGTTGAGCACCGCCAGCAGGCTCTCTCCCGACTGGCGCACGACGTCGAGGCGTTCGCGCTGAACATCGCTGAGCTCGTCGGCGGCCATGGCCTGGGCCATGCCGAGCACCCCGTTCAGGGGGGTGCGGATCTCGTGGCTCATGGTGGCCAGGAAGGTCGACTTGGCGGTGTTGGCAGCTTCGGCGTCATTGCGCGCCTGGATCAGCTCGGCCTCGGCCCGCTTGCGGTCGCTCATGTTCTGTAGGGCGCCGACCAGACGCAGAGGTCGTCCGTCCTCGCGGGTGAACAGCTTGGCCGCGCCCTGGGCCCAGACCTCGACACCATCGCCGCGATTGACCCGATAGATGGGATTGTAGCGCTCCCCGGTCTCTACATGCCGGCGCCAGCAGGCTTCGACCCGTTCGCGATCGCGCGGATCGATGCCGAGGAAGATGTCCCTGGACAGATCGGCATAGGTCTGGGGGCGTTCGTAGAAGGTGTCCTCGGCGCCGACCTTGATCAATTCACGCCGCACATAGTCCATTTCCCAGACGTGCAGGTCGGCCAGTTCCATGGCCAGGGTCAGCCGCTGTTCGGAGCGCTCCGAACGCTCAAGGGCCTCGACCAGCTCTGTGATGTCGCTGGCGCTGACCACCACCCCGCCGATATTGCCGTCGGAATCGCGCCAGGGCTTGTAGTCGACGTTGAGCCAGACCCCCATGCCGATCGGCAGCATGGTGTAGACGCGGCGGGCGCTGGTGGTTTCTCCCCTCAGCGCAGCCTCGAAATTGTCGAGGGACGGTCGGTAGACCTCTGGCGCGATCTCGACCAGATTTCGGCCCATGTAGCTGCCGCGCGTCAGCCCGAGGCTGCGGGCCCAGATGCCACTGGCGGCGATGATGTTGAGCGCCTTGTCGGTCAGCACCAGCGAGGTCGGCACCGCCGCGACCAGAGCCTCCAGGGTGGTGCGGGTCGCCTCAAGCGCCTTGCTGGACTGGGCGTGGTCGTGGGTGGCCTGGGCCCGCTCCCATTCATCGGCGACGAACTCGGCGAGCGCGGCCATGCGCTCGGCGTTTGCCGCGTCATAGGGCTGGGGCGAGGTGCTGATCACCGCCAGAACGCCGGGCGTGGTTCCGTTCTTCAGCCGGATCGGGGTGGCGATATAGGCGCGGATAAAGGGCGGGCCGGCGACCATCGGACCCTTGGCGAACCGCTCATCCAGCCGGGCGTCCGCGATCCATAGCGGCTCGCCGCTGGAAATCACCATCTCGGCGACCCGGTCGCGAGGAGGAAACATGCCCTCGGCGAACCGGCTGCGCCAGGCCAGCCCGTCCTTGACCAGGATGATGGTGCTCTGGGCGTCGCTGAACAGGCTCTTGGCGAAACGGGTGGCCCGGTCGAAGACCTCGAGCGACAGGGCGATGCCGAACGGCATCGGCGACCTGGGGGCAGGCTCCGACGCGCCTGTGTTGCGGCCTTCCACGAACTGTCACCTTCCCCAATCGTCTGGCGGCACTATGGGGAAGTGGGGTTAACCGGCTGTTTCTGATGGGTGCGTCAAAGATTCAGCAGCGCCGGGTCGCCGCCCTGGGCAGTGATGTTGATGCTGACCGCGCGCTCGACGCTGTAGCGCGCCAGGGCGTCGGGGCCGCCGGCCTTGGGGCCGGTGCCGGAAAGGCCCTGGCCGCCGAACGGCTGGACACCGACCACGGCCCCGATCATCGAGCGGTTGACGTAGACATTGCCGGCGGGGACCAGGGCCTTGACCTGCTCGGCGAAGGACTCGATGCGGCTGTGGACCCCCAGGGTCAGGCCGTAGCCTCGCGCCGCCAGGCCGGTGGCGACCTGAACCAGCTTCTCCGGATCGTAGCGGACGATGTGCAGGATCGGGCCGAAGACCTCCCGCTCGAGAAAGTCAGCCCCGGGAATTTCCGCCAGGACCGGCCCGAAGAAGGTCCCGCCCGCGGGCGAGTCCAGCACCTTCAGGACCCTGGCCTCGCGGTTCAGCCGGGCCAGGTGATCCGTGAGCGTCCTGTGAGCCTCGGCGTCGATCACCGGGCCGATGTCGGTTCGCGGGTCGGCCGGATCGCCGACCACCAGGGCGTCCATCGCCCCGATCAGGCCCTCGATCAGGTGATCGGCGGTCTCACGGGGCAGGAACAGCAGGCGCAGGGCCGAACAGCGCTGGCCGGCCGAGCCGAAGGCCGACTGAATGACGTCGTCGATGACCTGTTCGCGCTGGGCCGTGGTGTCGACGAACATGCCGTTCAGCCCGCCGGTCTCGGCGATGAAGGGCACGATCGGCCCCCGGCGGGCGGCCAGGGTCTGGTTGATCCGCCAGGCGGTTTCGGTGCCGCCGGTGAAGGCGACGCCGTCGCAGCCGGGATGGGCGGTCAGGGCGGCGCCGACCGTCTCGCCGCGCCCGGGCGTCAGGGCCAGCAGTCGAGGATCAAGGCCGGCGGCATGGAACAGCCGAACCGCTTCAGCGGCGATCAGCGGGGTCTGCTCGGCCGGCTTGGCGATGACGGCGTTGCCGGCGGCGAGGGCGGCGGCGATCTGGCCGGTGAAGATGGCCAGCGGGAAGTTCCACGGGCTGATGCAGACAAACACCCCCCGGCCGCGCAGTTCCAGGGTGTTGGTCTCGCCGACCGGCCCCTTCAGGGTCTCGGGCATGGCGAACTTCATTTCCGCCAGCCGGGCGTAGTAGCGGCAAAAGTCGGCGGCTTCCCGCACCTCGGCGACGCCGTCGTTCAGGGTCTTGCCGGCCTCGCGGGTGCAGATGGCGATCAGGTGGTCGCGGTTGTCCTCCAGGGCGTCGGCCATGGCCCGCAGCACCCGGGCCCGCTCCAGGCCGCCGGCGGCGTCCCAGGTCCGCTGGGCGATGCGGGCGGCGGCGAAGGCGGCGTCGATCTGGTCGCTGCTCGCCTCGGCCACGGTTCCGACCGTCATGCCGTGGTCGGCGGGATTGATCACCGCCTCGCCCTTGCCGGCGGAGAGTGTCGGCAGGCCGGCGATCGCGGCGGTCAGCCGCTCTCGCTCGGCGGTCACCGAGAGATCGACGCCCGCGGAATTGAGCCGATCGCCATAGATCTGGGCCGGCAGCGGGATCTTGCGATGCGGCCCCGGCCCGACCGCCTCGACCTCGACGACCGGATCGACCACCACCGTCTCCGGCGGCACCCGCTCGTCGAGCAGGGCGTGGACGAAGCTGGTGTTGGCGCCGTTCTCCAGCAGGCGGCGGACCAGATAGGGCAGCAGGTCCTCATGGCCTCCGACCGGGGCATAGGCGCGGACGAAGATGCCGTCGTAGAGGTCGTCGGCGGCCTTGTAGAGCGCCTCGCCCATGCCGTGCAGCCGCTGGAACTCGATCTTCACCCCGGCGGCGCGGGCCATGCGGCGCACGGCGGCCAGGCTGTGGGCGTTGTGGGTGGCGAACTGGCCGTAGAGATGCGGCGCGGCGTCGATCAGGGCCCGGGCGCAGACCAGGTAGGACAGGTCGGTCGCGCTCTTGGTGGTGTAGACCGGATAGCCGGGGCGGCCGTTCACCTGGGCGCGCTTGATCTCGCTGTCCCAGTAGGCGCCCTTGACCAGCCGCACCATGAAGCGGCGGCCGGTGGCCTTGGCCAGCTCGGCCAGGCGGGCGATCACCTGCGGGCAACGCTTCTGATAGGCCTGCACCGCCAGGCCAAGGCCGGCCCAGTCGCCCAGTTCCGGCTCCGCCGCCAGACGCTCCAGCAGCTTCAGGGAGATCACCAGCCGGTCGGCTTCCTCGGCGTCGAGGGTGAAGTTCAGATCATGCTTCGCCGCGATAAGGGCCAGGCGTTTGACGCGCGGATAGAGCTCGCTCCACACCCGCTCTTCCTGGGTCGCCTCATAGCGCGGCGACAGGGCCGACAGCTTGACCGAGATGCCGTGGCCGGCCTCGGGACCCTGACCGCCGGACAGCCGGCCGACGGTGGCGATGGCGTCGGCGTAGGCCTTTTCATACCGTTCGGCGTCGGCAGCGGTGCGGGCGCCCTCGCCCAGCATGTCGAAGCTGCAGATGTCGCCCTCGCCCTTGGCCCGGGCGATGGCCGCCTCGATGGTGCGGCCCAGCACGAACTGCTCGCCCATGATGCGGATGGCCTGGCCGACGGCGGCGCGGATCACCGGCTCACCGACCCGCCCCGCGAGACGCTTGATGAAGCCGGGCAGGTCGCTGCGGGCCTCGTCATCGACCTCGACCAGCTTGCCGGTCAGCATCAGGCCCCAGGTCGAGGCGTTGACGAACAGGCTGCCCGACTTGCCCATGTGGCTGGCCCAGTCGGCGCTGCCGATCTTCTCGGCGATCAGCCGGTCCTTGGTGTCCTCGTCGGGGATGCGCAGCAGGGCCTCGGCCAGGCACATCAGGGCCAGACCCTCGCGGGTCGACAGGGAAAACTCCTGCAGGAAATTCTCGACCACGCCCTGACGGCGGGCCGAGCGGCGGGCCCCGCGGACCAGGGCCTCGGCCTCGGCGCGGACGGCGGCGCGATCCTCCGCAGACAGGGGCGCGGCGGCGAGGAGCTGGCGAACCGTCTCCGTCTCGTCCTGGAACTTGAAGGCGTCGAGGCTGTCCCAGTCGATCATTTGCTGGCTCATGGTGGCTGCGGCGTGCGGCGCCTAATATGCCCAGACGCGACGCAGGGGAAGCGTTCGCCGATGCGGCGGCTGGCGAAGCGGCCGGAAGGCGCTAGTCTGGCCGGCGGGGCGCTGGCCGCCCGGTGGAAAGTGATGATGATGCGATCCCTGTTGGTGGTGGTCTTCCTGCTCGGCCTGGCCGCCTGCGCCTCGCCGCCGGACCTGGCCAAGGCGCCCGCCGCCAGCCCGCCGGTGCTGGGCGCCTTCCGCGGGGACCCGCCGGCAACCACCGCCGAAGCCTGGGCCGGGCGCCGTAGTCCCTTGTTGCGAAAGGCTTTTCTGGAAGCGATCTATGGTCAGCGGCCGGACCTGGGGCAGCCGACGGTGGAGTCGCGGGAGACTCTGGCGGTCGAGGACGTCGGCGACGCGACCGTCGAACAATGGACGGTGCGGCTGGGAAAGGCCGAGCCGGCGCGGCGCTTTCACGTCATCCTGGCCCTGCCGAAGGCGACGGGCCGGCCGGCGCCGCTGATCATTCTGGAGCTGTTCTGCGGCAACCGGGCGGCGGTGCCGGGGCATCCGGAGAGCGTCGTCGAGAACCGCGACATCCTGCCGGCGCCCTGCCGCAGCACGACCCTGGATCCTGTCGCCAAGATATTCTTCGGAAAGCGGATAAACGGCCCGGATATCGCCAAAGTGACCGCCAGGGGCTATGCGGTGGCGATGTTTTATCCGGGCGAAATTGTTCCGGACGATCCGGACCTCGCCCCGGCCGCCCTCGCCGCCCTGCAGCCGGGGGTCCCGGCCGAGCGCCGGGGCGGCGCCCTGGCGGTGTGGTCGGTGATGTTCAGCGACGCCTATGACGTCCTCACCGCCGACCCCCGGCTCGACGCCGCGCGGACGGCCATCTGGGGACATTCGCGGCATGGCAAGGCGGCGCTGCTGGCGGCGGCCTTCGACCCGCGCTTCGCCGCCGTCATCGCCCACCAGTCGGGACGCGGCGGGGCCAGCCTGACCCACAGCGGCGCCGGGGAGACGGTCAAGCAGATCACCGACGCCTACGGCTTCTGGTTCGGGGCCGCCTACGCCCGGCAGGCGAGCCAGCCGGCGACCGACCTGGACCAGCACCAGCTGATCGCCCTGATCGCCCCCAGGCCGCTGCTGCTGGGCAACGCCATGGGCGATGGCTGGTCCGATCCGGCCGGAGCCTTCCGCGCCGCCCAGGGGGCGGACCCCGCCTACAGGCTGCTCGGCTCGAGCGGCTTCAACGCGACCGACATGGACGACTTCCGCCCCGGCGACGGCATCGTCTGGTGGAGCCGCGGCGGCGGCCACGGGGTGACCACCGAGGACTGGGACGCCTTCCTGCGGTTCCTCGACAAGGCCATGCCCGCCCGATGAGCGACCGCCCCGACAACGGCCCGCAGATGGCCTCGCCCTCCTACCGGCTGGCGGCGCTGGACCAGGACTTCCTGCTCGGCGACAGCATGCGGGGGGTGCGGTTCCAGCTGGAATACGCCAAGGCCGAGGACGCCCTGAGGGCCTGGGGCGTGCGCTCGACCATCGTGGTGTTCGGCAGCGCCCGCATCCGCGAGACCGGGCCGGCGCACCAGCGACGCTGGTACGAGGAGGCCCGCGCCTTCGGCCGGATCGCCTCGCAGCGCGGCGGGGCGCTGAAGAGCGACGGCGGCGTGCGGGACAATGTCATCGCCACCGGCGGCGGGCCGGGCGCCATGGAGGCGGCCAACCGCGGCGCCCACGACGCCGGCGCCCCGACCATCGGCTTCAACATCACCCTGCCGAGGGAACAGGAGCCCAATCCCTGGACCACCCCGGACCTGACCTTCCGCTTCCACTACTTCGCCATGCGCAAGATGCACCTGGCCATGCGGGCCAACGCCCTGGTGGTGTTCCCCGGCGGCTTCGGCACCTTCGACGAGCTGTTCGAGATCCTGACCCTGCGCCAGACGGGCAAGTCGCCGCCGATCCCGGTGGTGCTGTTCAACGAGGCCTTCTGGCGCGAGGTGATCGGCTTCGAGCGGCTGGCCGAGGAGGGTCTGATCGGCCGCGATGACCTCAAGCTGTTCCGCTTCGCCGAGGACGCCGAGGGGATCTGGGCGCAGTTGCTGGATTGCGGCCTGAAGCCCGGGGTCGAGATCAAATGACGCTCCGGCGCAACAGGGCCGTTGCGCGCCGCGCCCCGCTCGGGGAGATTGTCCGTCCACCACCGCGAGCGCCGACCTCTTCATGCCCCTGACCATCGGCGATCCCGCCCCCTGGTTCCTCGCCCCGACCGAGGAGAACCCCCGGTTCAACTTCGCCACCCTGGCGGGGCGCTGGGTCGGGCTGGTGTTCGCGCCGGACGCCGCCACCGCCGAGGGCATCGCCCGGGTGATCGGCATGCAGAAGCCGCTGGACGAGGGCCGGGCCTGCCTGTTCGGGGTGGTCAGGGCCCCGCCCGGCCATATCGAGCTGGGTCCCCGCTGGTTCTTCGACGCCAGCGGCGGCCTGGCCAAGATCTATGGCGTGGCGGGCTCGGGCTGGCTGATCCTCGATCCGCAGCTGCGGGTGTTCGACCGGGGCCAGCTGGAGGACGTCGGCGCCCTGGCGCGGCGGCTGGCCGAGATGCCGCCCCCCGCGACCCATGCGACGGTGGAGATGATCGCCCCGGTGCTGGTCCTGCCCCGGGTGTTCGAGCCGGACTACTGCCGCGACCTGATCGCCCTGTATCGCCACAACGGCGGGACCCCGTCGGGCTTCATGCGGGAGGTGGACGGTCGCACCAAGCTGATCAACGACCCCCGCCACAAGCAGCGCAAGGACTTCCTGATCGAGGATCCCGCCCTGCAGAACGACCTGCGCGACAAGGTCAGCCGCCGCATCGTCCCGGAAATCCGCAAGGCCTTCCAGTTCCAGGCCACCCGCATCGAACGCTATCTGGTGGCCTGCTACGGCGCCGGGGCCGGCTGGTTCCGGCCGCATCGCGACAACACCACCCGCGGCACCGCCCACCGCAAGTTCGCCGTGACCATCAATCTCAACGCCGAGGACTACGACGGCGGCGAGCTGCGGTTTCCCGAGTTCGGCGATCGCCTCTACCGGCCGCCGACCGGCGGGGCGGTGGTGTTTTCCTGCTCGCTGCTGCACGAGGCCAGGCCGGTCACCCGCGGCGAGCGCTTCGCCTTCCTGCCCTTCCTTTATGACGAGGACAGCGCCAGACTGCGGGAAGAGAACCTCAAGTTCGTGGACGCCGCCGAAGAACCGGCCGGCGCGACCCTATGAGCGACCAGATCACCGTTCGCCGGCTGGCCGGCGCCCTGGGCGCGGAGATCAGCGGCATCGACCTCTCCGCCCCGCTGGAGGAGGCGACCATCGTCGCCCTGCGGGCGGCGCTGAACCTGCATCAGGTGATCTTCTTCCGCGACCAGAGCCTGACGCCCGCGCAGCAGCTGGCCTTCGGCCGCCGCTTCGGGCCGCTGAACATCCATCCTTACGTCTCCGGCATGGCCGACCATCCGGAGGTGATGGAGATCATCAAGGAGCCGGAGGACCGGCTGAATTTCGGCGGCGGCTGGCATTCGGACATGAGCTTCCTGGAGACCCCGTCGATCGGCTCGATCCTCTATGCGGTGGAGACTCCGGCCTTCGGCGGCGACACCCTGTTCGCCAGCCAGGCGGCGGCCTGGGACGCCCTGTCGGACGGCCTGAAGGCGACGCTGGAGGGGCTGAAGGCGGTGCATTCGGCGGGCCGGGAATATTCGGCGACCGGCCCCTCGGCCCAGAAGCGGGCCTCGATGCAGGTGGCCGAGGCCGAGGGCCTGGCCGGGGAGTTCACCCATCCGGTGGTCAAGGTCCATCCCGAGACCGGCCGCAAGGCGCTCTACGTCAATCCGGCCTTCACCATGCGCTTCGAAGGCTGGACCCGCCGGGAGTCGAAGCCCCTGCTCGACTGGCTGTTCGAACACAGCCGGCAAGAGGCCTTCACCTGCCGCTTCGCCTGGCGCGACGGCTCCGTCGCCTTCTGGGACAACCGGCAGGTCTGGCACTATGCCCTGAACGACTACCCCGGCCAGCGGCGGCACATGCGGCGGGTGACGGTGGACCAGGCGTAGGGGGGCCAAGCTCCCGGCTTTGGCTGGCACCGGGATGAGCGGAGGGGCCCCGGCGGTCCGGCCAATGCTGGTGGATTATGACCCGCGACGCGGCGGCGCGTTTCGCGTAAAACACGTCGGAACGATTATTGCAGGGTCGGCCTTGCTGTTCCCGAATCGGAAGTCGCGCGCGTGAAATTCTTCGATGTGACCCTGCCTGCCCCCATGGAAAAGGCGTTCAAGGACTGCCGCCGGCATCTGGCCTCGGCGGCCTTCTTCAGCGCGCTGGTCAATATCCTCTACCTGTCGCCGTCCATCTACATGCTGCAGGTCTATGACCGGGTGGTGCCGACCCAGGGCGAGCTGACCCTGGTGTTCCTGACCCTGATCATCGCCTTCGCCCTGGCCTGTCTGGCGGCGCTGGAGACGGTGCGGGCGCGGCTGCTGGTGCTGGCCGGGCTGCGGCTGGACCGGCTGCTGTCGAGCGACATCCTGGGCCGGTTGATGGCCCAGAGCCGGCCGGCCAACACCGCCCAGGCCATGCGCGAGTTCGACGGCCTGCGCGCCGCCCTGGCCGGGCCCGCGGCCCTGGCCTTCATGGACGCGCCCTGGACCCCGATCTACGTCATCGTCGCCTTCATGATCCACCCGGCCCTGGGCGCCCTGACCATTGTCGGCGGGATTCTGCTGTTCGGCCTGGCGATGCTCAACGAGCGGGCCACCAAGCCCGACCTGCTGAAGGCCCAGCGGGCCAACGCCGCCGCCTACGCCAGCCAGGAATCGGCGGCGATGAACGGCGAGGTGGTGCGGGCCCTGGGCATGCGCCGCTCGGTCATCGCCCGCCATCTGGAAGAGCGCGGCATCGGCCAGTCGATGCAGACCGAGGCCCAGTTCAAGGGCGGACGCTTCTCGGCCCTGACCAAGTTCTTCCGCCTGTTCCTGCAGTCGGCCGCCCTGGGCCTGGGCGCCTATCTGGCCATCAAGGGCCAGATTTCCTCCGGCTCGATCATCGCCGCCTCGATCCTGCTGTCGCGGGCCCTGCAGCCGGTCGAGCAACTGGTCGGCGGCTGGACCTCGGTGATCCAGGCGCGCGGCGCCATGGCCACCCTGGCCGAGCTGTTCGAGAAGACCCAGCCGCTGGACATCGACCGCACCCAGCTGCCGACCCCGATGGGCGCGGTGGAGCTGGACCGCATCGTGGTCCGCGCGCCCGGCCGCGACGAGCTGGTGCTGAAGGCCGTGTCGCTGAAGATCGCCCCCGGGGAATCGATGGGGGTGGTCGGCGCCAGCGGAGCCGGCAAGACCACCCTGGCCCGGATCATCGCCGGGGCCCTGTCGCCCGACGCCGGCATCGTGCGCATGGACGGCGCCAACTACACCGACTGGGACGCCGACCGCCTGGCCGACCACATCGGCTATCTGCCGCAGGACCCCTCGCTGCTCTCGGGGTCGGTGAAGGACAACATCTCCCGCTTCGCCGCCTGGCGCGGCATGTCGCCTGAGAAGGTCGACCAGCTGGCCGTCGAGGCGGCCACCCTGGCGGGGGTGCATGAGCTGATCCTGAAGCTGCCCAAGGGCTATGACACGCCCTTGGCCCCCGGCGGCCGCGGCCTGTCGGCCGGCCAGGCGCAGCGGGTCGCCCTGGCACGGGCCCTGTTCGGCAATCCCACCCTGCTGATCCTCGACGAGCCCAACTCCGCCCTCGACGCCGAGGGCGAGGCCTCGCTGTTGCGGGCCATCCACAGCGCCAAGACCCGCGGCGCCACCATCCTGATCGTCGCCCACCGCACCGGCATCCTGGCCGGGGTCGACCGGTTGCTGGTCATGCGCGAGGGCGCCATCGAGCGGCTGGGCCCGCGCGAGGAGGTGCTGGCCAAGCTGGCCGGCCGGCCCGCGCCGCAACCGGCGACCAATGTCGTCGACATGAAAGGCGCCTGATCCGCCATGGCTCTTGACGTCGCCCCCTCCGAGAACGCCTCCCCGGCCGCCGATCCCCGGCATGAGCCGGAGGTTCCGGTCGCCCCGAAACGCATTTCCGACGACCCGACGCGGCAGATCCTGATCGGCGGCGGCATCGCCGTCGGCTTCTTCGTGATCTTCCTGGGCTGGGCCGCCTTCACGCCGCTGGACGCCGGGGCCTACGCCTCCGGGGTGATCGCCGTGTCCGGCAACCGCCAGGCGGTGCAGAACCGCGACGGCGGGGTGGTCACCGCCCTGCATGTCGTCGAGGGCCAGGAGGTCGAGAAGGGCCAGATCCTGGTCGAGATCGGGGCCGGCGACCTGCGGGCCGCCGAACGGGGCATGACCGGACAGGTGCTGACCCTGCTGGCCCAGCGGGCCCGGCTGGTGGCTGAACGCGACGGCCGCTCCAGCTTCGCGCCGCCGCCGGAATTCGCCACCCTCGCCCCCGAGGACCGGCCGATCGCCCAGGACGTGCTTAATCTGCAGCGGCGGCAGTTCGACGCCCGCGGCCAGTCGATCACCACCCAGAAGGGGGTGCTGCAACAGCGCATCGCCCAGCTCAACGAACAGGTCAGCGGCTCGCAGCGGCAGCTGACCGCCAACCGCGAGCAGCAGCGGCTGATCGCCGAGGAAACCGCCGGCATGAAGTCCCTGGCCGACCAGGGGTTCGCCCCGGTCAACCGGGTGCGGGCCCTGGAACGCTCCCAGGCCCAGCTGGTCGGGGAGGAAGGCGCCCTGGTCGCCCAGATCGCCCGCTCCCGCGAGGCCATGGGCGAGGCCCGGCTGCAGATGTTGTCCCTCGACCGCCAGAAGATGGAGGAGGTCGCCGGCCAGCTGCGCGACGTGCAGGTGCAGCTGGACGAGCTGCAGCCCAAGCTGAAGGCCGCCCGGGAACAGCTGGCCCGCGCCATCGTCCGCGCCCCGGCCAGCGGCAAGGTGGTGGGAATGTCGATCTTCACCGTCGGCGGGGTGGTGTCGCCCGGCCAGGTGCTGATGGAGGTGGTGCCCGGCAACAAAGCCCTGGTGATCCAGGCCAGCGTCAATCCCAACGACGCCGACGACCTGAAGGTGGGCCAGGAAACCCAGGTGCGGTTCACCTCGCTGCATGAGCGGTCGCTGCCGATCCTGCACGGCAAGCTGACCAAGATCTCGGCCGACAGCTTCGTCGACGAAAAATCGGGCCATCGCTATTTCCGCGCCGAGGTCTCGGTGCCGGAGGGCGAACTGGCCAAGATCCGCAAGGTGCGGCCCGACAGCTCGCCGATCAGCCCCGGTCTGCCGGTCGAGGTCATCGTGCCGCTGCGCAAGCGCAGCGCCCTGCAGTATCTGGTCGAGCCGCTGATCTCGATGGCCTGGCGCAGCGGGCGCGAGCACTAGAGACCGTCGGTGACCTGATCCACCGCTTCCGCTCTGCCCGGCGACCCGAAGAGCGGCGTTGAAGAGCTTGCCTGGGTGGCGGTCGGCCCTGGCGAGCGCCCTTGCGCTTCGGGTTTCGCCAGCCCGAGGCGGCAACCCGGCTCTAGAGCAACCATCCGCTGGTCACCTGGCCGTTGACGATCAGGGCCATGTCCGCTGTTCCATCGCCATCGACATCCATCTGGAAGACGGTGCGGTTGAGGCCGCCGTCGTAGGTGACGGTCATCTCCCCGGCGGTGTTGCTGAAGGCGCCGACGATGATGAAGTCCTGGTCGCCGGCGGTGTTCACATTGGCGTCGAGGTTGGAGAAGTCGAGGCGGTCGCCCTGGGCGGCCTTGAAGTCGACGATGGTGTCGGTTTCGGCGAGGTCGGCCGACAGGTCGCCGGCGAAGAAGGCGAAGCTGTCGGCCCCGGCGCCGCCGGCCAGCAGGTCGCGTCCGGCGCCGCCGACCAGGATGTCGTCGCCGGCGTTGCCCTGGACGATGTCGTTGCCGGCCCGGCCGTAGACATAGTCATTGCCGTCGCCGCCCTTGACCGTGTCGTTACCCTCGCCGCCGTCGACGATGTCGTTGCCCGCCTCGCCCAGCACGGTGTCGTTGCCGGCCCCGCCGGCGAGGTGGTCGTTGTCGTCGCCGCCGTAGAGGCCGTCGGCGCCGTCGCCGCCGACCAGGGTGTCGTCCCCCGCCTCGCCATAGAGCTTGTCGTTGCCGAGGCCGCCCAGCAGGGTGTCGATCCCGTCGAAGCCGTAGAGTTCATCGGCCCCGTCGCCGCCGTCGAGGACGTCGTCGCCGTCCTCCCCGTCGAGCACGTCATTGCCGGCCTCGCCATGCATGACGTCGTTGCCGCCGCTGCCCCAGAGCACGTCGCCGCCGTCGCCGCCGTAGAGCACATCGTCGCCGGCCTCGCCGTCCAGCCGGTCCTCGCCGGCCCCGCCGAGGATGCGGTCATTGCCGTCGCCGCCGATCAGCAGGTCGTCGCGGATGGTGCCGAACAGGCGGTCGTCGCCCGCCCCGCCGTCGACATAGACCCCGAGGTTGTCCGAGAGGTACGGCGTGACGCTGCTGAAATCGAGGACATTGGCCGCGTCGGTGCCCTGCACCATGCCGCTCTCGGTGTTGATCCGCTCAAAGCCGTTGCCGGCGGTGAACTGCGAAAGGGTCAGGGTTCCGAAGACCAGCAGGAAGTCCAGGCCCGCGCCGCCCAGCAGCATGGTGGGCGAGCCGTCCTCGACCACGATCATGTCGTCGCCATTGCCGCCGTCCAGCCGGTCGGAGCCGCAGCCGCAGGAATAGAGGACATCGTTTCCGTCGCCGCCGCGCAGCAGGTCGTCGCCCGGCCCGCTTTCGATGTAGTCGTCGCCGTCGCCGCCGATCAGGATGTCGTTGCCGTCATCGCCGTAGATCTCGTCGTCGCCGCCGCCGCCGTAGATGGTGTTGTCGCCGGCGTCCCCTTCAAGCAGGTTGTCGCCCTCGTCGCCGTAGATGCTGGCCATGGTCCGCCCCGGACTGATCGCAGGTTGCGCGCCCGCGAGCCTAGCCCAGAGAGCGACGTTCGTTAACAAAATCTTTCGAAGTCAGGGGCTTACTCGCCCGTAAAGCGAGCGGGGCGTTTCTCATTGAAGGCGGCGACGCCTTCACGGCGGTCGGCCGAGCCCACCGTGCGGTTGTAGGCCTCGACCTCGATGGCCAGGCCGGTCTTGAGGTCGGTCTCGACGCTCAGGGTCATGGCGCGCTTAGCCTGGCGGATGGCGACGGGGCCGCCGGCGGCGATGGCGGCGGCCACCTTCAGCACCGCCTCCATCAGGTCCGGCGCCGGCCAGACGGTGTTGACCATGCCCCAGTCGGCGGCCTGGCCGGCGGTGAAGACCTGGCCGGTCAGGATCAGCTCGCGGGCCCGCCGCACCCCGACGGCGCGGGGCAGGTTCTGGGTGCCGCCGCAACCGGGAATGATGCCCAGCCGGGTCTCGGTCAGGGCGAAGCGGGCGCTGTCGGCGGCGTGGATGAAGTCGCAGGCCAGCGCGAACTCGGCGCCGCCGCCGAAGGCCGCCCCGTTGACCGCGGCGATCACCGGGACGGGGCAGTCCATCAGGGCGTAGAAGGCCTGTTCGAACAGCAGATGCTGCGCCCGCCAGGCCGCGTCGCTCATGCCGTTGCGCTCCTTCAGGTCGCCGCCGGCGCAGAAGGCCTGGTCGCCGGTTCCGGTGAGAATGACGCAGCGGGCATCGCCGGAATCGAGGATCAGCCCCTGGAACAGCTGCAGCACCTCGCGCGCCATGGCGGTGTTGAGGGCGTTGCGGACCTCCGGCCGATTGAAGGCGACGCGCAGGATGTGGGGCGCGGGGGTGTCGAGGGTGAGGGTTTCGTAGGTCATCTTCGACACCATAGCGGTCCTGCCTTATCCGTCATCCCGGCCGTAGCGTAGCGGAGAGCCGGGACCCAGGGAGACCGGGCTCAAACGACGAGGCCGCCGACATCGCGCCGGCGGCCCCTGGGTCCCGGATCGGCCCTTCGGGCCGTCCGGGATGACGATGCTTTTGGCCTACTCCGCCGGCAGCAGGGTCTCGTGGCGTTTGGCCATCAGGCTGTCGAACTGGCCCCAGACGCCCTGTTCGCCGTGCCATTGCCCCTTGGTCGCCGCCTTGGAGTATTCGGTCGAGCGGGCCTCGAAGAAGTTGGCGTGCTCGACGCCGCTGAGCATCGACTGCAGCCAGGGCAGCGGGTTTTCCTTCACCCCGTAGACTTCCGGCAGCTTCAGCTGGCGCAGGCGCCAGTCGGCGATGAAGCGGATGTAGGCCTTGATGTCCTCGGGCGTCATGCCCTGGACCTCGCCGGCCTCGAAGGCCAGGTCGATGAAGCGGTCCTCCAGCCCGACCACGGTCTTGCAGCAGTCGACGATGTCGTCGGCCACGGCTTTGGTCACCGCGCCGGTCTCGGCGTTGAAGGCATGGTAGAGCTTGATGATGCCCTCGCAGTGCAGGCTCTCGTCGCGCACCGACCAGGAGACGATCTGGCCCATGCCCTTCATCTTGTTGAAGCGCGGGAAGTTCATCAGCATGGCGAAGCTGGCGAACAGCTGCAGGCCCTCGGTGAAGCCGCCGAACATGGCCAGGGTGCGGGCGATGTCGGCGTTGGTCTCGACGCCGAACCGCTGCATGTAGTCGTGCTTGGCCCGCATGGCCTCGAATTCCATGAAGGCGCCGAACTCGCTCTCCGGCATGCCGATGGTTTCCAGCAGCAGGGCGTAGGCGGCGATGTGGATGGTCTCCATGTTGGCGAAGCTGGAGAGCATCATCTTCACTTCGGTGGGTTTGAAGACCCGGCCGTATTTTTCCATGTAGTTGTCGGCGACTTCGATGTCGCCTTGCGTGAAGAAGCGGAAGATCTGGGTCAGCAGATTGCGTTCACGGTCGTTGAGATTGGCCGCCCAGTCCTTGCAGTCCTCGCCCAGCGGCACCTCCTCGGGCATCCAGTGGACCTGCTGCTGCTTCTTCCACATGTCGTAGGCCCAGGGGTAGCGGAAGGGCTTGTAGGCGGCCGACGGGGTCAGAAGGCCGGGCGTTTGGGGCGTGATCAGCTGGGCCAAGTCGAGAAAACTCCGGAAGCGGGCGGGCGTGAATCGGCGGACGGGACTAGACTGGTAACCGTATCGAACAGTTCGCGACGGCGATACTAAATCTGGTGTGATCGATGGTCGCGGACACAAATGTTGGGGGATAACCAGTGGATAAATCCTTTACGATCTATGGCGCCGCAGGATCGGGCAGTGTGCCTGTCGAAGCGGCGCTGACTCTGCTGGGCCTGCCCTACGAGGTGGTCGAGGGGGCGACCTGGGAGCATGACGAGGCGGTCCTGGCGAGGGTGCGGGCGGTCAATCCGCTGGTGCAGATTCCGGCCCTGGTGCTGCCAAATGACGAGATCCTGACCGAGAGCGCGGCGATGCTGATCTGGCTGGCCGACAGCCATCCGGCCGCGGGGCTGTCGCCGGCGCTGGACGATCCGCGCCGGGCCGCCTTCCTGCGGTGGATGACCTTCATCCCGGCCTCGATCTATTCGCTCTACTGGCTGCGCGACGATCCCTCGCGCATCGCCCACGATCCGGCTGACCATCCCTTCGTCAAGAAGGCCACGGCCGACCGCATCGCCGACTGCTGGGCGATCATGGACAGCCAGCTGACGCCGGGCCGCTATCTGCTGGGCGATGAGATGACGGTGCTGGACCTCTATGTGACGGTGGTCAGCCGCTGGGGCCCGCGACGCCGGGTCTTCTACCAGCGGGCGCCGAAGATGGCGCAGGTGGTGCGGCGGGTCGACGCCGACCCGCGGCTGGCGGCGTTCTGGGCCGCGCGGTTCCCGTTCGAGGACGGCTGGGAAGGCTAGCCTTTTATAGACCCGGCCTATCCCGATGACAGAAACAATTGATTGGGCGCCCCCGGGGGGCGCGGCCTAGACTTCGCCTCGACGGCGAACCGAGACGCCGGTTCGCAGGCAAACCGAGGAGACACCCATGACGCTCGCCAGCAGCAAGACCATCGAGAACCTGAAGGCCGCCTTCGCCGGCGAGAGCCAGGCCAACCGTCGCTACCTCTACTTCGCGCAGAAGGCTGACATCGAGGGCTACAACGACGTCGCCTCGGTGTTCCGCTCGACGGCGGAAGGCGAGACCGGCCACGCCCACGGCCATCTGGAGTTCATGGAATCGGTCGGCGACCCCGCCACCGGCCTGCCGATCGGCGGCACCTCCGACAATCTGAAGGCCGCCATCGCCGGCGAGACCCACGAATACACCGACATGTACCCCGGCATGGCCCGCACCGCCCGCGACGAGGGCTTTGACGAGATCGCCGACTGGTTCGAGACCCTGGCCAAGGCCGAGAAGTCCCACGCCGGCCGCTTCCAGCGCGCCCTGGACCAGATGGACTGACACTGTGACCGGGTCCCTTCTCCCCTTGTGGGAGAAGGTGGCCCGCGCAGCGGGCCGGATGAGGGGTTGATGAAAGAGGCGGCCGCCATGGCGGTCTGACCGATCATTCCCTCTCCGCCGGCGCCACCCCTCATCCGGCGCTTCGCGCCACCTTCTCCCGCAGGGGGAGAAGGATGTCCCATGGGGACCCCATGACCGACGAGACTCCGCCGACCAAGATCCCGCCCGCGCCGAAGGGCGAGGGCAGCCTGGACCCGCCGATGCGGCATCCGATCGCCTGGCGGGACCCGGCCTATTACGACCTGGCGGCCATCGAGACGGAGATGGAGCGGGTCTTCGACATCTGTCACGGCTGCCGCCGCTGCTTCAATCTGTGCGACAGCTTCCCCAAGCTGTTCGACATGATCGACGAGAGCCCGACGGGCGAACTCGACAGCGTGCCGAAGGAAAAATACGACGACGTCGCCGAGGCCTGCACCCTCTGCGACATGTGCTTCATGACCAAGTGTCCCTATGTGCCGCCGCACGAGTTCGACCTGGATTTTCCCCATCTGATCCTGCGCTACCGGGCGGCCCGGCGGAACGCCGGCGACGGCGAGTTCGTCCGTGAACAGCTGGGCGAGACCGATCGCAACGGCAAGCTGGCCAAGCCCTTCGCCGGTCTCGCCAACTGGGCGACGGCGCGGGAGAACACCCCGCTGCGGGCCATGCTCGACGCCATCGCCGGGGTCGACAGGGAGGCCGAGCTTCCGAAATACGTCCATCGCACCGCCAGCGAGCGGCTGAAGACCCCGATCGCCCCGAACCCGGAAGGCCCGGCCTTCGGTCAGCGCAAGGTGCTGATCTATTCGACCTGCACCTCCGAGTACAACGCCCCGGAAACCGCCGAGGCGGCGATGAAGGTGCTGGCCAGACAGGGGGTCGAGAGCCGGGTGCTGTATCCCGAATGCTGCGGCATGCCGCAGCTGGAGGCCGGCGACCTGAAGACCGTGGCCGGACGGGCCGAGCGGGTGGCGGCGACCTTCGCCCCCTATATCGCCGACGGCTGGGAGGTGGTGGCGCTGACGGCGTCCTGCGGCCTGATGCTGAAGTTCGAATGGCCGCTGATGCTGCCGGAGAACGCGGCGGTGAAGGCCTTGTCGCAGGCGACCCGCGACATCTCCCAGTACATTGTCGAGCTGAACAAGGCCTATGGCCTGGCGCCGGGCCTGAGCGCGGTGAGCGGCGGGGTGACGGTGCATCAGGCCTGTCACGCCCGGGCCCAGAACATGGGCGCCAAATCGGCCGAGATGCTGCGACTGATCCCCGACACCAAGGTGGATGTGGTCGAGCGCTGCAGCGGCCATGGCGGCACCTTCGGGGTGATGAGGAAGACCCGCGACATGGCGGTGAAGGTCGGCAAGCCGGCGGCCCGGCAGGTGGCGCAGAAGGCCAATGGAACGGTCTGCTCCGACTGCCCGTTGGCCTGCAAGCATCTGGGCCAGATTCTCGCAGATGAGGCGGGCGAAAAGCCGGACGCCTACGACGCGCCCCGCCAGGCCCATCCGATCGAAATTCTCGCCCAGGCCTATGGCCTGCAGGAGGCTCCCTATGCCGGTCGCTGACCGCACCATCACCCCCGCCGACATCATGCCCGACAGCGAGTTCGCCAGGGTGCGGTCCGAGCGCCGGGCGGCGCTGCTGCCGACTAAGCGGCTGCGCCGCGTCGCCCTGGGGCCGGTGGCCACGGCCTATTTCGAATGCTTCGAGACCATGCTGTTCCAGATCCAGGAGATGCTGCTGATCGAGAAGGGCGGGGCCGAGCAGCTGCCCGACGAACTGGCGGCCTATAACCCGTTGATCCCGCAGGGGTCGGAACTGGTGGCGACGATCATGTTCGAGATCGACGACGAGGTGCGCCGGGCCCGGGTGCTGGGCGAACTGGGCGGGGTCGAGGACCGCTTCTTCATCCAGATCGGCGAGGAGAAGGCCCGGGGCCTGCCGGAAGGCGACGTCGAGCGGACCCGCGACGACGGCAAGGCCAGCTCGGTCCATTTCATCCGCTTTCCCCTGACGCCCGCCCAGAAGGCGGTGTTCCGCGACCCGGCGACGACCATCTCCCTCGGCTGCGACCACGAACGCTACGGCCACCTGGCCCTGCTGAGCCCGGCCACCCGGGCGGAACTGGCGAAGGACTTCGACTGAGCCGCCCCCTCGGGGGAGTATTGTTGACCGGGGACGGCCGTTGAGGCTCTCTGGGCCGCGATGACCAGCCAGACGTTCACTGACACCGACCACTATCCCAGCAGCGCCGCGAAGACGGCGGACATGTGGGTTCATATCGCCGGGCTGATCCTGGCGGTGGCGGGCGCGGGGACCTTGTTTGGCCTGTCCATCGGGTTCGGCACCGTGGGCCAGGTGTTCGCCATCGCCGTCTATGGCCTGTGCCTGACGCTGATGCTGAGCTTTTCCATCGCCTACAACATGGCCAGGCCGGAGCACCGGCCGTTCCTGCGGCGGTTGGACCATGCCGGGATCTTTTTGATGATCGCCGGCAGCTACACCCCCTTCACCACCCAGAACCTGACCGGCGCCTGGTCGGTCGGCATGACCCTGGCGGTCTGGCTGCTGGCGGCGGCGGGGGTGGCCGGAAAGCTGTTCCTGCCGGGCCTCGGCAAGGGCATCTGGGTGGCCCTCTATCTGGCGCTGGGCTGGATCGTGGTCATCGCCATGGGGCCGATGATCGCCAGCGTCTCCCTGGCCGGGTTGATCCTGCTGGCGGTGGGGGGCCTGGTCTATTCCGCCGGGGTGATCTTCTACGTCCGCAAGAGCCTGCACTACCGCCGCGCCATCTGGCACGGCTTCGTCGTGGCCGCCGCCGGGGTGCATTATGCCGCGATCATGACCGGCGTGGTCTTGTTCAACCGGGCCTGAACCGCTACACAGCCGCCGCGCCGGAAGACCGGTGCGCGCAATCGATCCCCTTCATTCCGCCGAGCCCCGTCGAAGGGCGGTCTGAAGTCTTCCGGCGGGTGAAGGATCGTATTTTATGGCCAACGTCACCGTAGTCGGCGCCCAGTGGGGCGACGAGGGCAAGGGCAAGATCGTCGACTGGCTGTGCAACCGCGCCGAGGTGGTTGTGCGCTTCCAGGGCGGTCATAACGCCGGCCATACCCTGGTCGTCGACGGCAAGGTCTACAAGCTGGCCCTGCTGCCCAGCGGGGTGGTCCAGGGCAAGCTGTCGGTGATCGGCAACGGCGTGGTCGTCGATCCCTGGCACCTGCTGGGCGAGATCGAGGGCATCGCCGCCCAGGGGGTGAAGATCACGCCCGACCTGCTGGTTCTGGCCGACAACGCCTGTCTGATCCTGCCGCTACACCGCGACCTCGACCAGGCCCGCGAGGCCGCCTCCAGCCAGAAGATCGGCACCACCGGCCGCGGCATCGGCCCGGCCTATGAGGACAAGGTCGGCCGTCGGGCGATCCGGGTCGGCGACCTGTCGGATCCCGAATCCCTGCGGCCCAAGATCGACCGCCTGCTGGCCCACCATGACGCCCTGCGCGGCGGGCTGGGCCTGCCCAAGGCCGACCCCGAGGCCCTGTTCGACGAGCTGATGGCCATGGCCCCCAGGCTGTTGCCCTATGCCCGGCCGGTGTGGCGGCTGCTCGACGAGGTTCGCCGCAGCGGCAAGCGCATTCTGTTCGAGGGCGCGCAGGGGGCGCTGCTCGACGTCGACCACGGCACCTATCCCTTCGTCACCTCCTCCAACACCGTGGCCGGACAGGCGGCGGCGGGCTCGGGCATGGGACCGCAGGGGCCGGGCTACATCCTCGGCATCGTCAAGGCCTACACCACCCGGGTCGGCGAGGGGCCCTTCGCCTGCGAGCTCAATGATGCGGTGGGCGATCACCTGGCCACGGTCGGCCGCGAGGTCGGCACCAATACCGGGCGCAACCGCCGCTGCGGCTGGTTCGACAGCGTGCTGGTCCGCCAGAGCGTGGCCATCAACGGCATCAACGGCATCGCCCTGACCAAGCTGGACGTGCTGGACGGACTGGAGACCCTGAAGATCTGCGTCGGCTACCGGCTGCATGGCGAGGTCATCGACTATCTGCCGGCCGGCCTGCGCGATCAGGCGGCGGTCGAGCCGATCTATGAGGAGATGCCGGGCTGGAGCGAGAGCACGGCGGGCGCGCGCTCATTCCGCGATCTCAACGCCAATGCGGTGAAGTATGTCGGGCGCATCCAGGAACTGATCGGGGCGCCCGTGGCCCTGCTGTCGACCAGCCCCGAGCGGGACGACACTATCCTGCTGCGGGATCCCTTCCAGGATTGAGCGGCGGGGACGCTGTCCTTCGGCGGCGTCTGTCGCGGATAGCGGCCACACCCCTTCCGTCACCCCGGACCTGTTCCGGGGTCCATTGACTCAAACGCTTGAAGCTCCGGGCTGTGGCCGGGGCCCCTGCACAATCCCGATGGCCCGCGCGTATGGGCCCCCGGAACAAGTCCGGGGGTGACGGGGGGATATGTCGGGCGAGGGTGTAAGGCCGCTCAGGTCTCGGGCTGATTCATGGCGATGATCTGGGCCTTGGTCTTGCTGCTGACGACCGTGTCGCCGCTGCGGGTCACCAGCGATTGCGCGATGGTGTAGGGCTTGCCGTCGATGATCAGGGTGATGGTCGGACCGTCGGCGCCGACCCCCGCGCCCGACACCGTGCCGATCACCATGCCCCGCGCATCCCGGACCTCGACGCCGGTCTTGAAGGGCGCCGCCGGCGTCAGCGGCGCGCCAGGCGCGGCGACCGGAGGCGGGGTCTTGCGAACAACCCCGTCGACGGTGTCGCCCTGGTCCGGCGGCACGACGGGCGGATCGCCGCTGGGCGACGGCGGGGTGGTCCTGGGCGTGGTCGGCGAGGGCTGCATCATCGGCTCCTGGGCCGCGGCGGCGAAGCCCAGGGCGGCGGCGGCGGCCGCGACCAGAAGGGTCGGAAGGGTCTTGGGCATGGCTGTTTCCTCCACACCCCCAGCGCGGTCGAAACTCCGTTCCGGCCGTTCCGTTCCGCAATCGTGATCGCGCAGGTCGCCCGCGGCGGCGCGCGGCCAGGCCGCCCGCGGGCCCAGCCGCGACGTCGTCACCCTGTTGCGGGATCCGCGCCCGGGACAGGATGGATGTCAGAGCCGGGCCTGGCGCACGCTGTCCGCCGGTCGTCCTATGCCTTTGTCACGGCCTTTCCGATCGCCCCGCCGATGCCGCCGGTCACGACGGAGCTGAGCGTTCCGAAGGCGATGACCATGGCCGGCACATCGCCCAGCGCGAAGCTGGCGACGATGCCGATCAGGGCGCAGACGCCGCCGGCGATCGCCCCGCCGATCAGGCTGTCAACCAGCGTCCCCCCGGCCGCCCGGGCGTAGAGCAGGCCGGCGATGAGCGAGATCAGCATGCCGACGATGGCGAACAGATTGTCCTTGATGAAGGGAATGAAGTGGCCGGCGATGATCATCGCCAGCTGAAGCCCGGTCCCGATGACCGAGGCGCGGATCAGCGCAGTGCGGTTCATGGTGGTCCTCCCCGACCCAGATGTGCGGTCAGGACGCCACATAACGCCGGTATTGGCAATAATCCGCGCGGTCAGACCACCCCGACGGTGCGCAGCTTGGCGCGCGGATGGACCTCGCTCTGGCTCATCACCACGGTCTGGCCGCGGAAGCGTTCGATGATCGAGCGGACGTAGGGGCGGACCTGGGGACTGGTCAGCAGCACCGCCGAATCCCCGGCCAGGGCGGCGCGCTCAAAGGCCTCGCGCACCCCCTTGATGAACTCCTGCAGCCGAGAGGGGGCCATGGCCAGCTGCTTTTCCTCGCCCGATCCGATCAGGGCGTCGGCGAAGGCCGCCTCCCAGTCGGGCGACAGGGTGACGATCGGCAGGGCGCCGTCCTCGCCGCGGTTGACCCAGCACAGCTGGCGGCCAAGACGGACGCGAACCGCCTCGGTCAGCTGGGTCAGGCTGCTGGTATGGGGCGCGGCCTCGGCGATGCCCTCGAGAATGGCCCCCAGATCGCGGATCGAGACCCGCTCGCGCAGCAGGGCCTGCAGGACCCGCTGCAGGGTCGAGGCGGTGATCACCGCCGGAATCAGCTCCTCGGCCAGCTTCTTCTGTTCCGGTCCCAGTTCCCTCAGCAGCTTCTGCACCTCGGCATAGGACAACAGGTCGGCCATGTTGTCCTTGAGGATTTCGGTCAGGTGCGTCGTCAGCACCGTGGCCGGATCGACCAGGGTGTAGCCGCGGAAGGTGGCCTCTTCCTTCAGGGCGTCGTCGATCCAGGTGGCCGGCAGGCCGAATGCCGGCTCGCGGACGTGTTCGCCGGGAATGTCGACCTGGCCGCCGCGCGGATCCATGGCCATCAGCGAGCCGATGCGCACCTCCCCGGCCCCGCTCTCCATCTCCTTGATGCGGATGGAGTAGCCCTGGGTGGCCAGGCGCATGTTGTCGAGGATGCGGACGGACGGCATGACAAAGCCGAACTCGCTGGCCAGGGTCTTGCGCAGAGCGCGGATCTGGTCGGTGAGGCGACGGCCCTCCATGTCGTTGATCAGGGTAAGCAGGCCGTAGCCCAGCTCGATCTTGATGTCGTCGATGGCCAGGGAGGCGCCGATCGGCTCCTCCTCCTGTTCGGCGGGCCCCGCCAGGGTGGAGACATCGACAGGCGGCGGCTGTTTGGCGGCCTGGGAGCGACGCCAGGCCAGGACCCCGCAGGCGATGGCGACCACCGCGAAGGGAATGGTCGGCATGCCGGGCACCAGGGCCATGATGCCGGCGGCGGCCGAGACCATGCCCAGCGCCACCGGGTTCATCGCCAGCTGGGTGACCAGGGCCTTGTCGGCGGCGCCGTCGACCCCGGCCTTGGAGACCAGGAAGCCGGCGGCGATGGAGATGATCAGGGCCGGGACCTGGCTGACCAGGCCGTCGCCGATGGTCATGATGGTGTAGCTGGCCGCCGCGTCTCCGACCGGCATCTTGTGCTGCACAACCCCGATCAGGATACCGCCGACGATATTGATGGCGGTGATGATCAGGGCGGCCACGGCGTCGCCGCGCACGAACTTGCTGGCGCCGTCCATGGCCCCGAAGAAGGTCGATTCCTGCTCCAGATCCTTGCGGCGCTTCTTGGCCTCGTCCTGGTCGATCAGGCCGGAGGACAGATCGGCGTCGATGGCCATCTGCTTGCCGGGCATGGAATCGAGGGTGAAGCGGGCGGCGACCTCGGCGATGCGGCCCGAACCCTTGGTGACGACGATGAAGTTCACCAGGATCAGGATGGCGAAGACGATCACCCCGATGATGAAGTTGCCGCCCATCATCAGCTGGCCGAAGGCCTGGATGACCTTGCCGGCGCCGTGGGTGCCCTCGTGGCCGTGGCCGAGGATCAGGCGGGTCGAGGCCAGGTTGAGGCCCAGCCGGAACAGGGTGGTGACCAGCAGCACGGTCGGAAAGGCGGTGAACTCGAGCGGCTTCTTGATCAGCAGCGAGGTCATCAGGATCAGGATGCTGCTGGTCACCGACAGGGTCAGCAGACTGTCCAGCAGGAAGGACGGGATCGGCAGGATCAGCAGCACGACCACGCCGACGATGCCGATCGCCAGACCCACGTCGCCACGCGCCACCCATCCCCAGACCTGGCGCGCGGTCGTCGGGTTGGCGGCGGAAGTGGGGTGGGCGTCGCTCATCTATCAGGCGGCGTTGGCGCCGAGGCCGGCCTGCGGCGGGGGCACGGCCACGCCGGCGTCGCCATACTCCTTCAGCTTGTTGCGCAGGGTGCGGATCGAGATGCCGAGGATGGTGGCGGCGTGGGTGCGGTTGCCGGAGCAATGGTTGAGGGTGTCGAGGATCAGGAGCTGCTCGACCTCGGCCACGGTCTGGCCGACCAGGGTGCGGCTGGCGGCCTCGGCGGCCATGGAGGCGGTGCGGGCCACCGTGGCGTCCGGGGCCGGGGCCAGGGGCTGGCCGTCCGGCAGGCGGATGGCGAATTCCTCGATTTCGGCGCCGGTCGACAGCAGCACCGCGCGGTGCATGGCGTTTTCCAGCTCCCGAACATTGCCCGGCCAGCGGTGGGCGGCGAGACGGCGACGGGCTTCGGCCGACAGCGGGCGCTCGGGCATGCCGTTGGCCTTGGCGTATTTCTTCAGGAAGTGGTCGGCCAGGGCGGAGATGTCGCCGGGCCGTTCGCGCAGCGGCGGCAGGCGCAGATTGACCACGTTCAGCCGGTAGAGCAGGTCCTCGCGGAAGGTCCCCTCCTTCACGGCCTGCCCCAAGTCGCGGTTGGAGGTGGCGAGGATGCGGATGTTGACCTTGACCGGCCGCGAGCCGCCGACCCGGTCGATCTCGCGCTCCTGGATGGCGCGCAGCAGCTTGGCCTGCAGGCGGCCGTCCATCTCGCTGATTTCGTCGAGCAGCAGGGTGCCGCCGTCGGCCTCCTCGAACTTGCCGACCCGGCGGGCCACGGCGCCGGTGAAGGCGCCCTTCTCATGGCCGAACAGCTCGCTTTCCAGCAGGTTCTCGGGAATGGCGGCGCAGTTGACGCTGATGAAGGGGCGCGAGGCGCGTTTGGAGCGGGTGTGGACGTAGCGGGCCATCACCTCCTTGCCGACGCCGCTTTCGCCGGTGATCAGGATCGAGGCTTCGGAGGGGGCGATCTGGTCGGCCAGCTTGATGACCGCTTCCATCGAGGGGTCGCGGGCCACCATCGGCCGGTTGTCGTCCGACACCGCCGCCAGCACCGCGGCGATCAGGTCGGCCTCGGGCGGCAGGGGAATGAACTCCATGGCCCCGGCGCGGATGGCGTCGCCGGCCTTGCGGGAATCGGCGCCGACGCCGCAGGCCACCACCGGCACCCGGATGCGCTCGGCCTCGTTGGCGGCGATCAGTCCGGCGATGTCGAGCTCGTAGTCGACCATCAGCAGATCGGCGCCCTGCCCGGCGCGCAAGGCCTGGGTCGCGGCGGCGACGGTTTCGACATGCGCCACCTTGGCCCCGGTGTTCATCGCCATCTTCACGGCGAGGGACAGCTGTCCGTTCAGTTTTCCAACGACCAGAAGCCGCATAGCTACTCTCCTTCAGCCACGTTCCGCCGTTCAGGCGGCCGTATCGCCGTCCTTGATGATTTCCGTCATGGTCACGCCGAGCCGGTCATCGACGACGACGACCTCGCCGCGGGCGACCAGACGGTTGTTGACGTAGATGTCGATGGCCTCGCCGACCTTGCGGTCCAGCTCCAGCACGCTGCCCTGGCCCAGCTGCAGCAGCTGGGCGACCGACATATGGGCCCGGCCGAGCACGGCCGAGATGTTGACCGGCACATCGAACACCGGCGCCAGGTCGTGCGCCGACTTGTCGTCGAGCTCCACCTGAACCTCGCTGGCCAGCATCTGGTCGGGCGAGAACTCCTCGAGGGACAGATTGTCTTCAGCCATGGGGTGTCTCTTCCAGTGAAATCAGGGGTTCGGCATGCAGGCCCTCGGCGGCGAGGGCCTGGTCGAGGGCGTCCTGGATGCGGGCGGCGGCGTCGGCCGGATCGAAGGCGGCGCGGCCGTCGCCCCAGTCGAGAATGAAGGCGGCGCCGACCATGTCCGGTTCGGCCCGCGCCTCGACCCGGCCCGGATGCCCCAGGCTCTGGGCCATGCGGTCGAGGGCTTCCTGCACCCGCTCGCGGCTGTCGGCGGCGACCTTGACCACCAGTCGCGGACTGGCCTCGACCTCGCGGGCCAGGGCCTCCAGGGCGGCGGTGACGGGGGCCTCGGGATACAGTTCCAGGGCGCTGTCGGCGATCTTGCGGGCGGCGGCCAGGCTGAGCTGGGCGGTCGCGGCGCGGTGGGCGTGGGCCACCTCGGCCAGGGCGCCGAGGCCCAGGCGGGCGGACTGGGCGACCCTGTCGAGGGCGTCGGCCAGCGCCTGTTCGGCCTGGGCCATGGCCGAGCGTTCGCCCTCGGCGCGGGCCTCGGCGCGGATCTCCTCGACCTCCTCGGGGGTGTAGGAGCGCTTCTGCCGCGGCGGGGCGTAGGCGACATCGCCGACGTCGTCGAAGACGGTGTCGAAGGAGAAGGGTTTGTGGGGCGCGCCGGTCATCAGTAGATCAACTCGTCATCGCCGCCGGAGCCGGCCAGCATGATCTCGCCCTTGGCGGCCAGGTCCTTGGCCACCTGGACCATGGCCATCTGCGACTGGTCGACGTCTTTCAGACGCACCGGCCCCATGCCCTCCATGTCCTCGCGCATGATCTTGGCGGCGCGCTCGGACATGTTGGAGAAGAACATCTCGCGCAGGGCGTCGGAGGCGCCCTTGAGGGCCAGGGCCAGCTGATCCTTCTCGACCGCCCGCAGCAGGGTCTGGACGCCGCCGGGGTCGAGCTTGGACAGGTCCTCGAAAACGAACATCAGCGCCCGGATACGCTCGGAGCTCTCGCGATTGCGCTCTTCCAGGGCGGCGATGAAGCGGCTCTCGGTCTGGCGATCGAAGTTGTTGAAGATGTCGGCCATCAACTCGTGGCTGTCGCGCTTGGAGGTGCGGGCCAGGTTGGACATGAACTCGACGCGCAGGGTCTGCTCGATCTTGTCGAGGATTTCCCGCTGCACCGGCTCCATACGCAGCATGCGCTGGACGCATTCGAGGGCGAAGTCCTCGGGCAGGCAGGTCAGCACCCGGGCGGCGTGGTCGCTCTTGATCTTGCTGAGCACCACCGCGACGGTCTGGGGGTATTCGTTCTTCAGATAGTTGGCGAGCACCGCCTCGTTCACATTGCCCAGCTTGTCCCACATGGTGCGACCCGCCGGACCGCGGATCTCCTCCATGAGGTTGTCGACCTTTTCGGGCGGCATGAAGGAGGCCAGCAGCTTCTGGGTCTGCTCGAAGCTGCCCATGATGGCGCCCGAACCGCTCATGCCCGAGACGAACTCGACCAGCAGCTCCTCGACGACATTGGCCGAGACGGTGCCCAGGGAGGCCATGGCCTGGGAGATCTCCTTGATCTCCTCCTCGTCCAGGGCTTCCCAGATGTGCTGGTGCTCCTCGCCGAGCGCCAGCATGACGACCGCCGCCTTTTCCGGGCCGTTCAGCCGGGCGGTGTCGACGATAGCCTTGCTCTTGGGCGACCTGCTCATGCGGTTTCATGCAGCCAGGTGCGGAGGATCGAGACCGATTCCTCCGGATGGGTGTCCACGAATTCCGAGACCCGCTTGACCGAGGAGGCTTTCACCTGGCCCTCGATGCGGGCGATGTCGATCCGCTGGTCGAGCTGGTCGTTGGGCAGGGCGAGGGTTTCGCCGGTGTTGGGATCGACGGCGTACTGCAGCTGAGCCGGCTCTCCGGGCCGGCCGCCGCCGGCGGCGCCCGCCAGCATGGGCATGCCGGCCCCGGAGCCGGGCTGGCCCAGGCTCTTGAGCAGCGGGCGCAGGCCGAAGAACAGCAGCAGCAGGACGACGATCGCGCCCAGGCCCAGCTCCACGGCCCGCATGATGTCGTTCTTGTCGAAGTTGGTCAGCGGATTGCCCGACTTGGTCCCGGCCTCGCTGGCGGGGTCGCGGGCGAAGCGGACGTTGAGCACCTTCACCTGGTCGCCGCGGCCGGCGTTGTAGCCGACGGCGGCCTTCACCAGATCCTCGAGCTTGGCCATCTCCTCGGGGCTGCGCGGGGTGTAGGCGCCGGGCTTGCCGTCGGCGCCGGGAGCGGTGGCGCCGTCGACCGCCACGGAGACGGAGATCTTCTGGATCATGCCCGGCTCGACCACCTCGGTGCGGACGGTCTTGGAGATCTCGTAGTTTGTCGTCGACTGGGCGCCGCGGCTGGTGTTCTTGTTCAGCGGCATGAAGGGGGCGGCGCCGGGGGAGCCGGGGATATTGCCGTTGGCGCCCACGGCGGTATTGCCGTCATTGGCCCCTTCCTCGCTGTTCTCCTCGCTGGTCTGTTCGGAGCGGACGACCTGACCATCGGGGTCGTAGGTCTCCTTCTGTTCGGTGACGCGGGCCAGGTCGATGTCGGCGGTGACCTCGACCCGGGCCTTGCCGGGACCGACCACCCCCTCGACCAGCTCCTTGATCCGCGCGCCGAGCTTCTGTTCGACCTCGGTGCGGCGGTCATCGGCCATCTGGCCCAGGCCGCCGCCGCCGGCGACCGACAGGGTCTTGCCGTCCTTCTGGTCGATGACGGTGACATCCTCGGGCTTGAGCCCATCCACCGCCCCGGCGACGAGGTTCTGCACCGCCTGCACCTGCTCGGCGCCGGGCTTGCGGCCGTTGATGGCGATGGCCACGGAGGCTGAGGGGTGGGCGGCCTCTTCCTCGAACAGCTGGCGCTTGGGCAGCACCAGATGCACCCGGGCGTTGGTCACGCCGTGCAGCGACAGGATGGTGCGGGCCAGTTCCCCTTCCAGGGCGCGCTGGCGATTGAGTTGCTGGACGAAGTCGGTCTGGCCGAGGGCCGAACCGGTGTCGAAGATCTCGTAGCCGACCGAGCCGGAGGTGATCAGGCCCTTGCCGGTGACCATCAGGCGGGTGGAGGCGACCTTGTCGCGGTCGACCATGATGGTCGAGCCGTCGCCCTTGAGTTCGTATTTGATGCCGGCCTGGTCGAGGGCCTGGGTGACCTCGGCGGCCTCCTTCAGGTCCATGTTGGAAAACAGCAGCGCCTTGGGCTGGGCGGTGATTGCGAAGGTCAGGGCGACCATGGCGCCGATGACGCCGATCGCGACGCCGCCCAGCACCAGGAGCCGCATGAGCCCCATACCCCTTAACGCGCCAAACAGTCTGTCCACCCTGGATCAGTCCCCGAAACGACACCAACGCCCGCTTCTGCCGGGTCCGCTAGGCAGGATTTACCGGGTGCGTGGTTAACCGGGAGTTTAAGACCCTGTTTGCCCGCCCCTCCTCCGCCGGCCCTGGCGGCCATCGCAAACGGCAACGGCCGCGCCCCCGTTTCCGGAGCGCGGCCGCGCCTGTTCACTGAGCCAAAGGGGGGCGGAGCGGCTCAGCGATACTGTTGCAGACGGGTGGTGCGCAGGCCGGCCAGGCCATGGCGATCGATCGACTGCTGCCAGTTGAGGAATTCCTCGTTGGTCAGCCGATAACGATCGCAGGCCTCGTCGAGGGACAGCAGCCCGCCGCGGACGGCGGCCACCACCTCGGCCTTGCGACGGATCACCCACCGTTCGGTATCCGAAGGCGGAAGATCCGACAGCGTCAGGGGGGAACCGGTCGGACCGATCACGTACTTCTCCCCCTTACTGTTGACGCGCTGCTGAAGCATGGTTCTACGCCTCTCTTGACCATCACTGTTGAGGCAGACCATAGCGGCCGGGCGATAACGGGCCGTGAATCGGTCTAGTAAAAGTGTCAGTAACCACGGATTTCCCCCGTATTAACGCGCTGTTTCATCTTGGGACACCAGTGTTAACCGGCGTTAATAACTTAACTATCTCTTGATGCTGAGAAGCTCCTCCAGCATCTGGTCCGCGGTGGTGATGATTTTCGACGAGGCGGAGTAGGCCCGCTGGGTCACGATCAGCCCGGTGAACTCGCTGGACAGGTCGACCGTCGAGGCTTCCAGGGTCGAGGGCGCGATGGCGCCCGCGCCGCCGGTGCCGGCGCCCTTGAGGCTGTAGGTGCCGCTGTCCTGAGTCACCCGGTAGGCGTTGCCGTTGATGGCCTTGAGCCCGTCGGGGTTGGCGAAGGTGGCGATGGCCACCTGGGCGATCTGGCGCGAGATGCCGTTGTCGAAGATGGCGGTGACGAAGCCGGACTCATCGATCTCGACATTGGTCAGGTTGCCGAAGGCGGTGCCGTTGGTGTTGACGGCCTGGACGATCGACTGGCTGTCATACTGGGTCAGGCCGCCGGCGCCGCCGGCCAGCTCCAGCCGGATCTCCTGGCTGTCGATGCCCAGGTCGTCGGCCCAGCGGAACTCGCCCGCGCCGGGGGCCGGGTCGGCAGAGGCGCCGAAGGTGAGGATCGGATTGCTGGTGTCCAGCAGGGTGGTGTTGGCCGAGTCGAGGCGGCCGTCGGGCAGGAAGGCGACCGTGCCGGTCTTCATCTGACCGTTGCTGAGGCCGGCGCCCGTGATCACGTCGCTGGCCGGCACCGCGCGGATTTCCGCGTACCACTGGTTGGGCACGTCGCTCTTCAGGAAATCAATCTGGACGGTGCGCTTGCCGCCCTTGGAGTCCGAGACCGGAATCTGCAGCGAGAAGTCCGGCTTGATGCCGAGGCCCGCATCCGGATCATACATGGCCATGGAGTTGGTGGCCGGGTCGTACAGCGGCAGTTCGGAAGACACCGCCTGGCTGGACTTCAGGTTGGCGCTGACCGAGGCGCGGGTGGTGCGCTCGGCGGCGCCGCCGACGTTGGAGACGTTGATCGAGCTGAGGCGCGACAGGTCCGACGGATCGACCGTGATGGCCCCCTCGTCATCGACCAGCCAACCCTGCAGATAGAGACCGGCCTGATTCTTCAGAAAGCCGAGGTTGTCCAGCTGGAAGCTGCCGGCGCGGGTGAAGGAGCGGGCGTCGGTCGCCTGAAGGTTCTCGGCCTTGTCGGCGACCACGAAGAAGCCGGACCCGGCGATGGCCAGGTCGGTGGCGCTGCTGGTGCTCTGCGGCAGGCCCTGCTGGGTGACATACTGCCGGGTCTTGGCCGCCACGCCGCCCGCGGCGTAGGTGGCGTTGCGGCTGTTGCCCGAGACCAGCGTCTGGAAGTTGGCCTGGCTCCGCTTGTAGCCGATGGTGTTGACGTTGGAGATGTTGTCCGAGATCGCGGCGAGGGCCGACGAGTTCGCGACGAGTCCTGACACCCCGGCAAGCATGGCGCTGTTGATGCTCATTGCTTCTTATCCTTGTGAAACGCTGTTGGGTTGCACCACGCCTGCTGCGTTGGCGGACAGAGCCGCGTCGGCGCCGTTCAGGCGCCGGGAGAAAGGGTTTCGGCCCCTCGGGCCGGAAGACTGGAACGGCGCGGCCATCAGACGGTGTTGCTCACGCTGGTGATGGCGCTGATCGGCACCTTGGCCTTGCCGATGGTGACGACAGTCGTGCCGTTCACCGACTGCACCGCCGCGGCCAGACCGGTCATGGTCTGGGTCGGGGCCATCTTCGAGCCGGCGGCGTCGAGGGCGGTCAGCTTGAGGGTGTAGGCTCCGTCGGCGAGGGTGGCGCCGGAGTCGCTCTTGCCGTCCCAGGTAAAGCTCTGGTCGCCGGCGGTCTGGTTGCTCAGGTTCTCGGTGCGAACGGTGACGCCGCTGCTGTTGACCACCTCCAGCTTGAGACTGGCGGCGGCGCGCGGCAGGTTGAAGTCCCAGGTCGCCTGACCGTCCGCCAGGGTGGCGGCGTCGGTCTCGGCGGTCACCGTCTTGCCGATCAGATTGACCGATCCGGCCAGGCCGCCATCGCTCATGCCGACCAGGGCCGCCAGCAGGTCGTTGGTCAGCAGCTGCTGCTCGACGCCGGTCATCTGCACGATCTGCTGGGTGAACTGGGTCGAATCCATCGGCGACAACGGATCCTGGTTCTTCATCTGGGTGGTCAGCAGCTTGAGGAAGGTCTCGGTGTTGCTGGCCAGCCGGGTGCGGGAATCGTCGATCTTGTTGAGGACCGAAGTGCCGGAAGTTGCGGTGACGTCAGTCATGGCGGCGCTCTCAGATCAGAAGGTCCAGACCCCGACGGGTCTGGAAGCGAACGGGGAGGACGGCTTCGTCCTCAAGGGCGCCCATGGCGCGGGCGAAGGCGCGGCCGGCCTGGTCGGCGCGGCGGCTGTCATCGAAGCTCTGGCCCGAATCCCGGTTCTGGCCGGCGAAGTCGAAGGACAGACTGCCTTCACCGAGCGAGAAGCCGGCCTGTTCGAGGGCCTGGCGCAGATCCTGGGCCCGGCCGCGCAGGTCGCTGGCCGCCTGGGCGTTGTCGAAATGGAGCCGGGCCGCCAGGCGGCCGTCGGCGCCGATCTCGACGCTGACATCGACCTTGCCGAGGCCCAGCGGATCGAGCTGGAGGTCGAACCGGCTCGCTTGACCGCCGAGCTTGTCGATGATGCCGACCGCCAGCCGGGTCACGGTCTCGGGGGTGACCCTGGCCTGGGCGGCGGACGGCGCCGGCGCACCCGCGACCGAATCCGCGCGGCCGGCGAGGGTCTGGGCCTGGCCGTCGATCCGGGTCGTCGCCGGTTCGGGGCCATCAAGGGCGGGCTCGGCCGGGGCCGGCTCATGCCCGGTCTCGTCGCTGGCCGCCTCGGCGACCTCGACGGGAGACAGGGCCGGATCAGGCTCCGCGGCGGCCCTGGCGTTGGGGCCGGCGATCCCGCTCGCGGCGGTCGTCGCTGTCCGGCGGCCGGCGACGGCCTTGGGCTCGGGCGGCAGGGTGGCCGGCGCCGGCGCGGCGTCGATCGGCGCGGCGCCGATCGGCGCGGTGTCGGGGGCAGTAACGGCGGCGGCGACTTCGGCCACGACGGCGGGAGACGGCGGCGCCGCGACGACCGGAGGCGCCTGCGCAGCGACCGCGACCGGCGGCTGAACGCCGGCGACGGGGGTCGCCTGCGCCGGCTGCGACGCCGGTGGCGAGACCTTTTGCGGGATCGGGGCGGCGAGGTCGGGGCCCGCGCCGGTCCTGATCATCGGGGGGACTGGCTGGTCCGTCGCGGCGCCGGCCCGAGCCTCCAGGCCCGACGGGTCGGCGGAGACGCCGTCGGTCGCAGGCGGCGCCGTGGTCTGGTCCGCTGGCGTCTGGTCCGCTGGCGTAGGGGGTATTGTCGTCTGGTCAGCCGCGCCCCGGACCGGCGGGGTCGCCGACGGTCCCGGCCGCAGGGCCTGCAGGGCCGCCAGGTCGAGCGGGCCCTCGGCCGGCTGATCGGCGCCGGGAAGCGTCCAGGTCTGGCCGGGGACCGACTGGCCGGGGATCGATTGGCCGCTCGCGGGCGAAGCCGATCCGGCCTGGACATCGCCCTGACCCCAGGCGCCGTCCGGCCGCGGGGCCGCAAAGGTCTGGCCAAGGCTCTGGGCCAGCCACCCGGCCAGGGCGGACTCCTGACGGGCGCCGTCGTCCGACGCCTTGTCGACCGCATCGCCCGACGCGGCGCCGGCGGCGGTGGAGCTGTCCCTGGCCGCCGTCCCGTCCCGGCCGCCGGCCAGCATCGACAGCAACGCCTCGAAGCCGCCCGCGGCGGCGGACGCGCCGTCGCCGGTCGCCGGACGCCCGGCGGGCGCGGCGGTGGGGGCCAGAAGGGAGGCAGGCGCAGTCATGGCGCGGCGGGAATCCTTGCGGAGACGGTGGGGTCTGGCGGCGCCTGCTGCGCCCGGCTCATTCGGCCCCTCCCAAGCAACCCCGGGGCCAGTTGCCCAAAACGGGGTCATGCCGTTGTTTTTCCGGGCTATTTTCTGGAAGGCCGGGCGACCTGCCAATCGGCTCAGGGTCGAAAATTGCCGAGCGCGCCCGGTCGAAAAGGACCGGCGTCGGACCGAATTCCGTCTTGGCGCCAGTCTTGCGCTGGTCTGGCCAGACAGCCTCGGCGCTTCAGAAGGAAGGCCATGAAAATCAAGGGCTTGGCATAGCTCATATACGCGCGGGCACAGGCCCGCCCGGCAGAAACAGCCGGGAACGCGTCAGCTTTGCCGGGCAGGAGTTGCGATCGGGCCATGTCCCTGAACCAGATCATGTCCTCGGCCACCACCGGGCTGATGGCCGCCCAGACCGGTCTCCGCGCCGTCTCGGACAACATCGCCAACGTCAACACCGCCGGCTACGTCCGCAAGACGGTGCAGCAACAGCCGCTGGTGTCGGCCGGACTCGGGGTCGGGGTCGATGTCTCGAAGGTCCTGCTGGCCTCCGACGTCTATCTGCAGCGGGCGGCGATGACCGCCAAGGCCTCGGCCGCCCAGTCGGCGGCCATCGCCAACAGCCTGGACCGCGCCCAGGGCCTGTTCGGCGACCCCAGCACCGCCACCTCCTTTTTCGCCAAGCTGGACAGCCTCTACGCCGCCTTCTCGGCCTCGGCCGACGATCCCGCGTCCGGGGTGCGCCGCAGCGCCACCCTGGACGGCATCAACGACTTCCTGAGCGAATCGAGCCGCATCAGCGCCTCCCTGGGCAGCCTGATCAGCGAGGCCGACAGCCGGATCGCGGCCGACGTCGACCGGGTCAACCAGCTGCTCAAGGAAATCGACAGCCTCAACGGAGATGTGGTCCGCGCCAAGGTGACCGGCGACGCCACCGGCGCGGAGATGATCCAGACCGGTCTGATCGACGAGCTGGGCACGCTGATCGACATCAGCGTCACCCGCCGCGAGTCCGGCGCCTTCGTCGTCCGCGCATCGGACGGGGTGCAGTTGGCCGGCGAGGGCGGGGCCGCCACCCTGACCTATATCCATAGTGAAGGCGCGACCGGCGAGATCGCCGTCACCCTGCCCGGGGCCGCCGGGCAATCATCGCTGCGGGCCCGGCTCAGCGGCGGGGAAATCCGCGGCCTGCTGGACCTGCGCGACAAGGAGCTTCCGGCCATCGGCGAACAGCTGGCCGAGTTTGTCACCCGGGCCGTCGACGAGCTGAACCGGGCCCACAACGCCGCCGCCGCCGTGCCGCCGCCGACCAGCCTGACCGGCCGCAACACCGGCCTGGACCTGACCACGGCGATGTCCGGTTTCACCGGCGCGACCAACCTGGCCGTGGTCGCTCCTGACGGGACGCTGCAGAAGCAGATAGCCATCGACTTTTCCGCCGGATCGATGAGCGTCGACGGCGGACCGGCGACGGCCTTCACCCCGGCCTCCTTCCTGGCCAGCCTGAACACCGCCCTGGGCGCCGACGGCTCGGCCAGCTTCAGCAACGGGGTCCTGTCCCTGAGCGCCAACGGCGGCAACGGCCTGGCATTCGCCGAGGACACGGCCGCGCCGTCCGGCAAGGCGGGCAAGAGCTTCTCGCACTTCTTCGGCCTCAACGACCTGATCACCAGCGACGGCTTCGCCAACTACGACACCGGACTGTCGGCGGCCGACGCCCATGGCTTCACCCCCGGCGATACCGTGACCTTCCGCCTGGCCAACAGCGACGGCTCGCGCATCCGCGACATCAGCGTCGCGGTTCCCGCCGGCGGCACGATGCAGGATCTGCTGGACGCCCTGAACGCCCCGGCCAGCGGGCTGGGCGTCTACGGCAGGTTCTCGCTGGATGGCAACGGAGCGATGACCTACGCGCCCAATACCGCCGGCGGGGCCAGCATCAGCGTCATTTCCGACGACACCGAGCGTGGCGTCGGCGGGCCCTCGATCACCGAGCTGTTCGGCATCGGCGCCGCCCAGCGCAACGGCCGCGCCGGCCGATTCAGCGTGCGGGCCGACATCAGCGCCGATCCGGCGAAGATGGCCCTGGCCACCATGGACCTGAGCCAGGACGCCGCCGGACACCCGGTGCTGTCGAAGGGCGACGGCAGCGGCGCCCTGCTGCTGGCCCGGGCCGGCGAGACGACCGCGAAATTCGATCCCGCCGGCGGCCTTGGCGGGGTGTCGATGTCGGTCAATCGCTATGCCTCGGAGCTGGCGGGCTCGATCGGCCGGCGGTCGGACGCCGCCGCCTCCCGTCGCGACACCGCCCAGGCCGTGGCCGCCGAGGCCACCTCGCGCCGGGCCTCCGTCGAGGGGGTCAACCTCGACGAGGAGCTGATCAGCATGACCACCTATCAACAGGCGTTCAACGCCTCCGCCCGCGTCGTCCAGGCCAGCAAGGACATGTTCGACATCCTTGTCGGCATGCTGAGGTAGATCATGACCCGCATCGCCACCTCCAACAGCTATTCCACCGTCCTGGCCGACCTGATGCGGGCCCAGGTCAATCAGCAGCAGGCCAATGAACAGGTCTCCAGCGGCAAGGCGGCCAACGACCTCAAGGGCTTCGCCCGCCATGCCGACACCCTGCTGGCGGCCCGCACCGTGCAGAGCCGGGTCGATGGCTTTCTCGAACAGGGCAAGGCGCTGAGCTCGCGGCTGCAGACCCAGGACCTGGCCCTGAACCAGACGGCCGACGCCGCCCAGGGCGCCCGGCAGGCGATCGCCGAGGCCCTGGCCGCCGGACGGGGCGACAATCTGATGACCGCCATGTCCAGCTGGTTCGGGTCGGCGACCGAGGCGCTGAACACCAAGGAAGGCGGCCGCTTCCTGTTCTCCGGCGGCCAGGTCGACATCAAGCCGGTGACGGCCACGAAGCTGAGCGATCTGACGGCGGCGCCGACGGCGACCGACATGGTCGACACCGTGTTCGTCAACGACGGCCTGACGCCGGTCAGCCGGCTGGACGAATCCACCACCATCCAGAGCGGCTTCCTCGCCGACCAGCTGGGCGGCGACCTGTTCTCCGCCTTCCGCCAGGTCCAGGCCTATGTCGAGGCCAACGGCGACTTCACCAGTCCGCTGACCGCCGCCCAGAGCAGCTTCCTCGAAGGGGTGATGGGCAGCTTCGACGCCGCCCGGACCGGCCTGACCGAGCAGGCGGCCCGCAACGGCCTGAACCAGAACCGGCTGGACGCGGCCACGGCCCAGCATGAGTCGCGGCAGATCATGCTGAAGGGCGTGATCTCGGACGTCGCCGACGTCGACATCGCCGAGGCCATCACCCGCCTGCAACAGGCCCAGACCGCGCTGCAGGCCTCGGCCCAGGTGTTCAGCACCCTCAGGGACAGCTCGCTGCTGAACCTGCTGAGCAACTGACGCCCGGGCCGGCGTGAGGGCCGATCGCCCGTCCGGGCCCCGCCCTGGCCGACCCTCCCCCTCGATGGCGGCGCCTGACCGCCGCACGACGGGCGGGGACGGCGAGACGACTTCAACTCCCCGGTTCGTGGGCGGGGGGCAGCCTGAAAAGCGGGCGCGACTCCGTTGGCCGCCGGCGGCGATTGCGGCTACATCGGCGGCATGATGGTTTTCGGCACACTGAACCTGGCGATCATGATCGCCGTCATCGCCTGCTGCATCGGCGGCGTCATGGGCGGGCTGCGGCTGGCGAGGCCGCAGGCGATCAAGCCGCGCGGCCGGGCCGAAGAGCGAGCCTTCGCCGGCATGCTGATCGCGGTTCACGCCGGGGCGGCGATGGCGCTGGGCTATGCGCCGGGCGTCGGCCGGCTGATGGCCGCGGCGGTGGCGCTGGGCTGGCTGGGGTCGGCGGCCGGCCGGGTGCTGTCGCTGGTGCTGGACCGCCAGAGCGACCCGATGCTGCGTCAGGCCCTGATTCTGGAGCTGCTGATGGCGGTGGCCCTGGGCCTGCCCTGGCTGGGCGTGGGCGTCGCCAGCTTGGGCGGCGGCGTCGAGGTCTAGAGCCCGCCGCGGGCCGCCCCGTCCCCGATCCCTTTTGTTACGGCGAATTCATCCAGGGCGAATTGACGGCAGATTACTTTGCGTTTTAAAGTGCATTGTCATTGGGCGATGGGCCCCGGAGAGACCGTCATGAAATTCACCCCCTTCATCCTCGCCTCGGCGATCACCCTGGGCCTGGCCGGCACGGCCCTGGCCGCCGACGTCACCGTCAATCTGACCGGCGTGCAGGATCGCGGCGGCGCCATGCTGGTGTCGTTGCAGAGCCGCGAGCAGTTCATGAAGCCGATGGGCGCGGCCGGCGCCTTCGCCCCCGCCACGCCCGGGACGATGACCCTGGTGGTCCGCGACGTGCCGCCCGGCGACTATGCGGTGATGGTCATGCACGACGAGGACAGCAACTGGACCCTGACCATGAAGGACGGCCGTCCGGGCGAGGGCCTGGCCAACACCGGCGCGAGGATCACCCGCGAGACCACATTCGACGACGTCAGGATCGCCGTCCCGGCCGAGGGCGCTACGGTCACCCTGCCGATCACCTATCCCTGACGCGCCGGACCGGGAGGGCGGGACGATGAGACAACCGATCCGCACCGCAATGGCGGTGATGGCGGCGGCGGCGCTGCTGGCCGGGAGCGCCCTGGCCGGGCCGCCGGGCGGCGGGGAGACACTGCGGTTCACCGGCGGCCACTGGTGGAGTCCGAGCGGCTTCGTCGAGGGCGACCGCTATGTGCGCGGCGGGGTCTTCGTCGCCCCGACGGCCGGGGCGCGGACCGTCGACCTGGCCGGCGGCTATGTCACGCCGCCGTTCGGGGAGGCGCACAACCACAATCTGGACGCCCCACAGCAGGCCAGGGGCGTCAGCGACCAGTATCTGGCCAACGGGATCTTCTATGTGAAGAACCCCAACAGCCGCGCGGCCTTCACCAGCCAGACGCGGGCCCTGCTGAACCGGCAGGACACCGTCGACGCCCGGTTCGCCATGGGCGGCCTGACCGCCGAGGGGGGCCATCCGATCCGCCTCTACGGGTTTCTGTCGCGGTTCAGCGGCCCCGAACAGCCGGGCGAGGCCTTCGAGGGCGACGCCTATCACGTGATCCGCACCGCCGCCGACATCGAGCCGACCCTGGACCGGCTGCAGGCCCAGGGCGCCGACTTCGTGAAGACCTATCTGCTGCATTCGGAAGCCTATGAGGCCCGCCGGAGCGACAAGGCCTACTACGGTCTGCGGGGCCTGGACCCGGCCCTCTATCCAAAAATCATCCGCGCCGCCCACCGGCGGGGGCTGAAGGTCAGCGTCCATGTCGAGACCGCGGCGGACTTCCGCACCGCCGTCGCCGCGGGAGTCGATGAGGTGGCCCACCTGCCCGGCTACAACTGGGAGGCCGGCGAGGGGCCGGAGGTCTATCGCCTGACCCCGGCCGACGCCCGGGCCGCGGCCCGCGCCGGGGTGGTGGTGGTGACGACCACCGTCATCACCCGCGGCCTGAACCTGCCGACCGCCCGGCGCCAACAGATCCAGGCCCTGCAGGCCGCCAACCTGCGCCTGCTGATGGCCGCCGGGGTTCCGCTGGCCATCGGCTCGGACAGCTACATGCAGACCTCGCGCGCCGAGATCGAGAACCTGTCCGACATGCAGGTGTTCGATACGCCGACCCTGCTGCGGCTGTGGATCCAGACCCCGAAGGTCGCGATCTTTCCCGGCCGCCGGGTCTCCTGCCTGACGCGGGGCTGCGAGGCCGACTTCCTGGTCCTGAAGGCCGACCCGACCCGCGACCTGGCGGCCACCCGGGACATTGCCGCCGCCTGGAAGCAGGGCCGGCCCCTGACCCTGGTCGCGCGACGGGCCAGCATGCTGCCGGGAGGCTAGGTCGGCGCAAGCGCCGAGGATCGGCCCCTGCTTGTCGGGCGGCCCGATCCTCGGCAAGGGACGGAAAAGACGATGGACTTCGGCCCCGCCCCCGGTGATCGTTGCCCGTGATCCGCCGGGAGCCGAGCCCTTGAGACCTCTGTGCATTGGACTGGTGTGTCTGCTCGGGTTGACCGCGGCCGCGAGGCCGCCCGAGCCGCCGGCCGAGGCGACCTGGTATGTCCTGTCGGCCGACGACGGCGCGCGGATCGGCTACGCCAGCCAGACGGTGACGCCGACGGCCAGCGGCCGGGAGATCGTCCAGGAGCAGCGGATCTCGCTGCAGGAGCGCAACGCCGCGGCGACCACCGTGGTCCTGCGGACGACCTATGTCGAGGACGCGGCCGGGGCCATCCGCGTCGTTCGCATGTCGAGGACCGCCGGCCGCAGCTGGTCGCGGCATGAGGCCCGGATCGAGGCCGGCCGGGCGCGGATCACCCACGAGACCGCTGCCGAACGGCGCGCCGTCGCCGTCGCCCTGCCCCCTGGCGTGCGCTTCGACGGCGGCGAGGCCCTGATGCGAACCTGGGATCCGTCGCAGACCCCGCGCCTCGAGTTCGACAGCCTGGACGTCGACGGGGCGGTTATCGAGCATGTGGTCATCGAGCCCCTGCCCGCCGACGCGACCGACCCGCCCGGCGGCCTCAGCGCGCTGCGCAAGGGCTATGAGGACGGACAGCTGCAGACCATCGCCCGGCTGAGACTGGACTCGGGCCGCCGGGTGATCTCGACGACCCGGCCGATGTTCGGGGCCAGCGCCACCCTCACGCTGTCGGACCGCGAAACCGCCCTGGAACCGCACCCGGCCTATCGCGTGCTGCCGCGGCTGATGACCAAGTCGCTGTTCCGCATCCAGCCGCCCGCCCTGCGCGGCCACATCCGCTATCGCTTCGAATTCAGGGACGGCGTCCAGTTCGACCTGCCGGCGACCGGAGAGCAGAAAGCCGTCGCCTCGCCGGGATCAGCGGTCATCGATATCTGCGACGACTGCGGGCCCGGCCTGCCGACCGACGCGGCCTATCTGGCCGACGCCCGCAAGCCGACCGCCTGGCTGCAGAGCGACAGCCCCCGGCTGAAGGCCATCGCCGGCCCGGTGACGCGGATGCGGGTCTCCGACAGCCGCAAGATGGAAATCCTGCTGAAGAAGGCCCGGCCCTATCTGGGAAAGATCGACTTTGTCGGCCACTATTCGGCGCTGGAGACCCTGAACCGGCGGGCCGGCGACTGCACCGAGGCCGCCGTGCTGCTGGCCGCCCTGGGCAGGGCGGCCGGGATCCCGACGAGGGTGGTCAACGGCCTGGTCTATTCCCGCGAACGCTATCACGGCGTCAGCAACGCCTTCTTGCCGCACAGCTGGACCCTGGCCTATGTTGACGGGGCCTGGCGCAGTTTCGATCTGGCGCTGGACAGTTTCGACGCCTCTCACATCGCCATCAGCATCGGCGACGGCGACGCGCGCAGCCTCTCGGCGGCCAGCCAGCTGGGCAGCCTGCTTCTGTGGCGGGACATGAGGGAAGTGCGCGCCCGGCCGCAATGAGCCGGGCGCGAAACCGTCAGCCGCCGGCCGTGGCCTTGTCGGCGGGCGCGGCGCTCGCCGCCTGATCGACGGGCTCGTCCTCATAGACCACCGGCAGATCGGCCATCGCGCTGTCGGCAGAGTCTTCGACATATTCGAAGTTGGCCAGATCGGTGATGCCGCCGACGATGATGTCCATATACTCCATCTCGGGGTCGGGCGCGGCGGCCGGAGGGACCATGTCCTGGGCCGCCGCCGCCGTCGGCAGGGCGGCGATCGCCACGGCGGCGCCGGCGGCGGCAAGCACCGGCCGCAGCGGGAAGCGGTAGGAGACGCAGACCTCCTCCTTGCAGGCGCTCAGAAAGGCCTGGCGCTGGCGGTCGTCCATCGCCGACAGGTCATGCACCTGACGCTGGCACATGCGGCAGGTGTCGCCGTCCATCAGGGCGCTCAGATTGGCCTTGTAGGGGCAGGGGCTTTGAATCTTCGGGAACCTGGACATCGGTCGATCCTCCACGGGCGGATCATGCCTGAACACCCGCGGAAGTCGAGGCTTTCCGCGCGGTCCGCCGCCGGGGAGCCCCGCGCAAAAAAATGGCCGCAGCCCATGGGAGGCTGCGGCCAGTATGACGACTTGAGGAGGGTTACGCGTCGTCGAGGTAACAAGGTGGAGGCGGGGCCCGCGCGCGGGCTCCGCCCTGAAGACTAGAACTTGTAGCTGACCGCCAGACCGTAGGTGCGGGGGTCGGTGTAGAAGGCGTTCCGGTACAGACCCGAGCTGTCGTCGGTCAGGTAGGTATCGGTGATGGCCTCCTCGTCGGTGGCGTTCTTGACGAAGGCCTCCAGCGTCAGGCCGATCGTGGGATTGGCCACCGTAAAGGTCAGGTTGACGTTCTGCCAGCCGTCGATCTTGTCCGCGTCGCTGTTGTAGATGCGGGCGAAGCTGTCGGCCTGGCGGTAGTAGTCGCCGCGCAGGGTCGCCGCCCAGTCGCCCATGTCCCAGGTGTACTGGGCGCCGACCGAGACGGTCCACGGCGGGGAGTTGGGCAGTTCCTTGCCCTTCAGATTGACCGCCACGCCATCGCTGGGGGTCAGGCCGAAGGCGCCGAAGGCCCCGCTGCAGACGCCCAGGAAGTCGAAGACGTTGATCGGCCGCGGCGCCCCGCTGGTCGGGATGACCGGCGTCTGGTTGTTGAAGATGGTCATGAAGTTGGCGAGGGCCGCCGTCGAGACCACGCAGTTGGACGCGGTGCTGGACTTGATCAGCGTCAGGGTCGGATCGTCCTGGGTGCGGTTCAGGGTGTCGATCGAGGAGCCGTTGCTGATCGAGGTGTCGAGGAAGCCGATGTTGGCGTTCAGGGTCAGATCCCGCACCGGCTGCCAGATGGTCTCGATCTCGACGCCCTTGATCTTGGCGTCGATGTTCTCGTTGGTCGAGGACTGGTTGACGATCTTGGAGACCTGATAGCCCTGATAGTCATACATGAAGGCGGTCAGGTTGAGCTGCAGCGAGCCGTCGAGCAGGGTGTTCTTGGTCCCGATCTCGAAGGCGTTGACGAACTCGGGATCGAAGTCCGGACGCGGGCAGGAGGCCACGGCCGGGTTACAGGCCGGGTTGACGCCGCCGGCCTTGTAGCCCTTCGAGTAGAAGGCATAGATCAGGGTGTCGTCGGTGAAGCCCAGTTCCGGCTTCCAGTCGAAGCCCAGACGGCCGGTCCACTCCTTGAAGCGCACCTTCAGATAGGCCGGCGTGCCCACCACCGGGTCGGCCGGACCGGACCCGAAGGCCCCGAGGGCGACCGGGTGGTTCTCGACCGACTTGGAATCGTCGGTGTAGCGCAGGCCGCCGGTGATCTTGAAGTTGTCGAACAGCTGCCAGTAGACCTCGCCGAAGGCGGCGCGCGACTTCAGGTGATAGGGGCCGTAGCTGTCATAGTAGTTGTGACCGCTGCGGTCGGGCGTCTGGTTCGGATCGATGAACACGCAGCCCGGCGTGGTGGCGGTGCAGTTGGCGCCGCCGGCCAGGGCGGTGTTCTGCACCTGGTAGTTGGCGGTGCCGGTGTTGAACATCACGTAGTAGTCGCCGCTCGCCTTGTAGTCGAGGTAGATGGCCCCGACGTTGAAGTTGAACGGGCCGTCGAAGTCGGACTGCAGGCGCAGTTCCTGGGTGAACTGCTTGGTGTCCGCCGAGGAGATGTCGAAGGTGGTGAAGCGGTCCTGGGCGCCGACCTGCGGGTCGGTGACCACGCCGCCGGGGAACAGGCCGGCATAGACCAGGTTGTAGACGCCGGGCGGGAATTGCGACCCGTAGGCGTTGACCGGGTTGGGCGTGGCGTTGAAGCCGATGTTCGGCACCGAGCGGTTGTAGTCCTGGCGGGTGAACAGGCTCAGTTCCGAATAGGACGACAGCGAGGTCAGTCGCAGGGTGTCGGTCAGATCCCAGTCGATGTTGAACTCATAGATGTCGGTCGACGACTGGTAGATCGGGTTGGAGGCCGACTCGATGTTGCGGATGTTGGAATCCTGCACCTTGCCGGCGAAGGCGTCCCCGGTCTGCAGACCGGTCAGGGCGCCGAACAGGCCGCCCAGGGTGGCCTGGCTGTTGGGGGTGCCGGTGGAGACGCCGGGGGCGTAGAGCGAGACGTTCGAGCAACCCTGGCTGAGGAAGCCCTGCTCGACCTGGGCGATGACGCCCACGGGGAACAGGCCCACGCCGCCGACGCTGGTCTTGCCCGGGTCCTTGGCGCAGAACTGGCGACCGATCCGCGACCGGGAGTCGTCCTCGTCGAAGTGGTCATACAGCAGGTAGGTCGAGAAGTTGTCGGTCGGGGCCCAGGCCAGGGTGGCGCGGACGTCCCACAGCGAGCGGTCGTCGATGTCGTCGCCGGTGATGCTGTTCTTGCCGAAGCCGTCGCGGGTCACCGAAACGGCGGCGACGCGCAGGGCGGCGTCCTCGCCGAGGGGAAGGTTGACCATCCCCTTCAGCTTCCAGGAATTGTAGTTGCCGTATTCGACCTTCGCCAGGGCGGAGAAGTCGCCGAGCTCGGGCTTGGCGGTGATCATGTTGACCACGCCGCCGGTGGCGTTGCGGCCGTAGAGGGTGCCTTGCGGGCCGCGCAGGACCTCGACGCGCTCGACGTCGAAGAACTCGGCTTCGAACAGGTTGTTGGCGGTCAGCGGGGCGTTGTTCAGGTGGATGCCGGTGCCGGCGTCGCCGGAGGCGGCGACCAGCTTCGAGCCGACGCCGCGAATCTGGAAGTTATACCCGGTGAAGTTGCCCTTGGAGAAGTTCACATTGGGGATGGCGGTGACCAGGTTCGGCCCGCCGTCGATCTTCTGCTTCTCGAGCGAGCCCTGGCTGAAGGCCGAGACGGCGATCGGCACGTCCTGAAGGGCCTCTTCCTTCTTCTGGGCGGTGACGATGATCTCGCCGACGACGTTGTCCGGCGTGGACCCGGCGTCCTGGGCCCATGCGGGCGCGCTGGCGCCCAGGATGGCGGTCGCGGAAACGCCCACGGCAAGCAGGCTGCGCAATGGCAGTAGACTTCTCATATTTCCTCCCCTTGGCGGCTGTTGAAATAACCCGGTTCAGGCTAGGTTATCGACCGCAACTTATCGGCGGTTATCTACCGGCCTTTTTTCGGCGAAAGTTGACCTGAGGCGCGGAAAACTTGACCGATCGCGCCGGTCCGTTCATTGCGAGGCCTTATGGCGTCAGGGTTTGTGTCGAGTATTGCGTTAACGGGGTGTGCAGGCCTGATCGAGGAACTGGGCGGCGACCCCATCGCCCTGGCGGCGACTCTGGATATTTCCCCCGAGGCGCTGCGTGGTCCGCACGTCATGCTGACCGGCGAACAGGTGACCGGCCTGTTCGAACGGGCCGCCATCGAGCTTGGCGCGCGGGACTTTGGCCTGCGCCTGGCGTTGCGACAGGGGCCGAACCTGCTCAGTCCGCTATGGGTGCTGGCCCGGACCGCCGGAACGGTGCGCGCCGCCCTGACCGAGGTGGTCACCGCCTTCGACTTCTATGTCACCACCGCGGTGCTGGGTCTGGTCGAGGAGGGCCAGAGCCTGGCCCTGAGCTTCGACATGCGACTCAACGACGAGGGGCCCCAGGTTCAGGTGGTCGAGTTGAGCTTCGCCATCATCTGCCAGGAGTTGCAGAAGATGCTGGGGCCGCAATGGCGGCCGGCGGCGGTGCAGTTCCGCCATGCCGGCCCCCGGGAGATGCAGTCCCACCGGGCGCAGTTCGGCGAGATGATCCTGTTCAACCAGGATCGCAACGCCATCCTGCTGGATCCCGCCAGCGCCAACGGCTCGCTTCGTTCGGCCTCGGCGCGGCTGCACCGCACCCTGAAACGGGACCTGGACTCGCAGCGGGCCCTGAGCCGGCGCGATACGGTCGAACAGGCGGACCTTGCCTTGAGGACCCTGTTGCCCACCGGCCGGCATGACCTTGCCGCCGTGGCCGAGAAGATGGGAATGGCGCCCCGTACGCTGCAATCGCGGCTGGCCGCGTCCGGCTCCAGCTTCCAGGTCCTGATCGACCGGGCGCGGCTGGATCTGGCGCGGCGCTACCTGCTGGATTCCGACCTGAGCATGACCCAGATCGCCGACCTGCTGTCGTTTTCCGGGGCCAGCGCCTTTTCCCGCTTCGTGCGGCTGCAGACTGGCCGAAGCCCGCGGGCGATCCGCGCCGAGGCCCGCGACCGGCCGCGTTGATCGCGCGGATCGGCGCCGTCAGGCGGCCGGGGCGGAAACGTCTTGACGCAGGAAGCTCTCGAACCGGTGCAGGTTTTCCCGGGTCAGCGCCGCATCACGCCGCATCGGCGAGACGCTGAGCAACAGCTCCTGCGGCTGATCGAAGGCGTGGGTGCCCGCAACCGTCACCGTCTGCACCGCGCAGCCCGCCGTCCGGGCCCTGGCGTAGGCCCGTTCATGCAGATGGGGCCCGCCAAGATGGTCCGAGGCGGCGATGATCCCCTGGACCCGCGGGCGGTAGCGCCAATCGCGGCGGCCGCCCCGCGTGCCAAGCCCGACGTAGGGATAGTTGAGATAAAGACCGGTGACGCCCTCCATCAGCGCCGGCGTCGCGCCGGCGACCCGCGCCTCGGCCGGCCGGTCGAGGGCCATGGTCATCAGGTCCATGATGGCCCAGCCGCCGTGGCTCCAGCCGGCGAGAACGATGTTGCCGGGATCGACGTCGTCGCGCCGCGACAACCCGTGGATCGAGGCCAGGACGTCGCCGGCCCGCTCGAACCCCCAGAACCGGGCGCCGGTGCAGACCAGGCTCAGGCCGTAGGCCCGGCTCCAGCCGCGGGGGGCGAAGCTGTCGATCACCGCCGCCCGCCAGCCGGCGGCGACAGCGGCGGCGGCATAGTCATCCAGATGCGCCTGCACCCCGCCACAGCCATGAAACAACAGGGCCAGGGGACGGCGCTTGCCGTCCGCCGGGCCGGTGACGGCGGCGTGGGCGGCCAAGCGTTCCCAGCGGGCGTCGAGGGTGTCCATGCCAGTCCCCATTCCTGTGTCGTCCAGGGGATATGCGGATGATCGCGCGGCGGCGCCAGTCCCCCGGCCTGAACCGTCCCGGGTCAGGCTCCGGGGTCGCGCGGCCATGCGCCGCAAGGCGGGGCATCGTCATCAAACTGTCATGTAAATGTCGCACAGGGCCAGCACGGACGCGGCATGGAAGGCCAGCGGCCTCCAACGCCGACTCATCAGGTCCCCCGCCCGCGCCATGAGCCTTACCGTCGTTATCGTTCTCCTGCTGGCCTTTTCGGGCGGCGTCTACTGGCTCGGCCGTCGCCGGGCGGTCGCCCAGGCCGGGGCCGCCACGCCGCTGCATTCCCTGCCCGGCTACTATGGAACCTGGGTGGCGCTGTGGACCGGGGTTCCGGCCCTGCTGCTGCTGTTGCTGTTTCTCACCGTGGGCCCGAAGGTCGGCGAGGCGATGCTGTCGGCCAATCCGCCGGCCGCCGTCGCCGAAATGCCCGCCGAGACGGCCCAGGCCTTCTGGAGCGACGCCCGGGCCATCGCCGGCGGCCACGCCACCAGCGCCCAGCCCTGGACGCCCGAGCAGCGGGCGATCCTCGACGCCAAGGTCCAGGAGGCCCGGCGCTTTCACAATACCCTGACCTACGGCGCCTTCGCCCTGGCGGGGGTGCTGGCCCTGGCCGGCTTCCTGCTGGCCTGGCCGCGCATCGCTCCGGGCCTGCGAGCCCGAAACCGGGTCGAGGGCTGGCTCAACATCGCCCTGATCGCCTGTTCGGCCGTGGCGGTGCTGACCACCGTGGGGATCGTCGCCTCGCTGATGTTCGAGTCGCTGCGGTTCTTCCAGGTGATCTCGCCGCTGGACTTCCTGTTCGGCCTGGACTGGCAGCCGCAGATCGCCATGCGCGCCGACCAGGTCGCGGCCAAGGGCGCCTTCGGGGCGGTGCCGCTGTTCGCCGGCACCTTCCTGATCATGCTGATCGCCATGTGCGTGGCGGCCCCGGTGGGCCTGTTCTGCGCCATCTATCTGTCGGAATACGCCGGCAGCCGCACCCGGTCGGTGATCAAGCCGCTGCTGGAGGTCCTGGCCGGGGTGCCGACCGTGGTCTACGGCTTCTTCGCGGTGCTGACGGTGGGCCCGGCCTTCCGCGCCTTCTTCAACTACATCGGCAGCTGGCTGGTCGAGGGACCGATCGATCCGGTCGGCCGCTATCTGATGGGGGTGCAGGGCGAGATGGCCCTGACCGCCGGCTTCGTCATGGGGATCATGCTGATCCCCTACATCTCCTCCCTGTCCGACGACATCATCAACGCCGTGCCCCAGAGCCTGCGCGACGGCAGCTATGCGATGGGGGCGACCCGGTCGGAGACGGTCAAGAAGGTGATCCTGCCGGCCGCCCTGCCGGGGGTGATGGGCGCCATGCTGCTGGCCATCTCCCGCGCCATCGGCGAGACCATGATCGTCACCATGGCCGCCGGCTCCCAGGCGCGGATCACCGCCAATCCGCTGGACTCGGTGACCACCGTGACCCGCCAGATGGTCGAGCTGCTGACCGGCGACCAGGCCTTCGACAACGCCATGACCCTGTCGGCCTTCGGCCTGGGCCTGACCCTGTTTGTCGTCACCCTGACCCTCAATGTGATCGCGCTGCGCGTCGTCCAGAAATACCGGCAGGCCTATGACTGATCCGATCCTGACCGCCGCCGCCGAACGCCGGCTCAAGAAGCGCCACGCCGCCGAGCGCCGCTTCCGGCTCTACGGCCAGCTGGCCATCCTCTTCGCCCTCGGCTTCCTGGCCATCCTGCTGGGCCGGGTGGTCCAGCAGGGCTACACTACCTTCTGGACCCACTCGATCACCGCCCACGTCTATCTGGACCCGGCGCGGATCGACACCAGCGACCTGGAAGGCAACAATTTCGACTATCTGGCCGCCGGCGACCTGCTCAAGCGGATCGGCGTCAAGGACGACGAACTGGGCCTGGCCTCCGGCGAGGCCATGGACCTGGTGTCGCGCGACCTGGGTTTCCGCATCCTCGACCGCATCAAGGCCGACCCCGGGATCATCGGCCAGACCCTGACCTTCACCGTGCCGGTCAAGGCCAACGCCGACCTCTACTACAAGGGCGAGATCAAGCGCTCGACCCCGGCCGGCGACCGCAAGCTGAGCGACCGGCAGATGGACTGGCTGGACATCCTGAAGGCCAAGGGCCTGGTCAGGGGCCACTTCAACACCGGTTTCTTCACCCGCTCCGACTCCACAGAACCCGAACAGGCCGGCGTGCTGGGCGCGGTGGTCGGCTCGGCCCTGATGCTGCTGGTGGCGGCGCTGATAGCCATTCCCGTCGGGGTGCTGGGCGCCGTCTGGCTGGAGGAGTTCGCCACCAAGGGCCGCATCAGCAGCTTCATCGAGGTGAACATCAACAACCTCGCCGCGGTGCCCTCGATCGTCTTCGGTCTGCTGGGGCTGGTGCTGTTCGTCAACTGGATGGGCTTTCCCCGTTCGGCGCCCCTGACCGGCGGTCTGGTGCTGTCCTTGCTCAGCCTGCCGACCATCATCATCGCCACCCGCGCGGCGCTGAAGGCGGTGCCGCCCTCGATCCGCGAGGCGGCGCTCGGCATGGGCGCCAGCCGCACCCAGACCGTCTTCCACCATGTCCTGCCCCAGGCCTCGCCGGGGGTGATGACCGGCATCATCCTGTCGATGTCCCACGCCCTTGGCGAGACCGCGCCGCTGCTGATGATCGGCATGGTCGCCTTCACCCCGGGCCTGCCCGAAACCCTGTCCAGCGCCGCCAGCGTGCTGCCCGTCCAGGTCTATATCTGGGAGAGCGCCGCCGAGGCGGCCTTCCATGAGCGGACCGCCGGGGCCATCCTGGTGCTGCTGGCCTTCATGATCGTGATGAACGCGGCCGCGGTGATCCTGCGCCGCCGGTTCGAGAAGAGGTGGTGATGAGCGATCGCGCCCCGACCAATTCCTCCGAAGGCTCCCCCATGCCCCATGACACCCGCGTCCATCCGCCCGTCGCCAGCGTCTCGACCCATGCCGCCGTGGCCACGGCCGGGGTGAAGATTCACTGCCAGGACGTCAGCGCCTACTACGGCGACAAACAGGCGCTGTACGACATCACCCTGGACATCCCCGATCGCTCGGTAACCGCCTTTATCGGCCCGTCCGGCTGCGGAAAGTCGACCTTCCTGCGCTGCATCAACCGGATGAACGACACCATCCCCGGCGCCCGGGTCACTGGCCGCATCGAAATCGACGGCCAGGACGTCAACGCCAGCGACGTCGACCCGGTGGTGCTGCGCAGCCGCGTCGGCATGGTGTTCCAGAAGCCCAATCCCTTCCCCAAGTCGATCTTCGAGAACGTCGCCTACGGCCCGCGCATCCACGGCCTGGCCTCGGGCAAGACCGAGCTGGAGGGCGTGGTCGAAAGCGCCCTGAAGAAGGCTGGCCTGTGGACCGAGGTCGCCGACCGCCTGCACCAGCCGGGCACCAGTCTGTCCGGCGGCCAGCAACAGCGGCTGGTCATCGCCCGGGCCATCGCCGTGCAGCCGCGGGTCATCCTGATGGACGAACCCTGCTCGGCCCTGGACCCGATCGCCACCGCCCGGATCGAGGAACTGATCGACGAGCTGCGCCAGCAGTACTGCATCGTCATCGTCACCCACTCCATGGCCCAGGCCGCGCGGGTGTCGCAGCGCACCGCCTTCTTCCACCTTGGCAATCTGGTCGAGCAGGGCACGACCGAGGAGATCTTCACCAATCCCCGGGAAAAGCGCACCCAGGACTACATCACCGGCCGCTACGGCTGAGGACCGCCATGCAACAGCACATCGTCACCTCCTTCGAGGAAGAACTGAATCACCTGACCGCCGAGGTGGCCCGCATGGGCGGCCTGGCCGAGGCCCAGGTGTCCGACGCCATCCAGGCCTTCTCGCGCCGCGACATCGCCCTGGCCGAGGTCATCGTCCAGCGGGACAAGCGCCTCGACGCCCTCGAGGTGGAGATCGAACGGGCGGCCATCCGCCTGATCGCCCTGCGCCAGCCGATGGCCGTCGACCTGCGCCGCACCGTGGCGGCGATGAAGATCGCCTCCAACCTCGAGCGTTGCGGCGACCTGGCCAAGAACATCGCCCGCCGCTCGCTGGTGCTGGCCGAGACCGACCCGGCCGGGCCGGTGTCGCGCTCGATCGAGCGCATGGGCAAGCTGGTCTCCAGCCGGCTGAAGGATGTGCTCGACGCCTATACCGGCGGCGACCTGGAGACGGCGACCAGCGTCTGGTCGCGCGACGACGAGGTCGACGAGCATTACGAGAGCCTGTTCCGCGAGCTGCTCACCTACATGATGGGCGATCCGCGAACCATCACCCCGGGCGCCCATCTGCTGTTCGTGGCCAAGAACCTCGAGCGGATCGGCGACCACGCCACCAATATCGCCGAGATCGTCCACTACGAGATCACCGGCGACGAGCTGACCGAACAGCGGCCGAAGGGAGACACCGGCGCGCCATGAGCATTCCGACCATCATCATCGCCGAGGACGAGGACGCCCTCGCCACCCTGCTGCAGTACAACCTCGAGAAGGAGGGCTATCGGGTCCTGATCGCCGGCGACGGCGAGGAGGCCCTGATGGTCATCGACGAGCAGAAGCCCGACATCCTGCTGCTCGACTGGATGCTGCCCAAGGTTTCCGGCATCGAGGTCTGCCGCCGCCTGCGGCAGAAGACCGAGACCCGCAACCTGCCGATCCTGATGCTGACCGCGCGGGGCGAGGAGAGCGACCGGATCCGCGGCCTCGACACCGGGGCCGACGACTATGTGGTCAAGCCCTTCTCGATGACCGAGCTGATGGCCCGCATCCGCGCCGTCCTGCGCCGCATCCGTCCGGGCCTGGCCGACGACCGCCTCAGCCACGGCGACATCATCGTCGACCGCGTCGCCCACCGGGTGAAGCGCCAGGGCCGCGAAGTGCATCTGGGCCCGACGGAGTTCCGCCTGCTCGATCACCTGATCCAGCATCCGGGCCGGGTGTTCAGCCGCGAACAGCTGCTCGACGCGGTCTGGGGCTCGGACGTCTATGTCGAGGCCCGCACCGTCGATGTCCACATCGGCCGGCTGCGCAAGGCGCTGAACAACGCCACCGAGGTCGACCCGATCCGCACCGTCCGCTCGGCCGGCTATTCGCTGGACATGGAGGCTTGAGGCGGGAGCGCGTTCCGATAAGTGGGAACCGGTTATCGGATCAAACGCGCGACAAACAAAGACCTGGCGCGGCGCGGTTTGAGTTCATCAAATCGCGCCCGCCCTAGGCCTTCGCTCCGATGAACCGGTTGCGGGCGGCGACGCCCTGGCGGGGGTTGTCGGTGAACAGCCCATCGACCCCGGCGTCGAACAGCGCCTGAAAGACCGGATCGACGTCGCCATGCAGGCGCGGTTCCTCCGGCGTCACGGCGGCCGGCAAAGCCCGCAGCGAACGCGGCAGGAAGTAGTTCTCGATGCGCACGGTCCAGGGATGGACCTTCAGGCCGGCGGCGTGGGCGTCGCCCACTAGGGCGGTCGGCGCCAGCAGCTGCTCGCCATCGGTCGGCACGACCATCGCCTTGTCGGGGCCGACCCCGTCGGCATAGGCGGCGATGGCCCGCATCCCGGCGGCGCCCAGCATGTCGCCATAGCGGACCGACGGCAGGTCGGCCGGGCCGCCGGCGTCGGCGAGCAGCTGGATCAGCGGACTGTCGATCAGGCCGCGCAGGGTCTTCAACGGACCGACCTCGAAACACTGCACGAAGATCGGGGCCTTGCGGGCGTTGTAGCCCCTGGCCTTGATCACCGCCGCCAGCCGCTGCTCCATCGGCAGGCCGACCGAGGCGAAATGGCGGGGATGCTTGAGCTCCGGATAGACGCCGATGACCCGGCCCCGCGCCGTCGACTCCGAGCGGGCCAGGGCGATCACCTCCTCGAAGGTCGGGATCGCCTCCTGGCCGTCATAGGCGGCGTTGCCCGGCCGCAGCTGCGGCAAGCGCTCGCGGCAGCGCAGGGTCTTCAGTTCCGCCAGGGTGAAGTCCTCGGTGAACCAGCCGGTCAGGGTCTCGCCGTCGATGACCTTCGTCGTCTTGCGGGCGGCGAACTCGGGGCGGGCGGCGATGTCGGTGGTCCCGGAAATCTCGTTCTCGTGCCGGCAGAGGAAGTGGCCGTCGCGGCTGAGCACCAGATCCGGTTCGATGAAGTCGGCGCCGACCTCGATGGCCAGGCGATAGGCCATCAGGGTGTGTTCCGGCCGCTCGCCGCTGGCCCCGCGATGGGCGATGATGATCGGGACCCGGCCGGGCGCGCGGGCCCGCACAGGACCGGCCGCCAGGGCGGCGAGCCCCGCAAGGCCCGTGGCGGCGAAGCTGCGGCGATCGATCATTCGGCGGCTCCCTTCTCCGCCAGCGGCAGCCAGACGGTGAAGCTGGCCCCCTGCCCCTCGGCGCTTTCCACGGCCATGCCGCCGCGGTGGCGGTTGGCGATGTGCTTGACGATGGCCAGGCCAAGGCCGGTGCCGGCCCGCTCGCCGCCGCTCTTCTGGCCCTCGACGCGGTAGAAGCGTTCGGTCAGCCGGGGCAGCCGGTCGCGGGGAATGCCGGGCCCGGCGTCGGTGACCCGCAGCAGGGCGTAGCGCCGCCCCTGCGGCCTGTCCGGCGCCAGCAGGGTGGTCCGGGCGGCGGCGGGATTGGCCGGCGCGGCGGCGGAGACGTCAGCCACCGGCGCCGACACCGCCAGGGACAGGGTCCCGCCCCGGGCGGAGTATTTGATCGCGTTCTCGACCAGGTTCTGGATCACCTGCAGAATCTGGTCGCGGTCGCCGTCGACATCGGCCACCCCCCGGAGCGGAAAATCGGTGGTCACCACCAGTTCCTTTTCCCGGATCAGCGGCACCAGGGCGTCCAGCACGTCGGTCGCCGCCAGCGACAGGTCCAGCCGCCCCTCCGGCGCGATATGTTCGTTCAGCTCGATCCGCGACAGCGACAGCAGATCGTCGATCAGCCGGGCCATCCTTTCGGCCTGGGCCTGCATGATGCCGAGGAACTTCTCCCGAGCCCCGACGTCGTCGCGGGCGTGGCCGCGCAGGGTCTCGATGAAGCCGGAGAGCGAGGCCAGCGGGGTGCGCAGTTCATGGCTGGCGTTGGCCAGGAAATCGACCCGCATCCGCTCGGCCCGCCGCACATCGGTCTCGTCGCGCAGGGTCAGCAGCGCCAGCGGGCCGGCCTGGCCCCGTCCCAGCGGCCGGGTCTGGGCGGTCCAGACCCGCTCCTGCGCCCCGCCGGTCTCCATCAGGGCCTGGCCGGCAACCCCCAGCAGGGCCTCGTCGACCGCTTCCAGCACCTCGGGATTGCGCACGGCGGTGACCAGGCGGGCCCCCTCAACCCGAATCGGAAACAGCAGCCTGGCGGCGGCGTTGGCGAAGACGATGCGGCGCGAGGCCGGCTCGTCAGGGTCGCCCTCGATGACCAGCACCGGATCGGGCAGGCTTTCGACCAGGGTGCGGAACGGCCCCGGCGGCTCGGCGCCGGCGGGCGCGGCGGCGGCCGGCGCCGAGCCGCCCTGATCGGCCGGGGCCGACGGCTCCGCCCCGGCGGTGCGCTGGGGCCACAGGGCCTTCAGGATCGACATGGACGACCTCGATTCGATCGGAGAGGGTCATTATGCTGCATGGCTGCAATGATGCACGGACGTATGGCGCCCTGTTGAACCTTGCGATAGACGAGGTGGGCTGTCTGATTAGGGGACGCGGCGAATTGTTGGACGCATTTTCGCCGCATCACAGAGACACGACGGTGTTTGTTCTGGTTGCGGGAAACATTACCCATGGTTCGTAAACGTCTGATCGCCTCGGTGGCGGTCGCCCCGCTGCTGCTGTTCGCCGGCTCGGCCTTCGCCGAAACGACGATCACCAACACCCGCACGACGGGCGTTTCGACCGCGACGATCAACAACGGCGCGCCGGACGACATCGCGGTCAACGGCGGCGGCAAGTTCGAGCTGACCGCCGGCGGCCCGGCGATCACCCAGAACAGCAGCAACAACGTCAACAACGCGGGCCAGATCACCACCAAGGCGATCGACAACGCCGTCGGCGTCCTGGTCGACACCAGCGGCGGCGACATCACCGGCAACCTGACCAATTCCGGCAACATCAGCCATACCGACGACTATACCCCGGTCGACGAGGACAAGGACGGCAACCTCGACGGCGTCTTCGCCAAGGGCACCGGCAAGTACGGCATCCGGGTGACCGGCGCCGGCGACATGATCGGCTCGATCCTGAACTCCGGCTCGATCACCATCGAAGGCAACGACTCCACCGGCATCAGCGTCGAGAGCGACGTCACCGGAACCCTGCGCAACTACGGCCAGATCTCGGTGACCGGGGACAATGCGGTCGGTCTGAGGATCAGCGGCAACGTCACCGGCGGCGCCGCCGCGGATCAGCCGCGCGGCGTCTACACCAGCGGCGCGATCTCGGTGAAGGGCGAAGGCGCCGTCGGGGTCGATGTGTCCGGCGACATCGGCGACAACGCCAACCCCACCGCCCTGGTGATCCAGGGCGCGGTGACCGCCAGCGGCTATCGCTATTCCAACCGCCCCACCAATGCGGAAGACCGCGCCAATCTGGGCGCCGACGACACCCTGCAGGGCGGACCGGCGGTGCGGGTCACCGGCAACGTCTATGGCGGCATTCTGCTGGGCAAGCCGCACATCGACGACACCACCACCACCGACGACGACGGCGACGGGATTCTCGACGCCGACGATCCCGATGACGACAACGACGGCATCCCCGACGCCAACGAGGGCATCGCCAACCTGCAGGTCTATGGCGAAGCGCCGGCGCTGCTGATCGGATCGACCACCCAGGACATCGTCATCGGCAATGTCGCCGACGCCGATGACGGCGGCTACGGTCTGGTGATCCAGGGCTCGGTGTCGTCCGACGGCCTGCTCGACAACGTCTCCTCGACGGCCATCCAGATCGGCGGCTCGCTGGCCAACGGCGATCCGGCCGGCTTCGCGGTCGACCTCAACGGCGGCCTGCGGCTGGACGGCAACGTCACTGCCCGCGCCTACAACGCCCGCGCCCGCGGCATCTTCCTGCGCGACGGCGCCTCGGCCGACGAACTGCGCATCGACGGCGCCCTGATCGCCGTGGCCTCGACCACCTCGGCGCCCCTGCCCGACGGCGTCGCCGGCGCCGGCGCCGTGCCCGGAACCGCCGACCAGGAAACCGCGACCGAATCCGTGGCCCTCGACATCGAGAGCGGCGCCAGCGTCGGAACCCTCAACGTCGGCGGCTTCGTCTCGGCCGGGGCGCTCGGCGAAAACGTCGACGCCATCGCCATCCGCGACAACTCCGGCAGCGTCAGCGTGGTCAACATCACCGGCGTGATCTCGGCCTCGATCTCGGCCAATGACGACGCCAACGACACCGACGACGACGACCTGCTGGCCGGCAACGAGAAGATCCTCGGCAAGGCCGTGGCGCTGGACCTGTCGAAGAACACGTCCGGCGTGGCCGTCACCATGGACGGCATCGTCAGCACCGCGACCGACATCGTCGACGCCGACGGCGACGGCGTGCCGGACGCCAACGAGCCGATCATCAAGGGCGCGGTGCTGTTCGGCTCGGGCGACGACACCCTGAACCTCAAGAACGGCACCCTGACCGGCGACATGGCCTTCGGCGACGGCGCCGACACCCTGAGCATTTCCGGCGGGGCCACGGCCACCGGCGGCCTGACCGACAGCGATGGCCAGCTGGCGGTGAACGTCGCCAATGGCCGGCTGACGGCGACCAACGCCGAGACGATCAACCTCACCAGCCTGGATGTCGGCGCCGCCGGCGAGCTGTATGTGACGGCCGACCCCGCCGCCAACGCCAACACCAGCTTCAATGTCTCGGGCACGGCCAACATCGCCTCCGGGGCCACCGTCGGCCTGGCCCTCAACGGCCTGATCGACGGCCCGCAGAGCTATCTGATCGTCAAGGCCGGAACCCTCAACGTCGGGGCGGATCTGGACCTGTCGCCGCTGGAGAACGTCTCCTACTTCTACCGCACGACGCTGACGACCGACGTGCCGGCCGGCGAACTGCGGCTGGACGTGCGTCGCCAGACGGCGGCGGAAATGGGCCTGAACGACAACCAGGGCGCGGCCCTGGACGCGGTCTACGCCGCCCTGCTGGGCACGGACGACACCGCCATCGCCGACTCCTTCCTGGGCGTCAGCAACAAGAAGGACTTCCTCAAGCTCTACGACCAGCTTCTGCCCGACCAGGGCGAGGGCCTGTTCTCGGCGCTGAATACCTCCAGCCAGGCCCTGTTCCGCCTCACCGCGACCCGGCCCGACATGGGCCAGCGCTACGGACCCGACAGCTTCTGGGTCCAGGAAATCAACATCGGGGTCCTGCGCGACAACGGCGCCAGCCTGGGCTCGGAAACCAAGGCCTTCGGCTTCATCGGCGGCTACGAGAGCATGGACGAGAAGGGCGGCGCCCTGGGCGCGACCCTGTCCTACATGAACGCCGAGGAGAAGGACGACGTCGCCCAGATCGGCGAGCAGACCAACGTCTCCCTGCTGGAAGCCGGCGTCTACTGGCGCAAGTCCACCGGCAGCTGGCTGTTCGCGGCCCGCGGCTCGGCCGGCTACGGCTGGTTCGAGGGCGAGCGCCGCTTCATCGATCCCGCCACCGCCACCTACCGCCAGGCCAGCGCCACCTGGGGCGGCTGGACCGGGGCGGCCAACGCCATGGTCGGCTATGAAGCCCGCTTCGGCCGCTTCTACGCCCGGCCGACCATCAGCCTCGACTACCTCTATCTGTCCGAAGGCGACCGCAGCGAAAGCGGCGACAGCTCCGCCTTCAGCCTCGACGTCGACAGCCGCACCAGCAGCCGCCTGTCGGCCGCGGTCGAGCTGGCCCTGGGCGCCACCTTCGGGCGGGACAACTGGTGGCGGCCCGAGGTTCGGGTCGGCTATCGCCAGCATCTCGCCGGCGAGATCGGCGACACCACCGCCCGCTTCGTCGGCGGCGGCGGCTTCACCCTGACCCCGACCCAGGCCGGAGACGGCTCGACGATCGTCGGCATCTCGCTGAAGGCCGGCACGCCGATGAGCTATGTGGCGCTGGAAGGCGACTTCGAGACCACCGACGGCGAAGACCGCTACAACCTGCGCCTCGCCGGCCGGATGATGTTCTAGGGGTCCGTCGGCACTCGGCGAGTTGATCCATTTCCTTCCGCTCACCCTGGCGACCCGAAGGGCGGCGAAGCCATTGCCGGGGCCCATCCGCCGGAACGTAGCGCCCCCTGCGCGCGTTCCGGCCGGCGATGTCAAACCCCTGGATCAATGCCGTCGGCGTGGGCGCCGCCCTGTGCTCGATGGCCAGTTTCACGCCGCAGATCTTCAAGATGTGGCGGGAGCGGGACGCCTCCAGCCTGTCGCTGCGCATGTTCTCCCTGACCGTGGCCGGTTTCTGCCTGTGGACGGCCTACGGCGCCCTGTCGGGCAGCTGGCCGGTGGTGCTGTCCAACGTCGTCTGCCTGGCGCTGTCGGGCGTCATCCTGGGCCTGAAAATTCGCTTCGGCTGAGGCCGCCGTGGCCGGCGCGCGTCGCAAAGCCTTAACCACGCTCCCTAACCGCGTTGAAAGCGGTGATGGGCGAGACTGCGGCCATGGAACACGCCGTCGTCATCCCCAGCCCGCGCCTTCGCATCCTCGGCGGCGAGGTCGATCCGTTGACGCCGGACAGCATGCTGGCCGCGACCGAGGCCTTTGTGGCCGGCGGCGGCACGGCGGTGATCGCCAACCACAACGCCCACAGCCTGGCCCTGCTGCGCCAGTCGCCGGCCATGCGGGCCTTCTTCGACGACGCCGACCTGGTGCAGATCGATTCCCTGCCGATGATCCTCTGGGGCCGGCTGATGGGACAGCCGGTCGGCCGCGAGCACCGCTCGACCTATCTCGACTGGCGCGAGGCCTTCTGGGCCCGGGCGGCCGAATGCGGCTGGCGAGTGTTTCACGTCGGCGGCGCGCCCGGCGTCGGCGCCCAGGCCCGCGAAGCCATCCTCGCCCGCCACCCGACCCTGAACCTCGCCGAGCACCACGGCTACTTCAACGTCGAGGGGCTGGAGAACCACGCCGTGCTGCGGCGGATCGCCGAGTTCGGCCCCGACATCATCCTGGTCGGCATGGGCATGCCCCGCCAGGAGGCCTGGATCGCCGCCAACCGCTATCGCATCGGCCGGGGCGTCTTCTTCCCGGTCGGCGCCGCTTTCGACTATGAGGCCGGGGTCCAGCCGCCGGCGCCGCGCTGGATGGGCAAGGCCGGGCTGGAATGGCTGTTTCGCCTGGCCTCGCAGCCGGGCCGCCTGGCCTGGCGCTATCTGGTCGAGCCCTGGAGCCTGACCCCGGCGATGCTGGCCGACCTGCGGGCCGCCGCCGCACGGCGGTAGAGTCGCGGCCGTCCAGCCGCTAGCCTGCTCTGATGATTGCCCCGCAAGACGCCATCCGCGCTCGTCGCCGGCTGACCAACAGGTTCATCGCCGCGAAACAGGCCGATCGCCTACGGCCCTTTTTCGCGCCCGACGCCCATCTCACAGGGGGCGAGGGCGGCCTGCTGATCGGGGCCGGGGCCATCATCGAGGCCTTTGCGGCGCAGTTCGCCGACCCCGACTTCATCGCCTACGACCGCACGCCCGGCGAGATCACCGTCGATGACGCCGGCCAGAGGGCGGCCGAGGCCGGGCGCTGGGTCGGCAGGTGGAAGGACCAGACCCTGGGCGGCGACTATCTCGCGGTCTGGCGCAAGGTCACCGGCCAATGGGTCCTGGAACAGGAGCTCTATGTCACACTGACGCGGGACCCGGCTTGACCGCCCTCTGGCCCCAGGGGGTCAGGGCGACAAAGCCGGCGGTCATCACGCCCATCACCACCATGCCGAAGGCGACCAGGGCGAACAGGGCCCAGGACGGCGCCCCGGTCCGGATCAGAATCCAGCCGCCGACGGCGATCACCAGCAGCCGGGCTGTTCCCGCCAGCAGCGGCCCCAGGATCCGGCCAGCCCCCTGGGAGGCGAAATACAGGGCCAGGCTCAGCCCGAAGAAGATGAAGGCCGGGCCGGCGAACCGCAGATAGAGGGCGGCGGCGGCCCGCACCCCTTCGTCGCGGGTGAAGATGGTCACCCAGAGGTCCGGCGCCAGGCTGAGCAGGATGCCGATCGCGCCCAGGCCGGCGGCCCCCATGGCCCCGGCCGTCCAGGCCACGCGCCGGGCGCGCGCCACATCGCCGGCGCCGATCGCCAGGCCGACCATCGGCAGGGAGGCGACGCCGACCGAAAAGGCGATGGGCACCAGCAGGAACTCCAGCCGCGAGCCGATGCCGTAGCCGGCCAGGGTCTCGACGCCGAAGCGGGCGGCGATGGCGGTGATCACCAGAATGGTGCCAACCGTCTGGATCGGCGACAGCAGGGCCGGGCCGCCGACCTTGAGGATGTCGGCGAAATGCTCGCGCTTCAGCGGCGGACCCTTGAGGTGCAGCCTGACCCGCGCCGTCGGCGAGCGGAGCATCATGAACATCAGGCTGGCGCCGAGCACCGCGGCGATGGCTTGGCCCAGCCCGACCCCGACGATGCCCAGGCGCGGCGCCGGACCCAGCCCGAAGCACAGCGTCCCGCCCAGCACCACCTGCAGCCCGGCCATCGACATCATCGCCACCGAGGGTCCGACCATGTTGCCCGAGCCGCGCAACACCGAGGCGAAGATGTTGCTCAGCCAGATGAAGCAGGCGGCCAGGAAGATAATGGCGGCATAGGCGCTGGCCTGGGCCAGGGTCTCGCCCTCGCCGCCGAGCAGGCGGAACAGCGCCTGGCCAAAGCCGCTCAGCAGGACGGTGAACACCAGTCCCAGTCCAAGACCGATGACGGCGGCATGGCGGGCCAGAGTCTCGGCCCGGGCGTCGTCGCCCGCGCCCAGCGCCCGGCTGACCGCCGAGGAGACGCCGCCGCCCATGGCCCCGGCGCTCATCATGCCCATCAGCATGATCATCGGCAGCACCAGCGCCGCGGCCGCGAGCGAATGGGCGCCCAGACGGCCGATATAGGCGGTTTCGGCGATCGAGACGGCGGTGGCCGCGCTCATGCCCAGCAGATTGGGCGCGGCCAGCCGGGCCAGGGTGGCGGCGACCGGCGCGACCAGCAGAGGATGCGGCGCCGGCGGCGGCGCGGCGAAGACCGGTGTGGCGTGCGGCGGCGCGGCGGCCCCGGGATCGGCTGGCATGTCCATGGTCGTAAGCTAATCAGTTTCTTTTCAATACGGATAGCGCAAACTGTCAGGGCGCCGCGACCCGCCAGCCGCGACCGACGCTGCGCACCGCCGCCAGGGCCTCAAGCCGCCGGCCGATCAGCTCTGCCCGGGCGTCGCTGACGCCGCTGGCCTCGATGGCGATGACCAGGCCGCCGGCGCGGCGATCCAGCCGGATGTCGGCGATCGTCGCCTCCTGCACGGCGAACGGCCCCAGGACCCTGATCAGGATGTCGCTCTCCGCCGCCGCCGCGACCACGAAGGTGTGCAGCCTGTCCGGCTCCGGTTTGTCGTCATCCATGGCGGCCGCTCCCGGCCAGATAGGTGCGCCGCAGCAGCACCCGGCCGGCCTCGTCGAAGGCCGCCAGCCGGACATCCTGGGGCGCCAGCCCAGCCCCCTCGCCCGCCCACATCATCTCGCGCAGCGGCGCGCGACGGTCTTCCCGCGACGGCCAGGCCCGGGTCAGCCCCTCCTCCAGGGCGAAGAGATCCTCGAGACTGCCGGCGGCCGACAGGGTCGCCTCGACCCGGGCGGTCACCTCGAGCAGGCGGGTCCAGGCCAGGGCCTGGGTAAAGCGGCGGGCGGCGAGGCCGGCCGGGGGTTCGGTTCCGGCCGCGGCCGGGTCGGGAGGAGGGGTCTGGGTCATGGTCTGGTCCTTAAGGTGGAGGGGTGAGGACCGACGGCGCGCAACAAAAAACCCCGCTGCCTGGAAGGGAGCGGGGTTGCGATCTTGCGATCCGTCGGCGGGGGCGACCTCAGGTCGCTCGCGCGTCTCCCGTCCCTGGCGAGGGGGTTTTGCTAATGGACATCATAATGGTCATGACGCGCGCGCAGATCGCCGCGGACGGAGCCGTCCGGGCGGTCAGGGTGCGGGCGTGGGTCAGACCAGAGATCATGTTCATCCGGCGGCAAACGGGTCGGCGGTGCGCAAATAGGTCAGCCATCGCCGTTCGGCAAGATTTTCTTATTCGTCCCCGTCATCCCGGCCGCAGCGCGCAGCGCGGAGCGCCGGGACCCAGGCGGCATGACGGCAGAGTGCGGCTGTAGCCCCCCGCCCTCGAACCGCCCCACAAACCCCGCGCCTCGACCCACGCGCCGACCTACGCTCTGGGCCACATCTGCGCGGCCCCGGCCCACGCAAAGGCCCACAGCGCAAGGGATTCGTCCCCCTCCACCGCCGATTTCGCAAGACGCCGCCTGTAGTGTGGGTCGCGCGGGGGCGCTACAATGGCCCGGCGCTTCGATAGGGCCCCTTCAGGCGGGCCGTTGCCGCACCAGGCTCAGCCGGTGATCCGCCGCCTTGCGCAGGACGATATCGGCCCGGTCGCGGACCTGGACGATGTGCTCCCGCAAGTTGGGCAGGTTGATCCCGGCCCAGACGCCGCGGGCGAAGGTCACCGCCTCGGGCTCGGTCATGCTGCGGAACTGGGCGTAGAAGGAGGTCGGATCGTGCTCGGCGTCGCGCCAGAAGCCGAGGAAGCGCGTCAGGAACCAGGCCTCCAGATCGGCCTCCTCGGCGTCGAGGTAGATCAGCAGATCCAGCGCCCCGGCGGCGGCCTCCCCCTGCGGCGGGGAAAATCCCAGCCCTTCCAGCAACAGGATGTCCGGCTGGTCCACCAGCCGGTCGCGAGCCGGATCGACGTCGTAGGTCATGTGGCAGTAGCCGGGAAACACCGTCGGCTCGCCGCGCGCCTGGCTGATGGCGGCCAGCATGCGGTCGGCGTCGTAGGACTCCGGATAGCCCTTGCGCAGGCTGAGACCGAGGTCGGCCAGCCGCGCGTTCGGCAGGATGAAGCCGTCGGTCGACAGGGACCCGACCCTGTGGTGGATGGCCAGCTCTTTGACCAGGGCCGCGCCAAGCGTGCTCTTGCCCACCGCCACCGACCCGGTCAGCCCGACCACCAGCACCTGGCCGGGGACGACGCGGCGAGAGAGACCGGCGGCGAGATCGGCAAGAAGGGCGGTGTCCGACATGCCGCTATCCTGCCGCAAGGGGCGCGGGGCACAAGAGCCGGCGGGGCGGCGGTCCGGCGGTCACGAGCCGCAAGGCCGCTCCAGGGCGGCGTAGTCAGCATGACGGGTCACAGGGGGCCGCCACTTCGGCCCGGGTCGATTTTATCTTAGACGGACCACCTTCACCAAGATGTCGTCCTGACCGTAGAACAGTTTCAGGTTGAGGCCGCAGGTATCAGCGCTCCCAGCCCGAACCGAAACTGAACCTTCCTCAATGACCTCGCCTTCCACGTTGCCTTTGGATGGGTCCGCCGAGAGTTCCACGACACGAAGATCGCCTTCTTTATATAGAAAAATCGCCATGCAGTTCTTATCGAGGGCGCTTTCAGGGACGCGCCTTAGAGACATTGAAAGAATGCCGGCAAATTCTGGCGGAATTTCCGAAACGCCTTGCGTCAAAGGTTCAGCCGCTTCTGCAACGGCAGGGCCGACGCTCAGACCCGCGCTGATCGCGAGAAACAATCCTGAAAGGATAGAGGCCAGCCTCATGTGAAATCTCTTTTTTTGGCGGATACACTTTTGAACGGCCGAGCGAGCAAAGAGCGGCCCTGACTGCCCAGCCCACAGTTCATAAAAATTGAGCGATGGAAAATGGCGCGCCCGGAACGATTCGAACGTCCGACCCTCAGATTCGTAGTCTGATGCTCTATCCAGCTGAGCTACGGGCGCGCACTTCGGCGGGGTCCCAGAAGGGTCCGGCGAGGGCGCGGAACCTAGTCGCGGGCGCTGGGAAAGGCAAGCGGTCTTGCGCGGCTTTTTTTGTCAGCCGTCGCGCCAGCAGCGGACATCGGTTCCGGGCCAGGGCGAGGCCTCGAAAACGCCCCGGGCGATGGCCCTGGCCAGGGTGTCGGCGGCCAGGGCGCCGATGCGGGCGATCTCCCCGGCCGGGGGCTGGCCAAGCGGGCGGCGGGCGGTGGAGATGACGAAGACGATGTCGCCGTCCTGCGGCGCATGGGCGGGGCGGATGGCGCGGGCCAGGCCGTCCTGGGCCATGATGGCGACCCGCTTGCACTGGCCAGGATCGAGGGCGACGTTGACGGCGACGCAGGCGATGGTGGTGTTCTGGCGCGGGGCGGGGTTGGACTTGGCCATGTTCCAGTTGTCGGGCGCGGTGGTCAGGCCGGCGGGGCCGAGGCCGCCGAACTCCCCGTCCAGTTCATAGGGGCTGGCCCAGAAGGTGCGGTCGTCACCGGCGGTGACCGAGCCGATGGAATTGACCGCCGCCAGGGCCCCGACGATCAGCCCGTCCGGGGTGGCCACCGAGGCGCTGCCGGTCCCGCCCTTCCAGAGACCGGCCATGGCCCCATAGCCGGCGCCGGCGGTTCCCAGGGCGATGTCGAGGCCGGCCGGCCCCAGGGCCGCCTCGGCGGCCTCGATCCCGAGGCGGCGGTAGGGCGGCTCCAGCCCCCAGGCCTTGTCGCCGCCGTTGGCCAGGTCGAAGAGGATGGCGGCCGGCACGATCGGGGCCGTCGGCACCCCCGGCCGGCTGGAGACGGCGAATCCCCTGCCCTGCGCGCCCAGCCAGGCCGCCACGCCGTCGGCGGCGCCCAGGCCGTACATCGAGCCCCCGGACAGGACCACGGCGTCGACGGTGGCGCCGATCAGGTTCTCGGGATTGAGGGCGTCGGTCTCCCGCGTGCCGGGGCCGCCGCCGCGGACGTCCACCGCGCAGACGCTGCGCTCGTCCGGCAGAATGACGGTCACCCCGGTGCGAACGGCGGCGTCCACCGCCTGTCCCACCCTGAGGCCGGGCACGTCGACCAGGCTGTTGCTGCGGCCGGGACGGGGGATGGCGGTCATGCGGCTAAACTCCTCGCCGGCGATGGATGCGGCCGGCCCTTGGCCTTTATTCGCCAGCACAGGCGTTGTTGTCCATGCGGCGGCCGCTATGGTGGGCGCAACGGCGGGAAGGCGGGATCAACGGAAGGTCCCGCCGTCTCGCGTTTTCTTTCTGTGGAACCTCACCCCGTCAGCGACGCTGTTGGGGGGTTCCAGACGGAGTGTCCATGCGTTCGCTGCTTGCCGGCCTGACGGCCCTGTCCCTGGTTCTATCCGGCTGCGCCACAGCCCCCGCCTCGCCCCCGGAGCCGACCGCCCCGACGGGGATGATCGCGGCGGCCAATCCCCTGGCCGTGGACGCGGGCCTGGCGGTGCTGCGGCGCGGCGGCAGCGCCGTGGACGCCGCCGTGGCGGTGCAGGCGGTGCTGGGCCTGGTCGAGCCACAGTCCAGCGGCCTGGGCGGCGGGGCCTTCATGGTCTTCTACGACGCCAAGACCCACAAGGTGACCGCCTATGACGGGCGCGAGACCGCCCCCGCCGGCGCCGACCCCGGCATGTTCCTGAGCGATGACGGCAAGCCGATGGACTTTGTCCAGGCCATCCTCAGCGGCCGCTCGACCGGCGCGCCCGGCGCCATCGCCATGCTGGCCATGGCCCAGAAGGACCACGGCCGCCTGCCCTGGAGCGAGCTGTTCGGCGACGCCGAGAAGCTGGCCGAGGAGGGCTTCACGGTCAGTCCGAGACTGGCGGGGATGATCGCCTCGCCCTTCCCCCAGGCCAAGGCGCCCGACGCGGTGCGCTATTTCACCAAGCCCGGCGGCGGCCGCTATGTCGCCGGCGACACCCTGAAAAACCCGGCCTACGCCGCCAGCCTGCGGACCATCGCCGCCCAGGGGCCGGACGGTCTGCTGAAGGGCGAGATCGCCCAGGCCATCGTCAACCGCATCGGCGAGGCGCCCCGGCCCGGAACCCTGAGCCTGTCGGACCTGGCCGGCTACAGGCCGCTGCGCAAGCCGGCGCTCTGCGCCCCCTATCGGATCTATGTCGTCTGCACGGCCCAGCCGGCCTCCAGCGGCGTCTCGCTGCTCCAGGCCCTGGCCCTGCTCGAGCGGACCGACATCGCCACCCGCAGCCCGCATGATCCGGTGGCCTGGATCGAACTGGCCGAGGCCGAGCGGCTGATGTACGCAGACCGCGACCGCTATGTCGGAGATCCGGCCTTTGTCTCGGTGCCGGTTCAGGGCCTGCTCAACCCCGCCTATGTCGCCGGGCGCTCGAAGCTGATCGGCGACCGGATGGGTCCCGAACCCGAGGCCGGCATGCCGCCGGGGGCCGAGCCCCGCTCACCTGACGCCACCATCGAGCCCGGCGGCACCAGCCACATGGTCATCGTCGACGCCGAAGGAAATGTGGTGTCGATGACCACCACCGTGGAAAGCATTTTCGGCTCGGGCCGGATGGCCGCCGGCTTCTTCCTCAACAACCAGCTGACCGACTTCAACTTCAGCCCGCTGGACCCGGACGGCGCCCCGGCGGCCAATGCCGTGGCGGCGGGCAAGCGTCCGCGCTCCTCGATGTCGCCGGTCATCGTGCTGGACCGCAAGGGGCGGTTCGTGGCCGCCCTGGGCAGCCCCGGCGGCTCATCGATCCTGTCCTACAATCTCAAGGCCCTGGTCGGGGTCCTGGACTGGAACCTGAGCATGCAGCAGGCCGTCGACCTGCCCAACCTGATTGCCCGGAGCGGGACGGTGGTCGGCGAGGTCGACCGCTTCGGACCCGACATGGTGCAGGCGCTGGCCGCCCGCGGCCTGACGCTGCGCTCGTCCGGCGGCGAGAATTCCGGGCTGCACGGCGTCATCGTCCGGGACGGCGGCCGTCTGGAAGGCGGCGCAGACTCGCGCCGGGAAGGCGTCGCCAGGGTTCCCTGAGCGGCCCTGACGGGGCGGCCGGGTCAGCCCCGGCCGCGCCCCGCCGCCTCGGCCAGTTCGCGCAGGGCGGCGTTGGCGATGGTCAGCTTGGCGAAGGTCCAGCCGCCGCCGGCGCTTTCGATCTCCTCCACCGTGCGGCGCACGGCGCGTCCCGGCCCGGAGTGGATAGCGGCCCAGCTGTTGACCGTCTGGCGCGCCTGTTCCGGCGTCTCGCCGGCCTGGGCGTTGGTCGCGAAGGTCATCACCGCCCGGGTGACGGCCGTCTGTTCGCCCAGCATGTCCTCGATCAGGCGCCGGACGGCCATCCGCTCATAGTGATCGCCGCCGCGCTTTTCGCCGGCCGCGGCCCGCAGCTTGTCGAAGTTGAAGGCCGCCCCAACCTGGTGATAGAGGCGCGCCGCCGACGCCGCCGGCCAGTCCATGGAGGCGGCGACGTCGATCAGGTCGGCGGCGGTGGTCAGGGGCTGCAGCGAGGCCACGGCCTGGGCCAGGGCCTCCGGCGCGCCGTCGGCGAGGAAGGCCTTGGCGCGGCGGGCGACCGCCTTCTGCTCGAAGGGCGAGAGGATGGCCGGCGTCACCGCCGCCAGCTCCTGCACCGCCGGCCGGTAGCGATCGACCAGGGCCTGGACCCCCTCCCCGGTCTTGGCGCGGCGCGCCATCCAGTAGGTCTGGCTGCGGATCAGGTGGGAGAGGGCGCGGAACAGGGCCAGCTGCCCCTGGGCCGGCGCCTTGCCGTCCAGGGCGGCGACCTGATCCCACAGGGCGTCGACGCCCAGAACCCGGCGGCCGGCCTCGAACCCGACCACCAGGGCCGCGTCGTCGGCCCCGGCGGAGGCCTTCAGCCGGCTGGCGAAGGTGGGCCCGCAGCGGTTGACGATCTGGTTGGACAGCACCGTGGCGATGATTTCCCGCCGCAGGCGATGGCGACGCATCTCGTCGTCGTACTTGCGCAGGCCGTCGGGGAAATAGGCCTCCAGGGTAGCCTGGAAGGCCGGATCGTCCGGCCCCTTGCCGGCGACCATGTCGCTGAACAGGTCGAGCTTGCCATAGGCCAGCAGCACCGCCAGCTCCGGCCGCGACAGGCCCTGGCCGGCCTTGGCCATGTCCTGCAGCGCCAGCGGATCGGGAAGACCCTCGACCCTGCGGTCCAGTTTCCCGTCGGTCTCGAGCTCGGCCATGAAGCGGGCGTGGTTGTCGACCTCGCCGACCGCGTCCTGCTGCAGCAGGGAGAGCGCCAGGGTCTGGTCGTAGTTGTGGGCCAGCACATGGGCGGCGACATCGTCGGTCATGGAGACCAGCAGCTTGTTGCGGTCTGTCCGCGTCAGGTTTCCGGCCCGCTCGACCATGCCGGTGAGGATCTTGATGTTGACCTCATGGTCGGAGCTGTCGACCCCGGCGGAATTGTCGATGGCGTCGGTGTTGATCCGGCCGCCATTGCGGGCGAACTCGATGCGGCCGGCCTGGGTCAGACCCAGGTTGGCCCCCTCGCCCACCACCTTGACCCGCAGGTCGGCGCCGTCGATGCGGATGGCGTCGTTCGCCTTGTCGCCGGCATCGTGCTGGCTCTCGCGCCGCGCCTTCACATAGGTGCCGATGCCGCCGAGGTAGAGCAGTTCGGCCCGCGACTTGAGGATGGCGGTCATCAGTTCGGCCGGGCTGAGCTTGTCGGCCTTGATGTCGAAGGCGGCCTTGATCTCCGGGGTCAGGGGGATGCTCTTCAGCGACCGGGCGAAGACGCCGCCGCCCTTGCTGATGGCCGCGCGGTCATAGTCGTCCCAGGACGAGCGCGGCAGGGCGAACATCCGCTCGCGCTCGGCATAGCTGATCTTGGGGTCCGGATCGGGATCGATGAAGATGTGGCGGTGATCAAAGGCGGCGAGCAGCCGGGTGTGCCTGGACAGCAGCATGCCGTTGCCGAACACGTCGCCGGACATGTCGCCGACGCCGACGACGGTGAAGGGCTCCTTCTGGATGTCCTTGCCCATCTCGCGGAAGTGGCGCTTGACCGCCTCCCAGGCGCCGCGGGCGGTGATGCCCATGACCTTGTGGTCGTAGCCGGCCGAGCCGCCGGAGGCAAAGGCGTCGCCCAGCCAGAAGCCGTAGGATTCGGCGATGCCGTTGGCGATGTCGCTGAAGGTCGCCGTGCCCTTGTCGGCGGCCACGACCAGATAGGGATCGTCGCCCTCGTGCACGATCACCCCGGCGGGAGGGATGACCTCATTGTCGGCGTTGATGTTGTCGGTGATGTCCAGGAGGCCGGACAGGAAGGTGGTGTAGGCGGCGACGCCGGCGGCCCGGACCTGATCGGGGGCCCCGCCCCGCGGCAGCTGCTTGGGATAGAAGCCGCCCTTGGAACCGACCGGCACGATCACCGCGTTCTTGACCTGCTGCGCCTTGACCAGGCCCAGCACCTCGGTGCGGAAGTCGTCGCGACGGTCCGACCAGCGCAGGCCGCCCCGGGCCACCGGACCGAACCGCAGGTGCACGCCCTCGACCTGCGGCGACCAGACGAAGATCTCGCGATAGGGCTTGGGGTCGGGCAGGTCGTCCAGCTCGCGGCTGGCGATCTTGAAGCTGATGTAGGGCTTGTGATCCCCGCCCTCGCCGAGCTGATAGAAGTTGGTGCGCTTGATGGCCATGACCAGCAGGGCGAGGCGGCGCAGGGCGCGGTCGGCGTCCAGGCTCTCCACCGCCTGCAGGGCCTCGACGATCTGGCCCATCACCGCCTCGGCCTGGGTCAGGCGGGCGGCGTTGTCGACGGCGATGGCGGTGTCGAACTTGACGCGGAACAGGTCGAGGATCAGCCGGGCGACGCCGGGATTGTCGGCCAGGGCCTGTTCCTGCACCGACTGGCTGGGGTCCAGCCCCGACTGCAGGCGATAGCGGGCCAGGGCCCGGACCAGGGCGGCCTCGCGCCAGGAGACCCCCAGTTCGAGGACCAGGCGGTTGAAGCCGTCGCTTTCGGTCTGACCCAGCCAGACCGCGGTGAACAGCGCCTCGAAGGCGGCCTTGATGTCGGCGAACACCAGATGTTCGCCCGCCCGGTCTTCGAGCAGGAATTCGTGAACCCAGACGGTTTCGGTCCCGTCCGCTCCGACCGGCGTCAGCTCGAAGGCGTCCTCGATCAGGGCGCGGAGGCCCATGTGCTCGAGGATCGGCGTCACATCGGCCAGCGGCACATGCTCGCCCCGGCGATAGAGCTTGAAGCGGAAGCGCATGGCGCTGTCGCCGACCTTGCGGAAGGCCCGGACCCGGAAATCGTCGCCGGGCGCCATGGCGTCGACCTCGCCCAGATCGGCCAGGGCCTCCTCGGCGGGGTAGAAGTCGCGGTAGCCGCCGCTGAAGGCCTCGGCCCAGCGGTGCAGGGCCGGGGTGGTCGGCAGGCCCGAGGCGCGGACGGCCGCCTCGAAGCGATCACCCCAGGTGCGGGCGGCCTCGGCCACCTCGGCCTCGAGGGCGGCGACATCGGGATCGGCGTGATCGCCGGGCGTGACCCCGATGATGTAGTGAACCCGCGCCAGGGGCGAGTCCGAGAAGCTGGGGTAATAGGCCGAGACCCTGCCCCCGTAGGCGGCGGCGATCAGCCTGCCTGCCCGCTCGCGCAGGCCGCTGTCGTAGCGGTCGCGCGGCACGAACAGCAGCACCGAGAAGAAGCGGTCGAAGGGGTCCTTGCGGGCGAACAGCTTCAGGCGCGGCCGGTCGTAGAGATGCAGGATGCCGGTGGCCTGGGTGAGCAGTTCATCCTCGCCCATCTGGAACAGTTCGTCCCGGGGATAGGTCTCGATGATGTTGCGCAGACGCTTTTCGCTGTGGCCGCCGGGCAGGACCTGGGCCGCCGCCAGGGCCAGCCGAACCTTGCGCCGGATCAGCGGCGCCTCATGGGCCGGGGTCTCATAGGCCTCGGCGGTGAACAGGCCGACAAAGCGGACCTCCCCGGACGGCAGGCCGTCGGCGCCGTAGCGCTTGACGCCGACGTAATCCATGTAGGCCCGGCGATGGACCCGCGAGCGCAGGTTCGACTTGGCCACGGTCAGGGCGGGACCGGATTCCAGGTGGCGGCGCACCTGGGAGGACAGCACGGCCGGCTCGTTGGCCCGGCGCAGCACGGCCCGCGACTGGTCCCGCAGGACCCCGAGATTGTCTTCCGGCTGATGCAGCGGGGCCTGGGCGGCGTAGCCGCCGTCCTCGGTGCGGGGATACTCATAGACGCGGCTTCCGAGGAAGACGAAGTGCTCGCCCTCCAGCCAGCGCAGGAAGGTAAGCTGCTCGGCCCGCTCGTCCGGATCGGCGCCGCCCAGCGGCGTGGCCTCGAACTCGTCGATGGTCCGCCGCATCAGGTCCTTCATGGCGGTGAAGTCCTCGACCGCCGCGACGACATCGGCCAGGCTTTCGGCGACCGCCTCGATCAGACCCTCGACCCGGTCCTCGCCGACGGGATCGAGATGCACCTGAATCAGGGAGCGGGCCTTGCCGCCGACATCGACGACCGGGTGGAACATCGCCCGCACGGCCAGGCCCAGCTCCGTGATCTGGCCCATGATGCTGTCGACCAGGAAGGGCCGGTCGTCCTGAACGATCTCCAGCAGGTCGCGGCCGAGATCGCGGCCGTCGGAATCAGTCCAGCGGCGCAGTCGGATGGCGGGGTCGCGATCACCCGCCGAGACGGCGAATTGCCAGAATTCGGCGAACATCGCGGCAAGCCCGGCGTCCGACACCGGCGGCAGTTCCTCGGCCTGCAGATCGGCGGCCAACTGGTCCAGAAAGGCGACTTCCTCGGGCCCCGGCGGGCTCATGCGCCCCAGGCTGGCGGCGAAGGCGTCCGCCAGACGCCGACCCGTGCCCTGAACCGAAAGGTCGCTTTTCGCGCCGCTCATGGGGATTTCCCTGAAATTTTCTTCGTTTTGCCGCTCTGGCCGGTCGATCTAACCGGATTTTCGGGCGCTTTCGCGCAGAATCGACTTGGCCGACAGAAATTCTTGCGGAGGACTGTAGCGCCCATGGTCGCGCTTCATAACCCCACGCGGGGCATCCCGGCGCCGTCAATTGTTTGCGAAGGTCATGCCCCGCAGGACAGGTCCTGACGGGGTCCGGATACGAGAGCGCCGCCGGAGGGGGGATCCGGCGGCGCAGGTCCCGCGGGGGGCGGGACATTCGGGAGATTCGCCGTCTTCGGGGGGAGAAGTGGGCGCTCCATCTGCCCGGGGAACAGGGGGGAGGGGGCCCCGGACAAGACTGTAGATGGGAGGCCGAATGGCCGGTTCAAGAGGCCGGCGACTCAGTCTTTTCAGGCGGCTTGTCGCGGGTGGCGGCGGCGTGGGCCGGGGAGCTGCGGCCGTGGTCTCCGGCGGGATCGCCGTCCGCCGACAGCAGCACGGCGATCCAGTGCGAGCCCTCGAACTGGGCGAGGATGATCATCGCCATCACGGTCAGCGGCGTGGACAGGAACATCCCCGGCATGCCCCAGACCAGGCCCCAGAATCCGAGGGCCAGCAGCACCACCACCGGGTCGATGTTGAGGCTGTCGCCCTGCATCTTGGGCTGCACGACATTGCCGACCACGAACTGGATCACCCAGAGCACGATCAGCAGCACCGCCGCCTGCCACCAGCCGGGAAACTGCACCAGGGCGAAGAGCGGCGGGAAGGCGATGCCGATGAAGCCGCCGATGATCGGGATATAGGAGGCCAGGAAGATCAGGAAGGCCCAGAACAGCGCATTGTCGAGACCCAGCAGCAGCATCACCGCCAGCGACCCGGCGCCGATCATCAGGCCGGTCACCGTCTGCACCCACAGATACTGTTCGACCCCGTCGCGGATGCGCTGGAAGCTCTGCACCGCCTCGTCGCGATGATGGTTGTGCGGGAACATGGCGACCACCTTGCGCCGGAAGCCGCGCTGCGAGGCGATGATGAAGGCCAGGTAGATCAGCACGAAGAAGGTGTCGGACAGCACGCTCTGGGCGCTCTGGGCCACGGCGCCCGCGAACTGGCCGGGATTGGCCCGCCGGATCAGTTCCGACAGGCTGACCGCCTCGACCCCGACGGCCTCGGCCGCCTGGGCCAGCAGCGCCTCCAGCTTCGGGGCGTAGCCGGTCAGCTGGTTGGCGAAGGCCACGCCCTGGTCGGCGATCACCACCACGATGCCGATGAGCACCAGGATGGTCAGGATGATCGCCGTGGGCAGGGCGACCGGCTTGGGCAGCCTGGGCCAGCGCTGATTGAGGGTGCGCGAGAAGCCGTCGATGATCACCGCCAGGAAGACGGCCAGGGCCAGTTGGGTCAGGACACCGCGCAACAGCCACAGCGTGGCGCCGCAGGCGATGACCGCGAGGATCACCAGGGCGTTTCGCGAGACGCCGTCGGTCGTGGACTGGCTGGACATGGTGAACCTGCGTAACGTGGGCGACGACTGTCAGATCAGCCCGGACCCGCGTCAACAATCAACAGGCGCCGGCGTTCCGCCCCAGGCGAGAATAACGACGACGGGCGCCTGCGACCCGGTGCACGCGGACGCAGAACGGCAGGAGACGGCCTCGCGTCGCCGGCTCCTGGGCCCCTGATTATCGTGGGTTTGATCCGATAACCGGTTTCCCCTGATCGGAACCCGCTCTAAGCCTTGGACAGGATAAGGACGGCAAGGAATCGCACGGATGGTCGAGGTGGCGGACGGGACCCTGTTCATCGGCAAGGCGGAGGCGCCCGAGACCCTGAGGCTGGACCGGGCCAATCGCCACGGCCTCGTCGCCGGCGCGACCGGCACCGGCAAGACCGTCACCCTGCAGATCCTGGCCCAGGGCTTTTCCGACGCCGGGGTCCCGGTATTCGCCGCCGATGTGAAGGGCGATCTGTCGGGCGTCTGCCAGCCGGGCAGCCCCAACGAGAAGATGCTGGCCCGGGCCGCGAAGATGGACCTGGACCTGCGGCCCGACGCGCCGCCGACTGTCTTCTGGGATCTGTTCGGAGAGCAGGGCCATCCGGTGCGCTCGACCGTCTCGGAGATGGGACCGCTGCTGCTGTCGCGGATGCTGGAGCTCAACGACGTCCAGGAAGGCGTGCTCAACATCGTCTTCAGGATGGCCGACGACGAGGGGCTGCTGCTGCTCGACCTGAAGGATCTGCAGGCGGCGCTGAAATACGTCGGCGAGAACGAGAAGGAGATCGACCTCAAGTACGGCAACGTCTCCGCCGCCACCATCGGCACCATCCAGCGCGGCCTGCTGACCCTGGAGACCCAGGGCATCAGCCATCTGTTCGGCGAACCGGCCCTGAGGCTGAGCGACCTGATGCGGGTGGACGGCTCCGGGCGCGGGATCGTCTCGATCCTGGCCGCCGACAAGCTGATCCGCAGCCCCCGCCTCTATGCGACCTTCCTGCTCTGGCTGTTGTCGGAACTGTTCGAGGAGATGCCGGAGATCGGCGATCCGGAAAAGCCGCGCATGGTGTTCTTCTTCGACGAGGCCCATCTGCTGTTCCGCGACGCCCCGCGCGCCCTGCTGGAGAAGGTCGAGCAGGTGGTGCGGTTGATCCGGTCCAAAGGGGTCGGCGTCTATTTCGTCACCCAGAACCCGGCCGATATTCCGGAGACGGTGCTGGCCCAACTGGGCAACCGCTTCCAGCACGCCCTGCGCGCCTATACGCCGGCCGAGCAGAAGGGGCTGCGCGCCGCGGCCGCCTCGTTCCGGCCCAACCCGGCCTTCGACACCGCCGAGGCGATCCAGAACCTGGGGGTCGGCGAGGCCCTGGTCTCTGTCCTGGACGAAAAAGGCGCGCCGACCATCACCGCCCGCACCCTGATCCGGCCGCCGGCCTCGCGGCTGGGCCCGGCGACGCCCGCGGAGCGCGCGACGATCATGGCCGCCAGTCCGGTGCGCGGTCTCTACGACCAGGTGCAGGATCGCGAGTCGGCCTTCGAGATGCTGAAGAGCCGGGCCGACGCCGCCCAGCGTCAGGCCGAGGCCGCCGCCGCCGAGGCCGAGATCCTCAAGAAGCGGGAGGCCGAGGAGAAGGCCTGGGAAAAGCAGCAGGTACAGCGGGAACGCGAGGCCGCGCGAGCCAGCCGCACCGCGCCGCGGACGACGTCACGGCCGCGCGGCTCCAGTCGCCAGAGCATGGGCGAGGCCTTCGCCAAGTCGATGCTGCGCACCGTCGGCAGCCAACTCGGCCGCGAGCTGTTGCGCGGCCTCCTGGGCGGGCTGAAGCGGCGGTAGCCGTCAGGCCGCCCGGGTTCGCCGGACGGCGGCTTTGGGCGCGGATCGGGTGGGGCTCTTGACCGCCACCAGCGGCTCTCCGTTGGTCCAGGCGCCGAGGGTCTCGGCCGGAGCGGGGCGGCCGATCGCGTAGCCCTGCAGCTCGGCGCAGTGTTCGCCGCGCAGGAACTCGCGCTGCTCTTCGGTCTCCACCCCTTCGGCGACGACCGGGATGTTCAGGCTGCGGCCGAGGCCCAGCACCGCGCGGACGATGACGGTCGCCCGCTCGTCGCGGTGGATGTTCTCGACGAAGCTCTTGTCGACCTTGATCTTGTCGAAGGGGAAGGACTGCAGGGTCGACAGCGAGGAGAAGCCGGTGCCGAAATCGTCCATGGCGATGCGGACGCCGAGCGCCTTGAGGCGGCGCAGGTTGTCCAGCGCCCGCTGGTAGTCCTTGAACAGAGCGCTCTCGGTGATCTCCAGCTCCAGCCGGGCCGGCGACAGGCCGGTCTGGATCAGCACCTCGTGCACCAGGGTCGGAAGCGCCGGATTGTTGAGCTGGAGCGGAGAGAGGTTGACGGCGATGCGCAGCGGCTTGTCCCAGGCGGCCGCGTCGGCGCAGGCCCGGCGCAGGACCCACTCGCCCAGCGGCCCGATCAGGCCGCTCTCCTCCGCGACAGGGATGAAGTCCAGCGGCGGGATCATGCCCCGCACCGCATGTTTCCAGCGGACCAGCGCCTCGAAGCCGCAGACCTCGCCATCGCTGGCGCGGGCCAGCGGCTGGTAGTGGACGATCAGGTCCTCGTCGGCGATCGCCTGGCGCAGTTCGCGGGCCAGGCTGCGGCGCTCGCGGATGCTCTCATCCATCTCGCGCTTGAAGAAGCGATAGGCGCCGCGACCGCTTTCCTTGGCCCTGTAGAGCGCCATGTCGGCGTTGGTCAGCAGCGCCTCGGCCGTGCGGCCGTCGTCAGGGAACAGGGAGACGCCGAGGCTGGCGCCCATGGCCAGTTCCTGACCTTCGAAGGTGGTGGCGGCGTTGAGGGTTTCGAGCAGCTCGCCGGCCAGTTCGGCGGCGGCGCCCGGCTGGTCCTGGTCGGTGATCTGGACGACGACAAATTCATCGCCGCCGAGGCGCGCGGCGAAGCTGGGACCCGAGATCGAGGCCTGCAGACGGCGGGCGGCCTCGACCAGAACCTGGTCGCCGGCCACGTGGCCATGCAGGTCGTTGGCCTCCTTGAAGTGGTCGAGGTCGATGCAGACCACCGAAAGGCTTTCCCCCGAGGCCTCGACCCGGTCCAGCGCGGCGGCAAGGCGGCGCTGCAGGGCATGGCGGTTGGGCAGACCGGTGAGGCCGTCATGCTCGGCGAGATAGCGGATCTTCTCCTCGGCCGAGCGGCGCTCGCGCAGGTCGCGGATGGCCAGGACCGTCAGGCCGGAAGTCTCGACCCGGGCGCCGTCGTCCATCAGTCGGGAGAAGACCTCGACCGGGATGGAGATCGCCTCACCCACCGGTTGAAGGTGCGCCTCGCGGCGCTGGTCGGCGGCTTGCAGTTCGTCATCAAAGGTCAGCAGCCCGGCGAGGAGCGGTCGTCCGACCAGCTCGGACAGCGGCGCGCCGGCCAGCTCGCAGAAGGCGGAATTGGCGTCGTTGATCTTGCCGTTCTGGATCACCACGATGCCTTCATAGGCGGCATTGGCGAGGGTGCGGATCCGCTCAAGCGCCGAACGGGTGGTCTGGCTCTCGATCAGCATGGCGCCCAGACCGCCCAGGATGATCAGGCCGGTGATGGACGCCACGGCGAAGGTCATGACCCCGACGCTCATCAACTGCGCCGGCACCACCACGGTGGCGTCCGGCACGATGGTGATCGCGCCCATGCCCGTATAGTGCATGGCCGAAACCCCGAGGGCGAAGACACCCCCCGCGGCCGCCTGTTGCCAGAGCTTGCGGCCGCGGCCGACCAGGATGAGCGATCCGGTCGCGCCGGCGATCCCCAGAACCACCGAGGCGGCGATGATCGCCGGCTCCCAGACAATGCGGCCCTCGGTGACGAAGGCCGACATGCCGGTATAGTGCATGGCGCTGATGCCGATGCCGATCAGCAGGCCGCCGGCGATCTGGTTGGACCGCTCGTCGTCGACCAGGATGGAGGCATAGAAGCCTCCGCCCATGAAGGCGACCGCCACCATCAGCGAGGCGATGGTGCCGGTTGAGGAAAATCCGGTGTTGAGACCCGGCGAATAGGCCAGCATGGCCAGGAAGTGAGCCGCCCAGACCCCCGAGCCCGCCACCAGGGCGGTCAGCAGCAGCCATGCCCCGCGGACGAGGCCCTTGGCGCCTGTCATCCGGGAATAGAGTCTGAACGCCGTCAGACTGGCGCAGAGACAGACGACAACCGCCAGCATGGATAGCCGGACGTCATGCTGATTCACGAGCACGGAAAAGACTTTGAACACGCCCCACCCCTTCAACCGAGGATATGCAGGCGAGTATCGAAGCGAGTTACGAAAAAAGCGTTTCGGAACAGGGGTCCGGAACGCTTATTCCCGAAAATGGGTATATGGGGCGTCGGACCGGCCGACGGCGGCGATCAGGCGGCGGAGCGCTTGGTCTCGCCGCCGGACAGGGCCCGCGCCACCGAGACCACCGCCGTGCGCGACTGGGCGTCCTCGATGGCGGTGTAGGCGTGCAGCAGGTCGATGGCGCCCGGGAAGGCCAGCATCGTCAGCAGGGTTTCGTCGGTCGGGAAGCCGCCGGGCTCCTCACCAACCAGGAAGGCCACCGGACAGTCGAGGCGCTTGGCGGCGCGCACCAGCATGGACGCCGACACCCGGTTGGCGCCGCGCTCATACTTCTGAACCTGCTGGAAGGTGATGCCCAGGGCTTCGGCCAGCGCGGTCTGCGTCAGACCAAGCGTCTTGCGGCGCATGCGTATCCGGGCGCCAACAGCGATATCAATGGGGTCGGGCGCAGAATGCTGAGGACGGGGCAAATTAGTATCTCCGATGTTAACCAGTCCCTCTGGATACGCGGACGAGGCAATAGGTCGTTAGAGGTTGCATTACACACAACCTCGCCTCGCGCTTTTCGACCAATGCCGCCTTGGATGCAAGAGACGGCGACTAATGGCCGCAGAAATTAAGCCCATTCTGTGGGGGTTTTCGACAATTTCTGTCCCTGTTTCTCGCAAAAGACGAGATTTTGCAAGAAGAACCCCAACGGCGCGAGCAAAACCCTTGGGGGAACGCTGGTTGATTCGCGTGACCTTGGCCCAAGCGGCCGCGAGAACCTCGCACAACCTGAACGATTTCATATCGAACAACGGTTGCTGATCGCCGGCGGTCGAGACCTTTCAGGATCGCCGATGAGGGTTCAGGGCCGCTGTCAGCAGGACCCTTCGATCGAGCTGCGATACAGGTTCCGGATTTTGTAGGGATGGTGGACGTGACAGGGATTGAACCTGTGACCCCCTCGATGTCAACGAGGTGCTCTCCCGCTGAGCTACACGTCCGTACCGGCAGGAAGGCGGGGTCTATACAAAGGCTTTGAGCCGGACGCAACCGGCCATCTGCATGCGATCAGGCGGCGGCCATCATCCGGTCCACCTCGGTGACGATTTCCCGCAGGTGGATGGGCTTCGAAAGCACCTTGGCCCCGGCCGGGGCCCGCTCGCCCGCCGACAGGGCCACGGCGGCAAAACCGGTGATGAACATGATCCGCAAACCGGGGTGGCGCGCCGCCGCATGGCGGGCGACCTCGATTCCGTCCATGCCCGGCATGACGATGTCGGTCAGCAACAGATCCCAGTCCTCGTCGAGGCAGCCGGCCGCTTCCTCGCCATCGGCGCAGGCGCGCACGTCATACCCGGCGCGCTCAAGGGCCCGAGACAGGAAGTTGCGCAGGGAGTCGTCGTCTTCGGCCAACAGGATGCGGGGCATGGGGACCTTGGGACCTCGCCAGAAACTTTGTTGCTTAACCCTAGCCCGGGAGACGTAAAGGGCGCGTGAACCTGACCCCCGTGGCGTAATGCATCAAAGGCGGCGAAAGGCTTTGACCCTGCGCCGGGGGCGGACGAAATAGAGGCATGACCTTGACCGATCCGGCCAGAATCCCGGTCACGGACCAGACCACAGGCCTGGCCGGGGATGCGGCGCCGCCCCCCTTCCGGATCTGTCGCCCGGCGAGGGGAACGGCGAGCACGCCGCTGATCTTCGCCTCGCCGCACTCGGGCACCGTCTATCCGGCGGAGATGCTCGCCGCCGCGGCCGTCGGCAAGGCCCTGATGCGGCGCTCCGAAGACGCGCTGGTCGACGAGTTGATCGCCGCCGCCCCCGCCGCCGGGGTCACCACCCTGACGGCCAGCTTCGCCCGCGCCTATATCGATCTCAATCGCGACGCCTGGGAGCTGGACCCGGCGATGTTCGAGGATGATCTGCCGCCGCACGTCCAGGGCCGCAGCGCCCGGGTGGCGGCCGGACTGGGCGCCATCGCCAGGCTGGCCGGGGAAGGCCAGAAGATCTACGCCCGCAAGCTGACCTTCGACGAAGCGCGGCAAAGGATAGAGACCGCCCACCGTCCCTACCATGAAGCCTTGGCCGGCCTGATCGCCGAGGCCCGCGCCGCCCACGGCCTGGCCATTCTGATCGACTGGCATTCGATGCCCTCGGCGGCGGCCCGCAGCGTGGTCACGCCGCGTCACGGCAAGGGATGCGACATGGTGCTGGGCGATCGCTTCGGCGCCGCCTGTTCGCCAGCCCTGATCCGGATGGTCGAAAAGACGCTTGAATCTCTCGATTATCGGGTGGTCCGCAACATGCCCTACGCCGGCGGCTACACCACCGAATACTACGGCCGGCCGGCGCAGCAGGTTCACGCCCTGCAGATCGAAATCGATCGCGGCCTCTATCTCGACGAAGCGAGCCTGGAGCCGACGGAGGGTCTGGAAGGTCTGAAGACCATGGCCGCGAGCCTGACCGCGGCCCTGGCCGAAGGCTGGAAATCCCTGCTTTAGGGCGCCGCCGGCAGCCTTCGCGGGATAAACGTCGGCTCCGGATAAACTGCCCTGGCGACCGCGCAAAAAAAACGGCCGAACCCGAGGGTCCGGCCAGTTCATTAGGGAGGAAACGCCCAGGAAGGGCAGAGGCGGCGAGGCCGCCTCACAATTGAAAGGTAGGGTGCGGCGCACAAAACGGCAAGGGAAAAATGTGCGCCGCAGCGAAGATTTAGAGGAAGCGGCTTCAGAAATCCCCGTTCCGCAAGGTCATATGACCCCCTCATAGCCATGCCGCAGCGCACAAAAATCACGCAGACCCTGTCCAAATTCATAGATCGATGAATAAAAACAAGCGTTTGAAGGCGCCCGGAACAGCGTCACATCGCCGGGGTGGCTTTGTGCGCCGCACTCGCGTAAAAGCGCGCGCCTCAGCCTGTTCGGACCAGCGGTGACGCTGGCCCCGGCTCAAACAGGTCTGAATCCATAACTTTAATGGCTGATCACCGCCGCAACCGGTTTCCTTTCGCGGTGGTCAGTCGTTAGCGCTCCCGCCGGCCCTCCATATAAAGCCCGTTCGAATGTCCCTGCGAAACATCGCCATCATCGCCCACGTCGACCATGGCAAGACCACCCTGGTTGACCAACTCCTCGCCCAGTCCGGCGTCTTCCGAGCCAATGAGGCCACGGTCGAGCGGGCCATGGACTCCAACGACCAGGAGCGCGAGCGGGGCATCACCATCCTCGCCAAATGCACCAGCGTGCTGTGGAACGGCGAAGCGGGCGAGACCCGGATCAACATCATCGACACCCCCGGACACGCCGACTTCGGCGGCGAGGTCGAGCGGATCCTCGGCATGGTGGACGGCTGCGTCCTGCTGGTCGACGCCGAGGAAGGGGTCATGCCCCAGACCAAGTTCGTGCTCGGCAAGGCGCTGAAGATGGGCCTGCGTCCGATCCTCTGCCTCAACAAGGTCGACCGGCCGCATGCCGATCCCGACCGCGTGCTGAACGACGCCTTCGACCTGTTCGCCGCCATCGGCGCCACCGATGAGCAGCTGGACTTCCCGCACATCTACGCCAGCGGCAAGAACGGCTGGGCGACGATGGATCTCGACAAGCCCAACGACAACCTCGGGCCCCTGTTCGACCTGATCGTTCGCCACGTCCCCGAGCCCAAGGCCGTGGCCCGCAAGGACGAGCCCTTCCAGATCCTGTCGGTGCTGATCGAGAGCGACCCCTTCCTGGGCCGCCTGCTGACCGGCCGCATCGAGAGCGGCAAGGCCGTCCCCGGCATGGCCATCCACGCCCTGTCGCGTGACGGCAAGGAAATCGAACGCGGCCGGATTACCAAGGTCCTCGCCTTCCGCGGCCTGAAGCGTCAGCCCATCGAGGACGCCGAAGCCGGCGACATCGTCGCCATCGCCGGCCTCAGCAAGGCCACCGTGGCCGACACCCTCTGCGCCATCGACGTCACCGAGGCCCTTCCGGCCCAGCCGATCGATCCGCCGACCATCTCCATGACCGTCTCGGTCAACGACAGCCCCCTGGCCGGCCGCGAAGGCGACAAGGTCCAGAGCCGGGTCATCCGCGACCGTCTGATGAAGGAACTGGAGCAGAACGTCGCCATCCGGGTGACCGAAACCTCCGAAAAGGACGCCTTCGAAGTCGCCGGTCGTGGTGAACTTCAGCTGGGCGTGCTGATCGAGAGCATGCGCCGCGAAGGCTTCGAACTGTCGATCAGCCGTCCGCGCGTGGTCTATCAGACCGATCCGGAAACCGGGGCTCGCCTCGAGCCGGTGGAAGAGGTGATGATCGACGTCGATGACGAGTTCAGCGGCATCGTCATCGAAAAGCTCTCGGCCCGCAAAGCCGAGCTGAAGGACATGGGGCCGTCCGGCGCCGGCAAGACCCGCATCCTGCTGATGAGTCCGTCGCGCTCGCTGATCGGCTATCAGGGCGAATTCCTGACCGACACCCGCGGCACCGGGGTGCTGAACCGCGTGTTCAGCCACTACGAACCCTACAAGGGCGCCATCGACGCCGGCCGCAAGGGCGTGCTGATCTCCAACTCCGACGGTGAAACCCAGGCCTACGCCCTGTGGAACCTGGAAGAGCGCGGCGTGATGTTCGTCGGCGGCAATGAAAAGACCTACCAGGGCATGATCATCGGCGAGAACAGCCGCATGGACGACCTGGACGTCAACCCGATGAAGGCCAAGCAGCTGACCAACGTCCGGGCCAGCGGCAAGGATGAGTCAATCCGCCTGACCCCGCCCCGCCGCATGACCCTCGAACAGGCCATCGCCTACATCGAGGAAGACGAGCTGGTCGAGGTGACGCCGAAAAACATCCGTCTGCGCAAGAAGGTGCTGAACCCCAGCTTCCGCAAGCGTCGCGTCAAGGAAGAGTAGTCGATCCGGAGCGTTCCTTCTCCCGCTCGCCGGGAGAAGGATCAGTCCAGCTTCACCGCCTTGGCCAGACCCGCCGCCGCCTCGGCGGGCGAAACCTTTCCGTCGTCGCGGTCGACGGCATAGTTGGCCTTGCGCATCTCCTCGACCGGGATCGCGCCGACCAGCGGCCGCAACGCTTCGATCAACCGTTTGTCGCCGGCGCGCTTGGGTGAGATCAGGATCACCGCGTCATAGCTGGGCACGGCGCCTTTCGGATCGCCGAGCACCACCAGGTCCTGGGCGGCGATGCGGCCGTCGCTGGAAAAGGCCGAGATGACGTCGGCGTCGCCGCTGCCCAGGGCGCGGTACATGAAGGTGGGGTTGAAGGACTTCTGCCGCCGGAACCGCAGGCCGTAGGCCTTCTTCATCGAGGCCCATTCCGGCCGGGACAGAAATTCCAGATCGCCGCCGATGGTCAGGGCCGAGGACTGGGTCGCCAAATCCGACAGGGTCTCGACGCCCAGGGAGGTCGCCAGCTTGCGCTCCATCGCCAGGGCATAGGCGTTTTCAAAGCCCAGCGAGCCCAGCACGGTGACCCCCTTCTCCCGAGCCATCCAGTCGGTCAGTTGAGCCATCAACTCGGCGCGGGGCGGCGTGTCCTTGCGGCCCATGACATTGGTCCACAGGGTGCCGCTGTAGTCGACATAGACGTCGATCTCGCCGGCCTCCAGGGCGCGGAAGGCAATGGCCGAGCCGAGGCCGTCACGCCGGGTCACCGCGCCGCCGGCGTTCTGCAGCCGGGTCGAGATCAGGTCGGCGAGAATATATTGCTCGGAGAAGTTCTTGGCCCCGACGACATAGGCCGGGGTCGCGGCGCGCAACAGCTGCGGCGCCAGGGCCGCGCCGACTCCGACCAGGAGCAGCAACAGCCCGATGACCGCCGGACGGGGGTCCCGGCGCGCGGCGCCGCGCTCGATCAGGCCCAGAAGCTGGTCGACGATCAGGGCGAGGCCGGCGGAAGCGGCGCAACCGAACAGGACATAGACCCAGTTCTCGGTCTGCAGTCCCGAGAAGATGTAGTTGCCCAGACTGGTCTGGCCGACCGGGGTGGACAGGGTGGCGGCGCCGATCGTCCAGACGGCGGCGGTGCGGATGCCGGCCATCACCACCGGGGCCGCGAGCGGCGCCTCGACGCGAAGCAGCTTCTGGCGCGGGGTCATGCCGACCCCGTCGGCGGCCTCGCGCACGGCGGGATCGACACCCAACAACCCGGCGACGCCATTGCGCAGGATCGGCAGCATTGAATAGAGGGTCAGGGCCAGCAGCGCCGGCAGAAAGCCCAGGGCCTGTATGCGAAATCCCATCGCCCCGGCGGTGAAGGCCGACAGCGCCAACAGCAGCGGATAGAACAGCGCCAGCAGGGCAAGGCCCGGAATGGTCTGGATCACGCCGGTCAGGGTCAGGGCCGGCCAGCGGACCATTGGATTGCGCGCGGCCAGGACGCTGAGCGGCAGGCTGATCGCCACCCCCAGGGCCAGGGCCGAGGCGCTGAGCAGCACATGCTGCGACAGGTAGTCGGGCAGCAGGGCCCAGGCCGCCGCGATCTGGCTCTGGGCCGCCCCGGCCGCCATCAGCCGGCCTCCATCAGGGCGGAGATGGCGCGGGCCTGGCGCGCGGGCGTGTCCATCAGGGCGGCGACGACCGGGTCGGGATGGCCGGCCAGCAAGGCTCTTGGCGCATCATCGGCCAGCACCCGGCCCTGGGCCATGACAATGATGCGGTCGGCCAGGATCACAGCCTCCTGGACGTCGTGGGTGACCATCAGGGTCGTCAGGCCGAGTTTCTCATGCAGCGACCGGGTCGCCAGCCCGAGCGCCTCGCGGGTCACCGGATCGAGGGCGCCGAAGGGCTCGTCCATCAGCAGGATTCCCGGCCGCGCCGCCAGAGCCCGCGCCACCCCGACCCGCTGGCGCTCGCCGCCGGACAGCTGGTCGGGCAGTCGGCGGCGGTAGTCGAGCGGCAGGCTGACCAGCGACAGCAGGGCATCGACCCGGGCGTCGATGTCTTCGGTCGACCAGCCCAGCAGCCGGGGAGTGATGGCGATGTTCTCGGCGACGCTCATGTGGGGAAACAGGCCCACGCCCTGAAACACGTAGCCGATGCGCCGGCGCAGCCCGACCGGGTCTTCCCCGGCGACGTCCCTGCCCTCGACCAGAACCTGGCCGTCGTCCGGCTCGGTCAGGCGGTTGACGGTCTTCAACAGGGTGGTCTTGCCCGACCCCGAGGCGCCGACCACGGCGACGAACTGCCCGGCCGGGATGGACAGGGACACGGCGTCGACCGCCGCCTTGCCGGCGTAGCGCCGGGAGACGTCCTGAAAGGCGATGGCGGGCGCGTCAGGCATGAAGGATCGTCAAGACGGGCTCCGCCCTAACGTGAGTTGGCGTCGGGAAACCACTGCCGCTCCCAGTCGTCATAGGCGTCCTCGGAGACCAGGGTTCGCGGGCCGGGTTCGAACGGGACGAAGACGACCAGAGGCTCGCCGCTCCGCACCCGGGCGCGGAGGCCGCGCAGAATTGTCTCGGCCTGCTCCTTTGCGCCCAGGGCCCTCGCGTTCAGCCGCTCCCGGATATCCATATACATGGCCCGGTCGACCTCGCCCCCGGCGATGCGGGCCGGATCAAGGGCGGGGAGCGGCGGCGGGACGGCGCGGGCGGTTTGAGCGGCGGTCGGCCCGGTCGGCGCAGCGGCGATCAGCCCCGCCGGCGCCTCCCGATCGAGGGTTTTCTTGCGCAGCCCGCGCAGGATCAGCCACAGCACCAGGGCGGCCGCGCCGATCACGGCCAGCCACGCCAGGATCCGGGACAGGGGAACGGAACGCGCCATGACCGCACCATACGACGAAATCGGCGGCCCGCCATCGTCGTCGCCTGTCCGGTGTTGTTGTCCCGGCCTATGATCGCGGCATGACCGCCCTCTCCTCACCCGCGACCGCCCGCAACCGGGATGTGATCCTCGATGTGCTGCGCACTGAACTGCCGGAGACGGGGACCATTCTGGAGATCGCCTCGGGCGCCGGAGAGCACGCCCTGCACATGGCGCGACACCTGCCGGGCGTCACATGGCGGCCAAGCGATCCGGACCCGTCGGCCCTGGCCAGCATCGCCGCCTGGCGGGAGGCCGAAGGTCCGGCCAACCTGCTGGCGCCGGTCCGGCTCGACGCCGCCGACCCTGACCAGTGGCCGGTGACGGAGGCCGACGCCATGGTCTGCATCAACATGATCCACATCTCGCCCTGGGCCGCGACGCAGGGCCTGATGGCGGGGGCGGAAGCGCTGCTGCCGTCAGGCGGACTCCTCTACCTCTACGGCCCCTATCTGGAAGACGGGGTGGAGACCGCGCCCTCCAATCTCGCCTTCGACGCCAGCCTGAGAAGCCGCGATCCGGCATGGGGCATACGGCGGCGGGAAGACATCGAGGCCCTGGCCGCCGCCCACGGTCTGACCCTGTCGCGGCGGGTCGCCATGCCGGCCAACAACCTCAGCCTCTGCTTCCGGCGGGGCTGAAGATGAACGGCAGATGAGCAAAGCCGTTCAGGTTGGGCTCAAGCAGGACGGCGCATAACCCCTCTCAACAGCGGGGGACCTCGGATGGTCCGACACCCTCCCCGCCGGGAGAGAGGATTAGACCATGAAGAAGTTTCTGATCGCCGCTGTCGCCCTGTCCGTTCTGGGCTCCGCCGGCGTCGCCGCGGCCCAGCCTTATGGCGGCCAGCGCAGCGACGACCGCTATGAGCGTCGCGACGACCGCCAGGACCGCCGCCAGGATCGTCGCGATGACCGCCAGGACAATCGCTACGACCGCCGCGATGACCGTCAGGACAATCGCTACGAGCGCCGGTCGCGCCGCAGCGAGACCCGCTACGAACGCCGGGCCGAGCGTCGCTACAACGCCGGCCGCTACTACGCGCCGCGTGGCTACCAGGCCCGCTACTGGCGCCGGGGCGAGTACCTGCCGCCGGCCTATCGGGGCCGCGGCTACTACGTCGACTACCGGGCCTATCGCCTGCCCCCGCCCCCGCGCGGCTATGCCTACTACCGCAACGGCGACGACGTCATCCTGACGGCCATCGCCACCGGTCTGATCGCCTCGGTGCTGTTCGACCTGTTCGATTGAGACTGAGCCGCTACCAAGACATGGGCGCCTCCGGAGGGAAACCTCCGGGGGCGTCTTGTTGTCCGGCGGGCGCCTCGCGCTGCTCCAGCGTCCTGGTTGTCGCGTGTCGGGTCCAATAGCCGGCTTCCACCGGGCGGACCTGGCCCTGGCGAAGCGGCGTCCATTGTACCGCAGGTCGCCACAGGCAAAACAGCGCCGTCATCACTCGAAAGCCGGCGGAAACGCCCAGATTGTTGGCTTTTCCGGTGGCCGGAGCGTGGTGAACGTGGGCCGCGGCGTAGGCGCCGCGTAGGCCCGGGCGCGGGGATTGTAGGCGCCATGTGACCGGGGCCATGTCAGCGGACGTCCTCGATTTCCGCGCGGTCGTCGGTGGCGCGGCAGGGCGACTCTGGCCGCCCATCATTTTACCCGGACATATTGAAAAGCCCGCTTGGCGCAGGGGTCGTCGATCGGGCTCGCGATCCCCGGACGCCTGGAGCAGCGCGTTTTGATGGACTCAACCCGCTCTGCTCCAGGGTCTTCTTTTGTCGCGTGTCTGGTCCGATTACCGGTTCCCACCAATCGGAACACGCTCTACGGCAACGGCCGCTCCATCCAGACATTGCAGCGGGCGTAGGGCGTGTCGCGGGCCTCGAGGTCGGCAAAGCCCATGGCGCGATAGAGGGCCAGGGCCGGGGCCAGGCTGTCGTTGGTCTCGAGATACAGCCGGGCGGCGCCCATCTCGGCCGCCCGGTCGATGCAGGCCTGAAGCAGGGCGCGGCCAAGGCCCGTGCCGCGCGCCGCCTCCGCGACCGTCATCTTGACCACTTCCAGCCCGCCGCCGCGTTCCGGCGGCAGAACCATCAGCCCGACGCAGCCGATGGCCTCGCCCGCGTCATCCTCGGCCATCAAGATGCGGCCGCCGGGGGCCAGAACCTGTCCCTGCGGATCGTCGAGGACCTTGCGGTCGCTGGGCTCGATCATGAAGTGGCGGGATATCCAGGCCTCGTTGAGCCGCTTCCAGGCTTCGGCGTGGCGGGGTTCGAAATCGACGATGCGCATGGCATGAAGCATTAGTCGCGGCCGCGCCGCCCGCAAGCTCTCGGAGGCCCTGTGGTTCACCCCGTCTACGCCGATCTGCCGACCACCATCTTCGAGGTGATGAGCGGCCTGGCGCGCGAGCACGGCGCCATCAATCTGGGCCAGGGCTTTCCCGACGAACCGGGCCCCCTGGCCGTGCGGCAGCGGGCGGCGAGCGAGAGCGTCGAGGGCTACAACCAGTATCCGCCGATGCGCGGACTGCCGGCGCTGCGCGAGGCGGCGGCCCGCCACTATGCACGGTTCCAGGGTCTGGACCTGGACGCCGGGACCGAGGTGACGGTGACCTCCGGCGCCACCGAGGCCCTGGCGGCGGCCTTCCTGTCGCTGATCTCGCCGGGGGACGAGGTGGTGCTGTTTCAGCCGCTGTACGACGCCTATCTGCCGATGGTGCGGCGGGCGGGCGGCATCCCGAAGCTGGCCACGCTCAAGCCGCCGCATTTCCGCATCGACCGGGCCATGCTGGAGGCGGTGTTCAGCCCGCGCACGCGGATGGTGGTGCTGAACAATCCGGTCAATCCGGCGGCGACGCTGTGGGCGGACGAGGACCTGGCCCTGCTGGCGGAGTTCTGCGTCGCCCACGACGCCGTGGCCGTCTGCGACGAGGTCTGGGAGCAGATCGTCTTCGAGGGACGGACGTTCAAACCGCTTATGGCCTTCCCCGGCATGCGCGAGCGGACGGTGAAGATCGGCTCGGCGGGCAAGATGTTCGCCCTGACCGGCTGGAAGGTCGGCTTCCTCTGCGCGGCGCCCGCGTTGATGAAGGCCCTGGCCGGCGCCCACCAGTTCCTGACCTTCACGACCCCGCCCAACCTGCAGGCGGCGGTGGCCTGGGGCCTGGACAACAGCGCCGACTGGTTCGCGGCGATGCCCGGCGATCTGCAACGCTCGCGGGACCGGCTGACGGCGGGACTGACGGACGCCGGGTTCAAGGTGCTGCCGGCGGCGGGGACCTATTTTCTCAATGTCGATCTGGCGGCCTCAGGCATCGATGAGCCGGACCATGCCTTCTGCCTGCGGGCCGCGAAGGACCACGGTGTCGCCGCCATCCCGATCAGCGCCTTCTATGAGGAAGACGCGCCGACCCACCTGATCCGGCTCTGCTTCGCCAAGGGGGATGGGACGCTGGATGCAGGGGTAGAGCGGTTGGCGCGGGCGCGGGGCCAGCCCAATCCGTCATCCCGGCCGTAGCGAAGCGAAGAGCCGGGACCCAGCGAGGGCGTGATCTCGCTGTCGCAACCGCCTTTGGGCGCCGTCCCTGGGTCCCGGATCAGCCCTGCGGGCCGTCCGGGATGACGGTGAGCTGGGGGGTCTAGATCGTCGCCCCGCCGTCGACGACCAGCGATTGGCCGGTCATGAAGCTGCCGGCGTCGGAGGCCAGATAGACGGCCGCCCCGGCGATCTCGTCGGGCTCGCCGATGCGGCGCAGCGGCACCGGGTCGGTGGCCCGGCGCAGGGTTTCGGGATTGGACCACAGGGCCTTGGCGAAGTCGGTCTTGATCAGGCCGGGGGCGATACAGTTCACCCGCACGCCGTCCTTGCCGTATTCATGGGCCAGATTGCGGGCCAGCTGGAAGTCGGCGGCCTTGGAGACATTGTAGGCGCCGATCACCGGGCTGCCGCGCAGGCCGCCGATCGAGGAGACGATGATCACGCTGCCGTTCTTGCGCTCGATCATCTCCGGCACGACCATGCTGATCAGCCAGTGGTTGGCGATGACGTTGTTCTCGAGGATCTTGCGGAACTGGTCATCCTCGATGCCGGCCATCGGGCCGTAATAGGGGTTGGACGCGGCGTTGCAGACGACGATGTCGACCTTGCCGAAGGCCTTGCGGGTCTCGTCGACCAGACGCTGAAGGTCGTCCTTGGAGGAGATGTTGGCCGGGACGGCGATGGCCGCGCCCTCGCCATTGGCCTTGTTGATCTCGGCGGCCACCTCCTCGCAGGGTCCGGCCTTGCGGGAGGAGATCACCACCTTGGCGCCATGCTGGGCCATGCGCTCGGCGATGGCCTTGCCGATGCCCCGCGAGGATCCGGTGATGATGGCGACCTTGCCGGTCAGATCGAACAGCGTGCCTTCAGCGGCCATGGCGTTTCCCTCTAAAACAGTTGTTTGAAGTTGGCGCGCAAACTGCGGCCAACCTCTCCCGACGTCAAGCGGGGCCGGTGGCCAGGCGGGCAAACTCCAGCAGGGCCTTTGACTGGATGTCCGGGATCGAACCGTCGGCGCGAGGCCCGACGTTGAGCAGCAGATTGCCGCCGTCCCGTTTCACCTCGGCGAACAGGGCGGCGATGTCGGCGCCGGTCATGTAGTCGCCGGTCGGCTCGGCGGCGTTGTAGCCGAAGGCCAGACCCAGGCCCCGGGTCGATTCCCACTTCTGTCCGGCCAGATGGGCGCCGGACCCATATTCCACGGTGCGGAAATCGCAATGCGGCGGCGGGGCGGAAGGCGCATGCACCCCCTGCTCGGCGATCCGCGCCTTGACCATGCTGTTGAAGGCGTCGCAGGCGGCCGGATCGCGCAGGCCCTCGAACAGGACCGACGTCCCCATCCAGCGGTCGTTGATCACCCCGTCCGGCACGGCATCGTAATAGTAGGCGAAGAGGTCCGGCAGGTCCTCGGCGTTGGGCCAGGCGATGTCGTTCCACAGGACCGACGGTTTGTAGCGGTCGATCAGTTCCTTGACTTGGGCGACGGCGTAGGCTCGATAGGCGTCGTCGGTCGGCACGGCGGCGAACATCTCGCCCAGATTGCGGATCAGCCGCGGATGGGCCGTCCAGTCCAGACCGCCGGAATAATAGAGCCCGAACCGCATCCCCCGGGCCCGAACCGCCTCCGCCAGTTCGCCGACGAAGTCGCGCCGGCTGTTCCAGCCCGGCCGCCAGGGGTTGGCGACATCGGTCGGCCACAGGCAGAAGCCGTCATGGTGCTTGGTGACGAAGACGACGTAACGGGCTCCGGCCGCCGCGAAGAGGTCCGCCCAGGCGCCCGCGTCAAAGGCCTGGGCCGCCGCCTCGAACGGCGCCCGGAAGTCGGCGTAGGGTGCGTCGCCATAGTGCTGGCGGTGGTGGGCCGAGGTCGGACTGGCCGGATCGCGCAGGGCGTTGTCATACCACTCCGCATACGGACCATCGACGAAGGCGGTGTCGTAGTCGGTCTCGAACAGCGCGGTGATGGACCGCCCGGCCGGCGCATAGGCGGGCAGCGAGAAGATGCCCCAGTGGATGAACACCCCGAACTGCGGCTCGGCATACCAGTCCGGGCAGGCCCGCCCCTGAAACGCGCTGAAATCAGCCATCTCGTTCCTCCCGCGCCCGCTTCTGATGGCGGATCGGAAACAGCCTAGGCAGGCGTCGCCGGCGCAACAACCCGTGACGCGAGGGCAGGCCGTTCGATTTGCCTCAGGCGCATTTGGGCCAGCCGCCCATGTCGAGGTGGAAGTGGTTGGCGTGTTCGACGTTGTAGTCGGGGCTCAGCGTCGTGAGAAACACCTTGCAGGCGCCGTCCCGCACCCGGTGCAGGAACCGGCCCTTGGAACCCGTATCATTCCAGTCCTTCAGCACCGAAATGCTGGTCCCGTCGGCGAGGCGAAAGGCGGCGACATCGATGGCGTTGGCCAGGGCGTGCTCGCTGACCTGGCCGTCCTCCTTGCCGTAGATGCGGCGGCAGCTGTAGCTGCCGTAGTGGTCGATGCCGACCACGGCCTGGTCCAGTTCGGCGAAGGCGGCGGTCTGCACCACCTGGCGCTCCCAGATGGCCAGGGCCAGCGCTTCCTTGCAGGTCATCTGGGCGTCGGCGGGCCGCAGAGGCGCCATGCCGGAGGTGATGCGCAGGGCGTCGCTGACCGTGCAGAAGCCGCTGGAATGGGCGGGCGCCTCGGTGAACTCGATACCGCCGGCCGCGAGCACGGCCCGGCAGGCGGCCGGATCGGCCCCGGCGCGGGCGGCCTTGACCTTGGTGGCGGCCCCGACCGGATCGACCAGGGTCAGCTTCTTCCACGGCAAATGCTGACCCGGAATGGCCCGGTCGGCGACAAAGGCCATCACCCCGACCAGCAGCCACATCAGCAGGAATCCGACCGCGCGCGCGACCAGGGTCTGGCGACGGGCATGGTGCGCGATATGCGGCTTGTCGGGATGTGGAACGCGGTAGGCGGCCATGGGGCGGAAAAACGTCAACGGGGAGGGCGCTGGCCTTTACCACGCCCGGCCCACCCCGTCTTCCCGCCTCGCCTTCCCGGTGGCTATGGCAGGGGTCAGGCGGTCGGCCACTGCGCCAGAAGCGTCTGGATCTCGCAGTAGTCGCGCCAGTAGGTGATCAGGCCGTCCTTCACCTCGAACACCCCGGTCACCGGCAGCTCGACCCATTTGTCGGCCAGCTGATGGCGGTCCAGCCGCTCCATGAACACCACCGGTCCCGAGACCGCTTGCCGCAGGATCCGGAACTCATTGGTCACCGTCGGGGCGAAGAAGGGCTCCAGCACCGCGCGGATGGCGGCGGGGCCATGCACGGTGCCGAGCGGCGGGGGGTTGGTGTATTCGCAGTCGGGCGCGACCAGCTTCAGGGCGCCGTCATAGTCGAGGACCTCCATCGCTTTCAGGAATTGGCGGATGACGTCGACGGGGGAGGAATCGGTGGTCATGACGAGGAACCTTTCTGCTGTGTTCCCCGGCATTGGACGCCCCCGCCGGCGCCGCCGCAATTACGCGGGAGGTCATCATCCGGACGCGGCGGCGGCGTTTCTGAACAGGGCCTCGGTGACCGGATCGGCGGGATAGAGGGTCTCGATGCGCAGCTCGTCGGCGGTGACATCCTGGGCGGTGCCGAGGGTCGCGATGATGGCGAACATCGAGATCGCTTGGCCCTGGACCATCATCTGGAAGGCCATCACCGGATTGAGCGTCGTGTCGACCGCCGACCACAGGACATCCGCGTCCTGATAGGGCGCCAGCTCGGCCAGCACCGCCTTCATCTCCGCCCCACCGAGGGTCTCGGCCTCCTTGCAGGCCCGCCGCCAGATCAGCGGCCCGACCGTAGCCCAGTTGGTGACCAGCGGCCGGATGCCCTGCGGATGAAAGAACAGCCGCATGAGATTGCGCTGCCCGCCGCCGATCCGCGCCCAGAGATCCTCGCCCAGCATGGTCCCGAGAAGGTCGAACGGGCCGTTCGACATCAGCACGTTCCAGGCCCTATCCAGGGCGATGGCCGGGAAGGGTTCATGGGCGGCCAGCATCATCCGCACGGCGCTCATCACCTGACCCATCTGCGGATCATCCAGCGGCCGGATCTGGAACAGCGGGGCGAACCCCGCCGCCGTCAGCCAGGCGTTGCGCTCCCGCAGGGGCACATCGAGGGTCTCGCTGAGCTGCAGGATCATCGACCGGCTGGGGTTGGCCCGGCCCGATTCCAGAAAGCTGACGTGGCGCTGGGAGACATCGGAGGCCAGGGCCAGATCGAGCTGCGACAACCGCCGCTTCTGTCGCCATTGCCGCAACAGCGCGGGAAAGCCGCCATGGGAGTCGGGACGCAGGTCCAGGGTCGAAACGGACAACAGTGATCCTCCTTGGCTCAGCCTTCCCTCAAACACCGCCGCCGGCGATTCAATTACCCGACAGGTAATAGTCCGGCGCGCGGCGGCCGGATCTCCATCCACGGGGCGACGGTCTGCAGGGCGGCCAGGATGTCCTGCGGCGTCGCCCGGATCACCCTCAGGCTGACCTCGATCTCGTCGATATCGGGCCAGCCCTCCCGCAGGCCCGAGCGGTCGGCGCCCTCGGCCAGCACGACCCTGAAACTGAACGGCATGGCCGCGGGGTCGATCACCACCGCCTCCACCGATCGCCAGCCCAGCCGGTCGATCCCGTCCTCCGGCGCGGCGATGCCGTAGAGATCAAGCGCCAGAAGCACCGGCCGCCTGAGGGCGCGAAAGGCCGCGGCGCCGAGGAATGCGGCGCAGAGCGCCAGGATGGCGACGCCGACCGCCAGTCTCGGCCAGTCCCCGGCCTGCCAGATGGCCGGCAGCCGCGACAGGTTGGCCGCCTGGCTGGCCAGAAGACCCAGCCCCCACAGCGCCACCGCCAGCGACCAGCTGAGGGGCCGTCGCCAGAGCTTGCCGCCGCCGGCGGACCGCGGCCCGGTCCGGACGAAGTTTCCGATCAACAGCGCCAGACCGATCAGGACAAGGGGCGCGACCCGGAGGGTGGCAGCGAACTCAGGCGGAATCCGCCGCGGATAGCCTCCCGGAAACCAGCTGGCCAGGAACAGCGCCCCGACGATCAAGGCGATGACCCAGAGGACGGCGAAGCCGCCCCTGAACAGCTGGATCCCGCCCGCCAGACGCTGATCCAGCCCCCGCCGGGCCAGCTGACTGTTATTGAGGGACCTCGGCATGCCCCCCACCTTGACCCGAAGGGCGACGCGCCGCCAAGAGAAACCATGGCACTGACAGCAACGCCGCAGGCCGCGATCCGATGAGCAAGCCGCAGGACCCAGAAGGCTGGCGCGCCATCCTCGCCCCGCAATATCTGCCCCGGTTTCTGTTCCTGTGCCTTGGGGTCTGGCTGAACGCGGCCGATTCCCTGGTCACCGTGACCATCACCCCCAGCATCGCCGCCGAGATCGGCGGGTTTCGCTATTTCGCCTGGTCGGTCGCCGCCTTTCTGCTGGCCTCGATCCTGTCGGGGGCGGTGTCCGGCCGCCTGTCCCTGCGCCTTGGCCTGCGCAACGCCCTGGTCGTCTCGGCGCTGATCTATGCGGTCGGCTGCGGCCTCAGCGCCATCGCCCCGACCTTCCTGACCTTCGTCGCCGGACGACTGGTCCAGGGTCTGGGGGCCGGCGCCATCATGGCCCTCTGCTATGTCGCCACCACCGCCCTGTTTCCCGAGCGACTGTGGGCGCGGGTGTTCGGGGCCATCGCCGGGGTCTGGGGCATCGCCACGGTGCTGGGTCCGCTGATCGGCGGCGTCTTCGCCGGCGCCGGCCTCTGGCGCTGGGCCTTCTGGGTCTTCGGCATCCAGGGACTGATCTTCACCGTGGCCACTCTGGCGATGATCGCCCGCGAGCCGCCCCGGATCGTCGATCCGGACGCCCCGCCGGCAGCCTGGGCCCAGCTGGCCGCCCTGACGGCCTCGGTCATCCTGATCGCCCTGGCCGGAGTGGTCGGATCGCCCCTGCTGGCGGCGGGGATGGGCCTCGCCGGCCTTGCCGCCCTGGCCTGGATGATCGCCGTCAACAGCCGCACCCGCGGCGCCCTGCTGCCCCGCGCCATCAGCGACCTCGCCGGCCAGGCGGCGGCCGGATATCTGATGATCTTCGCCTTCGAGGCCGCCGCCATCGGCTTCAGCGTCTATGGGCCGGCGATGATTCAGGTCATGCACCAGGCCTCGCCGCTGGTCGCCGGCTATGTGGTCACCGCCATCGCCGGCGGATGGACCGTCGTCGCCCTGGCCGTGGCCGGAGTGCAGAACCGCGACGGCCTGATGATCCGCCTGGGCGCAGGCGTGATCCTGGCCGGGATTGTCTTCAGCGCCTGGGCCCTGCCGCGCGGGGCGCTTTGGACCATCGTCGTCGGCATGGCGACCATCGGCGCCGGCTTTGGCCTCAGCTGGGCCTTCGCCACCCGCCGCATCCTCACCGGGCTCGACGAGGAACAGCAGGCCCTCGCCTCCTCCGCCGTCCCGACCGCCCAGTTGATCGGCGGGGCCGTGGGTTCGGCGGCGGCCGGCGCCATCGCCAATGCGCTGGGCTTCGCCGGCGGGATCGACCCGGCCACGGCGCCAGAAGGCGGCCTGTGGCTGTTCGGCGCCTTCCTGCCGGTCGCGGTGCTGGGATGGTGGGGAGCGTGGCGGCTGGGGCGCTGACGTCGCTACGCCTGCGTCAGGACGCTTTCCTCAACCACCCGCACGACATCGGCCATGATCTGGGTCAGCTTGAAATCCTTGGGCGTATAGACCCGGCGCACGCCCATCTGCTTGAGGATCAGGGCGTCCTCGGGGGGGATGATTCCCCCGACGACCAGCGGCACCTCGCCGATGCCCTCGGCCCGCATCAGCCGCACGACCTCCTGCACCAGATCCAGGTGCGAGCCCGACAGGATCGACAGGCCGATGACGTGGGACTTCGCCTCGATGGCCCGGCGGACGATCTCTTCCGGCGTCGAGCGAATGCCGTCATAGACCACCTCCATGCCGCAGGCCCGGGCCCGGGTGGCGATCTGTTCGGCGCCGTTGCTGTGGCCGTCGAGGCCCGGCTTGCCGATCATGTAGTTCAGGGTCCGGCCCAGCGCCTTCGACACTCGCTCGACCTCGGCCTTGACCGCCTCGATGTCTTCCTGGCCTTCGGGCGCGTCGCCGCTGGCCACGACCAAAGCCACCCCGGTGGGTCCGCGATACTCGCCGAACACCTCCCGCAGGGCGAAGCTCCACTCGCCGGTCGTGACTCCGGCGCGGGCGGCGGCGATAGACGCCTCCATGATGTTGCGGCCCTCGGAAGCGGTTTTCTTCAGTATACGGATCGATTCGTCGGCCGCGACCTGATCCCGCGCCGCCCGCCAGGCCTTCAGCTTCCCGACGACCTCGGCTTCCAGCTTAGGATCGACCGTCTCGATGGAGCCTTCGCCGGCCGAGAGGGGGCTGGCCTCGCTGTCGGTCCAGCGGTTGACCCCGACCACGGTCATCTCGCCGGTCTCGATCTTGCGGAAGCGGTCGGCGTTGGACCCGACCAGCTGTTCCTTCATATAGCCGATCGCCGCCGCGGCCCCGCCCATGGCGTCGATCTTGGCCAGCTCCGCCATGGCCCCGCTCTTCAGCTGGGCGACCTTGGCCTCGACCACATGGCTGCCGTCGAACAGGTCCTCATATTCCAGAAGGTCGGTCTCATAGGCCAGAACCTGCTGCATCCGCAGGCTCCACTGCTGGTCCCAGGGCCGGGGCAGCCCCAGCGCCTCGTTCCACGCCGGCAGCTGCAGGGCCCGGGCGCGGGCGCCCTTGGACAGGGTCACGGCCAGGGCTTCCAGCAGGATGCGATAGGGATTGTTCTCCGGCTGCTGCTCGGTCAGGCCCAGGCTGTTGACCTGGACGCCATAGCGGAACCGCCGGGCCTTGAGGTCCTGCACGCCATAGCGGTCCTGCAGGATCTCATCCCACAGGGCGGTGAAGCTGCGCATCTTGCACAGCTCGGTGACGAAGCGGACGCCGGCGTTGACGAAGAAACTGATCCGTGAACAGACGATCTCGAAATCGGCTTCGGGAACCTGCCCCCCGGCCCGCACCGTATCGAGCACCGAAATCGCCGTCGCCAGAGCGTAGGCCAGCTCCTGTTCCGGCGTCGCCCCGGCTTCCTGCAGGTGATAGCTGCAGACATTGATCGGGTTCCATTTGGGCGTCTCGCGATAGCACCAGGCCACCATGTCGCCGATCAGCTTCAGGCTCGGCTCGGGCGGGAAGATGTAGGTGCCGCGGGAAAGATATTCCTTGATCAGATCATTCTGGGTGGTGCCGGCCAGCTTGGCGCGGGGCGCGCCCTGCTCATCAGCGAGGGCCACATACATGGCCAGCAGCCAGGCCGCCGGCGCATTGATGGTCATGGAGGTGTTCATGCGATCCAGCGGGATCGCCTCGAACAGGGTCCGCATGTCGCCCAGATGCCCGATCGGCACCCCGACCTTGCCCACCTCGCCCCGCGCCAGGATGTGATCGGCGTCGTAGCCGGTCTGGGTCGGCAGGTCGAAGGCTACCGACAGGCCTGTCTGGCCGGCCTCGAGATTGCGCCGGTAGAGGGCGTTGGACTTGGCCGCGTTGGAGTGTCCCGCATAGGTGCGGAAAATCCACGGGGCGTCGGCGGCGTGCTGGAAGGGTTTGTCTGTCATCGGGCGCGGATCATGGCGATCAGCCTGCTGCGGCGCAACAGGGGACAGGTTGATCGCGACAGCGAGCTACCTGTCCCCAGCCAACCTTGACATCCAACAGGCAACGAGCACATTTGTTCTTTAATTGTTCTCCTCGAGGCTCGCATGGCCCGAACCGCGCGCATCGTTCTGCCCGGCTTGCCGCATCATGTTATGCAGCGCGGCAATCGTCGGCAGGCGATCTTCCTCAAGGCTGGTGACGAAAAGCGCTATCTGCACATGCTTGCCGCCCAGTGCGAGCGTTGGCGGGTCGAGGTCTGGGCCTATTGCCTCATGCCCAACCATGTTCATCTGGTCCTGACGCCACGGAGCGTTGAGGGCCTGGCGCGGGTCGTTGGCGAGACACACCGCCAATACTCCAGATTCATCAACCGTCGCGAAGGTTGGACCGGCCATTTGTTTCAGGATCGCTTTGCCTCCAGCCCGATGGACGAGAGGCATCTGATCGCCGCCTTTCGATATCTCGCGCTCAATCCTGTCCGAGCAGGTTTGGTCGACCGGGCCCAGGACTGGTCGTGGTCGAGCGTGCACGCGCACCTGATGCGGCGTGACGGGCGGCTGGTGCGGGTGGCGCCGTTGCTGGACCGCGTGGATGACGTGGAGGGATTGTTTGCGCCCGACCCTCGAACCGACAGGCGTTGGGCGGCGGAGATCGCGACGATCCGTGCCGGAGCAGCAGCCGGAGCGCCTGTGGGGACAAGGAACTTTGTCGCCAGAGTGCGAGCGTCGGCTGCAAGAGCATGGGCAGCGCAGGTCGGCGCCGATCGGGGACAGGTAGCTCGCGAATGCGAGCAACCTGTCCCCTAGGATCGACCGAACACCGGCGTTTCCTTTCGCGAGAAGGCCGCCAGGGCGGCCTGGTGGTCGGCGCTGTGGAACAGGGCGGCCAGTTCGGCCCGCTCGTCGAAGGGGCGGCCGACGACGCGCTTGACCGCCTCGACCGACAGGGGCGCGCGGCTGGCGATGCGGGCGGCGATGGCCAGGGCCTCGGCCAGCACCTGCTCATGCACCCCGGTGACCAGGCCCCGGACCAGGGCGGTGTCGGCGTCGATGGGCGAACCGGTCAGCAGCATGGCCTTGGCCGGCCCCTCGCCGATCAGCCGGGGCAGGCGTTTGACCGAGGCCATCAGCCCGACATTGACCCCCGAGGCGGTGAAGATGGCGTCCGGCGAGGCCAGGCGGATATCGCAGGCCAGGGACAGCTCCAGCCCGCCGCCCATGGCCCAGCCGTTGACCGCGGCGATGACCGGAACCCGCAGCGCCTCGATCCGGCTCATCAGCAGGTTGAAACCGTAGACGGCCTCCAGCCCCTCAGCCGGCGGCCTGGCGGCGGCCTCCATCAGGTCGTCGCCGGCGCAGAAGGCCCGGCCCCGCCCGGTCAGGACCACCGCCCGCACCGCCAGATCGGCGTCCGCCTCGGTCAGCGCCAGCTCCAGGGCGGTCCGCATCGCCATGCCCAGCGTGTTGGCCGGAGGCGCGTCCAGTTCGATCAGAACGACATCATGCGAGGGACGGCTGACGTGCAGGGGCATGGACCATCCTTGGGACCGGGATGGCGGGTTGTAAATATCACCCGCGGGGCGGCGACGGGCCCGGCGATGCTGCAACGCACAAAGATTCTGCTTGCCACAATCACGCATTCGTCACACGATCCTGCCCCGGTGGAGGCCTGCAGACGCCCGAACAAGGTAAATCTTGCTCGCAAACCGCCGATCTGACGAATCGAACGGCCTTTACCCCGGGTGAATGGCCGCCAACGGTTCGCGGTGCGCCGGAACCGGCGCGGGAACGACCGCATTGCAACAGGAACGCAACGAGAGCCGCGCATGACCACCGCCACCCTCGATAAAACCGAATTGAAGGACCTCTACGAGATCGGCGAGATCCCGCCCCTCGGCCATGTCCCCGCGAAGATGTACGCCTGGGCCATCCGCAAGGAACGCCATGGCCGGCCGGACAAGGCCATGCAGGTCGAGGTGGTGCCCACCTGGGAGATCGGCGAGGACGAGGTGCTGGTGCTCGTGATGGCCGCCGGCGTGAACTACAACGGCGTCTGGGCCTCGCTGGGCGAGCCGATCAGCCCGCTGGACGGGCACAAGCATCCCTACCACATCGCCGGCTCCGACGCCTCGGGCATCGTCTACAAGGTCGGCGCCAAGGTGAAGCGCTGGAAGGTCGGCGACGAGGTGGTCGTCCACTGCAATCAGGACGACGGCGACGACGAGGAGTGCAACGGCGGCGACCCGATGTATTCGACCAGCCAGCGGATCTGGGGCTACGAGACCCCGGACGGCAGCTTCGCCCAGTTCTGCCGGGTGCAGTCGCGTCAGCTGATGCCCCGCCCCCAGCACCTGACCTGGGAAGAGAGCGCCTGCTACACCCTGACCCTGGCCACCGCCTATCGCATGCTGTTCGGCCACCAGCCCCATGAGCTGAAACCCGGCCAGAACGTGCTGGTCTGGGGCGCTTCTGGCGGTCTCGGCGTCTTCGCCGTGCAGCTGGCCGCGGTCACCGGGGCCAACGCCATCGGCGTGGTCAGCTCCGAGGACAAGGTCGACTATGTGCTCAGCCAGGGCGCCAAGGCGGTGCTCAATCGCAACGACTTCAACTGCTGGGGCCAGCTGCCGACCGTCAACGGACCGGAATTCTCCGACTACATGAAGGAAACCCGGAAATTCGGTAAAGCCATCTGGCAGATCACCGGCAACCGCGACGTCGACATGGTCTTCGAACATCCGGGTGAAGCGACCTTCCCGGTCAGCGTTTTCCTGGTCAAGCGCGGCGGCATGGTCGCCATCTGCGCCGGCACGAGCGGCTACAACCTGACCATGGACGCCCGCTTCCTGTGGATGCGCCAGAAGCGCGTCCAGGGCAGCCACTTCGCCAACCTGATGCAGGCCTCGGCCGCCAACCAGCTGGTCATCGACCGCCGCATCGACCCCTGCCTGTCGGAGGTCTTCACCTGGGACGACATTCCCGCCGCCCACGAGAAGATGCTCGATAACAAGCACCCGCCCGGAAACATGGGGGTGCTGGTCTGCGCCCAGAAGCCGGGCCTGCGGACCTTCGAGGAAGTTCAGGACCTCAGCGCGCCGCTCTAGAGTCTTGGTTGTCGCGTGTTTGTTCCGATTACCGGTTCCCACCAATCGGAACACGCTCTAGGTCGTGGACTCATAAGCTCTGAGCCACAGGCGTGTCGATGCGAGTAGGACGGCGGCGAGGAAGTTTCTGGCCAGCTTGTCGAAGCGGGTTGCGATGCGCCGGAAGTGCTTGAGCTTGCAGAAGAAGCGCTCGAC
>WGLL01000016.1 GCA_016125585.1 Caulobacter sp.
ATGGCGACAGTTCCGCATGCCGCGTAACGGCGGTCAATGACCTGGGGCGTTCTCAAATCCTCCCCCTCGCGCAGCGCGGGGGAGGGGGACCCCCGGCCCGCTTCAGGGCCGGGGGTGGAGGGGGCTGCGCCGGCGCACGGGTGTAGCGCGACATCGGAAGCTGGAGTCTGAGACACGTGAAACTGGAGCACTCTGCAGCGACATCGGTCATTCCTAAGCGAGTTCTGAGGGGCGTCAAAGCGATGCCTTAGCACCCCGTCAGATCAGGCTCAGCCGCCCAGCCGGTGAGCAGCTTTGAGAGTTGACCACGCGACCGCTGCAGCCAGGGAGCAAACCCCGTTGCCGGCCGCCCGGGTTCGGTCCACCCAATCAGCCAGCCCATGATCAGCTCGTAGAAGGCAGGGTTGGAGATCAGGCCATCGGAGAAGGAGCCTTTCCCATGCCTGAAGCTCACCCGGACCGGGAGCGAAGAGGGGCGCGCCAGAGTCGCCGTCCAGCCGCAGGCCCGCAGGATCATCCACAGGATGGTCCAGTTCAGCGCCGCCCTCCCCAGCGGGTACTGGCCCCCACTCTCCGGATCGATGTCGAAGGGCGAGATCGACCGGATGTGGCCCTCCTGGACAATCAGGTCCGGAGAGTAGCCTTTGTCTGCAGCGGTTGGCGTGGGCCAGGATGAAGATCCGGCGACGCCGATGGCGAGCGCCCGCTTCTCGCGCGCTGAAGATGCCCGCCTTTGTCGTGAAGCCCATGATTTCCAGCTCGTCGACGACTTCGGGCAATCCCAGATCGACGTGGCCCTCGACGTTTTCGAGGAAGACCCATTCGGGTTCGACTTCGCTGACGATCCTTGCGACCTCCGGCCAGAGGTGGCGGGGGTCATCCCTGCCGCGTCGCTTACCGGCGACGCTGAAGGGCTGGCAGGGATAGCCGGCAGTGACGAGATGAAGGCGCCCGCGCCAAGGTCGGCCTTCAAAGGTTCGCAGATCGTCCCAGACAGCAGCTTCAGCCAGGGCCTGGTCGCCCATCCGGGCCACGAGAGCGGCCGCAGCGTGGGCTTCCCGCTCGACGTAACCCACAGTCCGATAGGCGGGCTCGGCGATGTGGACGCCGAGGTCGAGGCCGCCATAGCCGGCGCAGAGGGAGAGACCGCGGAAGTCAGCGGTTTCGGGGTGGTGGTCGGTATGTAGAGCCACAAGGCCTTTTCCTTTCGGCCGCTCGGTCGGCGGTCGGCAAGGGGCTCGGTGGCCTCAATGAGTTGAAGACGCCGCAGCGTCGGCATTTGATCTCGATTACGCCCGAGATCGCGGCCGGGGCAGCTTTGAATAATAGCGCGCCGCACCCACAGCACCGTATCGACTCCTGCACCTGAATATTCCACGAAGACCCCGCCGCCGCGCGCGGTGGGGGTGACTGAGGCGGCGGCGCGCCGTCGCCAAGGTGCCGGTGACCGCCGGCGGTTCAAGGTGGTGAGACACCTTGGACCCCCCTCTGCCGAGGGGCGTCTTCAGAAGGCCTGGATGATGTACATCAGGGCCACGTTCCTCGGCCGGGTCTCGGTCCCGCCGGTCGAACCGGTGACCTGGGCGGCGCCGGCGCCGCCGGAGTTGTTGATCGAGTTGTTCGGCCCCGACCCGGTGTTCAGATTGGGCAGGCCGTGGGTGTGGGCCTGAATCGCCTGGGCTTGGGTTGAGCCCAGCGCTCTGCCGGTATCGACGCCGCGCCCGTGGTCCCAGCCCCTGGCGAACTCGCCGCGCATATCGGGCAGGTTGAAGGTGGTCGAACCGTCTCCGCCGCCGTAGGTCGTGCCGATAACGGCGAACAGGACGCTGTAGTCGGCCCGCGAGACCGCCGCCCCATCGCACTCCAGCCAACCGTCCGGGGCCGTCGACCCCGCATGCATGGCCACGTTGCCCGCCGCCCCGCCGCCGATCCTGCGGATAGCTTCGAGCAGCTGGGTGTAGTCGCCCTTGTCCAGATCAATGCCGGCGGCCTCGACCACTCCGCAGATGTTCTCCTGCACATCATTGAGCCATTCCGGCGTCACCGGCGTCGCCGGGGCGGGGGTCTTCTTGAACAGATCGTCGACGGTGGCGTCGGCGGCGTCGATGCGGTGCATGGGGCCTCCTCAGGCGTAGGTGAAAATGACGCGGGTGTGGGCCGGCCGGACCGCGTTGATCACGCACTCCAGGTCGATGGCCGCCCCCTCGGCCAGGCGGTCGCCCGCGCGGCTGACGCCGGCGCGGAACAGGGTGAAGTCGGTCTCGGTCAGGACATGGACCCGCCAGACGAACCGCCACTTCTCATCGGTGATCAGGGCGGTCAGGGCGCCGTCATAGCTGTCGACGGCAGGGTCGAACTCATGGATCTCGATATCGAAGCCCAGGGTCTCGGCAAGGCCGATATAGAAGGCCCGGGTCTGGCCGGCCTGAAAGGCCAGCTTGCGCCAGGCGATGACCTGCCGGGCGGAGATCGTGGTCGCCTCGGCCGTGCAGGGATCGGGCAGGCCAAGCACCCGTTCCCAGTCCTCGATCATGTCGAACGTGGTGCGCGGATCGGCCTCCTCGAACAGGTCGCCGACCCGGCTGTCCAGCCGGGCCATCTCCTGCGCCCAGCCGGTGAACAGGTCGCCCAGCCCGCCGTCGCGATCGCGCGACCAGGCCGGCCCGGTCGGCAACAGGGCCATCAGCTGGTCGACATAGGCGGCGCTGTCTCTGGCCATGCCGCTCAGCTCCAGGTGATCGTGCCGAGGACCACGATCTCCTCGGGGTCGGCGACGACGTTGGCGGCGGGCGAGACCAGGACGTGGTCGGTCTCGCCGGCGGCGATGGAGATGGCCTCGCGGATATGGCTGATCAGCAGCGTCCCGCCGGGTTCGGTCTCCCGGGTCAGCAGGTCGCGCAGCTCGGCCTCGACGGCCGCCTTCACCGCGTCGGTCGCGGGGGTCAGCTCGATCTCCGGATCGAGCGCCAGCGGGGTTGGCGCAAACACCGTGACGTCGGCCGTCACCGGCCGCAGCGGGTCGATGTAATCGGCCACGGCGGTCAGATCGCCGCTGGCCGGGATCACGTCCTCCAGCCCGTCCAGGACGAAGGTCACGCCCACCGTGCCCAGCCCGTCGCGCTCGGGAAACACCCAGGCCCGGGTGACGCCGGCCACCTCCAGCGCCCAGCGCTCATAGTCGGTCGCCGCACCGCCCCGGGGCTGCTCGCGGATGCGGGCCAGCAGCCGGCCGCGAAGGTCATTGTCCGATTCCTCGTCGACGCCGCCGGTCACCCCGCCGACCGCGACCACGGCGGCGCTGGAGACCCCGGCGACGGGCGAGACAAAGGTCAGGGCGGTCCCGGCCTCGGCCAGGCCGCCCGCGCCGGCCTCGGCGGCGACGATGGCGGCGGTGGCCACGCCCAGGGCAATGGTCGCCTCGGCGGTGACCAGATACTCGGCCCCGTCGCTGCGCTGCAGCCGGGTGCCTTCAGGGATCACCGAGGTGTTGACCCCGGTCAGGTCGGCCGAGCCGGTGGCGGCCGTCGCCGCCTTGCGCGCGACCCCATAGATCCCGGCCCAGCGCGACAGGTGCTCGGCGTCGGCGGTGTCGGGCATCAGCTGCTCGGCGGCATAGTCCAGGAAGCCATAGAGGCCGTGAATCGCCCCGGCATGCACCCGCGCCAGCACCAGCTCGATGGCCCGGCGCAACAGGGCGTCGCCCCCCGCCAGCCGGCCGGACATATCGGTCTCGGCCTGGTCGATCAGGGCCGACAGGGTCGGACGGGTGAAGGGCATCAGTGAAACTCCCAGAGAAAGTCGAAGGTCTGCCGCGTCGGGCCTTCCGGCCGGGTGATGGCGACGCTGAGGGCGATCCCGGCGTCGCCCAGCGCCTCGGCCTCGACCGTCACCGCGCTGGCCACCCCGTCGGCGATCATCCAGGCCAGCGCCTCGGCCGCGCGATCGCGGGCCAGGCGGATGTCCTCGGGCCGACGCTTGCCCCGGTGCGACAGCCAGTGGCGTGAGCCGATCAGGTCGCCTTCGACCGGCGGCGCGACGTCGGCCCACCAGCCCCGGCGGTCGGCGCCGGGCTCGGGCAGGACATCGTCGGCCGTGGCGCGGCGATCGGTGAACAGCGAGATCAGCGCCGCCGTCCGCAGGGCCGCGTCGGGCTGCTCGGCGTCGGCCACAACCAGCCGCGCTTCCTGCGCCTCGGCATCCCAGATCAGGGCCAGGCCGCTCATGACGCAAACACCTTGGTCGAGCCGCCGGTGATCAGGCCGCCGGCGACGGTGTCGCCGACCCGCGCCACCCGGCCGCCGCCGGCCGAGCCGCCCAGATGCACCTCGGGCGCATCAAGGGAGGCCTTGGCGGCGGTCACCGTGGCGTTGCCGGTGGCGGTGACCTGGACGTTGCCCTCGGCCGCGATCGTCGCGTCGCCATCGGCGCTCACGGACGCCGAACCCTGCGTCGTCACCGCGACGTCGCCGGTGGCGTTGATCGCCACCGCGCCGCCGACCTGAAAACTGAGGTCCAGGCTGGTGACGATGACGATCCCGTCTCGCGTCAGATGCACCTTCTGGCCAAGGTCATCAGCCAGAGCCACCTCCCCGCCCTGCAGGCCCTTCAGGCGATAGCGGCGATCCCCGACCGCCACGGCGATCGACTGCCCCCGCTGACCGCTCACCGCCAGGGTGACGGCCGTCGCCCCGGGCAGGGGCGCGGAATTGAAGCCGTAGTCCTGGTGACGCACCACGTCGTCCAGGACCTCATCGGCCAGCAGCTCCAGCTGCAGCAGCTGCTCATCGCCGCTGTCGTCGACCAGGGCGACGCCGGCGCGGCCGACCATCATCCGGGCGGCGTCGATCGAGGCCTTGCGGGGCGCCATCAGAACTCTCCCAGGGACGCCAGCGGCGGCGTCGATTTGCGGCGCCGCTTGGCCGGCGCCGGGATGGCCAGCTGGCCGAAGGCTTCCTTGGGGGCCAGCATCAGCTCGGTGCGGCTGCCGGTCTCGTCGCGTCGATAGGTCACCGCATAGATCAGCAGCTCGGCCTCGATGCCGACCGCCCTGGCCTTGACCGGAACCCGCCGATCGGCGCGGTACAGCTCGCCGCCGCCGTCGCGAAACCCGCTCACGGTGATCTGCACCTGCTGGCCCCGGCCGGCCCGGGTGGTCGCCTCATGGCGCGCCCTGGCGGCGAGGTTGGCCGGGGTCGAGTGATCGTCATTGACGATCAGCAGGGGGCGGTAGCGGCCAAGCCCGCCGTCCTTCTCGGTCGCCTTGGGACGCGTCGCGCCGTCCGCCGAATAGCCCTTCAGCACATAGTCGCTGAACCGCTCGCCCAGGCTGTTGGTGAAGGTGATGGCCTCGATCGTCTGGCCCAGCTCCAGGCTGTAGCCGGCGGCCTGCTGGCCCGGAACGATCAGCTGAAGGTCGCCCTCGGCCGTGGTCACCGGCAGGACCCCGCGCTGGCGGGCCATGCGGTCGATGGCCTCGAACACCTTCTCGCCCTGCTGCAGGGCGAAGGTGGCGAACACCGCCCCGGTCGAGGCCACGGCCTTGACGCCGATGGAGAACGGCGCGGTCAGGTCGGCGGCGATCTGTTCCAGCTTGCGACCCTTCCAGCTGCCCGGCTTGTGGATCGCCGAGCAGTCGGTCAGGTCGATGGTCTTCTCCATCCCCGAAACGGTCAGCGGGTGACGCTCGGCGTCCAGGGCGTATTCGGCCACATCGACCCAGCCGGTGATCACCTTGTCCTCGCCGATGAACAGCTGGCAGGCGTCGCCGGCCTCGATGCCCCACTGGTCCGGATCGCCGGGCCAGCGCTCGGACAGGGCGATCTGGAAGTGCCCGACCAGCGCATCGATGCCGACCGAGACGGTGAACGTCTTCCAGCCCGTGAAGATCTTGCCGCCGATGCGGATGCTGATCTGGTCCTGTTCCGCGTCCGCCATCAGCCCGCCCCGCCGTCAGGGGTCAGCAGCTCCAGCTGCCGGCCGGCCGGAACAAAGCCGGGATGGGCGATGCGGTTGCGGCTGACCAGCTCCAGGTCGCGGGTCGCGTCGCCATAGATCCGATGCGCCAGCACCAGCGCCGGCAGGGTGGCCATCGGCGAAAAGCCGAACACCCGCGCCCTCGATCCGCCCCGCGCCTCGACGTCCCTGACCAGGGCCGAGCGCATCGCCTCCAGCGCCCGCCAGGCCTCATCCTCGCCGGCGTCTCCGGCCTCGATCGACAACAGGTCGATGCCGGCGGCCAGCTGGTCGCGGATCTGCGCCGCCTGGTCATAGGACTCGAAGTCGATCTGGCTGACCGCGATCACCGCCTCGGCCGCCGCAGCGCGCCGGACCAGGTTGACCAGGGCCGCCTGGTTGGCCCGTTGGCGACCCCGCGACGGGGTGTCGCCCAGCACCACCGCCAGGGTCCCGCCAAAGCCCATCAGCGCCCGAAGCCCCGGCAGAGCCGCCAGCGGATTGGTCGCCAGTGCGCGAACCTGCCCGACCAGGGCGATGACCTGCCCGGCCATCGAGGCCGGCGCGGCGATCAGCGCCCCGGCCTGGCTGACCAGGTCCGCGCCCAACTGGTTCAGATCGCCCAGGGCAGAGATCGCCGGCGCCAGGCTCGACACCGCCGCCGTCACCTGGGCCTGCACCCCGGCCAGCACATCGCCGGCCGAGGCGGCGACAAAGCCAGGCGCCCCGGCCACCGAGAAGCCCGCGCCCAGACTGTCGGCCGAGGCCGTCGAGGCCGCGCCGGCGGCGTCTGCCGCCTGGGCGGCGGTGTCCTGGGCGATGCCCGGCGACAGGTTGGCGCCCGACTCCACGAACGACAGGTTGAACAGCGCCTGGCCGCCTTCGGCCGCGCTCTCCTCGATCGACTGCGGCCCCTCGACCGAGACGGTCAGGACGCCAAGCCATGGATGCACAAGCACCCCTGGACCCTTGGTCTCCAGCGCTGCCTTCAGAGCGTCGCGGGCGGCCATATAGTCGGGGCCGATGACGAAGGCCTGCACCCGCCAGCGGCGCAGCGCCCGGCCCATGTCCTCGGCGAACGGCTCGTCGCGCTGCGCGTATTGATGCACCTCGGTGCGCCGGCCCGCCTCATGGACGTGGCTGTCGACCTTGAAGGCCACGCCCCGGAAGCTGGCCGGGCGAAGCTGCTCGCGCCACGCCATCAGGGCTGCCCTCCGGTCGGGCCGCGCCGCTCGGTCAGGTCAAAGCCGAAGCTCGATTCCTTGCCCTTCAGCACCAGGCCCGGGGCCAGGCTGATCTCCAGCTTGCCGGTCAGGGGCTTGGCCGGCGCCAGCGGTCCGCCGCCGAGACCGGCCAGCGGGCGGTTGGCGCCGAGGATGGTGGGGCGCGCATCAGCAGTGGATCGCCGCCGCTGGGACGCCGCCCAAGGATTGCGGTGCTTTTCCCAATCGTATTGGATCGTGCTTTCCCCTGACATCGGGAAGGCTCGGTCCAGCGCCCCCAGGTCAAAGAAATTGTGGAGCGGAGAGTTCTCCGCCGCTTTCCGAAGGCGCGGGATCGCGCTGGCCAAGGTGGCGACGGCATTTGCAAGCGTGCCAATATCTTCTGCCAGCTTCACCCAATCGACCGACTTGCCGAACCTGACCAACGAATCCATGGCGTCGGACAGGCTGGTCGAGATCCGCTCAGCCCATTTGTCGAGACGGCCATCCGCTTCGGCCTTTTCGAGGAAGTCCAGGAAACTGGTCAGATGGCCCTTGGCCTTGTCCATCAGGCCCTTGTCGGCGATGCGGCCGAGGAAGCTGTCCCGGCTTAGCTCGGCACGTTGCACCAGGCGGGGCCAGCTCGTCCGATCCGCGTCCAGCGCCCCGCCATACTTCGACGCCAAGATGCTCGACAGGCTCTTGCGAACCCCGGCGGCGGTGCGGCTGGACGTCGCCGTCATCCGCTTGCCGTCCTGTTCCCAGGTGAACACCACCTGGCGGCCGACCTTGCGGGCCTGAATGGCGTAGTCATCCAGGGTGCCGAACTGCCCTTGTTGCGCCTTCAGAAAGGTTTCGACGGCGTTGCCGAGAGTCTTGTCATTGGCCACGGCCGCGCCGGCCAGGATGGCCAGACTGCCGCCCGCAGGGTCAATGCCCCGTGTTCTTAGGCGGACATAGGCGTCTGTGACCTGGTCCAGGTCCTGGCCGCTGTGGATCGAGAACTTGTCGATCCATTTCAGAGATGTCTTGGCCGCTTCCCGCGTCTTGTCGATGGCGGTCAGCCGCGCCACGAACCCGTCTCGCCGGGCGCCTTCGTCCAGGATGCGCCGACCGCCCATGATCGAGCCGGAGACGGCCAAGCCGCCGGCGGCGGCCACGCCCAGCCCGATCAAGCCCCCCGCGCCGCCGGCCAGCCTCGCCAGTCCGCCGGCGGCGACAGCGCCGCCGCCTCTCCGCCCGCCGGCGACGTTGCCGAGGCTCTCCTCGCGGCGCAACCGGCGCTGGCGCTCGATCAGGGCGTCAAGGGTCCGGATGTTGCCCCGGCCGGCGGTGTTGAACCGCTCGGCCGCGCTGGTCGTCCGGCCGATAGCGCCGGTCATGGCCGTCCAGCCCCGGGGGCTGTCCTTCACCTCTCGCGACAGACCATGCACCGTCGCCGTGAAGCGCCGGACGGTGGGCGACGCCCCCCGGTCCAGCGCCTGCAGCACGAGCTTAAGATTGAGATCGGTCATGGATGCGGATGGCCTGGTCGTGCCAGTGGACAAGCTCCGCCAGGTCGAGGTTCATCAGCTCGGCCAGGGGAAAGTGAAAAACGGCGGCGATGTCGCCTAGACAGTCCCGCCAGTTGGCTGGCCAGGCTTCCGAAAATCCTCGACCAGATCCATCAGCGGAAGCAGGTCGACGTCGACCAGCTGGTCCAGGACCTTGATCGGCTGGCCCGAGAAGTACGAGATCAGCGCCAGGCACATGCCGACCCTGCCGCTGTGGCCATCGGTGGCCCGCAGATGGACCGCCCGCATCTTGCCGTCCTCGGGCAGGTCGAGGGTCAGCTGGGTGATGACCTCCTCACGCTCGCCGGTTGGGCCTTTCAGCTTGACCTTCAGCGGCTCCTTCAGGGCGTAGATCTCGGCCATCAGAGGATCTCCTCGGCCGGCGGTCCCTGGAACACGCACTTGGCCACCCCGTCGCCGCCCAGCATCGGCGGCGTGGCGCTGTAGGCGTGGTTGACCAGATAGGTCTGGCCGGTGTCGCACTCGAAGGTGATCGTGCCGTCAACGATGGCGTGGATCTCGGCCAGGCTGACCTCCTCGCGCATCTGCACCCCGAACTCGACCTTGGCCGGGGTGTCTTCCTCGGTGAAGCCGTCGGCGTTGTGATCGCCGGGGCGCGGGGTGCGCGTCACTCCGCCCAGCTCCAGGGTCGAACCGCCGGAAGTTTTGTAGACCTGACCATTGGCGCGGATGGTGGCGCGCCCGAACAGCTTTCCAGACATAGGTGTGGCCCCTCCTTAGAGCCGGAATTGAATCTTGGCGGCGAAGACGATGAACTGGTTGACCAGGTCGGGCGGGATCAGGGCGTTGAGGCGGTTGGGATCGGAGGCGTCGCGCTCCACCACCAGAGCGTCCTTGAAGCCCGCCACGTTCTCCAGCAGCCCGGCGGCTTCCAGATCTCGCGCCCAGGCGATCAGCTCGGCCCGGGCCACCTTCGGGGTGACCACCGCCGCCCCGGCCGCGACCGGCACACCATCGCTGGCCAGCTTGTGGCGCGGGTACTTCTGGGCGAACCGCAGCCGCAACGACCAGCGCATGTAGCTGAGGGTCAACAGGGTGTTGAGGTCGAGGAAGGCTGTGTCGGCGTTGCCGGCGCTGTCCTCCTGATACATCGAGATCACCCGCTCCAGGGTGACCACGCCGCCGGCGTCGACGGTGAAGGTGGTGACGCCGTCCCGCAGCAGCAGCTCGCGCTCGGCCCGGGTGAACCGCGCCGCCTCGGCCGGCGGCAGAAGGCCGGCCAGGCTCAGGGTCTGGAACGGCCGCGCCGGGTCGATATAGCCATACTGCGCCACCACCGCGGCCAGGGCGGCGGCCCATTCCCAGACAGGGTTTGGCGCGCCGTTGGCCCCGATGCAGCTGACATAGGGGCTGTTGCGGCTGTCTCCGAAGGTCGCCAGCGTTCCCTGAGACCCGCGTGAGGCGGTAATGGCCAGGCCGTCCAGCATCCGCTCGGGACCCCAGCGATCGGCCAGCTCGGTCTCCAGGGCGGTCAGGTTGGCGGCGCTGGTCCAGGGCATGACGATGATGTCGAAGGCCTCGTCGCCCAGCACGGCGATCGCATCGGCGATGTCGGGGTCGGTGGCGCCGGCGACGCCATCGGCGATGACCACGGCCAGGCCGGGCGGCGTCGCCTCATCGCTGTAGTAGTTGACCCGCACATCGATGCCGTTGCCGGCGACGCCGGCGTTGCGGGCGGTCAGGGTCAGCACACCGGCGGCCGAGCCGGCGGTGACCGGCAGATCGGTTGCGGCGGTCACGGCGGCGGCGGCGGCGGTGGCGACCTCGGTGGCGGTGTCCTCATCGGCGACGGCCACATTGACCCGCCGGCCGGCGATCATCAGCGCCAGGGTTCCGGCGCCGGTGGCCGGTCCGGTCAGGGTCACCGTCTTCGTCGCCTTGACCCCGGCGCCGTCGTCGACCTGGGGAAGGGCCCAGACCTCGGCCGAGCTGTTGAGCGCCAGGAAGACGGCGGCCGTCTGGGCCAGCATCGAGGCCGCGCCGAAGGCGGTGATCGCCCCCTGTTTGCTGGTCACCCGGAGCAGGGCCAGCGGATCAGCCTCGCCGGCGGCCAGCATCTGGCCCAGCAGCAGGACGCGGGGATTGCGAACCGGCAGGCCGCGCCGGGCCTGGCTGGCGTCGATCTCGACATACTGACCGGGGGTGCGGATATCGAGCGGGATGGCGTTGAAGCTGATCATGATCGATCAGGCCTCCTTCTGGGCGGGTTTCTTGGAAGGGGTGGGTTCGACCTGGACGACGTCGCCGTCCTTCAGCCGCCGGGTCCAGTAGGGACCGGCGGTGACGGCTTCGCCGGCCGGATCGAGCAGCCGGCCATCGGGATGGCGGACGCGCCGGCCTTCGGCGGGCTTCAGGATCAGATGGGACTTGGTCTCGGCCATGGGGCTCAGGTTTCCTGTGGCAGGTTGATCAGGTCGGCGACATCGGCCGCGCCCGTGAAGGGCGGCAGATCCCAGCCGACATCGAAGGTGGCGAAGTCGCCGAGGCCCGGGGTGGCGATCAGGTCGGGGGTCGCCGGGGCCAGCTCGAAGCTGGTGGTGAAGCCGAGCATGAACAGGCTGGCCTTGCGGTCATCCTGGGCGGAGGCGGTGAACAGCGAGGTGCATTCGCCCAGCTGCAGGCCGCTGATCGGCAGGCCAAAGGTCTGCTCCATCAACAGGCCGGCCACGTCCTGGACCAGCTGATAGCTGCCGACCTGGCTGCCCGCGCCGTGGCGCTGGGACTTCTCGTTGCGCAGGTTGCCGGCGGCCACCACCACGCTGTAGCGGGCCAGAACCGTCACCGACCCGTCGCCGTTCTCGGCTGTCACCTTGAAGCCGCCGAAGGTCACCCAGCCTGCCGGCAGCTGCTGCGGCGCCAGGTACTTGGCCAGCTCGGCCTCGAAGGTGATCGGCAGGGTCTCGACCGCCCGCAGCCGGTAGCCCAGGACGTCGGCCTTGGAGGCCGCCTCCAGGCGGTTGATGATGCCGTTCTCCACCGCCCCGATGATCATGCGAGATCTCCGGCGATGTGCTGTTCGGCCAGATCCAGGATGTCGCCGCGATCATCTTCCGACAGGCCCAGCATCGGCCGGGCCGGCAGGTTCAGTTTGCGGCTGTGCGGCCGGACCGTCTGATAGACCCCGGCGCGCAGCGGCTTGCCGAACGCCTCGCGGATCAGCCGGGTATGGCCGGCCACCTCCTCGATCCCGCTGCGGCCGAACTGATGGGGCGGCGCATAGACCACATTGCTGCCGACCTCGGCGGTGTCAGCGGTGCTGGCGGCGATGAAGCTGTCCTTCAGCCGGCCGGTGTCGGTCAGGGTCACGCCGCCGGTGGCCAGGGCGCGGACCGACGGCTGCCAGCGCAACCCGTCCGGGCCGGTCTGGGTCTCGAACCGGTGCTGGGTGCTGGTCAGGACCAGCTGGCTGATGTCGCGCATCAGCGGGGCCTTGTCGGCCAGCCGCGCGGCGATGCCGTCCAGGGCGTCCAGGACCCGGCGCTCGCCACCCAGGCTGATGCTCAGGGTGACGCCGCTCATAGCCCGTCCATCCGGTCGCGGCTGAAGATGCGGTCCTGGCTTTTCAGGCGGATCACCCCGCCGCCGCCGACCGGGTTGGCCGCGCCGGTCTCGCCGGGCAGGGTCAGAACCCCGCCGGCCAGATCTCTCAGGGTTCTAAAGGCCGCGTCCTGGCGGCGCTTGGCGTCCTCGGTCAGCTCGCGCTGCAGGCGGCACCAGGCCAGGTCCTGGGCGACGCCCTTCAGCATTGGCTGCGCCACCTTCAGAGGCAGCGCGTAGCGGGCGGCCAGGGCGCTGTCGATCAGGTTGTCGGCATAGGTCAGGGCCTCGCCCGCCACTGCCTGATCGACCACCTCGGCCGGCGGATCGGCGCGGTCGGTCAACTGGACGATGGCCTCCCTACCGAAGGCCAGGATCAGATCAGCGAGGGTGGCGTAGGCCATGGGGTTCCTTGTGGAAGGCAAAGGGGCGGCGGGCCTGGACCCGCCGCCCCGACGCAATCACCTGGCCACAACACGGCCAGGCGCGACGGGCCGTTACCCGGCCGACTTCGGGGCCGGGGCGGACCTGGCGGCGCGGGGCTTCCTCGGCGTCGCCGCCTTCGCGCCCTTGGCCGCCTTGTCCGGCTTCGCAGCGGGCTCCGCCGGCGCTAACGCCTCCGGCTCGGCCGCTGGTCCTGCAGGCGACTTTTCTTCAGGCGTCGCCGGCGGATCGACTGCCGGCGGGGTTGCTCCCGTCCCGCCGGCCTGCGGACCAGGCGACCGTTCGTCCACCTGGTCGGCCGCGCCGGCGACGGGAGCCGCCGGCGGGGCCAGGGTATTGGGATCGATTCGCAGAGCCCATTGCTGTTCGCTCAAGGCGGTCCGAACCTGCGGCGGCAGGGGAACCCACTCGCCGTCTTCCAGCTCGCCCTGGATGGAGATGACCGGGTCGGCCACCAGGGCGGCCAGGCTGGCCTCCTGCAGGTCGGCCATATCGACCACCAGCCAGGCGGCTGAACCGAGGACCAGGCCGCCGCGACGATAGATCGGCCGCGAGGCCTTGAAGCGGAGCCGGTCGACCATCAGGGGAGCCTCGGCGCTTCGACGAGGGTCACATCCTTGAAGTAGATGTTGCTCTCGCCGCCGGCCAGATTGGCCTTGTCGATGAGGTTTCGGGCCGCCGCGACGTTGGAGGTGCCGACCACCAGGTGGGTCGGCTTGACCGCCAGAGGTTCACCTTCGTCGTTGGTTAGTGCCGCCATCTCCTCCTTCGCCGCGACGTAGTTTTCCTCATTGAGGGTCGCGGTACAGCGGTGCCCCAGCTGCCAGTAGGTGTAACCGGCGGCGGCGCGGGCCTCGGCGCCCATCAGATACTCGCCTGTCAGAAAGACCTGACTGTCCTGCGGATCGGTGACCATGTGGAAGGTTGGGGCTTCCCGTTCCTGGAGGAGGATGGGCTTCAGCGGCTTGGAGCAATCCAGCAGGAACCACGGCTGGACCGCGCCATCACCGCTCATGTTGGACGTCGGTGTGTCGCCCTTGCCCATCGGATGGTCGGTGTCGAAGTAGTTCTGACCATCGTAGCAGGGCTTGGTGTGGCCCAGGGCCAAGGCCTCGAACGCCAGCCGATCATTCAGCGCGGCAGCATCCTCTCCCCAGCCCTGCACCATCGGACCATAGAGGCCGAGGTTGTCGTCCTTGATCTTGTTCTTGTGGATGCCGATCGTGGCTTCGAAGTCGCGGTTGATGAGCTGGTAGGCCTTCTCCAGCATCGACTTGACGCGCTTGGCGCCCAGCCACTCCCGGAAGACCGGAAAGTCGGAGAGGAATCCGTAGGTCTCGACGCGGGTCGAGGAAGGCACGACGGTGGTCATCGCCTTGTAGAGCGGCTCGGCCTTTTTGACCCCCGCCTGGAACAGGGTTTTGAACCCGGTCCGAAGGGCCTCAAGCGTGGCGTTGTTGATCAGCATGGAGCGTCAGATCCTCAGTAGGAGATTTCGACGAAGCCGCTGACGGCTCCGGCGGTGGCGAAGGCCGCGTCGGGGATGACCTGGATGCGGTCGCCCGGGCTGACCAGGGTGGTGGCGTGGCCGGCGGTCGGCGTGTCGCTGACCACCGAGCCCTTGACCGCGCCATCGGCGATGACCACCGACAGGCCGTCGACGGCCGTGACCCCGACAGCCGCCGTGATCGGGCCGCCGATGGTGACCGCGACCTGGACGATGCTGGTGACCCGGGCGATGGCCCCGGCCACAGGCGAGACCAGCTCGGCGGCGGTGCCGGCCAGCAGGTCGGTCTGGTTGATGAAGAAGGGCAGGATCACCGAGCCGCCGGCGGCGGCGCTGGAGACCGGTCCGACCTCCGCCCAGACGCCATCCTCATCGACATCGATGATCGGCCCGGCGATGGCGCGGGTGCCTCCCGCCGACGTCCGGGCCAGGGTCTCGTCATCGACGATGAAGGCGACCTTGCCGACGTCGGCGATGGTGATCTCGTCGGCTCCGGCCGAGTTGGCGAAGTTGAAGCAGCCGGCCTGGACCTGGACGGTGACATCGCCATCGGCGACCCCGCCGGTGGCCGATTCGACGAACACGCCGACCGCCTTGTAGCCGGCCGCGTCGGCGGCCTTCAGGGCGTCGGTGCCGCCCTGGCCGGTGCGGCCGGGGCGAAGGAAGCCGCCGTCCAGGACGGCGAGGCCGGACTGGATGCAGACCACGGCGGCGGCGACGCCATAGGCGGCCAGGCCGACCTGGGTGGAGGCGATTTTGCGGGGTGCGGCGAGGACCATCAGACGGTTTCTTCCTTGGCGGTGGCGAGGATGTCCTCGTTGGAGACGCCGATGGCGCGGGCGGCAGCCTGCAGCTCGGCGGTGAGGACGGGCTCGGCGTCGGGGGCGGCGCCCTTTCGCGGAGCCTCCTTGCCGGGGGTCACCACCTTGGGCGCGCCGGCGGCGAAGGCCTTGAAGCCGTCCAGGTCGGTGGTGGCGTAGCCCAGCGCCCAATCCTTCAGGGCTGGGGCGACCTTGCCGTCCTCGATGGCGGCGTCGACGGCGGCGGCGGCGGCCGAAGTGGCCTGGCCATCGGTCAGGGCCTTCACCTGGGCCTGAAGGGTGGTGACCACCTCCATCGGCGCGAACTTCGAAGGGTCGGCCTTGGCCGCCGTGGCGGCGGTCGCGGCGGCGGTGACCTCTTCGGGCTTGGCGGTCTCGGCCAGGCCCAGGGCCTTGGCGACCGGCCCCAGGAGGGCGGCGGTCGCAGTCGCGGTCGCCGAGGCGGCGGCCGTGGTCTGGGTGGCGACAGCTTCGAGGATCTGAGCCTCGGAGGCGGTCGCCGGCAGGCCCAGCTTCTGGGCCAGCTGCTCGGTGAACTTCATCGATGTTCCTTGGGGGTTGAGATCGGCTTCCTGTTCGGAGGCCACGGCCGGCAGCGAAGTGATCGCCGGATTGTTGACGAGGGCGGCGTTGACCAGGCGGGTGATCCGGCCGGTCGCCTTCTCGTGATAAAAATATGGGCTGAGGTAGCGGTACTCGCGGGCCTTCAGCTGGGCCTGGGCCGCCGCCGTCCACTCGACATCCGCCCAGATCCCGTCGTCCCGGGCATGCAGGGCGGTGACCCAGCCCGACGCCGGCGCCCGGCCCCCGACGCCTTCCTTGGCGCCGAACACCAGCTGGTGGTCATAGTCGAAGAACATCTGGGTCGAACCCAGGCTGGCCAGGGTCGAGGCGATCACCCCGGCCGCGTCTTCCAGCAGCCAGCGCCGGCCATCCTTGGCCACGATGGGGCCGGCCGGCAGCAGCTGGACAGTGCGCAGGGGCTCGCCGTCCTCGCCGATTACCGGCGTGACGAAACCCGAAGCTGCTGTGGCGGCGAGAAGTGTCAAGATCGACCCCGTTGCGAGGGGGCCAATGTGAAGGCGTCAGCGCGCCGCTTTCAGGGGGAACAGGTTCACCGTGAAGCCCGATCAGGGCGTGGTGATCGCAGGCCGGGGCGTCGCCCGGACAGGAACGATCACACGTCCGGCCGGGCGAGTCACTATGGCCACGCGGCGGCGATCCGGGAAGGGGTCAGGTTTGCGGGGGCGACTTGGGGCGGTTCAGCACCGAGGAGAAGTCGATCGGCTCGCCCGGCGGATCGGCCCGTTCAACCACGCGCAGACCAACGCCGTCCACATAGCCGAACCGGTCGATGCGGTCAGGCCCGGCGGCGGCTCGTGGCGCGGCTTGCGGCGCGGGATCGGCTTTGTCAGGGCGCTCGGTCAACGACGGTCTCCAGGGTCAGAATGTCTGTTCCCTCGTCAAAGGATAGCACCTTCAGCCGCGCGCCTCTAGCGAAGAGGGTTTCCTGCTCATACTCGCCGCCGGCGGAGATCCGCGAGATGTCCAGGGCCGGAGCGCCGCGCCTGGCCAGGATGCGCAGAATGATCCCGTCCTCGTGCTTGTCGCGGAACCGCCGGGCCACGGCCAGGCTGGTCGAGGTGCTCATGAACCCGGGATCGAGGATCACATCGCCGGGCGCGATCGACTGGCCGGCCAGCGACTGCACCTGCGCCAGGGACGCCCCGCGCCACAGCTCCACATCGGTGGTCAGTCGCCGGCCCTGCAGGATGATGTCCAGCGCCGAGATGGTCTCGCGGTGCTGGCCGGCCACGCCGCCGCCGCCGCGCAGCCAGCTGTTGATCCCCTCATATCCGGGGTTTGTATAGACGGCCATCGCCTCGGTCAGGTCCGGCGGCAGGCGTCGCCAGGCCAGGGTCCCGGCCCGGGCGGCGTTCAGTTCCAGCGCCCCGTCGAGCGAGGTCCGGTAGCTCCAACTGGAACTGCCGCCGCCGACCGAGGTGTCGACCACCACATCGACCAGGCCCTCATCGGTCGCCGCCCGGCGGATATAGCGCCGCACCAGCGCCGGCCGCGACACCCCGCCCCAGACCCAGCGGATCTCGTCGGGGTCGCGGAGCGCCACCCCGGCCAGTCCCAGCCCCTTGGCCCGCTCCGGCTTGACCGCCGAATCCGGTCCCCGCCGGGTGGGGAACAGGCGCGGCCCGATCGGGAAGGGATGGCCGCCCAGGTCGGTGAAGGCCTTGCGCTGGCCGGGCTCGATGTCGAACTGGCGGTAGAAGTCATCTTTCGCCGGCCGCCAGCTGGCGCGCAGATCCACCCTGCCGATCGGCCGGGGCGTGATCTCGGGCCGGCCGCCCTCGGCGACCTTGCCGACCCTGGCCACCACGGCCGACAGCTCCGGCGTCACCCCGTCCAGTCGCGCCTTTCCCGGGTTGTAGTTGAAGGTCGGGCCGATGCCGGTCTCGACAATGCTGCTCTCGCCGGTCCGGGGGTTGATCCACTCCTTCGGCGGGAACTTCACCGGCTCGGGCGTCACGCCCCAGCCGTTGCGCGCCATCATCCGGGCGTTGACCTGCTGCGCGGTACAGCGGCAGCCATAGTCGCAGGGGCCATAGTGGGTCTCCCACCAGGGATCGTCGATCAGCAGGATGGTGCCGTGCCATTCCCGGTGCTGCAGGCGGGTGCGGCCGTCGCCGGCCTTGCCGCCCACCGCCACATAGCGAAGGAACGGGAAGGCCTTCTTGCTGGCCTGGGCGCGCTCCCAGCGGCCGGCGGCATAGGCCTGGCGCAGATTGACGTCGAAGATGGTTCTCAGACGCCGCGCAGAGCCCAGCTGCACCTCGCGCTCGAGCCCGGTCAGCGGATCGGTCATGGCCTTGCGGCCCCACCAGCCCTTGGCCCTCAGCAGCGGCTCCAGCTCACCGCGGAACTGCTCGAAGGAGCGCCCCTCGGCCAGCGCCTTGTCCACCCCCTCGCGCAGATCCTGCAGGACGTCGCGGCGCATGGCCTTGCCCACGGTGAAAGCCACCGCATGCTCCTCGGCCGAGACGTCCCGCCAGTCGAAGCTCTCGACCAGGCCCTTTGACCTGAAGAACTCGATCGCCTCCTGCGGCGGCAGCGGATTGAGGGTGATGTCGGCCATGGCCGGTCAGACAACCCCCGACAGCAGCGCCAGCCGCGCCTTGGCCCAGGGCGTGAGATAGAGGTTGGCCAGCTGCGCGCCGCCGGCTGTGGTGAAGTGGGTGCCGGCGGTCAGGAACAGCACCACGCTATAGGCCGGATTGACCCATGACCCACTGCTGGGCACGGCCGCCGCTGAGGTTGCGTACTGCAGGATTTCATCGGCGCGCCAGTCGATGACGAAGTCGATGCCCATGGCCTCATGGTTGGCGACCAGGTCAGCGTTCCAGGCATTGCGCTCCCGTTCCACCTGCAGGCTGTCGGTTGTGTAGGGAAGTCCGCCCGCGCCGGACCTGGGGATCATCGGCAGCCCGATGATCTTCACCTTGCTGGAGACCGCCTTGAGGCTGGCCAGATAGGCCAGATAGTCGACCTTCCAGGGCAGGTAGCTGTAGGGTCCGGGCGCGACGTCATCACGCCAGCGCGGCCACTCGTTGGCGCCGGCCAGGGCGAACAGCCAGATCTCCTCATAGCCGGCCCGGTCCGCAGCGATGATCTGGCTGATCAGCCAGGTCTTTCGCGCCTCCCAGGCGGCCAGGTCCGAGCCCCCGACAGCATCAATATCGCCATGCAGATGCGGGGTGATCGATGTGTCCAGGCACATTGCCCAGAAAGGGCTCTCGGCATTCGCTGTCAGGCTGTCGCAGAGGCCGAAGGCGCGGGCCTTGCGCAGACCGGCGCGGGAACCACAGAGGGCAAGTGTCTCGCGACCGTGCTGGTCGGCCTGGGCGATCTTGTCAGCCGAGACCGCCACCGGCGCGAAGGCCGCGCCGTCCAGGTAGCCGACAAACTTGTTGGTCAGCGACCGCTTGGTGGTCCCGTTATAGGCCCCGATGATCAGAGCCCGGGCGTCGAAAGTGGTCCACGCCCCGGTGTCCTTGTAGAGCGGCACCCCGTTCAGATAGGGGATCATCTCGCCGTTCTTCACCGTGAAGAAGAATGAGGTGAAGCCCTGACCAATGACGTTGAAGGCCGATTTGGTGACCATCACCGACAGCGTCGGCGAGATATAGGGCAGGCCCGTGTTGGTCACGCCGACCAGGCCATGGTCAGAGCCAGATCCGACCGCCCGGTACTTCCATGACAGGGCGGAGCCATAGGTCGTGGCCGGGACGGCGGTCGCGCTCATCCAGATGCCCAGGGTGGCTTCCGAATAGCTGACCAGCGCCGCCTGCAGCTGCACCAGAATACCGTCGATCATGGTCCGATGGTCGATGGCATAGGTCGAGGTGAACGGGATCGAGCCCTTGTAGGCGGTGACCCGCTTGCCGTGGCCGTCCATCGCCGCCAGCTCGGCGAGCGTGGTCGGCAGGGTGTCGCCGCCAAGAGAGTCGTAGAACTGCACCGCATAGACGGCTGCGACGCCATCGGTGTTGGGCGAGCCGGACGAGATGTTGATGTCGAAATTCTTGGTGACGTTGTCATAGCCGGTGATCACCGGCGAATCCTGCGCGGTCCAGGCGCCCGTGGCGGCGAAAGCCGTGTAGCTGCCGCCAACATTGTTGCCGCCGATGCGCCAGGCTGTGGCGCCGCTGATCCACAGCCACCGGGCGCGGGCGCGGTAGTCGTCGGTCGGCAGATCGTCGTCCAGGAAACGCCAGAACACATACTGCTGGCGATCAGCGGTCGAGGTCAGGCGCATGGCGTTATGGCCGCCATCGGGATCGACAATCCCCGGGTCGCTGGTGATCGCCGCAGGGGTCGCATTGCCTTCCTCGTCGACGAAAGAGAAGGGGTTCCACAGCAGATTCAGCGTCGGCAGGGCGGCGGCCCGCTCGTTGTAGAGCAGCCGTCCGTCCCACTCCTGGGCGTTGACGCCCCACAGGTTGACGGTGAACTCGGCCGGCATCGGCGTGACCACCGAGGGCAGGCGTCGCAGCGCCCGGATGGCGGCGATCTTCTGGCCCTCGGAGCCGAACAGACCAACGCCCAGGAAGTCGGCGCCGGCCCCGTTGCGGCGGTAGTGATAGACGCCCCGGCCATACAGCTGCTCGACGGCGAAGCGGACGCCATCGTCAACGCCAGCGATTCCGGCTGCCTTGGTAGGGTAGACCGGGATCATTCCGGCGGCGACGTTGTCGCCGGCGGTAGCAGCCGCCGTGGCGATGTCTCCCAGTCCTTCGGTCCGGGCCAGCTCGATGTCGGCTAGCGCGGCGGCCCCGGCCGCAACAACCGGGGCTGTTGTCGCGGCCTCGGCTCCAGCGATCGTCGCCAGCGCGAGATCGGCGCGATCATCCAGCGCCGTCAGCTGCGTCCCGCCTTCCGCCTCGACGGCCGACACCTGGACGCCGCCCTCGGCGGTAACGGCGGCGACCTGTGTCGCCCCTTCGTCCTGGACCGCCTGTACCTGCGTCGCGCCGGCGCCGCCGACCGAGGCGATCTGCGCCGCGCCCTCATCTTGGATCGCCTGCACCTGGGCCGTTCCGGCCGCGCCGACCGCCGCCACCTGGGCTGCGCCTTCGATCTGGATGTCCCCGATCTCGGTGTCGCCGGCGGCGCCGACCGCGCTGAGCGATGTCGCCAGCTGGGCGGCCAGGCTGTCGAGCGTCGCCGCCCCATAGGCCGCCACCTCGCCCTGCCAGAAGGCGATCATGTCGGCATGGGTCGCGTCGGCCGCCAGATCCCCGGCGGCGATCAGCTCCTGCAGCATGGTCAGCGGCGGCGCGCCGGCATAGCGCACCACCACCACGCCTTCAGTCGGCTCCAGCTTCAACACCACCGCGCCAAGGCCCGGCCGCACCCGCCGCAGGCTGAACTCCGATGACAGTAGCGGGGTCAGGCCCTCGCTGGTGACCTCGGCGACAACATGGATCAGATCCAGCGCCGCGACGCTCTCATCGGGCAGCAGGGCGGCGGTGTCCTCGCTGGTCAGGTTGAAGGCCACCCGGCCGAGGGTGCGGTTGACCCCGGTCACGGTCAGCAGCACCTCGCCCTCGGCGGTCAGCACCCGCTGCTCGAACAGCCGGCCGTCCAGGTCCTGCGGGATCTCCGGCCCGGACTCCTGCGCCTGGGTCAGATTCAGCACCAGGCCGGCGGCATAGCCGGCATAGCCCAGGAAGCTGCCGTCCTGGCGATAGAAGGGCAGCTCGGCCACGATCTGGCTGGTCATTGGTCGGTTCCGTTGTCGCGGGTGGGTTGGCCGCTCGCGCCGGCCAGGAAGGTGGTGAAGGTCGCCTGGCCCAGCCGCTCGGCCACCGGTCCGGTCCCTTCGCCGTCGATCAGCTCGGCGAGCCGCGCCCGGAAGGTCTCCAGATCTCCGGCCTCATCGAGCAGGGCCAGGGCGGCGCTGGCGATCGGCCTGGCGAACCAGTCGCCATCGCCGGCCAGCTCGTCGGCCAGGGCGGCGATCGTGTCGTCGTCGTCACCCTCGTCCTGGGCTGCGGCGGCGGCCGGGTCGCTCGCCCTGTCCTTGCCGCCTGAGAAGCCCTTAGAAGCCTCAGGAGCGGCTTGGGCGCCCTTCTTGGGCGACGGGAGCGCCCCGGGGGCCGCAGGCGGCTCCTGAGAAGGCTGTGGCGCGGTCAGCAGCTTGGCGCCCGCCTTGGGTTCAGGCAGGCCGAGGCGGTCGCGGATGACCGACTCCTCGACCTCAAGTCCCAGGGGCACATAGATCTGCAGAGCGTCGGCCAGCAGCTTCAGATCGACCGCGTCCTCCAGCCCGATGCAGATCCTCGGATAGCCCTTCTGCGGGCCATAGTTGAGATCGACCATCGGCCGGACCAGCTGGATGTTGAGGGTGGTGGCCAGCTGGTCGGCGTCGGCGTCGCGGATGTCCTCGCGCACGTCGCTGTGTTCGGTGCCGGAGCCCAGCTTGCCGGGCACCGCGTCGGTGGTCGCCGTCTGGCCCAGGACCAGCTTCGACATCTGCTGGTCCATCTTGTCGAACAGCTTCTCGAACATTTCGGGGCCGGCGTTCCCGGCGCCCTCGATCAGCTCGATCATCATCGACTGCGGGATGACGGCGGCGGCGTCCGACCCCATGTCGGCGACCGCCGCCATCAGGGTGGCGATCTCGGCAGTGGTCGCCCCCGGCCCGTATTTGCCGATCCGCATCGGCATCCCGTAGACCTCGGCGAAAGCCACCCAGTCCTTGGTCGCGTAGTTCTTGAACATCCAAGACCAGGCCGCCGGCCGGGCCAGGCCGCCCCGGATCGGCAGACCCGACTTGGCCGGGTGTTCATGGACCAGATACTTGAACGGCGTCAGGGGCTGACCCCGGGTCGCTTCACCGCGCAGCGACAGGGTCCGGCCATCGACCGGGTCGATGTCGAACCACCGCTGATCGACCCGCTCCAGCCGCTCGGGCATCCACTGGCCGCCGGAGGTGTCCCAGATGATCTCGGTGACCGAGAAGCCTTTGCCCAGCGCATCCAGAATGTCGAAGTTTTCGGCCCTCAGGGCGTCGCGCTTCAGGAAGGTCTCGATGAAGTCGGCGATCTCGATGTCGCGGGCGCTGTCGCTGGCCGCCTCGACCCGGAACGGCAGGCGGGTCACCGCCCGCTTGCGGGTGCCCAGCACCGACAGATAGTGGGCGTCGCGCTCCTCCATCTGCTCGGCCAGCTCAAGGTAGGACTGGACGTCCATCCCCTCGGCCGCGCGCAGGATGCCGGCCAGGCGCTGCGGCGTCAGGCCATTGGCCGGCTGGCCGGTCCATACCGAGCGCATGCCGCTGGTCTGGGCAACCGCCTCGGTGGTCTTCAGGGCGGCGGTCGAGACCGGCCGGCCCAGGTGATCATAGAGCGGCATCAAAAGGTTCCTCTGGCCGGGAAGCGCCGGTCGCTGTCGCCGGCGAAGGCGCCGCCATGGCGGTTGCGGAAGTCGTCGGGCTCGCCGGCGCCGTGGGTCGCCAGGGCGCCGCCGGTCGAGACCCGGTGATAGGCATACTCGACCACCTCGCCCCGGCTGGCCGCGTCGGCCAGGGCCAGGGCGGGGGCGAAGTCGCCGTGGCGAGGCAGGCCGTCGGCCCCGGTGGTGCGCTTGTCGCGGGGCACCATCGGCACCCCCCGGATCAGCACGATCTGGCGCAGGTCATCGACCAGGTCGATGTGGGCCGGGATCGCCATCTCGCGATCCTCGAAGGCCGCCTTCATCGGCGGCATATGTTCCAGGTACCAGGCCTGGCTCAGCTTCACCTGCTCGATCAGATCGCCGCCGAACCGCTGGGCGGTGACCTGGGCCAGGTAGGAGCCGTTTCCGGTGGCGTCCAGCTTGCCGCCGCCGAACCGGGGCAGGCGCTCGGTGGTGTAGATCACGACCTGCTTTTGCTGTTCGTGAGGCACCCCGCGCATCTCGATCACGAAGGGCACGCGCCGGGTCAGCATCCGCTCGATGCAGATCGGCACATAGAGCGAGGCGTCGCCGGTCAGGGCGAAGTCCTGGCCGAAGAAGTGGCGCAGGTTGGGGTCTAGCTTCTCCAGCTCCGGCCCGACCTGCTGCTCCAGGAAGGCGTCGACATAGCTCCGCCGCTCGGCCTCCGGCTTCATCTCGAAATCGGGACCGACATGCAGCCGCAGCACCGGACCGGGCGAGGTCGAACAGGCCTCGATCAGGGCGCGGGTCAGATAGACGCCGCTGCCCTGGCTGGGAACGCAGTCCAGCTCCTCGGCCGCGCCGGCCCCGTAGAAGCGCCGGGTGCTGGTGCGGAAGGCCGCCTCGGCCTCCGGCGACCAGACCTTGCCGGTCATCAGGCAGATGCGTTGATAGAGGCCCTGCTCCAGGGCGTCGTCGAAGGTGCAGCGAACCGCGACCCCCGGCCGCTTCCCGGCCCGGACGTCGTTGAGCAGGATGTTGAACGGGTTATCGACCCCGTTGTGGGTCGAGATGACCAGCACCTTGCCGCCCCAGATCAGGAGCGCCATGGCCGCCTTCAGCAGGGCGTCGGGCTCATCATGGAAGGCGAACTCGTCCAGGATCACATAGCCCTGGCGACCGCGCAGCGAGCGCGGCCGGCTGGACAGTGCGACGATCTCGAAGCCCGAGGCGAAGCGGATGCGGAAGGCCTGGATCTGGCGATCATGGTCGCCATCGTCGAAGAAGAACTCCCCGACATCGGTGCAGGCCGGCATGAAGGCCTTGGCCCACATGGCGCAGGTGTCGATGAACTCCCGCGCCATGTCGAGGTTGTAGCCGATGTAGAGGCAGTCCATCCCGCCCGAGGCCTTCTCGGCCCCGGCGGTCAGCACCGCGTCCGCCCCGATCGCCCAGGTGAAGCCCACCCGCCGGCTCTTGTCGGAGACCACCAGCTGGTTGCTGGCCGTCGCCATCAGCAGCGCCTTCTGCGAGGGCATCAGGACGTCGGGCAATTCCTTGCCGGCCAGCTGGGCGGGCAGGTTCTGCGTCGCCTCGCGGCGCAGCTCCGCCCACTTCTCCTCGCTCAGCGGTTCGGCGTCATAGGCCATCAGGGCTTGATCCCGAGGATTTCCGCCTTGATCTCGTCAATGGTCTTGCGGGTCAGACCGCCGGCCCGTTTGGCCACGGCCTCGACCGCCTGGGCGGCGTCTTCCTGGGCCTGCCGCTTGGCCTCCGCCCGCAGCTTCAGGCTCCGGTCGGCGTCCATCCGTTGGGCGCTGACCAGCCGCTGCAGCACCAGCGACAGCTCCTTGGCCTCGCCGGCGTCCATCTCCACCGGTTGCCCGTCATCATCGAGCGGACGTTCGGTCTGCAGCCGCAGGATCGCACCCTGCAGAATGCGCATATTGGCCCGGGCGACCCGCTCGTCGGTCGCCTCGCCGAACTCCTCGACCAGGAAGCGGGCGGTGTGCTCGGCTCGCCGCATCTCCTCGCCGATCTCGGCCATGGTCTTGACGTGTCGGCCGATCGCCGACCGCGAGACATCGGCGCCCAGGTTGGACAGGTGCTCATGGATCTCTGTCACAGTCCGGCCGCGCCGGCGCAGATCCGCCAGCACCGACTGCAGCCGGGGGTCCAGCCGATCAATGCTGGAGGGCTGGCGCTTCTTGCGCGGCTTGGTCGGAACAGCGGGCGCCATGGGGTCAGACCCCCAGCGACGGCTTGGCCACGCCATCGACGCTGACGCGGCCCTCGGCCACGGCGACCCCGTGCTTGGTGATGGTGGCGACCATCAGCTTGTCCTGGAACAGATCCACCAGGACGCAGGTCTTCTGCTCCAGCTCGCGAATGAACCGGCGGACCGCCGCCCGGTCCAGGTCCACCCGTTCGCCGATGGCCAGCAGGCCACGCTCAATGATGCTCTCGCTGCCGGCACCGCCGTTCTCGATCAGCAGCCGCAGAACGATCAGCCGGCGCTCGGCCTCGACCAGGTCGCGATAGCTCATGATGCCGCCCTCATCAGATGCCCTTCGATCCGGGTGACCCCGGCCTGGGTCAGGGCGGCGGTCTTCTCCAGCCCGCGCAGTTCAGCGGTCAGCTTGGCGACGTCGGCCCGGGTGGCCACGTTCTTCATTCCCGATTCCAGAGACGTGACCCGGGTGCCGAGGCTTTCGATGTCGTCGGCCATTTCCTTGGCGGCGTCGGTCTCGCGCCAGCGACCGTTGCGCAGGGCGACCAGGCCGGCGATCGCCACAGCGACCACGGCCACGGCCAGGCTCAGGTAAGGCAAGGCTTCACTCACGGCTGCAGGGCTCCCTGCTCGCGGCAGACCTCGCGGGCGCCCAGCACCTGGTCGATGGCCGCCTGGGCCGCATCGACCAGCTGGTCGAACCAGGCCTTGGCCGGCTCGTTCCAGATCACCTCGGCGTCGGCCGGCGGCTCGGGCAAGGCGGCCGGCGCCGTGTTCAGCTCATCGGGACAGACGGTGCGGGTCACCATCCTGGTCTCGATGACCGGGTCGGGCCTGGCGGCGGTCAGGTCGAGCGGGTTAGCGGGTCCGGTCTCGCAGGCACTGAGCATCACAGTGCTGGCGGCCATCAGGATCGCGAGGCGCAGTCTGGTCGAGGGATTCACGGCGGGCCTTTCGTTGGGCGGTGGCGGTGGCGGTGGCGGCGGCCCGGGCGATGGCGGCGGCGCGGCCGGCGCGCTCGGCCTTCAGATCGTCCAGGGCGCCCTGCAGGTCATGGCGGGCGGCGTCGCGGGACGCCTGCAGTGTCTTGACCGGGGTCGAGCAGCTGGCGCGGACGCCATAGGTGTTCTCTGGCCTGGCGCTCAGCGCCTGGTCACAGGCGACGGCCCGCGCAGAGACCGCCCAATGGCCGGCGACTGCCGGGTCGCAGAGCGTCTCCGGCCGGGCGTCGGGCCGGGCCTTGGGGCCGATCGCCGCCACACAGGCGCGGTGCGCCTTGTCCAGGGCGCGGAACTTGCCCGCCTGGCCGGTCTGCCAGGCCAGGCCTCCGGCCAGCATCACAATCAGGCTGATGATTCCAATGCCGATCAAGCCGCGCAGGGTCATGTCGTCACTCCGGTGTTGAGGTCGCGGCTGCGCATCACGGCCAGGGCGCCGAGGCCGGCGATGAAGGTGGCCAGGCCCGGCCAGTCCATCGGCTCGCCCGGGAAGCCGAACAGCCGCGCCAGCGGCAGCACCACCCCATTGATGAACAGCACCATGACGCAGACCCAGGCGGCGATCGCCCGCCAGCCGCCCCGGATGAAGCGGCCGATGGTGCCCCATTGGCCGACCACGGCCGGCGGCAGCGGCACCCCGCGCGCCTTCATCTCCTCGCCCAGCTGGTCGAAGAGATCGTGAAAACGGTCAGGAAGCGGTTTGTCCGGCGCGGTCACTCAACCACTCGCAAGTCGCGGTCACCGCTCTGCCAGACCTTCTCGCGGATGGTTCTGGGCAGGATGATGCAGCCCCTGCTGGCGGTGCCGGGGGAACGCACACTGTCACCATGGATGCGAAACGCCGAACGGCCGGTAGGCGCGTGGGTGTCATCGAGCACACCATCGACCGCATGCAAGACCAAGGCATAGGGGCCGACGCTCTTGCTGTCGTAGCGCTCAACAATTTTCCAGTCGCCGCGCGGGATCGGGCCGACCCCCTGCACACCTTGCAGAGCCGGGTTGTTCTTGCCGCGACCATGGCCGCTATAACCCGATGAGATGAACGCGCCGTCCCGGTAGAGCTTTCCGGCGGATTGGTCCCAGGTCCACATCGCTCAGGCCCTCCGCTGCTGGGCGCCGAATTGCGCAGGTGTCTGAGCCTGTATGACGGCGCCGGGAAGCGGCTCCTGCGGAGCCTTGGCGGCGTCGTCCAGAAGCGCCCGCACCGACATAAGGCGCAGGATATGGACGTCTCTGAGGGTCGTGTTTTGGAGGCCGGTCATGGGCCAAAATTAGAGCTACGCTCTACCGGCCTAAACGGTGAACAGAGCCCCCGAACATCCGCTGGGCCAGTGTCAATGGGGAACGCCGCCCCCTAGAACAGCGACATCTGCCGCGCCTGCTGTTCGTCGTCCTCGACCCGCTTCTTGAGCCGGAACACATACCGCCGGGAAACACCGACCGCATGGCTGATCCGCTCGGGCTTCTCGCCCTGGGCCAGCAGCTCCAAGATGCGCAGACGCCGCCCGGCGGTCAATGGCGGCTCCAATTCCTCACCGGCCAGGGCTTCGGCCAGGATCAGCGCCTGGTCATGGCCAAGGCAGACCGACAGGGCGTGGTCGGGTCCAGGCTGGCGGGGAATGTAGACCCGCTTGCCGGCGAAATCCCGCGACAGCCGCGCGCCGCCGGCCTCGCCCAGAACTTCGAGCGTCCTCTGCCAGGGCGAGGGGTCGGGATTGTCGGGGCCGATCGCCGCCCGGAGCGAGCGGCGGCTCATAGCCCGGCCTCCCGCCTGGCGCGGGTCAGGGCGATGTCGGTTCTTAGCGCGGCCTGAGCGGCCTCCTGGAGGGCCGCCTGGCGCGTCTCCCGCTCGCCATGGGGTGCGAACTGATAGCGCCTGGCCGCCTTCTGCCGCTCCAGCTCCGCCGCCACGGCCGCGCGCTCCGCCTCTGCCAGGGCGGCAGCGGCGAAGAGATCGGGACCGGGCTGGCGGGCGGCGCGGGACATGGCTAGTTGCCGCCCTCCTCGATGCCGGCGGCGCGCATCAGGTCGCCCAGCGAGACACCGTTCAGGCGGCAGACGCTGACCATCCGGTCATAGCTGCGGTGGTCGGCCTTGCAGACCACCTGCCGGCCCAGGGCGATGCGCTTCATCGCCGCCTTGGCCGCCGCCCCCCGGCCGCGCTCGTGCAGCTCGGGCGCATTGAAGTCGGCGATCCGCACCTCGACCAGGCCGCTGGCGGTCCGGACGCAGATGCTGTCGCCGTCCATCACATAGTCGACAGGGCCGGCGAAGGTGGCGCCGGGCCGGGGTAACGGCGCCTCACAGCGGTCGGGCCGTTTGGCGGCCTCGGCCGGGCTGGCGCCCATGGCCAGTGCCAGGGTTGCGCCGGCGGCGAGGCCGGCGAGGGTCAGTCTGAACATCGGGTTGCCTTTCGGGTTTCGATCAACGCCGCCAGCCGGTCCTTCAGCACCTGGACGGCGGCGGGGCCACGATAGCCGGAGACGTCTTGCGACCATCCTTCACGCTCGGCCATCGCCTTCAGCGCCTCGATCAGCTTGAAGCCCTGGCCCTGGTCGGCCCACTGAAACACCTCGACCCCCAGCTGCCGGCAGGCGAAGGACTCCAGGGCGGCGTTCGACCTGTTGCGGACCGCGCCCAGCTGGTGGAGCGAGATCCACAGAGCCCGCGCCTTGCGGGCGACAGGATGGTCGGCCGGCCGGCGGCGGATCGCCGGGTCGTCAAAGGTGACCTGACCCTGCCGGCCGCGGAGTTTGCCGCCCTGAACCACCCTGGGCTTCCAGCCCTTGGCCTTCAGCTCGTCCAGCACCGCCTCCAGCTGCTGGTCGTTGCAGTCGGCGGCGCTGTCATGGCCGGTGATCCGGGCCAGCATGGCGCGATAGGCGCCGTCCTCGATCGCCAGCTCCTTGCGGGCGATATGGACCTTGGCCAGGCGGGGATTGCGGGCGGCGGTCATAGCCGAACCGATGAGCTGTTGCAGCGGAACTGCCGCGATGCGATCCAGTCCACTGGGTTCCTCGGGGCAACCATATGAAGCGTCCAAGCATCCGGAGTGCGGCCGTTATCGGAACGCTGTTTCTCGTGGGCTTCCTCTTGGGAGGAGCATTTTCTAATGGCGGGCTGTTTGGGCCCAGCATGGCAGCATGGGTCCAGGCGATCGGAACAATCGCGGCAGTTGGGTGGGCCATCGAACTTGTCGGGGTCCAGGAGCGGGCGGCCCAGCGCAGGGCTTACGAGCGGCGAAAGGTATTTCTGTTCTCGGTGGCCAATCTCGTCGTCCTTGCGGACCGTGTCATCAACGTGGCGGCCGAGGATGAGCATCTGTTGACGAGGGAAGGCATAGCTACACTGGATCTGAGCGACATTGAGGAAGCTATGCAAGCGCTGCACACAGTGGTGCTTGTTGACCTCTCCGACGTCGAGCTGCTCGCATCCTTCGTCGCTCTGAAGACGATGCTCCGCAACACCTTTGACCTGCTGGGGCGATGTAAGGCGATGGCCAGAGATTCCAGCAGATCTTACCCACCAGCCGAACTGAAAATACGTCTTGAAGCACATCAGCGAATGTCCAGCAGTGTTGTCACCACCTTCCAAGAAAAACTGCTCCAATTCGGAGAGGAGGATATTCGAGGCGCGTTTGAACTGCTGGAGCTTATTCGAGCCTTGGTATCCAGGGATGTTACGTAAGAAGACTGATGTGCGAGGGGGACTGCTCATCCGATCGGCTCCCGAAAGGCCGAAAGGCGGCGGTTGCCCTGCCACCAGCCGACCGGCAGCCGATGCGGTGGCTCGCCATAGTCGATGGCCACCACCTGGCCGTCGATCCAGCCGAAGCTGTCGGCCTTGGTTTCGGCGGCGATCTGATAGGTCTCCCGGTCACAGAAGGCGGCGACATCGAAGGTCGCGAACTCCGCCTCGGTCATCACCCGGGCGCGGCGCTGGACCAGCAGCCAGCCGCCGGGGATATGCCAGACCACCGGGCAGAAGCCCTCCAGCGCCGAGCGGCCGAACACCGCCTCGGTCATGTTGCAGAGCAGGCCATGCAGGAACAATCGCCAGCCATAGTCGGGGCGCGGCGCCTTGATCGCCCAGGGCCCGGCCAGGATCACCAGCCGGGTCACGCCCCGGCCGCTGATCGCCAGTGGGGGCTGTTTGGCCAGGCCGCTCATGACGCCCGCCTGGCGTTCCAGACCGCCGGCACATGGCGGAAGCAGTACCGCTCCGAATAGACCGGCCGATCGACCTGCCCGCCGATGTTCATGCGCCGCAGAAAGCCCGCCGGCTCGCCGCAGACCTGACAGGGCGGCAGGGCGGTGTCGGTCGGCGGACCATCATCCTGCAGGGTGCCGAACAGCCGGGTCATGCCGCGTCGTCTCCGGCCGGGCATTTGCACTGGCCCTCGGGAAAGCCGCAGCGCTGGCAGTAGCGCACCGAGAAGGCGGCCCAGACCACACCCATGGTCAGGACCAGGATGAGGCCGAGCGCCATGCAATTGGCCGGATGGGCCAGCAGCTCGCGGATCTCGCTCATTGACCGACCTCCGCCGCCGGGCCGCCGCAGATCAGCCTGAACTGGATGTTGCCGCCATCGCTGATCGCGTCCCCGCTCCTGTGATGCCGCAGCCGCACCACAGAGCGCGCCGGCAGACCGGCCTCTGTGGTGAAGCATCCGGTCCAGGTCGAGCGTCGGCCGTCCTGGCTCATGGCCACCACGATCTGCGCCGGCGGGATCATCCGCATCCGGATCGGCAGGTCGAAGATCTCCACCAGCGCCGGCGTCCAGCTGATCGTCGTCGTCTTGGCCGGCCGCCGCCGGGCCTGTCTGCGAGGCCGGGTCGTGCCGCATAGCCCCGGGTGGCGATGGCCAGGGCGTCCGCCGAAACATCGAACAGGTAGGCGACCTCCTCTAGGGGCCAATTGGCCGCCAGGAAGCGCTTGCAGAAGCGCAGTCGCCGCCCCTCGACGGGCTTCAGCCGCAGCGAGTTCGCCCGGCCATAGGCCGAGCCGCTCCGGGTCGGCCGGGTGTTCTTCGCCCGGCTTGTCGCCGGGGGCGGCAGCTGATGCACAACTGCTGTCGCCGCCTTCAACGCGGCGCTGGCCGGAGCCGGATTGTTCGGCAGCAAAGCCCTGGCCGCACTGATCGGTCCGGGCTTTGGCGGCGGCGGCGCTCGGACGGCCGGGGCGGGATCGACCGGCGTCTCTGCCGGCGCACAGATCTCCGCCAGCGCCGCCGAGGCCGCCTGCAGAGCCCCCTTGAAGGGCGGCGACATCTGGCTGGCCGCTCGGCTGTAGCTGGTCGTGTGAACCTGCAGCAGGTTGCAGACCGCCTTGTAGGGCTGGCCGGTATGTCCGACCAGGGCGACGGCGGCGGCTGTCGCGGCGCGGCGCTGCTTTGCCGTGCCCGGGCCATAGGCGGCCATGGGATCGTCGCCATAGGCCTTGGCGCTGGCGACAACGGCGGCGGCGACAAGGCCGGCGGAAAGTGGCGTCGGGGACATCGTCTAGGATCTCCAGGCTTGGGATTGGCGGCGGTGGCGTTGCGCCTCCTTCCAGTCGCCCGACCCGGCGGGCGCGGCATGGAAGGCGCGCTCGGCGCTGCTCAGGCCGGCGGCGGTGCCGGGCGGCAAAACGGTGACCCGGCCGGCGGCGATCGCCGCATCGATCCGGGCGCGAAGGTCCGGCTCGATCAGGCGGCTCTGGTCGGCCAGCGCGGGGCGGGCGGCTGGACGCGGCGGCTCGGCCCGGCGGCCGGCCTGCACCCGCGCCTGGCGGAATCTCTCGGAAGTCACGGCGGCGCCGCGACGGCTGCCGGCCAGGCGGGCGGCGGCCCGCAGGTCATCGCCGACGCCCGGCGCCCGCTTGTCGGCCAGATTGCGCTTGTGGGCCTGTTTGCGGACCAGGATGTCGTTGCAGCCGCCGCCGATGTCATCGGCGATCTGCCGCGCCGGCCAGCCCAGCGTCACATAGAGGTGCTCCAGCCGCGCCAGTCGCGCGGCCGTCCAGGTAAAGCCGCCCCGGGCGGCATGCTTCTCCAGCCGCCGCTCGACGCCCAGCCGCTGATAGCCCCGGCGCTGGGCGATCAGCACCTCGGCCGGGACCAGCTTGGCCAGGCCCAGCACGATCACCCGGCGGCTGATCGTCTCGCGCTTGACCGGCAGACCCAGCTCTTCGCTGAACCGCCGCGCGACCTCGCCGGCCGGCAGCTGCTGGCGGACATAGAGGTCCCTCAGCAGCGCCGACCGCGCCGGGTCCTTCCAGGAGAAGGGGACGGTCATCAGGCCGAGGCCTTCTGGTGAGCGGCCTTCAACCCGGCGAGAAGATCGTCCAGGGCGGTCCGCTCCGGCCCGGTCATCGCGAACCCCATCGGCTCGGCGTTGAACCGGTCGATGACCTCAAACACCAGCTTGCGCTCGAAGTCGGAAACGGCCTGCGGAACGCCGTCCGCCAGCAACACCGACAGGACCGCCACAAGCTGCTGATCAGACAGGTCGCGCCCGCTCACGCCGACGCCACGTCCAGCGAGACGGCCTCCCATTTGTCGGTCGCGCGGGTCCGCTGGTAGATTCGGCAGTAGCGCTTGGTGCCGATCACCCGGATGGAATCACGGATGGCCTTCATGGCCTTCAGCCAGCGCTCATCCTCGATCTCGAACCGCAGCAACGACAGCAGCTCGGTGCGGTTGATCTTGCCTTCCTTGTCGACGTCGAAGGCCCGCTGGATGATGCCCCGGATTTCGGGCCGGCTGTCGGCCGCCCATTCGGTCATGCACTGGTCGAACAGGCTCTTGGCCGTCTGCAGCTGCGGTCCAAAGGTGATCAGATCAGCTATCGCCACCTGCACCTTCAGCAGGCCGTCGAAGCTGTACAGAGTCACGTTGCCCTTTGTCCCGCCGCGCAGGTCGCCATAGTCCTGGGCGAGGATGGCCAGCAACATGTCGACGTCGTCGAAGCTGTGTTCGCGGAAGCGGCGGATCTGCGCCGACAGCTCGGCCGCATAGCCGGCCACCTTGCGGACCGTCTCGTCCTCCAGCTTGTCCTGGGCATTCACCAGCTCATCGGGCATCAGCGCGCCCTTGGCGTCACGGCGGTAGAGGTGGCCCTCGACCCAAGTGCAGCCGGGCGGCGGATCGGCCGGGCGGGTTTCCTCGTCGAGAACCGCGTGGGCGGCTTGCATGGCGTCGGTCATTGGGTCTGTTCCTTGAGTTGACGGCCTCTGCGGGGGCGCAGGGCCATGAGGTTGCGGTGCAGTTGGGCGAGGTCGGCCCGCGCCCTGGCGACGTCGCCAAGGCTCAGGGCCAGCGCCTCAGGGGTGATGAAGCCGGTGCAGGCGGTGCTGACCCGGGCGGTGGCCCGGCTGGCCGAGAAGGCCAGGCCATGGGCGTCGGCGGGCACGGTGAGGCGGGTCATGACAGGCCGCCGTCGATGACGCCGAGGCCGCCGACCATCCGGGTCCGATCCGGCAGGCCGTCGATCAGCTGCTGCACCCGCTCGACCGCCAGGGCGACCTCCGGCGTGTTCCAGTCGAGCAGGCTGATCTTGCCCGCCGGCCTGACCCCCAGCGCCGCCAGCCGGCCCACCGTCTCGGGAAAGTCCCGGACCCCGGAGGACCCCGGCCCGCCCTCGTCCAGGGCGGCCTCGAAGCCGGCGTCGATCTTGTTCAGCAACCGGTCCAGGTCGGCGGGCGTCACCGCCCCGATCCGGGCCAGGCTGCGCAGTTGACGGGCGGCGCTGCGCCCCTCGCGAATGGTGCTGAGGCGGTCCATCTACAGGCCCTCCATGAAGCGCTGGGTCAGGCCGTCCTTCAGGTCCTGCACCACCAGCGGCCGGTCCTCGGCCTGGGCGGCCATGACCCCCAGGCGGATGGCGTGGGTGATGCGGCGCAGGCCCCCGACGCCGGCCTTGGTCGCCGCGCTCTTCAGAAAGGCCAGGCAGGCCTCGTCGCTGATCTCCCAGGCGGCGGCGAGCGCTTCGACGTCGTCGGGCTCGGGGACCTTCTGGATGTGGCTGACGATGATCCGGCTGTGCAGCTGGGCAAAGCCCTTCAGCACCCCGGGCAGCTTGTCGTCTCCGACCAGCACCACGCCGCAGCCGGTCTGGTCATGGATCGCCCGAAGTTCTTCCAGCGCCGAGGGGGTGCCATACTGCGCCTCGTCGATGATCAGCAGACCCTCGATCCCGGTCAGACGCTCCACGATCCGCCGCTTCAGATAGCTGATCATCCCCTTCTGGCCGGGCTCGCCCATCGACTCCAGGAGGCCGGCCAGCACGTCCACCGGCCCGCCGCAGCCGCGCGAGACGGTGGTCATGAACACATTGGCCCGGGTCTTCTGGAAGTTCCGGGCGGTCATGGTCTTGCCGCAGCCGGGCGCTGTCGCGATCGCCGCGATGCCGCCGAAGCCGGAGGCATAGGAAAAGACGTTCATCATCCGGGTGGCGGTGAGGGTGCGCTGGAAGCCGGGGGTCGCCGGCACCGTCGCCGCCAGGCTGGCCCGCTCCTGCAGGCTGACCAGGAACCGCTCGACCTTGGCCGGGATGTCCTGGTTCTTCCAGTATTCGCCCTTGTCATAGGTGCCGGGCACCCAGGCGGCGAGGCTCTTGTCATTGACGCCGCTCAGCTCGCCCATCCGCGACCAGGTCCGGGGCGGCGTCGTCTCGTTGCGATAGGCCTCCATCGCCGCGCGCAGCGCGTCGATCTCCTCGCGGGTGAAAGTCTTGGTCGGGGTGTCAATCATGCTAGTCTTCCTTCGTCACGGCTTGGCCCCTAGGGGCCGGGTTGGGCTGGCGGGGCGTTCGCAGCGCCCCGTCAGCCATTCAGTTCTCGATCAGGCGCAGGGCCGGTCGAGCCGCCCGCTCAGGGGCGAGGTCTTCCAAATTCAGGCGATCCAGAAGGGGGCGTCGGGCCGGCTCGGCCGGTTTCAGCGCCGCCGCCGCGCCGCCGCGCACCCGCATCGGGCGGATGGCGCCGGGCTCGGGGGTCTGCGTCGGCTCAGCGCCATCGCCCCGGTAGGCCTGGGCGACATCATGGGCGTCGGCCAGCTGCTGGGCCTCGGCCGCTTCCCGGGCCATCCGCCGCGCATCGGCGTCCAGCCGGGCCTTCCGTTTGGCGGCGGCCTGGTCGAAGAAGCCGGCCGCCTCCCAGATCTCGGCCGAGGCCAGATAGATCCCGGTGTGGAAGTCGTAGAGGTGGATGTCGGCGTGGAGATCGTCGGGGTCGAACCGGGCCACCAGCAGCTTGCCGGCGTGGTCGAGCAGGGCTTGCGAGCGATAGACGTTGCCGAACAGGCTGACTGACCCGTTGACCTTGTCAGCCCGCACCTTCTCGGCCGCCAGCAGCGCCATTCTCAGATCCGCGTCCGTGGCCTTGGTGATCACCCCGGCCCTGACGCTCTCGTTGAAGGCGATGTCGAAGCTGCGGCCGGCGGCGGCCTCGGTGCGGCGCCCGCTGCGGGCGTTGTGTTCGGCGATCCCCGCGTTGAGGATCGTCATGAACTCGTCCAGCGGCACGGCCCGGCTGCCGTAGTTCTCCGGCTTGTGCAGGGGGCTTCGACCGGTGTTGGCCCCGGCGAAGGCGGGGTGGGTGCCGATGTTGCCTTCCAGATCGCGGAAGGCCCGCTCGATCGGCTTGGACTGGCCGCGATAGGGGATGGTCCAGTGGACCTGAATCCCCAGGCTGGCCATCAGCCCCAGCGGATCGCCCGGCAGCACCTTGCCCCGGAAGCGATAGGCGGTCCCACCCGTGATCCATTTGCTGGCGAAGGCCCGGCCGTTGTCGAACACGCAATGGCCCGGAATGCCGTGGTTGCGGAACAGATCAGCAAAGGTCAGCTGCACCACCGCGGCCGACTCCGACCGGCCGATGCGCCAGGCCAGAACCTTGCGGCTGTAGACGTCCTGGATCATCACCATCATCGGTCTGGCGATGTCGCGGCTGCCGTCCGCCTTGGCCCCGAAATCCACGAAGACGTCCCACTCGTGGCCGTCGATGTTGACCGCCTCCAGCGCCTGCAGGTCCATGACCGACCGCTTCAGCGGCGCCACCGTGTGCCGCACCGCTTCAGGCCCGCCACGCATCCTGGCCAGCACCAGCTGGTTGACCTCACGGTCCAGCCGCCGCTGGAACGTCTTCACATGCGGCACCGTCAGGCCCAGGCCCTCGGCCCGCTTCTTGGCCCGGCGCCAGCAGCTGTTCAGTGTCGGCCCCTCCTGCCGCAGATAGTCGCTCTTGAAGAGCCGCCAGACCTCGCCGTCGATCTCCGCCTCGGCCGATCCGCCCAGCCGGCGCGGGGCCAGCCTGGGCAGCCGTTCGGCCGCCGGGGCGCCCTTCACCAGCTTGCGCCACTCATAGAGGGTCGCCGCGCTGACCTCATGGCGGGTCGCCGCGATCGCCACCGCCGAGGTGACGCTGTGGCCGCCGTCCTGCAGGGTCTCGATCTCGTCCAACGCCGCCAGCCGCCGCCGCGCCTCGTCCCGGGTCTTGGCCGGCTGGATCTCGAACCACGCCCACAGCTGGTCGCGCGGGGTTTCCGGCGCCGTCGCTTCCGGGGCGCGGACCGAGGCCGCCAGGCCACGCCGCACCATGTCGGCCAGGGTCGCCGGCGGCAGCAGGCCCCGGCTGTATTCCAGGCCGCCGCCGCGCTGGCCCTTGCGGGGCCGGGCCAGCGGAAAGCCGGCGGTGTCGGTCTTCCACGCCCAGCCGTCCCGCTGCGCCAGCTCGTTGATCTTGCGCTTGGTCCTGGGCAGGCCCTTCAGAGCGGCCTCAGCCAGCTCCTGGGCGGTCCACCAGACCTTCTCATGGCCCCCGCATCCGCTCATTTGCGGCGGCCCTCCCGGTTGATGGGTTGGATGAGCCGGCCAAGGTCGCGCAGCCGGTCCTTCCGGGCTCGCTGCTGGGCCTGCAGATGGCCGTATTCCAGCAACAGGATTTCCTCGCCGGCCACCACCGCGAACCCGAAGGGGCGCAACAGGGCGTTCAGCACGTCGGCCCGGCCCGTGGTCGCGGCCAGCAGCACCATCCGCGTGAAGCCGATCTTGTGGGCGTCGCGCGCCGGGCTGGACCAGGCGTCCAGCATCCATTTGGAGATGTCGGCGTCGAACAGCTCGCTCAGGTCAGCCGCGATCTCGAACCGGTTGCGCGGATCTTCCTTAAGGATGCGGCTCACCCCGGCGGCCGTCATCTGATCGACGTCGGCGAACGACCCCTGACGCGGGCCTTCCGGGTCCATGTCAAAGCTGAAGGCCAGCTGCTCGGGCGTCAGGGATTGGGGGCGCTTGGTCATCAGAGTTTGGGCACCCGGGACACACCGTTCCTGGGCCGTGGCCATACACCGACCACCTCTTGCTCCAGCCTGCGCCGGAACGTCGCCTGGCCCGGAATGTTGACGCCGTATCCTTTGGCCAGCCCTTTGGCGCGCCGCCAGCAGCTCGCATGGGTAGGCATTTGAGGGCGCAGGTAGTCAGCTTTGAACAGTGCCCAGACGCGAGGGTCTATATCGCCACCCTCGCGCTTCCGCTCCTTCGCCATCAGATCGTCGAGACGCCAGGGTCGGCCCCGTGACTCTTCGCGCAGCGCCTCGCCGACATCATGAAGAAACAGAACCCTCGGAAGGTCCGGGGCCAAATGTGCAGCTATCGAAATCGCTACAAACGCGTCAGCCAGGGCGCGGCTGTAACCCACTCCTGTTGGGTCGGACACCATCTGGGAGAAGCGCATCGGGAGCTTACCCGTCTTCTTCCACATGCTGATTTCGGCGGCGGGGATGCTGAGGGCGGCGGCCAAATCTGCGTCTGTCGAGCAGACGAGGGCTGCTTTCAGAATTGCGATCTGCTCCGTTGGCGTCGGGCGCTTTTTAGGCATCGTCCGCCTCCGCCCCATACATCTCGTTCAGGGTTTCCAGCGCCGCCTTGCGTTCGGCCCGACCCATCTTGCTCATGTGGCCGATCACGGCCGACAGCCGCTTGGCCTCGGCGCTGGGCTTCACCTTGCCCGGGGTCAGCCGGTCAACAGCCTCGCTGACCTTCGCCGCCCGGCCCGCGACAATCTCGGCGGCGACCTTGCGCTGCTCCTCCGGCGCCAGGGCGGCCAGCGCCCGCAGCTGGGAGGCGTTGCGACCGATGGCCGTGGTCCGGATCAAGTTGGCGACGCCGGGGTCGATGGCCTTGTGCAGGTGCAGGTCGAGGTAGACCGACCGCCGCGACAGGCCGATCTCCTCGGCCACCTCATCCGTCAGGCCGTATGCGTGTGCAAAGATTGCACACGCATCAGCGGCCTTGCCTGCCAGCTGAGTTTGCCAGCGGGCCGTAGCCGCTACTGATTGGGGCGATACGTCATCTGCTACCCCGGCCTTCAGCCGGCGCAGCTCTACCAAGTCGCTGATGAAGGCCGCCCGCTGCAACGGGTCGAGCCCTTTTCTCCAAAGATTCTCGGATATCTCTCGCGACCGGCGCTCGAAGTCAGTTGCGTTGCGGATGATGAAAGCGCGGACGGTCTCATGGCCGCCGATCTCGCGCGCCTTCAACCGATGAAGACCAGGGCCAAGTTCGAACTCATCGGTCCCGGCCACCGGATAGACATCGACCGGCGTCCGCTGCTCGCCCTCGTCGGCCATGATCCCGCTCAGGGCCACTGCCCAGGACTGATCAAGCTCCCGCAGACGCGGACCGACCCGGACCTTGGCGATCGGAACGTCGTGAACCTGCTGGGGGTCTGAGGCTGGTTTTTGAGGCGACGCGGCCATGTCTACCGCGCCCCCGCCGATAGACGGTGCGCGGCCATTGAAACCGTAGTATTGTCATCACGAACGTGACGGACTCGGCCGCCGTCTGTGTCGTACCGGTCTGGCCACAACTCATGGAGAGCGACGCCCAGGAACTTCGAAATCACTTTGTCGGCCTCCGGCTGCGGCCGGATCAGCGCCGCTCGCACCGCGCTTTCGTGCAGACCGTTGTCGGTCGCCAGGCGCGAAAGCGTCATCCCGCGCATGCGGATGGCGGCTTTGATCAGTTCCGGATGTCTGTTCTCCGGTTTTGATCTTTTGCGGCGGGCAGATGGCACGATTGGGCTTCCTCACGTCACGAACGTGATAATTACCCGTGATTTCGGGATACCGTCAAGGGCTGCCAGCGCATGTCAGCATGAACGATTTGGAAGTTTATCCCGATTTTGACTATTCCGGGTTTGGCGCGCGCCTGGCCGAGACCATCGCGCCGGAAAAACCCACGGCCTTCGCCCAACGCATCGGCATCCCTCAAAACACCGTCTCGAAGTACATTCGAGGGGCCGGATCAGCGGGTCCCCGCCTCGACCTGGTCGCGCAGATCGCCGACGGCCTCGGTTGCTCGATCGACTGGCTGGTCTGGGGCAGGGGCGACGGTCCCGACGCCAGCGCCGGCTTTGTCCGCATCCCTCGCTATGACGCCACTCTGGCCGCTGGAGCTGGCAGCTGGAACGAGGGCCGTCGCCATCTCGACGACATTCCCTTCACCGCCGAGTTTCTCCGCAAACGCCTGAACAGAACCTCGACCCTGGGCCTGACCGTCCTCACCGCCGCCGGCGATTCCATGGCCCCGACCATCGCCGATGGCGCCCTGCTGCTGGTCGACGAGGATGACAAACACATCACCGACGCGGTCTTCGCCTTCGTCCTCGACGGCGACGCCCGGGTGAAACGCTTTCGCCGCACCCTCTCGGGGATTACGCTCGTCTCCGACAATCAGGCCTATCCTCCTGAGACCGTGAATGGCGAGGACCTCGCCCGCCTCCAGGTCATCGGCAAGGTCTTGTGGGGCGCCCAGCTGCTGTAGGAGATGATGTTGAAGGAAGTTGAGAACAGGGTCCGGTGGGACCGGGTCATCAAGGCCGCTGTGGTGGTCGCCGCTGTTATCGCCCTTGCCGTTATCGTCAGCTGGTTGGCCGGTCGCATCCCCGCCTGGCAAGTGCCAACCGGTGGCCGCGGTTCGGACCTTCCCGACTTTGGTCCGCTGCTGACCGTCCTGGGCTTCTACTTCATCCCGACCATCGTCGCCTTGGCCCGCCGACATATCAACACCGTTGCCATCGGCGCCCTCAACCTGCTCCTCGGCTGGACAATCCTCGGATGGATCGGCGCCCTGATCTGGGCCTTGCTAAATCAGCGCCGCGACGCGCCGGTCGGGCGCCCCTGACTGCTGCTGATCCCATACCCGGCCCGGCGTCTGGGGCGGTTTGCGGTGAGCTGCTTAAGAGCGGCGGTCACCTGCAGCTGACCTGCCAGGGCTGTCAGAACCGTTCGACCTTCACCGCCACGCAAGCCTGCGCCTTCTTCGGCGACGACGCCGGGATCGATCAGATCCGGCCCCGGCTCAAATGCTCCCATTGCGGCCGCCATGGCCGCGCCGACGCCCTCTGGTTCCGCGTCGACTTCATCACCCCGCTCCGGCCAGGACCGCCCGTTGAACGGTCCCACTTCCAATCGGCCGCCAGCGCCGGCTAAAGCCCGCCGCCAGGCGACAACCTCCCGCTTTCATTGACGTTTCTGCGAAGTGGGACCGCCCGTGCGAACTGGGACCTGTTCCGTCCCACTTCCAGCGCCGAAAACACAGGCGCGGCGCCCGGCCCTGGAGAGGCCTCGGCGCCGCAAACCGCCCGGTTCTAGGGCTCTAAGCAACGCCTGAGCGATGTCTGAGACCCGTCTGCGCCAATCGCCCCGACTCCAGTTTCAGCCGTCCCACCCTTGTCTAAATCGCCCCGCACTCTAGACATCACTCCGCTTGCACGAGGAAACCCAATCGGCCAATTTTTTTAAGGATTACAACACCCGTCCCACGGTATCCCCCCAAATCCCACCCTATCCCGGCGACTCCAGCCTCAGATGTCCCCTAACAACGGGATTTTCAACGAACACCGCCGTCGCCATCCGCGCCAGAACGCGGCCGTCCTGTCACGCCGGCGCCGCCCCCTCCACCGCCGCGCGGGCGCGGCGGTCCCCCTCCCCCAGCCTCGCTTCGCTCATTGGGGGAGGATGG
>WGLL01000005.1 GCA_016125585.1 Caulobacter sp.
GAAGTTGATCGAGATCGTCGAGCGGCGGTTCAGGGGTTCCTTCACCCCGTCGCCGGTGGCGACGGCGGGCTCGGATTCACCCTTCCAGTCGACCGCGAGGGTCGAGCTGTTGACGCCCATGCCGACCAGGGCGTCAGCGACGGCCTTGGAGCGGCGCTGCGACAGGCCGACGTTGTACTTGGCCGAACCGGAGGTGTCGGCGTGACCGACGACCACGATCTGGGTGGCGTTGCCGGCCTGAGCGTACTGGGCGGCTTCCGAAACCACCGTCTGGGCTTCCGGCGTCAGGATCGATTGATCGAACGGGAAGTAGACGATGAATTCACGCGGCTCATAGATCGGGGCCGGCGGCGGCGCCGGAGGAGCCGGGGGCGGGGGCGGGGGGGTCGGCGGAGCCGGCGGTTCCGGCGGCGGCGGCGGGGGAGGCGGAGCCGCGAAGCTGTAGCGGATGCCCACGGTCACCGACTGGTCGTTGTAGCTGCCCTTCATCGGGCCGGCCGCACCGTTGTTGGTGAAGTTGAAGTCGCCGGTCTGGAAGTAGCGGTAGGTCAGGTCGACGTTGACGCGGTCGGTCGCCTTGGCGCTGACGCCGGCGATGGCCTGCCAGGCCCAGGTGGAGTCGCTGTCGTCGACGATGAAGTCGTTGAACGGCGGGTCCTGGGTGTCGTACTGCGCGCCGGCGATGCCGCCGCCGACACCGACGAACGGGCTGAGGTCGCCGTCCGGGATGAAGTCGAACAGGACGTTGCCCATCAGCGAGAAGACTTCGAAGTTGCCTCCGGCGGTGAACACCGCGCCATCCGGAACGTCGCCGGGACGGTAGGCGCCTTCGAGTTCAACGCGCCAGTGCGGCGACAGACGGTAGCCGAGACGGGCAGCGCCCATCCAGGTGTCGTCCGGATCGACGTTGGCGGAACCGCCGGCGCCGAGTTCGTAGTTGGTGTCGTCGGACCAGTGGTAACCGAGGTCGATCGCCCCGTACCAACCGGCGTCCTGCGCCGAAGCGCCCGACGCCACGAGCGTCGCGGCAATCGCCGCACCCGCCAGAAGCTTGAATTTCATCGAAAGAGCCCTCTCTTGCCCGCGATGCGACACGAGGTCGCTTCATCCCAGTTATAGCAATGCATCAGCGGGAGCAAAGTGCCCGCGAAGCCACACCAAGGTTCATTTTTCTGCCATCATCCCCTTTCGGGCGAATTAATAGGCTGTTGGTTGAGCCCGGCGCCGGTCCGGCGGTCAGCGCGGGTCCCTCATGCGTCGACGTCCCGACAGAGCGTTCGGCCGGTTCAGGGCCTTGCGGTATTCGTCGCGGCGCTCGTGAATCGAGGCGATGACCAGGCCCATCGGAATGCCGATATCGACCAGGGCGGCCTCGGACAGCTGCAGCGACGCCTCGATGGTTTCCGGCACCGCGTCGCTGGCCCCCAGTTCGTAGAGGCGGCTGGCGTGGCGGGCGTCGCGGGCCCGGGCGACGATGGTCAGGTCCGCGCGCATCTCCCGCGCCGTGGCGACCACCGCCTCGGTGCCGTCGGGATTGTCCATGGTGATGACCAGGGCCCTTGCCGTCTCCAGCCCGCACAGTCGCAGAAAGTCGGTGCGGGAGGCGTCGCCGAAGAAGATCCGTCCGCCGGAACGCCGCCCGGTCTCGACCAGTTTGGGGTCGCGGTCGATGGCGACCCAGGGCAGGTCATGGCGGCTCAGCATGTCGCTGACCAGCTGACCGACCCGGCCGTAGCCGATGACAATGACGCTGGGCTCGGCGGCCTCGCCGCCCCCGGGCTCCACCGGCAAGGCGTCCGGCTGGGCCCCGGGCCGCCCCCCCAGCCGGGCGCCGATGGTCGCCAGCAGGGGAATGAAGAACATCGACAGGGTGACGGCGACCAGCAGGGTCTGGCCGATGTCGCGCGACACCACCCCGGTTTCCATGGCGCTGCCGAGAATGACGAAGGCGAACTCGCCGCCGGCGGCCAGCAGCAGGGCCGCCTCCAGCGACACCTTGCTGGTCAGGCCGAACAGCCGGCTGAGGCCGTAGACCACCGACCCGGTCAGGGCGATCAGGCCGGCGGTGACGCCGAGGATGGTCAGCGGCTCGGCGAACAGCCGCGACAGGTCCAGGCCGATGCCGACCGAAACGAAGAACAGCCCCAGCAGCAGGCCCTTGAAGGGCTCGATGGTGCGCTCGACCTCATGGCGATATTCGGTCTCCGCCAGCAGCAGTCCGGCCACGAAGGCGCCCAGGGCCATCGACAGGCCGGTCAGCGCCGCCAGCAGGCCGGCGCCGATGACCACCAGCAGGCTGGCGGCCATGAACAGCTCCTCGCTCTTGGCCTTGGCCACCGAGCGCAACATCGGCCGCAGCAGCAGGCGGCCGGCGACCACCAGAATCAGCAATCCGACCGCTGCGGGCGCGAAGGCCAGCAGGTCGCGGGCCGCGAAGGCGCCTTCTCCGCGCCGTCCCAGCACCGCCAGGGTGATCAGGATCGGGGCCACGGCCAGGTCCTGGAACAGCAGGATGGCGAAGGTGGCCCGTCCGGCCTGGCTGTGCTGCCGCTTCTTCTCGGCCAGCAGGGGCATGACGATGGCCGTCGATGACAGGGCCAGGGCCGCGCCGATGGCCGCCGCCGCCGGGGCCGGCTGACCCAGCAGCATCGCCGCCCCGGCGATCACCGTGCAGGACAGGGCGACCTGGAGGCCGCCCAGGCCGAAGACATAGCGCCGCAGCAGCCGCAGCCGCTCCCAGGACAGCTCCAGCCCGATCATGAACAGCAGGAAGACGACGCCGAACTCGGCCAGCTGAGAGATGTCTTCCGGACTGTCGACGGTGACGGCTCTCAGCCAGGGGATCTGGTCGGCCTGGGCGCCAAGGCCAAAGGGGCCCAGCACCACGCCGGCCCCGAGAAATCCCAGAATCGGGCTGATGTTCCACCGCCGGAACAGCGGCACCACGATGCCCGCCGTCGCCAGAAACAGCACCGCATCCTTGTACTCGCTGGGAGAGATTTCCGACGCCATCCACATTCCTTGTCCAGATCGCGTCAGTATGACCCGCCGGGGCCGTCTTGCGGAAGCCCGCGTCGGCGACTAGAGGCCTCGTCATGCACGGTCGCCGCAAATTGCGCCGAAACGGACTCGCCGGCGCCCTGCCGGCGCTGCTGGCCGTGTTCGCCATGTTGCTGCAGGGCCTGATCCCGGCCTCGGCCCTGGCCCAGGAGGCCTGGTCGAGCGGCAAGGTCCAGACCGTGGTGCTCTGCACCGCCAGCGGCGAGCAGACAGTGGCCATTCCGGCCGATCCGTCCACGCCGCAACAGGGGTTCGCCGGCTTCAAGTGCCATGCCTGCGTGATGGCCAGCCTGCTGGCGATCACCCCGCCGGCGCCGGCCCTGTCGCCGGTCCGCTACAGCCAGATCATCCGCGCCGAGCGGTCCCGCGTCGAGGATCACCCGGCCTTCGTCCGGCGTCCGCCGCGACCGCCCTCCCAGGGACCGCCGACCGTTTTCGACCTCTAGAGCTCCGTCGCCGGGCCGCAATTGTGCGCGCCCGCCAAGTCTCCTGTCGAAGACCAAGATCTGTCATGAATTCCCCAACCGCTTCCGCGCGCGCGCGCCTGCTGGCCGCCGCCGCGCCGCTCGTCCTGTCCGCACTCTGCGTCTCCGCCCCGGCCGTCGCCGCCGAGGATCCCGCCACCCTGGTGGACAGCGTCATCGTCACCGCCAATCCCGACCCCGAAGACCCGCCGGTGGTCGGCGACGCCCGCCGCAAGCTCTCCCGCACCCCGGGGGCGGTGTCGGTGATCTCGGCGGAGTCCTTTGCCTCCCGCGAGGCCCTGGCCCTCGATGACGTGCTGCGCGACGCCCCCGGCGTCTACGCCCAGAAGAAATGGGGTGGCGACATCCGCATCTCCATTCGCGGCTCGGGTATCGGCAACGCCAACCACAATCGCGGCCTGCTGATCGCGCAGGACGGCGTGCCGCTGAACGAGGCGGACGGCTATGGCGACAGCCAGGCCATCGACCCGCTGACCGCCCGCTATGTCGAGGTCTATCGCGGCGGCAACGCCCTGCGCTTCGGCGGCGCCCTGCTGGGCGGGGCGATCAACACCGTGACCCCGACCGGTCGCGACGCCGGGTTTGACCATCGCGTCCGGATCGATGGCGGCAGCTTCGGCCTGCTGCGGGAGAACCTGGCCCTGGCCCGCACCTTCGGCGACTGGGATGTCTATGCCGCCGCCACCAACCAGACCGGCCAGGGCTGGCGCAGCCAGAGCCAGCAGAATATCCAGTTCGGCGCCCTGAACATCGGCCGCAGCTTTGGCGAGGATCGCGAGGTCCGCCTGACCGTCAACGGCTCCAACATCAATCAGGAAATCCCCGGGGCGCTGACCCTGGCCCAGTTCGCGGCCGACCCGCAGCAAGCGGCGGCGGGCAACGTCGCGCTCGATTACCAGCGCAACCAGCGCGGCCTGCGCGGCGCCTTACGGACCCGCTGGCGGCTTGACGACGGCCTGGTGCTGGAGGGGGCGGTCTATGCGGTCTGGAAGGACCTCGATCACCCGATCTTCCAGGTCATCGACCAGCAGAGTCGCAACTACGGCCTCTGGGGCCGGCTGGACTGGCAGGGCCGGATCGGCGGTCTGCGGGCCGACGCCTACGCCGGCCTGTGGCTGCGCACCGGCGATCTCGACTCCAACTTCTACGTCAACCTGGCCACCGCCCGCGGCGCGCCCCGCTCGCGCACCCTGCAGAACGCCGACGCCAGCGACCTCTTCGCCGAGGGGCGCCTCTTTGTCACCGACCATCTGGCGCTGATCGCCGGGGGAACCTGGGGAACCGCAGGCCGCGACTACCAGAGCTTCGCCATCCCCGGGGTCGCATCGACCTACAATCTCAAGGCCTCCAAGGATTACGAGTGGTTCGCCCCGCGCATCGGTCTGTTGTGGGAGGGCGAGCAGGGGATGCAGGTCTTCGCCAACCTGACCCGCTCGGTCGAGCCGCCGAACTTCGGGGCGATGTCGCCGACCGGGACCGGGTTCGCCCCGGTTGAGGCGCAGAAGGCCTGGACTGGCGAGGTCGGCGCCCGGGGCCGGCGCGGCTCCTTCACCTGGGATGTCACCGTCTACCGGGCCCGGCTCGACGGCGAGATGCTGCAATATACGGTGGCCGCCGGCATTCCCGCCTCGACCTTCAACGCCGACCGGACCGTGCACCAGGGGATAGAGGCGGCGGTGGACTGGCGGTTCGCCCCGCAGTGGCGTCTGCGCCAGACCTGGACGTGGTCGGACTTCCGCTTCGAGGGCGACGTTCAGTATGGCGACAATCGCCTGCCGATCGCGCCGCAGCAGTTCTATCGCGCCGAGCTGCGCTACGAGAACCGGGCCGGATGGTTTGTCGCGCCGTCGCTGGAATGGTCGGCGAGCGGCGCCTGGATCGACTACGCCAACACCCGCAGGACGCCGTCCTACGCCGTCCTCAATTTCGGCGCCGGCTGGACGCTGAACGACCGGCTGTCGCTGTTCGCCGACGCGCGAAACCTGACCGACGAGGCCTGGGTCAGCAACACCCAGGCGGTGACGGTCTGGACACCGGGGGCGGCGGTGCTGTGGCCCGGCGACGGGCGTAGCCTGTTCCTCGGCCTGACGGCGGCCTTCTAGGACGCCGCCGATGACCTCCGCGAACGATACCCAACCCGCGGGCGCCGGCCGGCTCTACAGCCTGATCTGGCGCTGGCATTTCTACGCCGGCCTGTTGTGCCTGCCGGTCTTCATCCTGCTGGCGACCACCGGAGGACTGTATCTCTTCCGGGACGAGCTGGCGCCGCTGCTGGAGCATGACCGGCTGATCGCGCCGTCCGGACCCGGCGCGGCCTCGCTCGCCCCCGAAGCCCTGATCGCCAGAGCCCTGGCCGCGCGGCCGGGGCGGGCCATCCGCTTCACCCCGCCGTCGCTGCCCGGCCGCACCGCCGAGGTCGGGATTCGCGGCGGCGAGGGGCCGGTGACCAGCGTCTTCCTCGATCCGGCCAGCGGCCGGGTGGTCGGCCAGGTCGCCGAAAACGCCAGACCGATGGTGCTGATCAGCCATATCCACAGCCTCGCCATCCTTGGGCCCGGCCCGAACCTGCTGATCGAGGTCGTCGGCGGCTGGGCCATCCTGCTGGTGGCGTCCGGCGTCTATCTGTGGTTGCCAAGGGGACGACGGTCGGGAGTGGTGACCCTGAGGGCCAGTCCGAAGCGGCGGGTCTGGTGGCGCGACCTGCATGCCGTGGTCGGAATTTTCGCCTGCGTGTTTCTGCTGTTTCTGGCCGTCACCGGCATGCCCTGGTCGGGCTACTGGGGCCATCACTACCGCGTTCTGATCAATGGCTGGGGTCTGGGCACGCCCGCGGCGGTCAAGCCCGCCTCGGTGGCTTCCGACCTGGCCCTGGCGGCCAGCCGGGCCGGGTCCTGGACCATGGACGCGACCCGCGCGCAGCTGTCGCAACAGCTGGCCGGACAGACCCTGTCGCTGGACCGGGTCATGCGGATCGCCCGGGAGCGGGGCGTGGCGGCGGGCTATGTCATCCGCCTGCCGGACCGGCCGGCCGGGGTGTTCACCGTCCAGCGCTATCCTCGCCAGGCGACCGGCCAGCGGGTGCTGCACATCGACCGGTTCAGCGGCAAGGTGCTGGCCGACGTCGGTTTCGCCGACTACGGCCCCCTGGCCAGGGCCACGGAACTGGGCATCGCCATCCACACCGGCGGCCAGTTCGGCCGGATCAACCAGCTGCTGATGGCGGCGGCCTGTCTGGCCATCATCGTCATGAGCCTCGCCGGCGGCGTGATGTGGTGGCGCCGCCGCCCCTCCGGCCGGCTCGGCGCGCCGCCGGCGCCGCCGCGCGGACCGCTTTCCCTGTCGCTCTTCGCCCTGTTCGCCCTGCTGCTCGGCCTGCTGTTTCCGCTGCTCGGCCTCAGCATGGTCGCCGCGCTCGTCGTCGACCGTCTCCTCCCGCCCCTCTTCAAAACCCGTTTCGGCGTCTAACCTTCTCAACCCACCGCAAGGACTTTATCAATGACCCAGTTTCGCCTGTTCGCCCTCGCCGCCCTGCTGGCCGCGCCCCTGGCCCTGAGCGGCTGCGACAAGCCGACCGACAAGGCCCCGGCCGCCGGCCATGAAGCCATGGAGGCGGAGCACGACAAGGCTCCGGCCACGGGGCCGGCGAAGATCATGATCGCCCACAACTGGGCCCGGCCCGCGGCGGCCGGCGGTAACACCGCCGGCTACTTCCACATCCGCAACGACGGCGGCGCGGCTGACCAACTGCTCTCGGTGGAATCGCCGATCGCCGCCAAGGTCCAGATTCACCAGTCGAAGATGGACGGCGGGGTGATGAAGATGGCCCCGCTTGCCGACGGCGTCGAGATTCCGGCCGGGTCGGACATCGAGTTCAATCCCGGCGGCATGCATGTGATGTTCATCGGCCTGACCGGCCCGCTGAAGGCCGGCGACAAGGTTCCCGTCACCCTGGTGTTCCGCGACAGCGGCCGCATCGCTGTCGAGCTGCCGGTCCAGACCACGCCGGCCGGGCATGACGACGAGGAGCACCACGAGCACTGACGGGGTGTGGGGCGGGGGAGGGTGGAAGACACCGCCCCGCCCCGCCGCCGTATCGCAAACGCCCCGCTGCGCCATGCGTTGACACGACGCGGCGTAAGCCCGCTAACTCTCGCAAAACAAATGTTTGAGGGAGTGATGTGATGGCCGGCTGGACCTTTGCCGACGTGTGGGAAGAGATCGCCGCCGTTGCGCCCGACCGCCCGGCCCAGATCCAGGGCGAGCGGGTCATTTCCTGGGGCCGGTTCGACCGCCGGGCCAATGCCGTCGCCGCCCATCTGGTCGCCGCCGGCCTGGGCCACCAGAGCAAGGTCGCCGCCTTCCTCTACAACGCCCCGGAATACCTCGAGACCTACTACGCGGCCTTCAAGGCGGGCCTGGCGCCGGTCAACACCAACTACCGCTACGAGCCCGAGGAGCTGTTCTATCTGTTCGACAACGCCGACGCGGAGGCCATCGTCTTCCACGCCGGCTTCGCGCCCAAGCTGGACGCCATCCGGGCCCGCCTGCCGAAGGTGAAGGCGTGGCTGGCCGTGGCCGAGCCGGGGGCGACGATCCCCGACTGGGCGACCGACTATGAGTCCGTCGCCGCCCCCGGCGCCGACCGTTTCGTCGCCCCCTGGGGTCGTTCGGGCGACGACCTGCTGCTGCTCTACACCGGCGGCACCACCGGCATGCCCAAGGGGGTGATGTGGCGCCAGGACGACCTGTTCCAGGTGCTGGGCGCGGGGGGCAATGTCGCCGCCGGTATTCCGCCGTTCGAGACGGTGGCCGACGCCGGGACGCGGGCGGTGACCGGCAAGGCCGGGGACATCGTGCTGCCGGCCCCGACTGTGCTGATCGCCGCCTGCCCGCTGATGCACGGCACCGCCCAGTTCGGCAGCTTCGGGGCCATGACCGGCGGCGGGACCATCGCCTGCCTGCCCTCGCGCCGCTTCGACGCCATCGAACTGTGGAACGAGGTCGAGCGCCTGCGGGCCAACAGCGTGTCTATCGTCGGCATGGCCTTCGCCGCCCCGATGCTGGAGGCGCTGGAGGCCAATCCCGGCCGCTGGGATCTCGGCTGCGTGGTGCGGCTGGGCTCGTCGGGCACGGTGTGGAGCTTCGAGAACAAGCAGGGGCTGCTGAAGCACCTGCCGGAAGGCTGCGTGATCTTCGATTCGCTGGGCTCGTCCGAGGCGGTGGGCCTGGGCGGCTCGCAGTCGGTGCGCGGCGTCGAGGCCGGCACCGCCCAGTTCATGGTCGGCCCCAATGCGGCGGTGTTCACCGAGGACGGCCGCCGGGTCGAACCCGGCTCGGGCGAGCGGGGCATGGTCGCCGTCGGCGGCAATATCCCGGTCGGCTACTACAAGGACCCGGAAAAGAGCGCCAAGACCTTCAAGGTCTATGAGGGCCGGCGCTGGTCGCTGCCCGGCGACTTCGCCGAGGTCAATGCCGACGGCACCATGAAGCTGCTGGGGCGCGGCAGCCAGGTGATCAACACCGGCGGCGAGAAGGTCTTCCCCGAGGAGGTCGAGGAAGCGCTGAAACTGCACCCCGACGTGCGGGACGCGGTGGTGGTCGGCATTCCGGACGCCCGGTTCGGAGAGAAGATCTGCGCCGTGGTCGATGTGAAGGATGGCGCGGCGCCGACCCTGGCCGACTTCACCGCCCACCTGAAGGGCCGCCTGGCCGACTACAAGGCGCCAAGGGCCCTGGTCCTGGCCCCGGTGGTCCGGGCGCCCAACGGCAAGGTCGACTACAAGGGCGTGCGCGCCCAGGCGCTGGAGGCGCTGGGGGTGAAGGGGTAGGGGGCGCTGCCTCTCCCTGAGGGAGAGGTCGGCCGCGCGAGGCGCGGCCGGGTGAGGGTTTACGGTGTTCGACGCCCAAGCGCTGTGGGAGCGGGAGCGGCGGGAAACCGGCCGGCTCCGTAAACCCTCACCCTCCCACGCCCGAGGCGCGGGCCCCTCCCTCTCCCTCAGGGAGAGGGTTGCCAATACCCCACCCAGACCGGCTCTCCCGGCACATCCCCCGCCAGCAACCGCCCCAGATGTCCGGCCAGTCCGCCCGGGAAGATCGGTTCCTGGCTGGCGGCGATTTCGGCGTGGGTCCACCAGCGCATGGCCTTGACCACGCGGCGTTCGTCCTCGGTCCAGTTGGCGTCGGTCAGGTCTTCGGACCGGGCGCGGACCAGGAAGTAGTGCTCCACCATTCGCCGAGGTTCGCCGTCCAGGGTCAGGTCGTGCTGGCGACGCCAGACGACGGGGCCGAAGTGGGCGTCGGTGTGGCCGGTTTCTTCCCAGAGTTCGCGGCGGGCCGCCTCGATCAGGGTTTCGCCGTCGTCGACGCCGCCGCCGGTGGTGCACCAGGCGGTGAAGCGGGGTGTGTCGAACTTCAGCAGCAACAGACGGTCGGCCGGCGACAGCAGCACCAGCCGGACCGTCAGCCGGTCGCGGGGAGGCGCGGCGGTCAGACCGTGCGCTTGGCCCGGTCCTTCTCGTTGGTCGCCCGGATCGCCGCGGTCGCCTGGGCCCATTGCTCGTCACCCCATTCGGTCATCCGGGCGAAGTTGCCGCCCGTGGCGTTGTAGGAGGCCCCGTCGATAGCAATGGTCTGGCCGTTCACATAGGTCGAAAGCGGATGCAGCAGATAGACGGCCAGGTTAGCCAGCTCGCGCATCTCCCCGACCCGGCCCAGCGGGTTGCCCTTCATGTCACCATAGGCGCTTTCGCCGGGATTGAGCCGGGCGCTCATGCCTTCGGTGGGGAAAGGACCTGGAGCAATGGCGTTGAAGCGGATGCCCTTGGGGCCCCATTCGACGGCCAGGGACTGGGTCATGACGTTCAGGCCCGCCTTGGACATGGCGCTGGGCACGGTGAAGGGGCCGCCATTCCACACCCAGGTGGTCAGGATGGAAATCACCGAGGCGCTGAGGCCCTCCTTGATCCAGCGCTTGCCGCAGGCCTGGGTGACGAAGAAACTGCCCCGGAAGACGATGTTGGATATGGCGTCGAAGCCGCGGGGCGAAAGGTCCTCGGTGCGGCTGATGAAGTTGCCGGCGGCGTTGTTGACCAGGCCGGTCAGAGGCCCGTCGGCCCAGATGGTCTCGACCATCTCCTCAATGGCCTCGGGCACGCGAATGTCGCAGGCGATGCCGACCACCTTGCCGCCGTCCGGATGGGCGGCCATCAGTTCCTTCGCCGCTTCTTCCAGAATGCCGCCGCGCCGGCCGCAGATGTAGACATCGGCGCCCAGCATCATGCAGCCCTCGGCCATCACCTTGCCCAGGCCCGTGCCGCCTCCGGTGATCAGGATGCGCTGGCCCTTCATCAGGCCGGGGCGGTACATCAGGTCGTCGGCGGTGAAGCTCATGGCGGGTCTCCCTCAAGGATTTTCCCGACAGGGCGCCCGCTTCCCCAAGGTTGGTCAAGCGTCCCGAGCGCCTGCCGCCCACATCCCGCCACGACCCGTCATCCCGGAAGCCGCGCAGCGGCTATCCGGGACCTGGGGGTGACGGGCTCTGATTCAGCCGTTCATGGCCAGGCCCCTGGGTCCCGGCTCTCCAGCCCTGCGGGCTTGCGGCCGGGATGACGGAAAGAAGGGAGCCGTCAGCCCCCGTAGCTGCGTCCGCGCCCGCCGAAGCCGCCGCGGGAGACCACGGCGCTGCGGGTCTGGACGCGGGCCGGGGCCTGGCGCACGGCCGGGGGCGGATCGACCCCCTGGCGGCCGACTGTCGTGCGGCCGCTGGCGTAGTCGTGGCGCACCGCCCCGCCGAAGCCGGTGTAGTAGCCGCCGCCGTAGCGGTCGCTGCGGCGATAGACGCCCGTGCCCCGGTAATAGGGCGAGCCGCCATCCATCATCCGGCCGATCACGAACCCGGCCAGCAGCGGGGTGAAGAAGCTGCCCTGGTGGCCGACGCTGCTGCGCGGCACGCACTGGCCGGCGCCGTAGACGTCCTCGCAGGTCGCCTGGGTCTCGTAGCGCGGGGCCCTGGCCTCATCGTCCTTCAGCGCGGTCTGGTAGCTGGCTTCGCAGGCCTCGTCGCTGACCTGGTCGGCGGCCTTGCACTGCTCGAGGGTGGCGTAGGCATAGGCCTCGACCGGATCCTTGTTGGCGGCCGCCGCCTGGGGGTCGACCTGCGGACTGCTGTCGCAGGCGGCGACGCTGAGGCTGGCCCCGGCCATCAGGCCGGTCAGGGTGAGGGACTTGGAACGCTTCATCGGAGTGACCCCTAGCTGGTCATGCTGGCGGCGTTGATCAGGCCGACCATGACGGAAATGCTGGCCAGATAGACGGCGGGCGCCATCTCACCGGCCTCGATGCGGGCCTTGACGTCACGCAGAAACAACATCCGCACCAGGGTGAAGGCGACGATCTGGATGACCCCGGCCAGGGTGGCCCAGGCCACGAACTCGGGCAGGCTGGCGGTGTGGCTCAGCGCCGAGGCCAGGGCCAGGCCGTAGCCGACCAGGGCTCCGCCCAGCACCACCGCCGCGGCCAGGTTGCCCTGCTTGATCAGCTCGGTCTCCCTGTAGGGGGTGATCCACTGGTAGATGAACTTGAAGGCCAGGGCGAAGGCGATCGCGGCGCTGAACGCGATGAGGAAATACAGCGCCTCAATCCTGAAGTTCATCAGATCGAACATGTCGTCGGTCCTTCCGTTGGACAGCTCACCCGGCCGGTCAGGCCGAGAATTCACCCATGGAGAGCGGCACGCCCACCATGGTCTCATGGGTCAACTCGCCGCCGTCTGGCTCCATCGACAGGGCCAGCAGCAGTTCCTGGCCCTCGTCGCCCAGCGCCCGGCTGTAGAGCATGCAGCTCTGGAAGATGCGGCTGGCCGGCGCCGCGCTGTCGCGATCCTGCCAGATCTCTTCCCAGAATGTCACCGGCGGCTGGCGGCCCTCGTCCTCGCTGAACCAATAGCGCTGGAACGGCGGCAGGTCATCCTCGCGCCAGACCGGCTCCTGCAGCCGGTCGTTCCAGATCCGCTTGTCCTGGCCGCTGGCCGGATAGAGGCTGCGCCAGGGGATGAAGAGGGTGAAGTCGTCGGCCCCGGCGCCGTCGCGATCCTCGCTGACCGCCTGAAACATCAGATGATCGTCGGTGTAGAAGCGGTGCACATAGCCGCCCGTGTCCAGCTTGATCAGGCCCTGGGCGGTGATCTCCAGGGTGTCGCGGTCGAGTCGGAAGCTGGCGTCATCGCCCAGACGCCGCCAGGCCAGCGGATCCAGCACCAGGGTGCGGCCGATGGTGACATTGCGCACCGTGGCCAGACCTGGTCCCGTCGCCTGCGGCTTGCGGCCGAACAGCTTGTCGAACATGGCCGCCTCAGGCTCCCGCGGCGAGGCTGTCGCCGGCGATGCGGGTGCTGGCGACATAGTAGAGGCGATCGCCGGCGCGCACGGGGCTGGCGTGGTCGGGGTTGAAGACCGGCTCCCGGTCGGCCGCCGACTGGATCGCCAGCAGGGTCGCGCCCCGGGCCAGGAAGGCCTCGGCGGCGGCCTTGAATCCCGTCTCGGCGTGGCGCCACTTCATGCCGTAGAGGGTGGCGCCTTGATCCAGGTTGCTGGTCAGGGCGGTGATCACATGACTTGCTCCGGGGTCGCGCAGGGAGCGGCTGACCATTTCCGGCCCGGCGGCGACGATGCATTCGACCCGCGGACAGTGCTGGCGCAGCAGCCCGGCCGGTTCAGCCTCCTCGAACCAGCAGACGACATGGGCGTCCCTGGCCAGGGCGGTGACGGCCAGGGCCGCCGCCAGGGTTTCGGAATCGCTGTCGGCGTAGATGGCCACGCTGCGAGCGCTTTCGACCCCCGCCCGTTTCAGGTCGTCCGCGGAGGTCAGGGTCGTCGCCTTGACGTAGCGCACGCGCGGGTCCGGATCGTCCAGCAATTTTCGGGTCAGCAGCACCAGATGATCCTGTTCGGGATCGGCCAGCAGCTCGTCGATCATCTTGGGGGTGCGGGCGGGGTTGAAGCCGATCAGCACGATACCGGGGGTCATGCGGCGATAGTCTCCCTTTCCGGTGCGCCTGCGCCGGAAGCGTTCGGCGGCGTCGCCGACCAGCTTGGCGACGGCGGTGGTGAAGGCGGCGATGGCGCCTGGGAACACGAACAGGGCGGTGAACACCCGTCCGGCATGGGTCTGCGGACTGAGGTCGCCATAGCCCACGGTATAGGCGGTCGAGGCGTACCAGTAGATGAACTCGTCCAGCGGCCTCAGCCCGCTCTCGCCCAGCGCCGCCAGCACCAGCCAGCTCGCCCCGGCATGGACCAGCACGATGGCGGCCAGCACCGTCCAGTGCAGGTCGGTGATCGCCCGGTAGGCCGTGTTCAGAAACCGTCGCACGATGTGCGTAAGCAAGGGGGCGCCTCCCTCAGCGCTGCTGATGGATATATCGCGCCCCGCAAGACCCTCTTGTCAAGTGTTCATGTTATGCATACCGTGAACGCATGCCCAAGGCTCCCACCTCAGCGGAAAAGGCCGTCAACCGGACCCGCGAATGGCGCGAGGCCCGCAAACGCGCGGGGTTCGTGAAGATGGAGATATGGGCCCCGGCGGCCTGCCGGGAGGACATCCTGTCCGCCGTGCGGGCCATCGTGGTCGATTCAACCCGCGGACCGGCGCTGACCGGCCTCGCACAGACGCCGAAAGGCACAAGGCCCATGGATCAGGTGATAGACACGGCTTGGACGATTCCGGCCCTCAAGCGGGAGCTGGAGGCCAGCGCCCTGCTGCGGGAGGGGGAACTCGTCGCCACGGTGATCGAGGGCGCCGATCCGGTGCTGCTGGTCACCATGTGCGAATATGGCGACCTGCCCATCTACGTCAGCGCCGGACCGATGCAGATCATCGTCTCGGTGGTGCTGTGGCCGGTCTCCGAGCAGGAGAACCCCGAGGAATTCAACGTCTTCCTGCTCAAGGCCCAGAAGCTGGTGCCGCTGTCGAGCTTCGGCATCACCACCATAGACGGCCAGGACTACTACGAGCTGTTCGGCGAGATCAGCGCCAAGACCAGCCTGCAGACCATCATCATCGAGCTGCGCACCCTGGCCGAGAACGCCATCGACGCCGCCTCCGATCTGCGCGACTCCTTCCGCGCCGCCAAGTCCGCCTAAGGGAGCGAACCCACATGTCCGTCTGGAGCAAACTCTCCGCCCTCTTCCGCGGCGCCACCCATGATGGCGCCCAGGCCGTGGTCGACGCCAACGCCCTGCGCATCCTCGACCAGGAAATCCGCGACGCCGACACCGCCCAGGCCAAGGCCCGCGACGACATGGCCGCCCTGGTGGCCCGCCGCCGGATGCTGGAGACCGAGGCCCGGAACTTCACCGACCAGGCCCAGAAATACGAGGCCTCGGCCCGCGCCGCCCTGGCCAAGGGCGACGAGGACCTGGCCCTGGAGGTCGCCCAGCGGATCGCCGATCTGGAGCGCGACGCCAACACCAAGACCGGCCAGGTCGCCGAGCTGCGCGCCGCCGAGGACAAGCTGCGCCAGGTCATCGCCGCCACCGACAGCAAGATCGAGGCCCTGCGCCGCGAGATCGAGGTGGTGAAGGTCAATGAGAGCGTCCAGCGCGCCCAGTCGGCGGTGGTCGCCCGCACCGCCGGGGCCGGCTCGGCCATGGGCTCGGCCGCCGACAGCCTCAAGCGGATCAAGGAACGCCAGGCCATTCGCGGCGAGAAGTTCCGCGCCGCGGAGGAGCTGGAAGACCGCCGCACCGGCGCCGATCTCGACGCCAAGCTGCGCAACGCCGGCATCCTGCCCGGCGAATCCGGCGCCCGCGACATCCTGGCCCGGCTGTCGGCCCCGAAGGACGAGGCCATTGCCCTGGAGGCGCCGCGCCTGAAGATCGAGGGCCCCGACAAGGTCCCCGTCAAGCGCGACGAAGACTGACTTGAAACGCCGCAGCATCCGGCCCCGGCCGGACTGGCAGGAGGAGGCCGCGCGCGTCGGCTTCACCTTCCACCATATGGACGGGGCCCCCTACTGGGACGAGAGCGCCTTCTACGAGCTGACCCTGGCCCAGGCCGAGGCGGTCGAGGACGCCGCCGCAGACATCCACGCCATGTGTCTCGACTTCGTCGCCGAGGCGGTGAAGAGCGAGCGGATCATGACGCGGCTGGCCATCCCCGAGGCTCATCGCGACTATGTGGCCGAAACCTGGGCGCGGGGCGATCCGACCCTCTACGGCCGGTTCGACTTCGCCTATGACGGCAAGGGTCCGCCCAAGCTCTACGAATACAACGCCGACACCCCGACCAGCATCTTCGAGACGGCGGTGTTCCAGTGGCTGTGGCTGGAAGGGCGGATCAAGGACCGGACGCTGCCGGCCGACGCCGACCAGTTCAACAGCCTGTTCGAGAAGCTGCGCGACCGGTTCACGGCCATCTTCCCGAACGGCGGGTTTGTGCATTTCTCCAGCGACGCGGAGTCGGTCGAGGACCGCCAGACGGTGAAGTTCCTCGAGGACCTCGCCGCCCAGGCCGGGCTCGAGCCCCGGTTCGTGGCCATCGACCAGATCGGACTCGACGCCGACGGCCGTTTTGTCGACGACGGGAACAACATCATCCAGGCCATCTTCAAGCTCTATCCCTGGGAGATGATGCTGCGCGAGCCCTATGCCGACAACGTCGCCGGCTCGAAGACCCAGTTCATCGAGCCGGCCTGGAAGGCGCTGTTGTCCAACAAGGGCCTGCTGCCGATGCTGTGGGAGCGCCACGCCGGCCACCCCAACCTGCTGGAGGCCTGGTTCGAGGACGATCCCGGAGCGGCGGGGCTGGGCGATTCCTACGTCCGCAAGCCGCTGTTCTCGCGCGAGGGCGCCAATATCGAACTGGTCGACCGGGGCTGCCGCGCCGAGGTGCTGGATCAGGGCTACGGCGCCGAGGGCTGGATCCGCCAGGCCCTGCACATGCCGCCGCGCTATGAGGGCAATTATCCGGTGATCGGGGCCTGGATCGTCGGCGACGCGCCGGCCGGCATGGGCATCCGCGAGGACGACGGGCCGGTGACCAAGAACATGAGCCGCTACCTGCCCCACGCGATCATCGGCTGAGTTTCCCTCTCCCGTGGGGAGAGGGAGGGGTCCATGGCCCGCGGGCCATGGGAGGGTGAGGGCGTACGGCGCCGGAAGGGGCTCCTCGCAAAGATATCTGCGGGTGGAAGCGGACCGGCGCGCGACCGCCGAACACCGTAAACCCTCACCCTCCCACGCCTGCGGCGCGGGCCCCGCCCTCTCCCTCGCGGGAGAGGGAAACTCAGGCCGCCAAGGCCTCCTCGACCTGACCCAGCCGCTCCTTGCCAAAGAACATCTCCTCGCCGACGAAGAAGGTCGGGATGCCGAAGGCGCCGCGGTCGGCGGCGGCCTGGGTGTTGTTCATCAGGGTCGATTTGACCTCATGGCTCTGGGCCCGCTCCAGCAGGGCGGCGGCGTCGAGGCCGCCGTCGGTCAGCACCCGGGCCACGACCTCGGGATCGCCCATGTTCTCGCCGTCTTCCCACATCGCCTTCAGCACCACCGGCATGTAGCGCTCGCCGACCCCTTCCAGGCCGGCGGCGACGAAGGCGCGCATGATGATCAGGGTGTTGATCGGAAAATGCGGGTTCATGCGGAACTTGCCCAGACCGTGTTTGGCCACGAACCGCCGGCTCTCCAGCATCTCATAGTCCATCTTGCCCTTGACCCCGGCGAAGGCGGTGAAGGGCGCCTGGTTGCCGGTGGCCTTGAACAGCCCGCCCAGCAGGCAGGGGACGACGTTGAGGGTGGCGCCGGTCCGCTCCAGGATTTCCGGAATGACCATCGCGGCCATGTAGGCGTTGGGGCTGGCGAAATCGAAGAGGAAGTCGAGGGTCTTGGCCATGGGGTCACCAGGTCTCCGTCCAGGGGCGCAGGTCCATCTCATGGGTCCAGGCCGAGCGATGCTGCTTGTGAAGCCAGACGTAGTTCCTGGCGATTTCGTCGGGATCGAGGATTTCGCCGCGCTCCAGCCGCGCTTCAGCGTCCGGCATGTTCTGGCGGGTGAAGACCCCGTCGATGGCGCCGTCGCAGATCACATGGGCGACATGGATGCCCTGCGGTCCCAGTTCCCGCGCCATGCTCTGGGCGAGATTGCGCAGGGCCGCCTTGGCGCCGGCGAAGGCGGAAAACCCCTCGCGGCCGCGCACGCTGGCGGTGGCGCCGGTGAACAGGATGCTGCCCCGGCCGCGCGGAACCATCACCCGCGCCGCCTCTCGCCCGGTCAGGAACCCCGCTAGGGCCGCCATCTCCCAGACCTTGCTGTAGACCCGGGTGGTGGTCTCGCGGATGCCGAAGCGGACGTTGGCCCCGATGTTGAACACCACCACCTCGAGCGGGCCAATCTCGGCTTCGATGCGGTCAAACAGGGCAGTCATCGCCTCTTCCGAGCGGGCGTCGACGCCGAAGGCATGAGCCTCGCCGCCCTCGGCCGCGATGGCGCCTGCCAGGGCCTGCAGCTGGTCGAGGTTGCGTTCGCGGCGGGTCATGCAGACCGCCATCCCCTCGCGGGCGAACGCCCGGGCGATCGACCCGCCCACCCCCTCGCCGGCGCCGACCACGAGACAGACCCCCTTGGCGGCCATGGCAGAAGCTCCTCAACAGTGAAGAGGTAAGTTGTAATTAAATACTGACCGAGTCAACCACGTCGTCCTTCTCCCGCTCGCCGGGAGAAGGTGGCCGCGCAGCGGCCGGATGAGGGCGGCGCGGGATCAAGGCGGTGGCCCGCCTTCCGGCGCGGATCGATCCGCCCGGCGCCCAAGGTTCAACCCTCGGGGCTGCCCTCATCCGAGCCCTCCGGGCCCACCTTCTCCCGGCGAGCGGGAGAAGGATTCGCTGCCCGCGCCCGCCAGGCGGCGATCGAGTCCTCCACCGCCCGCCGCCAGCGGGCCCGCAGGATTGGCGGACGTTCGGGATAGTGGTCTTCCAGGAAAACGGCCGCCACCACCCGGTCGGTGCGGAAGTTGCGGAAGTCGGCGCGCAGTTCGCACCAGCCGACCAGGTTGCGGGTGGTGTCGCGATAGCCGATGGCCACCGGCCAGATGACCCGCCGGCTCTGTTGGCCCTGCTCGTCGGCATAGGCGATGTCGATCTTGCGGCCGGCATGGATGGCGGCGCGGACCTGGGCCATGTCGAGGTTGTCCGGCGTGTTGCCCCGCGCCGGCGGGGTGCGGCTGGCCGGGTCCAGGATCATCGGCCGCAGGTGTTCGGGCACGGTGGCGGCGATCTTGGCCACCAGATCCCGAGCCGCCGTGGCCAGGGCCGGATCGCCGCGCCCGGCCACCCACTGCGCCCCCAGCACCGCCGCCTCGACCTCGTCGGCGGTCAGCATCAGCGGCGGCATGTCATAGCCCGCGTCCAGCACATAGCCGACGCCCGCCTCGCCGCGGATCGGGGCCCGCTGGCCCATCAGGGCGGCGATGTCGCGATAGACGCTGCGCCTGGAGGTCTCCAGTTCCTCGGCCATGGCCTGGGCGGTCACCGGGGCCGAGGCGCGCCGCAGGATCTGGATGATCTGGAACAGACGGTCGGCGCGGCGCATGCAGGGGTCCTTCGGGTCATGCTGACAGCAGGCTGTCAGCAGGGCGGGACTATTGATCATCCCGTCAGACAAGCCAACCGGAGACGCCCAGATGATCACCCTCTACAGCGCGGGACAGGGCTTCGACCTGCCCGAATACAGCCCCTACGGCGCCAAGACCGAGGTCCAGCTGCAGCTGGCCGATCTGCCCTATCGCAAGGCCAAGGGATCGCCCGGCGACTCGCCCAAGGGCCAGCTGCCCTGGATCGAGGACGATGGCGAGACAATCGCCGACTCCACCTTCATCCGGGCTCATATCGAGAGCAAATACGGGGTCGATCTCGATACCGGTCTCAGCCTCGAGGACCGCGCCCGGCCTGGGCGGTCGAGCGGATGGTGGAAAACCAGCTGGGCTGGACCGCCGCCCATTTCCGCTTCCTGGACCCCGCCAACTTCGAGAAGGGCCCGGCCCACTGGTTCGACGCCGCGCCGGAAGCCATGCGCGAGACCCTGAAGGCCGGGTTGCTGTCGGCGGTGAAGACCAACGTTCACGCCGTCGGCGTCGGCCGTCACAATGAGGCGGAGATCGCCTGGCTGGGCGAACGCTCCCTGAAGGCGATCGAGGTCATGCTGGGCGACAAACCCTTCCTCTACGGCGACCGCCCGGTCGGCTCGGAGGCGGTGGTCTATTCGACCCTGATGGTGACCCTGAACCCCTTCTTCGACTCTGCGCTGCACCGCCGCGCCGAGGCCATGCCGACCCTGGTCGCCTACGTCGAGCGGATGACCGACCGCTTCTATCCGGACTTCCGCAGGATGGCGGCCTGAGGGGGCAGGTCGCCCTCCGCCATTTCCGCAGATCCGCCGTTCTCTCAATTCCACCGTCACCCCCGGACTTGTTCCGGGGGCCCATACGCGCCCGGCGTCGGCCAATCCGGGCGCGAACCCTTCAACCGCCTGAGTTAATGAACCCCCGGAACAACACGTCCGGGGGTGACGGAAGGGGAGGGGCGGAGCCGGGGACATCTGACCGGCCCGACCGGCCGTCGCCCCCCACCCCACCGCCGTCCTTTGCCACCACCGCCGCGCCGCGCTAGGAAGCGCGCCCATGTCCGACGCCCCCGCCGCCTTCGCCGTCTACGGCGCTCCGCCGCCCGCCCTCGCCGATGTTCCGGCCGGCGCCCCCCAGCTGTCGCCGCTGAGCCCCGGCTCGACCGCCCAGGAACCCCTGGACGACGCCTCCCTGGACGAGATCGTCATGCTGGCCCCGGCCGGGACCCTCGAGCGCCGCTACGCCATCGCCCAGGCCTTAAGGGCCCTCAAGCCCGAGGGGCGCCTGCTGGTCATGGCGCCCAAGGATCGCGGCGGCACGCGGCTGGCCGGCGATCTCACCCTGCTGGGGGCGAGCTTCGGCGAGACCGCCAAACGCCATCACCGCATCTGCCAGGTCGCCCGCCCGGCCGATCTGGCCGCGGTCTCGGCCACCATTGCCGACGGCGCCCCCCGACTCGATCCGGACCTGGGCCTGTGGACCCAGCCGGGGGTGTTCAGCTGGGACCGCGTCGACCTCGGCACGGCCCTGCTGATCGAGGCGCTGCCGCCGCTCTCCGGCCGGGGCGCCGATCTGGGCTGCGGTCTTGGCCTGCTGGCCCGCAAGGTGCTGGCCTCGAAGGATGTCACCGATCTGGCGCTGGTCGACATCGACCGACGGGCCATCGAGGCGGTGCGCCGCAACGTCGACGACCCGCGCGTCACCGTCCACTGGGCCGACCTGCGCGGCGTCGAGCCGGCCCTGGCGGATCTCAACTTCGTGGTCATGAACCCGCCCTTCCACGACGCCGGGGCCGAGGATCGCGCCCTGGGCGCCGTCTTCATTCGCCGCGCCGCCGGGATGCTGAAGAAGGGCGGCGTCTGCTGGCTCGTCGCCAACCGACACCTGCCCTACGAGAAGACCCTCGCCGAGCATTTCAGCCATGTGACCCCGCGCGGCGAGGGCGGCGGCTACAAGGTCTATGAGGCCCGCAAGTGACCCAGCAGGTCCGGCTGGACCGGCTGCTGTCCAACCTCGGCTACGGCAGTCGGCGCGAGATGGCCGCCCTGGCCGCCGCCGGCGGGGTGATCCTCGACGGCCAGCCGGTCCGCAAGGGCGACCAGAAGGTGCCGGTGGCCCGCGACCTGCCGTCCCGCATGACCGTGCGCGGCAAGCCGGTCGATCCGCCGCCGGGCATGGCCCTGATGCTCAACAAGCCGCTGGGCGTGACCTGTTCGCACAAGGAAGCCGGCGCCCTGGTCTATGAGCTGCTGCCGGTGCGCTGGCGGGCGCGGGACCCGGTGCTGTCCACCGTCGGCCGCCTCGACAAGGACACCAGCGGCCTGCTGTTGATCACCGACGACGGCTTGCTGCTGCACCAGATCATCTCCCCCCGGGCGGCGGTCTCCAAGCGCTACCATGTCACCCTGGCCCGGCCGATGGACGGAACAGAGGCCGCCGTCTTCGCCAGCGGAACCCTGATGCTGGAGAGCGAGGACAAGCCGCTGCTGCCGGCCGAGCTGGAGGTCCATTCGCCGACCACGGCCCACCTGACCCTGCATGAGGGCCGCTATCATCAGGTGCGGCGGATGTTCGCCGCCGTCGGCAACCACGTCGAGGCGCTGCATCGGGATCGCGTCGGGGGGCTGGACCTGCCGGCCGACCTTGAGCCTGGCCAATGGCGGATCATGAGCGATGCCGATATCGCCGCGGTGTTCGCCGGGACCGCGGGTTAGCGCCTACTGGAACCAACCGTTTGGCGGCGGATTTCATCTGCATAGCAGCAGGTGATTTCCCGTGTTCGACCCGATCCGCATCGCTCCCGTCCTCGGCGCCCTGGCGGCCGGCCTGATCGGCTTGGCCAGCCCTGCCGCCGCCGCCGGCAACACCGCTGATGTCTGCGCCGCCCCGGCTCCGGCCCCTGGCGCGACGGTCCACGGCCCGGTGCTGTTCGTCGAAACCGGCGACACCCTCTGCGTGGCCCTTGGAGAGACCCCGGACCAGTGGGTCCGCCTCAGCCTCGCCGACGCCCCGGCCGACAACCCCATCCGTCGCGCCTCGACCACGCGGGCCAATGACAACCCGCGCGGCGCGCTGCTGGCCGTGGCCTTCAGCCAGAATGTGGATTGCAACGTCCAGGCTGACGGTCGCGCCATCTGCGCCCTGCAGGACGGCCGCTCGATTGGCGCCGCCTTGCGTCAGCCCACCGCCTGGGCCGCCGGCAAGGAATGGCGTTAGACCCCTCCCGTCGAAGCCTCTCTGTCCCCAACCTCAACCCACATCCGTCATCCTGGGCCTTGTGCCCAGGATCCCTCCGTCGTCTGCGCGACAGCAATGACGTTCGCCCCGACGGCGTCACCCTTCGCCTCGATGGGCCAAGATCATTGAGGCTCAACAAGGAATCCTGGGCACAAGGCCCAGGATGACGACCCGCTGTCAGACCTTTCCGTCCACCCATTGCTGCAAGGCCACCGCCCCGTGCGGCGCGCGCACCTTGCCCTCGTGGATGATGAAGGCGAACACGTCGCGCGGCTTGGACGGCGGGACATGGTCCGGATCGACCAGCGGCAGGTCGCCGGGAACGCCGCCGGCCGCCCAGGTCTTCAGCCGGCCCGCCCACTGATCCAGCTCCGCCGCCGGATAGGCGGTCTCGCAATCGTCCGATCCCGTCTGCAGTCGCGCATAGACGAAGTCGGCGGTGACGTCGGCGATCTCCGGATAGGTCTGGTGTTTGGCGTAGACACAGGCCACGCCGTATTTGCGGATCAGGGCGGGAAATTCCGGACAGCAGAAGCTGTCGTGCCGCACCTCGACCGCGTGGCGCAGGGTCAGGCCGTCGAGGGATTTCGGCAGCAGTTTCAGAAAGCCCTCGAAATCCCCCGGGTCAAATTTCTTGCTGTTGGCGAACTGCCAGAAGATCGGCCCCAGCTTCCCGCCCAGCTCGCTCATCCCCTGACCCATGAACCGCTCCAGCGACTCACCGGCGTCGGACAGCACCTTGCGGTTGGTGGTGAAGCGGCTGCCCTTGACCGCGAAGACGAAGTCATCGGGCGTCTCGTCGCGCCACTTCTTCCAGCTGTCGGGCTTGAAGGTCGAATAGTAGGTGCCATTGATCTCGATGCTGCGCAGCTGGCGGCTCATGTAGCCGAGCTCGTCCTTCTGCTTGAGCGTGTCGGGATAGAAGACTCCGCGCCAGGGCTCGAAGGTCCAGCCGCCGACGCCGGTGCGGATCGTGCCTGACATGGAATCTCCTGGGTCGGTATGGTTAACGGGTCGGGACGCTACAACATCTTGGGGGTGAACAAAACGCGAAAGCAGCTGTTCCGCCGATTCGGTCATGGTCTGTTTCCACGCTGTTCGGCGAGGCGTTAACCGGCGCGCGTTTGCCGTTAACCGATGCTCCCATTCCTCCCCATTCCTCCCCATTCCTCCCCCAATGAGCGAAGCGAGGCTGGGGGAGGGGGACCGCGCGCGGATACGCGCGGGGTGGAGGGGGCGGCGCCGGCTGTTGGAGTCATCATGAAAGTCATCGGAGAAAGTCGCGCCAGAACGCGCCGGAACGCGCCTCATCCGGACAGGCCGGCGCCGCCCCCTCCACCACCGGCCCCCAAGCGGGCCGGCGGTCCCCCTCCCCCGGCGCTGCGCGCCGGAGGAGGATTCAGCTGTCCAGCAGCGCTTCCGCCCGACGGGTCACGGCGCTCAGTCTCGGCCCCCATTCCGCCGCCAGCGCCTCGGGATCGTCCTCCCGCGCCGCCCGCAGCGGCCCGTCCCAGACCATCGCCGCGCGGCCAAAGGGCAGGGGGACCATCGCCGCGTCCCAGCTGCCCAGCCGGATGGCCGGCCTGCAAGCCAGGCCGACCAGCAGCACCGGCGCCCCGGTCACCCGGGCCAGGGCGGGCGTCCCCGCCTGCATCACCTCATGAGGGCCGCGCGGGCCGTCGGGGGTGATGGCGATGCCGCCGCCGTCCTTGACCCAGCGGATCATGTCGCGAAAGGCCTGTTCGCCGTGCTTGTTCTTGCCCGGATCGGACTTCTTCTTTGACGAGCCGCGAATGGCCGGAAAGCCGATCGACTGCATGGCCAGGGCGATGAACTCGCCGTCGGACGAGCGGCTGATCAGGGCCCGCATGTCATGGCGCTGGCCCGGCGCCTGCGGCCAGCTGACCGGCGAGAGCGGGATGCGGCCGTGCCAGAAACAGAGGATGGCGCCGCTCGGATCGCCGTTCCGATGCGCCGCCCAGACGCCCTCGGCCATCTCCTGGCCCTCGCGGGTCCAGCGCATCGTCGCGAAACACAGCCGCAGCCAGGCGGCGAAGATCAGGGCCAGGACCTTCTGGACCCCCTGCGAGCGGAACAGCTTCTTCACGTCGCGGACGCCCTGGATGCCGCCTTCCCGGGAGACGCTTTCCGGGGAGTCGCCTTTCGGGCCGGCTTGCGGGCGGGCGGTTCCTGCGAGGGCTCCGCCTCCGGCACGCTGTCCAGATCCTGGGCCCGCGCCAGCCGGGCGTAGAGGCCGCCGGCCTTGGTCAGTTCGGCATGGCTGCCGGTCTCGACCACATGGCCCTTCTCGATAACGTAGATGCGGTCGGCGTTCTTCACCGTCGACAGGCGGTGGGCGATCAGGATGGTGGTGCGGCCGGCCATCAGCCGGTCCAGCGCCTGCTGCACCTGGACCTCGCTCTCGGTGTCGAGGGCGCTGGTGGCCTCGTCGAGCAGCAGGATGGGCGCATCCTTGAGGAAGGCGCGGGCGATGGCGATCCGCTGCCGCTGGCCGCCCGACAGCCGGGCCGCCGCCTCGCCGACCACGGTGTCATAGCCCTGCGGCTGCTCGAGGATGAAGTCGTGGGCGGCGGCCAGTTTCGCCGCCTCCTGCACCGCCTCGGGGCTGGCGTCCGGCCGGCCGTAGGCGATGTTGGCGGCGATGGTGTCGTCGAACAGGAAGGGCTCCTGGGTGACCAGGGCGATGGCGTCCCGCAGCGAGGCGGTCTGGGCCTGCCGCACATCGACGCCGTCGATGCTGACCGCGCCGGAGGTGACGTCGTAGAAGCGCGGGATCAGCGACAGGATGGTGCTCTTGCCGCCGCCCGACGGGCCGACCAGGGCGATGGTCTCGCCGCGTCGAGCCTCGAGAGTGACTTCCTCCAGGGCCGGGGCGCCGCCGGCGTAGTTGAAGCCAACCTTGTCGAAACGGATGGCGCCGTCGGTGATGGCCAGCGGCGCGGCGGTCTCGCAATCCCGCACCTCGGGCATGACGTCCAGCGCCGCGAACAGCCGCCGCGCGGCGGTCATCCCCTCGGCGAAGACGGTCTGCAGATTGGCCACCTGCCGCAGGGCCTGGCCGGCCGCCCCCAGGGCCCCGATGAACACCAGGAAGTCGCCGATGGTCATGCTGCCGGTCGAGCCGCGCCAGCCGGCGTAGGCGAACACCGCCGCCGTCACCACCATGCTCAGCAGCTCGGTCACCGGGGCGGCCTGGGCCCGGGCGTTGGCGCCCTTGATGATATGCCGCTGCCGCTGGCGCACCACCTCGGCGACCCGCGCCTCCTCGGCCGCCTCGCGGTTCTCCATCTTGACCACCCGCACCCCGTCGAGGCTCTCCATCAGGGTGGTCGACAACACCTCGGTCGCCGCCATCGCCCCCTTGGCGGCCTTCTTCGAGCGGCGCGAGAAGCGCTGCATCACCCGGCTGGCGAAGGGGGCGCAGAGCAGGATGGCGGCGGTCAGCCAGATGTCGGTGGTGGCCATGACAAAGACCATGCCGATGATGGTCAGCACCTGCTGGCTGTAGGTGATTACCCCGCTGGTCACCGCCTCGCGCAGCAGGGTGGCGTCATAGAGGATCTGGGAGACGAAGCTGCCCGAATGGGTGGCCCGCAGCCGGGCCAGATCCGCCCGCATCATCCGGCCGAACAGCTGCACCTGGATGTCGCCGACGATGCCGTGGCCGATGCGGTTGGTCTGGTAGGACTGCACCACCTGGGCGATGGCGCGGCAGACCGCATAGCCCAGGATGGTCAGGGGGATGGTGATGATCGCGCCGGGTTTGGCCTTGACCAGCAGGTCGTTGGCCGCCGGTTCCAGCATCTTGACCAGCAGGGCCGAGAAACCCGCCGACAGCAGGGCGGCGACCAGGGCCAGGGTCACGCCCCGCCAGCGCGGCTTCAGATAGGTGGCGGCCACCCGCGCGATAAGCTGGCGACCGGTCATCTCGGCGGGGGCGGCGTCCGTCATGCGGGCGGGCTGGCTCTCGAAGGCTTTGCATCAGCGCAAGGCGCCACTACTTAGGACGCATCGCGAGGGAGCGCCACTTGTCCGGCTTCGATCTGTCCACGCCCGGCGGCCGCTTTCGCGCCCGGCTGGACTTCTTTTTCAAGGACCACGCCTTCCTGCGTCTGTCCTTTTCCAACGCCCACTGGATCGGGCGCGACATGGTGCGCGCCGCCCAGCCCTGGCCGTTCCAGCTGGCCTGGTGGAAGCGTGACGGCGTCAAGACCATCATCAATCTGCGCGGCGGCTTCGACACCAGCTTCCATGCGCTGGAAAAGGACGCCTGCGAACGCCTCGGCCTCGACATGGTCGACTTCACCGTCACCTCCCGCGCCGTGCCGACCCGTGAGCAGGTGCTGGGCGCCAAGGCCCTGTTCGAGACAATCCAGTATCCGGCTTTGATGCACTGCAAGTCGGGGGCGGACCGCGCCGGGCTGATGAGCGTGCTCTATCGCCACTTCCATCTCGGCGACTCCATCCGGGATGCGATGACCGAACTGGGCCTGCGCACCCTGCATGTGAAACAGGGCAAGACCGGCGTACTCGACTATGTCTTCGAACGCTACCTGAGCGAGGCCGAGCCCAAGGGCCTCAGCTTCCTCGACTGGGTGATGAGCGACGCCTACGACCCCAAGGCCATCAAGGCCGACTTCCAGGAAAGCTGGTGGGGAACCCTGCTGACCGACCGGCTGCTGAAGCGGGAATAACGTCCCTCTCCGGGCGGGAGAGGGAGGGGCCCGCGCAAGGCGCGGGAGGGTGAGGGATTACGGTGAGGGCCGTTCTTTCGCCGGCATCGACGACCACGCCCGGTTCTGAAAGGCCTTAAACCCTCACCCGGCCACGCCGCGCGTGGCCGACCTCTCCCTCAGGGAGAGGTGATTCTACCCCGGCAACCGCTCGAACACCGGCATCCCCTCGGCGATGCAGTGGAAGGGCTGGCGGTCGATTCCGTAGATGGCGATGTCGGGCATGAAGACCGAGGGGTCGTCCAGCGAGCCGACCTTGAGGATCACCGCCGGAAAGCCGGGCGCCCGGCTGGTCAGGGGCGCGCCGCAGTCGCCGCAGAATTCGCGGGTCACCGGGTTTTCGAGATCGCTGCGGGTAAAGCTCTTGGGGGCGCCCTTGGTATAGCGGAACCCGGGGATCGGCATGGCCATGAAGACATTGGGCGAGCCGCCGGTGATGTACTGGCACTCGCGGCACAGGCACTGCGCCTTCATCATCGGCTCGCCCTCGGCCTCGTAGCGCACCGCCTTGCAGTAGCAACCGCCCTCGATCTTCATTGCCGTTCCTCCCGTTTTGATCGGAGTAACACGGGGTTTCGGAAGCGCTCAAGCGGGGTTGGGAAGGCGGCCATTCCTCCCCCAGGCCGACGACCTCCAAACCAACCGTCACCACCGGACCTGTTCCAGTGGTCCATAGACTCAAGCCTGTAAAGATTTGCGGCCGACGGTCAGGGCAACCTTGCGGTCCCGCGCGTATGGACCGCCGGAACAGGTCCTGCGGTGACGGAAGGAGGAGGACAGACCGCGCTCGGCCTCTGCACAACAGAGCGCGAAAGGTTCAATGCTCGTGGTCGTCCTCGCTGGGGTCCAGCAGCTTGTGGGCGTGGATGATGAAGTAGCGGGCATGGGCGTTGTCGACGGTGGCCTGGGCCTTGGCCTTCCAGGCCTTGTGGGCCTCGGCATAGTTGGGGAAGGCGCCGACGAACTCGACCTGCGACAGGTCGGCGAACTGGATATCGGAGACGTCCTTCAGCTCGCCGCCGACGACGAGGTGGAGCAGTTGTTTGTCCGGCATGGGTTTCCTCTGGGGAAATGAGTCAGTTTGGCAGGTCGATATGCCGGACGCGATCCAGGATCAACGGATACAGGGCAGGCCCCGCGCAGATCAGGCTCGGCATCAGCGGAACCGGTTTGTTGTAGCTGAAGCCGCGGCCCTTGTGATCGGTCAGCACGGCGCCGGCCTCGGCGCGGATCAGATCGGCCGCGGCCAGGTCCCATTCGCTCTTCGACGACAGCGCCACCGCCGCGTCGAAGCGGCCGTCCGCCACCAGGCAGAGGCGGTAGGCGATGGAGTTGCGGGCTGCGATCCGCATCGGCGGCCAGGGCGTGCGCCAGGCCGGATGGGCGAACATCTTGGCGTCGCCCAGCATGGCGCAGTCTTGCACCGCCGCCGTGGCGCTGGCCCCGATCGCCGCGCCGTTGAGGCTGGCGCCGCCGCCAGCCGTGGCGGTGAAGGTCTCCTCGACGTCGGGGGCATGCACTACGCCTGAGACCGGCCGGTCATTCTCGACCACCGCGATGCTGACCGACCACCAGGGCTTGCCGTTCTTGAAGGCCACCGTGCCGTCGATCGGATCGACCACGAACAGCCGCCGACGCTCGAGGCGGGCCGGATCGTCCGCCGTCTCTTCCGACAGCCAGCCGTATTCCGGCCGAGCCTGCAACAGCATGGCCTTCAGCAGGCTGTCGACCTCGATGTCGGCGTTGGTCACCAGAGAGCCGCCGTCCTTGGACCAGGACTTCAGCCCCTGAGTGCGCAGCGCCTGGGCGGTCTCACCGACGGTCCGCGCCGCCTCGGTGATGAGCTCCAGGTCGTTCACGACCCGGCGATCGCCAGGGCGTCGACCAGCAGGGACGGGGAATCGTGGCTGCCCTTGATCACCAGGTCGGTTCCGGGGACCAGCCGCCGGTAGATGTCGATCAGGTTGCCGGCCACGGTGATCTCATTGACCGGATAGGCCAGCTGGCCGTCCTCGAACCAATATCCCGAACAGCCGATCGACCAGTCGCCGGTATTGCCGTTCAGCGACGGGCCGAACATCGAGGTGACCAGCAGGCCCTTGCCCGCATCGCCCATCAGCCCGGCCAGATCCTTCTCGCCGCCGGTCAGGATGACGTTGGAGGTCCCCGTGCCCGGCGGCCCGGCCAGACCGCGCGAGGCGTGTCCGGTGGTCTCCATGCCCAGCTGCCGGGCCGAGGCGGTGTTGAGCAGCCAGGTGGTCAGGATTCCCTCGTCGATCAGGGCCGTCGGCTCGGTGGCGACGCCCTCGTCGTCGAAGGCGCCCGAGCCCAGGCCGCGCACCCGGAAGGGATCGTCGAGCAGGGAGACGTTGTCGGCGAAGACCTGCTTTTCCAGCTTGTCCTTCAGGAAGGAGACGCCGCGGGCGACGCTGGGGCCGGAGATCGCGCCCAGCAGCGGGCCCAGGATGCTGAAGGCGATGCGGTTCTCGAAGATCACCGGGGCGGTGGTCGAGGCGATCTTGCGGGCGCCCAGACGGGCGACGGCGCGGGCGCCGGCCTCGCCGCCGACCCAGCCGGCTTCCGGCAGGTCCTCGTTGTGACGGGTCGAGCGGCCTTCGCCGCCGCGCTCCATGCCCGCGCCCTCGCCGGCGATGGCCGAGGCGGAAATCGAAAAGCCCGAGGCCCGGTGTCCGCCGAAGAAGCCGCCGCTGGTGGCCAGCATCCAGCGGCTGGTCGACCAGCCGGCCGAGCCGCCGTCGGAGTTGGTCACGCCCTTCACCGCCCGGGCGGCCTCCTCGGCCTCGCGGGCGCGGGCTTCCAGGGTCTCGGCGGTGGGTTCGTGGTCGTCATAGAGGTCTAGGTCGGGGAAGGGGCCCTGGGCCAGCCGCTCCTCGGGAGCCAGGCCGGCGTAGGGGTCTTCGGGCGCGAGGCGGGCCATGGCCACCACCCGCTCGACCAGCTTGGCCCGGCCGCTATCGGAGATATCCGATCCCGAGACCGAGGCCTGGCGGGCGCCGATGAAGACGCGCAGGCCCAGGTCGCGACCCTCCTCGCGCTCGACCTCCTCCAGCGCGCCCAGGCGCACGGAAACGGAAAGCGACTGCCGCTCGGCGTAGGCGGCCTCGGCGGCGTCGGCCCCGGCGTCGAGCGCGGCGGAGACGAGGTCGTTCAGCTGATTTTCGTCCATAGGGGCCTTATGGGCGCCCGGGCGGGGCGCCGCAAGATCGTCTCACCCGATCGCGTAGAACAGGCAGCAGGCGATGATGAAGATATAGGCCAGCCAGGTGGCCACTACGCCCAGTGTGCGCAGCATCGACACCCCGCCGCTGTTGGACAGGCCGATGGCGTGCAGGGTGCGGCCGACAAACAGCGTCAGGCCGGCGACATGCACCAGCACCGCCGGCGCCCCGGTCAGCTCCAGCACCACCAGGCCGATCAGGGCGGCGGGGATGTATTCCACCGCATTGCCCTGCGCCCGGATCGCCTGGGTCAGTTCCGGAATGCCCTCGTCGCCCAGGGCGACCTTGTGCTTCTGGCGCTGGCGCACAACCATCAGGGCCAGCACCAGCAGCAGCAGCAGATGCAGGCCGACCCACAGGGCGGCGGCGTGGCCGATGGTTTCCAGTGGCATGACGCGTGATCCCCCTCTAGGCCTCAAGGTCGCGGATTAGTCCCCCATTTGGGGTAGCGATCAAGGGCTCAGGGCGCCGTTTCGCGGGCAATCGGATAGAGCCGGTAGTGGTCGTCGTAAAACGGCGTCCGCTCATAGAACCACGACAGCCGCGCGTCGAGATCCCTGGCGAAGTCCGGGTCGGCGGCGAGCTTCGCCTCGAACTCCGCTTTCAGCGCCGGATCGGCGGCCAGCATCTTCTCGGCCATCGGGGCTATGGCGTAGCCCTCGATATATTCCACCCGGCTCAGCACTTCCGGCAGCATCCCCCAGGCGAAGAAACTCTCCGACGACTGCGGCTCCAGCAGCAGCACCACCACGTCGCCGAGGGGCTGGTCGGTGGAAATGCGCACCGATCCGGTCGGGAAGGTCCAGTCACGGCGCTCGGTCGAAACCCTCTTTACCGAGATCGGCACATGTCCCTCATAGGGCTCGGCCGCCAGTTTCGGGTCCTCCAGCCGCAGCATCTCCACCGACACCGTCTTCGGCGCGGTCAGGGTCTCCATCGCCACCCCGTGCATCTTCAGCCGCGCGATCAGGTCGCCGCGGTAGGAAGGCACCCAGTAGGCGGCCGGCCGCTTCAGCTGCAGCGTCGGGGTCGAGCCGTAGAAGGGCATCTGCCACGGGATCGGGTCGGGCTTGCCCAGCCAGCGGATTTCCTTGCCGCCGGATGCGGGGCTGTCATAGCGCTCGAACAGGATGCCCTTGAAGGCGCGGGTCGCCGAGGGCTTGTCCTCCGGCACGAAGTTGGTCGGGATCTCGGCCGGCCGCAGGGCCTGGTCGCTGGCGATCGCCGCCTTCAGTCCGCCGCCCTGCGCGGCCAGCAGCTTCAGCGCTTCCTCGATGAACACATAGGTCCCCAGCACCCGCTGCTCATGCGGCTTGAGGCTGTGGTTCTCGATCAGGATGGTCGGCACATGGGCGGCCGAGCCCCAGCCGTTGGAAAACCGCTCGCCCAGCCCGCCGTCGCTCAGCCCCTTTTTCGGATCGCGGTCGTCGATGGCGAAGACCAGTTCGCCGGGGATATGGCCCTGGGCCTCCAGCGTCTTGTTCATCGCCGGCTTGAAGGCGCTGTCCAGCCATCTGGCGATCGCCGGCGAGCGCGACCAGACCCCGTCCTCGCCGTTGTAGCCGTAGGTCACGTCATACTGGTAGTCGATGCCGTCGGTGACATGGACGTCGACATAGAGGTCGGGCCGGTATTTGTTGGCCAGGGCCCGCACCGCCTGCATCTCCGGCTGGTCCAGCTTCATGTAATCGCGGTTGAGATTCTGGTTGGCGGCGGTGTTGCGCCAGCCCTGGATGCGCGGCCCCCGCTGGTTGGGACGGCTGTAGGCGCCCGACCGCTCGTGCCCGTCGACCGACAGGATCGGGATCAGGATCAGGTTGACCTTATCCAGCAGGTCGTCCTTGCCGTAGAAGGCCATGTCGCGCAGCAGCATCATGCCGGCGTCCTTGCCGTCGATCTCGCCGGGGTGGATGCCGGCCTGGACCAGCAGCAGCGGCTTCTTCGGATCGAGGTTCCCGCCGTCCTTGCTGGCGATCACCGCATAGATGGGCCGCCCCTCCGGCGAGACGCCGAATTCCTCGATGCGGATCAGATCGCTGGCGGCGTCCAGCCGGTCGAACCAGGCGCGGGTGTCGGCGTAGTCGGGGCTGAAGTCGTGGGCCGGATCCTGTTCGAAGGCGCTGGCCCAGGGATCGGCGGCGTCGCGCAGCAGGGCCCTGCTCTTGCCGTCCCAGGCCGGCGCCGGCGGCAGGAAGGGCTGGTCCCAGGGCCGGGCGTTGGGAAGGGCGCCGGAAGCGGGGGCGGATGGCTGGGACATGACGGGACTCGAGATCAGGGACAGGAGAACAAGGGTGGAGGCGATGGCGCGCATGGCTATTTCCAGATCGGCTTGCCGTCGCCGGGCAGACCCAGACGGGACCACATCTGGCTGACGCGGTCGACCACGTCGGGGTCCATGGCGATCTTCTCGCCCCATTCGCGATGGGTTTCCGGCGGCAGCTTGTTGGTGGCGTCCAGCCCGATCTTGCTGCCCAGGCCGCTCTCGGGGCTGGCGAAGTCGAGGTAGTCGATCGGGGTGTGCTCGATCACGGTGATGTCCCGCGCCGGGTCCATCCGTGTACTGAGCGCCCACATCACGTCCTTCCAGTCACGGGCGTCGATATCGTCGTCCACGACAATCACCCACTTGGTGTACATGAACTGCCGCAGATAGCTCCAGACGCCCATCATCACCCGCTTGGCGTGGCCGGGGTAGGCCTTCTTCATGCTGACCACGGCGATGCGGTAGGAACAGCCCTCCGGCGGCAGCCAGAAGTCGACGACCTCGGGAAACTGCTGGCGGAACAGGGGGATGAAGACCTCGTTCAGGGCCTCGCCGAGCACGGAGGGTTCGTCCGGCGGCCGGCCGGTGAAGGTGGTGTGGTAGATGGCGTCCTTGCGATGGGTGATGGCGCTGACCCGGAACACCGGGAACTTCTCGACGCTGTTGTAGTAGCCGGTGTGGTCGCCGTAGGGGCCCTCGTCCTCATACTCGTCGAGCATGACATGGCCCTCTATGACGATCTCGGCCTGGGCCGGGACCATCAGCGGCACCGTCTTGGCCGGAACCAGGTCCAGCTTCGAGCCGCGCAGGATGCCGGCGAACTGGTATTCGCTGAGGGTGTCCGGGACCGGCGTCACCGCCGCCAGGATCGTGCCCGGGTCGGCGCCGATGACCGCGCAGGCGGGCAGGGGCTCGCGCTTGCCGGCCTTCTTGTGGCGGCCGTAGTGCTGGGCGCCGCCCCGGTGCGCCAGCCAGCGCATGATCGCCCGGTCCTTGCCCAGCACCTGCATGCGATAGATGCCGAGGTTGAAGTCATCCTCGCGGGCGTCCGATGGGCCTTTGGTGACGACAAGCGGCCAGGTGATCAGCGGCGCCGGCTCGCCCGGCCAGCAGGTCTGCACCGGCAGGCGGCCCAGATCGATGTCGTCGCCCCTGTGGACCACCTGCTGCACGGCGGCGGTCTTGACGGTTTTGGGCCGCATCGACAGCACCGTCTGGGCCAGCGGCAGCATCTCCATGGCGCCCTTCAGCCCCCGCGGCGGTTCCGGCTGACGCAGGAAGGCCAGCAGTTCGCCGACCTCGCGCAGCTCCGCCCCGGTCGTCCTCGGCTTGCCACCGAGGGTCACGCCCATGGCCACGCGTTTGACCGTGCCGAACAGATTGGCCAGGCAGGGCATGTCCGACTTTGTGCCGTCGGCCTTCAGGACATTCTCGAACAGCACCGCCGGGCCGCCGGTGGCCAGCAGGCGGGTGCAGATCTCGGTCATTTCCAGCTCGGTCGAGACCGGCTCGGCGACCCGCACCAATTCGCCGTCGGCCTCCAGGGCGGCGATAAAGTCACGAAGCGAGCGATAGGCCATCAGGGGCTCCCGGATTGACCTCCTGATCTAGGGTGCGCCGCCGTGGCTGTCACGCCTTGGCCCGCTCGGCCTCCCACGCCTTGATCGCCGACTTCTTCGCCACCTTGCGGAACTGCCGGGCCAGAAAGCCCCGCGCCTGTTCCACCTCCAGGCCATCCAGCCGCGCCAGGACGATGGGATAGTCCTTGTAGTGGGCGGTGAAGTGGAAGGTGGCCGGGTCGGCCTCCATCAGAAATTCCCGCTCGTCGTGATCGACGCAGGAGAGGACGGCGCTGTCGTCATCCTTGCGGATGCGGGTGAAGAACTTGCCGTCGATCTTGAAGGCGGGCTGGCCATAGCTGCTGCCCTCCGTCGCCCCCGGAAAGCTGAGGGCGACCTTCCGAAATTCCTCGCGGGTCATGGACCTACTCCTTGTTCGCCGGCCGGGGCCGCCTGCGGGCTCAGGAGACGATCGGCCGGTTGGCAGCCGGCGCCGGCGCCGCGAGGGCGGCCTCGGCGTCCTGACGCAGAAGGTCGGCGGCCACGGCCTTGCGCAGCGCAGATTCCAGAGAGGCCGAGGGGCGGTCGGACGACTTGGCCGACATCAGGCCGTGGATGTTCCGGATGATCTGCACCGGCGTCATGATCAGACCCCAGGGGAGACCCCACCAGCCGAGGAACAGGGCGCCGACCGAGGACAGGGCGCGGGATTTCTGGCCGCAGCCGTGACAGGCGATCTGGGTGCGGGTGGCGAAGGAGGTCATCACCAGCGCCGACCAGACTGTGTAGTGGGTCTGCAGGTCCACCGGGCCCGGGCCGTTGCATTTGGGACAGGTCCCGCGATGCACGTCATCGACGATCCGCCGCATCTGGTCTTCCGGCACCTGCGCCGACAGGGCCAGAAGCCCGTTCTGGCGACAGTCGCGGCTGCAGAACCGCAGATTGCCCTCACGCTCGCCGCCGAACCAGATCGATCCGCGGCAGTAGTCACACTTGGCCATACGCACCCCCCTTGCACAACGCCACCCAAGCAACCGGAAACGGCGCTGTCAAACGCCGACAGCACCCACCGCCTCAATAGGCCAGAGCGACCCCGTCCTTGCGCATTTCGGTGGCGGCGGCGTAGCGGCCGGGCCAGCGTTCGATGGCCTGATAGCCGCCGAAACCGCCGTCGCTGGCGCCGAGCTTCCAGCCGATTTTCGCCAGCGCGGCCTGGGTCGCCGCCGGCACCCCGGTCTCCAGCCGCAGGATGCCCTGCACGTCCAGCTGTTCGCCGGTCGGCTCCATGCCGCCCTCATGGTGCCAGCGGGGCGAATCGCCGGCCGCCTGCAGGTCGAGGCCGAAGTCGACCATGTTGGAGATGATCTGGGCCTGGCCCTGGGGCTGCATGTCGCCGCCCATCACCCCGAAACTCAGCCAGGGCTTGCCGTCCTTGACCGCGAAGCCGGGGATGATGGTCTGGAACGGCCGCTTGCCGGGGGCGAAGATGTTGGGGTGGCCGTCGGTCAGGGCGAACAGCTCGCCCCGGTCCTGGAACATGAAGCCCAGGCCGTCCGGCGACAGGCCTGAGCCCATGCCGCGATAATTGGACTGGATGATGGAGACCATCATCCCGTCCTTGTCGGCGACGGTGAAATAGGTGGTGTCGCCGTGGCTGGGCGCCTGGCCCGGATAGATGGGATCGAGAATGCGGTCGGGGCGGATCAGCTTGGCCCGCTCGGCGGCATAGGCCTTGGAGTTCAGCCACTCCAGCGGCGCCGGCGAGAAGGCCGGGTCGGCGAAGTAGCGGGCGCGGTCCTCATAGGCCAGGCGCTTGGCCTCGACCGCGTGGTGGATGGCCGCCGCCGACTGGAAGCCCATCGCCTTGACGTCGAAATTCTCGAGAATGTTCAGCAGCTGCAGGGTCGAAAGGCCCTGGCTGTTGGGCGACAGGCCATAGACATCGACGCCGCGATAGCCGGTGACCAGCGGCGGGCTCCATTCGCTCTTGTGGGCGGCGAGGTCCGCCTTGGTCATCCAGCCGCCGATGCGCTTGAAATAGGCCTCGATGGTGTCGGCGATCTCGCCCTCGTAGAAGGCGCGGGGGCCGCCCGTGGCGATCAGGTCATAGGTTTTGGCCAGCCCCGGGTTCTGGAACACCTCGCCCTCGGCCGGGGTTTTTCCGTCCTTGGTCCAGACCTTCAGGAAGTTGTCGATTTCCTCGATGTTGGAGGCCGGGTTGGTGAAGCGCCGGGCGCTGGCGGCCAGGTAGTAGGCGACGTTCTGGCTGACCGGCGCGCCTTGCGTGGCCATGCCGATGGCCGGCTGGAACAGATCCTTCCAGGCCAGCTTGCCATAGCGGCCGTGCAGATCGCCCCAGGCGGCGACGGCGCCCGGAACGCTGACCGGCACGGCGCCATAGGAGGGGATGCGACCGTTCTTCGCCCGCGACCGCACCGTTTCCAGCGTCAGGGCGCGGGGCGAGCGGCCCGAACCGTTCAGGCCCACGACCTTCTTCAGCTTGGGATCCCACAGCATGACGAAGCAGTCGCCGCCGACGCCGCAGGAGATCGGCTCCAGAAAGCCCAGGCAGGCGTTGGCGGCGATGGCCGCGTCGACTGCCGACCCTCCGGCCCGCAGGATGTCGATGGCGGCCAGGGTGGCGAGCGGATGGGCGGTGGCGGCCGCGCCATTGACGCCCCAGGCCGCCGAACGGCTGGCGTAGGTGGCCCCGGCGATCCGGTCGCCCGAATGAACGTCGGGGCGGTCGAGGTTGGGATTGGTCCCCTCGGGTCGGCGGCGGGCCGGTTTTGCGGGCGGCTCCTGGGCCGATGCGGGCGCCGACGCGGCCCCCGCGGTCAGACCGGCGGCGAGGCCGGTAGTCGGCAGGGCGGCGAGAAAGGTGCGGCGGCGCATGGTTGAAACTCCCCAGGAACAGGCAAGGGACTATAGGCCGCGAGCCGGGGGAATCGAGGGGGCGTGTCGTCCGCGCGGAATGCGCCCCCTTTTTCCGTCATCACGGTGCATGGTCAGAGCACGAAACCTGTCCCCTTCCGTCATCCCGGCCGAAGCGCAGCGTAGCGCCGGGACCCAGAGGGGACAGGGCGCTGGCCGGGACGTGGCGGGCATTTGCGACTGAGGCCCCTGGGTCCCGGATCGCCCTGCGGGCGTCCGGGATGACGGGAATGCGCCTGTGTGTGGCCCCGCCCAGGCAGAGACGGAACGCCTCAGCTCTCCGACCACACCGCCAGTTCATTCCCGGCCGGGTCGCGGAAGTGGAAGCGCCGGCCGCCGGGGAAGCTGAAGATCGGCCGCACGATCTCGGCCCCGGCCTCGGTCACCCTGGCCAGCAGGGCCTCCAGGTCGCTGGCGAACAGCACCGGCAGCGGCTTGCTGGCCGCCTCGTCGCTGTCGAACCCGCCGTCGAGCCCCTCGCTGTAGGCCGCGTAGGTCGGGCCGTAGTCGGTGAAGCTCCAGCCGAAGGCCTTGGCGTAGAAGGCCTTGGTCCCCGGCAGCTCGCCGCCGGGCATTTCCAGATAGTCGATCTTGCCGTCTTCACGCATGGGAGAACTCCTTGTTGTTGCCATTTTGTTCTATTTGGGTGGAAGCGTCAATCAAGCGTCCTACTCCAAGGGGAGAAGGCAACGGTGTCACGGAAAGGCCCAGACGCTGGTGCGCTTGATGGCGAAATCCTCCAGCTCGCGCGTCGTCGGCACCTGGTATTCGGCCAGGTGGATCAGGCCTTCCCGCGGAAAATAGGTGCGCATCGGATCGCCGATCAGCACCGTCTTGCCCATGGCCCGGGCCTCCGTCAGCCAGGCCAGGACCCGGCCGGCCAGGGGCTGCTCGTAGCAGATGTCGCCGGCCAGGATGACGTCGATGTCCGGCGGCGGCGGGGCCTCCAGCAGGTCGGTGTCGGTGAAGGCCACCGCCACCCCGTTGGCGGCCGCGTTGAGGGCCACGGCCGGGCCGCAGAAGCCGTCGACATCGCTGCCCAGCGCGCTCGCGGCGCCGGCCTTCATCGCGGCGATGGCCACCAGCCCCGAGCCGGTGGCGAAGTCGAGCACCCGCTGGCCGGCCACGGCTTGCGGATGGTCGAGCACATAGCGGGCCAGGGCCTGGCCTCCGGCCCAGGCGAAGGCCCAGAACGGCGGCGGCAGGCCGATTTTCTCCAGCGCCTCCTCGGTCAGCCGCCACAGGGGCGTGACCTCGTCGGCGAGATACAGCGATATCCCCGGCGTATGGGGCGGCGACTGCAGCCGGGTGTTGTCCAGAATGAAGGCGGTGCGGTCGGGGATCATGGGCGGCGGACGATAGGCAGGGCCGGGCGGTCGCGCCAGAGCAAGCTTTCGCCCCTTCAGCGACGGACAGGACGGCCCGCCGCGTGTCAGACTGAAGGGGCCCTTCAAAGGAGAGACCGCATGCGCGTGATCGCCGTCCTGGCCGCCGTCATGGCCCTGTCGCCGGCTCTGGCTCCCACACTGTCGCTGGCCCATGATCCGGAGGGCGACAGCCTGCCCCTCGGCGACGGCCATGTCACCGACCACCCGGCGACGGGCAATGTCTTCGCCTGCGCCCTGGTCGATGGTCGCGGCTTTCGCGGCGGCGGCGCGCGGCATGCCGGAGACTGGTTCCACGGCGACACCTGGAACCCGCTGGAAAAACCCCATGTCAGCGGCAGGGTGATGTGGCCCCGGGCGCGGCTGTCGCTGAAGGCGTCGGGCGACACCGTCGCGGTGTCAGGCAACGGCCTGCCGGTCAACGAACCGACCGGCAAGTTCCCGATCTCGCCCGATGAGGAGGCCTGGCGCTACGACACCAACCCCAACCCCATCTCGGAGCTGACGCTGGATTTCGAGATTCCCGCCGCCCCGCGGAAGGCCGCCGCGCCCGGTTGCCTGCCGATGGGCATGATCGGCTTCTCGCTGACGGGCGTGGCCTTCTACAACGCCCTCGACGACGCCGGCCGCGACGCCGCCGCCCATGAGGTCCAGGACCTGTGCGACGGCCATCCGCAGGGGCGGGGGCAGTATCACTACCACTCCGGCTCCGCCTGCCTGCCGGGGGTCGACAGCAACGCCGTGGTCGGCTGGGCGCTGGACGGCTATCCGATCCTGGGCCTGAGGGACGGCGCCGGAAAGCGGCTGACCAACGCTGATCTCGACGACTGCCACGGCCGGGCCGAGACGGTGACGGTCGATGGCCGGACCTACAGCTACGCCTACCGGCTGACCCGCGAATATCCCTATGTCATGGGCTGTTTCACCGGCCAGGTGCGCGCCGACACCCGTCAGGCCATCCGCCGGGGCATGGGCCCGCCGGGGCGCCGGGGCGGGCCGCCAGGGCCCTGAAAAACGGCGGCGAAATTTCCCTCGTCAGATCGCCGGATGCCGCTATAGGGTGGAGTTGTATCAAGGGGGACTACCATGAGTAACATTATCATCCGGACCGTCAAACTGGCGGCGCTGGCGCTCGCCGCTACCCATGTTTCGGCCTGCGCGACCATCCTTCGCACCGACAGCGAGAAGTTCACCATCGAAAGCTCGCCGCCCGGCGCCGAGGCGACGACCAGCCTGGGGGTGACCTGCACCACGCCCTGCACCTTCAAGGCCAAACGCAAGGACCGCTTCACCGTCACGGTCAGCAAGGACGGCTATGAGCCGGTGACCGCCGAGGTCGGCCGCAAGCTGGCCAGCGGCGGCGGCACCACCACCTTCCTTGGCAACGCCATCGCCGGCGGGGCCATCGGGGTCGGCGTCGACTTCGCCACCGGCGCGCCCTACGACCTGTATCCGAACCCGCTGGTCATCACCCTCAAGCCACTCGGCCAGGCGGCTGAACCGGTCGCCGAGGCCGCGCCGGCCGAGGCCCCGGCCGCGTCGGAATGAGACCCATCGCGCCCGGCGGCCTGGCGCTGCTGGGCGCGATCATCCTGGCGTCCGCGGCCGTCGCCCAGGCGCCGGCACGGGAGTCCGCCGGCAAGGCGAACAGCGACCCGTTCGAGACCGGCCGCGGGCTGACCCTGCCGGAAGGCCGGCTGCAGCTGGTCAGCGGTCGCGCCGGGGCGGCCTTCTTCATCTCGCTGGGTCAGGTTCGCCGCGAGGGCGATGTCGTCGACTACTGGACCTATGCCGTCTATGCGCCGGGCCATCCCCTGAACGCGGGTCTGTTGGTCCAGGATATCACCCACCTGAGGCTCGACTGCCAGGCCCGCACCACCCGGGTTCTGGGCGTGGCGGGGTTTGACGAAGCGGGCCGCGTGCTGGCGACGGTGCCGGCCCGGGCCTATGAGGAAGAACCGATCGAAGCGGAGTCGGCGCACGACTTCCAGGCCCGTGTCCTGTGCGACGGCATAGCCTTGCCGCCGCAGAACACCTTTGCCGACCGCAAGGCCGCCTATGCGGCGACCCGAATTCTGCTCAATGTGACCGACTGAAGCGCGTTCCGTTTAGTGGGGCCGGTCGTCGGATCAAACACGCGACCGGAAAAGCCCGGGGCGCCCCGACTTCAGTTCATCACAGAGGGTTACGCGACAGGGACGGTTCGGCGAGGCGGCGGCTTCACCCGGTCTTAACCGTGTCGACCGCCTGTTTCAGGGCTGCGGAGAGGGCAAGACCCGGAGGCCTGACATGACATCGGCGGATCCGGCCGTCGCGGCGGCCGATGAGGTGATTTCGGACTTCATCGCCAAAGGCGCCCACCGGTTCGCCCGGCCCGTGGATCCCGCCGCCTGCGCGGCCCTGCTCGCCGAACTGAAGGCCGACCGCGACTACGGCGCCGGCCTCTTCCTCGACGAGGCCGGCTTCGACGCCGATCCGCAATACCGGGGCGTGAACCCCCGCCCGGGCCGCAACCTGCTCGACCGGTTCGCCGGCCGCCTGGCCTTCGTCGAACAGGCGCTGCCGATCGTCGCCGGCCTGACCGCCCTGCTGGGCGACGGCTACCGTATTCTCGACCGCAAGGTGGTCTGTGGCGTCCCGGCCAGCGCCATTCCCGACTGGCTGAAGGCGCGCATCGCCGGCAATCCGGTCAACAACCTCGGCGCCTATGTGAAGCCGCAGTATCGCGACGTCACCTATTTCTACGGCATCGACTTCCATCAGGACCTGATCGACTTCAAGGGGCGGGAGGCCGACTTCCTGACCCTCTATGTCTATCTTTCGCCGGTCGGTCCGGCGGACGCGCCGCTGTTCCTGCTGGAAGGCAGCCATCGGCTGGGCGCGGCGGTGTTTCCCCATGACCTGACCCGCCAGGGCGACGACTGGCGCTATCGCAGCGACGGCCGCGAGGCCCTCTGTCGCCAGAGCCTGCTGCTGGCGGCGCCGGGTCGGTCTCCATGTGGCACGCCTGCACCCTGCACGGCACCCAGCCGGACGAGGCCGACCACGAGCGGATCTCCCTGCGCTATCTATTCGAGCGCGGTCCCGCCGCGGAGGCGGGGATGGACCGGGTCAACGCCGCGCTCGACGGGCCGCTGGCCCTGGCCGACACCCGCGTCGATCTCGACCCCGGCGGCGCCGCGCGGATCAAGGCCAACAGCGTCAACCAGGCCTCCTGAACGGGCCCATAGAGACAGCACCTGACGGCTGTATTAGCCTTCACCACGGCGCGACGCCGCCCAGCCTTGAGGATCGCCATGACCCCCGCCGACGAGACGCTGCGCGACCTGCTCCGGCGCCACATCGACGACCACGACCTGATCGCCAATCTCGGGGCTTTCGGCCGGCGCATGCATTTCATGAAGGCCTTCGCCCACTATGAGGTGTTCAAGCGCATCCAGGACCTGCCGGGCGATATCGTCGAATGCGGCGTCTACAAGGGCGCCTCCCTGCTGACCTTCGCCCGGTTTCTGGAAACCTTCTGTCCCGGCGACCGCACCCGCAAGGTGCTGGGCTTCGATCACTTCCAGGGCCTGATCGGCCGCAACGACAAGGACGGGCGCGAGGACGAGCGGGTCGGCAACACCGCCGAGGGCTGGAACGCCGGCGCCTTCCGCGACACCCTGTTCGCCCTGGTCGAGGCCTTCAACAAGGACGCCTTCGTCCAGTCGCGGCCGCGCATCGAACTGGTCGACGGCGATGTCTGCGAGACGGCCGGCGCCTATGTCGCCGACAATCCGGGCCTGCGGATCTCCCTGCTGCATCTGGACATGGATATCCACGCCCCGACCCTGGCGGCCCTGAAGGCCTTCTGGCCCCGGGTGCTGACCGGCGGGGTGGTGATGCTCGACGAGTTCGCCATCCGCGAATGGCCGGGCGAGACGCAGGCGGTCGAGGAATTCTTCGACGGCAAGCCGCCGCGCATCGAGAAGTTCGGCTGGGCCTCGGCCCCGGGCGGGTTTTTCGTGAAGGCATAGGGGGGGCGGTGCGCCGCCTTCGCTACGGATCTGATCCAATATGCTTCCAGGGTGCGCTCTTCGCCACGCCCCGGCGGGTGCTTGCCTGACCTTTTGCGGTTGGCCTGCCGCTCATCGAAGACAGGGGGGTCTTCCGCTCGGCGGGTTTCAGCCGACAGGATGAAGCGCGCCGCGGGGGCAGCTAGATATTCTTGACGAACCAGAAGACGAAGGCCGCGACACCCGCCAGGGCGATGCCCAACAGCACGCGGACCCAGAGCGGGTCTCGCGGCGCGACCTCGGCGGGCCAGGGCAGGGTCAGGGCGCGAAGGGCCGAAACAAACGCAGCGACGCCGCCCGCGACCCGCATCCAGTCGAGCAGAATCCAACGCCGCGCCAAGGCGATGGACTCCGCGTCGGTGATCGTGTCGGTCGCCGAACCGCTGGCATGATGCCAGAGCGCCGCATTCACCGGCCAGAAGGCGATGACCGTGAGAACCAGCAGGGCGAGGATGCCCAGCGACGGCACGCACAGCAGCCAGCGATAGCGCCAGGGGGTCTTCCAACCCGCCACCAGGGCCCCAAAGGCGGCGATCAGCATGGCCGCCGAGAATGGAATGAAGAAGACGCCCGTATCGACCGGCCAGGCCTTGCCGTAAGGCATCATCGCCAGGGACTGGGGCGGATTGGCGCTCCATGCGCCCGCCAGCACAACAAGATCAAACAGCTTGGCGCCGACCAGGGGACCGCCAACCAGAACGGCCAGCCACAGGAACGCCTTGGTGGTGGTTTCTCGACCCGGCATGCTGGCCTCCCGTGGCGATTGAGAGGGTGGCGGAAATTGCCGCCAGAGTCCAGTTTTTGGCAGCGAGCGCCGGCGGCTGGCGCACGATCCCCGCCTGGCCGCGCCAGGGCGGGCGCGAGCGGCTAGGCGGTTTTCCCCGCCGCCATCTTCAGCACCTCGCCATAGCTCTCCGCCGTCAGCATCCGCTCGGTGACCCCCTTCTGCTTCAGCAGCCGGCTGACCCTGGGCAGGTTCCAGCAAGGCACATGCATGAACATGTGGTGCTCGCAGTGGTAGTTGACGAAGTAGGGGGCCAGCACCAGCCGGGCGATCGGTCCCGCCGTGGTGGTGCGGGCGTGGCGCAGGGGGTCGGGCTCGTCCTTGCCGACACAGGCGTGCTCGGCGATGTTCCGCAGGCGGGTGATCAGCGGATACCAGGTGGCCATGGGGACCAGCCACAGGGCCGGCCAGGCCCACCACAGGCCCATGCGATGCTGGGCCAGCCAGGGCGTGGTTCCGAGGAGAAGCAGGCCGGCGATCAGGACGCCGTGGAAGATCAGGAACGGCTTCCAGAACTGATAGACGCCGCGCGCCGTCTTGCCGAACGGCACGCCCTTCTTGCGGCCCTGGACGAAGGCGTCGATCGAGGGGGCGATGCGCTGCTTGTAGAAGGTCTGGCCGGTCAGATCGCGGATCATCTTGCGGCGCAGGGAGACGCGGGTGATCGGGAAGGGGGCCGACAGGCCAAGGTCCGGGTCTTCCGCCTGCTGGGCGAACTTGTGGTGCTGCAGGTGATAGTTTCGGTAGCGCGGCAGGTCGGCGTTGGTCGGGGCGCCGGCCAGCCAGTTGCCGATCCAGTCGTTGACCTTCTGGTCGGGGTGAAGGCAGCCGTGGGCCCCGTCGTGCATCAGGATGGCCAGCCCCAGCTGCCGCCCGCCGATGACCATCACGGCGAGCAGATAGGTCAGGGGATTGGGCAGCCAGACGAACAGGGCCCCGGCGGCGAAGATGGTCAGCCAGGCGTGGGCGATCAGCCACAGCCCCATCCACCGCGAGCGCGCGGCCAGCGGGGCCCACTCCTCGGGGGTGAAGAAGTCAGCGGGTTTGACGCGAGCAGCGACGGCCATGCGGCGATTATCTCACGGGCGGCGAGGGATGTGTAGATTGACGCGGGGCAGGGCGTCTGGCGACGGGACAGGCAGCAATGTGCGGGTTAGGCTCCGGGAAACGCAACCCGAGGCCATGCCATGACCGCAAGACTGTTCGCCCTTCCCCTGATGATCGCCGGCCTGGCCATGGCCGGCGCGGCGGCGCTGGCCGCCTCCGCCCTGGCCGCCGAGCCCTCGCCGGTCGGGGTGTGGAAGACGCCCGAGGACCACGGCCTGATCCGCATCTATGAGTGCGGGACGGCCTTGTGCGGCAGGATCATCGGTTCCGACACCCTGAACGCCAACCCCGGCCTGAAGGACGCGGGCAACAAGGACGCCGCGTTGCGCGGACGGCCGCTGAAGGACCTGCAGCTGATGAGCGGCTTCAAGGGCGGGCCCAAGACCTGGAAGGACGGCCGCATCTACCGGCCCCAGGACGGCGGCACCTACAAGGGCTCGCTGGAGCTGGTCGATGGCAACCGGCTGAAACTCACCGGCTGCGCCGCCCCGCTGCTCTGCCAGTCGCAGATGTGGGTGCGGGCGAAGTAGGGGCGGGGCGCTCTTCCGCCGCCGCCCCTTTCTCGACAGTCACGACCCCACCCCAACCGTCACCCCCGGACTTGTTCCGGGGGGCCATACGCGCGGGCCCACAAGGTTGTTCTTCGCCGTCGACGACGACCCTTCATGGGCTCGAGTCAATGGACCCCCGGAACACGTCCGGGGGCGACGGAAGGAAAGGGCGGTCAGGCCGCGCACCTCCGGCCCCTCAACGCCGCCCGCCTACTTCCCGTAGACAAACTCCGGACCGTCCAGGTCGATCTTCGGCAGCTCGTCCTTTTCCGCCCAGTAGTCCTGGGTGTGCTGCCATTCGGGCTTGTCGCCGCGCTGGGGCAGCAGATGCATGCCGCGCATCAGATAGCCGGGATTGAAGTTCTCCGGGTCCATCCACGGCTGCAGTTTCATGTCCCGGTCCTCCGGCCGCAGGGCCACCTCGACCTTCTTCGCGCCCTTGTCGTCCATCCGCTTCAACAGCCGGGCGACGAAATCGCCGATGATGTCGGCCCTCAGGGTCCAGCTGGCGCGGAAGTAGCCGAACACCCAGACGAGGTTGGGCAGGCCGGTGAACATCATGCCGCGATAGGTGACGCTCTTTGAGAAATCGACCGGCTTGCCGTCGACGGCGAAGGCGATGTCGCCCAGCACATTGAGGTTGAAGCCGGTGGCGGTGATGATGATGTCGGCCTCGAGCTCCTTGCCGGACTTGAGCAGGATGCCCTTTTCGGTGAAGCGGTCGATGTGGTCGGTGACGACGCTGGCCTTGCCCTTGGTCACCGACTGGAAGATGTCGCCGTCGGGCACGAAGGCGATGCGCTGGCGCCAGGGGCGGTAGCTGGGGGTGAAGTGCTGCTTCACCGCCTCTTCCGGCAGGAACATCGACACCCCGGCCAGCAGCTCCTGCTTGACCACCTCCGGCTCCTCCATCGAGCGCCGGGTGAAAGCGGCCTGGTCGAACAGGATCTTGCGGCGGACCAGCTCATGCACCCATTCCTCGGGCGCATCCAGTTCCCGCAGGGTGTTGGCCAGTTCGTTCTCGTTGCGGCCGGGGATGAAGTAGGTCGGCGAGCGCTGCAGCAGGGTGACGTGCCCGCAGTCGTCGGCGATGGCCGGCACCAGGGTGGCGGCGGTGGCGCCCGAGCCGATGACGATGACCTTCTTGCCCTTGTAGTCCAGGTCTTCCGGCCAGGTCTGGGGGTGGACGATCTGGCCCTTGAAGCTGTCCATGCCGGGCCACTGCGGCGTGTAGCCCTGTTTGTGGCTGTAGTAGCCCTGGCACATCCACAGGAAGTTGGCGGTGATGTGCACCGTCTCGCCGGTGTCCTTGCGGCGGGCCTCGATGGTCCAGAGGTTGTCCTCGCTGGACCAGCTGGCGCTGGCGATCTCGTGGCCGTAACGGATGTGGCGGCCCAGATCGTTGTCTTCGATGACCTCGCCCATATAGGTCAGGATCTCGGCGGCGGTGGCGATGGGCGGGCCGACCCAGGGCTTGAAGCGGTAGCCGAAGGTGTAGAGGTCGCTGTCGGAGCGGATGCCGGGGTATTTGTGGGTCAGCCAGGTGCCGCCGAAGCTGTCCTGGCTCTCGAGCACCGCGAAGGTCTTGCCGGGGCACTGGTGGACCATGTGCCAGGCCGCGCCGACCCCGGAAATCCCGGCCCCGACGATCAGCACGTCGAAATGTTCGGTGGTGGTCTCCGCCGGCCGCTCAAGCGTGGTCGCCGTGCTCATGTCGCCTTCCCCTGTGCTGCTGCGGGCGGTTTGCGCCTCTCTGTCAGACTGACCCTTGAGGGGCCGCGCGCGGGCGGTCCTTGATCTGGATCAAGCTCAGGTAAACGTTGATCATAAATCGCCGGATGGGAAGTTTTTTGTGGTCGGAGCTACCCCGTCATCCCGGGCGCCCCTTGGGCGACCCGGGACCCAGAGGGGCCGCGCACCGCTCGCCAAGCCGCGTTCAAGACCGCGTTCCGTCACCCCTGGGTCCCGGCTCTCCGCGCCTTGCGCTACGGCCGGGATGACGGAAGGGGGCGTCAGAACCCCGTCGGCCGCCACAGGCCGGCGACCAGGGCCGCGACCAGCAGGGCGCCGGCCCAGACGTTGGACTTGAACAGCGCCAGGGCCGCCATCGGGTCGTCCAGCCGCAGCCGCGCCGCCTGCCGCGACAGATGCAGGCCGAACCCCGCCAGCAGGGGCAGCATCAGCGGCCCCAGTCCCCCGACCCATCCGGCCAGCAGCACCAGGCAGAAACAGGCGACATAGAAGATCATCACCCCCCGCGGCGCCGCCTCGCCGAGGCGCCGGGCCGAGGACTTGACCCCCGCCAGGGCGTCGTCCTCCAGGTCCTGCACCGCATAGATGGTGTCGTAGCCGAGGGTCCAGAAGATCAGCCCGGCGTAGAGCAGCCCCGCCGGCCATGGGCTCAGCGGCTGCATCGGGGTCTCGGGCCCCAGCCCGACCAGGCTGAACAGGCTCGGCCCGCCCATGGCCGCGGCGAAGCCCAGCGGCGCCCCCCAGTTGAAGGTCAGGCCGAGCCACGCCTGCGGCCACCAGGTGATCCGCTTCATGAACGGATAGGCGGCGACCAGCCCCAGCGAGGCGATCCCCAGCCCGACGGCCCAGAGGTTCATGCTCAGCAGGATCAGGAAACTGACCAGGGCGCAGCCGATCAGAAAGCCCCAGGCCTGGGGAACGGTGATCTGACCGGCCGGGATCGGCCGCATCGCCGTCCGCGCCACCTGGGCGTCGAAGTCCCGGTCGACGATGTCGTTGAAGGCGCAGCCGGCGGCCCGCATCAGGGCGGCGCCGACCAGGAACTGCACCAGCAGCACCGGGTCCGGCCACCGCTGCGCCATCGCCCCGGCCAGGGCGATCCCCATCCAGCCGGGCAGCATCAGCAGCCAGATGCCCGCCGGCCGGTCGAACCGGCCCAGCTTCAGCCACGGCCGCAGGCCCGGCGGCGCATGACGGTCGACCCAGTTGGTCACGGCGGCGTCGGGCAGGATGTCGGAGGCGCGAGTCATCGGCGCCATACTGTCCCGTCCCCCGCCCCACGAGAAGGCGCCTCGCGAGAGGGCGCCCCGGAACTCCATACCCCGGGGCGAGGAACTTTCGTTGGCGGGGCGGTCATGCGATACCGCCGCCATGGACGGATCCCAGACCCCCGCGCCCTTTCGCGACGCCCGCTACGCCCCCCGCCGCCTGGAGGTCGAACGCCGTGACGACGGCGCCATCGTCCTGACCAACCCCACGCCCTGGTCCGACCGCTTCCTGACCACCTGCGCCCCGCTGCAGCACTGGGCCGCCGAGGCCCCCGACCGGGTCTGGCTGGCCGAACGCGACGGCGAGGGCTGGCGCACCGTCACCTACGCCCAGGCCCTGGCCGACGTCTCCGCCCTGGCCGGCGCCTTGCGAAACCTGGGGCTGGGCCCCGGCAAGCCGCTGCTGATCCTGGCCCGCAACGGGATCGACCACGCCCTGATCTCCTACGGCGCCATGGCCATCGGCGCGCCCATCGCCCCGGTCTCGCCGCAGTACGGGCTGAAGGGCGCCGATCTGGCGCGCCTGCGCTACGCCTGCGAGGTGCTGAAGCCCGCCGCCGTCTACACCGATGACGCCGCCGCCTTCGGCGACGCCCTGAAGGCGGATTTCCTCTCCGGCCTTCCGGTCATCGCCAGCCGCAACGGCCGCCCGGCCCACTACGCCTTCGCCTCCATGCTGGCCCACCCCCCGGCGGCCTTCACCGCCACGCCGGACGACACCGCCAAGCTGCTCCTGACCAGCGGCTCGACCGGCCGGCCCAAGGCGGTCATCTGCCTGCATCGCAATGTGTCGCTGAACGGCGCCCAGATCGCCGCCTGTTTCGACGATCCCGACCCGCCCGTCGTCGTCAACGCCGCCCCCTGGAGCCACAGCCTGGGGGCCAACGCCATCCTGCACATGGTCCTGCACCGGGGCGGGACTCTCTACATCGACGCCGGCCAGCCGGTCGCCGGCCGCTTTGCCGAGACGGTGCGCAATCTCAGGGAGGTTTCGCCGACCTACCACAACATGGTCCCCGCCGGCTGGGCCCTGTTCGCCACCGAGCTGGAGCGCGACGAGGACCTGGCCAGGACCTTCTTCGCCCGCGTCCGCATCCTGCAGTACGGCGGCGCCTCGCTGGGCCAGTCGATCATCGACCGGGTCCAGGCCGTGGCTGCGCGTGTCTGCGGCCACCGCATCACCTTCGCCACCGGCTACGGCTCGACCGAGACCGGCCCCACCGCCTGCAACATCCACTGGCTGAACGCCCGCTCCGGCATGTGCGGCCTGCCGGTCCCCGGAACCAGCGCCAAGCTGGCCCCCGTCGGCGAGAAGTTCGAACTGCGCATCCGGGGCCCGCAGGTCAGCCCCGGCTACCTCGGCGAGCCCGAGCTCTCCGCCGCCGCCTTCGACGAGGAGGGCTATTACAAACTCGGCGACGCCGCCCGCCTGGCCGACGACGCCGATCCTTCGGCCGGCCTGGTCTTCGACGGCCGCCTGGTCGAGAACTTCAAGCTGGCCAGCGGCACCTTCGTCGCCGCCGGGGCCCTGCGCGTCGCCGCCGTCTCGGCCATCGGCGGCGCGGTCTCCGACGCCGTCGTCTGCGGCGAGGGGCAGGAGGGCGTCGGCCTGATGCTGTTCCTCGATCCCGCCTACAACGCCCGCCACAGCCCGGAGGAAACCCGCGCCGTCATCGAGGCCGGCCTGCGGGCCATGAACGCGGCGGCCAAAGGCGGCGGCGGCCGCGTCGCCCGCGCCCTGATCCTCGACGGCGCCGCCGACGCCGCCAGCGGCGAACTGACCGACAAGGGCTACATCAACCAGGCCCTGGCTCGCGGCCGCCGCCCCACCGAACTGGCCCGCCTGTTCGCGGCGGAGCCGGACGAAGGAGTCCTGGTGCTGGGATAGCGCTCCCCCCACCCCCGTCATCCCGGAAAGCGCGCAGCGCTTGTCCGGGACCCAGGGGACGCCGCGCACCGGCCGAAAAGCCGCTTTCAACAGCCCGATCCGTCACTCCCTTGGTCCCCGCTCGCCCTGCGGGCGTCCGGGATGACGGAAGGAAGGCTATTGGGTCGACGGCGTCCTCCGAAATCTCTTGATCGTCTCAGCCACACGCAACCGTCACCCCCGGACCTGTTCCGGGGGTCCATACACGCGGGACGATGAGGGTTATTCCACGGTCGGCGTCCGGCTGTTCAAGTCCCCGAATCAATGGACCCCTGGAACAGGTCCAGGGTAGCGGAAACAAAGCGAGCTTGATCGAGGTCAGCTAGGCAACGCTAGTCCTCGATCTTCCGGCCGGACGGCCTTCCCGACTTCTCTTGCAAATACCTTGAGGCCCGGGTGGCCAACTCGGCCGCGCAGGAGGCCCACGCATCGACGTCGTCCGGCCACCAATCGATCTCGGATTGGTCGAGCCTCAGGGCGGCGACGATATGGTCCCTGAGGGCGATCGCCCCCAGTTTGCCTGCCTCTCCGGCGTCAACGTAGATCGTTGTATTTGGCGTTCCGGCGAGCAGGAGCTGCTTCACTAGGAATACCGGCCCAGACTCGAGGCGGAAGAAGAAGCCTTGCGCCGGCCCGAGGCCGTCCTCTTCCCAATCCTCAGGATTGCAGCCTGTCCTCTTCGCCAACTCTATCGCGGTCGGCGAAACGGTCATCAAGCCCCAGTCGGCGCCGCTCGGGAATGTCCAATTGGATATCTGCCCTGACTTCGCCATGGGTCTATTGTGATCGCTCCGACTATGGACACAAGCCACCTTTCGCCGGGCGCCACCCGCCTTGGCTTCCCCGTCGAATCCCGCAAACTCCCCGGATGACCCGCCTCCTTCTCCCGATCATCCTCCTCCTGGGCCTCGCCGCGCCGGCCTTCGCCCAGGATCCGGCCAACCCCTTCAACGCTCCCGGCGAGCCCGTCGTCATCGGCCAGGGCTATGACCTGCCTTCGACCATCCTCGGCCAGACCCGCCGCATCAACATCCAGCTGCCGCCCGGCTACGACGCGCTGGAGAACAGGGACCGCCGCTACCCCGTCCTCTATCTCCTCGACGGCGGGGTAGAGCAGCAGGACTTCTTCCACATCGCCGGCCTGCTGCATCAGGGCGGGCTGTGGGGCATCAACGCCCCGGTGATCCTGGTCGGCGTGGCCAGCGACGACCGCCGCGCCGAACTGACCCTGCCCGCCGCCCGCAAGGACGAGCGCGAGGCCTATCCCACCCACGGCAAGGCCGACAGCTTCCGCCGCTTCCTGGTCGAGGAACTGCAACCGCGCGTCAACGCCGCGTATCGCACCGACGGAACCGACGGCCTGATCGGCGAATCCCTGGCGGCCCTGTTCGTGGTCGATGTCGCCCTGCGCCATCCGGCGGACTTCGACCGCTACATCGCCATCAGCCCCAGCCTGTGGTGGGACAACCAGGCCACCGCCCGCCTGGCCCCCGAGCTGCTGGCGACGCCGGGCCGGCCGAAGATCAAACTCTGGCTGTCCATCGCCGACGAGGGCGGGCAGATGCAGGGCGGCATGGACCGGCTGGTCGCCGCCCTCAAGCGCAACCCGGGCGGCGTCGACTGGACCTACCGGCCCTATCCGTCGGAAAAGCACAGCACCATCTACCACCCGGCCGCCACCCGGGCGATCCGGGACCTGTTTCCGCCGCCTGCCGCCAAGGATTGAGTCAGATCAAGGCGCCGCACGCGCGCATCGGCTCTTCTGCGGCGACAGGAGAGCCCGCATGTCCCTGACCAACACCCGCGCCGCCTACGGCTGGCTGGCCATCGCGCTGCACTGGATCAGCGCCATCGGCGTCGTCGCCCTCTATCTGCTGGGCGAGCAGATGGAGGAGGCGCCGGACCGGGCCGCGAAGCTGGCCGCCCAGAACCTGCACGTCTCGGTCGCGGTTCTGCTGTTCACCTTCCTGGCCGCGCGCCTGCTGTGGTCCTTCTCGCAGCCGCATCCGCAATCGCTGGAGAAGAACCGCTGGCTGCAACTGGCCTCCATCGCCGTGCATCTGCTGTTCCTGGCCATGATCCTCGTGCTGCTGGTCACCGGGCCGCTGGCCGTCTGGTCCTCCGCCAGGCCGATCCAGGTGTTCGACCTGTTCGCCATCCCCGGTCCCTTCGCCGCCAGTGTCGACTGGCTGCATGAGACGGCCGAATGGGTGCACGGCGCGGCGAGCAAGCTGTTCTGGCCGCTGATCGTCCTGCACGTCGGCGGGGCCCTCAAGCATCTGGTGATCGACCGCGACGCGACCCTGCGCCGGATGCTGTGGGTCGGGCGCGCCTGAGTTCAGCCGGATTGATGAGCACGGCCCCGCCGACCGGGCCTGTGATCCTGCTGGACGGAAGACGGCCGTGGCGACACTCTCCCGGCCAGACTCTCGGCTGTTGATCCAGATCACGACGGCCCGCCGCGTTCCGCGTCATTCAGGTCTGGTTCCGCGCCTCCGAACAGGAAACGCCCGATGCCCCGCTCCCACCTCGAACGTCACCTGATCGCCCGCATCGGCTGGCTGCGGGCCGCCGTCCTCGGGGCCAATGACGGCATCGTCTCCACCGCCAGCCTGATCGTCGGGGTCGCCGCCGCCTCGCAGGGACGGGGCGAGATCCTCGTCGCCGGGGTCGCCGGCCTCGTCGCCGGAGCCATGTCGATGGCGGCCGGGGAGTATGTCTCGGTCAGCTCCCAGGCCGACACCGAACGCGCCGATCTGGCCCGCGAGAAAGCCGAGCTCGAGACCCAGCCCGAGTTCGAACTGGAGGAACTGACCCAGATGTATGTGGCGCGCGGGGTCTCGCCCGACCTCGCCCGGCAGGTCGCCGTGCAGATGACCGCCAATGACGCCCTCGGCGCCCACGCCCGCGACGAACTGGGCATCTCGGAGATCACCACCGCCCGGCCGATCCAGGCGGCCCTGGCCTCGGCCATGACCTTCGCCGTCGGCGCCGCCCTGCCGCTGCTGTTGGCGGCGTTCACCCCGCTGAACCTCCTGGTCGGGGTGGTCTCCGCCGCCTCGATCCTGTTCCTCGCCCTGCTCGGCGGCGTCGGCGCCCGGGCCGGCGGCGCGCCGATTCTCAAAGCCGTGGTCCGGGTCACCTTCTGGGGCGCCATGGCCATGGCCCTGACCGCCGGCGTCGGCGCGGTGTTCGGGGTCCAGGCCTGAGGCCAACCCCGCAACCCCACTACGCCATCCCCATCCCCATCCCCATCCCGTCATCCCGGAAAGCGCGCAGCGCTTGTCCGGGACCCAGGGGGCGCCGCGCACCGCCCGTAAAGCCGCGTCCAATAGCCCGCTCCGTCACGCCTGGGTCCCGGCTCGCCCTGCGGGCGTCCGGGATGACGGTGGCTGAGATTAGGCCGTCCCCTCCCGCAGCGCCCCGCTCACCCCCAGACAGATCATCAACTGGCCGGCGAAATACAGCCCCCAGACCGCCAGCCCGACGGCGAAGCCGGGCTCGATCCGCCCCATCCGGGCGAAGATCAGCAGGTCCGACACCAGAAAGAAGATCGCCCCCAGCCCCGTCCACAGCCGCGGAAACCGGCTGATCCAGGCGCAGGCCGCCATGGCCGACAGCCCCGTCGCATAGAGGGCGATCCCCGGCGCCTGGGCGCGGTCGGTGGGCAGCAGGAAGGCGATGGTCACGCAGGCCGGAACCAGCACGGCGGCCAACAGCGCCTGGCTCCGCGAAAGGTGCAGCCGCCGGTTCCTCAGATACAGTCCGATGGCGACCAGATGCCCGGCCAGGAAGGCCAGCGCTCCGAGGATGAACTGCACTCCCAGCAGCACATCGCCCAGCGCGCCCAGGGCCATCACCGCCGCCAGCAGCCAGCCATCGAGGCGCCGCGCCTTCAGCGCCGCATAGACCGCCAGCAGGCCGACCCCCGACCCCTTCCAGGCCAGGTCTGCGGCCGGCGGAAGATGCAGATCCCAGGCGGCGAAATAGCTGACCCCGCCGATCATCGCGGCGATGAGAATGATCCGGGCAAAATTATCGCGTGTCACGTCGTCCCCCTCGGCCGCGCCATCCTTCCTCTAGCGACCCGCTCCGCGTCCGCAAATCCGAATACCGCGAGCCCCGCGCCGATGTAGGCCGCCGTGGCCCATCCCTGACCCACAAACACAGTCCCTCGACCTACAGCCGGACCTACGCCCCGACCTGCATTCGCAGCCTGCCGGCCCACGCAAAACCCCGCGGCGCAACGGTTCGCACCGGATCTGACCCGCCTCGAAAAGACATCGCCTTTGTTCTGTAGGCCGGACGATGGCGGTATAATGCGGCCCGCTTCGAAATCCGGGCTCCAGGCCGGCTGCGGCCAGACCGCGGCCCGACCAGCAGCCCTGGGGCGTCGCTCATAATTCGGTGACAGCCACTTTTTTCCACCGCTCGGCCGGATGCGCGTCCCGCAGGCCTGGAAAAAGTGACTGTCACCGAATGACGCCCCCCACGGCGCAGTCCCGCCCCGGTTCCCCTCATCGCCGAATTCCGGCATGACCGGTCCAACCCCGGAGGACACCCATGAACGGCGCCGACGCCCTGATCACCACCCTCTGTGACAACGACGTCACCGCCTGTTTCGCCAACCCCGGCACCAGCGAGATGCAGTTCGTCGCCGCCCTCGACCGTGAGCCGCGCATGCGCAGCGTCCTGTGCCTGTTCGAGGGCGTCGCCACCGGGGCCGCCGACGGCTATGGCCGCATCGCCGGAAAGCCGGCCTGCACCCTGCTGCATCTGGGCGCCGGCTACGCCAACGGCGGGGCCAATCTGCACAACGCCCGCCGCGCCGCCACGCCGGTGGTCAATGTCATCGGCGACCACGCCACCTATCACCGCCAGTACGACGCCCCGCTGAACAGCGACATCGCCGGCTGGGCCGCGCCCAACAGCCTTTGGGTCAAGTCGGCTGAAACCCCCAACCAGGTCGGTCCCCTCGCCGCCGAGGCGGTCGAGGCCAGCTATGGCGCTCCCGGCGGCTGCGCCAGCCTGATCCTCCCGGCCGACAGCGCCTGGCTGCAGACCGATGTCCTGGGCGAGAAGATCACCCCCAGGCCCCGCGTCCAGGTCGCCGCCGACGCCGCCGCAGACATGGCCGCCCGCATCAAGGCGGCGAAAAAGCCTGTCGTCCTGATGGGCGGCTCCTGCTGCCAGACCGCCGGGACCGACGCCGCCGCCCGCCTCGCCGCCGCCGGGGTCCGGGTCCTGATCGACACCTTCGTGGCCCGCCAGTCGCGCGGCGCCGGCCGCTTCGCCCCTGACCGGATGATGTACTTCGGCGAAATGGCCATCGAGGATCTGGCCGGCGTCGATCTGATGGTGCTGGTCGAGACCACCATGCCGGTGGCCTTCTTCGCCTATCCCGACCGGCCCAGCGTGCTGGTTCCGGAAGGCTGCGATCTGGCCAGCCTCTGCGGCCGCGACGCCGACGGCCCCGCCGCCCTCAACGCCCTGGCCGACGCGCTCGGCGCCCCGGCCCACGGTCCGATGGTCGATCTGGCCCTGCCGGCCAAACCGGCGGGCCGCCTCGATCCCTATGCCATCGGCAAGGCCATCGCCCGCCACATGCCGGAAGGGACCATCATCTCGGACGATGCGGTGACCGCCGGCCTGCCGGTCTACACCCAGACGAAAACCGCCCGGGCTCATGAATGGTTGTGCCTCACCGGGGGCGCCATCGGTCAGGGCATTCCGCTGGCCATCGGCGCCGCTGTCGCCGCCCCCCACGCCAAGGTGCTCAGCCTCAATGGCGACGGCGCGGCGATGTACACGGTCCAGGGCCTGTGGACCATCGCCCGCGAGGAACTGGACGTGACCACCGTGGTCTTCGCCAACCACGCCTACCGGATTCTGGGAATCGAACTGGGCCGCACCGGCGCCGGCAACGCCGGACCCGCCGCCAGCCGCCTGCTCGACCTCAGCGCCCCGAAGATCGACTGGCTGCAGATCGCCGGCGGCCTCGGCATCCCCGCCGTCCGCGCCTCAACCGCCGAAGCCTTCGACGAGGCCTTCGAAGCGGCCATGACCCAGCGCGGCCCCCGCTTCATCGAAGCAGCGCTGTAGGGGGTTCCTTCTCCCCTTGGGGGAGAAGGTGTCGGCGTAGCCGACGGATGAGGGGTCGCACCGGCCCTCAACGCGCCGGAAACAACCGCCTCATGGCGGCTTTGAGGGTCATCGACACCTCATCCGGCGCTCCGCGCCACCTTCTCCCACAAGGGGAGAAGGGACACTCAACTCAGCGCTCTCAGACCTTCTTCTTCTTGAAGCCCTTGCCGGGAGGCGGGCCCTTGAAGGGGGGCTTCTTGTCGTAGGGCTTCTTCTCGCCGAACGGCTTGCGCGGTCCGCCGGGACCGGCGCCCGAGCGGGTGGCCGGACGGGGCGCGGGACCACGGGGGGCGGGACCGCGCGGGGCCCGCTCCTCACCGAGGCCGGGGGCGGTGGAGGGTTCGATCTTCACGTCGTCGCGGCTGGTCGCCCGCACCGCCTCGGCAAAGCGCACCGAGGCCTCGGCCCCGATCTCGAACTTGGTCTCGTTATCGAAAATGCGGATCGAGCCGACGTCCTTCTTGGTCACGTGACCCAGACGGCAGATCATCGGCAGCAGCCACTTGGGGTCAGCGTTCTTCTTGCGGCCGACATTCAGCTTGAACCAGATGCCGTCCTTCATGCCGTCTTCGCGCGGCGTATACTCGCGCGGCTCGCGCACTTCCCGCGGACCGCGGTCCGGACGTTCCAGCTTGCCGCCCCGCTCGCGCGGACCGTTCGACTGCCGCGCATCGGCGCCGCGTCCGTCGTCGTACAGCTCTTCCGGGGCCGGCATCTTCGACCGCTGCAGGCGCATGAAGGCCCCGGCGATCTCTTCAGCCGTTTTGGTCTCCAGCAGCAGCTTGCCGAGGGCCATGTCGTCTTCGCTGGGGGCTTCGGTCCCCATGGCGTTTTCCAGCAGCCGGGCGCGGTCGCGCTCGCGGATGTCGTCGGCGCTCGGCGGGCCGCTCCAGCCCGCGTCGATGCTGGCCGAGCTGAACAGCATCTCGGCCTTGCGGCGGCGGGTATAGGGCACCACGACCACCGAGGTGCCCTTGCGCCCGGCCCGGCCGGTGCGGCCGCTCCGGTGCAGCAGGGTGGCTTTGTTCTGCGGCAGGTCGGCGTGGATCACCAGGCCAAGGTCGGGCAGGTCGAGGCCCCGCGCCGCCACGTCGGTGGCGACACAGACCCGGGCGTGGCCGTCGCGCAGCGCCTGCAGGGCGTCGGACCGCTCCCGCTGGCTCAGTTCGCCGGAGAGGCCGACGACGGAAAAGCCCCGTTCCCGCAGGGAGGCCTGCAGGTGACGGACCGCCTCGCGGGTGTGGCAGAAGACCAGGGCCCCGGGGGCCTCGAAATAGCGCAGCAGGTTGACGACCGCATGCTCGATCTCGTTGGGCGCCACCCGGACGGCGCGATAGTCGATATCGCCGTGCGGCTGGTCCTTGGTGGTGGTGTCGATCCGCAGGGCGTCCTTCTGGAAGCTGCGGGCGAGGTTGGCGATCTCCCGGGCGATGGTCGCCGAGAACAGCAGGGTGCGGCGCTCCGGCGGCGCGGCCTCGAGGATGAACTCCAGGTCCTCGCGGAAGCCCAGGTCGAGCATCTCGTCGGCCTCGTCCAGCACCACGGCGCGGATGGCCGAGAGGTCAAGGTTGCCGCGCTCCAGGTGGTCGCGCAGGCGGCCGGGCGTGCCGACGACGATGTGGGCGCCGAGGTTGAGGGCGCGGGCCTCGCTGCGGGCGTCCATGCCGCCGACGCAGGACAACAGCCGGGCGCCGGTCTTGCCGTAGAGCCAGGCCAGTTCACGGTGAACCTGGATGGCCAGTTCCCGGGTCGGGGCGATGATCAGGGCCAGGGGCGTATTGGCGCGTCCGAACCGCGCCTCCTCGCCCAGCAGGGTGGAGGCCATGGCGATGCCGAAGGCGACGGTCTTGCCGGAGCCCGTCTGGGCCGAGACCAGCAGGTCCTGTTCGGCGGGCGCCTCGAGCACGGCGGCCTGCACAGGGGTGGGAGACTCGTAGCCGCGCTCGGCGAGCGCCTCGTCGAGGGCGGGGTGGCTGGAAGGGAAGGTCATGGTCATTTCATTGTGCGGCGCACAATGCTGCGCGCGAGAGGGCGGGGCTGATACGCTCAAATGAGGGAAAACGCCAGCATTCTCGGGCGGCGGCTGTCAGCGCCCCCGGCGAGAACGTCGATTTCGGCGGGACGCCACGGCGCGACCGGGCCCGGACGGCCTCAGGCGTCGCCTCCGACGCGGCCTCTGCGATGGCGGCGGCAGGCTTGGGGGCGCAAAGCCGGGGAGGGCCGGCGGCGCGGGAAGGGCGGGTCCGCTGGAAACCCCGCGCCCGGTCGGCGCCGGGGCCGGGCCGCCGACGACGGACAGCGTCGGCCAGCCTGTCCACCGGTAGGTCGCGCCGGCCGGGGTCCGGTAGGCGCCGATCTGCGGCGCGCCGACGGCCCCCGAAGGCGGCGGGTGGCCGAGGGCCGACTCCATCCGGCAGTGGGCGTCGATCGGATCGCTGGCCTGGCGGGGCAGGGTGGTCGTTATCCAGGTCACGAACGCCCGGCGGGACAAGATCCCGGCAAAGGTCGTCTCCTCCAGCGAAAGGGCCCCGGTCGACCATTGCTCGACCTCCCGCAGCGCCTGCATCTTCAACAGGTCGATCTCCAGCGGGCTCAGGCTCTTGCGGCCGCCGTAGGGGCGGAAGTATCGGCGGACCACCTCGCGGGGGTCGGTGAGGCGCAGGTCGTAGCCGGCCTTCACCAGAGCCGGATCGGGCGCCAGGGGCGGACCGGGTGCCTCGAGGGCGATGGCCCAGGCCTCCATCAGGACCTCGGCGAAGCGCCCGTATTGCAGGACCCCGTCGATTTCCTGGACGTAGTCTGTCCAGAGGTTCGCCGGCGCGGCGAAGGGCGTCATGCCTATGGCTGGTCTGAACACGAAAGGTCCGCCATTGCCTGAGGCGCAGTGCTTGAGCCAGATCCCCTGTTCCACCCCCGATTGGCGCAGCCCCTCGAAATAGGCCCGGGCCTCCTCCTGCGCGGCCCGCCGCGCTTCCCGCTCGATGCGGCCGAAGGTCAGCTCTCCGCCCGACTGGCGCGACTGGATGCACGCTCGCTCCGTCTGCAGGAAGGCGCGAACGGGGGGCTGGCTGGCGGCATGGCCCGCCCGGCCCGCGCGGATGGCCGCCGCCACCGTCTTTCGATCGTCGCGCAGGGCGTTCTGACCGAGGCCACGGGTCAGAATTGGCCGAATGTCGAAGGTGATGGCCGGCGGAGCCGCGTCGCAGCCCGACACGGCGGCCGACGGCGGCGGCGCTTCCTCCTCCCCGGGCGAGACGCGAAGAATGAACAGGCCGACGCTCCTGCGGTCATCGTCGGTGCTGATTTCGATCAGATAGTCGCGGCCGTCCTTCAGGTCTCCGGGCTTGAAGTCGATCTGGATGCGGTTGTCGGCCCAGTCGACGATCCGGCCCCGGCTCTGCCGACCGCGCTTTTCCTCGTGGATATAGACAATCCCTTCCTTGAGGCCGAAGTCGGCGCCGATCAGCTCGAGGCGCGCGGCGTCGGCGGGAAGCACCTGGACGATATTCTGCCGGGCCAGCGCCGGATCCCGCGACAGCCGGATGATCGGCGTCCTGGCGCACCAGTTGGCCGCGGGCTTGGAGCCGAAGGCCGGCGCCCGGTCGCGGGCCTCGGTGCGGCTGACATAGCCCTGGTCCAGGCGGGCGGGATCGCGGGGATCGCCGTCGGACAGGGTCCGGCGCACCCCGCGGATTTCGCACAGCGACCGCACCGGCTTGCCGTCGGCCAGGCGGCTGCGCTTCATCTTGCCCTCATAGCCGGGCGCGGTGCCCTGATAGGCCAGATCAGCCAGGAACTGGCAGCTCTGCTGCTTGGCCGGGTCGTCCGACCGCCGCAGCAGCGCCATCACCTCAAGCCCCGCCTCGCCGCACCAATGGTCGGAGTGGGCCAGGGACATGGCCCCGTAGACGGTCTCGCCATCGACCCCGCCGACGGACCGGGTGGGCAGTCCCGCCGCATCGATCGGCTCGGCATAGACTGGAAGCCCCGCCGCCGAGCCCGGCTGTGCGCCCCACAGCGCGCCGATGCCGCCCTTGGCGATGTCCGTGCCGTCGGGATCAACCAGCTGGCGGCGCCACATGGTCCAGGCCAGGGTGACCAGCTCGGCAGGCCTGAACCGCTTGTCGACCAACAGCTCGGCGCCCGACGGGACGACGACCTGCAGCGTGGCGAGGATGGAGATGCCGGTGGTCCCCTCGCCGACGAAGCCGACATACATCGACCGGTTGGTCGCCCACATGTCCCAGCACGACGGCTCGTAGATGACGGGGAAGTCCGGCGCGCCGTCGGCCAGCCGGGCGCCGAAGGCGCCGTAGCCGCCGCCTTCCGCTCCGAAGGCGCGGATAACCTCGGCCCAGCCGGCCTTGGAGCAGGTCAGCATCTCGCGGGTCTGGCGGGAGACGTCGATGGGCTGATCCCTGGCCAGCAGGCCGTAGCCCCGACCGAAGGCGCCACGCCGCAGGTCGGCCAGCCGTTCGTCGCCGACGGCGGTGATCGGTCCTTCCCCCGGCGATGCGGCGTGCCGAAAGGTCATCGGCCGGGCCCCGTTCAGGTCGGCCAGGGGGGAGGACATCGGATCGGCGTTGATTGCCCAACCCTTGCCGAGCTTGGCGCTGAATACCGACTCGGCGCCGTGGATCAGCCCGGCGACGGCGCCCACCGCCACGCCGCCCCAGGGCGAACTGTGGGCGGCCTGGGCGCGATCAGGTCCGTCCCACCGCTCCCACATATGGCCGATGGCCCAGCGGTCCTGCAGGAAATGCTGGGCGTAGCCCTCATACATCAGGGCCTGCAGCTCGCTCTCCTTCAGGGCCCTGGCGTAGACCTTCCGCTCCCGCGGCGACATCTGCTCGCGAAGCTGCCGCGCCCGGGCCGCGCGCTGCAGCGCCAGCTGGTGATAGTGGGCGTACATGCGGGTGGCCTGGGAGCCGAAATGGACGGAATTCAATCCGCCCATCCAGCCCATGAACTCGTGACAGAGCGCGTCGTCGTTGGCCGGATCGCCCAGGGGACAGGTTCTGTTCTTGTTCAGCCAGTCCGCCGGGCCATAGCTGTAGTCCGGCAGGCCGGCGAACCGCGCCGGCGCGGGCAGCAGACGCTCCTCGACGGCTGTTCTGCGATCATCGCCTTCGCGCCTGGCGCCCTTGAGCAGGTCGGCGCGGAAGTAGCTGGCGTTGAGATCGACGATATCGGCGCTGGCGCTGCCGTCCTAGCCGAAAAGGTCGCCGACGCCGAGTTGATGCAGGGCGATGTCGGCGAGGGTCGTATGCTCGGGCAGGGACTTGCTGGACCCGTTGAAATAGGTCGACCGCCAAGTCTCGCCCTCCTGCACCCGGGTGTCCCAGGCGATCAGCAGCAAGGCCAGCGGGACCAGCAGCCAGACCCGCCGGCCCTTCATGGCGCGGCCCTGTCGCCGGGGCGGCATACGGCTCCGGGCCGGATGAAGACGGTTTCAAAGGCGTCAAGCTGGGCCTCGCGGCCGCTCGCTCCCTTCAGGGCGGTCTGCAGGGCGTCGACGCAGCGGGCCTCGCAGGCCTCGGCGGTGGCGCAGGCGCCGACATCCCCGCCGGCCTGGACGCAGCTGGTGACGGTATCCAGGCAGCCGGCCCATTTGACCACGGCGGGATCGGGGTTGGGGTCGATCTTCAGCACCTGGGCGCTGATGTCGCTGTGGCCAACGGCCTTCTTGCCATCGCCGCAGCCGACCATCTGCAGGGCGGCCAGGGTTGCCAGCAACAGGAAGGCCGCCCTTCGCTTCACCATCACCCCCAGCGGAATTGTCGTTCGCATAACAGTAGTTTGCGAAATTCGAGGGGGTCAAGCGTGTCGCCGCGGGTTTGAGCCTGATGCGAACCGGCGGCCTGCGCCTATATTCCCACCATGACCAAGCTCTCCGTCCTCGACCTCTGCCCCATCGTTCAGGGCGGCGACGCCGCCCAGGCCTTCGCCAACAGCGCCGATCTGGCCCGTCACGCCGAGGCGCTGGGCTACGAACGCTACTGGCTGGCCGAGCATCACAACATGCAGGGCGTGGCCAGCGCCGCCACCGCCGTGGTCATCGGCCATGTGGCGGCGGCGACCAAGACCATCCGGGTCGGGGCAGGGGGGGTCATGCTGCCCAATCACGCGCCTCTGGTCATTGCCGAGCAGTTCGGCACCCTGGCGGCCCTCAATCCCGGCCGCATCGATCTGGGCCTCGGACGCGCGCCGGGCACCGACCAGCTCACCGCCCACGCCCTGCGCCGCACCCTGACCGGGGATGTCGACAGCTTCCCGCGTGATGTCATGGAGCTGATCGGTTATTTCGAGCCGGACAGTCCCGAGCGCCGGGTTCGCGCCGTGCCGGGGGTCGGGCTGAGGGTGCCGATCTGGATTCTCGGCTCCAGCACCTACGGCGCCCAGCTGGCGGCGGCGCTGGGCCTGCCCTACGCCTTCGCCTCCCACTTCGCGCCCGGCGAGCTGGACCACGCCCTGGCCCTGTATCGGCGGCAGTTCCGGCCCTCGGAATTTCTCGACAAGCCCTACGCCATGGCCGGCTTCAACATCTTCGCCGCCGACACCGAGGCCGAGGCGCGGTTCCTGTTCAGCTCGTTGCAGCAGGCCTTCGTCAATCTGCGGACCGGAAAACCCGGCCCGATGCCGCCGCCTGTGGAGGGCTTCGAGGAACGGCTCGATCCGATGGCGAAGAGCCTGCTGGCCCAGGCGCTCAGCTGTTCGGCGGTCGGCGATCCGGACCAGGTCCGCGCCGGCCTGGGCGCCTTCATCGACCGCACCGGCGTCGACGAGGTCATCGTCAGCGGCTCGATCTTCGACCACGCCGCCCGCAAGCGCTCCTACGAGATCGCGGCGGAGGTTCATTCGGAACTGGCGAAGGCGGCGTAGCGAGATGCGCCTCCCTTCCCACTGGAGGGGGGAAGGGCCGGGGATGGGGGTGGAGGACTTTCCGCCAGGCTGTCCTTCGAGTGTTCATTTGCTGATGTGAGTGACGAGTTGACCGTCTGCAGGCGGTTTGAAGCGTGGCCCGTGACCAGGCGCCGCGCTTGCCTCAACCGCCGCCACCCCCATCCCCAACCCTTCCCCCCACCAGGGGGAAGGGAGCTTTCAGAGGATCCTAAACCCGCGCCAATCCCTCAGGCGCGACGGCCCCGTCCCGCAATGGCTTCCACAGCACCCGCCTCGAATCGACCGGGCCGGGCATGACGATCCCGGGCGCCTGCACGAAACTCACCCGGCCGAAGTATGGCGCGTCGCCGACCAGGAAGACGCTGTCCCAGCCGGCCTTCGTCGCCGCGGCGCAGGCCAGTTCGACCAGCCGCTGGCCGACCCCGTGCTTGCGTTCCTCGGCCTCCACGGCGATGGGGCCGAGAAACACGGCGACGCCGTCGCCGACCCGGGCCGGCCACATCCGCACCGAGCCCAGCAGCGCCTCGCCGCGCCAGGCGCTGAACGACAGGGCGGGGATCAGGTCGTTGCCCTCGCGCAGGCGCTCGGCCGCCTTGGCGTAGCGGCCGGGGCCGAAGGCCCGCTCGGTCAGGGCGGCGATCAGGGGGGCGTCGGCGGGCGCCTCGGGGCGATAGAGAATGTCGGGCATGGGCTCGGCGGAATCCGGGATCAGAAGGGACGGATCGTCCCGCCAGGAGCGGGAACGGCTAGCGGCGCGGGCGTGTCGCGCGGCGGGGCGTTCGTCGGAGGCGCAGCATGGCGAGCCCCTCCTTCAAGCGGCCGTTCGGAGCGCGCGACTTACGGTCGTCGCGGCCCCGCGTCAATGGCGTTGCAGCCCGGCCCGCGCCGGGCCAAGTTACCATCCCAGATGAGCGAATCTCCCGACGACGACAGTTCGATGCGCGCCCTGCTGGGGCAGCGCGATTTTGTATTGTTCTGGTTCTCGCGGTGGACCGCCGTCCTCGGGGTCCAGATCCAGAGCGTCGCCCTCGGCTGGCACGTCTACGACCTCGCCCGGCGGACCATGCCGGTCAATGAGGCGGCCTTCATGGTCAGCATGATCGGCCTGGTGTCCTTCGTGCCGGTCCTGCTGCTGGCCCTGCCGGCGGGAGAGACCGCCGATCGTCACAACCGGCGCGGCATCCTGCTGTTCTGCTACGCCGCCGAGATCGCCATCGCCGGGACCCTGGCGGTCATCGCCTTCCTCAATCGCGAGACCATCCCGATCCTGCTGGGGGCGGCGGTGCTGTTCGGCGCCGCCCGGGCCTTCTTCGCCCCGGCCAACACCGCCCTTGGCCCGATGCTGGTGCCCCGCGCCCTGCTGCCCCGGGCCATCGCCTGGAACTCCCTGGCCTGGCAGACCGCCTCGGTGATCGGCCCGGCGATCGGCGGCGTTCTGATCGCCGTCTCGCTGAGCGCGCCCTACGCCGCGTCCTTCGTGCTCTACGCCATCGCCGGCCTGTGCATCCTGCTGGTCCGCAAGAACGCCCAGCCGGAGGTGCAGCCGGGGTCCCGCTGGACCCTGATGAAACAGGGCCTGTCCTACGTCTGGAACAACAAGATCGTCTTCGGGGCCATCTCCCTTGACCTCGCCGCCGTGATCCTCGGCGGGGCCACCGCCCTGCTGCCGGTGTTCGCCCGCGACGTGCTGCACGTCGAGGCCTGGGGCTTCGGCATCCTGCGCGCCGCCCCGGCGGTTGGCGCCGCCAGCGTGGCCATCTATCTGGCGGCCAATCCGATCCGCGCGCGCGCCGGCCTGATCATGTTCGCCTCGGTCGCTCTGTTCGGGGCCGGCACCATCGTCTTTGGCCTGTCAAACATCTTCTGGCTGTCGGTCGTCGCCCTGGCGGTGCTCGGCGGGGCCGACATGGTCAGCGTCTATGTCCGCCAGACCCTGATCCAGCTGGCCACCCCCGACAACATGCGCGGCCGGGTCGCCACCGTCTCCTCCCTGTTCATCGGCGCGTCCAACGAACTGGGCGAGTTCGAGAGCGGGGTGGTGGCGCGGTTCCTGGGACCGGTCGGGGCGGCGGTGTTCGGCGGCATCGGGGCCCTGGCGGTCACCGGTCTCTGGGCCTGGATGTTCCCGACCTTGAGGAAAGCCGACCGGCTGGTCTGAGCCAAACCCGTCGCCGTGCCTCTTGCGTGACCCAAGGTCGCGGTCCTAGACCCTTTCCCAACATCGCAAGCGAGGAGACGCGAAACATGGGCGTACTGTCAGGCAAGGTCGTGATCGTCACCGGCGCCGCCGGCGGCATCGGCAAGGAGTGCGCCCTGCTGGCGGCCCGCGAGGGCGCCAAGGTGGTGGTCAATGATCTGGGCGGCAGCGTCGGCGGCGGCGATGAAGGCTCGGCCGGCCCCGCCCAGCAGACCGCCAACGAGATCAAGGCGGCCGGCGGCGAGGCCGTCGCCAACTCCGACAGCGTCACCAGCATGAGCGCCGTCAAGGCCATGGTCGAACAGGCCAAGGACGAGTTCGGCGGCCTGCACGCCATCATCAATCCGGCCGGCATCCTGCGCGACAAGATGTTCCACAAGATGAGCGACGAGGACTGGGACCGGGTCATCGAGGTCCACCTGCGCGGCGCCTACAACGTCTCCCGCGCCGCCGTGGAGCTGTTCCGCGACCAGCAGGAAGGCAGCTTCGTCCACTTCACCTCGACCAGCGGCCTGATCGGCAACATCGGCCAGGCCAACTACGCCGCCGCCAAGCTGGGGGTCATGGGCCTCTCGCGCATCCTGGCCATGGAAGGGGCGCTGAAGAACGTCCGCTCCAACATCATCGCCCCCTTCGCCTGGACCCGGATGATCGCCACGATTCCCGTCAAGGACGAGGCCTCGGCCCAGCGCGTCGACCGCATGAAGAACGCCATGCGCGCCGATCAGGTGGCCCAACTCGCCGTCGCCCTCGCCAGCCCCGAAGCGAAGGACGTCTCCGGCCAGATCTTCGCCGTTCGCGGCAACGAGGTCATCCTGTTCGACCAGCCCCGGCCGATCCGCAATATGGCCAACCTCGAAGGCTGGACCCCCCGTTCCCTGCTCGACGTCGCCCTGCCGGCGATGAAGAACAGCTTCTTCGACGCGGGCGCCAGCGCCTCGGTGTTCCCCTACGATCCAATTTAAGGGCCCGTCATCCCGGACGGCCCGCCGGGCCGATCCGGGACCCAGGGGCGGCGACTGCCAAGCCTGGGATGTCCGGTCATTCGAGTTTCCGCCCCCCTGGGTCCCGGCTCTCCGCGCTTCGCGCTGCGGCCGGGATGACGGCCAAAGAGAGAACCATTCCCATGCGCAGAGTCGCCATCGTCAGCCCCATCCGCACCGCCGTCGGCAAGTTCCAGGGCGGCCTGTCGAGCATCAGCGCCGGCGATCTCGGCGCGGTCATCATCAAGGCCCTGATGGAGCGCACCGGGCTCGACCCCGAGCGCATCGACGACGTCACCTTTAGCCAAGGCTATCCCAACGGCGAGGCCCCCTGCATCGCCCGCTGGTCGTCGCTGGCCGCCGGCCTGCCGATCTCCATCCCCGGTGTCTCCATGGATCGACGCTGCGGCAGCGGTCTGCAGGCGGTGATCGACGCGGCCATGCGCATCCAGACCGGCGCCGCCGATGTCGTCCTGGCCGGCGGCTGCGAGAGCATGAGCAATGTTGAATACTACAGCCTCGACTTGCGCGGCGGGGCCCGCGCCGGCAGCGTCACCATGCATGACCGCCTGGCCCGCGGCCGGGTGATGAGCCAGCCGATTGAGCGTTTCGGCGTCATCAGCGGCATGATCGAGACCGCCGACAACCTGGCCCGCGACTACAACATCACCCGCGAGGAGTCCGACGCCTATGCGGTGATGAGCCACCAGCGCGCCGTCGCCGCCTGGAACGAGGGCAAGTTCGCCGACGAACTGGTCCCGGTCTCGGTCAAGCAGCGCAAGGGCGACCCGGTCATCTTCGACCGCGACGAAGGCCCCCGCGCCGACGCCTCGATGGAGACACTGGGCAAGCTGCGGGCCATCGAGAAGGACGGCGTCGTCACCGCCGGCAACGCCAGCCAGCAGAACGACGCCGCCGCCGCCTGTCTGGTGGTCGCCGAGGACAAGCTGGAGGAACTGGGTCTGGAGCCGATGGGCTGGTTCCACAGCTGGGCCGCCGCCGGCTGCGAGCCGTCCCGCATGGGCATCGGCCCGGTGCCGGCGGTCGAGCGCCTGTTCGCCCGCAACGGCCTGTCCTGGAAGGACATCGACCTGGTCGAGCTGAACGAAGCCTTCGCGCCTCAGGTCCTGGCTGTGCTCAAGGGCTGGGGCTGGGATGACCGCGACAGGCTCAACGTCAACGGCGGCGGCATCAGCCTGGGCCACCCCATCGGCGCCACCGGCGGCCGCATCCTCGCCAATCTGCTGCGCGAGATGCAGCGCCGCGACGCCCGCTATGGTCTCGAGACCATGTGCATCGGCGGCGGCCAGGGCATTGCTGCTGTCTTTGAGCGGGCCTCATAGGACCCGCTCGGGGCAGCGGTGCTCGAACGCGCCTGACCGAAGGAAGGGTCTGGCGCCTCAGCCGCTGTTGACGGTGGTCGACAGGCTGCGGCGCTGGATGCCGTCCAGCTCTTCCTTGGCGGAGGCCGCCTGGGCGTCCCACTGGGCCTTGGTCTGGCAGACCTTCTTGCCCGGCGTCCGCGAGCCGGGGGTCTCGACCCGGCGGCAGATGGTGCGGTTGGGGTCGAGGCGCTTGGCCTTTTCCGCCTTGGACCCCTCGACATTGACGCCCGAGACGTCGGTGGGCTGGGCCATGGCCGAGGCCGGCAGGAGCACGACCGCGAGGGCGGCCAGGATCGCGCGCGATGTCATCTCATCAATCTCCGCTGCCGTCGATCAACCGCCCGAGGCGTTCTCGATCCGGTTGTTGGTGCCGTTGCGGCGCAGAAGTTCGTCCAGTTCACCCTTGGACGCGGCCGCCTGAAGCTCCCATTCCTCCTGGGTCTTGCAGACCTTCTTGGTGGGCAGGCGGCTGCCGGTGATGACCAGGGTCTTGCAGAGCCGGCCGTCCTTGGCGCGGGTCATCTTGCCGTCGCTGCCGACGATCCCCGGCTTGTCGGTGATGGTCGAAACCTGGGCGAAGCCGGCCGCGGGGGCCAGCAGGGCCGCGGCGGCGAGCAGGGCGATGGAAGCTTTCATGTCTGTCCCCATTTCAGGCAGTCCGGTCAGATTGGGCGAAAACACGCCCTCTCGCAAGAGCGACCCCTGTTCGCTGGCGCCAGCCGCGCCCGGCGCCGCGCCGGTCTCTCAGCCGATCTTGACGCCGGGCGGCGGGGGCATGTCCTCGGGAACGAAGAAGTCGGGCATCAGCGGCCGGGTCGGGTCGACGCGGTAGTGATCGAAATCCCGAACCCCCTCGTCAAAGAGAAAGCTGTCGTCGATCAGGAACTTGCCGGTGAAGCTGGCGGCGGGTTTGCAGAAGATGGCGTGGGCGGCGTCGGCCATTATCTCGGGCGTCCGGCACATCTTCATGCCCTCGTCCCCGGCCAGGGCGAACTGGATGGCGGCGGTGGCGATACCGGTGCGGGGCCACAGGCCGTTGAAGGCGATCTTGCCCCGATATTCGTCGCTCATGCCCAGCATGCACAGGCTCATCCCGTACTTGGCCATGCTGTAGGCGACATGTCGCCCGAACCAGTGGGGCGCCAGATCCAGCGGCGGCGACAGCGCCAGAACGTGCGGATTGGCCGCCTTCAGCAGGTGCGGGATACAGGCCTTGGAGGTCAGGAAGGTGCCCCGCGCATTGACCTGATGCATCAGGTCATACCGCTTCATGTCTGTCTGTTCGGTCCCGGTCAGCTGGATGGCCGAGGCGTTGTTGACGCAGATGTCGATCCCCCCGAACGCCGCCACGCATTTCTCGACGCCCTCATAGACCGACGCCTCGTCCCGCACATCGACGATCAGCGGCAGGGCCTTGCCCCCGGCCGCCCCGATCGCCTCGGCCGCCGAATAGATGGTCCCCGGCAGATGCTTGTGCGGCTCGGCCGTCTTGGCGGCGATGGCCACATTGGCCCCGTCCCTGGCCGCCCGCAGCGCAATCGCCAGGCCGATGCCGCGGCTGGCGCCGGTGATGAACAGGGTTTTTCCGGCAAGGCTCATGGGGAAATCCTCTCTAGAACCAGTCAATCCAACGCGCGCCGCTTATGTCCCTTCTCCCCTTGCGGGAGAAGGTGTCGGCGAAGCCGACGGATGAAGGGTCGATAACCGCCACAACCGCCATGGCTGTCGACCGCCTCAATCCCTGTCCGCCGGCGAGACCCCTCATCCGGCGCTCCGCGCCACCTTCTCCCGCAAGGGGAGAAGGAAGCCGGGGCTAACCCACCCCCGTCGTCTCGACGCTCATCGCCCACAGCCGTTCGGCGCTGTCGGGATCAAGCGCATGCGGCATCACCCCGGCGCGGGGGTTGTCCTTCGACCACGGCGCGGCCTGGGCGCAGTCTTCCAGATACAGCCCGCCGATGCCTTCCAGTTCGTCGCCGACCGCCGCCCAGACGCTGGTGCTGGCGCCCTGCTCGGTGGTCTTGAAGCCGGTCACCGGCTGGTCGTTCTCGTCCAGCCAGCCCATGGCCCGCTGCTCCTCGATCGGCAGGTGGCGTTGCAAAGGCGTCATGATCCCGCCCGGCATCACCGCATTGGCCGTAACGCCCTGGTCCTTGAACCGCCTGTTGAAGCCAACGGCGAACAGGGCGTTGGCGGTCTTGGCCTGGCCGTAGGCGGCCCATTTGTCATAGTCGCCGTTCCTGAAGTGGGGGTCGTCCCAGCGGATGTCGCTGCGGACGTGGCCGATCGAGGACAGGGCCACCAGCCGCGAGGTCCTGCCGCTCGCTTTGGCGCCGGCGACCAGGGCCGGGGCCAGCAGCACCGACAGCAGGAAGTGGCCGAAATGGTTGGTGCCGATCTGCATCTCCAGCCCGTCCTTGGTGTGATCGAGCGGACAGGCCATGACGGCGGCGTTGTTGATCAGGATGTTCAGGGGCCGCGTCCCCCACCGCTCGCCAAAGGCGCGGATCGAGGCGAAGTCGGACAGGTCCAGCATCTCGAAGCTCAACCTTCCCTTCGCCGTCTTTTCGATGTCGGCGATGGCGGCGGCGGCCAGGTCCGGCTTGCGGGCGGCGATGACCACATCGGCGCCCGCCTCGGCCAGGGCCCGCGCCGTCTCCACCCCGATGCCGGTCGCCGCGCCGGTGACGATGGCGGTCAGGCCGGAAAGGTCCTTGCCGGCGACCACCTCGCGGGCGGTGCTGTAGCGTTCGAACTTCGAGGTGATGCGGTCGGTCATGGCGGCGTTTCCCTTTTTCGTTGCCGCCACTCTGGCCCGACCGCCCGTGTCTGTCACCCGACCTTGCTGAAATCGGCCGGTCGCTTCTGGAAGAAGGCGGCGAAGGCCTCCGCCGCCTCGGCCGACTGCAACCGCTCGCCGAAGTAGCGACCCTCGATGTCCATCAGCTCGGCGATCTTCGCCGCATCCCGCATCAGCCGCTTGGTCACCTTCAGCGCCCCGATCGGCCGCTTGGTCAGGGCGACGGCGGCGGCCTTCGCGGCCGCCTCGACCTGGTCGGAGGCCAGGCATTTGTAGGCCACCCCGATCCGCTCGGCCTCCTCGCCGCCCAGCGCCTCGCCGAGGGCGAACATGGCGTAGGCGCGGGCATGGCCGACCCGCTGCGGCAGCAGCAGGCTGGACGCCGCTTCAGGCACCAGGGCCAGGCCGACGAAGGGCGTGGTCAGCTTCGCCTCAGGCGCCACGAACACCAGGTCGCAGTGCAGCAGCATCGTCGTGCCGACCCCGACGCCCAGACCGCGCACCGCCGCCACCAGCGGCTTTTCGGCCCGCGCCAGACCTTTCAGGAAACGGGTCACGTTGCGCTCCCCCGCCGGCCGCTCGCCGGCGTCGCGGCTGGTGTCGCCGCCGGCGTTCTGGGCGGCGAAGTCGCTGAGGTCGTTGCCGGCCGTGAACGCCTCGCTGGAGGAGTTGAACAGCACGCAACGGATCGCCGGATCGCGCTCGGCCTGGTCCAGCCCGTCGGCCAGCACCTTGTACATCGCATCGGTGATGGCGTTCTTCTTGTCGGGCCGGTTGAAGGTCAGGGTCAGCACCTCGTTCTCAACGCTGCTCAGGACATGATCGGTCATCGGCTGTCTCTCTCCGGAAAGGTCTGTTGAATGTGGCTCAGCCAGCGGCTGACGGTGTCGATGTCGGCGGCCGAAAAGCCGTCCGTCAGGCGGGCGTTGATGGTGTCCAGCCCGGCTCTGGCGACCTTGCGGGCCTCGCGACCCTGGTCGGTCAGGTAGATCCGTTGCGCCCGCCGGTCGACAGTGTCGGCCCGCCGCTCGACCAGCCCGGCTCGCGCCATCCGGTCGATCAGCCCGGTCATCGCCGAGGGCGCCGCATCCAGCGCCGCCGCGACCTCGCCGATCAGCGCCCCGTCGTTGCGCCCCAGATGGAACAGCACCCCCGACTGCGCCGAGCTCATCCCGCCGGCCGTCTCCGCCTCGATCCACCGCTGAAGGCGCCGGTTGGCGGCGCTGAGCAGAAAGACCAGACGGGGCGGGGCGGAGGCGGGCACGGCGAGGTTATATGCTTCGTGTACGAAATATCAAGTTCGTATGTGAAGCACCTTAGGCGATGCGTTTGAGCCGGTCCTCGGGCGCCACTCGTCCATCGGCCCTTCGAATCTGGCTCAATGTAAGGGATCGCTGACCGTCCCAGACATCGGGCAAAAAGCTTAGCGCGATATGCTCCGGGCCGTTGAAAGTGATCACACCCAAGCAGGCCTCAAATCGAAATTGAAGAAAATCAGGTGGTCCGCGCGCGTATCGTGCCGCTGGCTTTCACTTGAACAGTGCGGCCGTCGGGGGCCTCGCCATCGATGCCAGTGCCATTCCTCTTCAGCAGCCGAAGTCCGAAAAGCTTCGCAGCCACGGCCTCGCCGATGTCCCCCACGAGATTTCCGTCTAAAGTGAACTTCAGGTCGGCGAACCTGTAGTGATCCCGCAGGCGATTGCGCGCTGCGAGGAGTTCCCTGATCTCTTCAGGCAAGTTGAAATCTACCCCGCCCGGTACCACGTCACCCCGTCCCCGTCCGTCTCCGCCACCGCCCGCCCGCGGCCGATCAGGCAGTTGAGATGCGCCAAGCTTTCCCCCGTCGCCATGCCCATCAGTTCGGGGCCGATCGGCCGGGCGAACAGGCTGCCGAACACGTCGATGGACCGCTTGGGGGCCTCGGCGATCGACTTTTCCAGACGGGCCAGCTGCCGTTCATGCCCCGCGGCCAGATGGTCGAGCCGGGCGTGGACGCCGTAGAAGGGATCGTTATGGGCCGGCAGCACCAACACATCGGCCGGAATGGTCGCCTTCAGCTTGGCCAGGGAGTTGAGCCAGTCGGTCAGCGGGTCGCCGTCCGGCTCGGTCGGGAAGACCGAGACATTGGAGCTGATCCGCGGCAGCACCTGGTCGCCGCTGATGAAAAGGTTCAGCGCCTCGCACCACAGGCAGGCGTGGTCGGGCGAATGGCCGTTGCCGGTCACCACCCGCCAGTCGTGGTCGCCGATGCGGAACACCTCGCCGTCGGTCAGCCGGCGATAGCTGTCGGGCAGCTGGTAGATGGCCTTGCCGAAACCGCCGAAGCGGGCCCGGTAGTTGTCGATCATCTCCTCGTCCCAGCCGGCGGCGACATAGAACCGCAGGCCGTCGTCCGGCGCCTCGCGGCCGGTGTCGGCGACCAGCATCCGGCACTGGATATACTCCAGTCGCGTCATCCACAGCCGGCACTGGAACTTGCGGGTCATCCAGCCGGCCAGGCCGATGTGATCGGGATGCAGATGGGTGACGATGACGCGGGTGATCGGGCGGCCAGCCAGCGCGCCCTTGAAGGCCTCGCGCCAGGCCTGGGCGGTCTCGCGGGTTTGCATGCCGGTGTCGACGATGCACCAGCCCTCGCCGTCGGCCAGGGCCCAGACATTGATGAAACCCAGCGGCCCGCCCAGCGGCTGGCGCAGCCACAGCACCCCCGGCGCCACCTCGACAGCGTCCCCGGCGCCCGGCGTGGGCGCGGTTTCGAACGGGTAGTCGAGCCTGGGCTTGCGGACTTCCACCGCGATGTCTTCCACGCCGTCGTGCACTTTGCTGCCTTTCCGATGAACGCCCGCATCATCGGACGTTCAGCCCCTCGCCGCAATTGCGCCTGTTGGGGGTGGCATCTTGACCACCTGCCTCTCGGCGCGTTTATGGCGCCAAAACACAATAACCACTGCCCAGGAGCTCGGGTCCATGAGTCGCAATCGTCTCGGCGTCGCCGCCGCTATCATTCTGGCTATGGCGGCCACATCCGCCGTCACCGTGGCCGCCCCCAAGAAGGGCAAGGAAGAGGCCGCCGCCCCCGGCGCCATCACCGACAAGGATCGTGAGCGCGGCATGGCCGAAGCTCCGGCCCTGGCCCAGTCGGCCGGCCTGACCTGCAAGGTCGTCGACGCCCGCTTCATCATCGCCGACAACAAGACCAAGACCAACTATTACGAAGTCGCGTGCGACCAGGGTCTCGGCTACGTCGTCATCTCCGATCCGGCCAAGCCGGCCCCGACCGGCGCGCCCTGCTATGAGGCCAATCGCCCGATCGAGGGCAAGCCCAGCCCGCTGACCTGCCGTCTGCCCGGCAACCTGGACCTTCAGGCCCAGCTGGTCCCCTACGTCGCCAAGTCCGGCGTGACCTGCACCGTGACCAACAGCCGCTACATCGGGGCCAGCCCGACCAAGACCTTCATCGAACTGGCCTGCCAGGAAGGCACGGGCGAGATCATGATCCTGGCCAACCCCGCCAACCTCGACGGCGGCGCCGAAATGTCCAACTGCCTCAACTATGAGCCCGGCGGCACCGTCTCCTGCGAACTGACCGACCGCGCGGCCCAGCTGAAGATCATCGACACCCTGATGGCCAGCTCCGGCAAGACCTGCGACCTCAAGGACAAGCGCTACGTCCTCAGCACCAAGACCGGCAGCAACTGGTACGAAGCCGCCTGTCAGGATGGTTCGGGCTACATGATCGAACAGGCCGCCAACGGCTCGCTGGCCCGCACCGTGCCCTGCGCCGACGCGGACTTCGTCGGCGGCGGTTGCACCATGACCGACGCCCGCGCCTCCAAGACCGAACAGAACGGCCTCTACAGCCGTCTGGCCGGCAAGGCCGGCTTCACCTGCGACGTCGAGCGCTACGGCGTGTTCAACGTGCCGGACAAGGAAATCGTCGAGCTGAAGTGCACGGATCGTCCTGACGGCGCCATCGCCGACTTCAGCGGCGCCAAGGCCATCGTCTACAACTGCCCGGTCGCCGAAGCCCAGGGCTACCGTTGCTCCTTCTCCGACAAGGCCCAGTCCTACGCCCAGGTCACCAAGGACCTGAAGTCGCTGAAGGACACCACCTGCGTGGTCCGCGAGACCCGGCCCATGGACAAGGCCACCGACACCACCGTCTACGTCGAAGCCAACTGCAGCGACGGCAACGGCAGCTATGTGCTCGGCTACCAGCGCGGCGGGACCAAGGCCACCGAGGTGCTGGCCTGCGCCCAGGCCAAGTCGCTGGGCGGCTGCAAGCTGCCCGGCAACTGATCGCCTGACATCAGTCCAGGGAAGGGGCCCGTCGGCATGCCGGCGGGCCCTTTGTCTTTTGCGCCCGGATTGTCACGGGACGCGCCGCGCGGAACCAATCTGTCGGGACGGACGCTCTAGTCGCCACGCACATCTGTTGGAGGACTGGAAAGACAATGGCTGAAGGCAACAGTGGTAACAGCGGGCTGGCCTTCGTGGTCGGCGGTCTCGTGGTGGTGGTGCTGGTCATCGGCGCCTTTCTCATCTTTGGCGGCGGCCTGACCCAGAAGAAGTCGGTCGATATCAACGTCAAGGCGCCGGACATCGAGGCGCCGAAAGTTCCCGCGTCATAACGAGCTTGGCCGGGCAAGCGCGGCGCTGGCTGCGGCGGCTGACGCCGTGGCGGCGCGAACCCTCTGAACTGGCCAGGATTCTCGAATGGACAGCCCGCGCCGGCTACGCCGCGCGCGGGTTCGTCTATCTGAGCATCGGGACCCTGGCGGCGCTGGCCGCCGTCGAGCTGGCGAGATCGCCGGCCGGCAGCCGCGGCGCCGTGACCGCCCTGGCCGACTGGCCGCTGGGACGGCTGTGGATCGCCGTCATCGCCGGCGGCCTGATCGGCTTCGCCGTCTGGCGCGCCCTTCAATCGGTGTTCGACGCCGACCATCAGGGCCGTGATCCAAAGGCCATCGCCAGGCGGGTTGGCCAGGCCATCAGCGGCCTGGTCTACGGCGGTCTGGCCTGGTCGCTGCTGGAATTCCTCGATGGCCTTGAAGACATCAGCGAGGCGGCCGAGACCGACGCCGCCCGCCAGCAGGCCGCGGGCCTGCTCGATCTGCCGCTGGGGCGTTGGCTGGTCATCGCCCTCGGCCTGTTCATCCTCGGCGCCGGGATCGCCAACCTTCTGAAGGCTCTGGGCAAGAATTTCGGCGAGCAGCTCGCCTGTCATCGCGGCTTCCATCGCTGGGCCTGCTGGATCGGCCGTATCGGCTACGGCGCCCGGGGGATCGCCTTCGCGCCGCTGGGCTATCTGTTCATCAAGGCCGGCTGGCTGGCCAACGCGGGAGAAGCCCGCAAGCTCGGCGGCGCCCTGCAGATGCTGGAGGCCCAGCCGATGGGGTCGCCGATCCTGCTGGTGACCGGAATAGGGCTCGTCGCCTTTGGCCTGTTCGCCATGATCGAGGCTCGCTGGCGCCACATCGACCCACCCGATCCCGCCTAGACCCCGGGGGCCGCCCGGGCGCAGACTGGCGGCATGAGCAACGCCATCGAAGAGTCCCTGCAGACTTTCGCGGACCGCGCCGGCGATCCGGCCCCGCTGGTCTACCGCCGGCTGTTCGCCGCCCGTCCCGATCTGGAACCCCTGTTCGTGGGCGACCGCACCGGCGCCGCGCGGGGTGAAATGCTGTCGGTGGTGTTCGAGACCCTGATGGACATGGCGGCCGGGGGCGAGGCCCGCCGGCACATGATCGCCGCCGAGGTGGTCAATCACGACCAGCTGGGCGTTCCCGGCGAGGTGTTCGCCGACTTCTTCGATCTGGTCGCGGCCGTGGTGCGGGAGACCCTGGGCCCCGACTGGACGCCGTCGATGGCCGAGGCCTGGGGCGACCTGTTGGGACGGACCCGCCAACTGTCGGTCGCCGGTTGAGGCCCGGACTCATTCCTCGTCGAGATAGCGCTCGGTCACGGCCCCATCCAGTCGGCGCACCCGCGCCCCCGCCAGAACCTCCGGGTCCATCAGCCGGGCGTTGACCCCCATGCGATCGCGCCCCGGATCCTCGGCCGACCAATGGGTGACGCAGCCACAGACCCGGCAGCGGTTGAAGGCGATCGAGCGGTCGTCCCACAGATAGCGGTCGAGCGCGACGTCGGCCGGCTCCAGCCGCACCTCGGTCGGCGAATAGTAGGCCCACAGCACGCCGTAGCGACGACAGATCGAACAGTTGCAGTCGGTCACCGTCTCCGGCGCCGCGTCGATCTCCAGGCGCACCGCGCCGCAGTGACAGCTGGCCTCGATCATCTATCCCCTCGCAGCCCTGGCGATTTCCTCGGCCTTGGCGAACAGGGCCGGGTCGACCTTCGCCTCCACGGCCCTGGCGTTGTCGTCGAGCTGCGAGGGGCGGCTGGCACCGACGATGGCCGAGGCGACATTGGGCTCGCGCAGCACCCAGGCCAGGGCGAACTGGGCCAGGGTCAGGCCGGCCTCGGCCGCCAGCGGCTTCATCGCCTGGGCGGCCAGCAGCACCGGCTTTTCCATCCAGCGGCTGATGGCGGTGCTCATCGTATCGCTGGCGGCGCGGCTGTCGGCCGGCGGCGGCGCCTCCGGGTCATACTTGCCAGTCAGCACCCCCTGGGCCAGCGGCGACCAGACGATCTGGCTGATGCCGTTGGCGGCGCACAGGGGGATCACCTCCTTCTCCGGCCGCCGCCACAGCAGGCTGTACTGCGGCTGGCTGGAGACGAACTTCTCGACGCCGGGAATGGCCAGGGCGTCGCGGATGTTCTGCGGCGACCATTCCGAAAAGCCGATCCAGCGCGCCTTGCCGGCCCGCACCACCTCGCTGAGCGCCTGCATGGTCTCTTCCAGCGGCGTGTCGGGGTCGTAGCGGTGGCATTGATAGAGATCGACGTAGTCGGTCCGCAGCCGCTTCAGCGAGGCGTCGATCTGCTTGTGGACTTGCTCGCGCGACAGGCCCTTGTCGCCGCCGCCCATGTCGCCCCACAGCTTGGTGGCGAGGATGTAGGAGTCCCGCGGCACGCCGGCCAGCGCCTCGCCGGTCACCGTCTCCGCCGCGCCCCGACCGTAGACGTTGGCGGTGTCGTGGAAGGTGATGCCCAGATCCAGGGCGTGGCGGATGTTGGCGATCGCCGTGTCCTTCTCCACCCCGACCCCGGCGGTCAGCCAGGACCCCAGGGCGATCTCCGAGACCATCAGATCGCTCGATCCCAGCTGGCGGTATTTCATGACGCTTCTCCGTTTGGCCAAGGGTAGGGCGCCTCAGTCCCCTTCAACAACCCGTCATCCCGGCCGCAGCGCGAAGCGCGGAGCGCCGGGACCCAAGGGCAGCCTCGCTGGGATTGGCGGCCGCATGGCCGGTGCGCTGCACTCCCGGGGTCCCGGACCGTCCCTGCGGGACGTCCGGGATGACGGCGCATTGTTGCGAAAGTCATTGGAGCGGCCCAACTAGCGTCCATGACCCACAAGACTGTCCTCGCCGTTCACCCCGCCCACCGCGACGACATCGCCGATCTGACCACCCGTCGGCCGCTGCCGGGACCCGGGGTCGATCAGGTCGATCCCTTCCTGTTCCTCAACCACCATGGCCCGCAGACCTATCCGCCAGGCAATCACGGCCTGCCGTTCGGGCCGCATCCGCATCGCGGCTTCGAGACCGTCAGCTTCATCCTGTCCGGCGAGATGGCCCATCTCGACAGTGGCGGCCATGAGAGCGTCATCGGGCCGGGCGGGGTGCAGTGGATGACCGCCGGGTCGGGTCTGGTGCATGCCGAAATCTCTCCCGCCGCCTTCAAGCAGGCCGGCGGCCCGCTGGAAATCCTGCAGCTGTGGGTCAACCTGCCGCCGGCCCTGAAGATGACCGCCCCGCGCTACATCGGTCTGCAGGCCGCCGACATCCCCGTGCATGAGGCCGACGACGGCCGCGCCCGGCTGCATCTGGTCTCGGGCCGCCATGGCGACACGGTCGGTCCCGTGGACAGCCTGACCGGGGTGTTCATGAGCACCCTGGACCTTCAGGGCGAGGGCCGCATCCACTTCGACGGCCTGGCCGGACGCAATGTGTTTCTCTACGTCGTCGACGGGGCCATCCGCATCGGCGACCGGGCGATCGACCGCTGGTCCCTCGTCACTCTCGACCTCGCCGGCGACCGGCTCGAGATCGAGGCGGCGCCGGCGGCCCGTCTGCTGCTGGGCCATGCCGACCCCATCGGCGCCCCGGTCGTGGCTCACGGCCCCTTCGTGATGAACACCGTGGACGAGATCCGCCAGGCGATCACCGACTACAACGCCGGCAAGTTCGGCCAGGTGCGGCTCTGATACTGGCCGTAGGTCGGCCGGGCCGCGGATTGACCCACATCCGGTGACGGTCAGGCTACGCCGGACCCACGCCCAAGGCTACATCCAGCCACACTCAGGCTACCCCAAGGCGCAAAGAAATCAACAATTTAGGAAAACTGCCGGTCTCGCCGGCCGCCGCCTCTGCTATAATCGCCCGCCACTTCGATAAGCCCGCCTTCCCCTGGCCCGCCCAGCCGGTAGACTGCGGGCCGATGACCTCTCCCATGCTGGCGCTCCACGGCCTGACCAAATCCCTTCCCGGCGGCCGAGTGCTGTTTTCCGGCCTGAATTTGACCATCGCGCCCGGCGAGTTCGTGGCGGTGATGGGCGAAAGCGGGGTCGGCAAATCGACGCTGCTGAACGTCATCGCCGGTCTCGACACCGCCGACAGCGGCGAGGTTTTGATCGCCGGGACGGCCCTGTCGGGTCTGGACGACGACGGCCGCACCCTGCTGCGCCGCGACCGCATCGGCTTTGTCTTCCAGGCCTTCCACGTCCTGCCGCACCTCAGCCTGGCGCGGAACGTCGCCCTGCCGCTGGTCCTCGCCCATGCCGATCCCGCCCGGGCGCTGGAGCGGGCCACGACCCTGCTGGACGAGGTCGGACTGGCCGGGCGTGGCGGCGACTACCCTCGCCAGCTCTCGGGGGGTGAATTGCAGCGGGTGGCCATCGCCCGGGCCCTGGTTCACCGGCCGGCCCTGATCCTGGCCGACGAGCCGACCGGCAACCTCGATCCCGAAACCGCCGACCGGATCATGGGCCTGCTGACCGCCCAGGCCCGCCAGGCCGGGGCCGCCGCCCTGATCGTCACCCATTCGGAAAAGGCCGCCGCCGCCGCCGACCGGGTGTTGTCCCTGACCCATGACGGCCTCGTCACCCATGGCCGCTGACGCCGCGCGGCCCAGCGTCGCCGCCCTGTCCTGGTTGATCCTCGGGGAGTGGCGATCGCAGCCGATGCGGGTGATCACCGCCGCCCTGGCCATTGCCGTGGGGGTGGCGCTGGGTTTCGCCGTGCATCTGATCAACGCCTCGGCGCTGGACGAGTTTTCCCGCGCCATCAGCACGGTCAACGGCGACGCCGACCTGCAGGTGCAGGCCGTCTCCAACGCCGGCTTCGACGAGGCCCTCTATCCGCGCCTCGCCCGGGCGCCGGGCGTGGCGACGGCGAGCCCGGTGATCCAGCTGACCGGCGTCGTCGAGGGCCAAAGCGACGGCCTGACGCTGATTGGCCTGGACATCTTCAGGGCCGCCGCCGTGACCCCCAATCTGCTCGGGCGGCCGACCGCCGCTGACGGGCAGGCCGGCTTTGGCGACGCCGGCGCGGTGTTCGACGAGAACGCTGTCTTCCTGTCGCCGGCCCTGATGGCGGGCCGCGCGCCCGGCCAGAAGATCAGCCTGTCCGCGGGTGGACGCACCACCCGGCTGACCATCGCCGGGAGCCTTCCCGGTGTCGCCGAGGGGCGGCGCATCGCGGTCATGGACATCGCCGCGGCCCAATGGCGGTTTGGCCAGATCGGGCGGCTGCAGCGGATCGACCTCAAGCTGGCCGAGGGCGCCGATCGGGACCGGACCCGCGCCGCCGTCGCCGCCCTGCTGCCGGCCGAGGCCGAGCTGGTCACCCGCGAGAGCCAGACCCGGCGCAGCGACAGCCTGTCCCGCGCCTATCGGGTCAATCTCAACATGCTGGCGCTCATGGCGCTGCTGACCGGCGGCTTTCTGGTCTTCTCGGCCCAGTCGCTGTCGGTGGCGCGGCGGCGGGCCCAGTTCGCCCTGCTGCGGGTGCTGGGCTCCAACCGCCGGGCGCTGATGAGCCAGGTGCTGATCGAGGGCGGCGTGGTCGGGGCGGTCGGGGCGGGGCTGGGACTGGGCCTTGGCCTGCTGCTGGCCGGCGCGGCCCTACGGCTGCTCGGCGGCGATCTGGGCGGCGGCTACTTCCAGGGCGGCCAGCCGGCCCTGGTCTTCGCCCCGGTGGCGGCGGGGGTCTTCTTCGTGCTCGGGCTCGGCTGCGCCCTGGTCGGCAGTCTCGCCCCGGCGGGGGAAGCCGCGCGGGCCCAGCCGGCCGTGGCGCTGAAGAACGCCGGCGACGCCGTAGACCCCTCGGCCCGGCCGCGCATCCTGCCGGCGCTGATCCTGTTGCTGCTGGGCGGCGCCTGCGCCTTCGCCCCGGCGATCGGCGGCCTGCCGCTGCTGGGCTATGTCTCCATGGCCCTGTTGCTGGCCGGCGGCGTGGCGGCCATGCCCTGGCTGGCGCGGGCGCTGCTGTCGCCGCTGCAGGCGCGCTCGATCCGCAGCCCGGCCGCCGAACTGGCGGTGCGGCGGCTGTGGGGCGCGCCGTCCCAGGCGGCGGTGGCCCTGTGCGGCATCGTCGCCTCGACCAGTCTGATGATCGCCATGGCGGTGATGGTTTCCAGCTTTCGCGGCTCGGTCGACGACTGGCTGGGCCAGGTGCTGCCCGACGACCTCTACCTCCGCTACGAGGGCCCCTCGGAGGCCGGCGGCCTGGACCCCGCCGCCCAGGCCCGGCTGGCGGCGGTTCCCGGCGTGGCGGCGATCCATTTCACCCGGGCGCAACCTTTGAGGCTCAATCCGGACGCCCCGCCGGTCGCCCTGGTCGCCCAGCCGGTCACCCGCGACGACCCCGGCGCCCGCCTGCCGATGATCGGCAAGCCGCGACCGCCGCCGCCCGGCCTGACGCCGGTCTGGGTCTCGGAACCGGCCGCCTGGCTCAACCACCTCAAGGTCGGAGAGGTGATCCGCCTGCCGCTCAAGGGCGGGACCAAGGTCTTCGTCGCCGGCGTCTGGCGCGACTACGCCCGGCAGAACGGCGCCCTGGTGCTGACCAGCGAGGACTACACCCGCCTGACCGGCGACGCCCTGCGGGCCGAGGCCTCGGTCGATCTGGAGCCGGGCGCCGATCTCGACCAGGTCAGCGCCGGCCTCAAGGCCGCCCTGCCGCCCGAGCTGGCGGATCGCACCCGCTTCGCCCGGCCGGGTCAGATTCGCGGCATCGCCCTTGGCCTGTTCGACCGCAGTTTCGCCATTACCTATGTGCTGGAGCTGGTCGCCATTCTGGTCGGCCTGGCCGGGGTGGCGGCGACGGTCTCGGCCCAGACCCTGGCCAGGACCAAGGAGTTCGGCATGCTGCGCCACATCGGGGTGCGCAAGCGTCAGATCACCGCCATGCTGGCCATGGAAGGGGCGCTGCTGGGCGCGGTCGGGGTCGCCGCCGGCCTGACCCTGGGGCTGATCATGAGCCAGGTGCTGATCCATGTGGTCAATCCCCAGTCCTTCCACTGGACCATGCAGACCCGCCTGCCCTGGGGCCTGTTCGCCATCGTCACCGCAGCCCTCATCGCGGCATCGGCGGGGACGGCCCTGCTGTCGGGTCGCCGCGCCCTGTCGGTCGATGCGGTCCGCGCCGTGCGGGAGGACTGGTGATGCGCAGGATCTTCCAGGCCCTGGGCGCCGCCGCCCTGCTGTTGCTGACCGCCGCCGCCGACACGGGCCGGATCGCGCCCGACTACGCGGTGGTCAAGCCCGGCGTCGCCATCGCCTTCCCCGCCGACCACGGCGCCCATCCGGCCTTCCGCACCGAGTGGTGGTATGTCACCGGCTGGCTGGACAGCCCCGAGGGGCCGCTTGGCTTCCAGATGACCTTCTTCCGCACCCGGCCCGATGTCGACCAGGCCAATCCCAGCGCCTTCGCGGCGCGGCAGGTATTGTTCGCCCACGCCGCCCTGTCCGATCCCGCGGTCGGCAGGCTGCTGCATGACCAGCGGGTGGCGCGGGAGGGCTTCGGCCTGGCGCAGGCCTCGACCACCGACGGCGACATCGTGCTCGACGACTGGAGCCTGCGGCGCGGCGCCGACAACCGCTGGCGCGGCAAGGCCGGGGGCAAGGACTTCGCCCTGGACCTGACGTTCACGCCGGGCCAGCCGCCGCTGCTGCAAGGGCAGGGGGGCTACAGCCGCAAGGGGCCCCAGGCCGGGCAGGCCAGCCACTACTACAGCCTGCCGCAGATGGCGGTCAGCGGTTCGGTGCGGCGCGGCGGCAGGACGGTGAAGGTTTCGGGACAGGCTTGGCTGGACCGCGAATGGTCCTCGACCCTGCTCGACCCCCGGGCCGTGGGCTGGGACTGGGTCGGGTTGAACCTGACGGACGGCGGCGCCCTGATGGCCTTTCAGGTGCGGGATGCGGCCGGCCGGCCGCTCTGGGCCGGCGGCTCCCTGCGGACGGCGGAGGGCGCCCGCACGGTCTTCGCTCCCGGGGATGTCGCCTTCACCACCCGCCGAAGCTGGCGCTCGCCGCGCACCGGCGCGGTCTATCCGGTCGAGCGGGGGCTGGCGGTGCAGCTGCCGGGCGGGCCCCGCGCCTTTGTGCTCAAGCCCCTGTTCGACGATCAGGAACTGGACAGCCGCGCCGGCGGCGGGCCGGTCTACTGGGAAGGCGCGGTCAGCGGCGACGGCGCGCGAGGCTATCTCGAACTGACCGGCTACTTCGAAAAGCTGACGCTGTAGCTTGCCCGACGGAAATGTCAGGCACCGGCGATGGCCGGATCGGCGACCGGGTCGGCGATCCGGCCCGGTCGCAGGAACAGGCGGGTGATCTCCGGGTGGCTGTGCTGGATGGCGTCGCTCAGGCGGTTGGCGACATCCTCGATCTCGCCGCCCCGGAGGTCGTCGCGAAAATCGATCGTCACCCCGACCAGGATCTCGCGAGGGCCCAGATGCAGGCTGAGAATCTCCATCACCTCGACGACGGCTTCGTCCGTTTCCAGGATCCGCCGGATGTCGGCCACCACCTCGCCGCTCGCCGCCTCGCCGGTCAGCAGGCTGCGGGTTTCATTGGCCATGAACACGGCCACCGCCGTCAGCAGCAGGCCGATGGCGATCGAGGCCGCGCCGTCGGCCCAGCCCAGGCCGAGCACCGATCCGGTGACCCCCAGGAGTGCGAACACCAGGCCGGTCAGGGCCGCCCCGTCTTCCAGCAGTACGGCGAACAGGCTGGGATCCTTGCTCGCCCGGACCGTCGCCAGAAAGCGGCCGGTCGGGGTTCGCCGGCGATGTTCCCGCCAGGCGATCAGGAAGCTGCCGCCCTCGAACAGGATGGCGAGACCGAGCACCAGGAAGTTGATCCAGGCCCGGGTCAGGGGCTCGGGATCCTGAACCTTGTGAATCCCCTCGTAGACCGAGAAGGCGCCGCCCAGGGCGAAGACCATCAGGGCGACCACGAAGGACCAGAAATAGAGCTCCATGCCGTGGCCGAAGGGGTGGCCCGGATCGGGCGGCTTGGCGGCGCGCTTGAGGCCGAGCAGCAGCAGGCCCTGGTTGCCGGTGTCGACAAGGGAGTGGATCGCCTCGGTCAGCATGGCCGAACTGCCGGTGAAGGCGAAGGCGGCGGCCTTGCTGACCGCGATGGCCAGGTTCCCGGCCGCCGCCGCGTAGATTGCGCCTCTGGACTCGCCCGCCATTCGACTGGAAAGCCGCGGGACCAGCGGCGGTTCCGCCGGTCAGCCGTCGTCGGCGCCGATGTCCTTCAACAGGCGCGCCGGCAGCCGTGTTCCCAGGCGCCTGCGGAGGAGGACTTTGTCGGCAGTGATGTCGTGAAGTCTGTCCCCGCGGGGACGACGGCGAAGTCTAGACAGCGCGGCCCGGAGCCACGCCTTGATGGTCTTGAATGTCATTCCAACCTTGTTGCGATGTCAGGTGAGCGATTGCGTGGGGCATGGGTCACTCTCCTGTTCGCAGCGGTTGGCGGGCCCGGAGGCCCTAGAATACCGGTCTTCTAGCAGATGGCGCCGGTCAGCGCTTCAGCAAATCCGCCGGCAGGGCCGGCTCGGAAATCAGCCGCTCGAACGCCGTCCAGCGCCCGTCCTGATCGGGGGCGGCGGCCTCGACATAGTCCCGCGCCATGTCCTGGCCGAGGCCGTAGTTGATGACGTAGCTACGGTAGGTCTCGGCGAAGCTGATCGACTGTTCCGCCCGGGACCGGCTGATCAACTGGTACTTCTGGGCCAGGGCGATGGCGGTCTCGCGGTCGATCTCGCCGTCGAGATACATCTGGGCCACCGTCATCCGGGCGCCGGAGAGGTCGCGCATCGCCTCGGTCAGGGCCACCTGCCGCGCCGCCGTGGCCGGATCGAGACCGGCCAGGGGAAACAGTACGTCGCGCTCGAAGGCCAGCTTGTCCTCGCCCGGGAAGGCCAGGTCGACGCCGTAGTTGGCGGTGCCCTCGGCGATCAGCGACTGGGGGCTGTAGAGGGGATAGACGGTGAACTCGACCCAACCCCGGCCCTTGGCCAGATTGCGCTCGAGCAGCATGTTCAGCACATGGTGGCCGGGATAGCCCTCATGGCAGCCCAGATCGATGGCCCGGCCGATGCGGGCCGGCTGGTCGGTGTTGACCTGGATCAGGCTGTTGGCCCCGCCCTTGTACCAGTTGTAGCCCGACCAGGGCTTTCCGGTGACGAACTCCAGGGTGAAGGTCTCGTCGGCGGGCAGCTGGATATGCTGCGCCGTGCGCCGGCGGCATTCGGCGATGGCCGCACGCATCACCGGCTCGAGCCGGTCGGCGGGGATCACAAAGCCCTGGTTCAGGTCATCGATCCGCTTCCACAGGGGCCCCTCGCCGGGAACCAGGGTCTCGATGCGGGCCAGGACCGGATCATAGGCGGTCAGGGGTTTCAGGTCCGGGCGGACGCCGAACAGGCCTTCGGCCTCGTCCGCGAACCTGAAGTGCTCGCCGAGCGCCATGGACAGGCGGGTGTCGGCCGCCCGGAGCTGGCCCGCCATGAAGGCGCGGCGGTGTTGCAGCATCGGATCCTTGCTGACCGGAAGGGCGGCCAGCCGGGCGCTGAGCTTGCGGGCGTCGGCGCGCAGGGTGGCCTGGTCGCGCGGGGCGGCCTTGGCCGCGGCGGCCCATTCGGGCGGACCGTAGTAGGCGTCGACATAGCCCTCCTCCCGCTCGCCGGCCTCAAGGGTCAGCTTGACGAAATCGACGGCGATGGCGTCGAGGCTGTCCGCCGGGGCCGGCTTGGGGGCCGTCCCGCAGGCCGCGAGAAGGGCGCAGGCGACGAGGGCGGCGGTCAGGCGTCGAAACATGAAAAAACCCCGTGGAACATCTGTCCCACGGGGTTTGGCATAGTCGTTCGGCCTTGTGTAGGCGCGCGCGGCCCTAGGGCGCCGGGCGCACCGTCATCAGGCTCTTCCACAGGCCGGCGCCGGTTTCGAGAATGGCCTTGCGGCTGGTCGGGTTGGCGAAGGCGGCGATCGCCGCCCCGGCGCCGATCAGGGCCAGGATGCTGAGGGCGGGCCGGGCCTTGACCTCGGCGACCGCGGTCTTGCCGGCGGCAGTCAGGCTGGTCCGGGCGTCCCGGGCCTTGTCGAGGACCATTTCGGTCTGATCGTCGCCCCAGACCTTCTCGATGAAGCTGGTGAAGGGCGATCCGCCGGTCGAGCCATTGGCGTGCTTGGGAAGGGTGAGCGGGGTTTCGGCGTTGGCCATGGGCTGGCTCCTTGGCATGAGAGGGACGATTGCCTCCTCAACGCCCGAGCAGCCGGGTCGATCCGTTCTCAGGCCGGTTTCGCCAGCCCCCGCAGAATCGCCTCGAATGTCGCCCGCCGCAGCTCCGACGGATTGACCGCCGGCGACAGTTTGCCGGCCAGTTGCAGCACCAGTCCGCCATGCAGGGCCGCCCAGAGCATGTGGGCGACCAGCTCCGGATCGCCGTCGATCAGCCCGCCCTCGACCATGCCGCCGGCCTGGCCGACCATGATGTCCCGGGCCCGGCGACTGGCGGCGACCAGATCGGGATAGTCGGCCTCGTTCGGCTGCGAGAGGTCGAACATCAGGCGGTAGGCGTCGGAGTGACCCAGGGCGAACCGGGTATAGGCCCGGCCGACCGCCTCGGAGCGCTTGACCGGATCGCTCTCGGACTTGAAGGCCGCCTCCATGGCCTTGGCGAAGCGCTCGAAGCCGCTGGCCCGGACGGCGGCGAGGATGTCGTCCTTGTCCTTGAAGTAGCGGTAGGGGGTCATCGGGCTGACCCCGAGCTCGGTCGCCAGCTGGCGCATGGTCACCGCCTCGGGGCCATGTTCGGCGAACAGACGCTCGGCGGCCTGGCAGAGGCGGTCTCGGAATTCCTCGACCTGGGCGGGGGAAAGTGCGCGGGGCATGTCACAAGGCATTGAACGGGGTTGTCAGCCCCTAATAGCTTACATTATAAGTTTACGTCGTAAATTAAAGGTGGCCGATGACCCGCTGGGACCTGCTGATCGACAAGAGCGACCTGACCCGCACACAGGTTGCGCCCTCACAGGCGCCGCAGGCCGCTGACCTGGCCGAGGGGCAGGTGCTGCTGGCGGTCGAGCGGTTCGCCGTCACGGCCAACAACGTCACCTACGGCGCCATGGGCGACGCCTTCGGCTACTGGAAGTTCTTCCCGGCGCCGGACGGGTTCGGCCGGGTCCCGGTCTGCGGCTTCGCCCGGGTCGAGGCTTCGCGGGCCGAGGGGATCGATCCGGGCCTGCGCCTGGTCGGCTACCTGCCGATGTCCAGCCACTTCGTCGCCGACCTCGTGCGCACACGGGGCGGGCTGGTCGATGCGGCGCCGCATCGCGCCCAGCTGCCGCCCACCTACAACCAGTATGCCGAAGCGCCCGACCCGGCGGCGAGTGATGATCACCGGGCGCTGCTGAGGCCGCTGTTCGGCACCAGCTGGTTGATCGACGACTTCCTGGAAGAGGCGGGCGACTTCGGGGCGAAGACCGTGATCCTGACCAGCGCCTCCAGCAAGACCGCGCTGGGCCTGGCCTACCGGCTGCAACAGCGGGGCGTGGCCGTCGTCGGCCTGACCTCGCCCCGGAACATCGCGTTCCTCAAGGGCCTGGGCTGGTTCGCCGCGGTCGCCGCTTATGACGAGATCGAAACCGTGGCCGTGGAAACGCCGGTGGTCATTGTCGACTTCGCGGGGGACGCCGATGTCGTCGGCCGGCTGCACCGCCGGTTCGGCGACGCCATCGCCCACAGCGCCATCGTCGGGGCCACCCACTGGGAAGCGCCGCCGGACGGCGCGGCCCTGCCGGGACCGGCCCGGGCGCTGTTCTTCGCCCCGGACCAGATCCGCAAGCGGTTTGCCGAATGGGGCGCGGAAGACTTCGACCGCCGGTTCACCGCCAACCTGGCCGCCTTCATCGCCGCCAGTCCGTGGCTCAAGCTTCGCACCCTCAGCGGGGCGGACGGGGCGGTCCAGGCCTGGGATGAAACGGTGCACGGCCGGGCGGCGCCCGACACCGGGCTGATCGTCGAACTTTAGAACAGCAACACTGACGGGAGAGCGACCATGGATGGCGAACTTCGGGGCAACCCCTTTCTGCGCGGCAACTTCGCCCCGGTCCGCAGCGAGGACGATTTTGATCTGGTCGTGACGGGCGAACTGCCGGCCGCGATCGCCGGAACCCTGTTCCGCATCGGTCCAAATCCGCAGTTCGAGCCGGACGAGCGGTTCTATCACTGGTTCGGCGGCGACGGCATGATCCACGCCCTGACCATCGAGGGCGGCAAGGTTCACTACCGCAACCGCTATGTCCGCACCCCCCGCTGGCAGACAGAGCACGCCGCCGGGCGGCGGCTCTACGGGGCGATGGGCAATCCGATGACCACCGATCCGTCGGTGATGGGCACCGACAGCGGCGTGGCCAACACCAACATCATGATGCACGCCGGCCATCTGCTGGCGCTGGAAGAGGCCCATCAGCCCTTTGAGGTGGCGGTCGGCAGCCTCGACGCCATTGGCTATCGCGACTTCGGCGGCAAGGTCACCGCCCATCCCAAGGTCGATCCCCGCACCGGCGAGATGGTGTTCATCGCCTATGCCGACGACGAACTGCCGCTGTCAGCCAAGGTCAGCTGGGGCGTAGCCGACGCGGCGGGCAATCTGGTCCGGCGCGAGACCTTCGACGCGCCCTACTGCTCGATGATCCATGATTTCGCCCTGACCGACCGGTTCCTGGTGATTCCCGTCCTGCCCCTGACCGGCGACCTGCCTCGGGCCATGAGCGGCAAGCCGGCCTTCGCCTGGGAGCCGGACAAGCCTGCGGCCCTGGCCATCATCGACCGGCAGAAGGGCGTCTCCAGCCTGCGCTGGGCGCCGGTCGAGGTCGGCTACGTCTTCCACGTCACCAACGCCTGGGAAGAGGGCGAGACCCTGGTCGTCGACGTCATGCGCTATCCCCAGGCGCCCTTCTTCCCCCTGGCCGATGGGGCGCCGGGGCGGGAGAGCGGCGCGGTCAGCCTGCGCTGGCGGATCGACCTGTCCGGCGACACGCCGGTCGCCACTGAAACCACCCTGGACGATCTGGCCGGCGAGTTTCCCCGCATGGACGAGCGCTTCGCCCAGCGGCCCTACCGCCACGCCTGGTTCTCCGGTCAGCAGCGGCGGCCGGGCGACATTCGCGGCGACTGTCTGGCGCATCTCGATCTGCAGACCGGCCAGCGCCAGGAATGGACCGACGAGGGTCTGGGCGGAGTTGGCGAACCGATCTTCGTGCCGGCCGGGCCCGACGCCGCCGAGGGCGAGGGCTGGATCCTCACCCTGCTCTACCGGCCTCGCGAGGAGATCAGCGAGATGGCGGTGTTCAACGCCCTCGACATCGCCGCCGGTCCGATCGCCGTGGCGACCGTTCCGCGGCGGATTCCGTTCGGCTTCCACGCCAACTTCGTCGCCGCCTGACCGCACCCCTTTTCAAAGGTTGCTCCGTGCACCCGTGGGTCTAGGATAGGAAGGCTCGGCGCCAAGGGGGCAGGTCGGGCGGCCGGACGCGTTCGAGTACGGCGGAGTGCAGAGTGGGGCCGATGGGTATCGCCAATCTGGCGGTGAGGGACTGGGCCGGCGTTGTCGTCAACGCCGCCGAGGAGGCGGAGTCCGTGCGAGGCAAGGCGGCGGCCAGCGCCGCAGTGCCCATGGGCCTTCGTCGCAGAATGCCCAAGTTTACCCTCGCGGCGGTTCGCTGCGCCATCGGCGTGGCCGGTCCGGGGTGCGAGCTGGTCTTCGCCTCGCGATTCGGCGACATCACCACAGCGCTGGGGCTGTCCGAGGCCATCGTCGCCGCCGACCTGCTGTCGCCGGCCGCCTTTTCCGCCTGCGTGCACAACGCCGCCCCGGGGCTGGCGGCCCAGATCCTCGGCGAGAAGTCGAGCCATACGGCTGTCTCGGCCGGCGCCCGCAGCCTCGACGCCGGGCTGCTGGAGGCCTGGCTGCGGCTGGCCACCGGCGAGGCCGACGAGGTCGTGGTTCTGTTCGCCGAGCAGCCGATGCCGGATATCTACGCCGAATTCGACCATGAGCCGGGGGTTCCCCTCGTGGCCCTGGCGCTGCGGTTGGGTCTCGACGGCGCGGGAGACGCCGCGGTCGTCGGCGGCGGTCGGGCCGGCGCCCTGGCGCTGATGGACCAGCTTGAGGCCGGAGCGACGCGGGTCGCCGTCTCGACGGACTGTCAGGCTGCGGCCTGATGGGCGGGTTCCTGGGCGCCCTGGATCGCGGCTGGCGACTGATCGCCACCGGACTGTCCTTTATCCTGTTCGGGCTGGGCGGCCTGGCCATGGCTCTGGCCATTTTTCCCTTCCTGAATGTGGGCTTCCACGCCCGCGACCTTCGCCAGCGGATCGCCCAGCGGGTCGTGCAGCGCACCTGGCGCCTCTACATCCGCGTCATGAGGCTGCTCGGGGTTCTGACCTATGAGTGCAGCGGCGAGCCCCTGTTGAAGCGCGATCACGGGGTGATGGTCGTCGCCAACCACCCCTCGCTGCTCGACATCGTCTTTCTGATGGCCTTCATGCAGCGGACCAAATGTGTGGTGAAGGCCGGCGTCTGGAACAATCCCTTCATGGCCGGAGTGGTGCGCGCCGCCGGCTACATTCCCAACCTCGGCGACCCCGAGCGGCTGCTGGACGATTGCGCCGAGGCGCTGCGCGAGGGCAACAATGTGGTGATCTTCCCCGAGGGATCCCGCACCGTTCCGGGCCAGCCGCGCAAGATGCAGCGGGGATTCGCCTATGCCGCGCTCAAGGCCGGCGCCCCGGTGCGGCTGGCCACGATCACGGTTTCGCCGCCGACCTTGCTCAAGGGCGAGCCTTGGTATCGTATTCCCCCGCGCCGACCGCACTGGGACATTCGCATCCACGAACGGATTGAAGTTTTCGACATGGCGGGGCAAGACCCGCTGCCTGTCGCCGCGCGTCATCTGGTCACGCGTGTCGATGAGATGATGGAAGAGAAGCTGCACGCATGACCGAGCTCGAAAACGAGATCAAGGCGATGATCATCGACGTCCTCAACCTCGAGGATGTCACGCCGGACGACATTGATCCGCAGGAGGATCTTTTCGGGGATTCCGGTCTGTCCCTGGATTCCATCGATGCTCTGGAGATTGGCGTCGGGGTCCAGAAGAAGTACGGCATCAAGATCAACGCCGAGGACAAGAGCACACGGGCGCACTTCCAGTCCGTCCGCTCCCTTGCCGAATTCGTCGCCGCGCAACGCTGACGGGGGAAAACATGGACAGACAGGCCGTCTACAAGGAAATTTCCGACTTTCTGGTCGACACCTTCGAGGTGCCGGAATCGGAGCTGTCGCCCGACGCCGATCTGGTCGAGAATCTCGGGCTCGACAGCATCGATGCGGTCGACCTGATGGTGAAGCTGCAGGAAATCACCGGCAAGAAGGTGACGCCCGAACAGTTCAAGTCGGTGCGCACCATCAATGACGTGCTCGACGTCGTGGACCAGCTCTCCGTCGATGGCTGATCCACCGCCGGCGGGTCAGCCGGCGCGGCGCAAGATCAATCCGTCGGCCATCGCCCTGGCGGTGATCACCGTCCTCTACCCCTTCATCGCCCTGATCGCGGTTCGGACGGTTGGTCCCGCGATCGTGGTCGGGGCGCTTTGCGTCCTGCTGCTTGGGCGGACGCTGTTCGGCGTCGGCAGGGGCATTCCGCTTGGCGTGGCGCTGGCCCCTCTGGCCGTAGCCCTGCTGATGGGGCTGATGATGCTGTGGGACGCGCACCGCGCCGTGCGGTTCTATCCGGTGTTCATGAGCGGCGCGATGCTCGCCGCCTTCGCCGCCAGCCTGGTCAAGGGGCCCAGCATGATCGAACGGCTGGCGCGGATCGCCGAGCCGGACATGCCGCCGTCGGGTGTGGCCTATACCCGCAAGGTCACCATGGTCTGGTGTCTGTTCCTGGCCCTGAACGGCCTGGTCGCCCTGTGGACCGCGCTCTACGCCAGCCTCGAGGTCTGGACCGCCTACAACGGCTTCATCTCCTATGTCCTGATGGGCGCGCTGCTGGGCGGCGAGTTCCTGGTGCGCCGCATCGTCAGGGGGCGGGAAGGCCAGGCATGAGTGGCTTCCTCTCCGCCCTGCTGACAGCACCGGCCGACCGCCAGGTGTTCACGGCCCCGGCGCCGGTCACCGCCGGCCAGATCCGCGCCACGGCGGCCGCGCTTGCTCCGAGGCTGGCGGGCCAGGCGCCGCTGTTTGTTTACACCGCCTCGGCCGCGCTGTTCACGGCGGCGCTGCTGGCGGCGGCGATAGCCCGGCGGCCGCTGGCCCTGCCGGCCCATACCCAGGACGCCTACCTGGCCGAGGTCGGCGGCGCCGGCGCGGTGCTGCTGGATGATGCGACGCTGTCGTTGTCGGCGGAGTGCGACGCCCCCGCCGGCCGCCTCACCGGCGCGGCAGACGACATCGACCTGACCTTCTTCACCTCCGGCTCGACCGGCGCGCCCAAGCGGATCGAGCGGCGGCTTTCCCAGCTTGAGACCGAGAGTCGAGCCCTGGAGGCGACCTTTGGCGATCAAACCGGTCCGGTCCAGGCGACCGTGTCGCACCAGCATATCTATGGCCTGATCTACCGCATCGTCTGGCCGGTGATGACCGGCCGCCCCAGCGCCGACATGGCCGCCGAATACTGGGAACAGCTGGACGGACGCCTCGGGCCGGACGTGACCCTGATCTCCAGTCCGGCCCACCTGACCCGGCTGCCGCCGGTCATGGACCTGTCGTCGCAGGCGCCGGGTCTGGTCTTTTCGTCCGGCCAGCTCCTGCCCACCCCGGCCGCCCTGGCCTGCGCGGCGGTGTTCGGCCGACCGGTCACCGAGGTGCTTGGCAGCACCGAAACCGGCGGCGTGGCCTGGCGTCGTCAGGCGCTGGGCGACGAGCCCTGGACGCCCTTTTCAGTGGTGCGCGTCGGCCAGGATGAGGCGGGCGGACTGACCGTCGCCACCCCCTATCTCGACGGCGAGGATCCGTTCCCGATGGGCGACCGTGTCGAGCCCCTGGCGGACGGCCGCTTTCGCCTTCTGGGCCGGGCCGACCGGATGGAAAAGATCGACGGCAAGCGGGTCTCCCTGACCCGGGTCGAGGAGGCGCTGACAGCTCTGCCCCAGATCGCCGAGGCCGCCGCCCTGACCCTGCCCGATCGCCAGGGGGCGCTGGCCGCCGTCGTTGAATTGACGGCCGAGGGCGTCGCGGCGCTGGAAGAGAAGGGCGCTTTTCGCTTCGGGCGCCTTCTTCGCGCCGCTCTGGCTGATAGACTGGAGCCCATCGAACGACCCAAGCACTGGCGCTTTGTGCCCCGCATGCCGGTCGACGCACAGGGAAAACGCCGCATCAGCGATCTTCGCGCCAGGTTTGCCGATACGCCTCGCGTGCCGCCCTATGAGGTGGTGTCCCGCGAGGGCGACACCGCACGCATGAAGGTCTCCCTGCCGCCGGACCTGATCTACTTCCAGGGCCATTTTCCGGACGAGGCGATCCTGCCGGGAATCTCCCAAGTGCATATGGCGGTGCTGATCGGCGAGCAAACCCTGGGCTTCACCCCGGCCTCGTCCGAGCTGAACCGGGTCAAGTTCAAGGACATCGTCCGTCCCGGCGAGGTGCTCGACCTGACCCTGACCGCCGATCGCGATCGCGGCCGCCTCACCTTCCAGTGGCTGCGCGCCAACGGCAACGAGGCGTCCGCCGGGGTGATCGGCTAGGGAGGAGTCCTCAGCGGTTGGTTCAGGTCAACTCCTCGGAGGAATAGCCCAGGATCTCGCGGGCGATGATCAGGCGCTGGATCTGGCCGGTGCCTTCGTAAATGTCGCTGATGCGGCCATCCCGCATGAATTTCTCGACCAGATGGTCGTGGCTGACCGACATTCCGCCCAGCACCTCCATGGCGCCTTGCGTCACCGTTCGGCAGACGTCCCCGCCCTTGGCCTTGCAGACCGAGCTTTCCAGATTGTTGGGTTTCCGCTTGTCGCTCAGCCAGGCGGCGTGCAGCACCGTCAGGGCGGCGGCCTCGGTATCGGCCTCCAGTTCGATCAGCTTCTGCTGCGTGGCGCTGCGCTGGGGGAAGCTCTGGCTCCAGTCGACGCTGACCCCCTGTTCGGCCAGGGCGTCGACGGCGAAGTTCAGGGCGCCGCGGGCCTTGGCCACCCCGCCGGAAGCCACCGCCGGACGGGTCATGTTGAAGGTCTTCATCACCCCGCGATAGCTGGCCGATCCGCCCCCCTTGGGCACGGTCTCGTCGCCGCCCAGCAGGGCGTCGCGCGGAATGCGGCAGTCGCGGAAGGCGTAGGCGGCGGTGTCGCTGGCCCGGATGCCCAGCTTCTTCTCCTGACGCACCAGCTCGAACCCGGGCGCGTCCTTGAGCACCAGGAAGGACTTGATGCCGGCCCGGCCCGCCGACTTGTCGATGGTCGCCCAGACGATGGCGCCGTCGGCCTTGACCCCGTCGGTGACGAAGATCTTGTCGCCGTTCAGCACCCATTCGTCACCGTCCAGCCGGGCGGTGGTCTGGATGGCCTTGGTGTCGGAGCCGACGCCGGGTTCGGTGATCGACATGGCCAGGAACAGATCGCCCCATTTGGCCTTCTGCTCGGGCGTGCCGGCCGATTGCAGCGCGGCGTTGCCGAGGCCGCTGGCCCTCGCCGAGGGCATCGCCAGGCCCAGACCCCGCACCACGCCGCTGGCCGAGCCCCGGGCGATGCTGACGGCCATCATGAAGGTCATCATCGGGGTGTCGTCGGGTTGGCGCTGGCCAAACATCGGAAACACCTCCTCGAACCCGCGCTCGCCCTCGAGCCGCGCCGGCGGCGTCTCGTGCTCATGGTCCTCGTAGTAGCGGGTGTGGGCGGTCGTCGAATTGCCGACCTCGACGACCTTGTCGAGGATCTGCTGGTCGATGTCGGAGAAGCGGAAGTCAGCCATGTCTGTCTCTCCTAGACCGAGACCGGACCGTCGAGGACGGTCAGGGTGCGGGCGTTGCGCAGCCACATTTCCAGCGGCAGGTCGCGAATGAAGCCGTGGCCGCCGAAGATCTGCAGGGCGTCGTCGGCGATCTTGATCGATTTGCGGCGGACATAATCCTGGGCCAGCACACAGGCCTTGGCCGCGCCCGGGTCATTGTGCTCGAGCAGGCTGGCGGCCTTCCAGACCATCCAGCGCATGGCCTCGCATTCGATGTGCATGTCGGCCAGCATGAAGGCGATCGACTGCTTTTTGGCGATCGGCTCGCCGAACGCGACCCGTTCCTTGGCGTAGGGAATGGCGTAGTCGGTGGCCTGGCGCGACAGGCCCACGGCCATGGCGCAGGCCCCGATCCGGGCCTGGTTGATCAGCCGTTGGGCATCGATGCCGGCGTCGCCGCCGAGCCGCGCAGAGCCGGGCAGATCAACCTCGCTCAGGGTCACTTTGGCCTGAGGCAGGGGCTTGAGGCCCATGCTGCCGCTTTCCGCCGCCACGGTCACGCCGGCCGTGTCGCGGGGCACGATGAAGGCCGAGACCGCCTCGAGTCCGGCCGCGCCGTCCTCGGCCGCCAGCACCAGGAAGTGCCCGGCCCGGTCGCCCAGGGGAACCATGCGCTTCTCGCCGTTCAGCACCCAGCCGTTGCCCTTGCGGGCGGCGGTGGTGCGCTGGGCCTCGGCGGCGAATCCGAACTGCCCCTCCTGCAGCGCCAGGCTGGCGGCCGCGGGCGTCTCGCCCGTGAAGCGGGGCAGATGCTCGGCCTTCTGCTCGTCGGTGCCAAAGTCGATCAGGGCGGAAACGAACTGGCCCGGGGCCATGATCGCCGCCCCCTGGCTGGCGCAACCGCCGCCGAGCGCCTCCAGCACCACGGCATTGGTCAGGCAGGAGCGCTCGCCCCCGCCGCCGCCGTATTCTTCCGGGATGGCGGCGGCGATCAGGCCGAAGTCCCAGCCCTGGCGGATGATGTCCCCGGGAACCTCTCCCGCCTCGTCGATGGCCCGCGCGCCCGGCGCCAGGACCTCGGCGGCGAAAGCCTGCAGGCTCTCGCGGATCATGGTCTGCTCGTCGTTGAGCTCAAAATCGATCATGCGTCTCTCCCTGATCTCAGGGATGACAGACGACCCGAACGGAAGGCAAGGGCTGTGCCTGAGAAATGGACGTTCTTGACTGGTCGGGCCGGCCACACAATGTTAAATTAGAGACTACGGAAAGGGAGCACTTATTGTGGCAAAACCGGGCCAGCACGTTGTCCCTAACGGCGGCAAATGGAGCGTTCGGAAGGCTGGCGCGGCTCGCGCGTCCGGCACATTCGGAACCCAGCGGGAAGCCATCGAACGCGCTCGCGATATCGCCCAAAGTCAGAAGACCGAGTTGTTCATTCACGGCCGTGATGGCCGCATCCGCGAACGTAATTCTTACGGCGATGATCCGCTTCCGCCGAAAGGCTGACGGTGGCTGATCCCACCTTCGAAACATCAGTCTTCATCAACTGCCCGTTCGATGAGGACTATGAGCCGATACTTCAAGCTATTCTTTTCGCCATTGTGTATCTGGGCTTTTATCCGAGGATTGCGCGGGAACGGAACAACGCTGCGGAAAACAGGCTCGAGAAGATTCGGGAGCTGATTGAGGCCTCCAAGTTCTCCATCCACGATCTAAGCCGCTGTCAGGCGAGCAGAAAGGGCGAGGCCTATCGGCTTAACATGCCGTTTGAGCTCGGGATTGACTATGGTTGCCGTCAGTATTTTGGCGGTCGCCACGCCGACAAGAAAATCCTCATTCTGGAGGAGCGGAAATACCGGTATCAGGCGGCGCTTTCGGATTTGGCGGGCTGCGATATCGATACCCATGGTGGTGACTTCCAGACTGCTGTCAGAAAAGTCCGCAACTGGCTCGTCACGGAAGCCGGAGCGCCTGCTGAGGGGGCAGGTAAGGTGCTGGGTAGATATGTCGATTTCCAAGGCTGGAATTATGATAAGCAACTCGCGGCCGGCTTCTCGGAAGACGACATCCAAGATTATCCCACCAAGGAACTTCTCGACGCGATGATCGAATGGGTCGCATTAGGGGGCCCTGCCTGACCGCGCAGGTTAAGGTGCGAGTTTAGGATATCCGCGCAGTATCTGACCAAGGCGCTGGCGTTATTCTTCGACCCGCCGGACGAGAGCCTCAGATCCGGCCGATGATCACCGAGGTGTTGATGCCGCCGAAGGCGAAGTTGTTGGAGGCGAAGAACTCGCTGTCCAGGTTGCGGCCGGCTCCGTCGATATAGTCGAGGGCGGCGCAGCGCGGGTCGGCTTCCTTGAAGTTGGCGATCGGGGCGACCCAGCCGCCGCGCAGCATCTCGATGCCCAGCCAGGCCTCGATGGCGCCGCAGGCCCCCAGGGTGTGGCCGAAGTGGCCCTTGAGGGTGTGGAACGGAACCTTGTCGCCGTAGACCTCGAAGCTGGCAGTGGCCTCGGAGGTGTCGCCGGCGACGGTGGCGGTGCCGTGACCGTTGATGAAGCTGAGATCCGAGGCCGAAAGCCCCGCGTCCTGCAGGGCCTGGCGCATGACCACGGCCTGAACCTCTCCGTCGGGGTGGGAGATGTGGGCGCCGTCGGCGTTGGTGGCGAAGCCTCTGATCTCGGCCAGGGGCGTGGCGCCGCGGGCCAGGGCGTGCTCCAGCTCTTCCAGCACCAGGAAGGCGGCGCCCTCGCCGGTGACCAGCCCGTCGCGGGACACGTCGAACGGCCGGCTGGCGGTCTCGTCGTTGATCTTGCTGGTGGCGTAGAGGCGGTCGAAGACCATGGCCATGGTCGGGCAAAGCTCCTCGGCCCCGCCGGCCAGCATGACGTCGGCCTTGCCGGCCTGGATGGCCTCGACGCTGTAGCCGATGCCCTGCGAGCCCGAGACACAGGCCGAGGAGGTGGTGATCACCCGGCCCTTGATGCCGAAATGGACGCTGACATTGACCGGGGCGGTATGGGCCATCATCCGGATGTAGCTGGTGGCGTTCAGCTTGCCGGCCTTGCCGGTGACCATGAAGTTGCCGAAGTCGACGGTCGGCTCGGTGGAGCCATAGGACGAGCCGGCGGCCACCCCCACGCGGCCGGTGGCCAGCACCGGATCATCCTTCAGACCGGCCATCTGCAGAGCGCGGTCGGCCGAATCGACCGCCATCACCGCCACCCGGCCCATCGACCGCATGGCCTGCCGCGGGAAGTGGCCTTCATGGTGGAACCAGTCGGCGCCGCCGGCCGCCTTGATGCCCATGTCGGTCAGGCGTTCCCATTCCGGCATATAGCGGATGCCGGTCTCGCCGGCGCGCATCCGCCCCTCGATCTCGGACCACTGCTGGCCCATCGAGGTGATGCCCGCCATTCCGGTCACCACGACACGACGCATTACACCAATCCCCCGTTCACACCGATTACCTGCCGGGTGATGTAACCAGCTTCCCGGGAAAATAGAAATGCGATCAGACCGCTGACTTCGTCGACCTCGCCGATCCGGCCCATCGGAATGGCCTGGATCACCTCGGGTCTCACCTCGCCGATCATGCCGGTGTCGATCAGGCCCGGCGCCACGGCGTTGACGCAGATCTTGCGGCTGGCCAGTTCCATCGCCAGGGCCTTCACCGCCCCGATGATACCGGCCTTGGCGGCGCTGTAGTTGACCTGGCCCCGGTTGCCCATCACCCCGGAGACGCTCGACAGGGCGATGATCCTGCCGCCGTCGCGGCGGCGGATCATCGGCATCACCAGCGGATGCACGACGTTGTAGAAACCGTCGAGATTGGTTCGCAGCACCGCGTCCCAGTCCTCGCCGGAAATGGCGGGAAAGGCGTTGTCGCGGGTGATGCCGGCGCTGAGCAGCACGCCCCAGTAGGGGCCCTTCTCGGCCAGACGCGCCTCGAGCGCGGCGGTCGCGGCAGCGCGGTCGGACACATCAAAGCTGATCAGGTCCGCCTCCGAGCCGGCGGCGCGGATAGCCTCGGCGGTCGCCTCGGCGCCGGCGCGGTCTCCTCCGTAGTGAACGGTGACCGGATGGCCGGCCTCGCCGATGCGGATGGCGCTGGCGCGGCCGATGCCCTTGCTGGCGCCAGTGACCAGGACCGGCCGTTTGGCGTTCAACTCGCGGCTCACGGCTGTACCCCTTTCAGATACTGGGTGATGTCGGCGGGCTGGAAGACATTGACCACGGCGGTGGAGATTTCCGCGCCGGCGGCGTCGAGCAGGCGGCACTCGTAGCTGGCGGTTTCGCCCTCCAGCAGCTGCCGGCTCTCGATGGTCAGGGTCTCGCCGACCTGCAGCCAGTCGCGGCTGGCGGGGAATTTGCGACAGCCCAGCAGAAACCCGAGCGCCGCAGGCCGGTCCGACCGCCAGCGCTTGAGGCCGTCGGTGGCGCAGATCGACTGCGCCATCATCTCGAACCCGGCGTAGGTCGGCACGCCCTTGCCCGGCACCAGGAAGACATGGTCGGGGCCGATGGTGTGTTCGGCCCGGGTGATCTCGCCTTCCTCCGCGATGACGCGGTCCACCAACTGCATCGGGCGGCGGTGCGGCACCAGGCGGTCAATGGGCGGGTAGTCGGTCATGGCGTTATCCTGGGCCCGGCTCAGCTCTGGGACAGAATGACAGCGGCGTTGTTGCCGCCGAAAGCGTAGGAGGCGCTGAGGGTGTGGCGCAATCCCTGGACCCGCTCGCCCGGCCCGGCCAGTCGCACCGGCGGCAGCTCGGGGTCGGCCTGGCCATCCCAGATGTGCGGCGGTAGGGCCCCGCTCTCCAGCGCCATCATGCAGAAGCTGGCTTGGACGGCGCCGGCGGCGCCGAGCGTGTGCCCGGTCAGGGGTTTGGTCGAGCTGCAGGGGGCGTCATCGCCGAACACGCGGTTGACGGCGCCGGCCTCCATGCGGTCGTTCAGCACCGTGCCGGTGCCGTGCAGATGGACATAGCCGATGTCCGCCGCCGACAGCCCGGCCATGGCCAGGGCCTTGCGCGCCGCGGTCTCGGCGCCCAGCCCGGTCGGATCGGGAGCGCTGATGTGGTGGGCGTCGCTGGTCTCGCCCCAGCCGGCCACGCGCACGGGCGCCTCATCGACGGTCAGCAGGAACAGCCCCGCGCCCTCGCCGATGTTGATGCCCTTACGATTGACGCTGAAGGGGTTGGACAGCTCGCCCGACAGCGCCTCCAGGGCTCCGAAGCCGTTGACGGTCAACTCGCACAGGGTGTCGACCCCGCCGCACAGCACCGCGTCGCACAGGTCGGCCGCGATCAGCCGGGCCCCGGCCGCTATGGCCTTGGCCCCGGAGGTGCAGGCGGTGGACACCGAATAGGCCGGCCCGGCGGCTCCGGTGAGTTGCCTGGCCGCCGCCACCGGTTCGTTCAGTTCCTGGATGTCGAAGTGATAGCCGACGGGCCAGGGGCCGCCGGCCAGCCGCCCGCGCAGCGCTTGGGTGCTTTCCTCGACGCCGGAAGTGCTGGTGCCCAGCACGATCCCGACCCGCGCGGCGCCATAGCGCGATATCGCCTCGGCCACCGGGCCCTCAATTCCCTTCAGGGTGTGGGCCATCAGATGGTTGGTGCGGCTGCGGCCGACCGGGTCGGTCAGCACCGTGGCCGGCAGATCGAACTCCAGGGCGCCGACCGGAACCTCGCGTCCGTCGGCCAGGCGCCACCGCCCTGAAACCGTCGGCGGCGCGGCGCTGAACAGGGCGGCGGCGACCGCATCCCGCGACCCGCCGAGGGCGCAGGCCACCGCATGGCTGTGAACATAGGCGCGACGGGGACCGGACCGGGGGTTCACGGCGTCTCCCGGGTGACGATCGTCAGGCTGTAGTCGAAGTCATAGTTGGTCAGGGTGCGGCGCACGGACCCGTCGGCGTCCGCGACCGGCGGGGTGATCTCGACCACCAGTTCGCGGTCGTCGCGCACCAGCTTGCGGCGACCGTCGGGATAGTCCCAGACCGCCAGGCGACCGGCCAGGGCGGTTTCCAGGGCGGCCTTGGGCCAGTCGGCCATGACCATGTCGGCCAGAACGTTCTCGGCCCGGAAGCCGGGCGGGGTCGGCCCGTCGGCCCGGGTGACGACGCCGCCCGCTGTCCAGTCGATCTGGGCAACGCGGGGGCCGGCCGGGGCGGTGACGATCACGGTGACCCGGTCCGGGGACAGGCTGACCAGTGCGTCGAACGCGGCCTTGCGCGGGCCGTAGTTGGCGACGATCGACTGGGCCATCTCCCGTTCGCCGGGATAGCCGGGCGGGCGGGGCAGGCTCAGCCAGGTCTGGCCGCGCGCCACGGCGGCGACGCCGGCGGGCGGAGGCGGTCCCGGCGGCGCGGTCGCGCAGCCCGTAAGGGCCAGAGCGACCGTCAGGGCCGCAAGGATCGACACAAGCCTCATTCCGAGGTGGCGGTCAGGAAATTGTCCACCGTCCTGAGGTACTTGACCGGGTTCTGCACGATCGGATTGGAGCGGTCCCAGGCGTAGCCGGCCAGGATCGAGGTCAGGTAGCGGGTGATGTCGTTGGCTTCGCGCGGCTTGTTGAAGATGATCCGCTGCAGGCTTTCGTCATACCAGGTGGCGACGCAGGCCCGGAAGGTCTCGATGCCGACGTAGAGCTCGTCGGAAAACTCCTTCTGCCAGTCGACGGTTTCGCCGTTCAGTTGGCGGTCGATCAGGCCGGTGGCCAGTTGGGCCGACTTCAGGGCGATGGTCACTCCCGAGGAGAAGACCGGGTCGAGGAACTCGGCGGCGTTGCCGAGCAGGGCGTAGGAAGGCCCGAACAGGCTTTTGACGCTGCAGCTGTAGCCGCGGATGGTCCCCGGCGCGCGATAGGGCTCGGCGTTCTTGAGAATTTCGGCCATGCGGCTGGCGCGGCTGACCATGGCGTCCAGCCGCTCCTGTTCGGTGGCGCCGGCCGCCTCGATGACCTCCGGCGAACCGACCACGCCCATGGAGGTGATGCCGTCGGCCAGGGGGATCAGCCAGTACCAGACGTCCCGCTGTTCGGGGTGGATGGAGACCAGGATCTTGTTGCGGTCGAAATCGGGGTCGTCGATGTTGTCCCTGACCTGACAGAAGACGCCTTGCCGGGGCGGGAAGCTCGATGGCTCCTCGAGATCCAGCAGGCGGCTGAGGGTGCGGCCAAAGCCGCTGCCGTCGAGGCAGAACCGCGCCTCGATCACCCGCTCCTCGCCCGCCTCGTTGCGGACCGTCAGCCTCACGCCATCCTCGTCGCTCTCGAAGGCGGTGACCTCCTCGCCGTAGACCACCTTGGCGCCCATGTCGGCGGCGGCGTCGGCGAGGATCTTGTCGAACTTCGATCGCATCACCTGATAGGTGGTGCCCGGTCCCTCGGCGCTCTTGTCGGGGAAATAGATGTCCTTGTAGTCGTCGCCCAGCTGGAAGGCCGCGCCGTTCTTGAACTGGAAGCCGCCGGCTTCCACGGCGGGCAGCAGGCCGGCGTCGTCAAGGATGGCCACCGACTGGGCCAGCAGGCTCTCGCCGATCGAGAACCGCGGGAAGTGGGTCTTCTCGATGACCTCGACCGACCGGCCCTTCTGACGCAGGAAGGCGGCCGCCGCCGCGCCGGACGGACCGGCGCCGATAATCACGACATCAAGCTTCTCGGACATGTCGTCTTCCAAACCACGCAGCTACAAAGGAAAATCCGTAGGAGATGGCGAGGCCGGCCGCAACGGCTATGCCGAAGGCTCGCACAGGATAGGTCGAACTGAGGCTCAGAAGCCCCATCGAGAGGATCGCCGTCAGGGCGGTGATCAGGATCGGCAGACCGGCCAGGGGCGAGCGCTGTCCCAGGGCCGCCTCGTACCGCAGGATCGAGTAGTCGGCCCCGGTGCCGACCACGACAAAGGCCCCCATCATCGAAAAGAAGCTGAGCGGGGTGCCGAGCACCGAGGCGGCGATGATGCCGCCGACCACGCCCAGTCCCGGCGCCACAAGAATGCCAAGGGCCGTGGCCCGCCGGTAGATGAGCAGCAGCATGATCCCGACCGCGACGAAGGCGGCCAGGGCGGCCATGGCGGCCAGACGGCGGTAGTCGGCGAAGGCGCCGCTGTAGGCGTTGGCGGGATCGACATAGGTCGCATCCCGCAGTCTGGCGGTGGCGGCGATCACCGCCGGGGCCGAGGCCTCGGGAACCGGCGCGATCAGATAATGGCGGTCGCCGCTGGTTCCGGCCAGGCCGGCGATCCAGCCGGGCAGGGGAACGCCTTCGGGGCGGGCGAAGGGCTGGAAGTCCGCCTCGGCCACGCCCAGCAGCGCGGCCCGTTCGGCGAGATGGGGACCGATCAGCTCGTCCCGGATTCGCGTCTCGGTCCGGGCGCGGACGTCCGCCGGAGGATCGAAACGACCGGGGGCCAGGATGCCGGCGCGGGCCGGCGCCGGCAGGGCGGCCAGGACAGCGGTCTCGCGCGCCTTGGCGGCTTCGGCGGTCGGGCCCCAGCTGAGCAGGAAGTTGGGCGAGAAGCCGACGCCGGAAGCCTCCCGCACCGCCGCCTCCTCGGCGACCAGCACCGGCGAGCGCGGCTGGAATTTCCGGACATCGTCCAGGGTGGCGAAATGACCCAGGGTGAAGACCCCGCCGGCCACGAACAGCACCCCCACCACCGCCAGGGCCGGCCAGGTCCAGCGCAGGCGCTCGCGGCGGGCCTCGAGCCCGGCCCACAGCGCCGCCAGACGCGCCTTGCGGCCCTCGGCCACGGCGCGATCGAACAGGGGAACCAGGGTGAAGGCGCAGGCCCAGGCCGAGATCAGCCCTCCGACGGCGAAGACCGCCATCTGGCTGAAGATCGGCACGCCAAACAGCGCCAGACAGGAAAAGCCCATGGCCGAGGTGACCATGCAGACGGTCACCGGCCGGAAGATCATCGCCCGCCGCTCGGTCTGGTCGCCCCAATGGGTCAGCGGTCCGGTGGACAGGTAGTAGATGGCGTAGTCGGCGGTGACGCCGACAAAGGCCGAGCCAAACACGAAGGTCAGCATGTGCACGGTGGGAAACACCGCCAGCACCGCCGCCAGCGATCCCAGATAACCGGCGGCGACCACCAGCAGGGTGATCGGCAGGGCCCGGGGCCGCCGGAAGACCACCATCAACAGCAGGATGATGCCCAGGGTCGAGGCGACGCCGACGGTGGAGATGTCCTTCTTGGCGTGGCGGGCGCCATCCTCGGCGTGGAAGGCCGCTCCGGCCCGGGCCAGGGTCACCCCCTGATCCCGGTGAGCCTTCACCCAGCCGTCGACGACGTCGGTGAAGGTCTTCTGGGTATCCAGCCTGAAGGCCGAGCCGGTCAGCCGCCCGCTGATCAGGATCTCGCCGTCTCCGGCCATCGCTCCGCCAAACCCGCTGGCCGGCAGCAGGCAGCCGCTGAGCCGCAGGGTCAGCAGGAAGGGGTCGCGCTGCAGCATCTCGCCGCTCAGCGGCGCCACGGGTGAGAAGATCTGCACCAGGGACGACTGGACCACGCCCTCCGCCGCCGCGGCGTCGAAGTCATCCGGCGAGGGCTCGCAGCCCAGCTGGTTGCGGTTGGCGAACAGCCAGCGGGCGGTTTCCTCGCCATCGACGGCGGCGTCGACGAAGACCCCGCTGTCCTTGAGGCGTTTCGACAGGTCGTCGGCGGCCGCCCGCGCCCCCTCGCCGTTCGGGGCCGAAACCAGCATCGCCACCCGGCTGGAGGCGGCGACGCCGGCCTGGACCATGGCTTCGCGCACCGGCGGGCGCAGCGCCTGGGCCGGCAACAGGCTCTGGATATCGGTATCCAGCGCCCCGCCGGACATCAGGCGAAAGGCGATATAGCCGGCGGCGAGGACGCAACCGACCAGATACAGACCCAGAAGTCCCAGACGCCCCCCTGTCACTCCTGGCTATCCCCCGCGCACAGCCGACATCTCGATGGCGATGCTGTCGCCATTGGCCTGGCTGATGTTGACCGCCTCGGCGCGATTGCAGCCGCTGATCTCGATGGTCGACAGGAACCGGCCCAGGCTGGCGTCCTTGGGCTTCAGCGCCAGTTTCCAGGGTGCCCCGGGGGCCGTCTGGCCGCCGCTGATCAGGTAGTAGCGCCGCAGGGCGCCGTAGTCGCCGGTGAGGATCTCGAACAGACCCGAGCTGCGCAGGAAGGGATCGGCCGAGGCTGGACCCACGGCCTGGGCCTTGCCGCCCTGCACCGACTGGGTGATGCGCCCGGGGGTGATGGTCAGGCGCACATCGACCGGCTTGATCACCCGCCAGTCGACACGGCCGGGGGTCACCTCGGCGATCCCGGTCGAGATCAGCGGCGTCTTCATGTTGGCCAGGCGCCGGGTCTGTTTGAAATCGAACTGACCGGTCTGGGCGCGCAGGGCGAAAGGATCGGCGCATTTGGCCAGGGCCGCGCCGGGCATGCTCAGCCCGACGAGGCCGGCGGCAGCCAGGGCGAGAGCTTTTCGCGCAGGATCGGCGGGGATTCCCAAAGCATCGTCTCCGTCTTGATATCGACCGCCACCTGCACGCTGGTGCAGCGGGTCAGTCGTTGTCCCGTCTCCGGGTCGCGGAATTCATAGTCTATTTTGAGGCGGTTCTCCCATTCGACGATCCCCGCATGCACCTCGAAGGTCTGGTGCAGGCGTAGGGGCCGGGCGTATCGGAACCGCATGTCGATGATCGGCCAGCCGTAGCCGGAGGCGATCATCTCGTCGTAGCCGTAGTTGATCTTGTCCAGGATGGCGACGCGCCCCAGCTCCATGAAGCGGGGATAGTTGCCGTGCCAGACGATGTTCATCGGATCGAGGTCGTAGAAGTGGGGTCTGGTCTGGACCATCGCCGAGACGATCGCCTTCATCGGTCGCCGCATCAGTCGGCTCCGAGCCAGTCCAGGCCCCTGCCGTCGGCCAGCGCCTCGCACAGGGCCCGCAGCGCCTTGTCGAGCGGGGCGTCCTCGTCGATGAACGGCGCCAGGTCTCCGGCCGCGGCCAGGAAGCCGCCCACCCGCGTCCCCAGTTCGGCGTCCTTCAGCCCCCCGTCGCGCAGGCGCAATCGCACCGCCTGGACACAGGCGATGATGTGGGCGGCCGCCACCTGTTCGGTCAGTTCCACCACCCGCAGGGCGTCCCGCGCGGCGATCGTCCCCATCGAGACCTTGTCCTGGTTGTGACATTCGGTGCTGCGCGAAAAGACGCTGGCCGGCATGGTCAGCTTCAGGGCCTCGGCGGTCCAGGCCGAGACGCCGATCTGAACGGCCTTGAGGCCGTGATTGATCGGCGCGCGCTCGCCGGTGGCGCCCGACAGGTTGGAGGGCAGGCCGTTGTTGTAGCGGGTGTCGACCAGCAGGGCGAGCTGGCGGTCCATCAGGTCCGCGAGGTTGGCCACCAAGGTCTTCAGACTGTCCATGACAAAGCAGATGTGCCCGCCATAGAAGTGACCGCCATGCAGGGTGCGGCCATCCTCCGGGTCGAACAGCGGGTTGTCGTTGGCGCTGTTGATCTCGGTCTCGATGATCTGGCGGAACCCGCCCAGCATGTCTTCCAGCACCCCGATGACGTGCGGCGCGCAGCGAATCGAATAGCGGTCCTGCAGACGGGTCGGTGTGTGCAGCCGGGCGAACTCGGCCAGATCGGCGCGGATCCGGGCGCCGACGCGCATCTGCCCGGGGTGCGGCTTGGCGCTCATCAGGCGCTCGTCGAAGTGGGCCGGATTGCCCAGCAGGGCCAGGCTGGCCATGGCGGTCAGGCGGCTGGTCAGGCGCGACAGCTGCTCGGCCCGGTGGAAGGCGAGGGCGGCCAGGCCGGTCATCACCGCGGTGCCGTTCATCACCGCCAGCCCTTCCTTGGGCTTGAGGGTGATGGCGCTGAGGCCGGTCCGGGCGAAAGCCTCGGCCGAACTCATCACCTGGCCCTGGAACAGCACGTCCCGCTCCCCGGCCAGGGCCCCGGCGATGTAGGACAGGGGCGTCAGGTCGCCGCTGGCGCCGACCGAGCCTTCGGCCGGGATCAGCGGCAGGATGTCCAGCCGCAGCATGTCGCCCAGCAGCCGCACCAGGTCGAGGCTGACCCCGGACCAGCCCCGCATCAGGGTCACCAGCCGCACGGCCAACACCGCCCGGGTCTCGTGAGGCTCCAGGATCCGGCCCAGGCCGCAGCCGTGGAAACGGGTCAGATGCAGCGGCAACTCGGTCACCAGGCCGGTGGGCACGCCGCGGGTGACGCTGTCGCCATAGCCGGTGGTGACGCCGTAGATGACGCCCTCGCGCGCCAGGGTGGCCTCGACATGGCCGGCCGAGCGGGAGATGGCGGCCAGAGCCGCTTCATCGTCGGTCAGCCTCAGAGCCACGCGGCCGGTCGACAGGGCCCAGACATCCTCGATTGTCAGGTCTGCCCCGCCAATGGCGAGACCCTGGCCGTATCGGCCGCTTGTATCGTTCACGCCGTCCATCCCCACCCCTTACAGACGCCAGAAATCATAAAAGTTGAACCATTGGAACGGGTTGGCTAGCGCCTGCTGCTCGAGTTCGGCGGCAAATCGGCTGATTGAGGCTTTTACGGCGGCTTCCCGCGTCTTGCGCGGAAAATCCAGACGATCGCTGAATTTCTTGAATTGCACCCTGTAGCGGCCCTGCCGACGGACCGCGTAGAGGCTGTAGATCGGGCATTTCAGCGCCGAAGCCAGGACGAACGGGCCGATCGGAAATGGCGCGTCCTCCCCCAGGAACGGGACCCAGACCGAAGGGCTCTTGCCCCCAGGCGCCACCCGGTCGGCCAGGATCACCGCCCAGTCGCCGTTCTCCAGGGCCGAGGACAGGATCATCGCCGCCCCGAGTCCCAGGTCGCTGACCTCGATGATGCGGACCGCCGAGCGCGGGGCCATCCGGGCCATCAGATCGGCGAAGCGGGCCGCATTGGCGCTGTGGGCCAGGACGCTGACGCCGCGACGATCCTCAAGGGTGGCGATGGCCCGCATCACTTCCGGCACGCCCAGGTGGGCCGAGACCACCACCGCGCCCCGGGGGTCGGCCCGGGCGGCGGCGAATTCCGGGTCGTCCAGGCCATCGACCTGTTCGGGACCGATGTCCCCCAGCCAGGCCGAGAACCGGTCCAGCGCCCCGCCGGCGAAGGCGAGGGCGTGTTTCAGTCCGGTGAGGTGGTTGATCTCGCCGGTATCCGCCCCGTGCTCCCGGGCCCGGCGCAGCCATTCCAGCGAGGCCCGTCGCTGACGTCCGCCGGTGATGTAGAAGTAGACCACCAGCGGCGCGATCAGGGCCATCGACACGGTGCGGCCCAGCAGGCGGTAGACCATGGCGACAATCCACAGTCCCGCGAACGCCCCCCGTTCTCCTGTCGACGCCCAGGTCGCCGCCATACGCCTTACCCGCCCCCGTGGTTCCGTTCCGCTCCCGGATGTCCAGAACCGTGCAACTTCGTCTGGACCGGGACGATTCAGCCCGATCCGGGGATGATCTAGCGCGTCGCCCGGCGCCGCGTCCACGTTGAGTCGTCGTTCCCGGCGTGTATTGTCGTCATGTGCGGTTCGCCGGACGCGGACCAGTTCAAGACTGTCGGGATCAGCTCATGAAGACCTTTGCCGCCCTCCTCCTCCCCCTCGCCCTTGGCCTCGCCGCCGCCCCCGCCGTCCAGGCCGCCGGCCGCGACGATGTGATCAACTTTCCGGTCGCCGATGTGCTGAACAATCCGGAATACGCCGCAAAGCTGCCGGCCGGCGTGAAATACTACTTCGGCGACTCCCGGGCGGCCGTCAGCCGCAAGCTTGGCGAGACCCGCACCAACAAGAAGACCAACGGCTTCAACAAGACCGACAAGGCGGCCTGCGAATGGGCCATGCTCAGCGCTCTCATCGCGCTGGGCGAGGACGCCAAGGGCCGGGGCGGCAACGCCGTCGTCGGCATCAAGTCCAACTACAAGGGCAACCTGACCTCCAGCAACGACACCTACGCCTGCGGCGCGGGCAACCTGATGGTCGGCGTCGCCCTGGTCGGCGAAGTGGCTGTGGTTCGCTAACGGCGACACCTGCTAGATCACCGCCATGAGTTTTCGTCCATGCGCGGTGATTCCCGCCTTCAATCACTACCATCGGCTCGGCCCGGTGCTCGCCGGTCTGCGGGCGCTGGACCTGCCGGTGTTCATCATCGACGACGGCAACGTGGAGCCGGTGCGGTCCGGGCTGGCGGCGTTTCATGCGCCTGCGGCCGGGGTCACCGTCATTCGCCGGCCGAGCAACGGCGGCAAGGGCGCGGCGGTCATGGACGGCTTTCGCCACGCCGCCGAGGCCGGTTTCACCCACGCCCTGCAGATCGACGCCGATGGTCAGCATCAGCCGGAACAGGCGGCGAAGTTCCTGGCGCTGGGCCAGGCCAATCCGGCGGCGGTGATCGCCGGGGCGGCGGTCTATGACGACAGCGTCCCGAAGGCGCGCAAGATCGGCCGCTATGTCACCCATTTCTGGGTCTGGGTGGAGACCGCCTCCCTCGACATCCAGGACAGCCTCTGCGGCTTTCGCCTCTATCCGCTGGCCGCGACCCTGAAGATGCTGAAGTCGGAGCATATCGGAACCCGGATGCAGTTCGACACCGAGATCCTGGTGCAATTGCACTGGCGCCGCGTGCCGGTGATCAGCGTGCCGGTCCAGGTCGTCTACCCGCCCGACAACACCTCCAACTTCGCCATGCTGGCCGACAATGTGCGGATCAGCCTGATGCATCTGGGGCTGGTGCTGCAGACGCCCTTCCGCCTGCCGCTCAAGCTGCTGCGCAAGGCGCCGCCCAGACAAGGCTGAGCACGAAGCCGGGTTCGGGAAGGGTCTGCAGCAGCCAGCCTTCTCCCACCGCCACGGGGTCGGCCGACCGGTTGGCGCCGGCGATGCGGATCAGGTCCGGAGACGGGTCGGCCCCGAAGGCCTTGAACCAGGCCTCTCCGAAGGTCCAGCCGCGAAAGAACTGTTCGGGGGTTAGGCCGGCGGCCGGGGCGCCCAGGAAGTGTTCGGCGATCTCCGCCATGCGCCGCGCCGGGTCGATCCATTCGACATCGACGCCCAGCCGCGTCACCGGCGGGCGGGCCACCGCCGCCGCGACCAGGCCGCGACCGTGGCTACGGCTGAACAGGGGCGCAGTGGGATCCAGCTCGGCCTGCAGGGCCCGGGCGGCGGCGCTTTCCAACGCCTTGCCCGGTCGCTGACCGGGGGTGACGTCGGCCAGTCGCCGCGTGGCGTAGCGGATCGCCTCAGGCGTCACGCCGGGGCGACCCGGCGGGCGATCCGGCATGGCCTGCCGGCGGGCAGGGTCAGACCAGCGAGCCGTGGCAGTGCTTGAACTTGCGGCCGGAGCCGCAGGGGCAGGCGGCGTTGCGGCTGGTGCGCTCCCAGCCGTCCGGCAGGGCCGAGACGGGCAGGGCGGCGCGCTGCTGGGCGTCCAGGTCGACCCCGGCGCCGGCCAGGCTGAAGGCCCGCTCGTTCTGGCCGGTGTTGGGGTCCATGTGGATTTCGGTGATCCCGGCCAGGGGCTCGGGCTCGGGCTCGGCGTACTGGAACTCGACCGTCATCAGCCAGCGGGTGGTGTTGGTCCGCAGGTTGCTGAGCAGGGTCTCGAACAGGCTGAAGGCCTCGGTCTTGTACTCGTTCAGCGGGTCGCGCTGGCCGTAGCCGCGCAGGCCGATGACGTTGCGCAGGTGGTCGAGGTGCATCAGGTGCTCGCGCCACTGCAGATCGATCATCTGCAGCAGGAAGTTCTTCTCGACCGAGCGCATCTGTTCCGGCGACAGGATGCCCTCGCGCTCGGCGGCGCGGGCGTCGGCGGCGGCGTTGATCCGCTCCTCGATCTCCTCGTTGGCGATGCCTTCCTCGGCAGCCCATTCGGCGATCGGCAGCTCCAGGCCCAGGATCGCCACGCAGCGCTCGGCCAGACCCTCGACATCCCACTGCTCGGCGTAGGCCTTGGGCGGCAGGTGACGGTTGACCAGATCCTCGATGGTGTCCTTGCGCATCTCGGTGATGAATTCCGAGAGATCGCTGGCTTCCATGAACTCCTGGCGCTGCTCGAAGACCGCCTTGCGCTGGTCGTTGACGACGTCGTCGTACTTCAGGAGGTTCTTGCGGATATCGTAGTTGCGGGCCTCGACGCGCTTCTGGGCGGTGGCGATGGCGCCGTTGAGCCAGCGGTGGGTGATGGCCTCGCCTTCCTGCACCCCGAAGGAGCGCATGATGGCGTCCAGACGGTCGCCGGCGAAGATGCGCAGCAGGTCGTCCTCGCAGCAGAGGAAGAACTTGGAACGGCCCGGGTCGCCCTGACGACCGGTGCGGCCGCGCAGCTGGTTGTCGATCCGGCGGCTTTCGTGCCGCTCGGTGCCCAGGACGTAGAGGCCGCCCTCGGCGAGGGCTTTGGCCTTGGCTTCGGCGATCTGCGCCTCAAAGGCGGCCTTTTCGGCCTGCTCGACCTCGGGCCTGGGCTCGATGCCGAGACCCAGCTGCTCCTGGCGCCATTTGGCCATGTGCATCTCGACGTTGCCGCCGAGCTGGATGTCGGTGCCGCGGCCGGCCATGTTGGTGGCGATGGTCACCGCCCCGGGGACGCCGGCGTCGGCGACGATCAGGGCTTCCTGGTCGTGGTAGCGGGCGTTCAGCACGCTGTGGGGAATGCCCTTGATGGTCTTGCCGTCCATCTCGAAGCTGTGGGCGTTGAGCAGTTCGGACAGCTGCTCCGACTTCTCGATCGAGACGGTGCCGACCAGGATCGGCTGACCCCGGCGGTAGCAGTCCTCGATCTGGGCGATGATCGCCTTGTTCTTCTCTTCGGCCGTCCGGTAGACCTCGTCGTCCTCGTCGATCCGGGCGACGGGACGGTTGGTCGGAATTTCCATGACGTCCATCTTGTAGATGTCGCCAAATTCCTGGGCTTCGGTCGCCGCCGTGCCGGTCATGCCCGACAGTTTCTTGTAGAGACGGAAATAGTTCTGGATGGTCACCGAGGCCAGGGTCTGGTTCTCGGGCTGGATGTCGGCGCCTTCCTTGGCCTCGATGGCCTGGTGCAGGCCCTCGGACAGGCGGCGGCCGGTCATCATCCGGCCGGTAAACTCGTCGATCAGGATCACCTCGCCGCCCTTGACGATGTAGTCCTTGTCCCGCTGGTAGAGGACGTTGGCGCGCAGGGCCTGGTTGACGTGGTGGACCAAGGAGACGTTGGCCGCGTCATAGAGGCCGGCCGTGTCCTCACCCAGGTGATCGCCGGCGATCAGCATGTTCTCCATGTTTTCCTGACCCAGCTCGGTCAGCAGAACCTGACGCTGCTTTTCGTCGAGATCGAAGTTGGCCTTGTCCTTGATCAGCTCCTTCACCAGCAGGTCGACGACCTTGTAGAGCTCGCTGCGGTCCTCGGTCGGGCCGGAGATGATCAGCGGCGTGCGGGCCTCGTCAATGAGGATGGAGTCGACCTCGTCGACGATGACGAAGTTGTGGCCGCGCTGGACCATCTCCTCGACGTCATAGACCAGGTTGTCGCGCAGGTAGTCGAAGCCGAACTCGTTGTTGGTGCCGTAGGTGATGTCGCTGCGGTAGGCCTGCTGGCGCTGGGCCTGGCTGAGACCGTTGACGATCACCCCGACCGACAGGCCCAGGAACTGGTAGATGCGGCCCATCCAGTCGGCGTCGCGGCTGGCCAGGTAGTCGTTGACGGTGATGACGTGGACGCCCTTGCCGGCCAGGGCGTTGAGATAGGTCGGCAGGGTGGCGACAAGAGTCTTGCCCTCGCCGGTCCGCATCTCGGCGATGCCGCCGCGGTGCAGGATCATGCCGCCGACCATCTGCACGTCGTAGTGCCGCTGGCCCAGCACCCGGCGCGAGGCCTCCCGGACCACCGCGAAGGCCTCGGTCAGCAGTTGGTCGAGGGTCTCGCCCTTGGCCAGCCGGTCCTTGAATTCGTCGGTCTTGGCCCGCAGCTGCTCGTCGCTGAGCGCGGCCATCGCCGGCTCCAGAGCGTTGATCTTGCCCACCTGGGCCATGAAGCCCTTGACCTGACGGTCGTTGGCGGAGCCGAAGAGCTTTCTAGCGAAGCCGAGCATGTAGGGGATAGGTCCGTTTGAAATGTCTGGAGCGACCGGCCGAAATCGACCGGAACGACGTCCGAAAAACCACATCTCGGGCGCGCGGGAGACTTAAGCAGCGACCCCCCTTAAGTCAACGCGGCCGCCCGCGACAGGGGCGCCCATTGCCCGGCGGCTCGCGCGCTGATAGCCATGCGCTCCAAAGAGCAGCCGCGTAACTGGCCGCAGCCCAAGAGGTTGGAATGCCCACGAGACCCTCCCGCAAGCAAGGCGAGACCGCCAGTGTGCTGCGCGATGTGCTGACTTTCGAGCGACTGCTGACCGGTCCGGTGATTCACCTGATCTACTGGGCGGGGCTCGGCGTCATCCTGCTGGGCGCTTTCGGCTCGATCGGCGCCGCCGTCGGCGTGGCGCTGAAGGAACAGGAGATCGTCGGCAAGCTGCTGGCCCTGCCGCTGGCCGTGGCCGGGGTGCTGGTCTGCCTGATCCTGGTGCTTCTGTGGCGGTCGTTCTGTGAATTCTATGTGGCGGTGTTCCGCATCGCCGACGACCTCAAGGCCCTGCGCGCCGCCGCCGAGGGCGAGATGGGCAAGCCGGTCAACACCGGGGCCCCGCCGCAGCGGCCCTTTGCCGGCTGAGGCGGCCCTGGAGCTTCCGGGTCCCGCTCATCCCGGCATTGAAGCTGCGCGCCGCGCTTGACGTAAAGTTGTGTTTGTCGCCTGGGCAGCCAACCGCAGAGTGGTCGTGGTTGGAGGCGACGATGATCGGGCGGCTGTTTGCGGGTCTTCTGGGCGCGGCCCTGTTGGCGGGGTGCAACGGTCCGGCCAGCAAGGCCTGCGCGATTGACGGCGCCCGCTATGTCCTTCGGGATCACGCCTACACGGCCAGCTTTCGCGAGGTTTCCGGCGCCCTGTCGGCCCACCGGCTGATCATCGACGTTCACTCGGCGAAGGCGGGGCGGACCTACAGCTTCACGATCAACCGCGGAAACGGCGTCGGCGACGCCACGCTCTCTCCCGTGAACGGGATGATGAACGCCACCGTGCCGCTCTACACGGTGAACGACGCCGGGAAATTCGTCGATTATTTCGGAGACAGGACCGGCCCGGCGCCGCGCCGGTTGCTGCTGCCCACGCTCGGTCAGGCGCTGTGGTACGATATTTCCGAACTGACGAATGGCGCGACCGACCAGCGCGAGCCTATGCCGCTAGCCTTCTTTGACCGGGTCGCTTGCGGACCTGTCAGGCCCTGAGCGCCGCCTCCACCGCCCTGAACGCCGCCTTGGGCTGACCCTCTCCGTCGAAAAGTAGCGGCGCATCCGAGCGATTCTCCCGCACCAGCCAGCTTTCCGGATCGCGGACGCCCCAGATGGTGAAGGCGAACTGCTGAGCCGCGGGCAGGGCGGCGAAGGCGGTGACGGCTTCGGCGTAGAGGCGGGCCTGGGCGGCGGCCTTTTCCTCGCGGGATACGAACCAGCCGCCGGCCCGGACCAGGGAGACATCCATTTCCGAGACGTGAACCTGCAGGCCGAACCGGGCCAGGGCATTGATGGTGCGGGTCAGGGCTCCGGAGGCGAGGTCGGCGTTGCAGTGGGTCTGGCAGCCGATTGCGGTCAGGGGCGCGCCGGCCCTGAGCAGGCGCTCGATCAGCCGCTGATACTGGTCGAGCTTGGCCGGATTGCTCTCGAGATTGTAGTCGTTGATGAACAGCGGCACATCCGGGTCGGCCGCGTGGGCGACATGGAAGGCGCGGACCATGTGGTCGATCTCACCCAGGCGCTGGCTCCACAGATGGTCGCGCAGGGCCGAGCCGTCGTCGCGGACCGCCTCATTGACCACATCCCAGCCAACCGCCTGACCGCGATAGCGGCCGACCACGGCGGTGATGTAGCGGTCATAGGCCTGGCCAAAGCTTGCCCGGCGCTCGTCAAGGCGGACGAAAGCGTCAGGCGTCTGGGCGTACCAGACCAGGGCGTGGCCGAAGAGGCGGATGCCGCGCGCCCGGGCGAAGGCGGCCATGGCGTCGGGCCGGTCGAAGCGAAAAGTCCCGTCCGGCAGGACGATGTATTCCATCTTCATCTCCCACTCGGCGGTGATCTGGGAGAAGTGCTCGGTCAGCAGGGCGGTGTAGGCGGGGTCATCGAGAAAGCCCGCCTGGACGCAGGTTCCGATCGGGAAGGGCGCAAGCGATTTCAGCGGGGCGACCGGACCCGGCGCCGGCTGGCTGTTGGCGCGCGGGGCGCAGGCGGTCAGGGCCAGGGGGGCGGCGAGGAGGGTGCGGCGGGAAAGGGGACAGGTGGGAATTCGCCCTTCTCCCGCAAGGGGAGAAGGGACCTGGGTTGGGCGTTTCACCTGCTGGCGACCCGGCGGAGGCCCAGTTCATCCAGGGCGGCGGTTTCGCGGCGGGCGGCTTCCTTGCGAGCGGCGTTGGCGGCGCCGTCGGATACCATTTCGTATTTTTTCAGGGCCTCGAAGGCTTCGCTCAGCGCGTCGCGGGCCCCTTCTTCCTGGGCGGCGAGGCTGTCGATCTGGTCCTGCAGGGCCTTGCGGCGCTGTTTGACGCCTTCGCGGAAGCCGACCAGATACCAGCCGGCCTCGGCGTCGCCCCGGGCATTGGCCAGTTCCATCTCGGCCTCGGCCTCAAGCACGGCCATCTTCAGTTCGATTTCGGTGCGGGCGTCGACGATGGCCGACAGGCGCTTCTGCAGATCCTCGACCTGGAAGTTGGAGATGCGGATCAGCGAGCCGATGGCCTTCATGCGTATTCACCCTGGCCCTGGAAGGCGCCCTGCTGAAGGATCTGGTCGAGGGCGGCAAAGGACTCCTCGAGGCTGGTGGCCTCGTCCTTGTCCTGGCCGAGGAAGCCCTCGATGGCGGGGTTGAGGGCGATGGCCCGGTCGGTGGCCGGATCGGCCCCGGCGCGATAGGCGCCGATGCGGATCAGCTCTTCCATGTTGGCCCAGGACGACATCACCGCCCGCGCCTCACGGACCACGTCGCGCTCGTCCATGTTCTGGCAGCCCGGCATGGTGCGGCTGATCGATTTGAGAACATTGATCGCAGGAAAGCGGCCGCGCTCGGCGATGGCCCGCTCCATGACGATGTGACCGTCAAGGATGCCTCGCACGGCGTCTGCGATGGGCTCGTTATGGTCGTCGCCGTCGACCAGCACGGTGAACAGGCCGGTGATCGGCCCCGCCGTGGTGCCGTCGGGCCGCACGGGGCCGGGACCGGCGCGCTCCAGCAGCTTGGGCAGTTCGGTGAAGACGGTGGGGGTGTAGCCCTTGGTGGTCGGCGGCTCGCCGGCGGCGAGACCGATCTCGCGCTGGGCCATGGCGAAGCGGGTGACGCTGTCCATCAGGCAGAGGACTTCCATGTCGCGGTCGCGCAGGGCCTCGGCCACGGCCAGCGTCATATAGGCGGCCTGGCGACGCTTGAGGGCAGGCTCGTCGGAGGTGGCGACGATGACCACGGCGCGTTTCAGACCCTCTTCGCCGAGGGTCTCCTCAATGAATTCGCGCACTTCCCGGCCCCGTTCGCCGATCAGACCGACGACGACGGCGTCGCAGTCGGCCTGGCGAGCCAGCATGGACAGCAGCACCGACTTGCCGACGCCGGAGCCGGCGAAGATGCCCAGGCGCTGGCCCCGGCAGGTGGTGGTGAAGACGTTCATCGCGCGGACGCCAAGGTCCAGGCGCTCGCCGACCCGGCCGCGGGCGTGGGCCGGCGGCGGGGCGGCGCGGAGGGGGTAGCTGGACTCGCCCTGCGGCAGGGGACCCTTGCCGTCGATGGGCTCGCCGAAGGCGTCGATGATGCGGCCAAGCCAGGCCTTGCTGGGGCGGACCGAGGCGCCGTCGGGCTGGATACGGATCTCGGCCCCGGGGGCGACGCCCTCGACCGGACCGAAGGGCATCAGCAGGGCGCGGGAATCGCGGAAGCCGACAACCTCGGCGGCGAGGGGTTCGGCGGCGCGGCGGGTGATGTGGGCCCGGGCCCCGACGGCGAGATGCGACAGTCCGCCGCGCGCCTCGATCAGCAGGCCGTTCACCGCCGCCACCCGGCCATAGACGGTCAGAGGTTCGATACGCTCAACGGCTGCAATCAGACTGCGCAAAGGAGAAAATCCGGCCCCGGGGTACAGGGGACGGAGTCTGGGCCGATGGCGTTAAGCTGGGGTGAAGAGGGGGGCGCGAAAGGTTAATTCAACCAGAGCCCTTCCCCCTGGAGGGGGAAGGGCTGGATGGGGGTGGAGGCGGGTCCATCGACTGTCTGTCCGGGTTTGGGCGCGGACCGGGCGAGCGCTCCCGACACCGCGCAAGCTGAACGGCCTCCACCCCCATCCCCGGCCCTTCCCCCCCCTCCAGGGGGAAGGGGGACTACCGCCGCAGGTCTGGCGGGGTGGCTTCCGCCGTCAGCAGGGCGATCGCTTCCTCGACGGTGACGATGGTCTGGTCCTGGCTGCCCAGGCGGCGGATGGCGACCTTGCCTTCCTCGGCTTCCTTGCGGCCGACGACGGCGATGACCGGCACCTTGGCCAGGCTGTGCTCGCGGATCTTGTAGCCGACCTTCTCGTTGCGCAGATCGGTCTCGACCCGCAGGCCGGCGGCCTTGAACTTCGCCGCGGTGGCCTGGGCGAAGTCGTCGGCGTCGGAGGTGATGGTCGCGACCACGGCCTGGACTGGCGACAGCCACAGGGGGAAGGCCCCGCCGTAGTTCTCGATCAGGATGCCGAGGAAACGCTCGAAGGTGCCGAGGATGGCGCGGTGGAGCATGACCGGGCGGTGCTTCTGGCCGTCCTCGCCGACATATTCGGCGTCGAGGCGTTCGGGCAGGACGAAGTCGAGCTGCAGCGTGCCGCACTGCCAGGTCCGGCCGATGGCGTCCTTCAGGTGGAACTCGAGCTTGGGACCATAGAAGGCCCCTTCGCCGGGCAGCATCTCGACCTCGACCCCGGCGGCGATGGCGGCGCGTTCCAGCTTCTGTTCGGCCCGGTCCCAGACCTCGTCGGTGCCGGCGCGCAGCTCGGGCCGCAGGGCCAGCTTGACGCTGTGCAGCTCGACCCCGAGGTCGGCGTAGATCTGGTAGAGCAGCTTGACGAAGGTCGTCGTCTCTTCCTCGATCTGGTCCTCGCGGCAGAAGATGTGGCCGTCGTCCTGGGTGAAGGCGCGGACCCGCAGGATGCCGTGCAGGCCGCCGGACGGCTCGAACCGGTGGCAGGCGCCGAACTCGGCCATGCGCAGGGGCAGCTCGCGGTAGGACTTCTGGCCGACGTTGAAGATCTGGACGTGGCCGGGGCAGTTCATCGGCTTGACGGCCAGGCTTTCGCCCTCGGCCGTCTCGCAGACGAACATGGCGTGGCCGAACTTCTCCCAGTGACCGGACTTCTCCCAGAGGGCGCGGTCGAGAATCTGGGGCGTCTTGACCTCGACATAGCCGCCGGCCTCGGTCTTGCGACGCATGTAGGCCTCAAGGGCGCGGTACATGGTCCAGCCCTTGGGATGCCAGAAGATCATCCCCTTGCCCTCTTCCTGGATGTGGAAGAGGTCCATGATCTTGCCGATCTTGCGGTGGTCGCGCTTTTCGGCCTCCTCGACCCGCTTGAGGTAGGCGGCGAGGTCGTCCTCGCTGGCCCAGGCCGTGCCGTAGATGCGCTGGAGCTGGGCGTTGTTCTGGTCGCCGCGCCAATAGGCGCCGGCCAACTTGGTCAGCTTGAAGGCCTTGCCGACATGTTTGGTCGACGGCAGGTGAGGACCGCGGCAGAGGTCCTTCCAGGCGCCCTGGCGATAGACGCTGATCTGCTGATCGGCGGGGATGTCGCGGATGATGTCGGCCTTGTACTTCTCGCCGATCTCCTCGAAGTGGGCGATGGCGACGTCGCGGTTCCATTCCTCGCGGACGATCTTCTCGTCGCGGTCGACGATCTCGCGCATCTTCTTCTCGATGGCGGCGAAGTCGTCCGTCGAGAAGGGCTCCTCGCGGGCGAAGTCGTAATAGAAGCCGTCCTCGACGTTGGGGCCGATGGTCACCTGCGTCCCGGGGAACAGCTCCTGCACCGCCTCGGCCAGGACGTGGGCCGTGTCGTGGCGGATGGTGTCGAGGGCGGCGGGGTCATTGCGGTCGACGAACTCGACCTTGCCGCCGTGGGGCAGGGGGCGGTCGAAGTCGATCAGCTGGCCGTCGAGGCGGACCAGCAGGGTGCGCTTTTCCAGCGACTTGGAGATGGCGGCGGCGACGTCGCGGCCGCTGCTGCCTGGCGGATACTGACGGGCCGAGCCGTCGGGGAAAATCAGGTCGATCATGGCGTTTCACACTTCTTCGGGGGGACCGGATCGAAACCGGAGCCGCCACAGGGATGGCATCTGCACAGCCGATGGACGGTCAGGTAGCCGCCACGGATCGGTCCGTGCTGGATCAGCGCGTCACGGCCATAGTCCGAACAGGTCGGAAGAAAGCGGCACTGGCGCCCGATCCACGGGGACAGCGTCAGCTTGTAGGCGCGGTGCGCCAGCCGGACGCTGCGTTCATAGAGGGTCATGCCGACGCTGGTTGGTTGGGGTGAACGAAACCCGTGCCTATCCCACGCCATGGCGCAGGATCAAGCGGCGTCGGCGCCGCTAGTTCGCGTCGCCGCCTGCTGGACAGCCGCCAGCGCCGCCTCGAAAGCCAGCAGGCTTGAGGCGTGGCGCGCGGGATAGTCCTTCACGGGCTGCAACACGGCGAGGTCCTTGAATCGGCCTTCGGGCGGCGGGCCGCCCTGTTTCAACATAGCAGAAAACGCGTCCAGCGCTGTAGCGATCTCGTCACGGGTCGCGCCGATGACATTCTCGCCGAGCACGGCGGCGGCGGCCTGGCCCAGGGCGCAGGCCTGGACGTCCTGGGCGTAGTCGGCGACGGCGCCGTCGGCGTCCAGGGAGACATCGACGGTGATGCGGCTGCCGCAGAGCTTGGCGTTGCGCTCGGCGCTGCCCTGGGGCGCATCCAGCCGGCCGGCGCGCGGCATGTTGGCGGCCAGGGCGAGAATGCGGGCGCTGTAGAGGTCGTCGAGCATCAGGGTCTGGATGTGGGGACGCTGCCCCCCGCCTGCCAGCGTTTCTCCGCCTCCGCCTTCAGGGCCTCGCCCATGGCGGTGAAGCCCTCGCGAATCTTGAAGCGGATGTGGCGCGGGACGGCGTAGCGGGTCAGCAGGCCGGAAAACACCTCGCCGTTGGAGAAGATGCAGCTGCCCGGCGCCAGTTCCTCGATCTCGAAATAGCGCACCGCCTTGACCCAGCCGCGCATCATGCTGCTGCGCCAGTGGATGTGGTCGTAGGGCGCCCAGTCGAGCACCACCGGGCGGATCGAGCGGACCTTCAGGCCAGGGACCTTCTCGTCGATATCCAGGGTCTCGCCGATGCGGATGGTCCCGGCGGCGCGCGGATACAGCGGACACCAGTCGCCCCAGTGGTCGAGGTCCGAGAGGACCTCCCAGATGGCGTCGGAGGTGGTGGAGATACCGATGCGGTGTTCGATCTTCATCGCCTAGGCCTCCTTGATCCGCCAGGTCGCCCCCTGCGGCCCGTCCATCACCACCACGCCCAGGGCGTCGAGCTCGCCGCGGATGCGGTCGGCGGTCGGCCAGTCCTTGCCGGCGCGGGCCTGCGCCCGCTGCACCAGCAGGGCCTCGACCTGGCTTTTCAGGTCGTCGCCCGCCCCGCCCTGGAACCAGACCGCCGGCGGAGTCTGCAGCAGGCCCAGCAGGGCGCCGGCCGAGGTCAGGTCGTGCATCGCCGAGGCGATGGCGTCCCGGTCGCCGCCGGCGATGGTCTCGCGCAACTCGTCAGACAGGCGGAACAGCCCGCTGAGGGCCAGCGGGGTATTGATGTCATCGGACAGAGCCTCGAGGACCGGCGCGACCAGCCGCCCGGGGTGGGGGCTCACCACGCCGTCGCCGACCACGCGGGCGGCGTCCTGCAGGGCGCCGTAGATGCGGTCGAGCGCCTTGCGGCTCTGGTCCAGCAGGCTCTCGGTCCACTCGAGGGGCTGGCGGTAGTGGGCGCTGAGCAGGGCCCAGCGGAGGACCTCGCCAGGAACCTTCTGCAGCAGCTCATGCGGGATGATGACGTTGCCAAGGCTCTTGGACATCTTCTCCCCGGCCATGTCGAGGAAGCCATTGTGCATCCAGTAGCGGGCGAACTCCGCCCCGTCATGGGCGCAGCGGGCCTGGGCCAGCTCGTTCTCATGGTGAGGAAAGACCAGGTCGATGCCGCCGCCGTGGATGTCGATGGGCAGTCCAAGCACCCGCTCGATCATCGTCGAGCATTCGCTGTGCCAGCCGGGGCGACCGTCGCCCCACGGCGAGGGCCAGCGCGGCTCATGCGGCTTCGACGGCTTCCACAGCACGAAGTCGGCCGGATGGCGCTTGTAGGGGGCGACCTCGACGCGGGCGCCGGCGATCATGTCGTCCAGCGAGCGGCCCGACAGCATGCCGTAGTCCCTGGCCGACTGGGTGTCGAACAGCACATGCCCCTCGGCCTCATAGGCGCCGCCCCTGGCGATCAGCCCGGCGATGTCATCGACCATGGCCTGGATGTAGTCGGTGGCGCGCGGCTGATGGGTCGGGCGCAGGGCGCCCAGCGCGTCCATGTCCTCAAGATAGGCGGCCATATAGCGCTCGGTGATGACGCCGATCTCGACCCCCTCATCGGCGGCCTTCTGGTTGATCTTGTCGTCGACGTCGGTGACGTTGCGGGCATAGACGACGTGCTTCTCGCCATAGAGATGGCGCAACAGGCGGAACAGCACATCGAAAGCCACCACCGGCCGGGCGTTGCCGATGTGCGCGAAGCCATAGACCGTCGGCCCGCAGACATACATCGTCACCCGGTCCGGATCGGTCGGGACGAAGAGCCGCTTCTCGCGGGTCAGGGTGTCATAGAGCTTGAGGGTCATGATCTGCTTTGGAAACTGACGTCACGTAACAACTTGCCGGGCCGGCGGGCCGTCCCATATAGCTGTGGTCACCGGTCGAGGCCACGCCTCTACCGCGATGTGGATGGGGTGGCACGCGTCATTCCGGGGTGATCGTCGCCCCGGCGCAACTCAGCCCCGGGATCTTCACCAATATGGACGCCATGACCGAGCGAACCCTGGCCGCGACCGGCCTTGATCTTGAACCCGTAAAGCGTCCGAGCCGTGAAGAGGCGATGGAAGCGGTGCGCACCCTGATCGCCTGGGCCGGCGATGATCCGCGCCGCGAAGGCGTGATCGACACCCCCAAGCGGGTGGTCGACGCCTATGGCGAATGGTTTGAGGGCTACACCGCCGATCCCGGCAAGGAACTCAGCCGCATCTTCGAGGATGTGCAGGGCTATGACGACATCGTCTTCCTCAAGGATATCGAGGTCGAGAGCCACTGCGAGCACCACATGGCCCCGTTCCTCGGCAAGGCCTATGTCGCCTACATGCCGACCAACCGGGTCGTCGGCATCTCCAAGCTGGCGCGGGTGGTGGAGATCTTCGCCAAGCGCCTGCAGACCCAGGAAACCATGACCCAGCAGATCGCCGACGCCATCTGCGATTCGCTCAAGCCCGCGGGCGTGGCCATCCTGATCGACGCCGAGCATCAGTGCATGACCACCCGCGGCGTGCATCACCGCGACGTCTCGACCATCACCACCCAGTTCCGCGGGGTGTTCAAGACCGACAGCAACCTGCGCGACCGGTTCCTCGACTTCGTCTCCATGGCCAAGCGCTAGAGTTCAGGCGCCGTTGCTCCCTCCCCATGATGGGGAGGGAGGAGGACAGATGTTTCCGACCGCCGCAGACACTCAAGCTCTCGAACGTGGCGGCACGATCGCGCCGCGCTTCGACGCCAACGGCCTGATCGCCGCCATCGCCCAGCACGCCGACACCGGCGAGGTGCTGATGCTGGCCTGGATGAACGCCGAGGCCCTGAAACTGACCCTCGACACCGGCGAGGCGCACTACTTCAGCCGCTCCCGCAACGCCCTGTGGAAGAAGGGCGAGACCAGCGGCCAGGTGCAGACCATCGTCGAAATCCGCCTCGACTGCGACCAGGACGCGGTGCTGCTGAAGGTGCGGCCGCAAGGCGACGGCGGCGCCTGCCACGTCGGCTTCCGATCCTGCTTCTACCGCGTCGTCGTCGACGGACAGCTCGTCGAGCAATCCTCCTCCGACTGAAAGTCGGGGGAGGGGGACCACGCGTAGCGTGGTGGAGGGGGCGGCGCCGGCGGTCAGCATGGACTCACGGTCTGGCGCTGTCGCTGACGCCGCAGTCCATCAACACCGTCAGGGGCCGGCGCGGCCCCCTCCACCCCCGCCTGTCGGCGGCGGTCCCCCTCCCCCAGCCTTCGTCTGGAGGAGGATCAGCTCAGCGTCGTCACCCCGCCGCCTTCGGCGGGCTTCACGCTGAAGGTTCCGACCGAGCCGACCGTGTAGTCCGGCGCATAGATGGTGCTGACCGCCACCATGTCGGCGGTGGCCTGGTCGCGGGTCAGGGTCAGTTTGACGAAGCCCTTGGCGACCGAGTCGGCGAACTTGATCTCGCTGTTGCGGGCGATCAGGGCCTCGCTGATCGGCAGGCCGGGCAGCAGGTCGGAGAAGCCCGGGCTGGTGATGCCCGTCGTCCCGAACTCCGCCGCCACCAGGGTCCCGGCGGCGTCATGCAGCTCATTGGCCCAGAAGCTGTGGCTGTCGCCCGACAGCACGATGGCGCGGGCCCCGGCGGCCTTGAAGGCGTCATAGACGCGCTCGCGGGCGGCCGGATAGCCGTCCCACTGGTCGAGGTTGAGGGGGATCGGCGTCGCCGACATCGCCGAGGACATCGCCACCCGCTTGGCGATGTAGGGCGGCAGGGAGGTCATCAGCTTGCCCCAGGCCTCCTCGCCCATCTGCTTGCGCAGGTCGGGGGCGAAGGTGCGGGCCATGACGATCTGGTTGCCGATCACCTGCCAGGCCTCGCCCTCATCGACCGAACGCTTCACCTCTGCGGCGAACCAGGCCTCCTGTTTCGGCCCCATCAGGGCCCGCGAGGGATCATTCAGCTTCTTGAGGAATCCGGGCACGTCCGGCTGGCCGTCGGGGCCCATCAGATCGGTCTCCAGCTCCAGCTGCTTGCCGCGCGCGGTCAGCCGGGTCTCGGTCATGATCAGACTGGCGACGTCGCCGAAACGGAAGCTGCGGTTGATGGCTTCCGGCATGGTCCCGGCCGGTTCGCGGATCGGCATCCATTCGAAATAGGCCTTCAGGGCCACCGCCTTGCGCGCCGCCCAGTCGCCCTCGCCGGCCTCGGGATTGTGGTTCTCCGCCCCGTCCTTCCAGCTGTCGTTGGCTGTTTCATGGTCGTCCCAGACTACGATCCAGGGCGCGCGGGCGTGGGCCGCCTGCAGCTGGGGATCGGCCTTGTAGCAGGCGTGACGGCGGCGATAGTCGTCGAGGCTGACGATCTCGTTGACCGGGTCCAGCTTGCGGTGGGCGGCGGCCGGGGAGTCGGCGCCGTACTGGCCGTCGCCCGAGCCGTATTCATAGATGTAGTCGCCCAGGTGCAGCACGGCGTCGACCCGGTCCATCGCGGCGATGGCGCCGTAGGCGTTGAAATAGCCTTGAATGAACAGGGCGCAGCTGGCCACCGCCAGCACCACATCCTCGACCTTGCCGTCGGGCAGGGTGCGGGTCCGGCCGACCGGCGACACCGCCTCGCCAAAGCGGAACTGGTAGAAATAGTCCGTGCCGGGCTTCAGCCCGTCGACGTCGACCTTGACTGTCCAGTCGCGCTCGGCGGCGGCCCCGACCTTCACAAACCGGGTCAGGCCCTCGCGCTCCAGCGCGGCGTCCGTGCCGATGCGCAGCTCGCCCTGGATCTGGCCGCTGTGGCCGGCCGGCGGGGTGACGCGGGTCCAGACGATGACCCGATCCTGCAGCGGATCGCCCGAGGCGACGCCATGGCCGAAGGTGACGGTCGCGTGGCCCTCATGCGCGGCGGCGGCGCGGGCGGTTCCGGCGGTCGCCGCCCCGATTCCGAGGCCGGCCAATAGACGGCGTCTATCGATATTCATGGAATTCCCCCTTGGACGACGGCGGCGGTTTCTTGTCTGATGTCCGCTTCTGACACCCATCCGACTACAGGAGTATGACGCATGTCCAGTGAGGACCTCCACGTTCCGCGGGAAAAGCTCAAGCCCAAGACGCTCAACATGCACTACGCCATCGCTTCGCTGATCGAGGAGCTGGAAGCGGTCGACTGGTACCGTCAGCGGGCCGACGACTGCGACGACGAGGAACTGCGCAAGATCCTGCTGCACAACGCCCATGAGGAGATCGAGCACGCCGCCATGGCGCTGGAGTGGATTCGCCGCGCCGACAGCGAGTTCAATGACCAGCTCAAGGAGTATCTGTTCACCGAGGGCTCGATCACCGGCCAGGAAGAAGAGGCCACCGGCAAGGCCTGATCCGGCTGCCCGGCCCTCCTCCCCGCGAGGCGTGAGAGGAGGAGGGCCGGCGTCCCTCGGGAAACCTGACGGCGGCGTCATGTGTTACAGGTTCCGGGCTTGTATTCACAGGAGGCGGTTCAGGTGCTGCTGGGCATACTCAAACTTGTTCGCAGGATGATCGAGGGATCGGTCATGGCGATCCTGCTGATCGGCATTGTCGCCGTCTTCGGCGTCTCCGAGACCATCAACAGACTGCTGTCTGATCATGGTGTTTCATCACTGGTTTTCTTGCTGGTGCTTGCGATCGTCCTGGCCGATCTGATCGGCAAGTTCATCGGCGTGGTCAGCGCCACCTTTCCCGACATCATCCCCAAACTCGATGACGACCATCTGGAGCGCGCCTCCCTGATCGAGCGGCTGCGGCCGGGGCAAACCCTGGCCCTGCTGTCCGGGGCCTATGCGGCCCGGCTGGCGATGTTCCTGATCATCTTCGCGCTGCTGGGGGCGAGCTACGCCTGGGCGCCCGTCGCGGTGCAGGAAACCCTGGTCGGCCCGCTGGGGCCCCTGAAGGCGATCGAGCTGTTCCTGCGGGAAGGCGTCGCCGGCTCGGTCGGCTATTTCCTGTTCTTCCTGGGGCCGGAAAATCTCAAGCCGATCACCGGCGCCATCACCCCCGAGCCGCTGGCGGCCGCCTCCCTCAACGGCGACATCTTTCTGGTGGGCATACGGGTCTATGGCCTGGCGTTCGTGCTGGCCGTCCTGCGCACCCTGGTCACGCCCATCACCCTTGTCCGGGCGCGGGGCCGCGCGGGCAGGCTGACCCCGCCGGCGGGACCGTCGCCTGAGCCGGTCGGAGGGCCGGCTCTGGCCTGACGCCCCCCGGGACGGAAGCGGGTGCGCTTCCGTCCCTCTTCGGAACCCGGACCCGTCTAGAACTTCCAACCGATGCTGGCGCCGAACATCCGCGGCGGCCCGGCGATGAAGGTCGGCAGGCCCAGGCTGTCGCCGGTGTTGCCGGCGTCGATGATGTAGCTTTCATCGAGCAGGTTGGTGGCGAACAGCTCGAAGGTCACGCCGGTTCCGGCCGGGCTGAAGGAGCCCCGCAGGTTCAGGAGGCCATAGGCGCCCTGTTTCTCGTCCTGGATATTGTCGGCGACGAAGGCGGCGGGCGGCTGCTGGAAGACCGAGCGGTCGTTGTTGTCGTCAAAGAACACTTCCGACTGCCAGGTGTAGCTGGGCCGAATGTCGAAGCGTCCGCCGATGGCGTCGAATTTCCACGATGCGCCCAGCGACAGGCTTTGGTCCGGCGACAGGCGGAACTGGTTGCCGTCATAGGCCCCGCCGTCGAAGCGGGCGTGGCTGTAGGCATAGGTGGCGTAGATATCGAGACCGCTGGCGGCCCGCCATTCCAGCTGACCCTCGAAGCCATAGGCCTTGGCCGCGCCGGCGTTGGCGATGGTGAACACCACACCGTCCTGGATGACCGTCTGGAAGTCCTTGTAGTCGTAGTAGTAGATCGCCCCGTCGAGCCGCAGGCGGCCGCCCAGCAGCGCCGACTTGGCGCCGACCTCGTAGCTGTCGACGGTTTCGGCGTTGATGGCGTCGAAGCGCGGGGCGCCCCCGGGTGTGGTCGGGGCGCCGGTGGCGAGGATTTCCGGACGACGGCCGCGGGCGTAGCTGGCGTAGAGGTTCAGGTCATCATAGACCTCGTAGCGTCCGACCAGACGCCAGGTGAAGCTGGAGTCGTCATGGCTGCGGACCGTCCGGTCGCCGTTGTTGGCGGTCGGCTGGAAGGTCAGGCCGAAGTTGGGCAGGAAGGCCTCGGGGATCGACTGCACGGCCGGGCTCTGCAGGGCGCCCAGGATGGCGTTGGCCTGGCCGACCGCCAGGGGATCGCCGCTGGCGGCCAGTTGCGCGGCCCCGATCAGTCCGCCCAGAACGCTGCGTCCGCCGATGGTGTAGGAGCGGAAGCCGGTGTCCTTGCCGTCGGTGGTGTAGCGCAGTCCGGCCGAGAGTTCGAAGCGGTCGGTGACGGCGAAAGTGCCGTCGACGAACAGGTCCCAGGCCGTCAGGTCGCTGGTCGTCTGCACCGCCTCCACATGGTCGCCGCGCAGGTTGGCGGCGATCGCCTGGGCCTGGGGCCCGGTCAGCAGGATGTTGCCGTTGCTGGTCGCCGCGACCACGCCCTGGACCAGGGCGCCGGTGAAGGCGGTGTTGCCGAAATAGGCCAGGGGGGCGGGGGTGTCCGCCGGCAGGCCGGAGCCCGCCGCCGAGGCGTTCAGCTGTCCGGTCAGGTCGGCCAGGCCGACCCGTTCGTCGAACTGCAGCGGAATGAACTGGTCGCTCTCGTTCTTGAACCAGGAGGCGCCGACAAAGCCCTTGAAGCGGCCGCCGCCGTCGTAGTTGAGGCGCAGTTCCTGGCTCCACTGCTTGTCCTGGGCGTCGTTCAGGCCGGTCAGCAGCGGCAGCGACAGGCCGTCTGCGTCGAAGGACTCCTGGCTGTCGAACTCGCGGTAGGCGGTGATGCTGCTGATGGTGAAGGCGTCGGTCATGTCCCAGCTGGCCAGCAGGGTCGCGCCCTTGACGGTGCGATTGACGCCCAGCGGTCCGCCGATGAAGCCGGCCGGCTCGGTCAGGGCCGCGCCGTCGCGCACCCCCGTGCCGGCGAGAACCTGACCGGTCACCGGGTCGGTCGCCTTGTAGCGCAGGGATTTGAAGGCGGTGCCGGCGGCCTCGTCCTTCTGCCAGTTGACAAGCAGTTCGCTGTGGAAGGCGTCGGAGGGCTCGAAGGTCGCGGCAAACCGCAGCGCCCGGGTGTCGGTCGACTGGAAGTCATCGCCGCCGAGCAGGTTCTCGACATAGCCGTCGCGCTGGCGCAGGCGGCCGGACATCCGCACCGCGAAGCTGTCGCTCAGCGGCACATTGATCATGCCGTCCAGCTGGCGAAGGTTGTAGTTGCCGGCCCCGGCCTTGAAGTCGGCGGCGAATCCGCCGGTCCGGGCCTTGGCCTGGATCACATTGACCGCGCCGATCAGGGCGCCGCGCCCATAGAGGGTCGACTGCGGGCCCTTGGCGACTTCCACCCGCTCCAGATCGAACAGCTCGACATAGGAGCCCTGGGCCTTGGAGATCGACACCCCGTCCTGGAACACCGAGACCCGGGCTTCGGAGAAACTGTCGGTGGAATCGGAGGTGATGCCGCGCATCACAAAGCCCGGATTGTTCGGCGACTGGTCCTGGACCTCGAAACCGGGGGTGAACAGCGCCAGGTCGGCGAAGTCGGCGACGCCCAGCGACTCCAGCCGCTGGCCGCTGTAGGCGGTCAGGGAGATCGGCACATCGACCGCCGCCTGCTCACGCTTCTGGGCGGTGACAATGACCTCCTCGACCGTCTGGTCGCCGCCCGGATCCTGGGCGTAGGCGGTCGTGGCGAACAGGGTGGAAAGACCCGCTGCGGCGAGCAGCAGGCTGCGGTAGGACGGCGCCATAGTTCGTATCCCCTCGAACCTGAACAGTGATTACCTGCGGCTAGGGCCTGGCTGTGACGTTGTCACGACGAATTCGCTGGATCGTGAGAATAAAAGGGATTGCGGCGACTCCCACCCACCCTTTCCCGTCCGCGCGACGAGGTTTCGACCCCTGATCGACCCGCGAACGGTTGCACTTGGCGCGCGGGCGGTCGATGGACGGGAGAACGCCTGCCGGCGACCGGAGTCCCTTTGACCGCATGGATGATCCCATCGACGACCTGACCGGGTTCGACCCCGAAGCGCTCGACGGCGATGACGGCGATGAGGCCGGGCTCGCGGGGCCCGACCTGCGGCGGGTTGAGATCACGCCCGAGGAGGCCGGCGGACGGCTGGACAAGACCCTCGCCGACCGCCTGCCGCTGCTGTCGCGCGGTCGGGTGCAGGCCCTGCTGGCCACGGGTCAGATCACCCGCGACGGCCGACCGGTGTCGGACGCCTCGTCGAAGGCCGCCGCCGGTGTCTATGAGGTTCTGGTGCCGGCCCCGACTGCGGCGACGCCCCTGCCGGAAGCCATCCCCCTGGACGTCCTGTTCGAGGACCAGCATCTGATCGTCATCAACAAGCCTGCCGGCATGGCGGCTCATCCCGCCCCGGGGACCGAGAGCGGTACCCTGGTCAACGCCCTGCTGCATCACTGCGGCGACAGCCTGTCGGGCATAGGCGGCGTGCTGCGGCCGGGGATCGTCCACCGGCTGGACAAGGAGACCACCGGGGTCATGGTGGCGGCCAAGACCGACGCCGCCCACGCCGGTCTGTCGGCGCTGTTCGCCCGACACGATATCGACCGCGCCTATATCGCCTTCGTGCGCGGCGCGCCGCGGCCCCGCAAGGGAACCATCGAGGGGCGCATCGGCCGCAGTCATCATGACCGCAAGAAGATGGCAGTCCTGCGCACCGGCGGCCGCGAGGCGACGACCCACTACGAGGTGCAGCACGTCTATGGACCCGCCGACAAGCCTATGGCGTCAAAGGTGCTTTGCCAGCTGGAAACCGGCCGCACCCACCAGATCCGCGTGCATCTGTCGAGCAAGGGCCACCCCTGCCTCGGCGACCCCGTCTATGGCTCCAGCGCCCCGGCCACGGCGGTGCGCCAGGTCATCGCCGACGCCGGTCTGCGGCGTCAGGCCCTGCATGCGGCGGTGCTGGGCTTTGTGCATCCGGTGACCGGCGAGAAGCTGCGCTTCAAGACCCCGTTGCCCGCCGATCTGCAGGCCCTGGAAGAGGGACTGGCCGGGCTCTGAGAGCCGCCCCACCGCATCTTTTCTAACAACCCACCCAGGGCTTTTCGATACCCGAGCGCGGCGCTCAGGATTACAAATCGCTCATGGCCTTCAAGAGGCCCGATTGGGTTCCTATGTAGGAACCTCAACAGGGGGCGGGCGGTTCATGCCTGATGAGGGTGAACCCCGAGCGCCTGCCGAGAAGGGGAAGATAATGGCAAATGCAATTTCGGTGATGTCGCCCGATGGCGGCCTGTCCCGATACCTCAGCGAGATTCGCAAGTTCCCGATGCTGGCGCGGGACGAGGAATTCATGCTGGCCAAGCGCTGGAAGGAACATGAAGACCCCGAGGCCGCGCACCGGATGGTCACCAGCCATCTGCGCCTCGTCGCCAAGATCGCCATGGGCTACCGCGGCTACGGCCTGCCCATCGGCGAGGTGATCAGCGAGGGCAATGTCGGCCTGATGCAGGCGGTCAAGAAGTTCGAACCCGACAAGGGCTTCCGCCTGGCCACCTACGCCATGTGGTGGATTCGCGCCTCGATCCAGGAATACATCCTGCGCAGCTGGTCGCTCGTGAAGATGGGCACCACGGCGGCGCAGAAGAAGCTGTTCTTCAACCTGCGCAAGGCCAAGAGCCAGATCAGCGCCTTCGAGGACGGCGACCTGCTGCCCGAACATGTCGCCTCGATCGCCACCAAGCTGGGGGTGAATGAGGACGAGGTGGTGTCGATGAACCGCCGGCTGTCCGGCCCCGACGCCTCGCTGAACGCCCCGATGCGGGTCGACGGCGACGCCGAATGGCAGGACTGGCTGTCCGATGACGCCCAGGTCAGCCAGGAATCCGAACTGGCCGAGAGCGAGGAGAAGTCGCTCCGCATGGGTCTGCTGGAAGAAGCGATGTCGGAACTGTCCGACCGCGAGCGACACATCATGACCGAGCGCCGCCTGCGCGACGATCCCACCACCCTCGAGGAACTGGCCGCCCAGTACGGCGTCAGCCGCGAGCGGGTCCGCCAGATCGAGGTGCGCGCCTTCGAAAAGCTGCAGAAGGCGATGCAGGCGGCTGCCCGCGAGCGCAATCTCGTCAACGACTGAAGAACGGGGCCGGCTGTCCCGCAAGGGGCGGCCGGCCGACAGGCGGCCCGCCCTCAGTTTTCGATGGTGAACCCCGGCGGCGCTCCGGTCTCATAGTGGTCGGGGTGGTACATGTCCATGATGATCACGCTCCGGGCCGGGCTGGCCCCGGGGCAGCGAACGTCATAGGCATCGACGATCGACCCATAGAGGCCGGGACCCAGGTTGCCGCTCCGCTCGAACACCGGCGGCCGGCCATCCGAGCAGCGAAGGCGGCGCAGGTAGGCTTGCTGGCCGGCCGGCATGTTCACGCGGACGGGGTTCGCTTCGCTGCCCAGCGGATGGGCCGCCGCCGCCCTGGCCCGGCGGGCGACCTCGGCGGAAGAGACCCGCCCGCCCGAGAACAGCTCCATGCCGTCCGAAGGCGCCGTGCTTGCGCAGGCTCCGAGCAGCAGGAGGCCGATTGTAACAAGCGCCGCTTTGCCGTGACGATGCATGGCAGATCCTCCCCTTTCCTCAACCTGAACAGGAAAACGGGCGGGAGGCAAGCAAAATTTTACGAACGTAAGCTAACTGGCCGTCGATGACATGGCATCCTGGTGTGACCGCGGCGCGGCGCGCCAGCCAGTGATGGCCGGCGGCCCCGTTTACGCCGCCTCGGAAAATTCGCCCTTGGGCAGGAAGCCGACCAGGGTCTGGACCGCCGGTTCCAGCCGGCTCCGGTCCAGGCTGTCGCCGACGGCGCGGTTCAGGGCCACCGCGGCTTCCATCAGCCTCATGTCGCCCACGGCGACGGCGGCCTTCTGCAGGTCGGCGGCCTGGGCCAGCAGGGCCCGGCGGGCCTGGGTCCAGTCGGTCTCCACCGCCTCCATCGCCGCGCGGACGATCTTCAGGGCCTGCAGGATGCGCTCCTGATCCGGCGTCTTGCGGGTGTCGGAGCGGCGTTTGCGGGGGCCGGTGTAGTCGCCGCTGTTGAACCGGCGGCGGTCGGGGCCGACGTACTGCACCGCCTCGACCCAGTCGCGCGGCTTCAGCGCGACCGCTTCAAGCCGGCGCGTCAGGTCCTTGACGTTGAAGGGCTTGCGCAGGAACTCGTGCACCCCGGCGTCGCGGGCGCCCAGGATGGCCTGGGCGGTGGCCACGCCCGTGACCATGATGATCGGGGCCTTGCGGCAGGGCAGGTCGCTGCGGCGCAGGGCCCGCGCCAGACGGGGGCCGTCCAGGCCGGGGCCGGAATGTTCCAGGAAGATGATCTGCGGATCGACGGCCTGGGCCGCCTGCATGGCGCGGCTGTCGGTGGACGCCGCCCAGACCTGGCAGGTGACCAGGCTGCGCATCAGTTCCTGCAGCAGCTTTACCGACGCCGGCTGGGAATCGACGATCAACACCCTTTGCAGATGGGGCGCCATGCGCTGCATGATCTTGGGATCGACGTTGAACACGGTAGGCGGCGGCTCCGGACAGGCGGTCTTGCATCCCATCCGTGGCATGCCGTGGGTAAAGATCAGATTGAGGATGCCGCGCCGGCGCGCGCCGGCCGCTGCAAATAATTCCATTTGTCGCGCAAAGGCCTTAGTCAGGGCCTTGAGGATCGCCGGAGTCTCCATGATCAAAGCCGCCGCCCCGATGACCGTCCTGCTCGCCGCCCTGATGGCGCTGAGCCTGGCCGCCTGCAGCCCCAAGACGGTCAATGACCGTCCACCCGAGACCGGCGATGTCGCCGTCGCCCGGGTCGATGGCGAAACCGTGTGGGCCTCCGACGTCAAGCGTGAAGCCGTGGCCCAGGGGCTGATCGGCGAGGGTGAGCCGCTGGATATCCAGTCGGACCTGTTCCGTCAGGTGCTGGACGAGGTCGTCGACCGCGAACTGCTGGCGGCCGAGGCGATCAAGCGCGGGCTGGACAAGGATCCGGTGGTGCAGCGGCGTCTGGCGGCGGCGCGCAAGCGGGTGCTCGGCGACACCCTGGTGGCCGGCGTGGTCGAGAAGGGCGTCACCGAGGACAACATCCAGACCCTCTACCGCGAGCAGCAGAAGCTCTCGGCCACCTCGGAGGAATACAAGGCCCGCCAGATCGTCGTCGCCACCCAGCCCGCGGCCGAGGACGTCAAGAAGCTGCTGGCCGCCGGCGCCTCCTTCGACGCCCTGGCCATGGAGCGCTCGACCGACAGCGCCACCCGTTTCAGCGGCGGCGATTTCGGCGGTTATTTCACCCTCGACGTCATGTCGCCGCCCTATCAGGCCGCGCTGAAGGACGCCAAGAAGGGCGAGCTGGTCGGCCCGTTCGCGGTCGAGGGCGGCTGGGCCGTGGTCCGGGTCGAGGACAAGCGGCCCGAGGAGCCGATCAGCATCGAGGCGGCGCGGCCGCAGATCGTTCGCTTCCTGACCTACGGCCAGGTGCGCGACCTGCTTGAGAAGCTGCGCGGCGGGGCCAAGATCGAGACCCTGCTGGGCAAGGGCCAGGCGGTGCCCGGCGCACCCAGCGAGCCGGCGAACGCGCCGCCGACGCCGCCCGCCGGCCCTGATCTCGACGGGGCCGCCCCTCCCGCTCCCCAGAAGTCCGCCCCCGCGCCCGAGAAGAAATGACCCGCAAACCCGGCAAGACATCGTCCGCCAAGGACCTCCCCGCCAAGGCGCTGGAGGCGGCGGCCAAACCGGCCGAGATGGTTGGCCACGCCATGGAGCGGGCCCTGGACCCGCTGACCTCGGTGCTCAAGCGCGCCGCCCTGACCCGCGCCCAGAAGCAGGGCGCCCAGTTCGATCCCGCGCCGGACCCCGCCCCCGCGGCGGCCGAGGCCGCGCCCGGCAAGCCGGGCTTGGCCGTCTCGCCCCTGGCCGTGCCGTTTCCGAAGATCGCGCCGGTGGCCGGGGTGGAGATCGCCACGGCCCGGGCCGGCTTCTACAAGCATGACCGCGACGATCTGTTGGTCATGACCTTCGCCGAGGGCACCAGCGCCGCCGGGGTCTTCACCCGCCACGGCGTCGGCTCGGCGCCGGTCGACTGGTGCAAGCGTCAACTGGGCGTTTCCAAGGGGCTCGACGTCCGCGCCCTGGTGGTCAACGCCGGCTGCGCCAACAGCTTCACCGGCAAGCCCGGCGCCGACGCGGTGCGCCGTGTCGCCACCGCCGTGGGCAAGCGGTTCGACTGTCGCCAGCGCGACGTGATGATGGCCTCGACCGGGGTCATCGGGGTCCTGCTCGACGACGCCAGGATCACCAACCGCCTGGCCGATGTCGAGGCCAGGCTGACGCCGGACGGCTGGGACGCCGCGGCCCGGGCGATCATGACCACCGACACCTTCGCCAAGGGCGCCGAGGCGACAGCGACGATCGACGGGGTCAAGGTGCGCATCGCCGGCATCGCCAAGGGCTCGGGCATGATCGCCCCCGACATGGCGACCATGCTGGCCTTCGTCGCCACCGACGCCAACATCGCCCCCACCGCCCTGCAGACCCTGGTCAGCCTCTACGCCCGCACGACCTTCAACGCGGTCACCGTCGACGGCGACCGCTCGACCAATGACACCCTGCTGTTGTTCGCCACCGGCCAGTCGGAGGCCCCGCGCATCCACCGCGCCGGCGACCGCCGCCTCGCCGACTTCCGGGAAAAGCTGGAAGGGGTGCTGCTCGACCTGGCCCTGCAACTGGTCCGCGACGGGGAGGGGGCGAGCAAGTTTGTCAAGATCACCGTCACCGGCGCCGAAAGCCACGCCTCGGCCCGCAAGATCGCCCGCACCGTCGCCGAGAGCCCGCTGGTCAAGACCGCCTTCGCCGGCGAAGACGCCAACTGGGGCCGCATCGTCATGGCCGTCGGCCGGGCCGACGAGCCGGTCAACCGCGACAAGATGAGCGTCACCTTCGGCAAGCTGGTCGCCGCCCAGGACGGCATGGTCGCGGCCAACTATTCCGAGGCGAAAATGAGCGCCTACATGAAAAAGCAGGAGCTGGAGGTCGGCATCGACGTCGGCGTCGGTCGCGGCCATGGGGTGATCTGGACCTGCGATCTGACCAAGCAGTATGTGGCCATCAACGGGGACTACCGGAGCTGACCGGGGCCCTTCTCCCGCTTGCCGGGAGAAGGTGGCGGCGTTCCTTTGAGCCCTCCTCCTCGATGGGGGAGGGTTGGGTGGGGGTGTGTCACCGGTGGATCGGGCGGGCCCTGAAGGGCGCCGGCGCCTTCTTCTGATCAGACCGACGCAGCGGCGCGAACACCCCCATCCCCAACCCTTCCCCCATCGAGGGGGAAGGGAGTCTGATGAAGGTCAGTTCACCGCCTCATGCACGGCCTTCAGCGTCTTCAGCAACGCCGCCGCCCCGTCCAGCGGCAGGCAGCTCAAGGGATCGCACAACGCCTTGTCCGGCTCCGGATGGAACTCCAGGAACACCCCGTCGGCGCCGGCGGCCACCGCCGCCTTGGCGATCACCGACACCCCGTCGCGGCGACCGCCGGTCGAGGCGCCGCCGGTGCGCGGATCGGCGCCGGGCAGCTGCACCGCATGGGTGGCGTCGATGGTCACCGGGGCGCCCAGCTTCTGCATCTCGGCGATGCCCAGCATGTCGACGATCAGGTTGTTGTAGCCGAAGGAATTCCCGCGCTCGCAGAGGATGGTCATGTCCGCCCCGCCGGTGGCTTCCTTGATCTTGTCGAGGATGTTCTTGCAGTCCCAGGGGGCCAGGAACTGGCCCTTCTTGACATGCAGCAGCCCGCCGGCCGCCTGCGTCGCCCGGGCGGCGGCGACGACCAGATCGGTCTGGCGGCAGAGGAAGGCGGGAATCTGCACCAGATCGGCGACGGCGGCGACCGGCTCGCATTCCTCGGGCGTGTGGATGTCGGTGGCGATCGGCACATCGACCTTCGACTTGACCTCGGAGAGGATGGCCAGGCCCTTTTCCAGGCCGGGGCCCCGGTAGCTCTTCAGCGACGAGCGGTTGGCCTTGTCGTAGCTGGCCTTGAACACATAGGGCAGGCCAAGGTCGGCGCAGACGGCCTTCAGGGTCCTGGCCGTGTTCAGGGCCAGATCCAGATCCTCGATGACGTTCAGTCCGGCGATCACGACCATCGGATGGCCGGCGCCGAAGGTGATGTTCCAGCGGTCGAGGGTCAGGGCGGTCATGGCGGCTCCGGTCATCTGCGATTGCGCCGTTCAAATAGCAGAGCCGGCGCGATTGTCGCCCCCCTGATCGGCTGGCGCCGAGCCGGCCGCGCTGCTAGTGCGGGGTCATGTCCGATGTTCATGCCTCCAAGCCGACCCTGCTGGTGGTCGCCGCGGCCCTGGTCGATGCCGATGGCCGGGTGCTGATCTGCCAGCGGCCCAAGGGCAAGCAGCTGGCGGGGCTGTGGGAGTTTCCCGGCGGCAAGGTCGAGGCCGGGGAAACGCCGGAGGCCTGTCTGATCCGTGAACTGAAGGAAGAGCTGGGCATCGACGTCAAGGCCGCCTGCCTGGCGCCCTTCGTTTTCGCCAGCCACGGTTATGAGTCCTTTCACCTCCTTATGCCACTCTATCTGCTGAGACGCTGGGACGGTGTGGTCACGGCGCGGGAACACGAGGCGCTGGCGTGGGTCAAACCTGCCAAACTCAGCGACTATCCCATGCCGCCGGCGGACGCCCCGCTGGTGGCATGGCTCTGCGACGTCATCTGACCCGCTTCCTGCGTGACGAGAGCGGCGCCACGGCCATTGAATACGGCCTGATCGTCAGCCTGATCTTCCTGGTCATCGTCACCGCCGTCACCACCTTCGGCAACAAGACCACCGGCATCATGCAAACCGTGTCGGACGCCATCGCCGCGGCCATCGCCGGCTAGGGTCGAGAGACATTTGGCGGACTGATCCGCCGCTCCACTCCTCACTCAGCTCCCGCCTCCCTCCGCTCACCCCGGCGAAGGCCGGGGCCCATCCGCCTGAGCGTCGGTCTGTCGGGGTCGATCGTCCGGCCAGGCGCACGAAAATGGATCCCGGCCTTCGCCGGGAAGAGCGGATCAAGAGAGCTTGCCTGAACCTCGTCCGGCGCCGCTCCGTCCACGCCAACCCATGTAGGTCAGCCCAACCCCTCTACAGCCCACATTTCCCGCCGCCCGACCTACGCGGCCCCTACGCCGCGAGCCACGTCTACAGCGCCTCGACCCACGCGCAAGTCACAATAATTCAAGGGCTTATGAACAGGCGCCATGCTATAATGGCCCGCTTCGAGGACGCCGGCTTCAGCGCGTAGGCTTCTCGCCCGCGCTCTGTTCGGTGGTCTTGAGGGCGTCCGCCAGCCGCACCTTCGCACTGCCCGGCTTCAGCGGCTTCTGCTGGCTTTCATGCGGCGACCAGCCGGTGATGGTGATGATGTCGAAACTGGCGACCACCTTGCCGTCCGCCTGGCCGTAGCGCTGCTGATACAGGTCCAGGGCATGGAACAGGACCTTGCGGTTCAACGGTTTTCGGGACCGCTCCAGCAGGACATTGGTCTCGCCCATGGCCCGCAGGTCGCGCAGCAGGCTGAAGGGGTGGGCATAGCGCACCGTCACCCGGTCGACGTCGCTGACCGGCAGGGCGAACCCGGCCCGATGCAGCAGGCCCGCGCCATCGAACCCGTCGGCAAAGGGGGAGATGCGCAGGGCCGCCCCGCCGCTCATCGCCGACTCCGCTTCCAGCAGGCATTGCCGCAGCTCGGTCAGGGTCGAGCCGCCGAGGAAGGCGCCGATGAACAGCCCGTCGGCCTTCAGGGCCCGGCGGATCTGCACCAGGGTCCCGACCAGATCGTTGGTCCAGTGCAGCACCAGGGCCGACACGACGAGGTCCAGACTGCCCGGCGCGAAGGGCAGCCGTTCCTCATCGGCGACCAGGCGGGCGCCGCCCCGTCCCTCCAGCATGGCCCCGGACAGGTCGGTCTCGATCAGGACGTCGATCTTGTCGGCGGCGTCGCTGCCCTTCAGCGCCTTGGCGAAGGCGCCGGTCCGGGCGCCCAGGTCGACGGCGTTGGGAAAGCGTCGCATGATCGCCTCCAGCCGCAGGACGATGTCGGCAGCGGCGCGGCTCTTGAGGAACCCGGCGTCCTCGTAGGCCGCGGCGGCGCGGTCGAGGCGTCGGCGATGCAGGGCGCGGTCGAACAGGACGGGCGGAGTGGTCATGGCGGCTGAGAAGCATTCGGCGGGAAGGCGGTGGAGGCCTGGGCCGCAACTTACCGCATTCGGCCGCCGGGCGCTTGACCTTATCCTGCCGCCGACGGCCTTTGACGGCGAGGCGGCCCTGTCGCCCGGCCTGTCGGCCGACAGCTGGAGCCGCATCAGCTTCATCGACGACCCGGTTTGCGACGGCTGCGGCCTGCCGGCGGAGTACGCGATGGCCGGACGATGCCCCGCCTGCGAGGCCCGGCCGCATGTGTTTTCCCGGGCCCGGGCCGCCTGTCTCTATGACGAACACAGCCGTGATCCGATCCTCAAGCTGAAGCACGCCGACCGCAGCGACCTGGCCCCGCTGCTGGCCCGCTGGCTGTCGCGGGCGGCCGGCGATCTGATCGCCGGGGCCGAGGTCATCGTTCCCGTGCCGCTGCATCGCTGGCGGCTGCTGTCGCGCCGCTACAACCAGTCGGCCGAGGTCGCCCGGCGGCTGGCCGCCGACACCGGCCTGACCTATCTGCCCGACACCCTGACCCGGCCGAGAGCCACCGCCAGCCAGGGTGGACGCTCGGCCTCGGGGCGGCGGCGGAACGTGGCCGGCGCCTTCGCCGTTCCGCCCTCGCGCCGCGCCCGCATCGAGGGCCGCCGCGTCCTGCTGGTCGACGACGTCCTGACCACCGGCGCCACCGCCGACGCCTGCGCCCGCACCCTGAAGGCGGCCGGCGCGGCGGATGTGTCGCTGGCGGTGATCGCGAGGGTGAAACAGAGCGCCGCCGGCCCTACATAAAGCCTCGAAAACCCCCTATGGAGGGCCCATGGCCAAGATCGAAATCTATACCCGTCCCTTCTGCGGCTACTGCGCCCGCGCCATCAGCACCCTGACCGACAAGGGCGTCGACTTCGAGGAAATCGAGGCCGGCATGGATCCCAAGCTGCGCCAGGAGATGATGGACCGCTCGGGCCGGTCGACCTTTCCGCAGATCTTCATCGACGGAAAGCATATCGGCGGCTGCGACGACATGCTGGCGCTGGACCGCGCCGGCAAGCTGGACCCCATGCTGGGCGCATGACCTTCCGCGTCGCCCTGGTCCAGACCCGCACCCCCGCCAGCCAGGCGGCGGCGCTGGCGCATGTCGCCCCGTTGGTGCGGGAGGCGGCGGCCGGCGGCGCCGGGCTGATCGTCACGCCGGAGGGGACCAATCTTCTGCAGAAACAGCGGGATTTGATGTTGCCGCTGCTGACGTCTCAGGAGGAGGATCCGGTGGTGCTGGGCCTGCGGGCCCTGGCCATCGAGCTTGGCGTCTGGATCGCCATTGGCTCGGCCCTGGTGCTGCGCGAGGACGGCCGCGCGGTGAACCGTCAGCTGCTGATCGCCTCGGACGGCGCCATCGTCGCCGGCTACGACAAGCTGCACATGTTCGACGTCGACCTGCCCACCGGCGAGACGGCGCGGGAATCGGAACTCTACGCGCCGGGCGACCGGGCCGTGGCGGCGGCGACGCCTTTCGGCCAGCTGGGCCTGACCATCTGTTACGACATGCGGTTTCCGGCGGTCTATCGGGCGCTTGCGACCAGCGGCGCCAGGGTCATCACCGTGCCGGCCGCCTTCACCCGGCCGACCGGCGAGGCCCACTGGGAGATCCTGCTGCGGGCCCGGGCCATCGAGACCGGCAGCTTCATCCTCGCCGCCGCGCAGGGCGGCTTCCACGAGGACGGCCGCGGCACCTGGGGGCGCAGCCTCGCCGTCGGGCCGTGGGGCGAGGTGCTGGGGACGCTGGACCATGACGAGCCCGGCGTGCTGCTGGTCGACATCGACCCGGCCCTGGCCGACAAGGCCCGCGCGGCGATCCCGGCGTTGAAGAACGCCCGCGCCTTTACCGGACCCGCCCGGTGATCAGATACGCCCTGACCTGCGACGCCGGCCACGACTTCGAGGGCTGGTTCGGGGCCTCGACGGACTATGACGACCAGGCCGCGCGCGGGCTGCTGCAATGCCCGGTCTGCGGTTCGGCCGCTGTCCGCAAGCAGATCATGGCCCCCGCCGTGGCCGGGACGAAGGCGCGGGGAGAGCCGGAGGCGTCGCCCCGGATGCGCGAGATGATGATGCAGGCGATGGGCGCCGTGCGGGCCCATGTCGAGGAGAACTTCGACTATGTCGGCGACGCCTTCGCCCGCGAGGCCCGGGCCATCCATGAGGGCGCCAGCGAGGCGCGCGGCATCTACGGCGAGGCGACGCCGGCCGAAGTCAGGGCGCTGAAGGAGGATGGGGTGCAGGTGGCCCCCATGCCGCCCGCACCCCCGAAGAAGGAAGACATGAACTAGGCCGTAGGAGGGTGGCCCGTCCGGTTTCGCCTGCTTCCTTCGACGCCGGTAACCATGACTCGGCAGGGGGCGGTCATGGCGTGACGGCGGTCACGCAACCGCGTCATTTGAGCGCAGCCATGCCGATCAGGGCCGGCCGTCTGCCCGCGTTACGGTCATCATGTAGTTGATGTCGCTGTCGGACGAGCGGTCCCATCGCCCGGTCAGGGGATTGTAGCTGACCCCGAAAGGACCCTCGATCGCGAAGGGATGGCCCTCGATGAAGCCGCGCAGTTCCTCCGGCTTGAGGAACTTGTTCCAGTCGTGGGTGCCGGCCGGCAGCCAGCGCAGCACATATTCGGCGCCGATCTTGGCCAGGGCCAGGGCCTTCAGGGTGCGGTTCAAGGTGGCGACGATCATCACCCCGTCCGGGCTCAGCATCCGGGCGCAGGTGCGCAGGAACTCGCCGGGATCGGCGACGTGCTCGATGACCTCCATGTTGAGGATCACATCGAAGGGCCCGGCCCCCTCGGCCTCCAGCTGTTCGGCGGTGCCGGCCCGGAAGTCGATGTCCAAGCCCTGTTCGGCCGCGTGGGTCGAGGCGGTGGCGATGTTGCGCGGCGAGGCGTCGACCGCCGTCACCGCAAAGCCCAGCCGCCGCATCGGCTCGCTGAGCAAGCCGCCGCCGCAACCGATGTCGAGCAGCTTCAGCCCCTCGAAGGGCTTGCGGGCGGCGCCGTCGCGATTGAAGCGCCCCAGCGCCTCGTCGCGGATGAAGGCCAGGCGGACCGGGTTGAATTTGTGCAGCGGCGCGAACTTGCCTTTCGGGTCCCACCATTCGGCGGCGATGCGCGAAAAGCGCTCGACGTCCTCGGGGTCGATGCTGTGGGTCAGATGCGGGGGCTGGGGGGCTGCGGCGCTGTCCATGGCCTCCTATCTAGTCCGACCGGGCGGGCTTGTCCCGTCTGCACGCGGAAATCACAGCCTGCGCATTGCGGCGCCGCGTTCCCGCCGCTAGAAGGCGGCTCCTTGCGCACGCACGGCGAAACACCGGCGGCGCGGGGCATTATTTGTCTGTTGGGGGAGCTGTCGCGCCCGTGTCACGGCTGGTCATGAAGTTCGGCGGCACCTCGGTGGCCGACCTGGAGCGCATCCGCCGGGTGGCGCGGCTGGTGGCGGCGGAGGCGGCGACCGGCAAGCCCGTCGCCGTGGTGGTCTCGGCGATGGCCGGCAAGACCAACGAACTGGTGGCCTGGACCGACGGCGCCGGCGCCGCCGCGCCGGGCCTGACCCCGTCCGACGACGAATACGACGTGGTGGTGGCCAGCGGCGAACAGGTGACCGCCGGCCTGCTGGCCATGACCCTGCGCAACATGGGGCTGAAGGCCCGCTCCTGGATGGGCTGGCAGATTCCGATCATCGCCGACGACGCCCACGGTCGCGCGCGCATCGAGGACATTCCCGGCGAGGCCCTCGGGGCCGCGATGGACAGCGGCGAGATCGCCATCATCGCCGGCTTCCAGGGCGTGACCCGCGACGGCCGCATCGCCACGCTGGGCCGCGGCGGCTCCGACACCAGCGCCGTGGCCATCGCCGCCGCGCTTGGCGGGGTCTGCGACATCTACACCGACGTCGACGGCGTCTACACCACCGACCCCCGCATCGAGAGCAAGGCCCGGCGCCTGGCGAAGATCTCCTACGAGGAGATGCTGGAGATGGCCTCCCTGGGAGCCAAGGTGCTGCAGACGCGGTCGGTCGAGATGGCCATGGCCCACCGGGTCAAGGTCCGGGTGCTGTCGAGTTTTGTCGAGCCGGGAGAGGCCCCCGACCAGGGCACCCTGCTGTGCGACGAGGAGGATATCGTGGAAAAACGCATCGTGAGCGGCGTGGCCTACAGCCGCGACGAAGCCAAGGTCACCCTGTTCGGCCTGCCCGACCATCCGGGGGTGTCCTCGCGCATCTTCAGCGCCCTGGCCGACGCCAACGTCAACGTCGACATGATCGTCCAGGCCCACGCCCGCACCGCCGACACCGCCAACATGGAATTCACCGTCGGCAAGCGCGACGCCGCCCGGGCCATGCAGGTGGTCGGCGACCTCAAGGGCGACCTCGGTTTCGAGGGCGCGGCCCTGGACGAGGACGTGGCCAAGGTCTCGGTGATCGGGGTCGGCATGCGCAGCCACGCCGGCGTCGCCAAGACCATGTTCCAGGCTCTGGCCGAGAAGGGCGTCAACATCCAGGTCATCTCGACCTCGGAGATCAAGATCAGCGTGCTGATCGAAAGTGCCTACACCGAACTGGCCGTCCGGGCGCTGCATGCGGCCTACGGCCTGGACCAGCTGTAGCGGCGACTATTTGTGTCGAACCACCTGAGGCGGCTGTCTCCAGTCTGAGAAGCTGCAGGTTATCAGCCGGTCCCTGGCGTTGCGGTCGACCGGCAACAGGTTGATCACGAGCCCGCGTTCGCTGGTCGCTGTCTGATAGCGTCCGGCCATTACATAGGCATCAGCGGGGGCGTTGGCGGCCGCCCGGCATATTTCTTCGGCTTGCGCGAAGTCCCGCTTCGAGGGCGGACGCAGTGTTCCCGACGGTTTGGTGGCGCATGCTGCCTGTCCAATTAGGCATGTCACTGCAAGGGCAGGCAGTACTTTCCGGCTAGCCGCTTTTGCAACTTCCATTCACGCTTCTCCCTCTGTGGAGACCATTTTCCGGGTCGGATGATTGCTAGTAGATCCGCTTGCCGGGCTCTTTGCCCATCGGAGAATGGAATTGAGCATCCGCCGGACCGCCGGGTTGCCAACCTGCAACAGTGTCAAAACCGCTGTTCGGCGGGCTTGACCAAGTCTCCGACGCGGCATACCCATCCCGACCACACCCGCCCTTGGGCCATTTCCGCGAGTTCCTCGACCGTGAAAGCCGTTTTCACCACCTGCCAATCGCTCGTGCCGTCCGCCGTTGGCGGTGGCATGACCGCCTGCGCTCGCGAGGAGTTCGCCTGAGACTTCAGACCCTCTGAAACCTCAACCGCCCCCTCCCGAGCCCGACGCTCCGGAGGGGTTTTTTGTATCCGCTTCCAGCGTCGGGCCCGGGCCACAAGACCCGAGAGACCGACATGACCTTCCTGACCTCCCAGACCTTTTCTAGCCGCCTCAGTCCGCCCGAAGGCTTTTCCGGCTGGATGACCGAGGCCCGCGCCCTGCTGCGGCTGTCCGGTCCGCTGATCATCACCCAGCTGGCCCAGATGGCTATCCTGGCCACTGACGTCGTCCTGCTGGGGCGGCTCAGTTCCTCCGCCCTGGCGGCGGCGGCGATCGGCAACACCGTCTACTACTTCTGCTGGCTGCTGGGCGGCGGTCCGACCTCCGCGGTCGCCCCGATCATCGCCCAGATGCTCGGCCGCTTCCCAGGCCAGATGGACGGGCCGCGCGCGGTCGCCCGCATGGGGCTGTGGGTGGCCATCGCCCTGCCCCTGATGCTGGTGCCCATCCTGCTGTCGACGGAGTGGATCCTGTCGCATCTGGGCCAGGAGCCGGCGCTGGCGCGGGATGCCGGCAAATTCGCCGCCATGCTGTGCTTTGGCCTGCCATTCACCTTCGGCTTCCAGGTGCTGCGCAACTTCGCCACAGCCCTGGAGCGGCCGCGGGCGGCGCTCTACGTCATGCTGGCGTCGATCCTGTTCAACGGCCTGCTGGCCTGGACGCTGATCTTCGGCCACTTCGGCCTGCCGCGTCTGGGCATCGTCGGGGCGGGGATCGCGACCAGTTCCTCGGCCGCCTTCGCCTTCCTGGTGATGCTGCTGATCATCCGGCTCGATCCTCTGCTGCGGGCCGTGCGGGTGTTCGACCGCTTTCGTGAGCCGGACTGGGCGCAGTTTGTCGAGCTGTTCCGGCTGGGCGTGCCGATCGGGGTGACCATGCTGTTCGAGGCCATGCTGTTCAACAGCATGACCCTGGTGGCCGGGACCTTCGGGGCCGAGACGCTTGCCGCCCACCAGGTGGCGCTGAACTTCGCTTCGGTGACCTTCATGGTGCCGCTGGGCATCGCCATGGCGGCGACGGTCCGCGTCGGCCTGTTCGCCGGGGCGGAAGATCTCGCGGGCACAAGACGGGCCGGCTTCGTGGCCATGACCGTCGGGGCCGGGATCGTCGTGCTGTTCGGGGTCTTCATGGCCTTTGGCGGCGAGGCCATCGCCCGGCTCTACATCTCGGGCCGGACGCCGGCCGATCTGCAGGTCATCGCCTATGCGGCGCTGTTCCTGAAGGTGGCGGCGGCCTTCCAGCTGTTCGACGCCCTGCAGGTGGTCGGGGCCTTGTCCCTGCGCGGCCTGAAGGACGCCCGCTGGCCGATGATCCTGGCCGGCGGCGCCTACTGGCTGGCCGGGGCGCCGGTCTGCGTGCTGCTGGCCATTGGTCTGCAACTCGGGGGCCTCGGCATCTGGATCGGCCTGGCCTTCGGGCTCGGGGTGGCGGCGGCGGCGATGTGCCTCCGCTTCCACCTGCTGACCCGTCAGCCTTCCCTGGCGGCGTAGTTGGGCTCGCGTTTTTCCAGGAAGGCCCGGACGCCTTCCTGGAAATCCCCGTCGCTGCTGGCGAGGATCTGGTTGCGGTCTTCCATGGCGATGACCGCTTCCAGCCCGCCGGCGTCGATGGCGTGGTTCAGGGCCTCCTTGGTCAGCCGCAGGCCCAGCGGGGTGGCGTGGAGCATGTCCCTGACGAAGCCCTCCGCCACCTCATTCAACTGGTCGGTCCCGACGATCTGGCTAACCAGGCCCAGCTCGCGGGCCCGGTCGGCGGTGATGAAGCGTCCGGTGAGCATGTATTCGGCGGCGACCGAACTGCCGACCATGCGCGGCAGGAAGTAGCTGACGCCGATGTCGCAGGCCGAAAGACCGATGCGGATGAAGGCGGCGTTCATCCGCAGGCGCGGGGTGGCGATCCGCACATCGCTGGCCAGGGCCAAGGCGAAGCCGCCGCCGGCGGCGGCGCCGTCGACACAGGCGATGATCGGCTGCGGGCAGCGGCGCATGGCGATGACGATCTCGCTGATCCTGCGCTGGGCGGTCAGGCCGGCGCCGATGGAGCGGTCGGTGTTGCCGCCGCTGCGTTCCTTGAGGTCGAGACCGGCGCAGAAGGCCGCGCCGGCGCCCTGCAGCACCACGACCCTGACATCGCGTCGCCAGTAGAGGCCGACGAAGAAGTCGCGCAGTTCCTCGACCATCTGGCGGTTGAGGGCGTTGAGGCTTTCGGGTCGATTCATCGTCACCCAGGCGGCGTCGCCTTCGGTGCGGATCAGCAGATGCTCATAGACGGTTTGCTGGCTCATCGGGTCTGTCCTCCATCGACGGGAATGATGGCGCCGTGGACAAAGCTGGCCTTGTCGCTCAGCAGGAAGGCGGCCATCGATCCGATCTCCTCGGGTTTGCCGAACCGCTGCATCGGCACCTCGCGGCGCAGCCAGCGGTTCCAGTTCTCGGCCCGGGGGCCGGTCGAGCGCGCCTCCCAGTCGCCGCCAGGGAAGATGATGTTGCCGGGCGCGATGACATTGACCCTGACGTTCTTGCGCCCGGTGATCACCGCCAGCTCCTTGGCCATGTGGTTCATCGCCGCCTTGGCGGTTCCGTAGGTCATCGGGGTGCCGAGCGCGCCGAGCCCGGCGATCGAACTGATGAACAGGATCGACCCGGCGCCGCGCGGCTCCATCAGCCGCCAGGCGTCCCGCGCCAGCCGCCAGGCGGATCCCAGATTCTGCGAAAAGCCGGCGTCCCAGGTCTCGTCATCGACCTCCGCCCCGGGCGGGCAGGGGTGCAGCCCGACATTGGCCACCGCCCCGTGAATTGGCCCGAGCGCGGCCTCGCAACCGGCCAGGGCCTTTTCGATGGTGGCGGTGTCGCGCAGATCGCCCGCCATGGCCCACAGCCTGTCCGCGCCATATTGATCCGCCAGCCGGACCCGGGTCGCTTCAAGGGCTTCGGCGCCGCGGGCGGTGATGGCCACCCTGGCGCCCTCGGCCAGGCAGGCCTCGACAATGCCCAGGCCGATGCCCCGGCTGGCGCCGGCGACGAAGATGGTCCTGTCCTTGAGGCCCAGATCCATGGCGGTTCTCCCTGTTGCTTTGGAAGACAGTGGAGACCCGGCCCTAGGGTCAGGCAAGTCGCGTCCTTCGGTACGTGGCAAGCCCGTCATCCCGGGCGCCCGAAGGGCGACCCGGGACCCAGGGGTGCAGTGCGCCGGCCGGAAAGCAGCGTCTGGCGACGAGATCCCTCACCCCTGGGTCCCGGACAGCCCGCATCGCGGGCTTCTAGGAAGATGGAAGGGGGCAAGGTTCTGTGCGGTTGCCCTGCATCAGCCAGGGCAAATGGCGTGTCGAAGGACGTCCTAGAGTTTCAGCAATGCCCGCAGACCGTAGGCGACGATGGCCGTGGCCAGGGATCCGCCCAGGGCCAGCAGGGCGAACCACATCAGCCGCTTCGGCCAGGGGGGCAGGCGGTCATCCTTCTCTGGCGGGCCTTCAATGATATCCGGCATCGGCGGCCACCTTGCCCCGGAAGATCCAGTAGACCCAGGCGGTATAGCCGAGGATCACCGGCAACAGGATCGCCACCCCGACCAGCATGAAGCCAAGGGCCCCGGGCTCGTTGGCCGCCTGGCGGAAGCTGACGTCATAGGGGACGATATTGGGAAAGAAGCTGGCGGCCAGGCCGATGTAGCCTGACAGGAAGACCAGCAGGGCGCCGAGGAAGGGCGCGTGGTGGGATCGCTTCCAAAGGCCCCAGGCGGCGAGCGCCAGGCCGGCCAGTCCCAGCAAAGGGATGGGCAGATGCGGCAGGAAGACGGCCGGATCGAAGCCCTCGCCGGTAAAGCCCCAGCGTTGGGCGACCCGGGGATGGACGATCAGGGTGGCGAGGCTGACCGCGCCCAGCAGCACGGCGGTGGCCCCGCCGGCGATCAGGCTCCAGCGCCGGGCGTCATCATGCAGTTGGTGCTCCGAGCGCCAGGCGACCCAGGTCGCGCCCAGCAGGGCGTAGCCGGCCACCAGCCCGACCGCGACCAGCAGGCTGTAGGGAGTCAGCCAGTCGAAGGGCCCGCCGGCGAAGGCGCCGTCGCGCACGGCGATCCCCTGGATATATCCGCCCAGCACCAGACCCTGGGACAGGGTGGCGACCAGCGACCCGGTCGCGAAGGCCGCCGTCCACAGCGCCTTGCCGCGCTTGCGGCCATGCAGGCGGAATTCGAAGGCCACGCCGCGAAGGATCAGGGCCAGCAGCATCAGCATCAGCGGCAGATAGAGGGCCGGCCCGACGATGGCGTAGGCCATCGGGAAGGCGGCGAACAGCCCGCCGCCGCCCAGCACCAGCCAGGTCTCGTTGCCGTCCCAGTAGGGGGCGATGGAATTCATCATCGCGTCCCGCTCCGCCGGGCTGCGGGCGAAGGGAAACAGGATGCCGACGCCGAGGTCGAAGCCGTCGAGCAGGACGTACAACAAGACCGAGACCGCGATCAGGCCGGCCCAGATCAGGGGAAGGTCGAGGCTCACGGCCGCTCCTCCCCGCCACGTCCGTCTTCGCCGTCGTCATCGCCCGGCTCGCCTGAGGCCGCCGCCATCGGGGTGCCCGGCGCCCGGTCCTCGGGGGTTGGCGCCAGTTCCTCGGGCGCGGGACCCCGGCCCATCAGCCGAAGGATGTAGAGGGCCCCGCCGCTGAACACGATGGCGTAGACGATCATGAAGCCGAGCAGGGAGGCGGAGACCTGGCCGGCGCCGACCGGCGAGACGGCGTCGCGGGTGCGCAGGACGCCGGTGATCACCCACGGCTGCCGACCTGCCTCGGCGACGATCCAGCCGGCGATGACCGCGACGAACCCCATCGGCGCCATGAGCACGCTGGCCCGCAGGAACCAGCGGTCGGGCTCGCCCCCCGGCCTCAGGCAGCAGATCACGCCCCAGACGCCCAGGCCGATCATCGCCAGCCCCAGGCCGACCATGACGCGGAACGACCAGTAGACCAGGCCGACCACCGGCCAGTCCTCGCGCGGCCAGTCCTCCAGCCCCTGGATGACCGTGTCCTTCGGCACCCCCTGGATCAGGTTGCCGACCCCGGGAATGGCGATCTCGGCGTGGGTCTTGGCCGCCTCGCGGTCGGGCAGGCCGACCAGGCTCTGGGCCTGGTCCGGCCGCGTCTTCCAGTAGGCTTCGATGGCCGCCAGCTTCAGCGGTTGATGGACGCGGACCATCTCGCCGGACGCATGGCCGATGACCAACTGCAGCGGCGCGACGATGGCGAACATGCCGATGGCCATGCGCAGGGCCATGCGGCTTTCCGGCTGTTCTGGATCGCGCAGCAGGACAAAGGCGCTGGCCCCGCCGACCGCCAGGGCGGTCGTCAGGAAGGCGGCCAGGGCCATGTGAGCCAGGCGGGTGGGGAAGGTTGGATTGAACACCACCGCCCACCAGTCGGTGGCCAGCAGGCTGCCGTCGGGCTGGATGGCGAAGCCGGCGGGGGCCTGCATCCAGCTGTTGGCCGAGATGATCCAGAAGGCCGAGATCAGGGTGCCCAGGGCGACCAGCACGGTGGCGGTGAAGTGCAGCCCCGGGCCGACCTTCTTCCAGCCGAACAGCATGATGCCGAGGAAGCTGGCCTCGAGGAAGAAGGCGGTCAGCACCTCGAAGGCCAGCAGCGGGCCGATCACCGGCGCCGAGGCCGAGGCGAAGACGCTCCAGTTGGTGCCCAGCTGGTAGCTCATCACCACGCCCGAGACGACGCCCATGCCGAAGCTCAAGGCGAAGATCTTCACCCAGAAGAGGTAGAGGTTGCGGAACACCTGGCGGCGGGTGGTCAGCCACAGCCCTTCGAGCACCGCCAGCAGGCTGGCCAGCCCGATGGAGAAGCTTGGGAAGATGATGTGGAAGGCGATGGTGAAGGCGAACTGCAGCCTCGCCAGCACCAGCGCGTCAAGGTCCGTCACAGCCAGATTACGTCCGCCTTTGGACGCCCTTTTCGTCGAACAACTTCATCGAGCGGCGGCATCCAACGCCTTCAGGGGGCCGGCCGCAAGGCAAACCCCGGCGACATTGCGTCGCATCCCTTGCGGGAAAAGGGCTTTCAGGCGGCGTTGGCGGCGAACTGCAGGCCCGCGAGCTTGGCGTAGAGGCCGCCGCGCTCGACCAGCTCGGCGTGGGTTCCCTCCTCGACGATCCGGCCGTCCTCCATCACCAGGATGCGGTCGGCCCGCAGGACGGTGGCCAGCCGGTGGGCGATGACCAGGGTGGTGCGGCCTTCCATGGCCTCGTCGAGGGCCTTCTGGACCAGACGCTCGCTTTCGGCGTCGAGGGCGCTGGTCGCCTCATCGAGGAGCAGGATCGGGGCCTCGCGGACCAGGGCGCGGGCGATGGCCAGCCGCTGCTTCTGGCCGCCCGACAGGGTCTTGGCCCGTTCGCCGACGGCGCTGTCGTAGCCTTCCGGCAAGGCGCTGATGAAGCCGTCGGCCTCGGCCTGCAGCGCCGCGGCGGCGATGGCCGCGTCGTCGGCCGTCTCGCGTCCGAAGCGGATGTTGTCGCGGGCCGAGCCGGAGAACAGGGCGGCGTCTTGGGCGACCAGGGCCATGCGCGAGCGGACCGCGCCGGGATCGGCCTTGCGGAGGTCGACGCCGTCGAGGCGGATGGACCCGCTCTGCGGATCATAGAAGCGCAGCAGCAGCCGGAAGACGGTGCTCTTGCCGGCCCCGGACGGGCCGACGAGGGCGACGGTCTCGCCGGGTCGGACGATGAAGCTGAGCCCCTTGAGGGCCGCCAGGTCCGGCCGCCCCGGATAGGCGAAGGTGACGTCGTCGAAGACCACCTCGCCCCGGGCCGGTTCCGGCAGCACCACCGGCAGGGCGGGCGCGGCGATGTTGGGTTTCGAGGCCAGCAGCTCGCTGATCCGCTGCATGGCGCCGGAGGCCTTCTGCACATCGCCCCAGACCTCGCCCAGCATGCCGACCGAACTGGCCGCCATCACCGACAGGAAGACGAACTGCAGCAGGGTGCCGCCGGTCATCTCGCCGGCCAGCACCGAGCGGGCGCCGACCCACAGCACGATGGTCACGCCGCCGAAGATCAGGGCCATGACCAGCAGGGTCATGGTGGCGCGGGCCTTGACCCGGGCCATGGAGCGGCCGAACGCCAGCTCGACGGCCTCGCCGAAGCGGTCTCCGGCATAGCGCTCGCGGCCGAAGGCCTGGACGGTCTCCAGCGCATCCAGGCTCTCGCCGGCGTAGGCCACGGCGTCGGCGAAGCGGTCCTGGGCCTCGGTGGAGAGTTTGCGCACCCGGCGGCCGAAGATGAACATCGGGGCGATGACCACCGGGGCCAGCAGCATCACGAACAGGGTCAGGGTCAGGCTGACGTGGGCCAGAAGGATGGTGGCCCCGATCAGGGAAAACAGATTGCGCAGGGCGATCGAGGCGGAGGAGCCGACCAGGGTCTCGATCAGGGTGATGTCGGTGGTCATCCGCGACAGCACCTCGCCGGTTCGGGTCTTGAGGAAGAAGGCCGGGTCCAGGGTCAGGATGTGGCGATAGAGCGCCTTGCGCACATCGGCCACTACCCGCTCGCCCAGGCGGCTGATGAAGTAGAACCGAAAGGCGGTGCTGACCGCCAGGGTCAGGGCCACCCCGCCCAGGGCCAGGAACACCTGGTTGAGATTGCTGGCGGCGCCGGACAGGAAGCCCTGATCGACCACGGCCTTGGCGGCGGCGGTGAGGCCCAGGGTGGCGCTGACCGAGATCACCAGGAAGAAGAAGGCGCCGGCGGCGTAGGGCCAGTGAACGCGGATGAAGGGAAACAGGGTGGCCAGGTTGCGGACGTCGCGGGACTTGGGCCGGCGGGCCGCATCCTCGTGGATGGAGGTGATCAGCGCCGCCCCGGCGCCGGGCCGGCCGTCGAGAGTAGCCTGATCAATTTCTGTGTTGCTCATTACATTTCCCTGGCCGGGGAGTTTGCCCCCGACGCTTGCCTTGTCGCGCCGCCTTCTGTATAGCCGCGCGTCTCCGGGGGCGACCCCGCACCCAACTCAATTACCGAACATTAAGTCGGTTGGACCGCCCGATGAAACAAGACACCCATCCCGACTATCACTTCATCACCGTCGTGATGACCGATGGCACCAGCTACCAGACCCGCTCGACGATGGGCAAAGAGGGCGCGACCCTCAACCTGGACATCGACCCCTCGACCCACCCGGCCTGGACCGGCGGCAACCAGCACCTGCTGGACCGCGGCGGCCGCGTCAGCCGCTTCAACGCCAAGTTCGGCGCCTTCACCAAGAAGTAGGCTCAGGGCGCTGCGGCGCGACCGAGATTAGCCGGCCCGCGGGATCGCGAGCCGGCTTTTTTCGTTTGGGGATCGCGGCCCGCTATCAGCGAAGCGGGCGACATTATACCGCGAGCGGCCACACAGGCGGAATCAGGCCGTCACCAATGACAGGCCTCTCGAAACGCCCGGATTGCTGGCTTTTGCGTCGCCTCGGCCGTTGCAATCGTGGGGCGCGGCGTAGGCGCCGCGTAGGCCGGAGCGCTGGAAATGTTGGCCGCCTGTGGCAGGCCGTGTCCCAAGGCCGACCACGGCCGCAAGGGCGTCCGCGATCATCAACAGACACGGCTGAATTGTCGTCGCCTGGCGGCGTCAGGCCTCGACGCCGCCGAAGGCGTCGCGCAGCCGGTCGAACTGGCTGAGCACGGCGTTGGGCAGTTCCGTCTCCGCCGCCTCGACATACATCCGGCGATCCAGGTGGCGGACGCGCTCATACAGGCGGCCCGAGCGGTCCATCAGGGCCAGCAGGCCGAGCGGCAGAATTTCCTCGGTCGGTTCGGCCATGCAGACGGCCTCGGCGCCGAGGCGATAGCGCTCCTCGCAGGCGGCGTCCGGCTCCATATCGCCCTCGCGGACGGCCCGCTGCACCAGCAGCCAGCTGGCTACCTGCATCAGCCGGGTGGTCAGGCGCATGCTCTCGGACGCATAGGCCAGGGCGGCGTTGCGGCTCAGCAGCTTGGAGTCCTGGCGGCCGGCGCCGTCCAGATAGGCGGCGGTTTCCTCGACGAGGTCCATGCCTTCCTGGAAGGTCCGCTCGAAGAGCTCCGAGCGGGCGAAATCGGCGATCACGCCCGCCCGCCACGGCGCCGTCGCCAGCGCGCCTAGATCGTTCATGAAAACTCTGCCCCTAAAGCTGCGATACAAAGCGGCAGCACTCGCCGCCCTGTGATCCGGAGTGCAACGCCCGTGCCAAACCCGCCCTGATACGCTCCGTGCTCAGCCGTTCTTGAAGTTGAAAAACGCGTCGGCGGCCGATTTTCCCGCCTGTTTCTTGTCGATCTGCGCTTGGCTGCGGGCAATTTCGGCCCTCAGGACCTCGATCCGCTCCTCCAGCTCGGAGACGCCGTAGATCTCCAGATCCTCGCGTCCCAGCGCGACCAGCGCATCGCCTCGGCCGGGTCTCGGGCCCAGGGGTTCATCCATCATCGCCGCCTCTCCCTATCGCGAAAGTCCGGGTTCTGGCCTATCTGACGCCGCAACAGCTGTTCACGCAAGCCTTGGAAGCGAGCCCGAGATGACCGACACCACCATGACCGTGATCGAGATCGAGGGCGGCAAGGGCCCCGCCAAGGCGCTGCGCCCCGAAACGGCGCCCATTCCCGTGGCGGGCGAGGGCGATGTCCTGATCCGGGTCAGGGCGGCGGGGGTCAACCGTCCAGACATCATCCAGCGCCTGGGATTCTACCCGGCGCCGCCCGGCGCGCCGACGACCCTGGGGCTGGAAGTGGCGGGCGAGGTGGTCAAGGCCGCCGGGCGCTGGAAGGCCGGCGACCGGGTCTGCGCCCTGCTGGGCGGCGGCGGCTACGCCGAATACGCCGCCGTCGATGCGCGGCATGCCCTGCCGATTCCCGAAGGCCTGGATTTCGTTCATGCCGCCGGTCTGCCAGAGACGGTGTTCACCGTCTTCGTCAACGTCTTCGAGCACGGGGGACTGAAGGCCGGCGAGACCCTGCTGCTGCACGGCGCCACCTCCGGCATCGGGGTCACCGCCATCCAGATGGCCAAGGCGGCCGGCGCCAAGGTGATCGCCACCGGCCGGGGCGCCGACAAGGCGGCCCAGGCCCTGGCGCTGGGCGCCGATGTGGCGGTGGATTCCTCGACCGAGGACTTCGAGGCCGTGGTCAAGGCCAACGGCGGCGCCGATGTGGTGCTCGACATGGTCGGGGCCAGCTATTTCGCCAAGAACCTCGAGGCGCTGAACACCGGCGGGCGGATCGTCTACATCGCCTCCCTGGGCGGCGGGACCCTGGAGGTTCCGATCATGAAGATCATGCAGAAGCGGGCGGTGATCACCGGCTCGACCCTGCGGCCGCGCGACGCCGATGAGAAGGCCCGCATCGCCGCCCGGGTGGAAGAGATCGTCTGGCCGTGGATCGCGGCCGGCAAGGTCCGCTGCGTGGTCGACAAGACCTTCCCGCTGGCGGAGGCGGCGGCGGCGCATGCCTGGCTCGAGGGCGGGGCGCATGTGGGCAAGGTCGTGCTGACGGTTTAGCCCCTTCGCCGTCATCCTCGGGCTTGTCCCGAGGACCCCTGGCGGCGCTCGACCAGAGGTCGCCCGGCGTCCCCAGCTCTTTCAGCCGCTGTCTGGGCGGCGGACGAATGGGTCCTCGGGACAAGCCCGAGGATGACGGGAGAAAGCGGGACGCGGGCTGCTCAGGACGACGAAGGACGGGGGGAGCCCACCCAATTTTCGTCATGCTGAGCAGCGAGCCGACAGGATCGCGTGAGGAAGCACGCAAACCCGGAGCACCCGCCGCTAAGCCACCGACTGCAGCTTCTCGAGCATCAGCGGGTGCATCTCGAGATTGCCGGCCAGGATCGAGCCCTTGTCCAGCATGTCCTCGCCGCCGTCGAGATCGGTGACCTTGCCGCCGGCCTCGGTGATCAGCAGCAGCCCCGCCGCAATGTCCCAGCTCTTCAGCCCGCGCTCCCAGAAGCCGTCGTAGCGGCCGGCCGCGACCCAGGCCAGGTCCAGAGCCGCCGAGCCGAAGCGGCGGACGCCGGCGACCCGCTGGGTCATCTGGTGCAGCTCCTTGAGGAACTGGGCGTGGCCGGGCTTGCCGAGGAAGGGGATGCCGGTGGCCAGCAGGGCGTCGTCCAGGCGATTGCGGGCGGCGACGCGCAGTCGGCGCTCGGCGCCCAGCCAGGCGCCCTTGCCCTTTTCAGCCCAGTAGAGGTCGGCGGTGATCGGGTTGTAGGTCACCGCGGCGACGATCTGGCCCTCGCGCTGCAGGGCGATGTTGACCGCAAAGTGGGGGATGGCGTGGATGAAGTTGGTGGTGCCGTCCAGCGGGTCGACGATCCAGGTGTGGGTCTTGTCGGTGCCCTCGATCATGCCGCGTTCCTCGCCCAGGAAGCCATAGCCGGGGCGGGCCTTGGTCAGGGCCTCGAACAGGGCCTGCTCGGCCTTGAGGTCGGCGGCGGTGACGAAGTCGCTGGCCGAGCCCTTGCGGGAGACCTGCAGCTCGCCAACCTCGCCGAAGTCGCGGGCCATGGTCTTGCCGGTCTTGCGGGCGGCCTCGATCATCACATTGATCAGGGGAGAGGTGGCGGGCATGTCAGAAGGGTCTCGAAAAAAGGTCGCGGAACCTAGCGACGAGGGGGTGTGAAAGCAAGGTAAGGGTCAGGGCGCGGGGCGCGCCGCCAGGCCCCGGGCGATGGCAGCCTCGATGGCGGCGACCGCGGCGGCCGGGCCCTCCGGATGGTTCCAGACCCCGCCGCAGACGGCCAGGAAGTCGGCGCCGGCGGCGGCCAGGCCCTCGGCGTTGCCGGCGGTGATCCCGCCGATGGCGACGCAGGGAATCTCCATCGCCTCCTGCCAGATGGACAGGATTTCCGGCTCCGGCCGGTGCAGGGTTTCCTTGGTCGTGGTCGGGAAGAAGGCGCCGAAGGCGACGTAGTCGGCGCCGCCCTCGGCCGCTTCCATGGCCAGGTGGCGGCTGTCGTGACAGGTAACGCCGATCATCGCGTCCTTGCCCATGATGCGGCGGGCCTCGGCAAGGGGCGCGTCGGTCTGGCCGATATGGACCCCGTCGCAGCCCAGCCGCTTGGCCAGGGCCGGGTCGTCGTTGAGGATGACCGCCACGTCGCGACCGTGACACATTGGCGTCACCAGGTCGACGACCGCGGCGATGACCTGCTCGGGCTGATCCTTCAGCCGCACCTGCAGCGCCGCGACATCGCCCGCGTCCAGGGCGGCCGCCAGTTGATGGCCGAAGGCGGCCAGGTCGTCGATGACGGGCGGGGTGATCAGATAGAGGCGGCAGTCGGCGGTCATAGGCGCGGTTTAGCGCACAGCGAAGATGCGCCCAACAAGTTCCTCGCCCCGGGGCGCGCCTGGTCTGGGGCAGCGCAGGAAGAGGCTTTGACTGCCGCTGCGTGAGGGGTTCACCTTTGCGGAAAGCAAAAGACTTCCGGGAGACGCGCGTGAATTTCGATTTTTCCGATGAGCAGAAACAACTCCGCGACGAAGCGCGGCGGTTTCTGAGCGATCGCTGCCCGACCACCGCGGTGCGGGCCGTTCTGGAAGGCCCCGAGCCCTATGACAAGGCGCTGTGGAAGGGCCTGGCCGAGATGGGCTTCCTCGGCGCCGCCATCCCCGAGGCATTCGGCGGCGTCGGTCTCGGCCATCTCGAGCTTTGCGTCATCGCCGAGGAACTGGGCCGGGCGCTTGCCCCCGTGCCGATGGCCTCGTCCATCTATCTGGCCGCCGAGTTCCTGATGGTCGCCGGCTCGCAGGCCCAGAAGGAAGCCTGGTTGCCGAAGCTGGCCTCGGGCGAGGCGATCGGAACCTTCGCCCTGGCCGAAGGGGTCGGGCGGGTGACGGAGGCGGGTCTCAAGGCCACGGTCGCCGGCGGCAAGCTGTCGGGCGCCAAGGTTCCCGTCCCGGACGGCGACATCGCCGACCTTGTCGTGGTCGCCGCCCGCAGCGGCGGGCAGGTCGGCCTGTTCCTGGTGGATCTCAATGGCCCCGGCGTGAGCCGCGAGGCCGTCGACAGCATCGACCCCAGCCGCAGCCAGGCCAGGATCACCTTTGACGCCGCGCCGGCCGAGCCGCTGGGCGTCGCCGGCGAGGGCTGGCGCATCGCCGCAGACGTCATGGACCGGGCCGCCGTGCTGGTGGCCTTTGAACAGGTCGGCGGGGCGGACCGGGCCCTGGAGATGGGCCGGGACTACGCCCTCGAGCGGATGGCTTTTGGTCGTCAGATCGGCAGCTTCCAGGCCATCAAGCACATGCTGGCCGACATGTATGTCGCCGCCACGCTTGCCCGCTCCAACGCCTACTACGGCGCCTGGGCCCTCTCGACCGACTCGCCGGAACTTCCCGTGGCGGCGGCGACGGCGCGGGTCAGCGCCACCGACGCCTTCCAGCACTGCGCCAAGAACAACATCCAGGTGCACGGCGGCATGGGCTTCACCTGGGCCTTCGACTGCCACCTGTTCTACCGGCGGTCCAACGCCCTGGCTCTGGGGCTCGGCTCCAAGTCGACCTGGGAAGACCTGCTGATCGACAGGCTGAGAAAGAGGAACGAGGCGCCCGCCGCCGCTTGAACTCCACTGATCCCGCATCCCCGGCGAAGGCCGGGGCCCAGATGAAAACCACCACCGCCCGCAGATGACCCTGGATCCCGGCCTTCGCCGGGAAGGCGGTGGAAGGGAGAGCCAATCATGAATTTCGACGACACCCCCGAAGAAGCCGCCTTCCGCGCCACCGCCCGCGCCTGGCTCGACGCCAACGCGCCAAAGGACCTGGAAGCCGATCTCAAGAAGAGCGGCTTCGCCTCCATGAACGTCGGCGGCCGCGATCCCATCCAGGTTTCCAAGGCCTGGCAGAAGAAGAAGCAGGGGGCCGGCTGGGCCTGCCTGCACTGGCCAAAGGAATACGGCGGCCGCGGCGCGACCCCGATCGAGCGGGTGATCTGGGGTCAGGAAGAGGGCGTGTTCGGCGCGCTGAGCGGAACCTTCACCATCGGCCACGGCATGTGCGGCCCGACCTTGATGGCCTGGGCCAGCGAGGACCACAAGCGCCAGCTGCTGCCGCCCATGGCCAGCGGCGAGCACATCTGGTGCCAGCTGTTCAGTGAACCGGCCGGCGGCTCCGATCTCGCCGGACTGCGCACCCGGGCGGAGACGGCGACCGACGGCAGCGGCGACTGGATCATCAACGGCCAGAAGATCTGGACCAGCGGCGCCCAGTATTCCGACTACGGCATCCTGATCACCCGCACCGATCCCAATGTGCCCAAGCACAAGGGTCTGACCATGTTCTGGCTGGACATGAAGTCGCCGGGCGTCGAGGTGCGGCCGATCAAGCAGGCCAACGGTCAGTCCAGCTTCAACGAGGTCTATTTCACCGACGTGCGCATTCCGGACAGCCAGCGCCTGGGCGCCGTCGGCGACGGCTGGAAGGTGTCGCTGACCACCCTGATGAACGAGCGGCTGTCGATCGGTTCGGGCATGCCGACCGGGTTTCCGGAACTGTTCGACTACTGCATGAGCCTGCAGACCATGGACGGCCCGGCCATCGACGACGCGGCCGTGCGCTCGCGCCTGGCCCAGTACGCGGTGAAGGCCAGCGGCCTGAAGTACACCGGCATGCGGGCGATCAGCGCCCTGTCGAAGGGCGAGACCCCCGGGCCGGAAAACAGCATCGGCAAGCTGGTCGCCGGCGCCACCATGCAGGATCTGGCCATGTTCGCCCTGGACCTGCAGGGCCAGGCCGGGGTGCTCAACGGCGAGGATCAGGGCGAGGCGGCCAGCCGGTTCCAGGCCATGCTGCTGCGGTCGCCCGCCACCCGCGTCGAGGGCGGCACCGATGAGATCCTGCGCAACATCATTGCCGAGCGGGTGCTGGGCCTGCCCGGCGACATCCGCGTCGACAAGGATGTCGCCTTCAAGGACATCCCGACGAGCGGCCGGGGGTAATCCTCCGGCCGGGGCCTACCAGCGGCCGGGGGCAGTCCCCCGCCGCCGGGCGCTACTTGCTGTTGAATTCCGCCAGGGCGGCGTCCTGGGTCAGCCGCGCGATCAGGTAGACGAAGAGCAGCTTGATCGCCGGCTGCGGAACATTGTCCGCGCTCAGCAGCGGCTTGAAGAAGTGCTCGACCGCCTCGTGGTAACCGTCCGGTTCGGTGCCGTCATCGGCCGTCCCCGCCTTGAGCAGCGCCTTCTCGGCCGGGGTCAGGGCGCGATAGGCGCGGTCCAGTTCGGCCTGACTCCAGGTTTCGCCAAGCTTGTTGTCGACCCAGAGACGGATGGCATAGGCGGCCAGCAGCGAGGCGGCCGGCTGGATCTGCGTCTCCCCGACCTTGCAGAGAGTCATTGTCCGGTCGAAGTTCGCCTCGTTCCACCCGTTGAGCAGATTCTCCAGGCCCCCGTTGACGTCCTGCAACGATTCCGAGGCCAGGGTCTGGGTCCTTCCGTCCTGGGGCAGCTGGCCCCAGATACAGGCCGAGGGGTCGGGCGCCGCCTGGGCGACGATCGGGGCGGACAAGGCCGCCAGGGCGAGAACGGGCAGGGCGAGGGCGTGGCGCAGCTTGATCATGGGGTCAGCCTATCAGCGTGCGCGGCCGGGTCCATCCGCCAATTGGGGGGCAAAGAGGGCGGCTTAGTTGCGAATGCGTTGCAACGTCGTTCGCAATAGACTACATGCTCAAGTCCAACATCGCTCAGGGACCCATCCCCCGTGTACATCTGCAACTGCAACGGCATCCGGGAACGTCAGGTCCGGGAGGCCATCGCCGCCGGCGCCAGCCGTCCCGCCGAGATTTTCCGCAGCCAGCAGTGCCAGCCGCAATGCGCCAAATGCGTCTGCGAGATGCGCCAGATGATCGACGAGAGCCGCGAGGCGCTACGCTACGCGGCCGAATAGGCGCACGGTCATGTGTTCGCGAACGCGGGTCGTTCGCGGTGTTTGGCGTTGCGGCGCCGGGTGTTGCGGGGCCATGAAGGCTCGACGCTGAACCTATCGGGGAGTTACCGCCATGAAGGGCGATCCGGCCATCATCCGCATTCTCAACGCGGTCCTGACCAACGAACTCACCGCGGTGAACCAGTATTTCCTGCATGCCAGGATGTATCAGCACTGGGGCCTGGCCCGCATCGGCCAGATCACCTACGACGAATCGATCGGCGAGATGAAGCACGCCGACAAGCTGATCAAACGCATTCTCTTCCTCGACGGCCTGCCCAACCTGCAGGACCTGCACAAGCTGAAGGTCGGCGAGACCGTGCCGGAGGGGCTCGCCGCCGATCTCGCGGTCGAGGTCGGCGGTCGTGAGGCCCTGATCCCCGGCATCAAGGCCTGCGAAGAGGCTCAGGACTACGTCAGCCGCGAATTGCTGGTCGAAATCCTGTCCGACACCGAGGACCACATCGATTTCCTCGAGACCCAGCTGGACCTGGTCAGGACCCTGGGCGAGGCCAACTATCTGCAGAGCGCCATGGGCGATCTGGAGGGCGGCGGCCACTGATCCCCGCCGGGGATACGCCTTGGGGGCGGAACCGCCCTTTTTTCATCGCGTTTGCCTGACACTGGCGAACCGGCGACTATGGCCCGGAGGAGAAAACGCATGCGCTATGAAATGGGCCCGGAAGGCATGGTCGAGGTTCAGGCCCGGCCGGTGAGCACGACGGGCCACGTCCTGCTGGGTCTGTTGCTGGCCGGCGGCGCGGTGGCCGCCGCCGAAATGATCGCCGGGCGCCAGAAGCCGATCGTCGACGACGCCGACCTGATGAGCGACTACGCCGAGGCCCAGGGTCCGCTGAGCAGCCCGCCCAAGGCGGCCTTCGCGGTGATCTGGCCCTCGATGTTCACCGCCCTGACCATTTCCGGCCTGCGGGTCTGGAACTCGCCCAGCAGCCCCTCCCGCACCCGGGCCCTGACGCTGTGGGGGCTGGTGCAGGCCTTTTCGGCGACCTGGATGGCGCTCGGACCCCGCCGGGTCGGCGGCCGCGTCGCCGCCGCCGTGGCCTCGATCAGCGCCGGCGCGGTCTATGCCTATCACGCCATGAAGGTGGCGCCGTCCGCCGGGGCCGTGGCCGCCCCGACCGCCGGGTGGATGGGCGTCGCCAGCCTGCTGCGGGATCAGTGGGAACGCCGCACCGGCGGGGGCGACCGCACCCTGCACTAACCGCCTTGCCCCGGCCGCGCCGGCCGGCCTCAGCCGCGATCCAGCCTCAGCATATCGACCCGCGCGCCGGTGACCGCCGCCGGGGCGTTGGCCGCGCGCCGCAACAGGGCGTCGGCGCTGGCGAAGACGGTGACCAGGGAGCTGTCCTGATCGGGCAGGGCGCGCAGGCCGTTCGGCGTCATCACCGCCCGCATCCAGTGTTCGCGCGCGCCGTTGGCCGGCAGATCCTCCGCCAGGATCGCCGGCTCCATCCGGGGACCGGCGGTTCCGCCCTGCAGGGCGGCGATCAGCGGCTTGAGAAACAGCTCGGCGCAGACAAAGGCCGAGGCCGGATTGCCCGGCAGGCCCAGCACCCGCCGGCCGTCGCCCAGCGTCCCGAACCAGGTCGGCTTGCCGGGGCGCACATTGACGCTGGCCACCGCGAGCGTCAGTCCGAGCCGCGCAAGGGCCGGCTTGACCAGATCATAGTCCCCGACCGAGGCGCCGCCGACCGTCACGATCAAATCGGCCTCGACATCGCAAAGGGCCGCCAGGATCGCCGCTTCATCGTCTCCGGCCGGATCTAGCCTGATCGCCTCGCCGCCCCAGCGGCGGATCATCGCCGTCAGGCCGACGCTTCCCGATTCAAAGATCTGCTGCGGGCCGGGCGTGGTTCCAGGCGCCGCCAGTTCCTCGCCGGTGGCCAGAAGGGCGATGCGGGGCGCCCGCGAGACCGCCACCTCGGCCCGGCCGGCCGCCGCCGCCAGCGAAAGGCGCCAGGGGTCCAGCCGCGTCCCCGCCTCCAGCAGCACCGCGCCGGACCGGAAGTCGCCGCCGGCCCGACGGATATGGCTCTTTGGGCCCGGTTCATGGGTCAGCCGCACGACACCCTGCAGGCGTTCGGCCTCTTCCTGGATGACCACCATGTCGCCGCCTTGCGGGACCGACGCGCCGGTGAAGATGCGCACCGCCTCGCCGGGGCCCAGCTGTCCGTCGAAGCCGCGTCCGGCGGCGCTCTCGCCGACGATGGTCAGGACCGCGTCCTTGACCGCATCGGCCCGCCGCACCGCCCAGCCGTCCATGGCCGATCCGTCGAAGGGCGGCTGGTCGCGGAAGGCGGTGACCGGCTCGGCCAGGGACATGCCGTCGGCCCTGTCCAGCGGCAGACGCTGCACGCCCGTCCGCCCGGTCCCGGCCAGCATGCGGGCGCGGGCGTCCTCGACGGACAACAGTTTCAAGAGATCGACGGGCTGGCTCATGCCTCGCCCTTACCGCAACAGGTCTGGCGCGCGAAGTCCGGCAAGCCCTTTAGCCGACGAAGGCGCGCTCGAGCACATAGTCGCCCGGCTCGGCGTTGGAGCCTTCCTTCAGGCCCTGGCTTTCGCACAGGGCGGCCATGTCCTTGATGAAGTCCATCGAGCCGCACAGCATGATGCGGTCTTCGTCCGGGTTGAACGCGGTCTGGCCCAGGCCAAGGTCCGCGAACAGCTTGCCCGAGGCGATCAGGTCGGTGAACCGGCCCTGATGCTCGAAAGCCTCGCGGGTCACGGTCGGGTAATAGACCAGCTGCTTGCGGGCTTCCTCGCCGACCAGCGGGTCGTCGAAAATCTCGCGGGTGAACAGGTCACGGTAGGCCAGTTCGGCGACTTCCCGCACGCCATGGCCGACGATGACCTGCTCGAAGTTGGCGTAGGCGTCCGGATCGCGGGCCACAGACAGGAAGGGCGCAAGGCCGGTGCCGGTGCCGAACAGGAACAGGCGCTTGCCCGGCCGCACGGCGTCCAGCACCAGGGTTCCGGTCGGCTTCTTGCCCAGCAGCACCTGATCGCCCGGCTGGATGTGCTGCAGTCGCGAGGTCAGCGGGCCGTCCTGGACCTTGATCGACAGGAACTCCAGTTCCTCGGCGAAGCTGGGCGAGGCGATGGAATAGGCCCGCAGGATCGGCTTGGTCTCGCCGGGCGCCGGCGGCAGGCCGATCATCACGAACTCGCCCGAGCGGAAGCGGAAGGTCGGTGGCCGGGTGATGGCGAAGCTGAACAGCCGGTCGGTCCAGTGGCGCACCCACAGCACCGTCTCCAGATGCTGGGCGGCGGAGGGGGTCCAGGCGGGGGCGGCCGTGACCGGGGCGTCCGACATGGCGGGTCCTTGGCGTTGGGCGCGGGGAGGCGCGCGATCTTTCAGGTTCCATGTGATGTCGCGGCCCCCGATGTCAACGCAGGGATGCTGGGGGCGGCGATAGGGATGCTTCCGGGACCAAGGCGCCGCCACGTCATACTTGGCGCCGCCGCCCCGCCTGCCTAGCCTTGCACCAAACAGAGGAACGCCCCCATGACCGCCTATGTCATCTTCATCCGCGACAGCATCAAGGACGCCGAGGAGATGGCGACCTATGGCAAGAAGGCCGGCGCGGCCCGGGGCGATCATCCGATCACGCCGCTGGCCTTCTACGGCGCGGTCGAGACCCTTGAGGGGCCGAAGGTCGACGGCGTGGTGCTGCTGTCCTTCCCCGACGCGGCCGCCGCCCATGCCTGGTACGACAGCCCCGCCTACCAGGAGGCGCTGCAGCATCGCCTCAAGGGCGCCGACTACCGGGTGATGATCGTCGAAGGCCTCGGCTGATCCGTCTCGCTTTCGTCACGGCCCGGGATTAGGACGCAGACCATGACCAGAAAGCTGCCCTTCACCACCATCGAGAACCTGCGCGATTTCGGCGACTACGCCGCCGGCCATCGCCACATGAAGAAGGGCGTGCTGTTCCGCTCCGCCCATCAGGCCGAGGCCTCCGACGAGGAGCTCGAGGCGCTGGCGGCGCTGGGCCTGTCGCTGATCGTCGATCTTCGCCGTCCTGGAGAGCGGGAGCGGATGCCGTCGCGGCGCTGGAAGGGCTTCGCCGCCGAGGTCATCGCCAATGATCATCCCGAAGTGGGCGACGATCCCTGGCAGACCTTCATGAAGACCACGGAGATCACCGCCGACAGCATGCGCGCCTACATGCTGACCTACTACGACGCCGCGCCGCACGAGGTCCGGCACATCGACCTCTATACCCGCTGGTTCCGGCGGCTGGGCGAGACCGACGGGGCGACCCTGGTGCATTGCGCCGCCGGCAAGGACCGCACCGGCATCCTCTGCGCCCTGACCCATCACATCGCCGGCGTACATCCGGACGACATCATGGCCGACTATCTGCTGACCAATGACGAGGAGCGTTTCGCCCGCCGCATGCCGCTGTTCGCCGCCCATGTGGAAGAGCTGACCGGCCGGCGGCCGGACGAGAAGGCCATGCGCACCACCATGGGCGTCGAGGCGGCGTATCTTGAGCGCGCCCTGGCCGCCATGGTCCGCGACAACGGCTCGATTGACGGCTATCTGCGCGACGTGCTCGGGGTCGACGCCGAACGGCGGGCGGCGGTCGAGCGCCGCATTCTGGTCTAGGGCGGCGGCGGAAGGAACGCGGCCGAGGCAGCGCGGAGCGCTGATCCCGCCCGACGGATCGGGCCGGCCGCAATCTTGCGCGCCTACCGCGACGTCAATCGCCAAACCCCCTTCCCACGGCGGGATTTCCGGCCCACGCTAGGCGCAAGGCCGCGTTCACAGACGGCTCCGCAGTTCGGGATATGGAGACGTTTCAATGGTGCATCAGCCTGTGTCCGGCGCCCTTGGCGATGGCCTGCCCGGCAGTCTGGAGCCCGCGGCCGAAGCCGGCGCCGACGCGGCCGGCTACGCCAGGGCGAGCTTTCGCAATATGCCGATCGGGGCCTGGGCATGGTCGCTGTTCCAGGGCGGCCGCGATCCCTACGTCATCCTGATCACCATCTATATTTTCGCCGCCTACTTCACCAATCAGGTGGTCGGCGATCCGGTGAAGGGCCAGGCGATGATCGCCAAGGTCAGCACCCTCAACAGCCTGTTCATCGCCCTGACCGCGCCCCTGCTGGGCGCCACGCTCGAGCGGTTCGGGGCCCGCAAGCCGATGATGTTCGTGATCGTCGCGCTGATGGTGCCGCTGATCGCGGCGCTGTGGTTCGCCAAGCCGGGCGGCGCCGGCATGCCGATCATCGCGACCCTCTGGATCTTCGGCATCGTCGGGGTGCTGTTCGCCTACTGCGAGGTGGTCCACAACAGCATGCTGATGCCGGCCGCAGGGGCCAAGCATGCGTCACACGCCTCCGGCCTGGCGCTGGCCTCCGGCAACTTCTTCTCGGTGTTGACCCTGACCTTCTGCCTGGTCGCCTTCGCCCTGCCGGGCTCGGTCGACTGGAGTTTCGTGCCCAAGACGCCGCTGTTCGGTCTCGATGCGGCCTCGGCCGAGCCCTCGCGCATCGTGGCGCCGATCTCCGCGGCCCTCCTGTTGCTGGGCGCCATCCCGCTGTTCCTGTTCACGCCGGACGCGGCCAGGACCGGGGTCAGGCTGGTCGAGGGCGTCCGGCTGGGCGCCCGCAACCTGATAGAGACGGTGAAGATGCTGCGGGAGGAGAAGGACCTGGCGGTCTACCTCGGCGCCCGGATGCTGTTCAACGACGGCATGACCGCCCTGCTGATCTACGCCGGCATCTACGCCGCCGGGGTGATGAGCTGGGGCGTGCTGGAGATGCTGGCCTACGGCATCCTGCTCAGCATCTTCGCGGTCATGGGCGGTTTCTCCGCCGCCTTCTTCGACGGCTGGCTGGGCCCCAAGCGGGCGCTGCAGGTGCAGATCGGCGGCTCGATCCTGTGCATCATCGGCCAGCTCGGCATGGCCCGCGACAAGATCCTCTATTTCTGGAGCTATGACGCCGCCGCCCACGCCCCGCTGTGGAACGGTCCGATGTTCCGCACCCTGCCCGAGGCGCTGTATCTGCTGATCGGGTTTGGCACCGCCATCTTCGTCACCGCCCAGTACGCCAGCAGCCGCACCATGCTGACCCGGCTGTCGCCGCCGGAGAAGCTGCCGGCCTTCTTCGGGCTCTATGCCCTTTCGGGCACGGTCACGGTCTGGATCGGCTCCTTCCTGGTCGCGCTGTTCACCGACATCTTCAAGACCCAGCAGGCGGGCTTCATGCCCATTACCGGCCTTCTGGTGCTGGGCCTGATCGGCATGTTCTTCGTCAAGGGCGGCGGCAAGGGTCAGTACCGGGCCGACTGATCCCCTATCGCCCGGCGCCCGGCGGCGCTATTTGCCGCCCATGCGCCCGGAACTCCTGAGCCATCTCGTCATAGAGCCGCGCCCCTGGCGGGGGCCGGCTGACGTGCTGTCGGCCTTCGCCGACGAGGCGGGCGGCTGCGCCTTCCTGTCGGACGGGTCCGGTCCGCGATCCCGCTGGTCCTATCTGATGCGTCGGCCGGACCAGGTGCTGCGGGTTTCCCGTGATGACACGGTCGATGCCTTCACCACCCTGCGCCGGATGCTGGGAGCGCGCCTGCCGCACGATCCGGCGGGGCCGCCGTTCCAGGGCGGGATCGCCGGTCTCGCGGGCTATGGGCTTGGCGACCGCATCGAACCGATGGGACGGGACGGCCACGAGGACGGCTGGCCCGACCTGGCCGTCGGCCGCTATCCCGCGCTTCTGGCCTTTGATCACCACGCGGGCCGGGTGCTGGCGCTGGGGCGTGGCGAGACCCCTGACCGCGCCCGCGCCAGGGCGTGTGAGGCCGCCGGCTGGCTGGCCGCCCCCGCGCGCGCCGCTCATTGCGGCCCCCTCACCAGCGGCTTCGAAGCGGTGACCGGAGCCCTCGCCTACCAGCAGTCGGTGGCGGAGGTGGTCGGACGGATCCATGCCGGCGAACTCTTCCAGGCCAACATCGCCCGTCTGTGGCGGGGGCGGATGGCGCCGGGGGTCGGGCCCTTCGATCTGCTGTCGCGTCTGATCGCCGACAGCCCGGCTCCCTTCGCCGGATGGCTCCATCTCGGCGACCTGGCGGTGGTCTCCAACAGTCCCGAGCGCTTCGTCACAGTCGATGCGGGCCGCGCTTTCCGCATCGAGACCCGGCCGATCAAGGGCACCCGTCCGCGCGGCGCCGATCCCGGCGAGGACGCGCGTCTGGCCGCCGAACTCCTGGCCAGCGACAAGGACCGGGCCGAGAACCTGATGATCGTCGATCTGATGCGCAACGATCTCGCCCGGGTCAGTCCGCCCGGCTCGGTGCGGACGCCCGACCTCTTCGCCGTGGAGAGCTTCGTCAATGTGCATCACCTGGTCTCGACGGTCACAGCCCGCCTGGCCCCGGACCGGGACGCCGTCGACCTGCTGCGGGCGACCTTTCCGCCGGGATCGGTGACCGGCGCGCCCAAGGTGCAGGCGATGAAGGTCATCGCCGGGCTGGAGCCGCCGCGGGGGCCCTATTGCGGCTCGCTGTTCTGGGCCGGGGTCGATGGCGGCTTCGATTCCAGCGTGTTGATCCGCACCGCCGCCCTGGCCCGAGACGCCCGGGGCTGGCGGGTTGAGGCCCGGGCCGGGGCCGGCATCGTCGCCGACAGCGATCCTCTGGCCGAGCGGCTCGAGACCGAGGCCAAGATCGCCGCCCTGGTCCGGGCGCTCACCGTCCCGGCGACGGAGGCCGTGGCGTGAGCCTGCCCCTTGACGACCGCGGCCTGTTGCTTGGCGATGGCCTGTTCGAGACCCTGCTGGCCCGGGAGGGCGAGCTGATCCTGTGGTCCGCCCACCTGGATCGTCTGACCCGGGGCTGCCGGGTGCTGGGCCTGCCGCCGCCCGACCCGCGGGCGGCGCGACGGGCCTGTGAGGCCGCCGTTCGGGACGCCGGCCTCGGATCGCAGCGGGCGGCGGTGCGGCTGACCTTGACCGCCGGGTCCGGTGGACGGGGGCTGGACCGGCCGGCCGCGCCCTCGCCGAGCATGTTCGCCACCGCGGCCGCGATGCCGGCGCCGTCAGGCGCGCTGCGGCTGGTCACCGCGCGGGTGAGGCGCAATGAGGGGTCTCCGGCCTCGCGCCTGAAGAGCCTCAGCTATCTGGACAATGTCCTGGCCCGGCGCGAGGCGGCGCCGGCCGAGGCCCTGATGCTGAACACCGCCGGACAGATCGCCTGCGCGGCGGTCGGCAACCTGTTCTGGATGAGGCGGGACCGCTTGATCACCCCGGCCCTGGACTGCGGCGTGCTGGACGGGGTGATGCGCGCCCAGGTGCTGGAGGCCGCCCGGGTCATGGGTCTGATCTGTGAGGAGGCCAGGCTCGGTCGCGATGCGCTGGACTCCGCCTCCGGCCTCTTCATGACCAACAGTCTGGTTGGCGTGCGGACGGTGTCGCATCTCGACGGCCGGGCTGTTCAGCCTCATCCGGTGACGGCGAGGCTGGCCGAGGCGGTGGCGGCGGTCAGTTGACCTTGACGACGGTGTCCGACTTGCGGGGCCGCAGATAGAAGACCTTGTTGAAGGTCACCGCCTGGGGAACGAAGAAGTCGACCGGCGAGTCGTAGGAATAGCTGGCTTCCGAGATGATGACGCTGTCGCCGGCGACGGTGAGCAGGCCGCTGGGAACCGTGGCCGTGGCCCCCGTGTTCAGCGGCGTCATGCCGTCGGCGCTGCTCCAGGCGACCTTGGGCGACAGGCTGGCGTCGGCGACCACCGAGCTGACCCGCATCTTCAGGGTGCTGGTCGGAAAGGGACTGATGATCGTCTTGCCGATCGAGAAGATGTCGGTCAGCGTCGCATTGTTGATCTGCGTCGACTGGGCCACCAGGTCGCCGACGGAAGAGGCGGTGTGGCTGGCGCGGCGCTCGGCCATCATCGCCTGGGTCAGTTCGGCCAGGCCGAAATAGAAGGCGATCAGCACCGGCGCGATCAGGGCGAACTCTACGGCCGAGACGCCTCTCTTGTCGCGGGCAAGGCGGCGGAACAGACCCATCAGCTCCCCCAGGGCTCGTTGCGGAAGGTGACCGTCGTCGAGATCAGCCGCTTGCCGTTGGACAGGTTCTGCAGGCCGCTGTTCAGCAGCGGCGTGAACAGGGTCCAGCTGTAGTAGGCGCGCACCAGGACGATGTCCTCGGCGTTGCCCGGCTGGAAGGTGGTCTTGGTCTCGTCGATGACGCCGTTGCTGACCGGGTCGCTGGCGGTGACGGCGGCGAAGGTGGTGAAGGTCCTGACATCGACGACAAGGTTGGTCTGGCAGTCGGAACCGAGCCAGGCCATGTCGCTGCAGATGGAGTTCTTGAAGGTGGCCGCGGTGCCGCCGGCCGCCTGAAGCTCGCCGGTGCGGATCTTGCGACCGGCCGCATCGGCGGCGTTCTGCAAGGTCGTCGAGACCAGGAACACCATGCCCAGTTCCAGCACCGCGAACAGCAGGGTCAGGAAGGGCAGGGCGACAAAGGCGAACTCGACCGCGGCCGAGCCGGAGCGCGCCGCGCCGAAGCGGGCGACAAAGCGTCTGGCGCGCAGAAGAGGGGTCGGGACGGTCACGCCCGCGACTATAGAGCCCCAGCCTTAAGGCGGAGTTTAGGGGTTGGGCTTGGCCGCGTCGGTTTCCTGCGTCATTTCGCAGCGCGGCGTGCAGCTGAACTGGGCCACGTTGGGGCCCTTATATAAAGACACCTGCCCGCTGTCGGCCGACGACACCACCACGGTCCGGTCCAGGATCATGCGGCCGGCCTGGTCGATGACCACGACGTTGGTGGTTCCATACCCCTTGCCGACCACCAGGATGTTGCGGGAATCCAGCACGACCACGTCGGCCACCTCGGGATTGCCGATCGCGACGTCCTTGGCCGGGGAGGCGAGGGCGATCCGCACCGCCTGGTCCGGGTTGACGGTCAGGCTCTGGGCGAAGACGGGACCGGCGATCAGGCCGGCGGCCAGGACGGCGAGGGCGATGCGGCGCATGCGGCGCTCCAGGGGGCGGCCGGAATCCGGCCGGTGAATCAGGCCCTGAGCCTGCGGCCTATTGGTCAAGAAAGGCTGAATGCCTGGGGGGCGCGGTAACCCGGGATTCGGCTTGGTGAATCGTTCTTAAGTATAAATGATATGGAAACCAGGCCGTGCAGATTTTGATTCCGGTTTTACTTGGCATTAAGCGAGAGCCGCCATTCTGTCCTTGCACAAGGGGGCTGCGGGCGACGGGCCTGAAAATCCCCGCTTCGACCCGCAAACAGGAGATTTCACATGACCAAGTTCGTTTCGCGTTTCGTGAAGGATGAGTCCGGCGCCACCGCCATCGAGTATGGCCTGATCGTCGCTCTGATCGCCGTCGTGATCATCACCGCCGTGTCGACCCTCGGCGGCAAGCTGAACACCGCCTTCGGCGACATCAACACCAAGCTTCCCTGATCCATGGGGCCGAAAGGCCCGCAAGCCTTGGAAGATGGAAGGGCCCCGGCGCAAACCGGGGCCCTTTTCGCATGTCCGGGCGGGTGCGCGGCCCGCTGGACCGTCGCCCAGGAGCGCTTCGGCGGGCCCTGTCGGAATGCGCGACGGCCGCCCCGGCTGCGGGGCGCTGGGCCGGATGGCGGCCGCCTGTGCCGTTGTGAAACAGACCGCGCCGGCTGATCGCCGCAGAGGCGGCCTGGCCCGCGCCCGATGCAAAAAACTTTGAGCGGCGCTTTTGTTTTCATCTCATTTACTGTCTGCGTAACACACGGAAAAATATAGTGAAAAGCCGAATGGTTAAGCGTTGCTAATGGTAAATACAAATAAACCAAGAGAAAAAATCGTTCTATACTTCCATGTTTACTGGCGATTAAGCCCACTCCCCCATGATGGCCTTGTTTTCGGGGGAGCAAGCCACAGCGGCTTGAACCCGCTGACACAAGGCTTGCAAACAGGAGATTTCACATGACCAAGTTCGTTTCGCGCTTCGTGAAGGATGAGTCCGGCGCCACCGCCATCGAGTATGGCCTGATCGTCGCTCTGATCGCCGTCGTGATCATCACCGCCGTGTCGACCCTCGGCGGCAAGCTGAACACCGCCTTCGGCGATATCAACACCAAGCTTCCGTAAGCTTTCAGCACGCTTTCGCTGAAAACGGGGGGGCCGCGGATTTATCCGCGGCCCCTTCCGCTTGTGGGGACCGCCTCACTGGCCGGCGCGATCGCCGCAATCAACCTTTGCTTCACGCTCGCGAGGCATTCTGGCCCCCGATGCTCCAGACCCTTCAAACCCTGCTGCTCAGCGTCTTCCCGGCCATGGTCATCCTGGGCGGTCTGAAGGACGTCACCAGCTTCACCATTCCCAACTGGATCTCCGCCGTCCTGATCGTGGGGTTTGGCCTGGCGGCCATCGCCCTGGGCCTGCCATGGCAGACGGCGCTGACCTGTCTCGGAGTCGGGGTCGCCGGGCTGTTGATCGCCATGGGCATGTTCGCCATGGGCTGGATCGGCGGCGGCGACGCCAAGATGTTCGCGGCCGCGGCCCTGTGGCTTGGTTGGCCCGCCTCGATCAATTTCGTCCTGGTCACCGGCCTGGCCGGCGGCGCCCTGGCCGTGTCGCTGCTCGGCCTGCGGTCGGTGTGGCTGCGGCCCCTGACGGTGCGCGGTCCCGACTGGGTCGGACGGCTGGCCAAGCCCGGGGGCGACGCGCCCTACGGCGTGGCCATCGCAATCGGCGCCCTGGCGGCGTTCCCGGAGAGCCCTCTGGCCCTGTTGCTCGCCGCCGGGATCTGACCCCGGAACTTAGGCCGGCGTTAACCATGGGCGAAGGATGGTGGGCTCGACGCCAGAAGGGCGCGACGCGAATCGCCCGTGGACGGGGCCCAAGGCCCGGTCCGCCAGATTTTTCCCCGCTTTTCCCGGCGGGACAGCAGTTCGAGCCGCATGAGCCCCGTCCGCCTGTTCATTCTCGTGATCGCCGCCATGGCCGCCATCGTGCTGGCCTTCGTGGTGCGCGGGGCCTTCGCGCCCCGAAAGGCCCCGGCGCCCGCCGCCGTGGCGGCCGCCGCCCCGGCCCAGGCGACTGTTCAGGTTCTCGTGGCCAAGCGTGATCTTCCCGTCGGCACGCGGCTGACCGCCAGCGATCTGACCTGGCAGGCCTGGCCGGCCGACGGCGCCAATGCCGCCTTCATCACCGACGGCGCCGCGCCGGCCGTGGCCAGGACGGGCGCCGCCGGCGCCGCCGAGACGGCCGCCAAGGTGGCGGGCAACCTGTTTTCCGGGGCGGGGATGGAGTCGATGGTCGGCGCCATCGTCAAGGAACCCTTCGTCAGCGGCGAGCCGATCGTGGCCCGCAAGGTCGTTCGCGGCGGCGAGGGCGGCTTTATGTCCGTCGTGCTCGGTCCGGGCATGCGCGCCATGGCGGCGCCCGTCACCGTCGACTCCGCCGCCGCCGGCTTCATTCTTCCGGGCGACCGGGTCGACGTCATCTACAGCCGCGAAAGCCAGGATGAGGACGCCAAGGGCTATGTCACCCGCACGGTGATGCGCAATGTGCGCATCCTGGCCATCGATCAGAAGCCCGAACCCGACAAGGACGCCAAGACCATGGTCGGCGCCGTAGCGACCCTGGAGATTCCCGCCGCCGACGCCGAGCTGATGGCCAGCGCCGTGGCCCAGGCAAGGTCCAGCGGCGTGCTGATCCTGGTTCTGCGCGGCGTCGCCGACACCGCCGGCGGCGCCCAGAGGGGCGGGGCCGGCCTCAACAGCGGCCAGGTCGCCACCGTGCGGGTTCACCGCGGCGGCGAGGTTACGGAAGTGAAGGTGGCCCCATGACCGCGCTCAGGATCATTCCGGCCCTGCTGGCCGTCGCCGCCCTGCAACTGGCGGGGCCGACCGCGTCTGCCCAGACCCTCGCCGGCGGCCCCCAGGCCGCCTATGGCTATGACGCCGCCCCCGGCGCCCTGCGGGTCGATCTGTCGGCCGGGGCCACGGCCCAGAGCCTGTCGCTGCCGCGCGGCAAGTCGGCCATTGTCGAACTGCCCGTCGATGTGCGCGATGTTCTGGTCACCAACCCGGCGGTGGCCGACGCCATCCTGCGCACGCCGCGCCGCATCTACATCATGGGCGTCGCCTCGGGTCAGACCGACGCGGTCTTCTTCGATGGGGCCGGCCGGCGCCTGCTGTCCCTGAACATCCGGGTCGACCAGGACATCAGCGCCCTGGCCGACACCATCAACCGGGTACTGCCCGGGTCCCAGGTGCGCATCGAGCCGCTGGGCGATTCCATCATTCTCACCGGCCTGGTGCTGACCCCGTCCGACGCCGACAAGGCCGGGCAGATCGCCGCCAGGTTCGTCTCCAAGCCCGAGCAGGTGATGAACATGCTGCAGGTGGCCGGCAGCGATCAGGTGATGCTCAAGGTGCGGGTGATCGAGGTCAACCGCACGGTGGTCAAGCAGCTGGGCTTCGACCTCAACGCCGTGCTTGGCCAGATGGGCAACGACCAGCTCAGCTTCGCCACCGCAGCCACCTTCGGCATCAACGGTGCCCTGCTCGGCGGCCTGTCCGGCGGCTACAGCCTCGACACCACCAAGGCGCCCGTCATGCAACTGCCCTGTCAGGGCGCGGGTTGGACCGCCGGCGCCCTCTGCCCGGCGGTGGTCCGCGGCCCGGCCGACGCCCCCAACTACAATGCCGCCACGGCTCAGGACGTCATCGGCTCTGACGATCTCAACAAGGCCAACGCCACCATCAAGGCCTTCGAGCGCGTCGGCCTGGTCCGCACCCTGGCCGAGCCCAACCTGACCACCTCCAACGGCCAGCCGGCCAACTTCCTGGCCGGCGGCGAGTTTCCCGTGCCCGTGGGCCAGGACAACAACGGCCGGGTGACCATCGAATTCAAGAAATACGGCGTGGGCCTGGGCTTCACTCCGGTGGTGATGTCCGGTGGCCGCATCAACCTGAAGATTTCGGTCGAGGTCTCGGAACTCAGCAGCGCCGGCGCCTTCAGCATCGGCACCGGAACCTCCTCGGCCCTGACCATTCCCGGCCTGTCGGTCCGGCGGGCCGAGAACGTCGTCGAGATGCCGTCGGGCGGCACCATGATGATCGCCGGCCTGCTGCAGGAGCGGTCGGCCCAGAATCTCGACTCCCTGCCGGGCCTGATGAACATGCCGATCGTCGGCAGCCTGTTCCGCAGCCGCGACTTCACCTCCGGCCAGACCGAGCTGGTCATTCTGGTGACGCCCTACATCGTCGATCCGCGGGCCCCCAACCAGTTCCAGACCCCGGCCGACGGCCTGCAGATCGCCAGCGATCCGGAGACCCTGCTGCTGGGTCGGTTGAACAAGGTGGTCAAGGCCCCGCCGAACGCCAACGCCGGCCGTCGCTACCAGGGCCCCATCGGCTACGTGATCGAGTAACGCCATGACCTTTGCATCACCCCGCCTCCGACCCGCCCTCCTCGCCACCCTGGCCGCAGCCGCGCTTCTCGCCGGCTGCGCAACGGCGAGCGGCCCCCAGGCTGATCCCACCATCGCCACGCCGCTGGACGCCTGGGACCGCGAGGTGAAGGTCTCGGCCATGCCCGAGGACATCCGCCTGGCGCCGCATGAGACCGGGCTTTCGGCCAATCAGGCGACGGCCCTGGAAGGTTTTGTCCGCTCCTGGATGATGGCGCAGGCCCGCGAGATCGTCGTCCGGGCGCCCGACAGCGGGCCCAACGCCCGCGGCGCCAACCGCGTGGCCTGGGACGCCCGCGACCGGCTGCTGTCGCTGGGCGTGCCGGCCAACCGCATCACCATGAGCGCCTACGACAGTGGCGGCGAGGACGCCGCGCCGGTGGTGATCAGCTTCAACCGCTATGCCGTCGAGGTTCCCAAATGCGGCAACTGGCGCAATCTCTCCAGCAACGCCGACAACCGGGTCTACGACAATTTCGGATGCGCGGTGACGGCCAATATGGCGGCCCAGGTCGCCAATCCAGAGGACCTGCTTCGTCCTCGCGACATGACCCCGACGGACGCCCAGGAACGGGCCACCGTCTTCGACAAGTACCGCAAGGGTGAGGCGACGGGCGCGGCCCGGGACGCCAAGGCCAGCGGCGCGGTCTCGCAGGTGGTGAACTAGAGCCGATGCAGCCTCGCCCTTCAGACGACGCCTTCGATCTCGGCTTTGAAGCCGAGGACGAATTCGCCACCCCGCCCCAGGCGCCGGCTGCCGATCCCTGGGCGGATCTGGGCGCGCCGATCGGCTCCGCCGCGCCGATGGCGCCCGACCCCTATGCGGCCGATCCCTTCGCCGCCGACGATTCCTTTGCCGATTTCCCCCCCGCCCGTCCCAATGACGAGCCCGAGTATCAGCGTATGGCTCCAGCCCCTGCTCCCCATCCGATCCATGAGATGATCGCCGGCGCCGAGGCCACCTTCGGAGAGGCGCCGGTTCCCCGGATCACCATTCACGTCTTCTGCGCCCGGACCGAAACCGCAACCCTGATCGAACGCGCCGCCGCCGACCGCCGCCTGTCGCGGGCCTCGACCGTGGTCAAGGCCGGGGGCCTCGCCGCCGCCGTCGAGCACTATCAGAACCAGCCGACGCCCAGCCTGGTCATCGTCGAGAGCCTGGACCCGGCGCCGGAGATGATCGCCCAGCTCGATCGCCTGGCCGAGGTCTGCGATCCCGGCACCAAGGTGATGGTGATCGGCAGCGCCAACGACATCGCCCTCTATCGCGAACTGATGCGCCGCGGGGTCAGCGAGTATCTGGTGCCGCCGCTGCAGCCGTTGCAGGTGATCCGCGCCATCGGCGGCCTCTACGCCGACCCGTCCGCCCCCTTCCTCGGCCGCCAGATCGCCTTTGTCGGCGCGCGCGGCGGCTCGGGCTCCTCGACCCTGGCCCACAACATCGCCTGGACCATTTCCGAGCGCATCCAGGCCGGCGCCATCATCGTCGACTACGATCTCGCCTTCGGCACCGCCGGGCTCAACTTCAACCACGATCCCCTGCAGGGCGTGGTCGACGCCCTGGGTCAGCCCGACCGCCTCGACCCGGTGCTGATGGACCGGATGATGGCCCGCTGCACCGACCGGCTCAGCCTGTTCGCCGCGCCGGCCACCCTCGACAGCGACTATGACATTTCGGCCGAAGCCTACGACGAGGTGACCCAGAAGATCCGCGCCGCCGCGCCCTTCGTCGTCCTCGACCTGCCGCACGGCTGGAACAGCTGGACGCGCAAGATGCTGATCGCCTCGGACGACCTGGTGATCGTCGCCACGCCCGATCTGGCCTCGCTGCGCAACGCCAAGAACATGGTCGATCTGGTGCGCCAGGCCCGGCCCAACGACAGCCCGCCAAGGCTGGTGCTCAATCAGGTCGGCCTGCCCGGCCGCCCGGAAATCCCCACCAAGGACTTTGGCGACGCCCTGGGCATCCAGCCCTCGATGATCATCCCGTTCGACGCCAAGACCTTCGGTCTGGCCGCCAACAACGGCCAGATGATCCCCGAGACCGCTCCCAAGTCGAAAGCGGCCGAGGGCATCGAGCAACTGGCGCAGCTGATCAGCCGCCGCGAGCCCGCGGCGGTGCAGAAGTCCTCGGTGCTCTCCAGCCTGTTCAGGAAGAAATAGGTGTTCGGCAAGCGTGCAACCGACGGGGCTCCCGCCCCGGCCAGACCAGCGCCCCCGCCGCCGCACGCCGCCGCGCCGGCCGCCGGGCCCCTGGGCGGCGCGCCGACCACCCGTCCGGGCGGCCCGCCCCTCGGCGGCCCGCCCAAGGTTAAGCCGCAGTCGGACGCGGCGCTGCGCAGCAATCAGGTGATGGACAAGCTGGCGGCGGCCCAGGCGCCGGCGACAGAGGTGGTGCGCGAGCAAAGCGACTACTATCACGCCACCAAGACCACCATCTTCAACGCCCTGCTGAACACCATCGACCTGAGCCAGCTGGCCCAGCTCGACACCAGCGCGGCGGCGGCGGAGATCAAGGACATCGTCGCCGAACTGGTGGCGATCAAGAACGTCTCCATGTCGATCGCCGAGACCGACATGCTGGTCCAGGACATCATCAACGATGTCCTCGGCTATGGCCCGCTGGAGCCCCTGCTGGCCCGCGACGACATCAGCGACGTGATGGTCAATGGCGCGGCCCGGGTGTTCATCGAAGTCGGCGGCAAGACCCAGCTGACCAACGTCCGTTTCCGCGACAACGCCCAGCTGATGAACATCTGTCAGCGCATCGTCAGCCAGGTCGGCCGCCGGGTCGATGAAAGCAGCCCCATCTGTGACGCCCGTCTGCCCGACGGCAGCCGGGTCAACGTCATCGCGCCGCCGCTGGCGCTGGACGGCCCGACCCTGACCATCCGGAAGTTCAAGAAGGACAAGCTGACGATGAAGGACCTGGTGGACTTCAAGTCCATCAGTCCCGAGGGCGCGCGGGTTCTGGGCGTCATCGGCGCCTGTCGCTGCAACGTGATCATTTCCGGCGGCACGGGCTCGGGCAAGACCACCCTGCTCAACACCATGACCGCCTTCATCGACCCGACCGAGCGGGTCATCACCTGCGAAGACGCCGCCGAACTGCAGCTTCAGCAGCCGCATGTGGTGCGTCTGGAAACCCGTCCCCCGAACCTGGAAGGGCAGGGGGCGATCAGCATGCGGGATCTGGTCAAGAACTGTCTGCGGATGCGTCCCGAGCGGATCATCGTCGGCGAGGTCCGCGGTCCGGAGGCCTTCGACCTTCTGCAGGCCATGAACACCGGCCACGACGGCTCGATGGGCACCCTGCACAGCAACAGCCCCCGTGAAGCCATCAGCCGGGTGGAATCGATGATCACCATGGGCGGCTACGGCCTGCCCTCGCGGACCATCCGCGAAATGATCGTCGGCTCCGTCGACGTCATCATCCAGGCCGCCCGTCTGCGCGACGGCAGCCGCCGCATCACCCACATCACCGAGGTGGTCGGGCTGGAAGGCGATGTCATCGTCACCCAGGACCTGTTCGTCTACGAGATGACCGGCGAGGACGAGGGCGGCAAGATCGTCGGCAAGCACCGCTCGACCGGCATCGCCCGTCCCCGCTTCTGGGACCGCGCCCGCTACTACGGGCTGGAGCGCGAGTTGGCCGAAGCCCTCGACGCGGCGGAGTAGGTCATGACGACCATCATCGTCGCCATCCTCGCCTTCATCACCATCGCCGGGCTGGGCTTTGTCTTCGCCGGCGGCGGCGGCTCGTCAAAGGCGGCCAAGCGCGCCCAGGCCATCGTCTCCGCTGGTCCGCGCGAGACCCGCAAGTCCTCCGCCCGCGCCGCCGCCAACAGCCCCGAGGCCCGCCGCAAGCAGATTCTCAAGACCCTCAAGGATCAGGAGAAGGAGCAGAAAAGGGCCACCCTCAACCTCAAGGCCAAGCTTCTGCAGGCGGGGCTCAAGGGCAATGTCCGCAATTTCTGGATCATCAGCGGGGCCATCGGCCTGACCGTCTTCCTGTTGCTGATCCTGCTGCGGCAAAATCCGCTGATCGCCCTGGGCGCCGGTTTCGCCGCCGGCTTTGGCCTGCCGCGCTGGGTCGTCGGCTTCCTGGCCGCGCGCCGGATCAAGAAGTTCACCAGCCATTTCTCCGACGCCATCGACATCATCGTGCGCGGCATCAAGTCGGGCCTGCCGGTCCATGACTGTCTGAAGATCATCGGCCGCGAGAGCCCCGAGCCCCTGGCCGGCGAGTTCCGCACCCTGGTCGACAATGTCGGCGTCGGCGTCTCCATCTCCGATGCGCTGGAGAAGATGTATCAGCGCATGCCGACCAGCGAGCTTCGCTTCTTCGCCATCGTCCTGGCCATCCAGCAGAAGACCGGCGGCAACCTGGCCGAGGCGCTGGGCAACCTGTCGGCGGTGCTGCGCGCCCGCAAGCTGATGCGTGAGAAGATCAAGGCCCTGTCGTCGGAAGCCATCGCTTCCAGCTTCATCATCGGCAGCCTGCCGCCGGGCGTTGTGGTGCTGATCACGGTGACCACCCCGGCCTATATGGCGCCGATGTTCAGCGAGAGCCGCGGCCATCTGATGCTGATGGGGGCGGCCTTCTGGATGAGCTGCGGCATCTTCGTGATGCGCAAGATGATCAACTTCAAGTTCTGACGGGGACCCTTCGATGAGCCTCGCCAACACCCTGACCGATCCGGACAACGTCCTCACCGCCTTCGTCGCCACGGTGGTCTTCGCCACCATCGTCACCCTGGTCAGCCCGATGCTCAAGGGCAGCAGTCTGGAAGGCCGGCTCAAGTCGGTGGCCAACCGCCGGGAGGAGCTGCGCAAGCGGAACCGCGAGGCCCTGGCCAAGAAGGGCGCGGCCACCACCACCAGCCTGCGCCACACCGACGAGGGGCTCTACAAGAAGGTGGTCGACCGCCTGCAGCTGTCGCGGCTGCTGGAGGACCCCAAGGTCGTCGACAAGCTGGCCCAGGCCGGCTTCCGCGGCCCCCGACCGGTCTCGACCTTCTATTTCTTCCGCTTCGTCATGCCCTTCGCCTTTGCCCTGGCGGTGGCCTTTTATCTGTTCCTGATCAACGACTTCGGCCTGTTGACCATGCAGAAGTTCACCGCCTGCGTCGCGGCGCTGCTGATCGGCTACTACGCGCCCAACCTCTACATCTCCAACATCGCCACCAAGCGGCGCGAGAGCATCGTCGCGGCCTTTCCCGACAGCCTCGACCTGCTGCTGATCTGCGTGGAAAGCGGCATGTCGATCGAGGCGGCGATCATGAAGGTCAGCCAGGAGGTCGGCTCCAGCTCCATCGAACTGGCCGAGGAGCTCAGCCTGCTGACCGCCGAGCTGTCCTACCTGCCGGAGCGCCGCATGGCCTATGAGGGCCTGGCGCGGCGCACCAATCATCCGGGCGTCAAGTCGGTGGTCACCGCCATGATCCAGGCCGAGCGCTACGGCACCCCGCTGGGCGCCGCCCTGCGGGTGATGGCCAAGGAAAATCGCGAACTGCGCCTCTCGGCCGCCGAGAAGAAGGCCGCCGCCCTGCCGGCCAAGCTGACCGTGCCGATGATCCTGTTCTTCCTGCCCGTGCTGTTCGTGGTCATCCTCGGCCCGGCCATCATCAAGGTGCAGGACATCATGGCCAAGCAATAGGCCGACCTTACAGATTTGCGAGGTTGCGCCGGGGGCGGCTGTAAGGGCGGCTCTTCAGGGTGTGGTCATGGCGGACACGAAGCCGCCCACCCCTGAAGAGGACCACGCCACACCATGACCAAGTTCGCCCCCGCCCTGCTGGCCATCGCCGGCATCGCCATCGCCGGGTCCGCCGGCGCCGCCACCACCGCCGCTCCGGCCAAGCCCAAGCCCGCCGCGGTCTCCGCCAAGCGCGCGAGCTGCGAAGCGGAGTGGAAGGCCCAGACCACCCACAAGGGCAGCCACAAGGCCTTCATCAAGGCCTGCGTCGCCAAGGGCTGATCGCCCGGGCTGGCGGCCTCCGCGCCGGACAGACTCTCTCACCCGCGTCCCCCCTGTCCGGCGCGTCGCTGACCGGCTTCCCCTGTGCTGTCCCCCTGCGGGCGGTCGTCTCCCCGGACGGCCGCCCGTCCCAATTTTGACATCCTGCAAGCTTCAGCTTCCAGCGCTTCCGGAGCGCCCCATGAGCCGCCGCGTCCTGCTGGTCGAAGACGACGCCGACACCGCCGACTATGTGCTCAAGGGCCTGCGTGAACAGGGCTTTACCGTCGAGCACGCGGCTGACGGCCGCGACGGACTCTATCTCGCCACAGCCTCCGCCTTCGACGCCATCGTCATGGACCGCATGGTGCCCGGCATGGACGGCCTGACCGTGGTCAAGGCCCTGCGCGCGGCCGAGGTGAGCACCCCGATCCTGTTCCTCAGCGCTCTCGCCCATCTGGACGAGCGGGTGAAAGGCCTGCGGGCCGGCGGCGACGACTACCTGACCAAGCCCTTCGGCTTTTCCGAACTTTCGGCCCGGCTGGAGAACCTGATGCGACGCGGCGGCGCCGCGCCAAAGACCACGGCGCTGGCCTGCGGCGACCTGACCCTCGATCTGCTGACCCGCCGCGTGACCCGGGCCGGCCGGACCATCGACCTGCTGCCTCGGGAGTTGAAGCTGCTGGAATATCTGCTGCGCCACCATGACCGGGTGGTCACCCGCACCATGCTGCTGGAGGAGGTCTGGGACTATCGTTTCGACCCCCACACCAGCCTGATCGACACCCACATCAGCCGCCTGCGCAAGAAGATCGACGACGGTTTCGCCAGCCCGCTGCTGCACACCGTGCGGGGGTCCGGCTACCGGCTGTCGCCGACCCCGTGACCGACCGTTTCCGCATCAGCGCCCGGCCCGGCCTGCTGGCCGCCGTGCTCGGGGTCTGTATCGCCGTCCTGCTGACCGTCAGCATGACCATCGTCGACCTCGCCGGAGAGGCGCAGATCGTGCGGCGCCAACGGCTGGTCGCCGGCACCGCCCGCGACTACTTCGTCGCCTTCGCCCATGAGGAGGGGCTGGCGGCGATGGCCAGGGCGCTGGATCGCCGCGACCGTCTCGAGGCCGGCGCCTTCACCTTCGCCGTCTTCGATGACGCCGGACGTCTGATCGGCGGCGACACCATCATGCCGTTCAGACAGCTTCCGGGACCCGGCTTCAGCACCCTGGCGGCGGCAGGCCGCAGCTACGAGGTGCTGGTCCAGCCGATGGCGACCAGCGGCACACTGGCCATCTTCGAAGACCTGGCCGACCGGCAGAGCTTCCGCAACGCCGTGCTGGGGGCAGTGTTCGCCGCCCTTCTGGTCAGTCTGCTGGCGGTGGGGGCCGCCAGCATCTGGTTGCAGCGGCTCCTGGTCCGCCGCGCCCGCGGGATCGCCGTCGCCGCCGAGCGCATCGCCGGGGGCGATCTCTCCGCCCGGGCGCCGGCCGTGCCGGGCGGCGATGTCTTTGACGATCTTGGCCGGTCGGTGAACGCCATGCTGGCCCGTATCGAGGAATTGCTGGGAGACCTCAGGCTGGTCACCGACAGTCTGGCCCATGACCTGCGCCTGCCCCTGGCGCGGCTGCGCGCCGCCCTGGCCCAGGCGGCCGACCCGGCTCTCCCCGAGTCAGAGCGCCTGGCCCAGATCGAGCGGGCCGATCTGGGCGCCGACCAGATTCTGGCCACCCTCTCCAGCCTGCTGGACATCGCCCGGGCCGAATCCGGCCTGTCGCGAGAGAGCATCGCGCCCCTCGATCTGCGTCCCCTGGTCGAGGAAATCGTCGAGCTGTTCACGCCGATGATCGAGGACGCCGGCCAGACCCTGACCCTGACGCTGCCGGACGGTCCGACGGTGATCCCCGTTCACGCCCTGCTGCTGCGTCAGGCCCTGGGCAATCTGCTGCACAACGCCTCCCGCTATGGCGGGCAGGGCGCGGCGATCACGGTCGGACTCGGCGCGACCCCGACCGGCGCCGCGATCACCGTGGCCGACGACGGGCCGGGGGTGGCGGCGGGGGATCGCGAGCGGGTGCTGCATCGCTTTGTCCGCCTCGACGAGAGCCGGACGCTGCAGGGCTCCGGTCTTGGCCTGGCCATCGTCGCCGCCTGCGCCAAGCTGCACGGCGGAACGGTGCGGCTGGAAGACGCCGCGCCGGGTCTGAGGGTGGTTCTGGAGCTTGGCGAGTGACGACGGTCAGGCGCTAGAGCGTGTTCCGATTAGTGGGAACCGGTAATCGGACCAAACACGCGACAACAAAGACGCTAGAGCACGATGCGATTAGACGGAACCGTCTAATCGTTGAATCGTGCTCTACATGTTTCGTTTAGAGCCTGTTTTGCCCTTTTGGCGATTCCGCCAAAAGGGAACGGGCTCTAGAGCAGCGCGGTTTGATTCCATCAAATCGCACCCTGCTCTAGCGCCCGCCGCCGCCCTGGGTCACCGATTGCCAGCTGCGCTCGCCGCCGACCCCGGTCGGGGCGCCGGCGGGACCCTTGGCCAGGGCCGCTTTCAGCCAGGCCATGTTGCTGTTGACCATTTCCGGCGGCAGGTCCTGGCGGGCCAGCTGCTCGGCCTCGCCCAGACGGCCCTGCAGTCCGACGACCAGGGCCAGATTCTGGCGGATCTGGGCGGTGACGCGCGGGCTCGCGACCGCGCGGCGCAGCATCTGTTCGGCGCCGGGCAGGTCGCCGCGGCCGGCCTGGAACATGGCGTAGTTGCTCAACACCGCCGGCTCGTCGGGGGCCATGCCGAGCGCCTGGCGATGGGCGGCCAGCGCCTCCTCGTCGCGCTGGGCCTGTTCATAGGCGACCGCCAGCAGGGCGACCGGCCGCCAGTCGCGCGGCGACAGCTTCGCGGCCTGACGGGCCGGCTCTATGGCGTAGAAGCCCTGGCCCATGGCGATGTAGGACCGGGCGGTCTCCAGCATGGCGTTGAGGTTCTGCGGATCGATGACCAGCACCGCCTCGGCGGTCGCCACCGCGTCGCGGGACCGGCCCAGCGCCCGCAGCGCCTGGGACAGGGCGATGCCGGCCTCGGCGTCGCGCGGATCCACCTCGAATTCGCGACCCCAGAAAGCGGCGGCAGCCAGCGGCTCGAAGCGGCGGGCCTCGGCGCGTTGCGCGGCGGTGGCCTTTTGCGGCGCGGCCGGTTGGGCCTGGGCCAGGGGGGTGACGGACGGGGTCGCGCCGGTGTTCGCGGTGGCGGTCTGGGCGGCGGCCGACGCCGGGGCCTTGGTCTTGCCGCCGAAGGGCCAGCCGGCGGCCTGGGCCGCGCCGGGCAGGGTCAGCAGGAACAGGGTCGGGGCGAGAACGGTTGCGGCGAGGGCGCGGTTGCGACACATGGGGAGACCCTTGGTCTTGTCGGACATGGCGACAGCATCGCCGGAGCGGATCAAGGAATCGTTAAGCATGTTTTCGAGAGGGCCCCGCCCATGACCGATCCCGTCATCGCCGCATCCGAAGAGCGCGTCATTCCCCTGCTGGCGGTCACGACCCAGGCCTGGCCCGACCTGCTGGCGTCCCGTCCCGTCAGTCTGGGCCGGCTGGCCGAGATCGGCGGCTTCAAGGCCGGGGCCGGTCAGCTGTTGCTGGTCCATGGCGAGGACGGCGAGGTCGCCGAGGTCCTGTTCGGGCTGGGCGCCGGCGACGACGCCTTCGCCTTTCGCGGCCTCGCCGCCCGACTGCCGGCCGGCGACTACGCCCTGGCGGAGACCCCCGAAGGTCTGACGGCCGAGGATATCGCCCTGGCCTTCTGGCTGGGCGGCTACCGCTTCGACCGTTACCGCGCCGCCCGCGAGGCCGGACCCCGGCTGGTGGTCGGCGACAGCGTCGACCTGGCGGCGGTGAAAAGCCTGGCCCACGCCTGCGCCCTGGCCCGGGACATGGTCAACACCCCGGCGGGGGACATGGGGCCGCTGCAGATCGAGACCATCGCCCGGGAGATTGCCGAACAGCACGGAGCCAGCCTGTCCGTCTCCACCGGCGATGAACTGCTGGCCGATGGCTATCCGGCCGTCCACGCCGTGGGCCGGGCCGCCGGACCCGGGCGCGACCCGCGCATCATCGAGATCAGCTGGACCGCGCCGGGCGCCCCCGCCGACGCCCCTCTGGTCGCCATCGTCGGCAAGGGCGTGACTTTCGACACCGGCGGCCTCGACATCAAGCCCTCGGCCGGCATGCGCTTGATGAAAAAGGACATGGGCGGCGCCGCCCACGCCCTGGCTCTGGGCCGGATGGTGATGGACGCCGGTCTGCCGGTGCGGCTGGTCGTGCTGGTTCCGGCGGTCGAGAACGCCATCTCCGGCGACGCCATGCGCCCGGGCGACGTGCTCGCCACCCGCAAGGGCCTGACCGTGGAGGTCGGCAACACCGACGCCGAGGGCCGTCTGATCCTCGCCGACGCCCTGGCCAGGGCAGGGGAGCTGTCGCCGGATCTGACCATCGACATGGCCACCCTGACCGGCGCCGCCCGCATCGCCCTCGGCCCGCAGGTCATCCCCTTCTACACCGACGACGAGGCGCTGGCCGCCGACATCGCCGCCGCCGCCCTGGAGGCCCGCGATCCCCTGTGGCGGATGCCGCTCTGGCCCGGCTATGAAGACGCCCTGACCGGAGAGATCGCGGACCTGAGGAACGACCCCGAGGGTTGGGCCCAGGCCGGGTCGGTCACCGCCGCGCTGTTTCTCAAGCGCTTCGCCCCGACCAGCGGCGCCTGGGTCCATCTCGACATCTTCGCCTGGAATCCCAAGGGGCGGCCGGGCTGGCCGGTCGGGGCCGAGGCCCAGGCCATCCGCGCCCTGTTTCGCATGCTGAAAGCCCGATTTGGATGACCTTCGATCGTCGCACCACCCTGGTCCATGAGGGCCTGGCCGCCCTTGATCTGCAGGGCCTGGTCGCTGCCGATCGCTATCTGGCCCCGACGCCGAGGCAGGTCTCCGCCGCGGCCGCGCCCCTGCGCCGTCATCCCGCCGGGGACGCCGAACAGGAAAGCCGCCTGCTGTTCGGCGAGCGGTTCGACGTTCTGCTGGAAAAGGACGACCACGCCTTCGGCCAGGCCCGCCGCGACGGCTATGTCGGCTGGGTTCCCGTCGAGGCCCTGTCGGCGCCGATCCTGCAGCCGACCCACTGGGTTCGGGTCCTGCGCACCTGGGGGTTCAGCCGACCGGACATCAAGACGCGGCCCGTCGGGCTGTTTTCGCTCGGGGCCCTGATCAGCGTCGAGGCGGTCGAGGGCCGGTTTTCCCGGTCGGCGCGGGGCGGCTGGTTCATCACCGATCATCTGGCGCCGGTCGGCCTGGGTTACGAGAGCGACTGGGCGGGCGTGGCGGAACGCTTCCTCGGCGCCCCCTATCTCTGGGGCGGCCGCGAGAGCCTCGGCCTGGACTGCTCCGGGCTGGTGCAGATCGCCCTGACGGCCTGCGGCATGGCCTGCCCGCGCGACACCGACATGCAGGCCAGGATCGGCGCGTCGGTCGCCCGTGACGACCTGCGGCGTGGCGACCTGGTCTTCTGGAAGGGGCATGTCGCCATCATGCTCGACGCGGCGCGGATGGTTCACGCCAACGCCCACCATATGGCCGTCGCCATCGAGCCGCTGGACGGGGCCATCGCCCGGATCGAGGCCGCCGGCTCCGGACCGCCGTCCGCTTTCCGCCGACCCGGCCTGACGGGCTGAGCGGCCTCTAGGCCTTCTTCTGACCCATCTGCCGGATGGCGGCGGCGATCTTCTCGCGGTTGCCGGCCAGCTTCGCCCCGCCGCTGTCCCCCGGCTTGCGGTCATCCACGGCGACATAACCCAGATCGAACAGGGTCTTCATGATCACCAGGATCGTCAGGGCCGCGACCGGGCTGCCCAGCATGGCGATCAGGAAGCCGCCGCCGAGCAGGGCGATGTGCAGCACGATGATCCGGCCGTAGGGCGCTGCCATCTGCTCCATTGGCGTGACCTCGCGATAGCGCCGCCGCGCCAGCCAGTCGAACACCAGACTGAACAGCTGCATGCCGGCGATCGTGGCCAGGCTCCAGCCGAAGCCGGGTTCGTGACGGATCTGCTCCATGACGATCCGCCCCAGCGAGAAGGGGGAGGGGTCCACACCGCCGTGAACGCCGAGGCCGCCGCCGCCGACAGAGCCGATCACCACCACGAACACGCCGTGGACCATGCAGAACATGCCGTAGTGGAAGGTGAAGAAGGGAACCAGGAACAGCAGGATGACGACGCCGCCCGCTCCCAGGGCCAGGCTGCTGGCGGTCATCTTCGCCACATTGATCCCGCCGATGATGACGTTCTCGCACCAGTAGAGCAGCAACAGCACGCCGGCCGGCCAGCCGAAGGCAAGGACGCAGATCAGCGGGATCAGGTTGCCGATCACGATCCAGATCGTCGACAGGCGTTTCAGGCCGGCGACGGCCGCGCGGATCCGGTCGGCAGCGTTGGTCATGCCGCCGGCAGCAGCCCGGCCAGCCAGTGGACGATGTTGAGCATCAGCTGCTTGTTCTGCCCGGCGTCGGGGGCGTTGAAACCCATGGGTCTGCGCTGGGGGCCGCCCAGCTGGGCGGTGAACATCGCCGCCTCGCCGAACACCGCCACCCGCCCCTGGCCGACCGTCATCACCGCCCCCTGCAGATCGCCTGCGATGTCATGGGCCGGGGTGTCGTCGCTGAATTCCCAGGCCACATCCGGTTCCCGCGAGCGATAGCCCTTGGGGAAGACCAGGATCGGCCGCGCCCGCGGCGGCGCCTTGAAGGACGACCCGGTGAAGGTGCGCACCCGGTGGATGGTCTCCTCGCCGCCGCGACCGTTGGTGACGACATCGACCTTCAGGCTGCCGGCCTGGCGGGTGAAGATATCCGGCCCGCCGGGCGTGCTGCGCTGGGCGAAGCCATTGGAGAAGCTGAAGCCGAAGGCCGCGGCCAGCTCCTGGGCGGCGCCGGCGAAGGGCATGTGGTCGGCGATCAGCAGCAGGCCCCCGCCCTGTTCGACCCAGGCCTTTACGACGGCGATTTCCTCAGGGCTGAAGGCCGACAGCGTCGGCTGCCGCCATTCCGCCTCGTTGGCGGGATTGATGGCGTTGGAGATCACCAGCACCTTGACGCCGGACAGGGCCTCGGCCGTCAGCGGACCGGTTCCCGCCTCCACGGCAAAGCCGTCATTGCCGACCACGGCCGCGAACGGCGCGAAGCGGCCGTCGAGGGTATGGAAGTTGTGATGGCCGCCGTCGATCATCAGGCGCGGCCCGGCGCCGGCTGTGAAGGCCGGCCGGGCGACGGTCAGATCGACATCGGGGTCGGGAACCTGCTGCGCGGCGGCCGGCAGGGCCAGGCAGAGCAGGGCGGCGATCAGGGTCAGGCGACGCATGGCGTCACCCTAGCCCTGGAAATAGAGACCGAAAAGCCGCCGATCAGGTGGCGGGCTTGGCGTCCGTCACGCCGTTGGGCGGCGGGGCGCCTTCCGGAGCGGCGTCGGCGGCCGGAGCTTCGGCGGGCGCGGCGGCCGGCTTGGGCGCCGGGATCGGCAGGGTCGAGCCCAGGCTGTGCAGGTAGGACAGCATGGCGATGCGGTCTTCCTGCTTCTTCAGGCCGACGAAGGTCATCTTGGTGCCCTGGACGTGCTTCTGCGGCGCCTTGAGGAACTGGTCCAGCTCGTCAAAGGTCCAGACCTTGCCCTGGCCGAAGGCCTTCATGCCGTCCGAATAGGCGAAGCCGGGATGGGTGCCGGGCTGCTTGCCCATGGTGCCGTAGAGATTGGGGCCGGTGCCGTTCGGGCCGCCGGGCGTGAAGGTGTGGCAGCTGGCGCACTTGGCAGAGACGGCCTGGCCCAGAGCCGGGTCGGTGGCCGGAATGACCGTGCCCCAGTCGGGCGCGACCTCGGCGGCCGGGCCGCCCTCGGGGGTTTCCTGAACCGCCACGGCGTAGCCGGGCTTCTCGAGTTCATGGCTTTCGAAGACCATCCCGCTCAGTTCGCGAAGGCCAAAGATGGTGAGGCCGACCACCAGCACGCCGCCGGCAATTTTATTGAACGTCAGGTCGCTCATGTTCGCTCATGAAATCGAGTGTTTCGGTCATGAACGGGAAGCCTAGAGAATCCCGCCCCTTGTTGCGCCCGCGTCTCTTACACGCTACCGCCGCCTTCGCAAGCGCGCGGACCGCCGCAGGCACAGACAAAAGCCCCAGTTTCGAGCCCATGAAACCCATTGTCCTGATCCCCGCCCGCATGGCCGCCACCCGTTTGCCGGACAAACCCCTGGCCGACATCGGCGGGGTTGCGATGATCGTCCGCGTGCTGCGCCAGGCCGAGGCGGCCGACATCGGACCGGTGGCCGTGGCGGCCGGCGACGCCGAGATCGTCGACGCTGTGCGCGCCGCCGGAGGCCGGGCGGTGTTGACGGATCCGGCCCTGCCGTCAGGCTCGGACCGCATCCAGGCCGCCCTTGCCGAGCTGGATCCGGACGGTCGCCACGACGCGGTGATCAATCTGCAGGGCGACATGCCCTTCGTGCCGCCGTCGGTGATCAGCGCCTGCGCCGGACTCCTGGTCGATCAGGCCGGTTGCGACGTCGCCACCGTCGTCGCCGCCGAAGCTTCGGTCGAGGACCGCGCCAACCCCGACGTGGTCAAGGCCGTCCTGGCGATGCAGCCCGACGGCCGCTCCGGCCGCGCCCTCTACTTCACCCGCTCCACCCTCTATGGCGACGGCCCGGTCTGGCGCCACATCGGCATCTACGGCTACCGCCGCGCCGCGCTGGAGCGATTTAACAGCGCGCCGCCTTCGGCCCTGGAGCGGCGCGAGAAGCTTGAACAACTGCGCGGCCTCGAAATGGGGCTGAGCTACTGGGCGTCCGTGGCAGAGGCCGCGCCCATCTCCGTCGACAACCCGGCCGACCTCGAGGCCGCCCGGGCCTACGCAAAGACTGTCTGAACACGATGCTCAAGAAGATCGCCTTCCAGGGCGCCCCCGGCGCCAACAGCCACGAGGCCTGCCGCGACTATTTCCCCGGCTATGAAGCCGCCCCCTACGCCACCTTCGAGGAAGCCTTCGTGGCGGTCTCCAGCGGCGTCTGCGAACTGGGGATGATCCCGGTCGAGAACTCCATCGCCGGCCGCGTCGCCGATGTGCACCACCTGCTGCCCTCCAGCGGCCTGAAGATCATTGGCGAGCGGTTCAAGCCGATCCGCTTCCAGCTGATGGCCAACCGGGGCGTGAAACTGGATCAGGTGAAGACCGTCTCCAGCATGGCCATCGCCCTGCACCAGTGCCGCAAGTCCCTGAAGAAGCTGGGCGTCGAGACCGAGGCCGTCGGCGACACCGCCGGCGCCGCCCGCGCCCTGGCCCAGAGCCCGGACCCGACCCGCGCCGCCATCGCCCCGGCCCTGGCCGCGGAGATCTACGGGCTGGATATCCTCGCCAAGGACATCGAGGACGAGCGCCACAACACCACCCGCTTCCTGGTGATGACCGCCGACAAGGCCCCGCCGTCGCCCCCCTTCACCCAGCGCTGCATCACCAGCTTTTGCTTCCGGGTGAAGAACATCCCGGCCGCCCTCTACAAGGCCATGGGCGGCTTCGCGACCAACGGCGTCAACATGACCAAGCTGGAAAGCTACATGGAGGGCGGCGCCTTCACCGCCACCTTCTTCTACGCCGAGGTCGACGGCCGGCCGGAAGACCGGGGCCTGGCCCTGGCGCTGGAAGAGCTGTCCTATTTTACCGACCGCATCGAGATCCTCGGCGTCTTCCCGGCCGATCCGTTCCGCGACCGGGTCTGACGGCCTTTACTGAACCCTTGGGGCGCGTCACCGTTAAGGGATGATGCGCACCCCACTTCTGTCCTCCGTCGCCCTGCTGGCCGTCCTGGCGACGGCCGCCTGCTCCCGGTCGGGAGAGCCGGCGCGGTCCGAGCCGCCGGAAGCCAGGCCCGCCGGGACCGGGGCCGCCCTGCCGTCCGCCGCCGCGGCTGCCGACGCGGCCAAGGGGCCCGTCTCCCAGTCATCGGTCGAGTCACCGGTCGAGTCGCAATCCCCCGCCGAACCGCCGCCGCAGCCCCTGCCGCCGCCGCCGGGCGAGCAGGGCGGGGTAGATCAGTGGCGTCTGGTGGCCAGCCCCGCCGACGAGGATCGCCTGTCCCGGCTGAACCGCGCCTGGCGCCAGGCCCTGCGCGAGGCCAACCATGACCACGGCGCCGAGATCGACGCCCTCGGCCTGTTGCTGGTGCCGGACGCGGCCCTGTCCGGCCGCCTGCAGCCGCCGCCCGGCGACTATCGCTGCCGCACGGTGAAGGTCGGGTCGATGAGCGGGGACGGCCTGTCCTACGTCGCCTATCCCTGGTTCAAATGCACGATCGAGCTGTCCCCCGGCGGCGACCTGGCGCTGACCAAGACTACCGGCAGCCAGCGCACCCGCGGCCTGCTCTACCCCGACCCCGACAACGACCGGCGGCTGATCTACATCGGCGCCCAGGCCTGGGGCGACGGCGAGAAGGGCTTTCCCGTCTACAGCCAGATGCCCGAGCGCGACCAGATCGGCGCCTTCGAACGCATCGGCCAGACCCGCTGGCGCCTGGTCCTGCCCTGGCCGAAACAGGAGTCGAAGCTGGATGTGATGGAGCTGGCGAAGTAGCAGCGACGCGGGCGGTTGCCGCCCGCGCTTCCACCCCATAGGCTCCCGCCCATCGCATCCGGGGAGCTTCCATGTCCGTCCTTCGCCTGACCGCCGCAACCGCCCTGCTGGCGCTGGGAGCGGCTTCCGCCGCCCCCGCCCAGGACGCCCTGTCGCCCGACCTCGTCCGCTTCAAGGGCCTCTACAAGGAGCTGGTGGAGACCAACACCACCCTGTCCTCCGGCAGCTGCACCCTGGCCGCCGAGCGGATGGCGGCGCGGCTCAAGGCGGCGGGCTATCCCGACAGCGACATCCAGATCATCGCCCCCAAGGACCGCCCGAAGGACGGAAACCTGATCGCGGTGCTGCACGGCAAGGACCCCAAGGCCAAGCCCCTCCTGCTGCTGGCCCACATCGACGTGGTCGAGGCCAAGCGCGAGGACTGGGAGCGGGATCCCTTCACCCTGATCGAGGAGGGCGACTACTTCTACGCCCGCGGCGCCAGCGACGACAAAGCCATGGCCGCCATCTTCACCGACAGCATGGTTCGCTACCGCGAGGAGGGCTTCAAGCCGCGCCGCGACATCAAGCTGGCCCTGACCTGCGGCGAGGAAACGGCCGACACCTTCAACGGCGTCGACTTCCTGCTGAAGACCCATCCCGAGGCCCTGGCGGCGGGCATGGCCCTGAACGAGGGCGCCGGCGGCCGGCTCGACGAGACTGGCAAGCCGCAGTTTCTCGGCATCCAGGCCGGCGAGAAGATCTATCAGGACTACACCCTGGAGATCACCAACCCCGGCGGCCACTCCAGCCGGCCCTACAAGGACAACGCCATCGTCCGGCTGTCGAAGGCCCTGACCAACATCGGCGGCTATGACTTCCCGATCGCCATCAACCCGTCGGTGCGGGCCAATTTCGAAGGCGTCGCCAAGCTGGAGTCGCCCGAGGTCGCCGCCGCCCTGACCGCCATCCTGGCCGATCCGGGCGACGCCGCCGCCGAGGCCATCGTCACCAAGGACCGCGGCCGCAACAGCATGATGCGGACCACCTGCGTGCCGACCATGGTCACCGCCGGCCACGCCCCCAACGCCCTGCCGCAGCGCGCCACCGCCAACGTCAACTGCCGCATCCTGCCCGGCAATGATCCGCGCCAGGTGCTGAAGGATCTTGAGCGCATCGCCGCCGATCCGGGCATCAAGATCACCCTGGCCGCCGAACCCAGCGCCGTGGCGGTCACCCCGCCGCTGACGCCCCAGGTGCTGCAGCCGGCGCTCAAGGTGGCCGGCGAGATCTGGCCCGGCGTGCCGGTCATCCCGACCATGACCACCGGCGCCACCGACGGCCGCTACACCACCGCCGCCGGCATTCCGACCGACGGCCTGTCAGGCATCTTCGGCGACCCGGACGGCAACGGCACCCACGGCCTCAACGAGCGCCTGCGGGTCAAGAGCCTCTACGACGGCCGCCGGTTCCTCTACGAGGTCGTCAAGATCTACGCCAACCAGAAATAACCCTCCCCATTCCTCCCCCAGGCGACGCCTGGGGGAGGGGGACCGCGCGGGGAATACCCCGCGTGGTGGAGGGGGCGGCGCCGGCCCTTCAGACAAGCCCACGGTCTGGCGCCACCGCCACAGCCTGCCTTCCGGACAACCCCCACCGCCAGCGTAGCCCCCTCCACCCCGGCCTGCGGCCGCGGTCCCCCTCCCCCGCCCGTCGGTCGGGGGAGGAATTGCCTCTCCCCCTGCCGTCATCCTGGGCCTTGTGCCCAGGACCCATCGGTCCGCTTCAGCTGTGCGGCGGGTTTTTCGGCGCGGCTTTCGCAAACCGTTCGTGGGGCCGGGAAATGGGTCCCAGGCACAAGGCCCGGGATGACGGGTGGGGGATGACGGCGAGGAGTTTCGCGCTTTTTGATCCATCTCCTTGTGTGACCCTTCCGCCACACCTACATCCTCCTCAGCCGGTTGCGCTCAGGAGAGGCGGCTGGCTCCATCCGCCTTATCGAGGGGACCTCGCGTGAACATTGACCTCTACTCCGACCGCGCCAAACAGGCCGTGCAATCGGCTCAATCCCTGGCCCTGGCCCGCCGCCATCAGCAGCTGGCGCCCGAACATCTGCTAAAAGTCCTGCTCGAGGAAAAGGACGGCCTCTCCGCCGCCCTGATCCAGAGCGCCGGCGGCCGGCCCGACGCCGTCGAGAGCGCCGTCGAGGCCCTGCTGGGCAAGATGCCCAAGGTCGAAGGCGGCTCCGGCCAGCTCTATCTCAAGCCCGAGACCGCCCGGGTCTTCGCCGCCGCCGAGGAGGGCGCCAAGACCGTCGGCGACGCCTTCGTCACCACCGAACGGCTGCTGATCGCGCTGGCAAAAGAAGGCGGCGAGGCGGCCAAGGCCCTGAAGGGCGCCGGAGTCGACGAGAAATCCCTGACCACCGCCGCCGAGGCCATGCGCAAGGGCCGCACTGCCGACAGCGCCAGCGCCGAAGAAGGCTATGACGCCCTCAAACGCTACGCCCGCGACCTGACCCAGGCCGCCCGCGACCAGAAGCTCGACCCGGTCATCGGCCGCGACGAGGAGATCCGCCGCACCATCCAGGTGCTGTCGCGGCGCACCAAGAACAATCCCGTGCTCATCGGCGAGCCCGGCGTCGGCAAGACCGCCATCGTCGAGGGCCTGGCCCTGCGCATCGTCGAGGGCGATGTGCCGGAAAGTCTGAAGGACAAGAAGCTGCTCAGCCTCGACATGGGCTCCCTGATCGCCGGCGCCAAATACCGCGGCGAGTTCGAGGAGCGGCTGAAGGCCGTGCTCAACGAGGTCACCGCGGCCGAGGGCGGCATCATTCTGTTCATCGACGAGATGCACACCCTGGTCGGGGCCGGAAAGTCCGACGGGGCGATGGACGCCTCCAACCTCCTCAAACCCGCCCTGGCGCGGGGCGAGCTGCACTGCGTCGGCGCCACCACCCTCGATGAATACCGCAAGCATGTGGAGAAGGACGCGGCGCTCGCCCGTCGCTTCCAGCCGGTGTTCGTGGATGAGCCGACGGTCGAGGACACCGTCTCCATCCTGCGCGGCCTCAAGGAGAAGTACGAGCTGCACCACGGGGTGCGGATCAGCGACAGCGCCATTGTCGCCGCCGCCACCCTGTCGCACCGCTACATCGCCGACCGCTTCCTGCCCGACAAGGCCATCGACCTGATGGACGAGGCCGGCAGCCGGGTGCGCATGGCCGTGGATTCCAAGCCCGAGGAACTGGACGAAATCGACCGCCGGCTGGTCCAGCTGAAGATCGAGCGCGAGGCCCTGCGCAAGGAAACCGACGCCGCCTCAAAGGCGAGGCTCGGCGATCTCGACGCCGAGATCGAGGAACTTCAGGCCGAGTCCGACGACATGACCGCCCGCTGGAAGGCGGAGAAGGAAAAGGTCGGCTCCGCCGCCCAGAGCCGCGAGGCCCTGGAACGGCTCAAGGCCGAGCTGACCGCCGCCCAGCGCCGCGGCGACCTGCAGCGCGCCTCCGAGATCGCCTATGGCGAGATCCCGGCCATGGAAAAGCGCCTGGCCGAGGAAGAGGCGACCAGCAAGGTCGACAACGACCTGGCCCCCGAGGTGGTCGACGCCCAGCAGATCGCCGCCGTGGTCAGCCGCTGGACCGGGGTGCCGGTCGAGAAGATGCTGGAAGGCGAGCGCGACAAGCTGCTGCGGATGGAGGACGGCCTGCGCAAGCGGGTGGTCGGTCAGGAAGAAGCCCTGGTCGCCGTGTCTGACGCCGTCCGCCGGGCCCGCGCGGGCCTCAACGATCCGGGCCGCCCGATCGGCAGCTTCCTGTTCCTCGGCCCCACGGGCGTGGGCAAGACCGAGCTGACCAAGGCCCTGGCCGAATTCCTGTTCGATGACGAGTCGGCGATCACCCGCCTCGACATGAGCGAATACATGGAAAAGCACAGCGTCAGCCGCATGATCGGCGCGCCTCCCGGCTACGTCGGCTACGACGAGGGCGGCGCCCTGACCGAGGCGGTCCGCCGCCGGCCCTATCAGGTGGTGTTGTTCGACGAGATCGAGAAGGCCCACCCGGACGTCTTCAATGTGCTGCTCCAGGTTCTGGACGACGGTCGCCTGACCGACGGCCAGGGCCGCACCATCGACTTCCGCAACACCCTGATCGTCATGACCAGCAACATGGGCGCCGAATTCCTCGCCGCCCAGGGCGAGGGCGAGGACGTCGAGATGGTCCGGCCCCAGGTCATGGACGTGGTCCGCCGCAGCTTCCGCCCCGAATTCCTCAACCGCATCGACGAGATCATCCTCTTCAAGCGGCTGGCCCGGGCGGACATGAGCAGCATCGTCAGGATCCAGCTGGCCCGCGTCGAAAAGCTCCTGGCCGACCGCCGCATGGCCATAGCCCTGGACGACGGCGCCCTGCACTGGCTGGCCGAACGCGGCTACGACCCGGTCTATGGCGCGCGTCCGCTGAGGCGGGTGATCCAGAAGGACCTGGTCGACCCGATTGCGCGCAAACTGCTGGCCGGCGAGCTGGAGGACGGCAGCGTCATCCAGGTCGGCGCCGGCGAGGACGGGCTGGAGATCGGCAAGGCAAGGGTGCACTGACCTGAGCGACCCAGGGTTTCCTTCTCCCTGAGGGAGAAGGTGGCCCGAAGGGCCGGATGAGGGTTTACGGACGGTGGACGTCAGGCTGATAGCGTAAACCCTCACCCGGTCGGCGAAGCCGACCGACCTCTCCCTCAGGGAGAGGTTGCGGGGCGCGCTGACCTGGTCAGCCCCCCGCAAATGGGGATTGCCGCCGCGTTGGCGTTCGGCAAAGTCCGGCGCAGACAGGAGCCCCCATGCAGACCAGCCGTCGACAACTGATCACCGGGGGCGCCGCCGTCGCCGGTCTGGCCGGGCTGGGCCTGGCCGGGCCGGCGCGGGCCGCCGCATACAATCAGGACGTCAGCGACGCCCTTCTGGGCGAGCTCGCCGGTGTCATCGACATCGATGACGAAGGCTACTGCGTCACCGCCCTGGACCTCGAGGTGGGGGCGGCCAAGGCCAATGTGGTCATGACCCAGATGGACAGCCCGGGCGGGGTGCCAGTCTTCGGCGTCGCCGCCGCCGACGTCGCCGGCCTGATCGACGAGGCCAGGCCGGAGGCCTACCGCCTGCGCAGCCTCTGCTCCCAGGGAAATGGCCAGGTGATGATGCTGTTCGAACTGGCCGGCCCCCCGGCGCCCGAACAGTTCCATCTGCGCCAGACGGCGAGCGAGTATCAGAAGATGGTGACCGCCGCCTCCAGGACCGGCCTGGAGCCGGTCTATGTCAGCGTCGACAACCAGGACGGCGCCCCGCGCTACACCAGTCTGCTGCGGCGCTCGACGACCGCCTGGGAGGCGCGCCACAACGTCAAGCGCGGCGAGCTGACCGACCTGGCCCTGGCCATGAAGGCCAAGGGGCTGCGGCCGGCGCGGTGTGTCCCCTATCTGCTCGGCGGCGAGCTGCGCTTCTGCACCCTCTACCGCCCGGCGGGGTTGAGCGGCTGGGAGAGCTGGATCGTAGACGAGGCCGACCTCCCGGCCCGCCATCAGACCTACGAAGCCAAGGGCTACGCCCTGCAGCAGGCCATCCGCTTCGTCGAGGCCGGCAAGCCCCGGTGGTCGACGGTCTGGCAACAGCCGTCCCAAACCGGCCAGGCCCTGTTTTGGGGCAGCTGAAGCCGGCCGTCCGCTCCGTCAGGCAGGGGTCTGCGGGGGATCGCGAATGGCGCCGGCGGCCTCGGACAGCACCGGTCGCCCCGACCCCACAGATCCCGCCATCCGGCCTACGCGGCGCCTACGCCAGAACCCACGCCCGCGGCGTCCCGGCCACCCTCCCGGCCACGCCAAACCCATGCGCCGCCGGCGTTTTTCCGCCGCGCCGTCCTCCGCCGCCCGACACGCCGGGTTATAATCGCAGGCCGCTTCGACAAGCCGGATCCTTCGCCCCGAGCGGGAAGCCAGCGCGCAGCGCGGGATAAGGGTCTACGACGCCGTTTCAGGGAGCAGGGCGCGCCGCCTACGCCCCCTCGATCGACCGCAGCACCCGCGCGGGGTTGCCGGCCGCCAGCGTGTTGGCCGGGATGTCGCGGGTGACCACCGAGCCGGCCGCGACGACGGAATTCTCGCCGATGGTCACCCCGCCGATGACGGTGACCCCGGCCGCCAGCCAGACGCCGCGCTCCACGGTGATCGGCCGGCCCTGCAGGAAGGCGCGGCGCTGTGACGGGGCGACGGGATGTTCGGAGGTGATCAGGCTGACGTTGGGGCCGATCAGAACATCGTCGCCGATGACGATGTCGGCCAGGGCGTAGAAGGTGCAGTTCTGGTTGATGAACACCCGCTCGCCGACGCGGATGTTCCTGCCGCAGTCGGTGAAGAAGGGCGGGACCAGGCGGAAGCCGGCGCCGACCTTGCCGTCGATCAGGTCCTCGAACAGGGCGGTGACCTGGTCGGCGTCGGCCCAGGTCAGGCGGTTGAGCGCCGGGGTCAGGGCCAGGGCCCGGTCGACATCGGCCACGAAGGCCCGCGACTCCGGCGTGCGCACCGCAAATCTCCTCAAGGGCCGCTCGTCCGGCATCGGCGCTCTCCTCTCACAGCTGTGGGTTTGCCGCACGATTCGCCGGTGAATCGAATGGGAATAGCCGACAGGCCTCCCCCTCAATGGCGGGGGTTGGGCAGGGGTGCGCGCGGTGCATCCGGGTTGGCGCGCAAGGCGTCGGAGCCCATGGGCGCCGGTCCCGGACAGATTCAGGGGCCGCCCCCATCCGCAACCCGTCCCCCATCCGCCGACGGGACGGGAGTCTGCCCCCTGACAGGCCCCATCCCAGTTTCCGCCCCGCTGGCGGGTAATCTGTGTTAAGATCAAGACTCAGAGCGCTCGCATGCGCGCCATCGCCTCTTTTGAGCCACGCGCCGACATCGGCTGCGCGCCCGCGATGGTTCCACTCAAGAAGGAGCTCCCCGATGGCCGAAGAAGGCTTCGTTTCCATGTATGCCCGCGACTTCGTCACCCTGGCCGCCCGCGCCGAGAGCGGCGTCGAGGTCGAGCCGCAGGTGGAGAAGCGCATCGGAGAGGCCCGCAGCCACGCCCAGCTGATGGACGACCGCAAGGGCGGCGACCACCTGCCCGCCGTGGTCGAGCGGCTGCGCCATGAATCGGCGCGCGACGACATCCGCACCTTCCGTCCCGGCGACGACATCAAGGCCGCCCTCAAGCGCCGCCGCGAGTTCCTGCTCGACGTGGCCGACCGGCTGATGAAGTCGCCGGCCGCCGCCGGCCGCGCCAGCATGGCCGTGCGCGGCTAAAGCGATCGCCTCCCCGGCGCGAAGCGCGGGGGAGGGCTCAGACCCCCGGCCGTGAATAATCGACCAGGCCGGGACCGAACACCTCGGCCACCGCGACCGGGCGGCGCTCGCTGATGTCCTCATGCTCGTCGACATCGTCGTCGTAGCGGAAGGTGACCCTAAAGGCGCCGTCGTCGATGACATAGCTCATGACCTGCCAGGGACCCTTGGGGTCGCTGACCCGCGCCGCGTCGCGGAAGGCGTCGATCACCGCCTCCAGCATCGGCGGGCAGAGGCGGTACTGGATGACGTCCGGGTCCTCGTCGTCGAAGAAGATGTCGGCCTCCAGCCCGTCGGGATCGGCCTCGGCGTAGATCATCACCTTGCTGGCGCTGTCGGCGGCGACCTCCAGGGCCAGGCGTCCCATTTCCTGCAGATAGGGGTCGAGGTCGGTGGTCATCGGCGGCTCCCGGGTCAGCGGCGGAGTGATGGCGCCGTTTGGTCCGCCCTGTCGAGGGGGCAGGGGTCGGCAGCCCCGCCGCCCGCACCTGACGCCACGGCGCCCTTTTCGCCCGGCCCGGCGGCGTTCATCCTCGGCCGATGAGCCAGTCGCCGCCCCGCCCCCCGAAACGCCCCCTGACCCCCTTCGAGGGCATGGACATCCGCAGCCTGATCGACGCCCGGGCCGCCTGGCGCGGCGATCATCCCTTCCTGATCTGGGAGCCGTTCGAGGGTGAGGGCCGGACCTGGTCCTACCAGCAGTTCGCCGAGGCGGCGCGGCGGCTGGCTGCGGGGCTGCAGGCGCGGGGGGTCAAGGTCGGCGACCGGGTGATGGTGCATCTGGAGAACTGTCCGGAGTCGGTGATCGCCTGGCTCGGTTGCGCCTACGCCGGGGCCGTGCCGGTGACGACCAACACGAAATCGAGCTTGGACGAGGTGCGCTATTTCGCCGAGCACAGCGGCAGCGTCGGGGCCATCACCCAGCCGATGTTCGCCGGCCTAGTGCGCGAGGCGGCGCCGAGGCTGGGCTGGATCGTCGTCACCGACAACGACAGCGGCGCGCCCGCCACGGCCGAAGGGTTCGAGCCCTTCACGGCCCTGGACGGCGAACCGGCGAGCCTGGCGGCGCGGCCGCATGATCCCTGGGCCCACTTCGGCATCCAGTACACCTCGGGCACCACTGCCCGGCCCAAGGCGGTGCTCTGGACCCACGGCAATGCCCTCTGGGGCGGCCGCATGTGCGCCCAGAACGAGGGGCTGACGCCGGACGACGTGCACCTGGTCTACCTGCCGCTGTTCCACACCAACGCCCAGGTCTACAGCGTGCTGGCCGCCTTCTGGGCCGGGGCCACGGCGGTGCTGATGCCGAAGTTCTCGGCCAGCCGCTTCTGGCCGGTCTCGCTCAAGCACGGCTGTACCTGGACCTCCATGGTCCCCTTCTGCCTCAAGGCCATCGCCGGCCAGCCGGTCCCGAAACACAGCTACCGCAACTTCGGCAACGGCATCTGCGACCCGGCCACCGACAAGCTGTTCGGGGTCAAGACCGTCGGCTGGTGGGGCATGACCGAGACCATGACCCACGGCACCGTCGGCTCGCCCACGGCGCCGGACGCGCCGATGTCGATGGGGCGTCCCTCCCCGGCCTACGCCATCCATGTGCTGGATGAAGCGGGTCAGCCGGTCGCCGTCGGCGAGACCGGCGACCTGCTGGTCGGCGGCGTGCGCGGCCTGTCGCTGTTCCTGGAGTATGCGAGCGATCCGGAGGCGACCGCGAAGGCCTTCACCGCCGACGGCCTGTTCATTACCGGCGACCGGGTGCGGCTGGGCGAGGACGGCTACCTCTATTTCGCCGACCGCTCCAAGGACATGCTCAAGGTCGGCGGGGAGAATGTCGCCGCCAGCGAGATCGAGCGGGTGATCGCCGGCGTCGCCGGGGTCGGGGAGGTGGCCGTGGTCGCCAAGCGCCACCCGATGCTGGACGAGGTCCCCGTCGCCTTCGTCATCGCGCCGGGCGGAACGGAAGGCCTGGAGGCGGCGATCCGGGCGGCCTGCAAGGACCAGCTGGCCAGCTTCAAGCAGCCCCACGAGGTGCGCTTCGTCGACAGCTTCCCGCGCGCCACCCTCGAGAAGGTGGCCAAGGCGGAACTGCGGAAGATGGTGGAGTAGCGCAGAAGAAACCTCTCCCTGAGGGAGAGGTCGGTCGGCGCAGGCCGACCGGGTGAGGGTTTACGCTGTTTCGGGGTAGCCCCCGCCGTCCGTAAACCCTCATCCGGCCCTTCGGGCCACCTTCTCCCTCCAGGGAGAAGGAAACGCAGTGGTCAGTTATCGTCCATCTTCAGGGCGGCGATGAAGGCTTCCTGTGGAATCTCGACCTTACCGAACTGGCGCATGCGCTTCTTGCCGGCCTTCTGCTTCTCCAGCAGCTTCTTCTTGCGGCTGGCGTCGCCGCCGTAGCACTTGGCGGTGACGTCCTTGCGCAGGGCGCGGACCGTCTCGCGGGCGATGATCCGGCCACCGATCGCCGCCTGGATTGGGATGACGAACATGTGGGGCGGGATCAGCTCCTTCATCTTCTCGACCATGCCCCGTCCGCGCTGCTCGGCGCGGGCGCGGTGGACCAGCATGGAGAGGGCGTCGACCGGCTCGGCGTTGACCAGGATCTGCATCTTGACCAGGTCGCCGGCGCGGTAGCCCTCGATCTGGTAGTCGAAGCTGGCGTAGCCCTTGGAGATGGATTTCAGCCGGTCGTAGAAGTCGAACACCACCTCGTTCAGCGGCAGGTCATAGACCAGCATGGCGCGGCTGCCGACGTAAGACAGCTCCCGCTGCTCGCCGCGGCGGTCCTGGCACAGCTTGATCACCCCGCCGAGGTAGTCGTCCGGGGTCAGGATGGTGGCCTTGATCCAGGGCTCGCTGATGGTGGCGATCTTGACCGGATCTGGCAGGTCGGCCGGATTGTGCAGCTCGATCTCGTCGCCGTTGGTCAGGCCGATCTTGTAGACCACGCTGGGCGCCGTCGCGATCAGGTCGAGGTCGAACTCGCGGCTGAGACGCTCCTGAATGATCTCCAGATGCAGCAGGCCGAGGAAGCCGCAGCGGAAGCCGAAGCCCAGGGCGGCGCTGGTTTCCATCTCATAGGAGAAGCTGGCGTCGTTCAGGCGCAGCCGGCCGATGGCGGCCCGCAGGTCCTCGAAGTCGGCGGCGTCGACCGGGAACAGGCCGCAGAACACCACCGGCTGAACCTCCTTGAACCCTGACAGGGCCTGGGCGGTGGGCTTCTTCTCGTCGGTGATGGTGTCGCCGACGGCGGCGTCGGCCACCTCCTTGATCTGGGCGGTGAAGAAGCCGACCTCGCCCGGACCCAGGCTGTCGACCGGAGTGTTCTTGGGCAGGAAGACCCCGACCCGGTCGACGAGGTGTGTGGCGCCGGCGTTCATCATCTTGATCCGCTGGCCGGCCTTCAGCGTGCCGTCGAAGATGCGGACCAGGACGATGACGCCCAGATAGGCGTCGTACCAGGCGTCGACCAGCAGGGCCTTCAGCGGCGCGTTCGGGTCGCCCTTGGGCGGCGGCAGGCGGGTGACGATGGCCTCCAGCACATCGGGAATGCCGATGCCGCTCTTGGCGCTGCACAGCACCGCGTCGGAGGCGTCCAGGCCTATGACGTCCTCGATCTGGGCCCGCACCCGGTCCGGCTCGGCGGCGGGTAGGTCGATCTTGTTGAGGACCGGGACGATCTCGTGGTTGTTGTCGATGGCCTGGTAGACGTTGGCCAGGGTCTGGGCCTCGACGCCCTGACTGGCGTCGACCACCAGAATGGACCCCTCGCAGGCGGCCAGGGACCGGCTGACCTCATAGGCGAAGTCGACGTGCCCGGGGGTATCCATCAGGTTGAGGGTATAGGTCTCGCCGTCCTTCGCCTTGTACTCGAGGCGAACGGTCTGGGCCTTGATGGTGATCCCGCGCTCTTTCTCGATGTCCATGTTGTCGAGGACCTGCTCGGTCATCTCGCGCGCGGTCAGGCCGCCCGTCTCCTGAATCAGGCGGTCGGAGAGGGTGCTCTTGCCGTGGTCGATGTGGGCCACGATGGAGAAGTTGCGGATCTTGTCGATGGGCGGGGTCGTCATAGCCGCGCATCTATCACATCCGCGCCCGGTCACCAGACTTTGGCGCCGCAACCAGCCCGCCCGGACGATGAAATGCTGCGATCCGGGTGAAATTCACAATCCTGCTGTCGGATGATGGCAACAACCAGCGTCCTTCGTCCGTCCGGCGGTCCCTTCGCAGTTGCGAAATGGTCGCGAAGGACTAGATAGCCACCTTACCGCTGCGCACAGACCGGGGAGCTCTTAAGTGCCCGCATTGATCAACCGGCCCAACCGGCTGCGGCCTGTTCTGATCGCCGTGTCGCTGTTCGGCGCCGCCTCGCTGGCGGCCTGCGGCGGCAAGTCCGACGAGGCGCCGAGGAGCAAATCCGCCCTGACCGTCACCGTGGCCACCGCCACGCCGCAGTCGCTGCCGCGTCGCGTCGACGTCTCGGGCACCGTCACTGCCTGGCAGGAAGTGGTCATCGGGGCGGAAACCGGCGGGCTCAACGCCGCCGAGGTGCTGGTCGATGAAGGCGCGGTGGTTCGCAAGGGCCAGCTGCTGGTCAAGCTCAATGACAGCGTGCTGAAGGCCGCGCTCGGTCAGGCCCAGGCCCAGGTCCAGAGCGCCCGGGCCACCCTGGCCCAGGCCGACGCCGCCCTGGCCCGCGCCCAGGAACTGAAGGCCAAGGGCTATCTGTCGCAGGCCGCCCTCGATCAGGCGCTGGCCAGCCAGCGCACCGCCGCCGCCGGGGTCGCCGCCGCGGAGGCCGGCCGCAACCAGGTCGCCGCCCAGCTGGACCAGACCAATATCCGCGCCCCGGTCGCCGGTCGCATCACCAGCCGCAGCGTGGTGAAGGGCCAGATCGTCGCGCCCGGCAGCGAACTGTTCCGCCTCGTCCGCGACGGGCGGCTGGAACTGGCCGGCGAGGTCCCGGAGACCCAGCTCGGCATAATCCGCCCCGGCATGCCCGCCGAGATCAACGGCGACGACGGCGGGGCGACCCGCGGCGTGGTCCGGCTGGTGACGCCGAAGGTCAACACCCAGACGCGGGTCGGCCTGGCCAGAATAACCCTGCTGTCGCCCGCTGGCTTCAAGCCGGGGATGTTCGCCCGCGCCAGCATCGACGTCGGCGACCAGCCGGCGCTGGTGACGCCGCAGATCGCCGTGGTGTTCCGCAACAGCAAGGCCGGCGTCTATGTCATCGACGGCAAGAACGTCGCCCATTTCCGCGAGGTGAAGACCGGCGCGCGAGTCGGGGAGTCGGTGGAGATCGCCGCCGGCCTCAACGAGGGCGAGCGGGTGGTGATCAACGGCGCCGGGTTCCTGTCGGACGGCGACGTCGTCCGGGTGGTTCCAGCCCAGCCGAAGGGCTGATCCCATGTTCCGCAATATCTCGGCCTGGTCGATCAAGAACCCGATCCCGGTCATCCTGATGTTCATCATCCTGACCGTCGCCGGCGTTCAGGGTTTCATGAAGATGCGGGTGAACAACTTCCCCGACATCGACTTCCCGCTGGTGGTGGTCGCCGCCGCCCAGCCGGGCGCCGCGCCGCCGGAACTGGAATCGCAGGTCACCCGGGTGATCGAGGACGCCCTGACGGGCCTGCAGGGTGTGCGCCACGTCAGCTCCACCGTCGGCGACGGGGTGTCCAACACCAGTGTCCAGTTCGAGATCGGCACCGATCTGGAGAAAGCCACCAACGACGTCCGCAACGCCGTGGCCTCGATCCGCTCGGACCTGCCGCAGGATATTCCCGAGCCGATCGTCCAGCGCATCGATATCTCCGGCCAGCCGCTGATCACCTATGTGGTCCGTTCCGGCAGCCTCAACCCCGAGCAGCTCAGCTGGTTCGTGGACAACGACGTCTCCAAGCGGCTGCTGGCCATCCCCGGCGTCGCCCAGGTGACCCGCGAGGGCGGGGTGTCGCGGGAAATCCGCGTCGAACTGGATCCGGCCAAGCTGGCCGCCCAGGGCGTTACCGCAGCCCAGGTCAGCCAGAGCCTCAAGACCGTCAACGCCGATCTGCCGGGCGGCAGGGCGACCATCGGCGGCGAGGAGCGGGCCATCCGCACCCTCGGCGGCGCCGACACCGTCGACCAGCTGGCCGACAAGCGCATCGCCCTGGGCGCGGGTCGCACCGTCCGGCTCGGCGATCTGGGCCGCGTCGTCGACAGCTGGACCGAGCCTCGGCTGCGCGCCCGGTTCAACGGCGAGGAGGTGGTTTCCTTCTCGATGCTGCGGACCCGCGACGGCAGCGAGGTCAAGGCCGGCAAGGCGGTGCGCAAGGCCGTCGCCAAACTGGACGAGGAGCGAAAGGACCTGAAGATCGAGGAGGTGACGTCCTCGGTGAAGAACGTCGAGGCCAGCTACAACGCCTCGGTCGAGGCCCTGTTGCTGGGGGCGATCCTGGCGGTGGCGGTGGTCTTCCTGTTCCTGCGCGACTGGCGGGCGACGATGATCACCGCGGTGGCCATGCCGCTGAGCCTGATCCCGACCTTCGCGGTCCTCGCGCCGCTCGACCAGAGCTTCAACGTCGTCACCCTGCTGGCCCTCAGCCTGACCATTGGCATCCTCGTCGATGACGCCATCGTCGAGATCGAAAACATAGTCCGGCATATGCAGCAGTATGGGCTCAAGCCCTACCAGGCCTCGATGGAGGCCGCCGACGAGATCGGCCTGGCCGTGGTCGCCACAACGGCCACCATCGTGGCGGTGTTCGCCCCGGTCGGATTCATGCCGGGCGTGGTCGGACAGTTCTTCAAGAGCTTCGCCCTGGCCGCCTGCGTCTCGGTGCTGTTCTCGCTGGTGGTGGCGCGGATGCTCACCCCGCTGATGAGCGCCTATCTGCTCAAGGCCAACACCAAGCTGTCGGAACACAAGGACCCATTCTGGATGGGCCCTTATCTGACGTCGTTGGCCTGGGGCATGCGGCACCGGATCTGGTCCTTCGTAATGGGCACGGTCTTCCTGTTCGTCTCGTTTTTCGTCGCCAGCCAGGTCCCCGCCGAGTTCATTCCGGCCGGCGATCAGGGCTACAGCGCCATGTCGGTGGAATTGCCGCCCGGCGCGACCATCGAGGACACCGACGCGGTCGTGCTGCGGATGACCCGCATCCTGCTCAAGCGGCCGGAGGTGGAAAGCGTCTACGGCGGCGTCGGCGCCGGCCTGGCGGCGACCGGCCCGGGCGGCTCCGGCTCGGCGCTGAGCGACGTGCGCCGGGCGGCGATCACCGCCAACCTGGTCGACAAGAAGGACCGCAAGCTCAGCCAGCAGGAATTCGAGAAGGACATCGCCAAGGCCTTCGCCGATATCCCGGGCGCCCGCATCCGGTTCGGGGTCGACGGTTCGGCGCCGCTCTACAATGTCACCCTGACCAGCGACAACGGTCCGGTCCTGACCCGCGCGGCGCGTGAGGTCGAGACCCAGATGCGGGGCCTCAAGGGCCTGACCAATGTGGTCAACACCGCCGACATCGCCCGGCCGGAAATCCTGGTGACGCCCAAGCCGGACATCGCCGCCCGCATGGGCGTGTCGTCCAACGACATCAGCCAGACGGTGCGGGTGGCTACCCTCGGCGACATCGACCAGTTGCTGCCCAAGTTCAACGTCGGCGACCGGCAGATCCCGATCCGCATCCGCCTGACCGAGGATGCGCGCGAGCATATGGCGGTGCTGGAGAATCTGCGGGTGCCGACGGCTTCGGGCGACGCCGTGCCGCTGTCGTCGGTGGCCGACCTGACCTTCGGGGCCGGTCCCAGCCAGATCAACCGGCTGGACCGAAGCCGCAACGCCACCATCAACGCTGAACTGGACGGCATGGCCCTGGGCGACGCCGACAAGGCGGTCAAGGATCTGCCGGCGCTGAAGAATCTGCCCCCCGGGGTGTCGATCCAGCCGTCGGGCGATGTCGAGGCTTTCGCCGAGCTGGGCGTCGGCTTCCTGACCGCCTTCGCGACCGGGGTGATGCTGATGTATGCGGTGCTGGTGCTGCTGTTCAAGAGCTTCACCCATCCGATCACCATCCAAATGGCTCTGCCGCTGGCCCTCGGCGGGGCCTTCTTCGCCCTGCTGGTCACCGGCACCAACCTCTCCATGCCGGCCCTGATCGGCCTGCTGATGCTGATGGGCATCGCCGCCAAGAACTCGATCCTGCTGGTCGAATACGGCATCGAGGCGCGCAACGGCGGCATGACCCGTTATGAGGCGATGATGGACGCCGCCCACAAGCGGGCCCGGCCGATCATCATGACCACCGTGGCCATGGGCGCCGGCATGCTGCCGGTGGCGATGGGCTGGGGCGAGGACGTCGAGTTCCGCCAGCCCATGGCCATCGCGGTGATCGGCGGCCTGATCACCTCGACCCTGCTCAGCCTGCTGTTCGTGCCGGTGATGTTCACCATCGTCGAGGACGGTTTCGGCTTCATCGGCTGGCTGATCCGCAGGCGGGGCAAGACCTGGCGGGAACGCAAGGCCGAGCTTCGGGCGGCGACGGGGACGGCCGGCGAACGGCCGGAACGCGAACCGCCGCCGGCATTGGTGAGCTGAGGGCGGCAGCGGCTGGTTGCCGATAGGGCGGGCCGCCGCCTTTTTCTCTTTTCCGTCACCTCGGAACAAGTCCGGGGCCACGGTTGAGAGAGGATGTGCGGCAGGAATTCGCCGTCTATCGCGCTCGACGCTCGCCCCGTGAACCTTCACCGTTCAGGCGCGTTCAGCGGTCGAAGGGGCGATCCATGCAACGAAAGATACGCGCATGACCGTGCAGCAGGGGCTGGCGTTCGGTCTGGTCGGCCTGACGGTCGTCGCCTTCATCTGGGGGCGGTGGCGGTATGACCTTGTGGCGCTGGTCGCCCTGGCGGTCGGGGTCGCCATCGGGGTGGTGCCGATCAAGAGCGCCTTCGATGGCTTCGCCAACGACATCGTCATCATCATCGGCAGCGCCCTGGTGCTGAGCGCGGCGGTGGCGCGGTCGGGGCTGGTTGACACCCTGCTGGCGCCGCTGGTTCCGCATCTGAAGTCCGAACGCAGCCAGGTGCCGGTGTTCTCGGCGGTGACGGCGGTGCTGTCGATGCTGAGCAAGAACGTCGGGGCCCTGGCCCTGATGATGCCCAGCGCCCTGCAGATCGCCAAGCGCACCAAGGTTCCGGCCTCGCGCCTCTTGATGCCGATGAGTTTCGCCTCGCTGGTCGGCGGGCTGGCGGTGCTGGTCGGCACCTCGCCCAACATCATCGTCAGCCAGGTGCGCGCCGACGCCACCGGCCAGGCCTTCGGCATGTTCGACTACATGCCGGTGGGCGGGCTGTTGACGATTATCGCCATCCTCTATGTGACCTTCGCCTACCGGCTGCTGCCCAGGGACCGCAAGGCGGCTATCGATATCGACGCGGCCCTGGCCTCGAACGCCTACATGACCGAGGTCGAGGCGCCGGAGGACTGGAGCTTCCGCTCAGGCCGGGTGGCCGACATCAACAGTTTCGGCGACGGCAGCACCCGGGTGGTGTCGATCCTGCGTGATCGCAAGCGGATCACCGGCCCGCACGCCAATCGCCGCATCCAGCCCGGCGACACCCTGGTGCTGGAGGGCGAGGAACAGGAACTGAACGAGCTGATCGTCCGGGCCGGTTTCAAGCTGAGCCTGGCCGACCGGCCGGTGGTCCTGGCCGAACCGACAGATGAGGTGCGGGTGGTCGAGGCGGTGATCGGCCCTCAGAGCGAACTGATCGGCGCCAGCGCCCGCGGCGTGGCGCTGCACGAGGCCTATGGGGTCAATCTTCTGGGGCTGAGCCGCAGCGGCCACCGGATGACCGGACCCATCTCCAAGGCCAAACTGAAGGGTGGCGACCTGCTGGTTCTGCAGGGCAGCGAGCAGGGCCTGCCGATGGCCCTGCAGGCCCTGGGGCTGTTGCCGCTGGCGGAGCGGGCGGTGCGGCTGGGCGGCATTCGCCACGCCTTCGCCCCGGCGGCGATCCTGCTGGCGGCGATGGTGCTGGTGGCGACCGGGGTAGCGCCGGTGGCCGGGGCCTTCTTCGCCGCCGCCGTGGCGGTGGTGGCGGTCGGGGCCCTGAAGATGCGCGAGGCCTATGCGGCCCTGGATGCGCCCCTGCTGATCCTGGTCGCCTGCCTGATCCCGGTCAGCGACGCCATCCAGACCAGCGGTGGCTCGGACCTGATCGCCCACGCCCTGTCAGGCGCCTTCCACGGCCTGCCGCCGCTCTTGACCCTGACGGCGATGATGCTGGTGGCGATGATCGCCACGCCTTTCCTCAACAACGCCGCCACGGTGCTGATCGTCGCCCCCATCGGCATGGGCCTGGCCAGGCAGCTTGGGCTCAGCGCCGACCCCTTCCTGATGGCGGTGGCGGTCGGAGCGGGCTGCGACTTCCTCACCCCGGTCGGCCACCAGTGCAACACCCTGATCATGGGGCCGGGGGGCTATCGCTTCGGCGACTACGCCCGGCTGGGAGCGCCGCTGTCGGTGCTGATCCTGCTGATCGCGCCGCTGCTGATTTCCGTGTTCTGGCCGCTTGCGGGGTAGCGGCTTCTCATTATCCGCCCGTCACCCAGCCCTAGAGCAACGAGCCCTTCGCCGTCCTCGGCGCCTCGGCCACGGTCCAGGTTCCGGCCGGGGAGGGGACGAGGAGACCGTCGTCGCCGGCCAGCCAGCGGTCCCAATCGGCGCGCTCCAGCACCACCGGCTGGCGGTCGTGGGTCGGGGCGATGTCGGGGCCGGGCTCGCAGGTCAGCAGGGCGAAGCGGGCGGCCTCGCCCTCGCCGGTATGAAAGCCGGCGAAGCAGAACCACTGGCCGTCGGCGCGGGAAAAGCGCCAGCGGGTCTTGGGATATTTGTCGCCGGTGAACTCATAGAAGCTGGATGCCGGGACCAGACAGCGGCCGCGCTCGAACCGACGGCCTTCCGACCGGTAGTTGATGATCGGCGGGCGTTTGGGCTGGTTTGGCGTCAGGCCCCATTTCATACGGATCAGTATGGAATGGTCCGCGGCCGGCAGGATCACCGGGGCGGCGTCGGTGGGGCGGATGTCGTCGTCGGGCTCGAGGTTGGGGGTCCCGTCCGGGAAAATCAGCGGCAGGCGGTGGTCGCTGAAGATCTCGAAGATCTCCGACGGCGGGATGTGGTTTGCGTAGTTGTTGCACATGGCGACGCGACCATAACTGCCGAGCGGCGGATGGGGGAGGACCGTCTTCCCCGCTTCCCCGGCGAAGACCGGAGTCCTGTTGGCTGGGCGAGGTGGTGTGGATCGGGTCCAGGCTTTGGCGGCGGACTCTGGATCCCGGCCTTCGCCAGGGAGTCGGGACTTATCGCCTCTTCCGGGGCAGGCCCGCATAGACGCTGATGGCCAGCATGGCCAGGGCGGCAAGCAGGGCGGCCCAGGCGACCAGGGGCTTGCCGGCCAGTTCAGCGACAAACACCGCGACCAGACCCCACGCGATGGGCAGGCCGTAGGTCATCCGGCCAAGGCGCCAGACCACCGCCGACCCCACCGCCAGCACGGCGGCGATGCCGATCAGGGCGGCGGGCAGGGCGAGGGCCGGGGTGATGACGCCCCAGGCGGTGAGGACGGTGAGGATGTTGATGGCGCTGGCGATGGTCAGCCAGCCGGCCAGGAGGCCCATGGGCCAGAAGATGAAGAAGCTGCTGGCCCGGCCGAGGTCCTTGATGTGGGGAATAGCCTTGAACAGGCCATGGATGGCGGCTGCCGCCGAACCAACGATGATGATCACCGTCGCCGCCTTCATATCCAGCCCCGCCGCCAGCAGCCACAGGGCGCAGCCGCTCATGGCGACCACCGAGGGCCAGGCCATGGCGCGAAGGGCCGGGGTTTCCGGCGTCTGACGCAACATCTGCCAGACGGCGTAGCTGAACAAGGCCAGGTAGATCAGGCCCCAGATGGAGAAGGCGTAGGGCGCGGCCCGCAGGGTTTCATCGCCGCTGCTGGCGAAGGCCTCGGCGGTCAGGGTTCCGGTCAGGGACAGGACCGGCGCGGCGGCCACGGCGACGATGGCGGCGATCAGAACCGCGAGGGTGCGTAGCGGCGGCTTTTCGGGGCGGTCGAAGGTCATGACGCTCATATGGACCGCAACGGGCGAGGGGGAAGGCGGTTGCGGGGGGGGGCTTCTGCATTCCGGGGCAACCCGGCAGTGGACGCCGCCGTGAGAGGTTTCCTTCTCCCCTCGCGGGAGAAGGTGGCGCGAAGCGCCGGATGAGGGGCAGAGGTTGAAGCTGCGATGAGGGTGCTGTGCGCGGTTGAGGCCCGGCCCCTCATCCGTCGGCTCCGCCGACACCTTCTCCCGCAAGGGGAGAAGGGACTCTGGCGGCGGCTTCGGGACCATGAACTGATGGTCAGTCCGGGCTTCCGCTCCGGCGGAGAAGGCTGCTCCTTCAGGCCACCTTCACCCGCGCCGCACTCTCCGGCAGGTCTTCCCCGAACGCCCGCTGATAGAACTCCGCCACGGTCGGGCGTTCCAGTTCATCGCACTTGTTGAGGAAGGTCATGCGGAACGCGAGGCCGATGTCGCCGGCGAAGATGTCGGCGTTCTGGGCCCAGGTGATGACGGTGCGGGGGCTCATGACGGTGGAGATGTCGCCGTTCATGAAGGCGTTGCGGGTCATGTCGGCGACCCGGACCATGGCCGCCAGGGTGCGGCGGCCCTCCGGCGTGGCGTAGCCCGGGTTCTTGCTCAGCACGATCTCGGCCTCGACGTCGTGGTCGAGGTAGTTGAGCGTGGTGACGATCGACCAGCGGTCCATCTGGCCCTGATTGATCTGCTGGGTGCCGTGGTACAGGCCCGTGGTGTCGCCCAGACCGATAGTGTTGGTCGTCGAGAACAGACGGAAATAGGGGTTGGCGCGGATCACCTTGTTCTGGTCGAGCAGGGTCAGCTTGCCGCCGGCTTCCAGCACCCGCTGGATGACGAACATCACGTCCGGACGGCCGGCGTCGTATTCGTCGAACACCAGGGCCATCGGCCGCTGCAGGCACCAGGGAAGAATCCCCTCGCGGAATTCGGTGATCTGCTTGCCGTCCTTCAGGACAATGGCGTCCTTGCCGACCAGATCGATACGGCTGACGTGGCTGTCGAGGTTGACCCGCACCAGCGGCCAGTTCAGCCGGGCGGCGATCTGCTCGATGTGGGTCGACTTGCCGGTGCCGTGGTAGCCCTGAACCATCACCCGGCGGTCGAAAGCGAAGCCGGCGGCGATGGCCAGGGTGGTCTGCGGATCGAAGCGGTAGGCCTCGTCGATGTCCGGCACATGGCTGTCGCGGTGACTGAAGGCCGGGACCATCATGTCGCTGTCGACGCCGAAGACGTCACGGATGGAGACCTGCTTGTCCGGAACCAGGCTCAGCAGGGGATCGGCGGCGGGGTTTTCGATAGGATCAGGCATGTTGCTGGTTCGATACCGCAGTCCGCGCGTTCGGCAAACAGGTGTTCGGCAGGATTTGACATCATGATGGGTGACTTATCGTTTCAGTGGGGCCGCTGGCGGACCCTGGCCCGGCGCGAGGCGGGAGCGGTCGTGGCGGTGCTGGTCGCGGCGGCCGCCCTCTGGCTGTTTCTCAGCGTGGCCGGCGAGGTGGCCGAGGGCGAGACCCTGAAGATCGACCGGGCCCTGCTGCTGATGCTGCGGATGACCCATGATCCGACGGTCACCGTCGGGCCCCTGTGGCTGCGAACGGCGCTGATGGATTTCACCTCGCTCGGGTCGGTGGCGGTCCTGACCCTCGTGGTGGCCGGAACGGCTGGCCTGTTCGCCAGCCTGAGGCGCTGGCCCGAGGCGGTGATGCTGGTGGCGGCCAGCGGCGGCGGCGTGGCCATCAGCCAGGGACTGAAGCTGATGTTCGGGCGGGCCCGGCCCGATGAGAGCCTGCGGCTGGTCGAGGCGGTCAACGCCAGCTTTCCGAGCGGCCACGCCATGCTGTCGGCGGTGGTCTATCTGACCCTGGGGGCGATGATCTCGCGCTTCGCCGAGCGGCGGCGGGTCAGGGCCTTCGCCATGGGCGCCGGGGTGGTCCTGACGCTGCTGGTCGGGACCAGCCGGGTCTATCTGGGGGTTCACTGGCCGAGCGACGTGCTGGCCGGCTGGTCGCTCGGGGCGGCCTGGGCCATGGCCTGCTGGCTGGCGGTGTGGGCCTGGGAGCGGCGTTGGCGAGGCCCGCCGACCGGAGGCGAGACGTCCGCAGGCTAGGCCAGCTTGGCCTTCTTCAGGGTCTTCCAGGCCTGGATGACGCGCTGCAGCTTGTGCTCGGCCGAGCGGTCGCCGCCGTTGCTGTCGGGGTGACAGCGCTTGAGCAGCTCGTGGTAGCGGGTCTTGATCTCGGCCGCGACGGCGGTTTCCGGCAGGTCGAGGTCGGCCAGGGCGCCGCGCTCCATCTTGCCCAGTTGGCGCCCGTCGGCGCGGTGCTGGTGGATGACATCGCTCTTGGCGAAGCCGAACAGGCTGAAGGGATCGGCGAAGCCCTGCGGATTGTGCGTCGCGGCGGCGGAGTCGCGGCTGCGATTGGAGGCCTTGAAGCTCCAGGTCGGGCGCTCGCCGGTGATGCGGGCGGCCTGGGCGGCGGCGACCTGGTCGTCGCTCATCCCGGAAAAGAAGTTCCACTGCTTGTTGTATTCGGCCGCGTGCGCCTGGCAGAACCAGTAGTGCTCATGCATCAGCTCGCGCGACTTGGGAGCCCGGGCGGTGGCCGCGGCGCGGCAGCCGGCGAAGTCACAGGGCTTCTCGCCCGGTTTCAGGGCGTGGACGTCATTCTCCGCTTCCGCCTCCCCGGGCTTGGGGGGGCGGACGCGAATGTCCACAAATCGGGGTCGGTATTGAAAGTCGCCGCTCATCACACGAAGTATGGGCCGCCAGAGTTTTCATTTCCAGAATTGAACATGACCGAATCCCGCCCCATATCAAAAGCGATACGCGAAAAACTCACCTCGGCCTTCGCCCCCTCGCGGCTGGACGTGGTCGACGACAGCGACCGCCACCAGGGCCACGCGGGCCATCGGGAAGGCGGAGAAAGCCACTTCAACGTTCTGATCGAAAGCGCAGCCTTCGCCGGCGTCGGCCGTGTGGCGCGCCAGCGGCAGGTTCACGCCGCCCTGGCCGAGGAACTGGCCGGTCCGGTGCACGCCCTGTCGGTCAAGGCGCTGGCGCCCGGGGAACAGGCCTGAACGATCTGATCTAGCCCTGGCGCGACGCCAGTTCGCGCAGGATCCGCTCCAGATCGGCCTGGCGGAAGGGCTTCTGCAATACCGGCGCGCCCTTGTGATCGTCGGCGAGGCCCGCTTCCCCATAGCCGCTGGCGAAGGCGAAGGGTACCCCGCGGTTCTTCAGGGCATCAGCCACCGGGAAGATCTGCCGGCCGCCGACATTGACGTCCAGGATGGCCGCGTCGATGTCGCCCGCCCCGGCCAGGGCCAGCGCCTGGTCGATGTCCGGGGCCGGGCCGACGATGGCGCAGCCGAAATCGGTGAGCATGTCCTCGACCAGCATGGAGACGAGCATCTCGTCCTCGACGACCAGGACCTTCAGGCCCTTGAGCCCGTCGATCTGTTCAGTGTCGTGCCGATCCATATAGCCCCCTCTACACCCGCAAACGCGCACCGCCCGACCGAAGGGGCAATTCACCGTCTGTCGGACGATAATGGCTCAAGAGGCGAAGCGGTTCCGGTCCGCCGTAAAAATAATTCAGGCGCTTGCGCCCTCGGCGACGAGGAAGGCGGTCAGGGCGGCGGGATCGACGGCGCGGGCGACGAAGGCTTCGCCAATGGCGCGGGCCAGAACCAGGGTGATGGCGCCCCCCTCGGCCTTCTTGTCCTGGGTCATGTGGGCGACCAGGGCGGCGGCGCTGAACGGGTGACCGGCGACCTGCTCAAGCCGGGTGGGCAGGCCGGCGGCGGCCAGCAGGGTCTCGGCCCGCCCGGCGTCGGCGGCGGAGCAAAGGCCCTGGGCGAACGAGAACCGGAAGGCCAGGGCGCAGCCGGCGGCGACCGCCTCGCCATGCTTGAGCGCCTCGCCGTAGCCATTCTCGGCCTCGAGGGCGTGGCCGAAGGTGTGGCCAAGATTGAGCAGGGCGCGGCGGCCGGCCTCCTTCTCGTCCTCGGCGACGATCTCGGCCTTCATGGCCACGCAGCGCCGCACCGCCTCGGACAGGGCCCGGGGGTCGCGCGCCAGGGCGGCGGAAACGTTGGCTTCCAGCCAGGCGAAGAAGTCGGCGTCGCCCAGCAGGCCGTATTTGATCACCTCGGCCATGCCGCAGGCCATCTCGCGGCCCGGCAGGGTGTTCATCACATCAAGATCGGCCAGCACCAGCCGGGGCTGGTGGAAGGCGCCGATCAGGTTTTTGCCGCGCGGGGTGTCGATGGCGGTCTTGCCCCCGACGCTGCTGTCGACCTGGGCCAGCAGGGTGGTGGGAATCTGGACGAAGCCGATGCCGCGCTTGTAGATGCTGGCCGCGAAACCGGCGAGGTCGCCGACCACGCCGCCGCCCAGGGCCACGATCAGGTCGCCGCGATCCAGCCCCAGGGCCAGCAACCGGTCAGAGAGATCGGCCAGGCCCTCGAAGCTCTTGCTGGCCTCGCCCGGCGGGATGGTCAGCATCGTCGTCTCGACGCCCGCGGCCTTCAGCGAGGCGATCAGCCGCTGACCATGCAGGGCGGCGACCGTGTCATCGGCGACGACGGCGGTTCGGCCGCGCTTGAGCAGCGGCGCGATGCGGGCGCCGGCGGAGTCCAGCAGTCCGGGGCCGATGACGACGTCATAGGCGCGGCCGGCCAGGGCGACGGTCACCGACTGCGTCATCTGTTCGCTCCCCTCCTGCGCCAGCCGCTCGCGCAAAGCGGCCATGATGGCGGCGACCGATTCCTGATGCGGCGTCTCGCCCAGTTCCACGGTCAGATCGGCGAGGCCGTAGACCGGATAGCGGACCCTGGCCAGTTCGGTCAGCACCGCCAGGGCGTCCTTGCCGCGCACCAGGGGACGATTGTCCTTGCGGCCGACGCGCCGGGCCAGCACCTCGACATCGGCCTTCAGCCAGACCGACAGGGCCTTTTCGGCGATCAGTTCGCGGGTCTGGGGGTTCATGAAGGCGCCGCCGCCGGTGGCCAGCACCATCGGCCCCTCGTCCAGCAGCCGGGCGATCACCCGCCGCTCGCCATCGCGAAAGCCTTCCTCGCCGAAGGTGGCGAAGATGTCGGCGATGGTGCGGCCGGCGGCGGCCTCGACCTCGCTGTCGGCGTCGCGGAAGGGCAGGTCCAGGGCCGCGGCCAGGCGGCGGCCGACGCTGGATTTGCCGACGCCCATCAGGCCGACCAGAGCAATGGTGCGTTCACGAAGGCGGGGGTCGGGAGCCATGATGGCTTCAGCGCTTACACGACCGCCGCCCGACCCGCAAAGTCCCGTGTGACAAGGCAGGCAGGCGACGAACCGCGGCCATTGGTGCTAGGGTCACGCCATGCGAACGCTCTCCGTCCTGGCGCTCGGCGCCTGCCTCATTGCCCCGTCCGTAACCGTTCAGTCCGCCGCCGCGCAATCGGTGGAGGTGACGACCCTCACCGCCCCCGATGTCTTCTCCGGCGGCGCCCATGACACCGGCCTTGGCGAGGACCTGTGGCGGGACAGTTCGGCGCAGATGCTGCGGCGAGTCCTGCCGACGCTCGGCGAGCGACCGCTGACCCCCGCGGCGCGCGGGCTGGCGGTGCGGCTGTTTTCGACCGGCGCCAACGCCCCGACGGGGGCCGGCGAGGATCGGGCGCTGGCGGCGGCCAGGGGCCGGACCCTGCTTATCTTCGGGGACGCGGCGGCGGCCAACGCTTCGGTCGAACGCATTCCCAATCTGGCGGCGGAGCCGGCCCTGGCCGAGGTGGCGGCCGAGACCGCCCTGATCACCGGCGATGACAACCGCGCCTGCGCTATCGAGGCAGCGGTGACGGAAGGCCGGGGCGAGGCCTACTGGCTGAAGCTGCGGGCCTATTGCCAGGCCATCTCCGGCCAGCCCGACGCGGCCCAGCTGAGCCTGACCCTGGCCAATGAAAAGGGACGCGACAAGGTCTTCACCCGGCTGATGACCGCCCTGCTGCTTAACGGCGACCCGGGCGAGGCCGCCTACCACAACGGCCTGGAGCTGGCCCTGTCGCGGCGCCTCAACGCCACGGCCGATGACGCCGCCCTGGAGGCCGCCACCCCGGCGATCCACGCGGTTCTGACGGGACGGCGGGCGGGCGACGCCCCGCCGCCGCCTCCCGAGATGCTGGCCAGCGACCCGCTTGGCGCGGCGCGGCTGTTTGTGCGGGCTGGCGAACTGGATCAGGCGCGGATCATTCGTCAGGCCCTGATCAAGGACGACATGCCGGGGGTGCAGACCCTGGATCTTGATCTGCTCGACGCTCTGATCGCCGCCGCCTCCGGCGAGGCGCCGGGACCGGTGCAGGATGCGCTGGTGGTGCGGGCCGTGGCCGGGGGCCGTAAATCGCCGGCCATTCCCGCCGCCCTCTATCTGGCGGCGCTAGGCGCGCCGATGGACGGTGAGGCGCGCGACGCCTTTGCCTGGTTCGACGCCGGCAAGTCCGGGACGCCGCCGGCCCGTCTGGCGGCGCTGCAACTGGCCGCCGAACGGGGGCGCAAGGGCGAGACGGCCCTGCTGGTGCTGTCGATCTGCGCCGACGCCGGCGCGGCCGGACCGACGCCGGCCGACCGGGCGGTAATCATCGCCGCCCTTCGCAAGGCCGGACTGGAGGCCGACGCGCGGGCTTTCGCCGTCGAGGGCCTGCTGGCGCTGACCGGCAAATGATCGACGGCTGGGCCGAAGCCTTTCTGGAAATGATGGCCGCCGAGCGCGGCGCCGCGCGCAACACCCTGACCGCCTATGGACGCGACCTCGAGGACGCGGCGGCCTTTCTCAAGGGGCGCGGGGTGGGTTTCGGAGACGCCGCGGCCGAGGACATCGAGGCCTGGTTCATCGATCTGTCGGCGCGGGGACTCTCGGCCGCCACCGCCTCGCGGCGACGCTCGGCGGTGCGGCAGTTCTACCGCTTCGTGCTGGGCGAGGGCTGGCGGGGCGATGATCCCTCGCGCCGGGTCGAGGCGCCGAAGAAGGGCCGGTCGCTGCCCAGGGTCCTGACCCGCGAGGAGGTCGATCGCCTGATCGCCGCCGCCTCCGCGCGGGACGGCGGCCAGGGATTGCGGCTGGCCTGCCTGATCGAGCTGACCTACGCCTCGGGCCTGCGGGTCTCGGAACTGACGGGCCTGACCCTGGCGGCCCTGGCGCGGGATCCGGCCTATCTGATCATCAAGGGCAAAGGCGGCAAGGAGCGGCTGGCCCCGCTCAATCCGGCGGCGCGTTCGGCGGTCAAGGCCTGGCTGGCGGCGCGCCCCGGGTTCCTGCCCAAGGGCGTGAAGGAGAGCCCCTGGCTGTTTCCCTCGCGCGGCAGGGCCGGTCGGCTGACCCCGCGCCGGTTCAGCCAGCTGCTGGAAGAGGCCGCTATCGCGGCCGGGATCGATCCGGCGCGCGTCAGCCCCCACGTCCTGCGCCACGCCTTCGCCACCCATCTGCTGGAGGGCGGCGCCGACCTGAGGGTCGTGCAGACCCTGCTGGGTCACAGCGATATCGCCACCACCCAGATCTATACCCACGTCGCCGGGGACCGCCTGCGCGAGGTGGTCGAGAGCAAGCACCCCCTGGGCCGCAAATAGCGGATTGGCGTGGCCCGCGGTTCGAAGGCAGCATTTGCCGTTATCGCAGCCTCGTCGGGCGCCTTGATCCGGCTTCGCGCCCGGACGGGACAAGGAAACCCCCGCGGTCGAAAGGCCCTTGGACAAATCGTCCGGAGCCAGCCTGCCCGCCCCGAAGCGCCGGCCATTGACGCCCCGTCAATCGCCCGCCAAACCGCCTTCGCAGTTGCGAAACGGAGACCGGCATGAAGACGCCGCGCGGATTTTTCAAACCCCTGGCCATCGGCGCCCCGACGCCGCCGCGAGACCTGCCGGTGCGGGTCGAGCGGATGATCCATTTCGTGCCGCCGCACCTGGACAAGGTCCGGGCCAAGGTTCCCGACATGGCGCGCCAGGCCGATGTGATCCTCGGCAATCTTGAGGACGCCATTCCCGCCGAAGCCAAGGAGGCCGCCCGCGCCGGCTTTATCCAGATGGCCGGAGAGACCGACTTCGCCGCCCTCGGCGTGGGTCTGTGGACCCGCGTCAACTGCCTCAACAGCCCCTGGCATTTCGACGACGTCACCCAGATTGTCGAAGGCGTCGGCGACCGCTTGGACGTTATGATGATCCCCAAGGTCGAGGGGCCCTGGGACATCCACTACATGGACCAGTTCCTGGCGGTGCTGGAGGCGCGCCACGGCCTGAAGAAGCCGATCCTGCTGCACGCCATCCTAGAGACCGCCGAAGGGGTCAACAACGTGGAGGCCATCTGCGCGGCCAGCCCCCGGATGCACGGCATCAGCCTGGGTCCCGCCGACCTGGCCGCCAGCCGCGGCATGAAGACGACCCGGGTCGGCGGCGGCCATCCCTTCTACAAGGTCATCGAGGACCCCCGCGACGACGGCGCCGCTCGCGTCGCCGCCCAGCAGGACATCTGGCACTACACCTTCGCCAGGATGGTCGACGCCTGCGCCGCCTATGGCCTGAAGGCCTTCTATGGCCCGTTCGGCGCCATTGACGATCCGGAGGCCTGCGAGCAGCAGTTCCGCAACGCCTTCCTGCTGGGCTGCGCCGGGGCCTGGAGCCTGCACCCCAGCCAGATCGACATCGCCAAGCGAGTGTTCAGCCCCGATCCGGCCGAGGTGAAGTTCGCCGTGCGCATTCTCGAGGCCATGCCAGACGGCACCGGCGTGGCCATGCTGGACGGCAAGATGCAGGACGACGCCACCTGGAAGCAGGCCAAGGTGATGGTCGATTGCGCACGCCAGATCGCCGCCCGAGACGGTGAATTCCGCGATCTGTATGGGTTTTAGGTCGACCGGACGCACCTGGCGGGACCGTCACCAACCTGAAGCCTGAGCTACGACGAGCCAGGCATGTGGCTGCCTGGCTCCGAGGAGGCCGATCCTCTGCGCCCGGCATGATTGAGCGTTTGGGAAGAGTTCCCCTGGTTCGCGAAAATCGTGATGATTTATTACACTGCCAGCCATTGGCGGGAACGGATAACGGGGTTGTCGTTCGCGAGTCCCGTCTGATGCTTCAAGTCGCAATGCCCGCCGTGTTCAGCCTCGACCTCTTCAGGGGGCTCTGGTCGTTGAACGGTCGATTATCCGCGGCCGCAGGGCATAGGTGACGCGGTCCCACGAACAGAAACACATTCAACGCGCCTCCGTCTGGGGTGAACGCGGCTGTCGCTCGCGTATTGGGGAATAAACGACATGGCTATCATCACCGGTGACAACGATCCCAACGTCCTGCCCGGAACTCCGGAAGACGATGTCATCACCGGGGGCGGCGGTGACGACATCATTACTGGTGGCGCCGGTGACGATCTGATCGAGGGCGGGCCCGGAAGCGACAACATCGATGGCGGAGAGGGCATCGATACTGTCAGCTACGAGCGCGCCACGCCCTCGATAGGTATCTATGTCAACCTGGTGAACGGCTATGCTGGTGGCGACGATGGAACCGATACGCTGCTCAACATCGAGAACGTGATCGGGACGATCATTTCCGACACCCTGATCGGCGACAACAACGACAACGTTCTGACTGGCCTGGGCGGCGACGACCTGCTGATCGGCGAAGGTGGCGACGACACCCTGGTCGGCGGGGCGGGCGAGGACTTCCTGCGCGGCCGCGACGGCAACGACCTGATGTACGGCGGGGCCGACAACGACTACCTGCAGGGCGGCGAGGGAAACGACCTGTTCGACGGCGGAGACGGTTATGACCGCGCCGCGATGTTCCTGTCGCTGGGCTCCGATATCCAGACCGGGGCGACCGTCGATCTGACCATCACCGGGCCGCAGGACACCGGCCATGGGCTGGATACCTTTGTCAGCATCGAACATGTCTCGGGTACGGTTTATGCGGACACCCTGACCGGCGACGCTGGCGACAACTGGCTGTGGGGCGTCGGCGGCGGCGATACGCTGAACGGCGGAGACGGCGATGACCTGCTGGAAACCGGCTCGACCGGCGCCAACTTCCTGAACGGCGGCGCCGGCGTCGACACCGCCAGCTTCTTCAACAACAACGACTTCACCAGCGGCGTCGCCATCAGCCTTCTGCTTCAGGGCGAGGTGCAGAGCTTCGCGGGGGGCGGGTCGGTTGTGCTGACCGGTATCGAGAACCTCTCGGGCTCGACCTTCAATGACGTGCTGACCGGCGACGCCGGCGCCAACGTGCTGGCCGGCGCGGAAGGCAATGACGAACTGGTTGGCGGCGAGGGGGACGATGTTCTCTACGGCGACGGCCTGATCCACATCAGCACCACCCAGGGGGGATCGGGTCCCATCTTCATCGAGGCCGATCTGGGCGCCAATGCGAACAACGGCGCGGTCGACGGCAATGACACCCTGCGCGGCGGGGCGGGCAACGACACCCTCTATGGCGGCGGCGGCGATGACCTCCTGCTGGGCGGACTGGGCAATGACGCCATTTATGGCGGCGACGGGGTCGACACGGTCTCCTACGAGGACATCGAGGTCGTCAACGGCATTGGCGTCGGGGTGTATCTGCTGCGGCCGAGCAACCAGAGCCAGGGCGACGGCGGTATCGATCAGCTGATCGGCATCGAGAACGTCACGGGCTCGCAGATCTCGGACACGCTTGACGGCAACAACAACGACAACGTTCTGACTGGCCTGGGCGGCGATGACCTGCTGATCGGCGAGGGTGGCGACGACACCCTGGTGGGCGGGGCGGGCGAGGACTTCCTGCGCGGCCGCGACGGCAATGACCTGATGTACGGCGGGGCCGACAACGACTACCTGCAGGGCGGCGAGGGCAACGACCTGTTCGACGGCGGAGACGGTTATGACCGCGCCGCGATGGGTCCGGGCATCGCGACCGATCTGCAGACCGGTTCGACGGTGGACCTTGAAATTGCTGGTCCGCAGGACACCGGCCACGGCTTCGATACGTTCGTCAGCATCGAGCACGTCTCCGGTTCGGTCTATGCCGATACCCTGTCAGGCGACGCTGGCGACAACTGGCTCTGGGGCCAGGGCGGCGGAGATACGCTGAACGGCCGCGATGGCGATGACCTGCTGGAAACAGGGACGGGTGATAATATTCTGATTGGCGGCCAGGGAACCGACACCGTCTCCTTCTACAACAATGGCGGCGTCCCGGCTGTGACCGTGGACCTGACCCTGCAGGGGTCGGCCCAGAATACCGGCGCGGGATTGATGACCCTCTCCGGCATCGAAAACCTGTCGGGCGGCGCCGGCAACGATACCCTGAGCGGCGACGCCGGCGACAATGTGCTGGCCGGCAACTCCGGTGCAGACACCCTCAACGGAGGTGACGGAAACGACGTGTTGTATGGCGACGGCGCCATTCGCATGGTCAGCAACCAGGGCGGTTCAGGCCCGATCGTCACCATTGATGACGTCGCCAGCTTCTTCAGCAATCCCAGCTACCGCGGCGCGGACACGCTCAACGGCGGGGCGGGGGATGATCGTCTGGTCGGGGGCGGCGGCAATGACGTCATCGATGGCGGAGCCGACACTGACACCGTGGTTTTTACCGGCCTGCGGAGCGACTACACGATCTCGCTGAACGCCGGCGTGGTTACGGTCACCGACAACCGCGCCGCCTCGCCGGACGGATCCGATCAGATCACCAACGTCGAGTTCTTCGAATTCGCCGACGGAACCAAGACCTTCCTGCAGGCGACGACGCCGCCTCCGGTGCTGGGCGATGATCTGCTGCAGACCACCATCGGCATCGCCTCGGACCTCGACGAATCGGTGCTGCTGCTGAACGACAGCTTCGCTCCCGCCGACGGAACGCCCTCGATCAGCTGGACTTCGAACTGGGTCAACGCCACGGTGTCGATCGTCAATGGCCGGCTGATCATCGTCGCCACCGACGCCAACGCTTCCTTTGACTACAGCATCAATGGGATCGGCGGAATCTCGACTGCCCATGTGACCATCAACGCCGTGGCGACAAACGGCGCGGGTGACGTGCTTTCGCCGGCTGGAGGCGCGGTTGCGGTCGACTTTGACGGTCAGGCCGGCAATGACGTCCTTACCGGTACGGCCAACAACGACCACCTGGTCGGCGGCGCGGGCGCCGACTCCTTGCACGGGCAGGACGGAGACGACCAGCTGTTCGGCGGCGACCACCCGGACATTCTGGACGGTGGACCGGGCGCCGACCTCATGGTCGGCGGTGACGGCAATGACACCTACTATGTCGAAGACGTTGGCGACGTGGTCGTCGAGTCCGCTGGTCAGGGCCTCGACATTGTCTACAGCAGTATCGACTACACCCTCACCGCCGAGGTCGAATCCCTGACCCTGACCGGCCGAGCCGTGACCGGTACCGGCAATGCCCTCGACAACACCCTGATCGGCACCGACGGCGACAATGTGCTCGACGGAAGGGCCGGCGCGGACCTGATGAAGGGCGGCCTTGGCAACGATACCTACTATGTCGACTCCGTCGGCGACCTGATTCAGGACACCGGGGGCGTCGATACGGTCGCGACGACCTTGAACACCTATGTCCTCGGGTCGACGACCCTGGAAAACCTGACCTTCGTCGGGACTGGCGATTTCGTCGGAACCGGCACTTCTCTGTCCAACACCCTGACGGGCGGTGACGGCAATGACCGCCTCGACGGCCTGGGCGGGGATGATGTCATGATTGGCGGGCTCGGCGACGACACCTATGTGGTCGATCGCACCGGCGATGTGGTCGTGGAGAACTTGGGCTCCGGCGTCGACACCGTTGAGACGAAGGTCAACTACGAGCTCTCGGCGAACGTTGAAAATCTCATCGCAACGGGAACCGCGAACCTGCGCCTGACCGGCAACGCCCTCGACAACACCATCCTGGGCAACAGCGGCGCCAATATCATTGACGGCGGGACGGGCGCGGACGCCATGGCCGGCGGCGGCGGCAATGACACCTACTACATCGACGATCTCGGAGACACGGTGACCGAACAAGCCGGCGGCGGCGTGGACACGGTCTACAGCAGCGTCGACTTCGTCCTGTCCGCGGAAATCGAAAAGCTGACCCTGACCGGAACCGCCCGGCTCGGAACCGGCAACGCCCTCGCCAACACCATCATCGGCAATGACGAGGACAATATTCTCGACGGCGCCGCCGGGGCGGACCGTATGCAGGGCGGTCTGGGCGATGACACCTATTATGTCGACAATGCTGGGGACGTCGTGATCGAGACGGGAGCTGGAGACGACACTGTCTTCGCCAACCTTGCCAGCTACACCCTGACCAACGCGGTTGAGAATCTGTTCTACAACGGCGCGGGCGCCTTTACCGGCAACGGCAACGGTCTGTCCAACCACATCGTCGGCGGCTCCGGGGACGACCATCTCAATGGTCTTGGCGGCGACGATATTCTCGACGGCGGCGTGGGCGCTGACGTGATGAACGGCGGGGCCGGGGACGACACCTACTATGTCGATAATGCAGGAGACGTCATCGTCGATGGCAGCGGCGTCGATCTCGTGCTGACCTCGGTGAGCCGGACCCTGGAGGCCGGGATCGAGAACATGACCTACACGGGTTCGGCTGCCTTCGCCGGCGTCGGCAACAGCGCAGCCAATGTTCTGACCGGCGGGGCGGGTGATGATAGTCTGTCTGGTCTGGGGGGTGCGGACCGGCTTCTCGGCGGGAACGGCGCCGACACCCTGCACGGTGATGACGGCAATGACATTCTGCTGGGCGAGGCCGGCAACGACAGCCTGTTCGGCGATCTCGGCAACGACATTCTCGACGGGGGAGCCGGGGCCGACACAATGAGCGGCGGCGGCGGCAACGACAGCTACTATGTCGACGACGCTGGCGACGTCGTGGTCGAAGGCGCCGGCGGCGGGACCGACACCGTGTTCGCCACCGTCTCGAGCTACACCCTGACGGCCAATGTCGAGATCCTGACCTATGCGGGCGCAGGGGCCTTCAACGGAACGGGCAACGCCCAGGCCAACACCATCAACGGCGGGTCCGGGGACGACGTCCTGAACGGGGATGACGGCAACGACACGCTGTTCGGCAATCTCGGCGCCGATACCCTCTACGGCGGCGCCGGCGTCGACACCCTGGACGGCGGGGCCGGGGTCGATGCGATGTACGGCGGGGCCGGCAACGACGTCTACATCGTTGACGACGCCGGTGACGTGGCCGTCGAACTGGTCGGGGAGGGGCTGGATTCGGTCCGTGCGTCTTCGGCCAGCTATGTCCTTGGAGACAACATCGAAATCCTGCAGTACGTCGGCGTCGGCGATTTCTCCGGGACCGGCAACGGCCAGGCCAACACCCTGATCGGCGGCGCGGGAACGGACAGCCTCTACGGCATGGCCGGGACGGACGTTCTGCGGGGCGGACTTGGAGGCGACAGCCTCTACGGCGGCGATGACAAGGATGTTCTTTACGGCGAGGACGGCGACGATCTGCTGGACGGCGGCGATGGCAACGACACCCTCATCGGCGGCGCCGGCTCCGACACCATGATCGGCGGCGCGGGTAGAGATGTCTTCACCTATCAGGCGCTCGGCGATAGCGGCGTGGGGGCTGGACTTAGAGACGTGATCTCCGACTTTGACGCTCTGGACGTATTGGATCTGCGCGCCATTGACGCCAACACCACCGTTGGCGGCAATCAGGCCTTCAGCTTCATCGGCTCGGGCGCGTTCACCAACACCGCCGGCGAATTGCGCTTCGTCGCCGATGCAGAAGGCACCCACATCTTTGGTGATGTGGACGGAGACGGGGTGGCTGATTTCGAAGTGCTGCTCACCGGCGTTGTTCCGGTCAACGCCGGAGACTTCCTGCTCTAGTCATGTCTGCCTTTCTGGCTTTCCGCGTCCCCGATCCCTACCTTGACGTTGAGGCAGGGATCGGGCGGACGCGGGAGCGGAATCCCGCCCGGCGCGTTGGAGGGGCGGCATGGCGTTCGATACTGAAAATCGCGAGGCGCTCGGCGAGGCTGTGGCGCGGGTCCGGACGCGGACGCGTGAGCTCGCCGCGCCGCTGGCTGCCGAGGACATGCAGCCTCAGGCGATGCCTGACGCCAGCCCGGCCAAATGGCATCTGGCGCACACGACCTGGTTTTTCGACGAGTTCATTCTGCGCCCCGCCGGTCTCGCCCCCGAGGCCCCGGAAGACGCCCGCTATCTGTTCAACAGCTACTACGAAGCGGTCGGCGACCGTCACGCCCGGCCGCAACGGGGTTTGATTACCCGGCCGACGGTCGCCGAAATACTTTCATGGCGCGACCGGGTGGATGAGGCGCTGGCGCGCCTCTTCGCAGAGGCGGGCGCATGCGCCCTCGCCGAAGCGGCTGACCTGATCGAGTTGGGACTGAACCACGAGGAGCAGCACCAGGAGCTGCTGCTGATGGACATTCTCGCGCTCTTCGCCAGGCATCCCGCGGCGCCGGCCTATCGCGAGGACCTTCGACCCGTAAGCGGCGTCGCGCGCCAGGCCGGATGGATTGATCATGACGGCGGCCTGGTCGAGATCGGCGCTTCACCCGCCGGTTTCGCCTTCGACTGTGAACGACCCCGGCAGAAGGTCTGGCTGGAACCCTTCAGTCTGTCGGACCGTCTTGTCACCAATGGCGAATGGCGCGCCTTCATCGAGGATGGCGGCTATCAACAACCCGCACATTGGCTGTCTGACGGCTGGGATCGGGCCCAGACGGAGGGCTGGCGAGCGCCGGCCTATTGGGAGCAACTGGACGGGGCCTGGACCTGTCGGACCCTGGCGGGACGCGAGCCCATCAATCCCGAGGCGCCAGTCTGTCACGTCAGCCTGTATGAGGCCGACGCCTTCGCGCGCTGGGCAGGGGCCCGGCTGCCAACCGAGGCGGAGTGGGAGGCGGTGGCCGCCAGCCGTCGGCCATCCGGCAATTTTCTTGAGGCCGACTTTCTCCGGCCGACGCCCGCAAAAGGCGATCAGCTGTTCGGCGATGTCTGGGAGTGGACTGCAAGCGCCTATGCGCCCTATCGCGGTTTCGCCCCGGCGGCGGGGGCGGTTGGCGAATACAACGGCAAGTTCATGTCGGGGCGCAATGTTCTTCGCGGTGGCGCCTGCGTCACCCCGGCCCCACATATTCGGGCCAGCTACCGCAACTTCTATGAACCGCATCAGCGCTGGATGTTCTCCGGCCTGCGACTGGCCAAGGACTGCGCATGAACGAGCTAAGCCCGCTTCGCCCTCAACTCGAACGCGCCCTGTTCCTGGAAGACATGGTCGCGGGCCTGTCGCGGACGCCGAAGGCGACGCCGCCCAAATGGTTCTACGACGCCGAGGGCTCGGCCCTGTTCGGCGAGATCACCCGGTTGCCGGAATATTATCCGACGCGAACGGAAATGGCCCTGCTCGATAGCGCAGGACCGGATATCGCCGTCGCCGTGGGGCCAGGGCGCACCGTGGTCGAATATGGCTCGGGCTCGGCCGCCAAGGCGGTGAAGCTGCTGTCGGCGCTCGCGGCGCCGGCCGGCTATCTGTGCGTGGAGATCGACCCTGGCGCGGCGCGGGCCACGGCCGCCGAGGTGGCCAAGGTGTTTCCCGATCTTTCCGTGCGCGGCGTGGCGGGAGATTTCACCCATCTGGAAGGCGAGGTCGCCGTGGGCAAGGCGCCGCGACTGGGTTTCTTCCCCGGATCGACGATCGGCAATTTCCCGCCCGAGGAGGCGGCGCGCCTGTTGCGCACCATGCGAAAGCATCTGGGCAAGGGCGCCCAGCTGTTGCTCGGCGCCGACCTGATCAAGGATCGCGCCGAACTGGAGGCGGCCTATGACGACGCCGCCGGCGTGACCGCGCGGTTCAACAAGAACCTGCTGGTGCGGGCCAATCGCGAACTGGGCGCCGATTTCGATCTGGACGCCTTTGATCACCGCGCGGTGTGGAACGCCGAGGACGCCCGGGTGGAGATGCATCTGGTGTCGCGCAAGGACCAGACGGCCAGGGTGTCGGGCGAGACCTTCGCCTTTGCCGCGGGTGAAACGATCCACACCGAAAGCTCCTACAAGTTCGATCAGGCCCGGCTGGAGGCCCTGGCGACGGCCGGCGGCTGGCGGATCGAGAAGACCTGGATCGCGCCGGACCATCCGTTCGCCCTGACGCTGCTGGCGGCCTGAGCCATCCGGTCTGCGGATGGGGGATTGAAACAGCGGCGTCACAGCGCCCTTTCCCTTTGCGCCGGGTTTCACTAGTTTCGCCACCTTTCCCGGCGGGCTGCGTTAGGCGAACTATGGTCCATCACTATCTCGAGTTTGAACGGCCGATCGCCGACCTTGAAGGCAAGATCGAGGAGCTCTCGAAGCTCTCGGACTCCGCGGGCGCGGGATCGTTCGACACCGAGATCGAAGCCCTGCGGACGCGGCTCGATACGCTGCGGCGCGAGGCCTACGCCCGGCTCGATCCCTGGCAGAAGACCCAGGTGGCGCGTCATCCCGAGCGGCCGCATTTCATCGACTATGTGGCCGGCCTGATCGAGGAGTTCGTCGAGCTTCGGGGCGACCGCAAGTTCGCCGACGACCAGGCGATCATCGGCGGTCTGGGCCGGTTCCGCGGCCAGCCGGTGGTGGTCATGGGCCATGAGAAGGGCCACGACACCACCACCCGCCTGAAGCACAACTTCGGCATGGCCCGGCCCGAGGGCTATCGCAAGGCCGTGCGGCTGATGGACATGGCCGAGCAGTACGATCTGCCGGTGATCAGCTTTGTCGACACCGCCGGCGCCTATCCGGGCCTGGGCGCCGAGGAGCGCGGTCAGGCCGAGGCCATCGCCCGCTGCACCGAGCGGTGCTTGACCCTGAAGACGCCGATGATCGCCACGGTGACCGGCGAGGGCGGGTCAGGCGGCGCTATTGCGCTGGCAGGCGCCAACCGCGTCCTGATCCTCGAGCATTCGATCTATTCGGTGATCAGCCCCGAGGGGGCCGCCTCGATCCTGTGGCGCGACGGCGCCCGGGCAAAGGACGCGGCCGAACAGATGAAGATCACCGCCCAGGACCTGATCAAGATGGGCATTGTCGACCGCATCATTGAAGAACCGCCGGGCGGCGCACATGCTGATCGCGAGGCGGCCATCAAGGCGGTCGGCGATGCGGTCGAAGGCGAACTGGCCAGCCTGTCCAACATGGGCGCTGATCAGCTGCTCAGCCAGCGGGCGGAACGCTTCTACGCCATCGGACGCTCAGGGCTGGCCTGACCCTGGAAGGCAGGGATCGCCTGCCGGGGCGCTGATTGCCAGTCGCTGCACGATGAAGACGGAGGCGCCCTTTCATTGATTGCGGCCCATAGCTGCGTCCTGAGCCGCACCGGCCGGGCAAATAGCCGCACGCGACCTCTTGCCTGACGTGAGGTGATGGTCCTGATAGTCGTCCCAACAATCGTTGGGAGGACCTGCCATGGCCATTCGCACCCGCTTTACCGAACTGTTCGGCGTTGAACATCCGATCGCCCAGGGCGGCATGCAGTGGGTCGGCAAGGCCGAGCTGGTCGCCGCGGTGGCCAACGCCGGCGCGCTGGGTTTCCTCACCGCCCTGACCCAGCCGACGCCGGAAGACCTGGCCAGGGAAATTCAGCGGACCAAGGATCTGACCGACAAGCCGTTCGGCGTGAACCTGACCATCCTGCCGGCGATCAAGCCGCCGCCCTACGCCGAATACCGCGCCGCCATCATCGAAAGCGGCATCACCATGGTCGAGACCGCCGGCTACAAGCCGCAGGAGCACGTCGACCACTTCAAGCAGCACGGCATCAAGGTGATCCACAAATGCACCGCCGTGCGTCATGCCGCGTCCGCCGAGCGGATGGGCGTCGACGCCATTTCCATCGACGGTTTTGAGTGCGCCGGTCACCCCGGCGAGGATGACATCCCCGGCCTGATCCTGATCCCGGCCGCGGCCGACAAGATCAAGATTCCGATGCTGGCCTCGGGCGGCTTTGGCGATGCGCGCGGCCTGGTCGCGGCCCTGGCGCTCGGCGCCGACGGCATCAACATGGGCACCCGTTTCTGCGTCACCAAGGAAGCCCCGATCCCGGAGAGCTTCAAGCAGCAGATGGTGGCCAACGACGAACGTCAGACCGACCTGATCTTCCGCACCCTGCACAACACCGCCCGGGTCATGCGCAATGCGGTCAGCCAGGAGGTGGTCCAGATCGAACGGGCCGGCGGGGCCAAGTTCGAGGATGTCCAGCATCTGGTCGCCGGCACGCGCGGCCGCGACGCCCTTGCCGAAGGCGACACCGATGGCGGCATCTGGTCGGCCGGCATGATCCAGGGCCTGATCCACGACATTCCATCGGTCGAGGAACTGGTCGACAGAATCGTTGCCGAGGCCGAACAGATCATCCGTTCACGGCTCGAAACATTCGTCGTGGATTGAACCAGGCAGCCAGGGTTTCCAGGCGTATCCGCGGGTTTGGCCACTCGCGCGCGCCGGCCGGGTTGGCGGCGTTCAGTCGAAGACCTCCGGAACGGCGCGGTCGCTCTGGCCTGCCCGAAATTCCGCGGCCGCGGCGGCCGGAACCAGGGCCAGCAGGTAGGCCGCGACGCCGATCAGCGCCATAACGAGGCCCAGGAAGGCGACGATCAGGGCGGTCTCGCCGCCCTGTGCCTGGGAGGGATCCGGCATCAGGTCGCCGATGACCGCGATTGCGTAGCCGATGGCGAAGATCGCCGCCGCAACGAGGAAATGGGCGATGCAGAAGTAGCCCAGCAGCCGCCATGGATTGCCGGCGCTCAGGGAAAGGCTCCGGCTGAAGGCCCGCAGGGGGTTGAGATCTTCCATGACCCGCAGCGGAATCGCCAGACTGAACAGCAACCCGGCCACGATGCCAGTAACAACCAGCAGCGCCGTCCCGAGCGTGATCGCCAGCGCCTGTCCGACCGCGATCAACAGGCACACCGGCCCGTGGCGCCACAGAATGGCCCAGGCCCCGCCCAGCGTGGCGCGCCGACCGGCCTGTTCGCAGTCGGCAGCGTAGGCGGCCATCGAGGCCGCCATGGGCGGCGCCGCTGCAAGCCCTGCCAGGGCGACAAACGCCGGCAGCGGAGACGGTTCGGCGCCGAAGCGTAGGAGCCAGGACGTCGCGAGAGCCGCACCGATGAAGTTGGCCGGCAGCCACACGAGGTGAACAACGGCCGAAAGAATCAGGCTTGGCCAGCTTTGGCGCAGAAGCGTGCGACCAAGTCGAGCAATCGTGCTGAAGACACGGAAGCTGGGACGTTCAGGATTTTCGGACATGTTTCCCCCGGCAGACTCCTACCGGGCAGGCGCAGACTTCGCCAGCGTTGAACTTCAGCTGCCAGCTGCAACCTTGCGTCGAAACAGACCCCGCCATAGCTCGCCGGCCGCAACGACGGCGTCATTGAGGCGCTCGGCGAGGGTCTCGTGCAGAGGCGCGCGCACGGGCAGGCAGGCCTCCAGCTCGTTGAGCAGATCGCGCGGCGGGCCGTCGTTAAGGAAGTGGTTGGCGCCCGCCACCTTGCGGAACCGCATCGGCTTGAGAGTGCGAACCTCCCGCACCAGCCGTTCGGCGCTCTCGATGGGGGCAAAGTCATCCTGGTCGCCGTGGATGACATGAATGGGGACGCCGATCCGTTCCAGGGCCTGACGCATATGCACCAGCTGGCCCGGCTGTCCGGCGACCTCAAGCACGGCGTTGCGCAGATCGCGCGGGATGATCCGCAGCACCTTCTGTCCCAACCGCACCAGTATCCGGGCGGTCGGGCCGGGGTCCCCCAGATAGCCGGAGAGCAGCACGAGCCCCGCCAGACCCTTCGGCCGACGGGCCGCCATCAGGCTGGAAATGGCTGCGCCGTAGGACTGGCCGACCAGCAACAGCCGCTGCCCGGGGGCGACCGACAACAGCGGCATCAGGGCCTCTGCCTGGATGCGGATGTCGCCGACGTACTCCACCGGCTCGCTGCCGGCGAAGCCGGGGCGATCGACGACGATCATCTCCCGATCGGCGGGCAGCTCGGCCAGAACCGGCGCCCAGTATTCGGCCCAGCTCGGCGCGCCGGTGACGACGACGATCTTCCAGGGCGCGGGCCTGTCGCGGGGAGTTGTCAGGGCGGAAAGGGTCCAGCCGTGGTCGCCGCCGGCGGTCAGGCTGATGCGTTGCACCACGGTGTCGGGATAGAGCTCGGCCGTCGGCACATGTTCGAAGCGGCCCTGCGCGGCGCTCTCGATACAGGCCCAACCCAATTCCAGTACACCTTTGGGGCGTTTGCGCGCCAAGACCCTTTTCTCCACTTCACGGCTTCAATTGCGAAGGTCCAACGCGAAGGTGGGCGAAGGGTTCGCCGACCGCCAGCCTTTGCCGGCGATCTTTTTTGTAATGTTGCACAAGAGTCCTGAACATCGGCTAACTAGGCCATGCGCCTTCGCCATATCGAGGTCTTTCACGCGGTCTACGCCCACGGTTCGATCAGCACCGCGGCACGGACGCTCAATGTTTCCCAGCCCTCGGTCAGCAAGGTGCTCAAGCATGCCGAGGATCAGCTGGGCTTCCGGCTGTTCCGCCGGGTGAAGGGGCGGCTGGCGCCCACCGACGAGGCCCACGCCCTGTTTCGCGAGGTGAAGGAGGTGTTCGAGCGCCTCGATTCGCTGAAGCAGGCCGCGCGCAATCTCCGGCTGGGGGAGGGCGGCCACATTCGCGCGGCGGTGCTGCCGGCCCTGGGGTTGGGCGTGGCGCCGGACGCGGTGGCCAGGTTCCGGGCCAAGCACCCGACCGTCACCTTCGACTTTCGCACCCTCCACTACGAGGAGGTGCTCCGCTCGCTGTATGAGCATGAGGTGGACATGGCCCTGGCCTATGACTCCATCCAGCATCCCCGCGTGACCAGCTTCCAGATCGGCGCCGGAGAGCTGATGATGATGTTCCCGCGCGGGGAGTTCGGCGACGACCCGCCGGCGCGGCTGGATCTGCAAAGCCTGGAGAACCGCAACTATATCGGCTCGGGCGCCACCGGGCCGGTCAGCGACATCTTCTCGGCCGAGGTCGAGGGGCGCGGCCTGATCATCAACGAGCCAATCACGGTCTCGACCTTCTACATGGCGGCGTCGCTGGTCAGGCAAGGGGTCGGGGTGGCGGTGGTCGACGAGTTCACAGCCCGCGCCGAGGCTTCCGACGCCATCGATTTTCGCCCGCTTGAGCCGGCCCTGCCGTTCGGCGTCTTCTGCATGCACCTGGAAGACCGGCCGCTGTCCCATCTGTCGGAGCGGTTCGTGAAGGAGATGCAGGCGGTTCTGCAGGAGATCCGCGAGGGTTAGCCCAAGGCTATGGGACACCTCCGTCTCTGAAATTGCCCCGGCGGTCGAGCGCCCCGATGGTCCGCGCACCTCACTGCAACGGACCTTCGGAAGGGCGAGATGATCGCTTCCCCCTACCTGCTCTATCTCGGCGCGGCGGTCGATCCGCTGACGGTCAAGACCGCGCGGGGCATCGCCCAGTGGCGGCCTGACCGGTGCCTTGGCCAACTGCGCCTGCCGGGAGCGACGGTGACCCTGGGGCTCGAGGACCTCGACGTCGCCGAGGCGGCGCGGCGCGGCGCCCGCACCCTGGTGATCGGCGAGGCCAATGCCGGCGGCAGGCTCAGCCCGGACGCCATCCCCGTTGTTCTGGCCGCCCTGGAGGCGGGGATGGACGTGGCCAGCGGCCTGCATCAGAAGCTGTCGGATGTCCCGGCGATCCGGGAGGCCGCTCTGCGGCTGGTCCGTCGCCTGACCGATGTGCGGGAGCCGCCCGCCGACCTAACGGTCGGCAAGGGCGTTCCCAGGGCCGGCCATCGCCTGTTGACCGTCGGCACCGACTGTTCGGTCGGCAAGATGTACGCCTCCCTGGCTCTGGAGCGGGACATGCGGGCGGCGGGGCTGCGGGCCGACTTCCGGGCGACCGGCCAGACCGGCATCCTGATCACCGGGGAGGGCGCGCCGGTCGACGCGGTCATCGCCGATTTCATCTCGGGGGCGGTGGAAGCGGTGTCTCCCGCGCGACACGACGACGGCTGGGACATCATCGAGGGGCAGGGCTCGCTGTTCCATCCGTCCTACGCCGGGGTGACCCTGGGCCTGATCCACGGCGCCCAGCCCGACGCCCTGGTGCTGTGTCACGAACCGGGACGGCCGCACATGCGCGGCGTGCCCGGCCATGCGGTTCCGGATCTGGCGGTCTGTCTTGAGCGCAACCTCGAGGCCGCGCGGCTGACCAACCCGGCGGTGATCGCCGTCGGCGTCGCCCTGAACACCTCGGCCCTGGCACCGGGCGCGGCGCTGGAGCTCTGCGCCGGGGTGTCGGAGGCGCTGGGCCTGCCCTGTCAGGACCCGGTCGCCCATGGAACCCATCTCATCGTTGATCGGCTGAAGTCATGCTTTGCACCGCCACTGTCCGTCGCCAGCGCTGGCCGCTGAAGGCGCCATTCCGTATCTCGCGGGGGGTCAAGACCGCCGCCGAGACGGTCATCGTCCAGCTTCGCCGCGGCGAGGCCTGCGGCCGGGGGGAGGGAACGCCCTATCCGCGCTATGGCGAAAGCTGTGATGGCGTCATCGCCGAGCTTGCCCCGGCCCTGGCCGCCTTCGAGGCCGGCGCGCCCGACGAGTCCCTGCTGGCCGACCTGCCGCCCGGCGCGGCGCGCAACGCCATCGATTGCGCCCTCTGGGACCTGGAGGCGCGGGAAAGCGGCCGGTCGGTGGCGCAGATGACCGGCCTGCGGCGGCCGGTGAGCGTGGTCTGCGCGGTGACCATCAGCCTCGATACGCCCCAGGTCATGGCCGCCGCCGCCCGGGCCAGCGCCGCCGCGCCCTTGATCAAGATCAAGCTCGACGCCGAGGATCCGGCCGAACGGCTGCGCGCCGTCGCGGAGGCCGCTCCGCACGCCCGCTTCATCGTCGATCCCAACGAAAGCTGGACCCGGTCGATCCTGGATCAGCTGCGACCCTTGCTGGCCTCCCTGCCCATCGCCCTGATCGAACAGCCGTTGCCGGCGGATCAGGATGGCGCGCTGGAAGGCTTTGATCCGCCGGCGCCAGTCTGCGCCGACGAGAGCCTGCACACCGCCGCTGACCTGCCCGGTCTGCGGGGCCGCTACCAGGCGGTGAACATCAAGCTCGACAAGGCGGGCGGCCTGTCGGAGGCCATGGCCACCCTGAGGGCGGCGCGGGCGATGGGTTTCGGGGTCATGACCGGCTGCATGGTCGCCTCGTCCCTGGCCATTGCTCCGGCCCTGCACATCGCCGGCGCATCGGATTTCGTCGACCTCGACGGCCCCTGGTGGCTGGCCGGCGACTGGCCCGCCGGGGTGCGTCTCGACGGCGGCGTCATACACGCGCCCGCTGTGGGTTTCTGGGGCGAACCCGGATGAGACGTATAGCCAAGGGCTATGACTTTAGGAAGGAACCGAAAGGCTGAGGTTATTGGCGTGGACCCCTTCCGGGGAGATGCTGGTCCGTAGTCGGACACAAGACCGAAGATCGGCCCGGCTTGGGATTTACATGGGGGTAGTGGGCATGGCCCGTCACATCATCAATCGGACTCTGAAGACCATTCTGTTGGCCTCCGCCGCCAGCCTGGCCGCCGGCGCGGCCTTCGCTCAGGAGGATCCGGTCGCCACCGGCGACGGCAACGAGGTCGAGGCCGTCACCGTCGTCGGCAGCCAGATCAAGGGCGCCAAGGTCACCGGCGCCCTGCCGGTCACCGTCATCGACGAGAGCGAGATCGTGAACACCGGCGCGGTTTCGGGCGACGACCTGTTCCGCTCGATCCCCCAGGCCGGCGACGTCCTGTTCCAGGACGCCCGCACCACCGGCAACCTCAATGACGCCCGGGGCGACGTCGCCTCCCTGAACCTGCGCAGCCTGGGCACCGGCAACACCCTGACCCTGTTGAACGGCCGCCGCGCCGTGCTGCACCCGGGCACCCAGACCGAGAACTTCGTCCCGGTCCAGACCCCCAACACCAACGCCCTGCCGCTGTTTGGCGTCAAGCGCGTCGAGATTCTGCGGGACGGCGCCGCGGCCATCTACGGCACCGATGCGGTCGCCGGGGTGGTCAACAACGTCCTCGACACCAATTTCGAGGGCCTGCGGGTCGAGGTCCAGGGCGGCGGTTCGGAAGGCACCGACTACCGCGAGGGGGTCTTCAATCTGAAAGCCGGGACCGAGCTGTCCGACGGCACCCGGATCACCTTCTTCGGCAGCTACACCGGCCGCAGCCGGATGAACGCCTCCGAGCGCTCATATTCCGCCAGCGAGGACCACCGGCCCCAGGTCGCCGGAACGCCCTGGGACGGCAACACCACCTTCGACAGCCGCACCACCTCCAGCCCCTGGGGCGCCTTCACCCTGATCGGGGCGCCGGGCACTGTCCGTCAGAACGGCACGGCGGTGGCGACGTCAGCCGGGCTGTTCCACATCCAGCCGACCTCCAAGACCGACACCTCCTGCAGCAGCAGCGTCTTCGGCGCCGGCTCCGACATCTGCATCCGCTCGGGCAGCATCACCGGCTCGGCCGACCGGGCCCTGCGCTACGACGAGAACCCCGACCGCACGCTGAGGGGCGAGGTCGAGCGGACCAACATGTTCTCGACCGCCGAGCGGCAGATCGGCTCCATCACCGCCTTCGGCGAGGTGGGCTACTACCACGCCCTGTTCAACGGCAGCCGCGAGCAGTCCGCGCCGATTTCCTCCGGCCCGATCTCGATCGCCGCCGACGCCTATTACAACCCCTTCGGCCCGGTCACGCTCAACGGTTCGCCCAACCCCAACCGGCTTGCCGGCCTGACCAACGTGCCGGTCGGCGGCCTGGCGATGAACGTCACCAACTACCGTCCCGTCGACACCGGTCCGCGCAGCTATACGGTCACCGATGACAGCATCCGTCTGCTCGGCGGACTGCGCGGGGAGTTCGCCGGGTTCGACTGGGAATCGGCGCTGATCTACTCGACCGCCCGCAGCAAGGACATGACCAAGAATGCGATCAGCTCCAGCCTCTTCCAGGCCGCGCTGAACCGCACCACGGCCGACGCCTACAACCCCTTCAATGGCGGCAACCAGATCGACTACTCGCTCGGCGACGGCACGCCCAACGCCCAGTCGACCATCGATTCCTTCCTGATCAACGTCTACCGCGTCAGCGAAACCTCCCTGACCCTGGCCGACTTCAAGGTGTCGAAGAACGACCTGTTCGCCCTGCCGGCCGGCAATGTCGGTCTGGCGGCCGGGGTTGAATGGCGTCGTGAGACCTATCTGGACGACCGCGACAAACGCCTCGACGGCACCATCACCTACACCAACAGCGTCACCGGCGTGACCTACGGCTCCGACGTGGTCGGGGCCAGCCAGTCGCCGGACGTCAAGGCCCACCGGTCGGTCAGCTCGGCCTATGTCGAACTGCAGGTCCCGGTGATCTCGCCGGAGATGAACATTCCGCTCGTCGAGGAGATCAATCTCCAGTTCGCCGCGCGGGATGAGTACTATTCGGACTTCGGCAACGTCATCAAACCGAAGTTCGCCATGTACTGGTCGGTGGCCGGCGGCTTCTCGCTGCGGGGCTCGGTGTCCCAGGGCTTCCGGGCGCCCAACCTGCCGCAGTATTACAGCGACGGCACCACGGTCTCGAACAGCCGCACCGACTACGCCGCCTGCCGTATCAACGGCACGACCTGCAGTTCGGCCAGCACCCTGGAAGTCCGCAGCGGCAACGACCAGCTGACGCCGGAAGAGGCCGATAACGCCACGGTCGGGGCTGTCTACCAGCCCCGGTTCATCCCGCCGCAGTTCGGCCGGCTGATCCTGACCGCCGACTTCTGGTCGATCCGCGAGAAGAACGTCATCGGCATCCTCGGCGGCGTGAACCAGATCTCCTACGACTACCTGCTGCGCCTCAACGGCAGCTCCAACCCCAATGTCGTGCGGGATACCAGCAACCCGGCCATCGTCGGCCCGATCCTCTACATCAACGACCTCTACCAGAACCTGCAGCCGCGGGTGATCCAGGGCGCCGACTTCACGATCAACTACGACATCGACGACACCCCGCTGGGCGACTTCACCTTCAAGGTCAATGTCGCCAAGCTGCTGAAGTTCGACCAGTCGCCGGGCGAGATCGAGAAGAGCCTGATCGCGGCGATCAACGCCGGCCAGCTGCCGGGCATCACCGTCGCCACCTCGGGCAACCAGATCAACATCGACGGCAAGCCGGAGTATCGCGGCACGGCCAGCCTGTCCTGGCGCCTGAATGGCTGGGGCGCGGGGCTGTTCGTCAACTACATCGGCGGCTTCTATGACACCGGTCCGGCCCAGGTGAACGGCAACTACTTCCCGGTCGACTCCTGGACCACCGTCAGCCTCTACGGCCAGTACGCCTTCAAGAGCGGGCCGATGGACGGTTCGACGATCCGGCTGGGCGTGCGCAATATCGAGGACAAGGATCCGCCCGTGGCCGCCGAGAACTTCGGCTACCTCGGCGCGATCCACAACTCGACCGGCCGCTACTGGTACGCGACCTACACCAAGCGGTTCTGATCGCCGCTGATCGTTGAAGGATTGAAGGCATGATCCGGCGCCAGGGCCGAGGAACGCTACCGGTGCGCCTGGCGCTGACCCTGTCGCTTCTGGCGGGGATGCTGGGTCTGCTGGGCGCGGCGGCGGCCAGACCGGCGCCCGTCGATTATCTGATCCGCGGAGGTCGGGTGATCGACGGGACCGGGGCGCCGGGGCGTGTCGCCGACGTCGCGGTGAGCGGCGACCGCATCGTCTTCATCGGCGATGCGGCCCGGGCCGGGGTGACCGCCCGCCGCGTCATCGACGCCGGCGGCATGATCGTCGCCCCCGGCTTCATCGATCCCCACACCCACTCGGGCGGTGATCTCGCGTCCGCGGACCGCGCGCGCCGGGTCGTCGCCAATCATCTGACCCAGGGCGTCACCAGCATCCTGATCGGCAACGACGGCGAAGGCGCGTCGCAGGTCGCAGCGACTCTGAAGGGGTTTGCCGCCGCCGGAACCGGCGTCAACGCCGGCAGCTTCGTCGGTTTCGGCGCGGTGCGGCGGCAGGTGATCGGCGAGGGTAGCCGCGCCCCGACCGGTCCGGAGCTGGACCGGATGAAGGCCCTGGTGGCGGACGGCATGTGCCAGGGCGGCTTCGGCTTTTCGGCAGGGCTCTACTACGCTCCCCAGAGCTATTCGACGACCGACGAGGTAGTGGCCCTGGCGCGGGAGGCCGCCGTTCGCGGCGGGCTCTACGAGACTCATCTGCGCGACGAGAGCAGCGACAACATCGGGCTGCTGGCGGCGGTGCGCGAGGCGCTGGAGATCGGCCGCCGGGCCGACATGCCGGTGCATCTGGCCCACATCAAGGCCCAGGGCGTCGATGTGCACGGCAAGGCCGGCGAGGTCATCGCCCTCGTCGAGGCCGAACAGGCCGCCGGACGGCGGGTGACGGCCGACCAGTATCCCTGGAGCGCCTCGGGCACCCGCGTCTCCAACGCCCTGATCCCGCGGTGGGTGATGGACGGCGGCATGGTCGAGGGGCGCAAACGGCTCGCCGACCCGACCCTCTCGGCAAGACTGCTGCCGCAGGTCGCCGACAACCTGCGACGCCGGGGCGGCGCGGAATCCCTGCTGATCACCAGCGGACCCCATGCGGGCAGAACCCTGGGCGCGGTCGCGGCCGCGCGCGGCGAAGATCCGGTGCAAACCGCGATTCTCATCGTCCGGGACGAGGGCGACGCTCGGGTGGCCTCGTTCAACATGACCCAGGCCGACATCAAGGCCTTCGCGGTCCGGCCCTGGGTGGTGACCAGTTCCGACGCGACGGTCGGCCATCCGCGGCGTTTCGGCACCTTTCCGCTGGCCTGGACCACCTTTGTCGAGGGCGGCCTGATGAGCCCGGAGCGGTTCGTGCGCCGGTCCAGCGGACAGACCGCGGATATCTTCAGGATCACCGGCCGCGGCTACCTCAAGACGGGCTTTTTCGCCGACGTGATCGTCTTCGATCCGGGCCTCTTCCGGGCCCTCGCCACCTATGAAGATCCGACCCGAATGTCAGAAGGTGTGGTCCTGGCCCTCGTCAACGGCGTCCCGGCAGTAGACCATGGGCAGGTCACTGGCGCGCTGGCCGGCCGGCCGATGCGCCCCGAACCTGTTTCCGGGAGCTGTTCCGCATGACCGACAACCCAGTCGAGACCATCGACGCCGACAAGGCGAAAAAGCCGCGACGCGGGCCTCTGGGGCTGTGGTTCGGGGTCCCACTCTATGTCCGCATCCTCATCGGTCTGGCCCTGGGCGCCGTGGCCGGCCTGATCTGGGGCGAGGGCGCGGTGGCCATCAAATGGGTCGGCGACATGTTTGTCCTGCTGATCCGCATGGTGGTGATTCCCCTCGTCTTCGTGACCATCGTCGCCGGGGTGGCGGCCCTGATCGACCCCAAGCGACTGGGCTCCATCGGGGTCAAGACCATCGGTCTCTACCTCTTCACCACCGCCATCGCCGCCGCTGTCGGCCTGACGATCGGGGCCCTGGTGAAGCCGGGCCTCGGCGCCGACTTCAGCAAGGCCGTGCCCAAGATCCTCAACACCAGTGAGTCGGTCGGCCTGTCCTACACCGACATCATCCCCGCCAATGTCTTCAAGGCGATGGCGGAGGGCTCCCTGCTGCCGGTGATCTTCTTCGCCCTGTTGCTGGGCGGCGCGATCCTGGCCGCGGCCGAGAAGGGCAAGCCGGTCTCGGCGCTGTTCGAATCCGCCGCCGAGGTGATGCAGAAGATGGTCATGTTCGTCATGGAACTGGCTCCCTTCGGCGTCTTCGCCCTGATCGCCGCCATGGTCGGAACCGGCGGAACCCAGGTCTTCATCAGCGTCGCGCCCCTGGCTCTCTGCGTTCTCGGCGGCTGCATGTTCCAGACCTTCATCGTCCACGGCCTGGTGGTTCGCTTCCTGGCCTGGCTGCCGGTCTTGCCCTTCTTCCGGGGCTCGACCGACGCCATGCTGGTGGCCTTCTCGACCTCGTCCTCCTCGGCGACCCTGCCGGTGGCCATGCGGGTGGCCGAAGAGAACCTGGGCATCGGTCCGGCCGTGGTCGGCACCGCGCTGCCGATCGGCACCACCGTCTCCATGGACGGCACCGCCCTCTATGTCGGCCTGCTGGCGACCTTCGCCGCCCAGGCCTTCGGCATTCAGCTGAGCCTTGAACAATATGTGCTGATCGCCGCGACCACGGTGATGGTGGCGGTCGGCACCGCGCCGGTGCCCTCGGCCTCGCTGTTCATGCTGACCGGGGTGATGGCCACCTTCGGGGTCAGCGCCGAGCAGGCGGCCCTGATGGTCGGCTTCATCCTGCCCTTCGACCGCATCCTCGACATGATCCGAACCGTCCCCAACAACACCAGCGACCTGGCCGTGGCCACCGTCGTCGGGCGCTGGGAAAACGAGATCGACGTCGAGGTCTACAAGTCCGCCAAGGACGTCTGACTGTCTAGCAAGAGCGCCGCCATGTCCCTGTTCCACCGTCTCGCCGCCGCTGTCACCGCCGCTTGCCTGGCCTTCGCTCCGGCGGCGGGCATGGCCCAGGCGCAGCGCAAGCAGCTGCTGGAATACCCCTCGATCCATCATCCGGTGGTCGGGGAGAAGGGCATGGTGGCCAGTCAGAGCGCCCTGGCCAGCCAGATCGGAGCCGACATCCTGCGGCAGGGCGGCAATGCGGTGGACGCCAACGTCGCCGTCGCCTTCGCCCTGGCCGTGACCCTGCCCCGGGCGGGGAACATCGCCGGCGACGGCTTCATGATGATCTACCTGGCCGACGAGAAGAAGGTGGTGGTCATCGACTTCCGCTCGGTGGCCCCGGCCCTGGCGCAGCTGTCCGACTTCGTCGACGCCAAGGGCGAGGAGACCGATGTCGCCTCAAAGGGCTATCGCGCCCCATCGGTGCCGGGGACGGTGGCGGGGCTGCAGCTGGCGCACAGCCGCTATGGCAAGCTGCCGTGGAAGGCGGTGCTGGCGCCGGCCATCGCCCTGGCCGAGGACGGGGTGGTCCTGACCCCCGACGAGGCCTTCGTCTTCTCCTGGGGCCGCGACCGGCTGAGCCAGAGCCAGGCGGCGCTGCGCACCTTCTACCACGCCGACGGCAGCCTCTATCGGGCTGGCGAGACCCTCAAGCAGCCGGACCTGGCCTGGACCCTGCGCCAGATAGCCGACCATGGAGCCGACGCCTTCTACCGGGGACCGATCGCCGAAAAGATCGTCGCCGACATGGCCGCACACGGCGGCCTGATCACCGCCGCCGACCTGGCCGCCTACAAGCCGGTGGTGCGCGAGCCCCTGGTGGGCAGCTATCGCGGCCTGACCGTCTACACCACCCCGCCGGCCAGCGCGGGCGGCGCAACCCTGCTGCAGATGCTCAACATCCTGGAGCATTTCGACCTCAAGGCCTCGGGCGCGGGCTCGGCGCGGACGATCCACATCGAGGCCGAGGCGATGAAGCTGGCCTATGCCGACCGCTACGAGTTCATCGGCGATACCGACTTCGTGAAGGTCCCGCTCACGGGCTTCATTTCCAAGGCTTACGGCGCCGAGCAGGCCGCCAAGATCGATCCTGAAAAGGCCAGGCCGGCCAAGGTCATGCGCGGCGGCGACCCGTGGAAGTTCGAAAGCCCCAGCACCACCCATTTCGTCGTTGCCGATGGCCAGGGCAATGTGGTCGCCACCACCTACACCCTTGGCGCCGATTTCGGGTCCGGAGTGATGGTCGAGGGCGGCGGCTTCCTGCTCAACAACGAGATGAACAACTACAGCCACGAGCAGGCCTTCAAGGCCATCGCCGAGGGCAAGCCGATGCCGCTGAACGCCATGGCTCCGGGCAAGCGCATGCTGTCGACGATGATGCCGACCATGGTCTTCAAGGACGACCGGCCCTGGCTGATCACCGGCTCGCCGGGGGGCAGCACCATCATCGACACAGTGCTGCAGGTCATCGTCAACGCCGTCGACTTCGACATGAACGTGGCCGCCGCCGTAAACCAGCCGCGCATTTTCCAGGCCGCCACCGACACCCTGGAGGTCGAACCGGGCTTCAATCCCGATACGGTCGCGCTGCTGCAGGCCATGGGCCATCCGGTGAAGACGGGTCAGACCATGGGCAGCGCACAGTCGGTGATGATCGACAAGGGGCTGTATCTCGGCGCCGCGGACCCCCGGCGTCCGGGCGCCCTGGCGGTCGCGCCGTGAGCACCGCCGCCTTGCGCGCGGCGTCGCCGTTCCGCCGCCTGATCGCCGGCCTGCTGAGCGCCAGCCTGCTGGCCGCGCCGGCGCTCGCCCAGACAACCGCCGCGCCCCCGAGGGCGCCGACCGCGCCGCAAGCCGGCGCGCAAACCGCCGGCTTTGTCGCCGCGGCCAATCCCCTTGCAGTGGAGGCGGGCCTGTCGGTGCTGCGGCGAGGCGGCAGCGCGGCGGACGCGGCGGTCGCGGTGCAGGTGATGCTGGGGCTGGCCGAGCCGCAGAGCAGCGGCATCGGCGGCGGCGCCTTCCTGATGTACTACGAGGCGGCGACGGGAAAGGTGACCGCCTGGAACGGTCGCGAGACCGCGCCCGCGGCCGCCGCACCGACCATGTTCCTGGACAAGGACGGCGTCCCCCTGAAGCGCCCTGACGCCATTCGCAGCGGCCGCTCGACCGGCGTGCCCGGCGCCATGGCGATGCTGGAGGCGGTGCAGGCCCGGCATGGCCGACTGCCCTGGAACAGCCTGTTCGAGGACACCGCCCGCACGGCCGAGGCCGGCATCGTCGTCACCCCGCGACTGGCCGACCAGATCCGCAAGTTCATTTCCGCCGACAAGTCGCCTGACGGCGCCCGCTATTTCTCGCGGCCCGGCGGCGGGGCCTTGCAGACCGGCGATCTGTTGAAGAACCCGGCCTACGCCGCCGTTCTGCGCCGCATCGCCGCCGAGGGAACCTCGGCCCTCTACACGGGCGATATCGCCGAAAAGATCGTCGCCCGCACCCATGCCGGCGCCTATCCAGGCTCCATGACCCTGGCCGATCTGGCTGGATACCGGCCGCAGGAAATCGAGGCGCTGTGCCGGCCCTACCGGGTCTGGGTCCTGTGCGCGCCCTCGCCGCCGGCCAGCGGGGTTGGCCTGCTGGAACTGATGGGCCTGCTGGAGCGCACCGACATCGCCGGCCGCGGACCAGCCGATCCCCAGGCCTGGTATCTGTTCGCCGAGGCCAGCAGGGTGATGTACGCCGACCGCGACCGCTTCGTCGGCGATCCGCGCTTTGTCAGCGTGCCGGTCGAGGGGTTGCTGACGCCGGCCTACTTGGATGAGCGGGTCAAGGCCGTCGGCGAGCGGGCCCGGCCAGGCGTGCAGGCCGCCGGCAATCCGCCCGGAGCACAGGTCGTCGGTATCGACGCCACCGCCGAGGTGCCGGGCACCACCCATTTCGTCATCGTCGACGCCTGGGGCGACGCGGTGTCGATGACCACCACGGTAGAATCCTACTTCGGCTCGGGCCGGATGGTGGAGGGATTCTTCCTCAACAATCAGCTGACCGATTTCTCCTTCCGTCCCAACGAGGCGGACGGCGCCCCGGCGGCCAATGCGGTGGCGGGCGGCAAGCGACCCCGCTCCTCGATGACGCCGGTGATCATCCTCGACAACCAGGGCCGGTTGGTCGGGGCCATCGGTTCGCCGGGCGGCAACGCCATCCCCGCCTATGTCGCCAAGACCCTGGTCGGGGTTCTGGACTGGGGCCTGCCGATGCAGGCGGCCATCGACCTGCCCAACCTCGTGGCGCGGGGCCCCGACTTCAACGGCGAGGCCCAGAAGTTGGCCCCGGGCGTCGTCGAGGGCCTGGGCGCGCGCGGCGTCGAGGTGAAGCGGGGGGCGGGTGAGGAGAGTGGGCTTCACGGGGTGATCTTCCGCGCCGGCGGCGTGATCGACGGCGGCGCCGACAGCCGCCGCGAGGGGCAGGCTCGTACGTTGAGCCCGGCGCCATGACCCTGCTGTCGCCGCGGACCCGGGGCGTCTACGCCATCGCTGTGACGCCCTTTACCGAGGACGGCGCGATCGACGAGGTCTCGGTGGACCGCATGGTCGACTGGTATGAACAGACCGGCGTCGACGGCCTGACCATCCTGGGAATCCTCGGCGAGGCGCCCAAGCTGGACGCCGCCGAAGCCCTGGCCTTCGCGCGCCGGGTGCTGGCTCGGACCCGGCTGCCGGTGGTGGTCGGGGTTTCAGCGCCCGGCTTTGCGGCGATGCGGGCGCTGGCCCGGGCCTCGATGGACGCGGGCGCGGCCGGGGTGATGATCGGTCCGCCGCCGGCGCTGCGCACCGATGACCAGATCACCGGCTATTTCGCCCAGGCCGCTCAGGCAGTGGGCCCGGACACCCCGTTCGTGCTGCAGGACTATCCCCTGACCCTGACCGTGCAGATGACTCCCGGGGTGATCCGCCGCATCGTCGAGGACAACCCTTCCTGCGTCATGCTCAAGCATGAGGACTGGCCCGGGCTGGAGAAGATCAGCGCCCTGCGCCGCTTCCAGGCCGAGGGCGCGATGCGGCCGCTGTCCATCCTCTGCGGCAACGGCGGGCTTTTCCTTGATTTCGAGACCGAGCGGGGGGCGGACGGGGCCATGACCGGCTATGCCTTCCCGGAGATGCTGGTCGATCTGGTGGCCCATGCCAGCGCGGGGCGGCGGGACGCGGGCCATGACCTGTTCGACGCCCATCTGCCCTTGCTGCGCTATGAGCATCAGCAGGGGATCGGTCTGGCGGTGCGCAAATACATCCTGCGGCGACGCGGGGTGATCGTCAGCGATGCGTTGCGCGCGCCCGCGCCCGTCCTTTCGGCGGCGGCGAGGGCCGAGGTGGACTATCTGCTGCAACGGTTGGCCCGGCGCGACCGCCGCGCCGGGTTCTGACGGAGGCGACGACCGATGGATCTTGGCATTGCCGGAAAGACGGCCCTTGTCCTGGGCGCAAGCAGCGGCCTTGGACGGGCCATCGCCCTGGCCCTGGCGGGGGAGGGTGTCAATGTCGCCCTGGCGGCGCGGCGCGTCGACCGCATGCAGACGCTGGCCGCCGAGTGCGAGGCGCCGGGGGTTCGGGCCCTCCCGCTCGCCTGGGACCTCTCCGACCGCTCGGTCATTGACGCCAACGTCTTGGCCATCGAGCAGGCCCTGGGTCCGGTGGACATCCTGATCAACAACACCGGCGGGCCACCGCCAACGCCCGCCGCAGGCCAGGATGCCGATCTGTGGGTCGCGCAGTTCCAGGCCATGGTCGCCTCGGTCATCGCCGTCACCGACCGGGTGCTGCCGGGCATGCGGGAACGCCGCTGGGGCCGGATTCTGACCAGCACCTCCTCAGGGGTGGTGGCGCCGATCCCGGGGCTGGCCCTGTCCAACGCCCTGCGGCTGTCGCTGGTCGGCTGGTCCAAGACCCTCGCCCGGGAAGTGGCGGGGGAGGGGGTGACCTGCAATGTTATCGTTCCCGGGCGCATCGCCACCGACCGGACGCGGTTCCTCGACGAGAAGCGCGCCGAGCGGGAGGGCAGGGAGGTTGCGGCCGTGGAGGCGAGCAGCCTGGCCGCCATTCCCGCCGGGCGGTTCGGCGATCCGGCCGAATACGGCGCTGTCGCCGCCTTCCTCTGCAGCGTTCCCGCCGCCTATGTCACCGGATCGATTGTCCGCGTCGACGGCGGCCAGATCCCCAGCCTCTGAGCCCCGAGAGTTCGTTCGATGTCCCTGACGCCTGAAACCCGCGCCTGCCTTGAGGGCGTATCGACCGCAACCCTGACCACCATCCTGCTCAAGAAGGGGCTGCGAAACGTCTGGCTGCGCGGCGCCGCGCCCTGGTCGTCAGGCGCGCGGCGGGTGGTGGGCCCGGCCTTCACCATGCGCTTCGTCCCGGCGCGGGAGGATCTGGCCACGCCGGAATCCTGGGCTTCGCCGACCTCCACCCGCGCCGCCATCGAGGCGATGGAGCCCGGCGTCGTCGCGGTGATCGACGCCCAGGGCGTGTCGGACGCCGGGGTCTTCGGCGACATCCTCTGCGCCCGGATGGTCAAGCGCGGCGTCGCCGCCCTGGTCACCGACGGGGTGATCCGCGACGCCGTGGGCGTGCGGGGAACGGGTCTGGATGTCTGGTGCGCCGGCGTGGCCGCGCCGCCGTCGGTGGCCGGGCTGACCTTTGTCGGCTGGCAGGAGCCCATCAGCTGTGGCGGCGTCGCCATCTTTCCGGACGACGTGATCGTCGCCGACGAGGACGGCGCCGTGGTCATTCCCGCGGCTCTCGTCGAGGGGGTGGCCGACCTGGGCGTCGAGCAGGAACGCTTTGAGGGCTGGGTGGTCAGCGAGGTCGAACGCGGCGTCGCCCTGCCGGGCCTCTATCCCCCCAACGCCGAGACCCAGGCCCGCTACCAGGCCTGGAAGGCCAGTCGTTGACCGTCCGGAGAACCGAACCATGCGTCTGATCGCCCTGTCTCTCGCCGCCGTCCTGTCCCTGGGCGGCATTGGCGGGTCCGCCGTCATCGCTCACGCCGCACCCAAGGAGGCCGCGCCGGACGCTGAACGCGTGACCTTCCGCAGCATGGACGACAGCAAGACCGAACTGGTCGGCTATCTGTTCAAGCCGGCGCCGTCCGCCGCCAAGGCGCCCGCCGTGGTGCTGATGCACGGCCGCGCCGGGGCCTATTCCTCTCTGGCGGACCGGGTCTACACCGGCGACACCCTGACCCTTCGCCACAAGTACTGGGCCCGCTACTGGGCCGCGCGAGGCTACTTCGCCCTCGTCGTCGACGGGTTCGGGCCTCGCGGATATCCGGGCGGCTTCAAGGCCGGCACTTACAACGACCGGCCCGACAGCATCAATGAGGTGACCATCCGGCCCCTCGACGCCTATGGCGCCCTTCGCTACCTGCGCTCGCTGCCCGGCGTGGACGGTGATCGCATCGGGCTGATGGGCTGGTCCAACGGCGCCAGCGCCACCCTGGCGGCCATGGCCGACGACAAGCCCGGCGACATGGGCAAGATCGGCTTTCGCGCCGGCCTGGCCTTCTATCCCGGCTGTGGGCTGAAGAAGCGTTTCGAAGCCAAGGGCTGGAAGCCCTACGCCCCCGTGTTGCTGCTGATCGGCACGGACGACGAGGAGGTCTCGCCCAAGTCCTGCGCCAGCCTGGTCAAGCGCAGCAAGGGCCTGGGCGGGAAGGTGGAGATGATCACCTATGACGGCGCCGCCCACAGCTTCGACGATCCGGGCAAGAAGAAGCAGTCCGTCCCCGCCAACGCCGCCGCCACCGAGGACGCCCGCAAACGGGCGGCCGAGTTCTTTGCGGCTCAGCTGGCGCCGCGTTGAAGGCGAAGCTTCGGTTCTCCGCCGACCGTTCGCGAACTTTCTGATCGCGCGCGCCTTTGTCGCCTGACGTGCGCCAAGGCGCCCAGGCCCACCGTTGTGACAACGGCGTAGCCAATTATGTTGAGCCCGGTCATGTAGGCCAAGCTCATCACCTTGTTCTGCGCCCAGAAGGCGAGGTGAATAATAACGCAGATGCCTTGAAAGCCGGCTGTCCAGAGAGGCCACCAGCGATCCGCAAAAAGAGCCAGGCAGATGAACAGACCAAAAGCAAGAATGTCGAGCCACATCACCGCGAACTGAACGTCGATCCAGCGTCGATCTGGAAGTACGAAGGTAAGTAGGGTCGCGAGCAGCAGGAACCACGCCGATAGCCGCTCTGGCGGTCCACCCTTCCAGGCGGCGAACCCGGTGACCAGAAAGGTGAACGCAAAGTTGATGAGAATCCACGAAGACACGTTGTAATTGGGTCCCGCTCCTGCAGGACCCAATCATGAAGTCTTTTTACCGCGCTGTCAGGCGGCTTTGACCTCTTTGAGATGAACCCCGGTGGTCACCGGCGTCGTTTCCGGCTTGTCGTTCCCCGGTCCAACCGCAAAGCGCCCGAGGCCCATCTGGTGTTGCGCCACGGCCAGGGCATTGTGGGTGGCGATGATGGTGCGGCGGGCCTGGGTCAGATAGTTCAGGGTCTCGCTGGCGCTTTCCATCGCGTCCTGGCCGTACATGACCGAAAGATTGGCCCCCTTGCGGGCGGTGGGCATGGTCACCGCCAGCCCCGCCACGGCGGCCAGGGCCGCGTCGAGGGCTTCCTCGGCTTCAAACAGCTGCTTGGCCACGGCCTCGGCAGCGGTGCGTCGTTGATGCAGCATAGTCGCCTCCCAAATAGGCCCGCTTGGGGCCGTCCTGATGATGTCCGGGGTCGCCCCCGGACCATCAGGTCAGGGGCGGATAAGCTGCTGCAGGGCCAACAGACCCGACAGCGTCGTGCCAAAAGCCAGGGCGGTCGCCAACATGATCGCGCCGATCACGCCCAGGCGCTGGACCGGTCCTAGACTATTGAGCCGGCCTCCGGGCTCGGGGGCGAAAAGTCGCCGTCCATAACCGCGAAGGCCGCGCAAAGGATCTCTCGCAGGGCCATTTCCGGCGGGAGCCAGCGGGCTTGCTTGCGCACCGCCGACACCAGCTCCGGCGTCACCGACGCCATCTCCGGGCCGGACGCCAGGCTGACGAGCTGTCGCTCCAGCTGCTCCCAGGTCCAGACCGGCATCGGGGTTCTCGACTGCGGGCCCTGGCGGAAGGCGCTCTCGAAGCGCTCCACCTCGCCCTTCATCCAGAGCGCCTGGCTGAGGCCGGGGGCGGCGGCGAGGTTGTGATCGTTGGCTGGGGTCATGGCGTCTGGCTCCGGTTCGTTGAGCCAACCCTGCCGGATCGTCCTCGTCCGGCGCCATGACCACCGTCATGCCTGACACGCTGCGTGTCATGGCGTGCTGTTCGGCGGCGCGGAGCAGACGCGCCGCCTCGAACCGGGTTGTAACGCCCAGCCGCTCGCGCGCCTTGCGCAGGTGATTGACGACCGTGTGGTCGGCGATCCCCAGCTTCCTGCCAATTTCCTTGCTGTTCAGATGTTCATAGACAAGCCGCAGAACCTGGCGCTCACGCTCGGTGAGACGTTCCAGTCCGTCATTCCTGTCGTCGTTTTTCCCATCCATGGCGAATTAACCTGCCGCCCCGTCCAAAAGGCTGTTCGTCCACCCTCGGCGCCGGACCACCCCCGGTGCGCCTCAAATGAGCATAACCCAGAATGGCCGGAGTCTAGAATGCTCTTTCTAGACACAGGCGATAGAGGTTGCGGCGTCGCGTCGCTCCCCCGGCGCTGATCCCCTCATTCAAGGAGCCTCCCATGGCCGCCGCCAAGAAGACCAAGACCGCCAAGACCAAGGCCGCCGAGACCGGCGCCGACCTCGATATCGCCCGCAAGATCTGGCTGGCCGGCGTCGGCGCCTATGGTCGCGCCTTCACCGAAGCCCGCGATTCCGCTGAAAAGCTGGCGCACGGCGCCACCGAAGCCTTCGACCAGCTGGTCGCCAAGGGCGAGGAAGTCGAGGACGTCGTTCGCGACCGCATCGCCAAGGCGCCGGCCGGCAAGAAGGTCGTCAGCATCGTCGGCGACCTCACCAAGCAGTCCAAGGAGCGCCGCTCGGCCCTCGAGGAGCGCATCGGCAAGGTTCGCAAGTCCCTGACCGACAGCCTCGCCCCCTTCAACATGGCCGCGCTGGGCGAGGCCGTTCACGCCCTGACCCTGCAGGTCGAGGCCCTGACCGAGGAAGTCGCGGCCCTGAAGGCCGAGAAGGCTCCGAAGAAAGCTGCCGCCAAGTCGGCCGACGAAGCGGCCTGAGCCGCGTCTGACGCTGCCTTCCTTCCGGCGGCGCGGTGTTCGCGTCGTGGTCCTCATCCCCCTCCCCCCAGGAGGATCAGGACGCCAGAGCCGCCGCCGGAAGCATGACCTGGGCCGCCGCGCGAGCCACGCGTTCGCGGGGCGGCCCAGTGTCTCCCTGCAGGTCCAGGGTTATGGCGTGAAAGGCGATACCCGTCGCCAGCTGCCCCGCCAGGCCGTCACGGACCTCTGGCCCCGCCTTGATCGCGCCGGCGTCCGACAGGGCCGCCAGACAGTCGGCCAGCGCCGATTGCTGGGCGGCGATGATCCGCCGGGCCGCTCCGGCCACGGCGGCGTTCTCCAGCGCCAGGGCCGGTTCGCGATAGAAGAACCGGGCGTCCCAGGCCTCCTCGACAAGGATATGGACATGGGTCCACAGCATCTCGAAGCTGGCGTCCTTGCGGCAGGCGTCCCGCATCGCCTGGAGGATCAGCTCGACCTCGGCGGCGTGAACCTCCATCAGCTCGGCCAGGATCTGGGGCTTGCCCTTGAAGTGGTAGTAGAGATGGCCGGCGCTGATCCCCATGGCCGAGGCGACATCGACCGCCGACAGGGCGCCCACGCCTTCGGTGTTGAACAGTTCCCTGGCCGCCTCGAGAATCCGGTCCCGCGTCTTCATTCAGGTGTCTCCGCCACCGCAAGCCGGTTGACTTGGCGTAACCGCGGTCCAGCATATGCTTCGTTGGCGCAGCCGGGCGAGAACGATCTGGCGCGCGGGGAGGACACAGCATGAGCAAAGCGGGAATCCGCCTGGACACGGGCGGCGCCACTGATGGCGCGGGCGGACTCAATCCCATCGTCGGGGTGGCGCGGGAAGATCTGATCGGCGCCGTCGGCGTGCTGCTGCGGGAAACCGCCGGGCGGCCCGTCAAGACGCTGAAGCACGTGGCCAAATTCAACGGCGAGCTGGTCAGGATCCTGACCGGCCGGTCCGAGCTGGAAGCGGGACCCAGGGACAAGCGGTTCGCTGATCCGGCCTGGCGCTACAATCCCCTCTACAAGGCCGGGATGCAGTATTATCTGGCGGTGCAGAAGGGCGTCGCCGGCTGGCTGGACGATGTCGAGTTCGATGAGCTCGAACGGGCCCGGGCCAACTTCGTCACCGGCATGATCCTCGACAGCCTGTCGCCGTCCAACACCCTGATCGGCAATCCCTCGGCGGTGAAGCGGGCCTTCGACACCGGCGGCGTCTCGCTGCTCAAGGGGCTGAAGAACGCCTATGACGATGTGACCAAGAACGACGGCATCGTCAGCCAGGTCGACAAGCGCCCCTTCAAGGTGGGCGACAACCTGGCCAACAGCCCCGGCGCGGTGGTCTATCGCACCGAGATGATGGAGCTGATCCAGTTTCAGCCGACCACCGAGCAGGTGCATCAGATCCCGCTGCTGATCATCCCGCCACAGATCAACAAGGCCTATGTCAACGACCTGTCGCCGGACAAGTCGATGGTTCGCTACCTGGTGGCCAATGGCATTCAGGTCTTCCTCGTCTCCTGGCGCAATCCGACCAAGGAGCATGCCGCCTGGGGGCTGGGCGACTATGTCGACAGCCTGATCGAGGCCAGCGATGTGATCGCCCGGATCACCGGGTCGAAGAAGGTCAACGTCTCCGGCGCCTGTTCAGGCGGAATCACCACCGCCACCCTGCTCAGCAAGCTGCAGGCGGCGGGAGACGATCGGATCAACGCCGTCTCGATGATGGTCTGCGTGCTGGACCCGGACGCCGGCGACAGCGAGGCGGGGGCCCTTGTTTCCAAACACGGGATCGAGATGGCCCGCCAGCGGTCGGCCAAGAAGGGGGTGCTGGAAGGCGCCTCCCTGTCGCGCACCTTCGCCTGGCTGCGGCCCAACGACCTGGTGTGGAACTATGTCATCAACAACTATCTGCATGGTGACGACCCGCCGCCCTTCGACGTGCTGTTCTGGAACAACGACAGCACCAACCTGACCGCCGCCCTGCATTCCGACTACCTGTCGGTCTATGAGCATCAGCCGTTCCGCAACCACGGCGCGGTCGAACTGGCCGGCCACAAGGTCGACCTGTCGAAGGTGAAGAACGACGTCTTCGTCGTCGCCGGGGTCACCGACCACATCACCCCCTGGAAGGCCTGCTATCGCCTGACCCAGCTGATCGGTTCGCCCAATGTCGACTTCGTGCTCAGCCAGGCCGGCCACATCCAGGCCCTGCTCAACCCGCCCGGCAATCCCAAGGCCAAATACTTCCACAGCGAGACCCGGCCGCCGGCGTCCCTGGACGAGTGGATGGCCGAGAAGGCGCAGGAAAAGGCCGGCTCCTGGTGGCCCTTCTGGGTCGAATGGCTGTCAGCCCGCGCGGGCGAGATGAAGGCCGCGCCCAGGGCGCTGGGCTCAAAGAAACATCGACCGATGGATCCCGCACCGGGGCTCTATGCGTTCGACTAGATACAGTACGAAAAGGACCATCGCTTGACCCGATCTTCAAGGCCCGCCGCCCTGGGCGACACCGCCCCCGAGTTCTCGATCCTGAGGGCCGGCGGACGCATGCTGCGGGTCGCCGTCTGGAAGGCCAGGCCGCCGGCCGGTCAGGCGCCGGCCACGCCGCTGCTGTTCTTCAACGGCATCGGGGCCAACATCGAGGTGATGAGTCCCCTGGCGGACTGGTTCCCCGACCGCGACCTGATCACCTTCGACATGCCGGGCATCGGCGGCTCGCCCAAGCCGGTCGCGCCCTATCGGCCCTGGTCCATGGCCTGGACGGCGTCGCGGCTGCTCAAGCAGCTTGGCTATGACAAGGTCGACGTCATGGGCGTCAGCTGGGGCGGAGGACTGGCCCAGCAGTTCGCCTTCCAGTGCCCCAAACAGACCGGGCGACTGGTGCTGGCGGCGACTTCCGCCGGGGTGATCATGGCCCCCGGCGACATCCGTTCGCTCAGCAAGATGGCCGACCCCAAGCGCTATGTGGACCCCGAGTTCATGCGCAAGAACTTCGAGGCCCTCTATGGCGGCGAGACCGGCGGGTCCGATGGCCATATCGGCCGCATCCGCGCCCCGAGCCGCACGGGCTACCTCTACCAGCTGGGGGCCATGGTCGGCTGGACCAGCGTGCCATTCCTGCCCTTCCTCAAGGCGCCGACCCTGGTGATGATGGGGGACGCCGACAAGATCGTGCCCCTGGTCAACGGCAAGTTCCTCACCGCCCTGATTCCCGGCGCCCGGCTGGAGGTGATCAAGGACGGCGGGCACCTGTTCCTGGTCTCGAAAGCCGAGATCGCCGCGCCGATCATCCGCGACTTCCTCGATGAGGGCCGGGTGAAGGCCAGCCGCAGGAAGGCGGCCTGAACGGTGATCGGATCCGCAAAGCCCTGGCTTCCCTCGTGATGATCCAGGGTCTATGCCCTCGCCGGCACGGCTGGGGATAGCCACATGCACTACGACATCGTCATCGTTGGCGGCGGGGCCGGCGGCCTGGAGCTGGCCGCCAAACTGGGGCGCAAGCTGGGTCGCAAGCGCGGGACCGAAAAGGTCCTGCTGATCGACCGCACCGTCTTCCACATCTGGAAGCCGACCCTGCATGAGGTCGCGGCGGGAACGCTGGACACCCATCAGGAGGGTCTGAGCTATCCCATCCTCGCCCGCCGCAACCATTTCAGCTTCACCCTTGGCGAGATGTCCGGGCTCGATCCTGCGGCGCGACGGCTGACCCTGGCGGCGATGCGCGGCGAGGATGGCCGCGAACTGGCGCCGGAGCGGTCGGTGACCTTCACCTGGTGTGTGCTGGCCCTGGGCGGCGGGGCCAATCTGTTCGGGACGCCGGGCGCCGAGAGGGCCTATCTGCTGGAGAACACCGGCGACGCCATCCGCTTTCACAACCATCTGCTGGCCGCCTTCACCCGCGCCTCCTTCGCCCCCGAACGATCGCTGGCGGTGGCCATCGTCGGCGGCGGGGCGACCGGCGTCGAGCTGTCGGCCGAATTGATCGAGGCCCATAACGAGCTTGACCAGGGCCTGGCCAAGGACCAGCGCTTTCGCCTCGACATCACCATTGTCGAGGCCGCCGACCGCATCCTGGGCCAACTGCCCGAGAAGATCTCGGCCCAGGCCACCGTGGCGCTGGAGCGCAAGGGCGTGACGGTGAAGACCGGCGCCCGGGTGGTCGAGGTGGCCGAGGGCAGGGTGGCTACCTCGCTTGGCGACATTCCGGCCGACATCATCGTCTGGGCGGCCGGGGTGAAGGCCGCCGACAGCAACACAGGCCTGGGGCTGGAGACCAATCGCCTCAACCAGATTGTCGTCAACGCGCGGCTGGAGACTTCCGCCGACGGCATCTGGGCCCTTGGCGATTGCGCGGCCGCGCCGTGGAAGGATGGCCGCACCGTCCCCGCCCGCGCCCAGGCGGCGCATCAACAGGCCGACTACCTGGCCCGGGTTCTCGGCGCGCGGCTGGCCGAGCGTCGCTACGAGGCGCCGTTCCAGTATCGCGATTTCGGCTCGCTGGTGTCTCTGGGCGAAAGCCGGGGCGTCGGCTCCCTGATGGGCGGTCTTGGCGGCCCCAATTTCTTCATCGAGGGGCTGGTGGCCAAATGGCTCTATATGTCGCTGCACCTGAACCACCATCGCGCCATCCTGGGCTCGATCAAGACCGTGGTGCTGGCGCTGGCGCGGCTGCTGCAGGAGCGGGTGTCGGGACGGCTCAAGCTGCATTGAGCGCCGACCCCTGATCGGCGTTGACGCCCCCGACGGAAGGCGGCCAAGGGTGGCCGGAAACAGGGAGGCCTTCGATGATCGAGCTGCTGGAACACCCGCTTTCGCCCTATGCCCAGAAGGTCAAGATCGCCCTCGACGAGAAGGGCGTGGCCTACCAGGTCCGCATGCCGGAGGCGATCGGCTCGGGCCAGATGTCGGACGCCTTCCGCCTGGCCAATCCGCGCGGCGAGGTGCCGGTCCTGTTTGTCGACCAGCAAGCCATCTTCGATTCCACCATCATCCTTGAGTTCATCGAGGATCGCTTTCCCGAACCCGCCCTGCTGCCTGCCAGCCCGGCCGACCGGGCCCGGGTGCGGATGATCGAGGAGCTCTGCGACACCCACTACGAGGCCATCACCTGGGGCCTGTCGGAGATCGCCAACTTCCGCCGCGCCACCGGCGAGCAGGCCGAGACGATGCAAGGCCATGCGCGGGAGGAGCTGGCGCGGCTCCATGCCTGGCTGGAAGGCCAGCTTGGCGACCGGCCCTGGTTCAACGGCGACGCCTTCGGCTGGGGTGATCTTTGCGTGGCGCCCTTCATCGCCGGAGCGATCGGTTTTGGCATGCCGCCCGGACCCGGTCCGCTCAGCGACTGGTTCAGGCGCGCCGCCGACCGTCCGTCTGTCGCCGCTTCCTTGCAGGCGGCGAAGGCGTCGCTGGCCGCCATGGCCGGGGTGGCTCAGATCGTAGAGGCCGGCCTGTTCAAGCGGCAGTATCGCGATCATCGTCTGGAATGGATGATCCGCGCCGGCGGGCTGTCGGTAGTTCAGGACGGGCTGGCGAAAGACAATATCCGCTTCAACAGCGCGCCAAGAGGATAGAACCGATGATCCAGCTCTGGCATTGCGCCGACGCCCGGTCGTTCCGGCCCCTCTGGACCCTGGAAGAGCTGGGCCTGCCCTATGAGCTGAAGCTGCTGTCGTTCCCGCCGAGGTTCCGCGAGCCGGACTATCTGTCGGTCAATCCGCTGGGCACGATCCCGTTCCTGGTCGATGGCGAGACGCGGATGAGCGAGTCGGCGGCCATCACCCAGTATCTGGTCACCCGCCATGGCCCCTCCGATCTCGCCGTGGCGGTTGACGATCTGGCCTACGGCGCCTGGCTCAACTGGCTGCACTTCGGCGAGGCGACCCTGACCTTCCCCCAGACCCTGGTGCTTCGCTACCGGGTGTTCGAGCCGGACCGGGCGCCGCAGGCGGCCGATGACTATGAGCGCTGGTTCCTGTCGCGGCTGAAGGGCGTCGACCGGGCGCTGGCCGACCGCGAATGGCTATGCGCAGACCGCTTCACCGCCGCCGACATCTCGGTGGGCTATGCGTTGCTGCTGGCGCGTCAGCTGAAGCTGGACGGGCAGTTTCCGCCCGCTGTCGCCGCCTATTGGCAGAGACTGACGTCGCGGCCCGGTTTCCTCGCGGCCAAGGCGGCGCAGCGGAGCGAAACCGTCGCCCCGCCGCCGTTTCCCGCCTAGGCCTCCGCCTCGACCGGCTGGCGCTGACCTTTGGCCATCACCGTGGTGACGCCCATGTCGCCGGTGACGTTGCCGATGGTGCGGAAGATGTCCGGCACCACTTCCACCGCCAGCAGGATCGGCAGCAGATCGACCGGAACGCCCATCGCCAGGCAGATCGGGGCGATGCTGGCGAAGAAGGACACCTGGCTGGGCAGGCCGACCGAGCCGACCGAGATGGCGAAGGCGACGATGATCGCCCCGAAATACTGCGGAATGCCCGGATGGACGCCGTAGAGGTGGGCCAGGAAGACCGCGACGGCCAGGTTGGCGACCGGGCTGGTGATGCGGAACACCGCCACCGCCAGCGGCAGCAACAGTCCGGTGAACCGGTCCGGAACCCCCAGGTTGTCCCGCGTGCGCTCCAGCATCGCCGGCAGGCTGGCCAGGGATGACTGGGTGCTGAAGGCGATGGCCAGCACCGGTCCGGTCGCCCGGATGAACTCGCCAAGGCCGGCCGCGCCGCTGAGCGCCACCAGGGCCATGACGATCACGGTGACTCCGGCGGTGACCCCGGCGACAATGACGATGTACTGCAGCAGGGTGGCGGCGGCGCCGAGGCCGGTCTGGGCGCCGACGCTGAGCGCCAGGGCGAAGACGCCGAGGGGCGCGGCCCACAGCACCCAGCGGACGATGGTCAGCATGGTCTCGGAGATGGCCTTGAAGATGTTCAGCAGCGGCTCGCGCAGATCGGCCGGCAGCTTGCTGGCGGCAAAGCCGAAGAAGGCGCCGAACACCACCAGCGGCAGGATTGCGTCCTCGACCGCGGCCTTGAGGGCGTTCGACGGGGCCAGGCCGCGCAGGAATTCGGTCAGGGTGGCGGCCTGCAAAGAGGCGGCGTCGGGCGCCGAGCCGGTCGATTTCAGCACGTCTCCTGCGGCAGGGTCGATCGGCCAGAGGGCCAGCAGGCCATTGGTCGCCAGCAGGCTGTAGAGGGAAAAGGCCACCAGCAGGATGGCGAACAGCCCGATCGCCCGGGCCGCCAGCTTGCCGGTCGCCGCCGCGTCCGCGACCGAGGCGATGCCGATCACCAGCAGCGAGAAGACCAGCGGAATGATGGTCATCCGCAGGGCGTTCAGCCACAGCACCCCCAGCGCCTTCACCAGGTCGACGGCGCCCCCGGCGGCGCTTCCGCTCCAGACCTGCAGCGCGGCCCCGATGAGGAGGCCCGCGATCAGGGCGAGGAGGACCCGGAGGGCCAGGGATTTGTGCATCTTGGAATTTCCTTGCAGCCAGTTGCCTACAACCAAGCCCGGAACACCCCTCCGGGTCAATGAAGGGGGTCCGGGTGGTCAAACCTGCCCGACGCCGCGACCAAACGACGCGATGCCGCTGTCTCTACCCATTTTGGGTCAGCTTTGACTTGAGGTCGGCGACCGGCGCTACAATTGGTCGTATCACGCCGAACCCGAACAAAAATTATCACCGGGAGCGTGCTCTATCGGGGGACTCGAACATGATACATCAGCCGACCGACCAAACCGCCCCGGTCCAGTCCCGGTCGGACGCCGGGGCTGAGGTGTCTGCGGACAATCGTCGAGCCGTGGTCCGGATCGGCACGCGCTGGTTCCTCGAATGTCTGGCCAATGTTCGCGCCTTTGGCGGTGGCGACATCCTCGACGGCCTGATCATGCTGTCCATTACCGACGCCAATACCCGCCACCTGAACCTTGAGGACGATCGCTACAACGGCGCCAGGGACGTGCCGCCGGATGAGGTTCGCCGGCCGGTCAGCGTCTATGTCGTGGCCCGTGAACTGGGCATGTCCTACGAGACGACCCGTCGCCACGTTCAGCGCCTGATCAAGGCCGGACGCGTCGAACGTCACGAAAGCGGAGTGCTCATTCCCGAGCGGGTCTTCACCGCCCCTGAAACGCTTCTGCTGACGACCCGCACCTACACCACCACCCGCAAGCTGGTCGACGCGATGCGGGAGATGGGCGTCCTCTGACGGCAACCGCGCTCTTGCGGGGAGACCCGCGCGCGCCAACAATGCCGCGGTGTCAGAATCCCCTCTCATCATCGACTGTGACCCCGGCGTCGACGACGGCGTCGCCCTGTTGCTCGCCTTCGCCAGCCCCGAACTGGAGATCCTGGGCGTCACTACCGTCGCCGGAAACGTCTCCGCGGCGCTGACCGCCCGCAACGCCCGGGTCATCCGCCAGATTTCGCGGCGCACGGACATTCCGGTCCTGGCTGGCTGTCAGCGGCCGTTTGTCCGCCCGCCCGTCGAGGCCGGCCATTTTCACGGCGCCTCCGGTCTCGGAGACCTGCCGCTGCCGCTGCCGCCGGTGCCGGACGATGGCGAGACCCGCCACGCGGTCGACTTCCTCGTCGGCGCCTTGATGGACCGGCCGGCGGGAACGGTCGATATCGCCGTCACCGGACCCTTCACCAACGTGGCCGTCGCGATGATCCGTGAGCCTGCGATCATTCCCCGTATCCGGCGCATCGTCGTCATGGGCGGCGCCCGGCGCGAGGGCGGCAACATCACCGCCTCGGCCGAATACAACATCTTCGCCGATCCTCACGCCGCCCAGGTGGTGTTCGGCTCGGGCGCCGCCATTGTGGTTCACGGCCTCGACGCCACCCATCAGGTGCGGGCGACGGAGGCGCGCATCGCGGCCATCGAGGCGCTGGACACCGCGCCTGCCAGGGCCTGCGCCACGCTGTTGCGGTTCTCCCGCCGGATCGAGGCCGAACAGGTGAGGGGGCTGGACGCGCCCCTGCATGACCCCTGTCCCATCGCCTGGCTGCTGGCGCCGCAGCTGTTCGAGAGCGTTCCCTGCGAGATCCAGGTCGAGACCGCCTCGCCCCTGACGCTGGGCCATACTGCCGTGGAGTTTCGTCTGGCCGATCCGGCCTCCGCGACGATCCACTGGGTGACCGCCGCCGATAGCCAGGGCGTATTCGACCTCCTCACCCGGCGACTGGCGTCATGAGCGCCGCCCTGACGGTCATCGGGTCGATCAATCTCGACCTCGTCGCTACCGCCGCAACCCTGCCGGCGCCTGGCGAAACCGTGACCGGGGCGGTGCTGGCGCGCCACCCGGGCGGCAAGGGCGCCAATCAGGCTCTGGCGGCCAGGCGGCTGGGCGCGACCGTGCGAATGGTGGGCCGGGTCGGGACGGACTCCATGGCCGAAGAAGCCCTCGCCCTGCTCAAGGCGGACGGCGTCGATGTCGCCGGGGTGGCGGTGGACGCGCAGGCCGCCACCGGCGTCGCCCTGATCGCCGTCGACGCCGCCGGCGAGAACCAGATCATCGTCGCCCCGGGCGCCAACGCCCGGGTCACGCCCGCCGAGCTTCCGCCGGAGATCGAGGGAGCGGTGATCCTGCAACTGGAACTGCCGGTCGCCACCGTGTCGGCGGCCGTCGCCCGGGCGTCCGGCTTCGTCGTCCTCAATCTCGCCCCCGCCGCGCAGGTTCCGGCCGATGTTCTGGCCCGGGCCGACCTGATCGTCGTCAACGAGACCGAGGCCGCCTTCTACGGCCAGGGCCTGCATCAGGCGAGGGGCATGGTCGCGGTCACGCTTGGCGGCAAGGGCGCGCGGCTGTTCAAGGGCGGTGTCGAGGTCGCCCGCGCCGCCCCGCCTCCGGTGGCCGTGGTCGACACCACTGGCGCCGGCGACTGTTTCGTCGCGGCCCTGACCGTCGCCCTGCTCGAGGCCAGGCCGGCGGATCAGGCGTTGAGATTCGCCTGCACGGCCGGCGCTCTGGCGGTGACCCGCACCGGCGCCCAGCCGTCCCTGCCGACGCGGGCCGAGGTCAACGCGGCGATGGAGTCAGCCGCCGAGGCGGGATAAAACCCTCCGCCCACCGTTCAGAGGCTTCCATGACCAAGCGCGTCCCAGAACTCAGCCTGCGGGCCTACACCCACGGCGACGCCGCCAGCCGCACCGCCTTTTCCGCCGATCTCTTTCGCGGGCTGACCGACTACGGCTTCTTCACCCTCACCGACCACAACGTCTCAGGCGAGCTTCTGGAACAGGCCTATGACCTCAGCGCCCGGGTCTTCGCCCTGCCCGAAGCGGTCAAGCGCCGCTACGCCGCCGGGATGCGCGGCTATACGCCGTTCGGGGTCGAGCACGCCAAGGACAACGTCCGCGCCGACCTCAAGGAATTCTGGCAGATCGGCCATGACCCCTCGGCCGACGCCCCCGCCGATGCGCTGTTTCCGGCCAACGTCTGGCCGAGCGAAGTCCCGCAGTTCAAGGACACCTTCACCCGGCTGTTCGCCGCCCTGAACGAGACCGGCCAGATTCTGCTGCGGGCCCTGGCGCCGAATCTGGGGCTGGAAGAGCGCTATTTCGATCCGCTGGTCGAACACGGCACCTCGCTGTTGCGGGTGCTGCACTATCCGCCGGTCGCCGCTGATATCGAGCCGGGGGCGGTCCGGGCGGCGGCGCACGAGGACATCAACTTCATCACCATCCTGGTCGCCGCCAAGGGGGCGGGACTGGAACTGCTGGACCGGGACGGCAGCTGGTTGCCAGTCGAGACGGCGGCGCGGAACCTGATCGTCGATTCCGGCGACATGCTGCAGCGCCTGACCAACGGGATCATCCCCTCGACCACTCATCGGGTGGTCAATCCAGACGGGGCGGAAAACGTCAGCCGCTACTCCATGCCCTTCTTCATGCATCCTACCCTAGCCACGCCGCTCAATGTGCTGGACAGCTGCCTGGGCGACGGCAAGCGCTACGAGGACATCACCGCCGGCGCGTTCCTGCACGAGCGGCTCAAGGCGATTGGCCTGGCCACCTAGAGGTTCAGGCTCGCTGTTATCTGTCGTTCACCTGGCTGAACGGCAGATAACCTTGCTCTCAGAGGTCGTTCAACCGCGCCTCGCCATTGCTGTCCCCAGGGGCGGCGACGGGCTGTCCCGAAAGGCTCTGCGCAAGCAGGGCCACACTCAGGGGCAGGACTGTGAAAGTCGCAATCGTGGCCGGGACCCGGCCTGAAGTCGTGAAACTGGCGCCGGTAAGGGCGGCCCTCGGAGCCCGCCCGGGATTCGAACCCTTCTGGATTTCCACCGAGCAACAATCGGCGCTGAACAGCCAGACGCTTGAGACCCTTGGCATCGTCCCGGACATGCGCCTGGCGCCGCCGGCCGATGACCGCAGCCTCGGCAGCCGCTTCGCCCAGGTGATGGATCAGCTGGACACGGCCCTCGGCGAAGTCCGCCCCGATCTGGTGGTGGTCCAGGGCGACACCTCCAGCACCGCGGCCGGGGCCATGGCGGCCTTTGCCCGGCGCATACCGATCGCCCACGTCGAGGCCGGACTGCGGACGTTCAATCTCGCAACACCCTTTCCGGAGGAAGGCTGGCGTTGCGTCGTCGGCCAGCTGGCGGACCTGCATTTCGCCCCGACCGGGCTGGCCGCGGAGAACCTCGCCCGTCAGGGCGTCGGCGCCGACCGCATCTTTGTCACCGGCAACACCGGGGTCGACTCGGTGCGGCTGACGGCGGCCGGCATTGCGCCAGAGCCCCTCGCTCCCGGCATGCGCCGGATTCTGGTCACCCTGCATCGGCGGGAAAACTGGAACAGTTCGCTTGAGCAGGTGCTCGACGCCTTGCTCGATATTCGCGACCACGTGCCGGACGTAGAGATCGTCTTTGTCGCCCACGCCAATCCGGCGCTGCGTCAGCGCGTTTTCGCGCGGCTGCTGGGAGAAAGCCGCATCCGCATCGTCGGGCCGCTTGAGTATCCAGACTTCCTGGCCCTGCTGAAGAGCTGCGTGCTGGTCTTGTCCGACTCCGGCGGCGTGCAGGAAGAGGCGCCCGTGTTTGGCGTCCCGGTCCTGGTGCTGCGGGAGTCCACCGAGCGGATGGAGGCGGTGAACGCTGGTGTCGCCCGTCTGGTCGGGGTCGGGCGCGCGGGAGTGGCGGCGGAAACCTGCCGCCTGCTGACTCATGAGGGCCAGCGTCAGGTCATGGCCCGGGCCTTGAGCCCGTTCGGAGACGGCTACGCCGCCGAGCGTATCGCCGAGGTTCTCACCCGCTATCAGGCGACAAGCCTTGCGGCTGGTCGGTCGGCCCGGCTCAATGCCGGCTAGACCGGTCCGCCGGGGACCTGGAGATCATCGCTGATGTTCGAGACGGCGCTCGGTGCGATAGCGGCCTGGCTGGCCGGCGTCGGGTTGACCGGCGACAGCGCCTTCGCCGCCCTGCTCGGCTACTGGGCCTTTCTGAAGATCGCCATCATCGTCACCGCCGTGCTGATCACGGTCAGTTCGATCGATGATCTGTTTATCGATGTCCTCTACTGGTGGCGCAGCTGGGAGAAGATCTGGGATTTCTGGGGGCGGCCGCCGAAGCAGGCACTGCTCGACAAACACCCGGAGAAGCTGATCGCCATCATGGTTCCGGCCTGGCAGGAGAGCGACGTCATCGCCTCCATGGTCGCCAACACCAACCAGACCTTCAACTACGAACGCTACAGGATTTTCGTCGGCGCCTACGCCAACGACCCCGACACCGCGCGCGAGGTCGACAAGATCCGCCAGCGCTTCCCCAACACCTATCGCGCCGAGGTCCCGCATGACGGACCGACCAGCAAGGCCGACTGTCTAAACTGGCTGGTTCAGAACATCCTGCTGCACGAACAGCGGACCGGCGAGCGGTTCGACGTCTTCCTGATGCACGATGCCGAGGATGTGGTGCATCCCTACGGTCTGAAGACCGTCAACTGGTTCATCGAGGACAACGGCATGATCCAGATGCCGGTGCTGTCCATGGATCGCCAATGGAACAAGCTCGTCGCCTGTCACTACATGGACGAGTTCGCCGAGTTCCACACCAAAGACCTGCCGATCCGCTCCCTGCTGTCGGGGATGACGCCGTCCGCCGGCGTCGCCACGGCGTTCTCGCGCTCGGCCATGCTCGCGCTGTTGCGGGAGAAGAACGGCCAGCCCTTCAACACCGACAGTCTGACCGAGGACTATGATGTCGCCCACAGGCTCAGCGCCCTTGGTTATCCGTCAGAGTTCATCCGCTATCACGCCCGCGTCCCGCGCCGCCGCAAGGCCTGGTTCCGCAAGGGCGAGGTGACGGTGATGAAGCGGGAGTTGGTCGCCACCAAGGAGTTCTTCCCCGACAAATTCGCCACCAGCGTCCGCCAGAAAACCCGCTGGATGCTGGGCATCTCCTATCTTGGCTGGAACCAACTGGGATGGTTCGGAGACCTCTCGAACCGCTACTACCTGTTCCGCGACCGCAAGGCCCTGTTCACCTCGCCGGTGGGGGCGATCGCCTATCTCATCGTTATTCAGGTGCTGGGCTACTGGGGCATTTCCGCGATCTGGCCCCAGGTCGCGCAACTGCCGCCGCTGATCGATCAGCCCTGGGTCTGGTCGCTGGTCTATCTGAACTTCTTCTTTCTGCTGAACCGCATTCTGCACCGCGCCTGGTTCACCGGCATCAACCATGGCCTCAAGCATGTGCCGCTGACCCCGGTTCGGATCGTGGTCTCCAATCTGATCGGCTTTGGCGCCTTTGGCCGGTCCCTGCGCCAGTATGTCAGCCATCTGATCACCGGCCGGACCATCGCCTGGGAAAAGACCCAGCACAGCTATCCCTCTCTGTCCGAACTGGAGCGGGGCGGACGGATCGGCGACGTTCTGCGCTTCTGGAATCACCTCAGCGAGGAGGATCTGGATCGCGCCCTCGCAGCCCAGAAGGCCTCCTACCGGCCGATCGGCCTGCAGCTTCTCGACCTCGGCATGGTCGAGGACGAACATCTCGCCGAGGCCTTCGCCGAGCGGGGCGAGGTCTATGCCTCGATCTTCGATCCTTTCCAGATCGAGCCCGATGTCCGGGCCCTGATCACCGCCGATCAGGCCGCCTGGCTGGGCGCCGTGCCACTGCGTCGTCAGAACGGTGCCCTCGACGTGGCGCTGGCCGAACCGCTGCCGGTGGCCAGACGGGCCGAGCTTGAGAAGTTGCTCGGACAGAGCGGGGTCAAATCGGTCCGCTACCTCTATGCGCCGCTCAGCGATGTCGCCTTCGCCATCCGCTTTGCCTGGGACGAGACGGCGTTCGCGGCGGCGAGGAAAGACATCGCCCGTATCCGTGCCCAGGGCCGGATTAGCGCTTCCGACGAGGCGGCCCTGTGGCGGGACATCCGTTCAGCCTATGTGCGGCTGGGCGACTTGCTGGTGCGCGGCGGCGCGATCAGCCACGACGACCTCCAGTCGGCGATCGCCCGTGGTCGGACGCTCGATGGCAGGCTCGGCGATCGTCTGGTCGCTTCCGGCCTGATCAGCGCGAACCAGCGCGATGGCGCCATCGCCCGGCAGGTCTCGACCGAATGGGTCGAGGCCCGCCTGCGGCGGCGATCGCCAAAGCCTCAGAAGCTGAACCCGCCCGATACGCCTACTGAGACCTTCGGGCCGACGAACTGGGCCGGAACACCGACCGTGTCGCCCACCGGCGCAGCATAGAGCAGGTCGAGGTTCCAGCGGCCATCGAGGCTGAAACGCACGCCGCCGCCGGCGAAGGCTCCCGACATCCTGTCAGGACCAACCGTGTCTTCGTTCTTCGCCCAGGCGCCTTCGACAAAGGCCGCCGGCCGCACAGCCAGCCGCGTGCCCAGCGTCGCCGCCGGGCCGTAGATGTCGATGGAGGCGCTGACGCCGCTATCGCCGTACAGCGCGCCGGGGTCCAGCGCCCGGCCGCCGATCAGGCCGCCGTAGGTGAATTCCTCATACTGCAGCAGCGGCCGGTCAGAGACCTGCGCCCGCAGTCGAGGTTCGATCAGCACGCCGCCGGCGTTGAACGCGCCCTGACCCTCGAAACGCAGGACCAGGGCCCCAGGGTCCGCCTGGGCGCGGCTGAGCAGCGGGTCGCCTTGCTGCGAGGCGCCAAGGCCATCCAGGCCCTGGCGAAGGCTCAGATAGCCGTAGGCGGCGGCGCCGGGCGCCCGATAGTCGGCCTGCACGCCGGCATAGACCACCCGCAGGCTGTCCCGGACCGTCGCCGGTCCGGTGGTCAGGTCGGTGTCCTGATCAATCGCCTCCAGGCCAAAGCGGCCGGACAGCAGCCAGGCGCCATTGCCGCCGCCCAGCTGGCCAAGCGGATGGCGCAGTTCCAGCCGCGCCACCCGGGTGACCCCGTCAGTGTCGAGGTTCGGAGGACGCTCGTCCGGCGATTGTTCGAAGATGGCCAGATCGCCCTTCACCTCCAGCCCCGAACCGGTCAGCAGCACCTGGCTCGAAATCTGCGCCCCCCGCTGGGCGTCGCCGGTCAGGTCGTGGAACAGGCCGATGATGGTCCGCTCATGCAGTGGCGTCAGGTCGCCGAAGATCAGGCTCGCCCCGCCGCTCCAGGTTCCCACCGTCGGCGCCGAGGCGTTCTGGGCGCTGAGGAAGAGTCCGGGTGGCCCGGGGGACACGGTCAGGACCAGCACCACGCAGTCTTCCTCGTTCCGAACCGTCGGCGTCACGCCCCAGAAACCGTAGCGGGAGGCGGCGTCCAGGCCGCGCCTCAGGTCGCCGACATTCAGCGGCGCGCCCGGCTTCACATCGGCGAAGGCGCGGCGGATGAAGGCCTCCTGCGAGGCGTCCCCGCCCTGGACTTCCAGCGCCGACACCCGGCCTTCGCGGACCCGCACCCGCCAGCCGCGGCCATCGCGCAGCACCTCGCTCCGGGCCCCGACATAGCCCGCCTGGGCATAGCGACAGTCCACCCAGGCGGCGACCTTGGTCGCGGTCGCGGAATCGACCCCGGGGGTCAGATAGGCCAGACCGGCGGACAGATCGGCGGCGGAGAGGGCGGTGACGCCGGTGAGCGCGGGAGCAGCGGAACCTGGCGCGGCGCCGGCCGGAAGCAGGGCTCGGCATTCCGCCTCGCCGGGCAGGGTCAGGGTAATCGGCCGCTGCGGCGCCTCAAAGCGCAACACCTCCGACTGCGGCGGCGCCGGGGTCTGGGCCAGGGCGGCGGAGGCGGCCAGCGCCAGCGGCGCCGCGGCCAATCCGGACATGATCTTCATGACTGACAATTCGCCCTCTCCCGCCCTGTCAACGAACCTCTCCATGAGGCGCCCGATGGGGTCAAGCGCATGTCGCCCGGCGGGCTTGAACCGGCGATGAACCGGCCGCCGGGTCCGTGCCATTTCCTGACGGCGGAAAACCCGCTAACGCCATGGCATGTCCACGCCCGATCCCTTCCGCGCCATCGAGATCAGCCGACTGGCCCATCGCATGAAAGCCGAGGGGACTTCGGTCATCCATATGGAGTTCGGCCAGCCCTCGACCGGCGCCCCGGCCGGCGCCCTGGCGGCGGCGCATCAGGTGCTGGACGCGGACGCCATGGGCTATTGGGAAAGCGCGCCGCTCTGCGCCGCCCTGTCGGCCCGTTACCGCGACCTGCACAGCCTGGAGATCGAGCCGGGCCGGATCATCCTGACCTGCGGCGCCTCGCCGGCCCTGGTGCTCGCCCTGTCGACCTGCTTTCGCCCCGGAGACCGGGTCGCCGTGGCCCGGCCAGGCTACGTCGCCTACCGCAACACCCTCAAGGCGCTGCACATGGTTCCGGTCGAGCTGGCCTGCGGCGCCGACAGCCGCTACCAGCTGACCGCCGCGATGATCGAGGCGCTGGATCCCGCCCCCGCGGGTCTGATCGTCGCCAGCCCGGGCAATCCGACCGGCTCCATCCTCGCCGCCGAAGACATGGCCGCCATCGCCGTCGTCTGCCGGGCGCGGGGCATCCAGATCATCTCCGACGAGATCTACCACGGCCTCTCCTACGTCGGCCCCGTTCCCTCGATGCTGGAGTTCGAGCCGGAAGCGGTGGTGATCAACAGCTTCTCCAAATACTTCAGCATGGCCGGCTGGCGGCTGGGCTGGATGGTGGCCCCGGCCGCCCTGCGCGAGCGCGCCCGCGCCTATGTCGGCAATCTCTTCCTCACCGCCCCCTCGCTCAGCCAGCACGCCGGCCTGGCGGCGATGGACTGTATCGACGAGCTGGAGGGGCACATCGAGGTCTACCGGCGCAACCGCGCCCTGATCCTTGAGGCCCTGCCGCGCCTTGGCCTGACCAGCATCGCCCCGCCCGACGGCGCCTTCTACATCTGGGCCGATGTCGGTCACCTGACCCGGGACAGCATGGCCTTCTGCACGCGGCTGCTGACTGAGACCGGGGTCGCCACCGCGCCGGGCGTCGACTTCGACCCGGTCGAGGGCCATCACTTCATCCGCTTCAGTTTCGCCGTCTCGACGCCGCAGGTCGAGGAGGCTCTGCGACGGCTGGAACCGTGGTTCGCGGCCCAGCCTCTCAGTTGAGGCCGGCCGCGCCCGGGCCCGGGCCCTCCAGCCGCTGGATCTCGGCGATGATCTCGTCCCAGGCGGCCAGGCCCTGAACATCCCCCATCGCCGCATATTCGGCGGCGCGCAGCATGGCGATGGTCTCGGCGTCGTCGCCGTATTGCGCGATCAGCGCCAGGGCTGTGGTCCGGCTCATGGCGGGATAGCTAGGGCGGGGCGGCCGGGCGCCAAGGCCCTGCGCCCGACCCAGATGCCGTCCCGGTCCGCGCCAGGCCGACGGGCTCATCGAGCCGGCCTTTCGCGGTTGCTGACTGCTGATCCGGAAGGGGGTCTGAAGCGCATGGCTCAGGTTGCGGCGTCGCGCGGCCGGCCGCCTTGACCTGCGTCAATGCCGACGTCTCCGGCGCATGGACATCCTGTCGCAGGCAGGGAGGAAACCATGGTCGAACGCGATCCGCTCTGGCGCAGACTGCTGCGCTACGCCTCCTTTGTCCTGCTCGCCGCGCCGCTGGCGGGGCTGGCGGTGGTCTGGGCGGCGGTGTCGGTGTTGTCCCTGACGCCGGACCGGCGGCAGTATCTGGCCATCGGCGACAGGATCATGGTCGGGCTGGTCGTTCTGGCCGGCGTCGGCCTGCTGGCCGAATTCGTCATCGTCCCGCTGATCCTCGCCGAGCGCCAACGATGCCGGGTGCGAGACACGCCGGACGAGGCCAAGACCCCGCCCGGCGCCTGATCGCGGATCCGCCGATCAGGCGGTGACCTCGTCGAAGGTGGTCGGCTCGGCGGGGGGCAGGCCGCCGGCCTTGGCCTGGGCCTGCAGCTCTTCCTTGCGGGCCATCATCTTCCGGCCCAGCTCGTCCATGTCGAGCCCGGCCTTGCGGGCTTGGGCGAACATGCCCTCGACGTACTTTTCCTCTTCCTTGACGTGGTGCTCGATCTGTTCGGACAGCACCTTGACCTTGGCGTCGTAGAAGGCGTCGTCCGGGCCGCCGGCCTCGATCTCGTTGATCAGCACCTTGGCCCCGTCATGCTCGACAATGGCTTCGTCGACCAGAGAATCCTCTATGGCGCCGCGACAGGCGGGATAGAAGATTTCCTCCTCGATGATCGCGTGCACCTTCAGTTCCGTGCAGATCTGCTCGGCCAGCTTCCGCTTCGACCCATCGCCTCTGGCGTTCTCGAACTTCTCGAACAGGTCCTCGACCTTGCGGTGGTCGGCCTTCAACAGCGCAATAGCGTCGGGGGCGTCGGGGGCGGCGAAGGATTTTTCCATTTTGGCTCTCCTGAACTTGTTGTCGCAGGCGAAACGAAGACGGCGAGACCCTGTTCCGGGCTACGAAAAATTTAATGAAACGAGAGGCTTACTGTCGACCGGACGACGAATCCGCTGCCTTGGTCGACGCCTTGCGGCGGGGCGCCGAGGCGCGCTTGCGAGGCGAGCCGCTTTTCCCGGATTTTGCGGGGGTCCTGGATTTCTTGTCCGATGATCCGTGATCCTTGCGGCGCTTGACCTCCTCATCCAGTCGCGTGGCCAGCCTTTCGTGACTGTCCGCCGCCTTGCCGAGCCGGCTGTGGAGAGACTCAAGCTCCTTGTCGCTCAAATCCTCGATGCCGATGAAACCGTCCTGCGCGGCGGAGTTGAGGATCAGTTCGTCCAGTTTGGCCTGTACGGCGGCGCTGTCGCGGTTCTGGGTGTTCTGAATCAGGAACACCATCAGGAAGGTGATGATGGTGGTGCCGGTGTTGATCACCAACTGCCAGGTCTCCGAGAACTTGAAGATCGGGCCGCTGACCGCCCAGACCACAACCAGGGCGACACAAACGAGGAAGGTGGCGGGCGTACCGGTAATCTTGGCGGCCCTGCTGGCGAATTGCGAAAAGGTCTTGTCTATGTCCATTGACGTTGTCCCGAGCGGCTCGAAATGAGCCGCCGGTTGAAACGCCATCGCCCGGTTCGTGTTCCACCTCAGGCCTCGACCGGTATCCACCATTCCACCCGCCCGCCCGGCTGCTCGGGGCGGAAGTCGGCGGGATAGACCTCCAGGTCCGGCGCCTGGGCCAGTTTCCACGGCGAGGCGGGCAGGCGCTCGCCCCAGATTTCCTTGACGCTGGCCTGCATCTGCGGGTGCAGCGGCCCGCCGTCCAGCTCGAGGCTGAACACCAGATAGGGCCGCGCCGCCAGCTCCAGCAGCTGCAGGCCCTCCGGAACCGCCGCCTCGGGCGCCAGACCCGCGCCGGCGGTGTAGCGGATGCCGCCGCTGTCGCCTCCCGTCGCGGCGCAGACGCCATAGGTCACGCCGCCGGCCTGTCCGGGCAGGGGCAGGCGCGGGGCGAACCGGTCCCACAGGGCAGGGATGCCCGAAACGGTCTCGGCGTCGAAGACCTCGGTCAGGCCGGCGATGCGAAGGGCCGGCTTCATCACCGGTTGCGGGGCCTGGGTCAGGCGGCCGGGGGCGAGATCGGACATGGGCGGGGTCTCCTTGCGGGCGGCCCGGCCGGCGGCGAACCGCCCCGGCGCGGCGCCGAATGCGCGTTTGAAGGCGCGGGTGAAGGCTTGCTGGCTGTCGAAACCGGCGTCGAACGCCAGCTCCACCAGCGGCGGCGGATCGGGCCGGGCCAGACGGTCGGCGGCCAGGCTCAGGCGGCGCAGGCGGACATAGGCCACCGGGCCCATGCCGAACCGGGCGGCGAAGGCCCGCGCGAAGTGGAACGGCGAAAGCCCCGCCGCCCGCGCGATCTCGCCCAGGCTCAGGCCGGCGCCGACATGGTCCTCGATATGGCGACGCGCCTGTTCAAGCCGATCCCTGGTCATGAGGCGAGGATGACGCGGAGCAGGCGGGTTGTCTTGACCGCGATTGCGGCGCGCGATCCCCCACCCGTCATCCTGGGCGTCGTGCCCAGGATCCCTCCTTCGGTCGCCGCGAACCTCTGCGGGGATGCGATAGACGCCGACGGCGAAACGTACCTTCACCGGCCCGCGCAAGCCGACCCATGGGTCCTGGGCACGACGCCCAGGATGACGGGGTAGGGAACGTTACGCCGCCTCTTCGACCTTCAGCGTCTCTTTCAGGTCCTTCTTGAGGAACTTGCCGCTGGCGTTTCTCGGGATGCTCTCCGACAGGAACCAGATGTAGCGGGGCGACTTGTGCTTGGCGATCAGGCTGGCGACGTGCTCGCGAACCTCATTGGCGTCGACCACATGGCCGTCGCGCAGCAGGATGGCGCAGGCCACCTCCTCGCCCAGGCGGTCGTCCGGCACCCCGAACACCACAGCCTCGGCCACCGACGGGTGGCGGTAGACCGCCGCTTCGACCTCGGCGCAATAGACGTTCTCGCCGCCGCGCAGCACCATGTCCTTCTTGCGATCGACCAGGAAGATGAAGCCTTCCTCGTCGATCCGGGCCACGTCGCCGGTATGCAGCCAGCCGTCGGTGATGCTCTCGGCGGTGGCGTCGGGGCGGTTGATGTAGCCCTTGATCACGCTGCTGCCCTTGACCCACAGCTCCCCGACCTCGCCCTGCGGCAGGGCGTTTCCGTGATCATCGACAACCTTGGCCTCGAAGTTGGGCAGGGCCCGGCCGCAGCTGGCCGGCTTGTCGACGAAGAAGTCGCCGCTGAGCGAGGTGATGACGCCGCAGGTCTCGGTCATGCCATAGCCGGTGTTGGGCCGGGCGGTGGCGACGGTCTTCTCGATCTTGTCGACCAGATCGGGCTGGATCTGCGCGCCGCCGCCGCCGACCGACAGCAGGGTCGAGGTATTGTATTTGTGGAAGTCGGGATGGGTGACCAGCTCACGGGCCATGACCGGCACGCCGCTGACCGCCGTGACGCCTTCGCGCTCAATCAGCTGCAGGGCCTCGGTCGCGTCCCAGCGGTACATCAGCACCATCTTGCCGCCGGCCGCGGTCACCGCATAGGCGCCGCAGTTGTTGGCGGTGACGTGGAACAGCGGGGTGGTGACCAGAGAGGTCGGGATGGCCGGCGGGGCGTCGGGATCGATCGGAACGCCGGTCACCCGGGCGTTGATCAGGGCCGTGCACTGGCCGGAGAAGACCATGTTGAACAGGTTGGCGACACAGCCCCGGTGGGTTAGCTGGGCGCCCTTGGGAAAGCCGGTCGTGCCGGAGGTGTAGAAGATGCAGGCGTCGGCGTCGGGATCGACGGCGACGTCAGGCATGGCGCCGCCATGGCCCGCGACCTCGCTCCAGGCGACGCCGCCGGCGGGAACCTCGGCCCGGACGGCGACGATCTTCGCATCCCCGGCCATCGATGTGTGTTCGGCGATCCGCGCCAGGCGTTCGGCGTCGGCGAAGACCACCTTGGGGCGGGCGTCCTCGAAGCCGTAGGCCATCTCCGGCGCGGTCCACCAGGCGTTCATGCCGACCACGGCGACGCCGATGCTGACCGCGCCCCAGTAGATCAGCATCCATTCGGGATAGTTCCGCATGGCGATGGCGATGCGGTCGCCGGGCTCAACCCCGTTGGCCATCAGCCAGTTGGCCACAGAGGCGGTGATCCTGTGGGCCTCGCCATAGGTGATCCGCTCATCCTGATAGACGAGGTAGTCTCGGTCCGCGTAGGGCAGGGTGGAGAGCCAGACTTCCCGCACGCTGGGCGGGGCGTTCTTGAAGCTGCGGATCCGGTTTCCCCGGACCTCGATCTCGGTGATCTCGAAGGCGCCGCCCGGTCCGGTCAGTTCGTCCCAGGCGCGATTGAGCTCCGCGTAATGCATAGATCGTCTTCCATCCCTGAAGGTCGACGGCTCTTGGCGGCCGTTTGGTTATCACTGTTCATAGACGAAGGGCCGCGCCGGATGCGAGTCCCTTGTTTGGCGGCCAAAGCGTGTTCTGATTGGTGGGAACCGGCAATCGGACCAAACACGCGGCAACCAGGAATCTGGAGCAGCGCGGTTTGAGCCGATCAAACCGCGCGCGGCTCCAGTGCGGCCCGGGCCGCGCCCTCGACCCGCGCGCGGTCCATCACCCGCAGGGTCGAGCTGGCCTTGGCCAGAATGACCCCGGCCGGATCGGTCAGCCGCGCCTCCATGAAACAGGTCGACTTGCCGCCGCCCTCGATCCAGGCCTCGGCGATCACCCGGCCCGGCCGGGTCGGGGCGAAGAAGCTGACCTTCAGTTCCAGCGACATCGGCACGATGTCGTGGCCGGACCGGGCGATCAGGGCGTGGGCCATGGCCGCGTCCAGCCAGCCGGTGATGAACCCCCCCTGCACCACGCCCCCGGAATGGCACATGTGCAGCCCGCCCTCGTACTCCAGCACCGCCCGGCCCTTGGGGTCCATCTCGATGCGGCGCACCAGACCCAGGGTGCGGCTCAGATCGTCGGCGGACGGGACGGAAGAGGGGGCGGCGGCGTCGGTCATCGGAATCGGTCTCTGCGGTTTGTGTCTCGTCACGCAGCATAGCCGCCTGCCGTCGCGGCGCCGCAATGGCTTGCCTGCCGCCGACCCATCGCCGATGACTGAAGCCTCACCGGAGCGATCATCATGGCTGGCCTCAAGGACAAGCGCGGCTTCATCGACAAGGACCGGCTGGACCTGTCCGAGCGCAAGGCCGTCGAATACTGGATGAAGCGCTGGGGCGTGACCCGCGACCAGTTGACCGTGGCGCATCGCAAGGTCGGGCGTTTGACCAGGGACATCGCCGCCGAACTGGGCAAGAAGCGATAGGCGGTCACGCCGCGAGGGCGCTGTCGCGAGGCGCTGCGGCCGGCGGTCAGCCGCCCTGCGGCGTCGGGCTCGGCATGGCGATATAGCCGCGCTCGACCATCCGGCGCATGGCCTCATAGGCCTCGGCCAGTTCCTCGAAGGTGCTGCGCAGGTGATGCAGCTGGGCCAGGTCGGCCGAGCTCAGCTTGCCGCCGGCGGCCGAGGCCGCCAGGGCCTGGCTGACCCAGATGGCCCGCGCCTGGGCGGCCGCCACGGCCAGCCGCTGGAACTTGCGGATGTCGCCCTGGCCCAGGGCCTGGCCGACGATTTCCTTGTTGGCGGCGAAGGCGGCGTAGTCGATCTGCTCCAGCAGCCCGCGCATGCGGCGCTGGGCCTGCGGATCGGAATTGTCTTCCGGCTCGAAATGGTCGTGCGCGCGCCGGAACGCATTGGTGCGGGTGACGGACATGGCGACCTCCTCCGGACGCCGGCCCCGGGGGGCCTGAAGCTCACAGCTTGCGCCCGGGGGCGTTAACGCCCTGTTGAGGCCCGCCCCGCGCCGGATCCTCAGGAAAAGACGCGGGTCTCGTCGCCGGGATGCTCGGGCGGCGCGCCCATCAGGATGGCGGCGGCCGGCGGGGCCATCAATCTGTTCTGGTGATCTGCCCCGGGGACATAGGCCAGCGTCCAGTTGAACGGCGCGCCCAGCGCCCTGGCCCGGTCGCGGGCCGAGCGGAAGAAGGTGTGGCCCCGGGCAAAGCGGAACGGCCCCTGGGCGTCGGCCTCCGGGCTATGGCGCAGCGACTTGTGGTGCGGGTCGATGTCCGCCTCGCCCAGCAGCACCGTGGCGTCGCGGGCGAAGGCGGCGGCCGGGTCGGCGGCGCCGGCGGGCAGGCCCTTGAGGCCATAGGGCCAGGCGATCGCCGGGTCGGGCAGGGTGTACCAGCCGGCGTTGGCCATCACCACCTTCTCGGCGCGGGCCTTCGGGGTCAGGAACAGGAAGCGATGCACGAACTGCGAGCCGCCCGAATGACCGTACATCCGGTAGGCGGTCTGGCGTGAGCCGTTGCAATGCACATAGTCGTCGAACAAGGGCTCGATGGCCGAGAAGGTCCAGGCCGAACGCGGCCGGGCCTTGTCATCCTTGTCCAGAACCCCGCCCTGGCTGAAGTCCGACTCCTTGGGGAAGGAGTCCTTGTCGAACCGGGGGGCCAGCACCACGAAGCCGCCGGCCCGGGCCAGATCGGCCCACTGGTCGCGATAGACGTCGGCGTCGCGCTGGGCGCCGTGGATGACGATGACCACCGGGGTGTCGGGCCCAAGGCTGTCAGGCGCGGCATAGAAGACCTGGATCGGGGGGCCGGACCAGCCGCTGAACAGATAGTCGCCGACGCCGGGCTTCAGCTTGCGGTCGCTTGCCGATCCTGCCCTGCCCGCCGCCGGAAGGCCGAGGGCGGGGAGCACCAGACCGGCGATCAGAAGGTGGCGGCGGGACAGGGCAGGATCGGTCATGACGCTGGACTCTCTCAGAAATCGACGCGGATCTGGGCGTAGATGAAGCGCCCGCGGTTGTCGTGGTAGGTGGCGTAGTAGCCCGAGGACTCGTCGGCCAGCGGCGGATCCTTGTCCTCGATGTTGTTGGCCCCGACCCTCAGTCGCACGCCGTCGAGAACCGGAGTCTTGAACCGGTAGTCGGCGTAGAGGTTGAAGGTCAGCCACTCATCGACCTTCCAGAACTCGCCGGTGACATCGTTGGTGGCGCTGGTGTCGTAGAACCCGCCGACATAGCGGAAGCCGACTCCGGCGCCCCATTCCTTGAACCGCCAGGTCAGGGTGCCCGACGCCCGCCATTCGGGATTGCCGTCCAGCTGAATGCGGTTGACCTGCTGGGCGCTGAAGTTGGGCCCCAGGATCGGATCGTTGAGCAAGGGCTCGAGCGACTTCTTCTCCTGGTCGTAGCGCAGCAGATGGCTGCCCTCCATCTGGAACGAGAAGCGGCCGAAGTCGGTCTTGGGCCCGCGCCAGCTGAAGGCCAGGTCCAGACCCTCGACGTCGCGCGGGTCGAGGTTCAGGAAGCTGTCGATGACATAGTCGACCGCCCCGACCGCAGTGCGCTGGTCGCCGGGATTGGCGGCGTTCCAGGCGTCGAAGGCGATGATGTCGTCGGGCGTGACGGTGCGACGGATGACGTTGGGGTTGGAACTACCCTGCTTGCGCAGCAGGAAGTCCAGGGCCAGGGACTCCTCGACCCCGAAGTTGTCGATGACGTTCTCCTGGTGGAAAGACCACCAGTCGGCGCTGAACTGGAACTCGCCGAACGGGGTCTTCGGCGGGCGGATCACCCAGCCGAGCACCTTGGTCGTGGTCTCTTCCGATTCCAGGTTCGGATTGGCCTGGCGGATCGAGCGGCGGTAGCCGACGCCGGTGTCATCGGGCAGGCCGGTGACGTCGGAGCGATAGAAGTCCTCCTGGCCCAGGTTCAGCCGGCTGATGTCGCCGCGATACAGCTGCACCAGGTTGGGGGCGCGGAAGCCCTCGGCGTAGGCGGCCCGGAAGAAGGTCCACTCGAAGGGATACCAGGAGCCGGCGATCTTGGGTTTGACGATGAATTCACCGGTGTCGGAGAAGGACTCCGCCCGCGCCGCCAGCTGCAGATCCAGCCGGTTGACCAGCGGGATGTTCATCTCCGGGCTGACCAGGGGAACCAGCACCTCGGCGAACACCGCGAACACCTTGCGGTCTGCCTCGGAGTCGTCGGTCGGGCTGACCCCGACGATGTCGGAGCGATTGCCGCCCAGGCCGTCGGCAAACTTGATGGTGCCGTCCAGCCGGGGGTCCCGGTCGTCCATGTACCATTCGCGGCGGAAATCGGCCCCGAAGGCCGCGCCGACATCGCCGCCGGGCAGGGTGAACAGGTCGGGCCGGGAGATGCGGAAGTCGAGCCCGGTCAGGGAGGTGGCCCCGCTGTTGACCGACTTGATCCGCACCGCGTCCAGCGCCGTCTGGTTGTTGCCGTTGGGGCCGCCGAACACGTTGTAGGCGTCGGGGGTGGTCAGCTCCAGCTGGGCCTGCAACAGGGTCTTGGAGACGGTGTTGCCCTCGACGTCTTCGGTCTCGGCCCGGTGGTAGAAGAAACCGGTCTCCCAGTTCCAGTCGCCCCAGTCGCCGCGCAGGCCGGTGACGATGCGATAGGACTGTGAGCTGGTCGAGATCTGGCGCGGGCCCTGGTCGATGGGGCGATAGGCGGACACCAGCACATCCAGCCCGGCGGCCGGAGCGTTGATCCCGGGCAGACGGTTGGGGCTGGTCGTCGGGCCGAAGGGGTTCCAGTAGTTCTCCTTGGGCACGATGATGTAGGCGAGGCTGTCGTCCACCGGCTGGGCGGCGCGCTCCGAATAGGTGTCGGCCTTGTAGTAGGACAGCTCGGTGAAGGACTCGACGCCGTTGTCGAACTGATGGGTCAGCTGCGAGAAGACGTTGTAGCGGTCGACCTCGGGCGTAATGCGCCGCACGTCGTTGAAGTCGTAGTAGAGCGCGCTGTTCTGGTTGCCGTCGTCGGTGCCCAGCAGGGGATCGGCGACCAGCGGCGAAGTGGTCCCCGGCTCGCCGATCGGCTGGATGTGGAAGATGCCCGAGCTGTTGGTGATGTTGCTCGATCCCCGCCGCACCCGGGTGCCGACGAACAGGCCGTTCGCGTCGAGGCCGCCGGCCTGATAGGTGCCGTAGGGCGTCAGGGACGAGGTGTTGCGGAACTGGGTGTCGTCGGCCCAGGCCTTGGGCAACAGCGGGCGCTTGTCGACGCTGAGGCTGTAGTCCCGTTCGCTGGCCAGCAGGCTGTTGCGGGTGAAATAGCTGGCGACCACGATCAGGTTGGTCTTGTCGTCGTTGAAATTCAGCCCGCCGGCGAGATCCACCGAGGTCTGGCGCATGTCCGTGCCTTCCGAGCCGCCGTAGCGGCTGGTGACCCGCAGACCCTCGTAGTCGGTGCGCAGCACGGTGTTGACCACCCCGGCGGTGGCGTCTGCGCCGTAGAGGGCCGAGGCCCCGTCGCGCAGGACCTCGATCCGCTGGATGGCGCCGGAGGGGATTTCGTTGACGTTGACCACCTGGCGCGGGGACTGGTCGATGTCCTGGCTGCGGGCGAAGGGCGCCATGCGGCGGCCGTTGAGCAGCACCAGGGTGTTGCCGGCGCCCAGACCGCGCAGGTTGACCGTGGCGATGTCGCCGCGGGCGTCGTTGGGACCGTCGCTGGTCTCGTTGAACTCCATGGAGCCGGCCTGCGGGATGTTGGCCATGATCTCGCCGGTGGTGTCTGCCCCGGCGGCGTCCAGCTCATCCTGGCCGATCGTCGAGACCGCGATGGCCCCGGTCTTGCCGGCGCCGGCGATGCGGCTGCCGGTGACGATCACGGCGTCGACGTCGTTGTCGGCCGGGGCCGGGGCGGGCTCGCTCTGGGCCAGGGCGGGCGCGGCGATGGTCAGCACGCCAAGCGCGGCGCCGGCGGCAAGATACTGGCGGAATGTTCGGCTGGTCATGGTGTCTCCCCCTTGTCTGGTTGGTCTTGTTCTTGGCGGTCGTCAGGTCAGTCGGTGGGCGCCTCGGCGGGCTCCAGGATGTCCTCATGGGTCGGCGCATGGCCCAGGGCGGCGTTCAGCTGGGCGCGATCCAGCCGCCCCTCCCACCGCGAGACCACGATGGTGGCCACGGCGTTGCCGATGAAATTGGTCAGGGCCCGGCATTCGGACATGAACCGGTCGATGCCCAGGATCAGGGCCAGTCCGGCCACCGGCACGGTCGGCACCACCGACAGGGTGGCGGCCAGGGTGATGAAGCCGGCCCCGGTCACGCCCGCGGCGCCCTTGGAGCTGAGCATGGCCACGCCCAGCAGCAGCAGTTGCTGGCCGATCGACAGCTCGATACCGACGGCCTGGGCGATGAACAGCGCCGCCAGGGTCATGTAGATGTTGGTGCCGTCGAGGTTGAAGCTGTAGCCGGTGGGCACCACCAGGCCGACGATGGACTTGGGGCAGCCGGCCCGCTCCAGCTTGTCGATCAGGCTGGGCATCGCCGCTTCCGACGAACTGGTGCCCAGGACCAGGAACAGCTCTTCCTTCAGGTAGCGCAGCAGCTTGAGGATCGAGAAGCCGTTGAACCGGGCGACCGCGCCCAGCACCACGATCACGAACAGCGCCGAGGTCAGGTAGAAGGTCGCCACCAGCCCGGCGAGGTTGGCCACCGAGCCGATGCCGTATTTGCCGATGGTGAAGGCGAAGGCCCCGAAGGCCCCGATGGGGGCGGCCTTCATGAAGATGGCGACCAGCTTGAAGAAGGCCTCCGAGGTCGCATTCAGCACGTCGAGCACCGGCTGGCCGCGCTCGCCGACCAGGGCCAGGGCGATGCCGAACGGGATCGAGAAGAACAGGACCTGCAGGATGTTGCCGTCGGCGAAGGCGCTGGTCACCGTCGCCGGGATGATGTCCATCAGGAACCCGACGATGGTCTGGTCGTGGGCCTTGGCGACATAGGCGGTCACCGCCGCGCCATCGAGGCTGGCGGGATCGATGTTCATCCCGGCCCCGGGCCGCACGACATTGGCCACCACCATGCCGATGACCAGGGCCAGGGTGGAGAAGGTGAAGAAGTAGCCGAAGGCCTTCAGGGCCACCCCGCCCACCTTGTCCAGCTCGCGCATGCCGGCGATGCCGGTGACCACGGTCAGGAAGATGACCGGGGCGATGATCATCTTCACCAGCTTGATGAAGGCGTCGCCCAGCGGCTTCAGGCTCTCGCCGGTGGCCGGGAAGAAGTGGCCGATCAGGGCGCCGACCAGAATGGCCAGCAGCACCTGAGCGTAGAGATGCCGGTGCAGCCCCCGCTTTTTCGGCGCGTCCGGCGTGGTGTGGTGCTGGCTGATCATGCCCGGCGAATCTTCCCTGCGCTTCCCGTCCACCCTCTGGGGGATGTTCCGCCAAGGGTCGCCGCGCGCCGCCGGCCGGGCAAATTCGATCTCAAGCAGTCGAAGTAATTGTAAAATAGAGGTATTTAGTCCGGGTGGGGCCGAGACTGTGCGAAAACTTGCACGCGGTGACGAGGATTTGTGCCATCTTTCGCACAAATCGCCTCAGGAGCAGGGCAGGGTGACGAGACTTCCGGTGCGTTGGGCGAGCGTCAGGCGATGGGGGCCTTTCCTGCTGATCAGCCTGTTGCTGGTCGGCGCCGCCACCCTCACGGCCGGGCAACTGGCCAGCGACGCCGCCCGGGCTGATCTGGTGCGCCAGGCCAACGCCGCCGCAGCCCTGCACGCCGCGGTCCTGCGCAGCGAGCTGGAAAAGCACCGCTCGCTGCCCTTCGTCCTGGCCCAGGACCCCGACGTGGGCCAGGCCCTGGCCACCCGCGATCCGGGACGCCTGGCCGCCCTCGACCGCAAGCTGGAGACCCTCAGCGGCCAGACGCGGGCGGCGGTGATCTATCTGCTGGACGACCGGGGCCAGACCCTGGCCGCCAGCAACTGGCGCCTGCCGACCAGCTTTGTCGGCTCCAACTACAGCTTCCGCCCCTACTTCCGGGATTCCCTGAAGGCCGGATCGGCCGAGCACTTTGCGCTGGGGACCGTCAGCGGCCGGCCGGGCCTGTTCCTTGGCCGCCGGGTGGACGGCCCCAAAGGTCCGCTGGGCGTGGTGGTGGTCAAGGTCGAGTTCGACGCCCTGGAGGGCGAGTGGCGCCGCTCCGACGAGCCCGCCTTCGTCACCGACCCGCACGGCATCGTCCTGGTCACCTCCGTCCCCGCCTGGCGATTCCGCACCCTGGCCCCGATCGCCGAGCCGGAACGCTCGCGTCTGCGGGCCAGCCTGCAGTTCGGCGGCGAGGCCCTGCAGCCCCTACCCCTGACGGCCGATCCCCGCCATCCTCGCGAGCGCTCGGGCCGGCTGCCCGGCGCCGATCAGGACGCCCGCTTCATCATCGCCTCCGCCCCGGCCTCCTCGCCCGGCTGGACCCTGCATGTCCTGACCGCCTCCGACCGCGCCCTCGACGCCAGCGTCACCGCCGCCCGCGCCATGACCCTGATCCTGACCTCTCTGATCGTCGCCGTGGTCGCCATCATCCTCTATCGCCGCCAGCGCGCCGTCCGCCTCGCCGCCGCCCAGGAGGCCGCCCGTATCGAGCTGGAAGCGCGCGTGGTCGACCGCACCCGCGAACTCAGCGCCGCCAACCAGCAACTGGTCCTGGAAATGGACGAACGCCGCCGGGCCGAGGCCAATCTGCACCGCCTGCAGGACGAACTGGTCCAGGCCAACAAGCTGGCCACCCTCGGCCAGATCGCCGCCGGCGTGGCCCATGAAATCAACCAGCCGGTCGCCGCCATCCGCGCCTATGCCGACAACGCCCAGGTCTTCCTTGATCGACAGCAGTCGGAGCAGGCCAGAGAAAATCTTGGGATCATCGGGTCGCTCACCGCCCGCATCGGCCTGATCACCGACGAGCTCCGCGCCTTCGCCCGCAAGTCGACCGGTCAGGTCCAGGCTGTGAAGGTCGAGGCGGCCATCGAGGGCGCCCTGGTCCTGGTCGGCGCCCGCCTTCGCCAGCAGGGAATCAGGCTGGTCCGCGCCGGCCTCGAAGGCGAGGTGCTGGTGATGGCCGAACGCATGCGGCTCGAACAGGTGCTGGTCAATCTGCTGCAGAACGCCGCCGAAGCGCTCACCGACACCATCGATCCCCTGATCCGCGTTGAGGTGCGCCGCGCGGGCAAGACCGTGCGAATAACAGTGGCTGACAACGGGCCGGGCCTGGCGCCGGAAGCCGCCGAGGGCCTGTTCACGCCCTTCGTCACGACCAAACCCCAGGGCCTTGGCCTGGGCCTGGTGATCTCCCGCGATATTATCGCCGAGTTCGGCGGCGAGCTGTCCAGCCTTCCGGCCGACGGCAATCAGGATCCGGGCGGCGCCGCCTTCGTCATCACCCTGCGGGCGGCCTGATCATGTTCGAGGACATCAACCAGGTCGCCTTTGTCGATGATGACGCCGCCCTGCGCGCCGCCCACGTCCAGAGCCTGACCCTGGCCGGCTTTGACGTCCTGCCGCTGGCCAGCGCCGAGGCCGCGCTGGACCAGATCGACGCCGGTTTTCCCGGCGTGGTGGTCAGCGACATCCGCATGCCGGGCATGGATGGCCGTCAGCTGTTCCATCGCCTGCGGGATCGGGACCCCGACCTGCCGGTGATCTTCATTACCGGCCACGGCGATGTGGCCCAGGCGGTCGAGGCGCTGCAGGAGGGGGCCTATGATTTCGTCGCCAAGCCTTTTCCCGTCGAGCGCCTGGTCGCCAGCGTGCGGCGGGCCCTGGAAAAGCGTCGTCTGGTCCTCGACAACCGTCGTCTCGTCGCGGCCGCCGGCCGGGTCGAATCCGATCTGACGCTGATTGGCGACACCCCGGTGATGCAGCGGCTTCGGGCCAGTCTCCGGCATATCGCCGAGGCCGACGTCGATGTGCTGATCGAGGGGGAGACCGGGGTCGGCAAGGAGCTGGTCGCCCAGGCCCTGCATCGCGGCAGCCGCCGCCGGCCGCACCCCTTCGTCGCCGTCAGCTGCGCCGCCCTGCCGGAGACCATGATCGAGAGCGAACTGTTCGGCCATGAGACCGGCGCCTTCAGCGGCGCCCTGCGTCGCCGGGTCGGGCGCATCGAATCGGCCGACCGCGGGACTCTGCTGCTGGACGAGATCGAGAGCATGTCGCCGGCCATCCAGGGGCGGATGCTGCGAGTGCTGGAGGAGCGGATGATCAATCCCCTGGGCGCCAGCGAGTCCCGGGCGGTCGATATCCGGGTGGTGGCCGCCTCCAGCGTCGATCTCGGCGACCTGGCCGAGCGCGGCCTGTTCCGTCCCGACCTGTTCTACCGGCTCAATGTCGTGCGCATCCGGGTGCCGCCGCTGCGCGAGCGGCGGGCCGACATCCCCCTGCTGTTCGGCCATTTCCAGGCCGAGGCCGCGACCCGCTTCCGCCGCGAGCCGCCGCCGCTGACCGATGCGGTGCGCCGCAGGCTGCTGGAGCATGACTGGCCGGGCAATGTGCGTGAACTCAGACATTTCGCCGAGCGGCTGGTGCTGGGTCTGGACGATGGGATCGCGCCCTCCGCGCCTGATGGCCGCACCCTGGCCGAGCGGGTCGAGGCCTTCGAGGCGCAGGTGATCGAGGACGCCCTCAGGGCCCACGGCGGCGATGTGCGGGCGACCATCGCCGCCCTCTCCCTGCCGAGGAAGACCTTTTACGACAAGGTCAAACGGCGTGGCGTCGACCTGGGCCGCTATCGTGTCCGAGAGCCGTGAGCCGTTCCCGGAAGGGCGCCCGGGCTAGAACATCGCCTTGAGCGTGAGGCTCGCGGTGACTGGACGCTGCGGCGTCATCTGTCGCGTGGTGCGAAGGGTGAAGGGATTGCCATAGGCGAAGGTATCCCCCTGGCTGTTGGCGGGATTGGTGGCCGCAAGGGTCAGGCTCCAGCGATCCGCGACAAGGGTGGCGGCGAGCCGGCCGGCGAGATAGTCGCCCATCGCCGGCGAGGTCCGGGCGTCAAAGGTCAGACTCGAGGGGCCGACATAGGTCAGCCTGCCGTCAAGCTCGAGCCGATGGTCACCCGGAAGCGGCCAGCCGTAGTGGGCGGACAGGCCAGAGGAAAATGACGGGACGCCGGCAAGGGCGAGATCGCTGCGGGCGGGAAAGGCGGGATTGGCGCGATCCAGCTCCGGCGAATTGATCAGCATGTTGCCCGCCAGCCGCAGGGCGCCGGAGCGATAGACGCCCTCGATCTCGAGTCCGCGATTGATCCCGTCGCCTATATTGGCGGTGAAGGGCAGCCCCGACGCCAGCAGCTGATCGCTCTGGATGTTCGACCAGCGCGCCTCGAAGGCCGCGAAATTGACCTGCAGCCGCCCTTCGAACCAGGAGGCCCGGCCGCCGGCCTCAAAGCTCCACATCTCGTCGCCCTGATAGCGGCGATAGGGCTGGGCGCCGCCGGCGACGTCGAACTGCTGGTCGGGCGCGCCGGTCGTGTTGAAGCCGCCGGACCGGTAGCCCTCCGTCGCTCCGACATAGAGGACCAGTCCCGGCCAGCCGCGCCAGCTGAGCAGCACCTTGGGCGCAAACCCAGCATGACTGAATCGCCCGTCGAAGCGCGCCGTCTGATGGGTCAGCGGGGTGGCGACCAGGCTTCTGACCTGGCCCCTGGCGCTGAACAGGCGGCCGCCCAGCGTCAGGTCAAGGTCGGCGGGAAGGGGCAGCAGAACCTCGCCAAACAGCGCCGCCTCCTCCAGGCGGTCGCGGCGCGTCTCGGTAAAGCTGACGACCGGACCGGGCCCCGTTGTTCCCAGGCTCAGGTCGATGTCCTGCCGCCCCCGTCCGTAGAAGACGCCGAGGGTCCAGTCGACCGGCGCGCCGGGGCTCGAGACCAGGCTGGCCTCGGTCACGAAGCTGTTGAGATCGCTGACGTCGTCGAAGGCGATCGGCCCCGGCGGGCTGGCGATCGGCGGGGCCGCGGTGGCGTCGTAACGGCTGTCCAGATGGTGATCGACCAGCGCTGTCGTCCACCGCAGCTCACCCCAGTCCGTTTGTCCCTGAACACCCAGACGCATCTCGGTGAAGTCGTTGTCGTGAGGTTCCCGCAGGCTGTTGCGGCGTCGATAGGGACCTTCGCCGGCCACGGCGTACTGGGTGTCGTCGGAGTCGATGGCCTGGCCGACCAGACCCGCCGTCAGGGTCCACCGATCGCCCAGCTCCAGGCTGGCGGCCAGCCTGCCGCCAAGCCGCACCGAGCGGTTGACGTTCTTCAGCTGCAGCCCGACGTCATCGATGTAGCCGCCATCGACATCGCGCCAGGCCACGGCGCGCAGCGCAGCCCGACCGTTCAGGAGGGGCAGATTGATCATGCCCTCCAGGGCCGTCGAGGGATCGCCGCCCCGCGTGACCCCGGCCGACCCGGACAGCCAGCCGTCAAACCGTTCAGGGTCGGGTGGGTTGGTCGACAGCCGCAATACGCCGCCCAGAGACCCTGCGCCGTACAGTGCGCCCTGGGGGCCGCGCAGCACCGAAACCTGGGCCATATCGATCAGGCGAAGGTCCGGATCGGGGGCGTTGTAGGTGATGCGGACGTCGTCCAGATACAGGCCGACCATCGACTGGGTGCGGCCGGTGAGGGGACCGTCGGACAGGCCCCTGATGAGGATCTTGTTGCGGCCGGAGCCCAGGTTGGTCACCGTCATGCCCGGGCTCAACTGGGCTATGTCGGCGGCGTCCGTGACATCCTGACCGGCCAGGGTCGCTGAATCGATGGCCGTGACCGGGTAGGCAAGGCGGTCCACGGTTGTCGGCCTGCGGGTCGCCACCACCACCAGTTCGGAAAGATCGGCGGGCGGGCCCGGCGACGGCGTCGCGGTGGAGGGCGCTTGCGAGGGGCGGGGACGAGGCAGGGGCGCGATCTCGATCGCCCCGCCGTCCATGAAGCGATAGCCGCAGCCGGAGCCGGCAAGGAGTCGCGACAGACCGGCGCGGACCGTGAACCGGCCGATCAGCGCCCGGCCTCGCGGGGCGCAGGCGGAGACCTTGCCGGTGCTGATCGACAGGCCCGATTGCATCGCGAACTCGATCAGTTCGGCGTCCAGCGCCTTCTCTGCGATGTTGAAGGCGATGGTCTTCTCGGCCGCCGCCGCGACGGGAGCGATCAGCAGGGCCGCGACGCCCAGGGCGGCAGCCCCCAGGGCAGCGGCCGAATGTCGCCGGGCGGTTTCAGGCAAGGCTGGCGTCCTTGAAGGTCAGCGCAGAATGATCGCCTGATCACTACGCTCCACCGTCAGGGAAAGGTAGCCCGCCAGACGTCGCGCCAGCACATCCTGGTCTCCCAGTTCCAGCACGCCCGAGAACCGCTTGTCGCCGGCGTCCCCAGCCAGGCGGAATGGGCGGGCGTAGCGGCGGTTGAGATCGGCGACGATGTCCGAGAGCAGGCGGTCCTGGCAAACAAGCCGTCCCTCGGTCCAGGCGAAGGCCACGGCGGGGTCGACCCGCGACTGTTCCGAGGTCGTCGTTCCGACCCTGTGGCTCAGCTGGTCCCCGACGGTCAGCCGCGCGATCGGCGCCGGGCCCAGGCCGGGCTGTCGCACCTCGACAACGCCCCGGCGCACGGTGACAACCACCCGGTCTTCACGGTGGCGGATGTTGAACTGGGTTCCCACGACACGAACCTGCTGGTCGCCGACCTTGATGACGAAAGGCCGCTTCGGGTCCTTGGTCACATCGAAGGTCGCCTCGGCGTCGGCCATCGACACCCGCCGGGCCCGCCAGCCGAGCCGCGCGGTCAGTTGCGAGGCCCCGCCCATGCGGATGTGGCTGCCGTCGGCCAGGACCACATCCCGGGTCTCGCCAGGCGCCGTCCGATAGGTGATCTCGCGACCCTGCGCCGCCTGCCAGAGGATCGGGCCCGCCACCAGCACCAGACAGGCCGCCGCCAGGGCGCCGATCCACCGGGGCGAAGGGACAAGCCGCCGCCGCGCGAAGGGCAGGACATTTGTCACGGGCGCCGCCAGGCCCTCGGCGATGGCCGGCGCGACGTCATCGATTCCGGCGACCGACAGTTCAGCAGCCTCGAAGGCCGCCAGCCGCTCCGGCGCGCCCTCCAGCCAGTCGGCCAGGGCCGACCAGTCGTCCGCCGTGGCGGCGTCCGATTGCACCCGCACCAGCCAGGCCAAGGCCTGATCCTGCACGGTTTCCGCGGCGCCAATGTCGGACTGTCCGGTCATCCGGTCTGTGGTTCCTCTTGGGCGGGATGGCCCGCCTCTGCCTCAATGACGCCACAAACGGCCAGGCGCCTCAAAATTATTTTCCGGTGTCGCCTGGTCATCGTCCGATCCGTTTCAGGATCAGCTTCAGGCTGGCCATGATGTGTTTCTCGACGCTGGAGCGGGAGACGCCCATCGCCCTGGCTGTCTCCGCGTGGCTGAGACCCTCGAGCTTGTGCAGGCGAAACGCCTCGCGAGCGTGCGGCGGCATGCTGTTCACGGTGGCGATGATCCGGTCCAGGCGTTGGCGGGCGTCCGCCGCGTCATCGGCCGGCGGGGTCTGGGTGACCGGCTCTCCGCCGGCCGTGACGGTCTCGCTGTCCTGCCATTCGGCCTCGCGCCGATCGGTTCGCCGTTGCTGTTTTATCCGGTCCAGCATCAGGTTGGTTCCGAGCCTGTAGAGATAGGCGCCGGGATTGCCGATCTCGTCCTGCGCGCCCGCTTCCGGTCTGGCGGCGATCTTCAGATAAATGTCCTGAACCAGATCCTCCGCCGCCTCGGCGGACCGCAGCCGGATCCGGAAATACCGGACCAGCTCCTCGCGGCGTTGGAGATAGACGGCGAGCAGAGGATGGCCTTCGACGTCGTCCAATCGGTGAGATCACGGCTCCGGCGGCGCGCGGGCCGCATCCCGCTCCGGTTGGCCGAAGCGTTGGATGATTTTCACCAAGTCGCGGCCCCGGCGCAAGGCGGCGGAAATTTCCTTTGAGGGGGTTGGTCCGGCGCGTCGTCATTCGAGGCAAGGGGGCGGAGGTGCGTCCCTGTGTGAACGGAGACGCAGCCTTGCTGAACGCGACCGCAACCCAAGATCCAGTCACCCCGCGCAGAGGCGACCTCGCGGCCCGCCGCCTGCAGCGACTGACCGCCGATGTTCCGCTCAGCATCGCCGTCCACCCGATGCATCAGGCCGACCGGTCCAGGGTCGAAGCTTTTCTTGAAGCCTCCTACGCACGGGCCTTCGAGGGCCGTATCCGCAGCCATTATCCGACCCTCGTCAGCGTCCAGCGCGCCGACGGCGGGATCGAGGCCGCCGTCGGTTTTCGTCTGGCGGCGCGGGAGCGTCTGTTTCTCGAGCAATACCTCGACGCGCCCATCGAGCAGGCCCTGGCCAACCGCATGGGCCTCAATGTCCGGCGACACGAGATCACCGAGATCGGCAACCTCGCGTCCAACAGCGCGCCGGCGACCCTGCTGCTGTTCCTCGCCCTCGCCGCCCATCTGGCCGAGGAGGGCTGCACCCATGCCGTGGCGACGGCCACCCGCCAGCTGCGGCGCAGTTTCGCCAGGGTCGGCTTTGCGACCCAATCCCTGACCCGGGCCGAGCCGGCGCGTCTGGCCGGGGGCGCCGCCGACTGGGGCGCCTATTATGCCCGCGACCCCGAGGTGCGGGTCGGCGCCATTGCACCGGCCCTGCCGGCGCTCACGCGGATGATGTTGACCGAGCCGGCCGCCGTTGGCCTGACGCCGCCTGACGCCGAAGAGACGGCTGCGGCGGAGGCTGTCCGATGAGCCGGGTTCTCGACGCCATCGCCGCCCACGCCCTGAACCGGCCGGGCGCCATCGCCCTGAGCACGCCGGATCAGGCCTTTACCTGGACCGCCTTGCAGGCCGAGGTCGAGCGGACGGCGGAGGCTCTGCTACGGCTGGTCCCCGGAAAGCGACCGGGCGCTCCCGTCGCCGTCCGGCTCGAAAATGGTCCGGCCTGGGTGATCATCGACCTGGCTCTGGTGCGACTGGGGTGGCCCAGCCTGCCGATCCCGTCGTTCTTCACGGACGACCAGACCAGCCATGCCATCGCCGACGCCGGCGCGGATCTGCTGATCGGTCCCGGTTCCGACGGGGACCGATTGATGGCGGGCGGCGACGAGGTCCGGGTTCATCCACTGGTCTCGGGACCGGTTGATCTGCCCCGGAGTACGGCCAAGGTGACCTACACCTCCGGCTCGACCGGGCGGCCAAAGGGCGTCTGTCTGTCGCAGGACCAGATGGAGGCGGTCTCGGCGTCCCTGGTCGAGGTGATCGGCGCCGACTATGCCGGCCGACACCTGCCTCTGCTGCCTCTGGCGGTGCTGCTGGAAAATGTCGCGGGCCTCTACACCACCCTGATCGCCGGGGGACGCTATCACGTGCTGCCGGCCGAGGACCTTGGCCTGGCCAATCCCTTCAGGCCGGATCTCAGTCGGCTGGCGGCGGCGATCGCCGGGCAGCAGGCCAACAGCCTGATCCTGGTGCCTGAACTGCTCCGCGCCCTGCTGATGGTGATGTCATTCGCCGGAGCGCGCTTTCCCGGCCTGCGCCTTGTGGCGGTCGGTGGAGCGCGGGTTTCGACCCAGCTGCTGGCCCAGGCCGAAAGCCTCGGGCTGCCGGTCTTCGAAGGCTACGGCCTGAGCGAATGCGCCTCTGTCGTGGCGCTGAACACGCCGGCGACCGCGCGCAGCGGAACGGTCGGCAAGCCGCTGCCGCACCTTCGGGTTACCCTGTCCGATGACGGCGAGATCATCGTCGGACCCAGACCCTTCCTCGGTTATGCGGGCGGGGCGACGCATCATGGCGAGGTTCGGACCGGCGATCTTGGCGCCATGGATGCCGAGGGCTTCCTGTCCATTTCCGGCCGGCGCGGCAACCTGATCATCAACGCCTACGGACGCAACATCGCGCCGGAATGGGTCGAAGGCGAGCTGCTGGCCCAGCCCGAAATCCGACAGGCGCTGGTGTTCGGCGAGGCGCAGGCGTCGCTGGGCGCCCTTATCGTTCCGCTTGTGCCGGATATGGACGAGGCCGCGATCGGCCGGGCGGTGGAGCGCGCCAACGCCAATCTGCCGGCCTACGCCCGGATCGCCCGCTGGCGCCTGCGACAGCCCTTCGACGCGGCGGCCGGAGAACTCACCGGCAATGGCCGTCCCCGGCGGGCAAACCTCCTCGCCCACCACCGCGAATTCATCGAAGCCACAGAACAGGACTGATCCCGTGACCTTCTTTCAGCGACTGATCACCGAAACCGCCGCCGGCCAGCAGACCCTCGCGTCGGTGCCACAGATCCAGGACGGCCTGACCGGCGCCATCTCGCGAGAGACCTACATCGCCTATCTGACCGAGGCCTATCACCATGTGAAGCACACCGTGCCGCTGATGCAGGCCGCCCGGGCGGGGCTGTCCGACACGCACGAGCGGTTTCGCCAGGCCCTCGATGACTACATCGCCGAGGAGACCGGCCATGAGGCCTGGATCCTCAATGATATCCGCCATTGTGGCGGCGACCCTGAGGCGGTGCGGCTGGGACTGCCGCGGCCGGCGACCCAGGACATGGTCGACTTCGTCTACGCCTATATCGACCAGATCAATCCGATGGGCTTCTTCGGGATGGTGCTGGTGCTCGAGGGAACCAGCGTGCGCCTCGCTACCCAGGGCGCTTCTGCGGTGGCCTCAAGCCTGGGTCTTGGACCGGAATGTTTCAGCTATCTGACCTCCCACGGCTCTCTCGATCAGGAGCATCTGGTCTTCTTCCAGCAGTTGATGGACGAGGTCGGCGACCCGGCCGATCAGGCGGCGATCATCGAGGTCGCCCAGGCCGTGTTCAACCTGTTCGCCGACGTCTTCCGATCCATTCCCCATGTCCGGGAGACCGCCGATGTCGTTTAGGGACAAGGACATCCTCGTCACCGGCGGTTCGGGCGGGCTTGGCGCCCTGATCTGCCGCCAGCTCGTGGCCGAGGGCGCGCGCGTCACGGTGCTGGACCGGGTCGACTCCGCGGTTGCCGCCCAGACCCTCAAACATGACCTTGGCTCACCGTCCGGACTGGAGCTCGCTGTCGCGGACATCGCCCGTCGCGACTGGGACATCCTGGTCAATCTGGCCGGCATCCAGCACTTCGGGCCGTTCGAGGCCCAGGCGCCGGGGCATCTGTTCACCAGCTACATGGTCAATCTGGTTGCGCCGGCCCGCCTGACCCAGGCCGTCCTGCCGGCGATGAAGGCGAGGGGGCGCGGGCAGATCGTCAATGTCGGCTCGATCTTCGGCTCGATCAACTTCGCTCACTTTGTCACCTACTCCAGCGCCAAGGCCGGGTTGCGGGGGCTCAGCCAGGCGCTGCGGCGCGAGCTGTCGGGGACCGGGATCGATGTCACCTATGTGGCGCCCCGGGCCGTGCGCACCGCGCTCAATTCCGCCGCCGTGCTGGAGTTCGCCCGGTTGACCCACATGAACATGGACGAACCGGAGCAGATCGCCGCCCGCATTGTCGCGGCCATGCGGCAGCGCCGGCGCGACGTCTATCTAGGCTTCCCCGAAGCGCTGTTCGTTCGCCTCAACGCCCTTCTTCCCGGCCTCGTTGACCGGGCACTTTCGGCCAATGACCGCAGGGCCCGGGAGATGTTCGCCCGATGACCCGCCAAGGATCCAGACCCATGAAACTTGTTTCCATCCTCGCCGCATTCGCCATCGGACTGGGCGCCGTTCCGGCCCTGGCGGCGGACCCCGGCTTTGACGCCCGCATCGAGTCGCTCGCCCGCAGCTGGGACCATGTGAACTTCGAAATCCCGGACAAGGGGGCCCGCGCCGCCGCCGCCGCGAAGCTGGCAGCGGACGCCGACGGCCTCGCCCGGCAACATCCCGACCGGGCCGAGCCGCTGGTATGGGAGGCCATCGCCCTTTCGACCGAGGCCGGCGCCAAGGGCGGACTGGGCGGCCTGTCGCTGGCCAAGCAGGCCAAGGGGCTGCTCGAGAGGGCCGAACGGATCAACCCCCGGGCGCTCGGCGACGGGTCGGTCTATGTCAGTCTCGGCTCGCTCTACGCCCAGGTTCCCGGCTTTCCGGTCGGTTTCGGCGATGCGGACAAGGCGCGGGACTATCTGCGCAAGGGGCTCGCGGCCAATCCCTCGGGGATCGACAGCAACTTCTTCTATGGCGACTTCCTGTTCCGCCAGGGTGATTGGGCCGGCGCCGTCAGGGCGTTGGAGAAATCCCTCGCCGCTCCGCCCCGTCCGGGTCGCGAGATCGCCGATCGCGGGCGACATGCCGAGGCGCGCGCCCTGCTCGCCCGGGCCCGGGCCAGGCTGACGGGGGGCTAGATCCCGGAGGCGGAGCCCGGCAGACCGGAGACGGCGGAGGATGGTCCCGCCGTTTCTTGATCCGGAAGCATCTCGTCGGCCTGTTCGCCAGCGGGACAAGACCGCTCGGGGACTTGACGCTGCAACTAATGGCACTCATTGTGCCAATTAATTGACAAGCGGCCCGCAGGGGCCCTGCAGCGGGGGAGCCGGGATGTTGAAGAAGATTCTCATCGGCCTGCTGGTCGTTGTGGTGGGCGTCGGCGCGCTGGCCTACTTCAACCGCAAGAGCATCATCCTGTTCGCGGTAACCCGCGTGAACCGCATGGATGTGGGACCCAATCATCCGGTCGTCTGGCAACAGGGACCGGCCACGCCGGAGCGGCCCCTCAACCAGCGGCCGCCCAACATCATCTTCATCCTCGCCGACGACCTCGGCTACAACGACATCTCGACCTTTGGCGGCGGAGTCGCCGGCGGCCGGGTCAAGACGCCGAACATCGACCGGCTGGCCGCCCGCAGCGCCGTCTACACCCAGGCCTATTCCGGCACCGCCACCTGCGCCCCGTCGCGGGCCATGCTGATGACCGGCCGCTACCCGACCCGCACCGGCTTTGAATTTACCCCGACCCCGCCGCGCATGGGCAAGCTGGTGACCATGTTCTCCAACCAGCCCGGCTCGGCCCGGCCGCCGGTGATCTGGCACGAGGATCGCGAGGCGGAACTCCCCGACTTCGCCGGCCAGGGCCTGCCCGGTTCCGAGGTGACGGTCGCCGAGATGCTGAAAGGCGCCGGCTACCACACCGTCCACATTGGCAAGTGGCACCTGGGCGGCGGCAAGGAGTTCGGGGCCAACGCCCAGGGCTTTGATGAAAGCCTGCTGATGGCCAATGGCCTGTATCTGCCGGCCGGAGACCCGCGTGGCGTCGAGGCCCGCCTGGACTTCGATCCGATCGACAAGTTCCTCTGGGCGCGCATGCAGTTCGCCGCCTCCTTCAATGACGGCCCCTATTTCGAACCGGGCGGCTATCTCACCGACTGGTGGACCGACGAGTCGCTGAAGGTCATCGAGGCCAACCGCAACCGGCCCTTCTTCCTCTATCTGGCCCATTGGGGCGTGCACTCGCCGCTGCAGGCGACCAAGGAAGACTATGAGGCGGTCGGCGACATCAAGCCCCATCGCCTGCGGGTCTATGCGGCGATGATCCGGGCGCTGGACCGCAGCGTCGGCCGCATCCAGGACAAGCTCGAGCAGGAAGGCCTGGCCGACAACACCATTATCGTCTTCTCCAGTGACAACGGCGGGGCCGGCTACATCGGTCTGCCGGAGATCAACCAGCCCTACCGCGGCTGGAAGATGACCCTGTTCGAGGGCGGCGTGCGGGTGCCGATGTTCGTCAGCTGGCCGGGCCACATCAAGCCGGGCCAGCAGATCAGCTGGCCGGTCAGCCACATCGACCTGATGCCGACCCTGGCGTCGATGGCCGGAACCACGACACCCAAGGGCGTGATCATCGACGGCGTCGATATCTCGCCCCTGGCCACCGGCAAGGGCCAGCGCCCCGCCGACCGTCCGATCTTCTGGCAGAGCGCCTACTACAAGTCGGTGCTGGCGGGCGGCTGGAAGCTGCAGGTCAGCGACCGGCCGAAGGAAACCTGGCTCTACGACCTGACCGCCGATCCCACGGAGCGGAACAATCTGGCGAAGGCCCGGCCCGACAAGGTCGCCGAAATGCGGATGCTGCTCGACGCCCATCAGGTCGGCGCCCGCAAACCGCTCTATCCCTTCGTCACCGAGGGTGCGATCGCGGTCGACAAGACGGCGGCCGACGAATTCAAGCCCGGCGACGAATACGTCTACTGGCCTAACTGAGCCGGTCCGTTACACCCGACCGTCATCCTGGGCCTTGTGCCCAGGACCCATCGGTCGGCTCGCGCTGGCGGTCCTCGGCGGCCCAGACCTCGCATCGCCTCGTCAGCCGTGGGTGGACGCCCAATGATGGGTCCTGGGCACAAGGCCCAGGATGACGGCGCTTTCTATTCCGCGGCCATGGCCACATCGGCCATCTGGCGACCACGGATCAGCTTGCCGGGCATCTCGCCGGTCGCCTCGCCGTTCTCGTAGGTGACCACGCCGCTGACGATGGTCGCGACATAGCCCCGGGCCTTCTGGATCATCCGTCGGCCGTCAGCGGGCAGGTCGAAGACCATCTCAGGGGCCTCGATGGCCAGATTGTCGAAGTCGATGACATTGACGTCCGCCTTCATGCCGACGGCCAGCACGCCGCGGTCGTTCAGGCCATAGAGACGGGCGGTGTCGCGGGTCTGCATCGACACCACCTTCTCCAGCGGCAGGCGCGGCCCGCGGCTGCGGTCGCGCACCCAGTGGGTCAGCATATAGGTGGGGAAGCTGGCGTCGCAGATGACGCCGCAGTGGGCCCCGCCGTCCGACAGGCTCAGCACCGTGTTGGCGTCATGCATCATCGCGTGAATGTGGTCGAAGCTGAACTCGGTGTAGTTCAGCAGCGGCAGATAGATGTACCCCCGCCCATCATTCTCCATCAGCATGTCGTAGACGACCGCATCCGGCGACTGTCCGCTGGCCCTGGCGATGGCGGCGATGGAATCGCTGGCGCGGGGCTCGTAGTCGAGGCCGCCGTCCGGCTGGACCAGACGGAACATCCGGTCGAAACCCTGGGTCATGATCGCGCCCAGCGGCCCCATCTTCTTGCTGGGATCGGCCAGGATCGCGGCCCGCACCGCCGGGTTCTTCAGCTTCTCCAGCCGCGCCTCGAAGGGCAGGGCGGCGATGTCGCGATAGGTCTGGCGACCGATGAAGGGGTGGATGGTGCTGCGCCAGCCCAGCACCAGGCCGGTCGGCCGGCAGGCGATCTGGGCGGCGATGCTGGCGCCCTGCTGGTTCGCCTCGGCGGTCAGCTTCAGCAGGTTTTTCCAGTTGTCGGGATTCATCGGCGACTGCAGCAGGCTGTAGGTCACCGTCACCCCGGTGCCCATCGACATGGCCCGCATCCATTCGAACTCGACCTCGGCCGGGGCCATGTCCGAGGACATCTCGAACACCCCGGGGCCGACCGCTGCCACCGCCTTGCCGATGGCCAGCAGTTCGTCCGCCGCGGCGGTTGTTCCCGGCATCACCTGACCGTCCTTGGTCGTGTGGACCACGGTCCGGGAGGTGGAAAACCCGAGCGCCCCAGCCTCCATGGCCTCGGTGACGATCTGCGCCATGGCGGCGATGTCCTCAGGCGTCGCGTCTTCATTGCGCGCGCCCCGGTCGCCCATGACATAGGCCCGGATGGCGCTGTGCGGCGCCTGGGTGGCCACGTCCAGAACTCGGGCCTGGCCGTCCAGGCTGTCGAGATACTCGGGGAAGGTTTCCCAGTCCCAGGTGATCCCTTCGGCCAGGGCGGAGCCGGGAATATCCTCGACCCCCTCCATCAGCTCGATCAGCCAGTCATGCCGGTCCCGCTTCACCGGGGCGAAGCCGACGCCGCAATTGCCCATGATCGCCGTGGTCACCCCGTGCCAGCTCGATGGCGACAGATAGGGATCCCAGGTCACCTGGCCGTCGTAGTGGGTGTGGATGTCGACCCAGCCCGGCGTCACGATCCGCCCCGCCGCATCAATCTCGCGACGGCCCTTCTGCGGGACCGCGCCGATGGCGGTGATCCGGCCGCCGTCGATGGCGATGTCTGCGGTGAAGGCCGGGGTCTCGTCGCCGTCGACCACGCGGCCGTGGCGGATAACCAGATCGTGCATCGCTTCTCTCCCGAGGCGTCTTCCGCCGCCAGCCAAGGCGATACCCGAGACGCTTTTCGAGACCATGATGGACCAGCCTTCCGCGCACGGAAAGTATGACCCTAGGGCAGGGCGCGCGGTCGCGGCGGAGGCGCGGGCTACTGGGCGGTCACCGTGCCCCTGGCCAGATTGATCCGCACCGCAGCCGTCCCCGGAACCGTGCGGGCGCCGTCGCCGTCGGCCGGAAAGACGGCGTAGCGGAAGCTGAGCAGCAGTCCCCTGGCCGGATCGTAGCGGCTGTTGATGGAGGCGGCGTCGATGCCGGCGAAGCCGCTGGTCCCGGTGTCGCTGACCAGTTTGCAGACCATGCCGCCGGGCTCGTCCTCGGGCTCGTTATAGAAGAGGATCAGCAGATGGGCGCTGCAGCAGGCCGGCTCCCCGCCGGTGTCCAGCACCGCCACCCGGACCTGTCCATTGTAGAACGTCCGGCTGTTCTCTTCCCAGGGAACGACAATGTTGGCGGCGCTGTCGGTGTAGCCGTCACAGTCCCGGACCGTCGCGGCCAGGCCCGGAGAGGCGAGGGCGGCGGTGCCGACCAGGGCGGCTGCAGCGAGGGTCGTGCGCATGGCAATGGCTCCGGCGGGCGAGGTTGAGATCCCCATAGTCGTCGAACCTCGCCGAAAGGAAACCCCGAGCGACGGCAAACAGGCGTTTGACTCGCCGAAGGGGAATCCCCTCTATTTGCCGGCAAGGACGCCGGACAGACGGGCGACCGGCTCAGGGAGTGAATCATGGTGGATGTGGCGGAACGCGCAGGGCCGCTGGCCGGAGTTCGGATCATCGACCTGACCCAGTTTGTGCTGGGGCCTTATGCGACCCAAACCATGGGCGACCTCGGGGCCGATGTGATCAAGATCGAGGAGCCCTCCGGCGAGCGTCAGCGCACCGCCGGCAAGGCGCCGGTGTCAAAGGACATGGGGCCGGCCTTTCTGGCCTTCAATCGCAACAAGCGCTCCGTGGTCCTCGACCTGAAGACCGACGAGGGCAAGGACGCCCTGCGCAAGCTGATCACCACCGGCGACATCTTCATCCACAACATGCGGCCCTCGGCCGTGGCCCGGCTGGGCTTCTCCTATGAGGCGGTCAAGGCGATCAAGCCGGACATCGTCTATGTCGAGGCCATGGGCTACGACGACGCCGGTCCCTACGCCGGCCTCCAGGCCTTCGACGACCTGATCCAGTCCGCCGCCGGCGCCTGCGGCCTCGGCCAGCTTGTCGATCCGGAGGCCGAGTTCCGCCCTCTGCCGTCCCTGCTGGCCGACAAGACCTGCGGCCTCTTCGCCGTGATCGCCACGCTGGCGGCCCTGCGCCACAAGGAAAAGACCGGCGAGGGCCAGTATGTCGCCGTGCCGATGCTGGAGACCTTCACCGGCTACATGATGGCCGAGCACCTCTATGGCGAGACCTTCGTCCCCCCGACCGGCAAGTTCGGCCACACCACCACCATCACCCCCCACCGCAAGCCCTTCCGGACCAAGGACGGCTATCTGACCGTCATGCCGGCCAACGCCACCCAGTCGGCCCGGTTCATGGAGCTTGGCGGCCTGCCCGGCGCCTACGAGAGCGAGCGCTTCACCTCAAAAACCAGCGGCAGGGAGAAGGTCGCCGAATACTACGCCATGATGGCCGAGGCGGCGCTCGCCTACACCTCCGACGAATGGATGGCCATCGGCAAGGAGCACTCCATCCCGGTCATGCGGGCCAACGCCCCCACGGACATTTTCGAGGACGAACAGCTCAAACAGACCCTGTTCGAGGAGCGGGAGCTGGCGGGCGAGGGCGTCTATCGCGCCATGAAACCGGGCCTGCGCTTCTCGACCACCCCGGCCGCCATCCATCGCGACCCGCCCCGTCTCGGCCAGCACACCGATGAGGTGCTGGCCGAGATCGCCGCCATGGGGTCAGGACGCTAGCGGGTCGGGACTCCGCCAAGAAAATCCAGCACGGCGGCGGCCACCTGCTCCGGCGCGTCGTGGGGCGACCAATGTCCCGCCTCCGGCAGCAGGCAAAATCGTCCATCGGCGCAGAGCTCCAGGCTCGACCTGGCAAGCTCCACCCCGGCGAAGTCGTCCTGCTCCCCCCAGACAATCAGGGTCGGCGGTGTCAGACTTCCGGGCGCGGGGATCGGCAGGTCCTGCAGGAAAAGCGCGCGATACCAGTTGATCATGCCGGTCAGGGCGCCTGGCTGTGACCAAGCCTCGCGATACCGCTCCAGGATTGACGGTGCATAGGCCTCAGGACGTTTGGCGCTGTCGAAAGCGGCGGCGAGCGCCCGCCGCCGGCCCACACCGAGGATCAGTTCCGGCAGCAACGGCAGCCTGAACAGCCGGACATAGCGACTCTTGCGACGTTGCTCGGGATCTTCGTCCATTCCGCGTCGCCAGATCGCCGGATGAGGGGCGTTCATGACAACCAGACGATCAATCCGTCCCGCATGCCGGGTCGCCAGCCACCAGGCCACGGCTGCTCCCCAGTCATGTCCGATCACACTGAACCGCGTCTTGCCGGCCAGATTGGCAAGGGCGAGGACGTCCGCCGCCAACAGATCGAGGACGTAGTTCCGCGCGCCCTTTGGTTTGTCGCTCAGATTGTAGCCCCGCTGGTCCGGCGCAATGACCCGGTAGCCGGCGTCGGCCAGGACCGGAATCAATGCGCGCCACTCGAACCAGAATTCCGGAAACCCGTGCAGCAGGATCACCAACGGACCGTCCGCAGGACCCGCGTCCGCCAGATGCATGTCTAGGCCGTTGACCTGACGAATCCTCAGCGTGACAGGCCATGACCTGCTCTCCATCGTCTCGTCCTCGCCGCCGTCCAGGCGGTCCTCAGGCTTGTTGGTCCGCCTCAGCGTAGCCGGCGTAACTGTCCTTCAGGGTGGCGTGGTTGAGCAGCATCTCGGCGACCTGCGTCTCGCCGGCGGCGTCAAAGATCCTGGTCCGCACCCAGTAGGACTCTGTGCGCTTGCTCTGGGCCAGGGCGGCGATCTCGCGGCGGATCAGATAGGTCTCGCCGACGAACAGCGGACCCTTGATCATGCGGATCTCCTGATCGGCGAACAGGCCCACGGCCGGGCCTTTCACCGGGAATTTCGCCGCATGGCTGGAATATTCGGCCAGCACGCTGACCATCTCCAGCGGAATGATCGCCCTGCCCCAGGGCGAGGCGGCGCCATCGCTGTACCAGGGCGAGTTTTCGGTGATCACCGCCAGCTTCTGGTTCAGGGAGAAGGGATAGAGCTTGCCCATGTTCTGGTCCGGCTCCATCCGCACCAGTTCGTCCTCCGCCCCCTTCATCCCGACCTGCAGGTCGGCCAGGATCAGCAGCTCGCCGGCCGGCCTGAGCGCCGCCATCCTGCCTTCCAGCAGGGTCTCGCCATGGTCAGGTCCAAGGCTGGCGCTGGCTTCCAGCACCGGGGTGCCGTCGGCCTTCTCGGCCCAGACGCGGGTGCGGGTCGCGCCCGCCGCCGGCATCTCGGCGAAGGCCCGAACCTCTTCGCCCTCGACGACCATGTTCAGATAGTGGGACGATATGCAGCCGCGCTCGTACCAGGCCTGACCCCAGATCTTTTCCAGCAGCGGCGGGAACAGGCTGAAGTGGGTCGGTCCCTCGATCGGCCCGGCGCGGAATCCCAGCTTCTCGGCCATGGCGTCATCATGGATCGAGCTGTGGCCGCCGTATTCCTGATCGGCCAGCATCTGGCGGGGTGCCCGCAGCGGGCCGCTGAGAACGAGGGGGGTGTCAAAGCTCATGTCGAAGTCCCTGGGATGCGAAGGTGGGGTTCAGGCGGCGGCGCTCGGCCGGGCCTTCACCCGCTCGAACCAGGCTTTCACCCAGGCGGCCTCGTCCGGGATCGGCTGTCCGACCTGGGCCCCGAAAGCGATGAAGGCGAACAGCAGGATATCGGCCAGGCTGAAGCGATCGCCGCAGATGAATTTGCGCTCGCCCATCAGGCCGTTCAGCCACAGGATCCGGTCGCGGGCGATGGCCTTGAGGTCCTTCGACCCTTCGGCGCCGACCAGCTTCATGCGGCTTTCGAAGATCGCCCGCCCCTCGGCGGCGCGAAAACCGTTGGCCATGGGCTCGCAGATGTTCAGGTCGATGCGGCGGGTCCACATCCGGGTCTCGGCCCGCTCTTCCGGCGTCGAGCCGATCAGGGCGGGGGAGGGGTGTTTCTCTTCCAGATATTCGCAGATCACGGTGATTTCCGTGATCACCCGACCGTCCTCCAGGACCAGGGCGGGGGTCTGTCCCGCCGGGTTCACGGCTCCTGTGTAGGGCTCGCCGCGGTTCTCCCCCGCCATCAGGTCGACCTCGACCTTCGGCAGGCTAAGGCCCTTCTCGGCGGCGAACATGCGGACCATGTGCGGGTTCGGGCCGATCGAATTGTAGAGTTTCACCTGGAGGCTCCCGTTTTTTTGAACGGCGACTTGACCGGCTCGGAGGCGGCTTCGTCAAGGCGGACGCGACGGAAGGTCGGCCAATCGGCCGATTCCGCCGAAACGCCCGGGCCGATCACGCCGCAAGACCAGTGACCGAGCGGATTTTTTTGGCTTAGGCTGGCGACAAAGCAAGACCAACGGGAAGAACGCCATGCCTCAAGCTGCCAGCAAGGCGGAATGCGACGTCGTTATCGTCGGCGCCGGATTTTCGGGACTCTATCTGCTCCATCGCATGCGTGAGCTGGGGCTGAGCGCACGGGTCTTCGAGGCCGGCGATGGCGTCGGCGGCACCTGGTACTGGAACCGCTATCCGGGCGCCCGGGTCGATATCGAGAGCCAGGAATATTCCTATTCCTTTTCCGACGAGCTTCAGGACGAATGGCGCTGGACCGAGCGCTACGCCGCCCAGCCCGAGCTGCTGAAATACCTCAACCACGTCGCCGACCGCTTCGATCTGCGGCGCGACATCCAGTTCGACACCCGGGTGACCGCGGCGCATTTCGATGAGGCGTCCTCGACCTGGACCGTGGCCACCGACCGCGGCGAGACCGTGTCGGCCCGATACTGCATCATGGCGACGGGCTGTCTGTCCCTGCCCAACGAGCCGCAATTTCCCGGTCTGGAGACCTTCCAGGGCCCCACCTACCACACCGGCCGCTGGCCGCATGAGGGCGTCGATTTCACCGGCAAGCGGGTCGGGGTCATCGGCACCGGCTCCTCGGCCATCCAGTCCATCCCGCAGATCGCCAAGCAGGCCGAGCATCTCTACGTCTTCCAGCGCACGCCCAACTTCAGCGTCCCCGCGCACAACGGACCGATCGACGAGGCGGTCATCGCCGACTGGAAGGCCAACCGCGCCGAATATCGTCAGCAGGCCCGCATGTCCGGCGCCGGCATCGTCGCCGTCGGCGCCACAGAGACCCTGGCCTTCGATGTCTCCGACGAGGAACGCCGGCGGATTTTCGAGGAACGCTGGGGCAAGGGCGGCTTCGCCATCGGCGCCGCCTTCGCCGACCTCGCCATTGACCGCAAGGCCAACGACACCGCCGTGGAATTCGTCGCCGAAAAGATCCGCGGCATCGTCAAGGATCCGGAGGTGGCGGAAAAGCTTGTGCCCAAGGGCTATCCCTTCGGGACCAAGCGTCTCTGCGTCGACACCGGCTATTACGAGACCTTCAACCGCGACAACGTCACCCTGGTCGACGTCTCCAACGCCCCGATCGAGGCCATCACCCCGACCGGCCTGCGCACGGCGGACGGCGAATACGCCTTCGACGCCCTGGTCTTCGCCATCGGCTTCGACGCCATGACCGGCGCCCTTGGCCGCATCGACATCCGCGGCCGGGGCGGCAAGGCCCTGAAGGATAAATGGGCCGACGGTCCCAAGACCTATCTGGGCCTGATGTCGGCGGGCTTCCCCAACCTGTTCATGGTCACCGGCCCGGGCAGCCCCTCTGTGCTGTCAAACATGGTCGTCTCGATCGAGCAGCACGTCGACTGGATCACCGACTGCATCGCCCACCTGGGCGGCCGTCAGGTCGCCGCCATCGAGGCCACGCCGGAGGCCGAGGAGGCCTGGGTCGCGCACGTCAACGAGGTGGCCGACATGACGCTCTATCCGCTGGCCAGCTCCTGGTATCTGGGGGCCAACATTCCCGGCAAGCCGCGCGTCTTCATGCCCTATGTCGGTGGCGTCGGCCTCTATCGCGAGAAGTGCGACCAGGTCGCGGCCGATGGCTATGAGGGCTTCCGCCTGACCCCCGCCGGCCAGGCCGCCTGAGCCCCGTACCTCCTTCTCCAGATCCGGACCCGACATCATGACCCAGACCGCCGCCGTGACCGCAGACGCCCAACTCGACGCCGAGGCCGAACTCAACAATCTCGCCATGTCGGAATCGGCCAAGCCCCTGCTGGAGGCGGTCAAGAAGCACATCGCCGAAAACGTCGAGCCGATCACCGAGGAGTTCTATCGCCTGGGCGAGAACAAGGCCGACCGCTGGAGCTGGGCGCCGGGCCAGCTGGAGCTGCTGCAGACCGCCAAGGACAAGGCCAAGGCGTCGGGCCTGTGGAATTTCTTCCTGCCCGACTCCGAGATCGGTCAGGGCATGACCAACCTCGACTACGCCTATATCGCCGCCGAACTGGGCAAGAGCCCGCTGGCCTCCGAAAGCCTCAACTGCTCGGCCCCCGACACCGGCAATATGGAAGTCCTCGAGCGGGTCGGCACCCCAGAGCAGAAGGCCCGCTGGCTGACCCCGCTGCTCAACGGCGAGATCCGCTCCTGCTATGCCATGACCGAGCCCGGCGTTGCCTCCTCGGACGCCAAGAACATCGAGACCCGGGCCGAGCTGGTCGGCGACGAATGGGTGATCAACGGCGAGAAATACTACATCTCCGGCGCCGGCGACCCGCGTTGCAAGATCATGATCTGCATGGTCAAGACCAGCCCCAACGCCCCCGCGCAATTCCAGCAGTCCCAGATCCTGATCCCCATGGACACCCCCGGGGTGCAGATCCTCGGGCCCATGCATGTCTTCGGCCACGACCACGCCCCGCGCGGTCACATGCATCTCAAACTCGAGAACGTCCGGGTGCCGAAGGAGAACATCCTGCTCGGCGAGGGCAGGGGCTTTGAGATTTCCCAGGTCCGCCTCGGTCCCGGCCGCATCCACCACTGCATGCGCTCCATCGGCAAGGCCGAGCGGGCCCTCGACCTGATGGTCAAGCGGGCCACCACCCGCGTGGCCTTCGGCAAGCCGCTGATCCAGTTGGGCAAGAACCTCGAACTGGTCTCCCGCGCCCGTATCGAGATCGAGGCCATGCGCCTGATGGTGCTGAAAGCCGCCAAGGCCATGGATGTGCTCGGCAACCGCGAAGCCCGCGTCTGGGTCAGCATGGTCAAGGCCATGGTGCCCGAGAAGGTCTGCGAGATCATCGACCAGGCCATCCAGATTCACGGCGCCACCGGCATCTCGCAATGGACCCCGCTGGCGGAACTCTACACCGACGTCCGCCACCTCCGCTTCGCCGATGGGCCCGATGAGGTGCACCATATGGTCGTCGGTCGCGCCGAGCTCAGCCGGCATTGAGCGACCCGGCGCCCGAATGTTCCGGGCGCCGGGTGGCGTCATGCTGCACAATGCCCAGATCAAACCCCGAAAGGTCCGCCGATGTCCCTGCTCCGTCCGCTTCCCCTGATCGCCGCCCTGGCCCTGTTCGCCGCGCCCGCGCTGGCGCAGGACATGAGCCGGTTTGGGCCCGGTACGGCCATTCCGGATTACGGCCAGATCGCTCCGGTGCCCGGCGCCGACCCCCTGCCCGAGGGCGTCGAGTTCAAGATCGTCTTCGATGTCTCCAAGGCCGCGGACGAGGGCGCGCTGAACAAGGGCGTGGAATCGGCGGCCCGCTTTCTCAACCTCCAGGTCGCCGCCGGCGTGCCGGAAGAGAACATCAAGCTGGCTATCGTTGTGCACGGTCCCGCGGTCCGCGATCTGCTGAAGCCGGCCGATGGCCAGACCAACCCCAACGCCGGTCTGGTCGCCGCCCTGGCCGCCCATGGGGTGCGGATCTACGTCTGCGGCCAGAGCGCCGCGGCTTTCGGCATCGACAAGGAAGACCTGCTGCCCGGCGTCAATCTCGCCCTGTCGGCGATGACCGAGCACGCCCTGCTGCAGCAGGAAGGCTATACCCTCAATCCCTTCTAGAGCGCGTTCCGACAAGTCAGAACCGGTTGTCGGATCAAATGCGCGAGCAGCAAAGGGCTGTAGCGGGTCGGCTTCCATCAAATCGAGCCCGGCTCCAGAGGCCGGCGAGGCGGGTCCTCGAGACCATGAAAACCAGGCGGCGAGGAGCAGCCCAACCATGAAATTTGATGACGTCGTCAAGGGGCGCCGCAGCATTCGCGGCTTCAAGCAGGAGCCGGTGCCCAGGGCGCTGATCAGGGAGGTCATCGAACTGGCGATGCGGGCGCCATCGTCGCTGAACACCCAGCCGTGGAACTTCTATGTGCTCGCCGGCGAGCCGCTTGACCGGATCCGCGCCGGCAATACCGAGCGCAACCTGGCCGGCGTCCCGTCCTCCCGCGAGTTCCGCAGTCACGGCGAATACGACGGCGTCCATCGCGAACGGCAGATCGAGATCGCCAAGCAGCTGTTCGGCGCCATGGGCATCGAGCGGCACGACAAGGAGGCTCGCCTCGACTGGGTGCTGCGCGGCTTTCGCCAGTTCGACGCCCCCGTCTCCGTGGTGGTCACCTACGACCGCTCGATCCATGGCGGCGACATCGCCCCGTTCGATTGCGGCGCCGTCGCCAACTGTCTGGTCAATGCCGCCTGGTCGCGGGGCCTGGGTTGCGTGATCAACAGCCAGGGCATCATGCAGTCGCCGGTGGTGCGCGAACATGCCGGCATTCCCGACGACCAGGTGATCATGATCTGCATCGCCATGGGCTGGCCCGACGACAGCTTCCCGGCCAACGCCGTGGTCTCCAACCGCAAATCCGTCGACGAGGCGGCGGTGTTCGTCGGCTTCGACGACTGAACCGGAACACAGGATACGACCCATGCAGGACGTCAGCGGCAAGACCGCCTTCATCACCGGCGGCGCCAGCGGCATCGGCCTGGCCATGGCCCGGGCCTTTGGCGCGGCCGGCATGTCGGTAATGCTGGCCGACATCGAGGAGATGGCGCTGGCCGAGGCGGTGAAAAGTCTTGAGGAGCGTCAGATCCAGGCCGCTGGCGTGCTGTGCGACGTCGCCCATCGCGCGGCCCTGCAGGCGGCGGCCGGGAAAACGATCGAGACCTTCGGCAAGGTCCACGTCCTCTGCAACAATGCCGGCGTCGGCGCCGGCGGCCCCATCGACCAGGTGGCCGCCGCCGACTGGGACTGGGTGATGCAGGTCAATCTGATGGGCGTGGTCTACGGCATGGAGACCTTCCTGCCGCATCTGCGCGCCCATGGCGAAGGCGGCTATGTCGTCAACACCGCCTCCATGGCCGGCATGCTCTCGCCGCCCGGGATGGAGCCCTATAACGCCAGCAAGTTCGCCGTGGTCGCCCTGTCCGAGGGCTGGGCCGGTCAACTGGCCCCGGACAACATCGGCGTCGGGGTGCTGTGTCCCGGGTTTGTGAAGACAAACATCGACCGCAGTCGCCGCAATCGACCTGACGAGTTCGGCGGACCGGACGCGCCTGAAAACCTGGTGGCGTCGGAATTTGTCCAGAATGGCATCGATCCCGACCGGGTCGGCCTCCGGGTGCTGGAGGCCATTCGCAACAACGAACGCTACATCTTCACCCACCCCGGCATGCGCGGCGCGGTGCAGGAACGTTTCGCCCGCATCATGACCGGCTTTGATCAGGCGGACGCCAGCCCGGCCCTGCAAGGTCTCGATGAGCCGGTGTTTCCCGTTCAGGGCATGGGCCTCGGGACCTAGCGGTCCCGACAGGCCAAAAAGGGCTCGACGGCCGCTCGCCATCGGGCCGGCCCATGCTAGCTTCTGCCGAAACACACAAAGGGCCGCCCGAAGCAGGCGGACCCCCAGGGAGGATGCATGAAGGGGCCGGCGATATTCCTGGCGCAGTTCGCGGGCGACGAGGCGCCCTTCAACAGCCTGACGGCCATCGCCCGCTGGGCCGGCGACCTCGGCTACAAGGGCGTGCAGATTCCGACCTGGGACCGGCGGCTCTTCGACCTGGCCCTGGCCGCCGAGAGCGACGCCTATTGCGACGAGGTGAAGGGAACCCTGGCGGAGGCCGGTCTGGAGGTCTCGGAGCTGTCGACCCACATGCAGGGCCAGCTGGTCGCGGTGCATCCGGCCTATGACGAGATGTTCGACGGCGCGGCGCCGGCCCGCGTGCGCGGCAATCCCGCGGCCCGGCAGGCCTGGGCCGTCGAGCAGGTGCTGATGGGGGCCAGGGCGTCGCGGCGCATGGGCCTTGAGGCGCACGTCACCTTCTCCGGCTCGCTGGCCTGGCCCTACCTCTATCCCTATCCGCAGCGGCCGGCCGGCCTGATCGAGGAAGCCTTCGACGAACTCGCCCGGCGCTGGCGGCCGATCCTCGACGCCTTCGATGAGGCCGGAGTCGATCTCTGCTACGAAATTCACCCCAGCGAGGACCTGTTCGACGGGACGACCGTGGAGATGTTCTGGGACCGCGTGGATCATCACCCCCGCGCCTGCCTGCTCTACGATCCCAGCCACTTTCTGCTGCAGCAGCTCGACTACCTGGAATACATCGACTTGTATCACGAGCGGATCAGGATGTTTCACGTCAAGGACGCCGAGTTTCGGCCCACCGGCCGACAGGGCGTCTACAGCGGCTATGCGCCGTGGAAAGAACGGGCCGGGCGGTTCCGCTCACTGGGCGACGGCCAGATCGACTTCAAGGTCATCTTTTCGAAGTTCGCCCAGTACGGCTACCGCGGCTGGGCGGTGCTGGAGTGGGAATGCGCCCTGAAGGACCCGGAGGACGGGGCCCGCGAAGGGGCGCCCTTCATCCGCGATCACATCATCCAGGTCACCGGCAAGAGCTTCGACGATTTCGCGGCGACCGGCGTCGATGCGGCGGCCAACCGCCGGATGCTGGGCCTCGACCGCTGAGATGCGGCTGTCGCTGGGCATGATCGGCGGCGGCGAGGGCGCCTTCATCGGCGGCGTGCATCGCATGGCCGCCAGGCTGGATGATCGCTGGACCCTGGTCGCCGGGGCCTTCAGCAGCGTGCCCGAGCGGTCGCGGGCGTTCGGTCAGGGTCTCGGACTGGAGGACGGCGGCTGCTACGGCGACTGGCAGGAGATGGTTCGGGCCGAGGCGGCGCGGCCGGACCGGATCGACGCCGTGGCCATCGTCACCCCCAACCACCTGCATCATGCACCCGCGCAGGCCTTTCTCGAGGCCGGGATCGCGGTGATCTGCGACAAGCCGCTGACGACGGGCCTGGCTGAGGCGCTCGACCTGCAGCAGACGGTCGCCCGGACCGGAATGCCCTTTGTCCTGACCCATAACTACAGCGGCTATGCCATGGTCCGGCAGATGCGGGCGATGGTGGTGGCCGGGACCCTCGGGGCCGTCCGGGTGGTGCAGGCCGAATACGCCCAGGACTGGCTGGCGACGGCGCTGCCGGGAAACAAGCAGGCCGACTGGCGCGGCGACCCGGCTCAGGCTGGACCCGGCGGCGCCTTGGGCGATATCGCCACCCACGCCTATCATCTGGCCACCTTCGTGCTCGGTGAAGCCGCGCAGCAGATCAGCGCCGAGACCTCGCGCTTCGTGGCCGGTCGGCGGCTGGACGACGACGTCCAACTGCGCCTGCGCTGGGCCGGCGGGGCGCGGGGACAGCTGTGGGCCAGCCAGGTCGCCGTGGGCGCGGCCAACGGCCTGCGACTGCGGGTCTATGGCGAGGCCGGTGGGATGGAGTGGTCGCAGGAAGATCCCGACATGCTGCGGTTCACCCCGCTGGGCGAGCCGCCGCGGCTGCTGCGGCGCGGCGGCCCGGAGCTCTCACCCGAGGCGCAGGCGGCGACCCGCATCCCGGCGGGACACCCCGAGGGCTACCTTGAGGGCTTCGCGCGGATCTATGCCGACGCCGCCGATCTGATCGCCGCCCGAAAGGCCGGACGCGCGACGCCTGCGACGACCCTGCCGGGCATTGAGGCTGGGGTCGAAGGCGTGCGGTTCATCGAGGCGGCGGTGCGTAGCGCCGAAGCGGACGGGCGCTGGATGGCCCTGAGCGAGGACAACGGCTGATGCGACAGAGCTTTGCCTGGTGGTCCTTCACCCTCGGCCGCGATATCGATCCGCAGGCCCTGCTGCGGGAGGCCGCCGCCGCGGGCGCCCAGGGCGTCGAGATGTTGCCGCAGCCGCTGTGGCCGGTCGCCCGGGACGCCGGGCTGTCGCTGGTCACCCTGACCGGCCACAAGCTTGAACAGGGCTTCAACGACCCCTCGCGCCACGCCGCCCTGCGGGATGAGGTTCGCCGCAATATCGATGCGGCGGCCGAGGGCGGGGTCGAGGCGGTGATCGTCTTCTCCGGCGATCGCTTCGGCGACGGCGCCGACGAGCCTGCGATCGCCGCCTGTATCGAGGGCCTTGGTCCTGTCGTCGCGCATGCGAAGAGCGCCGGAGTGCGGCTGCTGCTGGAGCTGCTCAACAGCAAGGTCGACCATCCGGGGCATCAATGCGACCGCACCGACTTTGGCGCCCGCATCGTCAGGGGCGTCGGGTCCCCAGCGCTGCGATTGCTCTACGACGGCTATCACATGCAGCTGATGGAGGGCGATCTGAGCCGGACCATCGAGGCCAACTTCGACCTCATCGGCCATGTCCACACCGCCGGCGCGCCCGGGCGGCGCGATCTGGACAACCGCCAGGAAATCAACTGGCCGGCCATCGCCGGCCTGCTGCGTCATCTCGGCTACCAGCAGTGGGTCGGGCATGAATTCGTGCCGCGCGGGGAGCCGGTTGCAGCCCTGCGCTCGGCCATCAATCAGTTCGCCGATCCGGCGCCGGCCAGAGGGGCTGCCTGATGTTTGACGCCATTGTTGTAGGCTCCGGGATCAGTGGCGGCTGGGTCGCCAAGGAGCTCTGCGAGCGGGGCCTGAAGGTCCTGATGCTTGAGCGCGGCCCGGAGGTGGAGCACGGGCCCGGCTACAGCCACGACCTGGCCGCCACCCTGCGCCGCCGCGACGACCAGATTCCTCAGGCGGAGCGGGACCTGCACTACCCCTATCACGTCGGTGTCTCCTACGCCCTGTTCAACTCCAACCGAGCCTTCTGGGCCAGCGATCACGATCACCCCTATGAGACCGTTCCCGGCCGGCCCTATCGCTGGATCCGCGGCTATCATCTGGGCGGACGGTCCCTGACCTGGGCGCGGCAGTCCTATCGCTGGGCCCCGCAGGACTTCCTCTCCAATCTCCAGGACGGGCACGGCGTCGACTGGCCGATCCGCTACGAGGATCTCGAGCCCTGGTACGATCATGTCGAGGCCTTCGCCGGGATCAGCGGCGACTACGACGGCCTGGAACAGCTGCCTGACGGCGACTTCCTGCCGCCCTTCGACTTCAACGATGTCGAACTGGCCGCCAAGGCCAGCATCGAGGCCGCGTTTCCCACTCGCAGGATGATCATGGGCCGGGTCGCCAACCTCAGCCGGGTGGCCAAGCCGCAGATGGACGTGGGCCGCAAGCGCTGCGAACAGCACATGCGCTGTCACCACGGCTGTCCGCTGGGCAGCTATTTCTCGACCCTCGCCGCCACCCTCCCGGCGGCTCGCGCCACCGGCAATCTGACCGTCCTCACCGACCGCGTTGTCGCCAGCGTCATCCACGACCCGGCGACCGGCCAGGTGACCGGCGTGCGCACGGTCGGCCAGCTGGACAAGGCCGGCGAGACCTTCGAGGCGCGAATGGTGTTCCTCAACGCCTCGGCGATCAACTCCGCAGCCATCCTGCTGAATTCGCGGTCCGACGCCTTCCCCAACGGCCTGGCCAACGGCAGCGACCAGGTCGGCCGCAACCTGATGGATCATGTCAGCAGCAAGCCGATCGTCGGCCGGATGCCGGGGTTCATGGAGGTTCCCTACCAGGCCGACCGGCCGACAGGGGTCTACATCCCGCGCTACGCCAACATAACCGAGGCCGACAAACCCTACCTGCGCGGCTTCGGCATGCAGGGCGCCGCCGCCCGCTCGCGGCGGGCGGAATCGGTGGTCAACGGGCTGGCCGTCGACGGCGACACGGCCACGGTCTGGAACGTCTCCCTGATGCCCTTCGGCGAGGTGCTGCCCGATCCCGACAACCGGGTCACGCTATCGCCGGTCCGCAAGGATAGTTGGGGTATCCCCGTGCCGGTCATCGACGCCGGCCACGGACCCAACGAATACGCCATGATGCGGGCGGCGGCGCATGACGCCTCGGAGATGCTGCGGGCCGCCGGCTGCGTCGACATAACCCCCTGGGAAGAGGCCGGAGAGCAGCTGACGCCGCCGGGCGACCGCATCCATGAGATGGGCACGGCCCGCATGGGCCGCGATCCGGCGACCGCGGTCCTGAACGGCTGGGGGCAGGCGCACGAGGTCCCCAACCTGTTCATTTCCGATGGCGCGGCGATGGCCTCCAGCGCCTCGATGAACCCCTCTCTGACCTACATGGCCCTCTCCGCCCGGGCCGCGAACCATGCGGCGGACCTTCTGCAACAGGGAGGCCTGTAGGCCCATGAGACCGATCGGCCTTCAACTCTACACCCTGCGCAAGCCGTTCGCGGCCGACCCTCTGGGCGCGCTGCGGCGCATTCGCCAGACCGGCTACGACGCCGTGGAATTCGCCGCCCCGCTGGGCTCCGATTTCGCCGGCTTCGCCGCCTGCATGCAGGAGATCGGCCTGGACTGTCCCTCGGCCCACGTCGGTCTGGCCGACATGGCGGACAGGCCGGACGCGGTGCTGGCGATGGCCGAAACCCTCGGCTGCCGCTATCTGGTGATGCCCTATGTGATGCCCGACGAGCGCGACTGGAAGGCTGTGATCACGACGCTGGACGCCTTCGCCCGGCGCGCGCGCGGCCAGGGTCTGCGCCTGGCCTACCACCACCACGACTTCGAGTTCGAGGCGGCTGACGGCGTCCGGCCGTTCGACAGGCTGGTCAGCGAAACCGATCCCGAGGTCGTCGATTTCGAGCTCGACGTCTACTGGCTGAAGAAGGGCGGCGAGGAGCCCCGCGCCTTCATCGAGGCCATGACGGGGCGGGTAAGGCTGCTTCACCTGAAGGACATGGCGCCGGATGGCGGGATGGCCGATGTCGGCTCAGGAACCTTCGACTTCGCCGGTCTCCTCGCCGCCGGCGACGCCGCCGGCGTCGAGCACTGCTTTGTCGAACACGACTTCCCGCCGTCGCCCTACTGGCCAAGCGTGGAGGCCAGTCTGGCCCATCTCAGAACCCTGGGGTGACGTCCGGCCGATGAGGGGAAGGGGCTGGCGGCCCGGGAGGGACTCGAACCCCCGACCTTAGCTTTAGGAAGACGAAGGGCGGCGGCCTCGAACCCGTTGTGCGGCAAGGGGTTGCGCCGGATCGGCGGCCGGGGGTTCGGGACTATTCCGTAACTCCGCGTCAAGGCCGGCGCGGAGCTCGTCCTCGAGGGCGTGGGCGTAGCGGAGGGTCGATTTGATGTCCTTGTGGCCCAGCAGCTGCTGGGCGACCTTGAGGTTGCCGGTGCGGCGGAGGATCTGGGTGCCGGCGTCGTGGCGGGCGCCGTGGATGACACGACCGCCGTCGATGCCGGCGCGGCGGGCGGCCGAGCGCAGGCGGGCCTGCAAGCCGTAGTAGGTCAGCGGGACCAGCTCGGCCTCGGCCGGGTCGCGGCGCGTGACCCTGGTCAGGGCCGGGGCCGGGGGGCGTTGCTCGAACCAGATGGTCGTGAGGCCCGCGGCGGCGGCCCGGCCGGCCCTGGCGGCGATGTCGCGGGCGTCGTCGCGCCGCAGGGGCACGATGTGCGGCACGTCGGCCTTGCGCTTGTCGATCCGCAGCCGGGGCGCGTCTCCGCCGTCGACGGCCTGGGCCTCGCCGGCGTCGAAGGCGGCCGGGGGGAAGAACACCTCATTGAGCCGCAGGCCATAGGTCAGCAGAGTCTGCAGGGCGGCGGCGGCGACCGGGTCGCACTCCGCCAGCCAGGCGGCGCGCTGGGCCGGGGTGTAATACTGCAGCCGCTCGGCCGGTTCGGCCAGGGTGAGGGCGCGCCAGTCGATTTCCGGCAGGTCCCTGATCTCCCAGGTCTTGCGGGCGCGACGCAGGATCCGGCGCAGGGTGATGATGATGTCGGCGTTCACCGTGGCGTTGCTGACCGGGTAGCGCGGCGCGACCAAGGCCGGCCGGCCGTCTCCGGCCGGGCGATCCGGCGCGCGGCTATAGGTCTCGCCGCGCCGCGTCTCGATCGCGCGGGAGACGGCGCGGGTGGTGATCTCGGTGATCGGGGTGGCCTTGCCCAGCAGACGCAGGCAGATGCCGATGCGGCGCTCGACATGGGCGGGCCCGGCCAGATGCCGGCCGACCTCCAGCCACCAGCGGCCGGCGGCCTCGTCCAGGGTCAGGGCGCGCTCGTGCGGGTTCCTGCCGGCGGCGATCTCCTCGCGGAGACGTCGCTCTACGGCCTCGGCCTTGCGGCGTGTCTCGACGCCCGTAGATCCGTGAAAGCGATGACCTTTTGCCTGGAAGTCATATTGCCAGAAGCGGCTTTTCTTGGGTTTGTAGACGGACATGGGCGGCGTTCCTGGCCGATCGGCGCGGGGGTGGTCAAATAGGCCCGCACATCGGCCTCGGTGTAAACCCGCAAGGCGCCCTTGCGGATGGCACGGATGACCCCCTCGTCGGTCATCCGCCGCAGGGTCTTGACGTCGATCCCGATCAGGGCGGCGGTGGCCTTGGCGGTCAGCTGAAGGGTGTCGGTGAAGGCGGCGCGGACGCGGTCCTCGGCGGCGGGGGGGAGGGCGGTCATTGGAAGGCCGTGGGGTCTGGCCAGGCGGCGGCGAGGATGAGGATGACGACGACCAGGACGGCCAGGGCGATGGCGACCAGGTCGAGGCGCGGGGGCGGGTTGCCGGGCATGGTCAGAGGCCTCCGATGGCGCTGAGGTAGAGGTCGATCAGGGCTTCTTCTTCCTGGCGACTGGCCTTGTCCTGCTTGCGCATGCGGACGACCTTGCGGAGGATCTTGGTGTCGAAGCCGTTGCCCTTGGCCTCGGCGTAGACCTCCTTCAGGTCGGCCATGACGCCGGCCTTGTCTTCCTCCAGCCGCTCGATCCGCTCGATGACGGTGCGCAGCTGGGTCTGGGCGGTGGCGTTGAGGACGTCGACAGTGGCGGTGTCGCCGCTGTTGTGACCGGGGCCGCTCATCACCGGTCCGCCTTCTGGTCAGCGGTCAGGAACGGGGCGAGGGTCATGGCGCTGTCCTGCAGGCTGCGCGAGGCTTCGGCCAATTCGTCGTCGCCGGCGCCGTGGCCCTCAATCAGGTTGTCGAGGATCCGGCGGGCCTCGCGGGTCGCGTGCCAGAGGTCGGCGGCGGCGGCGCGGAAGGCGTCGATGACGGGGTCCGAGGGGGCGCGGGACGGGGTGTCGGTCTGGGCGGCGGGCGCCGAACGGGGTTCGGGGGCGGGCTTGGCCGGGGGGTTGAGCCAGGGGGTGTTGAAGCGTCCGGCCGGAGCGACCGAAAAGCCTTCCAGAGCCATCTTGCCGGCCTGGGCCATGACATCGTCGCGATCGACGCCTTCCGGATACTCGGCGGCCAGGGCGTCGAGGGCGCGCTGGGTGAGGATGGCGAGGAAGCCGCCGCCGCCCACGGCCTGGCCGATGATGGCCAGCTTGGCCTGAAACAGGGCCGGCCAGGCGACGGTGTCCTGGTGGAAGTCGAACACCGGCACGCCGCGCTGGCCGCCGCCGCGGGTCTCCTGACCGGACAGGCGCACCGCGAGAGCGGTTTCCAGCAGGGCGAGGCGGGCGGCCGGGGGCAGGTCCGCCAACGGAGAAGGAGCGGCCCCGGCGTCGACCTGTTCCTGAGGATCGACGCCGGGGCCATGGCCGGCCGTCGGGGGGACCGGCGCGGCCTCGCTTCCGGCCGGCGGCGGAGGGTTTGCCGGCGCGGGAGCGATCGGGTTGGGGGCGGGCGCCGGCGAGGGATCGCCGTCGGGCGCGCCCAACCCCCCTTCCTCCGCCAGGGCCTGAGCCAGCTGGCGGGAGAAGGCGTCGCCGACCAGGCCCGGGCGCTCGGTCGGGCCGGGCGCGGGCGGTTCGGGCGTGGGGGCGACGATGGGGTCTGGGGGAAGGTTGAGCAGGTCGCTGCCCCACTGGCCGGGCGGCAGGGCCGCATAGCCGAACTCGCCCAGGGCGGCGCGGCGGGTCAGCTCCAACAGGTCTTCGGCGCCGTCGCCAAAGCCGCTGGCCGCCAGCCAGTCGGTGGCGGGGGGCAAGAGGCGCAGGTGATGGCGGAGCTCGGGGCCGGAGCCGCTGACGAAGATGCTGAGCAGGCCCAGCTTTTCCGCCTCATGGGAGACGCCGCCGGGGACGTCGACCTTGACGGTGACGGCGGCGTCCCAGACGCCGGTCGCTTCCTCGCTGGCCTGGGCCAGCTCGGCGATGAGCATGGCCAGGCGCGGGTTCTTCTCCAGCGCGGTCAGATGGCGGGGTTTCTTGACGCTGTTGCGCAGGTTGGTCCAGCGGAAGACGTCGTCATCGGCCTTGGGGTCATAGTCGGGGTCGGCGCTGCGCTCGACCCAGGCGCGATAGCGCTGCTTGGCGGCCGGCTCGGCCTCGCGGGCGACCTTGAGGCGTTCCTCGACCCAGCGCTCTTCCTTGCCCAGGCGCTTGGCGATCGCCGCGGCCGTCGCCGGCGGGTCGGTCTTGTCGCTGAGATTGCGCAGGCCCTCTGCGGCCTCGAGGTTGTCGAGATCGACCCGCTGCAGGTTCTCGACCAGGGCTTCCTCGGTCGCTTCGACATCGTCGCCGGTGAACACCGGGCAGGGGAAGGCGGTGTCAGCCGGGAGCCATCCGCGCTCGATGGCCAGCCGCCAGCCGCGCAGGCGGCGCTCCCCATGCACAAGGATCCAAGGCCAGCGGGTGTCGGGGCGCAGCGGCGGGTTCCGGCGGACCGTCGGCGGGGTGATCAGGCCGGGGCGGCCGGCCGCGTGACGGTCGCGGATGCTGGCCGCCATGTCCTCGATCTCCAGCGGCGAGAGGCCGGAGTGGGTGCGGGCGTTCTCGCCGTCGAAGGCGATGACGTCGTGCGTCAGCAGAACGGTCCCGGGGGGAATGTCGCCGGGCGGGGCTTCGGGAGCGGCTTCGGGAGCGGCTTCGGGGCCGTTGGCGCGGTGGATGGCGGCGCGGGCCTCTTCGCCGGCGGCCGTGAGGCTGAGACCGTCCTCGGCGACCAGCAGGGCCTCGCGCAGGGCCTTGAGCGACTTGGCGAGGTTGGACCGGTCGCGGCCGAGGGTGCGGGCGAGATCGGTGGTGGTGGTGGCGAAGTCGATGCCGCCGGCGAGGACGTCGAGCAGCTCGGCGTTTTGCAGGGCGAGGGGGGTGAGGGCGTTCAAGGCTCAGGCTCCGAGAAAGCTGACGGCGAGGCCGGCGGCGATGAGAATGAGGACGACGGTCAGGGCCGGATCGACGATCAGCGGCCAGCCGGTGTTGCGGGGGCGGCGGGCCATCTCAGCGCTCCACCGTCTCGAAACGGGCGGCGCGGAAGAAGCCTCGATGGCGCTCCAGCTCGACGATGGCGTCTGGCCCTTCGCCGCGAGCGGAACGGCAGGTGACCAGGTCGCCCTGCCTGAACGGCGGCTTGCGGGTCTTGCGGCCCGGTCCCTGGTCCAGCGGCGCGTCGTCGATGACGCGGAGGCGGTCGCCCCGGATCATCGCCGCGCGCCCCGGATGATGGCCTCGCGGGCGGCTTCGGCCTCGCCGCAGGACAGGCCCTCAAGGATGACGGCGAGGATGTCGGCCGGGGCGCGGGGGTCATAGACCTCGACGTCGCACAGGGCCGACAGGCGGAAGGCCAGGGCGGCGGGCGCGCGCTTGAGCCGCTCGGCCAGGCTGCGCACGGCCTGGACGGTGGTGACGCCGTGATAGCTGACCGCCCGCGAGGGGTGCGACAGCGGCGCGTTGGCCAGCACCCCGGGCGCGAAGGGCGTCAGGTGGATGACGACGACGCGGGAGGGCGGAGGCAGGGCGGCGAGGGTGTGGGAGGGGGTGCGGGAAGTGGGGTGTGAGGCGTGCGGGGTCATGCCGGGAGGCTCCGGAAGAGGTCGCCGACGACCAGGGCGCCGACACAGACGGCCCAGACGAAGGTCGCGGCGGCGGCGAAGGCCAGGGTTTCGCGGATCAGGCGGGTCATCGGGCGGCGGCCAAACGCAGGGCGGCGCTGACCTGCAGGGCCAGGGCGTGGCCGGGCTGGCCGGGCAGGACCTCGACTTCGAGAATGGAGGCCTGATGTTCGGCCTCGCCGCGAGAGAGGGCAAAGACAGCGGCCCCGAAACGGGCGATCACCCTGTCCTCGGTCGCGCCGCGCCTGACGCTCATGCCCCGGTAACAGGCCGGCGCGCCGACCTGGGCCAGCACGGCGGCGCGCAGCGGGGAGGCGGCGGCTAGGGAAAGGGCTGTCTCGTCGTCCGGCGCGGCGCTAGGATCGTCCGCGGCGTTGTTCGCGAGGGGCCGGTGATGAGCAGCTTCAATATCCGCCAGTGGTACAAGGGCGCGACGGCCGCTTCGGTCGCCGTCCTCGGCCTTGGCGGCGTGGCGAACAATCCCGGCCTGATCGCCGTCGGACTGGGCCTTCTGGCCCTCGGCCTCGGCGAATGGATGAACCACCCCTTCCAGACACGGATCCTGACCGACGACGCCGGTTACGCCCGATGGAAGGCCGAGGGCGAACTGCGGCGCAACACCGTGCTGGGGGTGATCCTGGCGGTCGTGGGGGTGTTGCTGCTGGCCGGCGGCGTGTTTCGCGTCGCGGCCGCGTTGCTCCAGTAGCAGGGCCGAAACCAGCCCCTGAGCGATGACAGCGGCGATCAGAGCCGGATCGGGGCCGCGAAGGCCGATGAAGACGCCGACGCCCATGGCGCCGACCGCCGAGAGGGACAAGGCGATTTCACCGGGGGTGAGGCCTTGGCCCGTCCTGGCGCGCGCCGGGCCCGGTTCGGGCGCGGGCGGAACGGTGCAGGTGAGCAGCGGATCGTCCGGCCAAAGGCGCGCGGGGTCGAAGGGCGCCGTCGTCGAACGTCCGGCCCGACCCGAACCCGGTTCGGACGGGACGGGTTCGACGGTCCAGGCCGGGGCCGCGCCGCCGCCGCCGGTATAGGCCTGGCCGGCGGCGATGGCGTCGCAGATGGCGGCGGCCTCGACGGGGTCGATGCCGTCGGCGTTGGCCGAGAGGAAGTTCTGCAGCGTCATGCGGAGCGGCGGCTCGCCGTCCATGCGGACCAGAATGGCCGGCGAGGCGCCGGTGAGGGTCGCGCGGCCATGGGGGCGGTGAGCTTCGGTCATGCGAGCGATCCGCCCCGCGCCGCTCCGTCAGACCGGCCCGTCCGGCTTCCCCGGTGGCGCGGGGTGGCGGCATTGACGCAACGATTTGTTGCTATTGTCAACGGCGATGTTGCAACAAGCTGTTGCGGCGACGCTAGCGAATGTTGCGCGGCTTGTCGGAAGGGACAACGCGACCCCTAATTGCAGTGGGGAGAATGGCGATGTCTGATGAACAGTCTGAACTCGATGCGGCGCGTCGGCGGGTCGCCGAGCTGGAGGCCCGCCTCGCGGCCAAACGGGAAGCCGAAGCCAAGACGGTGAGACCCGACCAAACCGTGACGGAGCATTCGACGAGCAAAATCCCTCTCATCGTGTGCGGGGTCGGTGTGGTCGGGGTCTTTGCAGCGATCGTGATGTTTGCGGGACCTCCGGCTGGGTCGAACAATCCGCCGGACCTGCCCGTCAACACGGACTGGAAGGCCGAGGCCGAGGCCATGAAGCCGATTGGCGATGTTGATCTGCCGCCGGCGGACCCTTGGAGCTACATCGATCTGCCAGACCCTGTGCGTGGCAAAACAGGAGGGCAAGCCTGTTCGACCTCGACCGATCTGGTGAGGTTGGATTGGCCCTACAGCGCCCAGGCGACGCAACTTTGCGTGCGTCAGTCCCCCAGCTTCGGAACGGACGTCTATCTGCGCCTCAGTGAAGGCGGTCAATTCGTCTGTCGCAGCTACTCGAACTGCACAGTCAAGGTTCGCTTCGATAAGGGGCAGCCGATTTCATTCAGTGCTGCCGAGGCGGCGGACGGTTCGTCCGATGTGATTTTCATGGTTCGTGCGGCAGGGTTCATTGAGAGACTCAAGGCCGCAAAGACAGTCCGGATCGAGGCTCAGTATTACCAGGCGGGCAATCAGGTGAGCACATTCGACACGTCTGGACTTGACATGGATCGGATCAGGATCAGAACCGACGAATAAGTGCTGTCATGATGCCGGTAATGCGGACTTCCACATCGTCGGCATTGCCCTCCGTCACCATGATGGGCTCTCGCCAGAGGGGGTTTGAAGACCGGGGCCAGAGCAACAAGCCGTCTTCCGTCACCTCCAGCTCCTTCAGCGTCAATTCCCGTTCGCGGCCCTGAATGCGGGTCCGCTCGACCTCGACGACCATGCCGGTCTCCGGGGCGAAGTTGATGTCCATTACTGAAACGATCCGGACGAGATCGCCGTCCAGGATCCCGCGCTGGTCCATGCTGTCGCCGACGACCGGCCGCACCCGCTGCTGGGCGAGCGGATAGCGAGGATCCCGACCAACGTCGGTCAGGCGTGGGGGGGACTGATCGGCCGTGTCGATGGCCAGAAACGCCCCGGCTCTCAACGGGTCAGCCAGGCCGAGCAGATAAGGCTCTCCCGAGGGGCCCGGCATTCTGCCATCGGCCGACGGGATGGCGTCGCCGGCCAGGCGAGCCTTGACCATCATCAAGGCGGCGCGGGTGGTTCCCAGGGCCGCGGCGATCTGTTCCTGAACGTCGGTGCGAAGAACGACCTGGCGGTCCCCCGCCTCGTATTGCTGCCAGGCCTGGCGGGTGATGCCCATGGCATCGGCGGCTGTCTGTTGCGACATGTCCGCCTCTTTGCGCAACCAGCCGATGGCGCGCCCGATCTTCGCCATCTCCTTGGTGGGGGCGGTCGGGGGGGCTGGCTTGCGAGGCGGCGTCGGCATGGCGCCACGAAACAATGGCGCCCGTTGAAAGTCTGCCGCCAACATGATGGCGGACGATGCAACAGGCTGTTGACAATAGCAACAAATCAGTTGCGCTCATGGCCACCATGGACGCGAACCCCAAAGCCATGGTGGTCGAGCCCCGGCCTGTTCGGCCCGCGCTCGACGACTGGATGGTCAAAAACCGTATCACAAACGAGCGCTTCGCCGAGGCTGTCGGCGTCAGTCGCGAGGCTGTCCGAAAGTGGCGCCTGCCGTTTGGCGATATCAATCGGCTGACGCCCGGCAAGTCGTCGATGGAGAAGATCCATGCGGTGACGCAGAGGATGATCACCCCCGCCGATTTCTACCCCCCCGAACTGAGCGGCCCGCCTGCCGACGCCGGCGAGGCGCGGCCATGAGCTATCGCCCGCCCTCGACAATGCCGGCGCGGCGCATCCGCTCGCCGAGGCTGACGCCGTCAAGCCAGCAGGTGGCGACCATGCGGTCATATGACCGATGGGCCGCCCGGCAGCTGACGCGGCGACCCATGGCGATGCGCGCGAGGGCCGCCTTGGCTTCCCGGCCTCCCGGGTCGTTCAGTTCGGGGGCGTCGAAGTCCTCGATGCGGACCTCGACCCACTTCGCCGGGTCCGGGCTGGCGCCGACGCACAGGCTGTCGCCGTCGCCGACATATCGCACGGTTCCGCTGAACGCCGTTCCCGGCTTCAGCCAGGGCGGCAACCGCCCGCTGTCGGAGATCGCCTTGCAGGGATCGGCAAGGGCGGGGCTGGCGACGACGACCAGCAGGCCAGTCAAGGCGATCAGGCAGCGCATCGGTCAAAGCTATCACAACAGGGAGGCCCGGCCATGACCCGCTTTCCCGCCCGGCGGCGATCCGAACGCGGTTCGGGGCGCGCGCTGACGCCGATGGAGGCGCGCAAGGCCTGGAAGGCGCTGTGCGAGAAGGCGGCCCAGGCGGCGACCCGCTGGGACGAGGACCCGCAGCTGACGCTGACCGATGCGCTGAAGGCGGCGCCGCGCGAGAGCTATCCGCTGCCGGCCGGAGACGCGCGGTCGGCATGGCCGCGCGATCTGCATGACCAGGCAAGCCGGTTCAAGGCCGCCGGGACCGGGACGCGGGCGATGTTCGCCGCCAGCCTGCTGGCGCTGGCCGGCGATGTCGAGCGGCTGACCCACGCCCTGAGCACCGAGGAGGCCGCCCGCTATCGCGGCGCCACCGGCCAGAGGGACGACTGATGGGCCGGTCGATGAGCCATATGGTCGATCAGGTCAGCAACAGCCCGGGCGGCGGGCGGCGGGAGCCGATCGACGCGATCGAGGTGGCGAGGATCCTGACCTGGAAGGCGCGGACCCGCGCCGGGTGGCAGGCCTGCGCCGACTATTGCGGGCGCAATGTCGAGGACGTGCGGCAGGCCTGCGAGGCTGTGCTGGCCGGGAGCCGGATCGGGGCGCCGTCCCCTGTCGGCGGGCCGAAAGCGGCTGAACGCGAGGGGGGGCGCGCCCCTGATCGTGCCCCTGACCGCCCACCGGGGCCGGTCTGGGCCAACACCGAGGAACGCCACAACGCCGAGGTCCTGGCGGCGCTGAAAGATGGGCCGGCGACGGTTCCCGCGCTGTCGGGACGATGCCGGATGGAAGATCACCGCCTGCGGTCGGCGCTGCGTCGTCTGCTGGATCTGGACCTGGTGGCGCGATGCAAGTCCCGCGGGACGCGGGCGGCGGTATGGGCGCTGAAGGGCGACCTGCCGGCGCTCGAGGTCGCGGCGGTTCCACCGGGCGGCAAACGGCTGGCCCTGGCCCGGGAGCGCCGGGCGCGGGTGGTTCGGGCGATGGGTCGGGGTGCGCTGTCGATCGGCGAGATCAGCCAGGCCAGCGGCATGAGCCGGCCGTTCGTGCGCGTCACCGTCGCGGCGATGGTCGCCGCCGAGCGCGCGGCCTTCAGCGGAACCCGGCCCGGCAAGCGGGGGCGGGCGGTGGAGCTTTGGGTGATGGTCGGGCGTGATGGGTAATGTGAACGGGTCGGTCGCGCCGCTGGACGTGGTCTATTTCGCCGGGGTCGGGGGCAGCTCGCTGGGCTATCAGACCGCGCTCGGCTGTCATCCGCAGGTGGCGCTGAACCACTGGGACGTCGCGATCGGCGTTCACAGCCACAACTTCCCGGAGACCGAACACATCATCGCCGATGTGTTCGACGTCGATCCGCGCTGCGTTCGTCCGGGGGTGAAGTGGCGCAGCTTCTGGGCCTCGCCCGACTGCCGCCATTTCAGCAAGGCCAAGGGCGGGGCGCCGGTGAGCCCGCGTGTGCGGGGCCTGGCCTGGATCGTCATCAAGGTCGCCAAGCTGCTGGGTGAGAACGCGCCGGACGTGATCTTCCTGGAGAATGTCGAGGAGTTCGTCGACTGGTGCCCGCTGGGTCCGGACGGCAAGCCCGACCCGGGGCGCAAGGGCGAGACCTTCCGGCTGTGGAAGCGGCGGCTGGAGCAGTGCGGCTATGTCGTCGAGTGGCGGTTTCTGGTCGCGGCGAAATACGGCGACCCGACGACGCGCAAGCGGCTGTTCCTCGTGGCGCGGCGGGACGGCCGGCCCATCCTCTGGCCGGACGAGACGCATGCGCCGCGCGAAGAGGCGGCGGGTCGGGGCCTGAAGCCCTATCGGGCGGCGGCGGAGATCATCGACTGGTCGATCCCATGTCCGTCGATCTTCCTGACCCAGGCGGAGTGCCGCGAGCGTGGCATTCGCGCCAAGCGCCCGCTCGAGGAGGCGACGCTGAAGCGGATCGCCAAGGGTATGGAGCGGTATGTGTTCGGGGCGGCCGAGCCGTTCATCGTGCCCCTGACCCATGCGGGAGCGGGGCGGGTCTATGACGTCGGCGATCCGCTGCGGACGGTGACCGGCGCCCATCGCGGCGAGTTCGCCATGGTCGCTCCGGTCATCGCCGAGCTTGCCCATGGGGATGACCACAAGACCGGCCGCCGGGATCGCGACGTTCGCGAGCCGCTGAGAACCATTCATGCCGGCGGCGGCAAGCATGCCCTGGTCGCGCCGATCCTGACCGCCGCCTATGGCGAGCGCGAGGGGCAGGCGCCGAGATCGCGGTCTGTGGAACAGCCCTATCCGACGGTGGTGGCCAACGGCAACGGCGGCCATCTGGCGGCGGCGACGCTGATCCGGACCGACAACAGCGGGTCGCTGCGGGCGGGCGTCTATGACCCGCAAACCCCGCTGCGAACCATAACCTCGGCCGGCGGCTTCGCGGTCGCGGCGGCCTTCATGGAACAGGCCAATACCGGCACGGTCGGCCATAGCGCCGAGGATCCATTGAGCACGATCGTCGGGCGCGGAACCACGCAACGCTTGGTGACGGCCTGCCTGGGCTCGGCCTTCACCAGCAACACCAACGGTGGAGGGCGGACCCCGGAAGACCCGCTGAAGACGGTGCTGGCCGGCGGCACCCATCATTATCTGCTGCAGCAGGAACTGCGGCGGCCGTTCGCCGAGCATGGCGACGAGCTGCGAGCGTTCCTGATCAAGTATTACGGCACCGCCGAAGCGGTCGACCTCGCCGGCCCGCTGCACAGCGTGACCAGCCGCGCCCGCTTCGGCCTTGTCCTGGTCGGCGGCGTCGCCTGGCAGGTGGTCGATATCGGCATGCGGATGCTGACGCCGGCGGAGCTGGCGGCGGCGCAGGGCTTTCCGCGCACCTTCGTCACCGGGTTCAGCCGGCTGCACGGCAAGGTCACCAAAACCGATGAAACCAAGCTGATCGGCAACAGCGTCTGCACGGCCGTCTCGGCGGCCCTGATCGCCGCCAACCTCGGCGACGGGCGGTGGGGCGCGGCTGAGCCGAACCCGGTTCGGGAGGCGGCATGACGTCCGACCCCTATCTCGACTTCCTGCAAACCAAGGTCCGGATGGCGGAGGCCTCCGGGTTTGCGGTGGCGCTGGAGGACATCAACCCGTGTCTGAAGGACCACGCGCGGGTGGCGGTGCGCTGGGCGCTGGCGGGCGGCCGTCGGGCGATCTTCGCCAACTTCGGCCTGGGCAAGACCTCGATGCAGCTGGAGCTGATGGCGCGGTGCATCGCCGAAGCGCGGCGGCGCGGCCTGGTCGGGCGCGGCCTGATCGTCGCGCCGCTGGGGGTGATGCAGGAGTTCCGCCGCGACGCGGAAAAGATCATGGGTTGGGGCTCTGGCGAGGGCGGGGGCGAGGGTGGGGGCGGGCCGGACGCGCCGGGCCTGCCGCGCTTCATCCGCGCGACGGCCGAGGCGGCGGCGCCGGGGGTCTATCTGACCAACTATGAGAGCGTTCGCGAGGGGCTGGTCGATCCGGCGCATTTCGACGCCGCCAGCCTGGACGAGGCGGATGTGCTGCGCTCGTTCGGGTCGAAGACCTATCAGACCTTCCTGCCGCTGTTCGAGGCCGTGCCCTGGCGGTTCGTGGCCACGGCGACCCCCTCGCCCAACCGCTACAAGGAGCTGATCCATTACGTCGGCTATCTTGGCGTCATGGACACCGGCCAGGCGCTGACGCGGTTCTTCCAGCGGGACAGCGAGAAGGCCGGCAACCTGACCCTCTATCCGCACAAGGAACACGAATTCTGGTTGTGGGTGGCCAGCTGGGCGCTGTTCATCCAGCGGCCGAGCGACCTGGGGTGCAGCGACGAGGGCTATGATCTGCCCCGGATGACGGTCAACTGGCACGAGGTGCCGGTCGATCACTCGACCGCCGGGGAGGCAAAGGGCGGCCAGGGCCTGTTGTTCCGCGAGGCGGGGATGGGGGTTGTCGGGGCCAGCCGCGAGAAGCGAGCCACCCTGGCGGCGCGGATCGGCAAGGCGGTGGAGATCGTCCGGGCCGAGCCGGATGAGCACCGCATCCTGTGGCACGACCTGGAGGATGAGCGGCTGGCCCTGGAGCAGGTGTTCGACCGCGACGGGGTGGTGAGCATCTATGGCTCGCAGGACCTGGAGGCGCGGGAACAGGCCATCGTGCTGTTCAGCGACGGCTGGTTCAAATTCCTGGCCGCCAAGCCGGTGATCGCCGGGGCCGGGTGCAATTTCCAGCGCCATTGCGCGCGGGCGGTGTTCCTGGGCGTCGGGTTCAAGTTCCGCGACTTCATCCAGGCCATCCACCGCATCCAGCGGTTCGGGCAGGGCCGCGACGTCGTCATCGACGTGATCTTCGCCGAGAGCGAGCGCGAGGTGCGCCGCCTCCTGATCAACAAGTGGAAGCAGCATGACCAGATGGTGGCGCGGATGAGCCAGATCATCCAGCAATACGGCCTGAGCGCCGCGGCGATGGCCCAGACGCTGGCCCGGTCGATCGGCTGTGGGCGGGTGGAGGCGGCGGGGCGGTCGTTCCTGCTGGCCAACAACGACTGTGTGGCCGAGACGCGGGGGATGGCGGACGACAGCGTCGATCTGATCGTCACCAGCATCCCGTTCTCGAACCAGTATGAATATACGCCGAGCTACAACGATTTCGGCCACACCAGCGACAACGGCGAGTTCTGGGCCCAGATGGGGCACCTGATCCCCGAGCTGTTGAGGATCCTGAAGCCCGGGCGCATCGCCTGTATCCACGTCAAGGACCGGATGCTGCCCGGGGCCAAGACGGGGGCCGGATGCTACACCGTCGAGCCGTTCCACATGGAGGCGACCGATCACTTCCGCCGGCATGGTTTCCTCTACATGGGGATGCGCGACATCACCACCGACGTGGTGCGGGAGAACAACCAGACCTATCGGCTGAGCTATGGCCGGGCGCTTACCGACATGACGGTGATGGGGTCGGGGAGCAGCGAGTTCGTGCTGCAGTTTCGAAAACCCCAGACCGATCTGTCCAGGCAATGGGCCGATGAGCGGGTGGCGCACGACCGGCCGGACTATGTCGACAAGGAGGGCGTTCCGACGCCCTGGGACCGCGACCGGGACCGGGCCGGCGCCCTGAGGGCCGTGCCGGGGACGGGCTACAGCCTGGCCCGCTGGCAGCTGGACGCGCACGCCTATTGGCGCAGCGACGGCAACCGGCTGGCCACGGCGGCGGAGATCGCCGCCCTGCCGCTGGAAACGGCCATGGCGGTGGTCAAGGCCGCCTGGCTGGAGCAGGTCTATGACCATGAGCTGAATGTCGCCATCGGCGAGGCCTTCGCCGCGCGGGGCATGCTGCCGATGGAGTTCATGGCCTTCCCGCCGCCCAGCTGGGCCGAGGGGGTGTGGAGCGACATCAACCGCATGCGGACGCTGAACAGCGCCCAGGCCGCCGGCGGGCGCGAGAAGCATGTCTGCCCCCTGCAGTTCGACACGGTGGAGCGCTGCATCCGCCTCTACAGCAACCCCGGGGAGCTGGTGTTCGACCCCTTCGGTGGGCTGGGCACGGTGCCCTATTGCGCCCTGAAGCTGGGGCGGCGGGGCCGGGCGGTGGAACTGAACGTCGACTACTGGCGCGACAGCGTCCGCTACCTGTCGGCGATGGAGCTGGAGGTCGGCGCGCCGACGCTGTTCGACGTGATGACGGCGGAGGAGGCGGCGTGATGCTTTCCACCGAGCGGGTGACGCCCAGCGTGTCGGATCAGGTCTGGGCCAACGAGCGGGAGACGCCCGCTCCACGATCGGCCAAGCCATGGTATGCCAGCGAGGAGAAGATCCTGCGGGCTTGCTGGGACGGGGCAGGGTCGCATGCCGAGGCGCTGGAGCTGGCGCGTAGCCGGCTGGTGGAGCGATCGCCGGCGGCCATCTATCAGCGGGCGCGGAGGCTGGGTCTGATCGGCGGTCGGCCGGCGCGGGCGAGAGGACGGATCAGGCAGATCTGGGAGCCGTTGCCGTTGATTGATGAGGCGATCCGGCGGGCCTATCAGGGGCAGGTCGGGCGCAAGGGCGCCGCCGCCGTCGGGCGGGACTACGGCCGGCCGGCATGGTGGGTGCAGCGGCGGGCGATGCAGCTGGGGCTTAGTCAGCCGCGGGGCAAGGAACCGCCCTGGAGCGATGCCGAGATCGCCATTCTGAACGACCAGGAGGGCGGCGGCCCCTCGATGATCAAGCGCGCCCTGACCAAGGCCGGCTATCGGCGGACCGCGGCGGCGATCCGCGTCAAGATGGTGCGGTTGAAGCTGTCCACGGCCGTCGACAATCCCGACGTGTTCAGCCCCCCGCAGTTGGCGGTTGTGTTCGGCGTGGACCCGAAGGCGGTCTCGCGCTGGATCGAAAAGGGCTGGCTGGCGGCGAAGGCGGCCGGCAACGGCGAGGCGCGCACACACTGGAAAATCCATCGCAAGGCGGCGCGGGCGTTCGTGTTCGACCATCCCGAGGCGGTGGACCTGAGGAAGGTGGAGAAGTTCGCCTTTCTGGACCTGATCGGGGGTGCGGGATGATCACGCCCTCCGAACTGCGTTCGTTGCTCGCCGGCGGCAGGTTCGACCTGTCGCGCGAGGCGCTGACCCAGGCCGATATCGAGACCTGGCTGGCGGCGCGTTTGCCCCTGGGCTGTCTGCTGGAGCGCGAGGTCCGATTGGGGCCGCGGGACCGTCCGGACTTCATGGTCGATGGCAGGCTCGCGATCGAGGTGAAGATCAAACACCAGCAGCGCCGCGCCATCTGGCGACAGGTCGAACGGTATGTGGCGCACGATCGTGTCGAGGCGGTCGTGCTGGCCAGCAATGTCGCCATGGGCGGTGACACCGTTCTGAACGGCAAGCCTGTGCTGGTTCTGGGGCTGGGGGCGGCATGGCTGTAGGGCGGACATACGGCAAAATCGTCCACGGCGACGGGTGCTGGCTGCTGAGCGAGGTGGAGCCGCATGTGGCGATCCGCCTGAAGCAACTGTTCCCGGCCATCCCGAAGACGTCGAAGGCCCCATTCCGGCTGCCCGCCACGCCGCTCACCGGCGCGGACCTGGCGTGGTTCCTGACCCGTTATCCGATGGCGGGCGACCCCGGCGATCTGGACGCCCTGGAGCGCGCTCGCGAGGGGTTCGAGCGGATGCAGGCCGAGGTCGGCCGGATCATGCAGGCGGACTGGCAACCGCCGCTGTTCGTCGGCCTCAAGGAAGGGCAGGCCGTCCGGCCGCATCAGGCGCGGGCCAGCGAGGTGCTGGCGATGTTCGGCGGCCTGCTGGTCGGCGACGAGATGGGCGAGGGCAAGACCTATACCGGGGCGGCCTGTTGCCTGTTGCCCGGCGCGCTGCCGGCGACGGTGGTTTGCCCCGGACACCTGAAGGCCCAGTGGGTGCGAAAGCTGGAGGCCTTCACCACCCTGTCGGCGGTCGTGGTCGACGGCCTGACCCCCTACGCCATTCCGCCCAGCGATGTTCGCATCTTCGGCTATTCCAACATCGGGGGCTGGGTCGATTACATCGAGGGCATGGGCACCGGTCTGGTGGTGTTCGACGAGGTGCACGAACTGAGGACCGGCCCGGAAACGTCGAAGGGCAAGGCCTGTCGCGCGCTGGCCGACAGCGCCCGGATGCGCCTGGGCATGACCGGCACGCCGATCTTCAACTACGGCAACGAGATCTGGAACCTGATGCGGTTCATCCGGCCGGAAGTGCTGGGCGACTGGGAGGATTTTGCCCGTGAGTGGGTGAAGGAGGGCGCGCAGAAGCGCGAGGTGGCCGATCCCAAGGCGCTTGGCGCTTATCTGCGCGAACAGCATGCAATGATCCGCAAGCTGTCGGACGGCCCCAAGCCGAACACCATCGTCGAGACGGTGGATCACGACGCCTGGCAGCTGGACCGCGTCGAGGAGATGGCCCGGCGTCTGGCCGAGCGGGCGACGACCGGGGTGTTTCAGGAGCGGGGTCAGGCGACGCGGGAGCTGGACCTGATGATGCGCTATCAGACCGGGCTGGCGAAGGCCCGGGCGGTCGCGGCCTATTGCCGGATCCTGCTGGAGGCCGGCGAGCCGATCATCCTCTTTGGATGGCACCGCGAGGTCTATGAGGTCTGGCTGGACGCTCTGAAGGACTTCAATCCGGTGATGTATACCGGGTCCGAGACGCCCAGGCAGAAGGAGGCGGCGAAGGACGCCTTCCTGTCCGGCGAGAGCCAGCTGTTCATCATGTCGTTGCGCTCCGGCGCCGGGGTCGATGGTCTGCAAGCGCGGGCCTCGACCTGTGTGTTCGGCGAGCTCGACTGGTCGCCGGCGATGCACGCCCAGTGCATCGGGCGACTGAACCGCGAGGGGCAGGCCTGCTGGCCTGATCCGGTGACCGCGATCTTCCTGGTGGCGGACGACGGCTCCGATCCGCCGATGCAGGAGGTGCTGGGTCTGAAGGCCAGCCAGGCGCAGGGGGTCGTTGACCCCGGCCTGGGCGTGCAGACGGCCCAGAGGGACGACAGCCGCCTGCAGCGGCTGGTGGAGCGATATCTCAATCGGGAGGCCCCTGTGGCGGCTTGGAGGGCGAGCGCATGAGCGACATCGCCGTGACCTGGGCCAAGGCCCAGAAATGCCCCAGCGCGCGGGCGAAATCGACCCTGGTGCATCTGGCCGCCTATTGCGACGCGGAGGGCGAGGGCTGGGCCGCCGTGGCGGTGCTGGCGCTGGAGATGGAGGTTGACGAGCGGACCGTCCAGCGCGGCCTCGCGGCCCTGCGCAAGGAGGGCCTGATCGCCGAGACGGGCGAGACCAAGGCCTATCGCGGACGCCGGGTGCCCTACTACCGTCTCGCCCTGGATCAGGGGCCGGCGAACACCCGCCAGAGGATGGCCCTGGAGCGGGGCACGGGTGACACTGATGTCACCCCACGGGTGACAGTGGTGTCACCCGACGGGTGTCAGCCATGTCACCCCACGGGTGACACTGATGTCACCCAAATAGGGAAGATAAATACATCAACAGAAGCTGAGAGGTTCGCTAACGCTCACCTCTCAGAAGACGCGCGCGCGAGCGACGATGTCGCGATCGAGGAGGCGGCCGAGCCCAGCGACGCCTTCCGAACCGCGTTCGCGGCCTGGCCCGCCACCGGGGCTGCGGCGACCGCCTGGCACCTGGCCTGGGACGCCTGGCAGACGGCTGTGGCCGAGGCCGGCGACGAGGCGCGGCTGCTGGCCTGCGTCCAGGCCTTCGCCGCCGATCCGCTGCTGAAACGGCGAACCTACGGGGCCGGGGCCATGCAGCGCTGGCTGAAGGTCGGGGGCTGGCGGTCCTACGTCGAGCGGGTGGAGGCGGCGGCGACGGCCAGGGCAGCCGTGCCCGGCGCCCGCTTCATCGGCCCGGCGTCGATCCGCGATCTGGTGGCCGGCGGCCTCGGCGAAACCGGGGCGGCCCGGACCATCGACCCTGCGGGCTGGGATGCCGAGCGCCGCGTTGTCCTGCCCCGCACAGGCTGGGCTTTCGACCAGATCAGGCCGCTGCGGCCCGCCGACGCGGACTGGACCATTGAGCACCCGAGGGAACAGCGATGAGCGGACGGCAGGTCGACTGGACCGACGAGATGGACGCGGCGCTGCTGGCCGGCCGCCGCGAGGAGCCGGCGCAGGGCTGGAAGAAGCTGGTGCTGAACTGGCCCGGCGTGACGGTCGATCAGGCCAAGGCGCGCCTGCGGCTGTTGACCGGCGGCAGTCCGGAACCGGGCCCGAGGCGCGACGGGCTGGAATGGCTGAAGGACAAGAAGCGCCTGACCGGGGATCGCTACGTCCAGGCGCTGCGCTTCCGCAGGGCTTATCGTGACGGCGGCGGCATCAGCATCAAGAGCTCCGCCGATGTCGGCGTTGGCGGCGGCTCTCCCGGGCCGCGCCACTTCGAGGGCGCCATGACCAGCCATACCCAGGCGCAGCGGGACCTGTTCCACATGCGATGGGTGGTGCTCCGGGGGCAGGCGGACATGGTGATTGTCATGGACGCGGTGTGTGGTCTGGGCTGGACCCTGCGGGACCTGGCCGGTGGTGACTGGAAGCGGGCCGGCGAGCTGGAAGTGGCGCTTAAGGTGGCCCTCGACCTGTTGCATGCAGACGAAAACGGAGTGGATATAAAGGCGGCTTGACGTCTGCAAGCAAATCAGCGCATCAAAAGCACACCAGCAGAACTGCGACTGAAGCCCGCCCCGGAAACGAGGCGGGCTTCGTCGTTTCGGACTGCCGGTGGCGTTTTCCCTGTCATAGCGAACTTCGGGGGTGCGACATGCCGTCGATGCCCCCGACCTTTCGCTGTCATGCTCGGCCAGACCGGGAGCGCGAACGGGACAACGATCGTCGCCGGGGCTCGGCCCGGGAGCGCGGATACAACACAGCCTGGGCCAAGGCCAGCAAGGGCCACCTTCGAAGCCATCCGCTCTGCGAGTATTGCGCCCTCGACGGCGTCGTCCGGCAGGCGGACCTGACCGACCACCTGTTCCCGCACAAGGGCGACAAGCGGGTGTTCTGGTTCAAGCCTTGGTGGGTCAGCAGCTGCAAGACCTGCCACGACGGCCCGAAGCAGCAGATCGAGCGCCGGGGCCTCGCCGCCCTGACCGACCTGGCCCGCCGCCTCGGCCGCCCCGAGGCCCTGCCCGCCGAGGGGTAGGGGGGGTTCAATCTCTGGGGCCCCCACCTTCGGGACCGGCGGCCTAACCAGACGCAAGTTTTCGGTGAATTGGCGAAACTTTTTTTAGGGAGGTCGCAATGAGGGGTCGGAAGCCGCAGCCTGCGGCCGTGCAGAAAGCGAAGGCTCCGGTTCGGAGCAAGCGGGCCGCGCCGAAGGTGGAGCAGGCGGTCGCGGTCGGGTCGGTGACGCCGACGCGCAAGCTGTCGCCGACTGCGGCCAAGGTGTGGAACGCCCTGGCTCCTCGGCTGATCTCGACCAAGCTCCTGGGCGACCTGGATGCGGCGGCGTTCACGCGCTACTGCCAGCTGACCGCGCGCTTCGATGCGGCGGAGCGGGCGATCGACGATGACGGCGTCGTCTACTGGACCGCGAGCGCGCACGGGAAGCTGAAGCGGGCGAACCCCGCGGCGCTGCTGAGCCTGCGCTACTCGCGAGAACTGGCTCACCTCGAGGCCAACTTCGGACTGACGCCGGCGGATCGGCAACGGATCTTCGCGGATCGGGCGCGCGGCGGCGGACCTGGCGATCTGTTCCCGGAGGCTCCGAAGAAGGACGAGGCCAAGGCCGACGCAATGCCGGCCACGACGCCGCGCAACGACGGGCCGATCGGGCTGCTGAACTAGCCAGTGGCAGACAAGGTCAAGGCGCCGCCCAGGCCGGCGGCGCTGGCGCGATATCCCAATGCTCGCTGGGACGGGGAGGTCTGGCGGGACGGTCGGTTCTGGTTTGATGAACGCGCGGCCGAGAAGGCGGCCGAGTTCTTCCCCAGGCACCTGCGGCTGACCACCGGCGAATGGGCGAACAAGCCGTTCGTGCTGCAGCCGTGGCAGGAACACGACATCGTAAGGCCGCTGTTCGGCTGGAAGCGCGAGGACGGGACGCGGCGGTATCGCCGCTGCTTCGTCTGGGTGGCGCGGAAGAACGGCAAGACCGAGCTGGCGGCCGGGATCGCGCTGCTGATGCTGCTGGGCGATGCCGAGCCGGCCGGGGAGGTCTACTCGATCGCGTCCGAAGGCGACCAGGCGCGGATCGTGTTCGAGAAGGCGGCGATGATGGTGGCCTATTCGGCCTCGCTGTCATCGCTGATCGAATGCCTGAAGCACTCGATCTACGTCCCGCAGCTGAACGCCAGCTTCAAGGCGCTGTCGGGCAAGCCGCAGGGCAAGCACGGCCTGAACATGAGCGGCCTTATCGGCGATGAGGTCCATGAGTGGAAGAGCGGGGATCTCTACACCTTCATCCACGACAGCTGCGGCACCCGCCGCCAACCGCTGGAGGTGATGATCTCGACCGCCGGCGTGAAGGGCACGCACGGCGAGGAAGTCTGGAAGGAGTGCGAGGCCATCCTGTCAGGCGACATCGAGGACGATGAAACCCTCGTTGTCGTCTACGCCGCCGGCGCCGAGGACGACTGGAAGGACGAAAAGACCTGGCGCAAGGCCAATCCCAACTACGGGGAGACGGTCAAGGTCGACAGCTTCCTCGCCGACTTCAACCGGGCCCGGCAGACGCCGCGGCTGGAGAACGATTTCAAGCGCTATCGGCTCAATATGTGGACCGAGCAGATGGTGCGGTGGCTGCCGATCGACGCGGTTGATGACGCGGGGAAGGCCTTCGGCTGGGATCATTGCGCCGGCCCCGTGGACTGGAAGGCCCTGGAGGCCCGGCTTGCCGGCAAGCGGTGCTTCGGCGGCCTGGACCTGTCGGCGGTGCAGGACCTGTCGGCGCTGTTGTGGTGGTTCCCGGTTCAGGAGGGCCTGGACACTCCGGCGCTTCTGGCCAGGTTCTGGAAGCCGCGGGACCTGTTGAAGGAACACGGCCGGCGCGACCGTCTGCCCTATGAACAGTGGGTGCGGGACGGCGCGCTGCTGACGACCGACGGCAACGTCATCGACCATGAGGCGATCCGCCGACAGGTCATCGCCGACGCGGAAGTCTTCAATGTCGCTCACATGGGCGAGCCGCCGTCGGCGGACACCGGCGGCATCGCCATTGACCGGTTCGATGCGACCGAAACGCTGGTGAAGCTGATGGGCGAAGGCCTTCCGGTGGTCAAATACGGCCAGGGCTTCGTGTCGATGAGCGGGCCGGCGAAGGAACTGGAGCGGCTGGTCCTGGCCAACGCGTTCCACCACGGCGGCCATCCGGTCCTGGCGAGACATGCCCGGGCGGTGGCCATCCAGACCGACCCGGCGGGCAACATCAAGCCCGCCAAGGACAAGAGCAGTCAGCGGATCGACGGCATCGTGGCGCTGTGCATGGCGCTCGGGATCGCGGCGCAAGACAGGGGTAGCAGCATGATGATTACCGCGTCCGACGCCCTGATGGTGATCTGATGAGGTTCTGGCAAAGCCTTGCCTCGGCGGTCGGCCTGTCGGCTTCGACGGGCGTGGCCGAGCCGCGCAACGTGATGTCCGAGCGCCTGTGGGGCATCGCCGGTCAGGTGTCGCTGGCCGGCCAGGTCGTTACCCGCGAAACGGGACTGCAGCTGCCGGTCGTCGAGGCCGTGCTCCATCGGCTAGGATCGACCGTATCAACGCTGCCCTGGATGGTGTTCGAGCGGATCAGCGAGGATGAGACACGCCCCGCGCGCGAGCACCCGCTTTTCAACGTGCTGCATCGCCGGCCGAACAGCCGCCAGACGAGTGCCGAGTTCCGTGAACTGATGATCCGCGACCTGGCCTGGGAGCGAAACTTTCTGGCCAGGATCGTGCCGGGGGAACACCCGATCGGAGCGCTGGACTATATCGCCTGGCCCCGGGTGCTTCGGGTCGAACGCAGTTCGGACGGCTGGGTCTACTACACCGTTCAGCGCCTGGCGCCGCAGACGGGCCAGGACGTTCTTCGTGAAGACGAGGTCTTCCATATCCGTAAAGCGCCGCTGACGGCGGACGGCCTTCGGGGGCGGCCGGTCTACGAAACGGCCAGTGAGTTGCTCGGATACGCCCAGGCCGTCGAGGCCTTCGGCAAGCTGTATTTCGCCAATGGCGGGAGCGGCGGCGGCGTGCTGGAGCATCCGGGAAAATTCAGTTCGCCAGCCGAACGGGATGACTTCATGGAGGCCTGGCGCGCTGGCGGCAACGGCCTGAACCGCCATAAGGATCGACTGCTTCTCTACGGGGTCAAATACAACCCCTTCAGCGTCAACAACGACGAGGCGCAGTTCAATGAGACCCGCCGCGAAGTCAGCTACGCCCTGGCCAGCCAGTGGGGGATGCAGGGGCACATGGTGAACCTGCTGGATCGGGCGACCAACAACAACATCGAGCAGCAGTCGCTGGAGTATGTGATCTACACGGTTGCGCCGCCGGTCATCGCCATCGAACAGGCCGCCGAGCGGGATTTGCTGATCGGCCAGGACCAGGATCGCTACTTCGTTTCAATGAACATGGCCGGGCTTTTGCGCGGCGACATCAAGAGCCGCTTCATGGCCTACGCCGTCGGACGCCAGTGGGGCTGGCTGTCAGCCAACGACGTGCTGCGCCTGGAAAACCGGAACGGCATTGGCCCGCAGGGCGACGTCTATCTGTCGCCTTCCAACATGATGCCTGCCGGCGCCGCGGCCGATCCCGCCGCCAACGTTCTTTCTCCAAAGGATCCTGCAAATGCGTGACCCGTTGATCGTGCTCGCCGAAGAAACCGGCGAGACCCTGTTCGCGGTCGAGGAGACCCGTTTGGGCGCCGTTACGCGAGATGCGGCTCACAGTCCGCCGAGCGCGGTGGCGATCATCGGCCTTCAAGGCCTGTTGACGCCGAAGGGCCTGAGCTTTTTCGGCCGCCAGATCACGCCTGGACTTGGCAATTTCCGTTCGGCGCTGGGACAGGCGGCGGGCAACCCGGACATTGCCGCCATCGTCATCGACACGGACAGCCCGGGCGGCACCGTCGCCGGCACTCCCGAAACGGCGGCGGCCGTGCGAGCCGCCGCCGCTATCAAGCCCGTGATCGCGATGGTCGACACGATTGCGGCTTCCGCCGCCTATTGGTCGATCAGCGGCGCCACCGAGATCGTGGCGACGCCCTCGGCGGAGTTGGGCTCGATCGGCGTGATGAAAATGCACCTGGACCACTCCAAGGCCCTGGAGATGGAGGGTGTGACCGCGACCTTGATCAAGGCCGGCAAATTCAAGAATGACACCTTCGGCCCCCTGACCGATGAAGCGCGAGCGGCGATCCAGGCTCAGGTCGACAGCGCCTATGACGACTTCGTCAAAGCCGTCGCCTCGGGGCGGGGTGTCAGCCCGAACGAGGTTCGGAATGGTTTTGGCGAGGGCCGTATGGTCCTGGCCAAGGATGCCAGGGCGATGGGCATGATTGATCGCATCGCCACCATGCAAGAGGTTCTTGCCGGGTTGATGAAGCCGCGCTCCCGACCCCAGCGCCGGGCCGCCTTCGTGTTCTAACCCGGGGCTCCGGCCTGAACACCTTTCCTCTGTTTTCCATCGCTGCCTGTGATCCGCCGGGGCCACAGGATTTCGGCGTCATGCCCCGGCTGCATCGGAGTGAGACATGAACATCAAAGATCTCCGCCAGCAGCGCTCGACCAAGGCCACGCGCGGCAAGGCGGCTCTCGGCGAATACAACACCCTGTCGGCGAAGGCCGACCGGACCGAGGAGGAAGAGACCAAACTCGCGGCTCTGGCGACCGAGCTTGACGAGCTGGAGGCGGCCTGCGCCGCCCTGGATACCCAGATCGAAAAGGAAGAGGCGGCGCAGCGCCGCGGCGCCGTGTTCGCCTCCGGGGCTCGTCAAGCGGGCAGCGCGGCTCGCACGATGAACGAGCCGAACCCGGCCACGACCGGTGGTTTCCGCAACCTCGCGGAGTTCGCCGTGGCGACGCGCAATGCCCTCACCGGCGCCGGGACGGATCCGCGCCTCGCGCAGGTTGCGCAGCTGGAACTCGGCGCCGCGCCGACCGGCTATCACGAGAACCAGGGGTCGGCCGGAGAGGGCTTTCTTGTGCCGCTGGATTACCGCCAGCAAATCTGGGAGATCGCCTTCTCGCCGACCGACCTGCTGGGCATGGTCAATCCCGAGCCGACCAACAGCAACAGCGTCAAGATCGGCAAGGACGAGAGCACGCCCTGGGGCGCCGCCGGCGTCCAGGCGGCCTGGCGCTCCGAAGGCCAGCAGATGGTCGCCTCCAAGGCCAGCCAGACGCAAATGACCGTGGACCTGCACGAACTCTACGCCTTCGTGCTGGCGACGGACGAGGTGTTGTCGGATGCGCCCAGGCTTCAGGATCGGCTGACCCGCCAAGCCGGCCGCGCCATCGCCTGGAAGGCCTCTGACGCCATCCTGTGGGGCGACGGCGTCGGCAAGCCGCTGGGCTTCATGAACGCCGCCTCGAAAATCACGGTGGCCAAGGAGAGCGGCCAGGCCGCCGCGACCCTGACCGTGCCGAACATCCTGAAGATGGGCTCGCGCCTGCTTCGGATGGGCGGCCGTCCGATGTGGATGGGCAACAGCGATATCATGCCCCAGCTGGAAGCCCTGACCCTCGGCAACGTTCCGGCGTTCCTGCCGATGAACGAACCGCTGAAGGCCGCCGGCTATGAAGGCACTCTTCGCGGCAAGCCGCTGCTCTACACCGAGCACAGCCACACCCTGGGCACCGAGGGCGACCTCTCCCTGCTGGACCTGGACGGCTACTACTGCGCCAACAAGACCGGCGGCATCGACTTCGCGTCGTCGATCCACCTGTTCTTCGACTACGGCATCCAGGCGTTCCGCTGGACCTTCCGGTTCGGTGGCCAGCCCTGGCTGTCGGCTCCGGTCAACCCGGCGCGGGGCTCGACCACCAAGTCCCACTTCGTCACGCTCGCCGATCGCGGCTGACGGCAACCGGCTTTGGCCGGAAAGGGCAAGGGCGGCGGCCCTTTGAAGCGCCGTCCACCTCTCATCTCCGCCCATAGGAGGGCTCAATATGAACCCCGCTCTCAAGCCGTCCCAACGGGCGGCCATCGTTGGTGTCATCGACCCGCAGTCGGCGACCACCGTCAAGACCTGCGGCTGGATCGCCGCCGCCGACTTCCTGAACTTCATGGCCATCATCAACGTTGGCGCGCTGTCGGCGTCCGCGACGGTGGACGGCAAGCTGCAGCAGGCGACCGACAGCTCCGGCACCGGCGTCAAGGATGTGACGGACAGCGACATCACCCAGCTGACCAAGGCCGGCAGCGACGACAACAAGCAGGTGGTGATCAACCTGAAGCAGGAGGACCTCGACTTCGCCAACGGCTTCACCCACTTCCGGCTCTCGATTACCCCGGCCACCGCTGCTGCGCTGATCAGCGGCACGGTTCTGGGTTTCGATCCTCGCTATGGCGCGGCGTCCGACAGTGATGCCGCCACCGTGGACGAAATCGTCAGCTAGCTGGCGTTCGACTGAGACTGACCTGGGCCCTGATCCTCGCTCTTGGCGGGGATCAGGGGTTGGGCTTGCGGTGCGGGAGGGCGGCGGATGCTCGAGCTGATATCGCCCGGCGAGACGCGGGTGCTGACCCAGAGTTGGACGGACGCCCTGGCCAGTGGCGAGACGTTGACGGCGTCAAGCTGGTCGGTGTCGCCCTCGGCGACGACGGCGGATGCGGCGTTTGGCGACGCGAGCGCCAGCGTGGCCCTGTCGGGCTGTGAGCTCGGACAGATCTACCGGCTGGTCAATGTGGTCGAGACCTCGGCCGGCCAGGTGCTGGAACGGGCCATCATCGTGCGGGGCGCGGAGCGATGAGCATGAATTTGACGGTGACCGTCGCCCCGACCTTCGCGGCGGTGCATCTGGCCGAGGCCAAGGCCGCGCTGGTGATCGAGGACAGCTGGCGGGACGCCGCCCTGCAGGCGGCGCTGTCGACGGCGATCGAGGATGTCGAGCGCCGGACCGACATGGCGCTGACCCGGCGGACCTATCGCGGCTATCTGGACGCCTGGCCGGTCGATGGCCGGGGGTGCGTTTTGACGGCCCTGGCGCTGCCCTTCGCGCCCGCGATCAGCCTGACCCACATCAAGACCTATGACGCCGACGGCGTCGCGACGACGATGAGCGGGGACGACTACCTGTTCAGTCCCTCGCGACTGTCGGCCGGTCATCGGCCGAGCGACGGGCGGGTGCTTCTGAAACCCGGCGCCAGCTGGCCAGCGGTCGGCCAGGCCGCTGACGGGATCGAGATCGAATGGGTGGCCGGGTTCGCGGCGCCCGGCGACAGTCCGGAAGGCGCGCGCCATGCGGCGATCCTTCTGATGCGCCAGCTGGTCGATGAGGATCCGGAAAAGCCCGAGCCGCCGGCGGTGCGGGCCTTGATCAGCAACCTGCGCAGCTGGGCCTTCTGATGAAGGTGGGGGCGCATGAGCTGAAGACCCGGGTGCGGTTCGACCGGCGCGGAACGGCCGCCGACGGCTACGGCAACACCGAGGGCGACTGGGCGGCGCTGTTCACGCGGCAGACGCGGTTGCGGCCGCAGAGGGGCGGGGAGACGGTGCAGGCGGCGCGTCTGGCCGGCAGCGGGGCCTGGGAACTGGTCTGCCGCTTCGACAGCGAGACGCGAACGGTGGCGACGGGCGACCGGGCTGTGGAGCTGCTGCCCGGCGGCGTCGAGGGGCGGGCTTTCAACATTCGCTGGGCCGAGGATATCGACGGCGATCGGCAATGGCTGGTGATGATGCTGGAAAGCGGCGTGGCCGATGGTTGAAGCGGTCGGCGGGCCGATCGCCCTTTGCCTGGGCGGGGCCACGACGGTCTGGGCCGAGCTGGCGGCGGCCGAAGCGCTGATCGGCGATCGCGACCGGATCATCGTCGCCTGCAACTTCGCCGGCCTGCAATACCGGGGCGACCTGGACGGCTGGGCCACCCTGCATCCCGAACGCTTCGCCGCCTGGCGCGAGACCCGCGCGGCGCGGGGCGGCAACATCGACTACCGGGCGTTCATCCATGCCGACCATCCGCGCTGCCCGGATGCGGAGGTGGTGGCGACGCGGTGGCGGGGATCATCGGGGCTCTACATGGCGCAGGTGGCCCTTGAGGCCATGGAGGCCGGCGGGGCGATCCTGTGCGGCGCGCCGATGGACGGCAGCGGCGATCATATCCACTGGCCCGGCAAATGGACCGCCAGCGCCCGCTATCAGCCGGGGTTCGAGGCGGCGCGGGCAGCGGGAGTGAACATCCGCTCGATGGGCGGCTGGACCCGCAAGACGCTGGGCGCGCCGGACGCGGCCTGGCTGGCCGATATCGGGGTCGGACCCCGGCGGCCCGCGATCGAGAGACGCTATTTCACAGCCGAGGACCCCGCCATGCGCGTTCGCTTCCTGAAGGACTTCGACTACGTCCCCGGCGGTGCGCCGCGCACCCTGGTGGCCTATCGCGCCGGGACCGAACACACGGTCAAGCGCGAGGCCGGCGAGGCCGCCATCGCCAAGGGCCATGCGGTCCGCATCGCCGTCCCGCGTCGCAAGGTCGTCAAGCCCGATGGCTAGCGGCATCGAAGGTATCGAGCGGCTTCAGGCCAGGTTCGCCAGGATGACGCCCAAGGTGCGGGCGGCGGCGAAAAAGGCCGTCCGCAAGAACGCCGCCCTGCTGGTGCGGGAAATGAAGGCGATCGCGCCGGTGAGCATGGATGGCGACCATCCCGGGCGGCTGCGCGACAGCATCCATGCCGAAGAGGGCCGGCTGGGGGACGTCTCGGCGGTGGTGATCGCCGACGCCAAGGACGAGAAGGGCCGACCCTATGCGCCGCCGGTGGAGCTGGGCCACGCGGCCGAGGATGGCTCGCAGGTTCCGGCCGAGCCGTTCTTCTACACGACGGTGCGGCGACGCCGGAAGCGGATCAAGCGCAGCATCGCCGGCGCGATCAGCAAGGCCATCAAGGGTGAAGCCGGGGGCGGCGACTGATGGGCCGCTATGCGAGCGCGGCGCTGCTGGCCGTGCAGGGGGCGATCGTCACGGCCGTCGGCTCCAGCATGCGGCTCTATGACCGCGTGCCGGAGAACCCGACGTTCCCCTACGCCAGCTTCGGGCCGATGGAGGGCCTGGACGACAGCGACGGGTGCCGGGACGGGGCGGAGGTCTTCATCCAGATCGACGTCTGGTCGCGGGCGGTGGGGCGGGTCGAGGCCCTGACCCTGGCGGCGCAGCTGGCCGACCTTCTGGACACCGACCTGACCGTGCCCGGCCATGAGGTGATCACCCATGAGATGGACGGGCTGAACTGCCAGTCGGGCCGAGACGGCCTGACCACCCAGGCCATCCTTCGCCTTCGCTACGCGCTGGAACCGACCAGCTGATCTTCCCGAACCCCGTTCGGATCAACGCCGCATCGCGGCCCTTCAAGGAGCGCCATCATGGCCGGACCCACCACCATCAACGGCGAGCAGCTGTTGATCATGATCAGCGACGGGGCCAGCCCCGAGGTGTTCTCGCACCCCTGTCTGATCAACACCACGCGCGGCTTCTCCCTCGACATGGACGTCACGCAAGAGACCATCCCCGACTGTGACGACCCCGACGCCCCGGCCTGGAAGTCGGTTGAGGTCGACGGCCTGAGCATGACCATCACCGGCGCCGGCGTTCACGACATCGCCAGCAGCGCCGAATACTTCGCCTGGGCCACCAGCGGTGCGAACAAGAACGTCAAGGTCAAGCAGAACAAGGCCGGCGGCAGCATCTATTCCGGCGCCTTCAAGCTGACGGCTTATGCCGAAGATGGGGCGGCGCGGAAAGGCAAGGTGACCGTGGCCCTGACCCTGGTCAGCGACGGTCCGGTGACGCGGGCGGATAACAGCTGATGAGCCGTTCGGCGCTGTTCGATGGGGTGTTCGGCGATGGCCGGCACCCCTTTCGCCTGCGGATCGGCGAACTCGAGGAACTGCAGGAAAAGTGCGACGCCGGGCCGGAGGAAATCTACTGGCGGCTCCAGACCGGCGCCTGGCGGGTGGCGGACATCCGCGAGACCCTGCGTCTGGGGCTGATCGGCGGCGGACTGACGCCGACCCCGGCCCTGGTGCTGGTCAACCGCTACGCCGGTGAAGGCTGGCTGGCGGAATGGAAGGCCCTGGCCGCCAACATCATCGCCGCGGCCCTGTTCGGGGCTCCGGATGAGGACAAGCCGGCGCCCGCCCCGGGGGAGGCGGAGGGGGAGACGGCGACCTCCCCCGACGAAAAATCCGGTTCGCCAACCTCTACGCAAACGGGGCCGTCCTTCAGCTGAGCCCGGAGGAGGTCGCGGCGACGACCCTGTGGCGGTTGTCGGCGGCGATGCGGGGCTGGATGCGGGCCAACGGCGGCGAGCCGACCGAACCGCCGGCCGATGACGACTTCGAGGCGGCGGTGGCCGCCAGCATGGGAGGCTGACCATGGGCGATGAGATCGAACGGCTGCTGGTGCGGGTTGAGGCCAACGCCCAGCAGTTCGAAGGCCAGATGAAGAAGCTGAACAAGACGCTGGCGGTCACCCAGGCGACCAACCGCAAGACGCTGGAGCGGATGCGGAAGGACACCGCCGATGTCGGCCGGCGTCTGGGAACCGACCTGAGCGGAAGCCTGAAGACCGCCCTGGTCGGCAGCGCCGGGGTGATCGCCGCCAGCTTCTCGGTCGATGCGATCAAGAACTTCGCCGATGGCTACACCCGCTACACCAACCAACTGAAGGTGGCCGGGCTGGAGGGCGAGAGGCTGAGGGTCACACAGGATGCGTTGTTCAACACGGCCCAGAAATACGGCGTCGAGCTTGAGAGCCTTGGCAACCTGTTCGGGCGCCTGACCCAGGCCGGCAAAGAGCTGCATGCCTCGGACGCCGACACCCTGCGCTTTACCAACGGGGTGGCGGCGGCGCTGAAGGTGCAGGGCGGGTCCGCCGATAGCGCGCGTGGCGCTCTGACGCAGCTGACCCAGGCCCTTGGCGGCGAGATCGTCCGGGCCGAGGAGTTCAGCTCCATCAATGAGGGCGCGCGCCCAATCCTGCAGGCGGTGGCCAACGGGATCGAACGCTATCACGGCTCAGTCGCCGCGCTGCGCCGAGAGGTCGTGGACGGCAAGGTGACCAGCCAGGAGTTCTTCCAGGGCTTCCTCAAGGGTTCGCAGGATCTCGAGGCCCAGGCGGAAAAGGCCAACCTGACCATCGCCGCCAGTTTCACGGTGCTGAACAACGCGCTGGGAAAATACATCGGCGAGGCGGACGGGCATCTGTCGGCGACGCAGAAGATGTCGCAGGCGATCCAGGGGCTTGCCAACCATCTGGACATCCTGATCCCGGCCATGCTGATCCTGATCGGGGTCATCGGGGCTCGCTACGCCGGGGCGCTGCTGGTCGGCGCGGTGGCCAACGCCCGCATGTTCGCCGCGGTGATCGGCGTGACGGCGGCGATCTCCCGCCAGACGATCGCCATGACGGCGGCTCAGGCGGCAGCGATGGGGCTGGGGCGCGGGCTGCTGTTCGCCTTCGGCGGGCCGGTCGGGCTGGCCATCGCCGCCATTACAGTGGCGGTCGGCGCCTACGCCATCCAGTCGGCCAAGGCCAGGGCGGCGACCGAGGAGATGAACGCCCGCGTCGACGGCGCCTATGACGCCCTGATGCGGCAGAAGAAGGCCGCCGAGGTCGCGGCGATCCAGTCCGGCAAGCTGTCGAAGGAACAAAACGCCGCCGCCGTCACGGCCGCCAATCTGACCGGCGAGGCCAACAAGCTGACCGACGCCCACTATCGCCAGGCCGCCGCCGCCAAGGCCGCTGCGGTCGAGGAGGCGAGGCTGGCGGCGGTGAAGGCCAAGACCGACGCTGATGCAGCCGAGCGGGAGCGCGCCAAGGCCCAAGTGGCGGCCTATCGCGCCAACCGTGGCCCCATCGGCGCGGGAGACCGGGCGGGTGCCGGCGGTTCGGCCCTGGTCGGTCTGAACACCGACAAGGTGCTGATGGACTCAGCGCGGGAGACCGCCGAGGCCTCCAAGGCCGGTGAGACCGCGCGCAAGGCGGCGGAAGTGCTGGCCGCTCGTCGGAAGGAGCTTCAAGAGCTGATCAACACGCCGCTGGCGAAGTTTCTGGTCGAGCCGACGACGGCGGGTGGCAAGGACAAGAAGGGCAAGGCTTCCAAGTCCACGGGCCCGACGCCGGAGGAGCTGGCCCGGAAGCGTGAGGATATCCGCCTCGACCAAGCCCAGGCGGTGGCCCAGGCGAAGGGTGACGAGGCGAGGGTCCGGGCGCTGGAGGATGAGGCCTTCATCCGCCAGCGGACCCAGGCCTATATCGACGCCGGGGTGACCAAGGACGCGGCGGAAAAGCAGGCGATCATGGATCGCATCGCCCTGCGAAACGCCGAGGCGGACGCGGCGGCGCGGCTTTATGCGATGACCCCCACCAGCGTCGATACCAACCCCTCCCTGGGGCCGGGCCTGGCCGACAATGTCGAGGCGCTACAGGCGCAAGAAGACCAGATGCGCGACACCTTCCGCCGGACCTTCGGCGAGGGCGTCAGGGCGGCGCTGCGGGGCGATCTGGACGGGTTCTTCATGAACCTCGCCGACCGCTTCAGCGATCGCCTGATCGACAACCTGTCTGACCAGCTTTTCACGCTGCTGAACCAGCTGGGGCAGATGCAGGGCGCCAGCGGCAACGGCAACTGGTTCACCGGCGCCTTGCTGGCCTTCGGGAACGCGTTCGGCCAGGGCAACTACGCCGGCGGCTATGCGACCGGTGGCTCGATGGGCGGCGGCCAGTGGGCGACGGTCGGGGAGAAGGGCACCGAGGCGATCTACGCCCGGCCCGGCGGCGGGGTCGATGTGATCTCGAACGGCGCGCTCAGCAGCCTGCGCAAGCAGCTGTCCGGGCCGATGCCGGCGGGTGGCGGCGGGACGACGATCATTCAGGGTCCGCGCTTCGAACTGCATAGCCCGGTGGTGACGGCTGATCTGCTGGCCGAGATGCGGGCCCAGAACGCGGCCTCGCAACGACAGATGGCCAGCCAGTTGGCCAAGGCGTCCCGGCGCTCGCTTCCCGAGGTGCAGGGCCGGCAGTCGACCCTTGGATACATCAACTGATGAAAACCTGGCCGACCAAATTCCTTCCAACTCCCGATCTCGACGATCCCGAGCTGTCCGGCAACGTCGTCACCGGCGGGCTGTCGATCAGCGGCCAGAGCCAGGCGACCCGCAGCGACGGCGGCGGGCTGTGGCGGTGGTCGTTCAACCGTATCTGGCTGCGAACCCCTGACCTGGTTCGCGCCTGGCGGGCGATGAAGGCGCACCTGAAGGACGGGGGGCAGGCGATGATCGTGCCGTATTGCGACCTGCGCCACGCGCCGCGGCCGCTGGTCGATGGGGTTCCGCTGCTGCCGTCCGCCGGCGTGCCGCATGACGACGACAGCTATTTCTCGGATGGGGCGGGCTATGCGTCGGACCTGATCGAGGCTGAGGCCGTCGGGGCGGTGGCGCTGCGGGCCGTGACGATGACGGTGCAGATGACGGTCGGCGAACCGCTGCGCGGCGGCGAGTTCTTCACCATCGTCCACGCCGGCAAGGGGCCGAGGCTGTATCTGGTCGAGGAGGCCAACGACATCGGCGGGGGCCTGCAGACGATCACCTTCTGCCCCAACCTGCGCGAGGCGATCGACAACGGCACGCCGCTCGATTTCGACAATCCGCGCTGCGTGATGCGGTCGGTGAGGGGGTCGATGGGGCTGAAGTTAGTGAACCGAACCGGGTTCGGATCGGTCAGCTTCATCGAAAGTTTCAGTGAGCCCGCCGCCTGATGGCCTTCATTTCAGAAGAGGACGCCCTGGCCCTGGCTCGGCCCGAGGTCAGCATCGGGTTTTTCGTGCTGATCAAGTCGGCCGCCGGATGGGGCCGGATGTGGTCGGGCCACGGCGACTATTACATGCCGGTCAACCTGATCGACACGGTCGGCGGCATCTATCGGGGGGCGGGCGAGATTACCGGCCTGCCGGACATCGCCCAACTGCTGAATGCGCTGGCGGACCGGGTCGAATTTTCGATGTCCGGCGTGTCGGCCGAGGTGCTGGCCATCATCGCCGCCGAGGCCAGCCTGACCGTCAATGCGCCGATCCATCTGGGCATGATCGGCATGGACAGCAGCAACCTGCCGGTCACCGATCCGATCTGGCTATGGGAGGGCGAGGCCGACGTGCCGCGCGTCGCCCGCAGCAGCGACGCCAGCGATGACGGCGAGTTCGTTCAGGTTCGCAGCGCGAGCCTGTCGGCGGTGACGATCTTTTCCGGCCGTCGCCGCCCCGTGCTCGGGTTCTTCACCGGCATCGACCAGCGGCGACGCTACCCCGACGACGCCTTCTGTGACCGCGCCAACCGCTATTCCAGCGGCACGACCCGCAAGTTCCCGTGACCGACGACGCAGCGCTGGCGGACTGGCTGAGCGAGGCCGGGCGGACCCCGCATGTCTGGGGCCGGTTCGACTGCTCCCTGGGCCTGGTCGGCGGCTGGGTCGAGCGGGTCAGCGGCGTCAATCCGGGCCGGCGACTGATCGGCCGCTACTGCAGCGAGGCCGGGGCGGCCCTGCTGGTCCAGAAGCACGGCGGCCTGAGGGCGCTCTATGGCGAGCTGCTGGAGGGCGCGGGGCTGTCCCGCGTCGACCTTGAGGGCGAGACCCCGGTGGCGGGCGATGTCGGGCTGGTCGAGGTGATCACCGAGGACGGCAGGCGGCCGGTCGGGGCGATCTGCACCGGACGGCGCTGGGCCGTGCTGACCGAGATGGGCCTGAGGGCCGCGCCGGCCCGGCCCCTGGCCGCCTGGCGACTGGAGGGCTTCAATGTCGAGTAATGCCCTGGAGCTGGTGTTCCCTATCGCGGGCGGCGGCGCCGGTCTGACGCGGTATGTGGCGTTCGCCGCCAGTGTCGCCGTCGGCGGCCCGGGCGTCTATCTGCAAGCCTTCGCGGCAATCTATGGCCCGCTGTTCGCGCCGGACATTCCGAAGCCCGAGGGCTTTCAATCCCCCATTTTGCAGCCGTTCACGCCGCGCCATTCCGCCTATGGCCGCAACCGGCTGTCGGGGCCGTGGATGCTGTATGAGTCGATCAAGGGCAAGGCCTTCGACGTCATCGCCTGCCACAGCGGCCAGGTCGAGGCGATCGAGGATGTCTGGCTGAACGACGACGTCGTCACCCTGAGCGGAACCAACTTCGCCACGCCAGGCGACGGCGGACGGTTCGGCAACGGCAAGATCAGGATCCTGACCCGGACGGGCCTGCCGCGCGAGACAAGCTATGTCGGCGATGTCACCGACTTTTCCGGCCTGCCGACCGGAACATGGACCAGCGATCACCGTGGCGACGGCATCGCCAGCATCTGCGTCATCCAGCAGGCGGTCGAACAGGCCGACATGCCCAAGACCTATATCAGCGGGCTCTACAAGGGGGCAGTGACGGCCCGCTGCCTGATGGTTCATGACTGGCGGGATGAGGCGCAGGATCCCGACGACCCGCAGTCCTGGACCTGCAGCTTCAACAACATCGTGCAGCTGCGCGACTATCTGACCAACCGCGACGCCACCTATGACACCCCGCCGGCGCATGTGGCGGCTTGGGGCGCGACCTATCAGCGGTTCGGGCACGGGATGGGCCTGGACCCGGCGCGGATCGAGGCGGCGATCGACGACTGGACCGACGCCGCCGACGACTGCGACGATGCGATCGCCCTGAAAGCCGGCGGAACCGAACCGCGCTATCAGAGCCACGGGGTGTTCCAGCACACGACCGCCCCGTCCGAAGTGATCGGCCGGATGCTGGAAAGCTGCGATGGCTGGCTGACGCAGCGCGGCGACGGCGCCCTGACCGTGCGCGCCGGGGTCTACAGCGAGCCGGAGGTGACCTTCGGCGACGACCACGTGATCAACTACGACGTCGAATTCGGGGTGCGGGACGAGGATCGGATCGACGGCCTGATCGTCAGCTTCACCTCCCCGGAGCACCAGTTCAAGGAGGTCGAGACCGACGCCTGGGGCGATGTGACCGCCGACCGTCTCGGCAATGCCTCGTTTCCGTGGGTGCAGAACAACGGCCAGGCCCGGCGTCTGGCCAAGCGCCGGTTCGCGCGTCAGGCGGCGGCCCTGCGCGGGACGGTGGTCACCAACCTCTACGGGATGCGCGGGCTGTGCGAGCGCTATATCCGGCTGCAGATCAGCGACCTGCCGGAACTGAATGACATCGTCGTGGAGATCGTCGCCCCGGTGCGCTTCGATCCGGCGGTGCGGCAGCTGACCTATTCCTGGATCGCCGCCGATCCCAACGTCGACACCTGGAACCCGACGACGGAAGAGGGCGATGGGCCGGCGACCGAGGACCGTGTTCCCGGCGAGGACCTCACCGCCCCGACCATCGACGACGTGACCCCCTTCTTCGAGGCGGCGGGCACGGCCGGCGATGGCGTGCGGCTGACGGTGGAGGCGACGGGACCGGACCGAGCGGACCTGACCTGGTTCGTCGGCTGGCGGGTCAAGACGGTCGGGGTCAGCTGGAACGAGGCCAGCTACAGCGACATCGACCCGGAGGCGGCGGTGGTGTTGCAGACCGGCTTTGTCACCGCCGATGTGGTGATCGAGGTTCGGGCCGCCTATTCGACGGGGTCGGGCGACCTGTCGGACTGGTCGGACGTGTTCGAGGTCGACACCTCGACCGCCAACGTCGCGCCGGCCTCGCCGACCAGCCTTGACGCTTCTCCCGATGGTTCGCCGGTCGAGGCGCTGGTGACCTGGCGCAACCCGACCAGCAGCAATTTCGACCATGCCAGGGTCTGGCGCGCGGCGGACCCCGGCGCGTTCGGAACCGCGACCGATGTTTCCGGCGCCCTGCCCGGATCGGCCGGCGGGCTGATGAGCTTCAGCGACGCCCCCGGCGCCGGGACCTGGCGCTACTGGGTCACGGCCGAGAACGCCAGCGACACCGCTTCCAGTCCGGCCGGGCCGGACACCGTCACCATCTAGGAGTATTCGATGGCCAGCATCACCGACACGGCGACGGACGTCTTTCGCCAGTATGAGACCGACGGCGTGCCCGCCAGCGGGGCGCACAAGCCGTCGAAGACGGAAATCCAGGCGCTGTTCGGCCAGATCGACAGCGCCATCCTCGACGCCAGCGGCGGCCTGCTTGGGTTCGCGACCTGGGCGGAACTGGACGCTTTCGACACCACGGGCCTGGGCGAGGCTCAGGTGGCCAAGGTCTATGACGACAGCGGAACCCACACCGACCCGGTGACGGCGGCGACGGTGGACAACGCCGGGATCTATGCGCTGGTCATCGGCAGCCCCGGCGGCTGGCAGTGGGTGACGACGCTGGAATACGAGGCCCTGCAGGCGGCCGAGGCGGCGGCGGTGGCCAGCGTGACCAACGCCGCAGGCCTGGGAGGTTTCGACACGGCGACGAACGGTCTGAGCGCGGCGGCGTCGGGGCAGCTGTTCGGGGTCGAGCAGAGCTACGGCAAGGGGGTCGATCTGTTCCGGGACAATGGCGGGACGGCGCTGTTTCAGGGTTTGGCCCCGGGGGCGCGGGGCGCGGCGGTGCAGGCGATCAAGCTGCAGCAGATGTCGGCGCAGGCCGCGACGCAGGTTCCGGCCGGTTGGGACGTCTGGTGGGCGATGGACGCCGCGCTGACCAACTGGGCCTATATCCCCTATCGCACGCCCCAACGCGACCTGGGGGCCTATCGCCAACTCGCCGGCACCTACTGCATGAGCGACCTGCGGGACGAGAGCGTCGGCAGCCCGGTCATCACCCGCAATGCCTTGAACGGCCCCTGCGGCGCACTGACGGCGGCGACGGCCGTCTACAGCAGCACGGCGCATGTGCTGGGGATCATGAACATCGAGACCAACGATCTGGAGGCCGGCGCCGCCTACACGATCGAGGCGACGATGGTGACCACTGGCGGGGTGGGGTCCAAGAACTATCGCCTCGGCCAGAGCGGCACGGCCGGGGTCAACTACAAACTCTGCGCGGTTCCTGACACCGCCTCGACAACCTTCACCGACCCGACCAACGCGGCCAGCAAGTTCACCCATACCTTCATCGCCGACAATTCCAAGCAGGTCGGTATCTGGCCGGACACCAGTGGCGACTACGCCACCCTGGCGCACGGGTCGATCCGGATCGTTCGCGCCGACAGCGCCCTGGTTCCGCTGGCCAGCCAGCAGTGGGGCGGATACGTCAGCCGCGGCGCTGCGGCCATCGGCGGGATCGTGCTTGATGCTGACCGCTGCTTCACCAACGCCGGGCTTTCCGATCCGGGCCTGATCGACTTTCCGCCGACCTGGCCGACGCCGGTCAGCTGCGCCGACGGCAAGGCCGAGGTGGTTCTGGCGGAGTTCGTCGGCGGGGCCGGCGTCAGCAGCTACGCCGTGCTGTCCAGCGAGGATTACAACAACCAGCTGTCGCCCCCGACGACCAACTCGACCTTCGGCCTGTCGTTCCAGAACACCGGGCGAGAGGGCCAGTTCGCGCCCCAGCCCGCCTACAGCTTCGCCCTCCATGGCGCCAACGGCATTGGCCTTGGCCTGCAATGCTGGTGGCAGAGCTACGATGAGGACCGTCAGGTCTATGGCGTCGGCGGGGCGGTGCTGGGCGACCGGGTTCCGTCCAGCTTCACCGCCTGGTCGTCGCTGGCCGAACGGATGGGTAGCTACAACGGCACCGCTGACCGAACGCAGAGCGCCACCAGCAACAAGATGCGGATCGCGGCCAAGGCCAGGAAGCGGAGCGGCAGCGCCTCGCTCGGCGAGATGGCCCAGGTGGTCAGGGCGCTGCAGGAGCAGGCGCTGATCGCCCAGATGACGCTGGGCCAGACGATCGATGTGACGTTCCTGATCTTTGACAGCAACGGCGTCGGGGGCACCGACAACTGGGACTATGTGCTGACGGCCAACGGCTACATGGGGACGGGGCGGCTCAACGCGATCCTCTCGAACAAGGCGGTCGGCGGAAAGGGGCTCTACAAGGACGCCCTGTTCAACATCGATACCGAGGCCGGCGGTAACGGCTTCATCGACCAGCTGGATCAGATCCGGCCGGGGATCGACTTCGCGCTCGAGCTGGGGTGCCCGGTCTCGGTCATGGTCGGCGGGCCGACCAACGATGCCGACGAATGCAACAGCGACGTGGCTCGGGTGATCTCTGAATATGACGACAATCTGTGGTCACCGGTGCTGGCCACGGGGGTCGATCTGCTGACCATCGATGGCCTGCCCTGCGCGGACCGCTTTACCCTTGAGGCGACGAACCTGGCCTTCAGGGCCGGCCAGAAGGCCTTCGCCGACGCCAACACCGGGCGGGCCTGGCATCACGACAGCGGCAACACCGAGCTGTTCGATGTCAATGACGCCGGCAACCACACCAACTTCCTGTCGCCGGACTGGGTGCACCTGTCGACGGCCGGTGACGCCCTCTACGCGGTGGCGGCCAAGACGATCATCAACAGATGGCGGGACGAGCGGGACTGACGTCGGCCACCATCCACCCTGTTTCCAGCTTTCTATTACCCGGAGGGCGCCATGCCGCTTACCGCCTGGATCGCGCTCGCGGCCCTGTTCGTGACCATCAGCCTGCAGGGCGTCGGCTTCGCCTTCTTCATGGGGCGGCTGTCGCAGCGGGTCCAGAGCCTGGAGAAGACCTCCGACGACGAGGCGGGAATGTTCGAGAAGTTCATCCGGCTGGATGAACAGATGAAGGTGGCGAACAAGAACCTCGAGGCGATGGATCGCCACCTGCAGGGCATCAATCGCCAGCTGGCGAACCTGGGGACGGCCAACTTCAAGGCATCACTCGCCGGGGAGCACGACTGATGCGCCCCCGGGGCGGCCCCGCGACCGTCAGCGCCTGGGCCAGCGCCGCGCGGGATGTGCTGGCCCTGCTGTTCACGCCGGTCGCGACCCTGATCTGCATCTGGCTGATCTGCATCCTCGCCTATGGCGCCTGGGCGGCGGACACCCAGGCGCTGCGTATCCAGTTCCTCGGCGGGCTGGCCATCCTGTTCGCCATTCTGGTCGGTCTGGGCGGCCAATGGTTCCAGCGCAACCGGCTGGAGAAGCTGAAGGTCACCGGCCCCGGCGGCTTCAGCGGCGAGATCGACACCGACGCCGACCCGGCCAGGCCGCCGGACGTCGCCATCACCACCACAACGGAGATCAAGGGATGATCGACGCCAAGAGACTGCAAACCAACCTCGCCGTCAGGGCGGATGGCCAGATCGGCCCCGACACCATGCGGGCCCTGTTCGCACGGATGGGGGCCAAGCCCTCGATCGCCGGCGAGCTGGGGCTGGCCGCGGCCGTCCATTTCCGGACTTACGGCATCCTCGACAGCGCCCTGCGCCTGGCGCACTTCATGGGTCAATGCGCCCATGAGAGCGGCGGCTTCGTCTACATGGAGGAGATCGCCAGTGGGGAGGCTTATGAGGGCCGCGCCGACCTGGGCAACACCCAGCCCGGAGACGGTCGCCGCTACAAGGGCAGGGGGCCGATCCAGCTGACCGGCCGCGCCAACTTTCGCGCGTTCGGCCGCAACCTGGGGATCGACCTGGAGCAGCACCCGGAGATCGTCTCCTATCCGTCGGTCGGCCTGCTGTGCGGCTGCCTCTACTGGGACAGCCGGGGGATCAACGCCAAGGCGGACGTCGACGACATCGAGGCGGTGACGCGGGCGATCAACGGCGGCCTGAACGGGCTCGATGACCGCAAGGCTCGAACGGCCAAGGCGAAGGGGATCATCGGATGAGCGCGCTCCTCAAACTCCTCGCCGGCTCGGCCGGGCCCTACATCGCCGGCGGGGTGGCGGTGATCATCGCCGCCCTGCTGGCCTTCGGCGGGCTCCAGACGGCCCGCCTGAACCACGCCAAGGCCGACCAGATCAACCCCGCCACCGGGGCGAAGTGGAAGGTCGAGGCCAAGCGCGACGCCAAGCTGCTGGCCAGCGCCGTGCGTGACCTTGGCCAGTGCCGGGAGAACGAGGCGACACAGGCCGCCGCGATCACCCGCCAGAACGGCGAGATCGACGCCTGGAAGGCGGAGGGCGACCGGCTGGCCGCAGAGGCCCGCGCCGCCGCCCAGAGGGCCGCCAGCGTGCGCAGGACGGCCGAGAAGGCCGCCGCCGACATCATGGCCGCACGGGCTGGCCCGGACGCCTGTCAGAGCGCCCAGGCGCTGATCGAGGAGAGCCTCAAATGAACCGCCCCCGCCTGCTGCTGGCCATCGCGGCCGTCGTGCTCTGGCCGCTGTTGACGGCCGGCAGCTGCGCCACCACCGGCGCGGCCGAGCCCAAGGTCGAGGTGCGGATCGCAGATGTCCCCGTCGTTGTTCATTGCGAGCCGGACCCCGGTCCACTGCCGGCCTATCCCGACAGTGACGAGGCGCTGCTGTCGGCGCCGGGGCTGTTCGAACAGGTGCAGTTGCTGCTGGCCGGCCGGAAGCTGAAGACGGCCGACCTCAAGGCCGACCGCGAGGCCAGGCGACGCTGCGCCGGCTGGCGACCTCCCGATCCGGGATAGCCCTCAACAGCCGTCGAAAATTGCGACATGACCCTTGAGGCCATAGTCTCGGGTTTCAGCCCCCCGGCTCCAGCCGGGGGGCTTTTGTGTTCAGGGCGTCGGCGTCCTGGCGCCGAGCAGCCGCGCTGGATCGTTCGGCCGGCCGGTTAGCGCGGGACTGGCGGCGATCACCGCCGCGCGGATCGCGTCCAGGGCCATCCAGGGCTCACTCAGGGGCCGAACCTTGGCCCGCATCGCCTCGACCTCTTCCTGCATGGCGTCCAGCCTGGCCGCCGCGACGGCCGGGTCCAGTCCAACATAGGTCTGCCGCATGCTCAGCCCTTCAGCGGCACGACGACACCACCGTCGACGATGCGGCCGACGATCGGCAGGGTCTGAACCGTGCGCCGGCGTTGCCGGGCAGGGGTGGGGTTGTCGTTGGCCGGGCGGGGCAGGAAGACGGGGGCGGGTGGAGGCACGGGTAACCCTCTGGAGCGGTGGGCGGCCGTTGTGGCAGCGGCGCGCGAACAAGGCGAGAACATTATTCGGGACTATTCCGGGACTTCCAGTCCCGAACCCTCCCTGTTTTCCCTGTCCGTTCCCATTCTCCGCCCAGCCGAACCGGGTTCGGATGTCGCTAAATCCCTTGTCTCGCTTGGAAAAACTGGCGGCCCGGGAGGGACTCGAACCCCCGACCTTAGCTTTAGGAAAGCTCTGCTCTATCCGGCTGAGCTACCGGGCCGCGCGGGGGTCAGATACGCCGGGGACCCGCGCCGCCGCAAGGGGCTATGGCGGCCTGTTGTCGCAGCCGCGCCCGTTAAGGACTGTCTTCATCAATTTCTTAAGCCCGGGCGGTGCAGGTTGGCCGCCCTGAGCAGCAGATTGCGCGTATCATGTCCCAACGCATACTGATCATCGACGACGATCCCTTGCTGCGCGAGATCGCCAGTGAGCTCCTGACGACGGCCGGCTACGACTGCCAGACCGCTGAAGATGGACGGGTCGGCCTGGCGCGGCTCGAGGCAGGGCCGGTCGATCTGGTGCTGCTCGACATGATCATGCCCAATATGGACGGGGTCGAGACCCTGACCGCCATTCGTGACCGGTGGCCTGATCTTCCGGTGGCTGTGATGTCGGCGGGCACCCGGGCCATGAGCCTGCAGGGTCTGTTGCGCATCGCCATGGGCCTGGGCGCCAGCGAGGCCCTGCAAAAGCCGCTGAGCGAGTCGACCGTGTTGCCGGTCGTGGAGAGACTGCTGCAACAGAAGATTCGCGCGGCCTGACCGTCGTCGGCGGACTTCGCGACTGCCCAGGGTTGATCTATCCTTGACCCCGCGCCGCGATCGCGGTGGGCGATCATCGCGAGGGTTGATGCGGCTTCTTCATATTCCCCTGCTGATTTGCGCGGTTCTCGGGCTCGTGAGCTGTGGCGAGGCGGCGCGGCTGGACAGCCTGGCCAGCCAGGGCAAGGCAAAGGTGGTCGAGGTCGTCTCCGGCGACATGGTTCGCACGGACGATGGCGCCACGGTCAAGCTGGCGGGCATCACCGCCCCTCGCCTTGACGCCCCCTATGGCGAGGCTTCGCGTGAGCGGCTGGCGGAAATGGTCCTGGGCCAGCAGGTCGAACTGCTCGCCGCCGGCGCGGCGACCGATCCCTTCGGCCGCCGGGTCGCCCAGCTTCGTCTGGCCAAGGGGCGGCGCTGGGTCCAGGGGCGCATGCTGCGCGAAGGCGCCGCGAGGGTCCGCACCTTCCCGGAAAGCCGGGCGCTGGCCTCGATAATGCTCGACCGCGAGGCCGAGGCCCGGAACCAGGGCCGGGGTCTATGGTCCCTGCCGGACTACCGGGTGATGATCCCGGCGGAGGCGGTGAAGGCCAAACCCGGCTTTGCCCTGGTCGAGGGCCAGGTGCTGCGGGTTCGCGCCGGCGCCGACGCGCGCCTGCTCGATCTTGGACGCGGCTTCATCGTGCGGATTCCGGCCCGGTCCATTCAGGATTTCGACAGCGCCGGCCGCTCGCCCGCCGCCCTGGAAGGACAGCTTGTCCGGGTTCGCGGCCCGATCGGGCGCGGCGGCGATATGCGGCTTGATCACCCCGAAGGCGTGGAGATTCTCAAGGCCCCCTGACCCCGGGGCGGTTCAGCCGATCAGACCGGCCTCGGCGAGGTCGCCATGCGCCCGCAGCAGGGCCTTGCGCAGTTTTTCCAGCGCGCCCTGTTCGACCTGCCGCACCCGCTCTTTGGACACGCCCAATCGCTCGCCCAGCGCCTCCAGGGTCGCCGGCTCATCGGTCAGCCGCCTGGCCTCGATGATCAACCGCTCCCGGGGATTGAGGACCTCCATCGCGCCGCGAACGGCCGATTCCCGCGCCTGGCCGTCGAGATTGCCGGCGGCGGCCTCCTCCGGATCGGGGCCCTCGTCGGGCAGGAAGTCCTGATAGGCGTCCTCTGCCCCGGCGGCCACCGGCGCGTTCAGCGAGCGATCCCCGGCGGCCAGGCGGCCGGCCATGGCCTCGACATCCTCCTCGTCGACACCCAGTTCCACGGCGATGGCCGCACGGGCCTCGGGCGTCAGCCGTCCCTCCATGTCCCCCAGCCGGGCGCGCAGGCGACGAAGGTTGAAGAACAGGCTCTTGCCGGCCGCCGTGGTGCCTGTGCGCACGATCGACCAGTTGCGCAGCACATAGTCCTGCATCGCCGCCCGCACCCACCAGCCGGCGTAGGTCGAGAAGCGCACCGCACGGTCGGGCTCGAAGCGCGCGGCGGCCTGCATCAGCCCGACGCTGCCTTCCTGGATCAGGTCGCCCATCGGCAGGCCATAGGCGCGGAACCGCTTGGCCATCGAAATCACCAGCCGCATGTAGGCGCCGGTCAGTTCGTGCAGCGCGGCCTCGTCTGCCGCCTCGCGCCAGCGCCGGGCCAGGTCATGTTCGTGGTCGGCCTCCAGCATCGGCGCACGCATCGCCTGGCGGATGTACCGCCTTTCCGCCGTCTCGGCCGTCGCTGCTTCTCGCGCCATGGCTGCTTTACGGCGGCGCGGCGCAAGTGGTTCAGTGGTTCGGGAAAAAATGCCGGGCCCAAAGAAAAACGCCCGGCGGTGAGGCCGGGCGTTCTCCAGTTTTCAGTCAGTGCTGTCGAGCGCCTTTCAGGCGGCCTTCTGCAGCGACTTGGTCAGCAGGCTGACGGCGGCGTCGCGGTCGATCTGTTCGACGGCGGCGACTTCGCGGGCCATGCGGTCAAGGGCCGACTCATAGAGTTGGCGTTCGGAGTAGGACTGTTCCGGCTGGTTTTCCGCGCGGTGCAGGTCGCGAACGACCTCGGCGATGGACACCAGGTCTCCGGAGTTGATCTTGGCTTCGTATTCCTGGGCGCGACGCGACCACATGGTGCGTTTCACCCGCGCGCGGCCCTTCAGGGTGACCAGCGCCTTGCTCATCACGCCCTCGGCGGCCAGCGAACGCAGGCCCGAACCGACCGCCTTCTTGGTCGGCACCCGCAGGGTCATCTTTTCGTGGTCGAAGGTGATCACATAGACCTCAAGCGACATGCCGGCGACTTCCTGAGTCTCGACCGCCTGGACGGTGCCCACGCCGTGGGCGGGATAAACAACGTGGTCGCCCACGGAAAATTCCAGCTCGCTCTTGCTCATGTCTCGTCCTTCTCCTGCACCCTCCGCGCCTGCGCGGAGCGCCGATCCCGCCGGCCTCGTCGAAGCGCCCATGAAAACGACGCGAAAAGCCCCATGCACCAGAGAGGCGCGGGCTGATCGGTCTTGTTCAAAGGTCTTCTAGGACACCCTTCGCCTTCGTCCGGGCGCGCCGTTCGGGAGCGGCTGTTCTTGAACCGAGGCGCAACGGAAAATGCCGCCGCGTCGAGGGTGTAATAACACAAAATTCAGCGGATTGAAAGGTTTGCGACAAGGGCGTGTCACTCAGACGGCAAGGCCGTGATGGCGTCGCCGCGAGGCTTGATCGGGAGCCTCAGTTTCCCTTGCCGGGTTTCTCGCTGAAGTATTTTTCGAACTTTCCGGTCTCGCGCTCGAAGGCTTCGGCGTCGGCCGGCGGCTCGCCCTTCAGGGTGATGTTCGGCCAGATCTTGGCATAGTCGGTATTGATCTTCAGCCACTTGCCGTCCGGATCGTCCTCGGTGTCCGGCTTGATGGCGTCGACCGGGCATTCAGGCTCGCAGACGCCGCAGTCGATGCATTCGTCCGGGCTGATGACCAGGAAGTTCTCGCCCTCGTAGAAACAGTCCACCGGACAGACTTCGACACAGTCCATGAACTTACATTTGATGCAGGCGTCGGTAACGATGTAGGTCATCAGGGGCTCTGTAGGCCGCCGCCGCGAGGAGAGGCGCGCGACGTGAGGGTTCCGTGGGCTGGCGTATTTCGGTTGGCCTCGCCCGGTTGTCAATGTGGCGAGGCGTCGTCGCCGCTCAGTTATTCTCCAAGGGTGAATAGAGAGCTCGCGCTTCGGCCGCCGAACCGCGCCGCTCGCCGGCCTGTTCAACGCGCACCGCGATCAGTCGACCGCCAAGGGCGAACACCAGCTGATCGCCGGGATGCAGCGCGCGGCTGGGCTTGTCGAGGCGGGTTTCCACTCCGATCCGGGTCATCCTGATCCGCCCGCCCTCGACAAATCGCGCGGCCATGGAGCGGGTCTTGAAGAACCGGGCCCGCCACAGCCAGACGTCGGCGCGACAGGTGTCTGCGGCGGTCTCGCTCACGGCTTGGCCGCACTCCGGCGGCGTTGGCGTCGCGGCCGGGCGCTGCGGGCCTTGTCCGTCATCGGGGCGACGGTCAGGCGGGCCAGCGCCGCGAACGGCGAGGCTTCCGGCGGCGGCGAGGCCTTCTCGGCGCGGGCGGGCTTGGGCGGGCGACGCCGCCGCCAGGTCATCGGCTTGCCGCGACTGGCCGGCGCGAAGTTGAGACCCCGAAGAATGTCGGCGCCCTCCCTGGGCGTCCAACCGAGGGTCTCGAACAGGGAGTCCTCGACGGTGACGGTCGGGCCCTGCCAGCTCGAAGCGCGCAGCAGACCGTCCAGCTGCTCCAGCTGATCAACGGGAACCGCCAGGCCGCCCACCGCCATCAGGCCGCGCGCGGACAGGCCGCGGATATCGACCGCTCCCGGCTGCAGCCGGCTGACCCTGCCGGCGGCCGTCTGCCCGACGGCCTGGCCGGCGCCCGGCTGGCTCACGGCGGAGGCGAAGGCGATGGCGGTGTCATCGAGCAGGCCCGGCAGATGCAGGGAAAAGGCGCCGATCCTGACGCCAAGGCTGCGCAGGGCCCGCCGTTCGGCCTGGCTCAGCACCTTCATCTCGGCCTCGACCTCGCGGCGGGGCAGGACGCCGCCATTTTCCAGCAGCCGATGGGCCAGTCCGCGCGCCAGGCCGCGCAGGCCGCCCCGCGCCATCGCTCCTTCCAGCGCGGCCAGGGGCGCCAGGCGTCGTTCGCGTTCGGCCGCCAGCCAGGCCTCCAACCGGCGCTGCGCCCGCTCGCGCGCCGGGGCCGGACCCAACTCGCCCAGCAACCGGACCTTGCCGGCCGCGGCCAGATAGCCGGCCGCCGCGCCGCGCCACAGCACCGCGCCATCCGGGGTCAGGCTGAAGGCCTCGTCGGGTTCGGCGGCGAGGGCGCCCAGCCGCCGGGCGACTTCCGGCGCCACCGCCTTCTGGGCCGCGCCGCGTAACGCCTTTTCCTCGAGGGAGGTGATGGCCCTCGGCTGGTCGAACACCACGCCGTCGAGCTTGCCGACATAATGGCCTTCCACCGTCACCGTGCCGTCTTCCGCCACCCCGGCCAGCATGGTCTCGCGGTCGCCCAGCTGGCGCATCAGGGCGCTGGTCCTGCGATCGACAAACCTGGCCATCAGCTTGGCGTGCAGGGTGTCGCTCAGCCGGTCCTCCAGCCCGCGCATGGTTCCCTGCCAGTGCCCCGGATCGTGCAACCAGTTGGGACGGTTGGCGACATAGGACAGGGTGCGCACCGCCGCCAGCCGCCCGGCCAGGGCGTCGATCTCGCCGTCGGTGCGGTCCAGGGAGTCGAACTGGGCGGCCATCCAGTCCTGCGGCACCCGCCGCCGCCCTGTGGTCAGGTCATTGAACAGCCGTCTCAGCAGGTTGAGGTGGTCGTCGCTGGCGATCTTGCGGAAGTCGGGGGTCTGGCAAACCTCCCACAGCCGCTCCAGCACCTTGCCGTCGCGACAGCGCGCGGCGATGTCGGGATCCTCGGCCAGACGCTTCAGCGCCTTCTCGTCGAGCGCTTCGGCGGACAGTTTCAGCCCGTCCTGCACCGGCGCCTGATCCAGCGAACGGATCAGCAGCGGCAGGCTGGAAAAGTCGAGCCGACTGTTTCGCCATTCGGCCGTGGGGACGGCCTCGAACTGGTGAGTTTCCACCGCCTCGACCAGATCCTCATCCATCTCGTCGGCTTCGCCGGTCAACCCGAAGGTGCCGTCACGGCGATAGCGTCCGGCGCGGCCGGCGATCTGGCCGATCTCCGACCCATGCAGCCAGCGGCTCCGCCGCCCGTCGAACTTGCGCAGGCCGGCGAAGGCGACATGGTCGACGTCCATGTTCAGCCCCATGCCGATGGCGTCGGTGGCGACCAGGAAATCCACCTCGCCCGACTGATAGAGGGCGACCTGGGCATTGCGGGTGCGGGGGCTGAGACTGCCCATCACCACGGCCGCGCCGCCGCGCTGGCGGCGGATCAGTTCGGCGATGGCGTAGACCTGGTCGGCGCTGAAGGCGACCACGGCGCTGCGCCGGGGTAGGCGTGTCAACTTCTTGGGCCCGCTGTAGGTCAGATTTGAGAACCGCTCACGGCTGATGATCTCCACCCCTGGCAGCAGCCGGCGGATCAGGGGCGCCATGGTCCCCGATCCCAGCAGCATGGTCTCGTACTTGCCGCGGGCATGCAGCAGGCGCTGGGTGAAGACATGTCCGCGTTCGGGATCGGCGCACAGCTGGATCTCGTCGACCGCCAGGAACTCGACCTCGCGGCCCAGGGGCATCGCCTCGACCGTGCAGATGAAATAGTTGGCGCGCGGCGGAACGATCTTCTCCTCGCCGGTGATCAGGGCCACCTCGCGCGGGCCCTTGAGCGCCACGACCCGATCATAGATTTCTCGGGCCAGCAGCCGCAGCGGCAGACCGAACATGCCGCTGGCGTAGCCGCACATCCGCTCGACGGCCAGATGCGTCTTGCCGGTGTTGGTGGGCCCCAGAACGGCCGTAAGCCGGGCCGGCGCCTGTCCGGTCGAGCGGTCACTCATGTCGCGAAGGTGGGGCGGCCCGGCGAGTCGGACAAGGGGCGGCGTGCGTCTTGCGACGCTCTACCGCCCGTCGAACACCACCTTGCCGGCCACCACGGTCAGCACCGGCTTGGCGGTCAGGATATCGGCGGCCGGCGCGCTGAGGATGTCGCGCGAAAACACGGTGATGTTGGCCGGGCTTCCGACCTTCAGCAGGCCCCACCCTTCGAGACGGTGATCGGCCCGGGCGGGGTTGAGGGTGAACAGGTCCAGCGCCTGCACCCGGCTCAGAGCTTCCTCGGGATGCCAGTCGGGGGCCGAATGTCCCTTCAGGTCCTTGCGGGCGACCGCCGCATAGTACTCGATCCTCGGATCGCCGACCTCGACCGGGGCGTCGGTGCCGCCAATCACCAGGGCTCCGGAGTCCGTCAGGCTGCGCCAGGCATAGGCGCCGTTCAGCCGCGCCTCGCCAAGACGGGCAGGGGCGAAATAGAAGTCGCCGATGGCGTGGGACGGCTGCATCGAGGCGACCACGCCCAGGGCGGCGAAGCGGGGAATGTCGGCCGGATTGATGATCTGGGAATGCTCGATCCGCCAGTGGACCGCCCTGGCGGCTTCAGGGTCCGCCTTCAGGACGGTCTGGTACCAGTCGAGCACCTGGCGGTTGCCCTTGTCGCCGATGGCGTGAAAGGCGACGTCGGCCCGCACCTTCAGGGCCTGTTGCAGCATGGCGATCGTCTTGTCGCGCTCGGCGATCTGCAGGCCCGAGCCCGACGGTTGGTCGCTGTAGGGCGCCAGCAACAATGCGCCGCGCGATCCGAGCGCGCCATCCATATAGAGCTTGATCCCGCGCACCCTGACCCGCCCCGTCGGATCGTTGTAGGGCCCGCGCCTGAGCACCTCGGCGGAATCCTCCGGCGTCATGAAGACGTCCACGGTGATCGGCAGTTTGCCCTCAGCGGCGAGGGCGAACAGCACCTCGACGTCAGCGGCGCTGGTGCTCATGTTGGCGGCGCCGGTCCAGCCCCGGCTCGCGTACAGGGCGACGGCCCGTTCGAGCGCTTCGCGATGCTTGGCGGGGTCCAGCGGCGGCAGTTTGGGATAGATCAGGTCCTGAGCCCCATCGATCAGCATACCGGTGGCCTCGCCATCGGCGCCGCGTTCGATGCGGCCGCCGGGCGGGTTCGCGGTGTCTCTGGTAATCCCGGCCAGCTTCAGGGCCGCGCTGTTGAGCACGGCGGCATGGCCATCAGCCCGGCTGAGCACGACCGGCCGGTCCGGGACCACCGCATCCAGATCCTCACGCGTCGGGAAGCGACTTTCCGGCCAGTGGGTTTCGATCCAGCCGCGACCGACGAGCGGCTCCTCGCCAGGGTGGGCCGTATCCCAGGCTTTCACTGCCTGTTTCAGCGCCTCGACCGAATCGACCTGATCGAGATTGAGGGTCATTTCCCGCAGGCCGACCCCGGTCAGATGCACATGGCTGTCGACGAACCCCGGATAGGCCGCCGCGCCCTTCAGGTCGATCTGCGGCAGGCCGCCTCCCAGTTTCCGGGCCTCGGCCAGGTCGCCGGCGAACACCACCTTGCCGTCCCGCACGACGATCGCCTCGGCCGGGGCGACCTCGACTGTTCCGTCGCCCTTGACGCTCTCGCCCTGGCCGAAGATCGGCCCGCCGAACATCAGGAAATCATCGCAGTCCGGCGCGCTGGCCTGGGCCGCGCAGCCGGCCAGGACAGCGGCGCAGATGATCGCGAGGGGGCGCAGGAAACTATGCAAGGGGGCTCTCCGCCAACCGGTTAACGACCACTGTCGGGCGTAGCGAACAGGCGCGAAACGAATCATGACCGAATCAGCGACGTCCGCCAATTCGATCTTTGTTCACCACAAGCTATTGTATCTTAAAGCGGATTAACCACAAGTCCTGTCCCGCGATCCGGGAAGCAACGGGCAGGGGCCGGGCCTTGGCGGCGACCCGGTCGGTCGCCGCAATCGCCTTGGGCTACTTCGCCTTCTTCGCCGGCTTGGGCGGGCAGGTCGGCCCGATCCAGGTGGCCTCGATAGAGCCGGTCGGGGTGATCGGCAGGCCGATGATGCTGGTCTTGATCCGGGCGTCGAGGGTGAAGTGCTTGGGGCTGTAGGAGCCCGAGGCCGTCACCTCGGCGGTGCGACCGCGCTTGTCGACGCAGGTGCCCTTGAACTCGGCCTTGCCGTTGCCGACCTTGCGGAGCGGATAGGTGCATTTGTAGTGGCGGTTGCTGGGGCCGCTGAAGAACTTCTCGATGTCCTTGGGCTCGACGCACTTCTTCTCGACGCTGGTGCTGGAGACGCCCAGCGAGACCTTGCTGCGATATTCCCAGTAGCCGGGCAGAATGGTGTCGTTCGCCTGGCTTGAGGCGATGGCCGGCAGGGCGAGCAGCAACAGGCTGGCGAGTATGGCGGCCGGGCGGATCATGTCTGGCGTCTGGCTCCGAAGGGGTCCTTGCATAAGCACCCTATATAGTGAGCGCGCATGAATGGCGGCTGAAGCGCATTCGCGTCCCGGGGTGCGGGCCGCGAAGGGTTGACGTATCGCGGCCCCTTCCCCTATAGACCCCGCTCTCGTGCGCGGGCCACCCCGGGCGCGCTCCAGTTTCTATTTCGAAGGTCGCTAACAATGTCGCGCCGCTGCGAACTCACTGGTGTCGGACCCATGGTCGGCAACAACGTGAGCCACTCCAACACCAAGACCAAGCGTCGGTTCCTGCCGGCTCTGGTTCCCGCCACCCTCGTGTCCGAGGCCCTCGGCCAGAGCTTCAAGCTGCGGATCACCAACTCGGCCCTGCGCACCCTCGACTTCCGCGGCGGCCTGGACGTGTTCCTGGCCAAGGCCAAGGATGAGCAGCTTTCGCCGCGCGCGCTGAAGATCAAGCGCCAGCTGAAGGCCAAGCTTGCCGAGACCGCCGCGGCCTGAGCCACGGCTGACCAGGCGACAGACGACGGCCCGCGAGGCGACTCGCGGGCCGTTCTGCGTTTCCTCAAAGGCTTGCGGCGTCGCCCTCAGACGGCCAGCAGGTCCCGGCCGGCGCTTCGGACGTCGGTGCAGCCGGTCAGGGCCATGGCCATCATCATCTCCTGACGGATCACGCCCAGCACATGGGCGACCCCGGCCTCGCCGCGCGCACCGAGCGCCCAGGCCCAGGCCCTGCCGATCATCACCCCCTTGGCGCCCATGGCCAGGGCCTTGACCACATCCAGTCCCGACCGCACCCCGCCGTCCATCAGTACGGTCAGGTCGTCGCCGACAGCCTCGACGATGGGCGGCAGGGCCCGCGCCCCGCTCATCACCCCGTCCAGCTGCCGGCCCCCGTGGTTCGACACGACAATCCCGTCCACGCCCCGCCGCGCGGCCTCCCGGGCGTCCTCGGCGTCCAGGATTCCCTTGAGGATGATCGGTCCCTTCCAGTGGGCTCTCACCCAGTCGAGATCGGCCCAGGACACCGTCGGATCGAAGTTGCGCGTGACCCAGGGCCAGAACTCCATGATCCCCCGGGCCTCGGGAATCGCCGCGGCGATGTTGCCGAAGCTGTGGGGCCGGCCATTGAAATAGACGTCGAGCATCCATTGCGGATGGCTGAGCCCGTCAAGCGCCCGCTTCAGGCCCGTCAGCGGACCGTTCGCGCCGAACAGGCCCGAGCGATAGTCGCGGTAGCGCGCTCCCGGCACCGGCAGATCGACCGTGAACACCAGCGCCGGCGCCCCCAGGTCCGCCGCCCGGGCCAGCAGGTCGGCCATGAAGCCCCGGTCCCTGATCATGTAGAGCTGGAACCAGGGGGCCTGGCCGCCGTCGCGCGTCACCTCCTCCAGATCGCAGACGGAGACCGAGGACAGGCACATCGGCAGGCCCGCCGCCTTGGCCGCCCGCATCGCCTGGACCTCGCCGCGCCGGGCGTACATCCCGGCCATGCCGATCGGGGCCAGAATCACCGGCATGGCCATGGCCTGACCGAACAGCTCGGTCTCGAGGCTGATGTTCGAGACATCACGCAGCACCCGCTGGCGCAGGGCGATGGCCTCGAGATCCTCGACGTTGCGCCGCAGGGTGACCTCGGCATAGGAGCCGCCGTCGATGTAGTCGAACATTACCCGGGGCAGTCGCCGCCGCGCCAGCTCGCGGTAGTCGGCGACGCAGGCGGCGGTCACCGCCGCGGCGTCCAGTCAAAAGCCATGAGCAGGGTGCGCTGGCTGGGGCTGGCGTTGTCGTCGGACATCAGCAGCAGCCGCGTCCCGCCGGTGGGCGAGGTCAGCAGGGCGACCCCCTCGATGTTGTCGCGGGTCAGCGAGCCCTGCAGGGTCATGCGCGCGATCGGCTGAGGGGCCTTGGCCTTCAGGCCGGCGGCCGCATAGATGGAGACCAGGATCCGCGCGCCCCGGATCGGGTCAAAGGCGCGGTGGACGACCACCAGAGAACCGTCGGGAAAGGCGGCGAAGGCGGTCAGGCCGAACTCCAGGTCGGGGCCGTTGAAATTGACGAATCGCGCGCAGCCGCTCGCCAGATGACACAGCCAGGACTCGCCCTCCTCGGAGCCGACCACATAGGCGTCCGGTCCGGCGGAAGGATATTCGGTGAGGGCCTCCATGCCCTCGTTTTCGGAGAACAGATTGTCGGGCTTGGGCGCCACGCGCGGCGGCCCGCCATCGGCCGGATACAGCCAGATGCGATGGTCGCGCTCGAAGCTCACCAGCCGGTCGCCGCTGGCCAGCACCGCCAGCCCCTCGGCGTCGCCCTCCCGCTTGCCCTGCACCGGCTGGCCGTCCGGCCGCGTCAGGGGCCAGACCTTGCCGTCGGTCAGGCCCGTCAGCCGGTGGTTGGCGTCGAACTGCAGCGTCCCCTCGAACCGGTCGCCCAGGTCGCTGATGGCCAGCAGCCGGCCGTCCTCGGTGACGCGGATGTCCGACAGGCCATGCACACGGTTGGTGATGGGGTCGCTGATCGCCAGCCCGCCGGCGTAGGTAAAGCCATCGACGCTGACGCGGGCGGGATCGCTCTCGTCCAGCGGGACCGGCGTCGTGACCAGCTGAACGCCGGGTCCGGCCGGCTGCGGCTCGGGCGGCAGCACCGGCGCGGGACCGGCGCAACCGGCCAGGAGCAGGCCGGCGGCCAGCAGTCCGGCCAGGACCGCGTTTCCGCCAGCCATGACGCGGGCGAGCGCGCGGCCCCGGCTCACGTCAGGGCCTCCACGACCCCCTGCAGGGTCGCGGCCCTGGGCGGCGGCGGCTGCGTCACTGGCAGGGCGCTCAGCAGGCCCCGGCTTCTGGCCACCTTCTTGGGCTCTTCCTCGAACAATTCGGCCAGCTGTTCGACCAGCACTCCGCCCAGCTGTTCCACATCGACGATGGTCACCGCCCGGCGATAGTAGCGGGTGACATCGTGACCGATGCCGATGGCCAGCAGCTCGACCGGGCTCTTGGTCTCGATCTCGGTGATCACCTGCCGCAGGTGCCGCTCCAGGTAGTGGCCGCTGTTCACCGACAGGGTCGAATCGTCGACCGGCGCCCCGTCGCTGATGACCATCAGGATGCGCCGCTGCTCGGGCCGGCCCATCATCCGCTGGTGGGCCCACATCAGGGCCTCGCCATCGATGTTTTCCTTCAGCAGGCCTTCGCGCATCATCAACCCGAGGTTCTTGCGGGCCCGCCGCCAGGGGCTGTCGGCGGACTTGTAGATGATGTGGCGCAGGTCGTTCAGGCGGCCGGGGGAGGGAGGCTTGCCCGCCTTGATCCAGTCGTCCCGGCTGATCCCGCCCTTCCAGGCCCGGGTGGTGAAACCGAGAATCTCGACCTTTACCGCACAGCGCTCCAGGGTCCGCGCCAGGATGTCGGCGCAGACGGCGGCGACCATGATCGGCCGCCCGCGCATCGAGCCCGAGTTGTCGATCAGCAGGGTGACGACAGTGTCGCGGAAGTCGGTGTCGCTCTCCTGCTTGAAGCTCAGCGGCGCGGTCGGGTCGATGATGATCCGGGGCAGGCGGGCGACGTCCAGCATCCCCTCTTCCAGATCGAACTGCCAGCTGCGGTTCTGCTGCGCCAGCAGCCGCCGCTGCAGCTTGTTGGCCAGACGCGAGACCACGCTCGAAAGGCTGGCCAGCTGCTGGTCGAGATAGGCTCGCAGCCGCGTCAGCTCCTCGGCGTCGCACAGATCCTCGGCCGGCTCGATCTCGTCGTGGGCGGTGGTGAAGATCTTGTAGGCCGGTTCGGGCCGGCCGCTGTCCTTGGGATCGGGCCGGGCCGGCTTGGCGCCGTCGCCCATCTCCGGCGATTCGTCGGAAAGCTCGGCGTCCTCGTCGTCCTCGGTCTCGACGGCCTGTTCCTCGCCCTCCTGGGATTCGTCCTCGGAGGCCTCGGTCTCCTGCATCGAGCTGCCTTCGGGAGACTCGCCCTCGCCATCGCCGCTCTCGTCGTCGGACGGCTGCTGCTCTTCCGGACCCTGGTCGTCCTCCTGGCCGTCGCTGGCGTCCTCGCCCTCGTCGCCCATGTCGAGGTCGCGCAGGATGGCGCGGGCGACGCGGGCGAAGGCGGGCTGGTCATCAATCGCCTGGGTCAGCCGGTCGAGATCGGCCCCGGCCTTGACCTCGATCTCGGCCCGGAACATGTCGACCAGCGGCCGCACCGCTTCCGGCGGCGCCTGTCCGGTCAGCCGCTCGCGCACCATCATCCCGACGATGTCGGCCAGCGGCGCATTGGCCCGGTCCTGGATGCGGTTCAGCCCGCGGCGCTCGATGGATTGGGCCATGACCGCATTGAGGTTCTGCCGCACCCCGCCAAGCGCGTTGGAGCCGATCGCCTCGATCCGCGCCTGTTCCACCGCCTCGAACACCGCCTGGCCCTGGGGCGAGATCGGCCGGGCCCGGGCGTGAGCCGCGGCGTCGTGGTGCGCCAGCCGCAGGGCCATCTGGTCGGCCAGCCCGCGAATGCGCGAGGCCTCCGCCAGGCTCAGGTCGCGGGGCGGGTGGGGCAGAACGGCGCGGTTGCCCGACAGCTGCGGCCCGTCGCCGGAGAAGACGATCTCCAGATCCGGCATTTCCGCCAGGGAGCGCGCGGCGTGAGCCAGGGCGCGCTTGAAGGGTTCGGTGGGGCTTTCGGGCTTGCCGGACATGGGACCGGTTAAATCACCGGTCGGCGGCGGCGAAAAGGCCGTGGCGGAGATTTACCCTGTTTGCTGGCGGAGGCTTAACCGCGCCGGGCCTAAAGCCGCGATCATGCAGGTTCTCAACACCGCCGCCGCCGGCCTGATGGCCGCCAGTCAACGCCTCGACGCCAGCGCCCAGCGCACGGCACGCTGGGGCGCCGACAGCGACGTCGATCTGGGCCGGGAAGCGGTTGAACAGATCACCGCCAAGACCGACTTCAAGGCCAACCTCGCCGTCATCCGCGCCGCCGATGCGATGATGGGCGATCTCCTGGACATCCTGGCCTGACACCGAGTCCTTCTCCCGCTTGCCGGGAGAAGGTGGCCCCACGGAGTGGGGTCGGATGAGGGCGGCGCCGGCCAGAAAAGGGGAGCCGCTTTCCATCCCTCACCTTCGGCTCTGCCCTCATCCGGCCGCTGCGCGTCCACCTTCTCCCGGCGAACGGGAGAAGGCTTACTTCTTCCCCCAAGCCTCGCCCTGCGCCTTCACCACGGCCACCAGATCCCCCATCGAATGGTTCATGTCGATCAGGTGCAGGCCCCAGTTGGGGTCGGGCTTGCCCATGATCATCACGTCGCCGATGATTTCGTCGGTGCGCGGGTCGGACGGGTCGGCGTTGGTCTTCACCGCCAGATAGCTGTAGTCGCCGTCGCGCACGCATTGCGTGGTCAGCAGGCCCGGCGTGGTCACGAACGGCGTCTCGACCGTCTTGCCCTCGACCCACGGCTTGGGCGCCGCCGCCGACTGCGCCGCGCCGCCGCTCCACAGATAGGGGGTCGGCGTTCCCTTGCCGCCGCCCAGCGCCGCCGGGTTCACACAGGCGGCATGCATCCCGGCCTCCGACACCTTGCCGAAGCGGCTGGTCTGCGGCGGCGGCGCGGTGTCGCGGAAGCTGACATAGGAGACCAGGCAACCGGTCTGCCCCAGCTTCGAACAGCTGGGGATGGTTCCGAACATGCCCTTCTCATCGACCGGAACGTTGGAGCCGATCGGCATCACCCCGACGATCAGCTTCTGCACCGGCTTGCCGTCGATCTCGCGCTTGACCAGTTCCTGGATGACGCCAGAGCCCTGGGAGTGGCCGATCAGCACCACGCCGCGCCCGTGGTTCTCGTTCTTCAGATACCAGTCCCAGGCCGCCTTGACGTCGCCATAGGCCAGCTCGCGGTCCGCGCCCGGGTTCTGGCCGGTCATGTACTGGCGCAGGGCAGTCAGGGTCACCTGGCGATACAGCGGCGCGAAGGGGCGGCAGACGCTGGCGAACCGCGCGAACTGCACCGCGATCACCGACTCTTCCTCGCGGTTGGCCACCATGTCGCTGTTGGGCGTCTTGTCGTTGGAGACAGTCGGATAGACGTAGAAGCAGTCGATCCCGGGATCGGCCGCCTTTGCGAACGGCTGCACCGTCAGGGTCCCGTCGGCGGCGACGATGGTGGCGGTCTGGTCGGCCGAACAGGCGTCGCCCGCGCGTCCCGGCAGGCACAGCCAGGTCTCGGGCTTGGAATAGTCGTTCGCCGTCGGAGCGGCGGGCGGGGTCTGGGCCATGGCGGCGCCCGAGGCGGCCAGCAGCATTGCCCCCATCAGGGTCGTGATCTGGATTTTCATGAAGCGCCTCCCACCGTGCCGATTTTTGTTGTGATCAGCATGACTGAAGGGGCGGGGGTGCGTCCAGCCCGCAACCCCGAGACGGCCTGGTCAGAATGCCGAGCCGGTCTTCTCCAGCCAGAACAGCACCCCGAACGTCGCCCCGCCCAGCGCCAGGCCGACCAGCAGCCGCCAGACCGGGGCCATCATCGGCGCCGCCGCGCCCTCGGCGATCAAGCCCCGGCCGGTGATCATCGGCCCGATCAGGTTCCGCTTCCGCACCGCATACCAGCCGATGGCCAGCAGGTGGAGCACGATCAGGCCCAGCAGGATGTTGAAGACGATCTCATGCGCCCCCGCCGCCGCCCGGCCGGCGTCGAAGCTGACGTACTTGGCCAGCGGCCCGGATTCAAAGCCGTCCTCATCGACCGAAAATAGCCCCAGGATCACCTGGCCCACCAGCGCCAGAAGCATGGCCGCCACGCTCAGACCCCCGAGCGGATTGTGCCCGGGCGCGCCCGGCGCCTCGCCCTTCAGATAGGCGAGAATGGCGCCCGGGCTCTTGATGAACCCGGAGAACCGGGCGGTCGAACTGCCGGCGACGCCCCACCACAGGCGGAACACCAGCAAACCCGCGATGGTGAAGCCGCTGATCCGGTGCCAGTCGAGGTGATCGTGGTGCGACCACCAGGAAAACGCCACCAAGGCCGCCAGCAGCCAGTGAAACAGCCGCGTCGGCAGGTCCCAGATCATGGTCGGCATGGACGGATCAGTCGTCCTTGTACTTGTCGTGGCAGCTCTTGCAGGTTCCCCGCAGAGCCATGAACTCGGTCTTCACGGCGTCGGCGTCGCCGGACTGGGCGGCGGTGTTCAGCTTGGCGGCCTGGGTCGCCAGCGCCTGGGCCTTGGCGTTGAAGTCGGCCTTGTCGCTCCAGATCGCGGCCCTGGCGTCGGTCTTGACCCCCGCCTCCGGGCCGGTGCCGGCCGGGAACCAGCCCGGAACCTGCGGCGCCAGGCTGTTGATGCGGGCGGCATAGGCTTTCAGCTTGGCCGGATCCTTGTCGCCGCTGAGGGTGTCGTAGATCCCCTTGGTCGCCCCGCCGATCCCCTTCATGCCGTCCTGCCGCGCCTTGATCTGCGAGGCGGCGTCCAGCGCCAGGGCGGAACCGGCGGTCAGGGCGAGGGCGAGGCCGGCGAGGGCAAGGCGTTTCATGCGGGGACTCCAGTCGGGGGATGACGCCATTAAGCCGACCGCATCCCGCGACGGCAAGCCGTTATCGTCCCGGCCCGGCAAACGCTTGACCCGGCCCCTGGGGGCGCTCTCATGACAGGGCCTGTCTGCCAACAGCGAGGTGAATCATGTCTCCGGTCCAGCGATATCTCAGCCCCTCCGAGGCCGCCTCCCGCCTCGGGGTCTCGGCCAAGGCCCTGCGGCTCTACGAACAGCGCGGCTTGATCACCCCGCTCCGCACCGAGGCCGGGTGGCGAGTCTACGGGCCGGACCAGATGGCCCTGGCGGCGGAGATCGTCGCCCTTCGGAGCCTGGGCCTCAGCCTGGCCCAGACCGGCCAGGTGCTGCGCGGCGACCCGGCGGACCTTGAGCCCGTTCTGGCCGCGCATCAGGGCCGGTTGCAGGGCCAGCTTCGGGACCTCGGCCAGGCCGTCGAGCGGGTGCGCGCCCTGCGCGAGCGCCTGTCCCGGGGAGAGGCGCCGGCGCCTGCTGATCTGGCCGGGCTCGCGGCGCCGCTGGGCTCTGTCAGCGTGGAATTCGACCTGCCCTGGCCCTGGGGCGGCGAGCGGTTCGAGTATGCCCGTCTCGCCCCCCTGACCTGGCTGACCGGCCCGCTGGGCAGCGGCAAGACCCGTCTGGCCATGGCGATCGCCGAGGCGCTGCCCGGCGCCGTCTTCCTGGGGCTGGACCGCGGTCTCGCCGATCTCGATCTGGCCGCCGACCCGGCCCTCGGCGCCCGCGTCGACCACGCCCTCGCCTGGCTGACGGGAGAGGGGGCGGTTGCATCTGACGCCCTGACCACCCTGGTGGGCCATCTGGAAGCCGAGGGCCCAAAGGCGCTGGTCATCGATCTGATCGAACAGGGGCTCGACACGGCCAGCCAGGAGGCCCTTGCGGCCTGGCTGAGGCGCCGGGCGCGCGCCGACCGGCCGGTCGTCGCCATGACCCGGTCTTCGGCGATGCTGGACCTGACCGCCATCGGCCCCGATGAGGTCATGCTCCTCTGTCCGGCCAACCACAGTCCGCCGATCAGGGTGGCGCCCTGGCCGGGGTCGCCGGGGTACGAGGGGCTGGAGAGTTGCCTGGCCTCGCCACGGGTCAGGGCCCGCACCGAAGGCGTCGTGGCCTGGCGCCGGGACGTGGCCTGACCACCCGCCCGTCACGCTTCTCGCAGCGACGTCTCCATGAACACCAGCTCCGGCATCAGGTGCTCGGGATAGGCGTGATAGGGCGCAATCTCCGCAAAACCCATCGACCGATACATGGCGATGGCCTCGATCAGCCGGCGGGCGGTGTCCAGCTGCATGGTCCGGAAACCGGCGTCGCGGGCCGTAGCGATCAGGGCCTGCGACAGTCGCCGGCCAAGGCCCAGGCCCCGCGCGGCGTCGGTGACATAGAGCCGCTTCAGTTCGCAGACGCCATCCGAGGTCCGCCGCCAGGCGCCGCTGGCGACCACCTGTCCGCCCCTGAGGGCAATCAGGGTCAGGCCGTTGGGAGGACCGTACTTTTCGCTCAGGACCGCCAGTTCGGCGTCCAGTGACTGGTGCCCGAAGGCCTCCTCGACGAACCAGCCCATGTCGGCATAGCGCGCCCGGCACCAGTCGACATATTGCCGGCAGACCCGGCCGAACGCGTCGTAGTCGGCCTGGCTCGCGGCCGGCCGGATCAGAACCTCGCTGGTGTCGCCGTCCATGCCGTCCCCCGTCGCGGCGAGCCGCCGGCTATTCCGCCGCGACCAGCGCCTCGGCCTGCATCAGATCGACGCTGACCAGTTGGGAAATGCCGCGCTCGGGCATGGTCACCCCGAACAGGCGGTCCATCCGGCTCATGGTCACCGCATTGTGGGTGATGGCGATGAAGCGGGTCTGGGTGCGGTTGCGCATCTCGTTGAGCATGTTGCAGTAGCGGTCGACATTGGCGTCATCCAGCGGAGCGTCGACCTCGTCGAGCACGCAGATCGGCGCCGGATTGGCCAGGAAGACGCCGAAGATCAGGGCGCTGGCGGTCAGGGCCTGCTCGCCGCCGCTCATCAGGCTCATGGTCGACAGCCGCTTGCCGGGCGGGCAGGCGTAGATCTCGAGGCCGGCCTCCAGCGGATCGTCGCTCTCGATCAGGCGCAGTTCAGCCTCGCCGCCGCCGAACAGGGCCTGGAACAGGGTCTGGAAGTGGCCATTGATCACCTCGAAGGCCGCCAGCAGCCGGGTGCGGCCCTCGGCGTTCAGCTCCTCGATCCCGGCCCGCAGCTTGGCGATGGCGCCGGTCAGGTCGGCCCGCTCGGTCTTCATGGCCTGAACCCGGGCGGTCTGTTCGACCGCCTCTTCCTCGGCCCGCAGATTGACTGCCCCGATGGCCTCCCGCTCGCGCTCCAGCGAAAACAGATGCGCCTCGATGCCCTCCGCGTCCTTGGGCACGGCGACGGCTTCCTCGGCGATGCGGCGACCCAGTTCCTCGGGCTCCATCTTGGCCGCCTCGCGGATGTTTCCGGCGATCTCGCCGAACCGCTCCCGCGCCGCGTCCAGCCGCGCCGTCAGGGTGGCCCGGGCTTCGCGGGCGTCGGCGGCGGCGGCCTCGGCGGCGCGCAGCGCCCGGTCGCTGGCCGCGCGGGTCGTCTCGGCCTGGGCCAGGGCGTCGCTCGACTTGGCGCGGCGGGCCTCGGCGATGGAAAACTCGTCCATCAGATTGGCGCGGCGGGCCTCGATCTGGTGCGGCGCGTCGCGGGCCTCGGCGATGGCCGCGTGAGCCCTGGCGCGGTCCTGCTCCAGGGCCTCGATACGTTTGGCGGCGGCGGCGGAACGGCGGGTCCAGTCGTCGCGGTCGCGGGTCAGATCCTCCAGCCGCCGAGCCCGGCCATCGCGCTCGCGGCGTTCGGCGTCCATCGTCGACCGCGCCACGGCGGCGGCTTCCCGGGCGGCCACCGCCCCGCGGCGGGCCTCGTCCAGCATCGGCGACAGGCTGTCGCCCTCCTCGCCGCCCTCGACTCCGGCCTCGGCGATCTCGAACCCCGCCTGGGCTTCGACCCGCTCGGCCTCGAACCGGGCGATGGTCTCGTCCAGCGACTGGGCGCGGGCGTCGCGGCGGGCGGCCTCCCGGTCCAGACGCTCGACGGTGTCGCGCGCCGCGGCCAGGGCGCGCTCGATCTCGCGCGGCGCGGCCCGCACCGAGGCCAGATGCGCCTCGGCGGCCTTGAAGGCGGCCTGACCCTCGCGGGCCTGGGCGACCGCGGCTTCGGCCATCGGGCTCAGCCGTTCGATCTCTGCCTCGGCTTCCGCCAGGCGGGTGCGTTGCTCCAGCCGGATCGCGGCCGCGCGCGGCGCTTCGGCCCGGGCGACAAATCCGTCCCAGCGCCACAGGTCGCCCTCGCGCGACACCAGCCGGCAACCCGGCTCCAGCATCGCCTGCAGCTTCGGCCCGTCGGCCCGCTCCACCAGGGCGGTGAAGGCCAGGCGCGCGGCCAGCTGGTCGGGCGCCTTGACCAGCGGGGCCAGCGGCTCGGCGCCGGCCGGCCATGCCGGCTCGGCCATCACCCGCCCGGCCCAGTGGGCCACCGCCCGGGCGTCGAGCGCCGCTTCAAGGTCATCGCCAAGCGCCGCGGCCAGGGCCGCCTCATAACCGCGTTGCGGCTTCACCGCATCCAGCGCCGGCGGGTAGGGGTTCTTGGCCGACGGGGCTGACAGCTGCGCCAGGCCCCGGGCCTCGGTCTTCAACCGTCCCAGCTGGTCTTCCAGCTTGCGCATCTCGTCGCGCGCCGCCTGTTCGGCCCGGGCGGCGTCGCCCCGGGCGGTTTCGGCCGCGTCGACGGCGGCGCGGGCGGCGGCCAGGTCGGCCTCGGCGGCGGTCATCCTTGCGCGCGCGGCTTCGGCTTCGGGATCGTTGGCGGGGCCGATCGCGGCCCGTTCGGACTTGGCCTGGTCCAGCGCCCGCACCGTGCGGTTCAGGCGCGAGCGGGCGTCTTCCAGCCGCGCCTCGGCGGCCCGGCGGCGGGCCTCATCGGCGGCGACGCTGGCGGCCAGCCGTTCGACCTCGCCGTCGGCCCTGGCCCGCGCCTCCTCGGCGGCCTTCGCGGCGGCCTCGAGTTCCGGCATCCGCGACGGGGCGGCGGCGATCTGGGCCTCGACCTGCGCGATGTCCTCGGCCAGCCGCTCCAGGGCCGAGGCGGCGTCCTCGACGATATGCGCCTCGCGGGCGGCGTCGGCGTCGATACGGGCGATCTCGGCGGTCAGCCGCGCGACCTCGGACTCCGCCGCTTCGGCCTCGCGCTCGATGCGATCCTTCTCGATGGCCAGACGGTTGAGGATGGCGGCGCTGACCGTCTCCTCCTCGCGCAGCGGCCTGATCGCCTCCTCGGCGGCGATCGCGGCGGTGTTGGCGGCCGCCGCCTCTCGCGCCGTGGTCTCGACCAGCGCCCCGGCGGTCTGGGCCTCGGCCTCGACCCGCTGCAGGGTGTCGCGCGCCTCGCTCCAGCGGCTGAACAGCACCGCGCTCTGCAGCGCCCGGATCTCCGCCGACAGCCGCTTGTACTTCTCCGCCGCCCGCGCCTCGCGCTTCAGCCGCCCGAGGTTGGAGTCCAGCTCCCGGATGATGTCCTCAAGCCGGTTGAGGTTGGTCTCCGCCGCCTTCAACCGCAGCTCCGCCTCATGCCGCCGGGTGTGCAGCCCCGAAACGCCGCCGGCCTCTTCCAGGATGCGGCGGCGGTTCTGCGGCTTGGCGGCGATCAGTTCGCTGATCTGGCCCTGACGCACCAAGGCCGGGCTGTTGGCCCCGGTCGAGGCGTCGGCGAACAATAGCTGCACGTCCCGCGCCCGCACCTCGCGGCCGTTGATGCGGTAGGTCGAGCCCTCGCCCCGGTCGATGCGGCGCACCACCTCGATGACCGGGTGCTGGTTGAACTGGTCAGGCGCGGTCAGGTCGCTGTTGTCGATGGTCAGCGAGACCTCGGCGTGGCTTCGCTGGGGCCGCAGGCCGGCCCCGTTGAAGATCACGTCGTCCATGCCGCCGGCCCGCATGGCCTTGGCGGAATTGGCGCCCATCACCCAGCGCAGGGCTTCCAGAAGGTTCGACTTGCCGCAGCCGTTCGGCCCGACGACGCCCGTGAGTCCGGGCTCGATCCGAAACTCGGTCGGCTCGACGAAGGACTTGAAGCCCGCCAGACGAAGCTTCTGGAACTGCACGGTGTTGTCCGCGACCCCGCTTACTTGGCCTGTTCGGCGTAGATCTTGTCGAATTCGGCCAGGGGCATTTCGCTCTCGACCGTCTTGTTGTCGCCGATGAAGAAGGTCGGCGTCGCCTTGACCTCCTTGGCCCGGCCGCTGGTCATCCGGTCAGCCTGGGCGACGATGGCCTTCTCGTCGGTCAGGCAGGCGGTGACCTGTTCCTCGGACATCCCGCCGGAACGTCCGACGCGCATGATCACTTCACGGGTGCTGCCCTGCAGGGCCTCGACCTGGCTGTGGAACAGGGCGTCCATCACGGTCAGGTACTTGTCCTTGCCCATGCAGCGGCCCAGCAGGTCGCCGGCCGAGGTGTAGGTGTCCTGCGGACCCAGCTGGAACGGGCGGAAGGTGTAGTAGACCTTGCCGGTGTCGATGTACTTTTTCTTGAAATCGGGGAAGACGTCGCGGTTCCAGTTGGCGCAGTGGACGCAGCTGAGCGAGCCGTATTCGACCACCTTGACCTTGGCGTTGGGGTCGCCCAGCGACATGTCGCCGTCGACGGCGCCGCCGCTGCTCTTGGTGTTGCATGCGGCCAGCGCGAGGGTGGCGATAATGGCGATGGCGCCAATGGCGGCGCGGCGATTGAACAGGCCCATGGTTTCCAGGCTCCCCGAATAGCTTGATGGATCAGTAGAAGGCGATTCCCATCACAGCATGAAGGCGGCAATTGGATGGCGCGATGCGGCGCCGGGCCCCAAGAGTCAACGGTCCCTCAGGACTTCGCGTCCCAGACGCAACAATGCGGCCTTCATCGGTCCGTCCTCGGCCGCTTCAAGCCCCTTGGCAAGCTCGGCCTCGGCGGCGGCGTCCAGCGGGCCCTTGCGACGGGCGCGAGCCTGCGCCCTGGCGGGGCCAGCGGCCCTGACCGGGCCCTGGACGATGCGCAGCTTTTCCAGAGAGGGGTCGCCCAGCATCATGGCCACGCGCGAGAGAATGTCCGGCGCCTGATGTTGCACGATGGCCGCCGCCGGTCCCGCCACCCGGATTTCCAGGATCGAGGCCGACCCGGCCCGCCCCTTGACCACCCTGACCGGTTCGGTGTGCCGCGCCAGGGTCTCGCCGACGATCTCCCGCCAGCGCGCCGCCAGGCCGGCGGAACCCTTGCCGAACCGTTCGTCCAGCTGCTTGATCAGGGGCGCCAGCGAGCGTCCCGCCGGCGGCGGCGGACGGCGCATCGGCCGGGTGCGATGCCGCCCCAGGATCGCGGCGGCTTCCTCGGCGGTGGGAAGGGGGCGTTTGGCCATGAGCGACAATAGAACGCTTGCGCTCCGCCGGAAAGCGGACCGCGGTCAGCCCGCCGCCGGCTTTGGCAGGGGCTGGGTGAACTCGGTCTCGATGATGATCTTCAGCTCATCGCCGACCCCCAGTCGGCTGCCCTCGGCCGGAATGCCGTTGCTGATGCCGAAATCAGAGCGCTTCAGACTGCCTGTCGCCGAAAAGCCGATGCGCGACCCATTAGGATCGACCGCGCCCGGTCCATAGCCGCCATTGAACGTCACATTCAGGGTCTGGCGATGGGTGACGCCGTGCAGGGTCAGGTCGCCGGTCACCAGGGCGGTGTTGTCGCCGGTCATCACCACATTGGAGGAGACGAAGGTGATCTTCGGATAGGTCTTGGCGTCCAGCCATTTCTTGCCGGTCATCTCCTTGTCGAAGCCCAGCTCTGGATTGGTCTTGGTGTCGAGGGACGCGGTCTCGATCTCGACGCTCAGGCTGGCCTTCTCCGGCGCGGCGGGATCGAGCAGCAGCGTGCCGTCCATCTTGCGGAACTGGGCGGTGAAGTTGGACAGGCCGATATGGTCGACCTTGAACAGGACCGTGGTGTGGTCGGGGTCGAGGGTATAGGTCCCGGCCGGGAGATCCTTGGCGACCACCGGCTTTTCCGGCTGGGCCGCCGCGGGCTCGGCGGTCGGCGGCTCCGGCGCCGCCTTCTGTTGCGGCTGACAGGCGGCCAGCGAGAGGGCCATCAGGGGCAGGGCCAGCAGGGCGGAGCGGGTCATGGAAGATCCTCGTTTGGTCGAGCCGTTGAATCAGCAGTTTTCGCGGGCCGTCAACCGCGGTCATCGTCTGGATCGAGGACGCGCCGGGAAGGCGTGATCCGACACCGCCCCCCCGACACTCGTCCCTGTGCAGGCAGAAAGCGTTCCGGCCCTGCCGCCGGTTCCCGCTTTCCTTTTCGCCGCAGGCGATTAGGTCAGAACCGGTGAACACCGCCGATCTCCGCCGCCGCCTGCTGGACTGGTACGACGCCGTCGCCCGCGACCTGCCCTGGCGGGTGTCTCCGGCCGACCGCCGCCAGGGCCGGACGCCGGACCCCTACCGCGTCTGGCTGTCGGAGGTGATGCTCCAGCAAACCACCGTCCCCCACGCCGCGCCCTATTTTCTTGAATTCACCCGCCGCTGGCCGACGGTCGGCGATCTGGCCGCGGTCGAGGATGGCGATCTGATGGGCGCCTGGGCCGGTCTTGGCTACTACGCCCGCGCCCGCAATCTGCTGCGATGCGCCCGGGCCGTCGCCGCCGATCACGCCGGGGTCTTTCCGGATAGCGAGGCGGGGCTGCGCGCCCTGCCGGGAATCGGCGCCTACACAGCCGCCGCCGTCGCCGCCATCGCCTTTGATCGCCCGGCCAATGTCGTCGATGGCAATGTCGAGCGGGTGATGAGTCGCCTGTTCGCCGTCGAGGCCCCGCTGCCCGGCTGCAAGGAGGAGCTTAAAGGTCTGGCCGCCTCCCTGGTGACGGATGACCGGCCCGGAGACTGGGCCCAGGCCCTGATGGATCTGGGGGCGACGGTGTGCAAACCGAAGGCTCCCCTGTGCGAGCGCTGTCCCGTGTCGATGCACTGCGCCGCCTTCGCCCGGGGCGACCCCGAGACCTTCCCCCGCAAGACCAGAAAGGCCGCCCGTCCCCGCCGCTACGGCGTCGCCTGGGTCCTGACCCGTGGAGACGCGGTCGCCCTGGTCCGCCGGCCGGACAAGGGCCTGCTCGGCGGCATGCTCGGCCTGCCGACCAGCGACTGGGCGGCCGAGCCGCCGGCCATTCTGTCAGGCGCGCCGGCCGACGCCGACTGGCGCCCGGCTGGCGAGATCGATCACGTCTTCACCCATTTCTCGCTGACCCTGACGGTGATGCGCGCTGAGGGCGACGCCGAAGGGGTCACCTGGACGCCGGTCGACCGTCTGGACGTCTTGCCGAGCGTGTTCCTCAAGGCGGCGCGGCGGGCCCTGCTCAACCCCCGTCTCCTCTAACGCCGTCATCCCGGGCGCCCAAGGGCGACCCGGGGACCCAGACGGGGCGGGATGTCAGCGACGACGGCCGACAATGTGGCCGCCTCTGGGTCCCGGCTCGCCGCGCTACGGCCGGGATGACGGCGTGATCACGCCGCCATGTTCGCGCGGATCTTGCTGCGCAGCACGTCGATCGGCGCCAGCCCGGCGTCGGTCTTGAAGCGCCAGTAGGTCCAGCCGTTGCAGGCCGGAGCGTTTTCCATCATCGCGCCCATCTTGTGGATCGAGCCGGTCAGGTCGCCGACCGCCAGACTGCCGTCAGCCCGCACCCGGGCCGCCTTCAGACCCTTGGGGCACCACAGCTCGTCGCCCGGATTGAGCAGGCCGGCCTCGACCAGCTGGCCGAAGGGCACGCGCGGCTCGGAGCGCTTGGAGCCGGTGACTTCCAGATCCTGCGGGGCCACCGGCTGGACCTTGGCGATCCGCTCTTTGGCCACGGCGATATATTCGGCTTCCCGTTCGATACCGATGAACCGGCGTCCCAGACGCTTGGCCGCCGCCCCCGTCGAGCCGGAGCCGAAGAAAGGATCAAGGATCAGGTCGCCCGGCTTGCTGGTCGCCAGCAGAACCCGGTGCAGCAGGCTTTCCGGCTTCTGGGTCGGGTGGGCCTTGCTGCCGTCCGCCTTCTTGACCCGCTCGTCGCCGGTGCACAGCGGCAGGGTCCAGTCGGAGCGCATCTGGGTGTCGTCGTTGAACACCTTCAGGGCGTCGTAGTTGAAGGTGTAGCGCTTGCCGCCCTTCGACTTGGAGGCCCAGATCAGGGTCTCATGGGCGTTGGTGAAACGGGTGCCCTTGAAGTTCGGCATCGGGTTGGACTTGCGCCAGACCACGTCATTGAGGATCCAGAACCCCAGGTCCTGCAGCGCCACGCCGACGCGGAAGATGTTGTGATAGCTGCCGATGACCCACAGGGCGCCGTCGTCCTTGAGGACGCGCTGGCACTCCTTCATCCACTCCCGGGTGAACCTGTCATAGGCGGCGAAGCTCTCGAACTGGTCCCAGTGATCGTCGACCGCATCGACCTTGGAATTGTCGGGGCGGAGCAGATCGCCGCCCAGCTGCAGGTTATAGGGCGGATCGGCGAACACCAGGTCGACGCTGCGATCGGGAAGGGCGCGAAGCTGCTCGATGCAGTCGCCCTGGATAATGGTTTCGGCCCCGAACGCCATGCAGCACCCCTTCAAAACTCGACTCTGAGTCCGCCCATTCTCAAGAGTCGTGGTGAAGGGGAGGTTAGGAAGCGTGGTTAGCGAAACCTTACCGGTCAGAGCGCCGGGCGGATGTCGGTGTGGCTGAAGTCGTCGCCGATGAAGAGGAGCGGGGCGTCCAGGTCCTTCGCCAGGGCGTAGGCATAGCAATCGCCAAGGTTCAGTTTGGCGGCGGAGCCTGAACCCCTCCCAAACCGGACGCGGGCCTGGACGCCGATCCTGGCCTGGTCCTCGGTCAGCGGCGTCACCTGGATTCCGGACAAATCGAGCAAGGTCTCCAGGAAGCTCTGAGCCAGTTCCGGCCGGTCGATGCGCGCGACGATGACCGCGCCCGTCTCGAGATAATTTGCGGCGGACATCAGCCGCTGTCCGGGCGGCTCCTTGGCCAGGCGGTCCAGAAGCGCGGCTCTTGAAGGCTCCTCGAAAAGGATCGCGATGGCGGCCGAAGAGTCGACGATGATCAATCGGCTTCGCCGCTAAGGGCGTCCCATTCGGCCTTGGTGACGGGCCGCCGGTCGAAATGATGCGCGATGCTGGTGGTAAAGGCCTGCACCCTTTCCCGCATATGCTCGTCGGCGTGCTGACGTTCACGCTCGAGCCGCTGGCGCAGGGCCACGGTCACGGCTTCGGTCATGCTCTCGCCGGTCAGTCGGGACAGCTCCCGCGCCAGGGTGTCGGCTTCCTTGGTCTTGATGCTCAAAGCCATCGCGTGACCCTTCTAGAAATGTTGTCTAGATAGCATGAGCGGTCCCGGAACTGAACCCTCGACTTCCGCGCGGGGAAACCGTGAATGCTCTCGGAAACGCCTCGACAAAGAGGGGCGACAGGAGACGCCATGCCCAGCCTCGATCACCTCTATCAGTCCCGCCTGTCGCCCTTCTATCAGGACCACCACCGCGCCTGGGCCGACACCCTGCGCCGCTGGGTCGACAAGGAGATCATGCCCTTCGCCGACCAGTGGGACGAAGCCGGCGAATTCCCCCGCGAGCTATACAAAAAGGCCTCCGAGATCGGCCTTCTGCGTCTTGGCTGGCCCGAGGAATACGGCGGCATCGCCACCGACCCCTTCATGTCCATCGTCACCAGCACCGAAATGGCCCGCCACGGCGCCGGCGGCATCAACGCCAGCCTGATGAGCCACGGCATCGGCCTGCCGCCGATCCGCGCGCTTGGAACCCAGGAGATGAAGGACCGCATCATTCCGCAGGTCCTCTCCGGCGAGAAGATCAGCGCTCTCGCCATCACCGAGCCGACCGGCGGCTCCGACGTCGCCAATCTGAAAACCACCGCTCGCCGCGACGGCGACGACTACATCGTCAACGGCTCGAAGATGTTCATCACCTCCGGCATGCGGGCCGATTACTACACCGTCGCGGTGCGCACCGGCGGGGAGGGGGCCGGCGGCGTCTCCCTGCTGCTGATCGAGCGCGACCGGCCAGGCTTCACCCGCACGCCCCTGAAGAAGCAGGGCTGGTGGGCGTCCGACACCGCCGCCCTCTATTTCGACGATGTCCGGGTGCCGGCCGAAAACCTCATCGGCGTCGAGAACCAGGGCTTCGCCGGCATCATGAACAACTTCAATTCCGAGCGCATCGGCATGACCGCCGGCGCCGTCGGCTTCTCGAAAGTCTGTCTGGAGGACGCCCTCGCCTGGGCCCAGGAGCGCAAGACCTTCGGCAAGCGCCTCGCCGACCACCAGGTCATCCGCCACAAGCTGGCCGACATGTACAAGCGCATCAGCGCCACCCAGTCCTGGCTGGAAACCCTGGCCTGGCGCGTGCAGCAGGGCGAGAAGCCCATCGCCGAGATCGCCCTGCTCAAGGTCCAGGCCACCGAGACCATGGAATACTGCGCCCGCGAAGCCATGCAGGTGATGGGCGGCAGCGGCTACATGCGCGGCGGCCGGGTCGAGCGCATCTACCGCGAGGTCCGCGTCTACGCGATCGGCGGCGGCAGCGAAGAGATCATGCGCGACCTGGCCGCCCGGCAGATGGGGATCTGATAATCATCCTTCTCCCCCAAGGGGAGATGGTCTCTAAAGCGGCAACTCCGGAACCAGCGGCGGCAGGCCGCAAACCTCCCGCACCGCCCCCCAGCTCAGCCGATGCTGCGGACACGGCCCCAGTTGCCGCAACGCCGCGAAGTGAGCCTTGGCGCTGTAGCCCTTGTGGCTGGCGAAGCCATATCCCGGATGCTCGGCGTCCAGCGCCACCATCACCCGGTCCCGCGCCACCTTGGCCAGGATCGAGGCCGCCGCGATCGAGGCCGAAATTCCGTCGCCGCCGACCACCGTCTTCACCTCGCACGGAAGCTTGAACCGGTAGTTGCCGTCGACCAGGGCATAGGCCGGCGTCACCGACAACGCCTCGACGGCCCGACACATGGCGAGGCCGGCGGCATGCAGGATGTTCAGCTCGGCGATCTCCTCGACACTGGCGAACCCGACCCCGAACGCCACCGCCTTCAGCTTGATCTCGAATTCCAGCTCTTCCCGCTGTTTGTGGCTCAGCTTCTTGGAGTCGTTGAGGCCCTTGGGCAGACGCTTGCCGGGATCGAAGATCACCGCCCCGGCGCTGACCGGTCCCGCCAATGGCCCGCGACCGGCCTCGTCCACCCCGCAGACGGGGCCGGGGCAGGCGCGTTCGAGCAGAAGATCAGGCTTTCTGGCCATGGGCGGGGTGTCGGCATTCTTCATGGCGAAAGCAAGTGGTCAGGTGATCATTGACCATCCCCGTGGCCTGCATGAAGGCGTAGACGATCACCGGTCCGGTGAACTTGAACCCTTTCGCCTTCAGGGCCTTGGCCATGGCCTCGGCTTCCGGAGTCTTCACCGGCACGCCCGAGATGCTGTCCCAGTGGTTCTGGATCGGCGCCCCGCCGACGAAGCCCCACAGGAAGGCCGAGAAGTCCTCGCCCTTCTCCCGCATCTCCAGCCACAGCCGGGCGCCGTTGATCGCCATGTCGATCTTGGCGTTGGACCGCACGATGCCGGCGTTGGCCATCAGCCGGGCCCGGTCGACGTCTCCATAGCGCGCCACCTTCTCCGGATCGAAGCCGTCGAAGGCCTCGCGAAAGGCCTCGCGCTTCTTCAGGATGGTGATCCACGATAGCCCCGCCTGGAACCCGTCCAGCACCAGCTTTTCCCACAGGGCTCGGGCGTCATACTCCGGCACGCCCCATTCGGTGTCGTGGTAGTCGATGTAGATCTGGTCCTTCACGCCGGGCCAGGGGCAGCGAATCAGAGCATCGGTCATGACGATGTTGCTAGCATGTTCCGGGCCGGCGGCGATGACCCCTTGATCAATCCGCCGCGCCCGACACATTGGCGGGGCGAGATGGATCGGGGGACCTCATGAAGCGATTGGCCGTTGTTCTCGGGCTTCTGCTGCTGGCTGCGCCTCTTGGCGGTTCGCCCGGCTGGGCGGCCGTCCCGGCGGCGTCCGCGCCGACCGTCGCCAGTGTCATCTCGGCGGCGGAGCGCGGCAATCTGCGAACCCTCCGGCGAGACTGGAACAATGCCGCGGTCGTCGCCCAGGTGTCGGCCCTGGGGCCCGACGCCCTGATCGACTATTACCTCGCCGTGGGTCAGGCGTTCGATCGGATGGCGCGTCCGTCCGACGCCGTCGACGCCTATCAGGCCGCGATCACCGCGGCGGTCGACGCCCGGGGACGGGGCCACGTTTCCCTGATCGAGCTCTACCGACGCGCCGCCGCTGCCAGCTACGCCGCCCGGAAGTATGATGCCGCGGTGCGTTATGCCGACGCCGCGCTGGCCATCTCGGTGACCGTGCGCGGCGCTGACGCCGTCACCACCCGTGATCTTCAGACTGCAAGGCAGACCTATCAGAAGGCTGCGGACCGCGCGCCCGACAGGTCGCCGCCTTCGCCGCCGCCGCCTCCTCCTCCTCCTCCTCCGCCTCCGCCTCCACCACCCCCGCCGCCGCCGTCATCGACGCCGCCGCCCCCGCCGCCTTCATCGACGCCGCCGCCTGCCCAGGCCACGCCCCCCATGGCGCCCCCCAAGGCGGTCAAGGACGAGGAGCCTGAAGCCGCCTACCAGCTGGTCGATATCTTCTATGCCACCGAGCGCCGGCCGACCGGTTCCAGGGAGCCCGCACGCTATTTCGGCGGCCGGCGCGGGCCGATGGTCTATGGCAAGGCCACCATCAGCGTGCCGACACGCCGGCAGGTGGGAGAGATCAGGACCCCATCGGTTTTCGCGCTGGAATTCCGGCCCGATCCGGAAAAGCATTTCATCCTCACCTCGGTCTCGCCGATCTCGAGCCGCGACGGTTTCTTTGGCGTCGTGGGCCAGGTGGTCGAGGGCTCGCGCGAGAAGGAAGTCTTCGTCTTCATCCACGGCTTCAACTCCAGCTTTGAAAACAGCGCGCTGAGCACCGCCCAGCTGGCTGCCGACCTCAGGTTCGACGGAGCCCCGATTCTCTACAGCTGGCCCTCCCGCGGCGATCTGTTCGGCTATGCCGATGACGCCCGCGAATCCGACAGCGACCTTGAGGCCCAGGCGCTGGCTGATTTCCTCACCGATGTGGCGGACCGCACCGGCGCCCAGCGGGTCATTGTCATTGCCCATTCCATGGGCAACCGGCCCCTGTTGAACGCTCTGGCGCGGATTGCTCCGCCGGCGGACGGCGCGCCCAGGCCCTTCGAAGAGATCGTCATGGCCGCGCCGGACGTCGGGGTCGACGCCTTCGAGCGGACCTGGCCCCGTGCCCGGCGCGTCGGCGCCCACTACACCCTCTATGCCTCGCGGCGCGATGTCGCCTTGCAGTTTTCGGCCCAGATAAACGGCATGCGCCGCCTGGGCGACGCCAGTCAGATCATGGTCGCCGACGGCATGGATACGGTCGACACCACCGCCGCCAGCGGCGGCCTGATCGGCCACGAGGATTTCGCCGGGACCGCCCTGGACGATTTCCGCGCGGTGGTCTGGCTCAGTCTGGCCCCGGATCGTCGCTGCGTCCTGCAATCGGGCGGCGAGGATCGGCGCTGGTGGCTGTTTGGCGGCGCCTGTCCGATCGAGGATTTCCGGGCGGCCACCACAGCGGCCCGGGCGGCCGGCGGCGCGGGCGCGGCCCTGGCCCGGGTCGATCAGGATCTGTCCGCCGCCAAGGGGCCGGGCCGGGACAGCTTGTCGCGCTTGCGGGACATGCTGATGCGACTGGTGGACCGCTGAGACGGCCGACGAACCCTGATCAGAAGGCGATGGACGCCGAGGCGAACAGACGGCCGTCATACTTGTCGCCGCCGCCGTGGTTGTCGGTGTCGTACCAGCGCAGGTCGAGGGACAGGCGGTCCGTCGCCTTCCAGGTCACGCCGGCGTTCCAGGCGCGATAGTCCGTTCCCAGATCCTGTTCCCGCGCGCCGTAGGCGGCGGAGACTTTCCAGTCCCTGGCGATCTTGCGGCTGGCCTGCAGTTCGATCCACCAGGCGGCCTCGGTTCCGCCATAGCTGTCGGGACTGTATTCCACCCTCAGCCTCAGGGTGGAGCCGGCGGCCTTCACCTCGCTGTCCGCGCGCAGTTCCAGCCAGGTGTCCTGGACACCCTCGACCGTGCCCGGCGCGTGCTTGAGCATGGCCCTGAGATCAAATTCAAACGGCCCTGCCTCGACGTCGCCCGAAACAAACGCCTGCAGTTCGGCATCGCCGCCCTCGGAGAAATACGCCGTCGAGCCCCAGACTCCCAGGTCCAGCGGGCCGGCCTCATAGGCCGCTTCCATCTGAAACGCCGGGTCGCCGTCGCTCTTGCCGGCGCCCTTCGACATGTATTCGCTGGCGACCGTCGTCTTGACCGTCCAGCGGTCGTCGACCTCGCGCGCCTCGACGGCGCCGGCCACGGTGAGGGCGCAGAGGGACGCCGCGGCGGCGGCGCATCGTCGTGTGCTGGGCAGGTTGATCATCCGTAAGCGGATAAATAGACGGGAATGGACGTTTGCGCCAGTTGATCCGTGGGCGTCAGATAATCGCGAACAGCTTCAGGCCCTGATAGAGGCACAGGCCCAGGACCAGGAATCCGACCATCCAGGTGAAGATCCGGACCGGCACGATCTTCACGAACCAGCCCGCCAGGGGAGCCGCCAGCACCCCGCCCGCCACCAGGCCGGCGACCGCGGCGGCATGCTGCAGGACGCCGTCCGCGTCCTTCCAGTTGCCGGTCACCAGGGCGTAGACGAAGGTCGCGGAGATGGCGAGGGTGACGAAGAATTCCGCCGTGTTGACCGTGCCGATCGAGTAGCGCGGCGAGGTGCCGGAGCCAACCAGGGCGCTGGTCACCGTGGGGCCCCAGCCGCCGCCGCCGACTGCGTCGCAGAAGCCGCCGATCAGGCCCAGCGGCGGGATCAGCTTGGGCGAGGTGCCGTTGGCGCCCGGTCCCTTCCAGGCCCGCCACAGGATGATCAGGCCCATGATTCCCAGGTAGGCGACGATAAACGGCTTGATCGTGCTGCCGTCGATCGACGTCAGGACATAGGCCCCCAGCACCCCGCCGACGACGCCGGCGATGGCGAGGGGAAAGAACATCTTCCAGTTCACGTTCCGGTGGCTGACGTGGGAAACGGCCGAAGTCGCCGTCGTGAAGACCTCCGCCGCGTGGACCGAGGCCGAAGCCGTCGCCGGCGGCACGCCGAACGCCAGCAGGACCGAGGAGGACACCACGCCATAGGCCATGCCCAAGGCGCCATCGACGATCTGGGCGCCAAAGCCGACCGCCATGAAAATCAGGAAATCGTGCAGCATGAGAGCTCCAGAGCGATCACCGCACTAGTCGATCAAAACCCTACAAGCGGAATAGGAATAAATCTATCGTTCCTGTAAGCGCCGCTTTCAGGCCCGGCGCCGCATCGGTCTGTGTCGAAAGTTCATATCACGTCGCTTGGGAAACGCCGCCGACAGGCTTAAGTTACCGGGGTCATGAGCCAAGATCACACCCTTCTTCGACCCTGGCGCCATATCGAGCGCCGCAAGTCCCGCCAGATCATGGTCGGGAAGGTGCCGGTCGGCGGCGATGCGCCCATCTCGGTGCAGTCGATGACCAATACCCTGACCGCAGACGCTGCGGCCACCATCGACCAGATTCGCCAGCTGGAAGAGGCCGGCGCCGACATTGTCCGCGTCAGCTGCCCTGATGTGGAATCGACCGCGGCCCTGCCGACGATCGTTCGCGAGGCCCAGGTCCCGATCGTCGCCGACATCCATTTCCACTACAAACGCGGTATCGAGGCCGCCAAGGCCGGCGCGGCCTGTCTGCGGATCAATCCCGGCAACATCGGCAGCCCCGACCGGGTCAGGGAGGTGATTCAGGCCGCCCGTGACCACGGCTGCTCGATGCGCATCGGCGTCAACGCCGGCTCGCTGGAACGCGAGCTGCTGGAAAAGTACGGCGAGCCCTGTCCCGACGCCATGGTCGAGAGCGCCCTCGGCCACGCCCGCATCCTCCAGGATCACGACTTCCACGACTTCAAGATCTCGGTGAAGGCCTCCGACATCTTCATGACCGTCGCCGCCTACAACCAGCTGGCCGACGCCATCGACTGCCCCCTGCACCTGGGCATCACCGAGGCTGGCGCCCTGCGCACCGGCACGGTCAAGTCCGCCATCGGCATGGGTAATCTGCTGTGGGCCGGGATCGGCGACACCATCCGGGTCAGTCTCGCCGCCGACCCGGTGGAAGAGATCAAGGTCGGCTTCGACCTGCTCAAATCGCTTGGCCTGCGCCACCGCGGCGTCAACATCATCGCCTGCCCCAGCTGCGCCCGTCAGGGCTTCAATGTCATCAAGACAGTGGAGGCGCTCGAGGCCCGGCTGGCCCACATCGCCACCCCGATGTCGCTGTCGATCATCGGTTGCGTGGTCAACGGCCCGGGCGAGGCCCTGATGACCGACCTCGGCTTCACCGGCGGCGGCAAGGGGTCGGGCATGGTCTACATGGCCGGCAAGCCGGACCACAAGATGGACAACGAGGGCATGGTCGACCACATCGTCGAGCTCGTCGAACAGCGGGCCGCCGAACTTCAGACCCAGGCCGCCGAGGCCGCGTTGCACGCCGCCGAATGAGCGACGACGCCAGCCCTCTGGGCCTTGAGGGAAAGAGCCGGCAGACCGCCCGTCTGATGCGCGAGCATATGCTGCGGCTCTATCACCTGTTTCACCGCAACACCGGCGGCGATCTGCTCGCCGGGATCGTCTGCGCCACGATCATCTCGGCCAACCTCTCCCACATGGCCACCGGCTCGGACGACGATGACGCCTTCGGCGACGCCCTGCCGCCGGACGAGATGCGCCGGCCGGTCTCCATGCAGGCCCTGGCCCGCGCAACCCTGCTGCCCCGCGAAACCGTGCGTCGCACCGTGGGCCGGCTGGTCGACGCCGGCGTCTGCGTGCGCACGCCTCGCGGCGTCTATGTGCCCACCGCCATCATCGCGGCGATGGACAACGTCTCCACGGTCGAGATCGAGCGGGAATTTCGCAGGATCCTGATCCGCCTGCGCCGCATCGGCGTCGACCTGGTCACGGTCGCCGGCGGCCGGGACTGACCAGGGCGATCCAGCCGATGCCCTGAGCCTCCCAACGGCGTGACCCCTGTCACGGGCCCGCGGGTGGCCTTCGTGCTGCAATGAACTACCATGCCGTTGGTACGAAGCAGCCCGCATCGGGTCGCCCTCGCCAAGGGGCGGCGCGAGTCAACAGGCGGAGGGCGATCATGCCACTGGAAGAGACGCTCGGAACCGAGGCCGCCCACACTCTTTCGCGGCTTGGCGGCGGCTATCTCCTGCGGGCCATCCTGGCCTCGGCTGCGCCCTTTGACCACGACTACAGCCTGACCGTCATCTACCTGGCCATCGTTCAGGCCAATCTGGCCGTCGATGGCCTGGGCGAGGCCGACGGCGCCGACATGGTCGATGACGGCGAACCTGGCGCCCCCCGCCGGCCGGTCAGCGTCCACGCCCTGGCCGGCATGCTGCACATGCCCTACGAGACCACCCGCCGGGCGGTCGGCCGCCTGATCGAGGGGGGTTTCGTGCGCCGGATCAGCCGGAACGGGGTCGTCTTCAATCCCGACAAGCTGGCCGAGCCGGCCCTGGCGCTCGGCGCCGAGGCCGCTCGCCGCGAGACCCTGCGCTTCGCCGAACAGCTGCACCGCGCCGGCATCGGCCCCGGCGCCATCTGACCGCCCTCGGCCGACCGGTCCGGGTCAGGCCGCCGTCAGCACGACATCCAGGGTCTGCACCAGCCCGTCGGGCTCAAACCGCGCCTCGGAGGTCCCGCCCAGGTCGTGGACGGCGGTGCGGGCGATCAGCCGTGATCCAAAGCCCTCCCGCGTCGGCGGCGTGACCTTCGGCCCGCCCCGCTCTGTCCAGGTCAGCAACAGCCGCCGCTCCCCCGACTTGTCGCCGTCGACCAGGCTCCAGGTCACCGAGACCTTGCCGTCGCCGGTGCTGAGGGCGCCGCATTTCGCCGCGTTGGTCGCCAGTTCATGGCCGACCATCGCCAGACTCAGGGCCTCCGGGGCCGTCAGCCGCACCGCCGGACCGGATACGGACACCCGGCTGTCGCCATGCGGTTTGAGTTCAGCCAGCAGCACCTCGCCAAGGTCCGCCCCGACCCAGCTGCTGTCGGTCAGCAGGTTCTGCACGTTGGACAGGGCCATCAGCCGCGCCTCGAAGGCGTCGCGGAAGGCGACCGGGTCCGGCGTCGCCCGGAAGGTCTGGGCGGCGATCGACTGCACCGTCGCCAGGCTGTTCTTGACCCGGTGGTTCAGTTCGTCGACCAGTGTCTTCTGGCGCTCCGCCGCCCGCACGCTCTCGGTGCGGTCCGCTCCCTGCACGAAGACGCCGCTCACCGCCCCGTCGGGGCTGTAGATTGGTTGGTAGGTGAAATCGAGGAACCGCTCGATCGGCGTCGCATCGCCGAGCTGGCTCAGCAGCACCCGCTGGCCGGTGGCGCTGGCGGCGACGCCGGTGCGATAGACGGCGTCCAGCATGTCGACAAAGCCCTGGCCGACCACTTCGGGCAGGGCGTCGGCCACAGTCCGGCCGATCACCTGACGCCCGCCCACCAGGGCCTCATAGGCGTCGTTGGCGAAGGTGAAGATGTGGTCCGGGCCCGTCAGCACGGCCATGAAACCCGGCGCCTGGGCGAACAGCCGCCGGAAGTTGTCGCTCTGGTCCAGCAGGGTGCGGTGCGCCCGCTCGGCTTCCTGCGCCCGCTGCAGCAGCTCCAGCCCGCCGGCCGGCGTGCCCACGCCCGGGGCGATGCCGATCGGCAACGACGCCGCCCTCTGCAACCGCTGCAGCTCGGTCACATCGACGGTGTTCTGCAGCAGGAACTCGACCTCGCCGTCGTCGCCGAGGATCGGCACGTGCACGGCGGTCCAGTAGCGATCCTCCATGCCGCCGCCCTGGTCGTCCGGGCGGGGGATTTCATAGTGAATGAAGGCCAGGGTCTCGGCCTCGCCGGTGGCGAACACCCGATCGAAGCTCTCCCTCAGCCGCCGCCCGGAATCGCCGTCATTGGGAAACAGCTCGAACATCAGCTGTCCGATCATCTCCTCGCGCGTGCGCAGCACCGCCTTCTCATAGGCGGCGTTCACCCCGACAAAGCGCAGGTCGCGGTCCAGCACCATGTGCGGGCTGGGCAACACCTCGAACAGCGCGTTGAAATTGATACGGTGCAAATCGGCCCCAATACGCGACGCAAGTGCGCAACATAGCCCGCTCCAAGGCGGCTGCCAGTCCCCCGGCGACAATGTTGCGCTTCCGCGATGCTGATCGCGTGGGTTCTCAGGGGAAAATCAGGTCCGAATTGTCGAAGGTTGCGACGGTCAGGCCGGAAACGGTGATCGACCCCAGGCCCGGTGTCGTGAACGAGATCAGCAGGCCCTGGTTGGTGTCGGTCAGGGTGGCGACCGACATCAGCCCGGCGAGATCCAGCGGCGTGTTGCCGACCTCGATATAGAGGTGATCCACCCCGTTCTGGAAGTCCAGGACCCGGTCCGCGCCGAAAGCCGCGCCGGTGAAGCCGAAGGTGTCGGCCCCGCCGCCGCCGCGCATCAGGTCGTTGCCGGCTCCCGAGTTGAGATTCTGCGCGCCGGCCTGCCCGGTGATGGTCATGTCGCCATTGGCCTTGACCGTGCTGGTCAGGGACAGGGCGCCGGCGTCGAACAGGTCGGTCCGCGACGAGCCGTCCTGATAAGCGATCGTCCGGTCGGCCATCAGCCCGCTGTCATAGGTGGTGTCGACGCTCGAAATGGTCTGGCCCGCGTCATAGACCTGGCTGCGCGAGGCTACCGATCCGTCGGCGTTGTAGGTGGTGGTGACGGTGTCCCAGACGTAGGCGTCGCCCAGGTCTTCCTGCAGCAGCTGGGTCTTGACCCCGGCGGTGTAGCTGGTGGTGTTCTGCACGCCGTTGTCCAGCACCAGCACGGTCTCGGACAGCACCCCGCCGACATAGGTCGAGGTCATGCTCTCGTAGCTCAGCGCGTTGCCGGGTCCGTCGGTGACGGTGGTCTGGGTGACGTGGCCGGCGCTGTCGAACACCGACCGCGAGGTGTAGCCGGCGTCATAGGTGGTGGAGACCTCGCGGACAAAGCCGTTGCGGTCGAAGGACTTGCTCTGGGTCGTATAGGTCTTCTCGGTCCCGTCCAGCGGATCGTCGTCATAGGTGATGACCAGCAGGTCGTCGGTCGGGTCGCCGGCGGTGCCGCCGTTGTCGAGGGTGATCGAGACGTTGTTGCCGCGGTCGGTGTAGGCCACGGTCTCGACGCCCTCGTCGGCCAGGGTGAAGTAGTTGGCCAGCGGCATGCCCAGGCCGATGCTGTCGATCTCCACCCGGTCGTCGGCGCCGGCCAGGTTGCTCAGCAGCATCAGGTTGGTGGTGTCGGCGAACCGCAGGGTCGCGCTGGTCCCGTCGGTGGTGATGGCCTCGATGCTGGTCAGGGTCACGCCGTCGAAATCGAACGTCCCGCCGCCGGTCAGCCGCACGGTATCGTTGCCGGCCCCGCCGTCGACGCTGTCGCCGTTGTTCAGCCTGGCGGCGGTGAAGCCATAGCTGTTGTCACCGCCGTCGCCGACCAGGCTGTCGACGCCGGTGGTGGCGCTCGCCGGGGTCGCCGGGTTGCCGTCGACGTTGAAGATCCGGGCCTCGACGTCATTTCCGCCGGCGCCGGGGGTCCTGTAGACGAACACCACGTCGCCGTCCTGCAGCTGGGCCATCGCATGGCCCTGCCAGCCGACCTTGCCCTGGTTGCCGGCGGGGTCGGCGGGGACCACGAAGGTGGCTCCGACCAGGGCCCCGCTGCTGTCGTAGCGCCGGGCCAGAACGCCTTCGCCGCCGCCGTCGGCGCCGGTCAGGTCGTACCACATGATGATGAAGCCGCCGTCGTTCAGGGCTATGACGCTGGGCGCTTCCTGGCGGCCCGCCGCGGATACGACCACGGTCTGGTCGGTCGACGGGGTGCCGTCCGCGTTCATGATGCGGTAGGCGACGTCACTGGACAGTCCGGCATTGTCGGTCTTGAACGCCACGACCACCCGCCCGTCGGCCAGGGTTGTCGCGCTGGTGTGGCTTACGAGGGTATCGATCTGGCTGATGTCGAAGGCCGATCCCACGACGACGCCGGCGGGCGTGTAGATCACACCCGTGATGTTGTCCTGGGCGAAATTTGCGTAGGCGACAAACAGGTTGCCGTCGTCCAGCAACGTCATGGATCCGTGCAGGCTGGCGGGCGACAGGGCGGCGACCTGAGTTCCGGTCTCATCAAAGAAGGTCAGGCGGGTGGTGCCGTTGTTGTAATAGCTCAGATAGACAAACCCGCCGTTGTCCAGCGCTTCCAGACCGCCCCAGGAGCTCCCGGGCACGGTGATGGGCGAACCGATCAGCGCGCCGGTGGTCGAGTCGATGCGCTGGACCTGCTCGATCGAGCCGTTCCAGTAGGACACCACGATGTCGCCATTGGTGAGCTGGACCGGCGTCACATACTCATAGCGGTTGCCCGTGGTGGCCAGTTCGATCGGCGATCCGACCATGTTTCCGTCGGCGTCGAAGAACTGCAGGTAGGGTCGGTCGACACCGCTGACGTTCGAGCCGTAGCCCACCACATAGCCGCCGGAGGCGAGGGCGCAAACCGACGCATATTCTTCATCGCCGGTCAGGACCGGAAGCAGGGGCAGATCCCCGGTGGCGGCGGTTGGCGTGGTCGGCATCGGTCTTGTTCCGGACGGTTTCTACATTCCGTCCGGGCGCACGCGAGCAGGGCGCACAGGTCCGCCCACAGGCCCACCCACCCGTCACCGACGCATCGTCAGCTCCGAAGTCCCCCACGCACGGCCCCCAAGCCGGCTCGGTTCAACAACCACGAAGCGGAAGCTCGGTAAACGGGGTTATCGCGTCTTGACCCCGGATCCGTTGCTGTTGAGGCGACTTTCGCCTGTCGCGATAACAGCAAGCCCCGCCGCCTTGCGCGATTTGCACAGCAACGCGGCGCCGGCCGTCCGCTCCTGCCATCCCCTGGCCACAGCCGCCGCCGTGAGAAGAGGCGCCGCCCCCGGACTCGCCCTATATTGCCCCCGTGACCGACCTGACCCTCACAGAAGGCCTGCAGACCGAGGCCGCCGCCCTGCGCGCCGCCGAGCTGATCCGCTTCCACGCCGCCCGCCTGCCCGACGCCCCCGGCGTCTACCGCATGCATGGCGAGGACGGCGAGTGCCTCTATGTCGGCAAGGCCCGCTCCCTGAAAAAGCGCGTCATCCAGTATGCGCAGGGCCGCTTCCACACCAACCGCATCGCCACCATGGTCGATCTCACCCGCAGCATGGAGTTCGCCTCCACCCGCACCGAGACCGACGCCCTGCTGCTCGAGATCAACCTGATCAAGCAGCTGAAGCCCCGCTTCAACGTCCTGCTGCGCGACGACAAGTCCTTCCCCGAGATCGTCATCCGCCGCGACCACGCCGCCCCGCAGCTGCGCAAGCACCGCGGCGCCCACAGCATCAAGGGCGACTACTTCGGCCCCTTCGCCAGCGCCGGCGCCGTCAACCGCACCCTGAGCACCCTGCAGAAGGCCTTCCTCCTCCGCTCCTGCAGCGACAGCGTCTACGAGTCCCGCACCCGCCCCTGCATGCTGCACCAGATCCGCCGCTGCGCCGCCCCCTGCACCGGCCTGATCGCGCCGGACGACTACCAGGGCCTGGTCGACCAGGCAGAGGCCTTCCTGCGCGGCAAGTCCCGCGCCGTCATCAAACAGATGTCCGACGAGATGCAGGCCGCCTCCGACGACCTGGAGTTCGAGCTCGCCGCCCGCCTGCGCGACCGCATCCGCGCCCTCGCCGCCGTCGCCCAGGAAACCACCGTCAATCCGGAGACGGTCGACGAGGCCGACGTCTTCGCCCTCCACGCCGAGGGCGGCCAGGCCTGCGTCCAGGTCTTCTTCTTCCGCGCCGGCCAGAACTGGGGCAACCGCGCCTACTTCCCCCGGATCGACAAGGCCGACACCGATGCAGAGGTCATGGGCGCCTTCGTCGGCCAGTTCTACGACGACAAGCCCATCCCCCGCCTGATCCTGGTCTCCCACGACCCGTTCGAGACCGAACTGCTGGCCGAGGCCTTCACCCTCAAATCCGGCCGCAAGGTCGAGATCGCCAAACCAAAGCGCGGCGAAAAACGCGGCCTGGTCGACGAGGCCCTGACCAACGCCCGCGAAGCATTGGGCAGGCGAATGGCCGAGGGCAGCGCCCAGGCCAAACTCCTCGCCGGCGTCGCCGAGGCCTTCCAGCTCGACGCCCCGCCGGAGCGGATCGAAGTCTATGACAACAGCCACATCATGGGCACGAACGCCGTCGGCGGCATGATCGTCGCCGGCCCCGAAGGCTTCCAGAAAAACCAGTACCGCAAGTTCAACATCAAGGGGACCGACCTCACCCCCGGCGACGACTTCGGCATGATGAAGGAGGTCCTCCGCCGCCGGTTCTCCCGCCTGGTCAAGGAGGAGGAAGCCGGCGGCGACGTCTCCACACCCCGCCCTGACCTGGTCCTCATCGACGGCGGCGCCGGCCAGATCGGCGTGGTGCTGGAGGTCATGGCCGACCTCGGCGTCGACGACATCCCCGTCGTCGGCGTGGCCAAGGGCCCCGACCGCGACGCCGGCCTCGAACGCTTCTTCCTCCCCGGCCGCCCCGCCCCCTTCATGCTCGAACCCAAAAGCCCGATCCTCTACTACCTCCAGCGCCTGAGGGACGAAGCCCACAGGTTCGCCATCGGCACGCACCGGGCGAAGCGGTCAGCCGAGATGGTGAAGAACCCGCTGGATGAGATCGAAGGGGTGGGGCCGGGTCGGAAGAAGGCCCTGCTGCATGCGTTTGGCAGCGCGCGCGGGGTCAGCCGGGCAGGGGTGGAGGACCTGGCCAAGGTGGATGGGGTCAGCGAGGCGCTGGCGCAGCGGGTGTTTGATTTCTTCAGGAAGTGAGGGGGGGCGACGTCGCCTGGATCACTCCTTCCTCAACTAGCTGCGGAATTCTGTGGTGCTTAAATCTATCAGGTATAAAATCCACATGTTCGTCCAATATTCGAAGAAAATCTTCGAAGCCAGTGTCAATTTGTTCGATGTTCAGCTTTTTAGAGTACATTCTTCGCACGTGTATGTCTGATCGGGGGAAGACCGCATACCAAGGCGTCCCCGCCATCTTGTGCCTGATGCTATAAAATTCTGCACCAATATCCATGTCGCTGAAAGAGTATCCTATAGTTATAACGCAAGCCGCGTCAAAGCCTGTCATGGATCGTCTGAGAATAGATCTATACTTATCAATAAATTCGAAATAATCGAATTGCGTAATTACGAGGCCTCCAGCGCCAATCGGTTGGTCGGAGTGGCTCAAGCTCCCGTGAGGCTTGTAAATTGGTGTATTGTCTGAGGCGGGCCGTCGATCATCGCATATTATATCGACTTTCTGGGGATTGTGCTTGAAGCCCAGTTCAATAAGTTCGTCATAGTTTGTCGTAAGTACAGCCTTCGGTTTTAGATAAGTCATTACGATGTGTTGCCAAGTTGGTTTGTTGCAGTCAAACTGTGACTTTAAATAATTCGATAAAGCGGGGCGCCCCGTTTTTGATTCCACTATCGCGGCAGCATGCTCCAAGTTCATAAGCTTGAGTTCGGCGGGATCGAAAGCTTCGGCGGGATCGGAATGCTTAAGATCTCTCCAGATTCGATTGCGCAGTTCGAACCCGTTGGGAAGATCAAGGCCATTGGAAGTTTTGGCACCGAATGATGCGCCAGCTCCCAAGAAAAGAACGATGTCATCTTTAAATAAATGCCAGTTTCCGATTAAATCCACAAGGTTTGCATCCATTCCATATATCCTCAAACTGGGCATACTCATTGGCTCTTGCGGGGCCCACTGTCGCAACGTAGCGTCGTGCAGAAATTTGATGTGCGCAAGGCTTTCAAATGGCGGATAGAGTTGTCGGTGATCGTTATCGGCTCACGAGGCGTATTCTTCCGGGCGAGCCCAATCGAGGTGTCCCCGAGATGTGGCTGGCCCAGGATTTCGGGGATTATTTCTACGTCAAAGTCTGGAAGCGGTTCGCCAAAGAGGGCGCGGATGTACAGGCTCTCTGGAACAGGGAGGTGCGAGGGCTTACTCGGCTTCAGGGCTATCCGGGCGCTGCTGAGCTTTTTGTCCGCCTGTATGACTTGAGAAGCGACGCTAGCGGCTTCTATGCGGTTTTCGACGTCGGAGATCGCGAACTCCTAGCCTCAGTGTTGGAAAATCGGCAGCGCGTACAGTGGCTCCGAAACCTTGCCGAGTTCGGCCGTCGTCGACCTCTTTGGGAGGGGCTGCTTCGCATCGCGGAAGCCCTGTCAATCCTTCACACCGAAGGGACGCTTCACCGCTCACTTGCGCCAGCCGCAGTGTTCGTGGACCCGCACGGTCAGGGCCAATTTCGGCTCAGCGGATTCGAATGGTCGCTGCGAGTAGCAGCCCCGAAAGGCGAGGCGGGAAAGGTCGGGAAGAAGCGGCGGATCCAAGCCCCAGAACTTGACCGCCAACGAGATGAATACTCCATCGGCACTGACTGGTTTGATTTTGGGTTGCTGGCGGCCGAGCTATTTGGCAATCCAATCCATAACTACAAGACTAGGGAGTCGGTGCGAGCTGCTGTGTCGGGCTCGCAGATTCTTCGTGAGTCTGAGCGGACCCTCATTCTTCAATTGCTGGCCGAAGACCCAGACCAGCGCCTAGCCAGCGGCGATGCAGTTGTACAATCAGTCAAGGAAGTCGTTCGGGAACTGGGGAACGTTGCATCTGCTGGCGGCCGTCCGGTGGTCCTCGCGGTTCGGCTTGGTACAAACCAAGAGCTAACCGCGGCGATAGAGCGATTTTCAGAAGGGGCGGCCCGTTCCTCTGATGCGTTGGCCCAGAGAGATTGGATCCGTCATGATTTACGCGGAGACATTCGCGTGACAGCAAGGGGGCCACAGCCGCACTACGTGTTGCGTGGTGAGAAGCTTGAATACCGGGTGCGCCCGTTTATCCAAGGTCAGTTGCGCACATGGGATATTGGCTTCTGCGAGTCGGTCGAGCCAGTACCTAAGTCGTTGGTAGGTGACGTGCATTACAGCCTGGGCAGCCGACGTTTTGATGTCGAACTGTTGCCGGTCGTCAGAAACAGCATCGCCACTTTTCGTGATAGAGCCAGCCCGTGGGACAAGACATTTCCGTTTGGAACGACGAAGCGGGAACTTGAGCCGTATCTGAAGGAGGTTCATGATTTTTTCCGAGTGACCCAACAACTGGAAACGCTCTTGGCGGCAGCGCAGATTTGGCCAGTGCACGTTGTGAATGTCGTCAGGTCCGCCGCTGAAACCGAAATCACAGTTACTCCTTTCGAGGAGGCATCGAGGAACGATTTAGCTCATCACCTTGGCCTTGGTCGTCCGTCCGAGCAAATGCGCGACTGGTTTCGCTTGGGCGTCGAAGACGTTGTCGCTGATGATGACAATGATCCCGATCGGGATCGATATGACCTGCTTGAAAAGAAAACGGTCGATAGCGATGGCGTCCCCGGAGACTGGCGTTTTCGTAACGGCGAGAAGCATGTCAGCGGGATGCGATATACGTTTCGTGCGGACACAGCGGTCAACATTCGTGAGGGAAAATACTATCTCGCAAGGAATCACAATGGATTGATTTCTCAAATTAAGCGCCGCCATCGCGCGATTGACGGGATGCGATTCTATGAGTCGCTGTTGAGACTGCTAGCAGACCCTGGCGGAGTTGGGCGTGATACCGGAGAGTCGGTTCCGCGAGGCGGAAAAGAAATAAGTCTCGACTGCTCAAAAGAAAAGGCACTAGCCGACTTGTGGTCGAGGCAGCCCGCTTTCTCCGTTCAGGGGCCGCCCGGCACCGGAAAAACCACGCTGATCAAAGCGTTCGCTGCGAAGTTATTCGGCGTTGATCCCAGCGCGCAAATCCTTATCTCGGCCCACTCGCATCACACGGTAGATGATGTTCGGAGAAAAATTGCTGGGCTCTTTGCGGGCGATGACAATCGCACACGGCCGATCATTCTTCGGCTCGGCGCGCAGGAGCCGACCGAGCACGATGGCATCGTAATTACACGTGATATAGTTCAGCGGTTAATTGATAGCCCAATGGTCAGGCGTAGTCCGGGGAGACTACAGAGCAAAATTGCTCGACTGTCAGAACCAGATTTAACTTACGCCCCTGAAACTGCCGAAGAGTTTCGTATCCTTCAAAATCTCGTTCAAGATTCTGCCAACGTCACCTTGGCGACATGTAATTCCTCTGAATTGGCTGCTCTGTCGTCTCGTGGCCGGCGGTTCGACTGGTCGCTGATCGAGGAAGCGGGGAAGGCTCACGGCTTCGATATGGCTTCTGCTATGCAGGTAAGTCACCGGCTACTTTTTATTGGTGATCATAAGCAATTGCCGCCATACAACGCTAAGGTTTTTAAGGATCTTCTGGGCGATCCATTGCGGGTAATGCACGCTGTGCGAACCGGGGCGGAGTTCGCCCCAGGCCTCGTCGATCAAAGCCTAGTCGATGACGGCGATGATACGGCAGCGTTTTTTGATCGCTGCCAGCGGTGGCGTGGCATGGTCACATTTTTCGGCGACTTCTTCGAAAGAAGCTTGGGGGACGGTGAACAACTTTCGGCCCTTGCGGCCACATTGACAGATCAGCATCGAATGCACCCTGACATCGCGATGGTTGTAGGGCGTACTTTCTATCCGGCGGAGAACGAAGCGGGGACGCTATTGAATTCGCCGGAAGAGACCTACCGCCAGTTCGATGGCGAGCCGCCATTCACAACTATTGCCGGAAGTTGGTTGCCGCCACAGCGGGTCGTCTGGTGTGACGTGCCTTGGATACAGCGGGAAGAATTTGCCGAAGGCGAGATCAGCGGACTTTTCGCGTCTGACGCCGAGGCCGAAGTTGTCATGAGCGTCTTGGACCAAATTAGAGGCAGAGAAGACGTGCCGTGCGAGCTTCAGATCCTTTCGCCTTACAACGACCAACTTGAGCGCCTCAGGCAGAGATTCGATGCGGTTCGAAGCGCTGGACGTCTCGATCACATGTTCGAGAGTCCTTTTGATCTTTCTTCAAACAAAAGAATGGGCGCAACCGTAGACGAGTTTCAAGGTAGTGAGGCAGATATCGTAATAGTAAGCTTGGTAAGAAACAACGGTTTGGCTCCTTGGCGTAGTCTTGGATTCTTGAAAGAGCCGAATCGGATGAATGTTCTTTTAAGCCGCGCTAGACACAAACTTGTTCTTGTTGGAAGTTGGGATTTCTTCAAAGGTCGAATGGCACCGGGAATGGCGGAAGATTCAGAATTGGCTTGGCTAGGGCGACTGATGTCAGTTCTGGAGGAGGGGAGGCTGAAGGGCACCGTCGGATTTGAGAGGTTGCCGCAATGAAAGTGCTCTACCTACCAGTATACAGAGTGCCTGTTAGCTATACCGTCAGCTTTGGGCGGAGGTGGAGCGTTCTAGAGCACATTCTTCTAGTTGATCTCGCACAATCTCGACGCTCAGTTAAGAGTCTTTCTGAGGATTGTGGTCTGCCAGAACGCATTGTCGTGGAGGCTTTGATCAACCTATTGAGAGCGGGGTGGATCGAAGTTAGGACTTCAGACGATGTTGCATTGTTCTCTGTCACAGAGTTGGGCCGCAAGCGGTCTTCGGAGAGAAACCTAAAGGCGGAATTGAAGCGACGCGTTAGGCGGGCCTCTTTGTGTATGGATCGGCTCACTGGCTCTTGGATGAATAGCGAGCCACTGGATTTGATCCACGAACGTGAAGTTCCCGACGACGCAGACTGCCTGACTGCCCTTATCAGTAGTTTAGATACGCAGAATGCTGAAGTCCGCCAACTTCTTCCACTCAATGACGATGAAGCATTTGAACGGTTGGAGCCGAACGGAAAAACGGCGGGCCGCTACTATGCTCGGATAGAGATTGGAATTAACGGAATTAGTGGATTGCCGCCGGAGGCCCCTTGGCGGCTTACCGAGGCTCTATTGAGCCTCCATCGAGAAGAAGTGGCCCCTAATGGAGAGTTTTCGACGAATGGCCCTTTGATCGATCAGTTCGCTGTTCGCGAGGACATTGACTTATCGGATCTAATTGTTGGTGGACCAGCTAACAGAAATGAATTTCGGCGCATTCTGCATTCCGCGCAGTCCCATGTGATCGTTCACTCTTGCTTTTTGCATCCTGAGACGTTGCGTGAGCTTATTCCGGATTTGGAAGCGGCAGCAGCACGAAAAGTTCGGGTCGAACTCCTTTGGGGGCTTATTATCGATCCCGAGGATGTCAAGGCGCGCCAGTCCGTTGCGGACTGTATCGCGGTGTTGAGTGAGCTTTCGGACCGCGCTCGATCTCGGGTCACGCTTTCAAATATATCTTCAAACTCTCACCTCAAAGCAATCGTATCTGACAGCGGTGTCGGTGGACATTGGCAGGCCGTTGTCGGTAGCTGTAATTTTCTTTCCTCTTGGTATGATCTTACTGAAGTGGCTGTGCGGTTGTCTAATCCCAAGATCGTCGCACAGGTGCTGGGATATCTCGTCGACGCTCAACTGCCGCCATCAGGTGGCTGGTCACCTATGGTCGTGAGGCTCAACAATAGCTGGAGCAAGTTGCAGAAAATTGTACGCAGGCACGTTGCGGGAGGATCGCACACGGTCAAGTTGCTGATGGATCGCGACCATCACGCGTGTGTCCGCCACGCTAGGGACGCTACAGTTTCGTCTATTGTTGTTGCATGTGACCTCTTTGGCCTGGCGGCGGAGACTTCAGTCCTCGTGCCACTGCAGCGAGCCCATGAGTTGGGAAAGCAGGTGAGTCTTATCTATCGCAGGCCCAGCAAGGCCCTCGTTGGACAAGGCGCTCTACCGGATGCCGGAAGACTGGCAAAACGAGGACTGAGCCTTTCGCAGGTGGACGGCATTCATGGAAAGTTTCTCTTGTGGGGTAACGACGGTCTCGCGATCACGAGCTTTAATTGGCTCTCGACCTCGGTAGGTGCGCGAACGCGTGGAGCCGAATTGGGTGTTATGATCGAAGGGCCAAGATTGCGCAGTATGCTAGCGTCTCATTTGGAGAGTATTGGGTCGCCAATGGCTTCGCTGTTGACTGAGCGCCAAGGGGTCTTACCGTTGCATGGTGTTTAGTCGTCGCTAGGTCGATCCCCTCACACCGTACAACTCGCCACCTCCAGCGGGATTTCGCTGACGGTGCACTCAATTCAGTATGCGGGCGAAACCACCGATGCCGGCAGGGTCTGCACACCCTACAGGCCGCCTACGGCCCCCGCCTCTCTGCCGCCCGCCCGCCTGGCCAGCAGCAGCGTCAGCGCCGTTCCGGCCAGGCCGGCCAGGGGGACCAGCAGCAACAGCCGGCTGGCCCAGCCGTCGTCCGGGCCCAGCAGCCCGACGGTCAGATTGGCCCAGGTCATCACCAGGGCGGCCGCTGCCGCGCCGCAGGCCGCCAGCCGCACGAGCAGGCGGCCCGGGCGCCCGCATGGCCAGCTCCACCGCTCCGGCGGCGGTCGCCAGCAACAGGCCCATGACGACAAAGTCGCCCGCCGACCAGTCGACCCCGGGGGCGTCCAGCAGCATGGCGACGGCCGGCGCGGCCAGCACGGCGGTCGCCCCGCCCCCCACTGTCCAGCGCCAAAGGGGCCAGCGCCACCAGCCCGAACGCCGCCGCGCGCCCTCGTCCCGCATCCGCGTCATCGTCATTGTCTCATGCCTTCCCCGGTGTCGTTGCGTGTCACGGCGTCGGAAGCGAGCGAGGGCGCCGGCGTCGACAACGACGTTGCCGTCACGGACCGTCCTCTCACCGCCTTGGGGGGAGGGCATCCGTGGCCTTTGGCGGGGCGGTGAAGTCCCTGTGCGGTTTCGATGCGGGGCGGAGATCGGAACCCTCCGCGACCAGGAGCCGTCGCGGTCTTCCCATCCATGCGATAATACCCCCGCCGCTTCGCTAAGCGCGCCTCCCCCCATCGCATCCCCCGAGGTCCCCATGCCCAAGCCCCGTCCGGCGACGTCCGGCGCCCAGGGCGCCCTGCGTCCGCTCAATGCGCGGCAGCGGCGGTTCGTCGACGCCATTCTGGAGGGGCAGGGGCCCAAGGCGGCGGCGGTGGCGGCCGGCTACAGCGGCTGGTCGGCGGCGCAGTCGGGCTATGAGCTGACGCGGCGGGCCAATGTGGCGGCGGCGATCGCCGCCGGGCGGGCCAGGCTGGGCGGGCCGCTGACCCGGGAGGCGGCCATCGCCGAGCTGGCCCATGTGGCGATGAGCAACATCCTCGACTACGCCGAGGTGCGCGACGGCCATATCGACATCGACCTGTCGCGCATCGACCGGGCGCGGGCCGCCGGGGTGCGCGAGCTGGTCCTCGACGAGACCTACAACCACCGCACCGGCGAGACCCTGCGCCGGGTGCGGGTGCGCATGGGCCCCAAGCTGGCCGCCCTGCGCAGCCTGATCCCCCTGCTGCCGTCCGCCGACGATCTGGCGGCGGAGGAGGAGGCCGCCGGGGGTGCGGCGCCGGGCGGGGAGGGGGCCTGGCCGGAGGAGGAGGCCTGGACGGAGGAGGAGGCCGGGGCGGCGGCGCGGAGCGAGACCGGCGCGGCGCGGGACGCCGGAGAGACGCCGGCCGCGGCGGCCGTCTCCGCCCCTGACCGGTCATGGATCTCGCCGGCGCCGCCCCCTGATCCTGCCCTGACCGGTCCCTGACGCCGCCCGTATCCCGCCCCGGCCCCGGAACGCCGTCCGGGCCTTGATTTCAAAGGAGATTTTTTCGCCCAGGGCGCCCGTCCCGGGAATTTCTCGGGTCCGCCCCGGATTTCGCCGCCGGGAGGCCCTTGCCGGGTCGCCGAATTGCCGTATTGCTCCCCGCCTCTGTGCCACACAGGGTTGAGTCTCCGGGGGGAAGCGATGTCGGCGAGCGTGACCATGATGGCGGCCGCGGCCCTGGCCGCCGCCCTCGCCGCCGCCGACCCGGACCCCCCGCCCGCCCCCGCCGATCCCGCCCCGGACGAGAAGCCGTCTCCTGAAGACAAGGGGAGCGAAGACAAGGCGGCCTCCGAAGACAAGGGCGCAGACGACAAGACCGTCTCCGACGTGGTGGTGGTCGGGGAGCGCCCGGCCGTGGTCAAGGAGATCGACCGCCAGGTCTATGACGTCCGCAAGGACCCCGACGCCCAGACCGCCTCGGTCGGCGACATCCTCGGCAAGATCCCCTCGGTCACCGTCACCCCGACCGGCGGCGTCCTGCTGCTGGGTCAGCCCGGGGTGACCATCCTGGTCGACGGCAAGCCGGGCAGCACCCGGGCCCTGCGCGGGGCCGACATCGAGCGAATCGAGGTGATGACCAACCCCTCGGCCCAGTACGGTCCGCGCGGCACGGCCGGGATCATCAACATCGTCACCCGCAAGGACCGCCGCCAGGGCCAGACCGGCAGCGCCACCGCCGGGGGCGACAGCCTGGGCGGCTACCGCGTCAGCCTCGGCCCCAACTGGGTGATGGGCCGCTGGATCGTGGGGGGCAACATCGGCCTCGGCGCCCAGCCCTTCGAGAGCAGCTCGGAGGTCCGCCGGCGTCAGTCCGACGGCCTTGGCGGCGCGGTCGAAATCCGCGAGACCGGCCGCTCCGACTATGAGAGCGACGACGTCCAGGGCGGTCTGAAGGTGACCTTCCGCCGCAATGACCATCAGAGCTTCTACGCCGGCGTCCAGGCCTTTCAGTCGCGCGGGACCAGCGAGCAGCGCAGCCTGTCCGTCTCCGACGCCGGCGGCCTCTTCGCCTACAGCGAGCGCAGCCGGGGGCCCAGCCGCTACAGCGCGGCCAACCTCAACGCCGGCTACGACTGGACCGGCAAGGTCGAGCGCGAGACCTTCGGCCTGGCCTTCTCGGCCAATCCCTACCGCAACCTCTATGGCTCCACGACCGTCGAGACCTACGACGACCCGGGCCTGGCCGAGCTCCGCTACCGCCGGCTGAACGACGACGACAGCCTCGATCTGGAGGTCAAGGCCGACTACAAGCGCCCGCTGAGCGGCGACCGCATCCTCAGCCTGGGCGGGGCCTGGACCCGCAACGACCAGACCCGCCGCGAGCTCTTCGAGAGCCTGTCGGCCCCCGACCCCCTGCGCGACCGGGACCGCACCGTCCAGGGCGTCCGCGACGTCTGGGCCGGCTACGTCACCTGGCAGTTCCCCTTTTGGACCTGGACCTTCATGCCCGGCCTGCGGGTCGAGTCCGAGCGGTTCGAGGTGGAGTCCGGCGGCGCCTTCGGCGGCTCCGACGGGGTCTACTGGTATCCCAGCCTGCACGTCAGCCGCGACTTCGGCGAGGACCTGAAGCTGGGCCTCAGCTACAGCCGCCGCATCGACCAGCCGGACCTCGGCCTGCTCGACCCGGCCATCCGCTACTACGACGCCACCTCCGCCACCCGCGGCAACCCGGCGCTGGAGGCGGTGACCACCGACGCCTACGAGGCCCGCCTCGACTACACCCGCGGCGCCTTCAGCGCCGGCCTGACCCTCTACGACCGGGAGTCGTCGGGCACCGTCTCCTCCTACTCGGTCCTCACCCCCGACGGGGTGCGGCTGTCGACCGTCATCAACGCAGGCGAGAGCGCCAATCGCGGCGCCGAGCTGGCCCTGCGCGGCAAGGTGGCGACCCACTGGTCCTATGCGGTGACCACCAACCTGTTCTGGCGCGAGCAGCAGGTGCTGGTCGGCGGCAGCCCCCGCACCGACAGCCGCTTCACCTACAGCGGCAACGCCCAGTTCAGCTGGAAGGCCAATCCGACCCGGCCCGACAGCGGCGACCAGGTCCAGCTGGGCCTGCGCTACCTCGGCCCCAGCACCAGCTACCAGGGCCGTTCCGACGGCTTCTTCCGCGCCGACCTGACCTGGAAACACCCCTTCACCAGGAAGCTGACCGGCAGCCTGATCCTCTCCGACATCCTCGACAGCAGCGACAGCCACAGCACCATCCACGCCGACGGCTACGACCAGGACAGCGCCTACCGCGGCTCCGGCCCAACGGCCCGGTTCTACCTCAGCTACCGGTTTGGCGCGCCCTGACAGGCCGCTCTCGCAAAAGTCGCATTTATCCCTCGACGGGTCCCGGCAGGATTGCTAGCGTCCCGGTTTAGTGCGGCGCGTATCTGTTGCGGCCGGTAGCCTGGGGCGGCTGATATGGCTGTGATTTCTGGCGGCGCGGGGGACGACAGTCTTGTCGGGACCGACGAAGACGATGTGATGTCCGGCGGCGCCGGCAATGATCAGATCATCGGCTATGACGGCAACGACGTCCTTCTTGGCGGCGACGGCGACGACGACCTTTCGGGTGGAGCCGGCGATGATCGGATCAGCGGCGGGGCAGGGAATGACGTCCTGTGGGGTGGCGACGGTTTCGACATTGTCGACTACAGCGACGCCGTGGCCGGCGTCACGGTCGCCCTGGACTACTATGGCCCCGAAGGCCAGTGGCAGGACACGGGCAGCGCCGGGGTGGACCAGGTTCTCGACTTCGAAGGGATCATCGGGTCGGCCTTCGCGGACGACCTGAGCGGCGCCCGCTCGGCGGATGGCGGCGCCGGCGACGACCGGCTGCAGGGAACCTACGGTGACGATGTCCTGACCGGCGGCTCGGGTCGCGACACCTTCGTCGCCACATATGGCCAGGACGTCATCACGGACTTTGCGGCCGGCGACGCCGGAGACCAGATCCAGGCAGGCGCCTACTATGGCTATCAGAGCCTCGTGCAGCAGGGCCGCGACACGTTGGTGGTCTTCGAGGCGGGGGTCAGCATCCTGCTGACCGGCGTTGTGGCCTCTGCCATGACCGTCGCCAACTTCGTTTTCAAGGCCGGAACGCCGCCCGTCCCGATGGACCTGACCGGAACCGCGGGGACCGACCTTTTCGACGGCGGCGAGGCCGATGACAGCCTGCGCGGACTTGGCGGCGACGACCTTCTGCGTGGTCAGGGCGGGGCGGATACTCTGGACGGCGGCGACGGCGACGACCGCCTTGAGGGCGGTCGAGGCAATGACCTGCTCACCGGCGGCGCCGGCGCCGACACCTTTGTTTTCCGGCTAGGCGACAATGAGGACACCATTGTCGACTTCAACACCGCAGAGGGTGACCAGCTGATCCTCGAAGGGCCGTTCAGCTTTTCCTGGGTCCAGGACGGTCCCAATGTGGTGATCTACCCGTTCGGCGGGGGGCAGATCGTCCTGAGCGGCGTCACCTATTCGCCGGACCTTTACAACGCGATCCATCTGGGTGGACCCAGTTTTGGCTACACCCGGACCGGGACAGCCAGCGGCGACACCATCGTCGGCGACGACCGCAACGAGATCATGCTCGGTCTGGAGGGCGATGATGCGCTGTCGGGCGCCGGCGGCATGGATCGACTGGAAGGCGGCGAGGGCGCGGACAACCTGTCGGGCGGTGACGGGGGCGACATCCTGATCGGCGGGGCCGGCGACGACCTGCTGACCGGCAGTGCGGGCGCCGACACATTTGTCTTCGACCTGCAGGGCGGGGCAGACCGGATCGCCGATTTCAATCCGGCCGAAGATCTTCTGGATGTCACGGCCTTCGGCGCCTATGCCAAGTCCCAGACAGGCTCTGACACGAAGATCACCTTTGCGGATGGATCGTCTGTCGTGCTGACCGGAGTTCAAGCCTCGGCAATCAACGATAATCACTTTCTTGGACTTTCGCCGCCTCCGCCGCCTCCACCCCCGCCACCCCCGCCTCCGCCTCCGCCGCCCTCACCCCCGCCTCCGGGCGTCTATGAGCGGTTTCTCGAGGGCGGGGTCGGCAACGATGCAATCACCGGCGACGGCCGGAATGACTCCATCGACGGATACCAGGGCCGTGACACGCTGGATGGCGGCGACGGCCATGATCGCCTGGACGGCGGCGTCGGCGACGACCGGCTGCTCGGCGGCGCCGGCGACGATCTGCTGATTGGCGGGCTGGGATCCGACATCATGACCGGCGGGTCCGGCGCCGACACCTTCTGGCTGGAAAGCGGCAGTGGCCATGACGTCATCACCGACTTCGAACACGGCGTCGACAAGCTCGACGTGCACCTCTACGGCTCTCTGGTCTCGATAAGCCAGTCCGGCCCGGACGCGGTCATTGCTTTCGCCGGCGGTTCAAATCTGCGTTTGCTGGGGGTGCAAGCCAATACCCTGAGCCTGGCCGACTTCATCGGGCTTGCCGTTTTGCCGCCTGTCAGTGCGACTCCGAATGTCGTCACCGGGACCGGCGCTGCCGATGCTCTGTTGGGGACGGTTCTGCGCGATTCGATTTCGGGCCTTGCCGGCAACGACGTCATCTATGGCGTTTCGAGCGACGACTCCGTCGATGGCGGGACTGGCATAGATTACGTCGACATCGCCGCCCTTGCCGGAAGCGGTCCTCTGACCGTCGATATCTCCAAGGCGGCGGCCGGGATTGTGCAGTCGGTCGGGGTCATAGGATCGCTGGTCAACGTGGAGCGGATCAGCTTCTACGGAAGTGAAAACACCGACGAGGTCACAGGCTACAGCTACAACGACACCCTGCTGGGAGCCGGCGGAGACGACCTGCTGCGAGGCGGGGGTGGAGATGATCAGCTTGAGGGTGGAGACGGGGACGACGCGCTCTACGGCGGCGCGGGCTCTGACACGCTTTTTGGCGATGAATACAACGGGGTGAGTTCAGATACCGCCAGGCCGGGCAATGACTATCTCGACGGCGGCGACGGCGACGATGTTCTGAACGGCCTTGCCGGCGATGATGTTCTAATAGGCGGCTCGGGCCGCGACAGCCTCGCCGGCGGCGAGGGTTCGGATACGCTCGACGGCGGCGATGGCGACGACACCCTGTCCGAGTCGGTTAACCACGCCGGCGCCAATATTCTTCGCGGCGGCGCCGGCGACGATATCATTACGACGACCTGGCGGGACACGATCGACGGCGGTAGCGGAAGCGACCTCCTGAACCTTTCGCTGGACTGGAATGCGACCGAAGCGCTGGTCCTGGATATCGGCGCTTCTGCCAATGGCATTGTGCAGCAGCTGGTGACCGGCGGCAGCGTGGTCAACATCGAGCGCGGCAACATCCACGCCGGTGACGGCGCGGATCAGATCACTGGCGGATACCTGGACGATACCCTGGCGGGTGCGGGCGGCGACGACGTCCTTGTCGGCGGCGGGGGCGCCGACATTCTGGATGGCGGCGAGGGCAATGACTGGCTGAACGGCGGCGCTGGCGCTGACGTGCTCGCCGGCGGGTCCGGTTCGGACACCTTCGCCTTTTCCGCCGGCGGCGGCGCGGACCGGATTTTCGATTTCCAGATCGGCGTGGATCTTATCGACGTCTCGGCGTTCGGAGCGACGCAGTCGCGGGTGCAACAAGGGCAGGACACCTTGATCACCTTCGCTGACGGCTCGACCGTCCTGGTGCTCAACACGCAGGCGTCCGCTCTGACGGACGCGTCTTTCGTTGGTCTCTCGGCGCCGCCACCGCCGCCTCCTCCGCCGCCGCCACCGCCTCCTCCGCCGCCGCCGCCCCCTCCTCCTCCGCCGCCGCCTCCTGAGGGCGACAGGACGCTGGTCGGCACGGCGGCCGGGGAGACGATAGAGGGCGACAGCCGCAACGAACTGATTCAGGGCCTTGGCGGCCATGACAGCCTCTACGGCTTCGGCGGCGACGACCGGCTCGAGGGCGGGGCGGGCAACGACAAGCTCTATGGCGGCGACGGCGATGACGTGCTCGTCGGCGGGGCCGGGACCGACACCCTGACCGGGGGCGAGGGCGCCGATGTCTTCGTCATGGCGCCGGGCTCGGCGGGCAACACCATCACCGACTTCGTCCAGGGCGAAGACCTGATCGATATCTCGGCCTATGGCGGCTATGTGCGGATCGCGCAGCTGACCGGCGGCGCGCGGATCGTCTTCTCGGACGGCGCCTATCTGAGCCTCAACGGCATCCAGGGGAGCGACCTGACCGAGGCTGACTTCATCACCGGCGCGGTGTCTCCGCCACCACCTCCGCCACCTCCTCCACCACCGTCGCCGCCGCCGACCTATGCGTTGATCACCGGCACGGCGTCGAGCGAGACGCTGAACGGCGCCTCGAGCCGGGATCAGATCCAGGGCCTGGACGGAGACGACGTGCTGAACGGCGCCGCGGCCGATGACCTGCTGCAGGGCGGCGACGGGGCCGACACGCTCGACGGCGGGGCCGGGGACGACATCCTGACCGGCGGACAGGGCGCCGACCGCTTCGTCGCCAGCGTCGGCGGCGGTAACGACACCATCACCGACTTCGTGGTCGGGACGGACCTGATCGATGTGACGGCCTTCGGGGGTTATCAGTCGATCGCTCAGGATGGCTCGGATGCGCTGGTCACCCTGGCCAGCGGCGTGACCCTGCGGCTGAGCGGGATCACCGCCTCGACGGTGACCGACGCCAGCTTCATCGGCCTGCCGGCGCCTCCTCCCCCTCCGCCACCCCCTCCGCCACCCCCGCCGCCGCCTCCGCCACCGCCTCCGCCGCCGGAAGGCGACAGGACGCTGGTCGGCACGGCGGCAGGAGAGACCATTGAGGGCGACAGCCGCAACGAACTGATCCAGGGCCTTGGCGGCCATGACAGCCTGTATGGCATCGGCGGCGACGACCGGCTTGAGGGCGGGGCGGGCAACGACAAGCTCTATGGCGGCGACGGCGACGACGTGCTCGTCGGCGGGGCCGGGACCGACACCCTGACCGGCGGGGCCGGCGCTGATGTGTTCGTCATGGCGCCGGGCTCGGCGGGCAACACCATTACCGACTTTGTGCAGGGCGAGGACCTGATCGATATCTCGGCCTATGGCGGCTATGTGCGGATCGCGCAGCTGACGGGCGGGGCGCGGATCGTCTTCTCGGACGGCGCCTATCTGAGCCTGAACGGCATCCAGGCGAGCGACCTGACCGAGGCCGACTTCATCACCGGCGCGGTGTCTCCGCCGCCGCCACCTCCTCCGCCACCGCCGCCACCTCCTCCGCCACCGCCTCCACCTCCTCCGCCACCACCACCACCACCGCCGCCGCCTCCGGAAGGCGACCGGACGCTGGTCGGCACAGCGGCGGGGGAGACCATCGAGGGCGATGGCCGCAATGAGCTGATCCAGGGCCTTGGCGGCCATGACAGCCTGTATGGTTTCGACGGCAATGACCGGCTTGAGGGCGGGGCGGGCAACGACAAGCTCTACGGCGACGACGTCCTCGTCGGCGGGGCGGGGACAGACACCCTGACCGGCGGGGCCGGCGCCGATGTCTTCGTCATGGCGCCGGGCTCGGCCGGCAATACCATCACCGACTTCGTCCAGGGCGAGGACCTGATCGATATCTCGGCCTATGGCGCCTATGTGCGCATCGCCCAGCTGGTCAGCGGCGCGCGGATCGTCTTCGCCGACGGCGCCTATCTGAGCCTGAACGGGGTTCAGGCCGCCGACCTGACCGAGGCCGATTTCATCGGTCTGGCGACGCCGATGCCGGAGGACCCGCCGAAGGGCGATGAGGCGACCGATCAGGGGTGGCTGCTGTAGCCTGATCAGCGGCCGGCAGGGCGAGGCGATGTGATTTCATCGCCTCGCAACCTGGCCTAGGGTGCCGCGTCGGCGAACAGGTCGCTCGATCAACGATCGTCGGGCGGATCATCGTCCGGCCAGGGGCGTTTGCGGTCAATGAAACACATCCCCAACCTTCTTACCCTTGGCCGGCTGGTCCTGACGCTGGCGGTATTTCTGGCTCTCTGCGCCGGGGCGGTGGGGCTATGCGACGCCCTGGCGATCTACAGCTTCGCCTTCTGGGGCTTCGTCATTGCGGCGGTGACCGACTTCCTTGACGGCTGGCTGGCCCGCAGGTGGCAGGTCGAGAGCCTCGCCGGCGCCATTCTCGATCCTATTGCTGACAAGGTGCTGGTGGCGGGCGCCGTGGTTGGGCTGGCGGCCAATGGCGATCAGATCGCAGCCCTGGCGGGCGGATTGATCCTGTTCCGCGAATTCGCCGTCAGCGCCTTGCGCGAGGTGCTGGCCCCGCGCGGCCTTCGATTGCCGGTGACCATGCTGGCCAAGTGGAAGACAACCCTGCAGCTGGTCGCTCTGGCGGCCGCGTTGCTGCGGCTTGCGCCGCCGCCCTGGTTGACCGGACCGGTCAGTCTTGGCGTTGACGTCGCCCTGTGGCTGGCGGCGCTGGTCACGGTCTGGACCGGCGTTGAGTATGGCCTGGCCGCCCGCAAGGCGCTCAGGGCGGCGAGCTGACTATTCCGCCGCCAGCAGGCGGGGCGGGGCCTCGTCCTCCTCGACGGTCTCCTCGTCGGTCGGCCCGAACAGCAGCCAGTCGGTCTCGACCTCCCGGTCGAGTCGCATCAGTCGCATCAACATGCAGGGTCCCAACGCCTGGAACATCATGATCGCCTCCGGGACTCATTCAATGCAAGTGAGAATGACTCGCAAATGAGGTCGGGGCAAGGCGGGTGACCTGATCCGTCGACCTGCCCGTCAGCGCCGGCGCCGGATCAGGACATGGGATTGGGCGGAGGGCTCGGGTCGGGCAGGGGGATGAACTCGTCGTGGTCAAGGTCGGGCAGCTTCATGCGGCCGGCCTTCCAGTCGGCCCGGGCCTGATCGATCCGCTCCTTCGACGAGGAGACGAAGTTCCAGTCGATGAACCGTGGGCCCACGGGCTCGCCGCCGAGCAGCATCACGGTCGAGGCTTCCAGCGCCTTCACCGCCACGGTGTCGCCCGGCTTGAACACCGCCATCTGGCCGACGCCGATGGTCTGGCCGTCGATTTCCACCGACCCCCTGGCGACATAGGCCGCCCGCTCGGGATATTCGGCCGGCAGGGCGGCCGTCGCGCCGGCCGCCAGCTCCCAGTGGACATAGAAGAGCGGCGAGAACACCGGCACCCTGGCCTCGGCGCCGAACGCCTTACCGGCGACCAGCCGGGCGGCCATGCCGCCACCCTCGTAGAAGGGCAGATCGCCGTCGCCCTCGTGATGGCTGAAGGCCGGGGCCACCTCTTCCGATTCGGTGGGCAGGGCCAGCCAGGTCTGGATGCCGTCCATCCGTCCGCCCTTGGCGCGCAGGTCCTCGAAGCGTTCAGAATGGGTGATGCCGCGACCGGCGGTCATCCAGTTGACCTCGCCGGGCCGGATGACGATCTCGCTGCCGAGACTGTCGCGGTGGGTCATCGCCCCCTCGAACAGATAGCTCAGGGTCGATAGACCGATATGGGGATGGGGCCGCACATCGACATTGCGGGGAAAGCCCGGCTGGAAATCGGCGGGACCCATGTGGTCGAAGAAGATGAAGGGGCCGACCATGCGGTGCGGCGCATAGGGCAGGACGCGGCCGACCTCGAAGCCCCCCAGGTCCTTGCGTCGCTGGTCGATGACAAGTTCGATCATGGGGTCCTCGTGGCTGGCAGGCCTGTGCGGCCGGGATGACGCGGAGCGCCGTCCCCGCAGGGGCTTATTTTCGCTCGTAGAGAGCGATCAGCAAGCCCCGACCGATGGCATGGCGATGCAGGAGGTCGCGGATCGCCCCACGCCCGGGCGTCCGGCCGAGGCCGGCCGGCGCGTCGAGGGCGTAGATCTGGGCGGCGTAGTGATGCGGCCCATGCCCCGGCGGCGGGTCAGGCGGCAGATAGCCGGCGTCGGCGGCGTCATGCCGCTCGTGATGCGGGGGAAACGGGCCCTCCCGGGTCTCGATCTCGCCCGCTTTGAGCCGCCCGTCGCGGGGCGGCAGATCCTGCACCAGGGCATGAATCAGCGGCGCCGGGGTCGGGCTGTCGGCATCCTCGATGACCAGAAGCAGCGTGCGGGCCTCGGCCGGAACGCCCCGCCAGACGAAGGGCGGGGAGAGCCCCTTGCCGTCGGCGGTGAAGAGGCGGGGCAGGGTCGGACCGTCGAAGGCGGCGCTTTCCAGCGTGAGGCTTTCAGGCACGGTCGCCAGGGCCGGGTCATTATAAAGAATCTGGTCCAGCCCGGGCCGTATGCCGGCGATGGCGTGACCGAGGATGGTGGGCAGGCTCTTGAACAGCGACATGGGGGCTCCTGGCTGCCGGAACCCCCGGCGCGGCCATCTGGTTCAATAGAGGTGCGGATCCGGAATGTTGAGAAGGCGGGCCGGCCCCGGTTGCGCGTCGGCCAGCGGCTGACCGTCGCCGCCAAATCCGGCCCAGCCGGAGCCGCCGATGACGGCGACTCCGCCGGGGCCCGCCGCGCCCAGGGTCAGGTCGTCCAGCGCTTCATGTCCGGCCGCCAGGGTGGACCAGTCCTCGACTCGGCGGCAGTCTGGACTGATCCGCAGCAGAATCACCCGCTGGGGCGAGACGCCGTTCTGGGTGGCGACGACGGCGACCGGCGTCGGGGTGCGGTTGCGCTGGCCAAAATCGTAGCCGACCCGGAACAGCCCGTCGGTTCCGGCCATGGCGACCAGGGCGCCGCCCAGCGGCTCGACCGCGCCGGTCGCCAGGTCGACGCGATGCAGGCCGCTGGGATAGTCGGCGACCAACAGTCCGCCCTTGCCGCAGAGGGCCATGCCCTGGGGCGCGCCCAGCTCCCGCGACTGGACCAGCAGGTCTAGAGCCACGGCCCCGGGCGCAAGCCGGTACAGCCCGCCGCCGAGGCCATCGCTGGCGTAGACGGCGCCGTCGGGTCCAAGCGTCACGTCGCCGAGTTGCCGCGCCTGGCCGTCGTCCGGGACCGGATAGCGGCCGAGGATCTCCCCGCTCCCGAGGGCGACCTTGAGCAGGCCCGAGCGCGCCGGTCCGTCGGAGCCCGGTATCGTCGGGCCCCAGGCCTCGGCCACCCAGACCACGCCGGCGGCCTCATCGACGGCCAGACCGAAGAGCGCCCCGGTCTGGTCGTCGCCCTTCAGGAAGGGCTCGATCTGGCCGTTCCTGACCTTGAACAGGGTGCGGTCCGTGACGCTGCTGACCAGCCAGCCGCCCTCGACCGCGGCCAGGCCCTCGAAGATGGCGCCGGGCCGGTTTATCTCGGCCAGGACGGCGACCTGGCCCGCCGGCCGGGCGTTGACGGCCAGGGCCGCCTCGGTTCCGGCGAACTCCGGCCGGCCGGCGAGCGGCGCCAGAACGGGGTCCGCCGCCATATTCCACGTCAGGCCAAGGGCGGCGTAGGCCGCCAGATGTTCGATCGCCTCGCCGGGCTTGTCGGCCGCCATCTCGACCCGGGCAAGGCGGATCAGCGATCCCGGGCTGGACGGGTAGAGCCCCAGGGCCTTTTCCAGCAAGGCCTCGGCGCCGGGCAGGTCTCCAGCCTGGGCGGCGGCGCCGGCCTCCTTGCGCAGGCGAAAATACTGCTCCAGCCGGCTCTCCGGCGCCGCGGCGGCTGTCAGGCCGAGCATCAGCACCGCCGCCAGGATTGATCGCGTCCGCATCCGCCGCTTCCTTCTTTGCTGCTCAGCATAGGCCAGGATCGAGGGGGCTGCTATTGACCGCAACGGTCTTGGCGGCCGCGCGTTGTCGCCGCCTGGAGGGCCCGTGCGCTTTATCATCGACACCCATCTTCACTATCGCTTCGCCGATCCCTGCGAGGTGCTGCTTCTGCTGGAAGCGGCGCGCGGCCCCGATCAGACGGTGCTGTCCGAGCAGCTTGTCTTCAATCCCGGCGCCGATCTCGCCCGGATGGATGACGCCGGGACCGGCGAGCGGCGCGTGGTGTTCACCGCCGCCGGAGACGTGGACATCCGCTATCAGGCCGAGGTCGAGGTCGGCCTGCGGGAAACCGGGCTGACCGGCGCCGAAGAGGCCCTGGTCCGGGATCTGCCGGAAGAGGCCCTGCGATTTCTGCGGCCCAGCCGCTACTGCCCGTCGGACCGCTTCGAGGCCTTCGCGCAACGCCAGTTCGGGGAGCTGTCGGGAGGCGACAAGGTCGCCGCCATCCTGGCCTGGATCGCCGACCATCTCGACTACCGGGCCGGCGTCAGCGACGGGTCGACCACGGCGCTGGAGACCTTCGTCGACCGGGCCGGGGTCTGCCGCGACTTCGCCCATCTGGTCATCACCCTGTGCCGCGCCGCCGAGATTCCGGCCCGCGCGGTCAGCGCCTATGCCTGGAAGCTGGAGCCGCCGGACATGCATGCGGTGGCCGAGGTCTATGTGGGCGGACGCTGGCGGCTGGTCGACGCCACCGGACTGGCGCCGATCGAGGGGCTGGTGCGGGTCGCTACCGGCCTCGATGCGGCCGACATCGCCTTCATGAGCATCTTTGGCCGGGCCGAGCTTCTCGAGCAGAGCTTCGCGATCCGGCGTCTGGACGGCTGACGGCCCGTCCTATCCGTGCGGGCTGACATAGGGGCTGACCAGCCCCAGCGGCACGGCGGTGCTGTTCTTGACGCCCCGGATGACGATGCGGCTCTCGATGTTGGAAACAAGACCCAGCGACAGGAGTTTCTCTCTGAGGAAGGCGTCGAAGGCATGCATGTCACGCGTGACAATACGCATCTCATAGTCGGCCGAGCCGGTGACCGTGGCGCACTGCACCACCTCCGCCCACTTGGTCACGGCCGCTTCGAAGCGGTCGAGATTGTCCTTGGTCGGAAGGGACAGCTTGACGGTGCAGTAGACCTCGAAATTGAGGCCCAGCAGTTCCCGATCCAGGATCGTGACCCGGCGCTGGATCACCCCGGCGTCCTCGAGGCGCTTGATCCGCCGCCAGCACGGGCTGGAGGACAGACCGACGCGCTCGGCGATCTCGGCCACCGACAGGCCGGCGTCGTGCTGGATCAGATCCAGAATCTTTGCGTCAACTGCGTCAAGCGGCTCAGACAAACTTTGTTCCCCCGAAAGGCCGGAATACGGCCGCGATCTTGCCGAGTCATGCCCCTGTTCAGGCATGGCTTTGGCAAACATTTTCCCCGCACTTATATGATCTTGCAAGCTGGTCGGGCGCCCGAGGAGGAAAGATTTTTCAATGCGGCACTCTGAAGTGACGTTAGACGACAAATATCTTCTCGAAGAGGGTCGTGCGTTCATCACCGGCGTGCAGGCGCTGATCCGGGTCATGCTCGACCGTCGCCGCCTCGACGTGCGCGATGGACTGAACACGGCCGGCTATGTTTCCGGCTATCGCGGCAGCCCCCTGGGCGGGCTCGACCAGCAGGCGGCGCGGCAGCGCAAGCTGCTCACCGCCCATGAGGTCGTCTTCCAGGAGGGCCTCAACGAGGACCTCGCCGCCACCGCCGTCTGGGGCAGCCAGCAGGCCAATCTGTTCCCCGGCGCCAAATACGATGGCGTCTTTGGCATGTGGTACGGCAAGGCGCCGGGCGTCGACCGCACCGGCGATGTGTTCAAGCACGCCAATTTCGCTGGCGTCATGCCCAACGGCGGCGTCCTGGCCATCGCCGGCGACGACCACAACTGCAAATCCTCGACCCTGCCCAGCCAGTCGGAATTCGCCTTCCAGGACTTCGAGATGCCGGTGCTGTCGCCGGCCGACGTGCAGGAGGTGCTCGACTACGGCCTGCTCGGCATCTCGATGTCGCGCTTTTCCGGCCTGTGGGTCGGGCTGATCGCCCTGGCCGACACCATGGACAGCGGCGTGACCATCGATGTCTCGCTGGACCGGCACCAGTGCGTCATCCCCGAGTTTCCGATGCCGCCCGGCGGGTTGCACATCCGCACCAAGGACCAGCCGCTGGAAAAGGAGACCCGTCTCCGCAACCACAAGATTCCGGCCGCCCTCGCCTTCGCCCGCGCCAACAACATCGACCGCGTGGTGCTGGCCGCCCGGCAGCCGCGCCTCGGCATCGTCTGCCAGGGCCAGGCCTACAAGGACGTGCTGGAAGCCTTCACCGCCATGGGCATCAGCCTGGACGAGGCGGCCGCGCTCGGTATCTCCATCTACAAGGTCGGCATGCCCTGGCCGCTGGAGACGCAAGGCCTCAAGGCCTTCGCCGCCGGTCTCGAGACCCTGATGGTCATCGAGCACAAGCGCGCCCTGATCGAGCCCCAGGCCCGCGCCGCCCTCTACGACCTGCCGGCCCACGCCCGCCCGACCATCATCGGCAAGTTCAATGAACAGGGCGACCGGCTGATGGAGGACACCGGCTCCCTGACCGTGGCCGCCATCGCCCTGGACCTCTACAGCCGTCTGCCCGACGGGCCGCACAAGGAGCGGGCGTCGGCCTATCTCGACCGGGTCTCCGCCGCCGGCGTCGCCGCCGTCAGCCTGGCCAGCGACCAGCAGCGCAAGCCCTTCTTCTGCTCCGGCTGTCCGCACAACACCTCGACCCGCGTGCCGGACGGCAGCCGCGCCCTGGCAGGTATCGGCTGCCACTACATGGCCGGGTTCAACGATCCCTCCACCGACCTCAACACCCACATGGGCGGCGAGGGCCTGACCTGGGTCGGGGCCGCGCCCTTCACCAGCGAAAAACACGTCTTCCAGAACCTCGGCGACGGCACCTACAACCACTCCGGCTCGCTGGCGATCCGGGGCGCGATCGCGGCCAAGGCCAACATCACCTACAAACTGCTGTTCAACGACGCCGTGGCCATGACCGGCGGCCAGACCGCCGAGAGCGGCTTCACCCCGGCCCAGATCACCCGCCAGCTGGCCAGCGAGGGCGTGGCCAGGACCGTGATCGTCGTCGACGACGTCGAGCGCTATGAGGGCGTCAGCGACCTGGCGCCGGGCGTCGAGGTCCATCCGCGCAAGGATCTGATGGAGATCCAGAAGCAGCTGCGGGAAACGCTCGGCGTCACCGTCCTGCTCTACGACCAGACCTGCGCCACCGAAAAGCGCCGCCGCCGCAAGCGCGGCCTGATGCCCAAGGCCGCGACCCGAGTCTTCATCAACCCGCTGGTCTGCGAGGGCTGCGGCGACTGCTCGAAGAAGTCCAACTGCGTCTCGGTGGAGCCGCTGAACACCGAGTTCGGCCGCAAGCGCCAGATCAACCAGTCGACCTGCAATCAGGACTACTCCTGCGTCGACGGCTTCTGCCCCAGCTTCATCACCCTTGAGGGCGGCGAGAATTCCGCCGTCAAGAAGATGCCGGCCCTCACCGCCGACTCCACGCCCCTGCCGGAATTCGAACCGGTCGAGGGCGTGCGACGCATCCTGTTCACCGGCATCGGCGGTACGGGCGTGACCACGGTGGCCTCGATTCTCGCCATGGCAGCTCACGTCGATGGTCGCAGCTCCAGCGTCGTCGACATGACCGGTCTGGCCCAGAAGGGCGGTTCGGTGTTCAGCCACGTGAAGATCGGCGAGGACGAGGAGAGCATCGTCGGCGGCCGGGTCCCGGCGGCCAGTGCCGATGTGCTGATCGCTTGCGATCTGCTGGTCGCCGCCAGCCCGGAAGCGCTGGCCTTGTTCTCGAAGCAGAAGACCGTCGCCTTCGGCAATGCCGACTTCTCGCCGACGGCCGACTTCGTCACCAACCGTGATGTCCGCTACGACACCGCCGGCATGGCCCGCCGCATCAAGGGCGCGACCAAGGACTATCAGGCCTGTCCGTCGCAGGCCCTGTCGCTGCACAAGCTCGGCGACGAGATCTACGCCAACATGATCATGCTGGGCTTCGCCTGGCAGAAGGGTGTCATCCCGGTCTCCAGTCGCGCCATCTATCGCGCGATCAAGCTGAACGGTGTCGACGCCGAGGCCAACCTCCAGGCCTTCGAGGTGGGCCGCAAGTCCGCCGTCGATCCCGAGTTCCGGGGCCTGCCGGAAGACCAGGTGGCCACGCCCGAGACCATGCCGCTGGAAGAGCTGATCGCCCATCGCGTCTCGGAGCTGACCGCCTATCAGGACGCGGCCTATGCCGACCGCTATCTGCAGCAGGTTCGTCAGACACAGGCGGCCGAACAGGCGCTGGGCGGGGAGGAGACCCTGACCCGCGCCGTGGCCGTCAACCTCTACAAGCTGATGGCCTACAAGGACGAATATGAGGTGGCGCGTCTCTACACCGACGGCCGCTTCGCAAAGGAGCTGGCCGGAACGTTCAAGGGCGGCAAGGCCAAGGTCTGGATGTCGCCGCCGCTGATCGCCCGCAAGGGCCCCGACGGCAAGCCGCAGAAGATCGCCCTGGGCGGCTGGATGCTGACAACGGTGATGCCGGTGCTGGCGAAGATGAAGGGCCTGCGCGGCGGACCCCTGGATATCTTCGGCAAGACCGAGGAGCGCCGCATCGAACGCCGGCTGATCGCCGACTATGAGGCGGGCCTGCAACGGCTGCTGGCCGCGTTGAGCGCGCGCCGCCTGCCTCTGGCCGCCCGGATCGCCGCCGTTCCGCAGGATATCCGCGGCTATGGCTACATCAAGGAAGCCAGCATCGTGGTCGCCGAAAAGGAGCTGTCGGCGCTGTGGGCCCAGTGGGAAGCCGGGGAGAAGGCGGCGGCCTGAGCCGTCCCTTCACCTTGATGGTTTCCGGCGGGGGGAATCCGCCTTAGGTCTAGCGTCATGACGGACGCATTTGATTTCGACGCGGTGGTGGTCGGCGCCGGCGCCGTGGGCTTGGCCTGCGGATACGCCCTGTCGCAGCGCGGCCTGATCGTGGCGGTGCTGGAGAAGGAGCCCGCGATCGGGCAGGGGGTCTCCTCGCGCAATTCGGAGGTCATCCACGGCGGTCTCTACTATCCGACCGGTTCTCTGAAGGCGCGGCTGTGCGTCCAGGGCCGCCGGGCGCTCTACGCCTTCCTGGACAAGCACCACGTCGACTATCGCCGCTGCGGCAAGCTGGTGGTGGCGACGAGCGTGGAGGAAATTCCACGGCTGGATGCGATCTGGGACCAGGCGCTGGCCAATGACGTCGAGGGCATGGCGCGGCTGACCGGCGAGGAGGCGCGGGCGCTGGAGCCCGGTCTCAAGTGCGAGGCGGCCCTGCTGTCGCCCCAGAGCGGCGTCTTCGACAGCCACGGCTACATGCTGGCCCTGCAGGGTGAGATCGAGGCGGCCGGAGGGGCGGTGGTTGCCGATACGCCCTTCGAGGGGGCGACGCCGTTGCCGGACGGCGGATTTCGCGTCCGCGCGGGCGGCGCCGACGCCACAGAACTGACCTGCCGCCTGCTGGTCACCGCGCCCGGCCTTTCGGCCCAGGCCGTGGCCGCCCGTATCGACGGCTTTCCCGCCGACCAGATCCCGCAAGGCCATTTCGGCAAGGGCGTCTACTTCCGGCTCGCCGCCAAGGCGCCCTTCGACCATCTGATCTATCCGCCGCCGATCCACGGGGCCCTGGGCACGCATTATCGCAAGGATCTCGGCGGCCAGGCGGTGTTCGGCCCGGACCTGCAGTTCGTCGATCATGAGGACTACAGCGTCGACCCGGCCAAGGCGGCGGAGTTCGCCGCCTATATCCGCAAGTTCTGGCCTGACCTGCCGGAAGAAGACCTCGCTCCCGACTACGCCGGTATCCGGCCCAAGCTGCATGGCCCGGATGAACCCCAGCCCGACTTTCAGCTGCGTGGCGCCGACAGCCACGGCCTTGCCGGTCTCGTCGCTCTGTTCGGCATCGAGAGCCCCGGCCTGACCAGCTCGCTGGCCATCGGCGAAGAGGTGGCGGGGATGCTGCTCTAGGCTTTGGTCTTCGGCGCCAACTTCAGCAGCCGCCCGTCATCGGTCAGCACATAGACGGCGCCGTCAGGACCGACCCGCACATCGCGAATACGCTGGCCGATGTCTTTCAGAAGCCGCTCCTCGCCCACCACTCGGTCCCCGTCCAGCGTCAGTCGGACCAGATCGCGGTCCTTCAGGCCGCCGATGAAAAGGCTGCCCTTCCAGGCGGGAAACAGGTCGCCGTCATAGAAGGTCATCCCCGAAGGCGCGATCACCGGATCCCAGTAGTAGACCGGCTGTTCCATGCCGGCATGCCGGGTAATGCCCTCGCCGACCGGCCGGCCGCTGTATTCCAGGCCGTAGCCGATCGTCGGCCAGCCATAGTCCTTGCCGGCCTCCGGAATGTTCAGCTCGTCGCCGCCCAGCGGGCCATGCTCGACGGTCCACAGCTTGCCGCTGGCGGGATTGATCGCCGCGGACTGGATATTGCGATGCCCGTAGGACCAGATCTGTGGCAAGGCCCCCGTCGTTCCGACAAAGGGGTTATCCTCGGGAACCGAGCCATCGGGCCTGATGCGGATGACCTTGCCTAGCGCGGCATCCAGCTTCTGGGCCTGCGCCCGGCCGGCCAGTATCGAACGCTCGCCGGTCGTGACAAACAGGTTTCCGTCGGGCGCGAACGCCAGGCGGGAGCCGAAATGCTTGTCGCTGTCCAGGGTCGGGGTCATGCGCCAGACAACGGCCACGTCGGTCATGGTCGCCCCGGCCAGCTTGCCGCGGGCGACCGCCGTGCCGTTGCCGCCCTCGCGGGGCTCGGCATAGGTCCAGTAGATCCAGCCGTCCGGACCGACCGCCACGTCCAGCAAGCCGCCCTGGCCCCGCGCATCGACTTCGGGAAGACCGGCGACCGGATCGGACTTCGACCCATCCTTGCCGATAATCCGCAGGGCGCCGCTCCGCTCGGTGACCAGCATCCGTCCGTCCGGCAAGAAAGCCAGCCCCCAGGGCTTGCTCAGGCCCCTGGCGAGCGTTTCCACCTCGAAGGCGACATCGGCCGTGCGGAACGGGGCGCGGGTCTGGCCGGCGAAGGCGGGCCGGTAGGGTGCGTTGGCCGCGCGGGTCTCAAGGGGTTTGTCGGACGCCGGCGGCGACTGGGCGTCAGACGGATGTCCGCCACAGGCGGCAAGCGCGGCGGCGAGGGCGAACAAGGCGATCTGGCGCATGGCGTCTCCTGGCGTCAGGTTTCCCCGAGCAAAGTCTTCATGGCGTCGGCCGGTTCCGCGCCTTCCAGATGGATCAGCGACCAAAGGGCCAGGAACATCAATGGCCAGCGGCGCGCTGCGTGGGTCTCGGTACTGAATATGGTGTGGATGTCGCCGGCGTCCATGACCTGACCGACCGCCTTCACCCCGGCGATGCGCGGCGCCAGATCACCCGCGCGCGGAGCGATCCAGCTCGCCACGGGCACGGTGAAGCCCTTCTTCCGGGCCCAGGGGTCGGCGGCGGGGCAGTGTCGCTCCAGCCATTTGCGCAACAGCCATTTGCCGTGGCGGCCCCGCAGCTTCATCCGGTCGGGCAGGTTGAAGGCGAAGGCCGCCACCTCCGAATCCAGAAAGGGCGTGCGGCCCTCCAGCCCGTTGGCCATCAGGCAACGGTCCAGCTTGAGCAGAAGGTCGTCCGGCAGCCAGGTCGCGACATCCGCGGCCTGGGCCTCCTGCAGCCGAGTGCGGCCTGGCTCGGCCGCCTTTCCGGCCGCATGGCGCCAGTCATCGATCCAGGGCGCGTCAGCCTGCGGCTCGGCGGGGCGACCGCCCAGCCAGCGGGGCCGCATGGCCCGGCGATAGCGGCCATAGCCGCCGAACAGCTCGTCGCCGCCCTCGCCGGTCAGCACCACCGTCAGATCCTGGCGTGCGGCCTGGGCCAGCTTGAAGGTCGGCAGGGTGGCGTAGTCGGCTGTCGGGTCATCGAGGGCCCAGGCCACTTGGGGCGCGAGGCTCCAGAAGTCCTCCTCGGTGAAGGTGGTTTCCCGCCAGTCGAGGTTCAGGGATCGGGCCACGCGCTCGGCCTGGGCCCGTTCGTCGCGGGCGCCGGGGGCGTCGAAGCCGCAGGTGAAGCCGACGACCGGCCGGGGATTCAGCCGGCTCATCAGGGTGGCGATGGTCGCGCTGTCGATTCCGCCGGAGAGGAACAGGCCGTAGGGCACGTCCGAACGCTGATGGACCCGGACGCTGTCTTCCAGCACCGCGTCGAGCCGCTCGAGCAGGGCGGCCTCGTCGCCGCCGGTGACGCCGGGCGAGGGCAGGGCGGGGCGCACCCGCTCGACCTCGACCAAGCCCTCCCGCACCTGCGCTACGGCGCCGGGCGGCAGGCGCTGGCTGCCGGCCAGCACCGGCGGGCTGAAGCTGTAGTTCAGGCTGAGCAACTGGCCGGCGGCATGGCGGTTGAGCGCGGGCGCGACGCCGAACGCCCGGGGTTCGGACGCGAAGGCGACGCCCTGGTCGCGGCCGTCCGACTCATCCCGGACGTACAGAGGCTTGATGCCGAACGGATCGCGCACCAGCCAGGTCCGGCCGTCGCCGCCGATCAGGCAGAAGGCGTACATGCCGCGAAGCCGGTCGAAGGCCCTCTCGCCCTCCAGGGCGTAGAGATGCAGCAGGGGCTCGAAGTCCGAGCCGGTGGCCAGCCTGTCCTTCAGGTCGAAGGCCTCGGTCAGTTCGAGATAGTTGTAGATCTCGCCATTGCCGATGAGGGTCGATCCGGCGGCGTGCAGCGGTTGCCATCCGCCCTCCAGATCGATGATCGACAGCCGCGCATGTCCGATCGACCAGCCCGCGCCGTCCTCAACGCGGATGCCGTTCGGGCCCCGGTGGGCGATCCGCTCGATCATCGGCCGGGCCGGGTCGCCGCCGCCCAAGACCCCGGCGATGCCGCACATCAGGCGGCTCCGAAGCGGTCGAACAGGGCCCGCCACTGGGCGACGATGGCGGCCTTGCCGAACTCCGCCTCGACCCGGGCATGACCGTTCTGGATCAGGCGGATGCGCTGCATCGGATCGGCCAGCAGGGCGGCGGTCTTCGCCGCCAGCGCCTCATCGTCGTCGATGGCGACGAGCAGGCCGTCCTCACCATCACGGATCAGGGCGGCGGGCCCCTGGCTGGCGGCGGCGATCACCGGCAGGCCGTGGGCCCAGGCCTGGATGACGACGTTGCCGAGCGGCTCGTAGCGGGACGGAAACAGGCAGACATCGGCGGCGGCGTAGAGGGCCGAGGGATCATTGCGCCAACCGAGGAACCTCACGCGATCCAGCACGCCCAGTGACTGCGCCAGCGTTTTCAGCTGGTCTTCCAGTGCCCCGACGCCGGCGATCCACAGCCAGGCGTCCGGCAGGGCCGCCAGCGCCTTCAGGGAGACGTCATGGGCCTTGGCGGCGTGCAGCCGCCCCATGCTGAGCAGCAACGGGACGTCCGGCGGGGTGTCGAGACTGGCGCGATCGACCGGCGTCACCTCCTCCGGCGCGGCGGCGAAGTTGGGAATGTAGCTGACCTTCCCGGCCGGCCAGCCCTGGCCGATGACCCAGTCGACAATGTCGCGGGTGTTGCCGACCAGATGGTCGAAACCGCGATAGTTCTTGAGCTTGTAATATCCTCCCAGCCGGCCGATCCGGCCCCAGGGTCCCGCCGGCGCATGGCGCGCCGCCCGGTTCATCCAGGCCACCAGCAACCGCGCGTCCAGGCGGCGCGCGGTTGAGGCGACGCCGAACCGGGTCCACAGATCGATGGGGCCGCCAAAATGGAAGGTGCTGACCGGAACGCCGGAGGCCGTCAGGGCCGCCTGGCGTCCGGCGTTGGGGCGCAGGGCGCAGGCCTGATCGTGACCGGCGCCCTGCAGCGCCGTGACCAGATCGACGAAGTAGGTCTCGGCCCCGCCTTCGCCGCCGGATCCCAGAAGATGGAGCACGCTCATCGGGCGGGACCCTAGAGCGCGTTCCGAAAAGTGGGAACCGGTTATCGGATCAAACGCGCGACAAAGAGAATGGGCGCGTTCCGAAAAGTGGGAACCGGTTATCGGATCAAACGCGCGACAAAGAGAATGAGCGCGTTCCGAAAAGTGGGAACCGGTTATCGGATCAAACGCGCGACAAAGAGAATGAGCGCGTTCCGAAAAGTGGGAACCGGTTATCGGATCAAACACGCGACAAACGGGGACTCAGGCGCAGGCGATTTGAGACCCTCAAATCGAGCCCGGCTTCCGCGGCCGCGACTGTCTTTCCCAAGACGCTTGATGACAGGTTTTATCGCCACTATAAGGCCGCCTCCCTTCGGGACGATGGCCCTGCGCGGCGGTCCTGTATGGCTGGGTAGCTCAGATGGTTAGAGCGGTGGATTCATAACCCACAGGTCGGCGGTTCGATCCCGCCCCCAGCTACCAGGTCCGGTCGTCGGGATCAGGCGGCGGCCGAACTCTTTCCCGTCTCGCCGGTTCCGTTCAGCACCTGATCCAGCACGGTCAGGAGGCGCTCGGCCTTGATCGGCTTTTCCACGCAATCGTTCATGCCCGCTTCGAGATAGCCGCGAACATCGGCCGGATCGGCGTTTGCGGTGAGGGCGACGATCGGCACCTGGCCCGCCGCGCCGGGCAGGGCGCGGATAGCGCGGGTGGCGGCGACGCCGTCCATGCGCGGCATCTTGATATCCATCAGGATCAGGTCAAAACCGCGCTGGCTGGCGGCCTCGACCGCCTCGACGCCATCGACCACCTGCTCACTGGTGCAGTCGAACATTTCACACAGGGCCTCGGCGACCATGCGGTTGGTGGCGTTGTCGTCGACGATCAGGATGTGGGCCGTGGCAGCGCCCGCGGCGGCGGTCGCCGCCGGGCTGGTTTCGACCGCTTCCGGAGCGATCATCTCGAAGATGACGCTGGCGCCCGATCCGGGATTGGCCACCGCGCGAATCGTCCCGTTCATCACCGTGGCGAGGCTCGCGGCATGGGCCATGCCGAGCCCGACGCCCAGCGGCGCGCCACTGTTCAGAGGGTCAAAGATGTGGGCCAGCCGCGCCGGCTCGATGGGTCCGCCCGCGTCGCGCACCCGCCCCTCCAGCGCCAGGCCTTCCAGGGCGGGACGGGCGGAAAGGGTCGCCTCGACGGCGCCGCGGCGTGTGGCGTCCAGCGCCCGTTCGACAAGGCCGTCGAAAAGCTCGGCCAGGGCTTTCCCGTCGAGTTCTGCGACCAGGTCGGGGGCCCCGTCATAGGAGGTCAGCAGCGTGACGCCGGCGTCCGCCGCGCGAGTCGCCCACCGGGCCTCGACGCCGTCCATGATGTCGCGAAGAACCGTGGGGCGAGGGGTCAGGCCGCCAAGCCCGAGCTCGGCCGCGTGCATGCCGGCGGCGCGTCGCATCAGCCGTTGGACGTCGCCAAAGCAGTCGTGCAGGGCGCGGGCGCAGCTGCGGCTGTCAGCCGGCAAAGGCTGGCGCAACAGGCCATCGACAAAGGTCTGGGCGCCATCCAGCTGGCGAACTACCTCGGTGGCCAGGGTCTGGGTCAGGTTGGCTCCGGCCTCGCGGCTGACCTGGGCTCGGCGACTGCGATGGACGAGCAGGCTCAGGGCGTCGCCGACACCCAGATAGGCGCCTTGCTGGGTGACGATGAAACCGCGGTTCAGGGCGGCGGGATCGGTCGCCAGGATGTCGTCGCGAAAATGGACGGTGTCGACGTGGGCTTCCACCACCAGCGGGGGGGCGGCCATCACATCGCGCACGGCGATCGCACCATCCAATCCGCCCGGCAGGCCGGCAAGGGCCTCGACCGTGTCGCGCCGGACCAGACCGACCGGACGACAGTCGGCGTCGACAACAGCCAGGAAGGCGGCGTCGGGCTCGCATCCGAACAGGTCGATCAGGGCCGTGATCGGGCTGTCGGCGGCCACGGGCGCGCGACGGTCGATCAGGCGGTCAATTGAAGCCATGGGGGCCGCTTCTGGTCTCTGAACGCCCGGACGCCGGCAAGCGGCGGCGGGCCTGGACCAGGATCATGCACGGTTGCGCTTTCAGACAGGTTAAGCCTGTGGACAGGCAAAGAAAAAGCGGTGGAAACCAGAGGTTTCCACCGCCCGAAGTTATTGAGATGGTTTGGCTTTAGCGGCCGAACGCGTAGGTGAACGACACCCCGAAGGTGCGGGGATCGGTGTAGAAGGCGTTCCGGTACAGGCCCGAGGAGTCGTCGGTCAGGTAGGTGTCGCTGATCGTTTCCTCGTCGGTCAGGTTCTTGACGAACGCTTCGAAGGTCAGACCGAGGTTGGGGTTGGTGACCGTGAAGGTCATGTTGATGTTGTCCCAACCCTGGATCTTGTCAGCATTGCTGTTGTAGATCCGCGAGAAGGTGTCGGTCTGCTTGTAGTAGTCGCCGCGCAGGGTCGCATCCCAATCGCCCAGTTCCCAGGTGTACTGGGCGCCCAGGGACAGGGTGAACTCCGGCGAGTTCGGCAGTTCCTTGCCCTTCAGATTGACCGCCACGCCATCGCTGGCCGGACCGAAGGTGCCCGAGCAGGTGCCGAGGAGGAAGAAGGGGGTGGTGGCGGAGGAGGTCGCCAGAGCCAGCTGGGCGGTCGCCAGGGAGACCACGCAGTTGGACGCCTCGCTCGATTTGACCACGACCAGGTTGGGATCGCCCTGGGTGCGGTTGAACACGTCGATCGAGCTGCCGCTTTCGATACGGGTGTGCAGGTAGCCGATGTTGGCGTTCAGACGCAGGTTGTCGACCGGCTCCCAGAGGCTTTCGAACTCGAGACCGTAGATCTTGGCGTCGATGTTCTCGTTGATCGAGGTCCGGTTGACGATCTTGGAGACCTGGTAGCCCTTGTAGTCGTAGGTGAAGCCCGTGAGGTTCACGACCATGCGGCCGTCCATCAGGGTGTTCTTCATCCCCACTTCATAGGCGTCCACGAATTCCGGCTCGAAGGAGGCCGGAGGACAGGTCACCGTCGAGGAACAGGCCGGGTTCAGGCCGCCTGCCTTGTAGCCCCGCGAGTAGAAGCCGTAGATCAGGCTCTCGTTGGTGAAGCCCAGGTCCGGCTTCCAGTCGAAGCCGAGGCGGCCCGTGGTTTCCTTGAACTGCACTTCAAGGATCGGCCGCGGGTCGGTCGCCGGCGGAGCGCCGATGCCGCTGCCCTTCTTGCCGAGGGTCACCTGGTGGTTTTCGACCAGCTTCTTGTCGTCGGTGTAACGCAGACCGGCGGTGATCTTGAAGTTGTCGAGAAGCTGCCAGTAGACCTCGCCGAACAGAGCGCGGGACTTCAGGTGGTAGGGGCCGTAGTTGTCATAATAGTTGTGGCCGCTACGATCCGGGTTCTGGTTCGGGTCGATGTAGACGCAGTTGGAGTTGTTGATCGGGCAGGGGTAGGGAACGGCCCCGCCGCTGCCGAGCGTCGTCAGGTAGTTGGCGGCCTGATAGTTGGCGGTGCCGGTGTTGAACATCACGTAGTAGTCGCCGGTCGCCTTGAAGTCGAGGTAGATGGCGCCGACGTTGAAGTTCAACGGACCGTCAAAGTCCGACTGCAGGCGCAGTTCCTGGGTGAACTGCTGGGTTTCGGCCCCCGAGATGTCGAAGGTGGTGAAGCGGTTCTGGCTGCCGACCTGAGGATCGGTGACCACGCCTCCGGGGAACAGGGCGCCATAGACCGCGCCGTAGACCAGCGGATCGAGCGCCGGGCCGCCGAGCAGCGGGCTGCTGCACGGGGTCGCGTAGAAGTTACAGGCGTTCGGCGCCGCGTTGAACGTCGTCGTCGGCACCACGCGGTTGTAGTCCTGACGGGTGTAGAGGCTCAGTTCGCTGTAGGACGTCAGCGAGGTCACCTGCAGGGCGTCGGTGACATCCCACTGCACGTTGAACTCGAAGATGTCGGTGTTCGACTTGTAGACCGGGTCGAACGGCGACTCGATGTTGCGGATGTCCGAATCCTGAACCTTGCCGGCGAGGGCGTCGCCGGTCTGCAGGCCGGTCAGGGTGGCGAACAGGCCGCCTAGCGTGGCCTGGGTGTTCAGGGTGCCGGTCGACACGCCAGGGGCGTAGAGCGACGCTTCCGAACAGCCTTGGCTGAAGAAGCCGTGCTGGATCTGCGAGACGTTGGGATCCGCGGAATAAAGACCCGTCAGGCCCGCTTCCCGGCCCGGATCTTTCTGACAGAATTGCCGGCCGATCCGCGAGCGCTTGTCGTTCTCTTCGAAGTGATCGTAGAGGAACCAGGCGCTGAAGTCGTCGGTCGGGGTGAAGGCGAGGGTCGCGCGAACGTCCCAAAGGTCCCGATTGTCGATGTCGTTCTTGGTGATCAGGTTGTCGCCGAACCCGTCGCGCTGGACCAGCACGCCAGCGACCCGGGCGGCGAACATGTCGCCCAGGGGCACGTTGATCATGGCCTTGGCCTTGACCGAATTGTAGTTGCCCAGCTCGATCTTGCCGAGGGCCTCGAAGTTGCCGGTCGGCTTGGCGGTGATCAGGTTGACCACACCGCCGGTGGCGTTACGGCCGTAGAGGGTGCCCTGCGGGCCCCGCAGCACTTCGACCCGCTCGACGTCGAAGAACTCGGCTTCGAAGAGGTTGTTGGCCGTGAGGGGGGCGTTGTTCAGGTGGATGCCGGTGCCGGCGTCGCCGGAGCCGGCGACCAGCTTGGAGCCGACGCCGCGGATCTGGAAGTTGTAGCCGGTGAAGTTGGACTTGGAGAAGTTGACGTTCGGGATGGCCAGAACCAGGTTCGGGCCGCCGTCGATCTTCTGCTTCTCGAGACCTTCCTGGCTGAAGGCGGAAACCGCGATCGGCACATCCTGGATGGCCTCTTCGCGCTTCTGCGCCGTGACGATCAGTTCACCGACGGTGGTCCCGCCGCCCTGATCCTGGGCGAAAGCGGGTGCGGCGACGGCCATGATGGCCATGGCGGATGCGCTGACAGCGAGCGCCCTCCGCAGGCGCAGAGTCTTAGACATTCTAACCCTCCCCGAGCGCCGCGGGCCTTTTCGGCCTTACTACGGACGCCGTGTGTTTCCTCAATGCCGCGTCTTTGATTGCTGTCGGAGACGCGCGACACTCCTCCGCAGCTTCCCGAGATTGCATACGCGCCTTTGGGGACTGTCAATGGCGACCGCAAGGTGATCGCCGATAGGTGACCGCTTTTCACCTGACTGTGGCGAGGATATCGCGTTGATTTCAGGTCATTACGCGACTTCTTCCATCAACAGGGGAGGTGACGTTGCGGCAGGTTCCCTTGGGGAAGACTAAGATTTGGACACGGCCGTCAATATTGGCCGCGCGCGGCGTCCCAAGCGGCGGCGACTGAGTCGGCGGCCCGGCCGGTTTGGCCCGGCCGCGGCGGTGGTGTAGAGGACGGCCCCTGCGGCCCGCGCCGCGTCCTCGAAAGACCGTTCCTGCGCACCCCATGACCATCCTTCCTCCCGTCCGGACGGCGCCATGACCTATGCCGTCAAGGAGATCTTCCTGACCCTCCAGGGTGAAGGCGGCCAGGCCGGCCGGCCGGCGGTCTTCTGCCGCTTTTCGGGCTGCAATCTCTGGTCGGGTCGGGAGCAGGATCGGGCCGAGGCCGTCTGCAGCTTCTGCGACACGGACTTTGTCGGCATGGACGGCCCCGGCGGCGGCCGGTTCGCGACGCCGGACCTGCTGGTTGACGCCATCGAGGCCGCATGGGTCGGCGGGGCCGCTGACCGGCTTGTGGTCTGCACCGGCGGCGAGCCGCTGCTGCAGCTTGACCCGGACCTGATCGACGCCCTGCATCGGCGCGGTTTCTCGATCGCCGTCGAGACCAACGGAACCCTGGCGGCGCCGGCGGGCATCGACTGGATCTGCGTCAGTCCCAAGGCCGACGCCGCCCTGGCCCAGACCTCGGGGCAGGAGCTGAAGCTGGTCTGGCCCCAGACCGGCGTCGATCCGGCCCGCTTCGCGGCGCTCGATTTCGAACGCTTCTACCTGCAGCCGCTCGACGGTCCCGATCGCCAGGCGGCCACCGAGGCCTGTATCGCCTATTGCCTTTCCCACCCCAGGTGGCGTTTAAGCGTCCAGACTCACAAGTACCTCGGCATCGCCTGACCCGCCCGGTCGCGCCAGCGCCGTCTTCAGCCCCCGACAGACATGACATCGCCCCTCTTCGAGATCACGAAGGCCGCCACCTTCGACGCCGCCCACCATTTCCCCAACGGTCCGGAAGGCAGCCCCTACACGCGCCTGCATGGCCACTCGTTTCGCGTCGAGGCGACCGTGCGCGGAGAGATTTCGGGACCGATGGGCTGGGTCGCCGACCTTGGCGAGCTGGATGCGGCGCTGAAAGCCGTTGCGGCGGAGCTCGACCACGGCCTGCTCAATGACAAGCCCGGGCTGGAGCTGCCGACCCTGGAGCATCTGTGTCTCTATTTCGCCAACGCCCTCAAGCCGCGATACCCGGGTCTTTGCCGGGTGGTGATCTCGCGGCCGACCATCAATGAGAGCTGCGCCCTCAGCCTCTGAGGCCGGTTACGTCAGCAGCCGCCCTCAGGCGTCCCCTGTCTCACCCCGACCCTCGTCGGCCTCGCGCCGCCACGGACCGTCATAGGTCGGGTCGGCCCGGCGTCGTCTGTCGGGGCCGAAATAGTCGCCCGCGCGGATGAAGGCCCGGGGGTGATCGACGACCTGGGTGATCCGCTCGATGACGCCCCGGGCCGTTACCGGTTTGGCGAGAAATTCGGTGACCCCCGCGTCCCGCGCCTCACTGACCCGTCGCTGAGTCGAATGGCCGGTGATCATCACAATCGGGATCATCTGGTTGGGACTGTCCGGGGACTGCCGGATCAGGCGAACGAAATCGATGCCGTCCAGCGGCTGCATCGCCAGGTCGGTCATGACGATGTCAATCGGCTGGTGCCGCAGGGTCGCCAGAGCCTCGGCGCCGTCGTTGGCTTCGAACACGTGCCTGACGCCGATCGCGCGCAGAATCTCCCCGATCAGCACACGCATGTGGTGATTGTCATCGACCAGAAGAATTTTCAGCAGGTCAAATCGCAAGGGGAGCCCGGTTCAGTAACCCTGTAATATGAGACAGGGATACGTGGCTAAGCCTTTGGCGGTCAACGCAAAAAAGCCCGCCGCAACGCGACGGGCTTTCATCTGAACGTGCTGCGAGAATTTAGAGAGAATCAACCAGAACGAGCTCCGCGTCGGTAACCGCCGTGACGGTGAATGCCGCCTCGTCGCGAATGGCGGCGCCGTCCCGCGGCCCAAGCGCGACGCCATTGACCTCGATCTCCCCGGCGGCGCTGACCAGATAGGCGTGGCGGCCCGCCGGCAGGCTGTAGTCGGCGGTCTCTCCGGCCTTCAGCGTCGCGCCCAGCACCCGCGCCTCGGCGCGGATCGGCAGGGCGCCTTCGTCCCCGAGGCCGCTGGCCAGGGCGACAAAGCGGCCCGACCGATCATGACGCGGAAACGGCTTGGCGCCCCAACTCGGCGTCCCGCCGCGGGTGCGCGGCTGGATCCAAAGCTGGAACAGGGTCGTGGTTTCGTCTTCCAGATTGTACTCGGCGTGACGGATGCCCGTCCCGGCGCTCATGACCTGCACGTCGCCGGCGGCGGTGCGCCCGGTGTTGCCCAGGCTGTCCTGGTGGGTGATCGCGCCGCTACGGACGTAGGTGATGATTTCCATGTCGGCGTGGGGGTGGGGCGGAAATCCCGATTTGGGCGCGATCTCGTCGTCGTTCCAGACCCGCAGGTCGCCCCAGCCCATCCGGGCCGGGTCGTGCCAGTTGGCGAAGGAAAAATGGTGGCGGGCGTTCAGCCAGCCATGATTGGCATGGCCGAGCTGCGCGAAGGGGCGGCGTTCGATCATGAGAGGACTCCATCTGGCGGGTTGAAAAACGCCATCGCCAGCTCAGATAGGGTCCAAGGCGCCAAATGCAACACCTGTTGTGTCAGATGTGGGAATCCGGTTTCGCCCGGGTCGTCAGCCCACCTGTCCCCGGTGCCGCAGGAAGGCGTCGGCCAGGACGCAGGCGGTCATGGCCTCGACCACCGGCACGGCTCGCACCCCGACGCAGGGATCGTGACGCCCCTTGGTGCGCAGTTCGACCTCCTCGCCGGCCTCGTTGAGGGTGCGGCGGGGGGTGAGGATCGATGAGGTCGGCTTGAAGGCGACCCGCGCGGTCACCGGCTGGCCGGTGCTGATGCCGCCCAGCACCCCGCCGGCCTTGTTGCTCAGGAAGGTCGGTCCATCATTGCCGGCCCGCATCTCGTCGGCGTTCTCTTCGCCCGACAGGGCGGCGGCGGCGAACCCCGCGCCGATCTCCACCCCCTTGGCGGCGTTGATCGACATCAGGGCGCCGGCCAGTTCGGCGTCGAGCTTGCCGTAGATCGGCGCGCCCCAGCCGGCCGGAACGCCCTCGGCCTCGACATGCACGATGGCGCCGGTGGAGGAGCCGGCCTTGCGCACCACGTCGAGATAGCTGTCCCAGCGGGCGGCGGCGGCGGCGTCCGGCGACCAGAAGCTGTTCTGGCCGGTCTGGTCCCAGTCCCAGTTGGCCTCGTCGATCGCATGCGGCCCGACCTGGACCAGGGCGCCCCGCACCGTCACCCCGGCGATGACCTTGCGGGCGATGGCCCCGGCGGCGACCCGGGCGGCGGTCTCGCGCGCGCTGGAGCGTCCGCCGCCGCGATAGTCCCGGCGGCCGTATTTGGCGATGTAGCTGTAGTCGGCGTGGCCGGGGCGGAAGGCCTGGGCGATCTCGCCATAGTCCTTCGACCGCTGGTCCTCGTTCTCGATCATCAGCGAGATCGGCGTGCCGGTGGTGAATCCTTCGAAGACGCCGGACAGGATGCGCACCGCATCGCTCTCGCGCCGCTGGGTCACATGCCGACTCTGGCCGGGCTTGCGGCGATCGAGGAAGACCTGGATGTCGGCTTCGTCCAGGGCGATCCCGGGTGGGCAGCCATCGACCACGCAGCCGAGCGCCGGCCCGTGGCTTTCGCCCCAGGTGGTGACGCGGAACAGGTGGCCGAAGGTGTTGTGCGACATGGTGGTCTGGCTCTTAGCGGATGTGCGGGTCGCTACAAAGCCGCTGCCGCGGTCCAGTTGGCCTGGAAGGCGCGAAGACGCGCCCGCGCTCCGCTCTCGGGCCGCGCGGCGGGCCGCAGCCGGACAAACAGGTCTCCCGCCGAATGCGGCCCCCGGGCCGGCAATCCCTGGCCGCTGATCCGCACCAGTCCCCGGGCCAGCGCGCGGCGGCCGATCCAGATTTCACGCGGGCCGCCGGGCGTGTCGAGATCCAGCCGTCCCCCCTGCGGCGCATCGCCCGGCAGGTCGGTGGTCAGCCAGAGGTCGTCGCCGCGCAGCGTCAGGTCCGGCCCGCCGCGCACGGTCACGGTCAGCATCGCCGCGCCCGCCCGCACCCGGTCGCCGGCGCGCAGGCCGGCCGGCAGGCCCACCTTCAGTCGCCGCCCGTCGCTCAGGCTGATCAGGACCTCGCCGCCCGAGGCGGCCAGAGCGGGACTGATGGTCAGGACATCGGCGTCGGGCGCTGTGGCCGGCGGGTTGGCGGGCGGCGAGCCCGCCACCACGTCCGGCTTCGTCTTCAGCAGGTCATAGGCGGCGACCACCGCCCTCAGGCTGGCTGCATCGCCTCCGGGACGGTCGGGGTGGGTTTGTTTGACGGCCTGGCGGAAGGCCGCCCGCAGGCCCGCCGCGTCGGGCTCGGCGCGCAGCCCAAGCCGCGCCAGCGCCTCGCGACGTTCCCTGTCTGTCCTCGCCACCATCATGGCCCCGTGTTCTTTTGCCGCAACTGTGGGGCCGCAGAGTCAATTCGAGGTTAAGCCTGTCGCCAGGACAGATGACGGACGGGGGCGCCGGGTCTACATAGCCGGCATGGCCAAAGCCCCCCTGATCCCCGCCTCGCCCAGCGCCGACGACTATGTCGCCCAGGTCGCCGCCGCCGAACCCCTGCCGCTGCTGCCGGAGGCCGATCCGTTCCAGCTGTTCGAGACCTGGCTGAAGGCCGCCGTCGACAGCGAGCCCAACGACGCCAACGCCATGACCCTGGCCACGGTCGACGCCGACGGCCTGCCCGACGCGCGCATGGTCCTGCTCAAGGATGTCAGTCCGGAGGGGTTCACCTTCTATACCAACCTCGAGAGCGCCAAGGGCCGAGAGTTGGCGGCCAATCCCAAGGCCGCCCTGTTGTTCCACTGGAAGAGCCTGCGTCGCCAGATCCGCATTCGCGGCGCCGCCTTGCCGGTCAGCGAGGCCGAGGCCGACGCCTATCACGCCACCCGCGCGCGCCACAGCCAGCTGGGCGCCTGGGCTTCGGACCAGTCGCGGCCGCTCAGCGACCGGTTCGCCCTGGAAAAGCGGGTCGCCGAGATGGGGCTGAAATTCGGCCTGGGCAAGGTGCCCCGGCCGCCGCACTGGTCGGGCTTCCGGGTCCGGCCCCAGGTGATGGAATTCTGGCGCGACCGGCCCTTCCGCCTGCATGAGCGGCTGGTCTTCACCCGCGCGGGCGACGGCTGGACGACCTCGCGGCTGTATCCCTGAAGCGATCCGGGCGAAGGTCCGGGCCCGGTCAGGCTGGCGCGACGCCGTACCGGGCCAGGAAGGTCTCGACCGCGTCGGCGCAGATGGCGTCCAGGGGGCGCAAGGGCATTTTGTCGTCCCCAGCGACAAGGCCGTAGACCAGGGTGGTGTGCTCGATCATGCCCAGAAGCTGGCCAGCGGCCCAGGCCGGCTTGTCGACCTTCAGCAAGCCCTCCTCGACCAGCTGGCCGATAATGGTGATGGCGCTGCCGCCCAGGGTCATCCGCGATCGCTTGCGGAAGTAATCAGCCAGGTCGGCGACCCGCCGCCGCTCGCCCATGACCATCCGGAACACCGCCCGTGACACCGGATCGCTGTAGAACCGGGCGTAGGCGGAGGCGAAAGCCATCAGCCGCTCCCGGGCGCCGCCGCACTCGGCGCGGGTCTGCTCGACCTCGTAAGCCAGCTCGGCGACGGCATCCTCGACCACCGCCGCGAACAGGTCGGACTTGCTGGGGAAGTGGGCGTAGAGGGTCGCGGTCGAGGCGCCCGCCTCCCGGGCGACGCTCTCCATGCCCGCGCCCGCATAGCCTTCCCTGAGAAACACGGCGCGCCCGGCCGCAAGAATGTCGCGGCGCTTGCGCTCGGAGCGCCGGCCTTCAGGCTTCCCGTCCATGACCCCTCGATCGAACATTGATCTCTCTCCCTTGCCGCGAATGGGTTCGCCTCGCAAGGGAATGGCGAGAGGACGGTCGAAGATTGCCTGTGATATGGACGCCCGATGACCACACCGTCCGCCCCGACCGCCGAGTCCGCCCGCCTTGAGGCCCTGCAGGAATCAGAGGTGGCCGCATGGCTGGGAGCCCGGGCCGACCGGGTCATCGAAACCAGCTGCGCGCGGGTCTATCTGACCGGCGATCTGGCGCTGAAGGTCAAGCGGCCGGTCAACTTCGGCTTTCTCAACTATGAGACCCGGGCCCTGCGCCACTGGGCTCTGGAGCGGGAACTGGCCTTCAACCGCGCCGCCGCGCCCGACATCTATCGCCGGGTCGGGGCGGTCACCCGCGCCATCGATGGCGGGCTGGAGCTGGATGGCGCGGGAGAGGTGGTCGAATCGGTGCTGGAGATGCGCCGGTTTGACGAGAACGCGGTGCTGGCTGAACAGCCCTATGCGGTCGATGGCGATCTCGCCGACGATCTGGGCCGCGCCGTCGCCCGCTTTCACGGCGAGGCGCCCGTGACCAGGAAGGCCGAGCCGGGCGGCGGCATGAGCTACACCATCCGGTCAAACGCCGCCTTGCTGAAGGATCTGGCCCCGCGCCTGGGGCGCGAGCCGGTCGAGGCCCTCATCGCCGCTACCGACGCCGAGCGCCGGCGCCTCGAGGGACTGCTCGCCGACCGACTGGACGGCGGATGGGTTCGCCGCTGCCATGGCGACCTGCATCTGGGCAACATCCTGCTGGAGGATGGCCGGCCGATCCTGTTCGACTGCATCGAGTTCAACGACACCCTGTCGGAAATCGACATTCTCTACGACGTCGCATTCCTGTTGATGGATCTCGACTTCCGGCGGCGCCGCGACGCCGCGGTGCGGGTGCTGTCGGCCTGGCTGGACGAAGGCGCGCGCCTGCTGCCCGCGGGTCTGTGGCGCGGCCTGGAGGCCCTCCCTCTGGCCCTGTCGGTGCGGGCCGGGGTGCGCTGTCATGTCCAGGCCCACGGCGGCGATGACGAGGCGGCGCGGGCCTATCTGGCGGCCGCCATCGCCCATCTCACCCCGGTCAGGCCGGCGCTGGTCGCCGTCGGCGGGCTGTCCGGTTCCGGCAAATCGACCTTCGCCCGCATCGCCGCGCCGGGTCTGGGGGCGGCGCCGGGGGCGGTAATCCTGCGCAGCGACGAAATCCGCAAGCGCCTGTGGGGCCTTGGGCCGCTCGACCGCCTGCCGTCCCAGGCTTACGCCCCGGAGGTCAGCCCGCGCGTTTATGGCGAGATGTTCGACAATGCCGCGGCGCTGCTGGCCGCCGGTCGCGCCGTGATCCTCGACGCGGTCTTCCTCAAGCCGGAGGAACGCGCCGCCGCCGCCAGGATCGCCGCCGCCGCCGGCGCGCCGTTCGAGGGGCTTTGGCTCGAGGCCCCGCAAGCGCTGCTGGAGCAACGCATCGCCGGCCGGACCGGCGACGCCTCCGACGCCGACGTCGCCGTGCTGCGCGGTCAGATCACCCGCGATCTGGGCGAGATGACCTGGCTGCGGGTCGATTCCGACGGCGCCTTCGAACCCGCCGCGGAAGCTCTGGTGCGGCGGCTGAACGGCTAGGTTGACGCCCTCGCCCCTGGCGGGGATGCTACGCTGAAGTGTGGGGGGCGTTGTGACTATCAATCGTAGACTTGCCATGGGCGGGATGCTGGCCGGAGCCGGGGTCGCGGGCTTCGGAGGGTCGGCCCTTGCTGCGTCCAGTGTGCAGATTCCCTTCCGGGTGACGCGCAACAGGCCATGGACGGCAGTGAGCATCAACAAGGCTGATCCGGTCGCCTTCCTGATCGATACCGGCTCCAACGTCTTCGGGGTCTCCGAAAAGATCGCTCTTGATCACAACCTCCCGCGTGTCTGGACCAGCCGTCTTCAAGGCGCTGCGGGACGCGAAAGTGTGCCGCTGTTCCAGGCGCGAGAGATTTCGCTAGGCGGCGGGGCCGTGCGAGAGAGGGACGCTATTCTGGCGGCGTCGGCCCTGGACGACGGCGACTTCATTGTCGGGACCCTGCCGGCCGCCAAATGGGCCATCATGGGGCTGGATTTCGACACCCAGCAGCTGACCGTCGCGCTGCGAATGGACAAGGGCGGCCCGCCCGAAGGCTACGAAGAACTGACAACCATGACCCAGGGGGAGAGCTTCGGCACACTCAACCGGCTGGGGACCGGCGCCATCGATCCCGAACACTATCAGGACCTCGACCAGCGGCCTGTGATCGATGTGGAGCTTGACGGCGAGAAGATCCAGGTGCTGCTCGACACCGGCTTTACGGGGATGCTGTACCTGTTTCCGGACTATGTGAAATCCAGGCGGCTCTGGGAGCACCAGGGCCGGTATGTCGAGACAAACATTGAGGGTGTGGGCGGCCTCAGTCGCAGCCGCGTGGTGCGCGGCGAGAAGCTCAAAATCGGCCGCTACGCCTTCGCCAACCCCATCGTCACTCTGGGCGACCCTGAACGCGCCGATCAGGACGGCAGCCAGCGGATCGAGGGGATCATCGGCATGGAGCTGCTGCGCCGGCTGAACTTCCTGCATCATCCGACCCGGCGGCGTTTCTATTTCAGGCCAAGCAAGGCCATTCAGGATGTCTATCGCTACAATCGCGCCGGTCTGGACGCCGATCTGGTGGATGGCGCTATCCGGGTAATCTGGCTGAAACCCGACGGAGCGGCGGCGCGGGCGGGCCTGAGCCTGTCCGACAAGATCACCGGCTGGCGCGGAGCCGACGGCTTCTACGGCATGATGTGGGCCCTGCGGGGCGCGCCCGGCTCCAGGGTGGAGATTCAGGTGGAGCGCGAAGGCGCGCCGGTCTTGATAGCGGTGGTGCTGGACGATCCCATCTAGCGGCGAGGACGCAGCGGCGGCGATTGACGGCGCGCCGCTGACACGCACAGTGGACCGGGGAACCACACGGAGCCGAAACAGCGCATGGACCGATCACGTCGGGCGTGGATCATCGCCCTGGCCATTGGCGGCGTCATGGCGGCGGCCTCTCCGGGTCTGGCGGCGGAGAGCGACGCCGTCAGTTCGGCCGGCGAGGAAGGCTGGTCCGGCGTCGAGCTGTCTCGGGCCGGCGGCGCCTGGCGGATCGTGATGCTGGATCCCCTGGGACCCGCCGCCCGGGCGGGCCTGAGGCAGGGCGACCTTGTCATCGGCTGGTCGGGCGGATCGCTGGAAACCTTGTCGCCGTCCCTGGCGGGCGCGGCCGGCGCGCGCTTTGATCTGACAGCCGACAGGGCCGGCGCGTCGCGCCCGGTCTGCATAATTCTGGAACAGCTCGAACCGGGGGTTCGCCCGTAGGAGGCGCCCGTTTGCTTAAGCCGGCGGCGACCACTAGCTTGAGCGGTTCAGGGAGCTCCACCATGAGGGAAGAATACCTATGCGCGGCCTAATGCAGGACTCGGCCCTTACGGTCGACAAGATCCTGGACCACGCGAAGAACTGGCACGGCGACCGCGAGGTCGTCTCGCGCTCGGTCGAGGGACCGATCGTCCGCCTCACCTACGCCGAGATTCACAGCCGGGCCAAGCGGGTTTCAAACCTGCTTCTCGGCCTCGGCGTCACCCTGGGCGACCGGGTCGCCACCCTGGCCTGGAACACCGCCCGCCACATGGAAGCCTGGTACGGCATCATGGGGATCGGCGCGGTCTGCCACACCCTCAATCCGCGGCTGCATCCGGACCAGATCGCCTGGATCATCAATCACGCCGAAGACAAGATCATCTTCGTCGATCTGACCTTCGTGCCGATCCTGGAGCAGATCCTCTCCGGGTGCCCGAGCGTCGAGCAGGTCGTGATCATGACCGATCAGGCCCATATGCCCGGGTTCAAGATCCAGGGCGTGGCGGGCATGAAGTTCGGCGGCGCCCACTGCTACGAGAACGCCATCGCCGGCCAGTCCGAGCTCTGCGCCTGGGGCGGCTTCGACGAGAACACCGCCTGCGGCCTCTGCTACACCTCGGGCACCACGGGCGACCCCAAGGGGGTGCTCTATTCGCACCGCTCCAACTACATCCACGCCCTGGTCGGCCTGCAGACCGATGTCCTGGGCATGTCGGCTATCGACACCGTCCTGCCGGTCGTGCCGATGTTCCACGCCAACGCCTGGGGCACCGCCTTCGCCTGTCCCGCGGTCGGGGCCAAGATGGTCATGCCCGGTCCCAAGATGGACGGCGCCTCGATCTACGAGCTGCTCGATTCAGAAGAAGTGACCTTCTCCGCCGCCGTGCCGACCGTCTGGCAGATGCTGCTGGCCCACCTCGACGCCGAACATCTGAAGTTGCCGCATCTGGGCAAGGTGGTCATCGGCGGCTCCGCCTGCCCCGAGGCCATCATTCGCGGCTTCAAGGAACGCTACGACGTCGATGTCCTGCACGCCTGGGGCATGACCGAGACCTCGCCGCTCGGCACCCTGGGCTCGCCCAACGCCCGGGTCGCCAAGCTCTCCTACGACGAGCAGATGCCCTACAAGCTCAAGCAGGGCCGCCCGCCGCTGGGCATCGAGATGAAGCTGGTCGACGACGACGGCAAGCAGCTGCCGCATGACGGCCAGACCTTCGGCCATCTGATGGTCAAGGGCCCCTTTGTCGTCGGGGAATATTTCAAGGGCGCCGGCGGCCAGATCCTGGACGCCGACGGCTTCTTCGACACCGGCGATGTCGCCACCATCGACTCCGAAGGCTTCATGCAGATCACCGACCGCGCCAAGGACGTGATCAAGTCCGGCGGCGAGTGGATCAGCACCATCGACATCGAGAACATCGCCATGGGCCATCCCAAGGCGGCCAATGCGGCGGTGATCGGCATCGCCCATCCCAAGTGGGACGAACGGCCGCTGCTGCTGGTGCAGCTGAAACCCGGGGTCGAGGCGACCAAGGAGGAGTTCATCGAATTCCTCCACGGCAAGATCGCCAAATGGTGGATGCCCGACGATGTCGTCTTCGTCGACGACATTCCCCTCGGCGCCACCGGCAAGATCGACAAGAAGGTGCTCCGCGCCCGCTTCGCCGACTATCAGCTGCCCGAGATTCCGGTCGCCGCCGCCATGGCCGCGGCCGCCGCGGCGGCGCCCAGCATGGCGATGCGGGCCGACCCCGACCCTGTGCTGCATGCGCCGGAGTCCGATGGGAACCAGGCCCATGCCGGGGACGGGGAGGGCGCCGACCCTTTTGACTCCGCGACGGTCGCCGATGACGAGGCGGCCGTCGCCGATTCCGCCGGGGACGACGCATCCGCGCCCGCCGAGCCCGAAATCGCCGAGCCCGGAATCGCCGAGGCGGAGTTCGAACCGGCTCATCCGGCCGACCCTCCCGTCGCCGAGCCGCATTCCAGCGAGCCCGAGGCGCGCATTGAAACGGTGGCCGAAACCCGGCCCGCCGCCCCTCTGGCCGAGGCGCTGATTGCCGGCGCCGCGGCGGCTGCGGCCGGCGGGGCGGTCGCCACCGTCTTCAACAAGGACGCGTCGGAAGAGACCCCCGGCACGCCGGAGCCCGGCGCCGCCGAGGTTCGGGCGGCTGAAACCCAACCAGAGACCAAAGCCATGGACTCCAAGCCCGTTGACCCCGCCCAGCCGCCGCAGGATGGCGAGCCCCCGGTCGATCTGCCCCTGGCCTGGGCCCCCGGCGGGGCAGAGCCGCCGCGCACCGAACACATCGCCAGCAAACCCGCCAGGGGCGCCAAGGGCGAGGACGGCGGCGTGCCCGAGGCCCTTCCCGGCATGCCGGGCCTGACCCCTCTGGGCGCCATGCCCGGCAAGGATGAACCGGCCCGGACCCGCGCGGTCGGCGGCAAGGCCGACACCCTGTCCTTCCCCGCCAGTCTCAAGGGCGCCGACGCCTCGCCGCAGCCCCCATCCTCGGGGTCGTCCTTGGGGGGCGACGAGGCGCCGCTGGCCTTTACCCCGGTGCCGGCCGGCGGGGTCAGGTCCAAAGCCAGGGGCGGCGTCGCCGGCTATTACCTGACCCTCGCCCTGATGATCGCCCTCTCGCCCGTCGCGATCATCGCCGTCGGCGCGGCCGGCATGCATCTGGGAGCCTGGGACTGGCGCGACGGCTTCGTCTCGGTAATGGTCAACGGCCCGGCGCCGAACCTGGGCTGGGCGCCGGCCGCGGCCCTGCTCAGCGTCCTCACCAGCTTCATTGGCCTGCTGGTCGCCGCCTTCGGCGGCTGGCGGCACTACTGGCGGCGGGCCATGCTGGCGCTGGGCGTCACCGTGGCCACCATCGCCGCCTTCGCCGGGATGATCGCCCTGGGCGGCCAGGCGCCGCGGATCCACGATGTCGCCACCGACTGGTCCGATCCGCTGCTGTTCTCGCCGAAGATCATGGCCGCCCGCGGACCGGATGCGAACATCGTCGAGCCCAATCCCGTCGTGCCGCTCGACGCCGGCGCCTACGCCGGACGGTCGATCGCCGACATCAACAGCGAGACCTGCCCCGCCGCGCGGCCGGCGATCCTCTCGGTCGCGCCGGCCCAGGCCTACGCCGCGGCCAAGGAAGCGCTCTTGGCCCAGGGCCTGACCCTGGTCACCGACAATCCGGCGGCCGGTCGACTCGAGGCCACCGCGACCAGCCTGATCTACGGCTTCAAGGACGACATCGTGGTGCGGGTTCGTCCCCAGGGCGTCGGCTCGCGCATCGACATGCGCTCGATCAGCCGGGTCGGGGTCAGCGATGTCGGGGCCAACTGCAAGCGGATCGGCAAGCTGACCGCGGCTCTGGCGCCGGCGCCCTGAGGGTCCCGCGCCGCCGGCTCGCGACCGGGCCGGCGGCCGGGATCAACCGGCCAGTCGGTAATTGCTGTCGAGGGTGGGCGGGCCGTCGCACAGCACGCGGCCGTCCTTCACCAGCTGGATCATGTGGGCCATGACCGAGTGGGCGGCGGCGGGGTGCAGCCGCGAATCGACGTCCTTGTAGAGCACCGGCACCATGACCTTGATCCGCGACAGGCCGTCGCCGACGGCGGCCAGAATCTGCGCCTCGCGGGCCCGGCGGTGGTCGATATAGGCCTGGATGAAGGGCGCGGGGTCGGTGACCGGCGGACCGTGCGTCGGCCACAGCGTCGAAAACTCCCGCGCCTTGATCTTGTCCAGGCTGGCGAAATAGTCGCCCATGTCGCCGTCGGGCGGACTGATCACCGTCGTCGACCAGCCCATGATGTGGTCGCCCGAGAACAGGGCGTTTTCTTCCAGCAGCGCATAGCAGAGATGGTTCGAGGTATGGCCCGGGGTCGGGATCGCCTCGATCGTCCAGTCGCCGCCCTTGAACAGCCCGCCCTCGCACAGGCCGACATCGGGGCGGAAGCTGCGGTCGTCGCCGGCCTCCATCCGCACCTCCGACTCGGTCGGAACCCCCGCCTTGGCGCAGGCGTAGATGGTCGCGCCGGTCCGCTCGGCCAGCGGCCGGGCGAGGGGGGAGTGGTCGGCGTGGTTATGGGTGACGAAGATATGGGTGATCCGCTCGCCGGCGGTCGCCGCCAGCAGGGCCTCGAGATGGTCGTCCATGTCCGGGCCGGGATCGATCACGGCAACGTCGCCGTTGCCGATGATGTAGGTGCCCGTGCCCTTGTAGGTAAAGGGGCCGGCGTTGTTCGCCACCACGCGGCGGATCAGCGGGGAAACGCGATCACACGCCCCGTACTCGAACTCTATCTCTCTAACGAACGGTATCATTCGGCGTCCGCCCCGGATTCGCAGTTGATAAGACTCAGGAATGCCGTCGCGAGCAAGCGTGTTGCACTCAATTTGTCGCGCAACGGCAGGGTGATTGGCGGTCCCATGTCGGTCTTGTTGACGTCTACCACATAGAGACGGCCATCCTTGTCCCGCAGGATGTCCAGCCCGCCCCAATCCAGCGCCATCGCCTTGCAGAAGGCCTCGATGGTCGCCAGCTCCTCGGCGGAGAACACCGCCTGCGGCGTGGTCAGGCTGACCCCGGTATTGTGGTTTTCGAACCGCGCTGAAGTCGGCCGCCGCTTGATGAAGACGGTCACCGGCCGGCCGCCGACGCAGGGCGTGCGCAGGTCGGCGACAAGGTCGCCCTCGGTGTTGTCGATCAGCTTCTGATAGGTCTTGCCGGGCCGGGCGGGGCAGGGCGCCTGGACGATGCGGCCGTCATGCACGCCGTTGTCCTCACCCTTTTCCACCAGCGGGCCCGAGGCGGTCGTCGGATCCACCGCCAGGGCATAGCCGAACGTCTGCTCGAAGACGCGCGCCACGTGGCTCTTGGTGACGTCGGTGCAGCCCCAGTTGATGCGCCGGGCCGGACCGGCGTTGGGCGGCGCGCCCCGGGCACTGTCGTCGAAATAGAAGGCCGCCTGGGCCTCCTCGGGGGTGCGGGCGATTCTGGCGCCGCCCCAGGCCGCTGCGGCCCAGACCAGATACCAGGGGCGGGGAACGTCGGGCGCGAACCAGACGCGCGGGCCGGGCCGGACCATCGCCGTCCAGGCCGCCTTCAACCGCACGGGCACGAAATAGATGAACCAGATCAGGCCCTCGGCCAGAAGGGCGCCGTCCAGGGGCATGTCGGCCCCCGTCTTGTGCACCCTGATCCGCCCGCCCGAAAAAGCGAAATCGGAACCCCAGAACGATCCCGCCATGAACTGCTCCGCGCCCCCGCGGCGCCCTCGGGGTAGTCAATTAGGCTAATTCGCATCACGGACAAACGACTTGCCCGCGAGGCGTGCGTGATCGGCCTGAAAGTTGCGCAGGACCCGCCAAACCGGTGGGAGTTTTCGCGTAATGGCCCTTGATACCCTGATCTTTGTCTCAAAACGGCTCCAGCGCGTCGCCTTTGCCATCCTCTGTCTCATGGCGGCGCAGCTCGTTCTGGCCTCCTGCGAACCGGAGCCCACGGCCATGGCGGCGCGCGTGTCCCTCGACGGGCGCTGACCCTCCCGCACCTCGCCGCTTGAGACCCCCGGCAATTTCCCCTTAATGCCGCCATGGCGGATGCATCCCTGGAAACCCTGCTCGGCGAAGCGGCCGCCCTGCGCCGCGCCGGCCGCGATCGCGAGGCGGAGGCCGCCTACGAGCGGCTGCTGGCCCGTCATCCCGACCTTCCCGACAGCTGGTACAATCTGGCCCTGCTGCAACGCCGCGCCGGCCGCTTCGACGCCGCCCTGGCCTCCTATCAGCAGGCGCTCGATCGCCGGGTTAGCGGGCCGGAGGAGGTTCATCTCAATCGCGGGGTCATCTACGCCGATGACCTGCGACGCCCCGACGCCGCCGAGCGGGAGCTGGCCACGGCCCTGGGGCTCAATCCGCGCTACGTCCCGGCCCTGCTCAACCTGGGAAACCTGCATGAGGACCGCGGGCGCAAGGCCGCCGCCCTGGAGGCTTACGGCCGCATCCTCGCCCTACAGCCGGACCACGCCGAAGCCCTGGCCCGCACGGCTGGCCTCGCCACCGTCACCGGTCCGGACGATCCGATGATCGAGCGTCTGCGACGGGCCATCGCCCGGCCGGACCTTGCGCCGCCCGACCGCGCCAGCCTCGCCTTCGCCCTGGGTCGCCTGCTCGACGTCGCCGGCGCCCATGATCAGGCCTTCGAGGCCTATCGCCAGGCCAACGCCTTCAGCCGCGCCGCCGCCCCGCGCCGCGCCGGCTATGATCGCGCCGCCCAGGCGCGGCTGGCCGACAGCCTCATCGCCGCCTTTCCGCCGCCCGCCGACCCCGCGCCGAACCGGACGGCCCGGGCCGGCGCCCCGCGGCCGATCTTCATCTGCGGAATGTTCCGCTCAGGCTCGACCCTGGCCGAGCAGGTCCTGGCCAGCCATCCCAAGGTGACCTCTGGCGGCGAGCTTGACCTGTTGCCCGCCATGGTCCGCCGGCTCTCGCCTTGGCCCGCCGCCCTGTCGCGGCTTCAGGACAGCGACGTCTCGCAGATGGCCGAGGCCTATCGGCAGTCGCTGGCGGCCCTGTTTCCGGGCGCCGACCGCATCACTGACAAGCGGCCCGACAACTTCCTGCATGTCGGCCTGATCAAGCGGTTGTTTCCGGACGCCCGCATCGTCCACACCGTCCGCGCGCCGCTGGATAACGCCCTGTCCGTCTGGTTCCTGCATCTGGATCAAAGCATGGCCTACGCCCTCGACCTTGAGGACATCGGCCACTATCTCGCCCAGGAACGCCGGCTGATGGCCCACTGGAAATCGCTGTGGCCGGACGACATCCTGACCTTCGACTACGACGCCTTCGTGCGCGATCCCCGGCCGCTGACCGCCCGCCTGCTGTCGTTCTGCGGGCTGGACTGGGACGAGGCCTGCCTCGCCTTCCACCGCACCGACAGCAATGTGAGGACCGCCAGCGTCTGGCAGGTGCGCGAGCCGCTCTACCAGCGGTCTTCCGGCCGCTGGCGCCACTACGCCCCTCAGCTCGAGCCGCTGCGGCAATGGTTTAGGGACCAGGGGCTTGCGGATGCGGACCCGCGCCCCTGAGCGCGGCCCTAGCCGGGCAGCACCGACGAGAGGTCGTATCCGGCGGCGGCCGCCTGATCGAGAAGTTCATCCCGGGTCTGGGCGCCGGCCAGGGCCTGGCCGATGCTCCAGGTCACGATCGAGCGCGTGCCCGAGCGGCAGAAGGCCAGAACCGGACCGTCAGCGGCGGCGACGGCCGCGCGTTGCTGTTCGACCTGATCCGGCGTCGGTCCGCCCCGGACGGGAATGTGCACATAGTCCAGACCCGCCGCCCGCACCGCCTGCTCCATTTCCAGGCTCGTCGGCTGGCCCGGGGCCTCGCCATCGGGGCGATTGTTGATCACCAGCCTGAATCCGCGGGCGGCGGCCTCGGCCATCTGACCGGGCTCCATCTGGGGGGAGACGGCGTAGTTGGCGGTCACCTGGCGGATATCGGTCATGCTGCATTCATCCGAAAACGGGCCTAATGGTTGATCCGACGTGGCGTCGGGCCGCTGGCGCTCCTGATCTAAAATCGGGAGCCCGGCGGATCAATGCCGCAGTTTGGCCTTCGGTTCGTTGACAACATCGGGCCGGACACGACAGGTATCAACGCCTCGCTTCAACCGCTGGGCCAGTTCAGGGTCGATATGCTCCGATTTCTCTTCCGACGCCTGCTGATCGCCATTCCAACCCTGTTCCTCGTGGTGACTCTCGCCTTCTTCATGATGCGGGCGGCCCCGGGCAGTCCCTTCGTCAACGAACGCCAGCTGACCCCCGAGGTGCAGAAGGTGGTCGAGGCCAAGTACGGTTTTGACCGGCCGCTTTACGAGCAATACGGGCGCTATCTGGCCGATGTGGTCCGCGGCGACTTCGGCCCCTCGCTGAAATACCGCGACAAGTCGGTGCTATCGATCCTGGGCGAGAACTACAGGGTCAGTCTGTGGCTGGGCCTGTCGGCGATCCTGCTGGCCTCGATCATCGGCGTCTGCCTGGGCGTGCTGGCGGCCCTGCGACAGAACAAATCGATCGACTATGTGACCATGGGCATAGCCATCCTTGGCGTCTGTATCCCGACCTTCGTCACCGCGCCGCTGCTGGTGCTGGCCTTCGGCTCGATTCTCGGCTGGCTGCCGATCGCCGGCTGGGGCTGGACCAAGGTCGCCGGCGTCGAGTTTCCCAGCCTGAAGAACATGATCCTGCCGGTGACGGTGCTGGCCCTGCCGCAGATCGCCATCATCTCGCGCCTGGTGCGCGCCGGCATGATCGAGGTGCTGCGCTCCAACTATGTGCGCACCGCCCGGGCCAAGGGGCTGCCGGAATGGCTGATCGTTCGCAAGCACGCCCTGCGCGCCGCCATCCTGCCGCTGGTCAGCTATCTGGGCCCGGCCTGCGCCGGCCTGCTCACCGGCTCGCTGGTGGTCGAGAAAATCTTCAATTTGCCCGGCCTGGGAAAGTTCTTCGTCATCAGCGCCCTGCAGCGCGACTACACAGTGGTGATGGGCATGGTCATCTTCTACGCCGCCCTGATCCTGGTTCTGAATCTGCTCGCCGACATGATCTATGCGGCGCTTGATCCCCGCGTGAGGCTGTCATGAGCGTGTCCGCGATGATTCCCGGCTCGCCCGAGCGGGCCCAGCTTCTGGAGCGGGCGGTCAAGGGCCGGTCCCTGTGGGACGACGCCCGCCGCCGCCTCCTGCGCAACAAGGCGGCGGTCGCCGGCATGGTCGTGCTGGGCCTGATGCTGCTGCTCTCGATTTTCGGCCCGCTGCTGGTGCCTTTTGCCTATGACACGGTGACCAAGACCGACGTCTGGGCCGAGCCCGGCGTCCGGGGCCATCTGATCGGCGCCGATTCCCTGGGACGGGACCTGCTGGCCCGGCTGTTCGCCGGCCTTGGCGTGTCGCTGGGTATCGGCGTCGTGGCCGCGGCCGTATCGCTGATCATCGGCGTCGCCTGGGGCGCGACCGCCGGCTACATCGGCGGCAAGGTCGATGAGGTGATGATGCGGGTGGTCGACACCCTCTACAGCCTGCCCTTCATCTTCTTCGTCATTCTGCTGACGGTGGTGTTCGGCAAGAACATCTTCCTGATCTTTCTGGCCATCGGCGCGGTCGAGTGGCTGACCATGGCCCGGATCGTCCGCGGCCAGACCCTCAGCCTCAAACAGAAGGAATTCATCGAGGCGGCGAGGGCGGCGGGGCTGCGGCCGGCGAGCATCATCTTCCGCCACATCGTCCCCAATCTGCTGGGGCCGGTGGTGGTCTATGTCACCCTGACCATTCCGGCGATCATCATCGCCGAAAGCTTCCTCAGCTTCCTGGGCCTGGGCGTTCAGGCCCCGATGGCCTCGCTGGGCACCCTGATCGCCGGCGGCGCCCAGGACATGGAAATGGCGCCCTGGCTGCTGATCTTTCCGTCAGTGACCATGGTCGTGACCCTGATGGCCTTCAACTTCATCGGCGATGGCCTTCGGGACGCGATCGACCCGAAGGACCGCTGATGGGCCTAGTTCTGACGTTTGGCGCGGATGGTGCCCAGGCTTCCCACCTTGAGGAAGTAGCTGCCCAGGCTGGCGGCGCGGATCTCGACCTTGTCGCCGGCGCTCGGGGGTTTGCGGAACTTGCCGGTGTCGATCTGGGTCCAGACCGCGCCGTCCTCGAGAACCACGGTCCATTTGCCGCGCAGGTCCTGTTTGGCCGAACCGACCGTCGAATCGATCTTGGTCAGGGCCTCGGGCTCCTCGCCCTGGGTGAGGAAGGCCGGCATGCGGAAGTTGAAGCCGAAAGCGGCCTTGCGGGCCTCCTGGACCTGGGCCCGGTCGACCACCACCACATCGCCCTTGGCCTCGGCGGCGTCCAGCGCCGCGGTGGCGGCGTCATAGCAGGCCAGCCGCTGGGCGGCGTCGGCGATGGCCCGGCAATCGACAACGGCCTTCAGGGCGCCAGCCCGTTCCAGCTTGGCCTGGGCGGCGACCGGGCCGGCCAGAACCATAACCAGACCGGCCGCGGCCAGTCCCATTCCCAACCCTGCGGGGCGTAGCGTCATGACCGTCTCCAACTCAAAAGCCGCTGACATTGAAGGCCGCCAGAGCGTGATCCGCAATCTCTTCCTGACCACCGTGGCCATATTGGGTCTCGCCGGCCTGTCGGCCTGCGGCGAGCAGCCGGTCTCCCGGCCGCCCTGTCCCGATGGCAAGATCTGTCTGACCATCGGCAACACCAACGATCCGGCGACCCTGGACCCGCACAAGTCCACCGGCACCTGGGAAGACCGCATCCAGAGCGATCTGTTCATGGGCCTGACCCAGTCGGCTGCCGACGGCAGCAAGATTCCGGGCATGGCGGAGAGCTGGGAAGTGACGCCGGACGGGCTGACGTGGATATTTCACCTGCGCAAGGCGGTGTGGTCGGACGGCGTGCCGGTGACGGCGGGCGACTTTGTCTTCTCCCTGCGCCGCGTGCTCGATCCGAAGACGGCGTCCGAATACGCCTCGATCCTGTTTCTGATCCAGAACGCCGAGGCCGTGAACAACGGCAAGGCGCCGCTGGAGGCGCTGGGCGTGCGGGCCATCGATGACCGCACCCTGGAGATCAAGCTGACCCACCCGGCGCCGTACCTGCCGGAGCTGACCGGCCACCACGTTCTCTATCCGGTGCCCGAGCACATTGTGAAAAAGTATGGCGACAGCTGGGTTCAGCCCGGCAAGCTGGTCGGCAACGGCCCCTACAAGCTGGTCTCCTGGAAGCTGGGCGACAATGTCCACATCGTGAAGAACCCGACCTTCTGGGACGCCGACAAGGTCTGCGTCGACGAGGTGCGCTTCTATCCGACCACCGACGCGATTTCGGCCGAGCGGCGGGTCGCCCGCGGCGAGCTGGACGTCAACACCGACATCCAGTCCAACCGCATCGCCCGCCTGCGCAAGACCATGCCCGGCTATGTGCGCACCAACACCTATCTCGGCGTCACCTACCTGGCCTTCAACCGCGGCCCCAAGACCAAGGTCCCGGCGTTCCGCGATGTTCGGGTGCGCCAGGCTCTGACCATGGCGATCGACCGCGACTTCATCACCAAGGGCCTGCTGCGGGGCGGGCAGGAGCCGGCCAACACCATGGTTCCGCCCGGGGTGGCCAACTGCAAGCCCTCGCCCGGTCCCTATTGGGCGTCCTGGCCGCTGGAAAAGCGCCAGGCCGAGGCGCGCCGCCTGCTGGCCGCGGCGGGGTATGGTCCGGACCATCCTCTGAAATTCGAACTGAAGCACCGCAATTCCGCCGACCCGATGCAGTTCACCCCGGCCCTGCAGGCCGACTGGAAGCTGGTCGGGGTCGAGGCGACCCTGGCCCAGCAGGAGGGGCAGATCTCCTACGCCGACTATCGGGTGCGGAATTTCGAGGCGGCCGACGCCGCCTGGGTCGCCGACTACAACGATCCCACCAGCTTCCTCGATCTGCAGCGGTCCAACTACGGGCCGCAGAACTACGGCGACTATGACAATCCGGCCTATGACGCCCTGATGGCCAAGGCGGACAATGAGCCGGACGCCGAAAAGCGCGCCGTCTACCTGCAGCAGGCCGAGACCATGATGCTGAATGACGCGCCGATTTCGCCGATCTACTTCTACATCAACAAGAATCTGGTGAACCCGAAGATCACCGGCTGGGTCGACAATATCGTCGATCAGCACCGCACGCGGTGGCTCTGCGTCAAGGGTGCGCGCTGAGTCGTCCGGTCTGGCGACCGGGCGTCACGGGCGCCCCGATTGCGCCACGGTAAGGGCGCCGTTGAGCGGCCGGGCAGGCCCAATTCGCCTTTCAGGAAGCCAATTTCGGCAAAAATCGCCCGTATAGGGGCGTGCTGTGGCGCGGATGCGACAATCTCGCGTCGTAATCATTACGATCTGGCAATGAGCGTTGACCGGCCTTTGCCTCGCGGCCTATTCCTGCACGCAACCGGCCGTCCATGACGTCCGGGAGGCCCGAATTCACGCTTTTGAGGGGAGCGCGCCTGTCCGCGGACGGGGCGCTGGCTCGGAGGGATTAAGTTGAGAAAACACACCACGCGAGGCCGCCTGCTGGCGTCCACGATGATCTGCGGCGCAGCGTTCGCCACCTTTGCGGCCGCCGCTCCGGCGTTCGCTCAGGACAGCGAAGTCGACGCCGTCTTCGTCACCGGCTCGCGCATTCCGCAGCCCAACCTCGTCACCACCAGCCCGGTCACCCAGGTCACCGCTGACGACATCACCAACACCGGCGTCAACCGCGTCGAAGACCTGGTGAACCAGCTGCCGCAGGCCTTCGCCGCGCAGAACTCCTCGGTCTCCAACGGCGCCTCCGGCACCGCCACCGTCGACCTCCGCGCCCTCGGCTCGGTCCGCACCCTGGTGCTGGTCGATGGTCGTCGCCTGCCCTACGGTTCGCCGAACGATCCGGCCGCCGACCTCAACCAGATCCCCTCGGCCCTGGTCGAGCGCGTCGAAGTGCTGACCGGCGGCGCCTCCGCCGTCTACGGTTCGGACGCCATCGCCGGCGTTGTGAACTTCATCATGAAGAAGGACTTCGAAGGCGTTCAGCTCTCGGGTCAGTACAGCTTCTACCAGCACAACAACGACTTCGACGGCGTCGGCAAGATCCGTGAGGAAGTGACCCGTCGCGCCTTGACCAACCCGTCGCAGTTCCAGCTGCCCGACGACAACGTCATCGACGGCTACGGCAAGGAAGTCTCCCTGCTGATGGGCGTCAGCGCTCCGGACGACCGCGGCAACATCACCGCTTACGTCACCTACCGGAACAACGACGCCATCCTGCAAGGCCAGCGCGACTACGCGGCCTGCTCGATCGCCAACCCGGCGGCGGTTCGTCCCAACCAGTTCACCTGCGGTGGTTCCTCGACCGCCTATCCGGGTCGTTTCACCGACTTCGCGACCTTCGACTACTCGATCGATTCCGCGACCGGCAACACCTTCCGGAACTGGGACGCCAACACCGACCAGTACAACTACGGTCCGATCAACTACTACCAGCGTCCTGACGAGCGTTACTCGCTCGGCGCCGTCGGCCGGTACGAAGTGAACGACAAGGTTGAGATCTTCACCCAACTGATGTTCACCGACTACTCGACCGCCGCGCAGATCGCGCCGTCGGGCGACTTCTTCAGCACCGGCACCATCAACTGTGGCAACCCGCTGCTCTCGGCCCAGCAGTCCTCGGCCATCGGCTGTTCGGCTGCCGACATCGCCGCCGACAACACGACCGACCTCTACATCGGCCGTCGTAACGTCGAAGGCGGCGGTCGTTCGGACGACCTGCGTTACCAGTCCTACCGTGGCGTCATCGGCGCTCGCGGCCAGCTGAACGACGCCTGGTCCTACGACGTCGCCGGCCAGTACAGCCGCGTGCAGCTGTCGCGGACCTACAAGAACGACTTCTCGGTCACCCGCCTGAACCGGGCCCTGGACGTTGTCAGCGTCGGTGGCACCCCCACCTGCCGCTCGGTCGTCAACGGCACCGACCCGAACTGCGTCCCGTGGGATATCTTCACCATCGGCAACGTGAACTCGGACGCCCTTGATTACCTTCAGGTGCCTGGCATCCAGCGGGCCGCCACCATTCAGCAAGTCGTCACCGCCTCGGTGGCCGGCGACCTGACCGAATACGGCGTCAAGACCCCCTGGTCGACCAGCGGTTTCCAGGTTGCCTTCGGCGCCGAGTATCGCCGTGACGCTCTGGAATCCACCACCGACAACGCCTTCGCCACCGGCGACCTCGCCGGTCAGGGCGGCCCGACCATCGGCCTCGCCGGTGTGACGGAAGTGTACGACCTGTTCTTCGAAGGCCGCATGCCGATCGTCGAAGACATGCCGGGCGCCAAGCTCCTGTCGCTGGAAGTCGCCTACCGCTTCTCGGACTACGGTTCGGGCGCCAACACCGACACCTACAAGATCGGCGGCGACTGGGCTCCAACTGACGACCTGCGCTTCCGCGCCAGCTACCAGCAGGCCGTTCGCGCTCCGAACGTCATCGAACTGTTCCAGGCTCAGGGCCTCGGCCTGTTCGACATCGACGAAGATCCCTGTGGTCCGGCCCAGACCGCGACCCTGGCCCAGTGCCAGGCGACCGGCGTGTCCGCGGCCCAGTACGGCTCCGCGGCGCTCGACAGCCCGGCCGGTCAGTACAACTTCTTCGGTGGCGGCAACCCGAACCTGGCTCCGGAAACCGCGAAGACCTACACCATCGGTGTGGTGTTCACCCCGACCTTCGTCCCGGGCCTGAACGTCTCGGTCGACTACTTCAACATCGAAGTGGAAGACCTGGTCTCGACGGTCGGCGCCGACAACACGCTGAACGCCTGCTACAACGACAACCTGGCCACGGCCTGCGCCCGTATCCACCGGAACGCCCTCGGCAATTTCTGGACCAACGGCGGCTTCATCGATGACTTCAACGTCAACATCGGTGGGCTGAAGACCTCGGGTTACGACTTCGTCGCCAACTACGGCTTCGGCGTCGGCGAGATGGGCGACGTCAGCCTGAACTTCGTCGGCACCCTGCTGGACGAACTGGTCACCGATCCGGGTGAAGGCATCGCGCCCTTCGACTGCGTCGGCAAGTTCGCCCTCCGCTGCGGCACGCCGAAGCCCGAATGGCGTCACCGCGCCCGGGTTGGCTGGAGCACCCCGTGGAACGTCGATCTGGCGCTGACCTGGCGCTACATCGGCGAAGTCGAAATTGACGGCGGCGCGGGCACCCGCATCGACGGCAAGTTCGACGCCGAGAACTACTTCGACCTCTACGCTTCCTGGAAGGCCACCGACACGGCCAAGTTCCGGATCGGCGTGAACAACGTGCTGGACAACGATCCCCAGCTCTCGACCAGCGTCGGCACCACCGGCAACGGCAACACCTACCCGCAGACCTACGACTCCTTCGGTCGTTACGTCTTCATGGGCTTCACCCTGGACTTCTAAGTCCTTCAAGGTTGAAGAAGACTACGGAGGCGGCGGGCCATTGGCCCGCCGCCTTTCGTTTGGGCGCTGTCCAGGCCCGTCCGACCGGCCCCAGTCGCCCTGCTGCCCTCGTCCGCACCGAGACGGCGTCACCGGCCGGCCACAGAGGCGGTGGCGCGGCCCGGCTCCGACCCGGCGCCGATCTGGTCCGCCACCGGGCCTGACAGGCCTCGCCGGCCGACCCGGTGCTCCGCCGCCCCCGGCAACGGTCCTCGTCGACCGACTCTGTATCCGACCCCGACAACGGCTCTAGTCGCCGCTCCCCGAGCAGGTTACGTCAGCCCCTGAGCCCCACAGTCCTGTCCACAGGCACCGCCTGCCGGCGCGATTCCGGGTTCGCCCTGACGACGACGCAGGCCGTCGGCCCTCCTGACGGAGCCGGAGACGGGCAGGGGCCTGCTGGCGGGCCAGGAACGGTCAGGATCGGTGTGGCGGGAGCCTCGCCCCGCGACGTCGAAAGCCCGTCAGGCCGGCGGCGACCAACCGGGCGCTCCAGGCGACATCCAGCCCGGCAGGCAGATCCCCGCGCTGTGAGCCTCCGGCCGGCAGGACCGCGCGCATGAAAAAAGGGCGGGGATTGCTCCCCGCCCTTTCAGGTCTTCAGGTGTCTGACGGTCTAGAGACCGCCAGGCCCGCATTCGGTCCGCAGGTAGTTATCGACCGCGGTCAGCACCTCGGCGATCTGTCCGGACATCCAGGTGTTGCCGCTGTGGCCCATGTCCTTCAGCTTGAGGAACTTGACCGGCTGGCCGGACTTCTGCGCCGCGGCGACGAAGCGTTCCGACTGTTCGATCGGCACGTTGGTGTCGCGGTCGCCGTGGTAGAGGAAGATTGGGATCTTGATCTCCCCGGCGTGATCCAGCGGCTCCAGGCCGTTGACGGTCGGGCGCTGGAATTCCCGCTGGATACGGTTCTGGTTGTTGCGCTCGCGGAAGCTTTCCAGCTCCGCGACGCCGGCGCCTGCCACCGCGCACTGGTAGATGCCGTTGGGACGCACCGAGGCGGCCATGGCCGCATAGCCGCCGTAGCTGTAGCCGTGCATGGCGATGCGGTCAGGTGCGGCGACCTTTTGTTCGATCAGCCACTTGGCGCCGTCGTCCATGTCGTCCTGCATCTTCTGGCCCCATTCGGAGTCGCCGGCGCGCCACAGCTTCTGGCCCCAGCCTTCCGAGCCGCGATACTGCGGTTGCAGCACCACATAGCCGCGGGCGGCGAAGTACTGCACCCAGCCGCTGAAATCCCAGCCCATGTCGTCACGGGCCCAGGGACCGCCGTGGGGCAGGATGATGGTCGGGTAGGGGCCCGGGCCATAGATCGAGGCCTTGGGCTTGGTCAGGAAGCCCGGCACCATCAGGCCGTCGCGGGCCGGATACTGCACCAGGGTGGTATCGCCCAGGGTCGAGGTGTCCAGCCACGGGCGCGACTTGCCCAGCAGGGTGACCTTGGTGCCGTCGGTCAGCAGATAGTATTCCGGCGGCTGGTTGGAGCCGGACTTGACCACGATGATATACTTCATGTCGTCCGACCAGCTGGTCATCTCGACATCGGCGCCGTCAGCGACCTTGAAGCGGGTCTTCTCGCCGGTGGCGATGTCGACCCAGTTGACGGTGTTGGTGTTGACGCCGAACGCCTTGCGAAGTCCCTTGGCGATGGAGCCCATCTTCCCGTCGACCCAGTAGGTCTCCGTCGTCGCCGCGTCATAGGTGAAGCCGAGGAGGCGGCCGAAGTCGGCCGGAGCGCGCGAGCGGCGCAGGCCGGTGGCGTCGAACAGCGGGATCTGGAAAGCCGGTTCGACGATCTTCCGGGCGTTGATGTCGTAGAGGAAGATGCCGACCTTGTCCTGGCCCTCGTTGGTCTGGACGTAGATCAGGTTGGGATCGCTGGTGAAGCCGACGATCTCCTTGGGCTCGCGGTCGGCCGCGTACCAGCGGAAGTGTTCTTCCCAGTTGCCGTTGGTGTTGCGGATCCACTGGGCGATGTAGACCTTGCCGTTGTCGAAATCGACCGACTGGCGGGCCCGGACCTCGCCGTCCAGGTCAAACTGCTCGCCGCCGAACTTGTCCGAGCCGGTGTACACCCGGCCCTTGGTGAACCTGTAGACGTTCAGCTTGTAGAGATCGCCCCGGATGCTCACCAGGATGTTGTTGGGGTCCTTGGGCAGGGTGTTGACCACCTGCACGAAGCCGCCCTCGTTCTGGTCGATCTCGCCGGACGCGTCGCGGAAGCTCTTGCCCTCGACATCGCTGATGAAGGTCCGGAACAGGTGGCCGCTGGTCGAGCCGCTGGTGTAGGTCTGCCGCACCGTCATGGCGATCCGGTCACTCTTAACGAACCGCACGCTCATGCAGTCGGACTTGTCGCCGCAGCCGAGGATGACCGGCTTCTGGTCCATGGCGTCGGTGCGCCAGATGGTGACATAGCTCTTGATCCCGTCCGGGGACGAAATGGCGGCGATATGCTTGCCGTCGGGCGAGAGGGAGACGCCGCTGATGGCCGCCTGCCGCCCGAAGGCGTCGGCGCTCGGCGGGGTCTGGGCGAAGGCGGCCGGAGCCGCTCCGAGGCCGGCGGCGATGATCATTACGATCGCCAGGCCGAGACTCCTTAGACTGTTTTTCACTGTGTAACCTCGAGGTTTGTGGCCGCTCGCGCGATAGGGGAAACTCTGGCGTCGAACGATGTTTCGTCGATCAAAACAGCCAAGGCCTTCCCGCTCAGGGACCAATCTAGCCAGAAATCCCCGTGGGCCAAGCCAATCTTCACCCGGGCGGCCTGTCGGGCTTCTGTCGTAATCAGGCGACCGCGCGCCTAACTGTGGCGAGATTGTAACGCCCCCATGACGAATGGCCGCAAAGGCGTCATCATTCTTGTGACGTCCGGGGAAGCTGCCTAGTCTCGGAAAACCTCGCGGAGTCTCGTGCTCCGTGGCTGGCCGTTTGTGCGGCCGTAGGATCACTCGGGCTACTGGGGAAAGTGCTCAACATGCTGGATCGCAAGTTTTTGTTCGGAACGACCGTCATCGCCGGCCTCGCCGCCGCCGCCCTGGTCGCTCCGACTGTCGCCTCGGCTCAGACGGCTCCGGCCGCCCAGCCGGCGCCCGCCGCCACGACCGCGGCTGACGATGAAGATGAAGATGACGGCGACGTCTCGGCCCTGGTCATCACCGGATCGCGCATCAAGCGCTCGGAGTTCACCAGCTCCTCGCCGATCCAGGTGATCACCTCCGAGCAGTCGACCCTCGAAGGCCTGGTCGACACCGCTGAAATCCTGCAGCAGTCCTCGATCGCCAGCGGTTCGTTCCAGGTGAACAACCAGCTGACCGGCTTCGTGACCGATGGCGGCCCCGGGGCCAACACCATCTCGCTGCGCGGCCTGGGCGCCACCCGCACCCTGGTCCTGCTGAACGGCAAGCGCGTCGGCCCCGCCGGCACCCGCGGCACCGTCGGCCCCGTCGACCTGAACGTGATCCCGAGCTCGATCGTCGAGCGCTACGAGATCCTGAAGGACGGCGCCTCGTCGATCTACGGCTCCGACGCCGTCGCCGGCGTTATCAACATCATCACCAAGACCAATCTCGACGGCATCGAGCTCAACGGCTACGCCAACGTCCCGTTTGAAACGGGCGGCGAGCAGTACCGTCTGAACGGCTCCTGGGGCATGACCTTCGACCGGGGCTACATCAATGCCTCGTTCGACTATCGTGACAGCAAGGTCCTGCACCGCGGCGACCGCGACGACACCGCCTGCTCGGCCGACTACCTGTTCGGCGGCACCGGCTACAAGAAGGGCGCCCGGGTCGACTATCCGAACACCGACCCCGGCCAGCCCTACGCCAACGACCAGTACAAGTGCTACGGCCTGTTCTCGCGGGTTCTGCGGACGCCGTCCTTCGGCGACGTGATCTACCAGGACGCCGGCGTCACCTATCCGACCGCTGCGCAGGGCAACAACGCGCCGTCGTCCGTCGGTGGCGACCTGTTCGCCCGTCAGGGTCGCTCCGGCTACCCCGCGACCTTCCCCTACGGTCACTATGACGCCTGGCCGAGCGCCCGAGCCTCCATCCTGAGCCCGGCGAAGGTCACCAGCGCCTACTTCAGCGGCGGTTTCGACATCGCCCCGGCTGTCGAGGCCTACGGCGAACTGCTGCTGAACCGCCGGGAATCGACCCAGTACGGCGCCCGTCAGTTCTTCCCGACCGTGCCCTCGACCTACACCGGTCTGAACGCCGTTCGGAACGCCGCTTTCGCTCCGGCGGGCGGCAACTACCTGCCGATCATTCCGCTGAAGTCGGATCGTGACCAGCAGGTTGACTACTGGCGCACTGTCGTCGGCCTGCGCGGCGACATCGGCCGCTTCAGCTGGGACGTCTACTACCAGCACAGCGACTCGAGCGCCGACTACGGCACCGACATCATCTATAACGACCGCGTTCTGGCCGTCACCGGCCGCAACGGAACGGCCGGTTGTGTCGATCCGGGCGGCGCGGCCAACATCTCGGGCTTCAGCTGTACGGCTCTGCCGGGCGGCATCGACTGGACCGCGAAGCGTATCCTCGAGGGTCAGTTCAACGACGCCGAGCGCGCCTTCCTGTTCAAGCACGAGTACGGCAACACCACCTACAAGCAGGACATGGTTGAAGCGTCGGTCGCCGGCGACCTGTTCAACCTGCCCGCCGGTCCGCTGGGCGCCGCCTTCGGCGTCACCTACCGCAAGGATCAGATCGACGACCAGCCCGGCTTCAACGAAGCCAGCGGCAACCTGTGGGGCTCCACCTCCGCCGGTCGCACCAAGGGTTCGGACAGCGTCTATGAAACCTTCGGCGAACTGGAAATCCCGATCCTGAAGGGTCTGCCGGGCATCGAGAGCCTGGATGCCCAGGTGTCGGGCCGTTACACCGATTACGACAGCTACGGCAGCGGTTCGACCTACAAGCTGGGTCTGAACTGGCAGATCACTCCGTCCTGGCGGATCCGTGGTTCGAAGGGCACCTCCTTCCGCGCCCCGGCCCTCTATGAGCTGTACCTGGCCAACCAGACCAGCTTCACCAACCAGGGCGCCGTCGATCCCTGCGGCACCTACGAAGACAACCCCAACCCGCTGATCCAGGCCAACTGTGCGGCGGCCGGCGTTCCGATCGGCTACATCCCGACCGGTTCCAGCGTTCTGGTCACCACCGGCGGCGGCGCCGGCGTCCTCAACGCCGAAACCTCCGACGCCTACACCGTGGGCGTGATCTGGACCCCCAGCTTCATCGACCTGTCGGTGGCGGTTGAGTACTTCGACTACAAGGTGAACGATGAAATCCGCCAGTTCGGTGCGGCCAACATCGCCTACCAGTGCTACTCGTCGAACAGCTACCCGACCGACCCCTTCTGCACCCTGCTCACCCGGGCTCCGGCCAGCGATCCGCTGCGCCCGAACCAGATCCTGACGCTCAACAACAGCTACGTGAACGTCGCCGAGCAGATCAACCGCGGGATCGACCTGACCCTGCGCTACCAGCATGAGTTCGATGTCGGTCGCCTGACCTTCGACGGCCAGTTCACCTGGCAGACGAAGGACACCACGACCCTCCTCGGCGGCGCCGCCACTGAAGACTACAACGGCACCACCACCGAGCCGGACTTCACGGGCACCATGTCCCTGCGCTTCGACCGTGGCGACTGGACCGTGTTCTGGAACACCGACCTGATCGGCAAGCAGTCGGATACCGAAACCTTCGGCGGCGACGTCTTCGCCTACAGCCGCTACGCCGACGTTCCGAACGGCATCCTGTCGACCAACTGTAACAACCCGGCCAACTACTGCGTCTATTACAAGCAGTACGCCGAGTTCACCGCCTACCACTCGCTGTCGGTGCGCCGGAAGATGGATGACTGGACCTTCCAGGCCGGTATCCAGAACCTGTTCGACGAGCGTCCGCCGTCCGCTTCGGCCGGCCAGTTCCGCAGCGGCACCGCCGCTCTGAACCTCTACGACGTTCGTGGTCGTCGCGCCTTCATCGCGATCACCAAGCGCTGGTAGTAAGCCCAGCGTCACGTCTTCGAGTGACCGGAGAGGCCGGCGGGGGAAACCCCGCCGGCCTTTTCTTTTGCACCGATCGCCGCCGGGTCGATCGCTGAGCCATCTCCGCAGGCGAGCGCCCATATCCGCTCACCCCGGCGAAGGCCGGGGCCCAGCCGCCAGAGCACAGATTCTCGCGCAATTGTCTCGCCTGCGCCGGAGGACCCGGTGGGTCAGGACGTGTGGAAGGCTGTTCGCCCGGGCCGCCGGGCCGGCGCGCGGCAAGTCCGCAGGCCCCTAGCCATCCGCCCACCCCGGCGAAGGTCGGGGCTCATCCACCAGAGGACAGCGTCTCGCGCAATTGTCCTGCTGCCGCTGGAGGGCGGGGTGTGCCAGCAGGTGCGAAAGGCTGTTGGCCCGGGCCGCAGTGTAGGCGCCCTGCAAATCCGCCAGCCCCGGACCATCCGCCTGCGCCGGCCAGGCCCGAAGCCCTTGATGACAGCCCAGCCCTCCCGGAACCGCCCCGGCAGGCGGGACGCACCCAGCCGTGAGCAGACCATGCCGGCCCTCAAAGGCCGCGGTCAGGACAAATCGGAATGGGGCCGCTGAGGCCCCCGGGAGCCTACCGCGCCAGCTGGGGCGTCGGGGCCAGCACGGTGGCGCCGCGCTCGCGCAGGCGGGCCTGCGCCAGTCGGTCCATGGCCGCCTCGGCCCGGGGATCGCCGAACACCCAGGCGGCCGCCGCCAGCGTCTTGATCGAGGTCGAGCTGACGCCGAACATCCGCTCCAGGGCTTCGAAGGGCGACTTGGGTCCGCCGATCATCTTCAGCTTCACATCACCCTTGATGCCGGCCAGCGTCTTGGCCTCGTCAACGGCGTCGTAGAAGCCGCCGAGGCGGTCGACCAGGCCAAGCTGCTGCGCCTGGGCGCCGGTCCAGACCCGGCCCTTGGCCAGTTCGCGCACCTTGTCGGGGGACATCTTGCGGCCTTCCGCGACGCGTTGCACGAAGCCGTTGTAGATGGTGTCCATCCAGCCGGCGAAGGCCGCCCGCTGCGCCTGGTTGAAGCTGTCCTGGGTGCCGAAGGCGTCGGCATACTCGCCGCCGACCCGGGTTTCCCGCACATCGACGCCGAACCGACCCAGGGCGTCGCCCAGCACGAACTTGCCGCCATAGACGCCGATGGACCCGGTCAGGGTGGTGGGCTGGGCGACGATCCTGTCGGCCTGGGACGAGATCCAGTAACCGCCCGAAGCCGCATAGCTGCCCATGCTGACCACCACCGGCTTGCCGGCCGCCCGGGCCGCCTTGACAGCCGACAGGATCTGCTCCGAGGCGGTGTCCGACCCGCCGGGGGAGGAGACGCGGAAGACGATGGCCTTGACGCTCTTGTCCTCGATCGCCTCGTAGAAGGCGTTGGCGATCTCGTCCGACCAGACGGTTTCCTCGCCGCCGAACGGCGAACCGCCGCCGCCCGCGCCGGTCATGATCGCCCCTTCGGCGCCGATGACCGCGATGGTCTGGCCGGAGCCGCTCTGGGCCTTGGGGCTGTAGTCGTCGAAGTCGACCAGTTTGGCGCCCTTGCCTGCCTTGGACAGCAGGGCGTCCGAGGCCTCCTTCACCTGACCGACCCTGTCGATCAGCTTGCGCGCGCGGGCCTGGTCGGCGGACCACGGCCCGCCCTCGATGGCGCGCACCATCTCTTCGGGGGCGATCTTGCGGTCAGACGCGGCGGTCACCAGGCTGGTGCGATAGATCGAGCCCATCCACGACAGCTGCGCCTCCTTGTGGGCCGGCGTGTAGTCGTCGTGCAGGTAGGGATTGACCGCGTTCTTGAATTCCTTGCGCTGCTCGAAGTCGGCCTTGACGCCGTATTTGTCGAACAGGCGCTTGAAGAACATGTCCTCCACCGCCATCCCGGTGGCCTGGAAGGCGGCGCCGGGCTGCATCCATACCTCGCCGGACGAGGCGGCCAGCATATAGGTCGAGGTCACGGCGCCGGAGGGATAGAGCCCCTGGCTGTGGGCGATCATCGGCTTGCCGGTGGCGCGGAAACGGCGGAAGGCCTGGGCCAGTTCGTCGGCCGCGGCCGGGCTCATGCCGCCTTCCGGCAGGCGCACGAACACGCCCTTGACCCGGTCGTCGGCTCCGGCCGCCTTGAGCTTTTCGATGATCGAGATCACCGAATCGCCGCCGCCGCCGAAGGCCGCGAAGGGATTTTGCGATTCCTGGTCCGACAGACCGCCGCGCAGATCCAGCTGCAGCACCGCCGCAGACGGCGTTGCGGGGCCCTCGGCGCTCTTCATGGCGGACCCGACCAGTCCGGCGATGAGAATCGTCGGAATGACGACCATGAAAAGGACAAGGCCGACAAACACGCCGGCGACGGTCAGGAGGAACTGCTTCATCGATATCCCCAGGAAACTCTGCGCGGCACGCTATAGCTTTGCGCGATGCGGTCAAATGAAGTCGCCGCAACAAACCGCGATCCAGCCGGGCTTTTTCCCTTCTGGGGCGGTGTTTTTCATCAGGGGAAGGGAAATGGTCGGAGTGGCAGGATTTGAACCTGCGACCCCCGCGTCCCGAACGCGGTGCTCTACCAGACTGAGCCACACTCCGACTTGAGGAGCGGGCTTATAGAGGAGGCCGACAGGGCCCGCAACCATTGAAACGAAGCCGTTGCATCGGCCGCGCGCCTGCGCTATCTCCCCCCACCTCGCGGGCCGCTCGCCGGTCCTCGCCGTTCCTGCTGGGGAATGGTGTAATGGTAACACAGCGGTTTTTGGTACCGTCATTCTAGGTTCGAGTCCTAGTTCCCCAGCCACGGCGCCCGCGCCCTTCCCAATTCTCCCGCTTCCCCGGCGAAGGCCGGGGTCCAGTCGCTCAAGCGCGACTTGATGGGTCCATGGCGCCAGCGCTCCGGCATCCTGTGGACCCAGCCAAAGCCGGGCAGGCGGACATCATGCACCGGTCAGTTCGCGCAGCTGTGAGCCGGGGGCGAAGCTGAAGCCCCGCCCCCGCCTACTCGATCTTCAGCCGCAGGAAGACCATGCTGCCCACGGGATCACCGTAGCTCGCCGACAGGGGCGCTGGGATGTCATAGCCGTTGACCAGGGCCCCGACGCCGACCTTGGCGTGATCGCCCAGCCGCCAGTCGCGGATGACGCCCAGCGACGCCTTGCGGACGGTGTATTGCGGTCCGTGGTGAACCCCCGGCGTCAGTTCGGCCTGATCGACCTGCTCGGCGCGGGCGAACAGGGTCCAGGCGTCGCTTGGCTGATAGGCGGCCTCGACCAGCCAGGCCTGTGAGACGCCCCCGGGAACGCGGTCCTTGCGGGCCCAGGCCAGGGTGGCCGACAGCTTGCCGTCGGCGCCCAGTTTGCGGCTGTAGAGGGCGCTCAGCGACACCCGCCGCTCGTCCTCGTCCGGCTCCAGAGCCTCGGGGCTGTTGATGCTGGCCCAGCTGGCCTGCAGGGCCCAGTTGTCGGTCGGATTGTAGCTGAACCGCACCGCCGAGGAATCCAGCGCGCCGCTCTCGATGTCATAGCGCTTCTCGTCTGGCTCCCGCCCCCGGAACCGGGAGGCCTCGAGCTTGAACGGCCCGGCGGCGTAGCCGGCCGTGACCACGCCAAAGGTGATGTGCGTGGAATCCAGCCAGTGGTGGGTGATCGGCGCTTCGGGGCTGTCGACCGCCGCCGGCCGGTGCATGAAGGCCGGCGGTCCGAAGGCGGGCTCGCCGGGCAGGCCGGCATAGACAAAGATGCTCTGGTCGCCGGCGAAGCTGTAACTGTAGCTGGCCGACAGCTCCATGAAGAGATCATGCGGGTGTTGCCGGTCGATCAGGGGGTCGACGCCGTTGGCGCTTTCGCCGGCCGCCAGCAACAGCGGATAGCCGTTCTTGCCCATTAGCGGATCGGGGCTGAGCATGGCCCGCAACGTCACCTTGTGCGGCCCCCAGTCGCGGGTGGCGGTGGTCATCACCATCCCGGCCAGGAAGCCCTTGGAATCGCCGCGCGGGCCGCTCTGGTCGGCGTAGACCAGATTGAGCAGGGCGTGGCTCATCACCATCCAGTCGCCGGCCATGCTGTGCACGCCGCCGTGGCCGGCCGCCTGCGGCTGCCAGCTGGTGCCGCTGGCGTCGCGGGACATGGCCCAGGGGCCGTAGGGGCTGGTCATGCCGTGGTGAGCCGACATGTCCATTCCGGCCATGTCCTTGCTGGTCATGTCCATGCCGGGCATGTCCATTCCGGGCTTGGGCGCGTCAGCGGCGGCCTCCCCGGGCATGGTCATGGGTTCGCCGGGCTTCGGCGGGGCGGTCTTGTCGTGGTCCATGTGCTGGGCCAGGGCGGGCAGGGCCATGCCGGCGGTCGCCAGCAGGCTGGCGGCGCCAATCACGGCGCGCAGTGTCTTCGAGGTCATCGGAACCCTCCTTGATCTGAAACATTGGCGGATCGCCGCGGGGCGGCGAGGCTATGGATCGATCAGGCGCGGGGCGGACGAGGGTCGGGCGGCACCTCGCGGCCGGTCAGGGTCGTCAGGGTCATGACGAACCGGCTGGAGGGGGCGGACGCCGTCGGGGGCAGGATGTCTTCGAGCCGGTCCGGCGCCGGCAGGCAGCCGATGCAGCAACTGCCGCTCAGCATCGCCTTTGCCGGGCCCGGCGTCGGCGCATGGTCTTTGGGCGTGGCGGGCGCTTCGTGGCAGGGCGGCGTCATGGCGGCCGCGGGCGCCGGCGCGGCGCGCGCGAACCCACCCGCGGCGAAGACCATCGCCGTCAGGATCAGCAGCAGGAGGCGCAGGCCGGACATGACGCCCAGATAGGCCCGTTTCGCCCCGGACTCAATGTTCCCGCAGGGTCTGTCCCTTGCCGACCGGCTGCAGGCTGTCGCCGCCGTTCAGTGGCAGCTGCATGAAGACGATGTCGACCCATCGGCCCAGCTTGTAGCCGACCGACCGGAATACCCCCGTATGGGCGAACCCGAGCGCCTCATGCAGCCGGATGGAGCCGGCGTTCTCGCTGTCGCCGATCACCGCCACCATCTGCCTCAGGTCCAGCGCGCTGCACAGCTCGATCAGCCGCGTCAGCATCAGCCGGCCGACGCCGTGGCCCTTGGCCGAGGGCAGGACATAGACGCTGTCCTCGACGGTGTAGCGATAGGCCGACCTGGGCCGGAAAGGCTTGGCGTAGCACAGGCCCACCACCGCCCCGTCCAGTTCGGCGACCAGATAGGGCAGCCCCATCGCCTTAACCTCGGCCAGCCGCCGGGCCATCTCCGCCGGGGAGGGGGCCTCTTCCTCGAAGGTGCCGAAGCCGTTCAGGCAGGCGTCGCCATAAATGGCCGCCAGCGCCGGAGCATCGTCCGGCGTGGCGTCGCGCAGGGTGATCAAGCGGTCTCCCATCCCTTGTCCACGGCCCAGACCGCGAAGGCGTAGTCGAGGGCGATCTCCTTGAGGAAATCAAACCGGCCCGAGGCGCCGCCGTGGCCGGCTTCCATATTGATCTTCAGCAGGATCGGCTTGCCGCTGGTGGTGTAGTCGCGCAGCTTGGCGGTCCACTTCTCCGGCTCCCAGTAGGTCACCCGCCCGTCCGACAACCCGCCGGTGGCCAGCACCGCCGGATAGGCCTGCTTTGTCACGTTGTCGTAGGGGCTGTAGCTCATCATGTAGTCGTAGGCCTTGGGGTCCTCGATGGGATTGCCCCACTCGGGCCATTCCGGCGGGGTGAGCGGCAGGGATGTGTCGCTCATGGTGTTGATCACATCGACGAAGGGCACGGCGGCGATGATGCCGGCGTAGAGCTCCGGCCGCATGTTGACCACCGCGCCCATCAGGAGGCCCCCGGCCGAGCCGCCATAGGCCACCGTCCTCGCCGGCTTGCCGTAACCATTGTTATGCAAGTGCTCGGTGCAGGCGATGAAGTCGGTGAAGGTGTTCTTCTTGGTGAACTTGCGTCCGTCCTGGAACCAGCCCCAGCCCTTGTCGGAGCCGCCGCGGATGTGGGTCGTCGCCCAGATCCAGCCCCGGTCGACCAGGCTGTAGTTGCGGATCGAATAGCCGGGCTCCTGGGGGATGCCATAGGAGCCGTAGCCATAGACCAGCAGCGGCGCCGAGCCGTCCAGCTTCGTCCCCTTCTTCATCAGCACGGTGATCGGCACCTCGGCCCCGTCGGAGGCCTTGGCGTAGAGCCGGGCGGTGACGTATTTCGACGGATCGTGGCCCGAGGGGATCTCCTGGGTCTTGCGCAGGACCCGCTGGCCCGTCGCCATGTCGTAGTCGAACCAGGACTTGGGCGTGGTCGGCGAGGTGTAGGTGTAGCGCAGCACCGACGTGTCGAACTCGTAGCCGCCGTCGATGCCCAGCACATAGGCCGCCTCGTCCACGGCGATCGGCGTCTCGGCCTTGTCGGCCCGGCTGGTGATGAGGATGCTGTTGTTGGCGTTGGCCCGCTCCAGCCGCACCAGATAGTCCTTGAACGCGCCGATGCCGACGATGAACCGGCCGGGACGGTGCGGGATCCAGTCCTTCCAGTGTTCGGCGGCGGTCTTGTCGTGCGCGGTGGTGCAGAGCTTGAAGTCGACGGCGCCGCCGGCGTTGGTGCGGATGACAAAGCCGCCGTCCCAGTCCTCGACATCATAGAGGACGCCGGGATTGCGGGCGGCGAACACCACCGGCTCGGCGGTCGGGTCAGCGGCGGGGATCAACCGGATCTCGCTGGTCTCCTGGTTGCCGATGCCGATGGAGATAAAGCCGTCCGAGGCGGTGGTGCCGACCCCCATGAACATGCCGTCGTCGGTCTCCTCATAGACCAGCACATCCTCGCCGCCGCGCGCCGGGCGGCGGAAGATCTTGTCGGGCCGGCCTTCGCTGTCGCGATGGGTCCAGAACAGCCACTGGCTTTCGGGCGAGAAGGTGAAGTCGCCATAGGCGCTCTCGACCGGCGTTCCCAGCAGTTCGCCGGTTTCCAGGTCCTTGACGTAGATCTTGTAGAATTCGGATCCTTGGGCGTCCTCGGCATAGCCGAACAGCCTGTGGTCGGGGCTGTGACTCGCCGCGCCGACCTCGGAATAGGCCTTGCCCTTGGCCAGGGCGTCGGCGTCGAGCAGAAGCTCCGGCCTGGGAATGCCGGCCGGGACAAATCTCTCTTCCTTGCCGTCGACGGTGAACACCCCGGTCCGCTTGACGCGCATGTAGCGGGGATGCTGCGCGCCCTTCTCGTATTCAGTGTAGTATTCCCAGCGGCCGTCGGGCGCCGGGACGCTGCTGTCGTCTTCCTTGATGCGCCCCTTCATCTCCTCGAACATCTTCTCCTGAAGACCTTCGCTCGGCGCCAGCATGGCCTTGGTATAGGCGTTCTCGGCGGTCAGATGCTCCTTGACGTCGGCCTTGACGAGCGTCGGGTCGCGCAGGACCGCCTGCCAGTTGTCGTCCTTCATCCAGGCGTAGTTGTCGGTGCGTTTCCGCCCGAGCTGCTCGGTGACCTTGGGAATCTTTTTCGGAGTCGGTGGAACGGGTTTCGACGCGGGTGCGGACATGACCTGACCTGGGAGGAGGGCGGCTGCGGCGGCGCTGGCCGCCAGGACTTCACGTCTGTTCATGGGACGAGGCTCGATCTGGAGGACGCGCGGCGCGCAAGGGATCGCCAACCTGTACGGGCGACCGCGTTCGGTCAATCGCCCGGAACGGCTTGGCGGCCCGGGGGTTGTTAAGGCAAGCGGCGCCATCGCGCCGCGCCATCAACTCCAACAGAAAGGACCCGATCATGTGGGACCAGATTCAAGGCTCGTGGAAGCAGATGTCCGGCAAGGCGAAGGAGCAGTGGGGCAAGCTGACCGACGACGACCTGACCCAGATCGCCGGCAAGCGCGACCAGCTGGCCGGCAAGATCCAGGAACGCTATGGCTACGCCAAGGACAAGGTCGAGGACGAGATCAAGTCCTTTGAAAGCCGCCACGGCGGCTAGACCTGACCGGGTCTGCGCCCGACAGGGGCCCCGCCAGCCGGCGGGGCCTTTTTCCTACTTGGACCCGACTGCCCCCGGAATGAGTGCAGAAACTTCCCGGGCGGCGGCCTGATTGGTGCGCCGCTTGCGGTGATCCTTCGTCGCGTCGTCCCGACGCCCCGGAATGGATCATGCTCGACTTCGATATTCGCCCCTTTCAGCTGGACGACGGCCCCGCCGTCAACGCCCTGTGCGACTGGGCCTGGTGGCCGCAACGCAGCCAGACAGGGTGGAAATGGCTGGCGGAGGGCCCCCCGGGCGCGCGCGACGCCGCCGATCCCGGCCCCACCGGCTGGGTCTGCGAGAAGGACGGGGAGGTGCGCGCCTTTCTGGGAAACTTCGTGCAACGGTTCCATTTCGGGACCGAGGTGCTGCGCGGAGCCAGCGGCCACACCTTCCTGGCCCTGCCCTCGGCTCGTGGCGCGGGGCGTCAGCTGCTGAGGCAGCTGGCCGAACAGCAGGGGCGCTTCGCCATCTATCTGTTCAACGCCAACGCCATTTCCGCGAACCGCTATGTCCATCACGGCCTCAACCCCTGGCCGGAGGCGACGCATCAGGTGAAATACAGCTGGTGGGTGGATCTGCCCGGCGTGGTCAGCGAACGGCTGCTGTGGAAGCTGAACGAGCTGCGCGGCTTCGACGGCGTCCGCGCCGGCGGCGAGCGGTTCATCACCGAGCGCCTGCGGTCTGGGCAGGTCTCGCGCACCTTGCCCGGCGTGCGGGTGCTGGACGATCGCGACATCGACGAGCGGTTTGACGAGCTCTGGGTCCGCTTGCAGGGCGACGGTCGCCTGCTCGCGGCGCGGGACGCGGCCAGCCTGCGCTGGCGGCTGAGCGATCCGGAGCTGACCCGCCGGCCGGTGATCCTGGGCTATGAGGCGGAAGGCCGGCTCGCCGGCTACCTGCTGGCCTTCTTCGCCAAACAGACGGAGATCGAGCGCCCGTCGCTGGACATCGTCGACCTGGTCGCCACCCGTGACGCCGAGGCGGCGGCCATTCCCGCCCTGGTCCAGACCCTGGTCGACAATACGCGCTTGCTCGGCGCCGTGCGGGTTCGCCTGCAGACCGTCTCTCCGCGGCTGGACGAGCTTCTCATCGGCCTGCCAGGCGCCCGCCGCACCCAGACCCACGGCCATTGCCACGCCCGCTTCGCCGACGGCCTGTCGCCGCAGGCGATCAACGCCTGGCACGCGACGCCCTACGACGGCGACTACAGCTTCTGCCTGCGGCCGCCGCCTCTTGAAAACGCAAAGGCCGCCTGACGCGGTCAGGCGGCCTTCGGCTGGCGCCCCGAAGGCGCCGGGCGGCAGGACTGATCAGCCGTAGATGACCGAGATGGTCTCGGCGACGCAGGCCGGGCGCTCCTCACCCTCGATCTCGATGGTGCATTCGTTCTTCATCTGGATGCCGCCCGACTTGGGCTCGGCGCTGAGCAGCTTCTGGCGCATCCGCACCTTCTTGCCGACGCGGACCATGTTGGTGAAGCGCACCTTGTCGGAGCCGTAGTTGATGCCGCGGGTCACGCCCTTGACGCGCAGCAGGCCGGCGCCGAGGAAGGGGATCAGCGACAGGGTCAGGTAGCCGTGGGCGATGGGGCCGCCGATCTCGCGGGTCGCCCGTTCGACATCGACGTGGATCCACTGGTGGTCGCCGGTGGCCTCGGCGAACTGGTTGACCCGCTCCTGGGTGATCTCGACCCAGTCGCTGACGCCGATCTCCTGGCCGACCAGGGTGGCGATGTCCTTGATATCCACTTCCTTCATGGCGCTGTCCCTTATGTGCTGGTTGCAAACAGTTGTTCGCCGACATGCCACGGGCGGCGCCCGGCCTCAAGCACCGCCGCGCACCGTCGGTTAGGGGCTCGCGCAAGCAACCTGCCTGTGTCAGATCAGCGGGATGACCGAATCCACCGCCGCGCCGTCCGCTCCGCAAGAGGCCTTCGCCCTCACCACCTCGCGCGGATTTCCCGACTGGCTGGCCCGCACCGGCGCGTCGCTCGCCTTCACCACCTATCAGGCCGGAAAGCTGTTTTTCATCGGCATGGGGGAGACGGGCCGGATCGCCGTCTTCGAGCGCACCTTCGCCCGCTGCATGGGACTGGCGGCCAGCGCCGACGCCCGCAAGCTAGCCCTGGCCACCCACTACCAGATCTACCGCTTCGACAATGTGTTGCCCCCCGGCGAAGCCAGCGGCGGGCATGATGCGATCTATACGCCGCGCACCGCCTGGATCACCGGCGATGTCGACGCCCACGACGTCGCCTTCGACGCCGACGGAAACATTGTCTTCGTCAACACCCTGTTCTCCTGCCTGGCGACGATCAGCGAGGGCTTCAGCTTCAAGCCGATCTGGCGGCCGCCCTTCATCACCAAGCTGGCGCCCGAGGACCGGTGCCACATGAACGGCCTGGCCATGGAAAACGGCCGGCCCCGCTATGTGACCATGGTGTCGGCTTCGGATGTCGCCGACGGCTGGCGCGATCGCCGCACCGACGGCGGCATGATCATGGACGTCACGACCAACGAGCGGGTCGTCGAGGGGCTGTCGATGCCCCATTCGCCGCGGGTCCACGACGGCCGGCTGTGGGTGCTCAATTCCGGCGCCGGCGAGCTGGGCTTCGTCGACGACAGCGGAAAATTCCAGGCGGTCGCCTTCTGTCCCGGCTATGCGCGCGGACTGAGTTTCGTGGGTCGCTACGCCCTGGTCGGCCTGTCGCAGGCGCGGGAAAACCGCACCTTCCAGGGCCTGCCGCTGGATGAGGCGCTCAGCAGCCGCGACGCGGTGGCCCGCTGCGGCATCCTGGTGATCGACACCGTTTCCGGCGACACCGTCGAGTGGGTCCGCATCGAGGGCGTGGTGCGGGAACTGTTTGACGTCGTGGCCCTGCCCGGCGTGCGCAATCCCTCGGCGATCGGCCTGATCGGCGATGACATCCGCCGGGTGATCAGCATCAACGAAGACTGACCGCGCGTCAGATCGTTCCAAAATATTGCACTGTTGCGCCGGGCGTCCGTCTGGTTGGAAGGCGGCGGCGTCACATCGGCGCCGCGATCTCATGATCCGCTCCGCCTTGCCGCGTGGGCGGCATGGACAGTGACCCGCCCGGGGTGGACCATGTTCGGACAAAATCGTCGCCGACGCTTCGAAAAGGCCGTCACTGAAGAAGTCGCCTATCTGCTCGGTCTTCACGGCGCGCCGGCCGAGGCCTTCCAGGCCGCGGTCGAGCGGGCGCGCAGGCCCAACATCCCCGGCAGCCGCGTCCGCGTCATCGAGGCCGCGGCGCAGCGACTGAAGGCTCTGGCGGACCAGGCGACGCCCGGCGCCCGCCAGTCCCCTCAGACGATCTTGGCGTCGGTCTTGCCCCAGTAGGCGTCGCGGATCAGCCGCTTGTAGAGCTTGCCGGTCGGGTGCCGCGGCAACTCTTCCATGAAGTCGATCTGGCGCGGCGTTTTCACATGGCTCAGGTTGGCGCGGCAGAAGGCCAGCAGCTCGGCCGCCAGGGCGTCGTCGCCCTTGCCTGACGCGGGCTGGATGACGGCGACGACCTTCTCGCCCATCTCCTCGTCGGGCGCGCCGATCACGGCCACGTCGGTGACCTTGGGATGGGTGACCAGCAGGTTCTCGATCTCCTGCGGATAGATGTTCACCCCGCCGGAAATGATCATGAAGCTCTTGCGGTCGGTCAGGTAGAGGAAGCCCTCCTCATCGACCCAGCCGACGTCGCCCAGGCTGGTCCAGCCGTGCTTGTTGTAGCTGTCGGCGGTCTTGGCCGGGTCGTTGTGATAATTGATCGGCGGGCCGTTCTCGAAATAGACCTGCCCCTCCTGGCGGGGCGGCAGCGGGTCGCCCTCCTCGTTGCAGATGCGCAGCTCGCCCAGCACCGCCTTGCCGACCGAGCCCTTGTGCGCCATCCAGTCGGTCGAGCCGATGTAGCAGAAGCCGTTGCCCTCGGTGCCGGCGTAGTATTCGTGGATCACCGGGCCCCACCAGGCGATCATCTGTTCCTTCACCGGAACGGGGCAGGGGGCGGCGGCATGGACCGCCGAGGTCAGGGAACTGAGGTCGTAGCGCGACCGGACCTCCTCCGGCAGCTTGAGCATCCGCACGAAATGGGTCGGCACGAACTGGCCGCACTCGACCTTGTATTTCTCGATCAGCGCCAGGGCGGTTTCGGGATCGAACCGCTCCATGATGATGACCGTGCCGCCCAGCTTGTGGACGCTCATGCACCAGCGCAGGGGCGCGGCGTGATACAGCGGCGCCGGCGAGATGTAGACGCAGCCCTCGCGGAAGCCGAACAGGCCCTGGGTCATCATCTGCAAGGCGTTGGGCGCGTCGATCGGCCCGCCGGTCAGGGCCGGCTTGACCCCCTTGGGACGGCCGGTGGTGCCGGACGAATACAGCATGTCGGAACCGGCCGTCTCATCGGCGATCGGGGTCGCCGGCATGGCGTCGCGGGCGGCCTCGAAGCTGTCGAAGGGGGCATGGCTTTCGCCGACCATGTAGAGCTTCAGATCCGGAACCAGGGCCGCGACCTCGTCGGTCAGGGCCCCCATGGCGGCGGAGGTGATCAGCACCTTGGCCCCGCAATCGCGCAGAATGTATTCGACCTCGCCGGCGGTCAGCTTGGAAGAGATGCAGGTGTAGTAGAGGCCGGCGCGCTGCGCCGCCCAGGCGATCTCGAAATAGCGCGGGTTGTTCTCCATGAAGATGGCGATGAGGTCGCCCACCTGCAGCCCCAGCGAGCGAAACAGCTGCGCGCCCTGGTTGGAGCGGTCGTCCAGCTGCTTGTAGGTCACCGTCTCGCCGGTCGAGGCCATGATGTAGGCGGCGCGGTCAGGATGGCTCTTGGCGTAATGGCTGGGGTGCATGGCGACGATTCTGCTTCCTCGGGCCCACCGGACGCCGGTGGTTATCGTTGTTCACTTTGCCGACGATAGAAGCGCGTTGCGGCGCGGCGCTCAAGGGCGCCGTTGCGGCAGGCCTGGCAGTTTTGTGACACGGCGCGCGCGGCAAAGCCCGGGCGGCGGGATCGCGGCGCCCGGGCTTGTTCATTCCGCCGAAACCCGCCGCTCAGGCGAGTACGGCGTCCGCCATCATCATGCTGGCGACGGTTCCGGTGGGAACGTCCTGCTGCCGGCCCGCATAGAGCCGGCCGCGCACCGTCACGAGGCCGTCGGCCATGCGGTCGGCGTCTTTCGGGTAGACCCGGATGCTGGTCGCCGGCCAGTCGGCCAGGGACCGCGAGTCCGGGTCGGTCCGGCCGTCCCGGGTGTCGAGAACATAATAATGATGGGCGACCCGCCGCAGTCGTCCGCGAATACTGACCATCTTGCCGCCAGCCGATTTGCCGCCCGCGTGAGCCATTGCAGGGACAGCCGCCGCGACGGCGACGGTCCCGGCCAGAAATCCGCGTCTATGCATCTGATGAGCTCCCCAGCTTCAGCTTGAGCCCCATCGGCGCCGGTCGGGCAATCCTGACAGGAGACTGTCAGACTTCTCTCGGGACGCTGATTTGGCCGACTCATGTTCTCCCGACGGTTGCGGAATGTCAAATGCACCTCAGCGGCCAGGCCGCCAGGCACCGGCCCTACTGGTCGAACCGCCGGCTGTCGGCCATGGTGCCGCCGGCCGACGATACCGGGTCCGGGCGAGTCGCTTTCGGCCGTGTTGCAGACCAGGGGAGGATTCAGATGGCCGGCAGTCAGGACTTCGCGGTCGATCCCCGCAATGAGACCGCCCGGGTCTGGCTGAATGGCGAGCTGGTCCGCAAGGCCGACGCCAAGGTCTCGATCTTCGACGCCGGCTTCACGGTCGGCGACGGGGTCTGGGAGGGTTTGCGGCTGCACAAGGGCGCGCTGGTGTTCCTGGGCGCCCATCTGGATCGGCTCTATGCCGGGGCGGAGGCCATCGGCCTGGATATCGGCATGGATCGCCGCGAGATGATTGACGCCCTCGACCTGCTGCTGCGGGCCAACGGCATGGAAGACGGCGTCCACCTTCGCCTGATGGTCACCCGCGGTCCCAAGTCCGCGGCCAATCAGGACCCCCGCAACGCCCTGGGTCGGCCGACCATCGTCATCCTGGCCGAATGGAAGACGCCCAGCCCGTCCATCGCTGTCGAAGGGCTCAAGCTGGCGACGGTGTCGATCCGGTGCAGCCCGTCGGACATGTTCGACATGCGGCTCAATTCGCACAGTCGGCTCAATCTGATCATCGCCCTGCAGCAGGCCATCGCCCTGGGCGCTGACGAGGGGATCATGCTCGACCCCAACGGCTTCGTCTCCAGCTGCAACGCGACCAACTTCTTCTGGGTCAGGGAAGGCGAGGTGCGGACCTCGCGCGGCGACTACTGCTTCAACGGGGTGACGCGGAGCAATGTCATCCGCCTCTGCGCCGACCATGGCATACCGCTGGTGCTGGGGGACTTCTCCCCGGACGACCCGCGCGGCGCCGACGAGGCCTTTGTCACCGGGACGTTCGGCGGCCTGACCCCGGTGCGGGAGATCGACGGCCAGGTCCTGCCGGGGACGCTGCCGGGTCCGGTGACCGCCAGGCTGCGCGGCCTGTATGAAGCGCTCAAGGACGCCGAGGCCGGGCTGTGACGGGGGACGTCCTGCGCATCGCCATGTGGTCGGGACCGCGCAACATCTCCACGGCGATGATGCGGTCCTTCGAGAACCGCAGCGACACAGCGGTCGTCGACGAGCCCTTCTACGCCGCCTATCTCGCCGCGACGGGCCTGGATCACCCGATGCGCGAGGCGGTGCTGGCGTCGCAATCGACCGACTGGGATGTGGTGGCCGCCGCGATGCGCGGTCCAGCGCCGGACGGCGCGCCGGTCTTCTACCAGAAGCACATGACCCACCACATGCTGCCCGGCGTCGACCTGACCTGGACGAAGGCCTGTGTGAACGCCTTCCTGATCCGGGATCCCGCGCTGGTGCTGGCCAGCTATGTGCGCAAGCGGGGCGAGGTCACCCTGGCGGAGATCGGTGTCGAGCGGCAGGGAGAGCTGTTCGACCGGGAATGCCAGCGGCTCGGCGCCGCGCCTCCGGTTGTCGAGGGCAGGGATGTGCTGGCCGACCCGCGCGGCATGCTCGTCCGGCTCTGCGCGGCTCTGGGCCTGGGCTTCAGCGAGCAGATGCTGACCTGGCCGGCCGGCCCGCGCGACAGCGACGGGGTCTGGGCGCCGGCCTGGTACGACGCGGTCGAGCGCTCGACGGGCTTTGGACCGCCCGGTGACGAGGCGCCGCCCCGGCTTCCCGACGACCTGCGACGCATCGCCGATCAGGCCCGGCCGCACTACGAACGGCTGGCGGCGCACCGGCTGGCGGCCTGACGCCACGTCACCCCTAGCCAGCGGTCCGAAGGGGATTAGTCTGCCCGGTTAACACCGATAACCTGTCAGGAAACGCCCCATGGAACTGCTCAGCCAGACCGTCGTCGAAGGCCGTGAGGGGCCCGGCGTTCCGCTCGCCTGGCCGCGACTGGACGGAGTCGACCTGACCAACATCCGCCGCTTCACCAGCGGCCAGCCGTTCGCCGATTTCGCCCGGATGCGGGCCGAGGCGCCGGTGATGTGGCACCCCGAGCCGATGGACGGCCCCGGCTTCTGGGCGGTGACCCGCCATGCCGATGTGATGACCGTCAATGGCGATCCGGAGACCTTCTCCTCGCAGCGGGGCGGCATCCTGATGGCGGTCGGCAAGCCGGAAGCCCGCCATGCCCTGCTGTTCCGCGCCTCGATGGACGCCATGATCAACATGGACGCGCCCCATCACCTGCAGCTTCGCCGCGAACACATGCCCTATTTCACCCCGGCCTATCTGCGCGATCTGACGCTCAAGGTGCGGGCCGAGATCACCCGCCTGCTGGACGAGATGGCGGCCAAGGCGGAAGGCGACGGCCAATGCGACCTGGTCGAGGCCTTCTCCTCGCGACTGCCGCTGTTCACCCTGTGCGAGATCCTCGGCGTGCCGCCCGAGGACCGCCCGAAGTTCCTCAAGTGGATGCACTATCTGGAGATGGCCCAGAACATGGCCGCCGAACAGGCCGGCCTGCCGGCCGAGCCGACCCTGGAGCTGATGCAGTTCGTCGCCGACTTCAACAGCAACGTCGAGGAGATGTTCGAATATGGCAGGGCCATGCTGCACAAGCGTCGCCAGGATCCACAGAACGATCTGATGAGCGCCATCGCGCGCGCCCAGCTGGAAGGCGACTTCCTGTCGGACGAATATCTGGACGGCTCCTGGCTGCTGATCGTCTTCGCCGGCAACGACACGACGCGAAATACCCTGTCCGGTTCGGTGAAGCTGATCACCGAACACGCTGATCAGAGGGCGAAGCTGCTGGCCGACGACAGCCTGCTGCCGAACGCGGTCAATGAGTTCATTCGCATGGTCAGCCCGGTGATCTACATGCGCCGCACGGCGACGAAGGATGCCGAGATCGCCGGCCAGCGGATTCTCGAGGGTCAGAAGGTGATCATGTACTACGGCTCAGCCAACCGCGACGCCGCCGTATTCGACAACCCCGACCAGCTGGATGTCGCGCGCGGCAACGCCGACAAGCACATCGCCTTCGGCTACGGCCCCCACGTCTGCATCGGCAAGCGGGTGGCCCAGCTGCAGCTGGAGGAAACCTGGCGCCAGATGCTGGCCCGCTTCCCCAACATCCGCTGGACCGGCGACATCGACATCGCCCCGAACAACTTCGTCCATGCCATCCGGCGGCTGGGGGTGACTCTCGGCGGCTAGAATCTTCCTGATTTCAAGGGCTTGGCGAATATGTCCAGACATATTCACCGCCCCGGTTCAGTCCTGACCGCCTGTTTGGCGCCACCAAACCCAGGCCGTAGGCGCCGCATCGCTTCCGGCGCCTACAAAGCCTGCGCGGCGACCTACGCCGTCCCTACGCCGCAGCCTACGCGCCCCGCGCTCTGACCACGCCAAAACCCACGCCGGCGGGCGTTTCCGCCGCGCCCTCGTCGATGTCGCCCTTTTTCGTAGGCGGCGGCGGTATAATGGCGGGCCGCTTCGATAGCCGCGCTTGCCTTCCGTGGGGTCGGGGGCCTTCTATGCCGCCAGATCAATAGAGGGAGCCGTCCGTGGCCTACGAAACCATCCAGTACGTCGTCGAGGACGGCGTCGCCATCCTGACCCTGCATCGTCCCGACCGGATGAACGCCTTCACCGCGCAGATGATGGTCGAGATGATTGATTGTTTCGACAAGATCGACGCCGATGACGCCGTGAAGGCGGTGATCGTCACCGGGTCCGGCCGCGCCTTCTGCGCCGGCGCCGATCTGGGCAGCGGCGGGGCGACCTTCGACTACGCCAAACAGGGCAACGAGACCCGCGAGAACGCCAAGGTCAACGGCGTCTACCGCGACGGCGGCGGCCGCCTGACCCTGCGGATCTATGACTGCAAGAAGCCGGTGATCGCGGCGGTCAACGGCGCGGCCGTCGGCATCGGCGTCACCATGCAGCTGGCCATGGACATCCGTCTGGCCTCGACGGCGGCCAAGTTCGGCTTCGTCTTCGCCCGCCGCGGCATCACCCCCGAGGCCGCTTCCAGCTGGTTCCTGCCGCGCCTGGTCGGCATGCAGCAGGCGCTGGAGTGGTGCTACACCGGCCGGGTGTTCGGCGCCGAGGAGGCGCTGAAAGGCGGTCTGGTGCGGTCGCTGCACGCGCCGGAAGACCTGATGCCGGCGGCCATGGAGCTGGCCCGCGAGATCGTCGACAACACCGCGCCGGTCTCCATCGCCCTGACCCGCCAGATGATGTGGCGCAACGTCGGCGCCGACCATCCGATGGTCGCCCACCGCTCCGACAGCCGCGCCATCATGGCCCGCGGCGCCCAGGGCGACGCCAAGGAGGGGGTGACCTCCTTCCTCGAGAAACGCGCGCCCAGCTATCCCAACACCGTGTCGGCCGATCTGCCCGATATCTGGCCGGAATGGGACGAGCCCCAGTTCCGATAAGCAGTCGCGGCGGCTTCCGTCGCGGAACCGTGACTCGTCAAAGTTAATCGACAGGCGCATTCTGGCTCCCGCAGAGACCTCCTAGAGTCTCGCGGGAGCAAACACCATGATGGATCGTGTCTTGAGCTGGTCATTCGGCCTGGCGCTCGCCGGGCTGTTGTTGGCCATGAGTTTTCAGAAATTCTTCGGGCTGGATCCAAATCCAGTCTTCGGCCTGATCGAGGCCCGTTCGGGCATCGGGCTCTTCGAGCCGGTGCTGCGCTACGTGACCGGCGCCCTCGAACTGATCGCCGCCGGGCTGGTGCTGTGGCCGGCGATGCGCAAGCGCGGCGCGCAGCTGGGGCTGATCGTGGCGCTCGGCGCCATCGGCTTCCACCTGTCGCCCTGGCTGGGCTGGCAGATTCCGAAACTGGACGCCCTGTCCCGGGCCCTGGCCCAGGGCATGACCGCGCAGCAGATCGACGCGCTCAACCTGCCGACCGACAAGGGCGCCATGTTCCTGCTGGCGGTGGCGATCGCGGCGCTGGCCGGCGTCAGCATCTTCGTCGAACAGGGTCTGGCCCGGGCGCGGGAAGCCGCGGCGGCCAAGCCGCACCACCCTGTGACTTCCTTCGCCTGAGGCGACTGGCGTTTCCTGATCGGGTGGGCGCTTTCGTCATCGGTGGTTAACGGCGGCCGCCTATTGTGGCCGCCGCAGCCGGAGACATCATGAGCGAGCCTGCCCTGTCGCGTCCTGATCTGGACACCGCCGACCTGTCGGGGGCCGACCCTCTCGGGGGAGAGCCTTCGGCCCGGCCGACGGTGCGGTCGCGCGCGACCCTGCTCAAGCGGCTCGCCGATGTGGTCTGCTTGCCCGGCAGCCGGGTGAACGCCTTCGAGCGGGCGATGACCGCCGATCTGATCATCGAACTGCTGCGCGAGGCGGCGCTGGAAGAACGGGTGAAGGTCGCGCGGCGGCTGGCCAATCTGGCTGATATTCCGCCGGCCCTGGCCCGCATGCTGCTGCGGGACGACCTGCCCGTTTCCCGCGCCCTGCTGGAAAACAGCCAGAACCTCGGCGACGCCGATCTCATTGACTGCGCGCTGAGCGCCGACGCCGAGCATCGCCGTCTCATCGCCCTGCGGCGCGGCGTCGGGGAGGCGGTCGCCGACGCCCTGGTGCGGTTTTGCGAGTCGCCGGTCACCGAGGCCCTGCTGCGCAACGACCTGTCCCGGCTCAGTCACGGGGCCCTCGAACTGATCGTCGCCTCGACGCGGGACAATCCGCGCCTGATTCCCCTGCTGCTCAGGCGCCCCGAGCTGCGGCCCAGCCATGCCTACATCATGTTCTGGTGGGCCGACTCCGAGAGCCGGCGGATGATCCTCCAGCGCTTCGCCGTCTCGCGCGAGGTGTTGCAGGACGCCGTCAGCGACATCTTCTCCATCGCCGCCCAGGAGGGTTGGCAGGATCCCCTGACCCGCAAGGCGCTGCAGTTCATCGAGCGTCGCCAGCGCAATCGGGCCGCCATCGAGAAGAGTCCCTACAACAGCCTCGACGAGGCCGTGGCCGCCGCCCAGAACGGCATGACCCGCGAACTGGCCGAGGAGATCAGCTACCTCTCGGGCCTCAAGCCGATGACCGGCGCCAAGATCATGACCGATCCCGGCGGCGAACCGCTGGCCATTCTCTGCAAGGCGACCGGCCTGCCGCGCGCCGCCATCCGGGCGCTCTGGCGGGGGCTTCGCCGGCCGGAGACCGACGCCGCCGGCAACACCACCCCGGCGTTGGAGCGGGTTCTCACCTGTTTCGACTCCCTGGCGGTCGACCGGGCCCAGACGGTGCTGCGCTACTGGAACTGGGCCCTGTCCTCGGCCCTGACGCCCAGCCTGGTGAAGGCCATCCGGGACGGGGACGAGGATGCGGTGGACGAATTCTCGGCGCCGCAAAGGGCCGCCATGCTGGCCCTGGGGCGTGATTTCGGTCGCTGATCGCTCGCGGCGCCAGTCTAGCGCGAGCGGCGGCGACTATCCGGGCGGGCCACAATCATTGAAATGAAAAGGGTCGCGCGCTTCTACTGTTGCTTTGAATATCGAAAGCGCTCTTGTCTTCATAAGCGACACACTCTATGCACCGGCCATCGGAGCGGGGCGCCCGGCCAAGTTTCCACTCAACAATGCCGAAATGGATCGACACGCCATGGAAGACAAATCCGCTATCATTGAAATGACGACCGACATCGTTTCGGCATATGTGGGCAACAATTCGGTCGCCGCCAACGACATTCCTGCCCTTATCCAGTCGGTGCACAAGGCCCTGACCGGTGTGGCCAGCGGCGCCGAGACGGTTGAAGTCGCGCCGAAAGAGCCCGCGGTTCCGGTCAAGCGCTCGATCACCCCCGACTTCCTCGTCTGTCTTGAAGATGGCCGCAAGTTCAAGTCGTTGAAGCGCCATTTGCGCACCAAATACGACATGAGCCCCGAAGACTACCGTGCAAAGTGGGGTCTGGCCAAAGACTACCCTATGGTTGCGCCCAACTACGCCAAGGCCCGTTCGGAACTGGCCAAGCAAATGGGTCTCGGCCAGGGCGGTCGTCAGGCCAAGAAGCGCCGCTAAGTCTTCACCGACCCGGAACGCGCGGGCTTACGGCCGCGCGATCCGCGATCAGGGTCTCGCAAACGCTTCAGCGCCCGTCGGCCTCCCGGTCGGCGGGCGCTGTGTTTGCCCGCTCCCGGAGCGCATTCCCTTTTCAATTGACTCAAAAAGAGAATCTTCTCCCCTGCGACGAAAAAACGCTTGCCCCCGATTCGCTGGTTAAGCGATAGTGAATCCTAGGTGATTCCAAGGGGTTGTTAAGGATTCTGTAGATGGTCGCGCAACTGGGCGCATCGGCGATAGCCGCCCGCGCTCATGAAGAGTTGTTCAGCTACTGGGCCGCCCTGCGTCAATCGGGTCGTCTGCCTGGTCGCGCCGACATCCAGCCGGAAGCCTTCAAGCGCCTCCTGCCGACGGTCAGTCTGATCGACGTCGTTCGCGACGACGGCAAGATCGACTACCGGCAGCGTCTGGCAGGGACCGGTCTCTATTCGGTCTATGGCCGGGAGATCACCGGCATGAAGCTGACCGATCTCTACAACACCGCCGCCGCCGACTATTGGCGCAAGGAACTGGATGCGGTGGTCGCCGACCGCCGGCCGCGCGTTGGGTCGCACAACATGGCCTGGCGCGGCGCCGCCCATGTCTCCACCCTCTGGCTGCGCCTTCCGCTGGCCAGCGACGGGCGCGAGGTGGACATGATCCTGGGGTACGATGCCGTCATTGGCATGAAATCGGATCGCAACCAGCCGTTCAGCGGCATCCGCGCCGCCTGACAACAGCCGATCAGGCCGAGAGGCGCTCTGCGGCGTCCCGGCGTATCCGCTCGACCATAGCCGCAAGCCCGTTTGACCGTTGGGTCGACAGGGCCTCGTCGAGGCCAAGGGTCGCCAGCGCCGCCTTGGCGTCAAAGGCCAGGATGTCGCCGGGCCGGCGTCCTGAATACAGCCGCAACAAAAGGGCGATCAGGCCCCGCACGATGTGGGCGTCGGAATCGCCCCTGAACCGCAGGGTCCCGTCGGACGGTTCGGTCACCAGCCAGACCTGGCTGGCGCAGCCGCGAACCTTGTTGTCGTCCACCCGCTCCGCGTCGCTCAGCGGCTCCAGGTCGTGGCCCAGGTCGATGACATGGCGATAGCGCTCTTCCCAATCGCCAAGCAGTTCGAAGTCTTCGGCGAGCCGCGCCAGTTCCGTATCGATGGGAGAGGTCATGGCCGGGGCTTAACCCCGGCTCAGGCGGTGGGCAAGCTCAGGGTCGCGGTGAAGCCGGATCCGGGCGCGGACTCCAGGGTCAGGTCGCCATTCATGGCCTGGCTCAGGGCATGGACGATCGGCAGCCCCAGGCCCGCGCCGTTGGCGGTGCGGGTCAGGGCGCATTGGCCCTGCTCGAAGGGGCGCAGCAGCCGGGCCAGGTCTCCGGGATCCACGCCCGGCCCCTGGTCGGAAATTGCGATCCGGGTCATCTCGCCGTCCTGGCTTGCGGTGACGCCAATGCGGCCTCCCGCCGGCGACCACTTCACCGCATTCTGCAACAGGTTGAACAGCATGGTCCGCAGGCCGCGGCTTTCGGCGAACACCCGCTGCAACGCCGTGTCGTCGCCGATGTCGATGCTGACGCCGGTCGCCTTCAGGTCGGGCGCCAGCTGTTGGAGGACGTCCTCCAGAGCGTGATCCAGCGGCTCGGCGCAGACCTCCATCTCGATCCCGTGACCTTCCAGCCTGGCTAGCTCAAGGATCTGGTTGACCAGGGTCAGCAGCTTGTGGCCGCTGTCACGGATGTGCTCCGCATATTCCTTGTACTGCGGCGCGCCTAGGGGGCCGTAGAGTTCGCAGGCGAGCATCTCCGAAAACCCGATCACGGCGTTCAGCGGCGTGCGCAGTTCATGGCTGACCATGCGCAGGAACGACCGCTTCTGATCGTCCATCAGCGCCCGACGCCTCGACGGCGGGACCGCACGAGGAAAGACCGCCGGCGCAGCGGACTTGTGGCGTTCGACAATCTTCAGTGCCGTGCGGGTCATTCTGGCCTCTCGGAACGCCACCTTTGGTGACCGGACCCCCTTATCGCCCATGGCCGCTTACGATTCCGTTGCGCCTGCGGACAGGGTTGTCCACACCCCCTCCACGGCCTTCCGTCGCCCAGCGATTGTGCGCCCTTCTAGGGATCGTCCGGGGAGGCTAATCTGTTAACGTCCGCGTTCCGGGCTGGGGACTTGCAAGACTTCCGTTGACCAAGCATCGCACCGCACAACTGGCCAGCGCCCGGCGTCTCCGGCGCGGACCCCACCCGCTGTGGCTGTTGGGTCTGGCGGCGTTGGTCGGCGCTGTCGGCCCGCTGATCGCGGGGGGCGTGGGTGGTCCCCTGGGAGTGCTGTGCCTCGCCCCGCTGGCGGTGGCGCTGGTGATGGCTCAGGAACGCCTGCTGGCCCCCTCGGCGATCCTGGCGGTGATGGCCGCCGCCGTGGCGGCCCTGGGACAGCTTGGCGGCATCGCCCGGCCCGCGCCCGAGCCGACCGTCGGCCTCTGGCTCGGTCTGCTGGCGATGACGGTGATCGGCCTGACCATCGGGGCCGGTCTGGTGATCGGCAGACGAAAGCGCAAGGAGGTCGAGGATCGACAGGACGGCGAGGCCGCGCGGCTGACCCGCCTGCTGTCAGCCCAGCCGCATCTGCTGATCGCCATCTATCCGCACGGCAAGGTGCGCGCCCTCTATGGCCGGGCCCCGGAAGGCATCGACGCCGATGTCCTGATCCGGCTGGGTCTCACCGGCGTGGCGGCCACCCGTGACCCGGTTTCAGCAGCCCTGAAGCAGGCGGCGACCCAGGGCCGGGCGGATGTCGCCTTCGCCCCCCTTGGCGCCCAGGACCGGTGGGTGTCGGTCAGTCTCAAGCGGGCCGACGACGACATGATCGTCGCCCTGATGCGGGACGCCACCACCGAGCGCGCGCGTGAGGCGGCCCTCGACCAGGCGCGGATCGACGCCGAGACGCTGGCGGGCGGCAAGTCCCGTTTCCTGGCCAATATGAGCCATGAGCTGCGAACCCCGCTCAACGCCATCATGGGCTTTTCCGACATCATGCGCGCGCGATTGTTCGGCCCGATGCCCGACAAGTATGGCGAATACAGCCAGCTGATACACGAGGCCGGATCGCATCTGCTGGATCTGATCAACGACGTGCTCGACATGTCGAAGATCGAGGCGGATCGCTTCGAGCTGTTCCGGGAGCCGTTCGACGCCCGTGAGGCCGTATCGGCGGCCCTGCGGCTGCTGCGCCTGCAGGCCGACGCCGCGACGGTTCAACTGCGGGGCATTCTGCCGGCCCGGGCGCTGGAGATCGACGCCGATCGCCGCGCCCTGAAGCAGATTGTCCTGAACCTGGTCTCCAACGCGCTGAAGTTCACCCCCAAGGGCGGTGCCATCACCGTCACCGCCCAGGGCTTCGAGGGCGTCTTCGAGCTGGTCGTCACCGACACCGGCGTGGGCATTTCGCCGGAAGATCTTGAACGCTTGGGACGGCCCTATGAACAGGCGGGCGACAGCGATCGCCGCGCCATGGGCACTGGGCTGGGCCTGTCGCTGGTCCGATCCTTCGCCGAGCTGCACGGCGGTGAAATGGCGATTGAGAGCACCCTGGGGCAGGGCACGTCTGTGACCGTGCGTCTTCCGGTCCTGCTGCCGCCAAAGTCCGCCGCCGAGCCCGCTTCGGACAACGTCGTGGCCTTTACCCCGGTCCGGTAAGACCAGCGCCTAACGCCAGCTGGCCGCCAGGAAGGCCCGGCCCGCCGCGAAGTCGCCGATCTCGACATGGGCCTGGCGTACGACATCGCCCTTGCGGCCGCTGAAGACGAACTCGACGATCATCGCTTCCCGGGGATCGAGATCGGCCATGGCCGCGATGGCGGCGTCGGGAAAGCGGAAGCTCCAGCCGCCGCTGGCGTTGGCCGGCAGCAGCAGGGCGGGCGCGGCGCCGCGCCATTCCGCCTGAAAAATTCTCGAGGCGGCCCTCGGCGGCATGCGGGCCGCAAGACTGAGCTTGCCGCCCTTTCCACGGGAACGGGTGTCCAGATAGGGCCCGCTGGTGCGCTTGACGTCGCGCATGATCAGCCGCGCCGCGTACGGGCTGGCGCCGTCGGCGAAGACGGCGACCGCGGTCAGGGACGGCGGGCCATACTGTCCGGCCAGGCCGAACTGCAGATGGTCCCAACCGAAGGGCCCGCTCTGCGACAGCTTCCAGCGCGCGCCTTCGCGGGACACGCCGCGATCGGCCTTCCAGTCGGCGACCTCGCCGGGGTAGTTCATCCGCGCCAGCTTGGAATAGCCGTCGAAACCGGTGCGAACCCGGCTGGCGGCAACCTTCATGTCATGCGAGCGGCAGTCAGCGGCGGCGGCCGCCGCCCGGGCCCTTTGCTCGGTGCGGCTCAGGGTTTCCGCCTCCGCGCCGGCGCGCAGGGCGGCGCCGCGGGCCTGGAGCCGGGCGGCGTTGAGCGCGGCGCCGATCGGCGGACTGAACAGCTGGCAGCGGCTATCGGCGGCAGTCATCACCGTCCGCTCATAGAGAAGGTCCAGGGCGCCGCCTGCCGCGTGGGCGGGACGCGCGGTCACGACGGCGGCGACGCAGACAAGGCTGATCGCCCACCACAGGACGCGCTCCTTTATCTGGTTTCGCAGGCTCGTCATCGACTGGCTTTCCCCTATGCTTGGTCACCGGCAGACTAGTCGTAGCGGTCTTGCGATCCGGTTAGCGAAGAGGGAAATCACCCGCGTGCTGCTCTCTACCGACATCTGGGTCGGCGCCCTCATACGCCGCGCCGAACAGGGCGGCGCCTTCGCCGTGGTGGCGCGGAAGGGCGACCCCCGAGCGGGTTCGGTGCTGGTCAAGGCCGTCAATCGCGGCGATGGCACGGCCCGGCTCTACAGCGAGGCGACCCGAGGGGACGGGGAGCGGTTCTGGATGCAGCCGGTGGCCAGCGACCGGGAACCGGACCTGGACGCCTACATCGGGCGAACGGCCCGGATTGATCCGGATATCTGGGTCGTCGAGATCGAGGACCGGGAGGGGCGTCACTTCCTGACAGAAGCGGTTGAGGCCCGTTAACTTCGTTCCTTGACGGACCTGAAAGGGCGCCGGGCGCATGGGAGGGCAATTCCCCGATCTGAGTGCCCCATGCTCTTCCTGCTCAATGATGTCGTGCTGAACCTGGATGGCGCCCAGATGGCGCCGCCGGTTGCGGCCCAGCGTTTCAAGGCCCTGACCATGGGCTTTGTCGAGAAGTTGGGGCGAGAACTGTTTTCCGAGGAGCCGTTGCTGCCGCACCGTCACCCGGAGCGGGCGCGTCGCCTTGCGGGACTGATCATGCTCAAGCAGCCGACCGTCAACGCAGCCTTGTTTGTCGCTCAGGCGCGCGGATGCTCGGAGAGCCTTGTCGCCGTGCGCTACGCCCAGATCAGCTTTGAGGTTATGGGGCTGCTCTATGAGCGCCAGCAGGCCGGCAGCCTGACAACGGTCGAGGCCGATCGCCAGGTCTGGCGTCGCCTCGCCGCCTGAAGGCGCAGAGTGTCGAAATCGGCAGTCGGCCGGTCGCTTTGCAGTAGACCCCCCCCCCCCCCCATGCCCATCCTAACCTATGGTCGAGTAGGGGTTGGGGGTATTCATGTTTCCGAGATTGTTGGCGGCCCTGGCTGCTGTCCTGATGGCGGCGGTCGTCGCCTCGCCGGCGGAGGCGCGCTGGCTGCGGGCCGAGAGCCCCAGGTTCATCGTCTATAGCGACGGCAGCGAGAGCGTGCTTCGCGCCTACGTCGACAAGATGGAGGTGTTCGACACCTTCCTGCGCGCCCGTCACGGCCTGCCCGAGAACGGCGTGCCTCTGCGCAAGCTGCCCATCTATCTGGTGCGCTCCCGCACCGATCTGCAGATCACCTGGAACGGAGCCGGCGACGCCATCGCCGGCTACTACAGCCCCGGCGCCTCGGACACTTTCGCCGTCGCCACCCTCGAGGACCGCAAGGACTCCTCGACCCTGCTGCATGAATACACCCACCATTTCATGCTGCAGAATTTTCCGGGGGCCTATCCGGCGTGGATGGTTGAGGGCTACGCCGAATTCTACGGCGAGACGGTGATCCGGGGGGAGTTCATCGAAGTCGGCCAGGTGGCGGACAAGCGCGCCAGCGCCCTGCTGGCCAGCCGCTGGATTCCCATGGCCGACCTGCTGGCCAACAAGCAGAGCCCGTCCGACTGGAGCTCGTTCTACGCCCAGTCCTGGCTTCTGACCCACTATCTGATGAGCGATCCGCAGCGCTTCCAGCAGTTCCAGGCCTTCGCTTCGGCGGTCGGGCGTGGCGCCGACCCGGTTCAGGCCATGCAGGACGCGACCGGCCAGACCCCGGACCAACTGGAGCAGTCCCTACGGCGCTATGTGCGTAGCGGGCTGAAGATCACCCAGTACAAGCGGGGCAATATTCCCGCGCCGCCGATCACCATTACGACCCTGCCGCCATCCGCCGACGACCTGTTGCTCGAGCGGGTGCAGATCGTGGCCCATTCCTACAAGGACGCGGCGCCCGGCTATCTGTCCATGATCCAACGCCGGGCCGCCAAGTATCCTGATGACCAGCTGGCGGTCCTGACCCTGGGCCAGACCGAAATGGAGCTGGGCGACTACGCCAAGGGCCGGGCCCTGCTGGAGGATTGGCTGAAGGCTCATCCCGACGACGCAGAGGCCATGTATGTGCTGGGGACCCATCTCTACGACGACGCTTGGACCAAGCCCGAAGACGATGAAGACAAGAAGAAGGACGGCAAGGGCGGCAAGGGCGATGACGATGAAGACGAGGACGCCGACGCGGCGCCCGTCATCAGGACCATCGCCGATCCCGCGATGATGAAGGACGCCGAACAGTGGCTGGCCAAGGCCGCCGGCCTGGCGCCGAGCGACTATCGCATCCTCTACGCCTACGCCCAGGTGCGCAGAACACAGTCAGACTATCCCAAGAAGGCGGACATGGATCTTCTGATCGGCGCATATCGGCAGGCGCCCCAAGTTGTTCCGCTGCGATTTCAGCTGGTCAATGTGCTGATTGCGCGCCGCCATACGACCGAGGCGAGAGCCCTGTTGCAGCCGCTGCTGAACGATCCGCACAGTAAATCCATCGTTGCGGCAGCCCGGCGGCTGCTTCAACGCATCGACGACCAGGAGCGGCGCAACAGTCCAGGGTGACAACCGGCCTTTCCCCCGCTACTCCCCGGCCATGTCCAATACCCCTGCCGCCGAGGCCGCGCGCCGACGCACCTTCGCCATCATCAGCCATCCTGACGCCGGCAAGACGACCCTGACCGAGAACCTGCTGCTGGCCGGCGGCGCCATCCGCGCGGCGGGACAGGTGCGGGCGCGGGGGGAGAACCGGCGCACCCGCTCCGACTGGATGAAGATCGAGCGCGAGCGCGGCATCTCCGTCTCGGCCAGCGTCATGACCTTTGACCACGACGGGTTGATGTTCAACCTGCTCGACACCCCCGGTCACGAGGACTTCTCGGAAGACACCTACCGCACCCTCACCGCCGCCGACGCCGCCGTCATGGTGCTGGACGCCGCCAAGGGCATCGAGCCGCAGACGCTGAAGCTGTTCGAGGTCTGCCGCCTGCGCGACATCCCGATCGTCACCTTCATCAACAAGATGGACCGCGAGGCCCAGGACCCCTTCGAACTGCTCGACGAGATCGCCACCAAGCTGCAGCTCGACCCGGCGCCGCTGTACTGGCCGGCCGGATCGGGTGGACGGTTCAAGGGCATGATCGACCTGCGGGCCCAGACCTTCATCCCCTACAACCGCAAACGCGAGGAGGGGCATGACCCGGCCGTGCCGCTGAACGGCAATGCGGTGGACCGTTACCTCGACCCGGCCGAGCGGGAAGAGGCGGAGGAGGGGGCCATGCTGGTGCAGGAGGCCTCCAAGCCCTTCGATCCGCAGGCCTTCCTCGAAGGTCATATGACGCCGGTGGTCTTCGGTTCGGCGCTGCGCCATTTCGGGGTCGATGAGCTGCTCGCCGTCCTCGGCGCCTTCGCCCCGGCGCCCAAGGGCGTGAAGGCCGAGAAGGCCGGACAGCCGATGGAGGTCGAACCCGGCGACGACGAGGTCTCCGGCTTTGTCTTCAAGGTCCAGGCCAACATGGACCCCAACCACCGCGACCGCATCGCCTTCTTCCGCTTGACCAGCGGCCGGTTCCAGCGGGGCATGAAGCTGAAGTCCCAGGGCACCGGAAAGCAGATGAGCGTGAATGCGCCCATCATGTTCTTCGCCTCCGACCGGGAGCTGGCCGAGGAGGCCTATGCCGGCGACGTCATCGGCATTCCCAACCACGGCGTCCTGCGCGTCGGCGACAGCCTGTCGGAAAGCGGCGCGTTGCGATTTGCCGGCCTGCCCAACTTCGCGCCGGAAATCCTGCGCCGTGTGCGGGTCAAGGATCCGCTCAAGGCCAAGCACCTCAAGCGGGCCCTCGAAGGCCTGGCGGAAGAGGGCGTAACCCAGCTCTTCCGCCCGACCCTGGGGTCGGACTTCATTGTCGGGGCCGTCGGACAGCTGCAGTTCGAGGTGATGGCGGATCGTCTGTCCGGCGAATACCAGCTGGATGTGGTGTTCGAGGCGGCCCCCTATGCCGAGGCCCGCTGGCTTGGCGGGACGGAGGCCGAGATCGAGGCCTTCGCCTCGACCCACCGCACGGCAATGGCGACGGACATCGACCAGTCGCCGGTCTTCCTCGCCAAATCGGCGTGGGAAATCTCCTATGTGGCGGAACGCTATCCGAAGGTTTCGTTCCAGCGGACGCGGGAACGGGGCTAGCCGCGGCCCGCCCCGCTATCTTTTCACAAATGCCGGTCGCTGGAGATCAGCGGCCGGATTCGTCCACCCAGCGAAGCTCGCCGACCATCGATTCCAGTCGCTGGTATTCGGTCGGGGTGATGCAGCGCGGCGTGTCCCAGGCTGCGGCGGCGCCGCGGCTGTCAACGACGTCCTGGGCCGAGACGTAGCGAACCTCGCCGTATTCCCGTTTGAAGGCGCGGCGCGAGGCCTCGTCGCGATTGCACACCACCAGCTCCTTGCTGGCGCGGGGGGCGGGCGCGGCCCGCTCGGCCCGGACGGCGACCGGCGCGCCCGACATCTCTCCGCCAAGGCCGGCGGCCAGCGCCAAGATCGTCACGATCATCATCTCGAATCCTCCTCTGACCTGGACCGGTTTGTTCCGGGCTCGGAGGAAGACTACGGCGTTTGCGACATTTGTGAAGGTTTTTTGTCATCCTGTGGATAACTCTGAACCGGGCTCTGACCGCGTCCGGTGGCGTTGACGGTTGTCAAACGCTCGGCGATCCTTCCGGATGTTGGCGCCGCCGCTCCCGACGCCGCAAAACAACAGGGAAGGCAAGGCGATGCTGGCGCTTGTGTTGAGTATGATGATGGCCGCCAAGGACGGGCCGCCGCCCTATCCCCAGGCGCTGACCTGCGCCGGCCTTTCCCGCGTCTGGTCCGAGCAGCAATCGGACGCCGGGGCGCCAACGGCGGCGGACGCGCGGAGCGATGCGGAGTTCTGGGCCTTCGCGGCCATGGATGCGGCGCGCCAGAGCGGCCATACCGCCGACGCGGCGGAGGCGGACCAGTTGAAGTCCCGGGACGCCGCCCGGACGCTGTTTGCGGACCAGCCGCAGGACGCCGCCAAGGGTCTGGAAACCTGTCGGCAGTTGAAGCCGCCCGGCGTCTAGCCGGCGGGGATCCTAGCCGGCCAGCGCCTGCTCACTGAGCGCCCAGCGATGCGAGCCCGGACCAAAAGGGAGCCGAAAGGGCCGGTGATCGTCCCCTCCCGCGCCAAGGTGGCGTTCGAAACAGGCCACGATAGCCTCGGCCAGGGCCGCGCCCGAAAGCTGGCCGGCCCGCCTGTGCGCGGCGTCGATGTAGTCGATGACCTGCTTGCGATGGCAAACGCCCCGAAAATAGCGCAGCGCCGCGACCACTTCGCCCGTCAGCGGTTCAAGCACCGCAATTCCCGCGGGGTCACGGGCCCGCATCGGATGAGCGTCCATCTCCAAGCTCCTCGTCGGCGTCTCGCCGTTCCGCTTGCCTGAGGCGCTGCCCTACGACTGGAATTAGGCCCAAATTGGGTGGTTCCGGGAATTGTGACCCAACCCCTCGACCTTGGGCCCGGCGGAGGTTACTTGAGCCCCGCCCATGCGCCCTCCCGTCCTCGCCCTCAAGTCCGTCCGTCTCGTCGACGGCGCCACCACCCTGTTCGACGGGGTCGACCTGGCGCTTGAGCCGGGCGTGCGCGCCTGTCTGGTTGGGCGCAACGGCGCGGGCAAATCGACCCTGATGCGGTTGCTGATCGGTGCGATCCAGGCGGACGGCGGCGAGCGCATCGTCAGCCCGGGCGCGCGGATCAGCGTTGTGCCGCAGGAGCCGAAGATCTCCGGCGAGACCCTGCTCGACTACGCCACGCTCGGCGGCGCCCAGTCCTATGAGGCCGAGGCCGCCCTGCAGGCGCTGGGCGTGGACCCGGCAAAGAGCACGCAGGGGCTTTCCGGCGGCGAGATCCGCCGCGCCGCCCTGGCCCGGGCCTTCGCCGAACAGCCCGATGTCCTGCTGCTGGACGAGCCGACCAACCACCTCGACATCCTGGCCATCGAGGTTCTGGAAAGCCTGCTGAAGTCCAGCCGGGCCGCCGCCCTGGTGGTCAGCCATGATCGGGCGTTTCTGGAGCGCACCACAAGCCGCTGTTTCTGGCTGGAAAGCCGGCGGGTCCGCAAGCTGGACCGGGGGTTCGCGGCCTTCGATGACTGGGCGGAAAAGCAGATGGAGGCCGAGGCCGACGAGCAGCGCCGCCTCGACGCCGCGCTGGTTCGGGAAAATCACTGGATGCAGCGCGGCGTCACCGGTCGCCGGGCCCGCAACGAGGGCCGCCGTCGCCGTCTGGTCGCCATGCGGGAACAGAAGTCCGAATTCCTGCGGCAGGCGCGCGGCGCCCTGAGCATGGACATCGCCGTCGCCTCCGCTTCGGGCAAACGGGTCGCCGAGGCCAAGGGCCTGTCCAAGGCCTATGGCGACAAGGTGCTGGTCAAGGGGTTTTCCACCCGCATCCAGCGCGGGGATCGCATCGCCATCGTCGGCCCGAACGGCGCCGGCAAGACCACTCTGGTCAAGCTGCTGCTGGGCGAGATCGAACCGGACGCCGGAACGGTGACCCTGGGGACCAACCTGCAGATCGCCTACATCGATCAGGCCCGGGCCGACCTCGACGACACGGCCACCCTCTGGGAAGCCCTGACGCCGGGGGGCGGCGACCAGGTGATGGTCGGCGATACGCCGCGACATGTGGCCGGCTACGCCAAGGACTTCCTGTTCCGCGACAATCAGCTGCGTCAGCCCGTCTCGACCCTCTCCGGCGGCGAGCGGGCGCGACTGCTGCTGGCCCGCGCCCTGGCGACGCCGGCCAACCTGCTGGTGCTGGATGAGCCTACCAACGACCTCGACATGGAGACCCTCGATCTCCTTGAAGACCTGTTGGCCGGCTTCGAAGGCACCCTGGTTCTGGTCAGCCACGATCGCGACTTCATCGACCGGTTGGCCGGCTCGACGATCGGCCTGAACGGCGCCGGCGATGTGGTTGAGACTCCCGGCGGCTGGAGCGATTTCGTCAGCCAGAACCCGGGTTTCTTCACCAGCGGCATGGTCGCCGAGGCGCCCGCACGAAAGTCCGCGCCAGCCAATGCGCCGCCGCCAAAAAAGCCGGCCAAGCTGTCGTACAAGGACCAACGCCGGCTCGAGGAAGCAGAGCGTCTGGCGGCCGAGCTCCCGTTGGAGATATCCCGGCTGGAAAAGGTGCTTGAGGATCCCGGGCTCTATGCCCGCGACCCGGCTGCCTTTGACCGGACGATGAAGGCGCTCGACGCCGCCCGGAAGGGCCTTGAGGAGGCCGAGGAGGCCTGGATGCTGCTGGAAGAGATGCGCGAGGCGCTGTCCTAGGACATATCTGTGGATATCGGGAAGCGCTTGCTTCTCAAGGTCTTGCGGTGAAATTCAACAGGCTGTCCACATCTTCTCCCCAATCCGGGAGATCAGTATTCACAGCCGGGCGGCAAGAGACGGTTGCTGCATAACCGAAGTCGTCGCACAGTCAAGCCGTCGAGAGGAACCGCGGCGCGGGCGAGACGGGAAACCGGAAGGCCAAGCGAGCGGAACGGGTCCAGGCCTAAGGACCGGAGGGAGACCTTCGGAAACCGGTCAGGAACCGGTCGGATGAAGACCAGAGCGATCTGGACCCCCACGCCGGCCATCACCCCTCGGCTACCAGACCCCTTCGGGGATCTGGGTGAGAGGGTGGCGCCGCCGGGCAACCGGATGCGTCGCCCTCTTGCTCATTGCGGCGCCCGCGTTGGGGCGCCGCTTTCGGATACCGCCGATTTCAACATCCCCTTGGCGCGACCCGCCGCGCGACCTACCCTCTGTTCCGTCAGGATGGAGGGTTTGATGACGTCTCGCCGCATGGTTCTGTGCGCCGGTCTCGCGGCGCTGGTCGCCGCCTGCACAAAGTCGCCCGCGACGCCGCCCGGCCGGACCCTCATTCGTTTCGCCACCGACTGGAAGGCCCAGGCCGAGCATGGCGGCTTCTACCAGGCCCTGGCCATGGGCGAGTATGCGCGGCGCGATCTGGAGGTGGAGATCAAGCAGGGCGGCCCCGGGGTGAATGTGCCGCAGCTTCTGGCGGCCGGCGCGGTCGAGCTGGGCATGGGCTCCAACAGCTTCATCGCCCTCAATCTGGTCAAGGAGAAGGTGCCGGTGAAGGCGGTGGCCGCATTCATGCAGAAGGATCCGCAGGTGCTTCTGGCCCATCCCGGCCAGGGAATCACCTCGCTCGCGGACATGAAGGGACGGCCGATTCTGCTGTCGGCGGCGTCGCGGGAGGCCTTCTGGGTCTGGCTGCGGGCCAAGTATGGGTTCAGCGACGACCAGATCCGGGCCTACAACTACAGCGCCGCCCCCTTCCTGGCGGACAAACGCGCGATCCAGCAGGGCTATCTGTCGAGCGAGCCCTACACCATCGAGAAGGAGTCGGGCCTCAAGCCGGAGGTCTTCCTCCTCGCCGACGAGGGCTATCCCGGCTACGCCACCATGGTCCTGGCGCCGGACAAGCTGATCAATCGCAATCCCGACGCTGTTCGCGGCTTCATCGAGGCCAGCGCTATCGGCTGGAAGGAATATCTCAAGGGCGATCCGGGGCCGGCCGACGCCCTGATCCTCAAGGACAATCCCGAGATGACGCCGGACCTGCTGGCCTACGCCCGCACGGTGATGAACCAGTACGGCATCGTCGACAGCGGCGACGCCGCCGCCCTGGGCATCGGCGCCATGACCGACGCCCGCTGGGCCGAATTCTTCAAGGTCACCGCCGACCAGGGCGTCTATCCCAGGGACATGCCCTACCAGGACGCCTACACCCTGCAATTCGTGGGGCCCGCCGCCCGGTGATCGCGGCCCTCAAGTCGGTCGAGGTCCATTATGCCCGGGGGGTCGCCCTCGGTCCCGTCGATCTTACACTGGGGGAGGGCGAAATCGTCGCCCTTGTGGGGCCGTCGGGCTGTGGCAAGTCGACGGCCATGCGGCTGCTGGCCGGGCTTGAGCCGCCGACCCGGGGGGAGGTGACGCGGGCGCCGGAACGCGGCGAGACCTCCCTGGTCTTCCAGGCTCCGACCCTGGCCCCGTGGCTCAGCGCCCGCGACAATGTCGCCCTGCCGCTGGAACTGACCGGACGGCCCCGCGCGGAGGCAAGGCGCGAGGCGGACGGATGGCTGGCGCGGGTCGGGCTGTCGGGTTCGGAAGGGGCCCGGCCGGCGCAGCTGTCCGGCGGCATGGCCATGCGGGTCTCCCTGGCCCGGGCCCTGGCGACCGGTCCCCGGCTTCTGCTGCTGGACGAGCCCTTTGCCGCGCTGGACGAGATCACCCGCCGCCGCCTGGCCGATGACGTGCTGGCGCTATGGGCCGACCTTGGGCCGGCCATCCTGTTCGTCACCCACAATGTCGAGGAAGCGGTCTACATGGCCGACCGCGTGGTGGTGATGACGCCGGGGCCGGGGCGGATCGCCGGCGAGGTGATCATCGACGCGCCAACGCCGCGCCCCGAAGGCTTCCGCACCACCGCGCAGTTTCGCGAGGCGGCCGAGGCGGTGTCGGATGTGCTGGCGCGGGGAGGGGCGGCATGACACGGCTGATCGACCTTCTGACGCCCCTCGCGCTGGTAATCGCCCTGCTGGCGGGCTGGGAAATCGCCTGCCGGGTCCTGGCCGTGCCGGTCTATCTGTTGCCGGCCCCCAGCGCGGTGTGGACCAGTCTGATTTCCGACTGGCAGGCGCTGGCGGCGGCGGCCTGGACGACCCTGTCGATGGCGCTGATCGCCCTGGCGATCGCCAGCGTCGGCGCCTGCTCCCTGGCGCTGCTCGGCGGGCTCAGCCCGTTGATCGAAAAGGCGATCCAGCCGGTCGCGGTCAGTCTGCAGGTAACGCCCGTGATCGCCATCGCGCCGCTGGTGATGATCTGGACGGGTCTGGACCACCCGGGCCGGGCGATCATCGTCCTGGCCACCATCGTCGCCTTCTTTCCCATCTATTCGGGGGCCGCGACCGGGCTGCGGGCCGCCGATCCCGATCTCCAGAGACTGTTTGTGCTTTATGGCGCGAACCGCTGGCAAACCCTGCTGCGTCTTCGCCTGCCATCGGCGCTGCCGGCCCTGATCGAGGGGCACAAGGTGGCCACCTCCCTGGCGGTCATCGGCGCGGTGGTCGCCGAGTTCGTCGCCGGCTCCGGCGGGGCCCAGGGCCTGGCCTGGCGCATCGTCGAGTCGGCCAACCGCCTGCAGACCGCCCGCGTCTTCGCCGCGCTGTTCACCCTGGCGGTAATGGCGGCGCTGCTGTTCAAGCTGGTCGACATCCTCGAGCGGCGGTTGCTGGCCTGGTGGCGCGGACGTTAGGGCGGCTTTAAGCGGCGCGGGGCTATACAACCGGGAATCAACCCCGGGTATTCATGGCCATGCGCCCTGGTCTCATCCTTCTGCTGCTCGCTCTTCCCGGCGCCGCCCTGGCGACGGAAGACCGATACGGCCCGCGTCGCGCGCCGGATCGGGCGGTCTCCGGACCGGTGGCGGGCGCTCCAGCTTATGGCGGCCCGATGCTGAACTGGTCCGGAAAGGCGCCATCGCCGGTTCCGGAGATCCGGCCCGTGGTCGTTGCAACCCCCTTGGCCCCGGTCAGACCGCAACCGGCCTATGCCGACCGCAGCGCCCCGCCGACCCCGGGACCGGCCGCAGCCCTGCCGGCCAGCCTCTATGATTCGACGACCGCCCCGCCGGCCCGCGCCGCCGTGGCGCCTGCGGAGACGGCCGCGCCGTCGCCGCCGGTCTCCGCCTCGCCCTACGGCAATTATCAGCCGCGCGCCTATTCGGTGGTGCGCGAATATGGGGGCACGCCCGACCGTATTCCGGCGCCGCCGCCCCAGAACTCGTTCACCGGGCCTGAAGTCTCCCTGGCGCCCGGTCTGCTGGGGGCGGCGCCCCAGGATGATCCGGCAAGCGACGCGGCCAACGACGACACCCCCGAGCGCCGACTGGCCAAGGACAAGCAATGAGCGCAGATCCCGCCCGCCTGCATGAACTGATCGAACTGGCCCATGAAGGGTCCAGCGAGCGACGCCGCGACCTGTTGCGTGGTTTGACCGACGCCTTCTTCGGCCGGGAGTCTCACGGGCCGGCGGAAATGGCCCTGTTCGACCAGGTCCTGACCCAACTCTCCGGGGAAATGGAAGTCGCCGTTCGCGCCGAGCTGTCGGGGCGTATCGCCGAACGGCCCGACGCGCCGGGCGGCCTGATGCGCCGTCTGGCCCATGACGAGATCAGCGTCGCCGGACCGGTGCTGCGCCAGGGGCGGGGCATGTCGGACGAGGACCTGCTGAATGTCGCCCGCACCCAGGGCCAGGACCATCTGGCGGCGATTTCCCAGCGGGCTCACGTGCCCTCATCGGTCAGCGACGTCATCGTCGAGCGCGGCGATGAGGACACCCTCAGCGTCCTGATCGGCAACAACGGGGCCGATCTGTCGCGGCAGGCCCAGGAACGGCTGGTCGATCGCGCGACCGAGAGCCCGCGACTGCAGGAAGGGCTGGTCAATCGTCGCAGCCTGCCCGTCGACCTGCTGAACGAAATCTACTTCGTCGCCGAGGCGCGCATTCGCGAACAGATCCTGGCCCGCAACGCCACGATCGATCCCAAGGAACTGGAGGCCGCCCTTGAGCGTGGCCGCAAGCGTCTGGCCGCGCGCGATGGCGCCCTGCCGGCCGACTACGCCAAGGCCGAGGCCGAGGTCGCCGCCATGGCGGCGCGCGGCGAACTGGGCCCCCGCTCCCTGGCGGCCCTGCTCCGCGGGCGTCAGACCACCAAGTTCCTGGTGGCGCTGTCGCAGCTGGCGCACGTCGATTTCCATACCGCTCGGCGCATCGTCGAGCGGCGCGAACTGGACGCACTGTCCATCATCTGCAAGGCGGCCGGCTTCGAACCCAGCCTCTATCTGACCTTCGCCGTGCTGATGCTGGACAGCGATCCGGACGCCATGGCCAAGGCCCGTCAGTATGGTCAGCTCTATAACGAGCTGCCGCTGGAAGTGGCCCAGCGCACGATCCGCTTCTGGCGGATGCGTCGCCAGACCGGCGACATCTCGGCCGCGGCCTGACCGCTCCAGTCCTTCGTCACAGACCGGAGGCGACCGCCGCGGGCTTCGCGACGGTCGAAGGCAGGGTCACTTGCCCAGATTGAGGCTGACCAGCCTGACGCCCTCCGCGCCGTAGGTCTCCTCGATGATTTTCTTCCACAAGGAGACGCCGTTTTCGGAATTGGCGATGATCAACAGCCCGCGACCGCTGTTGGGAAACAGGATGGCGATAGCTTTGACGCCATCGTCGCCGCCGGTGTGCTGCAACGCATAGTCGCCCTTGCCGTCCAGATCCTCATAGCGGCCCCAGCCCAGTCCGAAACGGACTCCCGGTGATACGACGGTCTTGGCCTTGACCATCTCAGCGTACAGGGCCGGGGGGAGGTCCGCCCCGCGAAGTATCCAGGCCATGAACCGGGCATAGTCCGGCGCGGTGGTCAGCAGGTTGTCCGCCGCATTGACCGTTGTGTTACGGCGCAGGGGGAGGGGGGCGCCCAGCGCGTCGTGCGGCCCGGCGAAGCGCGCTTCATCGACGCCCGTTTCAAAGCGGAAGTGGGTGTCGTTCATGCCGAGCGGCTCGAAAATCTGCTCCCGCGCCAGCACATCCAGGCCCTTGCCAAACCTGGCCTCCAGCGCCTTGCGCAGCCATTCAAAGCCTTCTCCGGAATATTGATACCGGGTCCCCGGCCGGAACTCGAAGCGCAGCCGGTGGTCGGGCGCGAGATACCGCCAGTTGGGAAGGCCGCTGCGCTGCGACAGCACCATCCGGGTGGTCAGATATCGAAGCTCCGGGCTGCCGACCAGATCGGGGTCGACGTAGGAATCCGATAGCGGCTGGTCGAGGTCCCACAGCCCCGCCGCCGCCAGTTTAAGGGTCGTCAGAGCGGTGACCGGCTTGGTCAGCGAAGCCACGTTGTAGATCGTGTTCATCGGCGCCGGCGACCCGTCGTCCAGCACGCCAAACACCCGCACGGCCTGAACCCTGCCGTCGTTGATCGTGGCCACCGCCATCGAGGGAATCCTGTGGGCTTTCATCAAGGCGCCGATCCGCGCCGTGTCGTCAAACAGCGGCGCCGGCCAATCGGCGTCGAACATGTCGGTCGGGGCCGGGTCGTGGTGGTCGTAGCTGAGGCTGCTCCTCAGCCGCCACCGCCCGTCTTCGAGCACCCAGGTGCTGGTGAAACGGCCGGTCGTGGTCTGGTAGAGCGGCTTGCCTGGCTCCTGGATGTAGAAGCGGTGCTCGCCCATCTGTAGCGCGCCGTAGAGCCTGCCCCCATTGTAGAGGGGAAACACGGTCATACTGCCGTCGATCAGCTTGCGGATTGGCTTGCGGTCGGGGTTGGCGCAGATGCTGTCCCGGAAGTCCTTTTCAAACGCCGCCTTGCTCCGGGTCTCGCCGTTCTGGTCATGCACGAAGCGAAAATCGTCGCTGACGATCTGGTCGAGCGCCGCCAGATCGCAATGGTTGAAGGCCTGGTCAAACAACACCCCGTCGGCCTCGAGAATCTGACCGTAGAGGTCAGAGCTGACGGGGGCTTGGGCGCTGACGACGCAGGGCCAGGCCAGCAGCAGGGCCAGGGCGAGGGCGGGCGATCGGGGCATCGGGCAGTCTCCGGGACATCGGCGCCGCCGCCAGTCCGGCGACGCCATGGTCACCGTCGGTTGGCCGCTGCTCCCCTGGTTGGATGCGACCCGGGCGGCGGCGCCTCGCCAAGCCGCCTTGGCGCGGAATAATCGCGAGCGCCACATCCAGACTCGGCCCGGGCGGCCAATCGTTGGGGACAGGCGCGCGGAGGACCCCATGCGACACAGCGAACTCTATGACCTCTTCATCCAGTTCTGGTGGCTGCTGATACCGCTCGGCTGGGGCCTGCAGAGTCTCCTGCGCCTGTGGATGACGCACCGCCGCTCCGAGAGGCTTCTGGGTCTGATCACCGCCTATGCCGAGCGCGGCCAGACGCCGCCGCCCGAATTGCTGGATGCGTTGCGGATGCCGACGACCAGCGCCGCCGGCTGGCTCGACCGCCCGGAGACCTTCTGGCGCGGCGGCCTTGTCCTGGCCGCCCTGTGCCTGGGTTTTGCGGTCCTCTCGGTGCTCAAGGCCAGGGATGGCGACAACATCACCGGCCTGATCTTTGTCACCGTGCTCCTGGGCGCCTTCGCCGCCGCCAGCTTCTTGTCGGCCATGGTCGGATCGCGAAGGCCGCCGACGCCGGACGCGCCGTGAGCGACAGTGATGACGACGCCGCGCTCGTCCGTGCCGCCCGGACCGGTTCGGTGTCCGCCTTCAACCAGCTGGTCCGCCGTCATCAACAGCCGCTGCGCGCCTTCCTGCGCCGGGTCTGTGACAATCCGGCCGACGCGGACGACCTGGCCCAGGCCAGTTTCGTGCTCGCCTGGTGCCGTCTTGCGCGCTTTGATGAGGACCGGGTGTTTCGCTCCTGGCTGTTCGGCATCGCCTGGCGAAAATGCCGCGAACAGCGGCGGGGCTGGCTTCGTCGCCTGGCCCGCGAGGGCTACGCCGCCATGACTTCAGAAACCAGCCCTGTCATCGATCCTGGCGCCCGCCTGGATCTCGCCGCCGCCGCCGCTCGCCTGCCGGCGACCCAGAGGGCGGCGGTGCTGCTCTGTTTCGGCAGCGGATTCAGCCACACCGAGGCGGCCGAGGCGCTGGGCCTGCCGCTGGGCACCCTGAAGAGCCACCTCGCCCGCGCGCGGCGCGATCTGATCGAGATGTTGGGAGATGACCATGCACAGTCTTGAGAGCCGCATCGCCGGATGGGTCGCCGAGGCGGCGCCGCCGTCGTGCGACGACGCCTTCTCGGCCGCTGTGATCATCGCCGCCGAGCGTCAGATGTATCTGGCGGCCCTGGCTCGGCGCACGGCCCTGACGGTCGCCACGGCCTTCCTGCTTGGCCTGCTGCTGACCATCGCGCGACAGCAGGACTTCACCGCGATGACCAGCGGCCCGCTGCCCGTCGCGGCCCTGTTGGTCGGCGCTATCCTGTTGAAGGGACTGTTCGGCTCTGTGGCCAGGTCGCCGGGCGTCAGCATGGCGTGACGCTGTCCTGTATCCCAGGTCCAGAATTTCGTTTCCGCTTGAAGCGTCTCAGCGCCCGGCGCGCTCCCGCAGCCTTTTCAGCCCCTCGGCAGCCAGCTCCGACAACGACCGCAGTCCCTGCTCGGCGAAGACGTCCAGGGCGGCATCATAGGCCAGGGCCGCGCCGGCCAGCCTCTCGTCGCCGCGACCGGTAATCTCCACCCGAAGCTCGTATAGACGGGCCAGACCCAGCTGGCTGACCGCCCAGGCGACCGGTTCGCTGGCGGGCTGTCGCGCCGCCAGATCGGTGCGCAGGGCCGCTTCGGCCGCGTCGAGCACCGCCAGATCGCCGGTCAGTTCGGCCAGACGGCCCAGGCAGTTGGCGCGACCGGCGGCGACAGCGGCCTGCAGGCTGAGCGCCGGCTGGTCCTTCAGGCCCACCAGCGCCCGGTCGAAACAGCGAAGGGCCTGCTCAAAGGCGCGCGGGGCGTCGGTCGCCTCTCCGAGAACCTGCAGGGCCTGGCCGAGCATGGCCTGGATGCGGGTCCAGTCCAGCGGGCTGTGGTCGCGGGTCACCGTCTCCAGCGCCCGGGTCAGTTGCTCGACGCCGTCGGCCGCGGCGGCGGTGTCCCCGGTCAGTTCGGCCAGCAGCGCGCGGGCGGCGCCGGCCTGGGCCTCGATGCGCGCGGCCATCAGTGGCTCATATCCGGCGTCCAGGCTGGCTGAGGCCGTCTCCAGTTCGCGCAGGGCGCAGTCGATCAGGGGCTGGTCCTTCAGCCGGGCGCCGCAGCCGGCGAGGATGTCTGCCAGAATGCCGCGCTGTTCCGCGGCGATGAGGCGCAGAGCGGCGTTGCCCTTGCCCGCCTTGTCCAGCCGCCGCAGCGGCGCCTCGAAGCGTCCGGCGGCGGCGAGGGCGTCTTCCAGGCCGCCCCTGGCCAGGGCCCGGCGTCCGGCCAGACCCGCCAGTCCGCACAGGGCCAGGGCGCCCGCGGACCCGGCGTCCGCCGCAACGGGGGTCAGGGTGGCGCTCACCGCCGCTTCCAGACCCTCATCGCCGAACAGGTCAGCGCCCAGAAGAGCGCAGAAGGCCTGCTCGACCCGCGCGCGGGCCGTGTCGGCGGCCCGGCCATCGGTCTCGAAGCGATCGGCGGCGGCCTGGGCGCAGGCGGCGGCTTTTCTCAGGGCGACCGGATCGCCATCGCGGCGGGCGATTTCCCGCCAGACAATGGCGGCATCCAGTTGTCGGGCGGCGGGGTCCTTCGCGCTGATACGGCCGGCGGCGATGTCTGCGGCGCGGGCCTCGGCCTTCAGCATTCCCAGATCGAGAAGATCCAGCAGGGCGGCGTCGCCGCCGGAAAGCCCGTCGCGCGGGGCGACGGCTGGAGCGCTGAACGCCCGACGCAACTCACGTCCAAACTCGAACATGCCCGCTCTGCCCTCCGGCAATCTTCCGTCCCAAGCCGGAACAGTCCGGGGGTCGGTCAGGAGGTTCACAGCAAAGCCCGGTCCGAGTTTGTTTACAACTCGTTAACCATAAATAGTTCGCACGATGCTTGCGATTTTTGTCCGTGCGCCAAGCCGCCGTTCTGTTTGCCAGGAGCGAACTAGAAGGGGATCGGCCCGTCCGGCAGCTTGGGTTGCGGCTTGGGCGGCGGGGCCGATTTGGGCGGAAGGCCGCGTGGTTGCGGCCCGCCCCTGGTCGGCGGCGGCGGGGCCGGCGGCATGCCGGGCGCCCCCGGCGCGGCCGGGTCGACGGGGGCGTCGCCGCCGGACGCGGGATCGCGGGTCAGGATTTCCAGCTCGCCCGCGGCCCGGTTGAAGTCCAGCGCCACGCCCTCATAGAAGCCGTTGCGAGGGTCGGGCTCTGTCTCGGGTTCGGGATCGGGCACCTGCCAGTCGAAGTCGCGAACCGGCAAGCCCTTGTGGGCGGCGACCATATACTGGCGCCAGATGGTCGTCGGCATGCCGCCGCCGGCCACCCGTTCCATCGGGGTGTCGTCATCATTGCCGACCCAGACGCCGGTGACGACATCAGGTGTGAAGCCGATGAACCAGGCGTCGCGATAGTTCTGGCTTGTGCCGGTCTTGCCCGCGGCGGGCCGGCCGAAGGCGGCGCGGGTCCCGGTGCCGTGGGTGACCACGCCCTTGAGCATATTGACCATCATGCTGGCGTTGGCGAGGTCGTAGACCGGGGTCGGGGCCCGCTGCGAGCGGCTGTAGACCGGCTGTCCGTCCTGGGTGACGATGCTGTCGATGATGTAGGGCTGCACCCGCTGTCCGGCCTGCTGGAACACCTGGAAGGCGCTGACCAGTTCCAGCAGATTGACCTCGTAGCTGCCCAGGGCGACCGACAGATCGGGGCGCGCGGGAATGGTGGTGAAGCCGAACCGGCGGCTGATCTCGCCGATCGCCGGCCCGCCGACCTCCTCGCCGACCTTGACCGCAACGGTGTTGATCGACTTGGCCAGGGCCTCCTCGATGGTCACCGGCCCGCGATACTTGCCGCCGTAGTTTTCAGGTTCCCAGTCGCCGAACTTCACCGGGCCGTCGACCCTGATGTCCTTGGGCAGCAGGCCCTTTTCCAGGGCGGCGGCGTAGACAAACGGCTTGAAGGTCGAGCCCGGCTGGCGCTTGGCCTGCACAGCCCGGTTGAACGGCGCGGTGTCGAAGTCGACGCCGCCGACCATGGCGCGGATGGCGCCGTCCGTGCCCAGCGACAGCAGGGCGGCCTGGCTGGCCTTGGCCTTGACGCCGTCGGTGGCCAGGACCTTTCGCACGGTCTCGGCGCCGACCTTCTGCAGATTGCTGTCGATGGTCAGCCGCACGGTCAGGTCGGGGGCGTTCTCGCCGGCGATCTTCACCGCCTCGGTCGTGGCGTAGTCCAGCAGATAGCCGAGATCGCCCTCGGTCATCAGCGCCTTGGCCGACAGCTGGGGCGGGTTGTCCAGCGCTTCCTGTTCCTGTTCCCGGGTGATCCAGCCCTCGCGGCGCATGCGGTCCAGAACCAGATGCGAGCGCTGCAGGGCCGCGCCCATGTTCTTGTTCAGGGCCAGACGCGACGGGGCCTTGGGCAGGGAGGCCAGCAGGGCGGCCTCGCCGATGGTCAGCTCGGTGGCGGGCTTGCCGAAGTAGGAGCGGGAGGCGCCGTCGATGCCGAAGGTGTTGGCTCCGAAGTAGATGCGATTGAGATAGAGCTGCAGGATCTCGTCGCGGCTCAGCACCTTGTAGAGCCGCCGCGCCATGACCGCCTCCTGAAGCTTGCGCTTCATGGTCTGCTCGGGGCTGAGGAACAGGCCCTTGGCCAGTTGTTGGGTAATGGTCGAGCCGCCCTGGACCGTATGGCCCGCGCGCCAGTTGACGACCATCGCCCGGCTGATGCCGTAGAGATCAAGGGCGCCGTGGTGATAGAAGCGGCGGTCCTCGGCGGCCAGGAAGGCCTGCGGCACGTGCTTGGGCAGCTGGTCCAGGGTGATCCGGTCGCCATAGCGGGGACCGCGCGTGGCGATCAGCTCGCCCTGACGGTCGAGGAACCGGATACCCGGCGCGCGGTTGACGGCAAACAGCGCCGCCCGGTCAGGCAGGTCGGGCACGTCCTTGAGATACTTGTTCCAGACATAGACGCCGCCGCCGATCGCCGTCGCTGTGCCGATCAGGAACAACGCCGCGAGGACGATCCACAGCCACTTGAGGCGGACGATGATCGTCCAGACCCGCTGGCGGAACCCGTCCCAGTCAAACGGCTCGCGACTGACGACCTCCTTCCGGGGGCGGGGCGCTTTCGGCTCACGGGGCGCCTTGGGTTCCCGGGCGGGCTTGGGTTCCTTGGATCGCTTCGGCTTCCTTTCCGGCGGCGCCTCCGGGTCCTGTTCGGGCGCATCATTGCTGTCGGACGGCGTGGAGTCCGGAAACTTGAACGGTTCGAGAGACCAATCGTCAGACACGTGACAGGAAACCTAGCGGTTGGAGCTTTGCGGGTTTAGGACGCAAGGACCATGCCGCGCAAACCCTTCTGGGAATACAAGACCCTCGGCCAGATGACGGTGGCCGAGTGGGAGAGCCTATGTGACGGCTGCGGTCTTTGCTGCCTGGTTCGCTTTGAGGATGAAGATTCCGGCGAGGTCATACCCACCAGGGTGCATTGCAAACTGTTCGACAGCCAGGCCTGTCGCTGCACCGACTATGCCGGTCGCAAGGCGCACGTGCCGGACTGCGTCAAGCTGACGCCCTACAATATTGAACGCCTGTCCTGGATGCCGTTGTCCTGCGCCTATCGCCGATTGCACGAAGGCAAGACCCTGCCGGACTGGCACCCTCTGATCACCGGCGACCCCGAGAGCGTGCACAAGGCCGGTGTCTCGGTGCGGGGCCAGACCATCAGCGAGGAGGAACTGGCCGACCCGGAAGACGCGCTGCAATACGCCGCCTGGGATCTCTCGGTTGATCGTGGCGAGGAGCCTTACGACGACTGACAACGATGGAAAAATCGCTGCTCGCGGTCGCGAGGACGACGCTTTGGGACCTGTCTTCGTTCCCAGGCGACAATTAGTGGCAAAAATGCCACATTGCCCCTTGCGTGGGGCGCGGGTTGGCTTAGGTAGAGGCCTCCCGCAGTTCACTTCATGAGGATTCCTTGGCGCGCGACCCCTATCTGGAGCTGGGCGTATCCCGCAGCGCGGGAGCGGACGATATCCGCAAGGCTTTCCGCAAGCTGGCCAAGCAATTCCATCCCGACGCCAATCCCGGCGACAAGGCGGCCGAAGAGCGCTTCAAGCGCGTGTCCGGCGCCTTCGACATTCTGGGCGATCCGGACAAGCGCAAGAAGTTCGACCGCGGCGAGATCGACGCCGAGGGCAATGAGCAAAATCCCTTCGCCGGCCGCGGCGGCTTTGGAGGCGGACCCGGCGGCGGACCCGGCGCGGGCGGCTGGTCGCCGCGCGGCGGAAACTTCGAGCAGGGCGTCGACCTCAACGACATTCTTGGCGACGTCTTCGGGCAACGCGCGTCCGGCGGGCCCCGCGGATTTGGCAACTTCTCCGCAAAGGGCCAGGACCTGCGCGCCAGACTCGACATCGACCTCGAGGACGCCATCCGGGGCGGCAAGAAGCGGATCGCCTTCAGCGACGGCCGCACCCTGGACGTCTCCATCCCCAAGGGCGCGCAGGACGGACAAGTTCTGCGACTCAAGGGGCAGGGCGCTCCCGGCCGGGGCGGACCTGGCGACGCGATGATCGAGCTGAAGCTGCGGCGTCATCCGATCTATCACCGGGAAGGCGACACCCTGGAGATGGATGTGCCGGTTTCGGTTCCGGACGCCGTTCTGGGCGGCAAGGTCGAGGCGCCGACGCCGGACGGCAATGTGGTCCTGACGGTGCCCAAGGGCAGCAACAGCGGGCAGCAGCTGCGGCTCAAGGGGCGAGGCTTCATCGACGCCAAGGGCAAGCGCGGCGATCTGGTGGCCCGGCTCATCGTCACCCTGCCCGACATCGCCGGGCCGGAGCTCGAAGTCTTCGCCACGGAGTGGCGGGCCAAGCGTCCCTACACGCCGAAGCGCAAATAGCCTTTCGCCCCTCGCGCGCGGGGCCGTGACAGCGGCGGCGTTAGTCAGCATAACGGCTTCATTCAGCCGCCATTCAGACCGCCCCGCCTAAAGGAAGGGCCATGAACAAGTTTGTCGCCCTCTTTGCCGCCGCTCTGCTCAGCGCCGCCCTCCCGGCGGTTGCCGACGCGCAGAGTCGCGGGCCCCGGGGCGACCGCGGCGAGCAGCAGCAACGTGGTCGCGGCGACAATGGCTATGACCGTCCCGCCGAGCGCGAGATTCCCCTGTCGCAGCTGATCCGTATGGTCGAAAGCCGCACCGGCGGTGAATACGTCAACGCCAATCCGCGCATGCAGGGCGGACGGAAATACTACTGGATGCGGCTCCGGTTTCCCGGCGGCCGCTTCCAGGACTACATGGTCGATGCGGCCACCGGCCAGTTCTAGGAAATCCCATGCGCATTCTGCTTGTCGAAGATGATCCCGATCTGTCGCGCCAGCTGAAGCTGGCCCTGGGCGACGCCGGCTATGCGGTGGATCACGCCGCCGACGGCGAGGAAGGGCATTTTCTCGGCGAGACTGAACCCTACGACGCGGTGATCCTCGACCTGGGCCTGCCCAAGATCGACGGCGTCTCGGTGCTTGAGAAATGGCGCCGCGAGAACGTCGCCACGCCGGTGCTGATCCTCACCGCCCGCGACAACTGGAGCCAGAAGGTCGCCGGCTTCGACGCCGGGGCCGATGACTATCTGACCAAGCCCTTCCACACCGAGGAGTTGCTTGCGCGTCTGCGGGCCCTGGTCCGGCGCTCGGCCGGGCACGCCTCGCCCAGCCTGGCCTGCGGCGGTCTGAGGCTGGATCCCCGCGCCGCGCGGGCCACCGTCAACGGCGAGCCCTTGCGGCTGACCTCGCTGGAATACCGGCTGCTCCACTACATGATGCTGCATCAGGGCCGGGTGATCAGCCGCACCGAGTTGGTCGAGCATCTCTACGACCAGGACTTCGATCGCGACTCCAACACCATCGAGGTGTTTATCGGTCGCGTCCGCAAGAAGATCGGGCCCGACCGCATCGAGACCGTCCGGGGCCTGGGCTATCGCATCATGGCCCTTGAGGGTGAGACCGACGCGTGACGCCACGGGCCCGCAAGCCCTGGTTTGGTCTGGGGCGCTCGTCCCTGGTCCTGCGACTGGTGCTGCTGGCCGGCGTCTGGAGTGTGGCCATGCTGGTGCTGGCCGGCTTTGGTCTTAATCAGCTGTTCACCCGCGCCGCCGTCGAGCGCTTCGAGGCCGGTCTGGGGGAATCGATCCTCGGCCTGCAGGCCGAAACCACCGTCGAGGACGGTCAGGTCTACGCCCCGCCAATGACCGATGTGCGGGCCTATCGCCCGTTCAGCGGCTTCTACTGGCAGATCGCCAGCCTTGACGACAAGGGTGTGGCGACGCCGCTCGTCCGCTCGCGGTCCCTGTGGGACAGCCGCCTGACGCCGCCGCCGAAGGTGGCCGCCCGGGCGCGGGCCAATCCCGGCGTATCGGTCTATTTCGACACCACCGATCCCCTCAACAAGCCGCTCCACGCCGCCGCCCAGCTGGGCGTCATCCCTGGCCGCACAGAGCCGGTGCTGTTCATGGCGGCCGAGAACCGCGAGGCCATCGACGCGGCTACCCGTCGCTTCACCTACATCATCGCCGGCGCCTTGATCGTGCTGGGAGCCGGCCTGATTCTGGCGGTCTGGCTGCAGGTGCGGATCGGTCTGCAACCGCTGTTTCGCCTTCGCCGGGAGGTGGCCCGCGTGCGCAAGGGCAAGGCGGAACGGCTGGTCGGCGACTATCCCGCCGAGCTGTCGCCCCTGGCCGGCGAGCTGAACGCCCTGGTGGCCTACAACCAGGATGTGGTCGAACGTCAGCGGACCCACGTCGGCAATCTCGCCCATGCCCTGAAGACGCCGATTTCGGTGATGCTGACGGAAGCGCGGCAACAGCCCGGCGTCCTGGCCGACATCGTCGTCCGTCAGTCGGAGGCCATGCGCGGTCATGTCGAACACCACCTGCGCCGGGCCCGCGCGGCGGCCAGGGCGCAGACCATCGGCGAGCGTACGGACGTGGCCGAGGTCGTCGACGAGCTTGCCGTGACCATGGAACGTATTTTCCAGGACAAGGGCGTGACCATCGACTGGCGGGCGCCCGACGAGCTCTGCTTCCGGGGAGAACGGCAGGATCTGCAGGAGTTGCTCGGAAATGTACTGGAAAACGCCGGCATCTGGTGCAAGCGCAAGGTTCGGGTCACGGCGGAGCCGATCGATGGCGACTGGCTGACCCTGACCGTCGAGGACGATGGACCCGGGCTGCCCGCCGAACGTCGAGGCGAGGTCCTGCAACGCGGCGCGCGGCTGGACGAAAGCGCGCCCGGGTCGGGCCTGGGTCTGGCCATCGTCGATGAACTGGCGCGGGCCTATGGCGGCGATCTGGTGCTGGAGGGTTCGGCCATGGGCGGGCTGAAGGTGGCGGTCAGACTGCCGCGCGCAGAAACCTGAAACGGGTATTTCGCCCTTCCTTAACCTGTCCGTTCCCACAATGGGACATCGCCGTTTTGGCGGTTCTCAGGCGGAGCCCATGACCGAGCTACCACCGGCGAAAGCCGGACTGCTTAGAATGTTGATCGACGGCGCCCCCGACCGGGTGCTCCAGAAGCTGGAGCAGGCGCTGGGGGACATGAGCCTGCGCGACAGTCCCCTGGGTGCGGTCTGGGGCATGGTGGACCGTGAAATCGGCGACCGTATCGTTCGCAATCTGGCGCTGGCGCCGATTCTGGGCCTGTTCCAGGGGGCGAGGGCCAGCCTGCCCGCAACCCTGCTGGCCCGGCTGTGGGTCCATATCAAGACAGCCCACCCCTACGAGGCCGGCCAGGCCGAGGCCCTGGCCAACGCCTTCAACACCGAGGACCTGGATCAGGGCGTGCTGGACGATCTCTGCGCCCTGACCCTCGCCGATCTGCGCGCCAATCCCCGCGCCGAGACTCTTGACGCCTTTTCCGACGATCAGGCGGTCAAGGTCGCCGAAGCCCTTGCCCTGTCACCGATCATCCGCCGCTGTCAGCCGCATCTCGGCGACTGGCTGATGCGGATGGACCAGGAGCGCCGCGCCGCGGCCCGGGTCGCCTATCGCGACAGTGTCGCCGTCGCGCCGGACGCGGGCCCGCTGTTCTTTCAGCTTCTAGGCGCGCGGATGGCCGAGCCTGGCCAGATTCTGCGGATCATTTCCGCGGTGATGGACCGCCCCAGCGAGCGCTACCTTTCCTCTTCGGAACTGGCGCCGTTCGGCGTCGCCATCATGGACGAGGTCGACAGCCAGCTGGACATCGTCCGCCACTTCGATGTCGACGGCGGCCAGCTCGCCGGCCACGACGCCGGCCAGGCTGTGCATCGCGCCACCACCGCCATCGCCGATCTCGAGGAACTGGTCGATCTGGCCCGGGATGGACAGTGGGGTCGTCGGCTGGCGCAACAGAAACGCCTCCTCGCCCAAACCGTCGAGGGACGGTTGAAGGAGATCGAGGATGTGGTGGGCCACGCCCTGCCGGTCCGGTCGATCCGTTACAGTCCGCGTCTGATCAAGTCGGCGCCCAAGCTGGTCGCCGATCCCGATCCGGTCGCTGTCCGCCGCGCCATGAGCCTGTTGACCTTCGCCGAGGAGGTGCGCTCCAGCGCCGACAGCGGCGGCTTCGGCGCCACCCGCGCCAGGATTCTGGACAGTCTCGAGAAGCACCTTGACCCCTATGTCGAGGATGTCCTGGAGTACCTGCGGTCGCCCGACGCGGACAATCTTCCGCGCGCCCGGGCCTATCTCGAAGTCGCCGCTGACATCCTCACCCTGGCCAAGGATGAGAAGGCCGGACAGATCGTTCGCCGTCGTCTGGCGGCGGCCTGACTTTTTGTCGCCTCGCATCCGCTGACGATATCCGCTAACAGCGCGCCATGATCCTGTTCTGGATGGTCGCCGCCGCCCTCTCGGCCGCCGCCGCGGGCCTTGTGCTGGCCGCGGCGCGCGGCGCCGAACGTCGCGCTGTCGTCGCCGAAGATCCCGCCCTGGCCGTCCACCGTCGCCAGCTTGAGGAAATCGAGGACCTCGTCGCCCGCGATCTGCTGGATGAGCGGGAGTATGCCGACGCTCGCGCCGAGGCGGGGCGCCGGCTTTTGGTCGCGGCCGACCGCGCGCCGGCCGCGCCTTTGCCCGGGGGGCGCTGGCTGGTTTCGGCAGCGGCGGCTCTGGTTCCGGTTTGCGCGCTTGGGGTCTATCTGCTTGTCGGCTCTCCCGGCGTCGCCGACGCGCCGATGACGGCGCGGATTGCGCAATGGTCCAGAATCAATCCGGAAGAGCTGACCACAGGCCAGGCCGCCCTGATGCTCGAGCAGGAGCGCAAGAAGCATCCCAATGACCCGCAGCTGCTGCGGGCCCTGGCCTATGCCCGGATGCAGTCGGGCGACGCTTACGGCGCGGCCAAGGCCTTGCGCGAGGCCGTTGTTCTGTCGCCTGACGACGCGGAGCTTTGGGAATGGCTCGGCGTGGCCTTCATGGCGACCAACAACGGCGAGGTCGGCGCCGACGCCCGAAGGGCGCTGGACCAGGCTCTGAAGATCGATCCGAAGGCTGCCAGCCCCCGTTATCTCCTGGCGCGGGCCGATATCTCGGAGGGCCGCGTCGCCGAAGGCCTCGCCGGCTGGAAGGGCCTGCTGCGGGACCTGCCCCCCGGCGACGAGCATCGTCCCGGCCTGGCGGCCGAAATCGCCCAGGTCGAACGCACCGGAAAACTCGCGAGCGCCCAGGCCGAATCCCCAGCCGGCGCCGGCGCAGGCCCCAATATCCAGGCGATGGTCGACGGCCTCGCCGCCCGGCTTGAAGCCAATCCGGATGATCCCGATGGCTGGGCGCGGCTGATCCGGGCCTATGCCGTTCTGGGCGACACGGAAAAGCAGCTGGCGGCCCTGAAAAAGGCCCGCGAACAGTTCAAGTCCCGTCCCGACATTCTGCGCCGGCTGGAGTCGGCATCGGAGGCCCCGCAGTGAGTTTCTGGCCCAAGTCGCACAAGGCCCGCCGACGCCTGACCATCGTTCTCGCGGCGGCGCCGGTTCTCGCGCTGGCCGTGGGCCTGACGCTCTATGGCCTGCGGGAAAACATCTCATTCTTCTACACCCCGGCCCAGGCCAAGACCGCCCAGGTGCAGCCGGGCCGGGCCTTCCAGCTGGGCGGGCTGGTCGAGACCGGAAGTCTGGTCAAACAGCCTGACGGGGTGATGAAGTTCCGCGTCGTCGACAACAAGGCCGGCATGACCGTGCTCTACGATGGCGAGGTCACCAGCTTGTTCCGCGAAGGCCAGGGGGTCGTCGCCGAAGGCGCCCTGCGCCCTGACGGCGTCTTTGTCGCCAAACGGGTTCTGGCCAAGCACGACGAGAAATACATGCCGCGGGAAGTGGCCAAGGCGCTGAAGGAACAGGGCGAGTGGCGCGGCGACGGCCAACGGCCGGCCTATGACGCGCCTGGCGGTCAGGCGTCTTCGGAGGCTAAGGGCACATGATCGTCGAACTGGGCGCCTTCTGTCTGGTCCTGGCGCTTGCCCTATCCCTCGCCCAGGTCGGGCTGTCGGCGGCGGGCGTGCGTCGTCCGGTGCTGGCCGGGGCCGGAGAAGGGGCCGCGACAGGGGCCTTCGGCGCCCTGGCGTTGACCTTCGCGGCTCTGATCTTCGCCTTTGTCACCAGCGACTTCTCCGTCGCCAATGTGGCGGCCAATTCCCATACCGAAAAGCCGCTGCTGTATCGCGTTGCGGGGGCCTGGGGCAGCCACGAGGGCTCCATGGTGCTGTGGTGTCTGGCCCTTACCGGCTTTGGCGCCGCGGTGGCCTGGTTCGGCAAGGGTCTGCCTCGCGATCTCAAGGCCCGGACCCTGGCGGTGCAGGGGGCGCTTGGCGTCGCCTTCCTCGCCTACACCGTCTTCGCCTCCAACCCGATGGCCCGGCTTTCGGACATCCCGCTGGAGGGGCGCTCCCTCAATCCCCTGCTGCAGGATCCCGCCCTGGCCGTGCATCCGCCGATGCTCTACCTCGGCTATGTCGGTTTCTCGGTGGTGTTCAGCCTGGCCGTCGCGGCCCTGATCGGCGGGCGGATCGATGCGGCCTGGGCGCGCTGGGTGCGGCCGTGGACCCTGGCGGCCTGGAGCTTGCTGACCATCGGCATCACGCTTGGCTCCTTCTGGGCCTACTACGAACTGGGCTGGGGCGGCTGGTGGTTCTGGGACCCGGTGGAGAACGCCAGCTTCATGCCCTGGCTGATGGGCGCGGCCCTGCTGCATTCCGCGGTAGTCACCGAAAAGCGCGGCGCCTTGCCGGGCTGGACCCTGTTCCTGGCCCTGGCCACCTTCACCTTCTCGATGCTGGGCGCCTTCCTGGTCCGGTCCGGCGTCCTGACCAGCGTCCACGCCTTCGCCGTCGATCCGACGCGCGGCCTGCTGCTGCTGGGCATTCTCGGCGTCGCGTCCGGGGCCGCCTTCGCCCTGTTCGCCTGGCGGGCGCCGGCGCTCAGCCCCGGCGGACTGTTCGCTCCGGTCAGCCGCGAGAGCGCCATGGTGGTCAACAACATCGTCCTCACCGTGGCGGCCGGAACCGTGCTGATCGGCACCCTGTTTCCGCTGATCCGCGAGGCGATGGGCGGCGAGACCGTCTCGGCCGGTCCGCCCTTCTTCAATCTGACCTTTGTGCCGGTGATGGTCGTCGGCCTCCTGATCCTGCCGTTCGGGCCGATGCTGGCCTGGAAACGGGGAGACGCCCTGGGCGCCGCCCAGCGGTTGTGGATCGCCGCCGTGGCGGCCGTGGGGGCCGGTCTCCTGGCGGTGGTCATCGTCAGCCCGCGCAAGGCCGTCGCCAGCGCCGGTCTGGCCCTGGGGTTCTGGCTTCTGTTCGGCGCCGCCGCCGAAATCGGCCAGAGGGTGCGCCTGTTCAAAGCGCCCTGGCCCGAGGTTTTCCGTCGGATGGGTGGACTGCCGCGCGGGGCCTGGGGCTCGAGCCTGGCGCACGCCGGTCTGGCGCTGTTCGTGCTGGGCGCCTGTTTCGAAACCGCCTGGAAGCTGGAGCTGGCCGAGGTCATGGCGCCGGGGCGCGCCGTAACCCTGGGCGCCTATGAACTGACCTTCGACAAGGTCGGGGTGGTCGACGGACCTAACTATCTGGCCGAGCGCGCGGTTCTGACCGTGCGGCGAGGCGGCAAGGCGGTCTGCACCGCGACGCCGGAGCGGCGGTTCTATCCGGCCGGAGGCCAGACCACCCAGGAGGTGGCGATCTGCGCCAGAGGGCTGGACCAGGTCTACATCACCCTCGGCGAGCGTCGCGGCACGGTCGATGGCGCCCCCGGCTGGCTGGTGCGGGGCTATTTCAATCCCTGGGTCCAGCTCATCTTCCTGGGACCGCTGTTGATGGCGCTGGGCGGGGTCGTCTCGCTCTCCGACCGCCGGCTTCGCCTCGCCGCCGGGCGCAAGACCGGGGCGGCGTCATGAAACGGCTTCTGCTGGCCCTGATGGCGCTGTTCTGCATCGCCGCCGCCTCCGATCCCGCCGAACGCCTCGCCGACCCCGCCCAGGAAGCCCGCGCCCGAAATCTGTTTCAGGAAGTGCGCTGCCTGGTTTGCCAGAATGAATCGATCGATGATTCCACCGCGGACCTGGCCCACGATCTGCGGCAGGTGGTCCGCGAACAGGTCTCCGCCGGACGCAGCGATCAGCAGATTCGCGACTTCCTCGTCGCCCGCTACGGCGAGTTTGTCCTGCTCAAGCCGCCGATGACCGCGGCCAATCTCCCGCTGTGGGCCCTGCCGTTCGTGATGTTGCTTATCGGCGGTCTCCTCTTGGCCCTCAGGCTGCGCCGGAGGCCGGTTGCGGCCCCGCTTTCCGAGGATGAAGAGGCAAGACTTGCGCAATTGACCCGCGAAGGGCGAGATTGACACCAAGCTGCCGCGATCTCGCCGCAACAAACGCACTGCTCATGACGCAAAGATAACTTGAGCGGCATTGCGCTAAGCGGCATCGCTTCTAACTTGAGTGGGAAACTCCGGCGTCGGCCGGACACAGGAACCGATCGAAGATGGCATCGAGAAAGACCGGACTTATCGTTGGCGCGGTAGCGGGGGTCGGCGTCGCCGCCGCCGCCATGGCGGGTGTCGGCTTGCGTATGGCGCCGCCGGCCCAGGGACCGACCGCGGCGGTCAGTCAGCTCCAGACTACGCCGATCAATTTCGCCCCGCCGCCCGGCGCGCCGATGAGCTTCGCTGACATCTTTGAAAAGGTGTCGCCGGCGGTGGTCTCCATCGATGTGAAGTCCAAGGTCGACCCGGCCACCCTGCGCGGCATCCCTGGCCTGCCCTTCAGCTTCGGACCCCGCGACGACCAGGGCGACGGCGAAGACCAGGGCGGCGGCCTGCCGCGGCAACAGTCGTCCGGCTCCGGCTTCTTCATTTCCGCCGACGGCTATCTGGTGACCAACAACCATGTGGTCGAGGGCGCCGACGAAATCATGGTCACCCTAAAGGACGGCCGTGAACTGCCGGCCACCCTGGTCGGCCGTGACGACGGCACCGACCTCGCCGTGCTCAAGGTCAAGGGCAGCGGCTTCACCTTCGTCAGCTTCGAGAACACCGCCAAGCCGCGGGTCGGCGACTGGGTGATCACCGTCGGCAATCCCTTCGGCCTGGGCGGCACGGCCACCGCCGGCATCGTCTCGGCCCTGGCGCGCGACATCAATGACGGTCCCTTCGTCGACTTCATCCAGGTCGACGCCCCGATCAATCGCGGCAACAGCGGCGGCCCGACCTTCGACACCTACGGCCGGGTGATCGGCGTCAACTCCGCCATCTACTCGCCGACCGGCGGCTCGGTCGGCATCGGCTTCGCCATTCCCGCCGACCTCGCCGACAGCGTCAGCAAGCAGCTGATCCAGAACGGCAAGGTGACGCGCGGCTATATCGGCGCGACAATCCAGAACTTCACCCCCGACATGGCCCAGGCTCTCGGTCTGGGATCGATCAAGGCCGCTATCGTCGCCGATCTGACGCCGGGCGGACCGGCCGCCAAGGCAGGTCTGATGCACGATGACATCATCGTGGCGGTCAACGGCAACCCGGTCACCTCCTCCACTTCCCTGACGCGGGAAGTGGCCAAGGCGTCTCCGGGCGGGCTGCTCAAGCTGGACGTTCTGCGCGACGGCAAGAAGCGGTCGGTCGAAATTCGCTCGGGCACCCGGCCCTCCGCCAAGGAACTGGCCCAGGCGCTGCAGTCCGACCAGACGGCCCCGGGATCGTCCGGCTCCAAGGGTGATTCCGACGCCGCTCGTCCGGTCGTGCTGGGCATGGCTCTGGGTCCGATCGACGCCGCGACCAAGAACCGCCTGAACGTGGACAATGGCGTTCTGGTGGAACAGGTCCGCGCCGACTCCGACGCCGCCGAACAGGGCGTGCGCCGCGGGGCGGTGATCGTCAGTGTCAACACCCACAAGGTGAACAGCGCCAGCGAAGTCGCCTCCGCCGTCGACGCGGCCAAGAAGGCCGGGCGTCCGACGGTGCTGCTGGGCTTCTCGGTTTCGGGTTCGACACAGTTCGTTCCGGTGAAGATCCCGGGTTAGACTACGAGCGGCGGCTCCGAGTCGGAGCCGCCGCTGATCTGTGGGGCGGCGCATGCGTATTCTGATCATCGAGGACGACCAGGAAGCGGCCGAGGCCATGCGCCGCGGTATGTCCGAGGCCGGCTATGAGTGCGAGCTGGCCTCCGATGGCGAACTGGGCCTGGAGGCGGCTCGGGCCGGAGGCTTCGATGTCCTGATCGTCGACCGCATGATGCCCCGCCGTGATGGCGTCAGCGTCGTCGAGACCCTGCGCCGCGAGGGGGACGCCACCCCGGTTCTGTTCCTTTCGGCTCTTGGCGAGATCGATGACCGGGTCGTCGGCCTGAAGGCCGGGGCCGACGACTATCTGGTCAAGCCCTACGCCTTCTCCGAGCTGATGGCCCGGGTCGAGGCCCTGTCCCGTCGTCGCGAGACCGGGGCGGTCTCGACCACGCTCAAGGTCGGCGATCTGGAGATGAACCTCCTGACCCGCGAGGTTCACCGCGCCGGGACGGAGGTCGACCTGCAACCCCGGGAATTCCAGCTGCTTGAATTCCTGATGCGCCATGCCGGGCAGTCGGTGACCCGCACCATGCTGCTGGAAAAGGTCTGGGAATATCACTTCGATCCCCAGACCAACGTCATCGACGTCCACATTTCGCGTCTGCGGTCCAAGATCGACAAGGGTTTCGACCGCGCCATGCTGCAGACGGTGCGCGGCGCCGGCTATCGGCTCGACCCCTAGGGTTTGGGCCCGAAGCCGGTGGATGACGCCGCGCCGGTTCTCGGTGGCGAAAGGGGAGCTGTCAGACCCGCGATGATGAAGCTGCCCCGCCTGTTCCGCACGACAACCTTTCGGCTGACGCTGCTGTTCCTGGCCCTGTTCGCGGCGGCGGCCGCCGCCTTCCTTGGCTACATCTATGTCGCCACCGCCGGCGAGGTCAGCCGCCGCGCGGACAATGAGATCACCCGGGAGATGAACTCCCTGCAGGCGACCTATCGTCAGGGCGGCGTCGCCCTGCTGAACACCGCCATCATCGAGCGCTCGGCCGGCGAGCGGCCCTTTCTCTACCTGCTGATGGATTCGGCCGGAAAGAAGATCAGCGGCACCATCCCCGCCTCGCCGATGGACGAGACCGGACCCGGTGAAAACTGGGAGCGCTTCACCCTGACCGACACAGACCCCGACGGCGCGGAGATCCGGCGCCCTGCCCGGGGTCTGCAGAAGCGTCTGTCAGGCGGAGAAATCCTGTTCGTCGGCGCTGACGTCGGCGAAAGCGAGGCCTTCGTCGTCGGCATCGCCCGGGCTCTCTGGGGCGCCGGGGCCCTGATCATCATACTCGGTCTCGCCGGCGGCATTCTGGTCAGCCGCAATGTCGCCAGCCAGATGCAGGGCATGACCGAGGCGGTGGCGGCGGTGCGCGGCGGCAACCTGCGGGCCCGGATCAGGGTGCGGGGCGTGCGCGACGAGTACGACGAGCTGGCCGAGGGGCTGAACGACATGCTCGATCGCCTCGAACAGTCGATGGGCGGCCTGCGCCACGCCGGCGACGCCATCGCCCATGACCTGCGCTCACCGCTAACCCGTCTGCGCGCCCGGCTGGAGGCCGGCCTGATCGAGGTCGAGAACGGCAAGGGCGACGCGGTCCAGGCCCTGGAGCAGGCTCTGGTCGACGCCGACAATGTGCTGGCCACCTTCAACGCCGTGCTGGCCATCGCTCGTCTGCAGGCGGCCGGCCGCGCGCCAGACCCCAAGCCCTTCGATCCCGGCCAGCTGGCCTCTGATATCGCCGAACTCTACGAGGCGGTCTGCGAGGACAAGGGCCTCGACTTCAAGGCCGAGCTGACCCCGCGCCTGACCGTCGTCGGGGCGCGCGAGATCCTCGCCCAGGCCCTGACCAACCTGCTCGACAACGCCATCAAATATACCCCCGAGGGCGGGGCGGTGATGCTGCGGGTGCGTCGCCGCTCCTCCGGTGAAGTCGAATTCTCGGTCACCGACACCGGTCCCGGCGTGCCGGAGGAGGATCGCGAGCGGGTCGTGCAGAGGTTCGTGCGCCTGGAAAATAGCCGCTCCGAGCCCGGGTCCGGCCTGGGGTTGTCCCTGGTCGCGGCCGTCGCGGAGGCCCATGGCGGCAGGCTGGAACTCTCCGAGGGCCCCGGCGTGGTGGACGGCTTCGGTCCGGGCCTGCGGGTCGCCCTGGTCTTGCCGAGGTCAGACTAGAGCGCCTTCCGCTGGCGGCTGCGTCTGTTAGACCTTGGCCATGCCCCTCGCCGACGCCATCACCCCCTGCGGCCCCGTCATCGACGCGAGGCATGCCGCCCGGACCCGGGAAATCGTTGAATCCGATCTCGGCGCCGGGGCTCTGGAGGCCGTCTGGCCGGCCCTTGAGCCGATCTTTGGGGCATCGCCTTACCTGTCGGGACTGGCGCGGCGGCGCCCCAGGGCTCTGGCGCTGACCCTGGCGGCCGAGCCGGCCGAACGGCTGGAGGGGCTGCTGGCGGAGGCGGCGGCTCAGGCCGCTGAAGAAGACGCCGCCCGGGCGGCCAGACTCCTGCGCCAGGGCAAGGCCGATCTTCACCTTCTCTGCGCCCTTGCCGATCTGGGCGGGGTCTGGGACCTGGATCAGGTGACCGGGGCCCTGTCCCGCTTCGCCGACGCCGCCCTGGCCTCGGCGCTCGCCCAGGCAGCCCGGGCGGAGATCGACCGGGGTCGATTGCTGGCCCCGACGGACGAGGAGCGTGGGCCGGTCCCGGGACTATTCTGTCTGGCCATGGGCAAGCACGGGGCCTTCGAGCTCAACTATTCCAGCGACATTGATATTTCGGTCTTCTACGAGCCCGAGCTCATGCCTCTGGGCGAGGGCGCGGAGCATCAGGACGTCGCCGTCCGCGTCACCCAGCGTCTCGCCCAGCTGCTGCAGGACCGCACCGCCGACGGCTATGTCTTCCGGGTCGATCTGCGCCTGCGGCCCGATCCGTCCTCGACGCCCCCCGCGGTGTCGGCGCCCTCGGCCTTCAGCTACTACGAGAGCGTCGGCCAGAACTGGGAGCGCGCCGCCTTCATCAAGGCCCGGGTCGCGGCCGGCGACCAGCAGGCCGGCCAGGCGTTTCTCGACGAGCTGTCGCCCTTCATCTGGCGTCGCAATCTCGATTTCGCCGCCATCGCCGACATCCATTCGATCAAGCGGCAGATACACGCCTTCAAGGTCGATGACCGCGTCACTGCGGCCGGCGCAGATCTCAAGCTGGGCCGGGGCGGCATCCGGGAGGTGGAGTTCTACGTCCAGACCCAGCAGTTGATCCTCGGCGGTCGCCAGACGGACCTGCGCTCGCCCCGCACCCTGGACGCCCTGGCGGCGCTGGAGGCCTCCGGCCATGTCACGGAAGACGCCGGGGCGGTCATGCGGGCCGCCTATACCCAGCTCCGCGCGCTGGAACATCGGGCCCAGATGATTGGCGATGACCAGACCCACCGGCTGCCCGAGGCCGATGCGGATCGGAAACGCATCGCGGCCCTCTGGGGCCAAGACGCCCTCAAGCCGTTCGACACGGCGGTCAGCGCCATCCTGCGAAGCGTCAATGAGGTCTATGGCGAGCTGTTCCAGGGCGAGGAGGAGCTGTCCTCGCGGTTTGGCAGCCTGATCTTCACGGGCGTCGAGGATGACGCCGAGACCCTGGCGACCCTCAAGCGCATCGGCTTCGACGACCCGCCGGCGATCTCCGGCGCCATTCGCGGCTGGCACCATGGGCGCATCGCCGCGACCCGCACCGCCCGGGGCCGCGAGCTGTTCACCCGCCTGGCGCCCCGGCTTCTCGACGCCCTGCACGATACCGGCGCGCCGAACGCCGCATTCCGCCGATTCGCGGACTTCTTCGAGCGGCTCAGCTCGGGGGTCCAGGTGCAGTCGCTGTTCCTGGCCCAACCGCGATTGTTCGAGCTGATCGTCCAGGTGATGGCCTTCGCGCCCCAGCTGGCCCGCACCCTGGCCCGGCGACCGGCCGCGCTGGACGCCCTGCTGGATCCGACCTTCTTCGAACCGTTCGAGACCGGGCAGGGGGAGGCGGCCCTGGTCATGGCGATGGAGGGGGCTGAAACCTTCGAGGAGATCATGGACGCCGCCCGCCGCCTGCATCGTGAACAGGCCTTCCGGATCGGTTTCCAGGTGATTGGCGGAACCGCCAGCGCGGCCGACGCCGGGGCGGCCTTCGCCGACCTGGCCGATCTGTGCATCGCCGGACTGGCGGCCGCGGCGCTGGACGAGACCACCCGCCAGGCCGGCGCCTTTCGGGGCGAGGTCGCGGTCATCGCCCTGGGCAAATGCGGCGGCCGGGAGATGACCGCCCGCTCCGATCTCGACCTGATGACCCTCTATCTGCCGGCCGGCCCCGCCGAGATGTCGGCCGAGCGCGGCTGGGGCGCCGAGACCTTCTACGCCCGCTTTACCCAGCGACTGATCGCCGCCCTGTCGGCGCCGACGGCCGAGGGCGGCCTCTATGAGGTGGACATGCAGCTGCGGCCCACGGGCAGCAAGGGCCCGGTGTCGGTCAGCATGAACGCCTTTGAAACCTACTACGCCGGCGAGGCGGAGACCTGGGAGATGCTGGCCCTCACCCGGGCGAGGGTCGTCTGGGCCAGCTCGTCGGCCTTCGCGGATCGCTGTCGCTCGGCCATCGAAACCGCGCTGCGGCGCCCGCGAGATCTGGCCCGAACGGCCAATGACGTGCGGGAGATGCGGGACCTGATCGCTCGCGAACGGCCGCCGGCCGGCCCCTGGGACCTCAAGCTGGCGCCCGGGGGCATGGTGGACATCGAGTTCGCCGCGCAATTCCTGCAGCTGGCGCATGCCGCCGAGGGCGGTCCACTGCGTCAGAACACTGGCGAGGCCCTGGCGGCTCTGGCGGCGGCGGGCCTGGTCGGTGAGGCTCCGGCCGCCGTGCTGGAGCAGGCCTGGCGGCTGCAGCAGGACCTCAGCCAGCTTCTGAAAGTGGCCCTTGAGGATGGGGCCGACCCGGAACTGGAGCCTCGGGCGCTCAAGGCCCTGCTGGCCCGCGCCGGCGAGGCGGCCGACTGGAAGACCCTCAAGGCCGGGCTGGCAAAGCGCCGCAAGGCCGCGCGCGCCGCCTATGAAAAACTGGTGGCCTGACCGGCGACGGAACCTCAGGGGCCCGGCGTTGAACGGGGGAGGGGCGGGCAGCCCATGGAGACCTGACGTGATGAAGACCTATCTGATTGCCGGCGCGATGCTGGCCCTGACCGCCGGCGCCGCCAGCGCCCAACCCGGCCCGGGACCCGGCCGGATGGGCGCCCGGCTCGACGCCGATGGCGACGGCAAGGTCACACTGGCCGAGTTCAAGGCCGGCCGGCAGATGATGCAGCATCTGGACGCCAACAAGGACGGCAAGATTTCCCGGGCCGAGTTCGACGCCCGGCCGCAACGCAAGGCCGGCGCCCCCGAGGGCAAGGGCCGTGGCGACGGCAGCCGCATGTTCGGCATGATGGACGCCAACAACGACGGCTTTATCGACAAGGCCGAGATGGACAGGATGGCGGAAAAGCGCTTCAGCCGCATGGACGCCGACGGCGATGGCGTGCTCAGCGCCACCGAACTGCAGGCCGCGCGGCAGGGCGCCCGTGGAATGATGGGTGGCGGCAAGTAGCGCCATTGCCCTGGGACGGCTTTGGGCGCGACAGTCATGGTCGACTGTCGGTGGCGATGATTGTCGCGCCCACGACCCTGGCCTCGCCAGGCGAAGTCCGTCGACGGGAGACCGGGTGAAGCTTGAAACAGTCTGGCGGCGATCCGGACGAGGCGCTGGTGGCGCGGGTGGGGCGGGGCGACCAGGCCGCGGTCCAGGCCCTTGTCGCGCGCAAACTGCCGCGCATGCTGCAACTGGCGCAACGCATGCTGGGCGACGCCGCCGAGGCGGAGGATGTCGCCCAGGAGGTCTTCGTTCGGGCCTGGCGCCAGGCTCCGCGCTGGATCCCGGGTGCGGCGCGATTCGACACCTGGATGCATCGGGTGGCCCTGAACCTTTGCTACGATCGCCTGCGCCGCCGCCGCGAGCAGACGATGGCCGAACCGCCGGAGCAGGTCGATACCGGCCCGGCGCCCGACCGCGGCCTGCTGGCCCGGGACACCGGCGCCCGTGTCTCCGCGGCCCTGGCGGCCCTGCCGGAGCGGCAACGCGAGGCCCTGGTCCTGTGCCATTATCAGGACCTGGGGAATATCGAGGCGGCGTCCCTGATGGGGGTCAGCGTCGAGGCCTTGGAGAGTCTTCTGTCCCGTGGTCGGCGCGCCCTTCGCGTCGCCCTGGCGGACCTGAGAGAATAGAATGATGAACAGGATGGATGCGAAGCGGTTCGAGACCCTGGCGGAGGCGCACGGCGCCGCCATCGGGCGCTGGCCTCGCGACGATCAGGATGCCGCCTTCGCCTTTCTGGCCGAGGCTCCTGAGGTCGCCCAAGCCCTTCTGGACGACGCCCGACTGCTGGATGAGGCGCTGGATGAGCTGCGGCCGCCCTCGCCCTCGCTCGCCCTGCGTGACGCCATCATCGCCGCCGCGCCGGCGGAATCGCGCGGCTGGAGCCTGGGGCGCTGGCTGGCGGGGGCGGGCATTGGCGCGGCCCTCGCGGCGGCCTGCGCGGCCGGGGTGGTGATCGGCGTCGATATCGCCGCCCCGTCCGGCGCCTCGAGCCTGGACGCGGTCAGCCAGACCGTCGCCGTCGAGGATGACTGGATCGCCCTGCCCGAGATGGAGAGCCAGTCATGAAGCCGCGCGGCCTGATCATCGCCCTGCTGGCGTCCCTGGCGCTGAACCTGTTCCTGGGCGGGCTGATTGTCGGCGGCGCCGTGGTCGCCAGGCGGGTGGCCGACCTGGCGCCGGCCGCCGCGCCCCAGGGACGGCTGCCGCTCTGGCGGGCTGGCGATGAGCTGCCGGTGCTCAAGCGGCGCGCCTTCAGACAGATGTTCCGCAAGGCCGCCGTCAGCAGTCAGGAAGAGCTGCGCGCGTCCCGGCGCATCCGCCGCGAGGCCATCGCCGCCCTCGACTCTCCCGATTTCAACGCCGAGGCGGTGATCGCCAGGATGGAAGAGGCGCGCCAGACCGACGGCCGGGCGCGGGGCGGGGTCGAGGCCGAGATCATGCGCTTTGCCGCCACGCTTACGCCGCAGGAGCGATCCCTGCTCGCCGATGGCCTGAGGCGGGCCATGGCCGGCCAGCTGCGCGATCCGCCGCCCCGCGGACAGCCGCGCCGCGGCAGACCGCCAGAGCCGCCGGAGGGCTGACCGGCGGCGGCTGGCTCAGGCGCTGCGACGCACTGCCTTGGACACCCGCCAGGCCATGAACAGCGCCGGCAGACACATGCCCGCCGCCACGGCGAAGGGCGCGCTGATGCTGACCTTGGTGAACAGCGGCGCAGCGGCCAGCGGCCCGACGATCCTGGCCAGGGCGCCGGCGGCGGAGTTCAGCCCCAGCATCTCGCCCTGCCGCTCCGGCGAGGAGGACTTGGACAGGATCGCCCCGATGTTGGGGAAGGCCAGGGACTGACCCAGGGCGACGGTGATCATCCCCGCCACCGCCAGCTGCCAGAAGCCGCCGACCAGCGGCTGGAAGGCGAAGCCGATGAAGATCAGCACCAGGCCGACCATCAAGGTGGCCGGCTCGCCGAAACGCCGCGCCAGGGGGCCGGTCAACAGGCCCTGGGCGAAGGCCGCCGTCAGGCCGATGGCCAGGAAGCAGAAGCCGATCTCCTTGGGCCCCCAATGGAAGCTGGCCTTGGCCCAGAGCCCGAAGGTCGCCTCCATGCCGGCGAACCCGGCGATGGCGATCAGCGACACCAGCAGCACCCGCCAGATCACCGGATGGGCCATGGCGTCGTTCAGCCCGGCGAACCGGCTGCGGCGCGGGGCGTCGGAGTGGCCGTGGCGCGTCTCGCGGACGAACAGCGCCACGCCAAGGCCGGCCGCGATCGCCAGGCCGGCGGCCAGGAACAGCGGCGGCCGGAAGCCGGCGAGGCCCAGCGATTCATTGGCCAGCGACCCGCCGATCCAGGGGCCGGTGACAAAGCCCAGGCTGAAGGCCGCTCCCATCAGGCCCAGCCGCCCGGCCCGCATTTCGGGCAGGGTGACGTCGGCGATATAGCCCTGGATGGTCGAGATGTTGCCGGTCAGCATGCCGCCGCAGAAGCGGATGGCGAAGGCCACGATCAGGCTTGGCGCGAAGGCCAGGGCCAGATAGGTGGCGGCGTTGCCGAAGATGGTGATCATCAGCACCGGCCGCCGCCCGATCCGGTCGGACAGCTTTCCCCACAAGGGTTCGGCGAAGAAGTTGCCAAGGCTGTAGGCCGAGAACAGCACGAACACCTGCCACGCCGGGGCCCCGAAGCTGCTGGCATAGAAGGGCAACAGGGGGATGATCACCCCGAAGCCGGCGATGTTGATGAACACCACGGCCAGCAGGATGTAGAGGGCGCGATCGTTCGCGGCGGGCGGCGTGGGGGCGGTGATGTCCGACATGAGCCCTCCGGCTCTAAGGCGCCGCCCGTCCGGCGGCAACTGCGTCGGAGCCGGGACGAGAGTCAGCGAGGCGGATTGTATTGCTCGAGGAAGCCGATGACGGCCTCCAGCATCTGTATGCGGGTCGGCGCCCGCGACAGCCAGTGATCCTCATCCTTGAGGGTGACCAGATCGACGGTCTTGCCGGTCTTTTTCAGGGCGTCGAACATCACCTTGCTCTGGTCGTAGCGGACCACGGTGTCGTCCTGCCCGTGAACCAGCAGGATGGGAATGGTCACCCGGTTGATCTGGCTGATGGGCGAAATCGCCGAGAGGTCGGGATCCTTGCGCCCCTCGACCCTAAGGAACTGCAACCAGTAGCGCTGGCTGGCGGAGTCGCGACGGGAGGCGGACTTGAAGCGCTCGTCCATGAACAGGGTCAGGTCGGAGATGCCGGCCACCGAGGCGGCGCAACGATAGACGCCGGGATCGAGGGTCGCGCCGGCGAGCGCGGCGTATCCGCCGTAGCTGGCGCCGACGATACAGACCCGGGCCGGGTCGATGGTCCCCTGCTTCGCCAGATAGCGCACGCCGTCCGACAGGTCCGTCTGCATCTTGCGGCCCCATTCGCCATAGCCAGCCTTGAGGAAGGTCTCACCGAAGCCGTCCGAGCCCCGAAAATTGACCTGCAGCACCGCATAGCCTCGCGCGGCGAGGGCCTGGGCCCACCAGTCGAATCCGGGGGTATCCCGGGATGCCGGGCCGCCATGGGGCAGCACCACCAGCGGCAGCTTCTTCGGCTCGGCCCCCCTCGGCAGGGTCAGGTAGCCGGTAAGGTCCAGCCCGTCCGCCGCCTTGTAGGCGACGGGGCGCACCTCCGCGATGTCGGCCGGCTGCAGCTCCGGATAGAGCACGCCCAGGGGATCGGCGCGCTTGCGATCGAGATCGGCCAGCGCATAGGACGGGCCGCCTGTCGGACTGTCGATGCGGACCACCATCTGTCGGCGGCTGTCGGACCATGACGCCAGCCTTGGCGACTGGCCGGCATAGGCCTTGACCACCGCCGCCCAGGCCGCCTGCGCCTTGGGGTCGAAGAATTCGTATTTCAGCTCGTCGCCGCTCAGCGTCGCCGTACCGATCAGGGCGCCGGTCGATGGATCGCGGATCAGTCCGTCGTAGTCCGGCAGCAGGATGTCGCGTGGCGGCGATCCATCGACCGGATATTCCCGGGCCGGCCTGCCGCCCGCCTTGGTATCGCCGAGAATGAACAGGGCGGAGCGGCCATCCTTGCCAAGACCGCGCAGGAACGGAGGGTTGATCGGCGCATTGCCGCTGTCCGCCACGGTCCAGGACGATCCCCTCCGGATCCGCAATGTCCAGTCGCCAGTGGCGTTGTCATATTCGGTCTCGGCGACGGCGGCGCCATCCTGACCGATCACCCAGTCGTCGGTGTTCTTGAAGCCCTTCTGGTGCACCTTCGTCCGCCCGTCGCGCAGGCGGACGCTGAACAGGCTGTTGCGACCCTTGAACTCGTCGAAGAAATGGACGCCCTCGACGATGACCATCACCTCGCCGTCGATGATCCGCACCTGCGGCTTGCCGATGATCACATTCATCGCCGGCGTCGCATGCTCCATCAGGCCGAACTGCTTGCGGTTTTTCAGATCGTAGACGGTCGCCAGGGAATATTCCCGCGACGGACCCTCGATGTCCTCCAGGTTGACGGTCTGGGAGGTGGTGATCAGCAGATAGTCCGACGTCGCCCACTGCAGGTCGCGGACCTTCTGGTCGCCAGCCTTGATGCTGCCAAGCAGGTCTCCGGATTCGACCCCCTTGATCAGGATCAGGCGGTCCTCGCCGTTGGTCACCGCATAGGCGATCATCTTGCCGTCCGGCGAAATTTGGGCGTCCTCGATCAGCGGCAGGCGGCCATAGGCGGCTGTCGGCGCCGCCATGGCGACGGTGCCGATCATCATCAGCACGGTCGCAAGCAGAGCAGCCGTGATCCTTGATAGTGCTGCCATGACGCCCCCCGACACCGAACTGATGGTTGTCCCGGCGGGAGACTAGCCAACCCATTGCGAATTGGGAACGGCGGCGGCCAACGAAAAACGCCCCGGCTGGGGCCGGGGCGTCTTGTTGGTCGGGATGAGGGGTGAGCCTAGCGGGGCGCCAGGATCATAATCATCTGGCGGCCTTCCATCTTGGGCTCGTGCTCGACCTTGGCGACCTCGTCGAAGTCGACCTTGACCTTGTTGAGCAGCTTCATGCCCAGTTCCGGGTGCGCCATCTCACGGCCGCGGAAGCGCAGGGTCACCTTGACCTTGTCGCCCTCCTCGAAGAACCGGAACATCGACTTGGCCTTCACGTCGTAATCGTGAATGTCGATGTTGGGCCGCAGCTTGATTTCCTTGAGCTCGACGATCTTCTGCCGCTTGCGGGCCTCGTTCTTCTTCTTCTGCTCCTGGAACTTGAACTTGCCATAGTCCAGGATCTTGCAGACGGGCGGATTGGCGTTGGGCACGATCTCGACGAGATCAAGGCCGGCTTCCTCTGCCGCCTCCAGGGCGGCGGAAATGGGCATCTCGCCCTGCTTCTCGCCGTTCTGATCGATCAGAAGTACACGGGGAACGCGGATGTCTTCATTCATGCGCGGCCCGTCTTTGACGGGCGGCGTATTGTTGGGGCGGCGAATAGGCGAAGCTCCGGATGCTGTTTGCGAAAAAAGACGCGGCCCGCCAAAGCGTTCCGTGTCCTTGGTAGATATATGACCCCAGACGGCCTGCGCCGCAAGGGACAGTCCACCGGCGTCCCTGCCGGCGCCGCTCTCCGCCTCCTTCACATCCCCGCGAACTGCCCCGGTCTGACCGCTTCCGCGGGAACGGCGCGCCTGTCCGCAGGGTTCTTGCCTCGAGGGCGGCGAACCTCGCCGACCCTTCGTGTGCAACAAGCGTTCGGGAGACAAACGTCATGGCCAATCCCTTTATCGGAACCCCCACCCGCGACTGGCGCGAGGAGCGCGGCTGGAGTGAGCGAAGCAGCGCCAACGGCGCCTTCGGCGAGGCCCGCTATACGGAGAACCCCGGTCGGAGGGCCGGCTACAATCCCGCCGGTCCCGCCCAGGGCTATGTCAGCGGCGGATATAACGAGCCGCGCAGCTGGAGCGATGTCGAACAGGATCGGCATCGCAACCTGCGCACCTCCCGCTATGGCGACCCCGCTTATCGGGACCCCGCCTATGGGGACGGCGGCGCCTACTATGGCCGGGACGGTCGCTATGAACCCTATGACGACGACTACGGCCGGCAGGACCGGTACCAGCCGGGCCGGGGTTATGCCGGCGGCGACCGGGTCGGCTTTGGCGACCCCAATCCCTATGTCCAGTCGGCCACCGACGGCGACTCCAAGGGCCCTCACCACGGCAGGGGACCCCGGGATTACCGCCGTTCGGACGACCGCATCCGCGAGGACGTCAATGACCACCTGACCGATCATCATCATCTCGACGCCTCGAACATCCAGGTCGAGGTCAAGGATGGCGAGGTCACTCTGAACGGCCGGGTCGACCGTCGCGGCGACAAGCGCCGGGCCGAGGACTGCGCCGAACGGGTAAGGGGCGTGCGCCATGTGCAGAACAATCTGCGGGTCGATGAGGTGGATGGCTCCGGGCGCTTCGCCCCGGCCGCCACTTCCACCGACAAGGCCACGGCCAGCCGCGGCGGCGCCAACTAGCCGCCGGCCGGCATCCGGTGAAAAGGGTCGCGCCCGCACGGCGCGGCCCTTCTTGCGTCTATCTGGGCAGCAGGGAGAAGCAGGCGTTGGCGACGGTATCGACCGCCAGGCCGCTGAGCTGCGGGGCGTGAAGCACCGCGACATGGCCGCGCGGACTGGCCAGGGCCGAATCCGGACCACCCGCGAACAGAGCCACCGTCGGTGCGCCGGCGGCGGCGATCAGGTGCAGGGGCCCGGTGTCGTTGCCGACCGCCAGAACCGACTTGGCGCCGAGCAGGGCGATCTGGGCGAAATCGGTCCGTCCGGTCAGGTCGCGGGCCCGACCGACCGTCTTCTGGATCGTCCGGGCCAGGGCGCTGTCCTGCGGTCCGCCGACGATGACGATGTCATAGCCCGCCGCGAACAGCCGGCCCGCCAGGTCGGAGAAGGCGGCGATCGGCCAGCGCTTCTCCGGCGACTTCTCCTGGCCTCCCGGCGCCAGAATGACGAAAGGCTTGGGCGCCTGGGCGCCGGGGGTCGGCCGTTGCTCCGGGGCGCGGCGCAGGATCCAGGACAGGTCGGGCGGCGGCGCGTCGCCCGCCGTCACCGGAGCGTCCGGCCAGATGCCGGCGTCACGCAGCTGTTCCGCTTGGCGTTCCAGCAGGTGCATGCGCTCGCGCGCCGGATTGCGATGGCGGAATTTCGCGCCTCTGACCGGGCCGGACCAGGGCGGCGGGAAGGGGCGCAACATCTGGAACAGGGTGTTGGTGGTCGGGCTGCCTTGCAGGTCGTAGACCCGGGCGTATTTCGCCGCCTTGATCCGCTTGCGCAGCGTCAGCCAGTCGCCGGGGGTTTGCGGAGCGGCGCCGGTGTCGACCTCGTTCACATAGGGGCTGGTCTTGGCCAGCGCCTCGAAAGCCGGAGTGGTCAGCAGCGTGATGCGCGCGCGCGGGTGCGCCTGGCGGATACGCCGCATGGCCGCCAGCGACAGCACAAATTCACCAATGGTCCCGGCCTGGATGACCAGGATCTTCTCGAAAGTGGCCATCAGGCCCTGTCCTCCAGGACCCGAGCATAAACCCCGAGAGTCGCTTCGCACATGGCTTCAACTGAATAGAGTTTTTTGACGCGCGCCAGCCCCGCTTCACCCATCGCCCGACGCCGCGCGGCCGGGGTGTCGATGGCGGTCAGCAGGCCCTGGGCCCAGGCCTCGACGTCGCCGGGCGGCAGGCGCCAACCGGTTCCCCCTTCGATCACCGTCTCCCGCGCGCCGCCATGATCGGCGACCAGGACGGGCCGCGCCATCGCCTGGGGCTCGACCGCGGTCCGTCCGAACGATTCCGGCTGGGTCGAGGGCAGCAGAGCGTAGTCGGCAAGGCGGTAGGCCGCCGGCATGTCGTCGCAATGCCCGACCAGCTTGATGGTGTCGTCCAGCCCGGCCGAGCGGATGGCGTCCTCGACCTCCTGGCGATACTCCGCCCGACCCTGATCATCGCCGACGAACAGGATCAGGAAATCGTTCCGGCCCTGCGCCTTCATCCGGGCCGCGGCGGCGACGATCGTCAGGTGCCCCTTCAGCCGGGTGATGCGACCACCCAGCACGAACACCTTCCGCGAGTCGGGCGAGGGCAGGTCCCACAGATCGCGCAGGGCCTGAACGCGGGATGGCGTCACCTTGCGCGGATCGAAACGCGCCAGATCCACGCCGCGTGGAATGGAGATCACCCGCGCCGGATCCAGGTCATGTTCGGCGACGACATGGTCGCGGGTGTAGTCGCTGTTGGCGATCACCAGGTCGCCCTTGGTCATCACCGCATTGTACCAGCGCTTCAGGCCGGACCGGGCATTGTAGATGCCGTGATAGGTCGCGACGAAGGGCACGCCGGTGACATGCGCGGCCCAAAGGGCGCTGAAGGCCGGGGCCCGGCTGCGGGCGTGAACCAGGGTGATCTTCTCGCGCCGGATCAGATCGACCAGCCGCGCCGCGTTGCCGAGCATGACCAGCGGGTTCTTCGACTGCACCGGCATCTGCGCCAGCCGTCCGCCGTCCGCCTCCAGTCGCGCGGTCATCCGTCCGCCCCGGGTCGCCACGAAGGCGCGGCCGCCCGCGTTGACCACCGCCTGCGCGACATCGATCACGGTCTGCTCGGCGCCGCCGGTCTCCATTTCCGGAATGACCTGCAGCAGGGCGAAATCGGGTGGCAGGACGGGCAAGGTCGGCGAGACTTCCTTCGATCGGCGCAATGGGGTTAGGGGTGGGTAGATAGGTCAATTGGAGCGCGGGCGCCATGTCGGAGACGAGCGGAAGACTGGATCGCGGCGACGGCGAGGCGGTGGCCTGGCGCAAGGTCGCAGGGGCCGGCCCGACCGTTGTCTGGCTTGGCGGCTTCATGTCCGACATGTCCGGGAGCAAGGCCGAGGCCCTGGCGCAATGGGCGACGGACAAGGGGCGGGGCTATGTCCGCTTCGACTATCGCGGTCACGGCGAATCAAGCGGTCAGTTTCGCCATGGCACGATCAGCCGTTGGCGCGAGGACGCCCTGGCGGTGATCGACCGGCTGACCGACGGGCCGCTGATCCTGGTCGGCTCCTCCATGGGCGGCTGGATTTCCTGCCTCGTCGCGGCGGTCAGGCCCGAGCGGCTGGCCGGGATGGTGCTGATCGCCCCGGCCGCCGACTTCACCGAAAAACTGATGCTGCCCGGCTTTCCGCCCGAGGCCCATGAAGCCCTGGCCGCGACCGGCGAGTGGATTCGTCCCAGTCTCTATGACGAGGGCGGCTATCCGATCACCCGGGCCCTTCTGGTAGACGGCGCCCGCTGGTCGATCCTGCCAGGGCCCGTCCCGGTCGAGGTCCCGGTGCGCATCCTGCAGGGCGGCGAGGACCCGGACGTTCCCTGGACCCACGCCCTGGAGCTGGCCCACGCCCTGAAGAGCCGGGACGTTGTCTTCACCCTGATCAAGGACGGCGACCACCGCCTGTCGCGGGATCAGGACATCGCCCGTCTGATCGAGGCGGTGGAAGACCTTCAGGCGGCCGGCTGAGCCCTATCCCCAGAACGCCTTGATCCGCGCGGCCTCGGCCAGCCCCTGGGCGTGGCCGGCGCGGGCGATGTCGCCGCGCCGTGAGCCATCCATCAGGTTGGGCCCGAACGCTTCGCCGCTGCCGGCGTCGGGAACGATCAGGGCGGCCTCTCCGCCGCCGGCCCGGACCTGAGCGAGTTCCGCCTCCAGGCCGGGCATCATGAAGGGGGCGAAGGCCGGCGGGGCGACGGCGACCAGCAGGACCTTGTCGTGTCCCTTGGCGAGGTCGGCGTTGGTGCCCGAGCGCATGCCGCCGTCGATGTAGCGGCGGCCGTCGATTGTGATCGGTGGGAAGATGGTCGGCACCGAACAGGAGGAGGCCACGGCCCGGATCAGCGGCGCGGCCTTGTCGGGACCCCAGATCACCAGTTCCCCGTCGGCGACGTCGACCGCGGTGCAGGCATAACCGGGAGGCCAGGGATGTTCGCCCTCCGCCAGAGGGCCAAAGCCGGCGATGAAGACATCCTCGCTGACCGTCTGCGCTTCCAGCGCCATCCTGGCCAGCTTCAGCCGGCCTTCGATCGCCAGCGGCTCACCGGGCGGCTTGCTCATCATCACGCTCATCAAGGGCGTGAGATCGGGGGCGGGCCGGGCCGGGCCGTCGCTGGGCGTCGCCGCCTTGATTTGATCGGCGGCGGCGAATTCCGCCTCAAGCATGGCGGCCGGGTTGCGGCTCATCGCCAGATGCGCCCCGACGAAGGAGCCGGCCGAGGTGCCCAGAATCCAGTCGGCGTGGGAGACGTCCGCGCCGCCCTCGGCCAATCCGGCCAGCAGGCCCGTCTCCCAGGCGATGCCCACCGGCCCGCCGCCGCCCAGAACCAGCGCTCTCGTCATGCTTCATCCCCTCATGTTTTGCTCGAGAATAGCCGCCAGGCCCTCGCGATAGGAAGGGTATTGCGGCCGCCAGCCGAGCTCGGCCTTGGCCCGGGCGTTGGCCACCCGCTTGTTCTCGGCCCAGAAGCGGCGCGCGGCCGCCGGCATAGATGCCTCGTCCCAGGGCTGCAGGGGCGGGGCAGGGCGGCCCAGCAACGCCGCGGCATGGGCGTTGACCACATGGCTCGGCGCCGGCTCGTCGTCGGTGATGTTGTAGATTCCCCCGGCTCGGGGGCGGGCGATCGAGGCCGCCAGGGCCGAGGCGATGTCCTCGACGTGAATGCGGCTGAACACCTGTCCCGGCTTGTAGATGTTGCGGCGGCTGCCTTCCGCCACCCGCTCCAGCGCCGATCGCCCCGGCCCGTAGATGCCCGGCAGGCGGAAGATCTGCACCGTCAGCCCCATGCCCTGGCCGACCTCCAGCCAGTCCCGCTCGGCGGCGACCCGGCGTCCGGCCTCGATGCTGCGGGCAGACAGGGGCGAGCCCTCGAACACCCAACGCCCCTCGCGGTCGCCATAGACGCCGGTGGTCGACAGATAGCCGATCCAGTCGGGAAAGGCGCGGGCCCGGGCCAGGGCCGGAACCAGGGTGCTGAGCCCGGGACATCCCTCCGGACCCGGCGGCGCGGTGACGAGAATGGCGGTCGCCTCCGCCAGAGCCGCGACCAGGGCCGCGGGATCAGACAGAGCCACCGGCGTCACGCCTTCCGCCGCAACTTCCGAGGCCCGTTCCGGGGTTCGGGCCGTGGCGGCGATGCTCCATCCGGCGGCCCTCATCCGGCGGGCCAGGGCGGAGCCGGTAAAGCCGTAACCGAAGATGAAGAGGTTGCTCACCCCGCCAGCAGCGCCGTCACGGCCGCCCGCGCCTCGTCGCCCAGCTCCGGGTGCTGCAACGCATAGGCGACATTGGCGCGCAGCAGACCGATCTTGTCGCCGCAGTCATACGTGACGCCGTCGTATTTCAGCGCATGGAACGGCTCCAGCGCCATCAGCCGGGCCATGGCGTCGGTCAGCTGGATCTCGCCGCCGGCGCCCTTGCCTTGGTCGCCGAGCAGATTGAAGATTTCCGGCTGCAGGATGTAGCGGCCCGAGATGAACAGGTTCGAGGGCTCGGTCCCCTTGGGCGGCTTTTCGACCATGCCGGTCATGCGGTTGAGACTGGGATGGTCCCCGTCCAGAGCGACGATGCCGTATTTGTGGGCCTGACCCTCGGGCACGGGCTCGACCACCACGATGTTGCCGCCGACCTCGTTATAGGCGCTGACCGCCTGGGCGAGGGCGGGCGGGTCGGCGTGCATCAGCATGTCCGGCAGCATGACGGCGAAGGGCTCGTCGCCGACGATGTCGCGGGCGCACCAGACGGCGTGACCCAGGCCCAGCGGCGCCATCTGGCGCACGAAGCTCATCTCGCCGGGGCGCGGCAGGTCGGCGCGCACCGCTTCCAGAATGTCCAGCTTGCCCTTGGCTTCCAGCTGGCTTTCCAGCTCGGGATGGTGGTCGAAATAGTCCTCGATGGCGTTCTTGCCGCGCCCGGTGACGAAGACGAAGTGCTCGATCCCGGCGGCCCGGCCCTCGGCGATGATGTAGCTGAGGATCGGGCGATCCACGATGTTGAGCATTTCCTTGGGCGTGGTCTTGGCGCCGGGCAGCACGCGCGTGCCCAGCCCGGCCACCGGAAGAACGGCTTTGCGGACAGGTTTCATGGGGCGAAGGGGTATCCGAAGGCGGAGGACAATTCCAGCGTCGGCGGAACGCGCCGGACGGCTGAAGGTTTTCACATCAGACCGTTTATCCCGTGAGGACTCCCATGAGAAACCTGCTGACCATGATCATCGCCGCCGGCGCCACGCTGGCGATCACCGACTGCATCAGGCGCGCCTCTGACGAGGATGAATCGACTGGCGCGACGGCCAAGACGGGCACGACCCTGCCGCCGCCGATCCCCTCTCCGGTCGCAACCGGCGACGGCCTCGCCGCCGCCAACCGGCTTGGACCCACCGCCGTCATCTAGGCGCGGTGGTCCCTATTCGACGGTCACTGATTTCGCCAGGTTGCGCGGCTGGTCGACATCCGCCCCCTTCTGCACCGCCACGTGATAGGCGAGCAGCTGGATCGGAGCGGCGAACACCAGGCTGGCGATCAGCGGATCGCAGGTCGGGGCGATGACGACATCGGCGCCGGCCGGGGCATGGTGGGCGCCGGCCTCGTCGGTGATCAGCACCACCTTGCCGCCGCGCGCGACCACCTCGCTCATGTTCGACACCGTCTTCTCGAACAGGGCGTCGGACGGGGCGATGATGATTATCGGGGTCTCTTCATCGACCAGGGCGATGGGGCCGTGCTTGAGCTCGCCGGCAGCATAGCCCTCGGCGTGGATGTAGCTGATTTCCTTGAGCTTCAGGGCGCCTTCATAGGCCAGGGGCGCCATCGGTCCGCGACCGAGATAGAGCACATCGCGGGCGCGGGCGATCTTGGGGGCCAGGGCGGTGACGGCGGCCTCGACGTCCAGCGATTCCCCGATCAGCCGCGGCGCCTCCAGCAGCACCCGGGCCAGCCGGCGCTCTTCGGCCTCATCGATGCGGCCGCGCGCGGCGGCGGCGGCCACGGCCAAGGCGGTGAGGGCGGTGACCTGGCTGGTGAAGGCCTTGGTCGAGGCGACGCCGATCTCCGGGCCGGCATGGGTCGGCCACATGATCCCGGCCTCGCGGGCCATGGTGCTTTCGTGGGCGTTGACGATGGCGGCGGTCGCCAGCCCCTTGGCCTGGCACCAGCGCAGGGCGGCAAGGGTGTCGGCGGTCTCGCCCGACTGGCTGACGGCGATGGCCAGGGTTCCCGGCGTCACCGCCGGCTCGCGATAGCGGAACTCAGAAGCGATCTCGACGTCGCAGGGCAGGCCGGCCAGCCGCTCGAAGAAGTAGCGGGCGATGGAGGCGGCGTAGAAGGCGGTGCCGCAGGCGATGATCTGAAGGCGTTCGACCTTAGCGAAATCGACGCCGCCGGGCGCGTGCAGCCGGCCATTCACGGCGTCCAGATAGGCGGTCAGGGTGTGCTGGCAGGCGTCGGGCTGTTCGTAGATTTCCTTGACCATGAAATGACGGTGATTGCCCTTCTCGACCAGGGCGGCCGCGGCGGCGACCACCTTGAGCGGCCGGGTCACGGGATGACCCTCCTCGTCGAAGATCCTGGCGCTGGTCTCGTCGATGGCGACATAGTCACCCTCTTCCAGATAGATGACGCGGTTGGTGAAGGGGCCGATGGCCAGGGCGTCGCTGCCCAGAAACATCTCCCCCACGCCTTCGCCGACCACCAGCGGGCTGCCGCGCCGGGCGCCCAGCACCAGGCGGTCATGGCCCTCGATCAGCACGGCCAGTGCAAAGGCCCCGGTCAGCCGGTCGAGGGTGGTCTTGAAGGCGTCCAGGGGGGAGTCGCCGGCGTCCAGCCGCGAATCGATCAGCTGGGCGATGACCTCAGTGTCGGTGTCGCTCTCGAAGGTGCGACCGGCGGCCTGCAGGTCGGCCTTCAGTTCGGCGAAGTTCTCGATGATGCCGTTATGGACCAGGGTCACCCGCCCGGCCTGATGGGGATGGGCGTTGGGCACCGACGGAACGCCGTGGGTCGCCCAGCGGGTGTGGCCGATCCCGACCGTGGCCTCCAGGGGCTCGGCGGACAGGACGTCTTCCAGGGCCTTGATCTTGCCCTTGGCGCGGCGCCGCTCGACCTTGCCGCCGACCACGCCGGCGATCCCGGCCGAGTCATAGCCGCGGTACTCCAGACGCCGCAGGCTCTCGATCAGCCGGTCGGATACGGACGTCTTGCCGACGATTGCAATGATGCCGCACATGCCTGTTCACCGTTTCTGTTCGGACCGGCGCGCGTCGTCACGCCGGCTTCGCGAGGCGGGATTAGCACCCCAAGCCATTGCTGGGGCATGAAAATGCGTTGCAGACTGTTGCTTGGCCCCGCCCATCTGACCGAAACACAGTGTCGCAATTGTTTGTTGGCCAGGACGGCGCTCATGCGCCAAACCATGCCGCCCGACCCAAGAGGACCATATGGCCAAACGCTCCTACTTCGGCACCGACGGCATTCGCGGCCGCGCCAACAGCCACCCGATGACCGCCGAGGTCGCCCTGCGCGTTGGTCTGGCCGCTGGCAAGCTGTTTCGCACCGAGGATGACCGGCGGCACCTGGTGGTCATCGGCAAGGACACACGCCTCTCCGGCTACATGATCGAGCCGGCCCTGGTCGCCGGTTTCACCAGCATGGGCATGGACGTCCGCCTGTTCGGCCCCCTGCCGACGCCGGGCGTGGCGATGATGACCCGCTCGATGCGGGCCGACCTGGGCGTGATGATCAGCGCCTCACACAACGCCTTCCATGACAACGGCATCAAGCTGTTCGGCCCCGACGGCTACAAGCTGAGCGACGCGCGGGAGGCGGAAATCGAGGCCCATATGGACGAGGGTCTGCAAGAGGGCCTGGTCGGTCCGACCGAACTTGGCAGGGTTCGCCGCGTCGACGACGCCCAGGCCCGCTATGTCGAGATCGCCAAGGCGACCTTCCCCAAGAATCTCAGCCTGTCGGGCCTGCGCATCGTCGTCGATTGCGCCAACGGCGCCGCCTACAAGGTCTCGCCGGCGGTGCTCTTCGAGCTGGGCGCCGAGGTCATCGAGCTGGGTGTGGAGCCCAACGGCTTCAACATCAACGAACTCTGCGGGTCGACCAGCCCCGAGGCGATGAGCGCCGCGGTCAAGGAGTACCGCGCGGACATCGGCATCGCCCTGGACGGCGACGCCGACCGGGTGGCGATCTGCGACGAGACCGGCCAGGTGGTCGACGGCGATCAGATCATGGCCATCGTCGCCGGCGCCTGGGCGGCGGAAGACAGGCTGACCGGCGGCGGCATCGTCGCCACGGTGATGTCCAACCTGGGGCTGGAGCGGTTCATGACCGGCAAGGGCCTGACCCTGGAGCGCACCGGCGTCGGCGACCGCTACGTCATGGAGCGGATGCGCTCGGGCGGCTTCAACCTCGGCGGCGAACAGTCGGGGCATGTCATCCTGTCCGATTTCTCGACCACCGGCGACGGGCTGATCGCCGCCCTGCAGGTGCTGGCGGTGATGGTCCAGTCGGGCCAGCCGATGAGCGCGCTCGCCCGCCAGTTCGAGCCGGTGCCGCAGCTTCTGCAGAATGTGCGCTTCGCCAGGGGCGCCGATCCTCTGAAGAGCGACAAGGTCCAGAGCGCCATCAAGGCGGCCGAGGTGCGGCTCAACGGCGCCGGTCGTGTGCTGGTCCGGGCCTCGGGCACCGAACCCCTGATCCGGGTCATGGCCGAAGGCGATGACGAGGCCCTGGTCAGGGACCTGGTCGAGGAGATCTGCAGCGCGGTGAAGACCGCGGCCGCGGCGTAAGTCCTCCCCCAGCAATTCCTCCCCCAGCGCGCAGCGCTGACTGGGGGAGGGGGACCGCGCGCGAATACGCGCGGGGTGGAGGGGGCAGCGCAGGTTCGTCAGGATGAAGCTGGTTCTGGCGCAGGCTCTGACTACAGGGCCAGAACGCGGCCAGTCACCCGCCGCCAGCGCTGCCCCCTCCACCCCCGGGCCTGAGCCGGCCCGGCGGTCCCCCTCCCCCGTCGCGCCCTTGGCGCGCCGGGGGAGGAATTGATGGCTCAGGCCCTCAGCGCGAGCAGGGCGAAACTGGCCAGCCAGTGCTCACCCATATAGTCGCCGGCGACGTGCTCCAGGCTGGCGTCCAGGTGCAGGGCGGCGGCCTCGCGGGCGGCCGGCGCCGCCGGATGGGCCGCGGGCAGGGCGGCCGCGATTGACCGCCAGCACCAGGCCCGCGACAGGTTCAGCCCGTCGAGATGGGCGATCTTGCCGTCGGTCCGGTCGCTGACCGTGGCCGGGGTAAACAGGGTCGCCGGCTGGCGCAGCGCCGCGCGCGGCAGGAAGCGGTCGAACCAGCCGGGGAAATCGGCCGCCGGCATCACCCGTCGCATGGCCTCGGCCTCCATCAGCGCCGGCGACAGGAAGTCCTCGCCGGAGGGTTCCCAGGCCTGGCAGTCGGCGTCGTCGCCATACCACCGCAGGGCGGTCTCCCGCAGCAGCCGGGCCAGACCGGCGTCGCCGGCTTCCCCGGCATAGTCCATGGCCAGGGCCACGGCGAAGGCGGTGCTGGGATGGGCCCCGCCGCGCACCGGATAGGTGGCCAGCGGCAGATAGGCGTGAAACCGCGCGACGAACCCGGCCGCCAGCGGCGCCAGATGGGCCGACCAGTCGTCGTCGTGACGCAGCAGCTCGGCCTGCAGCATCAGCAGCCAGGCCCAGCCATAGGGCCGCTCGAAGCCCCGCGAGCCCGGCCGGTCGAGATAGGCCCGCTCCACCGCGACCTTGGCGGGGGTGAAACTGTCGTCGAACAGGGCCCGGATGGCCCCGGCGCTGGGCATGTCCGGGAACAGCCGCAGCAGGGTGGCCAGCGTCCAGTAGCCGTGGACGCAACTGTGCCAGTCGTAGCTGCCGTAGAAGATCGGGTGGAAGGTCTGGTGCGGGCCGATGTCGGCCGCGCTCATGAACACATGGTCGGCCTTGTGCGGCCAGGCCTGGGTGACGTGGCCCAAGGCGATGGCGACGAATCGCTCGGCGATGTCGGGGGTCAGGTCAGTAGACGAAGACATACATCAGGACCGTGTTGCCGGTGAGCAGGAGGAGGGCGGTGGGAATCTGCGCCTTGATGACGCCGTAGCGGTCCTTCAGTTCCAGCAGCACCGCCGGCACCAGGTTGAAGTTGGCGGCCATGGGGGTCATCAGCGTGCCGCAGAAGCCCGACAGCATGCCGATGGCGGCCATGATCGCAGGGTCGCCGCCGTACTTGCCGACGATCAGCGGCAGGCCGATGCCGGCCGTCATCACCGGGAAGGCGGCGAAGGCGTTGCCCATGATCACCGTGAACAGCGCCATGCCGACCGTGTAGGCGATCACCGCCACCAGGGGGCCGCCGCCGGAAATGCCGCTGCCCGCCAGCTGGCCGATGATCTGACCGACTCCGGCGGCGGCGAACACCGCCCCCAGCGCCGCCAGGGTCTGGGGCAGCAGGGCCGCCCAGCCAACCGCGTCCAGCAGCCGCCGGCCTTCCTGCAGCGGGACCACCGGCCGGGGCCGGATCATGATCATCGCCAGGGTCAGGCCTGTCAGAATCCCCAGCACCAGCGAGACCAGCGTCGCCTGCTTGGGATCGACCACATGCTGGCCGTTCACCGTCCAGGCCTTGAACAGGAAGGTGCCCCCCAGGGTCAGCAGCGGAATGACCAGCGCCGGGATGAACAGTTTCGCCCCGTATCTCGCCGCCCCCTCGCGCCGCTGTTCCGGGGTCGTCGTCGCCGGACGGCCGTGACCCATCCCGCCGAGCCCGGCCAGCAGGGCCAGGGCGATGACGATCAGGCCGTTGATCAGGTCGCCCAGATGCGAGCCCAGCAGGAAGCTGACCGACAGCAGCCCCCAGAAGAGGCCGTTGCCGAGCCGCTTGGGGTTTTCCCTGTCGGCCCCGCTGAGCAGAGCCATGGCGGCGAAGAAGGTCCCGCCGATCAGATAGAGGACATCGAGGCCAATCATGCCTCGACCTCCGGCGCCGGGGCGGAGGGGGGCGGCGTCTCCCGGGCGATTGCAGCGTCCAGTCGCAACAGCCGCACGCCGTGAATGACAAAGGCCAGCCAGGCGGTCGGAATGGCCCAGACCGACAGCTGGAAGGGCTCGACGATGATGCCGTTGGTTTCCAGGAAGCCCTTGATCAACAGGATCGAGGCGATGGCGATGAAGATGTCCTCGCCGAAGAACAGGCCAATGTTGTCGGTCGCCGCGGCCTGGGCCTTGATCCGCTCCCGGGTCTTCTCGCTGAGGTCGCCATGGCGGGCCTCGGCGGCGCCCTCGGCCATCGGCGCGATCAACGGCCGCACCATCTGCGGATGGCCGCCCAGAGAGGTCAGGCCGAAGGCGGCGCTGAGCTGGCGCACGAACAGATAAAGAAACAGCAGCCGTCCGGTCGTCACCTCCTTCACCCCGGCGATCAGGTCGCGGGCCTTTTCCTGCAGCCCTGCCCGCTCCAGCAGGCCGATGACCGGCAGGATCATCCAGGTCAGGGTGATGTAGCGGTTGTCGTTGAAGGCCTTGCCGAAGGTCTCGATGGTGCCGGTGACGGCGTGGATCCCGTCCACCCCGCTCGACAGGGCCGCGGCGATCCCGGTGACCAGGGCGGCGGCGACCACCACCAGCAGCGGATTGAACCGGGCGATGAAGCCGGCGACGACGACGGCGATCCCCAGCAGCGGCCATAGACTCATAATCACACTCCCCCGGCGGCGCGGACGGCAGGATCGGGGAACTTGGCGCCCGCGTCCATGGCTGTGTCAGGCCGGCGCCATCCCGCCGCCGGCCTCCTCGTTCAGCCGTCGCAACGGCGACAGGAACCAGACCCCGGCGACGATGGCCAGCATCAGGGCGCCGGGGAAGATGATCGACAGGTGCGGCCCGATGGCCCGCGACATGTAGCCGTAGGTCACCGCCCCCAGCGGTCCGCCGCCCATCAGGCCGAGGGTGAAGATCGACAGCACCCTTCCCCGGGTCTCCGGCGTCGAATACTGCTGCACCAGCCCCCGCCCCAGGGTCATGGCGATCCCGCCGCCCAGACCCCAGACGAAGTTCAGGCCGCAGAGGACCGGGAAGGGGACGGTGACCGCGCAGGCGATCAGCACAAGCCCGCCGGAGGCCAGCGACAGCAGATAGACGATCCCCTTGCGCCGCACATGGCCGAACCGGACCAGCAGCAGCGCCGAGATCATCGAACCGGACCAGAAGCACAGGCTGAACAGCGCCAGGGCCGAGGCGATGCGGGTCGGCTCGACCGAGTCCGCGAAATAGCTCTGCACGATCAGCGGCAGCAGCACGAAGAAGCTGCCCATGAAACAGACCCCCATGGCCGTGGCGCAGATCACCACCGGGGCGATGACCGGCGAGGCGGCCACCGCCTTCATCCCGCCGCCGATGTCGGAGACCATCCGCCGGACCAGTTTGCCCTCGGCCCGTGGATTGGGCGCCGGCGGCCGGGGCTTCAGGGTCACGGCCGCGATGGCGGCGGCCGCCATCAGGCCAGACAGGCCCAGCAGCATCGGGCCGACCCCGATCACCGGCGCGGCGGTGGCGATGATCATGCCGAGGATCTGGGCGGCGAACTGGGCCAGGGCCGCGAAGCTGACCGCCTTCTGCACCGAGGCGCCGTCGCCGCCGGGCGCGACCAGGCTGAGCAGGCTGTCGCGGGCGGGCATGGCGAAGGCCCCGATGGCTCCGACGGTCAGGGCATAGGTGATGATCAGGCCATAGGTCAGCCGGTCGCCGACCACCAGCAGTCCCAACCCCAGGAAGGTCAGCACACAGAGGCCGTAGGCGACGACCACGATCCGGCGCGGGCTGCCCCGGTCGGCGACGAAACCGCCGATCAGGATCAGCAGGGTCGTGGGAAGTTGCAGGCACATCTGGGCCAGGCCGAAGCGGACCTCGTTCTCCTGCAGCACCACGCGAACCAGATAGGGGAACAGCACCATCTGCACCCCGAAGGCCAGAAACCAGGCGCCGTGGGCGAACAGATAGGCCGGGAAGCGGGTGGTCGAGGCAGGCGTTGGCGCTGGGGGCAAGGGAATCTCCGGGGATCAACCTCCCCGAGGCGTGAGGGCGACGCAAGCGCGGGGCTTGGCGAAGCGCCCTGCCATTATAACCCGACGCGGATCTCGGCAGAGGCGGACCGGTCCGGGACAGCGAATAAAATCAAGCGGTTGGAGGTGGTCGATCGGTGATCGAGGTCCTGAATCCGTAGGTCGCAGCCTAGGGTGGGGCGTGGCCGCTTGCCCGCGAATGTAGGTCGGCCCGGCATCGCCGTAGCCCGTCGCTTATCGAAACCCACTTGCCAACATCCGGCGGGAGAGAGACCTTCCCTTCCGGGAGGCCGTCATCATGCCGCAGATTGAAATCCTCTGGCCCGTCGTGGCCCTGGTCGCGCTGACTTTCTTTGTCCTGACCTTCATTCCCCTGCGCCGCTTCGCCGCCGTCCGGCGGGGCGAGGTCAAGTCGGACGACTTCGCCCTGGGTGAGTCGGCGCGGGTGCCGGCGAAGGTGGCCCTGGCCAACCGCAACTACATGAACCTGCTGGAACTGCCGGTTCTCTTCTATGTCGCGGCGATCCTGCTGTTCGTCACGGCGACGGTCGACCAGCTCGCCGTGGTCCTGGCCTGGGCCTATGTCGCGGCGCGGGCCCTGCACAGCCTGGTGCACATCACCTACAACCACGTGCTCCAGCGGTTGATGCTGTTCGCGGTCAGCAACCTGATCCTGATCGCCCTGTGGGTCTTGATCGGGCTCAGGCTATGGGCGCTGCGGGGGTAGGAATCAGCGCCCGACGCTGCTGTATTCGAAGCCGCGGCTCTTCATGTCTTCCGGCCGGTAGATGTTGCGCAGATCGACCACCACCGGCCGGCGCATCAGCCGCTTCACCCGGTCCAGGTCCAGCGCCCGGAACTGGTCCCATTCGGTGATGATGACCACCGCGTCGGCGCCCTCGACGGCGTCATAGGCATCGTCCTTGAAGTCGACGTCGCGCAGCATCTGGCGGGCCTCGTGGCCTTGCGGGTCATAGGCCTGCACCGTCGCGCCCATCGCCTGCAGCGCCGGGACGATGTCCAGGCTGGGCGCGTCGCGCATGTCGTCGGTGTTGGGCTTGAAGGTCAGGCCCAGCACCCCGATGGTCTTGCCGCTCAGGTCGTCGCCGCCCAGCGCCTTCGACACCTTGCCGGCCATGGCCTTCTTGCGCCGGTCGTTGACCCGCACGGTCGCCTCGACCAGCTCGATCGGCGCGCCGGCGTTGCTGGCGGTGCGGACCAGGGCCAGGGTGTCCTTGGGAAAACAGCTGCCGCCGTAGCCGGGGCCGGCATGCAGGAACTTGCCGCCGATGCGGTTGTCCAGGCCGATGCCCTTGGCCACCTGCTGGACATCGGCGCCGACCGCCTCGCACAGATCGGCGACCTCGTTGATGAAGGTGATCTTCATCGCCAGGAAGGCGTTGGCGGCATATTTGATCAGCTCGCTGGTCCGCCGGTCGGTGAAGACGATCGGCGTCTCATTGAGGTTCAGCGGCCGGTACAGCTCGCGCATCACCTCGCGGGCCCGGTCGCTGTCGGTGCCGACAACCACCCGGTCGGGCCGCTTGAAGTCCTCGATGGCCGCGCCCTCGCGCAGGAACTCCGGGTTCGACACCACGGCGAAGTCGGCGTCGGGGCGCTTTTCGCGGATGATCCGCTCGATCTCGTCGCCGGTGCCGACCGGCACGGTCGACTTGGTCACCACCACGGTGAAGCCGTCCATCAGGGCCGCGATCTCCTCGGCGGCGGCGTAGACGTAGGACAGGTCGGCATGACCGTCTCCGCGCCGCGAAGGGGTCCCGACGGCGATGAACACCGCGTCGGCCGCCCGCACCGCGTCATCGGCCGAGGTGGCGAAGCTGATCCGCCCGGCCTTGGCGTTGCGGGCGACCAAGTCGTCCAGGCCCGGCTCGAAGATCGGGATCTCGCCCTGGTTCAGCCGGTCGATCTTGCCGGCGTCCTTGTCGATGCAGCAGACGGTGTGGCCGAAATCGGCGAAACAGGCTCCGGACACCAGGCCGACATAGCCGGTGCCGATCATCGCGACGCGCATGGGAAAGTCTCTGGTTGCCGGCGCCGGGCGCCTGTCTTGTCGTCAGCGGCTTTGAGCATGACCGGGCCGCTGCGGCAACCATGGCGTGGGGGGCATCGACGTCCTTCTCCCGCCCGCCGGGAGAAGGTGGCGCGCAGCGCCGGATGAGGGCGGCGCCGGCCCGTGAAGATTGGGCTTGCTCCGCCCGCGCCAGAATGTGGGCGGTTGGCCTGGCACCGGCGCTGCCCTCATCCGACCCCCTGCGGGGGCCACCTTCTCCCGGCAAGCGGGAGAAGGATCGGGTCGGCCGCCGTCCCTCAAGCCGCCGTCGCCCGCGACTTCGCCGGCAGAAACCCGGGGAACCGCAGCAGGGCGGCGCTGACCAGGGCGACCAGCAGAGCGACGGGGAAGATCTCGATGAAGGTCATCCCCAGCCGCAACACCGGATTGGCATAGATAGCCCGCATGTGCTCGGTCTCGGCGACCGCCTTCTGGTAGGCCTCGCCGGTGACGCCCGCCGCCCGCTTCGCCGCCAGGGTGGCCTCGATATACTGGGTCATGAAGCTGTAGTGGGTCACGGCCAGATAGCTTTCCCAGACCACGACGTAGACCACCGAGGCGACGGCGACGATGCCAAGGCCGATCAGAAAGGCCTTGCCGAACCTGATGACGCCGCCGCCCTGGCGGTCGCGGTATTGCTTGACCCCGATCAGGATGGCGGACAGCGCCACCAGCATGATCAGGTAGCCGACGTATTCGCTGTGCGAGGCGTTGCTGGCGCCCGGCAGGATGATGGTTCCAATGATGCCGGCGATGATGATCAGGCCCGAGACCAGGCCGTAGGTGAAGATGATGCGGGTCATGCCGCCTGCTCCCGTTTGAGGCTTGCTGGAAGCCTGGAGACTGGCCGGGCGGCGGGTGATCGCGCCATCGCCCGAAAGGGTGAATTCGTCCTTCTGGTCATTCTCGCGCGTCATCCCGGGCCTCGTGCCCGGGATCCCTCTGTCGGCCTCGACGGGCCCTGGGTGGGCGGTGCAGGCGGCTGCGCCTCGACGGCGCGGGTTTGCGCGTGACCCGGCGAGGGATCCTGGGCACGAGGCCCAGGATGACGGGTGGGGGATGACCGCGCGGGGGCGTCACGGGATCAACTGCAGCGCCCGGGCCTTGCCGATGGCCTGGGTGCGCCGGCCGACCTCAAGCTTGGCGAACAGGTTGGCGATGTGGGTCTTCACGGTGTTGGGGGAGAGGCCCAGGGTGCGGGCGATCTCCTTGTTGGACTGACCGGCGGCCAGGCGCTCGAGCACCCTCATCTCCTGACCGGTCAGGCCCAGTTCGCTGCGGGCGGCGAGGTTGGGCTCGAACGGGCCGGGCGCTTCGCGGGTCGCCAGCTTCCAGCCGACCCACACGCCGCCGATGGCGAAGGCGACGCCGATGAGCGCGATGTAGATGTCGGTCGAAAGCACCCGCGCCGCATACTGGTACTCCAGCCACTGCAGCGCAAAGGCGCCGACGGCCAGAACCAGCGCCCAGAGAAGGACCGTGCGGATCATCGAACGATGGTGCGCGAGCGGGCGACAGAGTCAACGGGGACTGGGTAGGCGGCCGCGAGCTTGCTGTTCCAACCCCCTCCGCCGCCTCCCCGACGGAAGTCGGGGCCCAGAGGCCACTCCGTCGACGTTTAGCGCATATCAGCGCCTGACCTTCAATCAGCCCGTCAACTGGACCCCGACTTCCGTCGGGGAGGCGGGAAACTCAGATTTCCTGGTTGTACTTGCCGACCTGCGGATGGGCCGCCAGGCGCGGCTTCACTTCCTTGTGGAACAGGGCCCGCATGTCGTCGGCCGAACGGGTGCTTTCGACGACGACCACGATCTCCGGCTTGTTCGAGCTGGCCCGGACCAGCACCCAGCTGCCGTCGTCCAGGGCGACCCGCACGCCGTTGACGGTGATGACCTCGGTGATCCTGCGGCCGAGGATCTCTCCGCCCTTCGCCGCCAGGGCTTCATACTCACCGACAATGTTTTGTACGACCTGGTATTTTTCTTCGTCGGCGCAGTGGGGGCTCATGGTCAGGGAGGTGTAGGCGACCGGCAGGGCGTCCTTCAGCTCGCTGAGTTTTTTGCCGGGATTGCGGTCCAGCATCGCCAGGATGGCGGCGGCGGCGGTCAGGCCGCAGTCATAGCCCCGGCCCAGCGGTTCGTTGAGGAAGAAGTGGCCGCTCTTCTCGAAGCCGGCCAGGGCGCCCAGTTCGGCGGACTTGCGCTTGATGTAGCTGTGGCCGGTCTTCCAGTAGACGGTGGTGGCGCCATTGGCTTCCAGGATCGGGTCGGTGGCGAACAGGCCCGTCGACTTCACATCGACGACGAAGGTTGCGCCCGGGTTCAGCGGCGCCAGATCGCGGGCCAGCATCAGGCCGATCTTGTCGGCGAAGATTTCCTCTCCGGTGTCATCGACCACCCCGCAGCGATCGCCGTCGCCGTCGAAGCCCAGGGCCAGATCGGCGCCGAAGGTCTTCACGGCCTTGCTCATCTCCTGGAGCATCTCGTGGTCTTCGGGGTTGGGATTGTATTTGGGGAAGGTCCAGTCGAGCTCGCAGTCCATCTCATAGACCACGGCCACGCCCATGCGGCGCAAAGCATCCGGGACAAAAGCCCCGGCGGTGCCGTTGCCGCAGGCGGCGACCACCTTCAGCGGCCGGGTGAGGGACACCCGCCGCGAAACGTCGGCGATGAACCGTTCGTGCATGCCCTCGATGCGGGTCACCTTGCCGCCGTCGCGCGGCTGGAACTTCGCGTTCAGCACAATGTCCTTCAGGGCCCCCATCTCATCGGGTCCGAAGGTCAGGGGCCGGGCGGCGCCCATCTTCACCCCGGTCCAGCCGTTTTCGTTGTGGCTGGCGGTGACCATGGCCACGCACGGGGCGTCGAGATCGAACTGGGCGTAATAGGCGGTCGGCGACAGGGCCAGGCCGATGTCCAGCACCTCGCAGCCGGCCTCGATCAGGCCCAGGGTCAGGGCCTGTTTGATGGTCAGCGAATAGCTGCGGAAATCATGGCCGACGACGATGCGGCTGTGGCCAAGGCTGTGGATATAGGTCCCCAGGCCCAGGCCCAGGGCCTGGATGCCCAGCAGGTTGATGTCCGGCCCGAACAGCCAGCGGGCGTCGTACTCGCGAAAGCCGGTGGCCTTGACCAGGGGCTCGGTCTCATAGGCGACGGTGTTGGGGACGAGGTCGGAACGGGGGATGAAAGGCATGGCCCTCAATAGGCCGCCGCCCGGTCCTCTGCAATCGGGACGCCTGGATCAAGGTGGGGGCGGAGGCGCGCCCGGGCAGGGGTCGAACCGGCCTTCCGACAGCTTATATTTCAGGTCGTCCCGGGTCCGCCTGAGGATCGTCTGGGCGGCGCTGGCGCGGTGGAAATAAGTCCCGCCGGCCTGTCCCGTCACCAGTTGGACGCGAACGGTTTCAACCTCCTTGGCTGAGTCCCTTTCCGCCGCCTGCAGTCCCGGCAGCGGACTGGAATCCGGGCGCAGATCACCCTTCCCTGTCAGACCGTATTTCGAGTAGCCGGACGCAATCCTGGCGCCGACGAACAGTTCGAAATTCTCGACGGCGTCGTCCGCCAGGGGCAGCAGGTCGTTGACCAACGCCAGGTCGCGCAGGGCCTCTTCCCGACTGCAGACCTTGCGGCGCGAGAGGACGTCGGCGGGGCCGAGATAGTCGGCGAAACTGGCGTCCGAATCGTCGGGGCTGAAGGTTCCGGGCGGGGGCAGGCCAGATCCCTCCGGCGCGGGCTTGTCGGGTCGGGCCGGCGAGGTCGCTGACCCGGCGGTCGTCGGCCCGTCGGTCGGCGGCTCCAGATCGTCCTCGGGGTCGAAGGCGTCGCTCCGGCCGGCGCTCGACGGCGGGGCGGTGGGCGCGGGCGGGACTGGGGGCGTGTCGTAAGGCACCGGGTCTTCGGGATCGAACCGATCGGTTGTCGTCGGCGGGCAGTCCTCCTCCCTGGCCTTGGTGAAGGTGAAGCCGCCCTTGGCGTCCTCGGCGATGGTCATGACGAAGGGCACGGTCATCACCGGGTCGCCCTTGGGCCGGGTGATGTGGATGACGAAGGTCATCGGTCCCGAGCCGGGCGCCAGGTGGAAGGACATGAAGGCCTTGCGGGCGCCGTGGCTGGCGCTGGAGAAGCCCATCTGTTTCCACAGCCCGGTCGGGGCGTCGACCTTCGACAGCATGCCCGGAATGACGAACTTGCCGCTCTCCGACCAGCCGCCGGATTCCTGGCTGACCATCTGGCCATCGACATAGGTGGTCTTGGTCCAGGAGACGGTCAGCTCCCATTCGCCCCACAGGTCGCAGGGGCCGACATCGAACGGCGTCTGCACCTGGCCGTCGGGCCGCTCCAGGAAGGCGGTCTGGAAGGTGCCCTTGTCCGGCGATTTGGCGATGTCGGCGAAGATGTTGACCACGTCGCCCTTGCCGCGCTTGGCCCCGACCTTCAACGACACCCCCGTGGCGGGATCGTTGAAGACGGTCATCTCGGAGTCCTTGATGCGGCATCTGTAGAGCTGCGGTCCGCCGCCGCCGCCCCCGCCGCCGCCCAGGCCCAGGGCGCCGGCCAGCACGCCGACCGCTTTGTTGCCCAGGTCCTTCTGGAACTTGGCGCCGGAGCCGACCTTGCTGTTGGGGCCGACATTGATCGGGTCGCGGCCCTGACGCGGCGGGCAGGGCTTTTCGGTTTTTCCGGGACCCACCGAAACCGGCGTGGACGCCGCGTCGGGCTGGAGCCTGGGCTGTTCGGACGGCTCCGACAGGTCAGGGCAGTCGCCGCTTTCGTACTGGCCGCTGACCAGGATGCCCATCAACTGTTCACGGCGCGCCTCGAGGGCGTCGATGAGGCCGTCGTAGTAGAGCAGCCGGTCCAGGCCGTCATAGCCGAAGGCCAGTTCGGCGCGCTTCTGCTGCCGGATTTTCGCCGGGTCGGCGTCGCGCGGATAGAAGAACACCTTGTTGGGATCGATGCCGATGTTCACGAAGCTCCAGTCATCGGCGAGCCGGATGCCGATGTCGGTCTCGAACCGGTCGCGCTCGTCCCGGGCGTTCGTGATCTGGTCCTCGATGTCGCGCAGGGCGTCCTCGGCGGCCTGGCGGCTGCAGAACCGGTGCTGCGGGAAGCCGAACAGGAAATCGCCGTCAGGGCCCCGGGCCGGAACCGGCCGATAGCCGGGCAGGACCGAGGATGTGGATTTCTTTGATCCGTCCGGGCTCGTCGCGGGCGGCGGTGCGGGCGTGGCGGTCGGCGGGGTCGCCGGCGTTTTGGGCCCTTCAGTCTTGGGCCCCTCCGTCCTGGGAGGCGCCTCGTCCTTCGGCGGCGGACAGGCCTGCGTCTTGCGTCCGTCCAGTTCGACCTGGGCGGCGTCGATGGCGCGGCGCTTGGCGTCGATGCGCTGCGCCTTGACGACCAGATCGGCCAGGGTCGCCTCCGACGGTTCGATCGACCCGTCCGCCTTGCCGGCGTTCAGCTGGTTGCGCCGCTCCTGCAGGGCGCGGGCGTCGCGGTCATTCTCCTGTCGGGCCCGACGGATGGCGTCCTGCTGGGCGGCCCGCTGGGCCTCGTCGCAGATCTTCTCCGGCGTCGAGGGCAGACGGGTTCCGCGGACGATCAGTTCGGCCAGATCGTCGCCGGTGTTGACCTTCTCGACCGGCGGGGTCGGGGCGGGATCACCATAGGTCTTGTCCGGCCCCTCGCAGGAGACCACGGGGATGGCCATGATCTTCGCATAGAGACCCTGGATGCGCAGACCCTCCTCATAGGCGGCCCTGGCGATCGGCTCGTAGAGGGCCAGTTCCTGACGCACCGCGGCCCAGCCGGGTCCGCCCTCCTGCCGCATATACCGGGTGAACATCGCCTGCAGCCTGGCCAGGTGCGCCTTGGTGGTCTCGGCGTTGGCCAGGGAGTCGGCGGCGGCGGGCTTGTAGACCTTTTCCAGATAGGCTTTGCGTTCGAATTCGCTGCAGAAGCTGGCCGGCAGGGTCAGGGGCGCCACGGTCCTCAGCGCCGGTCGTTTCAGGTCCGGCGGCGGCAGGCTGGAGGGCTTGGGCGTGGGCCCGGCGTCGACGGCGGGCGGCGGCGGCTGGATCAGCGGCGGCGGATCCCCCTTGCCGGGACAGGCGACGACCGGGATGGCCAGGATCTCGCCGCGCATGGCGATCCAGCGGCTGGCGGTCGTCTCGGCGTCCTTGAGGATCGGCTGATAGGCGGTGCGTTCCCGGTCCAGGGCGTCGCGCAGGTCCATCTGCCCGGCGTCGAGTGCGGCCAGGGCCAGGTCGCTGAGGGCCGCGGCATAGGTCGAGGCGAGGACGGCATTGTGCGAGGCGACGGCGGCGCGCGGGTGATAGACGTTGACCAGGAAATCCATCTTGGCCGACTCCGAACAGAACTGCGTGGGCAGATTGATGTCGGCGACATTCGGCAGATAGGGCCGCACCACGCCGTCCGGCAGCGGAACCGATGGCGGCGGCGGCGCCGCCGGGGTTGTGGCCGGAGGCGTCGTGCCCGTGCTGTTGGCGGGCTGGCTCGTATCGTCCTGGCAGTTGGTCACCGGAACCGCATCGACCGCGTCATGCAGCGCCAGGGCCGCGGCCGCGGCCTGGGTGCGGGCGTTGCGCACCGGCTCCCAGGCGGTGACGAACAGCTGGGCGGCGCGGTAGCGGGCGGAGTCGCGACCTTCCCTGTAGCCGATCTCGTTTCGGCGTCGCTCCAGGTTGGCCATGTGGTCGATGGCCAGAACCGCATTGTTCCGCGTCCGCTCGTAGAAGGGCCAGTAGACCTCGGCCAGGAAGCGGCGGCGGTCGCTGTAGGAGCAGAACTTCTCCGGAATCTTCGGCGTCGGGATCGGATCGTCGAAGGCCGGCGGCGGCAGGGCGAAGTCCTGCAGCAGATCGGCGTCGGCCTGGGTCGGTCCCTGAGTCTTTGGCGGCTTGGGTTTGGCCGGGCGGCAGGCCAGTTCCGGCATGGCGTCGAGGCGCGCCTCGGCGGCGGCGATGGCGGCGTTGAAGCGGCCCTGGGCGGACTCCAGGGGCCGGAACCGCTGCGGGTTCTGCCAGTTCCAGCCGTTCTCGGCGAGGATCAGCTTGTTGGTCGAGAACTTCTCCAGGCCCAGGATCTGGCTCTTCACGGCCCTGGCCTCGACGCCGAACTGGCGGCGCTGGGCGCGGTAGGGCGACAGGCTCTTTTCGCCGTCCATCTTGGTCGGGGAACAGGGCTCGGCGTAGTAGGCGGGGGCGAACCGGTGGGCCTTGACCCTGGCGGTCGCGGCGTCGATCCGGCTGATCTGATCATTGACCCGGTCGGCCGCCGAATAGACCTGCACGGGCGCCGGCGGGTCCTGGGTCGCGCCGATCTGGCCGAACCCGAAGCAGATGAAAAGCACGGCGATCGCAGCGCTCGTACGCACCAAGCCCAGCATGAAAGCCTCCCCTGGCGGCCGAGACGGACCAGGGGATCATGTCAGAAGAACGCTGTTCTGTCGAATTTGGGTCGACTAGACGACGCCCGCGCCCAGCACGTCGTGGACGTGCAGCACGCCCACCGGCTTGCCGTCATCGACCACGAACAGCACGGTGATCCGGCTCTCGTTCATGATCCGGGCGGCGTCCGCGGCGAGGGATCCGGCGGTGACGGCCTTGGGATTGCGGGTCATCACCTCGCCGGTCGTCTTGCCGGCCAGACCGTCAAAATTGCGCCTCAGATCGCCGTCCGTCACCACCCCGACCAGCCGCCCGTCGCCGTCGACCACGCCGACCACGCCCAGCCGCCGCTCGGTCATCACCTTCAGGGCGTCCGGCATCGCCGTGGCCAGTCCGGTCAGCGGCGCCTCCTCCAGCTTGTGCATCAGGTCGCCGACCGTGCGCAGCATGGCGCCCAGCTTTCCGCCCGGGTGGAAGACGTGGAAATCCTTGGGGGTGAAGCCGCGCCGCTCCAGCAACGCGACGGCAAGCGCGTCGCCCAGCGCGATCTGCAGGGTGGTGGAGGTGGTCGGGGCGTTCAGCTCGCCGGTGGCCTCGGCGGCGTCGGCCAGCTTCAGGACCACGGTCGAGGCCTTGCCAAGCGCGCTGCCGGGATTGCCGGTCATGCCCAGCAGGGGAATGTCGAAGCGGTGGCTGTAGGCGATGATGTCCGACAGTTCGCGCACCTCGCCGGACTTCGACAGGGCCAGCACCACATCGTCGCTGCCGACCATGCCCAGGTCGCCATGGCTGGCCTCGGCGGCGTGAACGAACATCGCGGGGGTGCCGGTCGAGGCCAGGGTGGCGGCGATCTTTCGGGCGACATGGCCTGATTTGCCGATGCCGGTGCAGACCACCCGGCCCCTGGCGGCGAAGACGATTTCCACGGCGCGGGCGAAGTCCTCGCCCAGTTCGTCGGCCATCTGGTGAAGCGCCTGGCCCTCGGCGTGCAGCACGCGGCGGCCGGCGGCGATGGAGTCGAATGTGCTCATTTGGCGGGGCGCAGTCCTGCGGTGGCGGCGGGCGTGTCCTGGGCGTGGCCGAAGGGGGCGGGCGAAGGCGCGCCCTGTCCCTGAGGCCAGACCAGAGCCAGCAACACCATCCCGAGGATCACGGCGCCGGCCAGCGGATAGAAGTAGCGGTCACGCATCGGGCGGCTATAGCGCGGGTCGCCCGCCTGTAGAACCCCGCCCGTTCCAAAGCCGACTTGACCCTGAACCGCGCCGGCCTTAGCCCACCGGTCCATGTCGACACTCATTCTTCTCCGCCACGGCCAGAGCCAGTGGAACCTCGAAAACCGCTTCACCGGCTGGGTGGACGTGGATCTGACCGCCGAGGGCGAGGCCCAGGCCGAACGCGGCGGCGCCCTGATCAAGGCCGCGGGCCTGAAGGTTGATCGCGCCTACACCTCGGTGCTGACCCGGGCCATCCGCACCGGCGCCATCGCCATGCAGGCGGCCGGGCAGGGCGACCTGGCCTTCACCCGCGACTGGCGGCTCAACGAGCGGCACTACGGCGGCCTGACCGGCCTGAACAAGGCCGAGACGGCCGAGAAGCACGGCGAGGCGCAGGTGACGATCTGGCGCCGCTCCTACGATGTGCCGCCGCCGCCGCTGGCGCCGGGGGGCGAGTTCGACTTCGCCGCCGACGAGCGCTACGCCGGCAAGGCCATTCCCGACACCGAGAGCCTCAAGACCACGCTCGACCGCGTCGAGCCCTACTGGAGCGCCGAGATCGCGCCGCACCTGAAGGCTGGCGAGACGGTGCTGGTCGCCGCCCACGGCAACTCCCTGCGGGCCATCGTCAAGCTGCTGTTCGCAGTCCCCGACGCCGACATCGTGCATGTCGAGATCCCGACCGGCAATCCGCTGGTCATCGATCTGGACGACGACCTGAAACCCACCGCCGCCCGCTACCTGGACGAGGCCCGCGCCCAGCCGCTGCCGGCCCTCTGATCCATGGACGAGGCGGCCTATATGCGGGCGGCCATCACCGCGGCCAGGGCCAATCTGGGCCTCACCGCCCCCAATCCCGTGGTCGGCTGTGTTCTGGTGAAAGACGGCCGGATCCTCGCCAGCGCCGCCACCGCGCCCGGCGGGCGACCCCATGCCGAGGACCAGGCCCTGGCGGCGGCGGGCGCGGCGGCGCGGGGGGCCACCGCCTATGTCACCCTTGAACCCTGCGGCGCGCGATCCTCGGGCGGGACATCCTGTTCGGAACTACTGGTCAGCGCGGGGGTCTCCCGGGTCGTGGTCGCCTGCGACGATCCCTCGCCCTTCGCCTCCGGGCGCGGCGCCGAACGGCTGGCGGCGGCCGGCGTCACCGTCGAGATGGGCCTCCTGGCCGACGAGGCGCTGGCCGCTCTCGACTATGCGGCCTGGTTCGCCGCCGCCCGGCCGTAAGCGCAAACTTAAGCAAAGGCGCCTAGAACTCCGTCTCTGGAGGACCGCGCATGATTGCCGCGCAGGCGTCCGGCCCCAAACGGCTGACGCAAGCCGATGTTGATCTGATCTGCGCTCGTCACGACCGGCTGTGGTCGGGACGGGGCGGCGGCGCGCGCGCGGTGTTCAGCTTCTCGGATCTGTCAGGCCTCAATCTGGCCGGGCGCAATCTCTGCGACGCCGATTTCACCGGCGCCCACCTGGGCGACGCCGATCTCTCCGGGGCCAAGCTCGACAACGCCAGCTTCTTCGGCGCCGACATGCAGGGCTGCAACCTGACCAACGCCTCGCTGCGCCGGACCGACTTCCGCGGCGCCTGCCTGCGCGGGGCCAATCTGTCCGGGGCGGACATGTTCGAGGCGGATCTGCGCGAGGGCGCCATCGCCGCCGCCGACAAGGACAAGGGCTACCGGGTTCTGGCCCACGCCATGCGCACCGGCGACGCCTGCGGGGCCAATCTGTCCGGGGCCAACCTGGAACGGTCCCGGCTGTCGGGCGTGGTGGCCATCAAGGCCGACTTCACCGACGCCATCCTCAAGGACGCCAAGATGGTCCGGGCCAACCTGAAGCAGGCCACCATGAGCGGCTGCAACATGGCCGGCGCCGACCTGTCCGGCGCCGACCTCTCCGGCGCAGACCTGCACGACGCCATTCTCGTGGGCGCCAAGACCTATTCCTGGAAGGTCGACTCCGCCAACATGAAGGGGGTCCTGACCGACAAGCCCTCGGGCGTGGCGGTGTCGGCGCTTCCCTATGAGGCGATGATCCGCGACCACGCCCGCTGGTGCGAGACCGGCGGCGCCGAGGGCGCGCCCTCGCGGTTCGATGACGCTGACCTGCGGTCCCTAAACTCGCTCAAGGGGCTGAACCTGACGGCGCTGTCGGCCAAGGGGGCCATCTTCTACGGGCTGGATCTGGAAGGCGCCCAGCTGCAGGGCGCCCACCTCGAAGGCGCCGACATGCGGGCCTGCAACCTGCGCCGCGCGGACCTGCGGGGGGCGCGGCTGGCCGGGGCCAAACTGTCCGGTTCCGATCTTCGCGAGGCGCATCTGGGGCCGCTGCTGATCGCCGCCGACCGCCTGCTGCCGGCGGACCTGCGCGGAGTGCAGCTGAAGAACGCCGACCTGACCGGGGCGGATCTGCGCCAGGCCAGGATGGCCGGGGCCAACCTTTCGCGGGCCAAGTTTTCCGGGGCGATGATGCGGGGCGCCGATCTCGCCGAAACCATCCGCGACGGCGCACGGGACCTCGACCTGAGCGAACTGGGCGACGTTTAACGCTTCGGCGCCATTCGTGAGTTAACCTGAACAACTAATGATTCGCACATCCGGGGGGCTGCAGACTTGGTGACCGTCAACGCCAGCATGACCGGCCGCCGCCGCCTGACCCAGGCGGAGCTCGACATGATGATCGAGGCGCATGAGCGCTTCCTGACCGGCCGGCCTGGCGGCAAACGGGCCTCGTTGCGGTTTCTGAATCTGTCCGGCCTGGACCTGTCGGGGCGCAACCTGACCGACGCCGATCTGTCGGCCTCGGTGTTCGACGGCGCCCGGCTGATCCGCACCAAGCTGGATCGCGCCAATCTGTTCGGTTCGGATCTGCGCAAGGCCAACCTGATCCAGGCCAGCCTGGTGCGGGCCGACCTTCGCGGCGCCTGCCTGCGCGGCGCCAACATGACCCAGGCCGACCTGACACAGGCCGACTTCCGCGAAGGCCAGATCGCCATCGCCCATCCCCAGAAGGGCCTGAGCAACCTCCGTCATGAGCCCCGCAGCGGCGAGGCTGACGGCGCCATCTTCGTCGGGGCGACGCTCGATGGCTCGCGCTTCAACGGCGCCTCGGCCTTCGCGTCGGACTTCACCGACTGTTCCCTGCGCGGCGCCACGATGACCGGCGCCAATCTGAAGGACGCCAATCTGTCCGGGGCCAACCTCGAGGGCGCGACCGTCGGCGGCTGCAATCTCGAAGGGGCCAATCTCAGCGGGGCGGTCATCTCCGGTGTCGATGTGTCCACCGCTCGCACCAGCGGCGCCAATCTGTCTGGCGCCCTCACCAGTTCAACGCCCGAGGCGATCGCCCAGGCCCCCATGCTGTTCGAGCAGTTCCAGGCCAATCAGGCCTGGTGCGAGACCGGCGGCAAGAGCGGCGCGCCCGCCAGGGTGGACGGGGTCGACCTCCGTCCCCTGCGGGACAAGCTGAAGGGCATGCGGCTGACGGCGATGAGCGCCAGGGGCGCCTGTCTGGTCGGCATGGATATGGCCGGGGTGCAGCTTCAGGGAGCCAATCTCGAAGGGGCGGACCTGCGGGGCGTCAATCTGCAACGGGCTGACCTGCGCGGGGCCAAGCTGGCCGGCGCCAACCTGACCAAGGCGGACCTGCGCGGCGCCTATATCGGGGTCCTGCCCTTGGGGCCGGAGCGGTCCAACCCGGCGACCCTCAACCAGGCCCGGATGCGCTACGCCCACGTCCAGGCGGCCGACCTGACCAACGCCATTCTGGATGGCGCCGACCTGCGGGGGGCCAACCTGACTGGCGCCAAGCTGATCTCCACCAGCTTCCGCGACGCCGAGATCAGTTCGGCCATCGGCCTTCAGACGCCTTGAGCCCGCCAGGGCTGACGGCCGGCAAGGAAAAAGGGGCGGCGCGATGCGCCGCCCCTCCTTCGTTCAGGGAACAAAGAAGCCTCAGGCGGCCTTGTCGCCCTCGATCAGGGTCTCGGCCTTGGCCGCGTTGATCTTGACGGTGCGCGGCTTCAGCGCCTCGGGGAGCTGGCGCTCGAGGCTGATCGACAGCAGGCCGTCGGACAGGTTGGCGTCGGTCACCACCACATAGTCGGCCAGCTGGAACCGGCGCTCGAAATTGCGCTCGGCCAGGCCGCGATGCAGGAACTTGCGGCTGTCGTCATTGGCCGCTTTGCGCCCGGTGACGGTCAGCAGGCTTTCCTTGACCTCGATGGTCAGTTCATCGGGGCGGAAGCCGGCCACCGCGATCTCGATACGGTAGGCGTCATCGCCGACGCGCTCGATGTTGTAGGGGGGGTAGCCCGCCTGGCTGTCCTGGGCGGCCGCCGAATCGAGCAGCGAGGCCAGGCGATCAAAGCCGACGGCGGAACGGTACAGGGGCGAAAAGTCGATCGTACGCATGATAGTCACATCCCTCTTTGCTTAAGCAAGGTTGCGTTTTGGCAGGCTCGGCGACGACCCGTTTCGGCCTCGTCTGGAACCCGGAAGGCCCGTTTGCGGCGCCTTCGATCAAGCAGGTGGTGAGCGGGGATTTTGATGTCAAGGGGCGCCCTATGAGGGTTACATCGCCCGTCTGGCGCGGCTAGGGTGCGGCCTCCCGCACACTGCCACCGAGGGCCGAATGATTTCCAGGCGCGCCGTACTGCTGATGGGCTCCGCCCTCGCCCTGAGCGCCGGCGCTTCGGCCGCCGATGCCGGAGACGCGGTTCTTCGGGACGTGCTTGCAGGCTCCCAGCGGGCAGCGTCTCACCAGGCCCGCGACGACCAGCGTCACCCCTATGAGAGTCTGCTGTTCTGGGGGTTGAAGCCCGGCCTGTCGATGATCGAGCTGTCGCCGGGAACCGGATACTGGACCGAGATCCTCGCGCCCTATGCCCGGATGACCGGCGGCGTCTTCGGCGTCGGCGTCACCGATCTGGCCGACGCCTCGGTGTCCGATCGCGGTCGCAAGGCGAGGGCGGCCTTCGAGGCCCGGTATGCCGACCGGACGGTCTTTGGCGACATCCGTTATCTCGACTTCGGCCCGCGCTCGGCGCCGCTGGGGCCGCCCGGTTCGGTCGATCTGGTGCTCACCGCCCGCAACATTCACAACTGGCTGGAACCCAAGGGTCACCTCGACAAGGTGATGGCGGATGTCTTCGCGGTGTTGAAGCCCGGCGGCCTGCTGGCCGTCGAGGAGCATCGGTCGGATCCCCTGCCGCAGGCGCCCGGGGCCCCGACCGGCTACATGTCGACCGATTTCGTGATCGCCGCGGCCGCCCGGGCGGGCTTCAGGCTGGACGGCCGCTCCGAGATCAACGCCAACCCCAGGGACAACAAGACCCACCCCTACGGCGTCTGGACCCTGCCGCCGGTGCGTCGCGCGCCGGCCGCCGGCGAGACCCCGCCGAAGGGCTATGATCGGGCCGCCTATGACGCCATAGGCGAAAGCGATCGGATGACGCTGCGTTTTGTGAAACCCTCATGAGGCGGCTGATTTTTGACGCGGCGGGCGGGCCGGAGTATGGGCTTGCGGCCGTGGGCCGTGGGGGCGTCCTTGGTGCTTGATGTGATGATTTCGGACCTTCGATCGGCTTCGCGACGCAGCCTGCTTCTGGGCGCGGGAGCCGGGCTCCTGCTGGCCGGATGCGGCCCCAAGGACAAGCCGAAGGCCGACGCCAAGCCGGCCCCCGCCGCCAACAAGATCGACACCATTGAAAAGGCCGTCGCCGGTCCCTGGCGCCTGCCCGCCGACCGCGCCCGCGATGTCTGGCGCCATCCGGTCGAGACCCTGACCTTCTGGGGGCTGCAGCCGGGCATGACGGTGGTCGAGTTCTGGCCGGGCGCCGGCTGGTACACCGACATCCTCGCCCCCTTCCTCGACGCGACCAAGGGCAAGCTCTACGTCGCCAATCTCGAGCCGACCGATCCGCAGGTGGCCGAGGTGGTCGAGGCCTACAAGCGCAAGCTCAGCGACAACAAAAAGATCTACGGCGACGTCGAGGTGACCGCTTTTGGGCCGACCAGCGGCCCGGTGGCGCCCGCCGGCTCGGCCGATCTGGTCCTGTTCCTGCGCAATCTGCACAACTGGATGGCCGCCGGCATCGCCGACAAGGCCTTCAAGGACGCCTTCGCCGCCCTCAAGCCGGGCGGGGTTCTGGGGGTGGTCGAACATCGCGGCGTGCCCGGCGCGGTGCAGGACCCGCTGGCGGCCGACGGCTATGTGCAGCAGGACTATGCGGTCCAGCTGGCCAAGGAGGCAGGCTTCTTGCTTGTCGCCGACAGTGAGATCAACGCCAACCCGAAAGACGACAAGAAGCACCCGTTCGGCGTCTGGACCCTGCCGCCGACCCGGCTGTCCGCCCCCCGTGGCCAACCGCCACAGGAAGGTTTTGATCATTCCAAGTATGATGCGATCGGTGAGAGTGACCGCATGACCCTGAAACTGGTGAAGCCCAAATGACCGTCAGTCGCCGCGTTCTGTTGTTTGCGCCTCTGGCGACCATTCCTCTGCTGGCCGGGCCGGCGGCGGCGGCGCAACGGGAAACCGACGTCTCCCGCGTCTTTGTGTTTCTGGACAACTTCCTGCGCATGTCGCCCAGCGAGCGGTCGATCGTGAAGGTCTCCTTCTACCTGACCCAGAACGGCAAGCCCCCGCGGGGGGTGAAGGCCTGGATCATCGACAAGGACGGCACCCGCACCGACGTGCCGATCGCCGCCGATGGCCGCTTCGAGCGTGAGCCGACCCTGCGCCAGCTGGTCGAAAAGTCGAAGATGGTCTTCGAGGGCGAGGACAAATCCGGCTTCTCGGTGCGGATCGGCCTGGTCTGGGGGGTCCGCCCCGCGCTGGAAATGGACGCCCGTCAGGTGGCCGACGGCATCGATGAGGCCAATGCGATCGTCAAGAAGGCGGCGGGACGATTCGGCCTGGTGGCCCCCAAGATGGTGCAGATGGCCTTCCCGGGCGCCGGGTCCGGCACGGCGATCATGGCCGGCGGCGCCACCGCGCCCCTGCCGCTGTTCAAGGGCTCCCCGGCGTTCAATCCGGACGCCATGTCCGGCGCGACCCGCCTGCGGTTCGCCCGCACCCCCTGGCGCATGGAATTTGCCGGGCCCAAGCATTCCGGCGTGGTCTTCGGCTAGGCGGGTTGACGCGAGGGGCAACCTCAGGGCGAAAGTGTCGCCCCCGTCACTTTTTTGACGCCGCGAACCGCTGTTCGCTTGCCCGCCGCCTCAGGCCAAGCTATCCCGATGTTCCAGGCCAAATGGGAGAGACGTCATGGCTACGTTGCAAGAAATTACTGATCGCGTGAAGGCGGCCGTCGGCGACGACTCCGGCCTCGGCAAGTCCCTGAAGTTCGATCTGAAGGGCGACGGATTCATCCACATCGACGGCGGCGAAGTCACCAACGAAGACAAGCCCGCCGACCTGACCATGACCATGTCCAAGGCGGACCTGGAAGACATGGGCGCCGGCAAGCTGGACGCCACCATGGCCTTCATGAGCGGCCGTCTGAAGCTGTCCGACATGGGCCTGGCGATGAGCCTGCAGCCGAAGATGGGCGCCCTCTTCTCGAAGATGGCCTAGCCTTTCAGGCAGTCAAAGATGACGGACGGCGCGGAGGGGGTGACCCTTCCGCGCCGTTCTGCTTTTCTGGGCCGGAACAGCCGGGGGCGGCGCGATTTCGATAAGGACTGTCGCAATGATCCATAGTCGCCGCGCCGCCATGCTTGGCCTGGCCAGTCTCCTCCCGGCCGCCTTCGCCGGCGTCGCACGGGCCGAGATCCGGACCGTCGAGGTGTCGAAGATCTTCCCCTATCTCGACATGTATCTCGAGTTGCCCCCGGCCCAGCGCACCCACTTCGCAATGGCCTACGCCCTGCGCCGCGACGGCAAGCCGGCGACCGGCGTGCAACTGACCCTGCTGGGACCGGGCGGCGCGCGAACGCCGCTGCCCGTCGGAGCCGACGGCCGGGTCCTGCGCCTGCCGACCCTGGCGGACTACAAGTCAAAGGCCATGGTCGAACTGGCCAAGCCGGACGGGACCAAGGTGGCGCTCAACCTCGAAATGGTCGCCCGGGTCGCCCCCGCCGCAACCCTTGCCGCCGCCGACCTGGCCCGGGCGGTCAACCAGTGCGACGCGGCGATCAAGGCCAAGGCCGGGCTGCTCGGGTTCGCCGCGCCCAAGATCCGCCGCGTCATCCTGGTCGGCGCCGGTTCGGGAACCGCCGTCACCGCCCAGGGCGCCGCCACCCCGTTGCCGATGATGCAGGGCTCGCCCGCCTTCGATCCGGGCCAGATGGCCTCGGCGGTCTCCGTGAAACTGGCCCGCGCCCCCTCCGCCATCCTTCTCTCCGGACGTCCGAAATGACCCTCGCCGCGCCGCTCCTCGACATTCCGCAAGCGCCCGTCCCCGCCGCCGGCGCCGCCGAATGGTTCCGCGGCGCGGACGGCGCCCGCCTGCGCGCCGCCCTGTTCCAGCCGCCGGGCGAGGCGCGGGGTTCGGTCGTCGTCAGCCCCGGTCGCACCGAGCCGATCGAGAAGTACTATGAGGTCGTCGGCGAGCTTCAGGCGCGCGGCTTCGTCGTGCTGGTCCATGATTGGCGGGGGCAGGGGCTGTCGCATCGCCTGCTGCCCGACCGGCTCAAGGGCCATGCCCTGGGCTTTGCGGATTTCGTCGCCGATTATCACGCCCTGCTGGCGCATTTCGAAAGCCGCCTGCCCGGGCCTTGGATCGCGCTGGGTCATTCGATGGGCGGCTGCCTGACCACCCTGGCCTTGGCCCATGGCGAGGCCGACCGCTTCGCCGGCGCCTTCCTGTCGGCGCCGATGCTGGGCTTGCAGACCCCCGGCCGGCCCAAGGCCGCCGCCCGCGCCCTGGCCTGGGTGATGGCCCGGCTCAAGGGCGACGACTACATCCTGGGTCAGCCTGGCGACCCGCACGGCGGCCCCTTCGAGGGCAATGTCCTGACCCACGACCCGGTCCGTTACGCCCGCAACATCGCCCAGGTGAAGGCCTGCCCCGACCTGGCCCTCGGCGCCGGCACCTGGGCCTGGCTCGACTTCGCCTTCACCGCCTCGGCCTGGCTCAAGACGGCCCCGGGCGTGGCGGCGATCTCCATTCCGGTGGTGGTGCTGGGCGCGGCCGAGGAGGCGCTGGTCGACAACGCCGATCAGCGCGCCGTCGTCGCCCGCATGCCCCAGGGCAGCTGGACCGAGGTCCCGGGCGCCCGCCACGAGCTGTTCCAGGAAACCGACGACATCCGCGCCCGGGTCTGGGCGGCCTTCGACACCCTGGCTGCGGAGGTCGTGCCCTAAAGCGCCGACCGCTTCAGGGTCACCAGGGCCTCTTCAAGACAGGCCCGGTCGCCGGCAAAGGCGAACTGGCCGCCGTCGGTGCGGGCCGGGCTGCCGTCCCACTGGGTGACGACGCCGCCGGCGCCCTCGATCACCGGGATCACCGCCTCGACGTCCCAGACCTTCAGGCCCGTGTCGAGCGCCAGATCGATCTTGCCCATGGCCACCATGGCGTAGCCGTAGGCGTCCAGGCCCAGCCGGGCCAGCCGCGCGGTCGCGTGAACCTGGGTCCAGGAGCCCAGCTCCGAGCCGGTCAGGATCGCCGGGTCGGTGGTGCAGATGATGGCCTGCGTCAGCCTGGGGCAGGGCCGCACCTTCAGCGGCGTCTCCCGCCCCCGGCTCAGCAGTCGCGAGCCGCCGGCATGGCCGATATAGAGCTCGCCGATATAGGGCTGGCCGATCGAGCCCAGCACCGGCCGGCCCTGATGGCGCAGGCCGATCAGGGTGGTCCACAGCGGCAGGCCGGCGATGAAGGCCCGGGTGCCGTCGACCGGGTCCAGCACCCAGACGAACTCGGCGTCGGCGCGCTCCTCGCCGTATTCCTCGCCGATGATGCCGTGGTCGGGATAGCGGTCGTTGATCAGCTTGCGGATCGCCCGCTCGGCGCCCTTGTCGGCTTCGGTCACCGGATCGAAGACCGCCCCCGGCGGTCCGGCCAGGCCCTTGTCCTCCAGCCCGTGGTCGGCGCGGAACAGCGGCAGGATGGCCGCCGCGGAGGCGCGATTGAGCTCGATCAGAAAGGCGTCGAGTTCGGCGAGACGGTCGGCGCTGAGGGTCATGGGGCGAGGGGTAGAGGGCGGATCGGGGCGCGGCAATGAAAAATCCGGGGCCGCCGCCTGATCCTGCGGCGGCGGCCCCGGACGATCGCTCCGGCTACTTGCCGGTCAGTTCCTTCACCAGGTTGTCCATCCCGTAGACCTTGGTCAGGGCTTCGGTGATGGCGGCGGTGGAGACCACGACGGTGCGGTTGACGCTGCCGTCATAGCCATAGGCGCCCCCCAGGCTGTGGATGTTGCCGTCGAAGGCAGCCCCGATCACCTGGCCCTTGGCGTCGATCACCGGCGAGCCCGAATTGCCGCCGATGATGTCGTTGGTGGTGGTGAAGTCGAACACCGTCTCCGGGTTCAGGGCGTCCTTCTTGTCGACCCAGCTTTGCGGCAGGGCGAAGGGCGCTTCGCCGGTGGCCCGGTCCCATGTCCCGCCGATGCGGGTGAAGGCCGGGATGGTGGTTCCGCGATAGGTCCAGCCGGCCACCTTGCCGTAGGACAGGCGCAGCGAGAAGGTCGCGTCCGGATAGACGCTCTGGCCATAGACGGCGAACCGGGCCTGGGCGATCCGCTCGGCGGCGGCGTCGACCGGGGCCTCGACCTCGGCCTCCCAGATCTTCCTGATCGCCTGGGCCTGGGGATCGGCCCGCAGCGCAAGCTGGATCATCGGGTCGTCCGAGGCCTCGATCGCCTCCAGCCCGCCGTCCCACAACGCCTTGCGCACCGCCGGATCGCCGAGCTTCGAGCCGTTCACCGCCTTTTCGGTCAGGCCTTCGGGGCTGTCCTTGCCCAGCAGGACCTTCACCGCCGGATGGTCGGGGCTGAGATATTCGCGGGTCTTCAGCAGCCAGTGCTCGAAGCGGATCTTCTCGATCGGCAGTTCGACCGGGGTTTCGGTCTGCAGGCCGCGCTCCATCCGGGCCAGGCGCGAGGGGCTGTAGGCGGCCGAGCGCTCGGCCTCCGGCTTGGCCCGCTCCTTGGCCGCCCGCACCAGGGTTTCAGCCCAGTTGTAGAGGCGCGATCCGCCGCCGGACTCCGCCTCGAGCTGGCGATAGACCAGATAGTTGTCGGCATAGGCGGTCTGGGCCTTTTCGATCTCCGCCCAGGGGTCGCCGATCTTCGCCGCCAGCGCCGGGTCGGCCGCCACCTTGGCCCGCAGCTCGGCCTCCTGGGCCCGCTTGGTGTTCATGAAGGCCTGATCGTTCAGGGTCAGCTGGCGACCGTAGTAGACCTTGAAGCTGTTCTCGGTGCCGAACAGGGCGTCGCCGGCCAGGCGCCGGGCCTCGTCGCCGGTCTTGCCGTACTGGATCAGCCGGCCGCGATACTCGCTGCGCTGCAGCTGGCCGACCGGAATGGAAACGTCCCGCAGGGTCTCCAGCTGCGAGACGGTCAGCAGCCGCTGGGTCGATCCGGGGTTGCCGACCACGAAGGTGACGTCGCCTTCCTTCGGCGCGTTGGGGTTCCACTTGAGGAAGTTCTTGGTCTTCACCGGCTTGCCGTTCTCGTAGGCGCGCAGGAAGGCCGAATCCAGATCGTAGCGGGGGAAGTTGAAATTGTCGGGGTCGCCGCCGAAGAAGGCGATGTCGAACTCCGGCGCGAACACCAGCCGCACGTCGGTGTAGCGCTGGAACTTGTAGACCTTGTATTCGCCGCCCCGATAGAAGGGGATGGCCTGGCAGCGCAGGTTCGTGGCCTTGCCGCAGATGTCGGCCTCGGCGGCGCTCATCGCTCCATCCCGGGCCTTGATGAAGTCCTCGCCGCTCTTGCCGGCGCTGGCGGTGCGGATCTGGTCGGTGACGTCGGTGATCGACAGCAGCACCTCGGCGGTCTGGCCGGCGCATTTCAGCTCTTCCTCCCGCACCTTGCTGCGGAAGCCCTGCTTCACATAGTCGACCTTGCCGCCCGAGGAGAGGTTGCCGGTGCAGCCGACGACACAGTGGTTGTTGGTCAGGATCAGTCCGTCCGGCGACACGAACGAGGCCGAGCAGCCCGACAGGCGCACCGCCGAAAGCCGCACGTGATCCAGCCACTTGGCGTCCAGGTCGACGCCGTAGTCGGCCTTGATCTGGGCGGTGGGCAGGTTGTCGAAGGTCCACATGCCCTCGTCGGCAAGGGCGGGAGAGGCCGCGCCGGCGGCGCAGAGGGAGGTGGTGGCAATGCCGGCCAGCAACGCAATTCGGGTCATGAAAGCTCTTTCATACGAGAATATGGCGGCAGGAAATTGCCCGCAGGCGCGGGCATAGCGCGCATTCAGCCTGTTTGGCCAGAAACCGCACCCGCCCTTACCCCGATTTAACTTGGAGGGGGGCGATGCTTCCGTCCATACGAAGACCGCAGGTTTGGGAAGGTTGTCCGCGTTTATGTCGCTCGCATTGGCCACATTGATCTACGAATGGCGCCGCTACATGGCCGCGGTGATCGCCCTGGCCTGTTCCGGTCTGCTGGTGCTGTTCTTCATCGGCATGTTCATCGGCATCGGCAAGGGATTCACCGCCCAGATCGACCGCGCCCGCGCCGACATCATGGTCCTGGGCCCGGGCGCCACGGCCCTGTTCAACGGCGGCCCCTCCGGCTTGCCGCGGCGGCTGATGCCGCTGGTGCTCAGCCATCCGGAAGTGACCCAGGTCGCGCCGCTCGACGGCTCCGGCGGCCGCTTCCAGAACATCGCCCAGCCGAGCAAGGACGGTCCGACCGATCCCACCAAGGCCCCCAAGAACAACAAGATGGAATTTGTCCGGCTCACCGTGATCGACGCGGTTCCGGGCGCGGTGACCGTGCCGACCGACTACACCGACGCCATGGTCGAGGCGCTGCGCCAGCCCTATGCCGTCGCCGTCGACGAGACCGCCCTCAAGACCCTCGGCGTCAAGCTCGGAGACCAGGCCATCTACAACGGCAAGACGGTCACCATCGGCGTCGTCACCACCGGCTATCCCAACATGATGCAGCCGACCCTGGTGGTCTCCCGCGACACCCTCAGCATGCTCGGCGAGGCCGACAACGGCACCCGGGTCGGGCCGCTGATGGTCAAGCTCGCAGACCCCTCACGGGCGGAAATCGTCGCCGCACAGCTCAACAAGATGGGCGAGGGAAAATTCAAGGCCTGGACCCGGCCCCAGCTGGCCAAGGCCAACCAGGGCTCGCTGTTCAAGGAAAGCTTCATCGCCATCATCGTCATCGTGGCGGTGATCATCTCCGGCTTCATCGGGGTGGTCATCACCTGGCAGACCCTGCGCGGCGCCATCATGGCCAACATCAAGGAGTTCGCCTCCCTCCGGGCGCTGGGCGTCTCGATGGGCAGCCTGCGGATCATCGTCCTTGAGCTGAGCTTCTGGGTCGGTGTGGTCGGCATCGGCCTGTCCCTGGGCTTCACCGCCCTGGTCACCCTGGTGGTCAAGGTCCTGGCGCCGAGCATGGTGCTGGCCTTCCCGCTGTCGATCGTGCTGACCGTCGCCACCTTCCTGCTGATCATCGCCATGCTGGCCGGTCTGCTGTCCCTCGGCGTCCTCAAGAACAGCCAACCCGCGGACCTGCTGCGATGAGCGCTCCCACCACCAACGGCCACCGCATCGGCGACGTCGCCCTGACGGCCAAGGGCCTCGTCAAGCGGTTCAAGACCGGCAAGACCTATGTCGAGGTGCTCAAGGGCATCGACTTCGACGCCCGTCATGGCGACGTGACCATGGTCATGGGCCCGTCGGGCTCGGGCAAGTCGACCCTGGTGGCGGCCCTGTCCGGCCTGCTCAAGCCCGATGAGGGCAAGGTCGCGGCGCTGGAGGCCCGCGACCTCTGGAAGATGTCGTCCGGGCGGATCGACCGGTTCCGGCTCGACCACTGCGGCTTCATCTTCCAGGGTTTCAACCTGTTTCCGGCCCTGACCGCCAAGCAGCAGGTGATGACCGCCCTGAAGTATCAGGGCGTTTCCAGCGCCGAGACCGAACGCCGCGCCCTGGCCTCCCTCGACGAGGTGGGTCTGACGCCGAAGATCAACCAGCGGCCGGCCGAACTGTCCGGCGGCGAGAAGCAGCGGGTAGCCATCGCCCGCGCCCTGGCCAAGAATCCCGACCTTATCTTCGCCGACGAGCCGACCTCGGCCCTCGACGGCAAGAGCGGCCAGGTGGTCATCGGCCTGCTTCGCCGGGCCGCCACAGAGCATGGCGCGGCCGTGATCTGCGTCACCCACGACCCCCGCCTGGAGGCCTATGCCGACCGGGTGATCCACATCGAGGACGGCAAGATTCTGGACGACGTGCGCCGCACGCCTGACGCCAATCCCGCCCCCCTCTCGCACTGAATTCCAAAGGGACGAACACGATGCCTGGCTTTTTGCGTAGCCGCTGGTTCTGGATCATCACCATCCTGGCCGTCCTGCTGATCGGCGGGTTCTTCTTCATGAAGAGCCAGGGCGCGGCCAAACAGAAGCAGACGGCCGCCGCCGCCAAGCTGATCCCGGCCAGTCCCTTCGCGGCCATCGGCAACGGCAAGGCCGACGTCGAGGGCGGCATCATCCAGGTCGCCGCCCGCCGCGGCGGGGTCGTCAAGGCCGTCTATGTCGAGGAGGGCGACAAGGTCGTCGCCGGCCAGATCCTGGCGCGCCAGGAAGATGACGAGGCCCGCCTGGCCGTCGCCCGGTCCCGCGCCCAGGTGGCCCAGGCCGAATCCCAGATCGGCGTCATGCAGGTCAAGCTCAACGCCGCCCGCCGGGAGTACAAGCGGCTCCAGGAATTGTCGGCCAGCAACTTCGTGGCCCGCCAGAAGCTCGATCAGCAGCAGGACGAGATCCGCGACTGGGAGGCCCAGATCAACGCCCAGCGCGCCACCATCGCCACCAGCCGCGCGGCCCTGGCCGAAGCCCAGTATGCGCTTGAGCTGACCATCATCCGGGCGCCGGTCGATGGCCGCATCGCCCGCCGCTACGCCAACCCCGGCTCCGGCGCCTCGACCCTGAACGTCTCGACCATGTTCGACCTCGAGCCGGACACCGCCCGGATCGTCCGCGCCGAGATCGTCGAATCCGACATTCCCAACGTTCACGAGGGCCAGGAGGTCGAGATCCAGCCGGAATTCGACCCCTCCAAGCTCTATGTCGGCAAGGTCCTGCGCAAGGCCGGGGTGTTCGGGGCCCGCAAGCTGGCCTCCGACGATCCCTCGCAGCGCAGCGACGAGCGCGTGGTCGAGGTTGTGGTCTCGGCCGACAATGCGCCGCTGCTGGTCGGTCAGCGGGTGCTGGTCAAGTTCATGAAGCCCGGTTTCAAGGCCGGCGCCGCCCGGGCCAAGCCAAAGCCCGCCGCCCCCTGATCCTTCGGGACGCGCGGATCAGACAAAACGGGCCCCGGATCACTCCGGGGCCCGTTCCATTTTATCAGGCGTCAGACGCCGCGATCCAGGGCGCCGCGATCAGTGACGACCGCTCGGACGCCACACGCCGCGACGGTCGCGGCAGACCTCGAAACCGTGCCAGCGGCCGCCGCGATATTCCTGCACCCAGCGGCAGTTCTCGCGGCGGTAGCTGACCCGGGCGGGATAGCTGGCGCAGCGGACGTTCTTGCGGCCGACCTCGCGGCCGGCGAAGGCGCCGACGGTGCCGCCGACCAGGGCGCCCTTGCCGCGGTCGTCGTCACCGGCCACCGCGGCGCCGAGGACGCCGCCGATGATGGCGCCGGCGATGGCCCCTTCCTTCTTGGCCTGTTTCTTCTGCACCGCGCACGGCTGGCCGCGTCCGTAGTCGCGGTACTGCTGGGCGCTGGCGAGGGTGGGCGCGGTGAAAACGGGCAGCGACATCGCGGCGCACACCGCCAGGGTCGTGATCTTGCGCATGGCATTTGCCTTTCTCTGCGACGCGGTCCGTCCGCAAATCGGTCGCGGGCCGGGCGGCGTGATCGTGGGTGATGACCGGCGTGGGGGAGGGGACGGTCATCGCTGTTGTCGGGCGCCTGTGGCTTGCGTCGCGGCGCTCAGGGCCATAACAGCTAGCGGCCCGACGGGTTCCCCCGTGCAGAGAGCCTCACCGTGACCCGCGACATCGACATCACACGCATCGGCGCCCAGGGCGACGGCATCGGCGAGGGCGGCCTGTTCGTGCCCCTGACCCTTCCCGGAGAGCGGGTTCGCGCCGAGATCGACGGCGGTCGCGGCGACCTCCGGGAGCTGCTGTCCGCCAGTCCCGACCGGGTCTCGCCCCCCTGTCCGCATTTCGGCGAATGCGGCGGCTGCGCCCTGCAGCACTGGTCGGCGGCGCCCTATCTGGCCTGGAAGCGCGAGCGGGTCATCGAGGCCCTGTCGCGGGAGGGGCTTGAGACCGAGGTGCTTGCGACCTTCGCCTCGCCGCCCGCTTCGCGTCGCCGCCTGGCGCTGCACGCCCGGGCGGTCAAGGGCGGCGCCGTGGTCGGCTTCAAGGCCCGCCGCTCATGGAAGCTCACCCCCATCGAGGTCTGCGCCATCGCCGATCCGCGGCTGGTCGCCGCCCTGCCGGCTTTGCGCCTGCTGGCGCGGCCCTTCCTTGAACATCCCAAGTCCGCCCCGACCCTGCACATCACCGTCACCCGCACCGGGCTCGACATCGACGTCACCGGGGTCGAGGCCAGGAGCGGCGGCCTCTCCGCCGACGCCCGGGTCCGCGCCGCCGAGGCCGCCCAGGCCGGAGACTTCGCCCGCGTCACCCTGGCCGGAGAAGTGCTCTACGGGGCCCGTCAGGCGGTGGTCACCCTGGGTCCTGCCCATGTCGCCCTGCCGCCCGGCTCCTTCCTCCAGGCCGTGCCCCAGGCCGAGGAGGCCATGGCCCGCTTTGCCGTCGAGGCCGTCGAGGGCGCGTCCCGCATCGCAGACCTCTACTGCGGCGTCGGCACCTTCACCTTCCGTCTGGCCCAGGTCGGAACCGTCCTGGCCGCCGACTCCGCCGCCCCGGCCGTCGCCGCCCTGAAAGCCGCCGCCGGCGCCTCGCCCGGCCTCAAGGCCATCACCGCCGAGGCCCGCGACCTGACCCGCCGCCCGGTGCTGGCCCGCGAACTGGCCAAGATCGAGGCGGTGGTCTTCGACCCGCCCCGCGCCGGCGCCCTGGAGCAGGCCGGCGAGATCGGCCGCTCAAAGGCCGGCCGCGTGGTCGGCGTCTCCTGCAACCCGACCACCTTCGCCCGCGACGCCAAGGTGCTGGTCGACGCCGGCTTCAGGCTCGACCGCGTCCTCCCCGTCGACCAGTTCCTCTGGTCCCCCCACGTCGAGATGGTCGGGGTGTTTTCGCGCTGACGTCTCACCGTCATCCCGGGCGACCGAAGGGCGACCCGGGACCCAGGGGGTGCAGCCCGCCGGCTGCCAAGCCGCCTTCGACATCCATCCCGGTCATCTCTCGGTCCCGGATAGCCCGCTTCGCGGTCTTCCGGGATGACGGATCGGTCCCCACCGGCAAAGGCGCATGCACCGGATTGGCCGTCTCCCCCCGCCGCGCCGAAACGTCCGGCAGCGGCGCGACCGTCCGGCCCTCTCCGAACAGGTCCATCTGGTCGCCGGCCCTGGGCGGAACCCGAAACAGGTCCAGCGCCATCGGCGGCATCTCGCCGTCCAGCCCGAACCGCCGTCTGGCGGCGGTGAAGCGGCTGGCGATCAGTTCGGCGATCGGGCCCTCGCCCCTCTGCCGCTCGCCCCAGTTGGCGCTGTAGTCGGCGCCGCCGCGCATCTGGCGGATCAGCGACATCACCTTCGCCGCCCGACCGGGCTGGTCCGAGATCAGCCATTGCTGGAACAGGCTGGCGATCTCGCGGGGCAGCCGGATCACCACATAGCCGGCCGAGGTCGCCCCGGCCTGCGCCGAGGCCTCCAGCACCGCCTCCAGCTCATGGTCGTTCAGCCCCGGGATCACCGGCGCCACCATCACCGCGGTCGGCACGCCGGCGGCGCTGAGGGCCTTCACCGTCTCCAGCCGCCGCCCCGGCGTCGCCGCCCGGGGCTCCATGCTGCGGGCCAGCTTGCGGTCGAGGGTGGTGATCGACACCGCCACCCGGCACAGACCTTCCGCCGCCGCCGGCCCCAGGATGTCGAGGTCGCGCTGCACCAGCGCCGACTTGGTGATCAGGGTGAAAGGGTGCTTGAAGCGATACAGGGTCTCGATCACCCGCCGCGTCACCCGCGCCCGCCGCTCGGCCGGCTGATAGGGATCGGTGTCGCCGCCGATATGGATCACCTGCGGCGCGTATCGCTTGCGCGACAGCTCTTTCGCCAGCAATTCATGGGCGTGCGGCTTGAAGAACAGCCGGCTCTCGAAATCCAGCCCCGGCGACAGGCCCAGATAGGCGTGGGCCGGGCGGGCATAGCAATAGATGCAGCCGTGCTCGCAGCCGCGATAGGGATTGATCGAGCGGTTGAAGCCGATGTCAGGGCTGTCGTTGCTGGCGATGATGGACTTGGCGTGGTCGGGTTCGAGGCTTGTGTTCAGCCGCCTCGGCAGGGCGTCGTCGCCGGTCCAGCCGTCGTCGAACGCCTCCCGCTGCAGTGTCAGGAAACGACTGGTCTCGTTGCTGCGGGCGCCGCGGCCCTTGGTCTGGCTCGGGAGGGGGGACACGCGTCGGACTCTATCATCGAACGCGAACAAAACAAGAACTCGATGTTTCGGGCGATGGTTAATATCCACACACAAAAGATGAACATCACCGCCCCGGCCGGTGATCGGGGCTCGGCCCCTTTCCAGCGCACGACCGAAGCGTCATGAACGGACCCATGATCTCCGTCGTCATCCCCACCCTCAACGCCGCCCGGGGGCTGCCGGCCGCCCTGACCGCCCTGGTTCCGGCGGCGGTCGAGGGGTTGGTCAAGGAAGTGATCATCGTCGATGGCGGCTCCGTCGACGCCACCCTCGCCATCGCCGGGGACGCCGGCGCCAGGGTCCTGACCACGCCCCCGTCGCGCGGCGGCCAGCTGGCCGCCGGCTGCGAGGCCGCGCGCGGCGACTGGCTGCTGTGCCTGCATGCCGACACCCGGCTGGAGCCCGACTGGGAAACGGCCGCCGCGGGGCACATGGCCCGGGGCGAGGACCTCGCCGGCTACTTCCGTTTTGCCCTCGACGATCGCGGCGCCCGGCCCCGTCTCTGGGAAGCCGGGGTCGCCCTGCGCGCCGGTCTTCTGGGGCTGCCCTACGGCGATCAGGGACTTCTCGTCTCGCAAACTCTGTATCAGGCCGTCGGCGGCTATCGCCCCCTGCCGCTGTTCGAGGATGTCGACCTCGTCCGCCGCTTGGGTCGCGCCGCGCTGCGTCCCCTTGAGGCCCGGGCCCTCACCTCGGCCGAGAGATTCCGCCGACAGGGCTATCTGGCCCGCAGCCTCGGCAACTGGAGCCTGCTGGCCCGCTACCTCGCCGGCGCCGATCCGGCCCGCCTCGCCGAGCGCTATGGCTAGGCCGACCCTGATCGTCTTTGCCCGCGCCCCGGCCATCGGCGTCGGCAAGACCCGGCTGGCCCGCGACGTCGGCGCTGTCGAGGCCTGGCGCCTCTATCGGCAGATGAGCGGCCGGCTGATCCGCGCCCTGGCTGACCCGCGCTGGCGGCTGATCGTCCGCCTGGCCGGCGCCGCGCCCGATCCCGCCTGGGGACCGGTGCGGCTGGAGGATCAGGGTCAAGGCGATCTGGGCCAGCGCCTCCAACGCGCCCTTCGCACCCATTCGGCCGGTCCCGTCGCGGTGACAGGAACCGACGCGCCCGATGTCTCCCCCGCCCGCGTCGCCCGCGCCTTCGCCGCGACGCGGGGCGGTCATGCGGTGCTGGGCCCGGCGGAGGACGGCGGCTTCTGGCTGCTGGCGCTGGCGGCGCGGCGGGCGCGGACGGTGTCCCTGGCGGGCGTGCGCTGGTCCGGCCCCGACACCCTGACCGACACCGAGGCGGCCCTTGGCGGTCCGGTTCGCCGGCTGGAGATGCTGTCCGACATCGACACCGGCGCTGATCTCGCCCGCTGGCGGTCGGCTCAGTTGTCGGCCCGCATGTCGATCACCCGCTCGTAGCGCACCGCCGCATCGAGGGTCGCCGTCGGCCGGCCGAACATCCGCCGATAGGTCCAGTAGCCGAAGGCGACCTTCTCCACGTAATCCCGCGTCTCCCGCGCCGGCAGGCTTTCGATGAACAGCAGGGCGTCGGAGTCGGGGTCCATGCGCGAGCGGGTCTTCAGCACCGCCCCGGCCCCGCCGTTGTAGGCGGCGATGACCTGGAACAGGTCCCAGGCCTGGTCGCCGCCGCCCAGCCCCCGCTCGATCAGCCAGGTCATGTAGTCTTGGCCGACCCGCAGATTCACCGGCGGGTCGAACAGCGGCATGATGTTGTTGAGCAACTTGTCGTCGCCCGCCGCCCGGGCCGCCGACTCCGGCCGCACCTGCATCAGGCCGACGGCGCCGGCGGCGCTGTAGGCATAAGGGTTGAACCGGCTTTCCTGCCGCACCAGGGCATAGATCAGCGCCCGGTCGAGGGTGAAGCCGCCATCGGGATAGAGCTCCGGCGCCTCATAGGGTTCGGGACGATAGGGGCGGGCCCGGGTGCGGGTCTGGGTCGGCCCGGCCGAGGGCGTCGGGGCCGCCTGCAGGGGGACGTTCAGCGCCACGATCAGAGCCTGCCACTGGCGCTGGGCGGTTTCGCTGCGGGCCAGCGCAAGGCCGACCCGCAGTTCCTGCGCGGCCTCGACGGTGCGGCCGAGCTGCACCAGGGCGGCGGCGCGGCGGGCGCGCGGGTCCCGGTCGATCAGATCGGCGGCGCGGCTGTCCTCGCGGGTCGAGACCCGCCACAGCAAGGGATCGGGCGAGGCGGGCTCGGCGGCCGCGGCGGGGAGGGCCTCGGCCCGGCCCAGTTTCAGTCCGGCCGATCGCTGACCGCCCATCTCCAGCTTCCGGGCCGCCAGCAGGCCATAGAAGGTATAGGGCGCGGCGGCGGCGTGATTGAAATAGTCCCGGGCGGCGGCCGTATCGCCCAGCCGCTCGGCGCAACGAGCGGCCCAGAACCAGGCGCCGGCCCGATACCAGTCGTCGTTGCTGTCGTCCTCGGCCACCTGCAGGAAGAAGCGGCGCGCCTCCTCGACCTTGCCCAGCCGCCAGCCGGCCAGCCCGGCGATCCACGGCTCGCCCGCCGACGGGGCCAGCACCCAGGCCTCGTCCACCCGGCCGGAATAATAGGCGTCGCGGGCCTCGAAGCTGGCGTCGCCGGAGGTGCTGGTCTGCACCGTCGCCATCCAGGCCCGGCTCGCGGCCAGGAAACTCGGGGCCCTGGGCTCTCGGGCGCCTTTCGGTTGCCGCTTCTGGGCCAGGGCGTAGATGCGCTCGGCCCCGCCAAGATCGGCGTAGTCCTTCAGCCAGCCGGCCAGTTCGTCATAGCTGGCCTTGTAGGCGGTCGGATGCATCAGCTTGACGAACATCACATGCCCGACCAGCGAGCGGTCCCTGACCTTGACCAGCGCCGCCTCGGCCTCGTCGAAGTCGCCCCGGTCGGCGGCGGAGAAGGCGGCCCGGTACCGGGCCTCGTCGGCGGAGCTCAGGGGGCCGTCGGCGGCCATGGCCGGCGCGCTGGCCAGCCAGACCTGGGCCAGCACGGCGAGGACCACGCCGAAAAGAATCCTGGATACGCGATTGCCGGCTGACGCCATGCCTTGGTCTACCCCCGTGCGGCCCCCCGCGCGGTCTGCCCTGCAAGAGCCGTGCAGATTTATTCGGGCCGTCCCTGGCGATCAAGCCTCTCGGTCAGGGTCAGCAGATCCAGCCAGGCCTTCTTCTTGGCCGCCGGCTGTCGCAGCAGGAAGGCCGGGTGCAGGGTCGGCAGCGCCGGAAGGTCGAGTTTTCCGTCACTCGACTTCCATTCGAACCAGCGCCCGCGCAGCGACAGGATGCCTTCGTCCCGTTTCAGCACGGCCTTGGCCGGGGCGCCGCCCGCCAGCAGCAGCATGCGCGGCTTCACCAGGGTGATGGCCCGCTCCAGGAAGGGGGCGCAGATAGCTTGTTCGGCCGGGGTCGGGGTGCGATTGCCGGGCGGGCGCCAGAAGACGGTGTTGGTGATGAACACCCGCCCCTCGAGCCCCGCCGCCGCCAGCATCCGGTCCAGCAGCTTGCCGGCCCGGCCGACAAACGGCGCGCCCTGGGCGTCCTCGTCGGCCCCGGGGGCCTCGCCGATGATCATCAGCGGGGCGTCGGCGGCGCCGCGCGAAAACACGGCCTGCCGCGCACCCTCATGGCGCAGGGGACAGCCCTCGAAGGCGGCGATGGCCTCGGCCAGGGCCTCCAGGGTGTCGGCGGCGGCGGCCGCGGCCCGGGCCTGGCTGACCGCCTCGGCGATGTCGGGGCCGGCGGCGGGGCGTACGGTCCGAAGCGGAGTCGGCGGCGGGCTTGGCGGGCGAACCTTGGCCTTCAGCCGCTCGGCGCCCTCGGCCAGGCGATCGAAGGACTCCTCGCCATACAGGGCGTCGATCCCCGCCTCGGCCCAGAAGGCGAGCAGGCTCTCGGCGGCGCGGCGGTCAAGGGCGGGAGTCATCTGTCGCTCAGGATAGGGGCGCGCGGCCGTCGGGTCATCCCCCGAGATGCGTTCCCGCCGATCGGCCTTGCAGAGGCGGGATGGCGCCGCAAAGGGCCGGATAATGGGCCGCCAGGGCCGATCCTGCCCATTCGCCCTTGACCGCCCTTGCGTCTGCTTAAGATAAGCAGGGCAGGCAATCGAACCGGGGACTGACCATGAGCGACATCGACACCGCCGCCGAAGAGCGGGAAGCCATGGAGTACGACGTCGTCATCGTCGGCGGCGGACCGGCCGGCCTGTCCGCCGCGATCCGGCTGAAGCAAATGGCGGCCGAGGCCGGAACCGAGGTTTCGGTTGCGGTTCTGGAGAAGGGCTCCGAGGTCGGCGCCCATATCCTGTCCGGCGCGGTCATCGACCCAAAGGCCCTGAACGAACTGATTCCCGACTGGAAGGAGCAGGGCGCGCCGCTCGAGACCCCGGTGACCAGGGATCGCTTCCTGGTGCTGGGTCCGCAGGGCGAGCTGGACCTGCCGATGTTCGCCATGCCGCCGTTCATGCACAATGACGGCTGCTACATCTCGTCCCTGGCCAACATCTGCCGCTGGCTGGCCACCCAGGCCGAAAACCTGGGCGTGGAAATCTACCCGGGCTTCGCGGCCTCCGATCTGGTCTGGCGCGAGGATGGCTCGGTCAAGGGCGTCATCGTCGGCGTGGTCGGCATCGGCAAGGACGGCCAGAAGAAGGGCGCCTACGAGCCGGGCATGGAACTGCACGGCAAATACGTCTTCTTCGCCGAGGGCGTGCGCGGCTCGCTGTCCAAGCAGCTGATCGCCAAATTCGACCTCGCCAAGGGCAAGAGCCCGCAGAAGTACGGCATCGGCATCAAGGAACTCTGGCAGGTCCCGCCGGAGAATCACCAGCCGGGCCTGGCCCAGCACACCACCGGCTGGCCGCTGGACAACAACACCGGCGGCGGCAGCTTCATGTACCACTTCGGGGACAACTACGTGGCCATCGGCTACGTCGTGCACCTGAACTACAAGAACCCCTTCCTCTCGCCCTTCGACGAGTTCCAGCAGTTCAAGCATCACCCCTCGGTCAAGCCGCATCTGGTCGGCGGCAAGCGCATCGCCTACGGCGCCCGCGCCATCACCGAGGGCGGCTACCAGTCGGTGCCCAAGCTGACCTTCCCGGGCGGGGTGCTGATCGGTTGCTCGGCCGGCTTCGTCAATGTGCCCCGGATCAAGGGCAGCCATAACGCCATGAAGACCGGCATGCTGGCCGCCGAGGAGGCCTTCAAGGCGCTCCAGGCCGGCCGCGAGGGCGACGAGCTGACCGCCTACCAGGACGCCTATGAGGGCAGCTGGGTGGCGAAAGAGCTGAAGCTGGTCCGCAACGCCAAGCCGCTGCTGTCCAAACTCGGCACCTTCCTCGGCGGCGCCGTCGGCATGTTCGACATGTGGTGCAACTACCTGCTGGGCGGCTTTTCCTTCTTCGGCACCATCGCCCACGAAAAGACCGACGCGGCCTCGACCGAGACGGCCGACAAGCACAAGCAGAAGGTCTATCCCAAGCCCGACGGCGTGATCAGCTTCGACAAGCTGTCCAGCGTCTTCCTCTCGGCGACCAACCACGAGGAGGACCAGCCGGCCCACCTCAAGCTGAAGGACCCGTCGATCCCGATCGACGTCAACCTGCCCAAATACGGCGAACCGGCCCGGCTCTACTGCCCGGCGGGGGTCTATGAGGTGCTCTACGACGACGCCGGGAACAATCCCAAGTTCCAGATCAACGCCCAGAACTGCGTCCACTGCAAAACCTGCGACATCAAGGACCCGTCGCAGAACATCGTCTGGACCACGCCGGAGGGCGGCGGCGGGCCGAACTACCCGAACATGTAGCCGTCGGCGTCCCCGGGGTTTTCCGGGGGCGCCAATTCCCGTCCCGGCGTGAACCGCCTTGCTCCCGCCACCGATTGCGGCAAGTTAGGCGTCATGAAGCGCCTAGCCCTTGTTTCCGCCGCCCTGTCGACCCTGCTGCTGGCGGCCTGCGCCACCACCGGGACCGGAGCCCCTGACGCCAACAGCGCCGGTTTGCGTCCCGCCCTCGATCCGGTGGGCGACGAGGACCGATCCGGCTATGGCCTGTTCCTGGCGGGGCAGGCGGCCCAAGCCGATGGCCGCAACGAGGAGGCGGCGACCTTCTTCGAACGGGCCGAGGCGGCCGGCGCGGACGTGGAAACCCTCAAGCAGCGCACCTTCCAGACGGCCCTGTTCGCCGGCGACGTGACCCGCGCCGCGACGCTCGCCCCGGAACAGGGCGAGGCCCCGCTGGTGGTCGTGCGTCTGGGCCAGTTGACCCAGGCGGTGGAGGACATGGTCGCCGGCGACGGCGCCAGGGCCAAGGCCATCCTCGTCGACAGCAGCATCGGCTTTCCCTACCGCCAGGCCTCGGTGATGCTGGCCCCCTGGGCGGCGGCGGCGGCGGGCGACATGGACGGGGCGGTGACCCGCCCCAGCCTGCGCGGCGATCGTCTGGTGGAAGTCTTCGGCCTGCTCAATCAGGCCCTGCTGCTGGAGCGGTTCAAGCGCTACGACGAGGCCGAGACCGACTACAAGCAGCTGATGTCCTATGGCGACGCCTCGGCCATCTTCGCCCCCGACTACGGCGCCTTCCTGGAACGTCGTCGGCGCGGTCCGGAGGCGGTCGCGGTCTATGACAAGGCGCTCACCGTGCGGCCGGGCGATCCGGGTCTGACCGCCGCCCGCGCCCGCGCCGCCGGCCGTCGCAAGGCCCCGGCCATGGTCACCATCCGCGAGGGCGCGGCCCGCACCCTGCTGATCCCCGCCTCGGCCATGGCGGCCGAGAAGCAGTATGCGATGGCCCTGGCCTATCTGCGCCTGGCCGAGCGTCTGGATCCCGACCGGCCCGAGCTCTGGGTCGAGCTGGGCGACGTCTATACCGGGATGCAGGACACCGACAACGCCCGCGCCGCCTATCGCCGCGTGCCGGCCGGAACCCGCGAATACGCCACCGCCCGCTCGCGGCTGGCCTGGTCCTATCAGGCCGCCGGCGACAAGGCCCAGGCGCTGAAACTGGCCGAAGAGGGCGCCGCCGACGGCGACCGCGACGCCCTGGTCACCTACGCCGATGTCCTGCGGGCCAACGAGCGCTATACGGAGTCGGCCCGTGTGCTGGACCGGGTGATCGCCGCCGACGGCGACAAGGTCGACTGGCGGCTGCTCTACATGCGCGGCGCGGCGCTGGAGCGGTCCGGCGACTGGCCCCGGGCCGAGGCCGACATGATGGCGGCGCTGAAACTGGCGCCGGACGAGCCGGAACTGCTCAACTACCTCGGCTACGCCTGGATCGACCGCGGCGAGCGGCTGGGCGAGGCCATGGCCATGGTCCAGAAGGCGGTCGACGCCAATCCCCGCAGCGGCGCCATGATCGACAGCCTCGGCTGGGCCTACTACCGCATGGGCGACTACCGCAACGCGGTGGAGAAGCTGGAAAAGGCGGTCCTGCTCGAGCCGGCCGATCCCGACATCAACGACCACCTCGGCGACGCCTACTGGCAGGTCGGACGCCGGATCGAGGCCCGCTTCCAGTGGACCCGGGTGCTGCAGCTGGAACCGGACGACAAGATCAAGGCGGCGGCCGAGGAAAAGCTCGCCAACGGTCTGACCGGGGTCAAGCCCGTCGTCGCCCAGCGCTGACGGCCGCCCATGTCCCTGACCGCCTTCGCGCCGGCCAAGGTCAACCTCTATCTGCATGTCGGCCCGCCGGCGGCCAACGGCTTCCATCCGGTCAGCAGCCTGATGGTCTTCGCCGACGTCGGCGACGTGGTGGCGGTGCAGCCGTCCGAGGCCCTCGACTTCGAGATCACCGGGCCGTTCGGACTGGCCCTGTGGGACGACCCCAACAATCTGGTGATGCGCGCCGCCCATGACCTGATGCGCCATGTCGGCGGCCCCCAGCCGCCCTTCCGCCTGATCCTCGACAAGCAGCTGCCCGTCGCCGCCGGTCTGGGCGGCGGTTCGGCCGACGCCGGGGCCACCCTGCGGCTGCTGCGCGATGCGCTGGGCCTGGCCGTGCAGGACGAGGTGCTGACCGCCATCGCCGGCCAGATCGGCTCCGACGGCCCCGCCTGTCTCTGGGCCCGGCCGGTGATCGGCGAGGGCCGGGGCGACAGGCTGTTCGAGGCGCCCGCCCTGCCGCCGCTCGACGCGGTGCTGGTCAATCCCGGCGTCGCCTCCCCGACCGGCCCGGTCTACGCCGCCTATGACGCCGCCGGCTGCCCGGGCGGCGCCGACCGGCCCTGGCTGCCGGACGCCTTCGAGGATGTCGTCGAGGTCGCCGCCGTCCTGGCCGGCTGCCGCAATGACCTGGAAGCGCCCGCCGTGGCCCTGACGCCGATCATCGGCGAGGTGCTGGAGACCCTGCGCGACGAGCCCGAGACCCTGCTGGCCCGGATGAGCGGATCAGGCGCGACCTGCTTTGCGCTCTGCGCCGGCGACATCGAAGCCGAGGGCCTGGCCGAACGCCTGCAGTCGATGCGCCCCAAATGGTGGGTCCGCCGCTGCCGGCTGGGGTGAGGCCGCCCCTCAGACACTCACCCGTCATCCCGGGCGCCCGAAGGGCGACCCGGGACCCAGACGTGACAAATCTCGCTAACCAGCGCAGCGTCCCGGCCCGCGCCCTGCACCCCTGGGTCCCGGCGCTCCGCGCGTTGCGCTACGGCCGGGATGACGGACTTGCTTGACATCAAAAAGGGGACCCCTTTCGAGGTCCCCTTCGCTGATTCTGATCGGAAGAGGTCGGACCCTTCCGGAGAAGGGCCCGAAACCCGGTCCGTCTACTCGTGCAGGCTTTCGCCGTGCAGGGCCATGTCGAGGCCCTCGGTCTCGGCCTCTTCCGACACCCGCAGCCCGGTGATGAACTTGATCACCAGCAGGATGATCGAGGTCATGACGCCGGTGAAGACGATGGTGACGCCGACGCCGAAGGCCTGGGTCATGATATTGGCGCCTTCACCGGCCGAGTTGATGGCCTTGTCGGCCAGCACGCCGGTCAGCAGGGCGCCGATGATGCCGGCGACGCCGTGCACGCCGAAGGCGTCGAGGCTGTCGTCATAGCTCAGCATGCGCTTGAGCCACACCGAACCCAGGTAGGCGCCGACGCCGCCCGCGAGGCCGACGATCAGGGCCCCGGTGGGGTTCACGAAGCCGGCGGCCGGGGTGATCGCCACCAGGCCGGCGACGGCGCCGGAGGCGAGACCCAGCATGCCGGGCTTCTTGCGCTGGAACCACTCGACAACCATCCAGGCCAGGGCCGCGGCGGCGGTGGCCACCTGGGTGTTGAGGGCGGCCACGCCGGCCAGGCCGTTGGAGCCGACCGCGGAGCCGGCGTTGAAGCCGAACCAGCCGACCCACAGCAGCGAGGCGCCGATCATGGTGAAGACCAGGTTGTTCGGCGCCATGTTCTCGGTGCCGAGACCTTTGCGCTTGCCCAGGAACAGGGCGCAGACCAGGCCGGCCACACCGGCGTTGATGTGAACCACCGTGCCGCCGGCGAAGTCGAGGACGCCCTTGGAGGCCAGGATGCCGCCGCCCCAGACCATGTGGCAAAGCGGAGCATAGACCAGGATCAGCCACAGGGCGGTGAACAGCAGCACCGCCGAGAACTTCATCCGCTCGGCATAGGCGCCGGCGATCAGCGCCGGGGTGATGATGGCGAAGGTCATCTGGAAGAAGACGAACACCGTCTCGGGGATGGTGCCCGACAGGCTGTCGAGGCCGACGCCGGCCAGCATCACCTTTTCAAGGCCGCCGACGAACTGGTTGCCGGCCTCGTTGGGCAGGGCGGTGAAACAGAGCGAGTAGCCGATCACCATCCACAGCACCGTCACCAGGGCGGTGATGGCGAAGGACTGGGCCACGGTGGCGATGACGTTCTTCTTGCGCACCATGCCGCCGTAGAACAGCGCCAGGCCCGGAATGGTCATCATCAGCACCAGCAGGGACGAGGTCAGCATCCAGGCGGTGTCGCCCGTATCCAGCGTCGGCGCGGCGTCCTGTGCGAAGGCCGGGCTTGCAAGCGCCAGTCCGGCGACGGCGGTGGCGGCGGCAAGCCGTCCGAACCGCCCGAGTGTGTTGAATTTCATTGTCGCTATCCCCTGTGAGCGATGGATCAGAGCGCCGTGGCGCCGGTCTCGCCGGTGCGGATGCGCACCGCGTCCTCGAGGTTGAGGACGAAGATCTTGCCGTCCCCGATCTTGCCGGTGGCGGCGGCGGCCTTGATGGCCTCCACGGCCTTGCCGACCGCCGAGTCGTCGACCCCGACCTCGACCTTCACCTTGGGCACGAAGTTCACCTGGTATTCGGCGCCCCGGTAAATCTCGGTCTGGCCCTTCTGCCGGCCGTAGCCCTTCACCTCGGAGACGGTCATCCCCTCGACGCCAGCCGCGACGAGGGCTTCACGCACCTCATCCAGCTTGAAGGGTTTGACCACCGCTATGATCAGTTTCATCCGCCTCTTTCCGCCCGCCGGTTGCGACGGACGCCCCTCTGTTTCTTATGAAGGCGACCGGTCGTGACCCCGAGCGGGACACGTCCTGTCACGCCCAAGCTAGCGGGACTGGCGGGCCGATCCGGGCGCGCCTTGGTAAGGAATCGGCAATAAACAAGCGGCGCGCCCGATCGCTGTGCGCCGGACCTGTCGGGCGCCTGTTTTTTGGGCGCCTGACCCGGCGAGGGTCGCGGGCGTCGACAAACCGTCCGCAGGGTGGGTTTCGTCCCGGCCATCGGGGCGCAAGGGATCACGAGCGCGTGATATCCGGCAACGGAGTTTGGCTCTGGCGCGCTCTGCTCGCTGTCGGGGGCCCCACTCGCCCGAAAGGGCGCCGACTCCTGAGGTAGCCATGCGCTTTCCCCTTCTTCTGACCGCCGCCGCGTCCGTCGCGGCCCTGTCCGCCGGTTCCGCCGCCTTCGCCGGTCCGCCTGTCGCCCAGCCGCCGTCCGAGGCGCCGATGGACGCGACCGTCGACCCCCAGACCGTACCGGAGAGTACGTCCATGGATGACACTGCGGCTAAGCCGGTTATTCTGCCGGCCGATTCTCCGACGCCTGTTGCTCAGGCCTACCTTCTCAAGGCGGGGGATCCGACGGTGACCTCCAATGCGCCGGTGCCGGACACGCCTGCTGTTCGCGCCGAATTTGGCGGTCCTGACTCGCACGGCGGGAAACAGACCAAACCGGTCGGCAACTGAGTTTTCCCGTCCACCGCCGTTTCTCCCCAGACGACAAAGGATGCTTCATGACCAAACTCGCACTGCTCTCCGCCATGTCCGCCGCCGCCCTGATCGCGGCCGGCAGCCAGGCCTGGGCGCAGGACCAGCCGCAGGACAAGCCGACGGTTCCGGCGACCCCGCCGGTGGCCTCCACGCCGCCCGGCGCGCCGGTCCCGCCGACCGACGCCGCCCCGACGCCGGCCCCCCAGGTTCCCGCGACCAAGGCGGCCCCCGCGCCGACCGCACCGGCGGCCATTCCGCCGGTGGTGGCGAAGGGCGACATCGTCGACACCCTGCGGGCGTCCGGTCAGTTCACCATCCTCGTCAAGGCGCTGGACGCGACCAACCTGACCGCCGTGCTCAAGGGCCGTCAGGGGCTGACCCTCTTCGCCCCCACCGACGCGGCCTTCGCCGCCCTGCCCAAGGCGCAGCTGGACGGTCTGATGGCTGATCCGGCGCGGCTGCAGGGCCTGCTGGCCGGCCACCTGGTCAACTCCTCGCTGGACTCCAGTAAGGTCGAGGGCACCACCGGCGACGTTCAGACCGTCGGCGGCACCACCCTGATGCTGGATGATCGGGGCGACGCCCTGATGGCCGGCGCCGCCACCGTGGTCCAGGCCGACATCCATGCGACCAACGGCATCGTCCATGTGATCGACAAGGTGCTGGTCCCCGGCGCCGAGAAGACCGTGGCCGCCGCGCCGGCCGAACAGCCGGCCGAGGAACCCGCCGCCATGCCCTGATCGGCGGGGTCACAAGACAGCGATCGGCTTCGCTTGAAGCCGGGGTCGGCGGGCCCTATGGTCCGCCGACTTTTTTTGCGCCCGCGAACAAGACTGATGATTGCCACCAGACCAGCCTCATTTCAGGACCTGATCCTGACGCTCCACGCCTACTGGAGCGCGCGCGGTTGCGTGATCCTGCAGCCGCACGACGTCGAGGTCGGCGCCGGCACCCTGCACCCCGCCACCGTGCTGCGGGCGCTCGGCCCCAAGCCGTGGAACGCCGCCTATGTGCAGCCCAGCCGCCGGCCGGGCGACGGCCGCTATGGCGAGAACCCCAACCGGCTGCAGCACTATTATCAGTATCAGGTGCTGCTGAAGCCCAATCCGCTGGACATGCAGGACCTCTACCTCGGCAGCCTCGAGGCCATCGGCCTCGACCCGCGCCTGCACGACATCCGCTTTGTCGAGGACGACTGGGAAAACCCCACCGTCGGGGCCTGGGGCCTGGGCTGGGAAGTCTGGTGCGACGGCATGGAGGTGTCGCAATACACCTACATGCAGCAGGTCGGCGGCCTGGACGTCAGTCCGGTGGCCGGTGAGCTGACCTACGGCCTCGAACGCCTGGCCATGTATGTCTTCGGCGTCGACAACGTCTACGACCTGCCGTTCAACGACCCCCAAGGACCCAATGGGGGCACCAGCTACGGCGAGGTCTTCCTCGAGAACGAGCGCCAGATGAGCGCCTATAATTTCGAAGTCGCCGACGTCGACACCCTCCGCCGCCAGTTCGAGGACATGGAGCGCCAGGTGAACCGCATCCTCGACGAGGGTGTCGGGCCGCAGGGCCAGAAGCTGGTCCTGCCGGCCTATGACCATGTGCTGAAGGCCAGCCACCTGTTCAACGTCATGAACGCCCGCGGCGCCATCGCCGTGGCCGAACGCGCCAGCTACATTGGCCGCATCCGCGACCTGTGCAAACGCTGCGCAAGCGAGTGGCTGAAGCAGCAGGAAGCGGCGTGATGACGCCCCACGCCGTCTGCACTCGTATTTCGGTGACAGTCACTTTTTTCCATCCCACGGCGGGTGGACAGGCCAGCGGGCCTGAAAAAAGTGACTGTCACCGAATTACGCTCCACCGTCCGTAAGTCTGGACCCCAATGCCCCAACTCCTCCTCGAACTCTTCTCCGAAGAAATCCCCGCGCGCATGCAGGCCCAGGCCGCGCGCGACCTCGAACGCATGGTCCGCGACGGCCTTTCCGCCGCCGGCCTCATCTCCGAGGGCATGAAGGCCTTCGCCGGCCCGCGCCGCCTCGCCCTCGTTGTCGAGGGCCTGCCGATCGCCCAGGCGGACCGCGACGAAGAGCTGAAAGGCCCCCGCATCGGCGCGCCTGACCAGGCCATTGACGGCTTCCTGCGCAAGACCGGGCTGACCCGCGACCAGCTGTCCGAGCGCGACGGCGTCTGGTTCGGCCGCATCCAGACCGCCGGCCGCCCGACGCCGCAGATCATCGCCGAACTGGTCGAGCAGACGGTCCGGAACTTCCCCTGGCCCAAGTCGATGACCTGGGGCAGCGGCAAGCTGCGCTGGGTCCGCCCGCTGCAGCGCATCCTCTGCGTCTTCGACCGCGAGATCGTGCCGCTCAGCTTCGAGGGCCTCACCGCCGGCGACCTGTCGCAGGGCCACCGGTTCATGGGCAGCGGCCAGGTCTTCCGGGCCCGCGATTACGACGAATACCACGAGGCCCTGGCCGGCCATTACGTCGTCCTTGATCCCGAGGAGCGTAAGGCACGCATCCTCGAAGGCGCCCGCACCCTGTGCTTTGCCCGCAATCTGGAACTGGTCGAGGACGAGGGCCTGCTGGACGAGGTCGCCGGCCTCGCCGAATGGCCGACCCCGATTCTCGGCGACATGGATCCGGCCTTCCTCGACCTGCCGCCCGAGGTCATCCGCACCTCGATGCGCACCCACCAGAAGTATTTCGCCGTCCGCGATCCGGCGACCGGCAAGCTGGCCCCCCACTTCATCGTCGTCGCCAACATCGCCGCCGCCGACGGCGGCGCGGTCATTGCCGCCGGCAACGCCAAGGTTCTGTCGGCCCGTCTCAGCGACGCCCGCTTCTTCTGGGACGAGGATCGCAAGAGCGGCTTCGAGGACTGGCTGAAGAAACTCGACGGCGTGACGTTCCACGCCAAGCTGGGAACCATGGCCGAGCGGGTCGAGCGCATCGCCGCCCTGGCCCGCGAGATCGCCCCGCTGGTCGGCGCTGATCCCGATGTCGCCGAAAAGGCCGCCCGCCTGGCCAAGGCCGACCTGACCAGTCAGATGGTCGGCGAGTTTCCCGAGCTCCAGGGCGTCATGGGCCGCTACTATGCGCTGGCCGACGGCATGGACGCCGACATCGCCGACGCCATCCGCGATCACTACAGGCCGCAGGGCCCGGGCGACGCTGTGCCGACGGCGCCGCTCAGCGTGGCGGTGGCTCTGGCGGACAAGCTGGATACGCTGGTCGGGTTCTTCAGCATCGACGAGAAACCGACAGGCTCGAAAGATCCTTTTGCTCTGCGCCGCGCTGCGCTCGGCGTGATCCGCATCATCCTGGAATCCGGCAACCGCCTTGCGCTCAACGCCGTGCCCGGTGTCTCAGCCAATGACCTGATGCCGTTCTTCGCCGACCGCCTGAAGGTCACCCTCCGCGACCAGGGCAAGCGCTTCGACCTCGTCGACGCCGTCTTCGCCCTCAACGACGACGACCTCGTCCGCATCGTCGCCCGCGTGGAAGCCCTCGACGGCTTCCTCAAGGCCGATGACGGCGCCAACCTGCTGGCCGGCTACCGCCGCGCCGCCAACATCCTGAAGGCCGAGGAGAAAAAGGGACCGCTCCCCGCGGGCGCCCCCTCCGCCGTCTCCCAACCGGCCGAGGAAGCCGCCCTGTTCGCCGCCCTCCAGGCGCTGGAGCCGAAACTCGACGCCGCCCTGGCCGCCGAGGACTTCACCGGCGCCATGACGGCCCTGGCCGCCCTGCGCGAACCGGTCGACGCCTTCTTCACCGCCGTGCTGGTCAATTCCGACGTCCCGGCCGAGCGCGAAAACCGCCTGCGCCTGCTGCAACAGGTCCAGACGGCGATGGGCAAGGTGGCGGATTTCTCCCTGGTGACGGGGTAATTCCCCGATCCCTCCCTCCCCTTCATGGGGAGGGACAACGAGGCGCAGCCTCGGCGGGTGGGGAACGGTCAGGGCCGCACATCGACGGGGCGGCAATTCGCACTTCCCCACCCTGACGGCTTCGCCGTCGGTCCCTCCCCTTAAAGGGGAGGGAGCGCGAGCGCTGGACGTAGCCCGCCCCGCCCACGACCCGACCCACAAACCCCGCCCTCCGACCCACGCACCGACCTACGCCCCGGCCTGCATCCACACGGCCCAGGCCCACGCCAAAGCCAACAGGGCCGGGGATTGCACCCCGCCGATCGCCGATTCCGGACGGCGCCGCCTGTTTTGTAGGTCCGCCGGGGCCGCTACACTGGCTGGCCCGCTTCGATAGATCGCGAATTGCCGCGCCTGCGGATCAAACAGGGCCGTGAGGGTGTTCCCCCCGACGCCCGGGCCATGTATCTGGACCCCCATCCGAAAGGGCCTTCGGAATCGCGACGCATTTTGAGGACGGCTTGATGACGAACCGCTGGGTTTACAGCTTCGGAGGCGGCGGCGCCGAGGGCGACGCATCGATGAAGAACCTGCTGGGCGGCAAGGGCGCCAATCTGGCCGAGATGTCGTCGCTGGGGCTGCCGGTGCCCCCCGGATTCACCATCTCGACCGAGGCCTGCAACCGCTACTACGCCGACGGCCGGCAGTATCCGGCCGACCTCGCCGAACAGGTCGCCGGCGGTCTGGCCCATATCGAGAAGATCACCGAAAAGACCTTTGGCGACGCCGCCAACCCGCTGCTGGTGTCGGTGCGCTCGGGCGCCCGGGCCTCGATGCCCGGGATGATGGACACCGTCCTCAACCTCGGCCTCAACGACCAGACGGTCGAGGGGTTGGCGAAACTGTCCGGCGACCGCCGCTTCGCCTTCGACAGCTACCGCCGCTTCATCCAGATGTATTCCAACGTCGTCCTTGGCCTGGATCACCACGCCTTCGAGGAGATCCTCGATGATCACAAGGACCGCCTCGGCGTCGACGTCGACACCGCCCTGACGGCGAAAGACTGGGAAGCGGTCGTCGCCGAATACAAGACCGCCGTCGAGCGCGACTACGGCAAGCCCTTCCCGCAGGATCCGCAGGAACAGCTGTGGGGCGCTGTCGGCGCCGTCTTCCAGAGCTGGATGAACGACCGGGCCAAGTTCTACCGCCGCATGCACGACATCCCCGAAAGCTGGGGCACGGCGGTCAACATCCAGTCGATGGTGTTCGGCAATCTCGGCGACACCTCGGCCACCGGCGTGGCCTTCACCCGCAACCCCTCCAACGGCGACCCGCGTCTCTACGGCGAGTTCCTGATCAACGCCCAGGGCGAGGACGTCGTCGCCGGCATCCGCACGCCCCAGTCCCTGACCAAGGTCGCCCGTGAGGAAATGGGCGACCGCAATCCGTCGATGGAAGAGGCGCTGCCGGAAGTCTTCGCCCAGTTCCGCGATGTCGCCGGCACGCTCGAGCGTCACTACCGCGACATGCAGGACGTGGAATTCACCGTCGAGCAGGGCCGGCTGTGGATGCTGCAGACCCGCAACGGCAAGCGCACCGCCAAGGCCGCCCTCAAGGTCGCCGTCGACATGGCCAATGAAGGCCTGATCACCCAGGAAGAGGCCGTCTCGCGCATCGAGCCGTCGGCCCTGGACCAGCTTCTGCACCCGACCATCGCCCCGGACGCCGAGCGCACCGTCGTCGCCAAGGGCCTGCCGGCCAGCCCCGGCGCCGCCGTCGGGGCCATCGTCTTCAGCTCCGAGGACGCCGAGCGTCGCGGAACCGCCGGCGAGGCGGTCATCCTCGTCCGCCACGAAACCAGCCCTGAGGACATCAAGGGCATGCATGCGGCCCGCGGCATCATCACCGCCCGTGGCGGCATGACCAGCCACGCCGCCGTCGTCGCTCGCGGCTGGGGCATCCCGTGCGTCTCCGGCGCCGGCGATATCGCCATTGATGCGAAGAACCGTAACTTCTCGGTTCGCGGCAAGGTGTTCAACGAGGGCGACACGGTCACCATCGACGGCTCCACCGGCGAGGTTCTGGCCGGGTCGGTGAAGATGATCGAACCGGAACTGACTGGCGACTTCGCCGCCCTGATGGTCTGGGCCGACAAGATCCGCCGCCTCAAGGTCCGGGCCAACGCCGAGACCCCGCTGGACGCCCGCACGGCCCGTCAGTTCGGCGCCGAGGGCATCGGGCTGTGCCGCACCGAGCATATGTTCTTCGACGAACACCGCATCGCCGCCGTGCGCGAGATGATCCTCGCCGACGACGAGGCCGGCCGCCGCACGGCCCTGGCCAAGATCGCCCCATTCCAGAAGGCCGACTTCGTCGAGCTGTTCACCATCATGGAAGGCCTGCCGGTCACCATCCGCCTGCTCGACCCGCCGCTGCACGAGTTCCTGCCGCACAGCGAGGAAGACCTGGTCGCCGTGGCCGAGGCCACCGGCCTCGACGCCGCCAAGCTGATGCGCCGGGCCCGCGAGCTGCACGAGAGCAATCCCATGCTCGGCCATCGCGGCTGCCGCCTGGGCATCTCCTACCCGGAAATCTACGAGATGCAGGTCCGGGCCATCATCGAGGCCGCCTGCGAGATCGCCAAATCGGGCAAGCCCGCCCCGGTGCCGGAAATCATGCATCCGCTGGTCGGCAAGGGCACGGAGATGAAGTTCCTCCGCGACCTGACCGATCGCACGGCGAAGGCGGTTCTGAGCGAACAGGGCCTTGATCTGCCCTATCTGGTCGGCACCATGATCGAGCTGCCGCGCGCCGCCCTGCGGGCCGGGGACCTGGCCGAGAACGCCGAGTTCTTCAGCTTCGGCACCAACGACCTGACCCAGACCACCTTCGGCATCAGCCGCGACGACGCCGGCAAGTTCCTCGGCGACTACGTCGAAAAGGGCATCTTCGAACGCGACCCCTTCGTCACCCTCGACCAGGAAGGCGTCGGCGACCTGATCCGCATCGCCGCCGAGCGGGGCAGGGCGGCGCGTCCGGACGTCAAGCTGGGCATCTGCGGCGAGCATGGCGGCGACCCGGCCTCCATCGCCTTCTGCGAGGATGTCGGTCTCGACTATGTCAGCTGTTCGCCCTTCCGCGTGCCCATCGCCCGTCTGGCGGCGGCCCAGGCGGCGCTGGCGAAGAAGAGCTGACAAGGCCGCCCGGTCATGGCCTCCTTTGTGAAAACAGGAAACGCCATGACCGCGCCGAAGAACGCCATTGTCATCCTGCTCGACAGCCTGAACCGGCACATGCTTGGGGCCTACGGCGGGACCGAGTTCGAAACCCCCAACCTGGATCGCTTCGCCGCCCGGTCGGTGCGGTTCACCAACCACTACACCGGCTCGCTGCCCTGCATGCCGGCGCGGCACGACATCCTCTGCGGGGCCATGGACTTCCTCTGGCGGGCCTGGGGGTCTGTCGAGATCTGGGAGGAGGCGATCACCGCCGCGCTTGGCCGGGCCGGCGTCGCCACCCAGCTGATCAGCGACCATCCGCATCTGTTCGAGACCGGCGGCGAGAACTACCACACCGACTTCACCGCCTGGGCCTATGAGCGCGGCCATGAGGGTGACGCCTGGAAGACCCGCCCCGATCCCAGCTGGGCCGGCGCCCCGCGCATGGGGCGGGGCCATATGCCCTACGACAACTCCCGGGGCTGGTTTCGCGGCGAGGCCGACTTTCCCGGACCGCGGACCATGGCCGCCGCCGCGCAGTGGCTGGACGACAACGCCGGCCATCATGACCGCTTCATGCTGTTCATCGACGAGTTCGACCCGCACGAACCCTTCGACACCCCCGAGCCCTGGGCCTCGAAATACGATCCCGACTGGGAAGGCCCGCACCTGATCTGGCCGCCCTATATGCAGGGCGCCCTCGCCAAGGGGGTGCTGAGCGAGCGAGACGCCCGCCAGCTTCGCGCCAGCTACGGCGGCAAGCTGTCGATGATCGATCACTGGCTGGGCAAGGTGCTGGACGCCGTCGACCGCCACGGCCCGTGGGACGACACCCTGATCATGGTCTGCACCGACCACGGCCACTACCTGGGCGAAAAGGACATCTGGGGAAAGCCCGGCGTGCCGGTCTACCAACCCCTGGCCCACATCCCGCTGATGATCAGCCACCCCGGCGTCGCCCCGGGCGAACGCGCCGCCCTGACCACCGCCGTCGATCTCCACGCCACCCTGCTCGACCTGTTCGGGGTCGAGGCCGCTCACCGCACCCACGGCCACTCCCTGCTGCCAGTGCTGCGCGAGGAGGCGGCGTCGGTCCGGGACTGGCTGCTGACCGGGGTCTGGGGCCGGGAGGTGCATCTGGTCACCGACCGCTACAAATACGCCCGCGGGCCCGTTGGTCAGAACGGACCGCTGTCGATGCTGTCCAACCGCTGGTCGACGATGCCGACCCATGTGGTCAGCCGCGACGTCGCCCTGCCGCCGCCGGACGACCGCGCCTTCCTCGACCACATGCCGGGCTCGGCCATTCCGGTCATTCACCAGACCTGGGAGGCGGGCGATCCGATCCCCTTCTGGGCCCGCTTCAAGCCCTCCGGCCACCGGCTCTACGATCTGATCGCCGATCCCCGGGAAGAGACCAACCTCGCCGGGTCGCCCCTGGAAGCAGAGGCGGCGGCGCTGCTCACCCGGGCGCTTGTCGAACTGGAGGTTCCGGCCAGTCAGTTCGAGCGGCTGGGGCTGGCGCGGTAAGCCCGTCATCCCGGCCGAAGCGCAGTGTAGAGCCGGGACCCAGGGGGGCAGGACTCGCTGTCGCCACCGCCCGCGCGGCGGCCCCGGGTCCCGGAGCCCGCTGCGCGGGTCCGGGATGACGGGGAGAAGCATCCACTCTCTCCCTGTCCGCGAATTCACCTGACAAGCCGCGGTTCCCGTGGCCTCCTTCGTCAATATTGTCCGGGGAGGAACCAGACATGGCCAAGTTCGACGCCGCCGCCGAGACGGCGCGCTATCTCGCCACCCTGCCGCCAGAGGCCCACGCCAGGGCGACCCACTATACCCAGGGCGGCCACTGGCTCCTGCTGTGGGGCGCGCTGATCTCGCTGGCGATCGCCTGGCTGGTGGTGCGCTCGGAGGTGCTGAGCAACCTGCGCCGCCGCATCGAGGGCACGCGGTCGCGGCCCTGGCTGTCGGGACTGGTTGTCCTGCTGGTCGCCCAGTTGGCCATGTCCCTGATCAGGCTGCCCTGGTCGATCTATGAGAACTGGTGGCGCGAGAAACAGTACGGCCTGACCAGCCAGCCCCTGACCGGCTGGCTCGGCGAATGGGCGATGAGTTTCGGCCTGAGCCTGGTGTTCGGCACCCTGATGCTGCTGGTCTTCTACTGGCTGCTGCGAAAGGCCCCGAAGACCTGGTGGATATGGGGCGCCGGCGTCTCGGTGGTGTTCGCCGCCATCATGCTGCTGGCCGGCCCGGTGTTCATCGAGCCGCTGTTCAACAAATACACCCCGGCCCCGCCCGGACCGGTGCGCGACGCCGTGGTCGAAATGGCCAAAGCCAACGGCATCCCGTCCGAGAAGATCTTTGTCTACAACGGCTCCAAGCAGTCCAACCGCTACACCGCCAACGTTTCGGGCCTGTTCGGCTCGGCCCGGGTGGCGATGAGCGACACCATGTTCAAGGCCGGCGCCGACCTGGCCGAGGTGCGCGGCGTGGTCGGCCATGAGATGGGCCACTACGCCCGCCACCACATTCTCTGGCAGCTGGGCGCCCTCAGCATCCTGCTGGTGCTGGCCTTCTGGCTGGTCGACCGGCTGTTTCCGCTGTTCGCCCGCCTGATGGGCGCCAGCCAGGTCAAGGGCATCGCCGACCCCGCCGGCTATCCGGTGTTCACCGCCGTGCTGGTGGTCATCGGCCTGCTGGGGACCCCGGTCCTCAACACCCTGATCCGCCTGGGCGAGAGCGACGCCGACAACTATTCCCTGCGGATCGCCCGCGAGCCCGACGGCCTGTCCAAGGCCCTGGTCAAGACCATCGAATACCGCGCCGCCACGCCCGGCAAGCCGGAGGAAATCCTGTTCTACGACCACCCGGCCGTCGGCAACCGGGTGCGCAACGCCATGGACTGGAAGGCGAAGGAACTGGCGGCCGGCCGCACCGTGCCTTGAGACCGACCCCCGCTTCCTTCTCCCCTTGCGAGAGAAGGTGGCGCGGAGCGCCGGATGAGGGGTTGAAGACAGGCGGCAACCGCCACTGAGGCTGGTCCCATCGATTCCTGCCGGCCGGCGCGGCCCCTCAACCAGCCTGAAGGGAGGAGCTCGGCCTCTGCTAGGCCTTCCGCAGGACCCCGCTGGCCAGCAAGGGAATCAGCAGTCCGATCAGCAGGACGGTGTTGGGGATGGCGTTCAGGCCGTATCCGGTTGCGATGGAGATCGGCGTGTCGATGACAAACCAGACCACAGTGCTGATTGCGATCAGCCGCCAGATCGGCCCGCCCTGATCTCCCATTTGCGCGGCCGCCGACATCGCCGCCCAGAGGGTGATGCTCCATCCCAGGGACACCGCCCCCATCAGCCCGACGCTGAAGCGCATCTGGGCGTTCAGCTCCAGCGGCTCGGGGCCATTCAGAACAGTGAACAGCAACCGGGCCGGTCCACTGGTCGCCTCAAAGGCGCCGCCGATCAGCACAAGCCCGAAGACCGCCACGCCGACGCACCAGACCGCCAGCCAGTTCATCCAGAAACGCGTCATCTGCTCGTCCTCCCGATTGTTCTCTGCCCCGACATTGCGCGGCCCGCCGACGGCAGACAATTACCTGTCAGGTCATCAGTCAGAGGTGGAGGAGCGACCTCAGGGCTTGGGCGGATAGACCCTGACCCGCCCGCTAGGGTCCTCGACGACGCCCTCGGCGAGATAGCCCGGCCCGATCGGCACCTTGCCGTGGCCGTCGGGGATGTCGAGGATGTAGGTCGGCTGGCACAGGCCTGACACGGCCCCGCGCAGGGCCCGCATGATCGCCTGTCCATCCTCGACGCTGGTCCGCAGATGGCCGGTGCCGGGGGCCAGGTCCATCTGGTGCAGATAGTAGGGCTTGATCCGCGTCTCGACGAAGGCCCGCATCAGCGCCCCCAGCGTTTCGGGATCATCGTTGATCCCCTTCATCAGCACCGTCTGGCTGACCATCGCCACCCCGCCATCGACCAGCCGGGCGCAGGCGGCGCGAGCGGCGGCGGTCAGTTCGCGGGGGTGATTGGCGTGCAGGGCGACCCAGGTGGTCAGGTTCGGCGCGCGCAGGGCGGCGACCAGCTCCTTGGTCACCGCTTCCGGCGTCACCACCGGAATACGGGTATGGAAACGGACGATCTTCACATGCTCGATGGCCGCCAGCCGGTCCATCACCGCTCTCAGCCGGCGCGGCGACAGCACCAGCGGATCGCCGCCGGTCAGGATCACCTCCCAGATGTCGGGGCGGCCCGCGATGTAGGCCATGGCCGCGTCCAGCTGGCCGGCGTCCAGATTGCCATGCCCCTCCGGCCCGACCATCTCGCGGCGGAAGCAGAACCGGCAATAGACGGCGCAGGTGTGGGTCAGCTTCAGCAGCACCCGGTCCGGATAGCGATGCACCACGCCGGCGACCGGGCTGTGGGCGCCGTCGCCGATGGGATCGGCCCGCTCGATCGGCGTCGTGGTCAGCTCGGCGGCCTGCGGCAGGAACTGGGCGGCGATCGGATCGGCCGGGTCATCGGCGTCGATCAGCTCGGCCATGCCCGGCGTGATGGCCACCGCATAGCGCGCCGCCACGGCCTCCAGCGCCGGCCGCCGGTCGGGCGACACCAGGCCCGCCTCTGCGAGGTCGGCAAGGCTGCTGAGGGTGCGGTCGGCGCTCATCGGGTGGATATGGCGCCCTGTCAGGGCGGCGTCCACAGCAGCGGCGTTTTCGCCCGGTTCCGCTCAAACGCCGGCGACCGGCGTCCACTGCACCTGATCGATCCGGCTGGCCCCGGTCGCCAGCATCACCAGCCGGTCAAAGCCAAGGGCGCAGCCGCTGGCCGGCGGCATATGCGCCAGAGCGGCCAGAAAGTCCTCGTCGACGGGATAGCGCTCGCCGTAGATCCGCGCCTTCTCGTCCATCTCGATCTCGAAGCGGCGTCGCTGTTCCACAGGATCGGTCAGTTCCCCGAAGGCGTTGGCCACCTCGACGCCGCAGACATAGAGCTCGAACCGCTCGGCCACCCGCGGATCAGACGGTTTGGGCCGGGCCAGCGCCGCCTCGCTGACCGGATATTCGCAGAGGATGGCGGCCCGGCCGTCGCCAAGGTTGGGCTCGACCGTCTCGACCAGCAGCCGGCTGAAGATGTCGGCCCAGCTGTCGTCGTCCGCCACCCGGGTGCCCCGCGCCGTCGCCTGCGCGGCCAGGGCGTCCCGGTCGGTCTCTCCGGTCGCCGACACCGTCGCCAGCAGATCGACCGCGGCGAACCGGTCCAGGGCCTCCGCGACGGTCACCCGCTCGGGCGCGGCGCAGGGATCGCAGCTTCGGCCGCGAAAGGTCAGGGCGGCATTGCCGGCCGTCTCCGCCGCCAGCCCCAGCAGGGCGGCGCAGTCGTCCATCAGGGTCTCGTAGGGCTCGGCCGTCCGGTACCACTCCAGCATGGTGAACTCCGGGCTGTGCAGCGGCCCGCCCTCCCGGTTTCGCCACACCCGGGCCAGATCGAAGATCCGCGTCTCCCCCGCCGCCAGCAGCTTCTTGGCGGCGAATTCCGGCGAGGTGTGCAGATACATCGGCCGCGCCTCGCCCGCCGTGGTCAGGGCCCGGGTCTCGAAGGCGTGCAGATGCGCCTCGTTGCCCGGCGACACCTGCAGGGCGGCCGCCTCGACCTCGGTAAAGTCCCGCGCGCCGAACCATCCGCGCACCGCCGCGGTGATGCGATTGCGGGCAATCAGGAAGGGCCGGCGGTCCTGGTGGCGGTCCGGCGACCACCAGGGAGAGGGGAGGGTCATGGCGATGATGGGCCCAAGGCTGGCGGATTCGTCCGCGACCCTATAGAGAGCGCCCCAACCGAACAAAACGGAATCGAGCGCCAAGCGCCGTCCGCAGTCACGAGGATACTATGCCCAAGGTCGCCGCCAGCTCGCTCCGCAAGGGCGCCGTCGTTGATGTCGACGGCAAGCTCTATGTCGTTCTCAGCGTGGACAACATCCATCCGGGCAAGGGAACGCCCGTCACCCAGCTGGACATGCGCCGCATTTCCGATGGCGTGAAGGTGTCCGAACGCTACCGCACGACCGAACAGGTCGAGCGCGCCTTCGTCGACGAACGCGAGCACACCTTCCTCTATCAGGACGGCGAAGGGTTCCACTTCATGAACCCCGAGACCTTCGACCAGTATGTCGTCACCGAGGAGATGATCGGCGACAAGGCCCAGTGGCTGAACGACGGCATGACCGTCTTCCTGTCGATCCACGAAGGCAATCCGATCGCCATGGAGCTGCCGGCCCGGGTTACCTTCGAGATCACCGATACCGAGCCGGCGATGAAAGGCCAGACGGCCTCCTCCTCCTACAAGCCCGCTACGCTCAGCAACGGCGCCCGGGTCATGGTGCCGCCCTACATCGGCGTCGGCACCCGCATCGTCATCCTCACCGAGGACGGCAGCTACTACGAGCGCGCCAAGGACTGACCGGTCTCGCCGGCGTTTCGAGCAGGGCGCGTTTTGACGGAATCAAACCGCGCTGCTCTGGACTCTTTGTCGTCGCGTGTTTGGTCCGATTACCGGTTCCCACTAATCGGAACACGCTTTATCCGTTGAACGCCGGCCGGCGACCCGCCCAGGGCGCGGCCTGCTCCAGCTGGCCCGCCAGCCGGAACAGGGTCGCCTCGTCGGCCGGGCGGCCCACGAACTGGACCCCGATCGGCAGACCCGCCTTGCTCATGCCCAGCGGCACGCTCATCGCCGGCTGGCCTGTGACGTTGAACAGCTGGGTGTTGGTCATGAAGGCGAACAGCCTGTCGGCATAGCCGCCCAGGTCCAGCGGCTCGCCCCTCAGGCTGCCCTTGCGGATCGGCGGCGACCCCAGGGTCGAGCACAGCAGCACATCGTAGCCCTGCATCGACCGCGCCACCGCCCGTCCGGCGGCATGGGCCGTCTGCATGGCCTGGACGTATTCCGCGCCGGTGACCCGCGCCCCGCGTCCGGCCATGGCGTGGGTGACGATATCCACCTCGTCATTCTCAAGCGGGCGACCGCGCCGGGCCGTTTCTGCCTGCAGGGTGGCGGCGATGCTGGCGGCGATGACCGATCCGGCGGCGGCCCGCATGCCCTCGAAGTCGACGTCCAGGCGGATCTCCTCGACGCTGTGGCCCAGCCCTTCGCACAGCAGGGCGGCGGCGGCGACCGCGGCGGCGCATTCCGGATCGATCGCCTCGCCGGCCACCCCGCCGGGAATGAAGCCGATCCGCAGCTTGCCGGGCTCGCGAGAGACCTCCTGCAGGAACGGCCGCTCGGGCGGCGCCGCCCAGTAGGGATCGCCGTCGACCGGCTGGCAGGTCGCGTCCAGCAGGGCGGCGCTGTCGCGCACGCTCCAGGTCACCGCATGCTGGATCGAGAAGCCGCCCCAGCCCTCGTCGGCGGGGGCGAAGGAGGTCCGGCCCCGCGAGGGCTTGAGCCCGAACAGACCGCAACAGGAGGCCGGCGTGCGGATCGAGCCGCCGCCGTCGCTGGCATGGGCGGCGGGCACAATGCCGCCGGCGACGGCCGACGACGCCCCGCCCGAGGATCCGCCCGGGGTGTGGTCCAGGCTCCAGGGATTCAGCGTCGGGCCGAACAGCTCCGGCTCGGTCACCGGCTCCAGCCCGAACTCCGGGGTGTTGGTCTTGCCGAAGATCACCAGACCGGCCGCCCGGTAGGCGCTGACAATGGCGCTGTCGGCCGGCGCGATGACATCCTTCAGCAGCCGCGATCCGGCGGTCGTCGGCGTTCCGGCGACCTGGGCGCCGATGTCCTTGATCAGCCAGGGAACCCCGCCCAGAGGCCCGGACGGCGCGCCCTTCGCTACCTCGGCCCGGGCCTGGTCGGCCAGAGACAGGATGACCGCATTGAGCGTCGGATTGACCGCCTCCATCCGCGCCAGCGCCGCCTCCAGCACCTCGGCGGCGGAAACCTGCTTGCCGGCGATCAGGGCGGCGAGGCCCACCGCGTCCTGAGCCTGATAGTCGTGCTGGTCCATGGCCTGTCTCCGTCCCTGCTTCTTGTTGTTGTAGAAAGGCTAGGCCGGGGAGGCCGAGATGGCGACCCCGGCCGCCCGTCCTATCGCGGGGCCATCCGGATGGCCCCGTCCAGCCGCACGTCCTCGCCGTTGAAGTAGCCGTTGGTGATCATCTCGTGGGCGAGAGAGGCGTACTCGTCCGGACGACCCAGGCGCTTGGGGAAGGGGACCTGGGCGGCCAGGGCGGCTTTCACATGTTCGGGCGCCCGCGCCAGCAGCGGGGTGTCGAAGATGCCGGGCAGGACGGTGTTGACCCGGATGCCCTCGCTGGAGAGGTCGCGCGCCACGGTCAGGGTCAGGCCGACGATGCCGGCCTTGGAGGCGGTGTAGGCCACCTGACCGATCTGGCCGTCCTCGGCCGCCACGGAGGCGGTGTTGACGATGGCGCCGCGGTCGCCGTCTTCCAGCGGATCGAGCGTCAGCATGCCGGCGGCGCTGCGGGTGATGCAGCGGAAGGTGGCGATCAGATTGATCTGCAGGATGCGCTCGAAGTTCTCCAGCGGGTATTCCTTGATCTCGCCGGTCTGCTTGTCGCGCGAGACCGTCTTGGCCCCGCCGCCGACCCCGGCGCAGTTGACCAGGATGCGCTCCTGTCCGTGGGCCGCGCGGGCCTTGGCGAAGGCGGCGGTGACGGCGGCGTCGTCGGTGACGTTGACCTCGCAGAAGACCCCGCCGATCTCCTTGGCCAGGGCCTCGCCCAGGTCGGCATTGAGATCGAAGATGGCGACGCGGACGCCGTCCCGCGCCAGGCGCCGGGCGGTGGCGGCGCCGAGGCCGGAGGCTCCGCCGGTGATGACGGCGGCGATGGAGGAGTCGAGATGCATGGCGGTCTCCCTGCGGTTTTCAGTTGGTTGCAGCCAATAGGCACAGGCCGCCGGCATCGTCGACCATGACCCAACGGCGCCTTCAGGCGCGGCTGAACGCCACGGTCCAGCCGATCAGGGCGCCGCGACTGTCGTGGGCCTCGCCCTGTTCGATGGCGGTCAGGCCGACCCGCCCGGCCCGGTGAACCAGGGCCTCAAGGCCGCCCTGGTCGAGGGCCGCCCGCACCTGGCAATGCTGGCGTTGACGCCATGCGGCGTTCCCGGCCTCGAACTCGTCGAGCCGCTTCAGGGCGTTGGCCGGATCGTAGCGGTCAATCCGCTCGCAAAGATCGACCAGGTAGCCCACCAGGTAACGCGGCTGGTCGAACGCCGGCTCCGGGCGCAGACGCGCGGCGGTCTTGCGAACCGCATCGGCAAAGGCCGCCTCGGCCTGCCTCAGGGTCGCGGGCGGCGCGCCCTTCAGATGGGCGCCGAAGGCCCGGCGGGCCTGGCGTATGGCCGCGCCGCCGCCGAGCACCCCGTCATAGGCGGCGATCTGTGCGGCGGTCTGGCCGGTGATGACGCTGCCGGCGTGGTGCAGCAGCATCCGGCACTTTCCGCCCGGTTTGAGCACCCGCGACAGTTCCGGCAGGGCGCGACGCGCGTCGGCGTACTCGATGCCGAATTGCGATGAGGCGCCGTCGAAATGGGCAGCCGGAAAGGGCAGGGCCTCCAGGGACACTTCCCCCATCAGGGTCAGACCGGGATCGGCGGAGACGCCGCTGTCGAGACTGGCGTAGTCGACGCCGACCACCTCCAGCGGCGGGGATTTTCCTGTTCCGGCCGCCACGGCGTGCCGCGCCACCTGGCCGCTGCCGGTGGCCAGGTCGATGAGCCGTGATCCTGCCGGAAAGTCGGCGAAGAAGCCGCGCCAGATTTCTGCGGTATCGAGTGCGACCGGCCCTTCCGACGTTTGCACGCTCAGCACCTCGGCCCTGCCGGTCCGCCAGTAGTCCGTCCAGTGCCAGCCGATCCGCTTGTCGGTGATGGTCATCGCCTCCGCAGGCATCGCCGTAATTATTTCAGGAAGGCTACACAGTGAACGACGGTCTCTCAACCACTCACATTGAGCCTGTCGGTTTGCTGCGGCGGAAGGGCATAAAATCCGCATTGCGCTCGCCGCCCGACGAGGGTCTTCTCTGGGCAGGTCGAGTTGATTGACGCGTGGTGAGAGTTTGACCCGTCGTGCCGGGACGCAGGCGCCAGATCCCCTGACTCCGTGGCTGGAGGCGCCTGGCGAGGTCGCCAGCGAAATCCGGAGCGGTTCGCGGGCCTATGACGACACCTTCAGCAAGCGCATCGTCGGCTACGGCTATCTGAAGCCGGACCGGCTGGGCCTGGCGCTTCTGGCCAGGGACGGCGCCGTCGTCTTCGCCAACGCCCGGTTCGAGGCCTCGGTCGGACCAGCCCTGCTCGACAAGGCCGCCATGGACGCCGCCCTGGCCGGCGACCGGGTCGTCATCAGCCGGTCGGAGCCTGCCTCCGCGACAGGGGCGCCGGTGACGATGGCCTATGGGCCCAGCGCGCTCGCGCGGGGCTGGGCCCTGCCCGAAGACTGCCGTCAGCAACTGGCCAGGACGCCGTGCGCCGTCGTGGTCCTGGCGATTGCGGGGGCCGAAACCCTGGAATCGCTGTCTGACGCCTGCGACAGTTTCGGCCTGACCGCGGGCGAGACCCGGGTTGTCATCGGCCTGATCGGGACCGGCAACCTGCGGGACGCCGCGCAGAAGGCGGGGGTGGGCTACGCCACCGCCCGGAAGGCGGTCTTCGAGGCCATGCGCCGCATGGGCGTCACGCGGCAGACCGCGATGGTGGAACGGCTGCTGAAGCTCTCGCTCGGGGTCTGGCCGGTCGGCCGGGAAGGGGACGCGGTTCTCTCCGACACCTGGGGGCTGACCGCCCGCCAGGGCGCGCTGGCCTACCGCATTTCCGTCGGCATGACCCGGACCGAGGCGGCGAGGGCGACCGGCGTCTCCGACGCGGTGGCCAAGAAGGAGCTGGCGGCGGTGTTCGCCACTCTGGGGGTCAATTCCATGGCCGCCCTGTCTCGCTTCGTGGTCGAGGCCCGCGCCCTGGCCATGCTGACCGATGTGATCGCCGGGGGTTTGAGGCAGGGGGACGAGGTCATCGAGCCGCTGCGTGTCCTGCCCAGGCCCGACGGCTCTTTCGTCGGATTCAGCGACTATGGTCCCCGGTCCGGCAAACCGGTGCTGGTCCTGCACAGCAGCTCATCAACCCGGCCGGCGCCGCGTCGCCTTGTCCGCGCCCTTCATGCCGCCCGGTTCAGACCGATCGCCATCGACCGCCCGGGATTTGGCATGACCGATCCGGGTCCCGCCGCCGATCACCCCGATCCGTTCGAGGCCGCCTGTCCCGACATCGAGCGGGTTCTCGATGCGCTGAAGATATCCCGGATCGATGTCATCGCCCGGGGCGGCGCCCAGGTCGCCCTGGCGATGGCCGCCAGCGTGCCCGAGCGCATCGGCAGGGTGATTCTCCTCAACCCCGATCCGCCGACCCGCCCCGATGAGCAGCGGCGCGGGCCGATCCGCGCGGTCAAGGAACTTTTCTTCCGCCGCCCGGAACTGATCGAGCGGTTCGCCAACACCATGGCCGCCCACATCTCCGAAGATCGCGCCCGGCAGGTCATCGCCCGTCTGATCGAGGGCAGCGAGGTCGACACCGCGGCCATGGCCGACCCGCTCAACTACGCCGACTTCTATCGCGGCATCCGCATGTTCCTGATGGGTCGGGCGGTCGGCTATGTGCGCGAGCAGATCGCCATGACCCGCTCCGACCCGCCGCCCCTCAAGGACGCCTCCGACTGGCGCGTCTTCATCGGCGCCGCCGACCCCCTGCACGATCACCGGCAGGTGGACGCCTACTGGCGGGGCCTCTTGCCCGGCGCCCGGTTTGAGACCCTCGCCGATGGCGGCCGCTTCATCGCCATGACCCACGCGGATCGCATCGTGTCCAGTCTGTCCGCCGAAGCCACGTCGTCCTGAAGGGGCCCGGGAGAAATCTTGGGCGCCGAAAAGGAAGCCCTTGGGCGACCCAACGTCAGGTCCCTAGATTTGTCAGCGTTGTTTCTGGAACGGGAAGATCGCCATGAAAGTCGCCGCCGTCAAAGCCCCGGGCGGGCTGGACAAGATCGTCATCGAAGAGCGTGACCGTCCGACCCCCGGTCATGGCGAGATCCTCGTCAGGGTTCGCGCCAGCTCGTTGAATTTCCACGATTTCGCCGTGGTCGCCGGGATGATCAAGACGCCGGACGGCCGCATCCCGATGTCCGACGGCGCCGGCGAGGTGGTCGAGGCGGGCCCCGGAACCAGCCGGTTCAAGGCCGGCGACCAGGTGCTGTCGACCTTCTTCCCCAACTGGCCCGCCGGCGGCCCGACCCTGCCGCGCCTGATCGGCGTGCCGGGCGACAATGCCGACGGATTCGCGGCGGAATATGTCGCCATGCCGGAATCGGCCTTCACCCGCCTGCCCAAGGGCTACAGCTTCGCCCAGGCGGCGACCCTGCCCTGCGCCGCCCTGACCGCCTGGCGGGCCCTGATGGTCGAGGCGCAGATCAAGCCGGGCGACATCGTCCTGACCCAGGGCACCGGCGGGGTGTCGATCTTCGCCCTTCAGTTGGCCAAGGCGGCCGGGGCCACGGTGATCTCGACCTCGTCCTCCCAGGACAAGCTGGACCGGCTGAAGGCGCTCGGCGCCGACCATCTGATCAACTACCGCGAGGAGGCCAACTGGGGACAGGCGGCCATGGCGCTGACCGGCGGGCGCGGCGTCGACGCCGTGGTCGAGATCGGCGGGCCGGGCACCTTGACCCAGTCGATCCACGCCTCCCGCATCGGCGGCCATATCTCGCTGATCGGCGTCCTGACCGGCGTCTCTGGCGAGGTTCCGACGGCCCTGGCGATGTCGAAGAACGTCGCCATCAAGGGCATCACCGTGGGCTCGCATCAGGATCAGGTCGACATGATCGCCGCCATCGAGGCCAACGGCATCGAGCCGGTGATCGACTCCACCTTCCCGCTGGAACAGATTTCGGCCGCCTTCGCCCACCAGATCTCGCAGAAGCACTTCGGCAAGATCTGCCTGGAGTTCTGATCGGCGGCAGGCCGAACAAGGGTCTGGATTTACGGTGTAAGACAGTCGATGGTGCGGCCCCAGCCAAGGAGCCGCCGCCATGAATCGCCAATCCGAGTTCGACATCATCGTCTACGGCGCCACCGGCTTCACCGGCCGGCTGGTCGCCGAGTATCTGGCCGGGCGCCATGGCGTCGGCGGCGAGGTTAAATGGGCGATGGCCGGCCGCAGCGCCGACAAGTTGGCGGCGGTTCGCGACGAGATCGGCGCGCCGCCGAATACGCCGCTGATTGTCGCCGACGCCTCTGATCCGGCCTCTCTGAAGGCCATGGTCGGCCGGGCGCGGGCGATCCTGACCACAGTCGGGCCCTATCAGCTCTACGGCAGCGACCTGGTCGCCGCCTGCGCCGCGGCCGGCGCTGACTATCTCGACCTCTCGGGCGAGCCGACGTGGATGGCGCAGATGATTGCCGCGCACGAGGCGGCGGCGAAGGCGTCTGGAGCTCGTATCCTGTTCTCCTGCGGCTTCGATTCCATTCCCTTCGAGCTGGGCGTCCTGTGGACTCAGGAGATCGCCCGCAAGCGCCTGGGTCACGCCGTGTCGCGGATCAAGGGGCGGGTCCGCGCGATGCAGGGCGGTCTTTCCGGCGGCACGGCGGCCAGCGGCGCGGCGACCATGGCGGCGATGCAGAAGGACCCCTCTCTCGCCGGCCTGATGTTCGACCCCTTCGCCCTGACGCCCGGCTTTCGGGGACCCGCCCAGCCCGACGGCATGACCCCGCATCGCGACGAGGATCTTGGCGAGGAGGTCGGGCCCTTCATGATGGCGACCATCAACAGCAAGAACATCCATCGCTCCAACCTGCTGCAGGGTCACGCCTATGGCGCCGACTTCGTCTACGACGAGATGGCGGTGATCACCCCGGCCGCCCCGACGGAGTTCACCAGCCTGGGCGGCGAGGGCATGCCCAAGCCCGGCGAGGGACCCAGCAAGGCCCAACGCGACGCCGGCTTCTACGACCTGCTGTTCATTGGACTGGACAGCGACGGACGGCAGGTGCGGGGATCTGTCCATGGCGACCGCGACCCCGGATACGGCTCGACCTCCAAGATCATCGCCGAGACGGCCATCTGTCTGGTCAAGCAGGCGACGGACCTGCCGGGCGGCGTCTGGGTTCCGGGGGCGGCGCTGGGGCGCAAACTGATTGACCGGCTGCAAGCCAACGCCGGCCTGACCTTCAGGGACGAAACCGCCTGAGCGCCTTCAGGCGGCGTTGCCGCGCCGGGTCATCGACATAGATGCCTGTGTCGACCCGGCGAGCAGAGCGATGAAGGCCAAACGAAAGTCAGACCTCCCGACGAAACTGTGCCCCGTGTGCGAACGCCCCTTTTCCTGGCGGAGAAAGTGGGCCGGCTGCTGGGACGAGGTTCGCTACTGTTCTGATCGCTGCCGGGGCCGGCGAGGGTCCGGGGTGGGCGCGGCCAACGATGGCCAGGTTCGGCGATGACCTCGTCGGCCAGGACCGGAGGGACCCTGCGGCTGGTTCTTGGCGACCAGATTTCCGAGTCGCTGTCGGCCTTGTCGGATCTCGATCCGCAGACCGATGTCGTGCTGATGGCGGAGGTGCGCGACGAGGCCACCTATGTCCGCCATCACAAGCAGAAGATCGCCATGATCTTCGCCGCGATGCGGGGTCACGCCGGGCGGCTGGCCGCCAAAGGCGTTTCGGTTCGCTACGTTCGCATCGACGACGAGGCGAACAGCCATTCGATCGTCGGCGAGATGCAGCGGGCCCTTGAGGCGAGCGGCTGCGAGCGGATTGTTCTGACCGAATGCGGTGAGTGGCGCCTGGCGGAGGCCCTCAGGGCGTTCGCCGCCGAGGCCGCCGTACCTGTGGAGATTCGCGAGGATCAGCGGTTCATCTGTTCTCATGCGCGGTTCCGCAACTGGGCGAGCGATCGGCGCCAGCTGCGGATGGAGTATTTCTATCGTGAGATGCGGCGCGACACCGGTCTGCTGATGGACGGATCAGAACCGGCGGGCGGACAGTGGAACTATGACGCCGAGAACCGGAAGGGGCTGCCCAAAGGGTTGCGCCCGCCGGTCAGGGCGCGAACGCCGCCAAATCCTCAGACCCTCGCGGCCATTGCCGATGTTGGGCGTCTCTTTCCCGACCATTTCGGAGACCTGGACGCCTTTGGCTGGCCGACGACCCCCGACGAGGCCGAGGCTGTCCTGGACGCCTTTCTGACGACGATCCTGCCCGGGTTTGGCGATTGGCAGGACGCCATGGCGACGGGCGAACCCTGGATGTGGCACGGCCTGATCTCCACGGCGCTCAACATTGGCCTGCTCGATCCGCTCGACACCTGCCGGCGCGCCGAAGCGATCTATCGGGAGGGGCGCGCACCCCTGAACGCCGTCGAGGGCTTCATCCGCCAGATCCTCGGCTGGCGTGAATTCGTACGGGGAATCTACTGGCTGAAGATGCCGGAATACGGTTTGCGGAACGCCCTCGGAGCCGACCGGAACCTCCCCTGGTTCTTCTGGTCCGGCAAGACCGACATGGCCTGTGTCGCCGACACGGTGGAATCAACCCGGCGCAATGCCTACGCCCATCACATCCAGCGCCTGATGGTGACCGGCAACCTGGCCATGCTGCTCGGCGTCGATCCCGATCAGGTGGACGACTGGTACATGACCGTCTTCGCCGACGCCTTCGACTGGGTCGAGATGCCCAACACGCGGGGCATGGCGACCTTCGCCGATGGCGGCATCGTCGGCTCCAAACCCTATGCGGCCTCCGGCGCCTATATCCACCGGATGAGCGACTACTGCGGCGGCTGCCGCTATGACGTGAAGGGCAGGACGGGCGAGGCGGCCTGCCCGTTCAATCGTCTGTACTGGGGCTTTCTGGAACGAAACCGCGCGGTTCTCTCCGGCAATCCGCGGCTGGCCATGCCGTACCGGACCCTGGCGGGCTTTGGCGAAGAGCGGCGAAAGGCGCTGCTTGCCGAAGCGGAGTCGACCCGCCTGGCGCTGGGCGCGGGTCCTGCTGAGCACACGCCAGCCTCCCCGGGCTGAGAGGAGGTTCCGTAATGACCCTTGCCCCGCAAGGGGAGGACTGCTTTCTGGGGACGGAATGGTGGGCGCAGTAGGATTCGAACCTACGACCCGCTGATTAAGAGTTTGTTGCGCCGCAGTCTTTGTTGGCATAAATTGTTGAATGTTAACAACAATTATTGTCCCTCCGCGCCCCGCTTCGTCCCGTGAAGTCCCGACACGCTGCTTGCCATTGGCTTACCAGCCGTACAGGCAAATTGAGGCAGTGCAAAATGGGGACTAAGCTAACAAAGACACTGGTCGAGAAGCTGGAGCCGGCCAGGAAGCCGACCTTCGTCTGGGACTCTTCACTGGCCGGATTTGGCGTCAAGGTCACGCCCGCAGGCCGGAAGGTCTATGTGGCACCATAATTTGACAGGCACCCTCACCGGTCCCGTGGACTAGCTGTAGGATAACCGCCTCGACTACGTGAGTTGCTGGTTCAAGCTCGCTGTCCAATACGCACAGCGAAATCGAGCGATTAGAATTGGTTTCGTCTCGACGAACTCGATTTGCCAAGGTGAGCAAGCGGCGATCATGTGGCCGCCGCTCTTTGAGAAGGGCGCGCGGATTTGCTTCGCTCACCGGACGTTCGAGTGGATGAGCGAGTCTAAAGGCAAGGCAGCCGTTCACTGCGTGATCGTCGGCATCGATTTCGCTAATGGAGGCGAATGTCAGATGTACGACTACGAGCATGTGCGGGGGGAAGCACACCTCGTGCTCGTGCCCAAGATCAACAGCTATCTCGTAGCCGGCGCGCAGATTTACATCCCCCCGCGCAGTCGGCCGCCGCCCGGTTTCAGGAAACTCTTCCAGGGGAGTAAGCCCGCTGATGGTGCCAGGCTTAAGGATGAGCGGGGCCGATACGTCACAACCAGCAATCTGATCCTAGAAGAGGAGGACCGCGCGGCTCTCCTCCTCGAGGAGCCTGAACTCAAGGCGTGGCTTCGCCCTTATGTTGGTGGACAGGAACTCCTCTCGGGAGTGCAGCGTTGGTGTTTTTGGCTCAAGGACGCCGAGCCGAGGGAGCTGCGGAAATCTGCTGAAATGCAACGGCGCCTTGATCGCGTTCGTACGGGGCGGCTTAAGAGCCCAACGCGCAGCGTCCGCGAGTTTGCTGCTACTCCATGGTTGTTCACGCAGGATCGGCAGCCCGACACCGACTATCTAGCTGTGCCGGAGGTCTCTTCGGAGACCCGCGAATATATCCCGATCTGCTACGTAGACGCGAGGGTAATTGGCAGCAACAAGCTTCTAATCTTGCCGGAAGCGGAGCTTTGGCTGTTGGCTATGCTGACCTCTGCGATGCACATGGGCTGGATGCGAACCATCGCGGGTCGGATGAAAAGCGACTACAGCTATTCCCCGAATGTCTATAACTCATTTCCCTGGCCGACTTTAACGACGGCCCAGAAGGCGGCCCTTGAGTCCGCTGCGGATGCGATCCTCCAGGCGCGCGCGTCGCATCCGGAAGAAACACTCGCTAGCCTTTACGATCCCGAACTCATGCCAGAAGACCTGCGGGCAGCTCACAAGGCCAATGACCGCCTGGTAGATCGAATCTATCGGCCGCGAGGTTTCAGGACGGAGCGAGAGCGCGTTGAGCATCTTTTCGAGATGTTTGAGCGCAACGCAGCACCGTTAGCCCAGCAAGGGGGTCGCTGACGCGCCTGTCATACGCTCGGACTCTTCCTGTGGCGCAGGAATCCTGCTGTGAGGGGTGTGGGCGGCCGTAGCACAAGCCTGTTCGCACCAGGTGTACTCAAGCGGCGAGCTTGACCCACTGAGCGGCTTACTATTGGCTTACCAGTTCATCGCCGTTGGCAAGCGGCATGTGCCGGACTTGAATGGGAACACCACTTAGGCTTTTGAAAAGCCTTCGGAAAAAAGTGGTGGGCGCAGTAGGATTCGAACCTACGACCCGCTGATTAAGAGTCAGCTGCTCTACCAACTGAGCTATGCGCCCGCACGGCCGGACAGAAAGTCTTGCCCGGCGGCAAGGGCGCGGAACATAGTCGAAAATTATCAGGACGCAAGGCGGTATTCTTGGCCAGACGTGACATCACCGGCGCGGTGGATTTTCCTTATCTCGAAGGCTTCGCGGCCGGGGATCAGGGGGTGGTCGACGAGGTGCTCAACCTGTTTCGCGAACAGGCGGCGATCTGGTCGCGGATGCTGTCGCCGGACAGCGACGGCTGGCGCGACGCGGTCCACACCCTCAAGGGCGCGGCGCGCGGGATCGGGGCCAATGACCTGGGCAATGTCTGCGAACGGGCCGAGCGCGACGGCGCCGGCGTGCTGCCGTCGGTTCATGCGGCGCTGGACGCGGCCTTGCTGGACGTCGCCGCCTACCAGCACGAACAGGCGCTGAAATCGCTGAAGGGATAGCCGACCGCTACGGGACCCAGCTGGCCAGTTTGTCCAGCACCGCCTGATTGCTCATCGCCCTGGCGTCGGCGAGTGCGAAGGCGTCGTCAGGATTCAGCACGCGGCCCTTGGGGTCGACGACGATGACGGCCGGAACGCCAAGCAGCTTCTTCATGCCGTAGCGGGCCGGAATCTGAAGGTTCCTGTCTATGCGGCCAACATCGACCAGGACGATCTCGTAGTGCTTCGCCAGGAAGGCCCGGGCGGTCGGAAGCTCCATGATGCCTGAAACGATCAGACAGTCGGCGCACCAGTTGCCCCCCATGTCGATGAGCAGCAGCTTGCCGGAAGCCTTCGCGCGCGCCTCCGCCGCGCGGACGGCGGCGTCAGCGTCCGCGCCGGGGTCATAGGGCGTTCTGGGAACGCGCTTGAGCGGCTCGATTCTCGGAGCGGCGATCCGGGCCAGGGCCGGTCCCGCAAGGCAGGCGGCAGCGGCGCCGAGCAAGAGACCGCGCCGGGCGATCGATCGGTGAAGGGTCATGCAGAGCGGTCCTTTCGGGAGGCCGTCAGGCATCGCGACTCTTGTCCCAGACGCCGAACTCATAGGCGATGCAGCGGTCGATCAGGGTGCGCCAGACCGGCTCGGCGATGGCGTGGCTGAGGCCGGCCTCGGTGGCGGCGGCCTTGACCTTGGCGACCACGTCCTCGATGCGCGGCACGTCGCGGACCACGCCGCGATGCGGCTTGATGCGGGCAGCGGCGTCCATGTAGCCCTGACGCTCGGCCAGCAGCAGAACCAGGGCCCGGTCGAGGGCGTCAACGCCGACCCGGACCTCCGCCATCGTGGTGCAGTCGATCGGAGCGACGCGGTCGTCGACCGGGATGGAAACGTCTTTGGGCATGAAGAACTCTAGATACCTGCGCCGTTGTCGAGGGTCTGGAGGGCGGCTTCGTGGGCGGCCGCCTCTTCCATCAACCAGGAGACGAAGGCCTTGACCTGCGGCAGTCGTCCCTTGGTCTTGGGATGGACGACGTAATAGGCGAAGTCCACCGCCGTGGCGATCTGAATTGGCGTCACCAGCCGGCCGGCGTCGAGATCGGCCTGGGCCAGGGTGCGCTTGGCCAGGGCGACCCCGCGACCGTTGACGGCGGCCTCGATGACCATGCTGGACTGGTTGAAACGAGGGCCCCGCGCGCCGTCGACGCCCTTGATGCCGCGCGCCGCCAGCCACATCGCCCAGTCGGGGCAGCTATCATCGGCGTCGGGCGAGCCGTCGTGCAGCAGGATGTGGTGGGCCAGGTCCGAGGGGTCGTTGAGCGGGTTTTCCGCCAGCAGCTCCGGGCTGACCACGGGAATCACCGTCTCGCTCATCAGCCGCACGACATCGAGGCCCGGATAGCGGCCGCCGCCGTAGCGGATGGCCAGATCGACCTCGCCGGCCGCGAAATCGACCACCTCCATGCCCGCCGACAGCCAGACATCGACCTGGGGATTGCGGGTCTCGAACTTGCCGAGGCGCGGCACCAGCCATTTGGCGGCGAAGGACGGGGCGGCGGTGAGGCTAAGTCGGCGGCCATCGACGGCGGCGGTCAGCAGGCTGGCGGCCTCGGCCAGGCGGTCGAAGGCCTCGCGCAGGGCGGGCAGGGCGGTCTGGGCCGCGTCGGTCAGCAGCAGGCCCTTGGGGGTGCGTTTGAACAGGGCCGCGCCGACATAGTCCTCCAGATTCTGGATCTGTTGCGACACCGCGCCCGGGGTCACCGACAGTTCTTCCGCCGCGCGGCTGAAGTTGAGGTGGCGGGCCGCGGCCTCGAACGCCCGAAGCGCATTGAGAGGCGGCAGGCGGCGCCGATGATCGGAAGGTTTTTCCATCCTAGTTTTCCTGAACACCCCGGCAGAAGTCCTAGTTTGCGAAGTGGTCTACCCGGTCCCAATTTGCAAGCATCCGGAGGCGTAACGGCCCTTTCGCCAACGGATGGCGGGCGAAGCGGACCCACCCGGGCCCGCTTCGCCCCTGAACTTGCCCTTATAGAGAAGCTAACACGCCATGTCCCGGCCTTCCCGCCCTGCACCCGCAAGCCGCCGCCTGGTGGCGTTGAATGGCCCCGCCGCTGTCGCGGGGACTGTCTGGCTGGTCGGCGCCGGCCCCGGCGATCCCGATCTGCTGACGATGAAGGCCGCGCGCATTCTCGGCCGCGCCCAGGTGGTGGTGCATGACGGGCTGGTGTCGGACGACATTCTGGCCATGGCGCCGCCCGAGGCGCGGCTGATCAACGTCGCCAAGCGCAAGAGCCGCCACACCCTGCCGCAGGACGACATCAACCAGCTGCTGGTGGCCCTGGCCCTGCAGGGGCTGACCGTTGTGCGGCTGAAGGGCGGGGACCCCTTCGTCTTCGGTCGCGGCGGCGAGGAGATGGCGGCCTGCCGCGAGGCCGGCGTCGACTGCCAGATCGTGCCGGGCGTCACCGCCGCCCTGGCCGCCAGCGCCTCGGCCGGCGCGCCCCTGACCCATCGCGGCGCCGCCCAGGCGGTGACCTTCGTCACCGGTCATGCCGCCCATGGTGAACCCGATCTCGACTGGACCGCCCTGGCCCGCGCCAACCAGACCGTGGTGATCTACATGGGTCTGACGACGGCGGCTCTGATCGCTGAGCGCTTGAGCGGCGCCGGCCGGGACCCGGCCACGCCGGCCCTGGTGGTGGTCAACGCCAGCCGCCCCGACGAGCAACGCATCCCGACGACGCTGGGCGGCCTTGCCGGGGCGGTCGAAGGGCTTTCGGGTCCGGCCCTGTTGATGGTTGGCGAGGCGATGTCGCTGGCGACGGCGCGGAGTCTGGAGAGGGACGACGTCGCCTCCCCCGTCGCTGCGCGCCAGGGGAGGATTTGATGAAGGCCCTGACCGCCAACCGCCTCATCGACGGCGAGGTCGTGTTCTGGCGCGCCGGCCAGTGGGTCGAGCGCTTCGCCGACGCCGATCTGTTCGACGCCAATGATCCCGCCGCCGAGGAGGCCGCGACCGCCGGCAAGGCGCAGCCGACCGTGGTGGTCGACGCCTATCTGATCGATGTCGACCAGGGTCCGGCCGGACCGGCCCCGGTCAGCTATCGCGAACGCATCCGGGCCCTCGGGCCGACCAACGAGCCGGATCATGGCAAGCAGGCCGAGGGCGGCGACGCCATCGCCGCCCTGCAGGCCGCCACCGGCGCCGCCCGCTCGACGGGCCGCGTCGACCTGATCCGCAGGAAGTAGCGCCATGTATCTGTACGACGCCATCGACAAGGACTTCCTCGCCGACCGGGCCGCCGAGTTTCGCGGCCAGGTCGCCCGCCGCCTGGCCGGCGAGCTGACCGAGGACCAGTTCAAACCGCTGCGGCTGATGAACGGGCTTTATCTGCAACTGCATGCCTACATGCTGCGGGTCGCGGTCCCCTACGGGTCGCTGAACCCGACGCAACTTCGCGCCTTCGCCCACATCGCCCGCACCTGGGACAAGGGCTATGGCCACTTCACCACCCGCCAGAACATCCAGTTCAACTGGGTCAAGCTGGGCGATGCGCCGGACATCCTCGACCATCTGGCCGGCGTCGACATGCACGCCATCCAGACCAGCGGCAACTGCATCCGCAATGTGACCTCCGACCCCTACGCCGGCGCCACCGCCCAGGAGGTCGATGATCCGCGCGTCTGGTCGGAAGTGATCCGCCAGTGGTCGACCCTGCATCCGGAATTCAGCTTCCTGCCGCGCAAGTTCAAGATCGCCGTGACGGCGGCCGAGACCGACCGCACCGCCGCCCGGGCGCACGACATCGGGTTGAAGGTGCAGCGGGGACCGGACGGCGATCTGGGCTTCGAGGTGATGGTCGGCGGCGGCCAGGGGCGCACGCCTTATCTGGCCCCGACCATCCGGGCGCATCTGCCGGCCTCGCGGCTGATCAGCTATCTGGAAGCGATCCTGCGCGTCTACAATCGCCACGGCCGCCGCGACAACATCTACAAGGCGCGGATCAAGATCCTGGTCGCCAGCCTGGGGGCCGAGGAATTCGCCCGCCAGGTCGAGGAAGAGTGGCTGAAGATCGCCGAGGGCGCCGATCTGCCGGACACCGAACTGGCCCGCATCCGGGGCAGCTTCGCGCCGCTGGACTTCGCCATCCTGCCGCCGCGCTCGGACGTCTTCGAGGCGGCCAAGGCTTCGGACAAGGCCTTTGCGCGGTTCGTGCGCAACAACATCAAGGCGCACAAGCAGCCGGGCTACGGCATCGTCGAGATCTCCCTGAAAGCCCCGGGAGCGACGCCTGGCGACGCCAGCGCCGAACAGATGGAGGCGGTCGCCGATCTGGCCGAGCGCTTCGGCCTGTCGGACATCCGGGCGACCCATGAACAGAACCTGGTCTTGCCGCATGTGAAGCTGGACGATGCGCCCGCCGTTCATGCGGCCCTGGCGGCGGTCGGGCTGGCGACGCCGAACATCAACCTGATCAGCGACATCATCGCCTGCCCGGGCCTGGACTACTGCGCCCTGGCCAACGCCCGGGCCATTCCGGTGGCGCAGTCGATTGCCGAACGGTTCGCTGATCCTGACCGTGCCGAGACCATTGGCGAGTTGAAGGTCAAGATCAGCGGCTGCATCAACGCCTGCGGCCATCACCACGTCGGCCACATCGGCATCCTCGGCGTCGACAAGAAGGGCGAGGAATTCTACCAGCTGAGTCTCGGCGGCTCGGGGGCGGAAGACGCCAGCCTCGCCTCGATCCTCGGCCCGGCCCTGCCGGCCGACAAGGTCGCCGACGCCGTCGACCGCATGGTCGAGGCCTATCTGGCCATCCGCCAGGACGGCGAGCGCTTCCTCGACACCTTCCGCCGCGCCGGCATGACCCCCTTCAAGGAGGCCGTCTATGTCGATGCTCATTAAGCTGACGCAGGCCGGCTTCCAGGTCGCGGAAGACCTGTTCATCGACGTCGCCGACGAGGAGATCATCCCCGCGGGGTCGGTGATCCTGTCCCTGACCCGCTTTCAGGCCGAGGGCGACGCCCTGGTCACCGCCGGCCGCGCCGTCGGAGTGCGCATCGCCTCCGACGAGACGGTCGAGGACCTGGCCTATGACCTGCCCCGGCTGGCGCTGGTCGCCGTGGTGTTTCCGAAGTTTCGCGACGGCCGCGCCTTCACCACCGCCACCCTGCTGCGCGAGCGGCTCGGCTATCGGGGCGAGGTGAGGGCGGTCGGCGATGTCCTGCGCGAGCAGGCGCTGTTCATGGTTCGCTGCGGCATCGACGCATTCGCGCCGGCCGACGGGGCGACCGTTGAAGACTGGGCCCGGGCCGCCGGCCGCTACCGGCATGTGTATCAGCGCGCGGCGGATCGCCGCGCGCCGGCTTTCGAGGAGAGAGGCTGATGGCCTTCGACCAGCTCGAGCGCCCCACCGCCGCCGCGTTCCTGGACGCGGAGCTGCGTGACGCCCACCCGACCACCATCATCGAGGCGGCGGTCGCCGCCTTTGGCGACCGACTGGCGCTGGTTTCGTCCTTCGGGGCGGAATCTGCGGTGCTGCTGCATCTGGCCGCCCAGGTGAAGAAGGATATCCCCGTCCTCTTCCTCGACACCGGCATGCTGTTCGGCCAGACGCTCGACTATCGCAAGCAACTGACCCAGCGCCTGGGCCTGACCGACGTGCGCGATCTGCGTCCGCGCTTCCAGGACCTGGCGGTCACCGACCCCGACGCCAACCTGTGGAAGACCGACACCGACGCCTGCTGCAACATCCGCAAGGTCATTCCGCTGGATCTGGCCCTGGAGGGCTTCGACGGCTGGCTGACCGGCCGCAAGCGCTTCCACGGCGGCGACCGACTGCGACTGGCGGTCGTCGAGCAGGCCGAACAGCAGGTCAAGTTCAACCCCCTGGCCAACTGGGGCAAGGAAGAACTGGATGCCTATGTCGCGGAGCATGACCTGCCGGCCCACCCGCTGGTCGCCCAGGGCTTCCCGTCGATCGGTTGCTGGCCCTGCACCAGTCCGGTGGAGCCGGGGCAGGACGTCCGCGCAGGCCGCTGGGCCGGCCAGGACAAGACCGAATGCGGCATCCACGTCGCCCGGGCCAACGTCTCGCCGACCAATGTGGGCGGCGGCATCTGACTTCGATCCGTGCTAGCCATCGAGGCGCGATCGGGGAGGGCGACGATGTCAGGCAGGGCGGCGGCGACAGCCAATCTGACCGGGGTCTGGAATGGCCTCTTCAGCTATCCGACAGCCGAGGAACCCGGTCATTTCGTCGCCACCCTGCTCGAAGCGGGACCGTTTCTGACCGGGTCGACTCATGAGGAGGGGCGGTATTATTCCGGGGAGACCGGGACCCTCATCGCAGCCATCGACGGTGAACGCGAAGGGATGACCGTCTATTTCGACAAGACTTATGACGGCTCGGGCGGCTGGAACCATCTGGTCCGGTATCAGGGCGTCATTTCCGACGACTGGCTGGAAATCGAAGGCCGCTGGCAGATCCCGGGCGAGTGGTCCGGACGCTTCCTGATGATCCGTTCGAACAGTCCCGCCCTGGCCAACGCGCGTGAACGCTTCGTCCGTGTCTGACCTACTTCGACGCCACCCGGCTGCCGGCCTTCGGACAGCCGGTGAAGGTGCCGGCCTTCATCACCGCGACGTTGCGGGTGTTGATCTTCATCAGCGGCTGCATCGAGCGACGGCCGTGGCCGGTGAACAGATCGACAATGGCGCCCTTGATGGCGCCGCCGGTGTCGGAAGCGTACCAGTAGCCGTCATGGGACGAGCCGTCGGGCATCTTCAGGCCGACCGTGGCCGGGATGAACAGGATTGACCGGCGCGGAGCCACGGCGGGATCGACGGCGGCCGTGCGCATCGCCACCACAGGGCAGCCGAGCGAGTCGCGGGTGCCCGCGCCGCCGCCGCCGGAGTGGTAGAGGGTGACTTTCATGGTCCAGTCGGCGTTGTCATCGACCGCCTGGGTCTGGACGCTGTCGTCCGGTATCGGGGCCATCTCGCCAAAGCCCGGCGCCTGGGCCCCGGTCAGCAGGGATCGGTCGATCAGGTCGCCGATGGGATCGGCGCCTTTGGGAGTCCGTCCGTGACGGGAAGGCTGGGCCAGAGACTGGGTTGCGACCAGTCCGATGACCAGCGCGGCGAGGCATGCCGAGGTCCGCTTCAAGGGCGTTCCCTCCTGTTGTTTCTCGACGTAACGAGGCCGTTCCCTACAGAGGGCGGCCCCGGCTGGCAACCGCAACAAATGTTACAGGGAGAGGTTTGATGAGCATCACCATCTATGGCGACAGCATCTCCGGCAATTGCCTGAAGGTGAAGTGGACGGCGGAACACCTTGATCTGCCGTATCGTTGGGTTGAAACCGACATTCTGAAGGGGATGAGCCGGACGACAGATTTTCTGGCCCGCAACCCGGCTGGCCAGGTTCCTCTGGTTGTGCTCGAGGATGGCCGCGCCCTGGCCCAGTCGAACGCCATTATCCTCTATCTTGCTGAAGGCTCCCGACTGATTCCGCAGGACCCCTATCTGCGCGCGAAGGTGCTGGAATGGCTGTTCTGGGAGCAGTACAGCCATGAGCCCTATGTCGCCGTGGCCCGATTCCAGATGGCCTATCTGGGCAAGCCGGCCAGCGAGCTGGATCCGAAGATCGTCGAGCGCGGCAAGGGCGCCCTGGCCCGGATGGAGATGGCGCTGGAGGACGGCGGCTTCCTGGTCGGCGATCACGCAACGCTGGCGGATATCGCCCTGGTCGCCTACACCCGGGTGGCGTATGAGGGTGGCTTTGATCTGTCGGAATTTCCGGCCGTCACCGCCTGGATCGGCCGCGTGGAAGCGGCGATAGGAATTGCATGAGTCAGGACGATCCTAGGGCCCTGGTCCTCGAACCCCTGCCGTGGACCGACCTCGAACCGGATGAGATGGCGGCGCGAGCCGAGGCGTTTCGTGATGTCATGGCCGCTCGCCGCACGGTGCGGGACTTTTCCGACCGGTCGGTTCCACGGGCCCTCATCGAGACCTGCCTGCGGACCGCCGCCAGCGCCCCCAGCGGGGCCAATCTGCAGCCCTGGCATTTCGCGGTGGTCGCCGGGGCCGAGGTCAAGCGGCGGATTCGCCTCGCCGCCGAGGAAGAGGAGCGGGCCTTCTATGCGGGCAAGGCCGGAGAGGCGTGGCTCGAAGCCTTGGCGCCGCTGGGCACCGATCCGGAAAAGCCCTTTCTGGAGATCGCACCCTGGCTGATCGTAGTGTTCGCCCAACGCCGGGCGGGCGCCCTGCCCGGAGAAGACCGCAAAGCCTACTACTTCAACGAATCCGTCGGCATCGCCACCGGCCTGCTGATCGCCTCCCTGCATCAGGCGGGTCTGGCGACCCTGACCCACACCCCCGCGCCGATGGGGTTTCTCAACGACATCTGCGGCCGGCCGGCGACTGAAAAGCCCTATCTGATCGTCGTGACCGGCTATCCCGCCAAGAACGCCGCGACACCGCGCTTCGCCCGGCATAGAAAGCCGCTCGACACCATCACCACCTGGCTGTGACATCCCCCATGACTTTCAAGCGCCTCATCCCCTCCCTCTGCGCTCTGGCCCTCGGCGGGCTGGTGGTCACCCAGGCGATGGCCTGGGGCAACACCGGCCACCGGCTGATCGGCATGCTGGCGGTCGACGCCCTGCCGGCGGAACTGCCGGCCTTTCTTCATGGCAAGGAAGCGGTGCGGGCGATCGGCGAGCTGGCGCGCGAGCCTGACCGCTGGAAGGGCGCGGGCAAGATTCATGACACCGACCGGGATCCCGCCCATTTTCTTGATCTGGGCGACGACGGCAAGATCCTGGGCGGGCCGTTGCTGACCGATCTTCAGCCCACCCGGGCCGACTATGAGAAGGCCCTCCAGGCTGCCGGGACCAACAGCTGGCAGGCCGGCTATCTGCAGTATTCGATCATCGACGGCTACCAGCAGCTGGTGAAGGACTTCGGTTACTGGCGCGTGACCGCCGCCGCCGAGAAGCGGTCCGTCGGCTTCCGCAAGCGCTGGTACAAGGCCGACCGGCTGCGCCGTGAGCAGCTGATCCTGCGCGACCTGGGTGAATTCGCCCACTATGTCGGCGATGGCTCGCAACCGCTGCACGCCACGGTCCACTACAACGGCTGGGGCGACTATCCCAATCCCCGGGGTTTCACGACCGATCGCATCCACGGACCCTTCGAAGGGGCCTTCGTCGCCGGTTCGGTGACGCCGACCGGCGCCCGGGAAGCGATGCGGCCGTTCGAGGACTGCGGCTGCCCGATCGAACAGCGGGTGATCGGCTATCTGACAACGACCCAGTCACAGGTCGAGCCGCTCTATTCACTGTGGAAGGACGGCGGCTTCAAGGACAAGGACCCGCGCGGCGAGGTGTTCGCCACCGCCCGGGTCGCGGCCGGCGCCAGCGAGCTTCGCGACCTGACGGTCCTGGCCTGGCGTGAGAGCGCCACGACCAAGGTCGGCTGGCCGGCGGTCAGCGTGGCCGATGTCGAGGCGGGCAAGGCCGACCCCTGGGAAGCCATGCTGGGCGCCGACTGATGCTTGAGTTCGGCCGCCGGGACCCCGAACTGGCCTATCGCCTGCGGCCGGCGGCGTTCGGCATCTGCGAGAAGGACGGTCTGATCGCCCTGGTTCTGGTCGAACGCGCCGAGGGGCGGTCCTATCACGACCTGCCGGGCGGCGCGGTGGACGGCGTCGAGACCGAGCACCAGGCGGTGGTTCGGGAGTTCGGCGAGGAGACCGGCCTGGTCATCGCGCCGGGCGACCTGGTGCTGCGGGCCAGTCAGTTGTTCCTCAAGAGCGACGGCGAGCCGGTCGAGAATGAGGGCGGAATCTATCAGGTTGGGCTGACGGGGGAGGACCCGGCGCTGAAAATCGAGGACGATCACACCCTGGTCTGGGTGGAACCCCAGGCGGCGGTCGTCTCCCTGCGTCATGAGAGCCATGCCTGGGCGGTGGCGAAGTGGTTGCGCGGACGCGGCTAGTCCGACAATCATGCCGGCCATGACGATGGACAGGACCGTTTACGGCTCGCGCGGAAAGCTGACGATTCTGTTGCTGGTGTCGCTCCTGTTCGTTGCCGTCGGGGTCCTGATGGCGGCCCGGCCCGGTCAATCGATGTCCGACCTGCTGATCGCCTGGGGCGTGCTCAGCTTTTTCGGGCTTGGCGCGCTCGTCTTTGCCTATCAGCTCCTTCGACCGAGCCGCCTCGATCTTACGGCGACCGGCTTTACCTACACCGGCCTGTTCGGAAAGAATTTTACCGTCGTCTGGGCGGACGTCGACGCCTTCCACATCTGGCAGAATCCGGTCGCCGCCCAACGCCTGGTCGCCTGGAGCTATGTTCCGGGCCGTGCGCCGCGTGGGGCGGCGATCAGCCGGTCGCTCGGCGCGGAAGGGTCGATCCCCGGGGTCTGGACGATGTCGACCGAGGACCTCGTCACCCTTCTGCAAGACCGCCTGGAGGCCTCACGGCAATGACCAGCTTCTATGATCGCCACATCATGCCTCGCCTGATCGGCTGCGCCTGCGGCGCCAAGCCGATCACATACCAGCGCAAGAAGGTTGTGCCGCGCGCGGCGGGCAAGGTGCTGGAGCTGGGCATCGGCGGCGGGATGAACCTGGCCTTCTATGATCCCGCAAAGGTGAGCAGCGTCTCCGGGGTCGATCCGTCCGACGAGCTCAGGGTCCGCGCCGAGGCGGCGCCGCGGCCCGAGGGGTTGAAGGTCGATATCCAGGCGGGAACCGCCGAACAGCTGCCGTTCGAGGATCACAGCTTCGACTGCGTGGTCTGCACCTTCACACTCTGCACGGTGCAGTCGCCGGCCGCCGCCCTGGCCGAGGCGAAGCGTGTGCTGAAGCCGGGCGGTCGCTTCCTGTTCTGCGAGCATGGCCTGGCGCCCGACGACGGCGTCGCCAAATGGCAGCGCAGGATCGAGCCGGTGTGGAAACGGCTGGCGGGCGGCTGCCATCTGACCCGGCCGGTGGGGGCCACCCTGACGGCCGCCGGGCTGAGTATCAGCGACATCGAAACCATGTACCTCCCGGGCACGCCGCGCCTTCTGGGATGGAACGAATGGGGCGAGGCGAGAGCCTGATCGGTGCCATGGCGGCAGGGCCCGATGTCCACGCCGGTTGACGCTACCGGTCCAGACCTTCAAATGAGCGGGGCCCGCTTCGGGGGCGGTTCGGGGTATCGCATGGACGATGCGACCTTCCTTCAGTCGGTGGAACAGACCAGAGCCGCGGTCGAGCGTCGGCTTGCGCAGCTTGTTCCGGCGGAAGGTCAGGGGCCGGAGGGGCTGACCGGAGCGGTTCGCTACGCCCTGCTGGCTCCCGGAAAGCGTTTTCGCCCCGTCCTGACCCTGCTGACGGCGCGCGATTTCGGGGCGGCGGAGGGGGCGGCTCTGGACGTCGCCTGCGCCTGCGAAATGGTCCACGCCGCCTCGCTGATTCTCGATGACCTGCCGTCGATGGACGACGCGGGTCTGCGCCGCGGCCGGGTGACGACCCACAGGGCCTTCGACGAGGCGACCGCCATTCTCGCCGCCGTGGGCCTGTTGAACCGCGCCTTCGGCGTGGTGGCGGAGGACAGCGGCCTGTCGACCGCCCTGCGGACCCGACTGAGCGCGCGGCTGTCGGAGGCGGTCGGCTTTCGCGGCCTGACCGCGGGTCAGGCGCGGGATCTGGGGCGCCGTGGCGCCAGGCTGAGCAATGACGAGATCGATCTTCTCAATCATCAGAAGACCGGCGTCCTGCTGGTCGCCGCCGCCCAGGCGGGGGCGCTGGTCGCCGGAGTCGAGGACGCCCGGTTGACGGCGATCGGCGAGTTCGCCCGCCGCATCGGCCTGGCGTTCCAGATCCGTGACGATCTGATCGACGCCGAAGCCCTGGCCGGCGCCGGCGCCCTCGAGGGCAAGGACCTGGGCAAGGACGCCGGCATGCCGACCCTGATCACCAGCCTGGGCATCGACGGGGCGCGGCGCACGATGGAGGGCTATCTGGCGGCCGCCGAGGCGGCGCTGGCCGAGGCCGGGGCCGGCGAGAGCGCCTGGCGTTTCGCCCGCGGCCTGTTCAAGGACCGGAAGGTCGCGGCGTGAACGATAACCGGCCGATCCTCAATGTCTGGAACGCCGAGCACGCCTACGGCTCGCGCAAGGTGCTGCGCGGCATCGACCTGGCGCTGAAGCCGGGCGAAATCTACGCCTTGCTCGGTCCCAACGGCGCCGGCAAGACCACCCTGATCCACGCCATCTGCGGTCGCCTCAAGCTGACCGGCGGAGAGGTGGCTCTGGATGGCAAGGACCCCTGCACGACACCGATCTGCCGCGCCGCGCTCGGGCTGGTGCCGCAGGACATCGCCCTCTATCGCCACATGACGGTGCGCGAAAATCTGGAGACCTTCGGCCGGCTGGCCGGGGTCAAGGGCCAGGCGCTGAAGGATGCGGTCAACCGCGCCAGCCGGCTGACCCGGGTGTCCGACCGCGAGCATGTACCGATCCGCCACCTTTCCGGCGGTTATCAGCGCCGGGTCAACATCGCCTGCGCCATCCTGCACGAGCCGCGCCTGCTGATCCTGGACGAGCCGACCGTCGGGGTGGACAGCGACGCCCGCGAGGCGCTCGACGGGGTGATCCGCGATTTGCGGGACACCGGCGTCTCGGTGCTGCTCGTGACCCATGACCTGGACCAGGCCGGCGCCCTGGCCGACCGCGTCGGCTTCATGCGCGAGGGCCGCAAGGTGATGGAGGGCGATCCTCGTTTCCTGATCACCCAGGCGTTCGGCGAGGAAATGGAAATCCTGGTGCAGCTGGGTGAGGACCCTGACAGCGGCGACGAGATCGTGCTGTCGGGCGCGGGCCTGGAGCGTCGCGGTAAGACCAATCTCTGGGCCATGCTCGACGCCGGGGGGTATGGCGCCGCCGCCAAGCTCGACACCACCCTGCGCAAGGCCGGACTGAACCCGCGCGAGATCCGGGTGCGGCAGCCCTCGCTGCAGAACCTGTTCACCCTTGTGGCCGACTGGCAGCCCACGGCATGATGCTGGCCATGTTCAGGGTGATGTTGCTGGCGATGCTGCGCGACCGCGGCGCAATGGCCATGACCTTTCTGCTGCCGCCCCTGGTCTTTGTGATCTTCGCCACGGTGTTCGCCGGCGCGTCGGGCGAGGACATCCGCCTGCGTCTGGCCATCGCCGACCAGGCCCAGACCCCCGCCTCGCATCGCCTGGTCGAGGCGCTGCTGGCCGACAGCCAGTTGCGGGCCAGCCGGGCCGAGCCGGCCAGCGACCGCACGGTGCGGCGACAGGTGCGGGCCGGCAAGGCCGACGCTGGCCTGGTCATCCTGACCGACCCGGCGACGCCCGGCACGCCGTTCCTGATCGTCACCGATCCGACCCGCGCCATGGCCTCGCCGATCACCCAGGGGCGCATTCAGGCGGCCATGAACGAGCATCTCCCCGATGTCATGCTGGCCAAGACCCTGGAGATCACCGGCCCGGTTCTGGCGCCCCTCTCGCCGGAGCAGGAGGCGCGCTCGAAGGCCATCGTCAAATCGGTGCGCAAGGCCGCCGAGGCCGGCGAGCCCTCGCCGCAGCCGGCGCGCATGTTCACCGTCGAGCAGATTTCCGGCGCCAAGAAGGGACGGGGCACCATCGTCTATTACGCGGGCGCGGTGACCATCCTGTTCGCCCTGTTCTCGGCGATGCATGCGGCCATGACCCTGATCGAGGAGCGCCAGGCGGGGGTTTCCGATCGTCTGCTGGCGGGCGCCGCCGGCATGACCCCGGTGGTCAACGGCAAGTTCCTGTTCCTGGTGCTGCAGGGCGTGCTGCAGGCCGGAGCCATCTTCCTGGTCGCCCAGGTCATCTACGACATTCCGGTGCGGGCCAATCTGGTCCCCTGGCTGGTGACCAGCATCGCCGCCGCCGCCTGCGCCGGCGGCCTGGCCCTGGGGGTGGTGTCGCTGTCGCGCACCCGCGACCAGGCGCAGATGGTCTCGACCTTCCTGATCCTGGTGCTGGCGGCGGTTGGCGGCAGCATGGTGCCGCGCTTCCTGATGCCGCCCTGGCTGCAGACCCTGGGCTGGTTCACGCCCCACGCCTGGGCCATCGACGCCTATCATGCGCTGCTTTGGCGCGACGCCGACTGGACAACGTTGTATCCTGCCTGGCTCGTGCTCCTCGGGGTCGGCATCGCCGGCCTGCTGGTGGCGCACATCACAACCCGCCTCGTCAGGCGTCAGACATGATCCAGCTGCTGGTCTATATCGCGCTCTACCTCGGCTCCGTGGTCTTCATGGAGGGCTTCGCCTGGGTGATGCACCGCTATGTCATGCACGGCTGGGGCTGGGTATGGCACCGCTCGCACCATGAGCCGCGCACCGGGCCCTTCGAACTCAATGACCTGTTCGCCGTGGTGTTTGCCGCCCCGGCCATCTTCGCCATTTATTTCGGGGTGCATGGAACGCCCTGGCTGCTGCCGGTCGGATTGGGCATCACCACCTACGGGGCGATCTATTTCCTGTTCCACGACGGCCTGGTCCACCGGCGCTTCGTCATGCCCCGCCCGAGGAGCGCCTACTGGAAGCGGCTGATCCAGGCGCACCGCTTTCACCACGCCGTGCACACCAGGGAGGGCGCGGTCTCCTTCGGCTTTCTGATGGCCCCGGACGTTCGCAAGCTGAAGGCCGAACTGGCCCGGAGAGGCGTGCAGACCGAGTAGGTTCAGGCTGGCCGCTGATGACGCCCCTTGACCGGCCGGGCGGCGCGCCCCATTCCTCCACGCGGATCAGATGGCCGGGCGGTCGCGGCGCGCAAGCGTCGAGGAAAGTCCGGGCTCCACGGTGACAAGGCGGCGGGTAACGCCCGCCGGGGGCGACCCCAGGGATAGCGCCACAGAAAGCAAACCGCCTTCGGCCTCGGTCGTCGGTAAGGGTGAAAGGGTGGGGTAAGAGCCCACCGCGGGCCTGGTGACAGGTCCGGCATGGCAAGCCCCGCCTGGAGCAAGACCGAATAGGGGCGCCGGGCCTGATAAGTCCGTCTTCGGACGGATACTTCCGGCAGGACCGTCTCCGGTCCGAGGCGCCCGGGTTGGTCGCGAGAACCGTCCCGCAAGGGCCGGTCCAGAGGAATGATCGTCGCCCGCGCCTTCGGGAGCGGGAACAGAACCCGGCTTACAGGCCATCTGATCCATTCTGTCCAAGCGGTCCGTTGCGCGCGGCGACGCCCCCGGCGTTGCCCGGAGGCTCCCCACAATACTTAACAGGTTCCATGTATGTTCTGTTGATGGTTCAGATTCATTAACCAAACAGCCAAACAATCGCGTTGAATCTGCGATGAATCTTTTCTTGAGGCATTGCGTCCCATTGTTTCCCAGCTGGTCCCATGTTAACCCAAAATCACTGAGCGCGGGGTTGCGCCGGGATGATTTTCGGGCTGGTCCTCCGGGACGGACAGGGCAGGGGCGCGGTGTTCTTCTCGACCTTCGAGAAACAGCTGGATGCGAAACGGCGCCTTGGGGTGCCGATGGAGTTTCGCGCCGCCCTGTCGGGCCTGTTCGACGGCGTCTTCTGTTTTCCCTCCATCGAGTTCGACTGCATCGAGGGTGGCGGCAAGGCGTTGTTCGACCGTTACCAGGCGCTGATCGACGAACTGCCCTTCGGCGACCCGCTTCGCTCGGACCTGGAATTCTCCATTCATGGCGGCCTGGCGCGGATGGCCTTCGACGACGCCGGCCGGGTCACCCTGCCGGCGGCGCTGTGCGATCAGTTCGGCCTGACCGACTGGGTGGTGATCGTCGGCCTTGGCGAGCGGTTTCAGATCTGGTCGCGGGAGGCGTTTCAGGCCCGGAGGGCCGCGGCCCGCGAGGGCGCGCGAGAGGGGCTGGCCGCGCTGCGGGCCGCCCAGAGGGCGCAGAAGCTGGGGCAGGCCGGATGACCCCGCCGGAGGCGCCCCACATCTCGGTCATGTTGCCAGAGGTGCTGGACGCCCTCTCGGCCAGGCCCAGTGAAACCATTGTTGACGGCACCTTCGGCGCCGGCGGCTACAGCCGCGCCATTCTCGAAACCGGCGCCTCGGTCGTGGCCTTCGACCGCGATCCCACCGCCCGCCGCTTCGCCGCGCCGCTTGAGGCCGGGGGTCGCTTCCGGCTGATCGAGGATCGCTTCTCCGCGATGGCGGACGTCCTGGGCGAAGGCTCCGTCGACGGAGTCGCCCTGGATCTGGGCGTCTCCTCGATGCAGCTGGATGAGGCCGATCGCGGCTTTTCCTTCATGCGCGACGGTCCACTGGACATGCGGATGGGCGCCGATGGGCCGACCGCCGCCGACCTGGTCAACACCCTGGAAAAGGAAGAGCTGGCGCGGATCTTCTTCGTCTATGGCGAGGAGCGGGAAAGCCGCCGCGTCGCCAGCTTCATCCTGCGCCGTCGCGCCGAACAGCCCTTCACCCGCACGCTGGATCTGGCCGAGGTGATCGAGCGGGCGCTGGGCGGGCGTCGTGGCGCCAAGACCCATCCCGCGACCAAGAGCTTCCAGGGTTTGCGGATCGCGGTGAACGAGGAACTCAGCGAGCTGGAGGCGGGTCTCCTGGCGGCGGAGAGGGTGCTCAAGGTTGGCGGGCGGCTGGCGGTGGTCACCTTCCATTCGCTGGAGGACCGCATCGTCAAGGCGTTCCTGGCCGAACGCTCCGGCCGCATGCCGGGCGGTTCGCGTCATGCGCCGCCGCGCGAGGCCGGCGCGCCCGCCTCGTTCAGGCTGATCTTCAACGGCGCCCGCCAGGCCAGCGACGCGGAGTCGGCGGTCAATCCGCGTTCCCGGTCTGCCAAGCTGCGGGCCGCCGTGCGCACCGAGGCGCCCGTCTGGAGGGCCGCCGCATGATCGCCGGCCTGTTCAATCACCGCACCCGCGGGTTTCGCACCATCAACATCCTGGCCTTCGCCGCCCTGGCCGTCCTGGCCCTGGTGGTCAATCTGGCCAAGGCCTATGCGGGCCGGGAGGTGCGGGAGATCGCCCGCACCGAACGCAACATCCGCGAGGAAGACAAGCGCATCCGCCTGCTGAAGGCCGAGGTGGCGCACCTGGAGCAACCCGAACGGCTCCAACGGCTGGCCAAGAGCGTATTGGGCATGGGGCCGCTGTCGGCGACTCGCGAGGGAGACATCGAAAGCCTGCATGCCGTCGCCGTCGGCGCCACGCCCGCCGGACCGGTGGCTACGCCGGCCGCCCGCGGGCCGGAAATCGAAGAGGAAGACGGTCCGGTGGTCGCCGAGATCGACGACGCCGCCAAGCTTGGTCCCAGCCCCTCGGAGACGGGTCAATGAGCCTAGCCAACCTGTCGCCGCATCGCTACCCCCGCTTGATCCGCTGGGCCATCGACTGGCTGTGGAAGATCGAGCACGCGTTCGAGCGCGCCAAGGCCTCGGGCCGGCCCGAGGACGACGCCCGGGTCCGCATCCTGGTGGTGCTGGTGTTCTTCGCGGTTCTGTTCGGCATGATCGGCGGCGGCGCCATCTTCGCCGCGGTGTTTTCAGACGCCGGCAAGCACCATGGCGGCGGCGGCCTGCCGCTGACCGCCAAGGCGGACCTGGTTGACCGCAACGGCCAGCTGCTGGCGGTCAACCTTACCCACTACAGCCTGTTTCTCGATCCGGGCGACGTGTGGAACCGGGCGGAAACCCGCAAGGCCCTGCTGACTCGCGTTCCGGGCCTGAAGGCGTCGAAGTTCAACGACGTCATGGACGGCCGCAAGCGCCGGGTCCTGGTTGAAGGCCTGACCCCCGATGTTCGCGAAAGCATCCACGACCTGGGTCTGCCCGGGATCAGCTTCGAGGAAACGCCCCGCCGCATCTATCCGATGGGGCCGCTGGCGGCGCATCTGGTCGGCTTCGCCGACCCGTGGGGCAAGGGCCTGCAGGGCGCCGAGCGCGGTCTGCAGGACCAGCTTCGCGACGGCTATCTCAACAACCAGCCGGTCTCGCTGTCGATCGACGTGCGGGTGCAGGCGGCGCTGGAGGAAGAGCTGGCCAATGCGGTGGCCGAGTTCCACCCCAAGGGCGCGGTCGGGCTGGTGACCAACATCCACACCGGCGAAATCATCGCCATGGCCAGCCTGCCGGAGTTCGATCCCAACCGGGCCAGCAAATACAGCGAGGATGAGCGCAAGAACCGGGCGACAGCCCAGCTCTACGAAATGGGCTCGACCTTCAAGGCCTTCACTGTCGCTATCGGGCTCGACACCGGCATCGCCAACCTCGACTCCACCTATGACGCCCGCACGCCGCTGAAGATGGGCTACCGCACCATCCACGACTATCACGGCACCAATCGCATCCTCACCCTGGGCGAGGTGTTCAACCACAGTTCCAACATCGGCACCGCAAAGCTGGCGCTGGGCATCGGGGTCGACAAGCTGAAGTCCTACTACGACGCCCTGGGGCTGACCCGGCGGCCGCAGCTGGAAATCTTCGAGACCGCGCAGCCGCTGACTCCCCGCGACTGGAACGACGACGCCCTGGCCAGCGTCTCCTTCGGCCACGGCATCAACGTCACGCCGCTGGCCCTGGCCCAGGCCATGGGTTGCCTGCTCAATGGCGGCACCCTGGTGCCCCTGACCATTCTCAAACGGCCGGCCGGCTATCAGGGCGAGGCGCCCCGGGTCGTGTCGGTCGACACCTCCCGGGCCATGCTCAAGATCATGCGCGGCAATGTCGTCGAGGGCACCGGCCGCAAGGCCGACGCCATCGGCCTGTCGGTCGGCGGCAAGACCGGCACCGGCGAAAAGTATGATCCGGCCATTCGCGGCTACAGCAACACCCGACAGGTCGCCTCCTTCGCCGCTGTCTTCCCGACTGACGGGCCCATCGAGGCGCCGCGCTACTTCGTTCTGGTGCTGCTGGACGAACCGACCGGCGGGGCCCGCACCGGCGGTCTCGTCGCGGCGCCCGCCGTTGGCCGGGTGATCGACCGCAGCGCCCGCTTCCTGGGCATTCCGCGGCAGATGGAACACACGCAATTCGACATCGCCGCCGTTCGTCCGAGGCCCGCCCTGTGACCGTCCTCAGCGACATCATCGGCCGTCCGGTCTCGCCCGATCCGGAGATCACGGGGGTCACCGCCGACAGCCGCAAGGTCAAGCCGGGCTTTCTGTTCGCGGCCCTGCCGGGATCGCGCGCCGACGGCCGCAGTTTCATTCCGACGGCCCTGGAGGCGGGGGCGGTCGCGGTGCTGGCGCCCGACGACGTGGATGGCCTGACGGTTCCCGTCGTGCATGCCGGCGACCTGCGGCGGGCCTATGCCCTCGCCGCCGCCCGCTTCTGGGGCCGGCAACCGGCGACCTGCGTCGCCATCACCGGCACCAACGGCAAGACCTCCATCGCCACCTTCTGCCGCCAGATGTTCCGCGCCCTCGGACACAAGGCCGCCAGCATGGGCACGCTCGGGGTGGTCGTCTCGGCGCCCGGTGCGGCGGACCTGTCGCTGACGCCGCCCGGCCTGACCACGCCCGACGCGGCGGACGTCGCCGAACTCATGGCCCGGATGGCGGAGATGGGCGTGACCCATGTCGCCCTTGAAGCCTCGTCCCACGGGATCGATCAGCGGCGGCTCGATGGCGTCACCCTGACCGCGGCGGGTTTCACCAACTTCACACAGGATCACCTCGACTATCACGGCACCATGGGCGCCTATCGCGCCGCCAAGCTGCGGCTGTTCGAGACCTTGCTCCCCAGCGGATCCACCGCCGTGCTCAACGCCGACAGCGACGCCTTTCCGGCCTTCGCCGCCGCGGCCGTCGGCCATGGCCACGCCATCCTGTCGACCGGCGCGACCGGCGAGGGCCTGCGCCTGGTCGATCGCGTTCTGACCCCGGAGGGCCAGACGCTGACGATCGGATATCAGGGGCGGGACTACCGTGTCCGGCTGCCGCTGGCCGGCGACTTCCAGGCCGACAACGCCCTGATCGCGGCGGGTCTCTGCATGGCGGCCGGCGAAGAACCGGCGGCGGTGTTCGCGGCGCTGGAAGCCCTCGAAGGCGCGCCGGGCCGGATGCAGCGGGTCGGAACCGGGCCGCGCGGCGGCGAGGTCTATGTCGACTACGCCCATACGCCCGATGGACTGGAAACCCTGCTCAAGGCCCTGCGGCCGCATGTGCAGGGCAAGCTGATCGCCGTCTTCGGGGCCGGGGGCGATCGCGACGCCGGAAAGCGTCCGATCATGGGCGAGATCGCCGCCCGGCTGGCGGACGTCGCCATCGTCACCGACGACAATCCGCGGTCCGAAGACCCTGCCGTCATCCGCGCCGCCATCCTGTCCGCCGCGCCGGGCGCCCGCGAGGTGGGAGATCGCCGCGCCGCCATCCGCGCGGGCGTGGCCCTGCTGGAGGCCGGCGACCTGCTGGCCATCGCCGGCAAGGGCCATGAACAGGGCCAGATCGTCGCCGGCGTGGTGCACCCGTTCGACGACGTTGCGGAGGCCGCCGCCGCGCTCGGTGAGGCGGCGTCAGGCGCGGGAGGGGCGGCATGAGCGAGCCGCTCTGGACATCCGCCGCCATCGCGGCCGCGACGGGCGGCGTCGCCAGCGAGGATTTTGCGGTCAACGGCGTCTCCATCGACAGCCGCGCCATTGAGGCGGGGGATCTGTTCGTCGCCCTCGCCGGCGTGCGGGATGGTCACGACTTCGCCGCCAAGGCCATCGCCGACGGAGCGGCCGGGGTGCTGGCCAGCAAGCCGGTCGATGGTCCCAACGTTCGGGGGGCCGACACCCTGCGCGCGCTCGAGGCCCTGGGTGTTGCGGCGCGGGATCGCTCCAGCGCCCGCCGCTGCGCCGTCACCGGCTCGGTCGGCAAGACCAGCGTGACCCAGGCCATCGCCGCCGGACTGGCCCTGGCCGGCCGCGCGCACACCTCGGTCAAGAGCTACAACAACCATATCGGCGTACCCCTGACCCTGGCCCGCATGCCCCGGGCGACCGAGCGGGCGGTGTTCGAGATCGGCATGAACCACGCGGGCGAGATCACGCCGCTGTCGCGGTTCGTGCGCCCGCAGGCGGTGGCCATCACCACCGTCGGACCAGTCCACATCGAGAACTTTTCCGATGGCGAGGCGGGCGTCGCCCGGGCCAAGGCGGAAATCTTTGACGGCATCGAGCCGGACGGCGTGGCTGTGCTCAACGCCGACAACAGATGGTTCGATCTGCTGGCCGACCGCGCCCGCAACGCCGGCGCCCGGGTGCTGTCCTTTGGCGCCGCAGCGGGCGCCGACGCGCGGCTGACAGGGTTTGAGGTGGAAGGCCAGCGCGCCCGGGTTTCGGCCACGATGCATGGCCAGCCGCTGACCTTCGACCTGCTGCAGACGGGACATCACTGGGGTCTCAACAGCCTCTGCGCCTTGTTGATGCTGGAAGCGATGGACGTGGAGCGCCCCACCGCGCTGGCGGCGCTGGGGGCCTTCCAGCCGCTGGCCGGACGCGGCGCCGAACGGGTCGTCCACCGGCCCGGCGCGCCCTTCACCCTTATCGACGAAAGCTACAACGCCAATCCGCTGTCGATGATCGCCGGGTTCCGCACCCTTGGCGCCCGCAAGGTGCAGGGGCGGCGCATTGTCGCCCTCACCGACATGCTCGAACTGGGCCCGGACGGGCCCGGCATGCACGCCGCCCTCGCAGAGCCGATTGAAGAAGCCGCCATCGATCTGGTCTTCCTGGCCGGACCCTTGATGAAATCCCTGTGGGAGGCCCTTCCGGCGACTCGCCGGGGCGGCTACGCGGAAACGGCGGCGGAACTGGCGCCGCTTGTGGCCCTGGCGCTGGAGCCGGGGGACGTGGTGATGGTCAAGGGTTCGAACGGGTCCCGCGCGGCCCAGGTCGCGGCTGCGTTGAGCGCGCTCGACAGCGCCGGAGGGGGCGTCTGATGCTGTATCTTCTCTATCAGTTCCTGACCGATCACCGGGACGTCTTCCCGGCGCTCAACCTGTTCAAATACCTGAGTTTTCGCTCGGGCATGGCGCTGGTCACCGGCTTCATTGTCGCCGTGGCCATGGGCAGCCGCTTCATCCGCTGGATGAAGACCAAGCAGGGCAAGGGGCAGCCGATCCGCACCGACGGACCGGAGCGCCACGTCCTGGAGAAGGCCGGCACCCCGACCATGGGCGGCTTCATGATCCTGGCCGGCCTGACGGTCGGCACCCTGCTGTGGGCGGACCTGAGCAACATCCATGTCTGGGTCGTGTTGTTCGTCACCGCCTCCTACGGCGTGCTCGGGTTCCTGGACGACTACGCCAAGGTGACCAAACAGACCTCGGCCGGCGTCTCCGGCCGCATGAAGCTGTTTATCCAGACGGTGGTCGCCGTCGCCGCCGTGGCGGCGCTGATCCTGTTCGCGCCGGTCTCGCCGGAGACGCCCAATCTCTCGACCTCGGTGGCCTTCCCGGTGTTCAAGCGGCTGCTGGTCGATCTGTGGTGGTTCTATCTGATCTTCGCCGGGGTGGTGATCGTCGGGGCCTCGAACGCGGTGAACCTGACCGACGGGCTGGACGGCCTGGCCATCATGCCGGTGATGATCGCCGCCGCCGCCTTTGGCTTGATCGCCTACCTCGTCGGCAACTTCGTGTTCTCGGAATATCTGCAGGTCCATTTCGTGCCCGGCGCCGGGGAGCTGTCGGTGTTCTGCGCCAGCATCATCGGCGCGGGCATGGGCTTTCTCTGGTACAACGCCCCGCCGGCCAAGATCTTCATGGGCGACACCGGCTCCCTGGCCCTGGGCGGCGCCCTCGGCGCCGTGGCCGTGGCCACCAAGCATGAGATCGTGCTGGGCATCGTCGGCGGCCTGTTCGTCGTCGAGGCCCTGTCGGTGATGATCCAGGTCTTCTACTTCAAGCGGACCGGCAAGCGCATCTTCCTGATGGCCCCGATCCATCACCACTTCGAGAAGCTGGGCTGGGCGGAATCGACCGTCGTCATCCGCTTCTGGATCGTCGCCCTGATCCTGGCCTTCATCGGCCTTTCGACCCTCAAGCTGAGATAGGGGAGGCAGGACCGCGCCATGATCCCCGCTGTCGGTTTTGAAGGGCGCACTGTCGCCGTGTTCGGTCTGGGCCGAACCGGTCTGACCGCCGCGCGCGCCCTGATCGCCGGCGGGGCCAGCGTCGCCCTTTGGGACGAGAACGAGAAGGGGCGGCAGGCCGCCGAGGCCGAAGGTCTGCCGCTGGTGGATCTGAAGACCGCCGACTGGTCCGGGTTCGCCGCCCTGATGCTGTCGCCCGGCGTGCCGCTGACGCATCCGGAGCCGCACTGGACGGTGCAGATGGCCAATGACGCCGGGGTCGAGATCCTGGGCGACGTCGAACTGCTGGCCCGGGCGATCAACGCGGCCCCCGTTCACAAGCGGCCGCGGGTCGTGGCCATCACCGGCACCAACGGCAAGTCCACGACCACCGCCCTGATCGACCACATCCTGCGCGGCGCCGGCCGCGACACCCGGATGGGCGGCAACATCGGCCTGGGAGTCCTGGGCCTGGCCCCGATGCATGGCGGGGCGGTCTATGTGCTGGAGCTTTCGAGCTACCAGCTGGACCTGACGTCCTCGCTGAAGCCGGACGCGTCCATCCTGCTCAACATCTCTCCGGACCATCTCGACCGGCATGGCGACATGGAGGGCTATGTCGCGGCCAAGAAGCGGATCCTGCTCAACCAGGGCAAGGGCGACACCGCCGTGATCGGCGTGGACGACCCCTGGTGCCAGCGCATCTGCACCGAGATCACCGCCGCCAACCGCCGTACCATCCGGCCGATCAGCGCCGGCAAGGCCATGGGGCGCGGGGTCTATGTCCTGTCCGGCGTGCTCTATGACGCGACCGGCGACCGCACCGTCGAGGTGGCCGACCTGACCCGCGCCCGGTCGCTGCCGGGCAAGCACAACTGGCAGAACGCCGCCGCCGCCTATGCCGCGGCCTTGGCGCTGGGGGTGTCGCCCGACGACGCCGCCGACGGGCTGATGACCTTCCCGGGGCTGGCCCACCGCATGGAAACGGTGGCGAAGATCGGCAAGGTCCGCTTCGTCAACGACAGCAAGGCGACCAACACCGACGCCGCCCGCCAGGCCCTGTCCAGCTATCCCCGGGTCTACTGGATCGCCGGCGGCCGGGCCAAGGAAGGCGGCATCGCGCCCCTGGCCGACCTCTTCCCGCGGGTCGAGAAGGCCTATCTGATCGGCGAGGCCGAGGCGGCCTTCGCGGAGACGCTGGAGGGTCACGTTGCGGTCGCCCTCTGCGGGCGGATGGAGGCGGCGGTGGCCGCCGCCCATGCCGACGCCGCCGCCTCCGGAGAGGAGGCGATCGTCCTGCTGTCGCCCGCGACGGCCTCCTTTGACCAGTACCCAGATTTCGAAGCCCGCGGAGAGGCCTTCCGGGCCGCCGTCCAGGCTCTGGAGCAGCCCGCCGCCCGCGAGGCCCGCGCATGAACGACATCCATCAGGCCCAGAACCAGCACCTGGTCTCGCGCGCCAAGCGCACCCGGCTGGCCAATTGGTGGTGGACCGTCGACCATGCTCTGCTGGCCGCCACCGGTCTGTTGATTGTGCTGGGCGTGCTGCTGTCCTTCACCTCCAGCCCGGCGGCCGCGATCCGGCTGCGTCTGGATGATCCGCTGCATTTCGCCGTGCGTCAGTGCCTGTTCGCCGCCGGCGCGGCGGTGCTGGTCGTGGTGGTCTCTATGCTGACGACGCGAGGGGTAAGACGGGCGTCGTTCTTCATCTATCTGGCCGCCGTCGTCTGTATGGCCATGCTGCCGTTCCTGGGCCATGAGGCCAAGGGCGCCACCCGCTGGATCACCTTCGCCGGCTTTACCCTCCAGCCCTCCGAGTTTCTCAAGCCCGCCCTGATCGTGCTGGTCGCCTGGATGTTCGCCGAGGGGCAGAAGGGGCAGGGCGTGCCGGGGGTGACCATCGCCTTTGGCCTCTATTTCATCGCCGTGGCCTTGCTGATCATTCAGCCGGACGTGGGCCAGACCATCCTGATCACCATCGCCTTCGGGGCCGCCTTCTGGATGGCGGGGGTGCCGATCAGCTGGATCCCGATCATGGGCGGCGCCGCGGCCGCCGGGCTGGGCGCCATCTATGTGCTGCTGCCCCACGCTCGCAGCCGGGTCGACCGGTTCCTCAGCCCGGAAGGCGCCGACACCCATCAGGTCGACAAGGCCGCCCAGGCCATCGCCAACGGCGGGTTGTTCGGGCGCGGTCCCGGCGAAGGGGTGATGAAGCAGGGGGTGCCCGATCTGCAGACCGACTTCATCTATTCGGTGGCCGCCGAGGAATACGGCCTGGTCTTCTCCCTGGCCCTGATCGCGGTCTTCGCCTTCCTGATGGTGCGCGGCCTCTATAAATCCATGCGTCTGTCGGACTCCTTCGAACAGGTGGCGGCGGCCGGATTGTTCGTCCTGGTCGGCCAGCAGGCGATCATCAACATGGCGGTCAACTTGAACCTCGCGCCGACCAAGGGCATGACTTTGCCCTTCATCAGTTACGGGGGTTCCTCAATGCTGGCCATGGGACTGACCATGGGCATGGCGCTGGGCCTCACCCGCCGTCGCCCCGGCGCCTTCGAAACCACCGATCATGGTCCCCTGTCCGGAGCTTACGCCTGATCTCATGGCCGCAAGACTTGTCGTAATCGCCGCCGGGGGCACCGGCGGCCACATGTTTCCGGCCCAGGCCCTGGCGGAAGTGATGACCGCGCGGGGCTGGCGCGTGGTGCTGGCCACCGATGACCGCGGCGAGATGTACGCCGACAAATTCCCGGCCGATCTACGCATCGTGCTGTCGGCGGCGACAGCGCGGGCCAGCGACCCCATCGGCATGATCAAGGCCGGCTTCACCGTGCTCAAGGGCGTGCTGCAGGCCCGGGCGGCGTTCAAGCGCCTCGACCCGGCGGTGGTCATCGGCTTTGGCGGCTATCCCAGCCTTCCGGCGGTGCTGGCGGCTCTGGGCCAGAAGCGACCGACGGTGATCCACGAGCAGAACGCGGTGCTGGGCCGGGTCAACCGCTTCCTGGCCCCCAGGGTCACCGAGGTCGCCTGCGCCTTCCCAACGCTCGAGAAAGCGCCGCCGAAGGTCAAGGCGCGGGCCAGGGTGGTCGGCAATCCGGTGCGGCCCAACATCCGGGCGCTGTTTGAGCAACCCTATGAAGCGCCTGACCAGGCCGCGCCGATCAAGCTGTTGATTACCGGCGGCAGCCAGGGGGCGCGGTTGTTGTCGGAGCTGACTCCTGAGGCGATCCTGCGTCTGCCCGAGGATCTTCGCGTCCGGCTCGATATCCAGCAACAGACCCGCAAGGAGTCGATGGACTCCGCCCGCCGCATCTATGCCAATGCCATGGTCAAGGCCGAGGTCGCGCCCTTCTTCCGCGACATGGCCGGCCGCCTGGCCGCCGCCCATCTGGTGATTGGACGGGCCGGGGCCTCGACCGTCTGTGAGCTGGCGGTCGCCGGAAAGCCGTCGATCCTGATCCCGCTGAAGATCGCCGCCGACGACCACCAGCGTTTCAACGCCCGCCTGCTGGAAGACGTCGACGCCGCCGCCGTGGCCCTCGAAGACGAGCTGACGGTCGACAGCCTGGCCGGGGCGCTGAAGGCCCTGCTGACCGACCCGGCGTGGCTGACCAACATGGCCGCCGGCGCCCGTTCCGCCGCCAGACCCAATGCGGCCGAGGACCTGGCCGATCTGGTCGAGCGCACGGCCTACAGCTGAGCCATGGCTTCGCTGCATCTTCGCCCCTTCGACCCGGCGGCGGACGCGGCGCTGGTCGAGCCGCTGGCCCGGCTCTGGTTCGACAGCTGGCGCTCAACCGGCACGGCGACCGACGAAGACATTCGCATCTCTGACCTCGCCGCGCGTATCTCCGAGGAAGCCGCGACCCATTGGGAGCTTACCCTGGCTTTTCAGGACGGAAGCCTGGCCGGGTTTATGGCCTTGCGCCCGGATGATGACTGTCTCGACCAGCTGTTCATGTCCCCGGCGGCGAAGGGGCAGGGTATCGGCGGCGCGCTTCTGGAGATTGCCAAACAACGTCTGCCGAGCGGCATGTGGCTTCGCACCGCGGAGGCCAACCATCCGGCGCGCGCCTTTTACGAGGGACGCGGGTTTCGCCACACAGAGACCGGCGAGCATCCGCGCCTGAAGTACGCCACGGTCATCTACCGCTGGCCTTGAGCTTGCGTGGCGCCGGGCAGCGGCGGGCGCGTTGTCGAAGCGCACGGCATTATACCGCACGACGACACACCTACGGAAACATGCCGGCGCCGGAAATGAAGCGCCTGGAACGCCCTGTTTGTTGGGTTTTGCGTGGGTCTGGGCGCTGACTCTGTAGGCTGCGGCGTAGGGGCGGAGGTGGCCGCATCGCAGCAAATGTAGGTCTTGGCCGGCCCAGCAGGGCTACTTTGCCCAGCTGCGCGCGGTCGCCCGGGAGTCAGTGACGACCGTGGCCGGGACATTGGAACAGACACGGGTGACGATGACGTCTGCGATCGTTCCCTTGCCGGTCGGCTCGAAGCTGCTGAATGGAAGGTCGCTGGCGACAAATTTGTCGCCCATGAAGGCGGCGGTGCGCACCATGCGCTGCTGGCGGCCGTCGCAGCGCACGGCGTACAGCATCGCCATGTTGTCAAAGCGATAGCTCGGGGTCGCCGCCGGGGCCTTGAGCACCACCCATGTATCGACCATGGCCCGACCGTCGCTGCCAGGCTTCGCCGTATCGTCGATGATCAACATGCCCTTGGCATTGTCCGACAGGGCGATGAACTGACCTGTGTCGGGCATGGTCCGCGACTTGGTTTGAGCCAGGGCGCCGGGGCCGATGAAGGCAAGGCACGCGGCGGCCAACCAGATGGATTTTCCGAGCGGGCTTTGGGTTTTCTGCATCATGCGGGCAATCTCGACCACGCGGGCCAAGCGGTCATGCCCGCTTTAGGGGGTAAAGCAGCAGACGCCGGGGGCGCCGGAACTGGACGATGGAATTGAAGGGACGGACGCGCCTTGCCATTTCCCCGGCGTCACAAATCCTCTAATTCGCCTGACATGAACGCCCGTCGCCGCCCCGTGCCCTTCGAACTTGGTCCCGTCCACTTCATCGGGATCGGCGGCATAGGCATGAGCGGCATCGCCGAGATCATGATCCGCATCGGCTACACGGTGCAGGGCTCGGACATGAAGCGGTCGGCCAATACCGACCGGCTGGAACAGCTGGGCGCGCGAATCTTCATCGGCCATGCGCCGGTCCATGTCGAAGGGGCCTCGGCCATCGTCTATTCGACGGCGGTCAAGCAGGACAATCCCGAGATGATCGCCGGCCGCGAACGGCGCCTGCCGCTGGTGCGCCGGGCTGAGATGCTCGCCGAGCTGATGCGGCTGCAGTTTTCCGTGGGCGTCGCCGGCACCCACGGCAAGACCACGACGACCTCGATGGTCGCGGCCCTGCTGGACGCCGGCGGGCTCGACCCGACCGTGGTCAACGGCGGCATCATCAACGCCTATGGCGCCAACGCCAAGGTCGGGGAGGGCGACTGGATCGTCGTCGAGGCCGACGAGAGCGACGGCACCTTCCTGAAGCTGAAGTCCACCTGCGCCATCGTCACCAACATCGACCCCGAGCACCTCGACCACTACGGCGATTTCGATGCGGTGCGCCGGGCCTTCCGCGATTTTGTCGAGAACATCCCCTTCTACGGGTTCGCGGCTGTCTGCCTCGATCATCCGGAGGTCCAGGCCCTGGCCGCCAGTGTCGAGAACCGGCGGCTGGTGACCTATGGGGTCAATCCCCAGGCCGAGGTCCGCGCCCTCAATGTCACCATGGGCCCGGAAGGCGCCCGGTTCGATGTGCAGTTCACGCCTCAGGAGGGCGAGCGGCGCCTGCTGGAGGGGCTGGTTCTGCCGATGGCCGGGGATCACAATGTGGCCAACGCCCTGGCGGCCATCGCCGTCGCTCATGAGCTGGGGGTCGAGGACGCCGCGATCCGCAAGGGGCTGGCCGGCTTTGGCGGGGTCAAGCGGCGCTTCACCACCACCGGCGTGGTCGGCGGGGTCCGTATTGTCGACGACTACGGCCATCACCCGGTGGAGATTTCCAGCGTGCTCAAGGCCGCCCGCGCCGTGACCCAGGACGGGCGGGTGATCGCCGTCGTCCAGCCTCACCGCTACAGCCGCCTGCGAGATCTGATGGCCGAGTTCTCGGCCTGCTTCAACGACGCCGACGTGGTGATCGTCGCCGATGTCTATGCAGCGGGAGAGACGCCCCTCGAGGGGATCAATCGCGACGCCCTGATCGAGGGGCTTAAGCGGTTCGGCCACCGCCGCGCCCTGCCTCTGCACAGTCCGCCGGACCTGCCTGGCATGGTGGCGGGCGAGGCTCGCGCCGGCGACACCGTCGTGCTGCTGGGCGCCGGCGACATCACCAGCTGGGCCTACGCCCTGCCGGGTCAGCTGGAGGCGCTGGCGGCCAGGTGACCCAGACGCCCCTGGCCTTCCTGCGCGCCATCGAGAACGAGGCCCGCCGCCGCCGCATTCCGGTCAAGCACCTGCCGCAGCTGGACCGCGGCCGCGCCTATTCGGATGGATTCTGGCTGGACATCACCACCCCGCCGGCGACGGTCCGCTATGAAATGTTCCACTGGGAACGCAACATCAGGACGCCCGTGTTCGAGACCTATGATCCCGCCGAGGCGGTTCGACTGATCCTCTGGCACGCCGACACCTGCGCCCGGAAGGCGACCCATTGATGCCCGACATCACCCTCGACAATCTGCCTGAGGTGCGCGGCAAGCTGCTGCGCAACGAGACCCTCGCGCCCTTCACCTGGTTTCGCGTGGGCGGACCGGCCCAGGTTCTGTTCATTCCCGCCGACGACGAGGACCTTTCGGACTTCCTTCGGGAACTGCCGGCGGAGATTCCGGTCACGGTTCTGGGCGTCGGCTCCAATGTGATCGTTCGCGACGGCGGGGTTCCGGGGGTCGTCATCCGGCTGGCCGGCAAGGCGTTCAGCGAGATTGTCGTGGACGCCGAGGACAACCAGATCATCGCCGGCGCCGGGGCGCTGGACGCCGCGGTGGCGCGCGCCGCCGCCGCCGCTGGTCTGGCGGGCCTGGAGTTCTACGCCGGCATTCCGGGGACCATCGGCGGCGCCCTGACCATGAACGCCGGTTGCTACGGCGCCGAGACCAAGGACGTGCTGGTCGCCGCCTGGGGCTTTGATCGCAACGGCGATCTCTGCACCTTCGGCGTCGAGGATTTCGGCTACAGCTACCGCCACAGCGAGGCCCCGGCGGACGTCATCTGGATGCAGGCGGTGTTTCGCGGGGCTCCGGATGATCCGGCCGCGGTCAAGGCGCGGATGGGCGAGATCACCGCCCGCCGGGAAACCACCCAGCCGATCCGGGAAAAGACCGGCGGCTCGACCTTCAAGAATCCGCCCGGCCATTCGTCCTGGAAGCTGGTCGATGAGGCGGGCTGGCGCGGCAAGCTCCACGGCGGGGCGATGTTCTCGCCGCTGCACAGCAATTTCATGATCAACACCGGCGAGGCGACGGCGGCGGATCTGGAAGACCTTGGCGACACGGTTCGCGCCGACGTCCTGGCCAGGACAGGCGTGCAGCTGGAGTGGGAGATCCGGCGGATCGGGCGGAAGTAGCCAGATCCTGCAGCGCCGGCCTCGTACGGTCCGCGGCGCTCACCCCTGGTCGCGGACGCCCGCCTTCCATGCCCGGGGGCTGACGCCGGTCCAGCGCTTGAAGGCGCGGGAAAAGGCGCTGGGCTCGGAAAAGCCGACCAGATAGGCGGCGTCGTTCACCGAAGCCTTGCCCCCGCCAAGATATTCCATGGCCATCCGGCGCCGCAGGTCATCGACCAGACCCTCGAAGCTGACGCCTTCGGCCTTGAGCCGCCGATAGAGGGTCTGCCGGCTCAGGCCCAAAGTCCGGGCGACGGCGGCCATAACGGGGTCTCCCCTGTGCAGGACCGGCAAAACGGCGGCTTCGACCCGTCCCCGCACGGTCTCAGAGGATTTCAGGGCCTCCAGCAGGCCGTCCGCATGCCTGGTCAGCACGCCGAAGACATAGCGGCTTGGCTGATGCAGCTCGATGGACAGCCAGGATGGGTCGATCCGCAGGGCGTTCCAGTGGCTGTCGAAAGTGACCGGCGCCTTCAGCACACGCTCGAAATGATCGCCATAGTCCGGCCTGGCGTGAGTGAAATGGACGGCCGTGGCGAATGTCGCCTCGGGAAAATGCCGGGCGGTCTCACAGATGAACCGGGACCAGGTGGATTCCGTCATCTCCGGAAAGCTGTCGGGGTTTTGTCGGGTGTCGACCATCCACAGGCCGGACTCCTGCCGCACGAGGCGGAAGCGGGCCCCCTTGTCCGGCAGGGCGACCTCGGCGGCGAGCAGGGCGTAGCGGTTCAGTTCCTTCAGCGCTTCACCCATCGTCGGCGCGGCGTAGCAGATCAGACCGACAATCGAGATGTCACGAAAGTCCCGGCTCGCACCCAGTTCCAGCGGCAGCCAGGGCATCGCGCACAGCCGTCTGGCGGCCCCCATCATCGCCTTGTAGCGGACCATCGGGATGCGGCCGTCCGGATCGTCCAGGGCGTCGGGGGCCAGGCCGCTGGCCGCCCGCAGCGCGTCAGGGTCGGCGCCATGGGCGATGGCGAACTCGAAGAGATTGCTGGCGTATCCGGCCGAGACGGTCGAGCGGTTCATATCGGCTGACACATGGCTTCCGAGGTCATCTTTCTGGTCGCTGCGGTCATGGGTCGACCCCTGCCCGGGCCTCTAGCCTGCCGTGAGACCTTCCATCGCCGCAAGGACGCTGTCGTCCGCGGCCCGCAGATGACACCCGATGACCATTCCATCCGTCGATTCCGACCCGTTCGCCCGCGCCGCGCTCAAGGCGCTCGGGAGCGCCGGGCGCTTCTGGTATCTCACCGCCGCCGCCGGTCAGATACTGTTTCTCGCCTATGTCGCCGCCTTCTATGGCGGCGCCGCAGCGACGGGAAACTTTCAGAAGTGGAACGAGGTTCTGGTCGGCGGCTACGTCGCCGGCGGTCATGTCGGCAACATCGCCCTGGCCGCCCATCTGTTGCTCGCCGTGGTCATCATCGCCGGCGGCCTGCTGCAACTGATCCCCTGGCTTCGCGCAAGGGCCCTGCCTTTTCACCGCTGGAACGGCAGGCTCTACCTCGGCCTGGCCATGATCGCCGCCCTGACCGGCATCTATATGGTCTGGACACGCGGAACGGCGGGCGGCCTGGCCATGCGAGCCGGCATAAGCCTCAACGGGGTGCTGATCCTGGTCTGCGCCGCCATGGCCTGGATCAGGGCTCGCCAGGGCCGGATCGACGCCCACCGCCGCTGGGCCATGCGGTCCTTTATCCTGATCAGCGGCGTGTGGTTCTTCAGGGTGGGGCTGATGGCCTGGATTCTCGCCAATCAGGGCCCCGCCGGGATCGGAGACGACTTTGATGGTCCGTTCGTACGGTTCTGGGCCTATGGCTGCTACCTCGTCCCGCTGATCGGGCTTGAGGTCTATAGGCGGGTCCAGTCATCGGCCGGCGCGCGCACCCGGGCGGCCACGGCGATCGGCCTGACCCTGCTGACGCTCCTGCAGGCCCTGGGAATTTTCGGCGCGGTCGTTGGCATGTGGTTGCCGAGGCTCTAAGGGCCCGTGCCGATTGGCCGAACCCCTTGCCGACGTCACCCCAACATCTTTCCGCTCTCCACCAGCCGGCAGGTCGCCGTTGAGCGGGCGACCAGAGCGCCGTCGGCGTCCCAAAGCTTTCCTTCGAGAAAGCCGATGCTCTTGCCCAGCTGCACCACCTGTCCCTCGCCGACCAACCGGCCAACCTTCGCCGGAGCCAGGAAGGAGACGGTCATATCGATGGTCGGGGTGAACATTCGGCCCTCGCCCATGATGAAGGCCGCCGGTCCCATGACGTCGTCCAGCATGGCGGCGAGAAAGCCGCCCTGGATGAAACCCGCCGGGTTGAGGAACTGCGGCCGGCCGTCGAAGCCGATGCGCACCCATCCCCTGGCGGGGTCAGCGTCAAGAATCTCCCAGCCCAGCAGTTCGGCGCAGGGCGGGCGGGGCAGGCCGTCGAGCGCGTGACGGGGAGCGTGAGGGGGCATGGCGGTCTCCATTTCCGGGCCCACGGTCACACAGCGCTGCCGCCACCCTTTGTCATCATCTGCATGTGACCTTCACTTGACTCGCGCCGCCCGGTGTCGCACCGGCGAAGCATGAGCAGACACCTCCTCGCCCTTGCGGCCGGCATCGCCCTTCTCAGCAACATCGCCTCCCCCGCGGCGCAGGCCCAGACGGCGCGACAGCCCGCCTTCAAGACGGCCGAGGCCCTGCGCGACAAGGCGCTCAAGGATGACACCGCCTGGACGGTGGTCGAATCCCTGACCACCGACGTCGGCCCGCGACTGGTCGGCTCGCCCGGCATGGCCCGGGCCAAGGACTGGGCGGTGAAACAGTTCGAGGCCCTGGGCTTCAGCAACATCAAGGTCGAGGAATTCGCCAAGTCGAGCTGGACCCGCGGCGCGGAGTCGGCCTCCATCGTTGCCCCCTACGAACTGCCGCTGTCGATCATCGGCCTGGGCCGCACCGTTCCGACCCCCAAGGGCGGGGTCGAGGGCGAGATCGTGGTGTTCGACGCCTACGCCGACCTGATCGCCGCGCCGGAAGGTTCGCTGAAGGGCAAGATCGCCGTGGTCGTGCAGCCGATGACCCGCACCCAGGACGGCTCGGGCTACGGCGCCGCCGGCATCGCCCGCCGCTCCGGCGCCTCGGAGGCCGCCAGGCGCGGCGCCATCGCCTATCTGACCCGTTCGATCTCGACCTCCGACCTGCGCAGCCCCCATACCGGCGTGCTGTCCTACACCGAGGGCCTGCCGAAGATCCCGGCCGCCGCCCTGGGCGTGCCGGACGCCGAGCTGTTGCAGCGCCTGGCCAGGAAGGGCCCGGTGCGCATCCGCATGAAGCTGGAGTCCTCGGTCGACGAGAAGGCGGTGGCCTGGAACATTTCCGGCGACATCACCGGCTCGAGCAAGCCCGAAGAGGTGATCGTCATCGGCGGTCACCTCGACAGCTGGGACGTCGGCACCGGCGCCATCGACGACGCCTCGGGCATCGCCATCACCACCGCCGCGGCCAAGCTGATCGGCGACCTGCCCACCCATCCGGCCCGCACCATCCGCGTGGTCATGTGGGGCAGCGAGGAGAGCGGCGGGGCCAGCGAGGCCTATGCCGAGGCCAACAAGGACAAGATGGGCCAGTTCGTCATCGCCGGCGAAAGCGACCTGGGCGCCGACCGCATCTATGCGATCCAGCTCCCCAAGGGCGCGATTGCCGCGCCGCAGCTGGCCGATCTGCCGGCCCTGATGGCCCCGCTGAAGATCATCGTCAGCCGCGAGCCGGCGCCGTTCGCCGGCTCGGACACCGAAGGCCTGCAGGAAGCCGGCGTGCCGGTTATGTCGCTGCGCCAGAGCGCCCTGCGCTACTTCGACCTGCACCATTCGCCGGACGACACCCTCGACAAGATCGATCCGGCTCAGCTGAACCAGAACGTCGCCGCCTGGGTCGCCCTGCTGTACCTGATCGCCGACAGCGACATCGATTTCCGCGCCCTGCCGGCCGGGGCGGCGAAATGAGCGGCAGACTTGCCGGTCACCATGTCGCGGTCCTGCTGGGCGGCCTGTCCTCCGAGCGTGAAGTCAGCCTGGTCTCCGGGGCCGCCTGCGCCAGGGCGCTGGAAAACCTCGGCGCCCGGGTCACCCGGGTCGACGCCGGACGCGACCTCGCCCAGGTCTTGACCGCCCTGAAGCCCGACGTCTGCTTCAACGCCCTGCATGGCGAATGGGGCGAGGACGGCTGCGTCCAGGGCGTGCTGGAGACGCTGGGACTGCCCTACACCCACTGCGGCGTGCTGGCCTCGGCCCTGGCCATGGACAAGGCCAAGTCCAAGGCGGTGCTGGCGGCGGCGGGAGTGACGGTGCCCGGCGGCGGCCTGTTCAACCGCTTCGAGGCGGCGCGCGATCACGTCATGCCGCCGCCCTATGTGGTCAAGCCCAATGCCGAGGGATCCTCGGTCGGGGTCTTTCTGGTCTTCGACGGCGCCAACCGCCCGCCGCAGGACATCGTCGCCCCGCAATGGACCTTCGGCGAGGAGGTGATGATCGAGCCCTTCATCGATGGCCTGGAGCTGGCGGTGGCGGTGATGGACGGCAAGGCGCTGACCGTCACCGAGATCGTCCCGACCACCGGTTTCTATGACTATGAGGCCAAATACGGCGAGGGCGGATCGGAGCATGTGGTGCCGGCCCGGATGCCTGACGAGGATTTCCAGGCGGCCCTGCGCATGGCCGAAATGGCGCACGCCGCAATTGGTTGCCGAGGCGTGACGAGAAGCGACCTGCGTTATGATCCTGTTAAGCGCAATTTGGTTCTCTTGGAGGTCAATACGCAACCCGGAATGACGCCCACCTCCCTCGTACCGGAGCAGGCGGCCCATCTGGGTGTGACGTTTGATGACCTGGTTTGCTGGATTGTGGAGGACGCGTATGCCCGCGGCGGTGCGGGGGGGAGGACGCAAGAGCGTCAGCCCTCGGGCTAAAGGCCCCGGTGGTCCAAAGGCGCGTCCCGCTGCTCCCGCCCGGGGGCAGGCGGCCGGAAAGCTGCGCGCGGCGCGGGGCATCGGCCTGTCTCCGAAAATCGCCCTGGGCGCGGCGGGCGGCGTTCTCGCGCTCGGACTGGTCGTCGCCCTGGCCACCGGCCATCGCGCCGAACATCTTGCCGACGCCACGGTTCAGGCGCTGGCCGACAAGACCGCCGGATGGGGCTTCACCGTTCAGGAAATCCATGTCGCCGGCGCCACCCCGGCCGGCGAGGAAGCCATCCGCGCCGTGCTGGCGCCGGCCAAGGGACAGGCGATCCTGGGCCTGGACCTGGGTACGGTTCGCGAAGGCGTCGAGAACATCGGCTGGGTGCGCCACGCCAAGGTGGTGCGGCTGCTGCCCAACACCCTGATGGTCCAGGTCGACGAGCGGTCGGCCATGGCCGTCTGGCAGAAGAACGGCAAGCTGGTGGTCATCGACGGAACCGGCCGGCTGATCCCGGAGGCCGACCCGGCCGCGTTTCCGCAGCTGCCGCTGGTGGTCGGCGCCGGCGCCGAGACCGAAGCGGCCGGCCTGCTCAAGGCCGTCGCCGGCCGCCCGCGCCTGAAGTCGCGCATCGAGGCGCTGGTGCGGGTCGATGAACGCCGCTGGGATATCCACCTCAAGGACCGCTCCATCATCCTGCTGCCGGCGGTCGATGAGGAAAGCGCCCTGATCGAGCTGGATCTGCTGGACCGCCGGGACCGAATCCTCGAGGCGGGGCTGGAAAGAATTGATCTTCGCGAACCCGGCGCGCCTGCCTTCCGCAGGCGCGACGCGACCCTGGCGGGCACGCCCGTCGCGGGGGGAGTGTAGGATGATGGGGATGACCGGGCCGTGCTGAAAACCGCGTCGCGCAACGACAACAAGGGCCGTCAGGCCAAGGATAATCTGAAAGCCGCCCTGTCGCGGCAGACCCTGGTCGCGGCCGTCGATCTCGGGGCCTCCAAGGTCGCCTGCTTCGTGATGAAGCCGGACGGCGTGCGCAAGGGCGACCGCACCCTGACCGCCGCCGGGGTGGGCTATGTGCAGTCGCGGGGCGTCAAGGGCGCCGCCATCGCCAGCATGGACGACGCCGCCGAGGTGATCGCCCTGGCCGTGGAGCGCGCCGAGGGCGTCGCCGGGCTGTCGGTGCAGGGCGTGACCGTGGCCACCGCGGGCGGCCAGCTGGCCTCCTGCCGGGTCTCCGCCCGCGTGTCCCTGGGCGCGCGGCCGATCAGCGACAACGACTGCTCCCGCGCCCTGGCCGCCGCCCTGGCCGAGATCCGCCTGCAGGGCCGCAAGCCCATCCATCTGCTGCCGATCGCCTGGTCGGTCGACGGTCAGAAGGGCGTGCGCGATCCCCGCGCCATGTTCGGCAAGTCGCTGGGCCTGGAGCTGCTGGTGGTGTCGATCGCCGAGAACACCTTCCAGACCCTCAGCCACTGCGTCGAGCGGGCCCATCTGGAGTTCGAGGGCGTGGTCGCCGCGCCCTTCGTCTCGGCCCTGGCGGCGCTGGAAGAAGACGAGATGGAGCTGGGCTGCATCTGTATCGACATGGGCGGCGGCTCGACCTCCGCCGCCGTCTTCCAGGGCGGCAGCCTTGTCCATGTCGACAGCCTGCCGGTCGGCGGCGAGCATGTGACGCAGGACATCGCCCGGGGCCTGTCGACCTCCCGCGCCGGCGCCGAGCGCATCAAGACCCTGCACGGCAGCGCCATCGCCTCGGCCAACGAGGATCGCGAGATGATCGAGGCCCCGCCGCGCGGCGACGATCCGGGCGCCGGGCCGGTCATCGCCCCGCGCAGCCTGCTGAAGGGCATCATCGCCCCCCGGGTCGAGGAAACCCTCGAACTGCTCCGTGACCGGCTGAAGAACGCCGGGGTGATGATCGAGCCGGGCGCCGGCGTCGTGCTCACCGGCGGCGCCAGCCAGCTGGCCGGGGTGCGCGAGGTCGCGGTGCGGGTGTTCGACCGCCCGGTCCGCCTGGGCCGCCCGCGCCGGGTGCCGCACCTGGCCGACGCCGTCACCGGTCCGGCCTTCTGCGCCGCCGCCGGCATTCTGCATCGCGCCGCCTTCGGGCCGCGCGAGGCGGTGTCGCCGAAGCTGCTGGCCACCATCCGCAAGCCCCGGGCGCCGATTGATCCCAACGCCTCGGGACTGGTGAAGGCCGTCAGCTGGCTGAGGGACAATCTCTGAGCCGAAGTGATTTGCTCGGCGGGCTCCGTCGCGGGGAGGATTTCCAGCCGAGCCTCGGACTTATCCCGAAAAAGGTCCGAATCTCCACAGATGTGGATGGCGTCATACAGTCGTCGCGATTCGCGCAAGCCGTTACACCACAACAAAATTTTGGATTGTGGGGGGCGACTGGGACGCGACTCACGCTAATCGGATTAACCGCCGATTAACCGTGCAGGTCGTCTAGTTAACCGGTCGTAAGCCATATCAGCGGGTGGTCGCCGATGGCCAAAGAATCGACTGCAGAAGGACGCGGGGTCCCCGAGATGAAACTGTTCGCTCCTCAAACCACTGAGCTGAAGCCGCGCATCGTGGTCTTCGGCGTCGGCGGCGCCGGCGGCAACGCGGTCAACAACATGATCGAGGCCGGCCTCGAAGGCGTCGAGTTCGTGGTCGCCAATACGGACGCCCAGCAACTGGCCTTCTCCAAGACGCCGCTGCGCATCCAGCTTGGCGTGCAGGTGACCCAGGGCCTCGGCGCCGGCGCCCACCCCGAGGTCGGCATGAGCGCGGCGGAGGAAAGCACCGCCGAGATCGGCGAGCACCTCGACGGCGCCCACATGGTCTTCATCACCGCCGGCATGGGCGGCGGCACAGGCACCGGCGCCGCGCCGATCATCGCCAAGAGCGCCCGCGAGCGCGGCATCCTCACCGTCGGCGTGGTCACCAAGCCCTTCCACTTCGAGGGCCGTCACCGGATGCGCCTGGCCGACGCCGGCATCGCCGAGCTGCAGCGCTACGTCGACACCCTGATCGTCATTCCGAACCAGAACCTGTTCCGCATCGCCAACGAGAAGACGACCTTTGCCGAAGCCTTCGGCATGGCCGACCAGGTGCTGCATTCGGGCGTGCGTTCGATCACCGACCTGATGGTCCTGCCCGGCCTGATCAACCTCGACTTCGCCGACGTCCGCACGGTGATGACCGAGATGGGCAAGGCGATGATGGGCACCGGCGAGGCCTCCGGCGAGGATCGCGCCCTGATGGCCGCCCAGAACGCCATCGCCAACCCGCTGCTCGACGAGGTTTCGCTGAAGGGCGCCAAGGCGGTGCTGGTCAACGTCACCGGCGGTCTGGACATGACCCTGCTGGAAGTCGACGAGGCAGCCAACGCCATCACCGAACAGGTCGACGCCGAGGCCAACGTCATCTTCGGCGCCGCCTTCGATCCGGCCCTCGACGGGGTGATCCGGGTTTCGGTCGTGGCGACCGGCATGGACGGCGCCTCGATGGCCGCCATCGAGCCCAGCGGCTCGCGGGTCAACGCCCGCGCCAAGCCGCTGATCGCCGGCGAGATGCGGCCAGCCCCGGAACCTGAGGTCCGGCCCGAGCCGGTCGCCGCCGCCCCCCCGGCGCCGACGCCGGTCCGCGATCATGCCTGGACCATGGCCGCCGAGGCCCGCGACTCCGATCCCCGGCCTGAGCCGGTGACCATCGCCGCTCCGACCCCGGTCGCCGAGGCCGCGCCGCAGTACGCCCCGCAGCCGGCGGCGCCGGTCGCCGCTCCGGCCGCGCCGCAATCGGACCTGGGTCTGTTCGAGGCCGCCGCCGAGCGCCGCACGGCCGCCGAGCAGCGCACCCTGATTGTCGACCCCTCGGTCGAGGACATCGAGGAAGACGACAGCCTCTACGTCGACCAGGAGCCGCGTGAAGAGCGCAAGAGCGGCTGGATGAGCCTGTTCGGCGGCCGTCGTCAGGCCTCTTACGACGCGGCCCCGACGCCCCCGCGGGCGGCCTTCGGCGGCGGCGGCGCGCGACCCGCGGCTCAGCCGATCGAGGATGCGGCGGTCGAAGAGGATTCCGACGATCTGGAAATCCCCTCCTTCCTCCGCCGCCTGGCGAACTGACACCCCCTTTCGGAACCCCTGAACGGCTCGCCGCTCAGGGGATTTCCGTGTCTGGAGTCCGGCCATGACGAACGCCCCCAGGCTTGGCGTCGGCGTCGCCATCGTCCGGGACGGCCGGCTGCTGCTGATCCGGCGGCTGAAGCCGCCCGAGGCCGGCTGCTGGAGTCTGCCCGGCGGCAAGGTCGACTTTCTCGAGACGGTGGAAGCGGCCCTCCGCCGGGAGGCGCGGGAGGAACTGGGCGTCGACCTCGGACCGCTCAGTCTGCTGTGCGTAACCGACCAGCTGCATCCCGACATCCCGGAGCACTGGGTGGCGCCGGTCTATCTGGCGCGCGAGTTCGTCGGAGAGCCGGCCATTCAGGAACCCGACAAGCACGACGGGCTTGAATGGTACGGGCTGGACGACCTGCCGGCGCCGCTGACCCTGGGAACCCTTCGCGCGGTCCAGGCCCTGAAATCGCCCGATTCAAGCCTCGCGTGAATCCTTCCCGACAGGCGGGAAAACCGTTATCGATCAAGGGGTTGAAAGGGTAACAATTCGAAACAGGACTTGCATTGCTGCATTGCGGTGTAAGTCCTAGAAAACCGACAAGGCGCGGTGCGGTCAGTTCGGCCGCCAGCATCAACTCGTAAGGTCGGTCCTTGTCCGTTTCGGCTTACCATCAGCATACCGTCGCCGGCCCCGCCATCTTCGCGGGACTGGGTCTGCACACCGGTGAACATGTGCGCGTCGCCATTCGGCCGGCCGCGCCGGACGCCGGCATCGTTTTCGTGCGGACGGACATCAAGGATCGCGACAACCGGGTGCCGGTCTCGGCCGAGGCGGTGGTCAAGACCCAGCTGGGCACGGTGATCGGCAATGACGCCGGGGTGACGGTCTCGACGATCGAACATCTGATGGCGGCCATGGCGGCCCTGGGCATCGACAACGCCGTTGTCGAGCTCGACGGTCCCGAGGCCCCGATCCTCGACGGGTCGGCCCAGCCCTTCATCGAGATCCTCGACCACGTCGGCCGTCGCCGCCAGGAAGCGGCCCGCCGCTACATCGAGATCCTCGACACGGTCGAGGTCGTCGAGGGCGACAAGCGCGCCAGCCTGTCGCCGTCCGAGCAGTTCGAAGTCGCCTTCGAGATCAAGTTCGATGCGGCGCCGATCGGTCGCCAGCGGGTCGATCTGGTGGTCGACGAGGCCTCGTTCCGTGAGGAACTGGCCGAGTGCCGCACCTTCGGCTTCATCCGTGAGGTCGAGGCCCTGCGCGCCATGGGCCTGGCGCGCGGCGGATCGATGGAAAACGCCGTGGTCTTGGACGGCGACCGCATTCTCAATCCGGAAGGCCTGCGCCGCCCCGACGAGTTCGTGCGTCACAAGGCGCTGGACGCGGTCGGCGACCTCTATGTTCTGGGCATGCCGATTCTGGGCCGCTTCGACGGTCTCTACGCCGGCCATGGCCTGAACAATCTGGTCGTCCGCGCCCTGGTGGCCAATCCCGACGCCTGGCGCGTTCGCACCTGGACCCAGGAACTGGCCCAGGCGGTCTGATTGACCCTGCCGCGGGCGCTTGCGCCACGACGGCGGCTTTCTTCTCCACTCGCCACATTTGCGCCCGCCCCCTCGTGGTGTAGATACGGTTCCCACGGCGCGGGGGCGCGCGTGTTTGATTTGTTGATGCGAGGGTTCGTGCAGCCTGCTTCCTGGAGCCGCAAGGCCATTTTCGCCGCCGCCGTCGCGGGGGCCCTGGTCGTTACCGGCTGCGCCGGTCAGAAGCCCAAGCCGAGGCTGGCCTATATCGAGCGCCCGGTCGAGCTGCTCTACGCCACCGGCGCCGACCGCATGGACCACAAGCGCTGGACCGACGCCATCGCCTACTTCGAGGAGGTGGAGCGCCAGCACCCCTATTCGGAATGGTCGCGTCGGGCGATGCTGATGACGGCCTACGCCAACTATCAGTCCAACAACTATTCCGCCGCCATCGACAATGCCGACCGGTTCATCAACCTCTATCCCGGCAATCCCTCGACGGCCTACGCCTTCTATCTGAAGGCCATCTGCTACTTCGAACAGATCGTAGACGTCGGCCGCGACCAGGCCGCCACCGAACAGGCCCTGGCGGCGCTGCGCGAGGTGCAGCTGCGCTATCCCGACAGCGAATACGCCAAGGACGCCGCCTACAAGATCGACATGGTCCAGGATCAGCTGGCCGGCAAGGAAATGGCCGTCGGCCGCTGGTATCTGCGCGAGGGCCAGACCATCGCCGCCATCGGTCGCTTCCGCACCGTGGTCGACAAGTATCAGACCACCTCCCATGCGCCCGAGGCCCTCTACCGCCTGATCGAGGCCTATCTGACCATGGGCCTGACCGGCGAGGCCCAGCGCACCGGCGCCATCCTCGGCTACAACTATCCGGGCGATATCTGGTACCGCGACGCCTACAAGCTGCTCAACGACAAGGGCCTGCAGCCGGCCGTCGCGCCGCTGACCCCCGGCGCCAAGCGCAGCATGCTGCAGAAGCTGTTCGGCCAGAAGGGCACCGCCCTGCCGCCGCCGAAGGATGACGACGCCCCGGCGCCGCCGCCGCCGACCTGATCGGGACCGCTTCGAGGCCCTTTGACATCCGCTGATTCGAGGCGATTCTGTCCGCCATGCTGATCGGCCTCACCATTCGCGACGTCGTGCTAATTGAACAGCTCGACCTGACCTTCGGTCCGGGCCTCACCGCCCTGACCGGAGAGACCGGCGCGGGCAAATCCATCATCCTCGACGCCCTGGGGCTGGCCACGGGAGCCCGGGCCGACGCGGGTCTCGTCCGGCGGGGCGCCGCCCAGGCCGCGGCCGTCGCCATGTTCGCCCTGCCGCCCGATCACGCGGTCTGGGCGGTTCTGGAGGAAAAAGGCCTGAGCTATTCGCCGGACGAGGATCTGGTGCTGCGCCGCCAGCTGTCGGCCGACGGCCGTTCCCGCGCCTTCGTCAACGATCAGGCCACCAGCGTCGCCACCCTCAAGGACATCGGCGGACTGCTGCTGGAGGTGCATGGCCAGCATGAGACGGTGGGGCTGCTGGATGTCCGCACCCACGGCCGGCTGCTGGACGCCTACGGCCAGGTGTCCTCCGAGACCGTGGCGGCCGCCTGGAGCGGCTGGCGGGCGGCGCGGCAGGCGTTGCAGGCCCTGAAGGACCAGGCCGCCAGCGCCGCCGCCCGGATCGAGGAAATCACCCTGCGCCTGTCGGAGCTCGACCAGCTCAGCCCGCGCGAGGGCGAGGAGACCGAGCTGGCCGAGGAGCGGGCCCTGCTGGGCGCCGCCGAAAAGGCCCTGGCGGACATCGCCGCCGCTCGGGACGCCGTCGAGGGCGGCCAGATTTCCAGCCGCCTGGCCCAGGCCTTCCGGGCGCTGGAGCGGGCGCGGGAGCGGGCTGTTCAGGCCGGCGCGGGCGAAGGCGGCGTGGCCCTGTCGCGCCTGACCGCCGCCCAGGAATACATCGACCGCGCCGCCAACGAGGCCCAGGAGGCCGCCGCCGCCATCGACGCCGCGGCCGGCGCCTTCGATCTTGACCCCCAGCGCCTGGAACAGGCCGAGGAGCGCCTGTTCGCCCTGCGCGCCATGGCCCGCAAGCTGTCGGTCAGCGTCGAGGAATTGCCGGGCTTGCGGGTGCGGTTCGCCCAGGACCTGGCGGCGTTCGAATCCACCGGCGAGGACCTGAAGGCCGCCGAGGCCGCCGAGGCCTGGGCCCGGGAGGGCTATTTCACCGCCGCCACCCGGCTGTCAGCGGAACGTCGCGCCGCCGGGGATCGTCTGGCCGCCGCCGTCGAAGCGGAACTGGCGCCCCTGAAACTGGACAAGGCGCGGTTCCGGGTGGCCATCGAGCCCCTGCCGGAAGAACGCGCCGGCCCCTCCGGCCTGGACCGCATCGCCTTCGAGATTTCCACAAACCCGGGGGCGCCTTTCGGGCCGCTGGAAGCCATCGCCTCCGGCGGCGAACTGGCCCGTTTCGCCCTGGCGCTGAAAGCCGCCCTGGCCGGCCGCGACGGGGTGCAGCCGTTGATGATCTTCGACGAGGTCGACCAGGGCGTCGGCGGCGCGGTCGCCGATGCCGTGGGCCTGCGGCTCAGGCGCCTGGCCAGCGGGGCCCAGGTCCTGGTCGTCACCCACAGCCCGCAGGTGGCCGCGCGCGGGGACGCCCACTGGCGCATCGCCAAGACCGGGGACGCCGAGGCGGTCCGCACCGCCGTCGAGCCCCTGGACGCGGAAGCGCGTGAGGAGGAAATCGCCCGGATGCTGTCCGGCGCCGAGATCACGGCTGAAGCCCGGGCGGCGGCGCGGGCTCTTATCAGCGCATAGCCTCTCACCTCTCGGCCCCTCGCGATGGCGCTTCGGAGCAGCTAGAAACCGCGCATGACCCCCGTCGCTGATCTCACCGAATCCGAAGCTCTTGAAGAGCTGACCCATCTCGCCGACGAGATCGCCCGGCATGATCTGGCCTACTATCAGGACGACGCCCCGAAGATCACCGATGCCGAATACGACGCGCTCAAGCGGCGCAACGCCGAGATCGAGGCGCGCTTTCCGCATCTGATCCGCGACAATTCTCCCAACCTGCGGGTCGGGGCGCCCCGGGCCGAACAGTTTTCGCCCGTTGAGCACGGCGTGCCCATGCTCAGCCTCGACAACGCCTTCTCGGACGAGGACGCGCTCGAATTCGACGCCCGCATCCGCCGCTTCCTGAAGCTGGACGAAAGCCCGATCGCCTATACGGCCGAGCCGAAGATCGACGGCCTGTCCGCTTCCCTGCGCTATGAAAACGGCGTGCTGGTCCGCGGGGCCACCCGCGGCGACGGCCGGGTCGGCGAGGATGTCACCGCCAACCTGCGCACCATCAGGGACATTCCGCACCGCCTGAAGGGCGACGGCTGGCCCGAGGTCATTGAGGTTCGCGGCGAGGTCTACCTGGGTCATGAGGGCTTCGCCGCCCTCAACGCCGCGGCGGCGGAGGCCGGCGACAAGCTCTACGCCAACCCGCGCAACGCCGCCGCCGGCTCCCTGCGCCAGATCGACAGCGGCATCACCGCCAAGCGGCCTCTGCGCTTCTTCGCCTATGCCTGGGGCCTGATCAGCGCGCCCTTCGCCGAGACCCAGTGGCAGGCGCTGGAAATGCTGAAGCGCTGGGGCTTTGTCACCACGCCAGAGTCCACCCGGGTGGAGGGCGGCGAGGGGCTGTTGGCCGCCTATGCCGCCCTGGAGAAGGCGCGGCCCGACCTCGGCTATGACATCGACGGGGTGGTCTACAAGGTCGACCGGCTCGACTGGCAGCAGCGGCTGGGCTTTGTCGCCCGCGCCCCGCGCTGGGGCATCGCCCGCAAGTTCCCGGCCGAACAGGCCCGCACCGTGCTCGAGGACATCGATCTGCAGGTGGGCCGCACTGGGGCGGTGACGCCGGTCGCCCGGCTGCGGGCCGTGACGGTCGGCGGGGTCTCGGTGACCAACGCCACCCTGCACAACGCCGACGAGATCGCCCGCAAGGATCTGCGCATTGGCGACACGGTGATCATCCAGCGGGCCGGGGATGTGATCCCGCAGGTCGTGGCGGTCATTCCCGAGGCGCGGCCCGCCGATGCGGAGCCTTTTGTCTTTCCGACCCATTGTCCCTGTCCGCTGAAGACGCCGTTGGCGCGGGAGACCACAGTCGGCGGGGCCGAGACGGTGGTGCGGCGCTGCACCGGGGAACTGGCCTGCCCCTTCCAGCGCATCGAGCATCTCAAGCACTTCGTCTCCCGCCGCGCCTTCGACATCGAGGGGCTGGGTGAGAAGCAGCTGCAGGGTTTCTATGACGACGGCCTGATCCGCGAGCCGGCCGATATCTTCACGCTTGAGGCCCGGGACAAGGTCTCCCTGAAGAAGCTGAAGGACCGGGATCGCGCCGGCGAGACCAGTGTCGCCAACCTGTTCGCCGCTATCGAAAGCCGCCGCACCATTCCGCTGGACCGGTTCATCTACGGCCTCGGCATCCGCCATATCGGCGAACAGACCGCCCTGGTGATCGCCAGGGGATATGGCTCGGCCAGCGAGTTCCTGAGCGCCATGGACAAGGTCGCGGCTCGGGACGATGAGGCTATCGCCGAGCTGGACGCCCTGGACCAGATCGGCGGGGCGGTGATCGAGGCGGCGGCGGCCTATTTCGCCGAGGACCACAATCGGCAGATGGTCCAACGCCTGGTCGAGCAGCTGACCATCGAGGACGCCGAAAAGCCCAAGACCGACACCGCCGTCGCCGGCAAGACCGTGGTCTTCACCGGGGCGCTGGAGCGCATGACCCGGGATGAGGCCAAGGCTCAGGCCGAGGGGCTGGGGGCCAAGGTGGCGTCATCGGTGTCGAAGAAGACCGATCTTGTCGTCGCCGGACCCGGCGCCGGCTCCAAGCTCAAGACCGCGACCGAGCTTGGCATTCAGGTGATGACCGAAGACGAGTGGCTGGCGATGGTTGGCGCCTGAGGCCGATCCGCGAACAGGCTGGACGGGTTGTCGAGTGCGTGGTTACAATCACAACGGTAATGCGTGATCGTAACAACGCTTTCGATCGGGGCTCGCATGGCGAATATCATTCTGACGGACGGCCTCAGGGCCGAGTACGAGCGGCTGTTCGAGAGTTGCAGCGTCAGGCAGGAGCGTCAGGCCCTTGTCGAGAGTCTGGTCAACCAGCTGGAGATCCACCGGGACCGCTACCAGTCCGTGGGCGACAGTCTCGGCATTCCCTGGGCCTTCATCGCCGTGATCCACAACATGGAGGCCAGCCAGAGTTTTTACGGCCACCTCCACAATGGCGACCCCCTGACAGCCCGGACCCGCCAGGTGCCTGCGGGGCGTCCCAAGAGCGGCTCGCCGCCATTTACCTGGGAGCAGAGCGCTGCGGACGCCCTGACGATGAAGGGGCTGTCGTCCACGACCGACTGGTCGCTGGCCGGACTGCTCTATCAGCTGGAGCGCTACAACGGGTGGGGCTATCGGACCTATCATCCGCATGTCCTGTCGCCCTACCTGTGGAGCTTCACCAACCACTACAGTTCCGGAAAGTATGTGGCTGACGGCCGCTGGTCGGAATCGGCGGTGTCCAAACAGTGCGGCGCGGTGGCGCTGCTGCGGCGCATGGCCGAGCGAGGCCTGACTGCCTTTGTCGATCAATCGGCGCCGGACAGCGGCGCTCCGATGGTCGCCCGATACGCCACCGCCAAGCCGTCCGATCCCGGTCTGCTGGACCGCGCCATGACCCTGCAGGCCTGGCTCAATACCCATCCCGGCATATTTCTGAAAGTCGACGGGGTGGCCGGCCTGAAGACCTCGACAGCCTATCGGCTGGTGACGGGCCACTATCTGCCCGGAGACCCGAGGGGTTAGTCCGCGGCCGGGGCCGGCGTCTGGCGCTTGCCGCCCAGGTCCGCCAGCGCCGACAGGGCGACGACCACCAGGTAGACGATCAGGGCGGTTCGCCCATAGGCCGCCATCGAGCCGGTCGGCTCGGTCAGGCTGGCGAAGATCTGCAAGGCCACCAGGAAGGTGATGAACAGCAGCGGCGGCCAGGCCGACCGGTCCCAGGCGCCGCGGCTCCACAACCAGGCGCCGCCCCCCAGGGCGATCAGGCCCATTTCCAGCATCGCCTCCTGCAGCGGGTAGTTCCACAGGCCCAGCCCCACCTTGTCGCCGCCGAACCACAGCTCCAGGTCAGGCCTATGCACCAGCCAGTCCAGCGCCCAATGGGAGAAGACCACCAGCCCGACCGCGATCGCCGCCCGAAGGGGTAGCTTCAGCAGGAACCGGCACAGCAGCAGGGCTCCGACCGACCAGGCGATGGCCGCCGGCAGGCTGTGGGTGAAGGGCATGTAGTAGAGATCGAGCGGGCTGCCGGGCAGGCTGGGATCGAACCGCACCTTCTCCACCCCGGCCATCAGCAGGGCCGACCAGCCGATGTCGACGAGCTGGGCGCCAGCGACCAGGGTCCAGAGCGGCGCGCGCGGCTCGATGGCCTTGGCGGCCAGGGCGGTGGCGTAGTGTCCGACGAACATGACGGTCTCCCCCGAGACTTTTCAGCAGCTTGGCGCCGAGAAGGCGGGGCTGGCAACCTTCGTCGCGAAGGGCGGAGGCGACCCCGGGTCAGTCCTTCGAAGGGGGCGGCGTCGCCTGCGCCGCGAGCAGGGCGGCGCGGGCGTCTTCCTCGGCGCCGCGAAGCAGGTCCTCGGCGGCGTCGTTGTGGTTGTCGGCGACGGGCGCGTCGTCCGGTTCGGCCGCCTTTTTCGGCGGCTTGAGGCCCACGGCATGGCGGGCCGCCTCGCCCTCGTGGCCGAACAGGCTGCGGACGCGAAGATCGCGCTGCGGGAAGGGAATTTCAAAGCCGCCGTTCCGCAAGGCGCCCTCGATGGCCCAGGTATAGGCGGCGTGGGCGGCGTTCGGCCGCTTGACCGACTCCAGCGCCGGCCAGACGACGAGCTCGAAGTTCAGGCCGGACTCGCCAAAGCCGATCAGCCAGACCTGGCTCTTGCGCTGCGGCGTGTCGGGCTGGGTGAAAGGCACATCATGGGCGGCCTTCAGCACCGCATCGCGCACCGCCTCCTTGTCCGTGCCGTAGGCGACGGAAAAGGGCACATGCATGCGCCGGGCGGTGTTCTGGTGGGTCCAGTTGATCACCGGCGCCTCGATCAGCCGGCTGTTGGGCACCAGGATGTCGATGTCGTCATTGTTGCGCAGGCGGGTGGCCCTGGGCCCGATCTCGGCGACAACGCCTCGCTCGCCGGTCTGCAGTTCCAGATAATCGCCGATCTGCACCAGTCGGTCGAACACCAGCAGCAGGCCGGAGATGAATTCCTTGACCACCCCCTGCAGGCCGAAGCCCAGGCCCACGCCCAGGGCGCCGGCGAACAGGCTGAGCGAGGAAAGATCCAGGCCGATGGCTGAAAAGCCGAGAAAGGCGCCGATGACAATCAGGCCGTAGGTGGAAAGCTTCTCGACGATATAGATGGTCGGCGCCGCCTGCGGACGCTTGTCGCGAATGCGGTGCAGCAGCCGCCCTGACCAGCGCGCGGCCAGAATTCCCAGCACGATCAGGACAACGCCGGTGACAAGTCCGCCCAGAGTCACCGTCGACGCGCCCAGGGTAAGCAGCTTGAGCCCGTCCAGGCTCATCAATTCCCGGGGAATGAAGTCTGGGGTCATGCGCCGACTGTGGCCGTCCATCGGCCGGACGGCAAGGTTCATAAAGGGATTGCCGCCTTTGGCGTGACAACCCGCGCGAGGCTCGCTAGACCAAGGACCGGGGCGCTGCGCAGGAAAAACGGATTGGCGACCCACCGCCTTATACTACTGATGCTCTTCACCGTCGGCCTTCTGGCGCCGATCGCCGTCGCGCGCGCCGAAGAGCCGAATGCGGTGGTGCAGGGGGTGCAGGACGAAGACCTGCGCGATCTGATCCGGGAGGCCATCGGCACGGCCGAACATGCCGCCACATCCCGCTTCGAGGCCCGGCGACGGGGGCGGGACGCGGCAGAGTCGGCGATCTCGGTGCTGCGGTCCGAGGGCTATTACGCCGGCGAGGCGCAATCCGATCTCGCCGACCGCGAGGATGACGACAGCGAGGCGCCGCCGCGGGCGGTGGTCAAGGTCACCCCTGGCGCAAGATTCCGGATTTCCCGGCCGTCGATTGACTGGATCAACGACCCGCCCTCGCCGGAAGTTCAGGGCGCCGGCAGCCTGGCCATGGCGCTGAGGCGCGGCGCGCCCGGTCGGGCCGAGGATGTCATCGCCGCCGAGGGGCGAATTCTCTCGGCGATCCAGCAGCGCGGCCACGCCGACGCCAAGGCGATGCCAAGGGAAGTCATCGTCGATCATGCCGACAAGACCGTGCGGCCGACCTTTCGCATCGACGCCGGCCCCCTGGTGCGGCTGGACTCGGTCGTGCTCGACTACAAGGGCCGCACCAGGCCCGAGTGGATCGCCAGGCTGACGCCCTGGAAGCCCGGTGTCATCTATGCCCCGGACGAACTGGCCGAGCTGGAACGGCGGTTGCGGGAAACGGGCGCCTACGATTCCGTCCAGGTGGCCCTGCAGCCCGCCGACCAGCTGACCGCTGACGGATTGAGGCCGGTCCTTCTGACCCTGCGCGACCGTCCGCGCCGCTCCCTGGAAGTCGGGGCCGGCTATTCGACGAGCGAGGGGGCGGGCCTCGATGTGACGACGACCCGCTATAACGGCTGGAGGCGCGCCGACACCCGCGTCATCGCCCTGAGGCTGGCCGAGATCCAGCAGCGGCTCGACTACAAGGTTTCGCTGCCCCACTGGCGCAAGCCGCGCCAGACCCTGACGATGACGGCCAGCGCCTACAACGAGCAAACCGACGCCTATGACCAGACGGGGGCCAGCCTCACCGCCGACGTCACCCGGCGGAGCGGCATCAACGCCTATGTCACCTACGGCGCCTCGATTTCAGGGGGGCGGGTCGCCGAGGTGCTGACCATCGGCAACGTCGTGCTGCGGGGCGTCGATCGCAATCTGTTCGATGTCTCCCTGCTCGGGGCCGTCGCCCTGGATCACTCCGATGATCCGCTTGATCCCAAGCGGGGGTGGCGGGTCGAGGCCAAGGCCGAACCCATCGCGACGTTCGGCGACGCCCAGCTCGCCTATCTGAAGCTGCAGGGCCAGGGGACCTACTACCTGCCCCTGATGGAAGAAGACCGGCTGGTGCTGGCCACCCGCGTCAAGCTGGGCGTCATCGCTGGAGCGGACCCCGGGGATGTGCCGGCGGCCCGGCGCTTCTATTCGGGCGGCGGCGGTTCGGTTCGCGGCTATGGCTATCAGGCCGTCGGTCCGCGCATCAGCTCGACCCCGCTCGGCGGCACGTCGCTGGCCGAGGGATCGATTGAGCTCCGCTACAACATCACCGACCGCTGGGGCGTTGTCGGCTTCGTCGATATCGGGGCGGTGGGCGCCGACAGCTTCCCGGCCGGCCGCGACTTCAGCGCCGGGGCCGGCATCGGCGTGCGCTACAATCTGGGCTTCGGCCCGATCCGGGCCGACATCGCCATCCCGCTGGACCCCCGTGACAATGATCCGGCCTTCCAGATCTACATCAGCATCGGTCAGGCGTTTTGAGCGGCACCGCGGACACCCCTGAAACCTCGCCCGCCGTCGGCTCCGAGGCCGGCCCGGCGCGCAACGGCCTGCGCCGCTGGCTGCCTCGCGGCGCGGCCGGCTGGACGATCCTGGTCTCCGTGATCGTCGTGATGCTGGTCGGCGCGGTCTCTCTGGGCGTGCGCTACGGGATCAACACCGTCCCCGGCCTTGCCTTTGTCGAGGCCCAGCTCAACGGCCTGAAGATCGGCCGTTACGGCCGGTTGAAGATCGAAGGCGTCAGCGGCGACATCTGGCGCAATGTCTCCATTCGCCGCCTGATCATCTACGACGAGAAGGGGACCTGGCTCGAAGGCCGGAATCTGACCATGCGGTGGCGCTATCTGGAGCTGTTCGCCCGCCGCTTCCACGCCGACGCCATTAGCGCGGAGAAGGTGACGGTGCTGCGCCAGCCGACCCTGACGCCGAAGGAGAAATCCGGGGCCCTGCCGGTGACGGTGTTGATCGACGGTCTGAAGGCGCGGATCGAGACGCGGGAGGCCTTCAGTCAGGTCGCGGGAGACTTCGATCTCGACGGCCGGCTCGCCATGCGCCGGAAGGGCGGCAACAGCGGCCGCTTCATCGCCGTCAGTCGGCTGCACAGGGGCGATTTCGCCGACATCGACTTCGCGATCGGCGAGACCGACGCCCTGCTGGTCAACGCCCGGGCGGCCGAGGCGCGGGGCGGCGCCCTGGCCGGGGCCCTGGGTCTTGCGGCGGATCAACCCTTCATGCTCGACGCCCAGGCGCGGGGCACGCTCAAGGCCGGCCGCTTCAACCTGCTGATCGAGACCGGCGACAGCCAGCCGGCCAAGGCCGACGGCAGCTGGTCGGCCTCCGGCGGCGCCGCCAGCGGCTATGTCCGGCTCGACGCCTCGAAACTGACCCGCGATCTGGCGGGGATGCTCGGCCCCCAGGTGACATTCGACATTGTCGGCAAGCCGGCGACCGGCGACCTCTACAATCTGAACGCCAGGCTTGAGACCGAGACCCTGTCCCTGGCCATTGTGGGACCGGCCAATCTCGGCAAGCAGTTCGCCGGGCCCGGCGGGGTCAGCGTCACCGCCTCGACCAGCGCGCTCGGGCGGCTGACGCAGGATGCAGTGACCGGCGCCGCGCGGTTCTCCGGCAAGTTCGGCGGCGATCTCGGCAGCTTCACCCTGGCCGGCGATCTGCGCGGGACGGACGTCTCGGTCGCCGGCTATCGCCTGGCGTCCGTTGGCGGTCCGGCCTCCCTGGCCCTCGCGAAGGGAGAACTGTCGCTCAACGCCCACCTCACGGGCGCCGGTGGGCAGGGGCAGGGCTACCTCGCCGCCCTTCTCGGGGCCCGACCGACCGCCAGGGTGGAAGGCGCGCGGCTGAAGGACGGCCGGCTTCTGTTGCGACAGGTCAAGGCCGATGGGGCGGGGCTGAAGCTGGACGCCAGCGGCTCGCGGGGTCTGCTCGGGGGGCTCTCCTTCAAGGGCACGGCGCAGGTGTCCAACTTCGGCGCGGTCAAGCTGGGCGGGCGCGGATCGGTCAGCGGGTCGTGGTCGGCGGACCAGTCGGGTCCCGACAAGCCCTGGACCTTCACCGTCGACGCCAGGGGCTCGAACCTGGCCTTCGGCTATGACGAACTCGACCGGCTACTGGGCGATGACCCCAGGCTGCGGGCCCGGGCCAGCCTGCAGGGCGGGGCGGTCGACGTCGCCGAAGCGAAGCTGGACGCGGCGCGGGCCAACGCCACCGGCTCCGGGCGTCTGGGGGCCAAGGGCGACCTCGGCTTCAAGCTCGCCTGGACCGCCGAGGGGCCGTTCCGGGTCGGGCCGGTGGAAATCGCCGGCAAGGCCAAGGGCGACGGGACCATCGGCGGAACCCTGTCGGCGCCGCGGGCGGACCTGACCGCCCACTTCGACGAGATCGACATTCCCCGGCTGCCGCTGCGCAACGCCGGTGCGACCCTGACCTTCATGCAGCGGCCGGGCGGCGGCGACGGCGCCTTCGCCCTGACCGCCGAAAGTCCGTCCGGGCCGGCCCGGCTGAAGACCGACTTCGCCATCGCCGACAACGGCGTCGATCTCTCCGCGCTCGACCTCGACGCCGGCGGGATCAAGGCCCAGGGCGCGGCGTCGCTGCGGCGGGGCCGGCCGTCCTCGGCGGACTTGACCGTCGTCGCCGGGCCCGGCGTCCTGCTCGACTCAGGGACGCTGAAGGGCACGGCGAAGATCACCGACGCGGCGGGCGGGACCCGCGCGGTGCTCAACCTGACCGCCGACAATGCGGTGTTCCGCGACGCCGGCGGGCTGTCGCTGGAGAAGGCGGTCATCACGGCTGACGGCCCGCTGGACCGGCTGCCGCTGCGGATCAAGGCGAGCGGGGACTCGCCGGCGGGACTCTACGATCTCGACGCCAACGGCGTGCTGACCGAACTGGGCGGCGCCAACGGCGGCAAGGCCGGGCGCTGGCAGATCACCTTCGACGCCACCGGCAAGCTGGGCGCGGCGCAGATCCGCACCACGGAGACCGCGAGGCTGTCGGTCGGCGGCGGCCTGACCGAGGCGCGGTTGCGGCTGGCGACCAGCGCCGGCGGCAAGGACGCCAACCCCGGCGCCGCCAGCCTGGATGTCCGTGTCGCCGAGGGTGACGCCACCATCGACGGCGATTTCAACGACCTGCCGCTGGCCGCGCTAAACCAGGACCTGGCCGGACGGTTCGACGCCGACCTGCACCTGCGCGGCAAGGGCGAGACCCTGACCGGCCAGCTCGACGCCAAGGTCCGCAACGTCCGGGCCCGGGGCTCGGCCAAGATGCTGACCCTCGACGGCGATGTTCAGGCCAAGCTCGACGACCGCTACATCACCGTCCTGGCCAAGGCCTCCAGCGCCCAGGGCCTGAAGGCCGACGGCAGCTTCGTGTTCCCGGCCGTGGCCTCGGCCGCGCCGCTGCACCTGGCCATCGATCGCAGCCGCCCGGTGCAGGGCAAGTTCAGCGCCGACGGCGAGATCAAGCCCCTCTGGGACCTGCTGCTCGGCGGCGACCGGTCGCTGAGCGGCCGGGTGCAGCTGACCGGCAGCCTCGGCGGAACGCTGGCCGACCCCCGCCTGCTGGGCAAGGCCAGCCTCAGCGGCGGCGCCTTCGAGGACGGTCCGACCGGCCTGAAGCTGCGCAATGTCAGCCTGGCCGCGGCCTTCGCCGACAACGCCATCGACGTCAGCCAGGTCAGCGCCAACGATCCTGGCGGCGGCAAGGCCGAGGGCTCGGGGCGGATCAGCCTGCTGCGGGAGGGGACCAGCAGCTTCAAGCTCGACCTGACCCGCTTCCAGGTCATCGACAACGACATGGCCACCGTCCAGGCCAGCGGCCAGACGACGGTCAACCGCGCCGCCGACGGCAACGTCCGCCTGGAAGGCGCGCTGCGCATCGACCGGGCGGAGATCGCCGCCGAGCCGCTGAGCCCCAGCGGCGTGACCCCGATGGATGTCATCGAGATCAACAAGCCCGAGACCGCCGCCAGCCGGCGGGCGGCGGCGGCCAAGGCGAAACAGGCCGCCGGCCCGGCGGTGACCCTCGATGTCACCTTCAAGGCCCCGCGCGGCATCTTCGTCCGCGGCCGGGGCCTGGACGTGGAGCTGTCGCTGGACGCCCATGTCACCGGCACCAGCAACAATCCGGTTCTGACCGGCACCGCCAATGTGGTGCGCGGCGACTATGACTTCGCCGGCAAGCGGTTCGAGTTCGACGAGCGCGGGGAAATCCGCCTGTCGACCGATCCGGCCAAGATCCGGCTCAATCTGACCGCCACCCGCGAGGACCCCAGCCTGACCGCGGTGGTCAAGGTGCAGGGCACAGCCGCCAAGCCGGAGATCACCCTGACATCAAGTCCCGAGCTGCCCCAGGACGAGGTGCTGAGCCGGGTGCTGTTCGGCTCCTCGGCGGCGCAGCTGTCGCCGTTCGAGGCGGCGCAGCTGGCCTCGGCCCTGGCCAACCTGGCCGGCGGCGGCGGCTTCGACGTCATCGGCAACATCCGCCAGCTGGCGGGGCTGGACCGGCTGACGCTGGGCGGCACCGAACTGACCGGGGTGACCGTGGCCGGCGGCAAGTATCTGACCAACGACGTCTATCTGGAGCTGATCGGCGGCGGTCGCGACGGCGGGGCGGTGCAGGTCGAGTGGCGGGTGCGCAAGAACCTGTCGATCGTCTCCAGGGTTGGCGGCGCCGACAGCAAGCTGTCGGTGCGCTGGCGGCGGGACTACTAGCAACTACAGTTCGTCAAACGGCGGCGGCAGGGACCCGGCCTTGAACAGCAGGACCGGGTTTTCGTCGTAGTCGCCCATCTCGACGTCGGCCGAGATGCTGTAGGCCACGACGCCCAGGCGCAGCGGGCCGAGGCGTTCGGCCTTGCGGCGGGCCTCCTCGGCGGTCTTGCAGCCCACGGCCGGTTCGGCCTTCCAGATCGCGCGACCCTTGCCGGCGGTGTAGGCCTGGACCAGGTGGACGGTCTCGGCGGCCATCTATTTCTTGCCGGGCGGGGTCAGGAAGGGGGAGGGGCCGGCGACCGGCGCGGCCTTGGGCTGCTTGGGTTTGCGCACTTCCTTGTTGGACTTCTTCTGACCCTTGGCCATGGCCGGGCTCCTGCTGCGGGACGCCGGGCCAAACGCCGAGCGTGGACTGCTATGCGCCCGCCCGGGATCAGATCAAAGGGGATACTGGGCCGGTCTCAGGCGGCCTGTTCGGACTCCTGCGAGGCGGATCTGGCCGGGGCGGAGGCCACGGCGGCGGAGACATGGTCGATCAGCGCCTGCATCTCGACCGGCTTGGTGATGAAGACATCGACCCCGACCTCGGCCCACTGGCGGCGGTGCTCGGCCATGGCGTTGGCGGTCAGGGCGAGGATGGGGGTGGCGGCGTTGGGCCCGTCGCCGGCGCGGATGCGGGCGGCGGCCTCGACCCCGCCCATCACCGGCATCTGCATGTCCATCAGGATCACGTCGTAGGGGGCCAGCAGGGCCATGGCGACGGCCTCGGCCCCTGTGCCGGCCACGGTGACCTCGGCCCCCACCGGCTCCAGCATCAGCCGCACGATGCGCTGGTTGACCTCATGGTCCTCGGCCAGCAGCACCCGGACGGCGCGGTCGGCCCCGGCCTCGGCGACGCTGTCGGCATTGACCGCCGGGCCGGCGGCGGCCCCGGCCAGGACCAGGGGAATTTCCAGCCGGAACACCGAGCCGACGCCCAGCTGGCTGCGCACCGTCAGGCTGCCGCCCATCAGCTCGGCCAGGCGGCGGCTGATCGACAGCCCCAGCCCGGTGCCGCCATGGGCCCGGGTGACGCTGGTGCTGCCCTGCTCGAAGCTGGAGAACACCCGGGCGGCGGTCTCCTCGTCCATGCCGCTGCCGCTGTCCTCGACCTCGACCCACAGCCGGGGGCCGGCGTCGCCGTCCGCCTCGACCCGGCCGCCGCGCACGACGATGAAGCCGCGGCGGGTGAACTTGGTGGCGTTGGACAGCAGGTTGGAAATGATCTGCTGGAAGCGCAGCGGATCGGTGACGATGCGCTCCGGCAGGTCGCCGGGCTCGAACGCCAGGGTCACCCCGGCAGGGGTCTTGGCGCTCCACAGCCGGGTCGCCGCCTGCAGCTTGTCGACCAGGTCGAACGGGCCGGGATCGACCTCCAGCTTGCCGGACTCGATGCGCGACAGGTTGAGGACGTCGTTGAGCAGGCCCAGCAGCACCTCCGAGGCGTTGGCCAGCATGGCCACATGGCCGGCCTGGTCGGGGGTCAGGTCGGTGCGGCGCAACAGGCTGCCGGCGGCGACCACGGCGTTCATCGGGGTGCGGATCTCGTGGCTGATGGTGGCCAGAAAGTCGCTCTTGGCGGCGTTGGCCTGCTGGGCCTGGGCCACCGCCGCGGTCATCCGGGCGTTGGTGTCGCGGATCCGCTTCACCGCCAGCCAGGCGTGGAGCACGAAGACCCCGCCGCCGCAGGAGATCAGGGTCATCTGGATGAGGTCAGGCTGCGGCGAGAGGATGCCCTCGACCAGCGGCGCCCCGAGCAGGAAGCCGACATGCGGCCCCAGCACCGGCTTCAGCCCCAGCGGCGTGGGGGCCATCTGCAGGGCGTTGTTGATGATCGAGCCGGTCATCGACAGCACGGCGAAGACCTTGCCCGCCGGCGAGCCCTCGAACCACAGATACAGGGCCAGGGCCGAATAGAGGGCGGCGTTGGCGGCCATGCTGAACAAAAACAGGTTGCGCCGGGCGCGGCTGATCGGCCGGGGCTGTTCGGCCCGCAGCGGGGCGGCCAGCAGGTGATCGATCAGCTGGCCGGCGACGACGGCGGCGAACCAGATCAGCGGCGCGAAGCTCCGCACCAGGAACCAGGCGATGATGCCGATGAACAGGGCAAAGCCGATGCGGGCCCGCAGATCGCGGCCGCGATTGGCCGCCATGGTCCGCAGCTCGGTCATGTCGCTGGCGCTGATGGTCGTCATGAAAAGCCCCCTGTGGATAAACTCATACGGACGCGGACTTAAGGAGCGGTTGAAACGGGGGGTGCGCGGGCGGCGATGGCGATCCTTCTCCCGCCTGCCGGGAGAAGACCTTCCGCGAAGCGCCGGATGAGGGCAGCGCCGGGCGTGGACGATGACCCTGAACACCGTGCCTCGCCCATGCGCCAGGGGGCGCCAGCCTTCCCGATCCCGCCCAGCCCTCATCCGACCCTGCTTCGCCGAGGCTTCGCAGGGCCACCTTCTCCCGGCGAGCGGGAGAAGGGTTTTGACCGAGATTTCTTCCGAAACACCCCATTTCCTCGCCTTTTCAACGGCTTGCGCCGCGCGGGCGGTCGGCTGGGGGTGGACATCCGGTCGGCGCCGGGTGGGCGCTGCGGGAGTCTTCGGCCGCTGCGGGGTCGCCTCCGGGTGGGCGTTTTTCCCCGGCGCGGTCGAGGGCGGCCAGCAGGCGGGTGAGGGCGAAGGCCTTGGCGCCGATGCGCACCCGCACGCGGCGGTGATGGGCGCCGGTCTTGCGGTTCCAGTGCTCGTCGACGGTCAGCTCGCGAAAGCCGGCCGCCTGGGCCCGGGTCAGTTTAGACAGGTTGAGGTCCAGCCGCCCGCCGCCGGAGACGGAGACGTAGTCGAGCATGTTGCAGAAGGCCATGTCGCGCAGCTCCTCCAGCACCGCCGCCCGGCTGAGGGGCGCCGCCCGCGCCGCCCGTCCGGCCGCCAGCGCCGCCTGGATGTCGGGCCGGGCCAGCAGGCGGCTGGCGGTGTGCTTGGCCGCCACCGGACGATAGCCGGCCCGCCGCGCGGCCTCGGCGGCGTTGTCGGACATCAGCATCAGGTCGACGAACCGCTGCTGGCGGGCGGTGAGGCGCTTGCCGGCGGGAGAGGCGGCCGCCGCCGCGGGCAGGGGGGAGGGCGCGGGCGGGGCCGCGGGATGGTCGGTCATGGGGGGAGGCTCCGGCTGGGCCGCCTATCGAAGCGGCGGACCCATTATCCCACGCCCGCCGGCCGGGGAACCCGCCCGTCCGTCCACAACAAGGCCTCGCCGGTCTCTTGACTTCGCGCGGAACAAATGCGGAACATTTGCCGACAGGAGACTGCCCGCCATGCCCCGCCTCGCCGACCTCGACCCCGAAACCCGCGCCCGCATCCACCGCGCCGCCGTCGCCGAGATCGAACTGTTCCAGGCGGGAGACGACCCCCGGATGATCGAACGCCTAGCCGAGGCGGGACGTGAGGGCTGTGGCGAGGACGACGCCGGCGCCTGGGTGTCGGAGGCCCAGGAACAGATGGCGGAGGACCTGCGGACCCGGCAGCGGGAGCTGGCGGCGGCGTGCGGGGCCTTGGGGAGTGTGGTGCGGTTGATGGTACGGGGGTAGGGGGGATGGCGCTGGACGCAGACTGCATCTTAGTCGAGCAGGAAGGCGAAGCAACATTGGCCCAGTTCGGCCATCTTCAATCATTCAAGGTCCGGACTTTCGCCATGACAAGTCTCTTCTTTCGCAGGTTCCGGCACATCTATCATTGGGAGCCAAAGGTGTGGCGGCACGGGCAACCCAGCGAACTTGAACGCCAACATTGCAACAGGCCAGTAGCCGGACCGGATGGCAGACAGTTCAGAAAATTGGGGCTTGCTCTTGCAGGCTTCCGCCAACGCCGAGACCAGATCGTTGCCGCCGTTTTTTAGGGTGAGATCGCAAACCGCAAAGCCGTGGCTTCGCCGCGAAAACCAAAGCAATTCCTCGCTGTCAGCGTCCGGCACCCAAGTCTGGAGGGTGCACTCGGAAATCACCTCATCCACAAGGAGTTGAAGCGCCTCCAGCGCCTGAGCAGACTGCCATTGGCGCAACCAGATCGCCAAGATTGGAATAAGGGTGCTGCCAGAAAACACTTCCTTCCGGTAGGCGTCGGTCCGTTCGCGGGGGTGTTCAATCAACTCGCGATAGTCGAGTGTTGTCATCGGATAGAAGCCGTGGGTTCTAAGGGTTAGATCTAACCTCAAAGCCATCTGGCTAATCCAATTGTGCGCCTCCTTCACGTTAGGATTGGTGGTCAGATAGAAGAGCAAGAAGATCATCAAAGAAGTTGTCTGTGTGTCACAAGACGGCAGGAATAGGGTTGGATTGTTATTGATAATTCGAATGCCGTCGTTGCCCAGTTCGACTAGCACAGCGGCCAAGTTCGCTCGATCGGCATCACTTGGCGCGTTTCTGGCATGCCAGCTTAACCAGGTGCCCGCCATGCCAAGGCGGCCCAAGATTTCAAATAGAGCAAGGTTTATATCAACCCGACTCTGAGAATTGACCGAGACGGACAGCGCGTGCAATTCTTGGCTGAACGGCAGAACTGCCTTATTGAGGTAGTCGGCTGACACCGTAGAGTGCAAGATCACGATCTGATCGAATATCGATAGCGCCCTGAGAGTGGTGCTGTTCCTAGTTTGATCATTGGGTTTCGCTATTTGCCACGACGCCAAGATAGCTGTCTCGCTTGCGCGATATGCCGCTTCAAGATTTTCGGCGTCACGTGCCCAAACAAACATTACCCAAACGCAGACGTAAATCTGTCGGAGGGAGGTAAGTCGGTCCTTCAGGCGGTTCCCGGTGCCTTCGACAATCTTTCGAAGCAATCTGTCGAAATGACCCACAGAGACGGAGGGCTCATCGAGCATCGCAACGGCCTTCTGAAAATTGGAGCGAAGCTCCTTGGGGAGCAGTTCCTCTCGCAGAAGGCTTGAATCTAGCATTTCGGCGATGTGGTCGCCGTTCCATTCCTCAAACGATATTTGATCTGTTGTTGCTGCCGCGGTGAAATGGCTGAGCGCGCTACGGACGGACTCGTGAACGTCGCCTCCAAGGCAGATGCAAATTACAATGCGAAGGTGGCGGTGCTTTGGGGGAATTCTTGTAGGAATATAGACGTCCAGTATTTCGTTCAGCGACGGTCTAAGGGCCTGCGGAGACGCTGTATCCCAGTCCTGCCTTGTCAGGTCCCCCTGCTTCACTGAAAGCAGGTAGACCTTTTGCTCACCGTCTGCATCTTTCCCGACCGCTGCAATGTCCACGCCATGCTGGGTGGTTCCCCGCCCAGGCCTCGAATAGACGTTGAAGCCGCGCTCGCTAAGGAGGTCTGGCAGGATGGCGTCTAGTTCTCCTCGCTCCCTGAGTGACCCGAGGTAGTCCCGCAACATCAACTTCATTCTTGAAGCCCTTCGCGGCGAAGAACGCGAATAAGGTAGTCAAATCCGATAGGATCGATAGCCGAAAGTCGAGGCCACTCGACCGAGGTGGCATGGGATTTTAGTTCCATTTCAAAGGACTGAATGCCCCCATGCTCATTCTGTCGGTAGCTAAGCGTCTTGTTGCCGTGCAGAACTATCGACCGACTCACCAGGTTGAAGAAGACGGATTTACTCATTGCGTCTTTGTGCGCGGATCGCATTTCTTGGTAGAACCGATTGTTTTCGAGTTGCCGATGGGTCTCAGGCGGTTCAAGCTCCCGGATATTGGAAGTTCGCTTCAGTCCTTCGACATATTTTTCACTTTCTGCCAAAGCGAGTTCGGCATGCGGACGCGCGAGATCGTCAGCAGGGAGATTTCGAAGAACCTCATCGACAGTTCCGCCATAATTGACAAGGAGTGGAAAGAACAAAAGCGACGTGAGAGCTTCAGCAGTGTCGATATTGCACACTCGAAGGACTGAAAGAATTATGGATGTGGCCGCTATTGGGCGAATTACAAGATAACCCACGGCGTGTCGTCCCAAGTATAGCTGTTCCGGCGTGGTTAGCGATTTTGCTTGTTCGGTGACATCGAAGTGCATGTCCATGTCGCCATGTTGATGCAACAGTGATCCAGCGGCTTCGCAGAGTTGATATGGGCCAGATGCCAACCAACTAACGACAACCTGCTTATGAGTGTCTTTTGGGCCGGAAAGAAGTTGACCTCTGGTGCTGTCGAACACCGCAAGGGGTATGTCGTTGTTGGTCAGCACTTTGGCTAGGTGAGCTATCGCGGTGCTCGTCCGACCCTGTCTCAGAAAATCGGCTAGGGCGTAGTCCAGTTGATCAACTATCCCACGGTGCTCTGGAGATATAGATTGCAAATTCCCTAAAAGGATCGCGATGTCGCCGTCCGTTAGCTGGCTGCCGAATATCCATAGAATTTTTGTATAGCCTAGTTGGTATTCAGGAAGGTCGAGTTGTGCGCACTTCGAAATCATACGCGAAATTATTTCGCTTCCGAACCCGCTAGCCTCCTTGGAAATTTGGAGTGCAGACAAGATCGAATTTATCAGAACGTTGACATCATTCGAATCATCGAGCACCTGGTAGAGGTTTTGTATTAATTCAGCGGCCATTTCTTCGGTGATCGGTTTCACCCTGCCTATTCCAACTATTGCCGCTGTGCGAAGAGCGCTGTCTATAGAGCGCATAAGTCTCACTGCGTCTTCGATGAGATGACAACCAACGATAGCGTACGGAAGGACGCCAATCGCCTGCGCGTCCAAAGCTTCTGCCCACCGAACCACCCCGGCGCCGCGTTCTGTATCGTTGGCGCACCATTGCTGAAACGCGATGTTTGGGGAACCGGCTGCGAGGTCGGAACCGCCAGCTTGGACCAGCGCTCCCACAGCCCGAACCATATCTCCCAGCGGTGCTTGTAAGCGTGGAATAGCGTCGTTCAGCAGGTGCTGCGCGCCGAAGAACTGATGGCCCGGGATAGATTGGAGGTACGTTGGATCAATTGCGGAAAGCAGGTCGATCTTATGATCATTGTGTAGGCGCACCCATAGATCGACCTCAGCCTGCCGTTCTTCTTCGTCGGCCCGCCAGTCAGCGCGAAAAACGATGCTGGCCAAGGTGCCGGCGTGCCAAGCAGATGTTAGCGATTCTTCGTCCATTGTGGCATGAATTTAGACCCGAAATGGCACCTTGGGTTGAGCAAAATCTCGCCATCGCGAACATGGAGACTTCGCCACGGCTGCAGCCCATGAAGCCAAGGCTTCACCCTGCGTCATCTCTCCGCTAACACTGCTCCCCAATCCCGCGCCGCCCGTCTTCCGCCATTCCGGGCGTCGCCATCGTGTTCTTCCCGCGTCGACCCCCCAGGGGACCAGGTCCGCGGGGCAATGGCGTCAGGCCCGTTGGCCAGAGGTGAACATGCAACTGTCCGCGCAAGAGCGATCCGTTCTCGATTCCCTCGCCGAGCGTGGCGACGACCTGGTCTCGCGGGCCGTGGGGTGGTGCGGGACCAATAGCGGGAGCCGCAATCTGGCGGGGCTGGCGGCGACGCTGGAGACCCTGACCGGGGTGTGGGCGGAGGCCCTGCCCGGGGCGGCGGTGAGTCATGAGGCGCTGGGGGCCACGGTCGAGGTGGCGGCGGACGGGCGGGAGGTGGAGCATGCGCCGCCGCCGGCGCTGCTGGTTCAGATGCGGCCCGAGGCGCCGGTGCAGGTGGTGCTGACCGGCCATTACGACACGGTGTTTCCGGCCGGGTCGGCCTTTCAGACGGTGGCGACGCGGGCCGACGGGGCGCTGAACGGGCCGGGGATCGCCGACATGAAGGGCGGGATCTCGGTGATGCTGGGGGCGCTGGAGGCGTTCGAAGGCTTCGAGGGCCGCGAGGCGGTGGGCTGGCGGGTGCTGCTGAGCCCTGACGAGGAGATCGGCTCCCTGGGCTCGGGGCCGGTGCTGAGCCGGATCGGGCGGCTGGGGCATGTGGGCATGACCTATGAGCCGGCCCTGGCCGACGGGACCCTGGCCGGGGCGCGCAAGGGCAGCGGCAATTTTCATGTGAAGGTGACCGGGCGCTCGGCCCACGCCGGGCGCGCCTTTCACGAGGGGCGCAACGCCATCACCGCGGCGGCGCGGATCGCCGGGGCCCTGGACGGGCTGAACGGGCGGCGCGACGGGGTGACGGTGAATGTGGCGAAGATCGACGGCGGCTCGGCGCTGAACGTGGTGCCGGACCTGGCCGTGGTGCGGTTCAACGTGCGGTTTCCCGACGACGACAGCCGCCGCTGGATCGAGGGCGAGGTGGAGAGCGCCTGCGGCTGCGGTCGCGGGGACGGGCTGGGCGTGTCGGTGTTCGGCGGGGTGACGCGGCCGGCCAAGCCGTTCAACGCCGCGCAGACGGCGCTGTTCGGCAAGCTGAAGGACGTGGGGGCCTTGCTGGGCCAGGAGATCGCCTGGTCGGCGTCCGGCGGGGTCTGCGAGGGCAACAACCTGTTCGCCGCCGGGTTGCCGGGGGTGGATACGCTTGGGGTGCGCGGCGGGGACATCCACAGCGATGCGGAGTTCGCCTGGCCGGAGAGCTTCGCCGAGCGGGCGCGGCTGTCGGCCTTGATGTTGATGAAGATGGCGAGTGGGGAGGTGGACGCGCGGGGGATCCGGGGGTTGATGGGGTGAGTGAGCTCTTCCGTCATCCCGGACAGCCCATGGGGCTGATCCGGGACCCAGAGGGGAGGGGGCTGACTGTTGGACGCGGCTTCGCGACCGGTGTGCCGCACTCCTGGGTCCCGGATCGCGCAATGCGCGTCCGGGATGACGGGAATTGAGGCGTCTCACCCCTCATCCGTCGACTCCGCCGACTCTGACGGCGGCTTTGACGGGTTTGCGTCCTTCGACACGCCGCTTCGCGGCTACTCAGGATGACGAATGGTTTTGATGTGCTACCCCGGAGCCCTCCCCCTCGATGGGGGAGGGTTGGGTGGGGGTGTGCCTGTGGTGTGTCGGGGTTGGCTTTGATGGGCGTCGGCGCCCTGTTCGGGTCAACGCCAAGCGTCGGCGCGAACACCCCCATCCCCAACCCTTCCCCCATTGAGGGGGAAGGGAGCAGGCGGCTTCGACTTCCGCGCCCGGTCGGGGTAGGTAGAGGAAGAAAATTGCAGGAGAGTCGCGCGGGCAGGGCCGGTGCGACCCCTCATCCGGCCCTGCGGGCCACCTTCTCCCCCAGGGGGAGAAGGACCTGAAACTGAAAGAAGACTTGCATGTTCGTTGTCCGTCCGGCGGGGCCCGCCGATCTCGAGACCCTGATGGAGCTGGCGGTGTTGTCGGGGCGGGGGTTTACCAGCCTGCCCGAGGATGAGCCGACCCTGCGCGAGCGGCTGGAGCTGTCGGCGCGGAGTTTCGCCGGCGACCTGGCGGCGCCGGAGGCCTGGTACACCATCATGCTCGACGACATGGCCGACGGCACGGTCGCCGGGGTGGCCGGGGTCAAGGCCGGGGTGGGGCTGAAGCGGCCGCACTTCTCGCTGCGGGTGGTGACGCTGGCCCAGTCGTCGCCGACGCTTGATCTCAGGTTCGATCACCAGGCGCTGGTGATGGTCAATGAATGCGCCGGATGGTCGGAGGTCGGCTCGCTGTTCCTGCGGCCGGAGAAGCGCAAGGGCGGGGCCGGGCGGTTGCTGGCGCAGTCGCGCTACATGCTGATCGGCATCGAGCCGGAGCGGTTCGCCGAAATGGTGCTGGCCGAGCTGCGCGGATACTTCGACGACGACGGCAACTGTCCGTTCTGGGACCATGTGGCCAGCCGCTTCTTCCCGCTGGCCTTCGACGAGGCCGACATGATGAGCGCCTCGACCAACGGCCAGTTCATCCTCGATCTGGCCCCGCGCCACCCGATCTATGTCAGCCTGCTGCGGCAGGAGGCGCGGGAGGTGATCGGCAAGGTGCATCGCGAGGGCGAGGCGGCGCGGGTGATGCTGGAGCGGGAGGGGTTCCGCTTCCAGGGGCTGGTCGATCTGTTCGATGCGGGACCGACGGTCAGCTGTCACCGCGACGACATCAAGACGGTCAAGGAGGGGCGGCGCAAGGTGGTCTCGATCCGCGCCGACGGCGAGGCGGAGGGCGAGCCGGCCCTGGTCTCGACCACGGCGATCGCCAGCTTCCGGGCGGTGCAGACGACGGTGACGATCGACGGGGCGAAGGCGGTGATCAGCGCCGAGGCGGCCGATGCGTTGAAACTGAAGGACGGCGATCCGGTGAGGGTGAAGTCATGAGCCAGGGACAGTTTATCGGCGGCGCCTGGCGCGGCGGCGACGGCGCGGCGCTGAGCTCCAGCGACCCGGCGACGGGCGAGGTGATCTGGACCGGCGGGACGGCCTCGGACGCGGATGTGGCGGCGGCGGTGGCGGCGGCGCGCGGGGCCTTCCACGGCTGGGCCGATCTGGCGCGGGACGAGCGGATCGCGGTGCTGAAACGCTATCAGGCCGGGCTGGCCGAGCGGCGGCCGGCGATGGCCGAGGCGATGTCGCGGGAGACCGGCAAGGCGCTGTGGGAGACCACCGCCGAGGTCGGCTCGATGATCGCCAAGGTCGACGCCTCGATCGCCGCCTATGACGAGCGGACCGGGGTCAAGGAGACGGCGACCGGCTTTGGCCGCGCGGTCCTGCGTCACCGGCCGCATGGGGTGATGGCGGTGCTGGGGCCGTTCAACTTCCCGGGCCATCTGCCCAACGGCCATATCGTGCCGGCGCTGCTGGCCGGGGATACGGTGGTCTACAAGCCCAGCGAGGAGACGCCCTGGACCGGCGAGCTGCATGCGCAGGCGCTGGAGGCGGCCGGCTTTCCGGCCGGGGTGTTCAACCTGGTGCAGGGCGGACGCGAGACCGGGGCGGCGCTGATCGACCAGGAGATCGACGGGCTGCTGTTCACCGGATCGGCGGCGGCGGGGAGCTTCTTCCGCCGCAAGTTCGCCGACCGGCCGGACGTGATCCTGGCGCTGGAGCTGGGCGGCAACAATCCGCTGGTGGTGTGGGACGCGGTGGACCCCGAGGCGGCGGCGGCGATCATCGTGCAGTCGGCCTTCATCACCACCGGCCAGCGGTGCAGCTGTGCGCGGCGGCTGATCCTGCCCGAGGGCCATGAGGGCGACCGGGTGATCGAGGCGCTGGTCGCCCTGACCGACCGGCTGGTGATCGGGCCGTGGAACGGGGCGGACGAGCCCTTCATGGGGCCGCTGATCAACGCCCGCGGGGCCGAGGCGGCGCGCAAGGCGGCGGCGGCGCTGGGCGGGACTGTGATCCGGGCGGCGGGCAAGGTCGCGGGCCTGAGCGACGCCTTCATCACCCCCGGGATCATCGATGTCGGCCATCACGAGACGCCGGACGAGGAGATCTTCGCGCCCGTCCTGCAGGTGCGGCGGGCGGCGACCTTCGACGGGGCCATCGCGCTGGCCAACCACACCCGCTACGGGCTTTCGGCCGGGCTGGTGACCGATGACCTGATGCTGTGGGACCACTTCGGCAAGCGCATCCGGGCCGGGGTGGTCAACCTCAACCGGCCGACCACCGGTGCGGCGGGCACGGCGCCCTTCGGCGGCCTGGGCGACAGCGGCAACCATCGGCCGAGCGCCTATTACGCCGCCGACTACTGCGCCTATCCGGTGGCCAGCTTCGAGGCCGAACGCGTGGTTTCCACGGTGGGCGAGATCAAGGGGATGAGGGCGTGACCCACGCCGTCGAGGCCAACTGCGATGGCCTGGTCGGGCCGACGCACAGTTTCGCCGGGCTGGCGCCGGGCAATCTGGCCAGCGAGATCCACAAGGGTGAGGCCTCCGATCCGCGCTCGGCGGTGATCGAGGGGCTGTCCAAGATGCGGCGGCTGCATGACCTGGGGCTGCCGCAGTTCGTGCTGCCGCCGCAGGAGCGGCCAGACACCGGGTTTCTGCGCAGCCTGGGCTTTGGCGGGACGGACGCGGCGGTGATCGAGGCGGCGGCGAGGGTCGCGCCGGAACTGCTCAACACCGCCAGCTCGGCCAGTCCGATGTGGGCGGCCAATGCGGCGACAGTGACGCCATCCGCCGACGCCGCCGACGGGCGGGTGCATTTCACCCCGGCCAATCTGTTGACCAATCTGCACCGCAGCCTCGAGGGCGAGCAGACCACGCGGTCGCTGCGCCGGCTGTTCCCCGACGAGACGCGGTTCGCCGTGCATGACCCGCTGCCGGCCCAGCCGCACTTCGCCGACGAGGGCGCGGCCAACCATGTGCGGCTGTGCGCCGATCATGGCGAGGCGGGGGTCAATCTGTTCGTCTATGGCCGCGACGCCTGGGAGCCGTGGGCCGGGCGCTATCCGGCCCGCCAGACCCTGCAGGCCTTCGAGGCGGTGCAGCGACGCCATGGCGCGGGCGGGGCGGTGTTCGCTCGTCAGGCGCGGGCGGCCATCGAGGCGGGGGTGTTCCACAACGACGTGGTCTGCGTCGGCGCCAGGACCTGCCTGTTCTTCCACGAGGCGGCCTTCGAGGACCGGGACGCGATGATCGCCGATGTGCGGTCGGCGGCCCAAGATCATGGGGGGGGCTTCGAGCCGGTGTTCGTCGAGATCGCCGAGGCGGACCTGCCGCTGGGCGAGGCGGTGAAGAGCTATCTGTTCAACTCGATGCTGGTCTCCCTGCCCGGCGAGGACCGGCTGACCCTGATCGCCCCGATGGAGACGGCCGAGACCCCGCGCGCCCATGCGGCGGCCCAGGGGCTGGTCAGCGGCAACGGGCCGATCGGGCGGGTGGAGTATGTCGATGTCCGCCAGTCGATGCGCAACGGCGGCGGGCCGGCCTGCCTGCGGCTGCGCGTGGTGCTGACTGACGAGGAACTGGCGGCGACCAATCCCGGCCAGCGGTTCGATCCGGCGTTGCAGGGGCGGCTGGAAGACTGGGCCGGCCGGCGCTATCGCGACCGCCTGCTGCCCGCCGACCTGGCCGATCCCATGCTGCTGGTCGAGAGCCGGACGGCGCTGGACGAACTGACGCAGATTCTGGACCTGGGCGGGGACTTCTATCCGTTCCAGCGGTAGCGAGGCGCCGCTGCAACCTCTCAGCCGCCGCGCAGTTTCGCCAGGGCCTCGGGAAACCGCCGAGACAGCGGGGCCCTCACCCCGCCGAGGGTGATCGCATAGTCGCCTGAGCCTTCCGGCGTCAGTTCTGTTACCCGAGCCGCATTGACCAGCCAGGAACGGTGGGTGCGGACAAAGCCATGGTCGCCGAGCCTTTTCTCGAGGCTTGCCAGGGAGGCCCGCATCAGCGGCTTGCGACCATCGGCGAGGTGGAACTCGGCGTAGTTGCCGGCCGAGGAGATGGCGAGGATGTCGGCGACGGGCGCGCGGACCAGCCTGGCGCCGTCACGGATATCGAAGGTGGCGGCCGGGCCGGTCTGCGGCGTTGACGTCGCCCGGCTGACAAGCCGTTCGCGGACCAGCCAGAAGCAGACCATGATCATCACATAGTGCAGGCCGTCCTTGCGCAGCTCGTAGGGGAACTTGTCCTGCCAGCGGCCCCAGTAGTAGCCCTCGCCAAAGGCGGCGAAGACCAGGTGGCGAAGGGCCACGAAGCCGGCGACGTGGACGATCCCGAAGGCGACGAGAATGGCCAGGTGGATCGACAGGGTGCGCCACAGCGGACGGCGGTCCAGCGGCAGATGGCGGATCGCCAACCAGGGCATCCACAGCAGCGCCAGGGCGGTGACGCCGCTGCAGGTTTCGGTGATGACGATGGTCCGGACGCTGCCGCCGGGTTCGTCGTGAAGCCAGGTAAAGACGTTGACGGTGTTGATCGCGGCCACCACCGCCACGGCGCCGAGCAGGCACAGCCAGAAGGCGCGCCGGTCGACGCTGTTCGTCCCGGCTGGATCGCCGCCGGTCACAGGGCCCCGCCGCTGATCACTGGCGGACGGCCGACGGTCACCGGCCTATTTCGGCCGGCCGGTCGGGCGGCGCATCTGTGGAGGGCGACCTTAACTGATCCCGGAGTCCTCACCGTGTCCCTGTCCCCTGAACCCGTCAAAGCGATGCGCCGTCATGATCTTGACTGGATTCGCGTCGGCGCCTTCGGTCTGCTGATCCTCTATCACGTCGGGATGTTCTACGTGCCCTGGGACTGGCATGTGAAGTCGCCGCATCCGGTCGAATGGCTGGAGCCGGTGATGCAGCTGACCAATCCCTGGCGGCTGACCCTGCTGTTCCTGGTCAGCGGGGCGGCGACGCGGTTCATGGCCGAGAAGATGTCGGTGTCCGCCCTGACGGGCCTGCGCATCGGCCGGCTGTTGCCGCCGCTGCTCTTTGCGATGTTCGTGATTGTGCCGCCGCAGTCCTATTTCCAGATTCTGGAGGCGGCGCCGGGCGCCGTCGGCGGCTATCTCGACTTCTGGGGCAGGTATGCGACGGGCTCCGGTCACTGGTGCCGGGGCGACGACTGCCTGATCACCCCGACCTGGAACCACATGTGGTTCGTGGCCTATCTGCTCTTCTACACCCTGGTTCTGACGGCGCTGATGGCGACCGCGCCGCGTCTGCTGAAGGCGGCCGCGGGGGCGCTGGAACGGCTGCCGCTCTGGGCCCTTTTGCTGGCGCCGATCGGCTTCCTGGCCCTGATCCGCATCGCCATGCTGTCGGCCTTTCCCGAGACCCACGCCCTGTTCAACGACTGGTACAATCACGCCCTGTCGTTCAGCGCCTTTCTCTTCGGCTTCCTGACGGCGCCGTCCGAGCGGTTGAAACAGGCCTTCATCGCCATCCGCTGGCCGGCCCTGGCCCTGGCCGTTCTCGGCTGGGTCGGCTGGGCGAGCTACGCCTGGATCTGGCGGGCCGACGGGGCGGTTCCGCCGGAAGCGCTGAGGCTGACCATGCGGGCGGTCTATGCGGTCGACCAATGGGGCGCCATCGCCGCCGTCCTGGGCTTCGGAGCGCGCCATCTGACCCGGGGCGGGCCGGTGCTGACCTGGCTGACCCTGGCGGTGTTTCCCTTCTACATCGTCCACCAGACGATCATCGTGGTGGCGGGACATTATTTGGCGAAGCTGGGGCTTTGGCAGCCCCTTGAGGGGGCGATCCTGATCGCGACGACGGTGGCGGGTTGTCTGCTGACCTACGTCATCGTCAGCCGGATCGGTTTCCTGCGGCCGCTGTTCGGGCTGAAGCCGAGGGGAGGGTGAGGTTGCGGGTTTGCGGGCTTCGACACGCGGCGTGCCGCCGCTGCTCAGCATGACGTCGTCTTTTGAGCGCTCCACCCCTTATCGTCATCCTGAGTAGCCCTGCATAGCGGGGCGTGTCGAAGGACGCAGGGAGGCGGGAGCCAGACCTTCAGTCCGTTGCGTCAATGGACCCCGGAACAAGTCCGGGGTGACGGTTGATGGGGGAGAAGGAGATTACCCGCCCAGCCGCCCGCCGGCCGCCGCATAGGCCTGGGTGCCGGTGGTGAAGACGCGGTCCTCGTCCAGGATCGCATCGATCGGAATGTCCTCGGCGCCATCGACGGCGGCGTAGATGGGGCCGAAATCCTGCAGGGTGGCGTCGAGCAGGGCCTGCAGCGAGGGGATGACGAAATAGACCTGCTGGAAGTCGTCGATGCGGTAGGGGGTGCGCATGGTGCGCACCAGGTCGAAGCCGATGCGGTTGGGGGAGGGGTCCTCCAGGGCGAACATCGATTCGGTGCGCGAGGAGACGATGCCGGCCCCGTAGATGCGCAGCCCCTTGTCGGTCTCCAGCAGGCCGAACTCGACGGTGTACCAGTAGAGGCGGGCGAGGTTGTGCAGCCGGCCCATGCCCAGCGCCCGCTGGCCGCCCTTGCCGTAGGCTTCCATGTAGTCGGCGAAGGTCGGGTCGGTGAGCATCGGCACATGGCCGAAGACGTCGTGGAAGATGTCCGGTTCCTGCAGATAGTCGAGCTGATCCGGCTTGCGGATGAACTGACCGGCCGGGAAGCGGCGGTTGGCCAGATGGTCGAAGAAGACATCATCCGGCACCAGGCCCGGCACGGCGACGACGCTCCAGCCGGTCAGCCGGGTCAGCTCGACATTGATTTTCTCGAAATCGGGAATGCCGCCCCGGTGCAGATCGAGCGCCTTCAGCCCATGCAGGAATTCGTCACAGGCATAGCCGGGCAACAAACCGGCCTGACGCTCATAGAGGGTGTCCCAGGTGGCGTGGTCCTCGGCCGTATAGGCCGACCACCCCTGATCGATCGTCCAGTCGGCCCGCGCGCCCGGAGGCGGGGCCTGGTTAAAACCATCGGCGCTCATGATGGGAAGGCTACGTCGGGCGAGGAGGAAAGTTCCGCCGGAAATGGCGGCGAATGGACCGCTGAGCGGAAAGATGTTGCGCCGGCGTCGCTCCCGGGGGCCGTCAGTGAGCGACCCGGGGGCGCATGTTGTAGTGGCCGTCCTGGAAGCCCTCGAAGATCAGCGCGGTGTGGGGGTGACCGACCGGCTCGCCGGTGTCGTCGGGCAGCAGATTCTGTTCGGAAACATAGGCGACGTAGGTGTTCTGATCGTTCTCGGCCAGCAGGTGATAGAAGGGCTGGTCCTTGCGCGGCCGGATGTTCTCGGGAATGGAATTCCACCATTCCTCGGTATTGGCGAAGGTCGGATCGACGTCGAAGATCACGCCCCGGAACGGGAAGATCCGGTGCCGAACCACCTGTCCAATCGCGAATTTGGCGAGTCGAGTGTCCATAGCCTCAAGAGTTTACGCATTACGCCTGACTGAAACCTGAACGTAGTGATCCGCCGTTGACTGACAACCCCAAGCCTTCCGGTGGGGAGAAACGTGGTCTGGAGCAGAGCGCGGTTTGATGGGATCAAACCGCGCCGCTCCGGTGAATTCAGATCGCACGTTTTGTCCGATTGCCGGTTCCCACCAATCGGAACGCGCTCTAGGGTCGCCTTGAAACCGGGCGCCGATCCACGGCGTTCGCGCAGACAGGTGACAACCATGTCGGAGGCGCCAAGCGCCCGTGGGCGGCCCGAATCCGGGTCGCGCGGGTCAGGCGGGCCACCGTGTTACGCGGCGCTCGACCTGGGCACAAACAACTGTCGCCTTCTGGTGGCGACCCCGACGCCCGGCGGATTCCGGGTGGTCGAGGCCTATTCCCGAATCGTCCGGCTGGGCGAGGGACTGACCCAGACGGGCCGGCTCTCGGAAGCGGCCATGGAGCGCGCCATGGCGGCCCTGGCGGTCTGCGCCGAGAAGGTGCGACGGCGCAAATGCGTGCGGTTCCGGGCCATCGCCACCCAGGCCTGCCGCGGCGCCGAGAACGGCCAGGCCTTCATCGACCAGGTGGCCGAGGAGACCGGTCTCAGGCTGCAGATCATTACGCCCAAGGAAGAGGCCCAGCTCTCGGTGGCGGGCTGCGTCAACCTGCTGGACCGCCAGGCCGACGCGGCGCTGGTGGTCGATGTCGGCGGCGGCTCGACCGAGCTGTCCTGGGTCGATCTGAAGGGCGGTGGCCTTGATGCGAGGCCGCGCCAGTTCGCGCCCTGGCGGCTGCCGATCAAGGCCTGGCTGTCGGTGCCGATCGGGGTGGTCACCCTGGCCGAGCGGTTTCCCGAGGGCGAAAAGGCCCCCGAGGGCTGGTACCGGTCGATGGTCGAGGCGGTGAAGGAGGTGATCGCGGCCTTTCCGCACGCCGAGCCGATGCGTGAAACCTTCCAGGCCGACCGCGCCCATATGGTCGGCACCAGCGGGGCGATCACCAGCCTGGCCGGTCTGCATCTGGAGCTGCCGCGCTATGACCGCAACCGCGTCGACGGCATGTGGATGACCCGCGATGAATGTGAGGCGGCGGCGGATCGCCTGATCCAGCAGACCCCGGCGGAGCGCGCGGCGCAGGCCTGCATCGGTCCCGATCGCGCAGATCTGGTTCTGGCCGGGGCCGCCATCCTGCAGGCGGTCCAGGAGCTGTGGCCCTGCTCCCGGGTGCGGGTCGCCGACCGCGGGCTGCGCGAGGGAATCCTGCTCAGCCTGATGAGCGAACAGAAGCCGCGGCGTCGCCGTCGTGGCGGTCGAGGCCGGCGACCTGTAGAAGCCGCCTCATGAGTGACGAAGAGCCTCCCCCCCGCCGCCGCATGGTGCGCCCGCCCTCCGGCGGCCTGGAGGCCGGCCGGCACAAGCCCGCGCGCCTGAAGACCGCCTACAAGCGCACCCCAAGCCAGCAGGCCTGGCTGGAGCGGCAGATCAATGACCCGTTCTCGGCCGAGGCCCGGGCCAAGGGCTATCGCAGCCGCGCCGCCTTCAAGCTGAGCGAGATTGACGACAAGCTGAAGCTGATCCGCAAGGGCTCGAAGATCATCGACCTGGGCTGCGCGCCCGGCGGCTGGATCCAGATCGCCCTGGAGCGGGGCGCGGGGCCGGTGGTCGGCGTCGACCTGTTGCCCGTCGATCCGCTGAGTCCGGCGACCATCATCCAGATGGATTTCACCGACCCGGCCTGCGGGCCGCATCTGATCGAGCTGCTGGGCGGCCAGCCGGATATCGTGCTGTCGGACATGGCGCCCAACACCGTCGGCCATCGCGAGACCGACCACATCCGCATCGTCGGCCTGATCGAACTGGCGGTGGACTTTGCAGTCTCGGTGCTGAAACCCGGCGGCGCCTTCGTGGCCAAGGCTTTCCAGGGCGGCGAGACGGCGGCGGTCATCGGCCAGCTGAAGAAGCATTTCGACAAGGTGCAGCACATCAAGCCCAAGGCCAGCCGGGCCGACAGCTCCGAGGTGTTTCTGGCGGCGACGGGGTTCAAGGGGACTTAGGAGACGACGCCCCTCCGGCCGGTTTCGACTGAAGGGGCGTATCGGTCAGTGCATCGCGTGCTTGATGCGGCTGATGTCGTCGTGATCCTGTTTTACGGACCTGTAGGCGTCGGCGATGACCAAGCGCAGTTCGCGGGGCAACTCGTCGTCCTGGCTCGCCTTCTCATACTTGGCCTTGATGACGTCCTCGCCCCGCTCGACCTCGTCAATGACAGCCTTGTCGTCGGGGCCGCCGGTGAGGGCGGTCTTCAGGTCGACAAACTTGTTGTGCAGTTTGCCCGCCAGGGACTGGTCGTCCTCGGGCTCGCCGCCGAAGGTGCGAACCTCCGCCTGCAGCCGGCGGGTCAGGTCCATCCGGCGGGCCGACCGCTCCGCGAACATGTCGCGGTACTGGCTGCTTTCGACGTTCTCCGCGGCTTCCTTGTAGCCATTGGCGCTGTCGAGGGTGGTTTCGATCAGGCTGTTGAGAAGCTTGACGGCGTGATCATTGCTGGTGTGCATCGGGCATGCTCCTGAAAAGGTGGGGACCTGATCAACCGCTGAACCGGCAAGCTGTTCCGCGCCCGCCGTCTGTGGCGATCCCGCCTGTCTGAAAGATCGCCGCCGGCCTCGCCAGCGCGGGAAGGGGCGCCTTGCCGGCGCGCCGCCGGGCCGGCCAGCCATATCCTGCGGAAATCCGCCCGAAGCTCGCCGATGGCCCCTGACGCCGGTTGACTTCACTCCCGGCCTAACCGATACCGCGCCCGCAAAACGGAGAGTCTCATGGAGATTCGCGAAGGACTTACCTTCGACGATGTTTTGCTTGAACCCTGTGCTTCGGCGGTGATGCCGACCCAGGTTTCGACCGGAACAAAATTGACGCGTGAAATCGGGCTGAACATCCCTCTGGTGTCGGCGGCGATGGATACGGTGACCGAAAGCCGGCTGGCCATCGCCATGGCCCAGGCCGGCGGCATGGGCATCCTGCACCGCAACCTGACGGTTGATGAGCAGGCCGACCAAGTGCGCGAGGTCAAACGCTATGAAAGCGGCATGGTCATCAACCCGCTGACCATCAATCCCCGCACCACCCTGGCCGAGATTCTGGAGATCAAGGCGCAGCGGAAAATCTCGGGATTTCCGGTGGTTGAGCCGGAAAGCGGAAAGCTTGTGGGAATTCTCACCAACCGCGACATGCGGTTCGAGAGCGATCCCAAGACCCCCGCCTCGAAGCTGATGACCTCTCAGGGCCTGATCACCGTGGCCGAGGGCATGGGCCAGGCGGAGGCGCAGAGCCTGCTGCGCAAGCACAAGATCGAACGGCTGATCGTCGTCGACGAGGAGGGCCGTGCGGTCGGCCTGATCACCGTCAAGGACATGGAGAAGGCCCAGGCCTATCCGCTGGCCGCCAAGGACGAGAAGGGTCGCCTGCTGGTCGGCGCCGCCTCGACGGTCGGGGACGCCGGGTTCGAACGCTCCCTGGCCCTGGTTGACGCCGGGGTCGACGTGATCATCATCGACACCGCCCACGGTCACTCCGAGCAGGTCAGCGCCGCGGTCGCCCGCCTGAAGCGCGAGACCAACCGGGTGCAGATCGTCGCCGGCAACGTCGCCACCTATGACGGAGCCCGGGCCCTGATCGACTCCGGCGCCGATGCGGTGAAGGTCGGCATCGGGCCGGGCTCCATCTGCACCACCCGCATTGTCGCCGGGGTCGGGGTGCCGCAGCTGACGGCCATCGAGGACGCCTCTCGCGCCGCCCGCGACAGCGACGTGCCGGTGATCGCCGATGGCGGCATCAAGTCGTCGGGCGACCTGGCCAAGGCCATCGCGGTCGGGGCCTCGGCGGTGATGATGGGCTCGATGTTCGCCGGCACCGACGAGGCGCCGGGCGAGGTGTTCCTCTACCAGGGCCGCTCCTACAAGAGCTATCGCGGCATGGGCTCGCTGGGGGCCATGGCCCGGGGCAGCGCCGATCGCTACTTCCAGAAGGAGGTCAGCGAGGCTCACAAGCTGGTGCCCGAGGGCATCGAGGGGCAGACGCCCTACAAGGGGCCGATCGGGCCCGTCATACATCAGCTGGTCGGCGGTCTGCGGGCCGCCATGGGCTATGTCGGGGCGCCCGACATCCGCCAGCTTCAGGAAAGGGCGAAGTTCATTCGCATCACCAACGCCGGCCTTCGCGAAAGCCACGTCCATGACGTGATGATCACCCGGGAGGCCCCCAACTACCAGGGCTCCAACTAGGTGCGCGACGGTGGACGGATCGCCGCGGCCATTCAGGTCCTCGACGATATCGAATTGCGTCACAAGCCGGTGCGGCAGGCGCTGAAGACCTGGAGCGACGGGGCGCGCTATGCGGGCTCCAAGGACCGGGCCTGGGTTTCCGGCCTGGTGCTGGATGTGCTGCGGCGCAACCGGTCGCTGGCGTTTCAGATGGGCGAGGAGAGCAACCGGGCGCGCTGCCTGGCGGCGCTCGGCCTCATCTGGGACTGGGACCTGGAGCGGATCGCCGAGGCCTGCAAGGATCCGCATGGTCCGGCGCCGCTGACCGACGCCGAGATCAGGAGCCTGACATCGCCGGCCCCGCTGAAGGGCGCCAAGGCCGACATCCAGGGCGACTATCCCGACTGGATCGAGGCCAGCATGGCCCGCACCTTCGGGCAGGATCGGGTCGCCGAGGGGCAGGCCTTCGCCCAGCGGGCCCCGGTGGACCTGCGGGTCAACCGGCTGAAGAGCGATTCCTATGAGGTGTTGAAGGCCCTGGAAGGCATGGGGGCCGAGCCGGCCGGCATACTGCCTGACGCCCTGCGCATTCCGGCCCCGGCGGCGGCCGAGCGGGCGGCGGCGGTGGAAATCCATCCCTCATTCGCCATGGGCTGGTTCGAGGTCCAGGACCTGGGCAGCCAGATGGCGGCGGCCTGCGCCGGCGATCTGAAGGGCCAGCAGGTGCTCGACTACTGCGCCGGGGGCGGGGGCAAGACCCTGGCCCTGGCGGCGGCGATGGGCAACAGCGGCAAGATCTACGCCTATGACAGCGACGCGCGGCGGATGACCGACATCATCCCGCGCGCGACGCGGGCCGGGGTGACCAACCTCGAGCTGCGCACGCCGCTGAACAAGGAGCCGCTGGCGGGCCTTGAGGAGACCATGGACCTGGTCTTCGTCGATGCGCCCTGCACCGGTTCCGGCACCTGGCGGCGGCATCCCGACGCCAAGTGGCGGCTGAGCCCGGACTCGCTGCAGCGGCGTCTCAACGAACAGCGCAAGGTGCTTGATCAGGCGAGTGTTTTCGTCAAGCCGGGCGGCCGGCTGATCTATGTGACCTGCTCGATCTTCGCCGAGGAGAACGAGGACCAGCTCGCCGCCTTCCTGGAGCGCAACACCGCGTTCAAGGCCCGCAAGCTGGACGTTTTCCCTGACCATCTGACGCCGCAGGGCTGCCTGCGCCTGACCCCCCGCAAGGCCGGCACGGACGGCTTCTTCGCGGCCCTGCTGGAACGAAAGCCATGAACCACCAGTCCGTTCTCATTGTCGATTTCGGCAGCCAGGTGACCCAGCTGATCGCCCGCCGAGTTCGCGAGAGCGGCGTCTATTGCGAGATCCATCCCTACGACAAGGCGGCCGAGGCGCTGGCGACGCTCAAGCCCGCGGCGATCATCCTGTCGGGGGGGCCTGCCAGCACCACCGAGGCCGAAAGCCCCCGCGCCGACAGCGTCCTGTTCGAGGCGGGGCTTCCGATGCTGGGCATCTGCTATGGCGAGCAGACCATCTGCGCCGAGCTGGGCGGCAAGGTCGAGGCCGGCCACCATCGCGAGTTCGGCCGGGCCGAGATCGAGATCCGCAAGGACAGCGCCCTGTTCCAGGGCATCGGCGCCATCGGCCATCGCGAGCCGGTGTGGATGAGCCATGGTGACCGGGTCACCGCCCTGCCGCCCGGCTTCGAGGTGATCGCGGTCAGCGATGGCGCGCCCTTCGCCGCCATCGCCGACGAGGCGCGCAAGATCTATGCGGTGCAGTTCCACCCCGAGGTGGTCCACACCCCGCGCGGCAAGACCCTGCTGTGGAACTTCACCCATCTGATCGCCGGCCTGACCGGCGACTGGACCATGGCCCGGTTCAAGGACGAGGCTGTGGCCCGCATCCGCGATCAGGTGGGCAAGGGCCGGGTGATCTGCGGTCTGTCGGGCGGGGTCGACAGCTCGGTGGCGGCGGTGCTGATCCATGAGGCGATCGGCGACCAGCTGACCTGCGTCTATGTCGACACCGGCCTGATGCGGTCGGGCGAGAGCGACCAGGTCGTCTCTCTGTTCAGAAACCACTACAACATTCCGCTGATCCACGTTGATGCGTCGAAGGAATTTCTCGGCGGGCTGGCCGGCGTCAGCGACCCGGAGACCAAGCGCAAGGTGATCGGCAAGCTGTTCATCGACGTCTTCGACGCCGAGAGCAGCAAGATCGAGGGGGCCGAGTTCCTGGCCCAGGGGACGCTGTATCCCGACGTCGTCGAAAGCGTCTCGGCCCGGGGCGGTCCCAGCGCGGTGATCAAGAGCCACCACAATGTCGGGGGCCTGCCCGACTACATGAAGCTGAAGCTGGTCGAGCCGCTGCGCGAGCTGTTCAAGGACGAGGTTCGGGCGCTGGGCGTCGAGCTGGGCCTGCACCCCGATTTCGTCGGCCGCCATCCCTTCCCGGGCCCGGGCCTGGCCATCCGCATCCCCGGCGAGATCACGCCCGAGAAGGTCACGGTGCTGCAGCAGGCCGACGCCATCTATCTGGACGAGATCCGCAAGGCCGGCCTCTATGACGAGATCTGGCAGGCCTTCGCCGTACTGCTGCCGGTCAAGACGGTCGGGGTGATGGGCGACGCCCGCACCTATGAGAACGTCCTGGCCCTGCGCGCGGTGACCTCCACGGACGGCATGACCGCCGACTTCTATGAATTCCCCTGGGCGGTGCTGGGCAAGACCGCGACCCGGATCATCAACGAGGTGCGGGGCGTCAACCGGGTGGTCTACGACGTGACCTCGAAGCCGCCTGGGACGATCGAGTGGGAATAATTCGGGCCTTTCGCGACCTTTCGAGATCGCTTCCGAATATGCCTGTAAGCCACTGACAAAAAAGTGAATTCTGTCGATACCTTTCGGAGCCTTTCGGAGGGTCTCGAATGCGTGATGCCGTCATATCTGACGGTATCGCCCCCCGTTGCCCATCCGGACTCCTCCCCATACCGTCATCTCACAGGCGGCGGCCTGACGGTATGGGATCGCTATCAAGTCGTTGATTTGTAAGCAGAAACTGTCACCGAAAATCGCCAAAACCGCCTGACGGTATATTGGAGTGATCTGGCGATGCTTACCGACGGTGCCTTGAAGAATCTTCGTCCAAAATCAAAGACTTACAAATGTACCGACAGGGACGGTCTGTACGTCTGCGTTTCGCCCGGCGGCGGGATCTCCTTCCGCTACGACTATCGCTTCAGCGGCCGCCGCGAGACCGTGACGCTGGGCGTCTACGGGCCGGCCGGCCTGTCCTTGGCCAAGGCGCGGGAGAAACTGATCGATGCCAAGCGCCTGATCGCCGAGGGCGTTTCGCCGGCCTTGGAGAAGCAGCGCACCAAGCGCCGCCTGAAGGAGGCGCACAGCTTCGCCCACGTCGCGCAGGGGTGGATGGACAAGGCGCCGATGGCCGACAGCACGCGCAACATGCGGCGGTCGATCTTCAATCGCGAAGTGCTGCCGCAATGGCGTAGTCGGCTGCTCAGCGAGATCACTCCGGACGACATCAGGGCGCACTGCAAGACCATCGTCGATCGCGGCGCGCCCGCGACGGCGATCCACGTCCGCGACATCGTCAAGCAAATCTACGCCTACGCCATCCTGCATGGCGAGAAGATCGACAACCCGGCCGACGGCGTTGGGCCGGCCTCAATCGCCACCTTCCGGCCCCGGGACCGATCCCTGTCGCCGACCGAGATCCGCATCATGCTGGGCCTGCTTGGGGACGTCGCCACCCTTCCGACGATCCGCCTCGGCCTGAAGTTCGTCCTTCTGAGCATGGTCAGGAAGAGCGAGCTGCAGGACGGGATCTGGCCCGAGGTCGATTTCGACAACGCGGTCTGGTCGATCCCGGCGGCGCGGATGAAGCGGTCGCGGCCTCACAACGTCTATCTCTCGACCCAGATGCTGGACATCCTGATCGCGCTGAAGACCTGCGCGGGGAACTCGCGCTACATCTTGCCGTCGCGCTACGACGCCGATGCGCCGATGTCTCGGGCGACCTTCAACCGGGTGACCACGGCGATCGCCGAACGGGCACGGGAGAAGGGCCTGCCCCTGGAGCCCTTCACCGTTCACGACCTGCGGCGGACGGCCTCGACGCTGCTGCACGAGATGGGCTTCAACTCCGACTGGATCGAGAAATGCCTCGCCCATGAGGAACGCTCGTCCCGCGGCGTCTACAACAAGGCCGAGTTCGAGGCGCAGCGGCGCCACATGGCCCAGGAATGGTCCAACGCCGTCGAGGCCTGGGAGGAGGGCCGGCCCTACACGCCGGTTCTGGTCATCCCGGAAACGGCCGGTCCTCGCTTCGATCCGCGGCTCTGACCGGCTGGGAGCGGCGCTATTGGACGCCGTCGAGGAGTTGCCCCTGATCGCGCGGAAATTCTGTAACGTCTACATCAACGGATGTCCGCTCCTGATGCGTTCGGGCTTTCAGAGGGCTGCTTCCGACCGGAGGCTGGCTGGGCCGATGCGAAAACACCACAAGCGAGATTTCACTTGACGTGAGATGACAAATTCGGGAATCCTCTTGCATATCGAGAGCAGGAGCGCCCGTGTCTATCTTCCAAGGCCAACTCGAAGCTGCGTTCCCACCGTCGACAGACGCCACCGTGATCTTGGGCGTTCAACAGGGGGTGTTGCTGGCCAATGCTGCCGTCGAGAACGAACTGTTTCTCTCCACCCCTGTGGGCCGCGATCTGAGGGGCCACCTGCGGCGGGCGGCCGTCCTGTTTCGCATCCATGAACTCTGCAAGGCAGGGGATCTGCCCTTCGTCTCCTCGATCGACCGCATGCCGCGCGGCGGGGGCCATTGGGTCGAGCTCCACTCCGGCAACTTCCGTGCCCACATCTGTCGCACCGATGGACCGGCCGCCTTCCCGGAGGATACGCCCACCCGTCAAGGCCAACGACACTCCAACCAGCTGGACCTCTTCGCGGACAACGTGGTGCTGCTACCTGGCGCCCAAGATCTGGCGAACTGCTACGCTTGGCTAACCTTCGGCATCGAGGGCCCGGCCTTGGGTCACATCTGCTGGGCGATGCCCAAGGCGACACGCGACGAGTGGCTCGCCAGGATCAACGTAATTGAACGCGCTGCGCGCAACGCTATGCCGGCGAAGGAGCCGGAGGCTCCGACAGCCGCCATGCGCCTGCGCTTCCGCGACCACATTGAGGAATCGCTGCAGAAGGGCGAGGACAGCGGCAACGCCAAGACGATCGAGTGAGTAGCATGAGTAGCGGTTTGGGGACCGAACGGCAGACCGCCAAGCCTATCCCGGAAAGAATCCGGGAGGCTCGGGAAGCCCGCGGCTATAGCGCGGAAAGCTTTGCCGAACGTCTGGGCGTCACGCGTCAGGCCGTCGCCCAATACGAAACAGGCCAAGCCTCTCCCAGCGGAGAGGTGATGAGGAAGATCGTGGCAGAGACCGCCCAACCCGTGGCGTTCTTTACGACGATGCCCCCTCGCGCGGGTGAACCCAAGTCGCCGTTCTTCCGTAGCCTCAAACGAATGGAGCAGCAGCAGCGCAAACGTATCATTCGCCGCCTGCAATGGGCGGGTGATATCACTACTATGATCGGCCAGTTCATCGACCTGCCGCAGCTTAGCCTGCCGACCGTGTGGTTCGACGCCGATCGAGATGACGTCGAAGAGATCGAGGCCGCCGCCGAGGCTCTTCGAGATCACTGGAACCTCGGACGCGGCCCCATTCGCGACCTCGCAGAGGTGCTTGAACGACATGGCGTCATCTTGGTCCGCGAGCGCGTAGACTGCTTGGACATGGACGCTGTCAGTTGTTGGATTGGAGGCCGTGCCTTCGTCCTTCTTTCCGCTGAGGTCACGAGCGGCCCGCGGGACAAGTTCAACCTGGCTCACGAGCTAGGACACCTGGTCATGCATTCGGACGTCGAAATCACCTCGGAGAATCTGGATCGGATCGAACGCCAGGCCAACCGCTTCGCTAGTGCATTCTTGATGCCAGCCGAGTCGTTCAGTCGAGAGGTGCTGGGAACGTCGATCGATTACTTCTTGGCGCTCAAAGAGCGATGGGGAGTGGCGATCGCCGCTATGGCGTACCGTTGCCGCGATTTGAACATCCTCTCTGAGAACCAGTTCTCCTACATCTTCCGCCAGATGAACGCCCGGAAAATCCGGAAGGTCGAACCTCTCGACGACCGCTTCCCGGTGGCGAAGCCCAACGTGCTGCAACAGGGAATCGAGATGCTTGTGGAGCATGGTGTGTTCACACGCGATCAGATCGAAAGCTCGCTTTCGATGAATATGTCGGATGTAGAAACGCTCTCCGGCGTTGAGCCTGGCTACTTGGATCGTCGGGTCGTCAAACTGAGCTTTTCCAGTTCGCAATAGTGGCACCCTCACCGAGCCGACGTTCGATACAACTTCGTGACTGCGGCAGCCGAGTATCAATGACGGTCGGCATATCCGTACTAGCGCGTTCTAGATTTGAGGCAGGTAGGCGATGCCAGTGATCTCATTCGCCGACGCGATCGCGGACTCGGCGCATTTCTCGAAGCGTCACCTGCTGCTCGGCAATGGCTTCAGCATCGCCTGCCGAGCTGACATCTTCCACTATGGGTCACTTTTCGCCCAAGCCGACTTCTCCGCCGCCCCGGAGGTCGTCGCTGTCTTCGAAGCGCTTGAGACTCAGGATTTTGAAGCTGCGATCCGAGCTCTTGAGAGCGCATCTACGATCCTCCCGTCCTATCTCCCGGGTGACGGGGACACCGTGGCCAAAATGTTAGGTCACGTGGAAACCTTGAAGGAGATCCTGGTTCAAACGATCGCCGGCAACCACCCCCACATCCCTTCCGACATTCCGGACAAGAAGTTCTGGGCCTGCCGCCAGTTTCTGGCGCACTTCCTCGCCGGGGACAAATCTGGCTGCATCTTCACGCTGAACTACGACCTGCTTCTCTACTGGACGCTCATGCACGAGGACATGCCGTTCGGCGAGCCCGTGGCGCTGTCTACCAACGACGGGTTCGGAAATGATGAGGACGCCCCCGACGCGGACTACGTGGTCTGGCAGGGAGAAACGAACGCACACAGCGCGTGCGTGATGTTTCTCCATGGCGCCTTGCATCTGTTCGACTCTGGGAAGGATCTGCTGAAGTACACGTGGGTTAGAAAGGGCGTGCTCCTGCTCGATCAGGCACGGGACGCCCTAGCGAACAACTCCTATCCGCTGTTCGTGGCCGAAGGCACCAGCGCTCAGAAGAAAGCGAAGATTCGGCACAACGCCTACCTCTACCAAGGCTTCAAGCAGTTCACTGCCAATGTGCTGCAGGGCAAACATTGCATGTTCATCTTTGGCCACTCGCTCGCAGAGAACGACGACCATATCCTGAACCGTATTGGTCGGGGGCGGTGCAGCAGGATTTACGTGGGGATTTTTGGCGATCCGGAAAGCGATTGGAACCAGAGAATTATGGCACGGGCCCAAGGGCTCGCCGATCTCAGGCACGAGCGATGGCCGTTGGATGTCGCCTTCTACGACGCGGCCTCAGCCAACGTGTGGGGCCCCTAGGTCTGCACCCCGGCATAGTCATCCCGAAAACGACCGGGGCCCGCTTCCATCCTCGGGTCTGACCGGCCGGGTCCGGCGTCTGTGGACGTCCGGCGGTGTGGCGCGGGCGATGGGACTGGCGCGGCGCAAGGCTAGCCAGGCCTCGACCTCGGCGAGATCCCAGACCACGCACCGCGGCGTCAGCAGGAACCGCCGCGGGAATTGGCCACGCCGTTCCATCTCCCAGATCGTGCTGTCGGCGAGCGGCACCATTTGGCGCAACTCCGGCTTCTTGATCGTGCGTTTCAGGGGCGGCTGAACCTGGGCCATCGGTTGTCTCCACTCGTTTGTGGAATCGAAATCGAAAGGCGGCGAACGAGAAACCCGGAAACGAACGGTCGAGAAATTCCGAAGCGTGGGTGGTCAGGGCCGCTATCCGGCCCCGCGCGACAGCTCAGCGTGCCTAAGGCTCAAGCTTCTCGACAGCCACCCAACGGCCGGCGCGCTTCTCGACCACGAACCGCGCGGCCTTCTCGTCAAAATGCGGCACATCTCCGTCCCTGAACCAGATCCAAGGTCGTGACCGGGTCCCCGGACGGACAAAATAGGAGCGGGTCTGCCCGACCGTCTGCCACTCGATCAGGACTGTTTTCCGGTAAGGCATGGGTGCGAACAAAGAGCGAACATATGGCGCGCGTCAATCCCTCCGAACGCGATCCGCAGGGCCGGCCGCCTCATCCGGTCTGGATGTCGTCGATCATGGCCAGCATCTCCTGGAGCTTCTCCCGGGCCGCCGAGAGCTTTCGCGCGGCGACCAGGTCCTGGCGGTCAGCCAGACGCAGAACAGCCTCCAGGACTTCGTCGGAATGGCGGATCAGGATCACCAGGTTCTCGCCGCTGGGCGCGTTTTTGGCTTCGAACCAGTTCCGGACGGCGCGCTCATTGGCGCGCGTCAGCCGGACCACCTTCTTCACCGCGCCCGGGGTCCCGCCGAACTCGCGTCGCAGCGCGTCGGCGATGGCCTCGGCGAAGCTTGGCTCCGGCTCCGGAGCCGTCCGCTGAAGAAAACTTCTTCCGGATTCCGACCGAACTTTTCGGTCCTTCTGCGTAGGCGACATTCAGCGCCTCTCCCCCGTAGATGTCGCGACGCCGCCGCTTGATGGAGGTGAGACGTTTGGAGGAAGGGGAACCCCTAATGAGCCGTTGGGAGTCCAGTCCGAACGTCACCGACGGCGTCCCTGTACGCGCGGCGCAATACGTCCGCATGTCGACCGAGCATCAGAAATACTCGACCGAGAACCAGGCCGACATCATCCAGGCCTACGCCGAGCAGCGCGGCTTCGAGATCGTCCGGACCTACGCCGATCAGGGCAAGAGCGGCCTCAGGATCGACGGCCGCGAGGCGCTCAAGCAGTTGCTCGCCGACGTCCAGGCGGGGCGCGCCGACTACAAGGTCATCCTGGTCTACGACGTGAGCCGGTGGGGCCGCTTCCAGGACGCCGACGAGAGCGCCTACTACGAGTACCTGTGCCGCGAGGCCGGGATCAGCGTCCACTATTGCGCCGAGCAGTTCGAGAACGACGGCAGCCTCACCGCCACCATCATCAAGGGCATGAAGCGGGCCATGGCCGGCGAGTACAGCCGCGAGCTGTCGGCCAAGGTCTTCACCGGCCAGTGTCGCCTGATCGGTCTGGGCTACCGCCAGGGCGGGCCGGCCGGGTTCGGCCTGCGCCGTCAGCTCGTCGACGAGCAGCGCCGACCCAAGGCGCTGCTCGACCGGGGCGAACACAAGAGCCTGCAGACCGATCGCGTCATCCTGACCGCCGGCCCGCAGGAGGAGATCGATGTCGTGCAGCGGATCTACCGGATGTTCGTACTGCAGCGACGCTCCGAGCGGGAGATCGCCGTCCTGCTCAACGGCGAAGGCGTCTTCACCGACCTCGACCGGCCCTGGACGCGCGGAACGGTGCACCAGGTCCTGACCAACGAGAAGTACATCGGCAACAACGTCTACAATCGCGTCTCCTTCAAACTGAAGAAGAAGCGGGTGCTCAACGCGCCCGACATGTGGGTGCGGGCGGACGGCGTGTTCGACGGCATCGTCGATCCGGAGTTCTTCGCCGCCGCCCAGCGGATCATCGCCGACCGGACCCGCCGGTTTACGGACGAGCAGCTGCTGGATCGGTTGACGCTTCTCCTTGGTGAGAAAGGCTGCCTCTCCGGGCTGCTCATCGACGAGGTCGAGGACATGCCGTCGAGCTCAACCTACCGCCAGCGCTTCGGGACGCTTCTTCGAGCCTATGCGCTGGTCGGCTATTCGCCGGACCGCGACTACCGGTTCCTCGAGACCAACCGCGTCCTTCGCGCGCTTCACCCCGAGGTGGTCGCCAGGACCATCGCCCAGATCGAGCATCTGGGCGGCTCGGTGGTCGTCGACCCGGCCACTGATCTGCTCACGGTGAACCAGGAGTTCAGCGTCTCGGTCACCGTCATCCGCTGTTCGAGGACCTCCGCCGGGGGACTGCGCTGGAAGGTGCGGCTGGATTCCAGCCTCAAGCCGGACATCACCATCGCCGTGCGTATGGACGCGGACAACACGGAGGTGCGGGACTACTACCTTCTTCCCTGGCTCGACGTCGGGCCGATGGGCAAGGTACGCATGACTGAGGCGAACGGCCTCTTCCTCGACGCCTTCCGCTTCGACGGTCTTGAACCTTTCTTCGACCTCACCCGGCGCGCCGCGATCCGTGTGGCGGCATGACCGACGCCGTGCCTGAAATCCGCAACATCCCGGTGGCGGCGATCACGGTGTTGAACCCGCGCACCCGCAACAAACGGGTGTTCCAGGAACTGGTCACCAGCATCGCCAACCTCGGCCTGAAAAAGCCGATCACCGTCAGCGCCCGACCGGACGGTGGCTACGATCTGATCTGCGGGCAGGGGCGGCTGGAGGCCTTCGTGGCGCTCGGGCAGAGCGACATCCCCGCGGTGGTCACCGAGGCCTCCGAGGAAGACTGTTTCGTCATGAGCCTGGTCGAGAACCTCGCCCGGCGTCAACACCGGCCGCTGGAGCTGGTCAAGGAGATCGGGGCCCTGAAGGACCGGGGATATTCGACCCAGGAGATCGCGACCAAGACGGACTTCAGCGCCGAATATATCTGGGCGATCTGCTTCCTGCTCGACAATGGCGAGGACCGTCTGATCGCGGCCGTCGAGCGCGGCGTCATCCCCCATACCGTCGCCATGGAGATCGCCAAGGCCGGCGACCGCGAGGTCCAGGAAGCCCTGGCGGAGGCCTATGAGCGCAAGGCCTTGCCGGGCAACCAGGTGCTGGCGATCCGCAAGATCATCGAACAGCGCAAGACGAGCGGCAAGGCGGGACGGTCCGGGGCGAGGGAAGGCGGGGGGCCTCGTGTCCGGGTGACGGCCGACGCCCTCGTGCGGGCTTACCGCAAGGAGACGGACCGGCAGAAGCTCCTCGTCAAGAAGGCGGCCCTGACCCAGAGCCGGCTGGTCTTCGTCGTCAACGCCCTGCGCCGCCTGCTCGACGACGACCACTTCGTCACCCTGCTGCGCGCCGAGTCCATGCACACCCTGCCGCGCCCGCTCGCCGAGCGGCTCGGCGCCGCGGGCCGCTAGCATGAGCGGGACCGTGAGGGCGGCGTTCGAGACCCGCCTCGAGACCATCCGCCTTTCGGACATTCTCCCATTGCGGCGGCTCGCCGACGAGGTCATCCGCTCGGTCAAGTATCGCCGGATCGCCCGGTCGGTCGCCGAGGTCGGGGTCATCGAGCCGCTCGTGGTGGCGCGGCCCAAATCGCCCGGGGCCTGGATGCTGCTTGACGGGCATGTCCGGCTGGCGGTCCTGAAGGACCTCGGCGAGACCGAGACGCGCTGCCTGGTCGCCGATGACGATGAGGCCTTCACCTATAACCGGCGGGTCAACCGGCTCGCGACCATCCAGGAGCACTACATGATCGTCCGCGCCCTTGAGCGCGGGGTGTCCGAGGAGAAGCTGGCCAAAGCCCTCGACGTGGACGTCAAGGCGATCAAGCGTCGCCGCAGCCTCCTGGAAGGCGTCGCCCCCGAGGTCATCGAGCTGCTGAAGAATCACACGGTCAATCCGGTGACCTTCGACGTGCTTCGCAAGATGCGGCCGATGCGACAGGTGGAGGCGGCCGAACTGATGCTGTCGGCGAACAACTTCACCTCCGCCTACGCCAAGGCGCTGCTGGCAGCGACCCGTCAGGCCGACCTCGTGCGCCAGGACAAACCCAAGCGCGTCGGCGGCATGACCTCCGATCAGATGGCGCGCATGGAGCGGGAGATGGCGTCCCTGACGCAGGACTTCCGGGCGATCGAGGCCTCCTATGGGGACGATGTCCTGCATCTGGTCGTCGCCAGCGGCTACCTCAATCGCCTGTTGAGCAACGCCCACATCGAGCGCCACCTGACCACCCGGCATCCTGAGCTGGTCGATGAGTTTCGGGCGATCATCAGCGCCGCCTCGCTCGACGACGCCGGGGACCTGGGAAGGGCCGGCGATCAGGTCTCCCCTTGATCGCCTCGACTGGTCGGCCTGCAGCCAGGACCAGCGGCGCGCCGACGATACCCCGAAATCCGTCAGGACCTAGGGCCGCGAACAGCCGGGTCGAGGTTCACAGCAGAGGCCTCCGAAACCTCAAAGTAGAAGATCGAGTGGAAGGTCCGCGATATCCTTAAGCCTGCCGCCGCCGATCATCATGTCGAGCTTCTTGCTTTGCTCCGACTCATCCAGTCCGAGCGACAGGTTGAGCGCGCTGTTGGCTTCGACCAGTTCCGGTAGGGCGACGTGATAAACGCAGTCGAAATCGCCCGTTCCGAGAGCGACGGATGCAATGCGGCTGGGCAGCGGTTCGGCCGTCACCACAACGATGTGGGGTGCTCGGCCGCGTCGATTGCGCAAGAGGTTCAGCGCTTCGAGCCGCGAGTTCTGCGAACGGTCGGACCGTATGGTCTGTTTGCACGAAATACTGGCGTGCAACATCGGCTTGGCTGACGCCCGCAATGCGGCGAGCGAGGCGATTTCGGAATCCACCAGCCGGCCGGTTCTGTTGATTTCATCGTCCGTAAGTGTGCGACGCTCGATCACGACATCCGGCTTGATCAGGTAATCGCCGCCGAATGCGAGACGGACGTGCTTGTCCTTCTTCGCGATCATCTCCAGCGTCTGGAGATGCCCGTATTGGGCGTAGAGCCATATCGGCTTCAGGCGCGCGGTCGAGAGACCGGCCGGCGCGATTGCTGCCATCGCCTCCAAAGCGTTGCCGAGAAACGCCTCGACCGCCTTCTCGAACAGTTTGCCGCCCGTCTGCGGAGAGACGTCCACGCTTTCGGCCTCGGCTTTCAAATCCTCCAGAATCCGACGACCGAGATAGGTCGACGCGACGCTCGAGCCGTCGGCGATATTCGCCTTTCCGTTCGCCTTGAAGCGAAGGGCGCCGCTCTTGAGCAGGTCGGCGTGGAACGCGGTGCGGATCTCGCCCAGGATGGCGAACGGGGCGGGAATCGGCGTCGTCACAGGCCCGCCCGCGCCGGGTGGCGGCGTCCGATCCGGACAGGCGCCGCAGTCAGGCCGCGACCGGAGATCCGGACGTCAGCGGCCGAGATGTCGCGTCTTTCACAGGCGTCCAGGATTTCTTCCCGGAGACCCGGGTCGATGCGATGACCAAGAAGCACGCGCGAGACCTGGCGGTGCATTCGGAAGCTTTCAACGCGCGCAAGCAGGCGTATCTCCTGTTCGTGCCTCCAGGCGGAATGCTTCGACAGAAGAACCATCGTCGCCGCTCGCCTCGGGTCCCAGCCGGCCGCCGGCGCGAACGCGGGTGTCCGTCTGTAGTCGACCCTGGCCAGGATACAGTCTCGAGCGATGAGATCGTCGTCGTCGTAGATGGCGTCCAGACCGGGCAGTTCGAACTCGATGGCGACACCTCGAAAGTCCGAGGCATAGTAAGCCCACAGCGGCGGAAAGTCCCAGCGGCCCGCCAGGGAACAGACCCGGTAGCCGAGCTTGAACGCGATGACCGCGCTGACCCAATCGTCGGCCTGACCGGCCGGCCGACGAAACATGCCTTCCATCGGATCGTTGAGTTCCCGCCAGTCCGCACACCAGACGGTGTCGGTCCTGATGATCTCCAACAGGCGATCGGGATGCTCGACCCCCCGAAACTTGTAGGCGAGGAAGCTCATCTCAAAGAGCCCAATTCTTCGATTCCGGAAGGCGCGTGCCGAGCAGGTACAGCCCGCTGTGGACGTCGAGCAGGCTCCAATCGGGGAGCCCTTGGCGGATTTCGGCGAACAAGCCGTTGTTGATCGCAATGTGGCCCAGATCCGGTCCGGCCTCTTCGGCCTCCGCCCCCACCGGGGCCTGACCCGTAAGACCTGCATCCGCCATCAGCCGAAGGCCGTTCAGGATGGGCCCTCCGATCGGAAGAAGTACCTCGGGCTCCGTCAAGGTTGCGGCGAGGTCGGGCTGGGCGAACAGCGCCACCATGAAGACGGCCGTGGCATTCCATCCTCCGATATAGCCAGGCTTGTCGGCGACGACGTATCTGAGCCATCGGTCCTGGCTTCTCTTCAGGCCCGCGAAACTTGAGGGGAGGGTGCCCGCCATGGCGGTACGCTCGAACAGGTGGCGCCCTCCGCGCAACGATTCTTCGATAGCGACGGGACCTTTCTCGTAGTGAAACTCTCTTGCGGTCGCGAGATCCTCGTCGTTCCAATCCTCGAGGAGGTTCACGACGGCTTCGACGTAGGTCTCCTCAAGGCGTGAGAAACGTCCCCAGGCCAAGGCGAGCGCATAGCTGACATGCCACGGCTCACGGTCGGGAAAGGCTGCCAGATATTCCGCCACCTCGGTATAGGCCCCCTGGTTGAGGTGCTTCCCCTGTTCACGGAGCATGCCGAGGGTCTTGCCGCGAACAGGGCCGCCGCGGACGCCGCCCCCTTTCTCGCAGAGCGCGTTGAAGGCGACTTGGGCGCTGTTGAGCGGTTTTGCGATCGGCGCCTTCATCTGCGACCGGCTCCCCATTGCGCATGAACCCGGTGAAGCTCGGTCACCCAGCAGGCGAGCAGATCGGACGCGTCGCGCCCCAGGTGTTGAGCCAGTTCGAAGAAGCCCTTTCCCGGCTGCATGTCGCCGAGCTTGTGCACGACGATGACCGACAGCATCCCCCGGCCCACGGCGTCCTCATCGATCGATATCTCGCCCAGAAGGTGGAACAGGCGGGCGTCAAAGGCGTCGAGGCGCACCGTGGTCATGGCCGACACCAGCTCTGAATAGGGGATCATCCCCCGCAGTCGCGCTCGCGCGATCATGAGGTCGCGCGCCTCTGCCTTGGCGGCATTCCACTGCGGCGTCGAAAAGCCGTGATCGAAGTCAGGCCCGCCCCACATCACGCCCCCCCTTTTGCAAAGCGCTCAACGCGAACTCAGGCGTCATCGTCGTTATCCACGAAGACGATGGCCTCAGGCGGCATCGCCGCCTGCCGCACCTTGAAGCCCATGGTGCGCCGCATGCCGTTTTTCGGAAACAGCAGGGTGAAGCCGATGTTGAACGGCGGTTTGGCCGTCGTGCCCTTGGGGGCGTCAGTGATCGGATAAAGGATCATCACCGCCGTTCGCGGCGTGGTCAGCGCCGCCAGGGCGTCGTCCGCGTCCGAGAGCACGGTCTTTCCCGTGATGTGTTCGGCGAAGGCCCGGTGAACGGGGTCGTTATAGGTGTTGAACCGGTTCGTCGCTTCCAGATGGCGGGAGCGGAACACAACGTCGAGGTCGGCGCCCGCGAGTTGAAAGACACCCCTCGGGTTCTTGATCTTCGGACTGAGGATCAGCCATTGATCGATCTCCGGATCACCCGTCTTGCCCTTCAGAAACTCCAGAGGCAGCCGATGGGGGTTCCCGAGTCGCGCGTCCGCCGTGTTGGGGTTGTACCAGCGATAGGCTTCGAGAAAGGCGATCACCTTGTCGGGGGAGGCCGGCGTGATCACCGCGTTCAACGTGCGAAGAGAGCCCTTAACCCGCGCCGTGATTGAGCGCTCGGCGGCCGATGAGTCTGACACCATGGCGTTCACGGCCGTGATGTTTCGTTTGAGTTCCGTCTCATCGGTCGGCGCGAACGTCGATTCCGCCAACTCCCCGCCGAAGTTCCGGAAGGTGACTACGGCGTTTCGCATCTTGTTCGCCGAGGTCGGGCGCAGCATGTGCACGGGAACCAGGGGAGGGACCCGGGCGGGCGTCATCTCAGGGTCCTCGGCGTAGCGCTCCAACTCCTGCCGGAAAACCTCTTCGTCCCGGCAGATGGCGCCGAAGGCTTCGTAAAGGTTGACCGTCTTCTTCGACGACTTCGGGCCGTCGCGCTCCTCCGTTCCGATGAACAAGCGCACCAGATCCTTGTAGCCGCGGCGGAACCCGAACCACCGACCCATCTGCATGAGAGTGTCGGAGGCCCCGGCGCGCCGGCGGTAGTAACTGACGGTCAGGCCTTCAACCGTGTATCCGCGTGAGAGCTTCGCACCCCCCACCAGAACCTTCCAGATCGAGCCCCGATCGAAGTCGGGCGTGTCGGCCTTGTGGTCGTTGTTGACGATGATGACCGCTTCGGCGGGTTCTCCGATCCGGCTCAAACATTCTCCGACGTACGGCAGGAGGGCCGCGAAATCGTCCGGCATGGGCAGGCCGGCGCCGCGCCGTTCATAGACCCTGCGGAAGTCTTCCTCGAACAGGACGGCCAGGCGATCCAGTCCGTCACCCCCGTTGTAGCCGCTCGCCGCGAACTGCTTGCGGATCAGGGCCGCCAAGGTCTTGTGATCGGCCTGAAGCTGGGAGACGTGGGCCAGCATCGTATGGTGACGGTACTTCAGGCTCTGATCCTGCGCCCCCCGGTAGAGCTTGATCGCGCCGGAGAGCACGAAGGTGTCGATCGCCTTCGCGAGATTCTCAGGCTTGTCGTCCTCGCCCTTTACGGGGCGGACAAAATCTTCCTCGTTTGGGCCGGTTTCGTCGAAGGGTTTGTCCAGATCGTAGAAGTCCGAGACGCCCATATAGCCGTCCGGGCGCGGCAGCGAGATCAGGAAATCCTTCGGAAAGATATCCTCTTCGGCGGCCGGATCGACCAGCACGTTGGCCGACGGCGTCGCGGTGTATCCGATATACTGTGCCCGCGGCAGCATGGTGAGCAGAGCGACGGTGGCCTTGTTGGTGGCGGTCCGCTCCTGGATGATCCCGGCGGGTGTGGCCTTCGCCACATTGATCGAGGCCTGATCGCTTTCGTCGTCGATGATCAGGACCGGAACCTGGTCCAACGAGACCCCCAACTTGCCTCGCGCGACCGCCCTGAGATCGTTGGCGAGCTTGTTGAGGATCTTGCTGTTCTTTTTGACGACCGCTATCCGGGTGGTGGCCGGATAGAGGTTGTCGGGGGCCCAGAAGGGCTGATCCATTTCGCGACCCTCGAACTTCAGCGCCTCCCGCCCGTACTTGAGGCCCTGGTAATCGGCATCCGGTCCGGTCAGCCGGTACCAGTCGAAGGCGCCGAGCGTGCTCGGACGGCCGCCATGAGAGACGAAGTCGTCGTAGTCCGGATCATTGATGTACTCGTCGGCGAGAAGTTCGCGACCGATGAGTTCCTTGTCGATCCGACGCTGCGTTTGCGAGCGCAGCACATCGAGGATGCCGCCCATCACGATGATGAGCTTGTAGCCGGCGTCCGCCGCTTTCGCCAGGACCCCCGTAAAGTTCGCGGTCTTGCCGCTCTGCACGTAGCCGACGACGAGTCCCTTGGACTGATAGGCCGCCTCGGCCGTCGGATCGGCCAGCCGCTCGACGACGCTCGTGGTGCTGTCGTCAAGCTGCGTGAGGCTGTCGTCGATCCATCCCTGATTCTTGAGCTGCTCGACGTAGTGCGGCCAGTAGAAGGCCCGAGCCTCGCGCACTTCCGGCGAATACCAGCGGGTGTGCTCGGTCGCGATCACCGTCGCGCGCTCAAGCGGGTGAAAAGGCAGCCGGTCGTCGCAGAGCGCGATCCAATCCGTCGAAAGCGAGAGCTTGGCGTAGATCGCCTCTCGCCGTTCGGCGGTATTGCGCTCGGTGTCGCCGGCCCAGGAGCCCTCCTCGTTGTCCCATTGCCCGAGCTTGCGCCGAAGCACGCCAAGAGCGTCGTCACCGGGGTTCGTCGTCTTCAGGTGGGCGAGCAGTCCGGCGGCGCTGAAATCGTCCGCATTGTCGACGATGGTCGACGCGGCGAAATCGAGCGTCGCCTCAAACGCGCGCGGTCCTCGCGTCATGGCGTTGAGAGCGCTGTTGAGGACGTCGAACATCATACTGGAGCTCCGGGCGCGGCGGGCACGACTTCAAGAAAGGCGGGCGACCCGTCCGGGGCGCCCAGGTCCGTCAGATCGACTTGGTAGGTGGCGTTGCGGATCAGCTGCGGCGCGAAGCGCGACGGAAGCGTCGACAGCGCGTCGGCGACCAGCCGGGGACAGCCGTCGACGACCGGGACGAGCACGGGAGGCGTTCTGAGCCGTCTGCGCCGAGGATAGAGGGCTGCGTCCTCGCCGCGGTACCCGACCCTGTCGAGAAGCGCCGCGAAGTCCAGGACCGCGGATCCGGGAAGTCGCGCGCGGACCGCCGCGACGGCCTGCTCAAGGGTCTGACCGCCGCTTCCTCCATCCGCAAGCTGCAGGGAGACCACGAACAGTCGGCAATCGGGACTGGGGTCGAGCTGGCCCAATCCGTTGATCGTATGGACCCGCTCGGCGCTCGAGGTCGTCTTGACCTCGAACTCCGTCGCGCCGACCCGAAAATCGTGCGCCTCGCGCAGCGGGCCTGTCCACGACGAAAGAGGCGCGGGCGGCGCCCCCTGCAGCAGGCGGTGGAGGAACCACAGCTCGCCGAAGAGCCCGGCCTGCTGCTCTTCGGAGAGGAGCTGGGGGCGGCGGAGGAGGGCGTCCCAGCGTGCGACCGCTTCGGCGAGGGCCGCGGCGGGCGCATGTCCCGCGATCACGTCCGCCGCGACCTCCGAAACGAGGCGGAAGAAGTTGGGGTAGAGTGCGCGGCTCTCGGTCGAGACCTCCATGTGACGAAGGCCGCCGACGGAGATGTCGGCGGTGCGGATTTCCTGCATGGGGGGAGCGACCGCGGCGGGCGCATCCGCGCCCAATCGAATGCGCAACCCCAGCCTGGAAGCCCCGGCGTCGATGAAGACATGGACGGCGGGCTCGCTGCGAACCACGAAGGTGCGCGGGACGCCGTCCACGATGTAGTCGCGGTCGAACGCATCCCAGTCAGGGAGCAGGCTGGCGTCGATCGGCATTGCGGACGAGCTCATTTCTTCAAGGAGTCCAGCAGGAGGGCGTTGCAGATTTCCAGCTGCTCGCGCCGTTTGGCGGAAAACCGCAATCGTTCGAAGTCCGCCCTGAACAGCAGAAAGAGCAGCATCTTGATCAACGGCGCATCCGCGCCAGAGGCCGGGGCCTCTCCAAGGATCGTTCGTCGATGATCCCGGTTCAAGATCACCCGCGTCTCGGTGAGGTCGAGGTCGAACACCTGATCCGCCGGGAGCGGCCCCCAGACGAAGTCGAGCTCCTCATGAGGCCCGTCCTTGGCGAGCCGCTTCACCGCCGCCTTCCTGACGCCGCTCGGCAGACCGGCGCCGGGCGTCAACGGCGGACTGGACGGGCCCCGTTGCGCGCGACGGGCCGCGAGGTGGGCGGCCCGGGCCGCGTCGAGGTAGTCCCCGAACGACAGTCCCTCGCTGGTCGCCTGCAGGAAGGCCTGAGCTTGGCCGGCGGTGACCTGCAGGCCCGATTTCTGAACGTTCACGGCGATACGGTCGGTCGGGAGCTCTACCGCCACCCGGGCCTCGGTGAGGTCGGAATCCTGGTCGTTGCGAACAACGCCGTTCCAACCTCCGGCCTGGATCAGGCGATTGTTCCTGTAGAAGTAGAAGCCCTGAAAAGGGCCGCCCGCCCGGCTGCCGAGCAGGAACCCGTCCGCCTGGAGGCCCGAGGGCCAGACGTGAGCTTCAAGGTCGATCATGCCGACACCCGGAAGGTCGGCCGAGAAGGTCTTCGGATAGCCCTTCAGGCCGGAACAGGGATAGCCGAACGGATTTCTGGCGCGAACCGTTCGAGGCAGCGCCAACGCTCGCTTCTCGTGACGTACGATAACCGAGATCGTCAGCGCCTCCGCTTCGAGAAAGCGGTGGAACACCAGGCCGAGGTGGGTCTCGAGCCGCGCGAGCGTCGTGCTGAGAAATGTGTCCAGGTCATCGTCGCCGCCGCCGACGCCCAGTCGGGTCAGGCGATCCCAAACGACCAGCGTCCCGGTAGCCGGCGCCTTTCCGCGCAGGCAGTTTTCCGTGAATGCGACCGCCGCTCCCCTCGGATCGAGGATCTCGCAGGTCCAGCCCTTGTCGATCTCTTCAACCGACCAGCGAGCGGCCACGGTCTCGCCGCCGCGCCGGCTGACCACGGTCAGGGTCTCGCACTGACTGAAGGAGGCTGACTTCAGGCCCAGGCCGAAGGTCCCGAGATCGTCCGCCTCGTGGTCGATGCGTCCGGCGAACTGCATGCCCAGCTTCAGGCCGTCGGCATTCATGCCGCCGCCGTCATCGGCGATCAGGACCGAGGTGATCTGGGTGTCGTTGCGCAAGAAGGTGATTTCGACCCGCCGCGCGTTCGCGTCGATCGAGTTGTCGATCAGATCGGCCAACGCCTCGGGAAGATCGTAACCGATCCGGGAGAGCGCCCGAATTGTCCCGCCGCCCTCCGGCGCGAGTTTGACGCGGTCGACAGCCGCCAAATCCACCAGCATGGGTTTCCTGACTCTTCTTGTTGTCCAAGCGCTACAGTTGCCGCCGCTCTTGCGCAACCGGAGGCTCTGTCTGGCGCTCCCGCAACGCGTCGGTTATCCCGGACCATGGCCCGTCGTTCCCAGACCTCCGATCCAGAAGCCCTGCGCGCCAAGCTCGTCGAGCTTCTGCAGGATCTTCCCGACCGGTTGAGGCACGGCAACGTCGGAGAGCAGGTGGCCGAGCTCGTGAACGTGCACCACCATCTGCGCGACCTCGGCGCCTCCATCGGAGCGACCTTGGCACCGGAGGACGCCGGATCGGGGCGTGCAAGGCTGATCGCCTATCTCAGGGCCCAGGTCGGGCGCATCGTCCACACGGACGAACTGATGATCGTGGCGGGGTTCGGCGACTATCCTCGACGGATACGAGAGCTTCGGACCCAGCACGGGTGGCCGATCATTTCCGGCCTGGCCGTACGGGATATGCGACGTATGGCGACCGCCTCGCCGAAGGGCGGATCCCGCGCGCCCAAACCGAGTTCTATGGCCCCCGAGGAATATCTCCTGATCGAAGATCGTCAGGACCGTGACGCGGTCCGCCGCTGGGGTCTCGCGGGAAGTATGCGTGACGCGGGCGAACCGGTCAGAGATATCGTCGCCCGTTACTTCGACGCGTCGCCCGATGCCCGCGTCACGGCGGAAGAGCTTCGCTATGTCGCGGGGAACAGCAGTGCTTGGACGGACGCTGTGACCGAATTAGTCGCAGGCGGTCGTCAAATCGACGGTGCGGACCTGACGGGTCGGCTCGCGCCCGTCGGAATCTTCATCGGCAGGACAACATAGGCGCGGTTTCGCCGTTTGCGGCCTCGGGTCCGAACCTTCGGTTGGACTCGTGCGTCGAATCGATTTTCGAGGCAGAATTACACCATGGCCTATCGTCTCATTGACCTATTCTCCGGCGCCGGCGGCATGTCGCTCGGGTTCCGTGAGGAAGGCATCGATCCCGTTCTCGCGCTCGACAACGACGCTGCCGCCGTGGCGACGCACAAGGCCAATTTCGATGGCGAGGCCTACTGCGCCAACATCGAGGAGTGGCTGGAAACCGCCGACGTCCCGCAAGCCGACGTCGTCATCGGGGGGCCGCCCTGTCAGGGCTTCAGCCTCCTGAACAAGAAGCGCGACGGAGACAGCCGCCGGGCTCTTTGGGAACCCTACCTGGAGATCGCCAACCGATCCGGCGCGCGCGTCTTCATCATGGAGAACGTGGCCGAACTGTTTCGCTCTCCCGAACTCGACGACATACGGGCAAAGGCGGAGGAGTTCGGCTTCGCCACCAAAGCCGCCATCGTCAACGCGGCCGACTACGGTGCGCCCCAGACCCGGCGGCGCACGATCGTCGTCGGCTGGCGCCGGATCGCCGAACCTGATTTCCCTCCGCGGCCGACGCACGCGGATCCCGGCAAGAAACTGAATCTGCCGCCTTGGCGAACCGTCCGTCAGGCCATCGGAGATCTCCCGGCGCCGGTCGGCACGGAGATGGGAACCAAGGCGCCGCTGGATCTGCATTTCGGACGAACGCCGACCGACCGCAGCATCGCCCGATACAAGTCTGTGCCGCTGGGCGGAAACCGCTTCGATCTGCAGCGCAATGCACCCGAGCTGACGCCCGATTGCTGGATCCGAAAGACCTCCGGCGGCACCGACCTGTTCGGCCGGCTTTGGTGGGATCGGCCGTCGGTGACGATCCGAACGGAGTTCTTCAAACCGGAAAAAGGACGTTACCTTCACCCGGACCAGCACAGACCGATCACTCACCGGGAGGCGGCGCGGATCATGGGCTTCCCTGACGACTTCCGTTTCGTCGGCACAAAAACCCAGATCGCCAAGCAGATCGGCAATGCCGTGCCGCCCGCTCTGGCGGCTGCGCTGGGTCGGATGGTTATGCGCATGCTGGATCCGCTGGCGATGAGCGCCTGACATCTTGACCGACGCACGGTTCCCCGGTTCGTCGGATCGCTCCGCCGAGGTCGCCAGGCTCAAGGCGATGCTCGACGCCTTCGCCGAGCGGCTGGCCGACGCCGACCTTCGCGATCAGGTGCGCAGCCTTGTCCCGGTCTTTCATGAGCTTCGGCAACTCGGCTGCAGCCTGTTGCCCGAGGATCCCGGTTCGGCGCGCGGGCGGATCATCGCCTATCTGCTCCGCTACCCGATGACCCTGATCGACGGGGACGAACTGCTGGTGATTTCCGGCATCGGCGAGTGGGCGCGCCGCGTCCGCGAGCTCAGAGTGCAGTTCGGCTGGTGGATCTACACCGGCGTGACTTTGCGCGAACTCGCCGAAGACAATCCGGACGCCGCCGTCGAGTTGAGCGACCGGCTTGGTGTGCCGATCGACCAGATCCGCCCGGACCATTATCTGCTGGTCAGCACTGAGCAGGATCGGGATTCAGCTCACCGCTGGAACGTGCTGAACGGAATCCGCAAACAGCGCATGGGCGTGAAGGCCAAGGTGCTGGCCTATCTGCGCGCCAATGTCGGAAAGCCCGTGACCCTGGAAGAGCTTCGCTATCTCGCGGGCGACAAGAGCGAGTGGGCGAGACGGGTTCGCGAACTCCGGACCGAGGAGGGGTGGCCGATCTTCACCCGGATGCAGGGACGCCCGGACCTCCCCGTCGGCAGCTATGTGCTGGACGAGGACAAACAGGCGCCCGAGCATGATCGGCAGATTCCGGACGACGTCCGCATCGAGGTTCTCGAGCGCGACGGCTTCGCCTGTCGTCAGTGCGGCTGGACGCGCGATCAGCTTCGACCTGAGGATCCCCGCAAGTTCCTCGAGCTGCACCACATCGAGCACCATCGGGACGGAGGCCCCAATACAACGGAGAACCTCGTGACCCTGTGCAACGTTCACCACGACCAAGTGCATGCCGGAAGACTGATCGCGCCTGTGCCGCCGGCCGCCTGAAGCGGCGGCCGGCCTTACGGGAGGCCGCATAGGCGCTCTGATGGACAAGATTGATCCGGCTCGCCGCAGCGCCAACATGGCCAAGGTCCGCGGCAAGAATACCGGGCCGGAGCTGAAGGTGCGCCGCGTCGCCCACGGCATGGGCCTGAGGTTCCGCCTGCATCGCAAGGACCTGCCGGGGCGACCGGACCTTGTCTTTCCGCGGCATCGATTGGTGGTCTTTGTGCACGGCTGCTTCTGGCATCGGCATGAGGGCTGCCGACGCGCCACCATGCCCGCCACGAGAACCGACTTCTGGCAGGCGAAGTTCGACGCGACCGTTTCGCGGGATGCCCGTCAGATCGCGGCGCTCGAGGCGTCGGGATGGCGGGTGCTCACCCTCTGGGAATGCGACCTGAAAGACGATGAGATCGCCGCGAGGCTTCGAGAAGTCACCGCCTGAACCGGGCGACCGTCCCTATAGGTCTGCCGGGCCCGTCAGGTCGTCGGATAGGCCCGGTGGTAGAGCGGGGAGACGAGCTCCGATCCGTCGGATTTGGCGCTGTTGCAGCCCTGGCAGAGCAGTTGCATGTTGGAGATGTCGTTAGCGCCCCCCTTCGCCAGCGGCACAATGTGATCAAAGCGTTCCCGCTCGACGGGCGAGACGATGCGATCGACGGCCTTTCTGCAGGATCGGCATTCGCCTTGATCGCGGTGGTAGATCGCGTCCTTCACATATTGCGGCACGGTCACGCGTCGAAGACGGCCCCGCGAGAACACTTCGTCATCATCATGGCCCTCGGCCCAATCAACGATGAACCCTGCGGTCAGGTCGTTGAACCGTTGGAGGAAGGCCAGGTCGCGAAAGAGAATATGGAAGATCTCGTCGATCAGGTTCCGGAAGGCGTCGTCATAACCCGGGTCGTCTCGAGCCCGACCGAGACCTTCGATATCGTCCTTCTCGACACCCGCAATGAGATGCTCGAGCCGGCTGTGGAGGATGAAATCGTAGATAGCGTAGGCGCCGTTCTCGGCGGGACTCTCGAAGAAAAGTTCGGTGAGCACATCCTCGATGAAGGCGTGAAGATTCGAGAAGCGCGGAAACGGCCTGCACAGGTTTTCGGTCGCCGCGTCCCCCAGGAGGTCGTTGATCCGGCGCAGGAACGCGTCCGAGTGGCCGACCACATTGTAGACCACGTGCGCGAAGTAATACGGCGAGAAGCCGTTGGCCGCGTAGTAGTGGCTCTCAAGTTTCCCGCGCATGTGCAGACCATATCCGCACGCCGCCCCAGTGTCTCGAGCGGTAAGGGCTAAGGGCTCCGCCCTCGCGCAGGCCAGGGTAAAGCGGCTTCGCCGCCGGACCGGCCGGTCTCCCCGACCTTCCGCGCCGGCGAGGAGGATCAGCATCGTCATGGCCGTCAGGCTTGTGCAGGCCGGGCGATCCCCCTCCGGCCGGTCCGCCCTGGCCTTTGCTACCCCGGTCTCGCCGACGGGCAGGGTTTCAGGCGCGCGCCTCGCGTGCCTGCAACCCATGCCCAAAGGAGGCAGACATGACTGCTCAACCCATCGAAACCGTCGTCCCCGCGCCGCAGCACGGCGCGGAGATCAGCGTGCCGCTGAACCGGCTCAAGGCCTCGCCGAAGAACGCGAGGAAGACCCCGCACGCGCCCGCGACCATCGAGGCGCTCGCTGCGTCCATCAAGGCCAAGGGGGTGTTGCAGCCGCCCGTGGTCGAGATCGAGCGGAACGGGGAGGGCGCGCCGACCGGCGCCTACCTCGTCACCATCGGCGAGGGGCGCCGTCAGGCGCTCCGGCTGCTGGCCAAGCGCAAGCAGATCAAGCGGACCCACCCGGTGCGGGTCATCGTGGACGCCGACAACGACGCCCACGAGATCAGCCTCGACGAGAACGTCACCCGCGAGGCCATGCATCCCGCCGATCAGCTCGAGGCCTTCCGGCGGCTGGCCGAGGAGCGGGGCTACGGGCCGGAGGAGATCGCCGCCCGCTTTGGCGTCTCGGCCCATGTCGTGCGCCAGCGGCTGCGGCTCGGCGCGGTCGCCCCGGACCTGATCGCCGCCTATCGCGGCGGCGGCGTCACCCTGGACCAACTTATGGCCTTCGCGGTCAGCGAAGATCATGAGCGCCAGCGGCAGGTGTTCGACCAGATCGGGCCGCATACGCCCGCCTACGCCATCCGCCGCGCCATGACGGAGGCCAAGGTTCAGGTCGAGGACCGGCGGGTCCGGTTCGTCGGCGTCGAGGCCTACGCCGAGGCGGGCGGAGCGGTGCTGCGCGACCTCTTCACCGAGGACGGCGGCGGCTGGCTGGAGGACGTGGTCCTGCTCGACCAGCTGGTCGCCGACAAGCTGGCCGGTCTGGCCGAAGAGGTCCGGACGCAGGAGGGCTGGAAGTGGGCGCAGGCCCATCCCGACTTCCCGCACGGCCTCGGCTTGGGCCGGGTCTATCCAGAGGCGGTCGCGCGGTCGGAGGAGGACGTGGCGGCGGTCGCCGCCCTGTCGGAGGAGTATGACCGGCTCGTTTCGGAGACGGACGCCGCCGAGATGCTGCCGCCCGAGGTCGACGCCCGGCTGGAGGAAATCGACAAGGCCTTGCAGGCCTTAGGCCCGGACTTCGCCTATCGGCCCGACGATCTGGCTCGGGCGGGCGTGATCGTCACCCTCGGCCATGACGGCGTGGCCCGCTTCGAGCGCGGTCTTGTCAGGCTGGAGGACGCCTTGCCGGAGCCGGAGGAGACGGCGCAGGCCGACGCCGAAGGCGGCGGCGAGGCGGAGGACGACGCCCCCGTCGGCGACACGGCGGGCGCCGAACCGGGCGCGGACGAGGGGCTGGCGCCGCTCTCTGAGAAGCTGGTGCTCGACCTGACGGCGCATCGCACGGCGGGCCTGCGCGATGCGCTGGCGGCGGATGCGAACATGGCCCTCGTGGTGGTGGTCCACGCCTTCGCCCTGCAGGTCTTCTATCCGCCTTATGACCAGCCGACCGTGTTGCAGGTCCGGCTGGGCGTCATGGGGCTGGAGCGGTATGCGCCCGGCGTCGGCGAAGGCCCCGCCGGACGGCGCATCGCCGAACGTGGCGAGGCGTGGGCGGCGCGCCTGCCCAACGCGGCGCGCGACCTCTGGGCAGCGCTGGCGGCCATGCCGCCCTCGGACCTGCTGGACCTGCTGGCGCATTGCGCCTCGCTGGCGGTCAACGCCGTCCGCGACCCGCACGACCGCAGGCCGGGCGCGTGGGGCCATGCCGAGGTGTTGGCGACGGCGCTCGGGCTGGATATGACCACGATGTGGACGGCGACCGCCGCGTCCTACTTCGGCCGGGTGTCCAAGGCGCGGGTGCTGGAGGCGGTGACGGAAGGCGTCGGCCAGTCCGACGCCGACCGGATCGCCGGGATGAAGAAGGCGGACATGGCCGAGGCGGCGGAGACGCTGATCGCCGGGAAGGGTTGGCTGCCGCCGCTGTTGCGGACGGCCGTGCCTGAGCCGGAGACGCCGCACGGTGACGCTTCGACGTCGGATGACGACGCCTATTCGTTCGCGGCGGAATAGCGAGAGGGAGAGGCAGAAGGAAAACTCGGCCGCGCACCCTTTGGGGTGCGCGGCCTTTCATTGTATCGAGGCCCATCCATGGACCGTCGCCAGCATGTGCAGGCTGGGCTAGGTCAAGGTCATGGACGAGACTCCGAAAATCGATCTGCCGCTCGACGGCGTGCTCGATGAGGCTTCTGCGAAGGAGCTGTTCGACACGCTGATGGGGCTGCCTGCTCCCGAGACCGTCGCCGCTTCGGAGGCGATCAACCGGCTCGGGCTCCTTGTCGATCTGTCAGACGATTTTGATAGTGCGGCCGGCAATGATCGCGCGCTCGCCTGGGCCGAAGTCATCAACGGGTGGGAACTGACCGACGGGGATCGCGTCCTGCTTCACTACTTCTGGGCCAATGCCTGGGCGGGTCGTCAGCACCGTCTTCATCACGATCTAAATGCGGTTTGGGCATGGGAGCAACTTGAGGTCTCGCAGCAGATCCTCAATCTCAGAATGGCCCTCGGTAGCCCGGCCTTCCATTCGCTGGAGAAGGTTCGCCAGTGCCAGATTCTCACCAATCTCGCCAATCAGCTGAATACGACCGGCCGGTTCGTCGAAGCGCTCGAATTCTGGGCCAAGGCGCTCGCCATCGATCCGCACTTCTGGATGGCGCAGGGCAATCGCGCCTACGCCCTGATGCACTATGCTCGCTGTCTTTATGACGACGGCCATCGAGGCGTGTTCTTCGTAGCGGCTCGGGACGGGTTTGTTGACGCTGTCGCGAATGAGCGGACGTTCGACCCAGGCGGTCACCCCCACGCTGCGGCGCAGTTCGCAGCGATGCAGGCCGATCTCGACGCCGGACTCGATATCGAAGGTCTCAGGGCGGATATCGACCTGAAAGGGCACTCGCTCGGTCGAGGCAAGACCGAGGTCGCCTATCGCCGCTGGGCGCTGCGCGAGCGACTCTTCCTCAATCCACTCAACGATCTCGGGGCCGATCCGATCGCGGCCAACGATGTCTTGAATCTTCCAACCTTTCGACTGCCGATCCATGAGCCGCCGGAGGTCGTCGGCCTCTACAATCAGATGAAACAGGAGTTCGCTTCGGCTCGCTGGCTTCTTTACGAAGCGCTCCAGGACAGCGGGCCTCACTTGTCCGATCGCGGCGTGCTCCTGCTCAATACCTTGGACTATCCGGCCTACTCGCTGGCGGTCGAGAAGCTGAAGTTCGCCTTCCGGGCGGCCTATTCGATCTTCGACAAGATCGGCTTTTTCCTGAACCACTACCTCCAGCTTGGCGAGAAGCCCGGCGCCATCGATTTCAAACGCGTGTGGAAGCAGAAGGATGGAACGATCCGTCCCGCCTTCGCGGGCACCCGAAACCTGCCATTTCGAGGTCTCTATTGGCTCAGCAAGGACCTGTTCGAAGAGAGGGGCGACATTCTTGAGCCCGATGTCCGCGCGCTAAAGAATCTGCGCAATCACCTCGAACACCGCTACGTGAAAGTGCACGACATGACGCCGACGCCTCGCCCCGGCGTTGTGGGAGACATTTTCACCGACACCCTCGCCCTATCAATCGGTCGCAGCGACTTTCAGGCCAAGACGCTGCGAGTACTCAAGCTGGCCCGTGCGGCTCTCACCTACCTGTCATTGGGGATGCACATGGAGGAGATCCGTCGTGAGGGTGCAGACTCCCACACGGTCGCCGGACCGATGTTCTTCACTACCGTTCGTGACGATTGGAAGTGGTGATGGTCTGCCAGAACCCCCGCTCGTTGCCTAAGCGGCGCGGGGTAGGCGGCCGAGTTCCGATTGATGCCTAGGGTTGCGGTGTAGGCAGCAGCTTGGTCAAAGTCGCCACCGGTGCAGACGCGCTGACGGGGGACATATACAGATGCATAGCACGCCACCGTTCGACACGTTTCAGACGAGGTACAGAGCGACTGCGCCCCTGACGAAGATTGCTGGTCCGCAACTCCAGCAATTCTTCAACAGCGCTGCGGTCTTCGTGACCTCCGACATCCTATCGGGCCTGATCTCGTCGTTCGATGCGGTGAAGTACGACACGGTCAATGAGGTCATTGCTACGGCTCACCGCCAAACAGCCATGGAACTGGGGCGGCCGGCGCTCTTTCGAATGACGCAGCAGATTCTCGAATGGAACACCTGCTTCATCGACGACGTCGGCCACTATTTGGTTGGCGGGCGGAACGATGCCGCTGACCGGCTTTCTTTTCTCGAATACCTGCTCTTCTACATCTCGACACAGAATCGAGGCCACTGGTCAGCGGTCGAGGACCGCATAGGTCGTTTCCTTCAGGCCGCCTCAATCCCGCTGCGATACCGGAATCTTCAGTTCCAGCCGCTGGACGACGAACGTTTGCTGACCGAGGTCACAGAGCCGTTCTGGCAGACCGTCGAGGATGCCCATTGGAAGACAGTCCGGACCGATATGGAGCAAGCCTTTAGGCAGCGAGATGGGGGCGGACCCAATGCGGCTCTCTTTGCGGCGAAGGCTCTCGAGAGCGCCATCAAGATCATCAGCGACGACCGCGGTTTTACCACAGGGAGGGAAAAAGGGGCGGCAGCTTTCGTCGACAATCTGGTGAGCGCTCGCAATGGCCGGCTCATCGCGCCCTGGGAAGGGGACATGATGAAGCGGCTCTTTTCGGATGTCCGGAACCCGGAGGCCCACGGCGCCGGCAGCAATCCTCAGCCGGAACTCGACACGCATCAGGTCGCCTGGGTCATCGAGTTCTGCATGATTTCGATAAAAGGGCTGATTGCGCGTGCGTGAGAGACCGATAGCGAGACTATTTGCATGCGTTGGGTTGGCGCTTGGGTTGGGTGCCTGCGGGCCGGTGGCCCCGTCGATTGAAGGCCGTGCCTCGGTCATCGACGGCGACACGCTGGATATCCATGGACGCCGCATCCGACTGTGGGGCGTCGATGCGCCCGAAGGTCGTCAGGATTGCCAGGTCGATGGCCGCGCCTATCGGTGTGGTCAGCTTGCCGCCAATCGGCTGGATCAGCGTCTCCAGGGGAAAGTGGTGTCCTGCTTCGAGAAGGACATCGACCGTTATGATCGCATGATCGCGCAATGCGACGTCGACGGAGAAGACGTGGGCGGCTGGCTCGTTCGGCAGGGCCTGGCGGTCCGTTACGCACGTTACGCCGGCACGGCCTATTTGATCGAAGAGGCGGCGGCCCGCCGCGACCAGGCTGGCGTCTGGGCTGGGACCTTCGAGCAGCCGGAAGATTGGCGTCGGGAGGACCGCGATGCCCGTTCGGGAGATTGAGGAGCGGCGCTTTAACGCGCTCGCTGGCTACACCCGCGATCCCCGGCTCGTGGCGATCGTGCAGGAGTACGCCTGGTTCGAGACGGATGATGGTCGGGTTGTGGGCATGCTCACTTGGGACAGGGTCGATCGGGACTTTGGCTGGATCGCGCTTGGTCGCGACGAACGGGGACAACTCCGGGCCATCGACGTCAACAGTTCCCTGACCACCACCGGAGAGGCCCGCAGCGAACTCGTCGCGGCGATGGAACGCTGGCAGGCCGGGCCCGATGTGGACATGCACCAGGGCGAGGACGATGGGCCGCCCGTCGACTTCTTCGCGCCGATAACCCCGGAAGCTGATCAGCATCCCATCTTCCGGGTGCTGCGAACTGATCCCCGCTACTCTCCAGCTCGAGAGCTCATCGCCGCCATGATGCGTTATCATCGCGACGTCGATGGTAACTTCATCCAGCAGTTTCAGACCGTTGCGTTCGATGCCCGCCTCTGGGAGCTTTATCTCTTTGCCACCTTCACGGAACTGGGCTTCGTTCAGGTCGGGGAGGGATCCGCGCCCGACTTCATCCTGGCTGGCCTGCGGGGCGGCTTTGGGGTCGAAGCCACGACCGCCAATCCACCACAGGGAGGCGCCGCTCTTCCCGAACTGAACGCCGACACGCTCAGCGACTACATCGGCAACTACGTGCCGATAAAACTAGCTCGGCCGCTCAAGAAGAAGCTTCGCAAGCCAGAGCCCTATTGGGCGGCGCCCGGAATGGAGGGCTTGCCGTTCGCCATCGCGCTGCAGGACTTTCACGCCCCCGGGTCGATGCGCATGATCGTACCGGCGGCGACAGAGTATGTGTTCGGCGTGCGCCATTCGATGGAGGACGGCCAGCGCCGGATCGAATGGATCAACAAGCACAGCCAGGGAGCTCTCGAGGAGGCTAGCGGCTTCTTTCGCTTTCCCAACGCCGAGAACGTCAGCGCCGTGATCGTCAATCCTCAGGGTACGTTGGTGAAGTTCAATCGCATGGGCCTTCTGGCGGGCTTTGGTGATCCGAGAGTGCGCATGGTTCGGACAGGCGTCCGCCGCCATGACGGCGACCTTGACCCACGGCCGCGCCCCTTCACCGACCAGGTACACGAGCCGGGCTATGCCGAGACTTGGGTCGAAGGGATGGTGGTGCTGCACAACCCGGCGGCACGCATACGGTTGGATCGAGACCTTATCCGAGGGGCGACCCACGAGTTTCTCCAACCCGATGGGCGCATCATGTCGGGATTGCCCGATGAGCCCCCGCCGTATTTCTCGCAGACGTACGTCATGCTCGACGGCGATGACCTCGAGCAGGCCGATGTCCAGAGCGACTAGGGACGGAATCCGCCGGTACGACCGAATCTGACGATGGTGCCGGCTAGACTTTCCTTTTTGGGACGCTTGCTGAATGCTGCCTACCACCATCGTCATTCCAGATTTCAGCGCGGCATCCGACGAGATGCTCGAGGCGGCCTTGCCGCGGCTGGACGGTGCCTGGAGCGCCCAGACCAAGGCGATGCTTCGGGCGTTTGGGTTGCAGCGTCTCGACCTCAACCACAATTGGGCGGGCACGCCACGCGCATGGTTCTGTCCCGCGTGTCGGCGGCTCAAATCGCATCTCCCGCGCCCGACGCCGGCCGGGGTTCTCATCTGCCATTTGGAATGGCACCACGATCATCTGAGGGATTACGGCAAGCGCGAACTCCGCAAGCGGTCGCCGATGCCGACCGAGCCGAAAGATCGGGCGGGGTTCTTTCGCGCCGTGGATGCATGCAAGGACATCACGGCCCGCTTCTTCACCACCCTCATATGCAAGGATTGCAATGCCGCCGAGGGGTTGGCGAAGGCGTCCCTGAAGGGAATCGTCCATCCAGACTTCAGCTTCTCGCCGACGGAAATCCAGCGGTTCATCACCGTGCGGCCGAACACGCCGCATGATGTCGATTTCGATGCGGCCAAAGCGGTATGGGAAGAAGTCGCCGAGGACGTCGCGGACCGTGTCGCATTTGTCGATATTCTGAGCCGCAGGGTCGCGGACGGTCGTCATCGGACCCAAGGGGCACCGCCAGACTTCCATCGCGGCTATGGACTGGGCGAAGTGATGGTCAACATCGCCCAAAGTCAGGGCGTTTCGGCGGGAAGGGTCTTCGCTCTGACGTCGGCCCTGACCGCTCGATCTGCTCGTTCGGACGGGTTTGGCAGTTCGCTCAAGGCAAAGGTGCGACCGGCGCGCACGCCGAACGCGTCGGATCTGGAGGCGTTCACAGTCTCCCAGGAGTCCGATTCTCCGTGGCGCCGGGTTCTCCAAACGTGGCGCTGCGAGGCCTGTGCGCGTGATCGGTCGGAGGTGCTGCGGATATCCAACGCAGGGCGGTGGTCCGGTCGGCTCCACAGGCACGCCGTTTTTGATGTGGAGGAGAATCCCGACGCGCGGTGGTGGCGAAATGGTTGGACGGATTCGGGCGTGACCGTGTTCGATCACCGATGGGTCTATATCTGCCAGGACTGCCGCCTGATCATCACAGATGCCAAGAAGAGCGGCGCGGACCTCTCGGACTATTGCCTCACGATCGACGACCTGGCCGCCGTGCTGACCGACGTTCAGGCCAACCGCCGACATGAGGTCGACCTCGTTGCGGCTGCCGCCCGCGCAGACGACAACCTCGCCCTCGCCGATGCGGTTGGCGACTACTTCCGCCATCGCAGCCACGTCGTGGGTCTGGCCTATCGGCTAAAGCATCTTACCCAAGGTCTGCGACTGCCGGAGGCGGTCGCGATGGAATATCTCCTGGAGGATCTGGAGGCGGAGCACCTGATGGAGGAGCAGAAGGCGGACTATCTATCCTGGCTCCTGCGGGAGGCCGACCGGTTCCAGAAGAGCGATGTCGAGATGCGCCAACAGCTTTTTGAGGCAGAAGACTGAATACGGGGCGCTGACAGCCTTGCTGTTGCACGCGCCATCGGTGAGACTCCCGTGATGAATTCTCGTCTTGATCATCTTCCATCAGCGAAGCGCCACGAACTTCAGCATGTCGCTGAGATTCTGCGCACCTCCTTCGCCGAGGCGATCTCGACCCGTCGTGCGCCGCGTCTGAAGGACGGCAAGCTCCTCAAGATCATCCTGTTCGGGTCGTATGCCCGCGGCGATTGGGTCGAGGACCCGATCGGGCGCTACTTCTCCGATTTCGATCTGCTGGTCGTTGTCGACCACGAGGATCTGGTCGAGGACGAATTCTGGAGCGGCGCGGTCGAGCGCATTCTGGAGGAGACCGCGTCCGGCGAACGCCTGCGGACGCCGGTCACCTTCATCGTTCACAGCCTTGACGACGTAAACGAGCAGCTTAGGCGGGGGCGGTATTTCTTCGCTGATATCGCTCGAGATGGAGTCGTCCTTCTCGACACACCGATAGCCAAGCTTGAGAAGCCTGGGCAGATCTCGCCCGCAGTGGCACTGTCAGAGGCGGAAGCCCACTATTCTGATTGGCTAGCCACTGCGGAAGGGTTTCGGGACACCGCTTCCTACTCGCGCAGTAAAGGGCGTTCGAAGGAGGCTGCGTTCCTTCTCCATCAGGCTACCGAGCGCCTCTATCATTGTGTCCTGTTGGTGCGGACCCTTTACAGCCCGAAGTCCCACAACATCGTCTTCCTCCGTCGTCGTTGCGAGGAGCTGGACGCTCGCCTGGCTGCCGCTTGGCCACAGGAGGACAAGTTTCAACGCCGCTGCTTCGAACTCCTGCGCGCCGCCTATGTGAAGGCCCGCTACTCGCCCCACTACCGGATCACCGACGCAGAGCTGACTTGGCTGAACGAGCGCATCCGAGTCCTGCGCGATCTAGTGAAAACGACCTGCGAGGAGCGTCTCGCCGAACTGGCGCGGCAGGCCTGATGCTGCCGACGTTTCCGAGGATTCAACAGCACCGAATGGAAGACAACCTCGCCATGGTGCAGCAGCTGGCGATGCGGATATCTCCAATGCTGGGTATGATCGCGCGACATAACCAGTTCGAGGGGAGCGGTCACGCGATCGAACGCCACGATGACACCGTCAGCGAAACCGAAATGGCCTCCGTCACCGGTGAAATCACCTTCTCAAGGGACATGCTGCTCACTGACTTTACGCCGGCCGAGCTGCTGAAGCGGTTGGCGGAGTTAGCGCAGCAGATGGCGCGGGGCACGACCGAGAACTTCCTCTCCGAAATTAACAGGGCGACGGCCGCCGTAGGCAACCTCGTGGAAGGCGGCGGCAAACCGTTGTCGGAAGACCTGCTGATCGAGACCTATTCGAAGATGGAGCACACCTTCGATGCGAACGGTCAATGGCAACCGCCGACCCTGTTCACGGGTGGCGACACCACGGCGTTCCAGAAAATCCAATCATCCGCCTCTTTCCAACGAAGGCTCGGCGACGTTCTGAGGCAGAAACGAGATGACTTCCGTCGTCGAGAGGCTGATCGAGTCCTGGCTGGATAGCCAGACCGAGCGCCGCTACCAGCCAGCGTTTATCCAGCTGTTGGTGTCGGAAGGCTGGACCGTCCTTCACAACACACGCCATTCGCCGATTGAGTTGGGCAAGGACGTCATCGCTCGTGACCCCGCTGGGGTCCTCCATTGCTTCCAGCTCAAGGGCAATCCGGGGACGCGTGTCACCAAGAGCGAGGCTCAGACATTGCTGCCGCAGGTCATCGAATTGATCGAGCTGGCGCCGTCCGACTTCTACCGAACCTCATTTGACGAACGGCATGTGGCGGTGTTCGTCACCAACGGCACGATCGACGAAGAGGCCGAGGTCGTGTTCGCGAAGGCGGCGGCGCGGACCGCCAAGGAGACCTGCGCCGCGTCCTCGTTTGAGTTGCTTGGGCGCGGTGAACTGCTCGCCCGGTTCGTCAAGGCCGCGGGCCAAGTGTGGCCCACGACGGTCGAGGGCACGCGCCAGCTCTTGAACTTGATGGCCCAGGACGGACGGTCTCTGCCGGATGCGAAGGTCATCGCCGAAGTCCTCGTGGCTACGGCGCCGTTGCCGGCGGCCGGCGCCTCCCAACCCGAACGGTCCGCGCACCTGAATGCCATGCTGCTGGTCGCGGAGATCGCCAAAGCTCCCTGGTATGCCGCCTCGAACCACTACGCCCTCTATCTCATAACCGTTCTGGCGGCGATGCACGGGCTTCGGTTCGCCGACCAGCCCGCGCGGGCTACGGCCGTCGCACATTATGCAAGCCTTGCGTTGGAGCACGCGCACGACCTGCTGACGGAGGCGCGTGCTGTCGGATTTAATCCGGCCAAGGTCTGGTCTGAGCAGGATACGCTCAGCGAGTTCGACATCATGTGGGAACGCGGTCGTCTGATCGGAGATGTCGCTGCCACCCTCCTGTTGGCGGAGGCGACGACCGATGGCGGTGAGCGGCGCTACGCCGCCGATGTTGTCCGAAAGACGTTTGAGGCGCCGATGTTCTGGGGCTTCGCGCCCGTACCGGCCTATATCGTTCGCTGGTGGGCCATGGCTCGGATAGATCCGACCCGCGGACCGGATCGGATGTTCGCGCAGGCCTTGGGCGCTATCATCGACGCCAGCCTGGGTCGAGCTGGGCGCGAGCCCCTAGCAGGGCCATACTACGGGTTTGTCGACGTCTGGGCTTGGATGAACGAGATCCGGTACGTCGGCGACGATGGCATCTTCGACGACAACTTCTCCCGTCGCGCCTGGTTCACGCGGGCGATGCTGCAGATGATCGCGAAGCGGAATTGGAAGCAGACGAGCAAGAGTCTTTGGCCTCCCTATTCCAGGGTCGTGCATGAGGAGCCTGATCTGCCGGCGGCGATGTTCTTTGACGCCCGGCTGGTGCGGGGGGAGGGGCGACTCCGGTCGTACACCTATCAGCGAAAGGAATGGGTCGAGTTGATCGCCGAAGCTGTCGATGAAACAGAAGGGGCGTTCCTAGAGCCACATCGTGACTTGGCTTGGTTGATTGCGGCCTACGTCGCCTTGGTCCCATATCGGGCCTGGACCGGCGTACTTATGTGGCTTGACCATCGTCTGAACCAGACTTGGTATGCGCCGGGGCGAGTGGCGGTCTGATCCTGTCGTCCTCGACTAGGTATGAGCTTCTAGAAGGCCTGACGTGGACTCTGCCAAGCAGCAAGTCGATCAGCATCTGATCGATCGCGATGGACAGGCGCTCCTGCGCCGTAAACTGCCTCGGCACTGGGTGCTGCGGGAGTATCCGCCGGACTACGGATTGGACTACGTCCTGGAGTTCTTCAGCGAGGGCAAGGCCGACGAAAACGGGCGACTGCGCTATGAGACTCTCGGCGAGCATGTCTTCATTCAGCTGAAGACCGTCGCCGAGCCGACTTCTGCACCTCTTTCGTTGTTTGCGCGAGGCAATGTCGAGAAGACTGCTGAGACGCTCCGCCGGGACGAGCCTGCAGGCGAGGTGGAAACCTATCGTTTTTTGCTTGAGACGTCGGAGCTTGTGACGATCGAGCGGATGGGCATTGGCGTACCGGTTCTGCTGGTGCTCGCCGACTTGCGGAACGAGCGCTGCTCATTCGTCTGCGTGAACGACTACATCGACAAAATCCTGATCCCACGGCACGCGGACTATCGCAGCAAGGCGAGCCGAACGATCCATGTGCCGGTTCGAAACGAGATTGGGTCTGATGCTGGTCAGATCGCGCTGCGCTGGTACGCGAAGCGACCGAAGCTGATGGCTGCTTTTCAGCGCTTTACCTTTCAGTTTTCGGAGCTCGGTTTCGCTTTTGATGGCGAGGGCTTCGACGACATGGCGCGTTATTTCCTCAGACGCATTCTTCCCTACGATTTCTGGGATGATGTGGAGATGTGGGAGCCCATCGCTTGGTGGGCCAAGGCGCTGAGGACCTATGACGCCGACGGGGCAATCACCTTGTTCAAGCCGGTGGATGGTGGCGCCCCGCCGGAACGAAACGCAGAGGAAGCGGAGTATTTCCGCAAGCTGAACATCTTGGAGCTATGGCGATCACTCTCGATCCTGCCGAAGCTCTATGAGGATGTTTGCCGCGAATGGTTCCTTCCCACTGCGCTCGGCGAAGCTGCTTCGGCGCCGCCCTAGCGGCCGCCCTCGGCCGCGGTGGAGAGGCTATGTCGACGCCAAAGACCGTCGAAGAAGGTCCGCACTATCCCCTCGCTGTTGGGCCCCACCAGCTCATTCGCCCCAAAGCGGAAAACCTCGTAGCCCACCAACCGAAGCTCACGATCGGCCGCGACCATCTGCGAGTATCGGGGTAGGGAGGGGCCTGCGTCGTCGGAGAAATGCTGGGCGCCGTCGACTTCGAGAACCACCCTTTGGGCGTTCGGGAGCAGTAGCAGAAAATCCATACGCTGACGGAACATGCCGTCGCGATGGCGCAGATGCTTCACCACCGCCGGGTCGTAGTGGAGATAGACCTGTGGAATGAGCGCCGGCAGCGCCTCGTCGAGCGTCTTTCGGTAGAGTTTGAAGTAGGTCGTGAAGAGATTGCGCTCGCCGTCCGAGGCGAGCGAACGATGCAGTCGCCCGGCCAAACCCTTCGCGGACCGGTCGATGGAGGCGATCTCAAGTTTCGACCACCAGTCGACCAGCTCAGACCATCTCAGCCCGTCACGGCTGATCGGCCGATCATAGATGAGACAGCTGTCCGCATGCGACAGGACCACGATGTCGTTGTTCACCGCGTCCCGAAATCCAATCTCGGGCTTGGGGCCGATTGAGGCGAAGATCAGGTTCTTCGGCGCGCCGGCCACGCCTTTGACGATGAGGACCAGTTTGTAGATCGGGTGGCCTGACTGCTCCGCGATCGGCTCCAGAGCGTAGCCGTCCGCCTTCAGGACAGCATTCAGCGTCGCCACCAGCTTGCGCTGCTCCGGCCCTCGTCGGCAAAGCGGATGCAACGCACCTTCCAGCAGGCGTCCGAACCGGTCGGTGGAGCACCCATAGGCGCCGATCTGATCGAACAGTTCCTCGACGTCCCAGTCGCCTGGATTGAGGACCATGTGCTGATGGATCTCATCCGCCAGCGTGCGTGTGTTACCTGCGGTGAGGAAGGAGAAGTCGAACGGTCCGGACAGCGGAAACAGCGCTTGGACAACGTTGACGGGGCTGCGCGCACCGGAAAGATCGTCGCCGAAGCAACGAGCGATATCGCGCCGCGTGATCTCGCTGATCTGGGGCTGAGCTTCTTCCAGGACGCGGAGACCGCGCTCCTCCAGGGAGTAGTCCCCGCTGTCGGCGCCAAGGTCGCGAAGGACCTCCGCCAGACGCCGCCGGGATAGCGATTCAACAGATCGCCGGGCCCGCTCTCGCTTGCTGAGACCTTCATCGTAGTCGATGACCGTGATGCCGACGCGCCGCCCAAGCTCCGGCATGACGTCGTTGGTGGCTCTGGCCCGCAGAGTTTCGGCGATCAGGGCCTTGAGGTCGTCATCGGTGGTCACCGCTCAAGTCTAACAAGGCTAGCGCCAGTCGGTCGATGGGCGTGGGTCGCCAGGCCGCCTCCTGCTCTCCTTGGGCTTCGGTAGAGCGCTCTGGCTGCCGGCAGGGTTGGATGAAAACGCCGAGGCGGCCTGCGTCTCGTTACGCTTCTCGCCAGCCTGCGCGGCCTCTCTTGGCCTGATCTGACCGAAAGCCGGTCGGCTGTCGCAACCGGTCGCTCGGCTTTCTTCCCCGGCCTGTCGGCCTTCCTCGCGAAACAAGAAAGCCTCTCTCCCGGTCCTCCGCTGCGCTGCGGGGGCTCCCTGCGCTCGCCCTGCGGGCCGTCCGGCCTCCGGTCCGCCGATCGCCATCGAGGCCGCGGCAGGCGTGACCCGACAGCAAGGAGAGACTTCTATGGCCACCATCGGCACCTTCACCCAGCAAGCGGACGGCAGCTACAGCGGTTCGATCAAAACCCTCACCCTCAACGTCAAGGCGGCCCAGCTGCGGGCCAACGAGAAGACCGACGAGAAGGCCCCCGACTTCCGCATCTTCTCCGGTCAGACCGAGTTCGGCGCCGCCTGGAAGAAGACGTCCCGCGAGAACCGCGAATACCTGTCGGTCAAGCTCGACGATCCCAGCTTCCCCGCCCCGATCTACGCCTCCCTGGTCGAGATCGACGGCGGACACAGCCTGATCTGGTCCCGCTGACCGAGCCGCGGCGGCGCTGAGGCGCCGCCGCCCTTCCTCAAAACCCGTTTCATCCGGAGGCCGCCATGTCGCGCCCCAACGAACCCGCTCGTCCGGACCTCTACAGCCGGATCACCGACAAGATCATCGCCCAGCTGGAGACGGGCGTTCGCCCCTGGACCCAGCCCTGGACATCGTCCGCCAGCGTCAGCCGGCCGCTCCGCCACAACGGCGAGGCCTACAGCGGCATCAACGTCCTTCTGCTCTGGTCCGAAGCCATGGCCCGTGGCTTTCAGGCCTCGACCTGGATGACCTTCCGCCAGGCGCTGGCCCTGGGCGCCCACGTCCGCAAGGGCGAGACCGGCGCCACCGTCGTCTACGCCAACACTCTGGCGCGCGCGGAGACCGACGACGCCGGCGAGGAACAGCTGCGCCGCATCCCGTTCCTGAAGGCCTACACCGTCTTCAACGTCGAGCAGATCGAAGGCCTCGGCGAAGGCCATGCGCCGGAGCCCGCACCGTCCGTCAATCCGGACGCCCGGATCGCTCAGGTCGAGGCCTGGTTCGCGACGCTCGGCGTGGACGTTCGCCATGGCGGCGGCTCGGCTTTCTACGTCCCATCGATGGACCATGTGCAGATGCCGGCGTTCGAACAGTTCCGCGACGCACAAAGCTACTACGCCACCCTCGGCCACGAATGCGTGCACTGGACGGGTCATGCCGCTCGTCTCGGCCGCGACTTCAGCCGCTCGACCCAAGCCTACGCCCGCGAGGAGCTCGTCGCCGAACTCGGCGCCGCCTTCCTCTGCGCCGACCTCGGCCTGGCGCTCGAGCCGCGCGAGGACCACGCGGCCTATCTCGACCACTGGCTCGAGGTGCTGCGCGGCGACAAGCGCTTCATCGTTTCAGCGGCGGCGCACGCCCAGCGCGGCGTGGCCTTCCTTCACCAGGCGTCAACGGCCTGAACCGCGACCGCCTCACCAGCCCAGGCCGAGCGCGACCGTGATCGCGTTCGGCCTGGCGCGTGTCAGCGCCGCTTCCAGAGCGGTGATGGCGGCCAGTGCGTCCTCCTGTTCGTCGGCCAGTCCGCTCATGATGAGCGCGACGTGATTGGCCTTGGTCAGCGTCGCATCCAGCGCGCGGTGAACGCCCTGGGCGGCGGCTTCGATCTCCGCATCCGGTTCGACCTTGCCGATGATCTCGGCGACGGCCCAAGCCGCGCGGCCCAACGGAACGCTGGGATCGGGGTGTTGGCCGGCTTCGCGAACGCCGTGGCGGGCGGTGGCGACAAGGTCGGCGAGGAGGGCGGGAAGGGGCATGGCTGGGGTCCTGGTGAGCCGCGACCGTAGCGTCACGACGTCGGGCGCGAACAGGCCGTTTGGGGTGGCCGTGGCTTTTCTCCGCCCGGTTGGGGCGCCCTGCAGGGCGGCGGGCGAGCGGACGCTTTGCGGTCGCTGAGGGGAGGGCGGCGAGCACCGGAGACCTACGGGGCGAGGAGGTTCGCGGTCTAGGGCAGGATAGGCTTTGCGCCGGCAATGTCACACAGAGACCGCTCCCTTGCCCCACTTCAGCGTCAGGCTCGACGACGATCTCGCCGCCCGGTTCGACGCCGTCGCCGCCGGCCGGGGCGGGCGCTCGCGGCTGCTGCGCCGGGTCATCGAGGATGCGGCAGCGGCGGAGGCTGGCGGCCCGTCTGTCGCCCTTCGAGGCTGGCCGACGAGCGCCAAGCTGACCCTGCGATTGACCGAGACCGACCGTGCCGCCCTGGAGCGGGAGGCGCGGCGCGCGGGCCTCAGCCGGACCCAGTGGGCGGTCGCCCTGTTGCGCCGGCGCCTGCATGACCGGCCGCAGCTGACGCCGCCGTCGGCCCAGGCCTTCATCGGCGTGCAGCGCGAGCTGCGGCGCATCGGGGTCAACGTCAACCAGATCGCCCGCGCGCTCAACGCAGCGGTCCTGCCCGGCCGGGTGCTCGACCTGGAGATCGCGCAGATGGACGGCCTCGGCGATCAGATCCGCCATGAGCTGCGCGGCCTGCGCGCCGCCTTCGAGGGCGACCTCGGCTATTGGGACGCGGCGGCATGAGCGACTTCATCCAGGTGCGCGGCTTCGAGGAGGCGGTGCGCCCGCCGATCGATCCCAGGCGCGCCCGCATCACCGACCGGACGGGGCCGGTGGGCGTCCGGTCGGGGGAGGCGTCGCCCGGCGCGCGGCTGGGGCGGATCGCGCGGCGCGTCCCCGAGGTGGTGGTCAAGATCACCGGCCGCACCCGGGACGGCGGCCACCTCTCCAGCCACCTGCTCTACATTTCCCGCAACGGCGCCCTGCCGCTGGAGGGTCCGGACGGCGAGCGGCTGGAAGGGCGGGCCGCGGTCCGGATGTTGGCCGAGGACTGGATGGCGGAGGTGGCCGCCGAGCCGGGCCGGCGGCGCGACAGCAGCGTCAGCCTGTCGATCGTGCTCAGCATGCCGCCCGGGACGGAGGCGTTCCGGACCCAGGACGCCGCCCGCGACTTCGCCGCCCGCACCTTCGGGGGGACGCACCCCTACGTCTTCGCCTGCCACACCGACGAGCGCCATCCGCATGTGCACCTGACCGTCCGGATGTTGGGCGATGACGGCCGGCGCCTCAATCCGCGTAAGGCCGACCTGCAGCAGTGGCGCGAGACCTTCGCCGCCGCGCTGCGGGCGCGCGGGATCGAGGCCGAGGCGACGCCCCGGCGGGCGCGCGGCGTGGTGCGCAAGGCCGAGCGCACACCGCTGCGCAAGCTGCGCGACCGGTTCGAGGCGGGGACGGGGCCGCCGTCGGACCGGGATCGCGCCGCCTGGCGCGAGGCGATGGCGGAGGGCGCAACCGGGGCATGGACCGAGGCCCTGCGTCAGCGGCAGGCGAAGGTCCGGCGCTACTATGTCGCCCAGGCCCTGGCGCTGCGGCGCTCGCCGTCGGCGGCCGACCAGGCTCTGGCGGGGGAGCTGGAGGCGTTCGTGAAGGCCATGCCGCCGGTGCGAACCCGCCAGGAGGCCTTGGAGCAGGCGATCGTCCGGCGCGGGAAGACGCGTCGCGACGAGGGGGCTGCCGGGCCGGAGCGCCGGCGATGACGGGCAGGGCGCGGGCCTTTCTTGAATATTGTCAGAAACTCCTCTATGTTTCTGACAGGAGACCTGCCGTGCAAGCCCTCGCCGAACAGATCATGGAACGCGCCCAGGCGCTCCCCGAAGGCGCGCCGATCGCCGCCAAGGCGCTGCTGCACCTGGGCAGCCGCGCGGCTGTGGACCAGGCGCTGTCGCGACTGGTGCGCGCCGGCCGGCTGCTGCGCGCCGGCCGCGGCCTCTATGTCCGTCCGCTGGAAAGCCGCTTCGGGGTTCGGCCGCCCGCCGTCGAGAAGGTGGTGCAGGCGGTCGGGGCGCAACGCGGCGAGGTGATCGCCGCCAACGGGGCGGCGGCGGCGAACGCCCTGGGTCTGACGACCCAGGTGCCGATCCGCATGGTCTATCTGACCAGCGGGCCCAATCGCACCCTTAGCGTGGGTAAGCAGACCGTCGAGTTCAAGCACGCGCCGCCCTGGCAGCTCCTGCTCGCCGGCCGTCCCGCCGGGGAGGCGGTTCGCGCGCTCGTCTGGCTTGGGCCCGAGAAGGCCGAGTCTGCCCTGGAAGTCCTCAAGCGCAAGCTGGGCCCCTCGGCCTTCGGCGAACTGGTGGCGGTGGGGCCGCGCCTGCCGACCTGGTTGGCCCGGTCCGTCAGCCAGTCGGCGGCGCATGGCTGAGCTCTTCCTGCGCCTGTCCGAGGCGGAGCGGCGCGACGCCCTGGGCGTGGCCGCCGAGGCCTCTGGCCGCCCGGCCCACCTGCTGGAGAAGGACGTCTGGGTCGTCTGGGGCCTGCAGGCCCTGTTCGAGGCGTCGTTCGGGGAGCACCTCGTCTTCAAGGGCGGCACCTCCCTGTCCAAGGCCTATGACGTCATCCAGCGCTTCTCCGAGGATGTTGATCTCACCTACGACATCCGGCGGCTACTGCCGGCCCTGGCCAAGGCCGGGCAGGACCCCCTGCCCGCCAGTCGCGCCGAGGAGAGGCGTTGGTCCGACGAGGTTCGGCGGCACCTGCCCGAATGGGTCGAGGCGCAGGTCCGTCCGGCGCTGGAGGCGCGCCTGGCCGCCGACGGGATCGCCGCGACCGTGCGCGTCGAGGACGCCAAGGCCTTCATCGACTATGCGCCGACCCGGACCGGCACGGGCTATGTCTCGCCCAGCGTGATGCTGGAGTTCGGCGCGCGGGCGACTGGCGAGCCGAGCGCGCCGAGGCCGGTGGCCTGCGACGCCGCCCCGCACCTGGTCGGGCTGGTCTTTCCCGCCGCGACGCCGCGGGTGATGGCGGCCGAACGGACCTTCTGGGAAAAGGCCACAGCGGCGCACGTCTACTGTGCGCAGGGGCGTCTGCGCGGCGACCGTTTCTCCCGGCATTGGCACGATCTGGCGCGGCTCGACGCCGCCGGCTTCGCCGCCACGGCGATCACTGATCGGGGACTGGCGACGGCGGTGGCGCGCCACAAGGCGATGTTCTTCCGTGAGACGGCCGACGGCCAGGTCATCCACTACGGCCAGGCCGTTTCAGGTGGACTGCGCCTGAAGCCGGAGGGGGCCTCGCTGGAGGCCTTGGGCGAGGACTATCGCCGGATGATCGAGGATGGCCTGCTCCAGGAGAACGCCGAGCCTTTTGAGGCCTTGATGGACACCTGCGCCGACCTGGCGGCCCGGGCCAACTCCGCGGCCGCGCCGGTCGACGACTGAGCCCCTACCGGTCGCGGTCCCGGCGCCGCCCGGGGTCGATCCGGACCGGGCCGGGCGGTTCGGAGCGGCTTCGGACCGGCGCCTTTCGCTCGAGATGTTCGGCGGCGCGACTCCAGGCCCGGGCGAGCAGGCGGGCCCGCGCCTCCGGATCGCCGATCAGGCCGCGGACGACGACGGCGGCGCGCCGCAGGCGGTCCTCCAGATCGGCCGCGCGCAGAGGCGCCGGGTCGTCTGGCGCGCGGCCGGTCCGCCGATCCCGGGCCCTGGCGGGCTGGCCGGCGGCCTGCCGGTCGCGCTCGCCCGGCCGATGGCCCTTCACGGTGATGTCCAGAGCCTGGGCCTGGATCCAGACCTCGCGCTTGAAGGCGGCGTCGCCCTGCACCCGGACTTCCGTCCAGCCGCGATGGCGGGCGATCTTCAGCAGATCGGCGACGACGTCGGGATAGGCTTGGGCGGCGACCAGGGCGCGACCGGCGTCCCGGAACGCCGGCTCGGCCGCGCGATGGTCGCGGAAGAAGCGCTCGGCGCGTCCGCGCCGGTCGTGCTCGATCAGATAACGGTCGAGGAGCGTGGGCGGCAGATCGCCCTTGAGCCGCGACACGGCGGCCGGCTGGCCTGACGGCGCCAGCCGGTTCGGCGCGGGATCGGTTGGTGTTTTGTCGGGACGGGACGGGGCCCTCATGGTTCGCGCTCCGGGTGGACGGGCGGGACGGCCGCATCGACCATCCGGTCCAGCCAGTCGCCCACCTCTTCCTCGGTGGCGCCGGCCCGCGGCGGCGGCACGCCCTCCTCGGCGAAGGCGCGGACGATGGCGTCGAACTCCAGCGGCCGGGGCGCGTCATCCTCATGAGGCGCGACCAGGTCGCTCTCGACCGGCTCGCCCGGCGACGGGCGGGGGGCGACCGGGATTTCCGGCGGGGGGCGCTGGCGGTCGGTGAAGGCCCTCTCGCGATAGTAGACGATCTTGCGCCCGCGGGTAGGCGGCAGGCCGGCCTTGAGGACCAGCAGGGCGTCGGCGGGTAGCTGCATCAGCTCCTGCGGCAGCATCAGCGACCGGCGCTGATCCGAGGCGGTGGTGCTGCGCCGCCCGGGACTGAGGCCGGTCGGCCGGCTGCGGCTGCGGGCGCTGTAGGTGTAGGACCCGAGCCGTTCGCTGAGGTCCTGGGCGACCTTCAACTCCTTGGGCGCGAAGACCACCTCGACCCCGCAGTTGGTCAGGATCTCCTCGGTGACGTCCGGCCCGTAGAGGGCGCGCAGCTGCGAGGGGCTCTGGATCACCGGCAACAGCCGCAGCCCATAGCCGGCGACGAAGGAGAAGGCGTGGGCCAGCACGGGCGCGGGGCCCAGCCGGGCGAACTCGTCGAGCAGCACCAGCACCGGCCGGTCGCGGGGGCCGGGGAGAGCGCGGCTGCTGAGGTCGACCAGCTGCTGGAACAGCAGGCTGTAGAGCGGCGCCACCCGCTGCATATTGTCCGGCGTTGCGCCCAGATAGAGCGACACCCCGCCCCGGCGCAGGGCGCGCAGGTCGAAGTCGCTGGCGGCGGTGGCGGCGTCGACCGCCGGGTTCAGCCACAGGCCCATCCGCGTGGTGATCGTCTGGCGGATCGAGGCGAAGGTGTTTTCGCTGGAGGCGCAGAAGTCGGTGAGCGCCGCGGCGCAGGGCCCCGACAGCGGCCGGCCGTCGCGCCGGCGCGCCGCGATCAGGGCCGGGAAGCGCGCGCGCGGATCGCCCCGGGTCAGCTGGCGGAAGATCTCGCCGAGCGTGAAGGGCAGGTCCGGGGTTTCGGCGACATAGGCGCCGACGCCGATGAAGCCGACGCGGGCCGCCTCCGCCCAGAACGGATCGGCATGGTCGTGGCCCGGGAACAGCATGACCGCCATGCGCTGCAGTTCGTCGAGGACCGCGCCGGGCTGTTCGCGATCGACATGGTCGAGGGGATTGAACCGGGCGGTGCGACCGTCGCGCGCCAGCGGGTCGAACAGCAGCACGGTCTGGCCGGCGGCGGCGCGAGAGCCGGCGGTGGCGGCGAAATTCTCGCGCTTGATGTCGAGCACCACCACCGAGCCCGGCCAGGCCAGCAGGTTGGGGATGACCACGCCGACACCCTTGCCGGTGCGGGTGGGCGCGTAGAGCATGACGTGCTCGGGCCCGCCCGAGATCAGCAGGCCGCTGCCGGCGCGGCCCAGCAGGATGCCCTGGCGCGCCCGAAGGCCGGCGGCGCGCTGTTCGCCCGGGGTCGACCAGCGGGCGGCGCCGTGCAGCGGCCGGCGGCGGTTGATGACCACAGCGACCCCGACGACCAGCAGCAGCAGGCCGTGGGCGCTGGCGGCGATGCGCAGCCAGCGCAGCACCTGCGGGTCCTCGCGGTAGTACCAGAACCAGGCCGGCGCGCGGGTGAGATCGACGTCCGCCTCCAGCCGGCCGAGGCCGGCGAGGGCGACGAGCGCCGTACCGACGGCGGCGGTCGCCAGCAGCGCCAGGAGGGCGGCGACGATCAGGGCGACCCTAGTCGCCGGGCTGGCGCTTTCGAGCCGGCTCATGCCAGACCTCCGTCAGCCGAAAGACGCCGTCGACCTTCTTCATCTGCACGACCACGTCGATCAACAGGTGCAGCAGGACGCGGATGTCGTCGCGTGGCAGATCGCGCCCGCCTTCGGACTCGCGGACCAGCAGGGTCAGCTGCTCGAAGGCGAGGGCGGCGGAATCGGCGTGCACCGTGGTGATCGAGCCGGGATGGCCGGAATTGACGTTGCGCAGGTAGAAGAAGGCGGTCCCGTCGCGCAGCTCCTGCAGCAGAATGCGGTCGGGCCGCATGCGCAGGGCGCTTTCCAGCAGCGCCTTGGCGGTGACCTTGGCCAGGCCCTGACCGTCCTTGGAATAGATCAGGTGGACGACGTTGCGGTGCGGCACGACCAGCTCGCGGGTGTCCTCGATGGTCAGCAACCGCTCCTGGTCGGGGATCAACGCCACCAGGGCCTTGGCGAAGGTGGTCTTGCCTGAGCCGGTCGCGCCCGAGATCAGGATATTGCGCCGGGACCGCACGGCCAGGGCGAAGAAGCCCGCCCAGTCCGCGGCCTCGCGCCGCCGCACCAGCTCGGCGTCGGTCCCGTCCTGGTCGCCGCTCCGCGCCGACGCCACCTGATCGAACAGGCCGGCGGCCTGGAAATCGGCCAGCCCCAGCTGGCGCCGTGAGGGCTTGCGAATGGTCAGGGAGACCGCGCCGGCCGGGGTCGCCGGCGGCAGGACGATCTGGCAGCGCTCGTCGCCGGGCAGCACGGTGGAGCAGATCGGCCGTTCCTCGCCGACGTCCTGCTTGGTGAAGGCCGCCGCCGCGGTGGCCAGGGTGCGCAGCCACGCCTCGGTGAGCTGCGGCGCCTCGTGCCAGACCCAGTGGCCGGCGTGCTCGACTCCCACCTCGCCGGGCCGGTTGATGACCACCTCGGTGACGTCGTCCGGCTCGAGGAAGACGCGGATCGGCGCCAGGTAGTGGTCGAGGACGGCGGTGTCGTCCATCAGCGGGCCCGCAGCCGGTAGACGCCGGCGAAGTCGAGATCCTGGGCCACGAAGATCGACACCTCCGCCCCCTGCGCCTTGCGCAGGGTCGGCGGGATGCCGATCGAGCCCTGCAGGGCGATGCCGGCGGCGTCGGAGGGCAGTCGGGTCGCGCCGCTCGCGCCGTCCTCGCCGAGGACGGCCTGGACGCCGTCGTCGACGACCGAGAGCAGCAGGGCGCCGCCGAAGCGTTGCCAGAAATGGGTGTCGACGTCGCCGTCGAAGCCAGCCCGCCCCAGCGCGTCGGCCGCCGGCGAGGCCAGGGTGACGGTGACGCCGGTCGGGGTCACCGCCCGGGTCCACAGCACGAAGAGACGGCCCTGGCCCTGCTGCAGGCCGCCGCGGTATTCGCCCAGCACCCGGGTGCCGCGCTCCATCAGCACCACGGCGCCGTTGTCGGAATAGATGTCCTTGGGGACGACGCAGCTGACGTAGCCGGGCGTCGAACTGTCCATCGCCGTCTGCAGGACGCAGGGCAGGGCGGCGCCGGCGACCAGCAGCAGGTTGCGGTCGGGCAGCCGGTCGGCCCGCGCCCGGGCGACCGGGCCCGCCTGGCGCAAGGCGTCGAGCGACGTAGGCGGCGCGGCTGGCGCTGTCGGGACCGAAGCCGCCCCCACGGAGGCCGGCGCCGACAGGGCCGGGCGGCTGTAGGCCAGCACCGGCGCCCGCTGGGCGCTCTCCAGCAGCGTGCGTCGCGCATCGGCCGGGGCGGGGCCGGCCCCGGCGGCGCGGGGCTCCAGCGCCGGGACCTCGGGACCCGGCTCGCTCCCGAGACCGGGGGCGAGCGGGTCAGTGGCGGCGTCGACCAGCCGCGGCGAGGGCTCGCGCCGCGCCGGCTCGAACGGGACCAGCTGCCGGGCCGGCGCGTCGGCGTCGGCCGGCCGCTCGGCGGCGCCGTCGCGGTCCCAGGTGGCCAGCAGGAACACGCCGCAGCCGGCGGCCAGGGCCGCCAGGCTGATCCAGCGTCGCTGACCGCCGAAACGGCCGGCGATCGGCGAGATCGCCCGGTCCGCCTCCGCCGGAGCGGTTCTGGCCGGGCCTTCGTCGGCCGGGGTTTTGGGGCTTTCGGCGGTCATGGGCGGCCTCCCGCGGGAGCGCGCTCGACCTGCGGCGAGGCGGTGGCGGTCTCGCCGCCGACGCCTCTGGGGTCGAACGCCTCGTTGTAGATGCACAGCACCTGGCGTCCGCGTCGCAGACGAAGGCCGCGCTCGACGCCGTGGATGACGACGTAGTCGCCGCGCACATCGAACGGGACCAGCCGCTCGCTGCCGTCCTCGGCGACGGCGAAGATGGCCGGCACCGCCTGGGCGCCGGGGAAGCGCAGCACCGTGAAGCGGCCGTTGTCGGAGACCTCGCTGGGCTGCAGGTCGGCCGAGCCCTGGACGGAATAGGCGAGATTGCGCGGGCCTTCGGCCGCGCCCTGCTGCAGGGCGAGGCCGACCAGGCGGGTCTCGACCGCGACGGCGGCCGCCTCCACCGCCCGCAGGGCCCGCGCCTGTTCGTCAGCCGGGTAGCGGAAGCGGATCTGGTAGGCGGGCGTCCGGCCGCGTGCCTCGCCGGCGGCGAGCTCGAAGGCGTAGTGCCGGGACTGGCCGCCGCGGTCGGTCACGACCAGCAGGTTGGTGGCCTGATGCCGCTCCCGGGGCTTGAGGAACAGCACCGAACCCTCGGCGGCGACTTCCCAGGCGACGCTGTCGCCGACCGCCACATGGCGGATGGTCTCGTCGGGCGCGAACACCACCTGGGTGGCCGTGCGATAGGCCCCGACGACCCGATAGATGGCGTCGGGATCGTAGTCGATGACGCGGATGCGCGGGTCGGCGGGATCGCCCGCGAGGGCGGCGGCGGGCGCCCCGAACACGGCCAGGGCCATGACGAGGGCAGGCAGCAGACGGTTCATCGGATGACCTCCGGATCGGCACGGTACGAGATGACCTGGAAGCCGAGCGGATTGCGCAGGCGGTCGGCCTCGGACATCGGCGCGCGGGTGTAGGTGAAGGCGATGGTGGCGATCCAGTCGTTCTCGACGACCTGCTGCGCCCGTCGCTCGACGCGGTGGAAGCGCACGTTGGCGACGCCGTCGTTGATGAAACCGATCGCGCGGATGGAGACCACCGCCTCGGCTTCCGGTCCGTACAGGTTCTGCGGGCTCTGCGGGTTGGAGCCGCGGTAGAGGTCGGCCCAGCGCCGCTGCTCGGCGCCGCCCGACAGGATCGAGACCAGGCGGAAGCTGTCCTCGGCCGCCGCGTCGAGATAGCCCTCGCGGGCCCGCACGTATTGGGCCAGGAAGAATTTGCTGATCGCCTCGTCATAGGTGGCCGGGCCTTCGCCACCGCCAAGGCCGCGGACCACGTCCACGGCCCCCGTCGCCTGGTCGACGCGGATCACGAACGGTTCGGTGGTCTTCAGCGGCGTCAGCGCCGCCACGGCAGCGACGGAAATCGTCGCCAGGGCCGCCGCCGCCGCGGCCGCCGTCCAGGCCAGGCGGCGCGAGCGCAGGGCTTCGGCCAGACGGTCCTGGTCCCAGCGCCGGGCCTCGGCGAAATAGGCCTTCAGATCAGGGGCGGGAACGCCGGTCATGCGCAGCCTCCGCCGGACGGGGGTGCGGCCTCGGAAGTCTGCGGCTGCGGCGGCGGCGCCGGGGCGGCGATCAGCGTCGAGCCGTGCGGATTGGCCGGCCAGCGATGGCGGCCGTCGCAGATCGGGGCGTTGCCGCCGCCGAGGCTGGCGCACCCTGTCAGGCTCGCGGCGGCGGCGACGAGCATCAGAAGGCGGGGGAGGGTCATGAGCGGGCTCCGGTGGGTCGAATGGATCCGCCGCCGCGCGGCGGCTGCCGGCCTGCTTCCTGCGGTCCGAGGGCGCGGCCCGAACCGCTGGTTCCGAGCGCGGCGGCGTTGGCGAAGTCGGCCAGGCCGGCGCTGGCGCCGCCGGCGATCCCCGCGGCGATGGCCGGGGTCTGCAGGAAGAAGATCGCGCCGAGCAGGCACAGGGCGATGAAGATCAGGCCGCCGATCATCGGGTCGCCGCCCTCGATCGCGCCCCACTGGTCGCGCACGAGGGCCAGGACCAGCTGGAAGATGACGATGATCAGGGCGAACAGGACCAGGTAGTTCACCGCCTGGCTCAGCCAGCCGAAGAAGAAGCGGCGGGTGGCGTCGAACAGGGCGCAGGCGATGAAGATCGGTCCGAGCGTGACCAGCAGGGCCAGGGCCAGCTTGGCGACCAGCACCACGCCGAAGCCGAGCGCCGCAGCCAGGGCGCCGATGATGAACACCGCCGCCGAAACCACATAGGGCGCGGGATTGAAGGCGGAGGCGTCGCGGCTGATCTTTTCGCCGAGGTAGGCCGCATAGGCGAAAAACTGGTCGAAGGCGGCCCCGACGCTGGGCGTTCCGGCCCCGCTGATCGCCTGGGTCAGGGCGTTGGGCAGGTCGGTGAACAGGGGCCGGGTGACGAAGTCGCCATAGGCGGCGGTGGTGGCCAGCAGGTAGATGAAGACCAGCTTGATGCCGCGGATCGCGAAATCCATGATCGGTTCGCTGATCGCGCCGCGGAAGATGGCGTAGCCGTAGAGCACGATGTAGAGCACCAGCGCGACGCGCAGCGGCCCCTCCACCTGGACGATCACCGACGACAGCCGGTCGCCGAGGAAGTCGTTCAGCCGCGCGTCGATGAAGTCGTAGCTTGGCTCGAAGACCCGGAACTGCATGGGCGCTTCTCCCTCAGAAGGCCCGCCGATAGGCGGCCATGCGCTCGCGCCGGCCCGCCTCGGCCAGACCGGCCCGGGCGGCCGCGCAGTCGCCGCGCCGGGCGCCGGCGTCGCAGGCGGCCACGACCGCGCGGGCCGCGGCCGGATCGACGGCGAAGGCCTCCGCCGTTCGCGGCGGCGGCGAGCAGGCGGCCAGAACCAGACCGGCGAGCAGGGCGGCCCTCACCGGAAGGCCCGCTCGTAGACGCTCATGCGCGCGGCGCGGGCGGCCTCGGCCTGTTCGCGGGCGCGCTGCTCTTCCAGCCGCGCCTCGGCCGCCTGCATCAGGGCCAGGCCCTGCAGCCGCACCTGTTCGTTCTGGATCAGCGCCTGCTCGGCGGCCAGGCGGGCGTCGAGATCCATCACCGCCCGGGCGTTGGGAGCCGTATCCAGCGCCCGGCGCAGGGTCTCCAGACCCTCCAGCCGCGCGTCGGCGGCCTGGCCGACCGCTTCGCCGAGGGCGAGGTCGCGGGCCGTCCGCAGGCCCGAGCGCTCGAGACTGTCGCGGTAGTAGGCCTCGGCCGGCCCGGTCTCGCCGGCCGGCGGCGCGTAGAGCCGGGTCTCGCGGCGGATGGCCTCGGCCCGCTCGGCCAGGGCGCCCAGGGCCGAGAGGTCGCCGTCGGCGGCGGCGCGCAGGGCGGCCATGTCCGGCAGCGGATTGCGGACCTCCGGCAGGCCGAGCTGGCCGGCCAGGGCGTTGACGTCCGACAGCTGGTTGAGGCTGTCGAACAACTCGTCGCCCTGTTCGATCTGTTTCTTCAGCGCCTCCAGCTGCTGCAGGGCCGTGAGGGCGTCCTCGATCATCCTGGCGTAGGCCATCGGGTCGTAGACGATCTCCTGCGCCTGCGCCGGGACACCGGTCAGGACGATCAGGGCGGCGCCGGCGGCGCCGAGGAGTCGGGTCTTCATGGGAACCTCCGTTGGGCATGAAAGGGGTCGCGCCACTGCGCGTAGTCGTCGCCATGCTCAGCGCGCAGGCGGTCGAGCAGGGCCACCGTCTCGCTGCGGCCCGACAGGATGGCCAGTTCGTCGTCCAGGCCCGTCAGGTCGAGTTCGACGACGACGCTGTCGTGACCTTGCTTGACCAAGAAGCGATGCGACTCCGGGGTCAGGGCGTCGCGGATCAGCCGGAACTCCTCGCCGGTCAGGCCGAAGCCCTCGACGTAGTCGCGCGCCTGGCCGTGCGGGTTGGGCAGGAAGATTTTGGTGGCGCACTGCTCGAGGATGGCGTGGGCGATCGGCGAACGCAGGGCGTCGGCCGGCGACTGGGTGCCGAACACCATCAGGGCGTTCTGCTTGCGCCAGGTCTTCAGCCCGTCCTGGGCGAGGTCGGTGAAGGCCGGATCGCCGAGCACCTTCCAGAACTCGTCGATGTCCAGCACCAGCCGGCGGCCGTCGACCCGTTCGGCGATGCGGTGGAACAGATAGAGCATGACCGGGGTGCGGATTTCGGCGTGATCGAGCACCTGGGTCAGGTCGAAACCGGCGAAGCGGGTCTCCAGCGACAGGGCGTCCTCGTCGTTGTCGAGCACCCAGCCGAGCGGGCCCTCCCGGGTCCAGCGCTCCAGCCGCGCGCCGACGCCGCCGCCGTCGGCCTGGCCCAGCACGCTGCGCAGGGCGGTCAGGGAGCGACGTTCGCGCGGCAAGGCTTCGAGCGCCGCCACGCCGTCGTCGATGGCCCGCGCCTGCACCACCGTCAGGGGATCGCCGTCCCGCGCCACCAGGGCCCGGACCAGCTTGACCAGGAAGGCGCGGTTGCCAGGCCCCGGCGCGAGGGCCTTGAACGGGGCGAAGCCGGTCGGCTCGCCGTTGCGCAGGGTCAGATAGGTTCCGCCGCAGGCGCGCACGAAGAGTTCGGCGCCCCGGTCCTTGTCGACGAACAGCTGCTGGGCCCCGAGCCGTTCCAGCTGGGCCAGCATGAAGTTCTGGACCACGGTCTTGCCCGAGCCGGAGGGGCCGCAGATGAAGGTGTGGCCGAGGTCGCCGACATGGAAGTTGAACCAGAAGGGCGAGCCGGCCGTGGTCCTCAGCAGGGCCACCGCCGGTCCCCAGTGGTTGCCGCGGGCCTTGCCGACCGGATGGGCGTGGAAGGGCGCCAAGGCCGCGAAGTTTCGCGAGGTGATGGCCGCCGGGCGCGTGCGCCGGGCGAACGCCCCGGGGAACTGCGCCCAGAAGGCCGCTTCCAGGCCGAGGTCCTCGCGCGCCACCACCAGGCCGGAATCGGCCAGCAGGGCGCGGGCCTTGGACAGGTGGTCGGCGAGCTCGCCGGGTCCGGCTCCATAGACCAGCACCGAGGCCTGGTGCTCGCCCATCACGAAACGGTTGCTGACCAAGTCGTCGAGGGCGTCGGACAGGCCTTCGATCTGCGAGGCGGCCCGGTCGCGCGCCGAGACCATCTGGTTCTGCTTGCGCTCCATCACCGCCCGGGCCGAGGCCTTGGACAGGAAGGCGAAGGACTGGCTGATCACGAAGGCAAAGGGCGCGCTCAGCAGCGCGTCCCACAGGCCCGGGCGGGTCGAAGCCGGATATTCCTTAACCGCCAGGACGCCGGCGTAGCGGGCGTCGCCGACATCGCGCAGTTCCAGGCTCTCGCGGCCGAAGATTGCCCGCACCGCATAGACCGCCGAGCCCAGGTGGCCGCGGACGACGGGCACGCGGCTCGGACGGCCGGTCAGGATCAGTCGCATGGCCTCCATCGGCTCGGAGAACCACAGGCCGCCGCGCGCATAGAGGCCGAGCGGCCGGGGCGCGTAGCGGGCCAGATACTGGGCGAGGTCCCGCCCGGCCTCCTGCAGCCGCTTGGCCGCCTCGGGCTCGACCTCGACGCCGGCCCGCCGGGCCGCCTTCAGCCGGCCCATCATCGCTGAGGCGCGGTCGCCGGTCGCCCGGCCGGGGTGCAGGACCAGGCTCACGAAGAGGTCGTTGACGAACATCCGCCGGCCGACGAGACGGGCCTCATAGGCGGCGTTCAGGTCGCGGGCGAAGGCGGAGCGGAACCCGGTCGCCGGCTCGGCCGCGACCTCGCGCCGGACGACGTGGTGCCACACCGCCAGGCGATCGTCGGCGAGGTTGCGCCAGGTTTGGTTCAGCTTGACGTGCCAGTCGTTGAGGTCGCGCGCGTCCGCCGTCTCGAAGGCGGCGCCAGCGAGCTGGAAGCAGAGCATCAGGGCGCCGCTGTCGAGGGCCACCACCTGGTCGTCGACATGGCGCGCGAACGGCATATTGGCGCGGACATCCGCTTCGCGCCGCAGCCGGGCCGGGGAGACGCGCGCCTCAGCCACGGGCCAACTCCCCCGCGCGGTAGCGGCGGACCAGGGGCAGGGGCGTGGGCGAGCTGCCGCCCCATAGCCCGCCGTTGCGGGAGCGCCCTTTGGTGTCGACATAGACCAGCAACAGCCGGAAGGCGTTGTGATCGACCTTGCAGATGCCACGGAAGACCAGGTGGAGGACGGGGGCGATCAGCAGGTAGAGCAGGCTGCCGCCCACCAGGAACACCAGGCCCGAGACGATGACGTTGACGCCCATTGCCTCCATCGGCACGCCCAGAACCATGGCCGGGCGGGTGCAGGCCAGGAACAGCGGGTCCTCGATCAAGCGCTCTTCAGCCATGACCGGCCCCCAGCAGCGCAGGCAGGCTCCAGGCCGCCAGGCCGAGCGCGCCGCCAGCCACGGCCTGGGCGAAGCGCGGGAGCGAGATCAGTCGCAGGGCCAGCATCAGGCTCAGGGCACCCAGCAGCACGACGGCGGTCAGGAGAAGATCGACCGGCGCGCCCATCAGCCGCCCCCGGTGATCAGGTTGACGATCTCGGCGGCGCCGAAGACGACGATGATGCCGAGGATGACGATGGCGGCCCGGCGCAGGTCGAACAGGCCGAACATCCACAGGATGCCGACCACCACCACCGCCAGCACCGCCAGCAGGCGGGCGGTGTTGCCGGTCAGCATGTCGACGACGTTCTGCAGCAGTCCTTCGACATTGGCCTGGGCGAAGGCCGGCTCGGCGAGGATCGCGACGCTGGCCAGGGCGATGGCGCCGGCGGCGCCGGTTTGGCGCGCGCGGGAAACGCAGACGGTCATGGGAGAACTCTCCAGGGCTCGGACGAGACCGACGCGAAGGCGAGGGTCGAACTGAAACGGGCGCGGGCGAACACATCCCAGGCCGGCGGTGGGGGCGGCTCGGCCGCAGGCATCGCGGACGCCGGAGGCGACGGCTCTGGCGAGGGGCCGGGCGTCGCGAGGGCGAGGCGGAGGGCGGCGCGTTCGACGCGGGCCACATAGCCGTTGCGCACACCCCGTTCGGGATGACCGGTGTTGTAGCGGGACAGCGCCGTCCGGAGCGCGATCTGACGGTCGAGCGGGCTGGCCGAGGCGGGCCGGTATCCCGCCTGCAGCACCCGGCCGGCGGCGGTCAGATTGCGGCAGGGATCGAAGGCGTCCTCGACCGACAGCCCCAGCCAGCCGAGATTGTCGCTGTTGATCTGGGCGACGCCGAGATCGAGGTTGGCGCCGTCGGCGAGCAGGGCGCGCGCCGTCCGGGCGGCCTCGGCCGCGTCGCGTGGGGTGCGGACCGGCCGGGGTCCGCGATTGACGCCGATGGCGAGCGGATCGAACCGGCTCTCCGCATAGGCGATGGTGGCGAGGGTCTGCGGCGCCACCTGCGGCGCGCAGGCCTGGGCGATGCTGAGGATGAGGCCGAGGTCCAGCAAGGCGAACTCCATGTCTGGCGTTCAGCAAACCGTTCCCGACCTGCTCGCGCGACCCGCCAGCGGCCCGTGGGAAATCTACGGTAGGAAGCTTCGGGTCTCCGGCGCCGCGCGCGCCTCGAGCGCCAGCCGGGCCACGGCCTGGACCCGGGTGCGCACGCCGAGCGTCCGGCAGGCCAGCATCAGATGCTCGTCGATGGTGCGGGGCGACAGGCCCATCCGTCGGCCGATCTCGGCGGAGGTGAGGCCCCGGGCGGCCAGCCGCAGGCAGTCACGCTGTCGCTCGGAGAGACGATCGACGTCGCCAGAGAACGCCTGGCGGTTACTGGACGCATACGGGGCCATCGTTCTTCAGCAAACCGCACGCGGTCGCCCCGCCGCCAGTCCGTAGCCGGCCCGTCGGCGGTCTACGGTGTGTCGTCTCCGGTGGGGCCTTCCCCGTCGCCGTTCGCCGGCGATACCAGTCGGCGCAGCCGTTGCTCAAGCCAGGCGTCGGCGGCGCTGTCGCGGCGCACCGACTGCACCGCCAGGTCCTTCAGCGCCTTGGTGAAGGTGTTGATGATGGTCCGGGCGTCGAGCTCGGTGATCGCGTCGCCGACCTCCGCGTCGAACTCCTGGACGGCGACGGTGAAGATGGTCATCAGCTTGTTGTCGGCGCAGCGCAGGGCGAAGGCCGGCGAGCCCAGCGCCAAGGCGGCCATGATGGCATGCGGATCGCTGTCGGTGACCTCGGCGAAGCGGTGCACGCGCTCGAGATTGATGCGCCCGCCACCGGCTTCGAAATGTTCGTAGGACCGCAGCGCCATGTTCATCCCGCGCGCCACGTCCGCCGACTTCATCCGGCGGTGGGCGCGGATCAGGCGCAGGGCCGCGGACAGGGTTTCATTCTGGGATTGGCGGTCGGCGCGCTCCATGACCTCGACTTCACTCCTGTCGGCTGGGGCCGCCGAGACTACCGCCCTCGCACCCCTACTGGTTGAAAAATGCGGCGCCCGAGCCTCAAATGAAAGATGGCAAAGAAACGGTGTCGAAAACCTTGCGACATGACGCAAAGAACCTGCGGATACATCGCGAAAGCTTGCGGGCATTGGGGCTATACCGCATTCGCTGGGCGCGGGATCGGCCGCCGGCGAGGTCCGGCGCGAAAGGCGCGTCCTCCCGCCCTCGTCTCCCGCCGCGGGGAGCGGGCAAGGTGAAGGATCGCGATCCCTACCACAGCGCCCTCAACGCCCTGGCCGGTTTCGCCGCCGCGGGCCGGTTCGGTTGGGGCGAGCCGCTCGTCGCCACCGCTTTGGCCGAGGAGCTGCGCCTCAGCCCCACGCCGGTGCGCGAAGCCCTGGCGCGGCTGGCCGGGGAAGGGGTTCTCGAGCATCGGCCGGGCCGCGGATATTTTGCGCCAAGCCCGACGGCGTCCGACATCGCCGACCTCTACGAACTGCACCGCCGGCTGACTCACTGGGCGCTGGACGTCGCCCCGGGGGCCGCGGCGACCGCCATCGGGGAGCCGTCGGCTCCGGATCTGCGCCTCGAGATTCTCTACGCGACGATCGCGGCGTCGGCCGGCGCCGATATCCTGACCCGCGCCCACCGACGGGTCATGCTCCAGCTCCGCCCCATCCGCGCGGTCGAGGCGGCGGTGCGACCGGCCGAGATCGAGCAGATCGCCCGGCAGGAGCGGTTGCTGGCGGCGGGCCGCGTCGCCGAGCTACGGGCCGAGGTGGACGCCTATCACGAAGGCCGCCGGCTCGCCGCGCCCGCGGTGTTCGCAGTCATGCGGCGGTCGGGTCAAAGTATAGAGCGAATATAGTTTAAAAATAGGACTGGGCGCGCGCCGACTGTGCGGGCGGGGCATTCCGTCCCGTCCAAGGAGGTTCCACCATGAACACCCAGACCTCGCCGCGCCTTATCGGGCTCGGCTCCGCTCGGCGCCACACCCGCGCCGATTCCCACATCGGCGACATGGAGCTGATCCCGGTCCGTCTCTATGAGCCGACCGGCGTCCGCGCCGACGTCGTCCGGCTGGGCTCGGCCGAACAGGCCACCCGCGCCGACTCCCCCACCGGCGATTTCGAACTGATTCCGGTGCGGCTCTGGCAGCAGGGCTGAAGGCCAGGGCGCCGGCTCCGGCCGGCGCCCACCGCCTCCGACTGGACCCCCGCCGATGACCCGCTACCTCAAACCGGACGTCCACGCCGTCGCCATCGGGGACGACCTGGCGGTGCTCGACATCGCCGACGACGCCTACCTGTGTCTGCCGGGCGGCGCGGCGGTCCTGATCGGCGGAGGCGGGATTGCGCCCGGTCCGATGGCCGAGGCGCTGGGCGAGGCCGGGCTGCTGTCGGCCGAGCCGCCGCCCGGGACAAGGGCATCGCCGCCGTCGCCTGCAAGATCGATCATCCATGAGCCCCGCGCCGAACCGGCGGGGCCGCGGGCGCTGCTCGCCGCCGCCGGCGTCGTGGCCGACCTTCGCAAGGCGCGGGCCGGGCAGGGGCTTGCTCCCTATCTGGCCCTTGCCGAGACCCGGGCCGGCCTGTCGCGCGATCCGGAGGCGGTTCTGGCGGCGGCGCGGTTGTTCTGGAAGCTCAGCCCCTGGCTCCCGGTTGAAGGGGAATGCCTGCCGCGCTCGGCGATGTTGATCGCCTTCCTGCGCCGCCGCGGCCTGGCCGCCGACTGGGTGTTCGGCGTGCGCCTCTGGCCGTTCAACGCCCATTGCTGGGTCCAGGCCGGCGACGTCTGTCTCAACGACGATGTCGAGCGGCTCTGGGCCTATACGCCGATCTACTGCCGATGAAGGTCCCCGGTCCCGCCGACAACGGCTATCTGGTTATCGACCGGCGACGCGCTGGCGAAGGCGACCGCCGGGCGATCGACCGGGTCCTGGCCGCCCTAGAACGGAATGGCTGGCGGCCGTTTGGTCCGGTCGAGGATATCTGCGTCCTGCTCGCGCCGCGCTCGCACTTCGCCGTCCGCCAGGTCGGACGGCAGCACTTCCTGATCGGCGACTGGCGGGGGCCCGATGGTCCCTTGTCGACCGTGATCGCGCGCAGCACCGGCCCAGCCGACCTGGCCCGGGTCGCGGTCGCGTCGGGCTGGGGCCGCTACATCCTGGTCTGGCGGGACGACGAGGGACGCCTCGCCCTGCTGCGCGATCCCACCGGCGCCCTCGACTGTGTCTGGTGGCGCCATGGCGGGGCGGTGATCGCCGCCCGCGAACCGCCGCGTCTGGTTGACGCCCTGCTGCCGGCCGACCTGGCCATCGACTGGCCGGTGCTGGGCGAGATCGCCAGGGCGCCCGAACTGCTCGGCGACCGGCTGGCCCTGCGCGGCCTGACCGCCGTCAATCCGGGCGCGATCAGCGTCATCGGCGAGACGGCGGAGGCCACGGCCGTCTGGCGGCCGGCGAGCTTTTGCCGGTCCGGGCGGGGCTGGGACGAGAGCCATGAGGGCCTGGTCGCGGTGGTAGACGCGACCGTGGCGGCCCTCGTCGCGCCGCATCGCCGGCTCGCGGCCGAACTCTCAGGCGGGCTGGACTCGGCCATCGCTGCCGCCAGTCTCAAGGCGTCCGGGCACGCCGGGCGCGCCGGCTTCCTCAACTTCCATGGCGACTGGCGCGAGGGCGACGAGCGGCCCTACGCCATGGCGGCGGCGTCGCAGCTGGGTCTGGACCTGACCACGGTGCGCAAGCCGGTCGAGGCGATCACCCTGGCGCAGCTCAATCCGCTGGGCGACAGCGTCCGGCCCGCTCTGCAGGGCGTCGATGTCGCCTATGACGCCGAAGTCGCCGGGCGGATGCGCCGGCGCCGGGCGACCGGGCTGCTCACCGGCCAGGGCGGCGACGCGGTGTTCTTCCAGGCTCCCGATCCGGCCGTGGTCGTCGACCGTCGCCGCCGGGAGGGCTTGGCGGGCCTGTCGCCGGCCTTCATCGCCGCCGTGGCGCGCTGGACCCGGCACTCGGCCTGGACGGTGCTCGGCTACGCCCTCGGCGGCCCGTCGGGCGAGCGGGCGGCCTCCGGGACGCGCCGCCATCCCTGGCTGGAGGAGGTTGACGACCTGCCGCCGGCCAAGGCCGGGCAACTGCGGCAGTTCGTCAACGCCCAGCTGTTCTGGGGAGATTGCCTGCGCGCCCGCGCGGGCGACCTGCTGCACCCCTTCCTCAGCCAGCCGGTGGCTGAGCACTGCCTGGCCATTCCGGCCGACCGGCTGATCGCCGGGGTGCGGGACCGGGGTCTGGCACGGCAGGCCTTCGCGCCCCGCCTGCCGTCGATGATCGTCGAGCGCCGCAGCAAGGGCGACCTCAGCCATTTCTACGGCCAGGTGACGCGCGCCAGCCTGCCGACCCTGACGCCGCTGCTGCTCGACGGGCTGCAGGCCGCCCACGGCCTGCTCGACCGCAAGGCGCTCGAGGCGGATCTGACGGAAGCCCGTCTGATCTGGAGCCCCGGCTACAACCGGCTACTGGTCAGCGCCGTGCTGGAGGTCTGGGCCCGGCGCTGGCAGGCGCGGATCGCCGACATCCGCCGGGCGCACATGGCGGTCGAGCCAGTCGAGGATGCGGGTGTGCAGGTCGCGCAGGTTGGCCGGGCTGACGAAGACATGACCCTCGCCGGCGTAGGTGACCAGCGCCGCCTCCCGGCCGAGCCGGTAGAGGGCGCCGAACAGCACATCGGCGCCGGCCGGATCGAGGTCGCCTTCGATGAGCAGCGTCGGCGTGCGGATCTGGCTCGCGACGTATAGCGGGCTGCCCGTGACATAGGCCTGGGGTTGATCGAGCAACGAGGCGCCGATCGCGCCTTGGCCGGTCTCGGCCCAGCCGACCAAGGCGTTGATCGGCACGCCGTCGTCGGGCGAGACCAGGAAATGCGGCGGCAGCGCATAGATCCGCGACAGGTCGGCGTAGCCGGCCGCCGCCACCACCGCCCGGAACCGGTCGCTCTGCGACGCCGCCAGCAGTACCCCGTAGCCGCCGTAGCTGTGGCCGACCAGGCCGACCCGGGCCGGGTCGACGGGGGCCTGGACAGCGGCGGCGTCGACGATCGTCCCGATCCGCTCCGCCAGGTCGTCAAGCTGCGGACCGGCGCCGGCGGGCCGTGGCAGGCTCGGCACGAGGACGGCGTAGCCGGCGGCGGCCAGCACGGCCGGATTGATGTGCAGGCGTTCGCCGCCCGGCCGCAGCCAGGCCGGGGCGGAGGCGTAGGCGGCGCCGGGATAGACGATCACGACCACCGGGAGCCGGTCGCCCGGCGCGGCGCCGGGCGGCAGCAGCAACCAGCTGGTCAGGGCCTGACCCTCGGGGCCCGTATGGGCGATCGGGGTGATCGTCCCCCAGGCCAGGGCGTCGAAGGCGGCGTTGACCGTCCCCAAGGGGTGGATGCCATCCAGCGCGTGCAGCCGCAGGCTCATTGACCCGCCCGACGTCCGCCGCTGGGCGATCAGATAGTCCCGCGTCGGGCTAACCGCGACCAGGGTTTCGTCGGCCGACAGCGGCGCGGGGCAGGTCCGCGCCGCCGGGGCGGACAGGCGGCTCACGCAGCCGTCCGGACCGACCAGGCCGCGCCGGCCCCGCTGGACGCCGTCCGGGTTCCAGCCTTGCCGGCTGCCGCCGTCCGCCGCCCGTTCGCGGTCCCAAAGCCGGCCGGGCAGGGCGGGCGCGGTCGGGTCGGCGGCGAAGGGGCGCAGGCCGTCGGCGCGTTCGATCCAGGTGCGTCCGCTGACCTCGAGCAAGGTTTCGCGCGGCTCGACGACCGGGACCGAGACGGACGCCGGGCCGCCGCGAAGCCAGACCCTGTCGCCTGCGGCGGTGCGGACCTGCGCCACCGGTTGTCCCGCGCTCCAGCCGGCGCGGGCGATGGGGATCCTGCCGACCTCGGCGTCCAGCCAGGGGCGCGCCTCGCCGAGCCGGAGTGGTTCGGCCGCTCCGCGACGAGCGAGAGTCCAGAACCGGCCGTCTGCCCACTCGCCGCCGGCGTCGCGGGCGAAGGCGATCAGCCGACGGGAGTCGGGCGACCAGGACAGCAGGTGCGAGAGGAAGTCCTGGTCGGGCAGGGGCTCGACGGCCGCGCCCCGGTCGAGGTCGACCAGAAGCAGGCGACGCCGCCGGCTCGGCGTGCCGACGTCGACCGGCGTCTCCCCGCCGGCCTGCAGGTCCTCGGCGTTGAGCAGGGCCGCGACGGCGCCGCCGTCCGGGGAGAGCTCCAGGTCGAAAAGCTCGCCGCGCGCCAGCACCCGCTCCTCGTCGCGGGCGAGATCGAAGAGGACCAGTCGCGCCGCGGCCGACCGGTCGCGGCTGTCGCGCGCCGCGCCGCTGGGAATGACCACGGCGGACGGCGCGTGGCCGGCCGCGAAGGCCCGCCACAGCCCCGTCTTGCGGGCTTCGGTCTGGGCGCCGAGGCGGAACACCAGGGGCAGGTCGCCGTCCGGACGGGCGATCGCCACCAGCTGCGTCTCCGAGCGCCAGGCGACGGTGCGGCCCAGTTCGGTGAACTCCGGCGTCAGCGGCAGCCAGCGCACCTCGCCGGTGGCCAGGGTCATGACGCCCAGGGTGCGGGCGGTCTCGCGCAGACGGACGACCAGCATCTGCTCGCCGCTGGGCGAGAAGGGGCCGGAGACGTAGCCGCTGGCGTGGCCCGGGTCCTCCAGCCGGCGCACGAGGTCCCCGGCCGGCGTGTGGACCTCTAGCCCGCTGAGCAGGTGCGAGGTCATCAGCCCGAAGCGGTAGGTCGCCGCCGATGACCAGGCGGCCCGGCGCTCGACCACGATCCAGCGCCCGTCCGGGCTGATCCGCACCGACCCCAGGCTTTCCTGGCCCAGCAGGGCCTCGAGGGTGACCGGCGCCCGCGCCTGGCCCATGACCGGGACCGCCGTCGCCAGCAGCGCGACGGCCAACCCGCAACCCACTATGCGGCGCATCACCAGGCCCGGGTCAGCTGCAGCGAGATGAAGCGGCCGATGACGTTGGTGTTGGCCGCGTCGTAGCCGATGCCCTCGGGGGCGTTGTAGAAGGGCGGGTCGCGGTCGAAGGCGTTCTGGACGTTGAGCGCAATGGTCGTGCCCTGCAACGGGCCGGACTGCGGTTCATAGCGGACCTGCAGGTCCAGGGTGACCCAAGCGTCGATCCGGGCGCCGGCCAGGTCTTCGTAGCCATCGACATAGTTGACCGAGGAGGACAGGCCCCAGTCGCCGCGCGACCAGGCCACCGTGCCCCGGCCGCGCAGCCCGACCGGATAGTTGGGACGGTTACGCAGAGACACGGCCGCCGACTTGGGCGTGGCCTGGCTGTCGAACCGGCCGAGATATGAGAAGGCCAGGTTCAGGTCGAAGGCGTTGGCCCCGACCTCGAAATCGTAGCCGGCGCTGACGTCCACGCCCTCGACCTCGACGCGGGCAGTGTTGACGTAGCGGGCGTCGACGATCGCGCCATAGGACGTCGCTGGAAAGGCGTCGGCGAAGCCGGTGGTCGGCAGGTCGAGGATGGCCTGGACGGCGGCCCGGTCGTCGGCGTTGTTGAGCGGATCGACCAGCTGGATGAACGGCGACAGGGCCGGGTCGGTCAGGGCCGTGAGGATGTTCTCGAAGGTCGGCTGGCCGATCCGGTTGTCGAAGTCGGTCCGGAACCAGTTGGCGCTGAGGCGCAGGCCGTCGATGAAGGCGGGCCGATATTCCGCGCCCAAGGTCCAGGTGTCGGCCTGTTCCGGCTCCAGGTCCGGGTTGCCGCCGTAGAGGATCATCGACAGGACCTGCTGCGAGCCGCGCGGCAGGAAGGTCGGGCTGGCCCGCGCCGCGTCATTGAGCTCGCGCAGGGCCGGCGCCCGGTAGGAGGCGCCGTAGTTGGCGCGCAGGGTCAGGTCTCCGGTCGGCCCCCAGACGACCCCGATCTTGGGGCTGGTCGTCTGGCCGATGTCTTCATAGTCCTCGAACCGCGCCGCCATCGACAGCTCCAGCCGCTCGAAGCCGGGCCGGCGGTTGTCGGCCCCGAACAGCGGGATGCGCAGTTCGCCGAACACGGCCGCCACCCGCCGGCTCGAGTCCGTGGGGACGCCGGTCGTCGGCGTCACCCCCGAGGTGAAGCTGTCATTGCGACGCCAGAAGGTCTCCTCGCGAAAGGAGAGCCCCGCGGCGAGCCGGAGCGGACCGCCGGGCAGGGTGAGGACGGTCCCGTCGACCTGCAGATTGGCCGAGGCGACGCTGGTTTCGCTCAAGGTGGCGGTGCGGCCCGAGCTGATGAAGGCGAGCACCGCCGCCGGGCTGCCGCCGCCGTCGCCGAACGGATTGAAATAGCCGTCGCGCGGGGCGCTGAACGGGGTGGCGGGGTTGTCGGCGATGGCGCCCAGGGCCTCGCGCAGGAAGGTCGAGTTCAGCGTGCCGCGGGTGCGGTTCTCGCCCGCCTCCGAGGCGTAGGCGACATAGGCGTCAAGCCGCCAGTCATCGAAGAGGTCGACCTTGACCCCGACCGAGGCGCCGAAGCTTTCGGCCTCGCCGGTGATCTCGGGATTGGGCAGGTCGTCCTCGAAGGAATAGGCGATGGTGTGCGAACTCGCCCCGGTCGGGGAGACGAAGTACGGATTTCCGCCGTTGACGGTCAACAGGGTGGCCAGCGGCGTCGAGACGGTCTCATATTCGCGCAGGCCGTAGCGGGCGTCGGCGGAGAGCACGACCCGCGCCCCGAGATTCTGCCGCAGCGCCGCGAACAGGCTGTGGCGGGTCTGTTGCGGCAGGACATTCATGCCGAGCCGCTGGTTGCTCAGATTGGTCTGGCCGGCGAGGAAGTCGCCGGGCTCCAGGTCCGTCCCGTTCTGGCCGGCGGGGATGGCGTAGGCCGAAACATAGCCGCCGCTGACCGGATCGAAGACGACGATGTTGCCGGGGCTGGCGTAGTTGAGCCGGCGGTCGGAACCGCCGCGCCATCGTAGGTCCGCGTCGCCGGCCAGGCGCCGTTCCGACACGGGCAGGGCGCCGCGCTCGTAGAACTCATAGGTTCCGAGCAGGCCGCCCGAGGACCAGCGCCGACCGAAGGTCTGGCCGAACTGGAACTCGTCGCTGGCGCCGTCGGCGGTCTGGCCGACCCGGACCCGGGTCTCGGCGCCGTCGTAGTCGTCGCGCAGGATGATGTTGACGACGCCGCCGACGGCGTCGGCGCCGTACAGGGCCGAGGCCCCGTCCAGCAGCACGTCGATGCGCTTGATGGCGCTGGTCGGCAGGGTCGAGACATCGGCGAAGTCGCCCATGGCGCCGGTGCCGGCCATCCGGCGACCGTTGACCAGCACCAGGGTAGCGTCGCTGCCCAGACCGCGCAGGTTGACGCCCGAGGCGAAGGTGCCGTTGGTGGCGCTGCGGTCGGCCCCGTTCTGCAGGGCCCCTTCATTGGCGGTTCCGCCGAAATTCTGCGGCAGGGCGGCGAGGGCCTGGGCGACGGTGGCGTAGCCGCCGCGATCGATCTCCTCGCGGGTGACGATGACGACCGGGGAGGGGCCGTCGGCCACGCCCCGGATCAGGCTGCCGGTCACCACCACCTCGTCCAGCATAGTGGGCTCGGCCTCCGGCGCGGCGCCTTCGGCCCGCGCGGCCGGGTCGTAGACGACGAAGACGTTGGGGCGGCTGCGGCGCCAGGCGAGGCCCGAGTCCTTGAGCACCGCCGCCAGGGCCGCTTCGGGGGTGTGGGTTCCGCTCAGCCCCGGAGACCGGCGCCCGGCGACGAGGGCGGCCGGATAGAGAATCTGCTGGCCGCTCTGCCGGGCAAAGGCCGGCAGCGCCTGGTCCAGCGGGCCGGGCGCGATCTCGTAGCGCCGGGCGGCCTCCTGCGCGGCCTGTGCGAAGGCGGGCGGCGCCGAGGCCAAAAGCAACGCGGCCAGCGCGGATGAACTCAAACCGATACGCATGGTCTTCCCCCTGTTTTCTACCCGTCGTCATGCGGGTTGGGGAAGAGACGACCGGGCGCGCGGGGCCCCCTAAGTCCGTAGGCGATTTATTTTGAGGCGCCGTCCGAGAGGATGATGCTCCCGTCCGCCGAGCGGGTCGCCCGCAGGGGATAGAGATCGGTCAGGGCGGCCACGAAGCCATCGACGTCGCCGGTGTCGAAAACGCCGCTCACCCGGATGGCGGCGAACTCGTTCGCCTGCAGCTCGATCGGGCGCGGGCTGTAGCGGTTGACCTCGGCGACGGCCTCGCCGATCGGCGTCTCTTGGAAGGTCAGGCGGCCGCTGGCCCAGCTCGTCGCCGTCGGCACGTCGACGACGGCGACCGCCGGGCGCGAGGCGGCGGTCAGGACCTGCTGCCCCGGCGCCAGCGACCAGGACCGATCGGCTCCTTTGCCGTCCCGCACGGCCACGCGGCCCTCGATGAGAACGACCCGGGCCCCGGAGCCGAGGCGGCGCACGTCGAAGCGCGTGCCGAGCGCCGTCACCCGCGTGTCGCCGGCGGTGACCACGAACGGCCGGTCCGCGTCGCCCTCGACGTCGAAGAGGGCCTGGCCCTCGACCAGCACGACCGATCGCCGGTCGCGGCCGAAGCGCACCTCGACCTTGGAAGCGGTGTCGAGCGTGATCCGCGAGCCGTCGTCGAGCCGCACCGTGCGCTGCTCGCCGATCGCGGTCGCGTATGGCGTCGGCCGCGAGAGGCTCCAGACGGCGATGCCGACGACCAGCACGGCCACCAGAGCGCCGGCCGCGCCCAGCGGCTTGAGGACGTCCGAGAACAGCGCCCGGGCTCGGGCGGGGGCAGAGGCAGCGTCTCTGGCTTGTTTGGTCAGGGCGGCGATCTCAGGATCGTCGGCCAGGGTCTCGGTCGCCTCCCAAACCGCCTGCATGCGGTCGTAGGCCTCGGCGTTCTCTGGAACGCGGCGCCAGGCGCTGAACGCCTTGATGTCGGCGGCCGAGACCTTGCGCTGGTTCAGACGTGCGAACCAGGAAGCGGTCTCCTTGCGTCGGATGTCGGCGTCCTCGTCGACCGTCATCATGTCCCGCCTAAACGTCCAGCCGCGACGCGCAGTGTTCGAGCGCCTTCGACATCCGCCACTCGACGGTCTTGACGCTGATCCCTCGCGCGCGGGCGATCTCCGGGTAAGTCATACCGCCAAAGCGGTTCAACACGAAGATGTCGCGGTAGAGCGGCGGCATGGTCAGAACGATCTGCTTGAGCAGGACCTGGTCCAGCTGCGAAGCGGCCTCGGCTTCGGCCGCCGGTTGCTGGTCGAGGAATCTGGCGCGGCGTGCCCTCCGGCGGCGGTCGTCCCGCACGAGATTGAGCGCCACCCGCAGCAGGAACGCCTTCGGATGGCGGATGCTGTCGCCGTCATAGGGGGCGATCCGCAGGTAGGTTTCCTGGACCATGTCGGCCGCTTCGTCCGGCCCGAGCCGGGTCCGCAGACGCCCGTCGAGCCAAGTCGCATAGCGGCGGAACAGGCTGTCCAGCCTGTCCGCTGCTCCCGCCTCCAGCTCCTTGGCGTTGCTCACCACGCTCCTCCGGCCACAAGGGCGAGGCCGGAATCCGCGGGCGCGACAGCTCAGCCGATCTGCGCCGTGCGACGCACGGGCTCGGCCGCTGGACAAGCGACGACCGCGCGGCGCGCGGGTCGTTGGGTTTTGATATCGCACAGGGGATTCCAAGCCCCTATCGGCGCGAACGCCGACTCGGCGACCATGAATCAAATGGAATCAACACGCAAGGCGGAGGGGTCGGGCGTTGGAATCCTCTGCGATCGAGAGGCCCGCTACTTCGCCGCGGAGCGCCGCCTCCGCCATTGGCGAACCCCGGCTCATGCCCCGCGCCTATCTCACGGCGCCCGACGCGGTCGGTTTAGGCGCCGTCGGGACCGGCCGCAAGCGATGCCGTCCAACCGGACCGGAGAAGCCAGTTCCCGACCCGCAAGAAAGTCGCGGACAGCCCGCAAGACTCTGACGTTGCTTGCAAAACCGACGCGATTTACGGGGAGTGGGGCGCAACCATGAGGTTATGCTCCATGCATCCGGAACTCATCCCGAAACCCGAAGAACCCCCGGCGCTCAGCCAGCGCGAAGCCGAATGCCTGGCCTGGGTCAGCCGCGGCAAGAGCTCCTCCGACATCGGCGCCATTCTTGGGCTGTCGCCGCGAACGGTCGACAGCTACCTCGAAAAGGTCTGCGCCAAGTTGCGCGTTCGCACCCGCATCGAGGCGGTCGCGCTGGCGGTCCGCACGGGTCTGATCGATCCGGCCTGAAAGGGAGGGGGCGGGCCTGGAACTTCTGTACGGAAGCCCGGCGTTTCACAGCCGATCGCCGCCGACGTCAAAGACGTCCCCTGGCTCAAGATCGACCGCTATCGTTCCGGAACCCGCCGCGCTCTTCCTACACCCTGTCTGCGGTTGGCGCATGTGTATGGGTCGATTGGTTCTTGGCGTGCCTGCTGGGGAGTTCCCGCTCGGCCAACGCTGAGTTTATCCGGGCGCAGCGCTTCTACCTGCAAGCAGACCGGTCTGTTCGTTCTGATCAGCCGGCGGAGGAACGAAGCGGAAATCTGTGGTCACCCAGTTTCCTCAACGTTCCCCAGAGTGGCCTTCACGCGGATGGTGGGGCCCGACAATCTGATCGGGTGGCCGAGCTTGGAGGACCAGCATGCCCATAGATGCATCTGTCGCCGTATTCGTAGCGACGCTCGCCGCGACGTTTGTCGCGTCCCTTCTGGGCAGAATACATGCGAAGCGCTCCCGATCAGAAGGCTTGGCTGGCGAGCGGCTTAACAAGTGGCTTGTCGGCCTGAGCGCCGGAGCGACTGCCAACTCGGGATTTGTGGTGACCGGGGCGGTGGGTCTTGGCTACGCGTTCGGCGCACAATGGCTGTTGCTTCCCCTTGCTTGGCTGATCGGAGACATGTTGTTTTGGACGTTGTTTCCAGGCCGAATTAATCGTCTTGGCCGGGAGGCGAACGCCTCTACACTGACGGACGTGCTTGGGGCAGGGATGCGGCCAGTCGCCAAGCGGGTACTCCAAATCCTAGCATCCATAGTGATTCTCGTTTGCCTGACGGGGTATGTAGCTGCCCAGTGGATTGCCGGTGAGAAGTTCCTCGAGGGCGCGTTTGGGTTCGAGGGATACGTGGCGCTGGCGACTTTCGCAGGCCTCATCGTTCTCTACACGGCGATTGGGGGGTTTAGGGGCTCAGTTTACGCCGATTCCTTTCAGGCAGTTTTGCGCGTGGTCGGGACTGCTCTAGCTCTCGGCGCGATCATTATCGTGGCGAGGCAAGATGGTGGCGCGTTCGCAGCGAATATTGGAGCCGCCGGCGCGGGCTTCCTGCAGATTTTGCCAAATGCCTCGTGGTTGGCCGGGGGAGCGTTCGTCGCTGGCTATGCTGCCGCCTCGCTAGGATTTGGGTTGGGCCAACCGCAAATCGTCTCCAGATACTTGGCCGGAGCAAGTCCAGAGGAAACCCGCGCAGCCTGGTGGATTTACATCCTCTTCGTTCAGTTCACTTGGATCGCAATGACGGTCTTCGGGATGATGCTGCGCGGGGTCATGCCTGCCCTAGGCGACCCTGAGATGGGGCTCAGTATCTTCTTCAGAACTTACGCAGGGCCTCTTCTCACGGGACTAATCGTAGCCGATGTCTTTGCGACAATAGCGGCCACATCGAACAGCTTGCTTGTCGCGATGGCTCAGACGGTAAAGCACGACCTTTTCGGCCAACGGGCCGGAACGGTCGGTCTACCCCTTTGGCCGATCACACTCGTGGTGGGCGGTCTAACAATGGCGCTCGCGTCCATGCTGAACGCAACCGTGGTCGGCTTGGCGCTATCTTCGGTCTCGCTCATGGGCGCGGGGCTCGCGCCGGCGATGCTCATACGACTGCTGAGCTGGAAGCAGAACGACTTCTCGCTGATCGCATCCATCATTGCAGGCCTAACAGTGGCAATCGCCTGGAAACTGTCAGGCATTGGGGCCACGCTCAATGAAGCTCTTCCTGGCCTCGTTGCCGGCTTGCTAGCAAATTTTCTCGTCTGGGTTCTTACTCACGGCCGCACAACTAAAATGGGCGGGCGGGGTTGATGAGCGGGATCACAGATTGGGACGAAAAGATTGCTGTCTTGAAGGTGCTGTTGAACGCAGTGGGCCTGATCGACATTACTGACGCCGTCTATCCCAGCGACGACGAGGCAGCAGAATCTCTCCGGATAGCCGGTCTGTTTCGAAAATGGAGAAGGCACGTCCCGCGCCAGCGAAATGTGCGATTCTTCGACGATCTAGCGCGAAGGCTCGGCTGCCCGCCAGAGGTGTCGGGCATAAGGCTGATAGCGTCGGACATAGATTCGTTTATTGCCCTCCTCCCGGCGGCCTCCCAGGCGGCTGCGAAGTCTTCACTGTGTTCTATTCAAGATGGGACGCCTCCCGACTTGCTTGTAAGGGCTCCCCGGTCTTTAGTCATGGATGAAGACTCCGTGATAAAACAAGCCGATCCCGTACGCCATCGTTTTGCAGAATCCAAGGATCCCCAGTTCGCACCCATGCAGTTCTTAAGAGAAGGGGTCCTTCAGTCTGTACGAGATGGAATAAAGGCAGGGAAGATTGATCAAAAGCACTATTACCTCGCGCCAGACGCGACGGAAATATGGTACAATTTGGTCGGATCGGAAGCGTATCCAACGTATGACATATGTAAGACCGGACTTCGTGCTCTAGCGAATTCGACGGAATGGACGGAGGCTATCGAAAAACACGTTCCTAGTACGGTAGTCATGCTGGCGGGCGGTGGTTCGCCAACAAAGGATCTTGTAATTCTTCAGGGTCTTCTGCAGCAGCAATGTCTAAAGAACGCATACCTTACATATCTACTTGTCGATATCAGCCCATACATGTTGGTAAACTCATTCCGTTACCTCGACCGCTTGAAGGGAACGATACCTGGAGGAGAGCGGGTCGATGTAGGAATTATATCCGCTGATATGCTCGGTCTTCACGAGCGAGGTTCCTCGTTTCGGTCTACTGGAAACGTTCTCTTCGGCATAACTGGTGGCACGATCGGAAACATAAGCGAGAACGCTTTCTTCGCTTCTCTAAATAGCATGAGCGATAAGGGTGATTTGCTTATACTAAGTGCGGATACTATTGGAGGAGACTCGTTCCAAGACGTAGAGAGTCGCCTAAAAGGGAAATATGATCACGAGCATATGAGAAAGTTCATATCTCCGGCGATGCGAATGCTTATGGCTGATCTTGACCTCAAGGAGTCTCTGAGCGATCTCTACGGTCGGATGGACATTTCGTTAGCCATGGGTCACGAAGCTGGCCTCAGCGATGTTGCCGGCAGCATGTCAGTAAGAATTTCGTTGAACGAGGACGGCCGAGACATCACCCTCCTCAGTTCGACCAGGTACGACCAAGACCGCCTACTGTCGTTTGCCAAAGGAAAGGGATGGTCTCTGATCGTCGCTACGCACAGCCCGCTTGACGCAAAGTACGTCCAATTTTTCCTCCGGAAAGACTGACCAATTCCGACTTATTAGGCTTTGTTCCTATCGCGGCCGACTCGTAGATTCCGGCACATACTAGGAACTTGTCGTATTCCGACCCGTGGCCTCGCGGTTCAGGCAAGGTTCAGGTTTGCTCCTCACCGAGAGGAGACGGGCTATGACCACCGCGCAGTTTCTCGACCTTCTGCCGAAGCTGAGCATTTTCGCAGTCCTCCTGGGGGCGGCGGTGGCGGCTCTGGCGCTCTACCTGAATCGGCGCCATGAGCGGCGGAAGCTGCTGGCCGACGAGTTTCAAAAGTTCTGGGCTTCGGATCTCGCCCATCGAGTCCATCAAATTCTGGCGGCCACGGCCACGGACCTCACTTCAGATCCAGCCACAAGGAAGTTCACGCTCGAGACGCTGAGCGCTCTTCAGCGTATCGCCTTCCAAGTGTCATCTCGACCCGCCGACTGGGATCGGGTCCTGAGGTATGACCAACATCAACAGTTGGTTGATGCCGTCACGGTCTGTGGGCCGCTCCTGCAGATTCTTAGAAATACCACGGTCCCAGTCGAAGTGCGTGCATGGAACGGGCATCGGGCCCGTGCCATGTCTGCTCTACTGCGGGCGCTGAGAGTCAGGCTGGACCGTCCGAAATAGGCGCTGGTCGTCGTGCAACCATTCGGCGCGAGGAATGGCCTCTGGCGGTCTTGCGTGACCGCTACAGCTGTACGACTTTTGTGATAATATGAAAGAGGTAACTCACTCTCGTACTTCGATAGCTTCTCGGGTATTCGCCGTTGTCAATACATCTCGAAAGATGTCGTGATCACGCGGTTTTTACATCGAGCTATATCGTCAGTGTTTTCAGAATACTAGAATTTCGTCGGCTTGCTGATCGGCATAGTTGGCCGCGCATACAAAAAAGGCGCTTAAAAACAAGCACCTAAGAGATTTCGAGTAATCGAGTGGGAATAGTCCGGTCCTTTCGAGGCCTTTCGGAAACGCCCTCTAAGTCACTGACAAAAAAGTAAACTCTCTCGAAATGCTTCTGAGCCTTTCAGAGGGGCTTGAAAGCGTGGCGCCGTCATTTCTGACGGTATGGCCCGTTTAGGTTCGGGCGATCATCAGCGCCGCTTCCCTTGACGACGCCGGCGACGCGGCGCGGGAGCTCGAGCCGTTGCGCATAAGCTTGGCGGCTCAAGGCCTCTGGGGAGCGGCTGGGTCGGCCCGACGGTCCGATGCGGTGACGCAGGGCGCCGCGATCAGGTCCTCAAGGAACAGGCTCGCCAGCGCCGGGCGCGAGTTCACGCCGGCCTTCTGATAGACCCGCGCCAGCTGCGCCCGCACCGTGCCGGGCGCCGCCTCTCGCAGGCGGGCGATCTCGGCGATGTCGCAGCCCTTGAGCGCGAAGACCGCCACATCGGCCTCTGCCGGGGTGAGGCCCCACTCCCTGGCGCGCGCCTCGATCACCTCGCTGAGCGCGCCCGCCGCCACCGCCAGCGCGGCGCTCTTGCGCCGGTCCGCGGCGAGCAGGCCGCGCAGCTGGAGCAGGCCGATCGCGACGCCGGCCAGCAGGCCCAGCGCCGCGAGCGCTTCGACGGCGACGTGGGCGCTGACGCCCTCGGCCACAACGTCGCCAGCAGCATCGGCGACGAAGAAGGCCACGGCGAGGGACTGTAGGACCACCACGCCGGCGATGAGGCCGGCGTGGGGCTCAAGTCCGAAAGGGGGCCGTCGGCTCATTCCCGCGGGCGGCGGTTGCGTCCGCCCGGCAGCATGGCCATGAGGATTCCCCGGCCGCTGCGCCGCGTCTCGAACGCCACGCCCAGCAGATGCAGCGCGGCCAGGACGAAGAGCAGGTTCGCCGCCGCCTCGTGGACCTCTTCCATCAGTTCGTCGCCCTCGCCACCTGCGCCGTCTTCGGCGCCGTCCTTGTCGGCGTCATCGTCATCCGCTTCTTTCGCCTCTTCGTTCGCCTCGGCGGCCGGACCCGACCGTTGCCCAGTAGACGCCGCCTCGGGGGCCGGTGTCGAGATGCCCGGAAGCCCGGTCATGGCGATCCCGGAGCCGATGACGACGGCGAGCGTCGCCCACAGGGCGTAGACCATCAGCGCGCCGAGGGGGTTGTGCGACCGGTGCGCGGTCTTCTCGCCGCGCGCGATCTCCCGCACATGGGCCGCGGCTTTGCCGAGACTGGGGGGAAAGGCCGTAAACCTTGCCTCGGGCGAGCCGACCAGACCCCAGACCCAGCGCAGCGCCAGCAGGGCGGCGACGCCGTAGCCGACCCAAAGGTGCGCCCCGGAGCCTTCCCTGGTGAATACGCCGTTGATCAGGACGCCGGCCGCCACGCCCCAATGGGTCAATTGAACCAGCGGATCCCACCGCCGGGGCTGTACAGTCTGCATGGTCGTCTCCTGTGATCGGATCGACCTTCAACTCGCGCCGATCCGCCGGAACGGCCATTGCAGCCGCGCTTACGGCGCGCGTTGTAAGCGCCTGCTGATCGCGGTCAGGAAACCTCCAGGGACTGGCGCGGCCTGTTCTGTTTCCTGCGACACGGCGAAGACTTTCATCTCGGACCGGGATCGAATTTTGATCGCCGCGCCAGGCGATCGCCCGACATCTCAAGGCCAGGGCCTGAGTCGCGGGCATCCGCCGCAGCGTTTGCGCCGATGTCTGGTCGGCGGAAATGATCCGCCGGCACAACGACGCCAATATGCCGGCCATCGGCGCGAAGGTCGTCGACGAGGCGCTTGCGCTCCGGGTCGTCGAAGCGCCTCAGGAACAGCCTTCGACGTAACCCAGCACCGGCATCATGCCGACGTGGATCAGCTTGACCTTGCCGTCCCGGCCGATCTCGAAGCGCAGGGCGGGCTCGCCGCTCTCCGCGTTGGGCGCGGTCAGGTATTTGGCGGGGGCGGCCTCATACTTGTGCGGCGTCTCGCGGAAGCCGCCGAACCATGACTTGACCTCGGCCTCGGTCGCGCCGACGCCGATGCCTTCGGCCAGTTTCACATCGGAGCGCTGGCCGACGGTGATGCGCTGGACCTTGCCGCCGACGACGATGGCGTAGACGCCCGGGTAGTCCGGAGAGGTGATGGTGCGGCAGGCGTCGCTCTCCTGGGCGCCGCGTTCGGCCCATGAACTCCCGGCCGGCGGGGGCTGTCCGATCCTCAGATCGCCGAGGCCCTCGAGGCCAAGGGTTCGGTCGGAGCGCACAGGCGTGGACGGCGCCGGCGCGGTCGGGGCGGGCGTCGCCGGGGGCGGGACTGGCGAGTCCGGGACCGATCCCGTGGCGGAAGGCGCGGGCGCGGGCTCCTTCGGTTCGGGGGAGCAGGCGGCCAGGGTCAAGGCGAGGGCCAGGGCGGAGACGGCGAAGAGTGAGGTGTTCGGCATCTTCCGTGAACGACGCTCGTCCCGCTTGGTTGCGTTCGGTGGGCGCCCGGGACCCGCGATTGCGGTCGCCCGACGTGACGGCCATAGTCGATCCGCGACCTGTCAACGACCTTGCGGCCCCTCGCGACGTCGAGGGCGGGTTCGCGAAAGGGGCGAAAGATGAGCAGGCCACGAACGTTACGCGGCGGGGCCATCGCCGGCTTTGAGATCGCGGTCAACGGCAAGGTGCTGGACAGCAGCGTCCAGGTCGAAGGGATCACTGTCCGGCTCGCTCTGGACCAGGCCCAGACAGCGAGGATCATCCTGCTCGACGGCGACGCCGCAGGCGGCGCCTTTACGCTCAGCGAGAGCAGCGCCTTCATGCCCGGAGACTCCCTCACCATATCGATCGGCTACGACGGCCAGCTGAAGCGGGTCTTCTCGGGCGTTGTCGGCGGGCTGGGGATACAGGCGTCCGAGTCCTCCGGCGGCCGGTTGATTGTATCGGCGACCGGAGAGACGCCGTCGCCAGCGTCGGGATCGTCACCGGTCATGGCCCTCGTCTACGGCGTGTCGATCTTCGAGCTGGACCTCGCCATCGCGCCGGGGAGCCACGGCCATTGGGCGGAGCCGGCGACCTGCGACGGGAGCTTGCGCATCCAGGGCAGCGCCCTGGCGACGCCGGGCTGCACGGTCACCCTGAGCGGCCTGGGGGCGCGGTTCGAAGGCGATGCGCCGGTCCATGGGGTCCAGCACGACCTGGCCGAGGGAAACTGGCTCACCCGGCTCGCGTTTGGCGAAGCTGACCTGACCTGAGCCCTGGGACGCCTGTCAGGAGACGGCGGGCAATCTGTCCAGATGCTTGTCCAGGGTGACCGGGTAGTCGCGCACCCGCACGCCGGTCGCGTTGTAGACCGCGTTGGCCACCGCCGCGCCGACGCCGCAGAGGCCGAGCTCGCCGATCCCCTTGGCCTTCATCGGCGAGACCTTGTCGTCGGCCTCGTCCAGGAAGATCACCTCCTGATGGGGGATGTCGGCATGGACCGGCACCTCGTAACCGGCGAGGTCGTGATTCACGAAGTAGCCCAGGCGCTTGTCGACCTCGAGTTTTTCCATCAGGGCCCCGCCGACCCCCATGGTCATGGCGCCGATGACCTGGCTGCGGGCGGTGACCGGGTTGAGGATGCGGCCGGCGGCACAGACGGCCAGCATGCGCCGGACGCGGATCGCGCCGGTGTAGCGGTCGACGCCGACCTCGACGAAGTGTCCGCCGAAGGTCGACTGCTGATAGGTCTCGTCCAGATCGCCCCAGGTCATGGCGTCCTCCGCGACGAGTTCCCCGGCCTTGGCGGCTTCGGCGAGCGGCGCCGACCGGCGGGCGCCCTTCACCTTGCCGCCCTCGAAGACGGCCTCGGCCGGATCGAGACCCAAGTTGCCGGCGACCGCCTCGCGCAGCTTGACGCAGGCCGCGTAGACGCCTGAGGTCGAACTGCCGGCTCCGAACTGGCCGCCGGACCCGGCTGAAACCGGAAAGCTGGAATCGCCCAGTTTCACCGTCACCCGGTCGAGCGGCACGCCCATCATCTCGGCCGCCGTCTGGGCGATGATGGTGTAGCTGCCGGTGCCGATGTCGGTCATGTCGGTCTCCACCGTGATCCGGCCATCGGTCGCCAGCCGGACGCGGGCCCCGGAGGTGACATTCAGATTGTTGCGGAAGGCCGCCGCCACGCCCATGCCGACCAGCCAGCGGCCATCGGTGACGCTGGCGGGCCTGGCGTTGCGGCGGGCCCAGCCGAACCGCCGGGCCCCGTCCTCAAGGCAGCGAACCAGGTTGCGCTGCGAGAAGGGCCGGTCCGGGTTTTCCGGATCGACCTGGGTGTCGTTCTGCACCCGGAAGGCGATGGGGTCCATGCCCAGTTTCTCGGCCATCTCGTCCATGGCGATTTCCAGCGCCATCATGCCGGAGGCCTCGCCCGGCGCCCGCATGGCGTTGCCCTCGGGCAGGTTGAGCACGGCCAGGCGCAGGGAGGTCAGGCGGTTGGCGCCGGCGTAGAGCAGGCGGGTCTGGTTGACGGCGGTCTCGGGGCCGCCGTCCGGCAGGTCGCCGGAGCTGCTTTCATGGGCGATGGCGATGATCTCGCCGTCCGGCTTTGCGCCGATGCGGATGCGCTGGCGGGTGGCCGGACGGTGGGTCGAGTTATTGACCAGCATCGGCCGGGTCAGGGCGACCTTGACCGGTCGCTGCACCAGCCGGGCGCCGAGCGCCGCCATCAGGGCGTCGGCGCGGAGGAACAGCTTTCCGCCGAAACCGCCGCCGATATAGGGCGAGATCAGCCGCACCTTGTCCTTGGGGATGTTCAGGGTCTTGGCCAGGTCGCCGCGCCCCCAGTCGATCATCTGGTTGGAGGTCCAGACCGTCAGCTGGTCGCCGTCCCAGGCGGCGAGGGTGGCGAAGGGCTCCATCATCGCGTGGCTCTGATCGGGCGTGGTGTAGAGGGCGTCGAGCTTGAACGGCGCGGCGTCGAAGGCCTGTTCGAACTGGCCGAGCCGGTCCTCGTCGGGCGCCGGCGCCTTGTCGAGGGCGGCGGCCAGATCAAAGTCGCCCGGCGTGCGGTTGTAGTCGACCTTGACGAGGGCGGCGGCGGCGCGGGCCTGCTCAAAGGTCTCGGCCACCACCACGGCGATGGCCTGGTGATAGTGATCGATCTCAGGCCCGCCGAGCAGCGGCGCGGTGTTGTAGTCGCCCTTGCCGAGCTTGCCCGCTTCCCTGGCGGTGACGATGCCGAGCACGCCGGGGGCGGACCTGGCTGCGCCGAGGTCCATCGACCGGATGCGCCCCTTGGCGATGCCCGCGCCGATGACGTGGCCATAGGCGGCGGTCGGCGCCTCGCGATGATGCTCATAGGCATAGGTCGCCCGGCCGGTGGTCTTCAGCGGGCCGTCGATGCGGCTGTGCGGCCGCCCGACCACGGTCATGCGGTCGATGGGGTTGTCGCCAGCAGGGGTGTCGAACTTCATGCCGCCCTCGTTTCATCCAGAATGGCCGCAAGGGTTCGCTCGACGAGCGGGATCTTGAAGGCGTTGTCGGGCGCCGGCCGGGCGTCGGCCAGCAGGCGGGACGCCACGGCGCGCGCGCCATCGGGCAGCTGGGCCTCCGCGGCCTCGCTTCTCCAGGGCTTGTGCGCCACCCCGCCGACGGCGACGCGGCCCGCGCCGTTCTTGTGGACAATGGCCGCCACCGACACCAGGGCGAAGGCGTAGGAGGCGCGGTCGCGGACCTTCTCATAGACATGCCGGCCGCCCACGGGCTTTGGCAGGGTGACGGCGGTGATCAGCTCGCCGGCGGCGAGGGCGGTCTCGATGTGCGGCGTCTCGCCGGGCAGGCGATGAAAGTCGGCGATGGGAATGGCGCGGGTCTCGCCCCGCGGCGTGATCGTCTCGACCGTCGCATCGAGCGCCCGCATGGCCACGGCCATGTCGGAGGGGTGGGTGGCGATGCAGGCGTCGCTGGTTCCGATCACCGCAAGCTGCCGGGCAACGCCGCCGATGGCCGCGCACCCGGCGCCGGGGGTGCGTTTGTTGCACGGCTGGTTGGTGTCGTAGAAATAGGGACAACGGGTCCGCTGCAGCAGATTGCCGGCGGTGGTCGCCTTGTTGCGCAGCTGGCCCGAGGCGCCGGCCAGCAGGGCGCGGCTGAGCACCCCGTAGTGCCGGCGCACGGTCATGTCGGCGGCGAGATCGGTGTTGCTGACCAGGGCGCCGATCCGAAGGCCTCCGTCATCGGTCTTTTCGATGCGGTCGAAGCCCAGGCCGTTGACGTCGATCAGATGGCCGGGCGTCTCGATTTCCAGCTTCATCAGGTCGAGCAGATTGGTGCCGCCGGCGATGAATTTCGCGCCCGGCGTGGAGGCGGCCCTGGCCGCGGCGTCCGGGGCGGAGGCGGCGCGCTCGTAGGTGAAGGCCTTCATCCGGCGTCTCCCGCGATCTCGGCCATGGCCTCGGCGATATTGGAATAGGCGCCGCAGCGACAGATGTTGCCGCTCATCCGCTCACGCATCTCGAGGTTGGTGGCGCGGGGCTTGTCGGTGAGGCTGGCCGAGACGTGGCTGGGAACGCCGCGTTTGATCTCGTCGAGGGTGGCCACGGCCGAACAGATCTGGCCCGGCGTGCAATAGCCGCACTGATAGCCGTCGTGCCTGATGAAGGCCGCCTGCATAGGATGCAGAGCGTCCGGCGCGCCCAGCCCCTCGATGGTGGTGACCTTGTCGCCCTGGTGCATGACGGCCAGGGTCAGGCAGGAATTGATACGGACGCCGTTGACCAGCACCGTGCAGGCGCCGCACTGGCCATGATCGCAGCCCTTCTTGGTCCCGGTGAGATGCAGATGCTCGCGCAGGGCGTCAAGCAGGGTGGTGCGGGCGTCCGGCGACAGGTCGCGGACCTTGCCGTTGACCTCAAGGGACACCGGAAGCGGCGCGGGATCAGCGGTCATGGCGGGTTTTCCCTGAGCAGCGCCGGCGGGCGCGGCGGCGACGGCCGCGGTCGCGGCCCCGGTGGCGAGAACGCCGCGCCGCGACAGATCGAGGTTGGGCGGTGGCGGCATGGTCAGGGTCCTTTCGCGAGGGTCCGGGGCGACGGTGGCGGGATGGCGCACGACCGCCGGGGCCCTCGCCTGTTGCGACGGTGCAAGGCTTTCGGTTCGGGCATCCGACATCCGAACGCGCGCCGGACGGACAACGTTTCACCGCCCCGTCGGCTTTCGGCGGGGCCGGCCTGATCAGTCGGCGGATTTCAGGGTCGCGGAGGCGAGTTTCCAGCGCAGCTGTTCCGGCGTCGCGCCATCGACGCCATTGACCCGGCGCAGGTCGTAGCTGCCCTTGAATCGCTGGCGGGTTCCGTCATCGAGGACCGCGTCGACGGTGACCGGAATGGTGACATAGAGGGATCCCGCGGCGCCTTCGACATCCCCGGCCGAACCGAGCGTGACGACCGTCGAACGGGTATGGGCGAAACCGGCGCTGAAGTCGGCGAAGGTCTTGCCGCTGCCCTCGCCGTCAGCGCGCCACTGGCTATAGGCGGTGGCGTAGTCGCGCGCGTTGAGCGCCTCGTAATAGCGCCGGACCACATCGGCCGCGCCCTCGGCCCCGCGGGGATCGACGGCGCAGCCGGCCCTGGCGGCGTCATCGCCCAGCAGACCGCAGCCTCGGGCGATCTCGTCGCGGATCAGGGCGCAGCTGTTGGCGATGTTGCACGGTGGTCGGGTGGCGGGCGAGACGTTTCGGCACTGGTCGGCCAGGGTTCGGGCCGGTCCGACGCCAAGCTGGGTCTCGCAGGAAATCAGGCCGGTCGAGGGCGGGGCCTCGCCGGCGTCGACGGACGGACTTTTGACCGCAGTCGCGGGCGGGGAGGGCGCGGCCTCGGGTCCGGAGGGCGGAGGCGCTGAGGGCGCCAGGCCGCAGGCGGCCAGCGCCAGGGTGATCGACAACAGGACGGCGGACCTGATCATCATTTGCGTCTCGCTTGGCAAGATTGGTGACGCGACAACGGGCGGCGCCCGGAAATGATCCCCGGGGCCTGCCGGGCGCCGGCTCAGAGCCTGTAGTCGGGCAGCTCGAAATCGTCCTTTACGCTGCCGCCGAGGAACAGGCCCGCCAGGCCGGGCAGCGACATGAGGCGGGTGACCTGGTTACGGACCCAGACGCCCAGCGATGTGCGGGGCACGAAGGACGCCGCCATGCCCTCGGCGGCCTTCTGCTTGCCGGAGATGAAGGGCCGCAGGCGCGCCTCGTGCGCCGCGAAGGCCTGACGATGGTCTCCGTTGGCGCGGGCGAGTTCGCCGGCCAGAACATAGGCCTCGGTCATCGCCAGACCCGTGCCTTCTCCCGCCAGAAGCGAGACGGCGGAGGCCGCGTCGCCCAGCAGGATCACCCGGCCCTCTGACCAGCGGTCCATGCGGATCTGGCTGACCCGGTCGAAATAGAGATCCGGCGCGGCCTCCATGGCGTCGAGGATCGCCGGCGCTTCCCATCCCACCTCGCCATAGATGCGGCGCAGGACCGCCCTTTGCGCCTCGGCTGAGCGGGGCTCAGGACCGTCGATCAGTTCGGCGCCGAAGACCAGCATGAAGACGGTGCGGTCGCCATCCAGGGCGAAGCGCGCAATCTGGCGTCCCGGTGGGGAATGGGCGAGGTAGACCCGTTCGTCGCGCGGCCGGTAGCCAACGGTCTCGAAAGCGGCGACGCGATAGCCGAGGTCCTTCTCGAACCGCTCCTGGGGGCCGAACACCAGTCGCCTTACATTGGAGTGCAGGCCGTCGGCGCCGATGAGCAGGTCAAACGCACCGGGCGTCGAGCGGTCGAAGGTCAGCCGCACCGCGTCGGGCCCCTGGTCCACGCCGGTGATGCTGTCGCCAAACCGGGTTTCGACCCGGCCACCCAGGTCATCGAAGATGATTTGCGCGAGGTCGCCACGGGGCAGGCTGGTCAGGCGCTCGCCGGTCAGCCGGCGCAGGGGCCTGGTGGAAAAGCCGCCGACCTTGCGGCCCTTGTCGTCAACCAGCCGAAGGGACTCGAAATGGTAGCCCGCGCGCAGAACCCGGGGCAGAAGCCCCATGCGTTCGGCCACCGAGTAGCCCACGCCCCAGAAGTCGATGACATAGCCGCCGGCCCGGAATGCCGGGGCGCTTTCGATCAGGGTGATGTCATGCCCGGCCCTGGCGAGCCACCACGCCAGGGTCGGGCCGGCGACCCCGGCGCCGCTGATGGCGATTCTCATGATGTGTCCCTTTGCTGTGCGCTGCGGCGGTCATCCCGTCGGGCCGGGTGCGGGCAGGCGCTCCGCGGGACAGGAGCGGCGAGGCGAACGCCCGGCGGCGAGAGGGCCGATCCGGTGATCCGCTTCAATCATAGGCCCTGAGGATGTCGACCTCAAACGACGCGGCCGCGCCGGACGCCGTCGGCGGCCGAACAGGGATGCGGTCGGCGGCAGGCGCGACTAGACTGCCGCCATGTCTCAGGTCCTGCCCAGCATCCTGATTGTCGGGGCCGGTCCCACCGGGTTGACCGCCGCCGTCGAGCTGGCGCGGCTGGGGTTTCGGCCCAGGGTGATCGACCAGGACGACGGCCCGACGCCCTTGAGCAAGGCGGTCGGCATCAGTCCTCGCAGCCTCGATCTGCTGGGCCCTTCCGGCGTCGCCGAGGCCCTGCTGGCCGAAGGGATCAGGGTGAAGGGCGGGCAGGTCCATTATGAAGGTCGGCGGATCGGCGCCGTCGATTTCGGGGCGCTGGCCCATCGCTACAATTTCCTGCTGTCCCTGCCGCAGAGCCGGACGGAGACGGTGATGGACCGGTCGCTGGCGGGGTCCGGCGTCGCGGTCGAGTGGGGCGTCCGGCTGATCGATCTCGACCTGGGGAGCGACAGGATCGCCGCCGTGACCGAGGGCCGCTCCGGCCGGCAAACCACAGGCTTCGACTATGTGTTTGGCGCCGACGGCGTGCACAGCCGGGTTCGGCAGGCGGCCGGGCTGGCGTTCGATGGCTATGACCATCGCCGGCGGTGGAGCATCGCCGACGTCCAGATCAGCAACTGGGCCCACGCGCCGGATCAGGCGCAGGTCTTCTTCCATGCCAGCGGCGACGTCGGCTTCATCATTCCGGTCGGCGAAGGCCGCTTCCGGGCGGTGTCCAACACCCCCGAGGCCATGGCGCGGATACCGGGCGACTATCGCATCGACCGCCTGTTGCGATCCGACATCTTCGCCCTGCCGGTCCGGCAGGCGTCGAGCTATCAGAGCGGCAGGGTGTTTCTCGGCGGCGACGCGGCGCATGTCCATTCGCCGATCGGCGCCCGGGGCATGAACCTGGGGATCGAGGACGCAGCGGCCTTCGCGCGTCGGCTGGCGGGCAACGCCCTGGACGGCTACTCGGCCGAGCGTCGGCCGGTTGGCCGACGCTGGATCCGGCTCAGCGAGCGCGCCCTCTCGGCCGCCCAGGCCCATCATCCGCTGGCCATCACCGCGAGAAACCTGGCCATCCGGCTGGCGACGGCCTTTCCTGGTCTCCTGACCCCGGCCCTGGAACGGGTCGCGGGATTGAAGGAATAGCGGAAGGGCGCGGCCTTTCTGCCCGCCGGGCGGCTGCCTATCTGATGACCGACCCTCGTCGACATCCGGACCTTCCCATGACCGATCTCTCCGCCTTTCCGATCACCCGCCGCTGGCCGGCGAAGCACCCTGATCGCCTGCAGCTCTACGGCCTGCCGACGCCCAACGGGGTCAAGGTTTCGATCATGCTGGAAGAGATCGGCCTGCCCTATGAGCCGCATCTGGTCGATATCGGCGAGGACGAAAGCCACACCCCGGAATTCCTGTCGCTGAATCCAAACGGCAAGATTCCGGCGATCCTCGACCCCGATGGTCCGGGCGGCAAGCCGCTGGCCCTGTTCGAGTCCGGCACCATCCTCGTCTATCTGGCCGAGAAGACCGGCAAGCTGCTGCCGGCCGATCCGGCCGCGCGCTATGAGACCCTGCAGTGGGTGATGTGGCAGATGGGCGGGCCGGGTCCGATGTTCGGCCAGCTGGGCTTTTTCCACAAGTTCGCCGGGCGGGACTACGAGGACAAACGACCTCGCGACCGCTACGCCGCCGAGAGCAAACGGCTGCTGGGCGTGCTGGAACAGCGTCTGGACGGCCGCGACTGGATCATGGGCGACGACTACACCATCGCCGATGTCGCGATGCTCGGCTGGGTGCGCAATCTGATCGGCTTCTATGGCGCCGCCGCACTGGTCGACTATGACGCTCTGGTCGAGGTTCCTGCCTGGCTGGAGAGGGGTCTGGCGCGCCCTGCGGTTCAGCGGGGCCTGAAGATTCCGGCCCGGCCCGAGTGATCAGAAGCGCAGGCTAAAGGCGGCGGAAATGGTGTCGCCGTTTTCGCCCGGCGCGTCGATCTCGCGATACCACCGCAGCGAGACGGTGGCCGGCTTGCCGCCGACCTCGGTGTCATAGCCGACGACCGGTCCGACCGCGCTCCCTTGCCACCGCATGGGCCCAAGCTTTGGCGCCTGCCTGCCCTTGTCGCCGACTTGCCGTGCGGAATAGCCTGCCGCGCCAATACGGAAATCGCCGACCTTGCGGACCAGCGCGGCCTCGGTCTCGAACAATCCGGGGGTCTGGAAATCGGCCGCATTGGCGCGAGACTCCTCCACCAGCCGGCTGGCGGCGGAGAGGTTCCAGTCGCCGCCCTCGTCACGCCAGCGCACTTCGAAAGACGGAGCGGAATCGAAGTCGGACGAGAACCGATCGCTCGCTCCGGGACGGGTCATAAGCGGTTGCAGCCGGCCATCGGCGGGCGCCAGGCGGACGGCCGAGGCCGCGGGGGGCGCGGCCGTCTGGGCCGAAGCGGCGGTCGCGCAGACCGCGGCCAGCAGAATGATCGAATGTCCCAACAGCCTCATGCCAGATCAACGACCATCGGCGCCGTCGGTTGCATGCCAACGGCGCCGCCCGGGCGGACGGCGCCGTTGCTGCCGTGTGGCGCCGGATCAGGTTTCCGGCGACAGGGCGTAGGCGACCAGTTCGTCGCCGATCGGGGTTTCCATGAAGTGGTGACCGCCGGCCATGATCACCAGATACTGCTTGCCGCCGACCGAATAGGTCATTGGCGTCGCCTGGCCGCCGGCGGGAAGCGTGTCCTGCCAGACGGTCTTGCCGGTGCGGATATCGATGGCCCGGATCAGGTCATCGGTCGCCGCCGCGATGAAGATCAGACCGCCGGCGGTAACCACCGACCCGCCGTTGTTGGGCGTGCCGATGTTGACCGGCAGCATCGAGGGAATGCCGAACGGGCCGTTCTTGCGGGCCGTGCCCAGCGGCCGGTCCCACAGGGTCTTGCCGGTGCGGATATCGATGGCCCGGATGCCGCCATAGGGCGGGGCCTTGCACAGCAGGCCGGTGAAGGGCATCCGCCAGCCGGCGTTGACCTGGATGCCGTAGGGAACGCCGACCTGAGGATCGCCGGCGCCTTCGGGACCGGCCTTCAGTTGGTCCGGCTTCATCTGGTTGCGCGGGATCCAGCCCTTCTCGTTGACCACCTTGCGGGGAATCAGGCGGTTGTAGTTGGGCATGTCGTTGTAGTTGGCGACGATCAGGCCGCGCACCGGATCCACCGCGACGCCGCCCCAGTCGGAACCGCCGTTGTAGCCAGGATACTCGATCCACGGCCTGTCGCTGGTCGGGGCCGTGTAGAAGCCCTTGTAGGACGCCTCGCGGTACTGGATGCGGCAGATCATCTGGTCGATCGGCGACATGCCCCACATCGACCGCTCGGTCAGGTCCGGCCGGCGCAGGTTGTGGAACAGCGAGAACGGCTGGGTCGGCGAGCGCTCGTCCGGCTCGACGCCGCCGCCGGGCACGCGCCGCTCCTCGACGCCGGTCAGCGGCTGGCCGGTGCGCCGGTCGAGGATGTAGATGTCGCCCTGCTTGCTGGGCAGCACCAGCGCCGGGATCGAACCGGTCTTGGCCGGATAGTCGATCAGGGTGGCCTGGGAGCCGAGGTCGTAGTCCCAGACGTCCTTGTGCACGGTCTGGAACGACCAGGCCGGCTTGCCGGTGGTCGCGTCGAGGGCGACCAGCGAGGAGGAATACTGGTTTTCGACCGGCGAGCGCGTGCCGCTGAAATAGTCGGCGGCCGAGTTGCCCAGCGGGATATAGACCAACCCCAGCTCCTCGTCGGCCGAGGCGGTGGTCCACATGTTGGGGGTGCCGCGGGAGAAGGTCTTGCCGTCCTTCGGGGCCGGGCCGATGTCGGGCTGCTTCATGTCCCAGGCCCATTTCGGCTCGCCGGTGACGGCGTCGAAGCCCTGGATGACGCCCGAGGGGGCCCAGCGGTCCTGGCCGTCCAGCACCTGCTGGCCGGTGACGATGACGCCGCGCACGATGGTCGGGGCCGCGGTCATCGAGACCATGCCGGGATGCACCTTGCCCATGCCGACCTTGATATCGACCTGGCCGTTGTCGCCGAAGCCGGCGCAGGGCTTGCCGTCGGCGGCGTCGACGGCGATCAGCCGGCCGTCCAGGGTGCCTTCGATGATGCGATTGGCGCAGGCTGCGGTCGTTTCCGGCGCGGCGCCGGCGGGCGCGGCGCCTTGCGGAACCGAGAAGTAGCTCACCCCGCGGCAGGCGGCGGTGTAGGGGATCCAGTTGTCCGAGACCTTGGGGTCATGCCGCCAGATTTCCTTGCCGGTCGCGGCGTCCAGGGCGATCAGGATGTTCTTGGCCGAGCACAGATACAGGCGGTTGCCGACCTTGAGCGGCGTGGTCTCGGCCCCGTATTTGCCCTTGGCCTTCTTGCTGGGCAGATCGCCGGTGTGGGCGACCCAGACGCGTTTCAGCTCGCTGACGTTCTGCGGCGTGATCTGGGTGAGGGTGGAATAGCGGCGGGCGCCGTAGGTGGCGCCATAGGCGGTCCAGTCGACGCCGGCGTTGGCGCCGCTTCCGCTCTGGCTGACGGACGGCATCAGGGCCGCGTCCGGGCGGGGATTGGCGATGTTCACGGCGATGACGCCGATGACCAGAACCGCCAGCAGCCCTCCGCCGGTGGCCAGCGCCGGGGCGCGTCCGGCCCGTCCGGCCTTCAGCAGCGGCATGGCGGCGGCGACCAGCGCCAGCAGCACCATCGGCGCCACCACCCGCGGAACCAGCGGCCAGGCCTGCAGCCCGACCTCCCACAGCGCCCAAAGCACGGTGACGACGAAGACGCCGACATAGATCCAGGCGCCGAGCATTCGCTTCAGCGCGATCAGGACGCCGGAGGCCACGAGCCCGATGCCGGCGAGAAGGTAGTAGGGCGAGCCCCCGACCGAGATCAGCTTCGCCCCGCCCACCACCAGAACCAGACCGATCAGGGCGAGGATGACGCCGAGGGTGATCAGATAGCCGGAGGCGAACGCCCCCCGCTGTGGTTGGGACAGGCCGTGGGTCATGATGTCATCTGCAGCTGGAGTTGCACCGAAAGTCGCGAAGGGAACGGGCGAGACGCCGCACCGTTCCAAATCGGGTCGACCATCCGCCCGCCGCCGCGCTATCAGGGCCGCTCGCCACCGGGAGCCGCGCCATGAAGATGTACGGGATCAAGAATTGCGACACGGTCGCCAAGGTCCGCCGCTGGATGGACGAACACGGTCAGGCCTATGACTTCCACGACTACAAGGCGCTGGGCGTCACGGCGGAGCGGCTGAAGGCCTGGTGCGACGAGGTCGGCTGGGAGGTGCTGCTGAACAGGGCCGGGACCACCTTCCGCAAGCTGCCCGAGGCCGACCGCCAGGATCTCGACGAGGATCGGGCCATCGCCCTGATGGCGGCCCAGCCGTCCATGATCAAGCGGCCGGTGCTGGAGGGCGCCGAGCCGCTGCTGGTCGGTTTCAAGCCGGAGCGCTACGCCGCCGCGCTGGGCTGAAGCCGATGGCCGCGGCCGCGGCGCGAATATTTTGACCGCCCCTGCATCCAGGACGGGTTTCGGCGGCGACTATCCTGCAAAACCGGGCGATGATCGCCCCGGGCTGGAGGATCCTGACGATGGAAGACCTGTTCCGTTCCTACTGGTGGCTGCTGTTCCCGCTGGCCTGGTTCGTGGCCGGGTCGGTGGACCAGATTCTGCGCTATCAACGGCATCGCGACACCCTGAACCTGATCAAGACCTATGCCGACAAGGGCCAGGAGCCGCCGGCCGAACTGATGAAGCGGCTGGGTGGGCGCGACGCGGTTGCCGATGATTTCGACGACGATGACGGCGACGACCGCGCCAGCCGCCGCCGCCGTCGCCGCTACTACCGCTATGGCCGCAACGGCGGCTGGTATTCGGTGGTGCTGTTCGGGGTGATGGCGGTGGGCTTCGGCTACGCCAGCTTTCAGGACATCTACGGCGCCGGCGAGGCCTTCGTGATCGTGACCTTTGTGATGACGGCCCTGTGCCTGGCCTCGCTGGTCACGACCCTGACCACCCGGCGTGACTGATGGACGCCGCCCTGGTGCGGGCGGCGAGGGACGGGTCCCAAGCCGCCTTCGCCCGGCTGGTGGACCGCCACCAGCAGGCCCTGCGGAGCTTTCTTCGCCGTTCTCACGGCCACTGGGTTGATGCCGACGATGTGGCCCAGGATGCCTTTGTGGCTGCCTGGACCGGCCTGAGGCGGCTGAAGGACGATGCGGGATTTCGCCCCTGGCTGTTCGGCATTGCGCACCGCAAGGCCCTGTCGGCCGCGCGTTCGGGTCAACGGGCCGCGCGGCGCGGCGGTCAGTGGGTCGAGGCCCGGGATCTGGAAACCTCCGCCGGCCTGGCGCCGGAAGATCGCCTGGCGCTGGAAAAGGCCCTGTCGGCGCTTCCGGCCGATCAACGGGCGGCGGTGGCCTTGTGCCTGGGAGAAGGCTGGTCCCATGCCGAGGCCGCCGAAACCCTGGGCCTGCCGCTGGGGACGGTGAAGTCGCATGTGACGCGGGGACGCGATAGACTGCTTGCTGAACTGGGAGCCTGCTCATGACCGCGCCGATGACGCCTGATGAAAAGCTCGCGGCCTTCTTCGACGCCGGCCGCCCGCCGGTGGCCGAGCCGGCCTTCAACGCCGCGGTCATGGAGCGTGTCGCGCGGCGGGAGCTGGTCGGGGCCCTGGTCACCGGCGCCGGCCTGGCGGTGAGCGGCGGGGTGGTGCTGTGGGCGACGGCCCCGATCCTGGCCACGGCGCTGGAGCCGCTGTCGCAATCGCTGCTGACCGGGACCGGACTGCTGGTCGCGACCCTCAGTCTGGTCGCGCTCGGCGAGCGCCTGTTGCGCAAGGCCTGAGCCTTACGAACTATTCATGCGCCCCGCCGCATCCGAACACCGCCCTCGGCGCCTCTCATGGTCATAAGGCGCACGCAAGGCGCGGCGTCATGCAAGTTTCCAAGGAGCTAACTGATGGAAGTCTGGATCCCCATTGTCTTCTTCGCGATGATCGCGGCCATAGTGATCGTGCCGTCCTACCTGAAGAGCCAGGAACGTCGCGAGATGCAGGCCACCCTGCGCAGCGCCATCGACAAGGGTCAGCCGGTGCCGCAGGAAATGATCGAGGCGATGACCAAGCCGGTGAAGTCGCAGCCGACGGCGCTGAACGACATTCGCACCGGGGTCATCTGGGTCGCGATCGGGGCGGGCCTGGGCCTGTTCGGGTTCATGGTCAGCTACGAGAGCGCGGACGCCTACTACCCGCTGATCGGCATCGCCGGCATCCCGGTGATCATCGGCCTGGCCTACATCGTCCTCAGCTTCTTCAACCCCAACAAGGGCAAGTAGGCCCGAGCTGGCGCTGAACAGCGAGGGGGAGACTTCGCAATGGCCCCATCAAGGGCTGTCACAGGACTGCATGATGTCGAGCTCGCCGCCCTCGCGGCGGCGGGCGACCGGGCGGCCTTCGGCGAACTGGTTCGTCGCCATGGGTCGGCCGTCCGGGGCCTGCTGAGGCGGATGGGGGCGCAGGCCTCCACCGCTGACGACATCGCCCAGGACGCCTTCCTGACCGCTTTCGAGCGGATCGCGGAGTTCCGGGGCGAGGGCGCATTCGCCGCCTGGGTCAAACGGATCGCCGCCCGGCTCTATGTCCGCCGTTGGCGCAAGGACAGCCGGATGACCGAGGAAGTCGAGGCTGACGACGAAGGGCACGGCGGCGAGATCTCGGCCGCCCGCCGCATCGATCTGGACGAGGCCATGAAGAGCCTGTCCGAACAGGAACGTTTGTGTGTGTCTTTATGCTACGGCGCTGGACTTTCTCACGCGGAAGCGGCGGAAACCATCGGCGCCCCCTTGGGAACGGTGAAGTCCCATGTCAAACGTGGTTTGGATAAACTCCGGCTCCGACTTGCGCCTGCTGAAGGCGCGGGGCGCGATGCGGAAAGGCAGGGTCATGTCTGATCTTGAGTTTGAAACCCGGCTGGACCGGTTGTTCGCCGAGCCGCCGTATTTCGAGGACGCCGAAGGCTTCGCCCGCAAGGTCGAATCCCGGCTCGAGCGCGGCTGGTCGATCCGCCGTCTGTTCATCGGCGCCGCCGGCGTCGTCGCCGGTCTGTTCGGCGCCAGCCAGCTGATGGGCGCCGGGATCTTCCTGAAGGCCGCCGGGGTCGAGGCCTCCGAACAGGCCAGCATGGCCGGCAAGGTCTGGCATCAGGTGGTTTCGGCGAGCTCCAACATGGGCGCCCTGCCGGTCAGTCCTGAAGTGCTGTGGATGACGGCGGCCCTGGGTGTTACAGCCCTTGGCTTCGCCATTACCCGGGCCACCCAGGAGTTCTAGTTCTGTCTTCGCATCGTCAGGAAAGCGTCCGGCGTCTCGCGGCGCCGGATATCGCCGCCCGCAAGGGCGGCGATCCCATTGTCTGCCTCACCGCCTACACCGCCCCGGTGGCGGCGATCCTCGATGATCACTGCGACCTGCTGCTGGTTGGCGACAGCGTCGGGATGGTGGTCTACGGCCTGCCCAACACCGTCGGGGTGACGATGGAGATGATGATCCTGCACGGCCAGGCGGTCATGCGCGGCTCGCGCCGGGCCATGGTCGTGGTCGACATGCCCTTCGGCTCCTATGAGGGCAGCGCCGAGGCGGCCTATGACAACGCGGCGCGGATCATGAAGGAGACCGGGGCCCAGGCCGTGAAGGTCGAGAGCGGTCCGACGGTGCCGGACACCATCCACTACATGGTCCAGCGCGGCATTCCCGTGATGGGCCACGTCGGGCTGCGGCCCCAGGCGGTTCTGGTCGACGGCGGCTTCAAGGCCAAGGGGCGCGACGAGGACGGCCGGGCGAAGATCCTGGCCGAGGCCCGCGCCACGGCCGAGGCCGGCGCCTTCGCGGTCGTGGTCGAGGGGGTGGCCGAAGGGCTGGCCCGGGAGATCACCGCCGCCATTCCGCAACCGACCATCGGCATCGGGGCCAGCGCCGGCTGCGATGGCCAGATCCTGGTCACCGACGACATGCTTGGCCTGTTCGACTGGACCCCGAAATTCGTGCGCCGCTACGCCGACCTGAGGGGCGAGATCGGCGAGGCGGCGGCGAAATACGCCGCCGACGTCAAGGCGCGGACCTTCCCGGCGCAGGCCGAGACCTATTTTTCGAAGAAGGGTTGAGGTCAGCCGGTCCCAAGGGCTTCCCCGCCTTGCCGACGCGCACTAGACAGAAGCCGCTTTCCTCAACCGGCCAAGACCCATGCACGACATCAAAGCCATCCGAGACAATCCCGCCGCTTTCGACGCCGGCTGGAGCTCGCGTGGCCTGTCGCCGCAGACCCCGGCGATCCTGGCGCTGGACGAGCAGCTTCGCGCCGCCCAGACCGCCCTGCAGGCCGCCCAGAGCCGGCGCAATGAGGCCTCCAAACTGATCGGTCAGGCCAAGGCCAGGAAGGACGAGGCCGGCGCCGCGGCCCTGATGGCCGAGGTCGAGACGCTGAAGGGCGAGATGACCGCCCAGGCGGAGGTCGAGGCCCGCATCGGCGGCGAGCTTCGCGATCTGCTGACGTCCCTGCCCAATATCCCCGATCCGCAGACCCCGGCCGGCGCCGATGAGGCCGGGAACGTCGAGGTCCGCCGTCATGGCGATCCCCTGCGGCTGAACAACGCCCGCGATCACGTCGACCTGGGCGCGGCGCTTGGCATGGACTTCGAGGCCGCCGCGAAGATGAGCGGTTCGCGCTTTGTCGTGCTCAAGGGCCAGATGGCGCGGCTGGAGCGGGCGCTCGGCCAGTTCATGCTCGACGTCCAGACGACCGAGAACGGCTACACCGAAATCAGCCCGCCCTTGCTGGTCAAGGACGACGCCATGTTCGGCACCGGCCAGCTGCCCAAGTTCGCCGAGGACCTGTTCCGGACCACCGACGAGCGCTGGCTGATCCCGACCGCCGAGGTCTCGCTGACCAACATCGTCCGCGAGGCCATCACCGCCGAGGAAGAGCTGCCTCTGCGGATGACCGCCCTGACGCCCAGCTTCCGGTCCGAGGCCGGGGCCAGCGGGCGCGACACCCGCGGAATGATCCGCCAGCATCAGTTCTACAAGGTCGAGCTGGTCTCGATCACCACGCCCGAGGAATCCGACGCCGAGCATGAGCGGATGGTCGCCTGCGCCGAGGGCATTCTGAAGAAGCTGGGCCTGTCGTTCCGGACCATGCTGCTGTGCACCGGCGACATGGGCTTTTCGGCCCGCAAGACCTTTGACCTCGAGGTCTGGCTGCCGTCGCAGAACACCTATCGCGAGATCTCGAGCTGCTCCAACTGCGGCGACTTCCAGGCCCGGCGGATGGACGCCCGGTCCAAAAAGGCCGGCGAGAAGGGCACGCGCTTTGTCCACACCCTGAACGGCTCGGGCCTGGCCGTCGGCCGCACCCTGGTGGCGGTGATGGAGAACTATCAGGACGAGAACGGCCGGATCGCCATTCCCGAGGTGCTGCAGCCCTATATGGGCGGGCTGACCCACATCGGCGGCGAGGCCTGATGCGTATCCTGCTGACCAATGACGACGGCATTCACGCCGAGGGACTGGCGGCGCTGGAGACCATCGCCCGGGCCCTGACTGATGACGTCTGGGTCGTCGCCCCCGAGTACGAGCAGTCGGGGGCCAGCCGGGCCCTGACCCTCGCCGACCCCCTGCGGGTGCGGAAGATCAATGATCGCAAATGGGCGGTCACCGGGACCCCGACCGACTGCGTGATGCTGGCCGTTCGCAATCTGGTCGAGGGCAAGGCCCCGGATCTGGTGCTGTCGGGGGTCAATCGCGGTCAGAACATCGCCGAGGACGTGACCATGTCCGGCACCGTCGCCGGCGCCATCGAGGGCATGGCGCTGGGCATTCCCTCGATCGCCCTGTCGCAGTCGATGCTGGCCTTCCATGATGAGGTGAAGGCCTATTGGGAGACGGCCGAGGCCTACGGTCCCGGCATCGTCAAGCGGCTGCTGGAGATCGGCTGGCCCAGGGACGTGATCATGAACGTCAACTTCCCCTCGCGGCCTCCCGAAGAGGTCACGGCGGTGGAAGTCACCCGTCAGGGCTTCCGCGACATGCATATCCGCAGCGCCGAGAAACGCACCGACCTTCGCGGGCGCGACTACTACTGGATGGGCTTTTCCGGAAAGCTGTCCAACCCGGCGGAAGGCACCGACTTGCGGGCCACCTATGAGGGGCGCATCTCCGTGACGCCGCTGCACATCGACCTGACCCACAACGAAACCGTTCACGCCATGAAGGGCGTGCTCGGCGGAGCGCCGCCGAAGCTCTGATGACCAGCTCAACGCCCGACGATGACACCGCCGAAACCCGGGCCGCCCGCCTGATCCTGGCGCTGCGCGAGCAGGGCGTCACCGACATGAAGGTGCTGGGCGCACTGGAGAAGACGCCCCGCGAGATGTTCACCCCGGATCTGTTCAAGGAACGGTCCTGGGAAGATTCGGCCCTGCCGATCGCCTGCGGCCAGACCATCAGCCAGCCCTATATCGTCGGCCTGATGAGCCAGGCCCTGACCCTGGATCGCCGCTCGCGGGTTCTGGAGATCGGCACCGGCTCCGGCTACCAGACCGCCATCCTCAGCCGGATGGCCCGTCTGGTCTATACGGTGGAGCGCTATCGCACCCTGCTGGGCGAGGCCGAGGAGCGGTTCCGCAAGCTGGGCCTGACCAATGTGATCACCAAATTCGGCGACGGCGGGATCGGCTGGGCCGAGCAGGCGCCTTTTGACCGCATTATGGTCACAGCGGCGGCGCCGGATGAGCCCAAGGCTTTGCTCGCGCAACTGAAACCGGACGGGGTTCTGGTGGCGCCGGTGGGAAAGGGGCCCGTCCAGCAACTCATCCGCTATGCGGGCGATGGCGCCGGAGGCTTCCACAAGGAGACTCTTTGCGAGGTCCGCTTTGTTCCCTTGCTGGACGGCGTGGCCCGCGAGTTGTGAACCGAATTCTTGCCGGCGAGGCCGTGTGCTTAACGCGAGATTAACGCGCATCACGCCAGGTGTGCTGTTTGACCGAACGGAGCGGCGATGACCCACTTCCTACCCCGAGCGATCCTGATCGCGGCGTCCACGGCGGCTTTGGCGGCCTGCGCCACTTCGCCGGAGCCCCGCTATCCGATCGAGGAGGGTCGGGAAGCCGGCGCGGGGCCGCAGGGCATTGAGTTGCGCCAGCCGGCCTATCCGATCCGCCAGCCCGAGACGGCCGAACCGGAAGCCGCCTACGGCGACGATCCGGCCCCGACCGCCGCGCCGGCCGGGGACGTCGAGGTCACCACCCTGGCCCCCGCTCCGTCGGCGGGCAGGGTCGAGGTTGCCCAGATGCCGCCGCCGCCCGAGCCGGAGCCCTATGTCCCGCCGCCGCCGCGCACCGAGACCCGCACCGTCACCACCATCGAGGGCCCGGTGGTCGCCGTCGACGGCAAGCCCAGGACCTACACCGTCAAGCCGGGCCAGGGCCTGGACGCGGTCGCCCGCGAGATGGGCTCGACCCGCAAGCAGCTGGCGGCCGACAACGATCTGAAAGAACCCTACCGCCTCAAGCCCGGCCAGGTGCTGAAGGGCCCGGCGACCAAGGGCAAGGCCTATGTCGTGCAGAGCGGCGACACCCTCTACGCCATCGCCCGCCGCTTCGGCGTCAGCGGCGGGGCCATCGCCGAGGAAAACGGCTTCGAGGTCGATGACCCAATCCGCCCGGGCCAGAAGCTGCGTCTGCCGGAAGGCTTCAAGGACAGCGGACCGATCAAGAAGACGGTGACGGTGACCATCGAGGCGCCGCCGCCTCCGCCGCGGCCCCGTCCGACTCCGCCGCCGGTTGAACGGCCCCCGGTCCAGGCTCCGCCGGTCGCGACGCCGCCCGCCGCTACGCCCCCCGCGGCTACGCCGGTCGCCAAGCCGCCGGTTGCCAAGCCGCCCGTCAAGACGACGCCGCCGAAGGCCCCGCCCGTGACCGTTCCGCCGGTCCAGACCCCGCCGCCGGCGGTCAGCAAGCCGCCGCCGCTGCAGGACGACAAGCCGCCGGTCTATACCGACGCCGACTACGCCCGAATGGCCGCCGGCCGCTTCGAATGGCCGGTGCGCGGGACGATTCTGTCGGGCTACGGCCCCAAGGCCCTCGGCCAGCGCAATGACGGGGTCGATATCGGCGCCTCGGCCGGCACGCCTGTGCGCGCCTCATCGGACGGCACCGTGGTCTATTCCGGCGGCGATGTGCCCGGCTTCGGGGTGACGGTGCTGATCCAGCACGCCGACGGCTGGGTGACGGTCTACGGCCACCTGCAGCGGGCCGATGTGAAGATGCAGCAGCAGGTCTCGAAGGGTCAGCAGATCGGTCTGGTCGGCCAGAGCGGCGACGCGCCCAAGCCGCAGCTGCACTTCGAGGTGCGTCACTCGCCGTCGCCGAAGTTCAAGGCGCGGGCGATCGATCCGCAGATCGTCCTGCCCCGGTAAGGACCCAAGATTTCATCCGGCGGCGCATTTCGGCGACGCCGGGCGAGCGGTCAGGGGAGGGGCTTGCCCAGCTCTCCGGCCAGGTCGCGGATGAACTGCCAGGCGACGCGGCCGGAGCGCGAGCCCCGCGCCTGTGACCACTGCAGCGCGCGACGGTCGAGGTCGGCGACGGCGAGGTCGAAGCGCTCCGCGTAGCTGCGCACCGCCGAGAGGTAGGCCGCCTGGTCCATCGGCGGAAATCCGATCCACAGACCGAAGCGATCGGAGACGCTGACCTCTTCCTCGGCGTCCTCGGCGGCGGCGATCAGGCCGCGCCCTTCAGCATGGTCGCGGGGCATCAGGTGGCGGCGATTGGAGGTGGCGGTGAACAGTACGTTCTCCGGCGGCCCGGCGACGCCGCCCTCCAGCGCCGACTTCAGCGCCTTGGCGGCGGCGGCGCCGTCCTCGAAGGAGAGATCGTCGCAGAGGACGACGAAGCGCTCGGGGCGGCCCCGCAGGGCGTCGAACAGGGCGGGGAGGGCGGTGACCTCGTCGCGGTCGACCTCGACCAGCTTCAGGTCCGGGTCGGCGCGGGCGGCGTCCATGAAGGCGGCCTTGGCCAGGGAGCTCTTGCCGGTCCCGCGCACGCCCCACAGCAGGGCGTGGTTGGCCGGCAAGCCGGCCGCGAAGCGGGCCAGGTTCTCGACATAGCGCGCCTTCTGGCGGTCGACCCCGACCAGCAGGTCCAGCGGCAGGCCGTAGTCGGGGGCCGGCAGGAAGGCGGCGGCGGCGGGATCGTGGCGGAACAGGCGGGCGACCGAGAAGTCGACCGCCGGGGGCGCGGGCGGGGCCAGCCGTTCAAGCGCCTCGGCGATCCGGGCGAGCAGGGGGGCGATTTCAGGCGTCGTCATCGGTCACAGGTCCATCGAACACCCCGGCCATGACGGAGAAATGCCACAGGGTCCAGCCTGCTTTGCCCCGGCTCATTGCAAACAGGAGGGTCAAGCCCTAGTTTCCGCCGACCTGAAAACCGGCGCGCCCTTGCGGCTGCGCCCGACCAAGACTTTGGAGTTGAAATGACTGGAGACGCCTCTGGCCTCCTGCAGGCCATCGGTCTGCCGATCCTGCTCATCGTGCTGTTCTATTTCATGATCCTGCGGCCGCAGCAAAAGCGCGCCAAAGAGCATCAGACGATGGTCAGCAACCTCAAGCGCGGCGACATGGTCGAGCTGTCGAGCGGGCTGATCGGCAAGGTGGTCCGTGTCGAGGATCGCGAAGTCGGCGTCGAGGTGGCGCAGGGCGTCACCGTCAAGGTGGTCAAGGCGATGATCGCCGTGGTCCGCACCAAGGGCGAGCCGGCCCCGGCCAACGACGCCAAGAGCTGATCGTCGCTGGACCCGTCCCGCGCCGGGTGGCATCACCTGACGCGGGCAACACGGGTCCGACCCCCTATTCTTGGGGCGCGACGGCCGACGGGCGTTTCATCCGCCAGCGCCGTCCGCGTCCCAGCGACGTCCGAGGAACTGTTCCGCCATGATGCAGCTGTCGCGCTGGAAGCTCATTGTCGTGATCACGACGGTGGTCTTCGGCATCCTTTTCGCCTTCCCCAACGTCCTGCCGCCCGACGTGCGCGCCGGCATGCCGGGCTTTCTGCCGAAGAACACCCTGAACCTGGGTCTCGACCTGCAGGGCGGTTCCTACCTCCTGCTCGAGGTGCAGACCGAGGTGCTGCAGAAGGAAAAGGTCAACAACCTGGGCGAAGAGGTGCGCCGCAGCCTGGAGCAGGAGAAGATCCCCTATTCCGGCATCTCGCCACTGGAAAACGGCGTCACCGTGCGGATCAACGATCCGGCCAAGGTCGACGCGGCCTATGGCCTGCTCAGCCGGCAACTGACGACCGCGACCAGCGCCGGCTCGGCCGACATCAAGATCGGTCGCGAGAACAACCAGCTTATCCGGCTGACCTATACCGACACCGCCCTGAACGACATGTCGACCAACGCGGTCAATCAGGCGATCGAGATCATCCGCCGCCGCATCGACGAGATCGGCACCAAGGAAACCTCGATCACCCGCCAGGGCGCCAACCGCATCGTCGTCCAGGCCCCTGGCGAGAGCGATCCCGAGAAGCTGAAGAACATCATCGGCAAGACCGCCAAGCTGACCTTCCAGATGGTCGATGTGGCCGGCCAAGATGAACTGCGCGACGGCATCGTGCCGCCAGGCTCGGAGCTGCTGCCCAACCGGGACGGCGGCCAGACCCTGGTCAAGAAGCGGGTCGAGGTCTCGGGCGACATGCTGACCCACGCCGGGGTCGGCACCAACCAGAACGGCCAGACCGTCGTTGATTTCCGCCTCAACAGCGAGGGCGCGCGACGCTTCGGCTCGGTGACGACCCGCAACGTCGGCAAGCCCTTCGCCATCATCCTCGACGGGGTGGTGCAGTCGGCGCCGGTGATCAACGACGCGATCACCACCGGCCAGGGCCAGATCAGCGGCAGCTATACGGTGCAGACCGCCAATGAGCTGTCGATCCTGCTCAACGCCGGCGCCCTGCCGGCGCCGCTGAAGGTCGAGGAACAGCGCACGGTCGGCGCCGAACTGGGCGCCGACGCGGTCAAGGCCGGACAGATCTCGACCCTCGTCGGCTTCGTCTCGATCCTGGTGTTCATGTTCCTGGCCTACGGGGCGCTGTTCGGCGGCATCTCGATCATCGCCCTGCTGGTCAACTGCCTGCTGATCGTCGCGGCCATGAGCCTGACCCAGGCGACCCTGACCCTGCCCGGCATCGCCGGACTGATCCTGACCCTGGCGGTGGCGGTCGACGCCAATGTGCTGATCTATGAGCGGATGCGCGACGAGGTGAGGGCGGGCAGGCCGCTGCTGGCCTCGATGGACGCCGGCTTCTCGCGGGCCATGTCGACCATCGTCGACGCCAACCTGACGACCCTGATCGCCGCGGCGATCATGTTCGGCGCCGGCGCCGGCCCTGTCCGGGGCTTCGCCTGGACCCTTTCGATCGGCGTGTTCACTTCGGTGTTCGCGGCTGTCCTCATCACCCAGGTTCTTCTGGCGGTCTGGTATCGCACCGCCCGCCCCAAGACCCTGCCGATCGCCTAGAGGTATGACCATGTGGCCGATGATCAGAATTCTTCCCCTCAAGACCGACTTCCGGTTTGTCGCCTTCTCCAAGTATGCGGCGGTGATTTCGGTGCTGGCGGCGATCGCCTCCATCTATCTGGCGGTCTTCCCGCTGAAACCGCCGTGCGGCGGTCTCAACTGCGGCATCGACTTCAAGGGCGGCACGGTGCTGGAGTTCAACACCGCGCCCAAGCTGGCCGACCCGGCGGCGACGCGGGCCCTGCTGATCAGCCAGGGCGTGGGCGATCCGCAGGTGCAGACCTTCGGCAGCCCGGCCGATCCCAAGGGCGTCTACAACGTCTCCACCCGCTTTGAGCCGGGCGCCAACCCGGCGCAGAAGGTGGAGGAGATCAAGGCGGCCCTGACCCAGAAATTCGGCCTGACCGACAAGTCCTTCACCCGCACCGAGGTGGTCGGTCCCAAGGTTTCCGGCGAGCTTTTCCAGAAGGGCATCTGGGCCCTGCTGGCGGCCATCGGCCTGATGCTGCTCTACATCTGGTTCCGGTTCGAACTGCAGTTCGGCCTGGGGGCGGTGGCGGCCCTGTTCCACGACGTGCTGCTGACCTTCGGCATGATCGCCCTGTTCAAGCTGGAATTCAGCCTGACCACCGTCGCCGCCATCCTGACCATCATCGGCTATTCGATGAACGACACCGTCGTGGTCTTCGACCGGCTTCGCGAGAACCTGCGCAAGTACAAGCGCATGCCGATGCGGGAGCTGATCGACCTGTCCATCAACGAGACCCTGTCGCGGACGGTCATCACCGGCCTGACCGCCGTGGTGGCGCTGGCGGGCCTGGCGATCTTCGGCGGGGCGGCGCTGTTCGGCTTCTCGATCATCATGATGTTCGGCATCGCCCTGGGCACCTATTCCTCGATCTATGTGGCGGCGCCGATCATCCTGCTGTGGAATGGCGGCCAGCGCAGCGAGGACGAGGAAGCCACGCCGGTGGTGCTGGGCCCGGCGTCGCGGCCCTAGAGCGCGTTCCGAAAAGTGGCAACCGGTTTTCGGATCAGACGCGCGACCAGGGAAAATCTGGAGCGCCCCGATTGGAGACCTTCAGATCGGGGTGAGCTCTGGTCATGAGACAGCCGCCATCCATCGACGCCTGGGGCGGCGGCGGGTTCCGCGTCTCGGGCCTGTGGCGTCCAGGCTCCCTGTTGATCATCGATGACCAGCCCCGGGACTGGAGCGTGACCCGGCTGGCCGACCTGACGCTGGAGGCCTTCAGCGAGGTGTTCGCCGCCGGCCCGGCGGTGGAGTTCGTCCTGCTGGGGACGGGCCTGACCCAGGCCCTGCCGGGGCGGGAGATTCGCGAGGGCCTGCGGGCCCGAGGGGTGGGTCTGGAATTCATGTCCAGCGAGGCCGCCGCGCGCAGCTACAACGTCCTGGCCTCGGAGGGCCGACGGCTCGCCGCGGCTCTGATAGCGGTGTGATGCGACCCTATTTGCAGGCCCCGCGAACCGGCCTATAGCTGAGCGCCTGGGTAGGACACTACGAGGGGCGATACCATGACGGCGCTGCTGTCCAATTTCCGAAACACCATGATCGTCAGCGTGATTCTCGCGCTGGTGATGATCTTTGCCTACTTCCAAAGCAATGCCGGCACCCCGGTCGATTTCGCGATCGCCGTGCTGCGCTGGCTGCACGTCTTCGTCGGCATCCTGTGGATCGGGCTGCTCTACTATTTCAACTTCGTGCAGATCCGGAAGATGCCCGACATCCCGGCCGAGCTGAAGCCGGCGGTGTCCAAATACATCGCCCCCGAGGCGCTGTTCTGGTTCCGCTGGGCGGCGCTGCTGACCTTCGTTTTCGGCGTCATCCTGGCGGCGCACAGGGGCTATCTGGTCTCGGCCTTCACCCTGGGCGCCAGCGAGGGCTTCGTGAACAAGGGCCATATGCTGATCGGCATCGGCATGTGGCTGGGCACCATCATGTTCTTCAACGTCTGGGCCTTCATCTGGCCGGCGCAGAAGATCGCCCTGGGCATCAAGGAAGGCTTTGACGCCGACGCCAAGGCGGCGGCCGGCAAGAAGGCGATGCTGTTCTCGCGCATCAACACCCTGCTGTCGCTGCCGATGCTGACGGCGATGACGATGAACCAGACCATCTTCGGATAGGCCGGGAGTTCAGCTAGAACGGAAGGCCCGCCGGCGACGGCGGGCCTTTTGCTTTTCCCAGGGCCGCCATGACCGCCGAACCGCCTGTCGATCTCGACGCCCGCCTGGCCGCGCAGGACCCCGACCGCTGGCTGTCGAGCCGGTTCGTCGAGGATGAGGCGGCGCGGGCCGATCTGGTCGCCCTCTACTGTCTCGACAATGAACTGGCGGCGGTGGCGGGCAAGGTCAGCACGCCGCTGGTCGGGGAGATGCGTCTGGCCTGGTGGCGCGAGGCGCTGGAGGGGCTGATGGCCACCGGCGCCACCCGGGGCCACCCGGTGCTGGAGGCGCTCAAGACCGCCAGCCTGCCGATGGACACGGTGGCGGGTCTGCCCGATCGCTATGTCGCGGCCCTGGAGCCGGCGGACGGCGACGAGGCGCTGCTGGCGCGGATCGACGAGACGGCCGCGGTGGTGATGGCCCTGGCCGCGTTGCGGCTGCATCCGGAGGCCCGGGTCGAACAGGTGGCGGACGCGGCCCGGGCCCTGGTCCTGGGCCGGACCGGACAGGCCGACGCGGCGGCGGTGCGGGACATCCTGTCGCGGGGGCGGGAGGCGCTGGCGAAGTTGCCGGCGGCGGCCTTCCCGGCGGTCGCCCATGCGGCTCTGGCGAGGCCCTATGCGCGAGGCGCACGGCCCGGACCACTGGCCAAGCGGCTGCGGCTGACCTGGGCGGTGATGCGGGGGCGGCTGGACTGAGGGGGGGTGAGTTTGAGCCTTCGCGGCTGGCGCCGCCCTCATCCGAGCCCTTCGGGCCACCTTCTCCCGGCGAGCGGGAGAAGGGGCCTTGAGGGGCTCTATTTCTTCGTATGGGCGTCGAGCCAGCCGAGGACCACATCGTGCCACTGCACGCTGTTCTGGGCCTTCAGGACCCAGTGGTTCTCTTCGGGATAGTAGAGGAACTTGCTCTCGACGCCGCGGCGCTGCAGGGCGGTGAAGGTGGCGATGCCTTCCTCCAGCGGGACGCGGTAGTCGCGGCCGCCGTGGACGACCAGCATCGGGGTCTTCCAGTTCTGCACATAGTTGGCCGGGTTGAACTTCTCGTAGGTGGTGTTCGGCTCCCAGGGCGTGCCGCCGTTTTCCCACTCGCTGAACCACAGCTCCTCGGTCGAGTAGCCCATGAAGCGGGAATCGAAGATGCCGTCGTGATTGACCAGGCACTTCCAGGGCTCGCCCCAGTTGCCCTCGATCCAGTTGATCATGAAGCCGCCGTAGGAGCCGCCGAGGGCGCAGGCGCGATTCCCGTCGAGGAAGCTGTAGGTCTTCAGGGCGTAGGCCCAGCCCTTCTGCAGGTCTTCCAGCGGCCGGTCGCCCCAATGGCCGCTGATCGAGTCGGTGAAGGCCTGGCCGTAGCCGGTGGAGCCGTGGAAATCGATCATCACCACCGCATAGCCGGCGCCGGCGTAGGTCTGGGCGTTCCAGCGATAGTGGAAGAGGTTGCCGAACGAGCCCTGCGGCCCGCCGTGGATGAGGAAGGCGACCGGATAGGTCTTCGACGGATCGAAATTGGCCGGCTTGACGACATAGCCGTGCACCGTCTCGCCGTTCCACCCGGCGAAGGTGAACTGCTCCGGCGCGCCCCAGTCGATGTCGGCGACCTTGTCGGCGTTGACGCTGGTCAGTTGCCTGGCGGTTCCCCTCGCCTTCCAGCCCTTGAAGAACAGCTGGGCCGGGGCGGTCAGGTTGTCCTGGGCGTAGACGATCCCCTCTGGCCCGACGCTGTAGGCGCCGACATGACCGTCGCCGGTGACCGCCGTGACCTTGCCGCTCTTCACATCGATGGCGAACAGCCGGGTCTGGCCGAGGTCCTGGGCCTGGGCGTAGAGGGTCTTGCCGTCCGGCGACCAGGTCAGGCTGTCGGCGGAACGATCCCAGCCGGCGGCGAGATCGCGGGTTTCGCCGGTGGCGACGTCACGCAGCTTGATCTGCCAGCGGTCGGCCTCGAAGCCGGGGCGTTTCATCGCCCGGTAGGCCATGGTCTTGCCGTCCGGCGAGAAGACGGCGCCGGCGTCCCAGGCCTTGTTGGCCTCGGTCAGGTTGGTCAGGCCCTGGCCGTCGAGCCCGACGCGGAACAGGTCGAAATTGGTCGACCAGGGCTCGGTCTTGCCGGCGATGCGGGCGGAGAAGACCACGGCGCTGGAATCGGCGGTGAAGCCGTATTCGCTGTCGTCGCCGAAGGGCTTGGACGGCACGTCGGCGTCGAGGCCGGGGGTCAGGTAGGTCAGGCCCGCCTGGGCGCCCTTGTCGTCGAGGCTGACCGCGATCAGGTGATTGCGCTTGCCGTCGGCCCACTGGTCCCAGTGGCGAATGAACAGCCGGTCGAACACCTGGCCGGTGCGCTTGTCGGTCTTCGGCGCGGCCAGGCGGTCGACATTGCATTTCAGGGTCGGGCAGGTCGGGTCGAGGCTGCCGCTGATCGCCAGGGTCTTGCCGTTGGGGGCGACCACGAAGCTGTCGACGTCGAAGGGCAGGTCGGTGACCTGGCGCGCCTGGCCGCCGGAGACGGGCAGGCTTTAGATCTCGCCGCCGGCGTCGCCGCGGCTGGCCAGGAAGTAGATCGACTGGCTGTCGGGCGCCCAGCGCGCCGAATTGGCGCCGGCGGTGTCGGCCAGGGCGCGGGGGGCCTGGTCTCTGGCCTTCAGGTCGATCAGCCACAGGCTGGTGGAGGCCTTGTTGGCCTCATAGTCCATGGTCCGCAGGCTGTAGAGGACATAGCGGCCGTCCGGCGAGACGCGGGGGTCGCCGATGCGGTCGAGGGTGACCATGTCCTTGGCGGTGAAGGGACGCGCCTCGGCGGCGAGGGCGCTGAAAGACAGGATGGCGACGGCGGCGGCGCTGGCGAGCAGGCGGACGGCAGACTTCATTTCAGGGCGTTCCCGCAGGTGTTGTGATTGTTGCGGCGGAAACTAATCCCGTGCGGGACGCGATACCAGAGGGGCAGTCCTTCTCCCGGCAAGCGGGAGGGGGACTCTTTGAGGCCGGCGCCGCCCTCATCCGAGCCCTTCGGGCCCACCTTCTCCCGGCGAGCGGGAGAAGGGTCTAGGATGCCGCCAGCCAGGCGTCGAGGTCGTCGAGGGCCCGCTGGCTCATCAGCTGTTTCTTGGCGCGGCCGCGTTCCTTCATCGGGATCTTGCCGCCCCCGGCGTCCGTCTTCGGGGTCTCCATCGGCGGCAGCAGGCCGTAGTTGATGTTCATCGGCTGGAACTTCGCCCCGCCCTCGAGAAAGCCGCCGGTGATGTGAGCCGCCAGGGCGCCGAGCGCCGTGGTGGCGGGCGGGGTCTCAAGCGGCCTGCCAAGACGCTCCGCCGCCGCCAGACGGCCGGTGAGCAGGCCGATGGCGGCGCTCTCGACATAGCCCTCGACCCCGGTCACCTGTCCGGCGAAGCGCAGGCGCGCATCGGCCTTCAGGCGCAGCTGGCTGTCGAGCAGCCGGGGGCTGTTGAGGAAGGTGTTGCGGTGCAGGCCGCCGAGGCGGGCGAACTGGGCGTCCTGCAGGCCCGGGATCATGCGGAACACCTCGGCCTGGGCGCCGTGCTTCAGCTTGGTCTGGAAGCCGACCATGTTCCACAGGGTGCCCAGCGCATTGTCCTGCCGAAGCTGGACGATGGCGTGGGCCTTGACGGTGGGGTCGCGGGGATTTGTCAGGCCGACCGGCTTCATCGGCCCGTGGCGCAAGGTCTCGCGACCCCGCTCGGCCATCACCTCGATCGGCAGGCAGCCGTCGAAATAGGGGACGTTTTCCCAGTCCTTGAACTCGGCCTTGGGCCCCGCCAGCAGGGCGTCGATGAAGGCCTCGTATTGTTCGCGATTCATCGGGCAGTTGATGTAGGCGGCCGCGTCGCCGCCGGGGCCTTCCTTGTCATAGCGCGACTGGCGCCAGGCGATGTCCATGTCGATCGACTCGAGATGGATGATCGGGGCGATGGCGTCGAAGAAGCTCAGGGAGTCCTCGTCGGTCAGGGCCAGGATCGCCTCGGCCAGGGCCGGGGAGGTGAGGGGGCCGGTGGCGACGATGACGTTGTCCCAGTCGGCCGGCGGCAGGCCGGCGACTTCCTCCCGGGCGATGGTGACCAATGGATGGGTTTCCAGCCGGCGGGTGACCTCGGCGGAGAAGCCGTCGCGGTCGACGGCCAGGGCGCCGCCGGCCGGCACCTGGTGCTGGTCGCCGGCCGAGAGGATCAGACTGTCGCAGCGCCGCATCTCGGCATGCAGCAGGCCCACGGCGTTGAAGCGCCAGTCGTCGGAGCGGAAGCTGTTGGAGCAGACCAGCTCGGCCAGGCCGTCGGTGCTGTGGGCGTCGGTGCCGCGCACAGGGCGCATTTCGTGCAGCACGACGGGGACGCCGGCGCGGGCGATCTGCCAGGCGGCTTCGGAGCCGGCAAGGCCGCCGCCGATGACATGAATGGGTTGGCTGTTCATGGCGGACACATAGGCCGACGCGGGCCGCCGGGAAACCGTTTCCGGTGGCCTTCCGGACAGGGTTGTGATGTGGTTAGCGACGATTGTGGTCCCTGGGGAGGTGATCTTGGCAAGCTTCAATATCAGTGACGCGGCCCTGTCGGGGTTCGGCGTGATCAAACGCAATCCCGTGGCGCCGGCGGTGTGGGGCCTGGTGCAGATGGCGCTGGTGGCTGTGCCCCTGCTGCTGATCCTGCCGGCGATGATCGAACTGTTCGGGTTGGCGGCGCATGCCGCCCAGACCGACCAGGAGCCGGAGATGGCGCAGATCATGGCCATCCAGAGCAGGATGATGATGGTCTCGCCCCTGTCGTGGATCGGTCAGCTGGTCGGCACCGGCCTGATCATCGGGGCGGTGTTCCGCGCCGTGCTGTCGCCGGGCGACAGCCGCTGGTTCTTCATGCGCTTCAGCATGGCCGAAGTGATGCTGGTGGCGGTGAGCATCGTCTTCAAGATTCTGCTGGCCGTGGCGATCCTGGTCGGGGTGATCATTGTCGCGATCGCCGGGGTGGCCCTGTACCAGGCGTCGGAAGCGGCGGGGATCATCGTCGGGGTGGTCGGCGGCCTGGTGCTGGTCGGCGTCGCCATCTGGGGCGGCTTGAGATTCTCTCTGTCCTGGCCGATGAGCTTTGACCGCAAGAACTTCCTGCTGTTCGAAAGCTGGGCCCTGACCCGGAGCCAGGCCGGCAGCCTGTTCCTGATGGGGCTGTTGAATGTGGTCCTGGTGACCATCATCCAGAGCGTGGTGTTCGGGGTGGTGCTGGGCGTGGCCGCGGCGCTGCTGTTCGGCGTCGGCGGCCTGGATGTCACCAATGAGGCCGAGTTCTTCAAGCCTGAAAATCTGAAGGGGCTGATCCCCTGGGGCATCGGGCTGATGGTGATCAGCGGGGTGATCTCCGGCTATCTGATGGCCATCATGGCGGCGCCCTGGGCCGCGGCCTACAAGGCGCTGCGGCCGGAAGAGGTTGCGCCGTAACGCCTTACCTGTCGCCTTGGAGGGGCAAGCTGGCGTAGGCTGGCCCCGTCCTCGGGTGAAGCGAATCAGCCGACCCGAGGCAGGGGATAGAGCGGTCTTACAATGTCCTTTTCGCCCGTACAGGCGTCCCTGGAAGGTTTCCGGTTCATTCGCGACCGGCCGCGCCCGGTCACCATCTGGATGGTGGCGCTGCTGGCGCTGAACCTGGCGGCGACGCTGTTCAACCTGTCGCCCTGGGCCCGACGCCTGGAGGCGCTGAAGCAGCATTTCGCCGTCGACTGGTCGCTGGCGGGTCTGGCCGACCTGGCGCTGCAACTGCTGCCGGCGGCGATCATCGCCCTGTTCCTGACCTTCGCCGGGCTGTGCATCATCGCGCCGTCGATCTTCCGGGTCATGCTGGGCCAGACCAAGGGACCGGTGTTCCGGCTGGGCGCCGACGAGGCGCGCATGTTCTGGCTGTTCCTGGCGGTGCTGGTGCTGATCACCCTGGCGGCGATCCCGTCCGGCGTGGTGATCGGCTACAGCCGGGTGTTCGCCGGGCCGCTGGCGGCGTCCATGGGGCTGACCTGGGTGGTCACCCTGCTGAGCCAGCTGGCCTCGTTCCTGCTGTTCGCCTTCATCGTGCTGCGATCCTCCATGGCCGCCCTGATCGAGGTCGACACCCATCGGCTGGATATCCAGGCGTCATGGAAGCTGACCAAGGGGGCCTTCTGGCGCCTGTTCGCCACCGCCCTGCTGGACGCCATCCTGGCGCTGCTGGTGATCCTTGTGGCGCGGGGGCTGTTCTATCTGCTGGGCACGGTGATCGCCTTCGTCATGGGCTTCGACCAGCAGCAGTTCTACGACTTCATGTGGCCGTCGGACGGCGGCGTCCTCAGCCACTTCGCCCCCGGACCGTTGATCTGGATGTTGCTGTCGTCGGCGGAGATGACGGTGGGCTTCTGCGTGGCCTGCGGCAGCCTGGTCTACGCCTACCGCGGCCTGTCGGGCACGGCGGCGGCGCCGTCTGAAGACTAGCTGTTGGCCGAAGCGCTGGGCCGGGCGTCGACGCGGGCGTGCCAGTCGCGCAGGGCGGCGGCGCTCTCGGGCATCTCGAGCCCGGTGAAGCTGGCGAAATCGATGGTGGTCTGGGCGACGATGTCGGCCATCGAATAGGCCGCGCCGGCGATGAAGGGGCCGCCGGCCGCCAGTTCCCGGTCCAGCCAGCCGCAGGCGCGGGCATAGGCCTCGCGGTTGGACTCGCCGAAATCCTTGTATTGCGTCAGCAGTGATGCGGTCAGGGGATGGGCGTGGCGCCAGAACATGCCGACCGGCGTCATCAGCTGAAACTCGATGCGGCGAATCCACATGTCGATCAGCGCCGCCTCGAGCGCGTCGCGCCCGAACATCGGCGGATCGGGATACAGCCGCTCGAGATAGCGGCAGATGGAGACGCTCTCGGAGATGGCCGTGCCGTCGTCCAGCACCAGGGTCGGCAGCTGGCCAAGGGAGTTGCGGGCGCGGTGAGCCTCGCTCTTGTGCTCGCCGCGCCGTATCTCGACGCGCGTCTCGGGAAGATCAGCGCCCTTTTCGGCGATGAAGATACGCACCCGGCGCGGGTTGGGCGCCGGGTTGCGCTCGCCGTAGAGGATCATGCGATCAGCTGCAGGGGTTGGTGCCGCAGGTGGCCAGGCCGCTGCGCTGGGCGTTGTCCAGGTCCTGCTTGTCCAGTTCGGCCTGCTTTTCCCAGTCGGCCGCCGTGCGGCAGGACTTGATGGGGAAGCGGCTGCCGGTCACCGCGGTCTTCTTGCAGACCATCCGGTTGGGGTCCTTCTTGGCCTCGGGCTTCTTGGCGGTGGTTTCGGAGGCCGCCTTGTCGGCGGCGAGGGTCGGCGCGGAGAAGGAAACGGTAGCCAAGGCGGCGCAGGCCGCGGCGGCGAGGAGGGCTTTCATCTTGAACTCTTCAACTGTGGATCGAGGAGGACCGGCGACCCCGCAAGGAACCGTCCGACAGCCAAGGCTAGCATGGCTGCGTCGATAGCGCCAACCGGGCGCGTCTGGACGGTGGCCTGACCGGCCGTCTCTGCTATTTGTAGGACCGAATGCGGCTACGCAAGGGACGGACATGGCGACCTTTTCAGCAACCGACGCGGGCCTGGTGGGCTTCAAGCTGGCGCGGGACCATCCGAGGGTGATTCCGGTCTGGGCCGGGCTGGCGCTGGTCAACATGGTGCTGAGCATGGGCATCATGCTCACGCTGGCCGGCCCCGCCCTGATGGAGTTACGGGCGCTGGGGACCAACTCCAGCGCGATGGACCCGCAGGAGGCGACGCAGCTCTATTCGCGCCTGGGTCCCGCCTATGGTCTGATGTTCCTAGTCTCGATGCTGTTCTCGGGCGTGCTCAACGCCGCGGCGGCGCGGATGGTGCTGCGGCCCGCGGATCAGGGACTGGCCTATCTCAAGCTGGGCGTCGAGGAGTTGCGGCAGATCTGGCTGGCGATCCTCGTCGTCCTGATCATGTTCGCGGCGCTGTTCGCCGCCTCGTTCGCCATGGCCGTGGTCGTCGGACTGGGGTCGCTCATCCATCCGGCGGTCGGCGGCCTGCTGGGGGTGCTGGGCGTGTTCGCGGCGATCGGGCTGTTCGTCTTCCTGGGGGTGCGGCTGTCGCTGGCGGCCCCGATCACCTTCGCGACGGGAAAGATCGGCATCGCAGCCTCGTTCCGGGAAACGCAGGGCCATTTCTGGAACCTGGTCGGCGCCTTCCTGCTGGCCGGGGTGATGGCGATGATCGTCTCGGTGCTGGGCATGGCGATCGTCACCGGGATCATCGCCGCCGGCTTTGGCCTGAAGGGCGTGGGATCGATCTTCTCGCCCGATTTCTCGTCGTTCTCGGCGCTGCTGAGCCCGCCGATGATCATCTACTACCTGGTGATGTCGGTGATCAGCGCGCTCAGCTACCTGATCATGCTCTGCCCCGCGCCGACCATCTACAAGGCCCTGACCGGCGAGCCCGACGTCTTCGACTGACGGTCAGGCCCGCTTCTTGCGGCGGTCGGCGGCGCGGTCGCGGTGGCGCTTGAGCAGGACATCAAGATAGCGGCCGGTCCAGCTTTCGGGGATGGCCGCGACCTGCTCGGGCGTGCCGACGCCGACGATCTCGCCGCCGCCGTCGCCGCCCTCGGGGCCGAAGTCGACCAGCCAGTCGGCGGTCTTCACCACATCGAGGTTGTGCTCGATGACGACCACGGTGTTGCCCTGGTCGACCAGCTCGTGAAGCACTTCCAGCAGCTTGCGGACATCCTCGAAGTGCAGGCCGGTGGTCGGCTCATCGAGGATGTAGAGGGTCCGCCCCGTGGCCCGCTTGCTGAGCTCCTTGCTGAGCTTGACCCGCTGGGCCTCGCCGCCTGAGAGGGTCGTCGCCGACTGCCCGACCTGGACGTAGGACAGCCCGACCCGCTTGAGGGTCTCCATCTTGTCGCGCACCGGCGGCACGGCCTTGAAGAACTCCGCCGCCTCCTCGACGGTCATGTCGAGGACGTCGCTGATCGACTTGCCCTTGAACAGGATCTCGAGGGTCTCGCGGTTGTAGCGCTTGCCCTTGCAGACGTCGCAGGTGACGTAGACGTCCGGCAGGAAGTGCATTTCGATCTTGATCAGCCCGTCGCCCTGGCAGGCCTCGCAGCGGCCGCCCTTGACGTTGAAGCTGAAGCGGCCGGGGCCGTAACCGCGGGCCTTGGCCTCGGGCAGATTGGCGAACCAGTCGCGGATCGGCTGGAAGGCGCCGGTATAGGTCGCCGGGTTCGACCGTGGCGTGCGGCCGATCGGGCTCTGGTCGATGTCGATGACCTTGTCGAAGTTCTCCAGCCCCTCGATCCGCTCGTGCGGGGCCGGGGCGTCCGAGGCGTTGTTGAGCCGCCGGGCGGCGGCCTTGTAGAGGGTCTCGATGGTGAAGGTCGACTTGCCGCCGCCGGACACGCCGGTGATGCAGGTGAAGGTGCCGACCGGGATTTCGGCGGTGACCGCCTTGAGATTGTTGCCGGTCGCCCCGACGACGCGGACGACCTTCTTCTTCGAGATCGGCCGGCGCTGTTCCGGCACCTCGATCTCGCGGGCGCCGACCAGATACTGGCCGGTGATGCTCTTGGCGCTGGCCATGATGTCGGCGGGCGTGCCCTCGGCGCAGATCTCGCCGCCATGCACCCCGGCCGCCGGGCCCATGTCGATGACATAGTCGGCGGTCATGATCGCTTCCTCGTCGTGCTCGACGACAAGGACGGAGTTGCCCAGATCCCTCAGGCCCTGAAGCGACTGCAGCAGACGGGTGTTGTCACGCTGGTGCAGGCCGATCGACGGCTCGTCGAGGACGTAGAGCACCCCGGTCAGGCCCGAGCCAATCTGGCTGGCCAGACGAATCCGCTGGCTTTCGCCGCCCGACAGGGTGCCAGACGCGCGGGACATGTTCAGATAGTCGAGGCCGACGTCGACCAGGAAGCGCAGGCGGTCGTTGATCTCCTTCAGGATCCGCCGGGCGATTTCCATATGCTTGTCGGAAAGCTGGCCCTCGAGGCCGGCGAACCACTCCTTGGCGGGCCGGATCGCCAGGCCCGAGACCTCGGAGATGTTCTTGCCGGCGATCTTCACGGCCAGGGCCTCGGGCCGCAGTCGCGCGCCGCCGCAGGCCTCGCAGGGGGTGTCGGACTGATAGCGGCCCAGCTCCTCCCGCACCCAGCTGGAGTCGGTTTCGCGCCAACGGCGCTCAAGGTTGGGCAGCACGCCTTCGAAGGGTTTGACCACCTCGTATTTGCGGGCGTTGTCGTCGTAGACGAACTTGATCTTCTCGGCGCCGGTTCCGTAGAGCACCACGTCCCGCGCCTTGTCGGGCAGGGCGTGCCACGGCTTGTCCATCGAGAAGCCGTAGTGCAGCGCCAGGGCCTGCAGGGTCTGGGTGTAGAGCGGCGAGGGGCCCTTGGCCCAGGGGGCGACGGCGCCCTTGTGCAGGGTCTTGTCCTTGTCGGGGATCACCATGTCGGCGTCGAAGGCCATCTTGGCGCCCAGGCCATCGCAGACCGGGCAGGCGCCCGCCGGATTGTTGAACGAGAACAGGCGCGGCTCGATCTCGGCGATGGTGAAGCCGCTGACCGGACAGGCGAACTTTTCCGAGAAGATGATCCGGCGGGGCTCGGTCTCGCCCTCCTTCACATCGGCCCATTCGGCGACGGCGATGCCGTCGGCCAGACGGAGCGCGGTCTCCAGACTGTCGGCGTAGCGGGTCTCAAGGCCGTCCTTGGTGACCAGCCGGTCGACCACGACGTCGATGTCATGCTTGAATTTCTTGTCGAGATCCGGCGCGTCCTCGATCGGATAGATGGTCCCGTCGATCTTCAGGCGCTGGAAGCCGGCCTTGCGCCACTCGGCGATTTCCTTGCGGTATTCGCCCTTGCGGTCGCGAACCACGGGGGCCAGCAGATACAGCCGCTCGCCCTCGGGCAGGGCGGTCAGCTTGTCGACCATCTGACTGACGGTCTGGCTTTCGATCGGCAGGCCGGTGGCCGGCGAATAGGGAATGCCGACCCGCGCCCACAGCAGGCGCATGTAGTCGTGGATTTCGGTGACCGTGCCGACGGTCGAGCGCGGATTGCGGCTGGTGGTCTTCTGCTCGATGGAGATGGCTGGCGACAGCCCCTCGATCAGATCGACGTCCGGCTTGCTCATCAGTTCCAGAAACTGACGGGCATAGGCCGACAGGCTCTCGACGTAGCGGCGCTGACCCTCGGCATAGATGGTGTCGAAGGCGAGCGAGCTTTTCCCCGAGCCCGACAGGCCGGTGATGACCACCAGCTCGCCGCGCGGAATATCGACGCTGACGTCCTTGAGGTTATGCTCGCGCGCGCCGCGCACCCGGATGAAGTTCAGTTGTTCGGCCATGCTGTCCATGAAAGCTCGGGCCGCCCCGGAGGGTTGCGGCGCAACGCCAATATGTAGTGCCTGACGCGGCCATTAACACAAGAACAAGATGCGAACAAACGCCGCGCCGCCACGGTCTGTTGCCATCCTGTGGCAACAGGGGGCCGGGCGGACGTCGGCCTCCCGCAGGCCAATCGCCCGTTCCCTTCGCTTTCCGTCATCCCGGCCGGAGGCCCGCGAGGCGGGCTGGAGCGCCGGGACCCAGGGCGGCGACAGCCGCGCCCGGCCGTCTCCGGGGCCCGGCTCGCCCTGCGGGCGTCCGGGATGACGGGTTTGATCGTCCGCGCTGAACCCGCTCCACCATGGTCGCGGTCGAGATCAGGCCGCCCGCGCCACCGAAAACGTCGCATTGGCCCGGGCGCAGGGCTTGCCGTCGGCGGTGACGAAGCACTGGGCGAAGCAGATCGATCGGCCGATCTTCACGAAGCTGGTGGTGAACTCCAGCCACTGGCCGAGCTTGGCCACCCCCACATAGTCGGTGGTCATGCTGGCGGTCAGCAGGCCGGAGACCGTCTCCCGCCCGGCCTGTTCGATACAGGACAGGCCCATGGCGTTGTCGGCGAGGGCGGCGATCAGGCCGCCGTGGGCCAGGCCGCGGCTGTTCGCATGCGCCGGACCGATGCGCAGGCCGAGGATCACCGCCTCGCCGGGGACCACCTTGCTGAAGATCGGCTCCCAGGGATCGGTCGGGCCGCTCTTGCGGAAATGCGGTTCGAAGCCTTCTGGCGTTTGCATCGGTTCAGCTTTCATTTAGACCGGTCTATATAATTTCCGATCCAAACGAGATTGCAAGCCGTGTCCGCCAAGCCCAAGCATCGTCAGGCCATCGTCGCCGCCGCCGTGCGCCTGTTCCGGCGGCAGGGATTCGCCGCCACGGGCCTGGCGCAGATCGTCGAGGCCAGCGGGGCGCCGAAAGGCTCGCTTTATCACTACTTTCCGGCCGGCAAGGCGGCGATCGGCGAGGCGGCGGTGCTGGCGGCGGGGGAGACCGTGAGCGCGACCATCGCCGGCCTGCCGACGGGGGAGCGGCCCGGCGACTTCCTGCGCGAGTATGGGCGGATGATGGGCGGCTGGCTGCGGGCGTCGGGGTTCCGGGACGGATCGCCCATCGCCTCGGTCGTGCTGGAGCAGGCCGCGGGGGACGACGCCATCGCCGCCGCCGCCCGCGCCGTCTATGACGCCTGGCGCGCGGCGATGGCGGCGCGTCTCATGGCCGGCGGCCTCGGCGAAGAGGCGGCGTCGCGCATCGCCCTTCTGGCCATCACCAACCTGGAAGGGTCCCTGATCCTGGCCCGCGCCGACCGCTCCGAAGCGCCCGTCCTGGCCGCCGCCGAAGCTCTGGCCTCACTCGCGGACTCCGCCCGCCAGACCCCCTGACCCGCCTTCCCGACGACACGAGGTGCGGCGAAGCCAAAGTCGGGACCCAGTGTCCACCTGCGGATCGGGGTCAGCTGCACTCAGCGCAGGCCTGTCCTTCCTGATTGCCGACCGGGCCCGGGCCGTCGCCTGCATCACCGCCGTCCCCCCTGTCAGCGTCTCGCGAACCGCCGCTGAAGGGCTCGCCCTACACCGGCGCGTTGCCGACCTGCATTCCCCGCGCATCGACCCACGCTGGACCTACGCCGCAACCTACATCCACAGCGCCCGAACCCACGCAAACGCCAACGGGGGCTGGCGTTTGCGCGGAGTCGGAAGGTCACCGCCCCTTTTTGTGGGTCGGTCGGCCGCTGCTATAATGGCCCCGCTTCGATCAGCCGGGTCCTGCCGCGCCCCGGTCGATCCGGGCCGCGAAGCAGCCGCGCCGGGCATAGTGGGCGTGAAGGTAGGCGACCCGGTCGTCGGCCAGCCAGGCCTCGATCAGCGGCGCGGCCTCGCGACCCTCGATCACCTCGGCCTCGACCATCATGTCGTCCCGGTCGAAGGCGCGGATCGCCAGCAGGCGGCGGTGCAACGCCAGGGGCAGGGCGCCCTTCACCACCGCGGTCTCCCGCGCCGTCTCACGGACATAGATGGCGTGACAGCTGCGGTAGGGACTATCGACAGGGAGATGCTCGTGATTCAGCAACAGGACGGATTCGCCGGGCTCGGCGTCCTCCAGGGTGACGCGGCAAGGGGCGCTGGCCGGGGCGTCGACCTTGACGCGACGAACGCCCCGTTCGGCGAGTTCCGCCTCACTCAGGCCGAACAGGGGGCGGAAGGCGCCGGGCGAAAGGCCGGTGACGGTAAAGGGCATCAGGGATCTCCTTGCTGTCCCTCCGCTTGGCCCCGCTACCGGGCTTCCGCACTCCGATCCTTGCTCCGGTTTCATTTGCACCGCGCCGGCCGGCTTTCTATATCCGGGCCAAGCCGGCAATCGGGCCGCAGGTATTGGAGAGCGCCTTGATCATCGCGACGGACCCCCGTTTCGCCCTGAACGCCTCCCTCGCCGTGAGCTCCGATGTCCGCCCTGATCACCCTGGATTCCGTTTCCGCCGCCGCCCCTGACGGCCGCGTCCTCTTCGAAAACCTGACCCTGGCCATTGGCCGCGAGCGCACCGGGCTCGTGGGCCGCAATGGCGTCGGCAAGACCACCCTGCTGCGGATCATCTCCGGCGAGGCGGCCCCGCGCGCCGGAACGGTCAGCCTCGACGGCCGCTTGGCCGTGCTGCGCCAGAGCCTGCCGGCCGATCCGGACGCCAGCCTCGCCGGGCTGCTCGGGGTGGAGGCGGCGATGGCCCGCCTCGCTCGCATCGAGGCGGGAGAGGGGAGCGAGGCCGATTTCGCCGAAGCCGACTGGACCCTGCCGACCCGCCTCGAACAGGTCCTGGCGGAGGTTGGCCTGGAGGGGCTGGACCCCGGCCGTCCGGCCGCCTCCCTGAGCGGCGGCCAGGCCACCCGCGCCGCCCTTGCCGCCGTGCTGCTGGCCGAGCCGGACGTCATCCTGCTGGATGAGCCGACCAACAACCTCGACGCCGAGGCGCGCGGGCTGGTCGCCGATGTCCTGCGCCGCTGGAAGGGGGGCGCCCTGGTCGTCAGCCATGATCGCGCCCTGCTGGAAGAGATGGACCGCATCGTCGAACTCTCCCCGCTCGGGGCCAGGCTCTATGGCGGCGGCTACAGCCTCTATGCCGAGCGCAAGGCCGAGGAAGCCGCCGCCGCGCGGCGTGATCTCGAGGTCGCCAGCCGCGACGCCGCCCGCGCTCGCCGCGAGGCCCAGGCCGCCCGCGAACGCCAGGAGCAGCGCGACGCCGCCGGCCGCAGGTTCGCCGCCAGGGGCAGCGAGCCGAAGATCCTGCTGGGCGCCATGAAGCGCCGCGCCGAGGCCACCTCCGGCCGCCTGGACCGTCTGGGCGAGCGCAAGCTGGAAGACGCCCGCGAGGCGCTCGAAACCGCCCAGGTCCGGGTCGAGCGCACCCGCGCCCTGGCCTTTGACCTGCCGCCCAGCGGCCTGCCGGCCGGCCGATTGGTGCTCGACCTGGAAGATGTCGCCTTCGGCTGGCCTGGGGCCGATCCCCTGTTCGAGCATCTCGACCTGACCATCGCCGGTGCGGAGCGCATCGCCGTCTCCGGACCCAACGGACGGGGCAAGTCGACCCTGATCCGGATCGCCGCCGGTCAGCTCGAACCGACCGCAGGCGCTGTTCGCCGTCCGGTCCCGGCCCTGATGCTCGACCAGCGCACCGACCTGCTGCACGACGGAGAGACCATCCTGGAGGCCTTTCGCCGCCTCAACCCCTCGGCCGACCGCAACGCCGCCCAGGCGGCGCTGGCCCGCTTCCTGTTCCGCAACACCGCCGCCGACCAGACGGTCGGCTCGCTGAGCGGCGGCGAGCGCTTGCGCGCCGCCTTGGCCTGTGTCCTGGCCGGCGAAAGGCCGCCGCAATTCCTGATCCTGGACGAGCCGACCAATCACCTTGACCTCGACTCCCTGCAGGCCGTCGAGCAAGCCCTGGCCGGCTATGACGGCGCCCTGGTGCTGGTCAGCCATGACGAGGCTTTTCTTGAGGCGGTCGGGATCGAACGGCGTCTGGAGCTGACGCCGGCGCCTGTCTGAATGGCGATCAGCGTTAAAAGTCCAGCGTGGCGCCCGGGCCCCTGTCGTCATTCGCCGCACCATGTTACCCCGACGCGGGGAGGGCATGGCATGATCAGCGGAAGACATCTCAGGACGGCGTTGACGACGCTGCTGCTGCTTTTCCTGGCGAGCTTCGCCGGGCTGGCGCGGGCGCAGGATGGCGGCCAGGGCCTGCGCGAGACCGAGAAGTCGACCTTCCGGGTCATCGTCCTGCTGTTCGACAGCAACGACGACTACATGGGCGCCGTCACCGGCACCGCCTTCATGGTCGCGCCCGGCAAGGCGATAACCAATCACCACGTCGTCGGGGGCATCCCCGGGGCCCGCTACCGGGAGGTCTATCTGATCGCCCACCGCGACATCGGCGGCAAGCCGACGCGGGTCAATGTCGAGCGGGAGTGGGACGACGCCGACCTGGCGTTGCTGGACACCGGGGGGCTGGAGGCCCCGCCGCTGCAGATCGCCGCCGTGACGCCGGGCAAGGACCAGACCGTCCACGCCCTGGGCTATCCGGGCATCACCGACCGCATTCTCAATCTGTCGCAGGAAGAGGTGCTCAAGCCGTCGGAGCCGACAGTGACCTCGGGCGCCATCTCGCTGTTCTCCTCCAAGGGGCCGGGCGGGGCGGCGGTCGACACCATCTTCCATACCGCCGCGATCAATCCCGGCAACAGCGGCGGACCACTGGTCGACGCCTGCGGGCGGGTGATCGGGGTCAATACCTGGCAGGGGGCGGCCACCGTCTCCGACAACGCCATCTCGGTGCCCAACGGCCAGTTCATCGCCACCCGCTCGTCGATGCTGCTGCGCTTTCTCAACGGCGCCTATGTCACCGCCGACATCGCCGAGGAGGCCTGCGAGCCGCCTCTGGATCCGCGCATCGTCGCCCTGATCGAGCAGCAGAAGGCGCAGCTGGCCCAGGCGGAGACCGAAAAGGCCGCCCAGACCGCGGCGGCCCGCCAGGCCAAGGCCGACGCCGCCCAGACCCGGACGCTGGCGGTCGGGGCGGCGATCCTGGTGGTGATCGTGGCCATCGCCGGCCTGATCATCAGCCGCCTGAAGTCATCGCCGGGTCATGCGCCGACGCCTCCGCGCCCGCAACCGGCGATGGCCTCGCCGTCGTCCTCGCCTGAACCGTCATCTCCGCCTTCGTCCTCGCCAGCCGAGGGCGCTACCGGGGCCACGGCAGCGGGCGCGGGCAGTGCGTCCGCCCCGCCTGCGCCGGGGGATGATTGGGCCCGGGGCGAGGGGCGGCCCCTTCCGCTGATCCTGGCGGGGATCGCGGTGATGGCGCTGTTGCTGGCTGGGCTGGTCTGGTTTGTCACGCGGGACAAGCCGGAGGTGAAACCGGCCGGTCAAACCCTCGCCACAGGAAGCGACTATGTGGTGGTTTGCCGGCTCGATCCGGCCAAGTCGTTGAATGCGCCGGGGGGCGCGGAAAGCATGACCTTCACCTTCGACGCCAGGGGCGGCTGCGCCAACGGGAGAACGCCTTACGAGAAGTCGGACAACGGCTTTGTGCGGGCGACGGTGAGCGACAAGTCCGCCTCGGCCTCGCGACTGGAGCTGTCGCCCGATCTGACCCGGTTCAAGCGCAGCGACTACCCGCTGGAAACGGCCGACTACGAGGCCATGCGCCGCGACCGGGAACGCATCGGCAAGCTGTCCTGTCCGGAGACCGGGAGCGAGCCTGACGCCAGGCTGTTGCGCCAGCTGGCCGACACCCGCCGGCTGGCGGCCAGCTATCTGACCGGCCAGCCCAGCAGCGTCACGGCCTGGACCTGCAGTCCGGTGACGGCCCCGAAGGTCGAGGCGAAATGACGCCCTTTTCCGGTCCGGCGCGGGGGCGATTGGCGGACCTGTGAAGACCCTGGCCATCCTGTCGCGCAAGGGCGGCACGGGAAAGACGACCCTGGCCGTCCATCTCGCCGTGGCCGCCTGGCGCTCCGGGCGGGGCGTTCTGCTGGCCGACTGCGACCGGCAGGGCTCGGCGGCGGAATGGCGGCGGGAGCGGACGGTTCCGGGGCCCTCGATCTTCGCGGCCAAACCCGCGGCCCTGTTCGCCACACAGCTGGCCGCCGAACGGGCGGGGCGCGACCTGCTGCTGATCGACACCAGCCCCAGCGCCAATGAGGATCTGGCCGACGCCGTCCGTTGCGCCGACTACTGCCTGATGGTGCTGCGGCCCAGTTTCCTCGATGTCCGCGCGGTGCGGGAGACGGCCGAGATGGTGTCGCGGTTCGGCAAGCCCGGGGCCTTTGTCATCAATCAGGCCCCCTCCCGCCGGAACGGCAAGGAAATGGCCTGCGTCGGCGAAGCGGTCAGCCAGCTGTCAGGCATGGGTCATCCGATCCTGCCGATCGGCCTGCGGGCGCGGGTGGCCTATCAACAGGCGGTGGCCGAGGGCCTGTCGGTGCAGGAGACCGCCCCGTCGAGCGCCGCGGCGCTGGAGATCGGCGGGCTGTGGCGGCTTGTCGAGGCGCGGCTTTGGCCGGCCCCGGAGCCGGAGCTGGGGCCGGATTTCTAGAGGCCGCCGGTCAGGCGCTGCGGTTCAGGGTCACCGCCCGCGCATCGGCGCCGACCGTGGTCGCGCCGGGGCCATAGCCGGTTCCGGCGTTGCGCTGGTTGACCACCTCTTCGGCGATGGCCTTGACCAGACCCTCGGTGACGGTCTTGGCCGCTTCCAGAGCGCGGCCCTGGCGAGCGAGGACGGCGTCGAAGCCTTCGGTGGCGCGCATCAGGGCGACACGTCTTTCCAGGCTGGCGCCGGCGATCAGCTCGGGCTGGGCGCGCACCCGGGCGGACTCGTGGCGGTAGAGGTTGGCCAGGCGGGAGGTTTCCTCCAGCTGTCCGGCGGCGTCCTGCGGCCGGCGCTGCTCGAAGGCCAGGGCCTGGTCGGCGATCAGGCCGGTGAGGCGCTCGGTGAGGATGATGAGCTGTTCAACGCGGTCGGCCGCGTCGCGGGCGTCAAGCGCCATGGGGAGCCTCCTGGGATTGGACGGGCGCCTCTTGCAGGCCCTGAAGTTTGAGCATTTCGCGTTCGACGCTGCTGGCCAGGCCGATGCCGCCGGACTTGCTGACCTGTTTGGCGATGGCGTCGGTGTAGAAGGACTTGAACATCTGCTCGCCCTCGCCGCCGCCGAAGGGGGCCTCGGCGTCGACGCCCTGGAACATCTGGGCCATCATCACCGACAGGAAGCTGGCCTCGAAGGCCTGGGCGCTGTCCTTGATGCGCGAGCGGGTGGCGGCCGAGGCCGGGGTCTGGCCCTGGGCCAGAAGCACGTCGACCGGCGGCGCCGCGGCGGAAAAGCTGGCCATTACATCACCTCGATATCGGCTTGCAGGGCGCCGGCGGCCTTGATCGCCTGCAGGATGGAAATCATGTCGCGCGGGGTGACGCCCAGGGCGTTGAGACCGGACACCAGGCTCGACAGGGAGGCGCCGCTGTTGAGGGTGATCAGCTGGCGGCCGCGCTCCTCCTCGACATTGACCTGCGACTGCGGGACCGTCGTCGTCTGGCCCCGGCTGAAGGGCGCCGGCTGGCTGACCCCGGGGGATTCCTGGACGCTGATGGTCAGGTTGCCCTGGGCGATGGCGACGGTGGAGACCCGCACATTCTCGCCCATGACGATGACCCCGGCCACCTCGTCGATCACCACCTTGGCGCCGTAGTCGGGATCGACCGGCAGGTTCTCGATGGAGGTGACGAAGCTGACCACCGACTGGCCCGGCGGCGGGCGCAGGGTGATCACGGTGGGATTGTCGGCCGAGGCGGTGCCGGGGTAGCGGGCGTTGACGGCGTCGGCGATGCGGCGGGCGGTGGTGAAGTCGGGATTGCGCAGGGTCAGGCGGACCTGCCCCATGCTGGCCATCTGGAAGCCCAGTTCCCGCTCGACGAAGGCGCCGCCGGCGATGCGGCCCGAGGTCGGCACGCCCTTGGAGACCGAGGAGCCTGAGGCGCCGGAGGCCGAGACCGATCCGGTCTGCACCGTGCCCTGGGCCAGGGCATAGGCCTGGCCGTCGGCGCCCAGCAGGGTGGTGACCAGCAGGGTCCCGCCCATCAGGCTCTTGGCGTCGCCGATGGAGGAGACGGTGACGTCGATCGGGGTGCCGGCCGAGGCGAAGGCGGGCAGCTTGGCGGTGACCATCACCGCCGCGACGTTCTTGGAATTGAGATTGGCGTCGCGGATGTTGACCCCGAGCCGCTCCAGCATCGCCTCCTGGCTCTGCTTGGCCTGGGGCGTGTTGCGCAGATTGTCGCCGGTGCCGTTGAGGCCGACGACCAGGCCGTAGCCGACCAGCATGTTCTCGCGGACGCCCTCGACCTCGACGATGTCCTTGATGCGAGACGCCGCGAAGCTCTGGCCCGCCACCGACAGGGCGAGGGTCAGAACGATCGCTGAGATAAGCCGCTGCATGAACTTCCACCCGAAACGCACGTACCGTCAGGCAGGAATGCCAGAACCGGGCCAACGGGTTTATTCAGCAAAAACAATATCCTGTGTCGGAACGGCGAGGTGCGGCGGCAGAAATTGCCCGGCATTAACCATACGGCAAAGCTGCGGGAGGAGATTCGCAGCCTGAGAGTTGGAGTGTCTGGACACCATGAAGGTTGGCGCATCGAGCGGACTGACGGCCAAGGGCGGCGCCGGTGCGGCGCGGCCGGCCGCGGGCGGGGCGTCCTTCAGCCTGCCGGGCGCGAGCCAGGCCGGCGGCGCCGAGGCGGTGGTTCGAACCGCGGGTATGACCGGAGTGGCGTCCCTGGACGCCCTGCTGGCCCTGCAGGAGACCGATGGCCCGACGGAGCGGCGGCGCAAGGCCGTCCGCCGCGCGGGGCGGATTCTCGACGTCCTAGAGGACCTGAGGATCGCGGTGCTGGACGGCGAGGTTTCCGGGGCCAATCTGGACCGGTTGATGCGCGCGGTCCGCGACCAGCGGGACCACACCGACGATCCGGGCCTGGAAGGCCTGCTGAACGACATCGAGACACGAGCGGCGGTTGAACTGGCCAAACTCGAACGCGCGAAAATTGCCGCATGAACGCGCTTTGAACGCGAGGTTCATTGTCTGGCCTAGCGCTTTTGTTATAAGGCCCCGCTCACTGTGAGCGGTGTAGGGGGCGTGAGGCGTCAATGCAGACGGCTACGGTTCTAGAAGTGACTGCGGACTACCGTCCTTCCGAGGACGAGGAGTTCATGAACGAGCGGCAACGCGAGTATTTCAAAAAGAAACTGCTCGCCTGGAGAGAGGACCTTCTCCGAGAATCTCGTGAGACGGTCGCCGTTCTCCAGAAGGAAACCGAAAATCATCCTGACCTGGCCGATCGCGCCTCGTCGGAGACTGATCGGGCTCTTGAGTTGCGCACCCGGGATCGTCAACGGAAGCTTATTTCCAAGATCGAAGAGGCCATGCGCCGGATCGAGGATGGCTCCTATGGCTATTGCGAGGAAACAGGGGAACCCATCGGTCTGGCGCGTCTCGACGCCCGACCGATCGCCACCCTGAGCCTTGAGGCCCAGGAGCGGCATGAGCGCCGCGAACGGGTTCACCGGGACGACTGACGAGCCTGCCCGGACCGGTCAAATGACCGGCGGGCCCGTGGATCGACCGGCCGCCCACCGCCGGTGGCTCGGCGCGTGATCGGCGCGCGGTCTGCGCGTTGAGCGCGCTCGCGGGTTGACTTCATACCCCCGAAGGACGACCTAGCCCGCCTTCGTCAGGGAAACACCTTCATGACCGTCAAGGTCCGCTTCGCGCCGTCGCCGACGGGTCGCCTCCACGTCGGAAACATCCGCGCTGCCATCGTCAACTGGGTGTTCGCCCGGGGGCAGGGCGGCAAGTTCGTGCTGCGCATCGACGACACCGATCTGGAACGGTCGACCAAGGAATACGAACAGGGGATCGAGACCGATCTGACCTGGCTGGGTCTGACCTGGGACGAGCGCCACAATCAGTCGGCGCGCTTTCCGCTGTACCATCAGGCCATGGAGCGGCTGAAGGCGCAGAATCGGCTCTATCCCTGCTACGAAACCCAGGACGAGCTCGATCGCCGCCGCAAGGTGCAGCTGTCGCGCGGCCAGCCGCCAATCTACGACCGCGCCGCCCTGAAGCTGACCGACGAGGAACGGGCCGCGCTGGAAGCCGAGGGCCGTCGGCCGCACTGGCGCTTCCGGCTGGAAGGCAAGCGCGTCAAGTGGAACGACCTGGTGCGCGGGCCCTGCGAGGTCGATACCGCCTCGATGTCGGACCCGGTGCTGATCCGTGAGGACGGCGCCTTCCTCTACACCCTGCCGTCGGTGGCCGACGACATCGACATGGGCATCACCCACATCATTCGCGGTGAGGACCACGTCACCAACACCGGCGCCCAGATGGAAATCTTCGAGGCCCTGGGCGCGCCCACGCCGGTGTTCGCCCACTTCAGCCTGCTGGTCGGGGCCGAGGGCGAGGCCTTGGGCAAGCGCCTGGGCTCGCTGTCGATCCTGCAGCTTCGCGAGCAGGGCCATGAACCGCTGGCGATCACCTCCCACATCGCCAGGCTGGGCACCTCCGACCCCCTGGAAGCGGCGGACAGCCTGGCCGACCTGGCCGGGTCCTTTGCATTCGACAAGATGGGCCGCCATCCGGCGCGCTTCGATCCCGTCGATCTGTCGCGCATCAACGCCGGCGTGCTGCACGCGATGGACTATGAGACCGCCCAGCCGCGACTGAGCAATCTTGGGGCCGACCTTGGCGAGGCCTTCTGGCTGGCAGTGCGGCAGAACCTGGTGCTGTTCAGCGATGTCACCATTCTGGCCCGGGTCGTCGGCGGGGCGGTGACGCCCTTGGTCGAGGACCAGGCCTTCCTCGATCAGGCCGCCGGCCTGCTGCCGGAAACCATCGACGGCGAGACCTGGGGCCGCTGGACCGCCGCGGTGAAGGAGGCCACCGGGGCCAAGGGCCGGGCGCTGTTCATGCCGCTGCGCAAGGCGCTGACCGGAATGGATCACGGCCCGGAGATGGGTCCGTTGCTGGCGCTGATCGGGCGGGAGAAGGCCGCCAGGCGGCTTGCCGGCGAGACGGCCTGATCCCTGCCGTCGGCTGTTGCGCCGGCGCCGCCCCGACGACGGCGACAGGCGCCGATCATCATCTCGCGCTTGCCGCGTAGAGGCTGATCGCGCAAGTTGACCGCCGAGTAGCGTTTATCGGGGGATATCATGCGGTCATTGCTGGTCGGGCTCGTCGGCCTCATGTCGCTCTGGGCCGCTGCGGCCTGGGCGGCGCCCGAGCCGGTGCTGGGGCCGCCGGCCGCCTGGGTGAAGCCGCTCGGGCCGCTCAAGCTGGACGCACCCAGGACCGCCGCGCCCTACCGGCAGCTGCGCCTGGATCAACAGGTCCATTTCGGACCCGAGGGCGACAGCGTCTATCTGGAAAGCGTCGTGCAGATCCAGACGGCCCAGGGTCTGTCGGTCATGGGCACCATCGCCCTGCCATGGAACCCGGACTCCGTCACCCTGACGGTCCACAAGCTCGAGATCCGGCGCGGCGACCAGGTGATCGACGTCCTGGCCGATCAGGTCTTCACCGTGCTGCGCCGGGAGAACCGGCTGGAATACGCCATGCTTGACGGCGTGCTGACCGCGACGATCCAGCCCGAGGGGATCGAGGTCGGCGACATCATCACCCTGGCCTTCACCATGACGCGCAATGACAGCGTCACCGGCGACTTCTCCGAAAGCTACATTCCCGCCATTTCGGCCGGTCAGGTCGATCAGGTGCAGCTGCGGGTGCTGTGGGACCCGAAGGCCAAGCCGATCCGCTGGCGGCTGGTGCAGGGCCTGAACCCGCCCAAGGTCGGCAAGACCCGCAACGGCGAGACCGAGCTGCTGTTCGATCTCAAAAGCCAGAAGGACTACAAGCCGCCGGCCGGGGCGCCGGCGCGGTTCCTGCGGGGCCGGGGGGTGGAGTTTACCCAGTTCGACAACTGGTCCCAGGTCTCGAGCTTGCTGGCGCCGCTCTACGACAAGGCCGCGACGCTGAGCCCCACCTCCCGGCTGCGGGCCGAGGTGGACAAGATCCGCGCCGCCTCCAATGACCCGCGCGTTCAGGCCGGCATGGCCCTGGCGCTGGTGCAGGACCGCACCCGCTATGTCTTCCTGGGCATGGACGCCGGCAATCTGACGCCGGCGCCCGCCGACGCCACCTGGGCCCGCCGCTATGGCGACTGCAAGGCCAAGACAGCCCTGTTGCTGGCCCTGCTGCGCGAGCTGGGCATCAAGGCCGAGCCCGCGGTGGTGCACAGCGAGGACGGCGACGGGATGGACGAGCGCCTGCCGATGGTCGGTCTGTTCGACCATGTGATCGTCCGGGCCGAAATCGAGGGCAAGGTCTACTGGCTGGACGGCACCCGGATCGGCGACAAGAGCCTGGCCGAGCGGGACGTCCCCGGCTTTCACTGGGCCCTGCCGCTGAGGGCCCAGGGCGGGGCGCTGGAAGCGCTGAAGCCGGAGCCGCCGCCGCAGCCGCAAATGACGCTGTCGCTCGATATCGACGCCAGCGCGGGCCTGTTCGTGAAGGCGCCGGTCAAGGCCGAGCAGATCTTCCGGGGCGATATGGCGCGAGAGCTGGGCGTGGCGGTGGACGCGGTTCCGGCGGAGGAAATCGAGAAGAATTTCAAGCAGTACTGGACCGGGATGTATGGCTTCATCGAGGTCGAGAAGACCTCGACCGTCTATGACGCGGCGTCCGGCGAGTTCCGTCTGACCATGGAAGGCAAGGCGGAAATGGGCTGGTCGGAATCCAGCACCTCATCGGCGGTTCGCTATCTGACGGACGGCTATCTGCTGGGCGGCAAGGTCAGCTACAAGCGCGAGGACGGCAGCGACAACATCGACGCTCCCTACGCCATCGACTATCCGATGCATGTCCTCTATCGGGAGACGATCCGTCTGCCGGACGGCGGCAAGGGCTTTACCGTCGACGGCAAGGACGAGAACCGCGTCACCGGCGGGGTCTCCTACTATCGCAAGAGCGAGATCCGCGACGGGGTGTTCATCATGGAGGCCCGGGGCCGCAGCCTGGCCCCGGAGTTCCCGGCCTCGCAAGCCAAGGCGGTCGAGGAGGCCATGGCCGAGATGGGCGAGGTCAAGGTCTATGTGGTCGGTCCGGTCGGCTATCGCTGGACGAAGGCGGACCGCGACGCCCGCATCGCCGACATGGACAAGGCCATCGCCGAGGATCCCAAGTCGGCTCCGTCGTTCCGGGCGCGCGGCTGGCTGAACATGGAAAACAAGGACTACGCCAGGGCCGAGGCCGACTACACCGCGGCGATCGCGCTGAAGGACGATGTCGCCGACTACTACACCATGCGCGGCAGCGCGCTGCTGCGACAGGGCCGGGCCGAGGCGGCGATGGCCGACTACGCCACGGCGCGCAAGAAGGCCGGCAAGGACGCCGGCAGCCTGAACGGCCTGTGCTGGGAGCAGGGGACCAACAACGTCGCCCTGGAAGCCGCCCTGTCGGACTGCGACGCGGCCCTGCAGGTCGAGCCGCGCAACGCCGCCATTCTCGATAGTCGGGGATTTGTGCTGATGCGGCTGGGACGGTGGTCGGACTCGATCGCCGACTACGACAAGGCCATCAGCATTCGTTCGGATACGCCGGAAACGCTCTTTGGACGCGGGCTGGCCCGGCATGGGGCCGGCGACAAGGCCGGGGGCGAGGCGGACATCGCCGCGGCCCGAAAGCTGGATCCGGGTATCGACGCGGTGTTCGCGGACTATGGTCTCAAGGCGCCGGAGTCCGCTCCAGCGGCGAAATAGCGCCGCAAACCCCTTCCCCCGGGGAGGGGGAAGGGGCCAGTGGGCCGGTCAGGCGGCGTTGCAGGCGGCCAGCTGGTCGCTGTCGAACTGGCCGCCGCGATAGCCGAAGCCGGTCACTTCACCGAGCTTGGCCTTGAGGCGCGCGCAGGCGCGCTCGGGCGGCAGGTCCTTGACCCTGGGCGCGCGACAGACGTCGCCCTTGCAGCTCCACACCGCGCCGTCGATGACGAGGTTGGCCCGGGTGGTCCGGTCCTTCAGGGTCAGCCAGCCGTCCTGACGCTCGGCGGCCGCATTGGCGACGCCGGCCAGGCTGCTCAGGGCGATGGCCCCGATCAGGAAAATACGCATTGAAACATCTCCATATCCCCGCGTCCGGTGGGAGTCCGGGCGCTGGAACAATAGAGAGTTTTTAATTGCAACTATGTCAACTGGTTTGTCGCCGGATCGACCAGATCGGCGCCCGGCTGACCGGCCATGGCGCGCAGCAGCGGGACAATGGCGTCGATGTCGTCTGTCGCTCGCCAGGCCTGGGCGAATTCCGGGGGACTGAGCCGCTCGGTGATGGTGTGGTAGAGAAGTTCGAACAACGGTTTCCAGAAGTCGCGCGGATTGTAGAACACCAACGGCTTGCGGTGAAGGTTGAGCCGCTGCCAGGACAGCAGTTCGACCACCTCTTCCAGGGTGCCGATACCGCCGGGCAGGACCACGAAGGCGTCGGCGGCGTCGAACATCTGCATCTTCCGCTCATGCATGTTCTGCACGACCACGGTCTCGACATCGTCGAAGGGTTGTTCGCGACCGAGCAGAAAGGTCGGGATGATGCCCAGCACGCGGCCGCCGGCGTCATGGGCCCCGCGCGCGCAGGCGCCCATCAGCCCGACGCCGCCGCCGCCATAGACCAGCCGCAGGTCTTCGGCGGCGAGACGGCGGCCGAAAGCGTCGGCGGCGCGCAGGAAGGCCGGGTCGGCGTCATTGGACGAACCGCAATAGACGCAGACGGAATCGATCGAGGCGCCGGGGGCGCCCTCGGAAGCGGACATGAAGGCCTCTGAAAACAAAGGCGCGCTTGCGGGCGCGCCGGAAAATCACGAAGTGATAGGATCGGTCTTCCTGAAGGGGGTTTCAAGCATCGTGTCGAGTCGAGGTTTTCTGGCGATCCTGGCGGCGTTGACCCTGGCCGCCTGCGGTCAGTCGGACGGCGCCTGGCGGGGCGCCGCGCCCAAGGCCCCGGCCGATCCGGCCGCCGAGGCCGGCTATCTGAAGCCTCCGACCCTGACCGCCAGCCGCCGCGACGCCGACGGCGTGTTCCTGGTCGGTCAGGCCCAGCCCGGGGCGGCGGTGCGGCTGGGCTCGCCCAACGGGGAACTGCTGAACGTCACCGCCGACATTGCCGGGCAGTGGACCGCGCGGCTGCCGCCCTCGGAGGCGGTGCGGCTGTTCGGCCTGTCGATGGCGGCCGGGGATGGCCGTCAGGTGCAGGCCCAGGGCTATCTGGCCATCCTGCCCGACGGCCGGGCCGCGCAACTGCGCTCTGGCGCCAGCACCCAGGTCATCCGCACCGGCAGCGACGCGCCGCAGATCCTCAGCATCGATTTCGATCGCGATGGCGCCGCCTCGATGGCCGGCAGCGCCCGGCCCTCCACCGGGGTGTCCCTGCGCATCGACCGGGCGGCGCGCGGCGCGGGCAAGGTCGACAGCCAGGGGCGCTTTCACCTGGTGATCGACCGGCCGGTCAGCCCCGGCAATCACCGCTTCGAGGTCGCCGGCGAGAGCGGCGAGCAGACCCTGGTCGCGCCGGTCTCGCCCGCCCCGCCGCTGGATCAGCCATTCCGGGCCGTTCGGTCCGGTCCCGGCTGGCGCATCGACTGGATGACCCCGGGCGGCGGCGTTCAGAGCACCCTGATCCTGGACCCCGCCCAGTGAGGCCGGTCCCGGAGCGGCAGCGCTCCAAGGGTCAGGCCGTCGACGGCGCCGTCGCCGACCCCGCCGGCGATCCGCCGGTGCGGGCCTGGGCGGCCCTGCGCGATCTGTTCACCCTGATCCTGACCTGCGGCGCGCCCGGCCTCGGCTGGCGGCTGTCCACCGCCCTGGGCCTGACCCTTGGCGGCAAGGTGCTGGGGGTGGTCGGGCCGCTGCTGCTGGGCGCCGCCGTCAACAGGCTCAGCGCCGGCCAGGGGGCCGGGGTGCAGGTCGGCGCTGCCTTCGCCGGCCTGGTCATCGGCTGGACGGCCATTCGCTTCCTGTCGTCCGCCGCGCCGCAGATGCGCGACGTCATCTTCACCCCCATCGCCCAGGCGGCGCAGCGCCGCGCCGCCGCCGACGCCTTCGGCCACGCTCTGTCGCTGAGCATCGAGTTCCACCAGACCAAGCGCACCGGTTCGCTGAGCCGCGTCATCGACCGGGGCGCCCGGTCGATGGACTTCCTGCTGCGGGCCCTGGTGTTCAACCTGGGGCCCACGGCCATCGAGCTGGTCATCGCCGCCGGGGTGCTGGCCAAGGCCTATGACTGGCGCTTCGCCGCCGCCGCCGTGGCCACGGTGGTGGTCTATGGCGTCCTGACCTTCGCCATCTCCGACTGGCGCATCGGCCATCGCCGGGCGCTGAACGAGGCCGACAGCGAGGCGGCCGGCCGGGCCGTGGACGCCCTGATCAACTACGAGACGGTCAAGGCCTTCGGGGCCGAGACCCGCGCCGCCGCCAATTACGAAAATGCCCTGGCGACCTATGCCGGGGCGCAGATCAAGGCGACCAACTCCCTCAGCCTGCTCAACATGGCCCAGGCCCTGGTGATGGCCGTCGGCCTGGCGCTGATGGCCCTGATGGCCGGCTTCGAGGCCCAGGCCGGACGGATGGGGCCGGGCGATGTCACCGCCGCCATCCTGATCCTGATGAACCTCTATGCGCCGCTCAACATTCTCGGCTTCGCCTATCGCGAGATTCGCCAGAGCTTCATCGACCTGGAGGCCATGGCCGACCTGCGCCGCCAGAAGCCGGAGGTGGCGGAGGCGCCCGACGCGGTCGATCCCCCGCCCGGCGACGGCCGGGGCGGGGCGGTGGTCTTCTCCGGCGTATCCTTCCGGCACGGCGCCCGATCGCAGGGGCTGGAGGAGGTCAGTTTCACCGCCGCCCCGGGGGAGACGGCGGCCCTGGTCGGCCCGTCCGGCGCCGGCAAGACCACCCTGGTCCGCCTGGCCCTGCGGATGATCGATCCGCAGTCTGGAACCATCACCCTCGACGGCGTTGACCTGCGCCGGGTGAGGATGGCCGGTCTGCGCCAGGCCGTCGCCCTGGTCCCGCAGGACGTGGCCCTGTTCAACGACACCCTGGCCGCCAACATCGGATTCGCCCGCCCTGACGCCACCGAGGCCGACATCCGCGCCGCCGCCAACGCCGCCGAACTGACCGAATTCATCGCCGGCCTGCCCGAGGGGCTGGAGACCAGGGTCGGCGAGCGCGGCCTGAAACTGTCGGGCGGCGAGCGCCAGCGGGTCGGCATTGCCCGCGCCCTGCTGGCCGACCCCCGGGTCCTGATCCTCGATGAGGCGACCAGCGCCCTCGATTCCCGCACCGAAGCGGCCATCCAGGACACCCTGCGAAGGGCGCGCGCCGGCCGCACCACCTTGGTCGTCGCCCACCGCCTCAGCACCATCGCCGACGCCGACAAGATCGTCGTCCTGCGGAGAGGCCGGGTGGTCGAACAGGGGCGCCACGAAGAGCTGCTGGAGCGGGCAGGGGAGTATGCGGCGCTGTGGCGGCGGCAGACGCGGGGCAGATAGGCGGCGCGCCACGATCCTTCTCCCGCTTGCCGGGAGAAGGTCGCCCGAAGGGCCGGATGAGGGCAGCGCCGGCCTGGGCCCACGGGTTGGCACCCCAGGCGGAGAAACGTCTGGGGTGATCCCCTCAATGAAACCTCCGCCTTCCCGGCGAAGGCCGGGACCCAGTCCTTCTCACCTCGTTGCGGGAGGATTGGCAGGTTGACGACTGAAGCTGGGCCCCGGCCTTCGCCGGGGAGGCGGAAATTGGGACGGCGACAAGCATCTTCCGTTCCGCTCTGCCCTCATCCGTCAGACCCGGACCAGGTCCGGGCCCGCCAACTTCTCCCGGCAAGCGGGAGAAGGACTCTGACAAACCCCGCGCTTGACCCCGCCCCCGATCCGCCTAGTCTCACCGCGTTCTCCGGGGGGCCGCCCTTACGCGGCTGAGATTGGGGCGTTACGCCCCTGACCCGCCGAACCTGATCCGGGTCATGCCGGCGAAGGGAGAGGAACGCGGCCGCCAATCCAGGCCGTCTTTCCGCCTTTGGCGTGAACCGGGTCTCCACAGATTTGAGGAGCCCGCGCGATGAACATCCATGTCCCTGGCAAAGGCGGCAAGCCGCAGAACGGCGACATTCCGGTCGGCGAACGCCCCGGAAGCCGCAAGGTCTACGCATCGGGCGAGCTGTTCCCCGACATCCGCGTGCCTTTCCGCGAGGTGGCCGTCCACCCCAGCGCGGATGAGCCGCCGGTCACGATCTACGACCCCTCCGGCCCCTATACAGACCCCCATGCGGTGATCGACATTGAACAGGGGCTGCCGCGTCCGCGCGAGGCCTGGATCCTGGCCCGGGGCGGGGTGGAAGAGGTCGCCGAGCCGCGTCAGGTCAAGCCGGAGGACAACGGCTTCGCCGCCGGCAAGCATCTGGCTCCGCAGTTCATGGCCAAACGCCCGATCTACAAGGCAAAGGCCGGCGCCCCGGTGACCCAGCTGGAGTTCGCCCGGGCCGGCAAGATCACCGCCGAGATGGAATATGTCGCCATCCGCGAAAACCTGCGCCGCGAACAGACCGCCCCCTGCGTGCGGGACGGCGAGTCGTTCGGGGCCGAGATTCCTGATTTCGTGACGCCCGAGTTCGTTCGTCAGGAAGTGGCCCGCGGTCGGGCGGTTATTCCGGCGAATATCAACCACGGCGAACTTGAGCCTATGGCCATCGGCCGCAACTTCCTGGTCAAGATCAACGCCAACATCGGCAACAGCGCCGTGCTGTCCTCGGTGGCCGATGAGGTCGACAAGCTGGTCTGGTCAACCCGTTGGGGCGCCGACACGGTTATGGACCTTTCGACGGGCCGCAACATCCACAACATCCGCGACTGGATCATCCGCAACAGCCCGGTGCCGATCGGCACGGTGCCGATCTATCAGGCCCTGGAGAAGGTGAACGGCGTCGCCGAGGACCTGAACTGGGAGGTGTTCCGCGACACCCTGATCGAACAGGCCGAGCAGGGGGTGGACTACTTCACCATCCACGCCGGGGTGCGGCTGCCCTTCGTGCCCCTGACCGCCAAGCGGGTTACCGGCATCGTCTCACGCGGCGGCTCGATCATGGCCAAGTGGTGCCTGGCCCACCACCGCGAGAGCTTCCTCTACGAACACTTCGAGGACATCTGCGAGATCATGCGGGCCTATGACGTGTCGTTCAGCCTCGGCGACGGCCTGCGTCCCGGCTCGATCGCCGACGCCAATGACGAAGCCCAGTTCGCCGAGCTGCGCACCCTTGGCGAGCTGACCAAGGTGGCCTGGAAGCACGGCTGTCAGGTGATGATCGAGGGCCCCGGCCATGTCGCCATGCACAAGATCAAGGCCAATATGGATGAGCAGCTGAAGCACTGCCACGAGGCGCCCTTCTATACGCTTGGCCCGCTCACCACCGACATCGCCCCCGGCTACGACCACATCACCAGCGCCATCGGCGCGGCGATGATCGGCTGGTTCGGCACCGCCATGCTCTGCTACGTGACGCCCAAGGAGCACCTGGGTCTGCCCGACCGCGAGGACGTCAAACAGGGCGTCATCGCCTACAAGATCGCCGCCCACGCCGCCGACCTCGCCAAGGGCCACCCCGGCGCCCGGATGTGGGACGACGCCCTCAGCCGCGCCCGCTTCCAGTTCCGCTGGGAAGATCAGTTCAACCTCGGTCTCGACCCGGAGACGGCGCGCGAATACCACGACGAATCCCTCCCCAAGGAAGCCCACAAGACCGCCCATTTCTGCTCGATGTGCGGCCCGAAGTTCTGCTCGATGAAGATCAGCCAGGAGGTGCGCGACTTCGCCGCCGGCATGGCCCCCAACGAGATCGAACTGGGCATGAGCGCCATGAGCGACAAGTTCAAGGAGATGGGGAGCGAGATCGACGTGGTGGTGAAGGACCTCTGATCATTGAGCGGCCTGTTTGACGCTAGGACCCGAATACATGACAAGGCGGAGCGAAGCCCCGCCTTCGACGGCAAGCATTTTGGAGATCTAGCTCGCGCTAAGTTCTTAGGTGCGACGGATGCGTTGTACGACGCCGGAGATGTTCTTTGGACTGTATCTAAAGGACTTTCGCCTGATACCGGAGTGGCCAAAGTCTATATATATGCGCTGCTGCAGGCGTTGGTCGTTCAGCAAGATTCTGTCGCTGAGCTATGCAAATGCCTTGGCCTCAATCTCGACGTGACGAAAGACCCGAGCGTCGAAAAGGTCCGTACCTTGCGAAACAGGCTGGTTGGGCACCCTGCAAGGGCCGCCATTGGCCTCCAAAAATCTCGCCCTTCCGCTGGAATTCTCAGCGGTCGTGCCAACGATCCCATGCGTCTACAGGGGGCCATCTACTACGACGATGGGTTTGAGAATGTTGATGTGGGGATTGCGGAGCTCATTGAGTTGAATGAGCGGGGTCTGCTTCCCTACCTGAGCGCCGCTGAGGCTGCGGTCGATGAACGCATTCGAGCCTATGATCGAGGCGAATTGTGATCCGCCCCCCATCCGCCGCCTCCACCCCGGCGAAGGCCCCGTCTTCCAGGCCCTGCGCCTCGCCGCCTTCGCGATCGACGAGACCTGTTTCGCCTCCAGCCTCGCCGAGGAGCGGGCCAAGCCGCCCGGCTGGTTCGAGGACCGGGTCCGCGAGGGCGGTCTGTTCATCGCCGAGCGGGACGGCCGCGCGCTCGGCATGCTGGGCCTGGCCCTGAAGACCAACGCCAAGGAGGCCCACAAGGGCTTCATCTGGAGCATGTTCGTCCTGCCCGAAGGCCGTGGACAGGGCCTCGGCGCGGCGCTGATGGCCGCCGTTCTGGACCATGCGGCGGCGCGCGGACTGGAGAGCGTCCATCTGGCCGTGGTCTCGACCAACGCCCCGGCCATCGCCATCTACGAGGCCGCCGGCTTCGAGCGCTACGGCCTCGAGCCCCGGGCCCTGAAGACGGCGGCGGGCTACACCGACGACCTGTTGATGTGGAAACGCCTGCTGTAGCGGCTCGTCCGGCCCTTGCCCTCCGGGCCGAGCAGTCGCTTGGCCGGAAGGCCTCGCCTCAGGTCTTCCTTCTCCCCTCGCGGGAGAAGGTGGCGCGGAGCGCCGGATGAGGGGACCCAGCGGCCGCCGCCGCTGTCCCGGCCCGTCGTTTTTCCGCGTCAATTCCGCCGGCCGCCGCTAGAAGCGGATATCTCCGGAGACCAGACCATGACCCAGACCGACCCGATCCACCGCTGGCACGCCTATGTCGACAGCCGCGACCCCGCCGATCTCTCGGCCCTGATCGCCGAGGACTGCGTGTTCGAATCGCCGGTCGTCCACACGCCCCAGGTCGGCAAGGCGATCACCGAGAAGTATCTGCTCTCGGCCCTGCAGGTGCTCAACAACGACAGCTTCCGCTATGAGGGCGAATGGCGGGCCGAGCGCTCGGCGGTGCTGGAGTTCGCCTGCGAGATCGACGGCGTCCGCATCAACGGCGTCGACATGATCTGGTGGAACGAGGCCGGGCTGATCACCCGCTTCAAGGTCATGGTGCGGCCGCTGAAGGCGATCAATCTGCTGCATCAGAAGATGGGCGAGATGCTGATGAAGATGGCAGGATAGGCCCGCCCGGCGCCGAGCCTTGCCGCGAGAGACAGAGGACACCCAGATGACCCACGCCCTGCGCCTTTCCGCCGGCCTCGCCCTGGCGATGCTGGCCGTCGCCTGCGGCGGTCCGCCGTCAGCGCCCGAGGCGCCGAAGCCGCCGGAGGCTCCCGCGGCGCCGGCCGCGCCCGCGACTCCCGAGGCGCCCGCCGCCATGCCGGCCGAGCCGCCCAAGCCGGAGGGGCCGTTGCTGGCCCTGGACGGGGACGGCATTCGACTGGTCCGGCCCAATGGCTCGACCGCGCTGCTGCCCTTCGGCCGGCCGACCGCCGAAGCGGTGGCGGCCCTGTCGAGCGCGCTGGGGACGCCCACCGACCGGGCGACCAACAGCGAATGCGGCGCCGGACCGACCGAGATCGTCCACTGGGGCGGCGGGTTCACCGCCCTGTTCGTGGACGGCCGGTTCAATGGCTGGAGCGCGGACGAGCGCAAGGGGCTGAGCACGATGAACGGCATCGGCGTCGGCTCGACCCGCGCCGAGCTGTTCGCCAGCTACAGCGACGCCTCGGTCGAGCAGAGCACCCTGGGAACGGAGTTTTCCGCCGGCGGGCTTGGCGGCCTGCTGAGCGGCGCCGGGCCGACAGCGAAGATCGAAACCCTGTGGGCCGGCGACATCTGCGCCTTCCGCTGATTATTTTACCCGGGCGATATTGACGCCGAATAACGTCCGGGTAAAAGGGCTGCATGAAAGCCGACCGCAAACAGATGCTTCGCGACTATCGCGAGCGGAAGACCTCCGCCGGGGCCTTCGCCGTGCGTTGCTCAACCACGGGCGAGGCCTGGGTCGGCACGACGCCGGACCTGGCGACGCGGCAGAATGGCGTGTGGTTCTCGCTGCGGCTGGGCAGCCACCCCAACCGGGCGCTGCAGGCGGTCTGGAGCCGGGAAGGCGAGGCGGCGTTCCGCTTCGAGGTGCTGGAGGCCCTGCCGGACGAGGACCGCTCGGCCTATGAGCAGGCCAGCAAGCTCAAGGACCTCGACAAGGCCTGGAGAGAGCGGCTGAGCGCGGCGAAACTGACGGGCTGATCCATGAGCGACGATGCAGACTACATCCTGTTCGACGGCCCGGCGCTGATCGCCAGGGGCCCCATGCCGCTGGTGATCGACGCGGCGCGGCAGGCTCTGGCGGACAACGCCGAGGCCCGGCTAATGGCCTTCAACAGCCAGTCCGGCCGCCAGGTCGATCTGGACCTGAGAACCCCGCCGCCGGCGCCGCGCAAGGCCGGGCGGCCGAAGCTGGGCGTCGTGCCGCGGGAAGTCACCCTGCTGCCCCGGCACTGGGACTGGCTGGCCGAGCAGCCGGGCGGCGCGTCGGTGACCCTTCGCAAGCTGGTCGAGGCGGCGAGCCGCGATCCGGCGCAGCAGCGCAAGGCCGCCATCGAGTCGGCCTATCGCTTCATCAGCGTGATGGGCGGCGATCTGGCCGGCTTCGAGGAGGCCAGCCGGACCCTGTTCAATGACGACCGCGAGAGCTTCCTGGCCAATACGCAAGGCTGGCCGTCGGACGTTCGGGGCCACGCCCTGGCGATGCTGGGCTGGACCTGACGGTTGAAGCCGGCCGGTTTCGATCTAGCTGGCGAGGGACAAGGAGTTCTCCCATGTCCCGACTGTTCGCCGCCGCCCTGGCGGTTCTGACCCTGCTGGTCGCGCCGGCCGCCTTCGCCGCAGACGCCAGGGCCCCGCAACCGGCAAAGTCCGTCGACCTCGACCGCTTCTATTCCGGACGGTGGCTGGAAATCGCCCGACTGCCCATGGGACTGACCGACGGCTGCGTGGCCGGCGCGACGACCTATTCCAGGGCCGACAAGGGCCGCATCCGAGTCGTCGACACCTGTCGGGACAAGACCCCGACCGGCAAGGAAAAGTCCATCAAGGGCAAGGGCGACATTCTCGATCCCGGAACCAACGCCAAGCTTCGGGTGCACTATCCCTTCTTCATCACCTGGGACTACTGGGTGCTCGACCATGCTGACGACTACAGCTGGTTCATCAGCGCCGACCCGAAGTTCGAGAAGCTGTGGATCTACACCCGCAAGCCGCCGTCGCAGGCCGAGCTGGCTGCCCTGGTGCAGCGGGCCCAGGCCCTGGGCTATGACACGGGCAAGCTGGAATTTCCCGAACCGCTTCCGAACTAGCGGGAGCCGACCGGCTCTTGACCTTCCGCCTTCCCGGTGACGGCCGGGATCCAGGTTCAGCCGCCGAAACTGGCAAGCCCCAATGAAACCGGGAGAATGACCGGACCCCGGCCTTCGCCGGGGAAGCGGATTTGTGGCGACCGTTGAAGTCCGACCGGCTTCAGCCTTGCGCCGCGCCGCCAGACCCTGATGATCGGCGTCCGCGGCGGGTTTCGGGGAGGAAACGGTGAGTGCCATCGACCAGGCGGCCGGCAAGGCCGTGGCCATGCTCTACAACGCCCTTATGACCGGGCTTGTGCTGACCCTGGTCAGCCAGCGCGGCGAGGAGGCCGCCCGCCGGTTCGTCTTCGCCCACTTCCGCCGCCAGCACCTGGAGAAGTTCCTGCCTGGCCTGAAAAAGCTGGGCCTGACCGGCCTGCCGGACGCCGTGGCCTGCGCCCAGTATCACCTGTTTTCCAATGCCCTTGGCGGGGTGAAGACCGAGTTGGTGGTCGAGAGCGACCGCAAGGCCTGGGTGCGCTATCCGCCGCCGCGCTGGATCTGGCAGGGGACGGCCATCTGCGCCGTCCCGGCCTCGGTCAACGAGGCCATGCTGCATGGCTGGCATGGCCACAATGGGGTTTCGCTGGGCAATCGGCGCCTGGGGTTCGTCTGCACCGGCCAGACGGTGCTCGGCGATCCCGGACTCGAGGGCTACTATTTCGAATACGATCACGACCTGGCCGAGGACGAACGCGTGCGCTTCGCCCCCGAGGAGCGCTGTCCGCCGGTCGATCCCACGGCGCAACCGAGGCTCGACCCTGTCGTCTGGCCGGCGGCGCGCCTGGCGAAGGTCGAGGTCTCCTACGCCAGCGAATATGTCCGCAGCCTGTTGCCGGTGATGCATGCGCTGTTCGGGGCGGACGAGGCCCGGGCGCTGGTCGGCCGCACGGCGCGGCTGATCGGGTTGCAGTTCCATGAGCCGGTAATGCGGTTGCTCGGGCTGGAGGGCGAGTCGCCGGAGGTGTTCGCCCGGATGTTGGCCGCCCTCGCCATGGCCCAGGGGGAAGCTGTCGAGGTCCAGGGCGCCCGGGTGAGCCAGACCGGCTGGCGACTGATGCGCGATGTGCCGCTGGACGCCGCCCTGGCGTTGGCCTGCTGGAATCCCCTGTGGGAAGGCGCGCTGGCGGCGCACAACCGGGGCCTGAGGCTTGAGACGACGCTGGAGGGCGAGGCGCTGACCTGGACGATCCGGCCAGACTAGGCCTTCGATTTTGTGCGGCCGCGCCTGTCGGGACCGGGCGACCTTCACCGTCCTTGGGACCGGAGGCCGGTTCTCGCGTTACGACTATCAAGGATCGTGCGCCGCATCGGCGAAGCGCCAGCGATCCTGGCCACGGAGGAGATGACATCATGAGCGCATCGGCAGACTCGCTTGCGGCCCTGCGAACGCCGCGTGCCGGCGAATCCGCGGACTACGCCGCCGCCCGCACCCGCCTGCTGGCCGAGGAAATCGCCCTTCAGCGCCATATCGACCAGGTCGCCGAGCTGCGCCGCGCCTTGCCGCCCGGTCCCGAGGTTACGGCCGACTACCGCTTCAGGGACGTCAACGGCGCCGAGGTCGGGCTGGCCGACCTGTTCGGCGACAAGACGACGCTGCTGACCTATTTCTGGATGTACGGCCCGCAACGGGAGCGGCCCTGTCCGATGTGCACCAATCTGCTGGGGCCGCTGGACGCCAATGCGGAGGACCTGCGCCAGCGTGTGGCCGTGGCGGTGCTGGGCCGCAGCCCGGTCGAGCGACAGGTCGCCTTCGCCACGGAGCGCGGCTGGTCTCACCTGATATTCCACCAGACCGTCGGCGACGCCTACGCCCTGGATTTCGGAGGGCTGGATCCGGAGACGGGATGGGAGTTTCCCATAATGGCGGTGTTCACCAAGGCGCCGGACGGCAAGGTCCGCCTGTTCTGGAAGGGCGAGATGACCGGTGACATGGCCGACGAGGGCAAGGACCCGCGGGGCGGCCCCGATTTCGCGCCGCTCTGGCTGGCCCTCGATCTGACGCCGGAGGGCCGGGGCGAAAGCTGGTATCCCAAGCTGGACTATTACTGACCCTGGCCAATGACCCCGGCGCGCCGCCCGGCGGTCACGCCTTTGCCGAGGCCGTCTCTCCGGAGGCGTCGTCCTTGCCACGCAGATGCAGCCAGACCATCGCCGCGGCGACGGCGATAAAGGCCAGATTGAGGAAGAAGGTGTGGTCGATGGCGAAGCGCACCATCTGGCCGACCTGCGGCCGGTCGGTCGGGATCTGGCCGACGAGGGCGAAGAGGTAGTGGACGCTGACGCCGGCCGCGACCATGGCGACATAGAGGATGGCCGAGACATAGAGGGCGTAGCGCCAGCCGTAGTATTTGGCGTGCACCCAGACCACGGTGGCGGCGACCAGGTCGGCGCCGAGGAAGGACATCACCCCGCCGAACGAGGCGCCCTTTGACCACAGCATGGCCGCCAGCGGCACGTTGCCCATCGAGCCGATGAAGGTGAAGAAGGCGACCACCGGGGCCACGGCGGCGTTGGCCAGCACGACCAGGAAGCCGGGGTCGTCCTGCCCGCCGGCGCCGGAGGTCAGGAACAGCGTGTTCCAGAAGGCCTGGGGCACGAAGACGGTGATGAAGCCGGCGACGGTGAAGCCGAACAGGATCTCCTTCCAGACCATCTTCCATTCCATGACGAAGGCGTGGGCGATCTGGCGCCAGCCCTTAAGCGACAGCAGCTTGTCGCGCCAGGAGCCGCTCATGTTGTTGTCCATTTCCATGCCTTCGGACTGCTCGGCGTCCTCGGCGTGGCGCTTGGCCTGTTTGACGAGGCTGGAGGGCATCCACAGCCGGGTGAGGGCGTAGGCGTAGACGACCATCAGCAGGCCCAGCAGGACGTTGCCGAGGGTGAAGCGCCAGCCGACCAGAACCCACAGGACGATGCCCAGCTCGATGACCAGGTTGGTCGAGGCCAGCAGAAAGGCCAGGGCGTTGGCGGGGTGGGCGCCCTTGACGAAGATGGTGCGGGAGGCGGCCAGGGCGGCGAAGGAACAGGATGAGGAGATGAAGCCGAAGACGGTCGCCAGGCCCGCCTGCTTCAGGCCGCGATCGCCCAGGGCCCGGGCCATGGCCTCGCGGGTGATCAGCACCTGGATTCCGGCCGAGATGACATAGCCGAAGATCAGGCCCCAGAGCGCTTTCCACAGCATGCCGCCGCCGGTGACGAAGGCGTCGATAATCCGGTCCAAGACCCTGCTCCTTTGAACTCCAATGCTCGTCCGATGCAGGACCCAACGCCCCGGAATGCAAAAAGGCGCCCGCGAGACCTGCTCGCGGGCGCCTTCTGTCGCAGGTCCGGCTGAGGGCCGGACAGTTTGCGGGGTGATCAGACGCTGGCGCGCTGGCCGCCCTGACCGCCGCCCTGGCCCTGGCCGCCGCCGCGCGACCGACGGCGCGGCTTGCGGTTGACGGCCGCCGGCGCGGAGCCCTCGACGGCCGGGTCATAGCCGCCCGGACGCTGCGGACGCGGCGCATTGGCGAAATGCTTGCCGGCGGCGTGATCCTGACGCTTGCCCGGCTGGCCGCGGCCACGGGTGTCGCGCGGGTCGCGTTCGCGGGGACCGGCCGGCGGCTCGGCGGCCTTGAAGGCCGCTTCCGAGGAGCCAAGGCCGCGGTCATTGCGACGGTCCCAGCTGGGGATGGTCTGGCGGGTCACCTTCTGGATGTCGCGCAACAGGTTGCGCTCGTCGTCGGCGACCAGGCTGATGGCCGAGCCGTTGGCGCCGGCCCGGGCCGTGCGGCCGATCCGGTGAACATAGGCTTCCGGCACGTTGGGCAGTTCGTACTGGATGACGTGGCTGACGCCGTCGACGTCAATGCCGCGGGCGGCGATGTCGGTCGCCACCAGGGCGCGGACCTCGCCGGCCTTGAAGGCCGCCAGCGAGCGTTCACGCTGGCCCTGGCTCTTGTCGCCGTGGATGGCGGCGGCTTCGACGCCGATCGTACCCAGCTGCTTGGCGACGCGGTCGGCGCCGCGCTTGGTGCGGGTGAAGATCAGGACGCGCTTCATGGCGCCGTCATCCATCAGTTCCGCCAGCAGGGCGCGCTTGCGGCCGGCTTCAATGAACAGGATCTTCTGGTCGATCTTCTCGACGGTGGTCGCCTGGGGCGTCACCGACACCTTGGCCGGGTTCTTCAGCAGTTCGCCGGCCAGCTTGCCGATTTCGGTGGGCATGGTGGCGGAGAAGAACAGGTTCTGGCGCTGCTGCGGCAGGGTCTTGGCGATGCGGCGGATCGGCACCACGAAGCCCATGTCGAGCATCTGGTCGGCCTCGTCGAGGACGAAGATCTCGGTCTCCGACAGGTTGGCGACCTTCTCATTGATGTGGTCGATCAGACGGCCGGGGGTCGACACCAGGATGTCGACGCCGGCGGCCAGGGCGCGGACCTGCGGGCCGTACTTCACGCCGCCGAAGACGACAGTGACGCTGAGGCCCATGTTCTTGCCGTAGGTGCGGAAGCTTTCGGCGATCTGGGTGGCCAGTTCGCGGGTCGGGGACAGCACCAGGCAGCGGCAGCCGCGACGGGGCGCGGCCTTGCGGGTCTCGGCCAGGCGCTGGAGGATCGGCAGGGCGAAGGCGGCGGTCTTGCCGGTGCCGGTCTGCGCGATGCCCATGATGTCGCGGCCTTCAAGCACCAGCGGGATGGACTGGGCCTGGATCGGGGTGGGGGAGGTATAGCCCTCGGCCAGCAAGGCGGAGAGCAGCGGCTTGACGAGGCCAAGCGAAGCGAAATCGGTCAAAGGGGTCTACAGCTTTCAATATGCGACCAGACCCGCGCGGGCTGAATAGCCGGCGCGGTCGAGCGCGGGGGTCGTTGGAAAACGCCCCGCGTATGGCGTCCTTATGGGGAAGATCGGGTCTCGCGCCTGGGCTGAAGCGATTTCGCGCTTCTCACGCGGCCGGGCGCGGCCGAGGGCGCAGATAAAGCTGCGCAGACCCGTCATGTGGCAGTGCAGCATGGGAAAGTCAAGGGAATTGACCGGCGTGGCGTTGCGACCCTGGCGCCGGGGCCCAGCGGGAATCTGCCGCAGGGCCATCGCCCCCATTTGGGGATATGTCTGCCGGCCTCCCGCCGCCCCCCAATCGTCCGGAGACAGGTTGCGTGCTTTCCCGTCGTTCGCTTTTCGCTTCAGCCAGCGCCGCCCTGGCCCTGGCCGCCGCCGACCCCGTCCTCGCCGCCGTGAAGATCGACAAGGCCCGGCTGATGACGCGGGTCCGCAACGAGCTGGGCCGGATCGGCGGGGCCATTCCGCATCATGACCGGGCGGCCATCGCCGACTACGGTTGCGCCAGCGGCCTGGCGCGGTTTCATCTGCTGGACCTGGAGGCCGGCGAGGTGGCCAGCCTGCTGGTCTCCCACGGCCGCGGATCCGACCCGGCCAACAGCGGCTGGGTGAAGGCCTTCTCGAACCGGGTGGGCTCCAACGCCAGTTCGGAGGGCGCTTTCCGCACCGGCGCGGAATATTCGGGCAAGCATGGGCGCTCGATGCGCCTGATCGGCCTCGACCCTGGCAACAGCAACGCCGAGGCGAGGGCCATCGTGGTGCACAGCGCCGGCTACGTCAGCCGGGACATGGCGGCGCGGCAGGGCAGGGTCGGCCGCAGCGAGGGCTGTTTCGCCTTTTCGACGGTCGATCTGCCCCGGGTGCTCGACCGCCTGGGTCCGGGCCGGTTGCTGCTCTCGACCCGACTCTGACGGCGCGGCCGGCGATCAGCCGGCGGTCTTGTCCAGCCCGGCGAGAAGCGCGGCGGCCTCTTCGTGGCCAGCCTCGGAGATGTAGATGACGTCTTCGTCGGCGTCCTCGTGGTCGACCTCGAAGCTCAAGGCCTTTTCCAGATGCTCGCGAGCCTTGGCCTCGTCCCTGGGAACGCCCAGTCCGTGCAGATGGATCTTGGCCAGCTCGACGTTGGCGTCGGGATCGCCCAGCGCGACCGCCTTGCCGAACCATTCGAAGGCGCCGGCCATGTCGTTCTGTTCGCGATGCAGGATGGCGATGTTGTTGGCCGCGCTGGCGTCGCCCAGGTCATGGGCCTTCCGATACCAGGCCATCGCGCCGGCCTTGTCGGCCTTCACGCCCAGACCTTCATCCAGGAAGTAGCCGGCGTTGAGCATGGCGGCGACGTCGCCCAGCTCGGCGCACTGGCGGAACAGGTCGAAGGCCCTGGCCAGGTCTCCATCTTCCCAGGCTTCGTCGGCGGCGTTGAACAGCCGGTCGATCTGGTCGTCGTTGTCGTTGGCCATGGGGGGTGTCCTGGGGGCTGGGGCGGCGCCGGGGCGCCAGAAAGCCGATGCTCACGCGGCGTCGGGGCGGTATGGAGGCAGGACACGCGGGAATCAACATGTCCAAGTCCATGATCGCCTTCGCCATCTTCGCCTGTGTCCTCGGCGGCATGATGACCGCCGCCCAGGCGCCGACCAACGCCATGCTGGCCCGGCCGCTCAATTCGCCGGTCAACGCCGCCTTCGCCTCCTTTGCGGTCGGCACCCTGGTGCTGGCGGTGATGGTCATGCTGCTCCGGGTCAAGCCGGATGTGGCCGGGACCCTGTCGCTGCCCTGGTACGCCTGGCTGGGCGGCTCCTATGGCGCGGTGTTCGTGGTGGCGGCGGCCTTTTCGGCGCCCCGGCTGGGGGTGGCGACCACGATCACCATCATGGTCGGCGGCCAGCTGCTGATGGGGGTGATCCTCGATCACTTCGGCGCCTTCGGCATGGAGCCGAGGCCAATCAGCCTGGCGCGGATCGGCGGGCTGGTGCTGGTTCTGCTGGGGGTTCTGCTGGTGCGGCGGGGATAGCCTCTTGCCCAAACCTGACGCCGGCGTCACTGTCAGCTGAACAACGATAACCTTCCCGGGGAGAGGGCCCAGATGGCCGATCGCTACGACTACATCATCATCGGCGCCGGCTCGGCCGGCTGCGTGCTCGCCGGTCGGCTGACCGAGGACGCCAACACCAAGGTCCTGCTGCTTGAGGCCGGCGGCAAGGACACCTCCATCCTGATCAAGATGCCGGCCGGGGTCGGCAACCTGATCAAGGACAAGGGTGAGCATAACTGGGGCTTCTGGACCGAGGAAGAACCGCACCTCAACAATCGCAAGCTCTGGTGGCCGCGCGGCAAGGGCTGGGGCGGATCCAGCTCGATCAACGGCATGGTCTACATCCGCGGACACGCCCGCGACTATGACCAGTGGCGCCAGATGGGCCTGACCGGCTGGGGCTACGCCGACATCCTTCCCTATTTCAAACGCTCCGAGAGCCTGGAAGGCGGCGGTGACGACTGGCACGGCGGCGACGGCCCGCTGCATGTCTCCAAGGCCAGCTCTCCCAACCCCATCTATTCCGCCACCATCGAGGCGGGCCGTCAGGCCGGCCATCCGGTGACCAAGGACTTCAACGGCTTCCAGCAGGAAGGCTGGGGCCCGTATCAGATGACCATCCGCGACGGTCAGCGCTGGAGCGCCGCCAAGGCCTATCTCTATCCGGCCCTCAATCGCCCGAACCTGACCTGCATCACCGGCGCCCGCACGACCCGCATCGTCATGGAGAACGGCAAGGCGATCGGCGTTGAGTATGCCGTCAAGGGCGGCGAGCGGATCATCGCCCATGCCAACGCCGAGGTTCTGCTCTGCGCCGGAGCGGTGCAGTCGCCGCAGATCCTGCAGCTGTCGGGCATCGGCGCCCCGGACGACCTGGCCCCGCACGGCATAAAGACGGTGGTCGAGTCCAAGGGCGTCGGGGCCAATCTCCAGGACCACCTGGACGTCACCCTCAGCTGGCTGACCCAGGGCGTCGACACCGCCTACAGCTACAACAAGGGCCTCAAGCGCCTGGCCACCGGCCTCAACTACATGCTGTTCAACAAGGGCCCCGGTCGCCAGAACTTCCTGGAATCGGGCGCCTTCCTGCGCTCGCGGCCCGACCTGGACCGGCCCGACCTGCAGATCCACACCGTGCTGGCCATCATGCAGGACCACGGCAAGGTCGTGGTCGAGAAGGACGGCTTCACCTTCCACGTCTGCCAGCTGCGCCCCGAAAGCAGGGGACATGTGGGCCTGCGCTCGGCCGATCCGTTCGACGATCCGACCATCCTGGCCAACTATCTGGCGGCCGAGGAAGATCGTCGGGCGATGCGTGAAGGCGTCAAGATCGCCCGGGAAGCGGCGCATCAGGCGGCCCTCGACCCCTATCGCGGCGAGGAGTTCAGCCCCGGCAAGGACGTCAAGACCGACGCCGACATCGACGCTTGGATCAAGCGCACCGGCGAGACCATCTACCACCCGGTCGGCACCTGCCGGATGGGCGCGGCGGGCGACGCCATGGCCGTGGTCGACGGCGAACTGCGGGTGCAGGGCGTCTCCGGCCTGCGGGTCATCGACGCCTCGGTCATGCCGACCCTGGTCGGCGGCAACACCAACGCCCCGACCATCATGGTCGCCGAGAAGGCCAGCGACATGATCCGGGGCAAGGCCGCCCCGGCGCCGCTGGAGGTGGCGGTGCATGATGGAGCTTTTAAGGCGGCTTGAGTCTCCCTTCCCCCTGGAGGGGGAAGGGCCGGGGATGGGGGTGGAGGTGTTTGCGCCCGGCTATCCGTACGGGATGGCGAGCGTTGATCGTGATGCAGCCCTTGGTCCTGTCCGTCGTTAGTTGATCTCGGGCAGCGCGCCTGACGTCGCCGCCGCCACCCCCATCCCCGACCCTTCCCCCCTCCAGGGGGAGGGGGCAAGAAGGAGCTACCCAATGCAGAAACGTCCCCTTGGCCGCTCGGGCCTGTCGATCGCTCCTCTGGTGCTGGGCGGCAATGTGTTTGGCTGGACGGCGGACGAGGCGACCTCGCACGCCGTGCTCGACGCCTTTGTCGCGGGCGGCTTCGACTGCATCGACAGCGCCGATGTCTATTCGGCCTGGGTTCCGGGCCACAAGGGCGGGGAATCGGAGACGGTGCTGGGGACCTGGCTGCAGAAGCGCGGCAGGCGGGACGACGTGATCATCGCCACCAAAGTGGGCATGTGGCCGGCGCGGCCGGGCCTGTCGGCGAAGAATATCGAGGAAGCCTGCGAGGACAGCCTGCGCCGTCTGCAGACCGACTACATCGACCTCTACCAGTCGCACCGCGACGACGCTGAGACCCCGCAGGACGAAACCGCCGAGGCTTTCGAGCGCCTGGTCAAGGCCGGCAAGGTGCGGGCTATCGGCGCTTCCAACTTCGACGCGGGTCGGCTGGGTTCGGCGCTGAAGGTCTCCGACGACAAGGGCGTCGCCCGCTACAACAGCCTGCAGCCGGCCTATAACCTGATGGACCGGGCCATCGAGGGGCCGCTGGTGGATCTGTGCATCGCCGAGGACGTCGGCATCATCAGCTACTACGGCCTGGCCAGCGGCTTTCTGTCGGGCAAGTACCGCACGCCGGACGACTACGGCAAAAGCCCGCGCGGCGGCGGCATGAAGAAATACCTGGAAACCGACAAGGGTCCGAAGGTTCTGGCCGCCATGGACGCGGTCGCCGCCGAGACCGGCGCCAGCCTCAGCCAGATTTCCCTGGCCTGGATCATGGCGCGCCCGGGTCTGACCGCGCCGATCGCCAGCGCCACCAGCGTGGCGCAGCTGGAAGAGCTGATGGGCGCGGCGCGGCTGACCCTGAGCGAGGCTCAGATGGCGCGGCTGAACGAGGCCTCCGCCTAGGCGATCTGGCGACCGTCCAGCGCGGCGAGGCGCAGGCGGGGGCCGTCCTCGCCCGAGCGGGACAGGCTGTGCAGCTTCAGCTCGCGCACCGGACGTCCCATCAGGCGGGCGGTCATGCCCAGCGGCTGATAGAGGCCGATGAAGCGGTCGATGGTCCCGTGGAGGCCGACCAGCGGGCAGAGCACCATCTCCAGTCCGACGGCCGGAATGTCGTCGGCGCGGATCTCTCCGGTGATGAGCAGCGGTTCGGGCCGGCGATAGACCTGTTCGATGGCCAGGCGCAGGGCGGCGCGATCCGGTCCGGTGAACAGGGTCAGCAGATTGACGCCGCGCAGGTCCCGCTGGTGCAGCTGGGCGATCAGACCGCCGACCAGCCGGAAGGGCAGGTCGCCCGCCTCCGGCCGCCCGACAATCAGGGTCTGGGGCAGCAGATCGACGAAATCCATCGGGTCGATGTCCGAACGCAGCGGCGCAACATGGGCGCCGGCCCGGGCGCGCCAATACTCCGTCAATCGTTCCGTGTTGGGATGGGCCATGGCTCCACCCTGCCTTCCGTCGGCCCAGAGCGGCCGCACGGGGGTTGCAGGGAAGTCTCGCGCCAGGCGGTTTGTGTTTCGAAACGACACAGTCCGGCGCGATTCTTGCATCTGGAGCGACCGAGACAGCTGGCGGGAGCGACCCCATGGGTTTGCGAAACATTCTACTGGGCCTGGGATCGGGACTGTTCCTGACCCTCATCGGGGTTGCGACCCCGCAGGAAGCCGCCGCGCAATGCTGCGCGCCGCCGCCTCCGCCCTGCTGCACCCCGCCGAGCCCGCCGCCGTGCTGCACGCCTCCCAGCCCCCCGCCGAGGCCGCCGACGCCGCCCAGCTGCTGTGACAACGGCGGCGGCCGGGTCAATGTCACCGTCAACGCCAATGTCACGGCCGTCGCCGTGGCCGGAGCCGGAAGCCGTTCGGGCGCCGGCGCAGTCGTTTACGGCGGTGGTGGAGGCGGCGGCGGCTACTACGCCGCGCCGGGCGCGACCGGGCTCATCCAGGGTCTCAATGTCGAGGGCGCGCTGAAAAAGAAGAAGGTCGCCTACGAGGCCAAGCGGACCCGCACCCGCAAGGTCGTCATTCGCGCCTATTGCATCGACGACCGCGACACGCCCCATCCGGCCAGTCAGGTGTTCGCCGGCGAGGACGTGATCGCCGGCTATGAAGGCGAACTGTATCGCTGCATCGCCGGGACCCGCATGCAATGGACCCTGATCGACTGGTCCGAGCGGGCCAGCAACGCCGGCGGCAAGTCGGTCTTCTGTCAGAAGGGCGAGGCCCTCTACTATGACGAAGGTCTGGCCGGCGGGCCCGGCGACGAAGCCGGAGCGGCCCACGGCGGCCGCATCGCCTGCCGTCCGCAGCGTCCGGCGCGGGACTGCAACGAGCGCTCGCTGCTGCGCCGCTTCGGCGCCGGCGTGAAGGTGGTGACGATCACCGAGATCGAGACCTACACCGCCTATCGCGAGGAAACGGTGCGCGAGGAGTCCAGCTCCAGCTTCAGCATGAGCCTCGACGGCGGGGTCGGCGGAACCATCTACTAGGGCGCCGGGGGGCCGACTCCAGGCCCCCCTCGCCCGAGCGCGGCCGGGCGCTACTTTCCGGTTTCGACCGGCGGCAGCGACCTGGCCTCGCTGAGGCAACGCTCCATGGTCTTGCCCCAGACCCTGACGGGGTAGGCCGTCCGGTCACTCGCCGTGGTCCAGTCGGTCATCGGCCCGCTGTAGTCGTCAATCAGTTTGGAGAAGACAGCGTCAGCGGCGTCCTCGCCGAGTTCGTCGGAGAGGCCGTTGACGTAGGTTTCCATGCGGGGCTCGAGCTCGGCGAAGGCGACGTTGGCCGCCTTCACCGTGGAATTCGCAAGGCCCTGTTCCTCGGCGGATTCATACATCGACCCGACCACGGCGCATTCGCCCCAATGGTAAAGCTGGTCCTCCTCGGCCTGGCCGGCGATGGCGGCCGGGGCGGCGACCAGGGCGAGCGCGATACCAACGAACAGGGTCTTCATGACAGCTCCACGGCCAGGGGCCCGATTGAAAGCCGATGATTGCTCCGACACGAGGACGTTGGCGAGTCGATTCGCAGGGTCGTGGTTACTTGCCTCCCGCGGCGGGTTTCACCACCAGTTTCCAGGCATTGTCATCGCGCAGGAACTGCTTTGCCGCGGCCTGGACGTCGGCGGGGGAGACCCGCTCGATGCCGGCCATCGCCGACCGGACCGCGTTCAGCCGCCGGCCGTCGATCTGGGCGCCGCCAAGCTGGGCGGCCCAGTATTCGTTGGTCGCCCGTGAGCGGGTCAGCCGCTCGAGATAGGGCTTCCTGGCCCGGACCAGCTCGTCCTCGGTCGGCGGGTTGGCGGCGAGATCGGCGGCGATCTTCGCCGCGTCGCGGAAGAAGCCATCGGTCTTGTCCGGCGGCACCTCGACGCTGGCCATGACATAGCCCCAGCCGGTCCAGACCGCGCTCTGGTTGGCGCTGACCGACGGCGAATAGGTCGCGCCCTGCTTCTCCCGCAGTTCGTCGGTCAGGCGCAGGCCCAGGATCTCGGCCATCATCGCGGTGTTGCGGGCCCGCTGGACGTCGGCGAAGAAGTCGTCGGTGCGCCAGACCATCACCGCCACCGCCTGGTCGGCGCGGCCCTTGTGGGTCAGCACCAGCGGCGCGGCGTTGGCGGCCGGGAAGCCGACCTTGCGCGCCGCCGCGTCCAGCGGCGCGGCGTCGGGCCGGGGCGGCAGGGCGCCGAAGGTGGCGGCGGTCAGGGCGATGGCCTTGTCGACCGTGATGTCGCCGACGATGATCACCTCGACCGGCCCTTCGGCCAGGGCGGGGGCGACCTGGGCCTTCACCTGGTCCAGCTGCGTGGCCTTGATCTCGGCCGAGGAGGGCCAGGTCCAGCGCTTGTCGCCGGCGTGCAGCAGGCCGGGGAGATCACGGGCGAGCACGCCGCCGGTCGTGGCCTCGAACTGCTGCTCATAGGTGGCGTCGAGGTTGCGCAGCCGCTCGAAGGCGGCCGGCGACCAGGCGGGATCGGTGAGATAGGCGGTCAGCACCTGAAGCTGGATTTCCAGATCTTCGGGGCGGGTGGCGCCCGACAGGACCAGGGCCTCCTCGTCGGTGTTGAAGCTGGCGCCATAGACCCGGGACGCCAGCACCCGTTCCATGTCCTCGGCGCTGATCTTGCCCAGCCCGCCCTCGATGATGGCCGGCGCGGCCCAGGCCAGGCTCTGCTTGTCGGAGGGAAGGCCGGCCAGACCCTTGCCGACCCGGACGCGGACCAGCACCTGGTCATCGCGGAACTTGGTCGGCTTGACCGTCAGTCGCACGCCGTTTTCGAAGCGGACGAAGGTGGTGTCGAGGTCGATGACGTCCTTCTGTTCGGCGACCCTGCCGGGCGTGCCGAAGCTGGCGTAGGGCCAGGCGGCCTGGGCGACGTCGGTCGGCGGGCTGACCGGGACCTTGAGGGAGGCCTCATAGGCCTGCATGACGCTCGTTTCGGCCCCGTCGATCGCGGTGGGCGTGGCGACGAAGATCAGCGGTCCCTGGCCCTTGAAGGCGTCGCGCAGGGCGGCGGAGACGGTTTCGGCCTTGAGGTCCTTCACCACCGCCTCGAACAGCGCCAGATCCTGCGCCGGGCTGGTGACCACCTCGGAGAGGTCGAGGGAGCCGAGGATTTCAGAGGCGATGGAGGGCGTGCGGCGCGTCGCGGCGCCGGCGACCCGGCTCTTGAAGAAGCTGCGATACTCCTCGATCTCGCGATCCAGCTCGGGCTGCAGGACGCCGTACTTCACGGCGCGGCGCTGTTCCTGCTCGACGGCCGACAGGGCCAGGCGCCATTCGCCGGGGCGGCTGGTGACGGCGACCGAGGTCACCTCGGCGGCGTGGAACTGGTCGCCCTTGAAGGCGCCGGCGCTGATGAAGGGCGGCTCGGCGCCGCGTGCGAGGCTGCTGAGGCGGCGATTGAGCACGGCGAAGCCCAACTGCTCGATCAGGTCGCCGCGCCGCTTGGCGGTGGTGTCGGGCGCCAGTTCCGGCGCGGAGACCCAGCTGATTTGCAGCGCCGTCGGCGCGCCCGGCTGGACGGCGACCAGGGCCTCGGGCTTGCGCGGCGCGACCCGGCCCAGATCCGGCTCCGGACCGTCGGGCGCGCGGGCCTTCCAGTCGCTGAAGCTGGCCTTGATCTTGGCCTCCATGGCGTCGAGATCGAAATCGCCGACCATCACCAGGGTGGCCCGCTCGGGCCGGTAGTAGGCGTCGTAGTAGTCGGCGATCAGGTCACGCGAGGCGTTCTGCAGGATGTCGACCTTGCCGATCGGATAGCGCAGCGGCGGACGCTGGCCCTTGAGCAGGAAGCCCATGCGGGCCTTGTAGAGCTCCCAGGAGGGGCTGGAGCGGGCCCGCTCTTCCGACAGCACCACGCCCCGTTCGCGGTCGACAGCGCCGGCCTCGATCAGCAGTTCGCCGGCGGTCTCGCGCATCATCTGCAGCGAGGCGTCGACGGTGGCGTCATCGGTGTTGGGCAGGTCCAGCTTGTAGACGGTCTCGTCCAGGCCGGTGGAGGCGTTGGTGTCGGCGCCGAAGGCCAGGCCGTGGCGTTCGAGGATCTTGACCAGCTCGCCTTCCGGGATCGCTTTGGAGCCGTTGAAGGCCATGTGTTCGAGGAAGTGGGCCAGCCCCTGCTGGTCGTCGCGCTCATACAGGGAGCCGGCCCGGAAGCGCAGGCGCAGCGAGGCCTGGCCGGGCGGGGTGGCGTTCTTCATCAGGGCGTAGCGCATGCCGTTGGGCAGGGACCCGAAACGGATGGCCGGATCGGCGGCGACGTCGCTGGTCGCCTGGGCCCATTGGCCCGGGGGGAGGCGGGTCGGATCGGGCGCGGCGGCTGCGGTGACCGGCGCCGGTCTGGCATCGCTTTTCTTTTCCGGCTTCGACTTGTCCCGGGGGGCGGTGGCGGGCGCGTCATCCTTGGGGCCGGGCAGAAAGCCCTTGATCTGGGCGCAGCCGGCGAGGCCGACAACCGTCGCGGCGATCAGGGCCGCGCGGGAAAAACGGGTCATGAAGAGGTCTCTGTACGGAAAAGGCGTTGCTTGCCGCGCACCATTGCCGGGCGCTGCGGCCATGGCAAGGCGGGGATGTGGCGGGGAGGAGCCGGATTCCGTTGCCGGGATCCGGCGGCGGCAGGGCAGGGGCGGCTAGCGAAGCGTAGGTCATTATAGCTCGATTTCCGGCCGCCGAGAGGGGCGATTCCAGCCAAGCCCTTGAAATTACAGGCTCCGACCGTAGGTCGGGCGTCGCTGGACGTGGGCAGGAGCGTAGCCCGGCCGTAGGTCAGGTGTGGCCGGATGCAGGTCGATCCGGGGGCGCGGCGACCTACAGGTTCGAGGGCGTAGTGTTCGCCTTTGCACCAAACCAGATATGGCTAGACATATTCCGGGCAGGCGGCGGCGAGCCCGGTGGATGACCGGCTGAGCAGGGCTCAGCTCCCCGGGCGGGTCACGTAGAAGCTGGCGTTGTTGCCGGTGGCGGTGGCGGTCCCGACCACGCCGCGGGCGCCCTGGGCGCCGACGGTGACCGAGGAGGTGGCGCCGACGTCGGCGGTGTTGGTCTGGCTGTTGCTGACGCTCATCGTGCCGGTGCAGGCGCTGCAGGCGTAGCCGGTGACGTCATTGCCGACGGCCGTGGCCTGGCCATAGGCGTCGTAGCCGTCGGTTCCGGCGAAGGTGGCGATGACCTCGACGCCGCCGCCCTGGTTCCACTGGGTGTTGTCCAGCACCAGTTCGGCCCCGCTGTTACCGGCCACGGCGGTGTTGCCGGCGCCATAGGCGCTGACCTGGGCCGCGCCGAACTGGTAGGCAGTTCCTTCCGACTGGCTGCGGACATAGGCAGAGTTGACCTGCTGGCTGGTCACATCCAGCAGCGGGCCCTCGTTGAGGACATTGGCGGAATTGCCGACGGCCGTGGTGCTGGTGATGGCTTCCTGGGCGTTGCCGTAGGCGGTGAACTTGCTGGCCTGGACCAGGGCGCCCTCGTTGGTCTGGCCGATGGCCAGCCGCTGGGCCGAACTGCTGTCGCCAATCGAGCTGAGATTGTTGCCCACCGCGACGCCGGAGACCGCCGCCGTGCCGCTGACATACTGCAGGATGGTCCCGCCGTCGGCGAGGACCTCGGCGCCGTTGGTCTGGTTGGTGCGCACGCCCGCGGCGCCGTTGGTCAGGGAGAGGTTCTGGTTGTTGGCGATGGCGGTCGTGGCCGTCACCACGTCGCCGGCCTCGGCCGTGGCGCCCTCGATCTGGGTGCGGGCGGTGATGTTGTCGGCATAGGTCGAGATCTGGGTCAGGACCCCGGTCACCGTGCCCTGGTTGATCCCGACGTCGGAGGTGTTGCCGAGTGCCGTTGTCGAGACGGCGGAGTCCGCGCCCAGATAGTCGCTGACATCGACCACCGTCTGGGCCACGGCCGAGCCGGCCATGGTCTGGTTGGAGGTGACCGACATGTCGGCCTGGTCGGCATAGACCTGCACGGCGTTGCCGCTGGCCGAGGTGTCCTGCTGCACGCCCTCCTCGACGGTGACGACGTTGAGGGTTCCCTGGCTGAAGACGTCGCCGACCTGGACCTGGTTGTTGAAGACGTCGCTCGGCGCGCTCTGGGCGTGGCTAGTAGCGGCCCCGCAGAGCACGAGAAGCATCGGGATCGCGCTTATCGTTCCAGCGATTGGGGTCTTCGCGGGTCTGGCCATTGTTGGTCCTCAGGTTGTCGTAGGCGGGGGTGAAGCCGCCCGTCATGCCGGTGGTGGCGCCGCCCAGCGGATCGGAAGCGAGGCAGGACTGCGGCCCCGGCATGCCGTAGAGGTTGGCGCTCATCTCCACGACCGCGCGCTCGATCAGCGAGCGGACCGCCAGCTGCAGGGGCTCCTGGGCGCCGGATCCGGCGGAGACGTCGAAGATGTTGCCGTTCAGGAAGTCGAACACCCCGACCCCGACCTCGCGGCCGACGATCTGCTTCTGGTAGGAGATGACATCGACCACCTCCAGCGAGCGGCTGTTGACCAGCCGCAGGTCGACCGCGACGTTCATCACATAGACGCTGTTGCGGAAGTTGCCCTTGAGGCCGGCGGCGTCCTTGTCGCCGGCGTAGGCGTCGGCCCCCACCGAATAGATGTTGTAGTTGAGCTCGGTGATGCCTCCGACCAGGTAGAAGTCGACGCCGGCCACCTGGCCTTCATAGATCTTGCGCGATTCCGTCGGCCCGGCGCCCGGGCCGCGGGGGCTGTCGCTGATCAGCTTGTTGTTGCTGTATTTCAGGTCCAGCTCGCTGATCGAGGTGTCGAACCGCTCGACCAGAGGCATGCCGGCCTTGGCCAGGGCGGTCATGGCCATCAGGGAGGCGCCCTGCGTCACCTTGCGGCCCGACCCGTCGGCCTCGCTCTTGCCGGTGTAGTCGCTGATCCGGCCGACGGCGATGCGGGGCGCGCCCAGCTTGTTCTGGCGGGCGTACTGGCCGATGCAGACCAGGGCGGCGGAGTAGGGGCTGGGATTGGCGGTCACCGGCGCCGTGCCGATGGGCTTGGCGTAGAGGCCGTTGGGGCCGGCCGAAGGCGTGGCGCAGGCCGACAGGGCCAGGGCGGCGACCGACAGCAACGCGCCGACGCGGGTCACGGGATTAATTACCATTGCCGGAGCTTCCCTGGCCGTTGGCGGTGACATTGCCGGTGTTGGTCTGGGTGCTGTCGACGATGACCGTGTTGTAGCTGCCCTGGGTAATGACCACGAGGTTGTTGCCGATGGCGGTGGCGCTGCCGCCCTGACTGCCGACGCCCGCGTAGGCGTCGAAGGCGCCGCTGGTCCCCGATCTGGAGAAGACGCTCTGGTCCTCGCCGCTCAGCATGACGCCATCGACGATGACCCGGTTGCCGTTGGCGTCGCGGGTGGAATAGTCGACCATCCGGTTTTCCTGACCGGCCACCCGGCCGTAGCCGGCGTTGTAATTGGCCGAGCCCGTCTGGCTCTGGGCGAGGGCCGGCGCCGCCGCCAGGCACAGGATCGCCGCCAGGGAGAAGAGTGTGACCTTGGCCATTGTCCGTATTGCTCCACGCCTTACCCGTTCGCTCGCGTTAACCATGCAATGGCTGTGCCAGAACGGGGCGGCAGCCACCTTGGCGGCAACGTCTCGCGATTTGGTTAAGCGAGCGGGGAGAGAGCAGGGGCGCTTGGCTGTTGATTCCCCGTGACAATTGGGCGACGCTCGGTTGCGTCTAGAGAAAACCGAGGGAGGACGACCCGGTGCTGGTATCCCAGATTCTCAAGGACAAGGGCGACCTGGTCTTTACGGCCCAGCCCGGCGACACGGTGGAGGCGGTGGCCGCCCTGCTGCACAGTCGCAGGGTCGGGGCCATGATCGTGGTCGGCGCCGACGGGGCCGTGGCCGGCATTGTTTCCGAGCGCGATATCGTCACGGCCGTGGCCCGGCAGGGTGGATCGGCGATGGCCCTGCCCATCTCCGACTGCATGACTGCCGATGTAGTGTTCGCCGAACCTCATGAAAGCGTCGATGAACTGCTGGCGCGGATGACCGACCGACGCATTCGCCACCTGCCGGTGATGGTCGACGGACGGCTGGCCGGGATCATCTCGATCGGCGACCTGGTGAAGCACAAGATCTCCGAGGCCGTGGCCGAGGCCGATGGTCTGAGAGCCTATATCGCCGCCGGCTGAGCCAGGCTGTCGGCCAGGGAATAGGCTTCCAGCACCCGGGCGGTCGCGTCGCGAGCGCGCAGCAGGGCCTCGCGGATCGAGCAGGCGGCGAGGTCCGGACAATCCTCGCATTTGCGGAAGGCCGAGACGCTGACGCAGGGCGCCATGGCCAGCGGCCCGTCGATGGCGCGGATGATCTCGGCGAAACTGATCTCTCCCGCCGGCCGCGCCAGGACATAGCCGCCAAACTTGCCGCGCCGGCTGACGATGATCCGCCGCCTCGCCAGCTGCAGCAGGATGGCTTCGAGGAACTTGCGCGGGGCGTCGGCCCGCAGGGCGAGCTCCCCGGCCGTGACCCGGGAGTCCGGCTCGCGCGCCAGCTCGACGAGGGCGCGAAGGGCATAGCGGGCCTTGTGAGACAGCATGGGGCGGCCTTTGTCTGGGAGCCGCTGTTGTGCGGGTTCGGGAGCCCCGGTGCAAGATTCCCTGGCCCGCCACGAAAAAGCCGCTTGCGACTCTCCGCGAGGGGTCCTAGAAGCCCGCCTCCGCCGGGGACACGCCGCCGCCGGAAACGCTTCTCCCGAAAGGGGTTGGCGCTTCCGGATCAGCAGCCGAAACCGCGGAACAGCCGGATTGACGTCCATCGATGCGGGGAGGCCTCGGCAGCCCCCGGACGGGTTCGGTTTCGAAAGCGGATTGGTCTCCGGACCGACGATTTTGGAGCCGGAGCAAACAAGTCGGTTGACACACAGGAGGGTGGCCCCTAGATACGCCGCTCTTCGCCGGGGCCGGGCGTTAAACGGTTGGACTGCTTTGTGTGGTTCGGGTCTTTGACATTGTTGATTTGGAAAGAGAAACGCAGGCGGCGACGTTCTGGCGATGGGTTTAACCAACCCA
>WGLL01000007.1 GCA_016125585.1 Caulobacter sp.
CGTCGGCGACATCGACGGAACCGGCAACGCCCTGGCCAACAACATCGTCGGCAACAGCGGCAAGAACACCCTGCACGGCGGCGACGGGGTCGACACCATCGATGGCGGCGACGGCAACGACTATGTCTATGGCGACGCCGACGGCGATCACCTCAGTGGCGGGTTGGGCAACGACACCGTCGATGGCGGAACCGGCAGCGACACCCTCGACGGCGGCGACGGCTCCGACAAGCTCTACGGCGGGACCGGCAATGACAGCCTGGTCGGCGGGGCCGGCAACGACAGCCTGTATGGCGGCGCTGACAACGACGTCCTCGACGGCGGCGATGGCATCGACCTTCTCGACGGTGGCGCCGGCAACGACACCATGCGCGGCGGCGACGGCAACGACATCTACTATGTCGACAGCGTCGCCGACACCGTGATCGAGAACGCCAACGAAGGCTATGACATCGTCCGCAGCTCGGTGAACTGGAGCCTCGGCGCCAATGTCGAGGGGCTGCAGCTTCAGGGCGTCGGCGACATCAACGGCACCGGCAACGCCCTGGCCAACAACATCCAGGGCAATGCGGGGAACAACACCCTGTCCGGCGGCGCCGGCGTCGACACCCTCAACGGCAATGACGGCGCCGACATCATCATCGGCGGAACCGGCAATGACCTGCTGCGCGGCGGGGCCGGCGCCGACACCTTCACAGTCCTGCAGGAGAGCGTCGGCAATCCGACCCTGGAAGTCGACGTCATCTATGACTTCTCGACCGCCGAAGGCGACCGGCTCGACCTGTCGGCCATTGACGCCAACAGCGCGCTCGGCGGCGATCAGGCCTTCACCCTGGTCGGCGCCTTCAGCCATACGGCCGGGGAGATGACCCTCAGCTTCAGCGGCGGTCAGACCCTGCTGCGGCTGGATGTCGATGGCGACGGCGCCGCCGACTACCAGCTGAAGATCAACGGCGACGTCACCGGCGATAGCGCAGGCTGGCTGCTGTAGGCGTCCGCCGCGCCGGGCCCCCGGTTCTGACCAGACGAAAACGCCCGCCGGTGAGGGCGGGCGTTCCGTAGGTGAAGGCAGGGAAATCAGGCGGCGGCGGTGCTTTCCTGCGGGTCGCGCAGGACGTAGCCGCGGCCCCAGACGGTTTCGATGTGGTGCTGGCCGCCGCCGGCGGTGGCCAGCTTCTTGCGTAGCTTGCAGATGAAGACGTCGATGATCTTCAGCTCCGGCTCGTCCATGCCGCCGTAGAGGTGGTTGAGGAACATCTCCTTGGTCAGGGTCGTGCCCTTGCGCAGGGAGAGCAGCTCCAGCATCTGGTATTCCTTGCCGGTCAGGTGGACGCGGCTGCCCGCGACCTCGACCGTCTTGGCGTCCAGGTTCACGGCGATCTCGCCGGTGTGGATGATGGCTTGCGAGTGACCCTTGGAGCGACGGACCACCGCATGGATGCGGGCGACCATCTCGTCCTTGTGGAAGGGCTTGGTCATGTAGTCGTCGGCGCCGCCGCCGAGCGTCTTGACCTTGGTGTCGATCTCGGCCGAGCCCGAGAGGATCATGATCGGGGTGTTGATCTTGCCGTTCCGCAGGGTGCGCAGAACGTCCATGCCGCTCATGTCCGGCAGGTTGAGGTCGAGCAGGATGAGGTCGTAGTCGTAGATCTTGCCCAGATCGACGCCTTCCTCGCCCAGGTCCGTCGTATAGACGTTGAAACCCTCGGACTTGAGCATCAGCTCGATCGTCTGCGCCGTGGCGCTATCGTCCTCGATCAACAGAACCCGCATTTAAGCCCTCCCCGCACACGGCGGTCTCGAAAGTCTCGCAGCGGGCGGAATCCTCCGCCCCTGCCTGCCGGTTAACTTGCCGACAGGCTTCTTTAAGACTGGTTAATGGTGAACGGCCGCCTTGAAGAATCGTTAGTCCGATTTGCGAATCGGGGGCAAGGGACTCCGTTAAGAAGTTGAGTCAACGCGGGGATGACTCTTTCGTGATCGTGCCGGGTCGCGCCGACAATCCCTTTCAAATCAAGACCTTGCGACCGTCCGGCGACCCGCCGGGCGGCGGAGCGCGTCATTTTGGCCCGGCGCGGGCCTCAGGCCGGGGCGGGCATGGGGAACGCGCCCGCCCGCGACAGGGACGAGGCCGGGGTCTTGTTGATGCGGCCGCCGATCCAGCCGGCGGTCTCGATCAGCTTGTCCAGATCCAGGCCGGTCTCGAACCCGGCCCGCTCCAGCATGTAGACCAGGTCCTCGGTGCCGATGTTGCCGGTGGCGTTCGGCGCGAAGGGGCAGCCGCCGAGGCCGCCGACGGAAGCGTCAAGGATGCTGACCCCGGCCTCGACCCCGGCATAGGCGTTGGCCAGGCCGGTGTTGCGGGTGTCGTGGAAGTGCAGGCGAAGCGGGGTGTCTCCGGTCACCGACTGCACCGCCTCGACCCGGCGGCGGACGGTCCAGGGGTCGGCCACGCCGATGGTGTCGGCCAGGGCGATCTCGTCGACGTTGAGGGCGGCGCCGGCGCGGGCGATGGAGACCACCATGTCCTCGCTGACCTCGCCGTCGAAGGGACAGCCGAAGGCCACCGAAATGGTCAGGGTGATCGGCGGGCCGCCGCCGGCGCTCTTGCGGCCGGCGATGGCGGCGAGGGTGTCCAGCTGTTCGGAAACCGAGGCCCCCTGGTTGCGGATGCCGAAGCCGTCGGAGGCGCAGACCACGACATTGGCCTCGTCGCAGGCGCCGGCCAGGCAGCGGTCCCAGCCGCGCTCGTTGAGCACCAGGCCGATGCGGGAACGGGTCTTGTCGGCGGGCAGGGCGGCCATGATCTCCTCGGCCCCGGCCATCTGCGGCACGCGGCGCGGATTGACGAAGCTGACCACCTCCTGCCGGCGCACGCCGCAGGCCTCCAGCCGGCTGATCAGCTCGACCTTGTCGGCGACTTCCAGAATGGCCTTCTCGTTCTGCAGGCCGTCGCGGGCGCCGACCTCGACGATTTCGATGAAGCGGGTCATGGCAAGCGGCTCATGGCGTCTCGTCCTGTTTCTCCGGCCCGCGCTTGAGCGGGGTGCGGGAGGCCGGGGTGGCGGCGGCGGGCTGGCTGACCAGGTCGGTGGCGCGCGGCACGCCGCGATAGAAGGTCAGGTCCAGGTCCTTGCCCGTGCTGTAGTTGATGCCCTTCAGCCGGGTGACCGGATCGATGGGCACGCCCCGAGCCTTCATCAGGGCGAGGAAGGCCTTCTCCTCCTTCTTTTCGACAATTGCGGGGCGCCCCTCGGCCAGGGCCCGCACCGCATCCTCCGGACCGCCTAGGCCCGTGCGGGTGCCGAGGGTGAAGACCATGCTGGCCTCGGAATAGCCGTCGACCTCGACCGGACCGGGGGTGCGGCCGGCCTTGGGCGCCAGGCCGGTGCGCTCAAGCGCCATGGCGATGCGCGGCGCCGGCCAGAAGGGCTCGAGCCGGGGCGCGAACTGGCCGAAGAAGGCGGCGTGGGCCAGCACCGCCAGGGCGCCGGCCACCGCCACGGCCGAGACCGCCGCCTTGCGCAGGATCAGGATGATGGCGGTGACCCCGCTGAGCAGGAACAGACCCGCCGTGATGGCCGCCCAGGTCAGGTCCGAGGGATCGCCGAACCGGATCATCAGGGCGACGGCGGCGACCGACAGCACCCCGGCGCCAAGGGCCAGCACCGCGGCGCCGCCATAGCGGCCCCAGCGGGTCAGGGGCTCGCGCAGGGCCGCGACCATCAGCCAGAACAGGGCCGCATGGGTCGGCAGGCTGTAGTGGAACAGCTTGGTCGGCAGGAGCTCGAAGGCCAGCCAGGTGGGGATCAGCCAGCAGAGGGCGAAGCGGACGCCCGGATGGCTGCGGTATTTCCAGCCGGTGATCAGGGCCGCCGGCAGCAGGACGCAGAAGGGAAACAGGGTCAGGGGCGAGATCAGCAGGTGATAGCCGAACGGCCCGCCGTGCCGCTCATGGCCGCCGACCAGCTTGGGCGCCAGGTCGCCGCCGATCGCCGCGCCCCAGAAGCCGCCGTCGCTGGCCACGGTGATGGCCAGGGCCCAGGGGCCGCAGACGGCCAGCACCAGGACCAGGCCCCAGCCCCAGCCGATATGCTTCATCCAGCGGGCGTCGCGGTCCCAGGCCCAGAGGGCGGCCAGGGTCAGCAACAGGACCATGGCGATCACCGGTCCCTTGACCAGGATGCCGACGGCGATGCCAAGCCAGAGCAGCAGGCTGGTTCGCCAGCCCGCCTCGCCGACCCCCAGGGAGGCGGCGTAGATCCGCCCCAGCGCCGCCATGGCCAGGGTGACGCAGCCGGCCAGGACCGCGTCGGTCTTGGCGATGAAGGCCTCGGTCGAGAGCAGGAAGCTGGCCCCGAACATCGCCCCGGCCATCAGCCCGGCGCGGTCGCCGAACCAGGCTCGCGCGCCCCAGGCGCAGGCGGCCGCCGCCAGCATGGCCCCCAGCAGCGAGGGAATGCGGTAGGGCCAGATGTCGCGGTCCTCGACATGGCTGAGCAGGGCCACGCTGGCCGCCTGCAGCCAGTGGATGCCGACCGGCTTCTTGTCGCGCGGCTGGTCCTGGAAGTTGATGGCGACGAAGTCGCCGGTTTCCAGCATCTGGGAGGTGGCCTGGGCGAAGCGCGACTCGTCGCGGTCCAGCGGCGGCATGGCGATCAGGCCGGGCAGGCCGGCGACAAAGGCGATCACGGCCGCGATCAGCGGCCCGCGCCAGCCCCTGGCCAGGGCGTCCAGACGGGATTCGAGCGTCATGAGCGGCTAGATAGCATGTTCCACGCGTCGCCAATCCTTCCTTGCGGCCTGAATTCGGCTAATAGAGCGACATGAGCACATCGGCCCAGACCGCCGCCCCCGACTATTCCGTGGTCGTCCCCGTCTTCGACGAAGGCGAGGCCGCCCCGGTGCTGGCGCGCGAGATCGCCGCCGCCTTCGGCGGCCGCGACTATGAAATGATCTTCGTCAACGACGCCAGCCGCGACGACACCCTTGCGCGGCTGACCGCCCTCAAGGCCGAGATCCCGCAGCTCCGGGTCCTGGCCCACCGCAAGAACAGCGGCCAGAGCCGGGCGGTGCGCAGCGGCGTGCTGGGGGCCAGGGGGGCGATCATCGTCACCCTCGACGGCGACGGCCAGAACGACCCCGCCGACGCCCCGCGCCTGGCCGAACGGCTGAAGGCGGCGCCGGAGACCCTGGCCATGGTCGGCGGCGAGCGGGTCAAGCGCCAGGACAGCGAGGCCAAGCGCTGGGCCAGCCGCTGGGCCAACCGCATCCGCCGGCGCCTGCTGAAGGACCAGGCCAACGACACCGGCTGCGGCCTCAAGGCCTTCCGCCGCGAGGCCTTCCTGCGGCTGCCCTACTTCGATCACATCCATCGCTACCTGCCGGCCCTGATGCTGCGCGAGGGCTATGAGATCGCCTTCGAGCCGGTGAACCACCGCCACCGCGAAACCGGCGCCTCGAAATACACCAACTGGGGCCGGCTGAAGGCGTCGTTCACCGACCTGCTGGGGGTGATGTGGCTCAACACCCGGGCGCGCAATCCGCAGGGCGTGGACGAGGTCTAGGGTCTATCGCCGTTTGGCGTGTCGAGCCTGTCTTTCGATTATCGCGGTCAAAGCGGGGCTATCCGCCTGTACGTCTGTCTTTCGGGACAAGTTGGCCGGCCGGGCGGGTGAATCTGGATCCCGGCCGTCGCCGGGAAGGCGGGGTGGGGGACTCCGCCGGTTGTCGAAGCGGCCTGCATTATAACCCGGCGCGCCGGCCGCGAGGGGGCGGACGTTGTCGCGGAGTTTGAAAAGATTGGGAAAACTGTGCCCGGCCTGTAGGTCGAGGCGCTGGGGACGTGGGTTTCGGCGTAGATCGGGCGTAGGTCGGTTGGCGGGGATGTGGGTCAGTCAGGCAGGCGGCCGGGCTACATCGGGCGGTGGGAGGCTTGGGCCGTCTGGCGCGGTGGCGGGGCGTCCCAGGAAGGGGAAAAATAAATATGTCTAGACATATTCGGCGATTGTGTACTTGACGTACCAACCACAGGATATGGTCTATGACCGATAAGGCCGGCGGTTCACTCGGTGAATTTGAGCCCCTCCCCACCGAACCAGACGGAGGAGACGAGGCCTCGCAAGACTGGTTGGGGGCCCTTGAGCTTGTCCTCCTCCGCGAATGGCGTGAACGAGGGTACGTCCGGGACCTTTCCGAGAGTGAGCACGCGGAACGCTTCGATAACGCTCTCAACTACCTTAGCAGCGCGTTCGAGCGTTTCGATTAGCGGCTTGGCCTGAAACGGCGGCGGTATGTCGTCGCCGAAGATGGTCAGGGCGGTTATCGACCCCACGGTGACCGTATCCCCCGACTCTCCGTCGATTTTGACGTACAGCGAGCCTAGCTCAATTTGCCGATACTCGGCCTTCACGCCCTCAGCGTTGCTGACCTTTACGTCCAGCAGCTTTGTGATGGGTCTGACCGGGATGATCAGCTTGTGCTTGTCCATGTTGTCGAGGTCATGGAGAACGCGAAGCCAAGCGTTGCCCTCCCTATGGGGGCCTATCGCTCGCAGAAGGTCACAGGCGGCCTCGCCGGCCTTTCCGAAGTTCTTGCTGACGATGGCCTTTTCCAAGCCGTCCGCTTTGTCGGCTATTGGAAAATACACGGCATTGCCGCTTCTCCCGTTTGCCCTCGCCAGATCGACGGCCAGGTGATCCAGGCTGGACCGGAGACCATGGATGACATCGCCAAGAATTAGAGGGATCTCCATTGGATAGCCGCCCGACAAATCCAACGCGAACCCGTCTTCACGAAAGATCAGGGGCTTGGCCAATGTCGCGTCGTAGCGAACTAGAGCCTCCTTTAGCTGCTTGATCCCACGCCGCGCCCACGCCAACTTGAAGCCAGCCGACGCAAGAGGCTCTAAGGTAATGTCCATGGCCGAACCGACCCCCAAACCCGATGACGTGTTGCGGCGCATGCTCGCAACCCCACCGAAGCCTAAGGTGAATCCGCCGAAGAAGGAAAAGCCTAAGGGTGATAGCCCGAAGGCGTAGTGCATCGCGCCACGGCTAACGTTCTGGTAGGCGTGGTCTATGGCGATTACGTTCCACCCCGAAGCAGGGTCTATCCTTGTCTGCAACTACCAAACTGGCTTCCAAGAACCGGAGATGGTCAAGACGCGCCTCTGCGTCGTGATCACCCCTCGCCTGCGAAAGAGAGACGGCCTTTGCACGGTGGTTCCTCTCAGCACCACGGCTCCATACCCCGCTGAGGACTACCACTGCACGGTTGCGTTTGAGCGGGAGTTGCCTCGCCCGTGGGAGGGGCAGGAGAAGTGGGCAAAATGCGACATGCTGGCCACGGTCGGCTTTCAGCGCCTTTCGCCCATCGGCGTGGGGCGGGGGCCGGGCGGCCAAAGAAAGTATATCTATCCGAAGGTTACGGCCGACGAACTGCTAGCGATCCGCAAGGGCGTCCTATGCGCCTTAACCTTTCGTGAGTTGACAGCGTACCTGTAGCGCCCCACGTTATACCCGAACCCGCTCTGCGAAAGTATCGGGCATTGAGACCACCTCACTTGATGGGGTGGCGGGCCTCAGGGGCGATGACAAGCGGCTGAGGCTGTCGAATTTGGGCGCGGTCCTTCGGGGCCGCGCCCTTGTCACATTAGCCCTTGGATTTCCAACCGCTACGGCTCTTGCGCTTCTGCCTGCCCTTAGGCGGCTTGAAGGCCGTCAATCCGCCGATAGGTCAGGCGCTTGCCGACGATGCCAGCAAGGGCCTTCTCCGCGCGTTGGGTGTCGTTGACGCCGTTGGCGATGCGGTGGCTGTACCTGAAATCGAACTCGCGCAAATAGCGTTGCAGGTGCTGCTCGCCGCAGTGCTGGTACACGCCGCGCATGCCGCGCTTGAAGATGGAGAAAAAGCCTTCAACGGTGTTCGTCGTGATGACGATATCCGAGTAGCGGGCGTACTCTTCCTTGCTGTGGTTGACGGCTTCATGGGCCGCCAGTTCTGCGCCGACCTTCTTGTAAAGCTGGCTCTCGTCCGTCATCAGGCGCGCTTCCTTGGCGACGTTGGCGCGGACGATATCGGTGACCTTCTGTTGGGTCATGCGCTCGGGGATAACGGTCGAGCGGGCGGCGCCAGTGTCACGGTCCAGCAGGGTGACGATCTTCATTTTGTGGGCGCCGCCGCCAGCGCGATAATCAACGCCTTTCTTGCGGCCGATGTAGGTCTCGTCGGCTTCCACAGCGCCACCGTCCGAACCCATTGGGGGAACGTCGGGGCCGGGGGCCATAGCCTCGCGGATGCGGTGCGACATGAACCACGCCGTCTTGTAGGTCACGTCCAGCATACGCATCAGCTGATGGCTGCTCATGCCCTTCTTGCTGGCGCACAGCAGGTGCACGGCGAGGAGCCACTTGTTCAACGGGATATGCGAGCGCTCAAACAGAGTGCCGACCGTGACCGAGAACGGCTTGCGGCAGTCGCGGCACTTGTAGACGCCGGGACGGGTGCTCTTGCCCTTCAGCTCGACCGAGTTGTCCACCGTGCCGCAATGCGGGCAGGCCCGACCGTTCGCCCACTGAAGCTTCTCCAGGTGGGCGCGGGCCGCGTCGGCGTCGGCGAAAATGGGCGAGGTCAAGTTCATAGCCACACACTAGCGATTGTGCGTGGTACGTCAAGTACACAATCGCCACATATTCGACAATGGTGTACTTCGCAAAGCGACCCATTGCGGACGTTGCACCAGCAACTTGCTTCAGACAGTTTATGATCATGACCTCCGACGAACGAGAGTTGCTCATCGCGCTGGCCCGGATGTGCAAACAATATATCGGCAGCCATGATGAAGACTGGCTTGACCACATGTGCATGGGAGCGGGGGAAGACGCTGTTCGACTGCTCGTCAAATATGGCCTCGTCAATCCCTCCGGCCGGGGAGGGACTTGGACTGAAAAGGGTATAGCGTTGCTCGATTCTGACTGACGTTTGGGGCAGCTCGCCACCCGCAGGCAATATTGGGAAGGCCTGCTTCCATGAAGGTGGGCGAGCCTCTGAACCCTTCATCGCGCAAACCTTGACGACGATCTACAAATGTAGTCTCCATGACCAACGTCTGTAATTCAGAGTTCCCCCATGCGCGCCGCCGTTCTGATCCTGCCCCTCGTGCTGCTGGCTGCCTGCGGGGATGGGCTCAGGCGGGCGCAGGAGCGGGCGCGGGAGCGGCAGGCGGCGGTTGATCCGCCGGAGCTGTGGTCCGTCGAGGTGGTTCCGGCGGCGCCTGACGTGCGGCAGATCCAGGTCTGCACCGACACCCGGGTGCGGGAAGGCCTGGCGCGGCCGGGGCTGGTGATGTCCAACGGCGTCTGCCAGCCGACGGGCGAGGCGGTGAAGACCGCCGACGGCGAGATCCAGCGTTGCGTGCTCAATGGCGAGAACTGGGTGGCGACCTTCTCCGTAGCCGGCGACCGCTCCAGCGACTTCACCAGCACCCTCAGCGCCGTCTCGGTCAACGACGACGCGGCGCGGTTCGGCCAGGTCCGCCACTTCCGCAAGCTGGGGCCCTGTCCCGAAGGCTGGGCCATCGGCGAGGCCACCGACCAGAGCGGCCAGAGACGCCGCCCGGCCATCGCCAATCTGTTTCAGTAGCCGTCGCGGCCCCTGACGGGCGAGCCCGCTTCACCGGGACCGAAAAAGGCGTTAACCCTTGCGCTCAAGCCGGCTCGCCCGGATGCGAAGAGGGGGCTTTTCATGTTCGCCGCGTTTCCGCTGCTGGCCATTCCGGTGGTCATCTACAATCTGATCGCCCTGACCCTGCCGGGCGGGTTCGCCTCGCCGGACGGGGCGCTTCAGCTGACCTCGCCGCTGTTCAACATCAGCATGACCTCGGGCGCCGCCTGGCCGGTCAGCCTGTCGGACCTGCTGCTGGCCGGGGCGCTGGTGGTGCTGTTCATCGAGCTGTTGAAATCGACCACCAGCCGGCGCATCGCCATCATCAACCACTCGCTGTCGATGCTGCTGTTCATCGTCTGCCTGGTCGAGTTCCTGCTGGCGCCGGCCTTCGCCACCTCGACCTTCTTCCTGATGACGCTGATGGTGCTGCTGGACGTTCTTGCCGGGTTCATCGTGACCATCGTCGCCGCCCGCCGGGACATCGACTTCAGCGGCGGCGGCGACGCCGGCTGAGCCTTCCGGGCCGGGGTTTTCGGCGCGAAAGCGCCCCTGGCGGCCGCTGTCAGGTCAGGATGGTGAAGATCAGGGCGACGACGGCGACGTCCATGGCGCGGATCAGGATGCTGGTCACTTTGAGCTCCGGAACAGGGTTTATTCCGGGTTAAGCAAGAGCCGCGCCAGTCGCCCTGTCCCGATCTGATCCCCTGCCGGAGGCCAAGATGGCCCTGTTCTTCGACGCTGAGTGGTTTGACGCCCGGCTGGCCGAGCGCGGCCTGGACCGCGCCGTGCTGGCGGCCGTGGCCGGCCTGAGCGAGGCGGCCCTGGCGCTGGTGTTCAAGGATCAGCGCGAGCTGTCGGCCGCCGAGGTCGCGGCGTTCGCCGAGATCCTGGGGGTGTCGGCGGCGGAGGCGGCGACCCGGGCCGGGGTCTCGACCCCGGTTCCGGGGGCGGACCCGCTGTCGCGCATCGCCGCGCTGGAGCGGCGGGTGGCGGCGCTGGAGGCGATGCTGGCTGCGGCCCTGGCCGGCAAGCGGGATTAGGTCGGGACCCCCATAATCCGCCTTCCCGGCGAAGGCCGGGATCCAGTTACAGCCACGGGGTTGGCTGATCTATCCTGAAAGACGGGCGCTCAGGCGGATGGGCCCCGGCTTTGGCTGGCGCCGCCCTGCGGGTCGCCGGGGAAGCGGAGGTGGGGCTAGATCTCGGTCTTTTTCAGCAGGCCCTTGGACGGGCGGCGGTCGGAGGGGCCGGAATATTCGGTCTCCAGATAGGCTGATCTTGCCGCGTCGATGACTTCCGAGCCGCCGCGCAGGCCGCGCCGCACGCCCGGTTGTCCCAGCAGCTGGGCCGAGAAGGCCGCCTGGCCGTCGAGGGGCGGCGGCGAATGGCGTTCCCTGGCGTGGGGGCCGGCCGGGGCGGGCACGGGCAGGTTGGTCCCGCCCTGCGGCGTCTCGGGCGCGGCCGCAGCCTGGTCCTCGCCGCGCCGGCGGAACTGGCGACGGTCGCCATAGGGTCTGATCGGGTCGAGCCGCTCGGTCATGGGGCCAGACTAGCGCCGGTCCGGTTAAGGAACCGGCGCCAGAGCGTCAGGATTTCGAGGCCAGGCGCTCGATCTGGTCGCGCATCGCCTCGACCTGCTTTTTCAGCTCGGCCAGGGACTCCTCGGACGCCGGACCGGTCGCCGCCGGGGCCGCCGGCGCGCTCTGGCCGGCGGGGGCCTCGCCCTCCTCGCCCCGCCCGTAGGCGAAGGGGGAGAACATCTTCATGGCCCGCTCGAACAGGGCCATGTTCTGGCGCACCTGTTCGTCGAAGCTGGCCATGCCGGCCTGGGAGCTGATGGCCCCGAACTGCTGGCGGATGCGCTCCTGCTGTTTGGAGAAGGTCTCCAGGCTCATTTCCAGATAGCTGGGCAGGAAGGCCTGCATCTGGTTGCCGTAGAAACCGATCAGCTGCCGCAGGAACTGGATCGGCAACAGGTTCTTGCCGTCGCCGCGGTTTTCCTCGTCGAAGATGATCTGGGTCAGCACCGAGCGGGTGATGTCCTCGCCGGACTTGGCGTCGAAGACCACGAAATCCACGTTCTCGCGGACCATGTCGGCCAGGTGCTCGAGGGTGACGTAGGAGCTGGATGCGGTGTTGTAGAGGCGCCGGTTGGCGTACTTCTTGATCACAACGCGATCGCTGGCGTCTCTGCCAGCGTGGGACTTGTCGGACATTTCATCCCCGTTTTTAGGCGGCAAGGCCGCATATCTTGCGCCGCAGTATCGCTAAAGCGAAGGCGTTGCGCCACCCTTCCTCGCAATTGCGAAAAAGCCAACCAATTCACCGTGACCGGGTGACGAAGGGGCATGGTTTGGGGCATTGTGCGGCCGCACAAACAAAGCGGGCGGCGCAGCAAGCTGTCCCTACGTCAGCAAGACCCGGGAGCCTCGCCATGAGCGACATCGTCATCGTTTCCGCCGCCCGCACGCCGGTCGGTTCCTTCAACGGCGCGCTCTCCAGCCTGCCCGCCCATGACCTCGGCAAGATCGCCATCCAGGCCGCCATCGAACGGGCCGGCATCGCCGCCGCCGACGTCGACGAGGTGATCATGGGCCAGGTGCTGCAGGCCGGCGCCGGCCAGGGCCCGGCCCGCCAGGCGGCGGTCAACGCCGGCATTCCGGTGGAAAGCCCGGCCTGGAGCGTCAACCAGCTGTGCGGCTCGGGCCTGCGGGCGGTGGCGCTGGCGGCGCAGCAGATCGCGGCGGGAGACGCCTCGATCGTCGTGGCCGGCGGTCAGGAAAGCATGAGCCAGTCGCCGCATGCCGCCAATCTGCGGATGGGCACCAAGATGGGCGACCTGGGCATGGTCGACACCATGATCAAGGACGGGCTGATCGACGCCTTCCACGGCTATCACATGGGCCAGACGGCCGAGAACGTCGCTTCGCGCTACCAGATCACCCGCGGCGACCAGGACGCCTTCGCCGTCGAGAGCCAGAACCGCGCCGAGGCCGCCCAGAAGGCCGGCAAGTTCGACGCCGAGATTGCGCCGGTGACTATCAAGGGCCGCAAGGGCGACACCGTGGTCGACAAGGACGAATACATCCGCCACGGCGCGACCCTGGACAGCGTCTCGGGCCTGCGCCCGGCCTTCAACAAGGAAGGGTCGGTCACCGCCGCCAACGCCTCGGGCCTCAATGACGGGGCCGCCGCCCTGGTGCTGATGACCGCCGGGGAGGCCGAGAAGCGCGGCCTCAAGCCGATGGCCCGCATCGCCAGCTGGGCCCACGCCGGCGTCGAGCCGGAGGTGATGGGCACCGGGCCGATCCCGGCGATGAAGAAGGCGCTTGAGAAGGCCGGCTGGAAGGTCTCCGACCTCGACCTGATCGAGAGCAATGAAGCCTTCGCCGCCCAGTCGCTGAGCGTGGTGCGGGAGCTGGGCCTCGACCCGGCCAAGACCAACGTCAACGGCGGCGCCATCGCCATCGGCCACCCGATCGGCGCCAGCGGCGCCCGCATCCTCACCACCCTGCTGCACGAGATGCAGCGGTCGGGCGCCAAGAAGGGGGCCGCGACCCTCTGCGTCGGCGGCGGCATGGGCGTGGCCATGTGCGTCGAGGCGATGTGAGTTCCGGGGCCTTTCCCGCCCGCGGGAGAGGCCAACGCGGCGGAGCGAACAGTCTTCGACCCCTCATCCGGCCCTTCGGGCCACCTTCTCCCGCAAGGGGAGAAGGACGACAAGAAACCAGACGCAAGGGAAGAACATGACCAGGGTTGCATTTGTCACCGGCGGCACGCGCGGTATCGGACGGGCCATCGTCGAGCGGCTTGTCGCTGACGGCATGAAGGTGGCCGCGGGCTACAGCGGCAACGAGGAAGCGGCCAAGGCCTGCGCCGACGAGCTGGGCGTGATGGTGGTCAAGGGCAACGTCGGCAGCTTCGACGACTGCAAGCGGGCCGCCGACGCGGTGGCCTCGGAGCTGGGGCCGATCGATGTGCTGGTCAACAACGCCGGCATCACCCGCGACGGCTTCTTCCACAAGATGACCTATGAGCAGTGGTCAGAAGTGATCCGGGTCAACATGGACTCGGCCTTCAACATGACCCGGCAGGTCATCGACGGCATGCGCAATCAAGGCTGGGGCCGGGTGGTCAACATCAGCTCCATCAATGGCCAGAAGGGCCAGGTCGGACAGACCAACTACAGCGCCGCCAAGGCCGGCCTGATCGGCTTCACCAAGGCCCTGGCGCTCGAAAACGCCAAGAAGGGCATCACCGTCAATGTGATCTGCCCCGGCTACATCGACACCGAGATGGTCGCCGCCGTGCCGCAGAACGTGCTGGACAGCATCATCGCCGGCATCCCGGTGGGGCGCCTGGGCAAGGGCGAGGAGATCGCCGACATGGTCTCCTACCTGGCCGGCGAGCGGGCCGGGTTCGTCACCGGCGCCACCTTCACCCTCAACGGCGGCCAGTATCTGGCGGCCTGACGCCGCCTGACGCTCTCCGTTGCGGGGGGTATTCGCCCATGTAAGTCCCCCGTCATCCCGGACGCCCGCAGGGCGATCCGGGAGCCAGGGTTGCAGCGCACCGGCCGCAAAGCTGCGTTCGATCGCCGGATCTGTCACCCCCTGGGTCCCGGACAAGGGGGCGGCGCGTTCATAGGCGATCACCCTGCTGTCCACGCAGGGGGCGGCCCTGTGCCATCGCCGCAACACCGGGCCGGGCTTCGCACCGCCGCCTTGATCGGCGCCGCACGCCAGTCCAAGATTCGCCCCAGTCGGGGTTCAAGAACCGGGGCATGGCCGTAACGGGTGCGAGATTTTCAGCCGCCGCATTGGCGCTGGCGGCGATATTCGCCGGGTTGATTGCGCCAGCCGCCGTGGCGCAGGAGAAGTCGCGCTCGCCGTTCGGCACGCTCGGCGAGATCCTGTTTCCCAGCCAGCCAGACGCCTCCCGGCCGCCGCCGCCGCCGGTGGCCCGCTATGTCTCCGAATCGGGCCAGGCCTTCACCCTCGACCGCTCGACGCCCAAGCCGATGCTGCGCTTCGAGGGCAGCAACGAGATCTGGGTGCTGGAGCCCCATACCGGCGCGCGGGGCGACACCCTCTACAAGAACGACACCGGCCGGGTGGTCCTGCGGGACACCAAGGTCGGCGGGCTGATCCTGTTCACCCCGGAGCGCCGCGAGGGCGCCGCGGCGGCCCTGGCCGGTGAATCGCGGCCGATCCGCATCGCCCCGGTCGAGCCCAAGGCGCTGCTGCGGCGGCTGCTGGGCGCCAGCGCGGTGATCAGCCGCGCCGCCAAGCGGCAGATCTCGGTGGACGCCGAGGCCTCCACGGCCTCTTCCGCCCTGATCGCCGACGCGGCCCTGGTCACGGCCGACGGCCTGGTGCGGCTGGCCCAGACTCCCGAGGGGCGGGCGCAGCTGGACAAGATCAAGCGGGTGTTCATCACCGAAGGCCCGCGCCCCGGCGTGGTGCTGCGGGAAGGGGTGCTGATCGTGGTGGTTACCCCCAGAATGGGCGTCAGCGGCCGCCCCTCCTCTGAACGGATCGCCTACGCGGCGTCGCACTAGGGCGCCAATACAACAGTCGGGCGACTGCGCTCGAATTACCCTCGATTTGGGTCACCTGGGGCTTGGTTCGTCCCTGACTTGGCATCAATGTCCGCCGGTCCTTCGGGGGGAGGGCTAGCCCTGGTCAGACGGACGGCGCGGCCGCCGAGACGTCTGGCCAGGGTTTCTCCTGATTTCATTGAGCTTTTCAGGCGGCGGCATCGTCGAACGCCAGGCCCGTCTGGACCACGGTCTGCACAAGCTGGCCAAACCGCTGGCTGATGGTCAGCAGGGAGGCGAGCACCTCCGCATCCTCCAGCCGCGCCAGCGATCCCAGATAGCCGCCGTCGACGACGTGACTCCAGCCGCGTGTCCTGAAGAGCAGCAACCGGCGGCGGACCAGTTCATAGGGCAAGCCGATGCGAGCGGCGATGTCCGACGGCCTGGCCGGAACCCTCAGCTCGTCGGGGGGCGCCGTGGCGGCGCTGGCGTAGCGCCGGGCCAGATGGACATCGTTGGTGATCCGCTCGGCGTTGAGGCTGATCAGGGCCGAATAGATCACCGCATTGAGGATCGAGCCGTGCGGCTTCACCCCCGCCTCCAGCGCCCGCAGCACAAAGCCCTGGATCTGGCGGTGGGCGATCTGTCTCGCCCGGTCCTGATCGGGCGCGGGGGACGGCGGCGGCCCCCCGAGGAACAGGGCGGGCCCGGCCCCCAGCCGGGTCATCCGGCCCATCAGCGCCTGGAATGCCTCACACAGGCGATCAATCTCGGCCCTGGCCTGATGGGCGGGGGGAGGGATCGCCACGACCCCGCGATCGTCCGACAGGCGGCACAGTCCGGCGGCCTCGAGCTCATGCACCTTCCGCCGGGCGGTCTCGAAGGGCAGGCTCAGGGAGCGGGCCAGGCCCCGGACCGAAGCGCCTCTTTCGCTGTCGTCGCCGGCGACCTGCATCAGGGCCAGCCAGACCAGGGCGCGGATCAGGTCGCTGTCGTGCCGGGCGGCCAGCACCCGGCCCTCGTCCAGCAGGAACTCCGAGACAGAGCGGAACACCAGCCTCAGGCCGGTCAGCCGCGCGCCGGGTTCCGCCGCCTCGTCACTCACGCTGTCGGACACTGTCGGTCAGGGCTCCCAGCCGGGCACGGCCATCTCGAAGCCGGAGAAGTCGAATCCGGGGGCCACGGTGCAGCCGACCAGGGCCCAGTCGCCGCGGGAGCGGGCGCTTTGCCAGACCCCTTCCGGCACGATCAGCTGCGGCCGCTCGCCGGCTTCCAGATCCTTGCCCAGGACGCGCTCGATGGCGCCCTGGCCTTCCGGGGCCAGCCGCACGGTCAGGGGCGCGCCGTCGTAGAAATGCCAGACCTCGACCGAATCGACCCGGTGCCAGGCGCTCTCCTGACCCGCCTCCAGCAGGAAGAAGATCATCGTCGACTTCGCCCGGCCGTCGGGGCCCGGCTCGTCGCGAAATGTCTCGCGATACCAGCCGCCCTCGGGATGCGGCGCGAGGTTCAGCAAGGAAATGATCTCGCGGGCGGTGATCACCCGGCAAAGCCGTCCTTGGCGGCGCGCACGGCGCCGAAGGCGGCGGCCGGGTCGGCGATGTCGGGACGCAGCAGCGGCGCGCGCAGGAAGGGGTTGGTGGCCTTCTCCAGGGCGATGGTGGTCGGCACGGTCGGCTCGCCCCGTTCGCGGGCGGCGAAGATCTCCTCGCTGCGGGCCTTCAGCGCCGGATCGGCGTCCACCGACAGGGCGAAGCGGGCGTTGGCGGCGGTGTATTCATGGGCGCAGTAGACGGTGGTGGCGTCGGGCAGGGCGGTCAGCCGCTGCAGGCTGGCCCACATCTGCGCCGCATCGCCCTCGAACAGGCGGCCGCAGCCCAGGGCGAACAGGGTGTCGCCGACAAAGGCGATCTCGTCGGCGGCGTCGAAATAGGTGACGTGACCAAGCGTGTGGCCGCCGGTGTCGATGACCTCGAAGCGGGTCTCGCCCAGCATCACCGTATCGCCATCGCCCACAACCCGGTCCGGCGGGGCGATGCGCGACACCTCGGCCGGACCGACAATGGTCGCGCCCGTGGCCGCCTTGAGCTCGGCGTTGCCGCCGGCGTGGTCGGGGTGCCAGTGGGTGTTGAGGATCAGCGACAGGGTCCAGCCGGCCGCCTCGAGCTCCCGCTGGATGGCCGCCGCGTCCGGCGTGTCGATACAGGCGACAAGGCCGGATGCCTCGTCGCGGGCCAGGAAGCCATAGTTGTCGGACAGGCAGGGAAACTGGCGGACGGTCAGGGTCATGGGGGCTTCGCCTCGAACGCGGAATCAATCATCGGTCGGCAGGTGACGGCGACCGTCGGCACACCCTACATTGGGTTGGCAGGGAAACGGGAGACGCAATGCGTCGCGACGTACTGGAACTTCGCGCCTTCTATGCCTCGCCCCGCGGCGCGGCGGCGCGGGAAATGCTGGGCCGCAAGGTGGTCGAGGCCTGGGGCGACGCCGCCGGGCTGGACGTCCTGGGGCTGGGCTACGCCACGCCCTTCCTGGGGTCTCTTCGCGCCCGGGCCAGGCGGGTGATCGCCGCCATGCCGGAGGCGCAGGGCGTCGAGGTCTGGCCCGGCGACGGGCGCAACCTGGCCTTCCTCGCCGACGAGTTCGCCCTGCCGCTGGCCAACGCCCTGTTCGACCGCATTCTCTGCGTGCATGTGCTGGAGGAAAGCGAGGGGGCCGCCGCCCTGCTGACCGAGGTCTGCCGCGTGCTGGCGCCCTCCGGCCGGGTCATCGTCGCCGCCGCGGCCCGCAATGGCCTGTGGTCCAACGCAGAGGGCACCCCCTTCGGCCACGGCCGACCCTTCACCCGGGGACAGCTGGAGACGCTGTTGCGCGAGGCGGGGCTGGAGCCGACCGGCTACACCCGCGCCCTCTATGCGCCGCCCTTCGCCTGGGCGGCCGGCTGGGCCGACGGGTTCGAACAGGTCGGGGCGCGGCTGTGGCCGGGATTTGCCGGGGTGATCCTGATGGAGGCGGTGAAGCAGACCTTCGCCGTCAAGCCGCGCGGCTCCGGCGCCAGGGTGCGCCGACGCGCGCCCGGCCTGCTCGCCCCCGTTCCAGCGACGCGCAATTCGGCCCGCAAGGCCTTTGACCCGGATCCGCCGCGCGCCTAGAGCAGGGCGCGATTTGACGCCGGACCGCGCTGCTCCAGGTTTGTCGTTGTCGCGGGTTTGATCCGATTACCGGTTCCCACTCATCGGAACGCGCTCTAGCCTTGACCGCCCGTCGCCTTGAGGAGTCCGCCATGAAGATGATCGTCGCCGTCATCAAACCCAGCAAGCTGGACGCGGTGCTCGACGCCGTCACCGAGGCCGGCGCCTCGGGCCTGACGGTCACCGAGGTGCGCGGCTACGGCCGCCAGAAGGGCAAGACCGAGGTCTATCGCGGCGCCGAATACGAGGTGAAGCTGCTGCCCAAGGTCAAGCTGGAGATCGCCGTCTCCGACGACATCACCGACAAGGTGGTCGAGGCCATTGTCGCCGCGGCCAACTCCAACAAGATCGGCGACGGCAAGGTGTTCGTGCTCGACCTCGAACAGGCGCTGCGCATCCGCACCGGCGAGCGCGACGCGGCGGCGATCACCGGCTAGACCGCGTTTCGTCGCCCCATTTCCTTGCGTTGGAGACAAGATGACCGGCTGGACTCTGGGCGTAATCGGCGGCTCCGGCCTGTATGACATCGATGGTCTCGAGGACCGCAGCACCGTCGAGGTGGACAGCCCCTTCGGGACGCCCTCGGGCCCCATCACCCTGGGGCGGATCGGAACCACCCGACTGGCCTTTCTGCCCCGGCATGGCCCGGGGCATCGCCTGTCGCCGACCAGCGTCAACGCCAGGGCCAATATCGACGCCCTGAAGCGGGTGGGCTGCACCGATGTGCTGGCCCTGTCGGCGGTGGGGTCCCTGGCCGAACGGCTGGCGCCGGGGACCTTCGTCATCGTCGACCAGTATATCGACCGCACCTTCGCCCGGGAAAAGAGCTTCTTCGGCGAGGGCATGGTCGCCCATGTCTCCATGGCCGACCCGGTCTGTCCGCGGCTTTCGGCCTTTGCGGCTGATGCGGGCCGGGCCGTGGGCGCGACGGTCGCCGAGGGCGCCACCTATCTGGCCATGGAGGGGCCGCAGTTCTCGACCCGGGCGGAGAGCAACCTCTACCGCGCCTGGGGCTGCGACGTCATCGGCATGACCGGCATGCCCGAGGCCAAGCTGGCCCGCGAGGCCGAGCTGCCCTACGCCTGCGTCGGCATGGTCACCGACTATGACTGCTGGCGTGTCGGCGAGGCGGCGGTCGAAGTCGAACAGGTGATCGCCGTGCTGATGGCCAATGCCGAGAAGGGGCGGGCGCTGGTCGGGGCGCTGGCCCGGGCCCTGCCGGAGCAGCGGCCGGCCTCGCCGATCGACACCAATCTGGACTTCGCCCTGATCACCGCGCCCGACGCCCGCGATCCGGCGGTTCTGGCCAGGCTAGACGCGGTGGCGGGGCGGGTGCTTCGCGCGCTACCCTAGTCCGCCTTCCCGGCGGAGGCCGGGACCCAGGCCTTGTCACCGGATTTTGGGTTTGCGCTTCAGGATTGGTGGCTGAATCTGGGCCTCGGCCTGCGCCGGGGAAGCGGGGGTTGGGATCCGTCCTTCAGGGGGTCTGAACTCATCCAACTGCCGCCTTCCCGGCGGAGGCCGGGACCCAGTCCTTGTCACCGGATTTTGGGATTGCGGTTCAGGATTGGTGGCTGAATCTGGGCCCCGGCCTGCGCCGGGGAGGCGGGGGAGGGGGCGGCCGACTCGGGCGCCAACGGGACCGAACTCATCCAACTGCCGCCTTCCCGGCGCAGGCCGGGACCCAGACTGTCACGCGGGATTTTGGGTTTGCGGTTCAGGATTGGTGGCTGAATCTGGACCCCGGCCTTCGCCGGGGAAGCGGAGTATGGGTCTGACCATCCGCGGAGGGGCTAGTCGGCCGGGTCCTTCGCTCCGGCCGCGCGGTGGAACAGTTGCAGGGTCCGCAGGCGGGCCAGTTTCGCCGAGTCTTCGTGGTAGTCGCTGCGCCGGTCGGAGAAGAAGCCGTGGCCGGCGTCATAGAGATAGATCGGCAGGTCCGGACGCAGCACCCGGATCTCCTCGATCCGCTCGGCCGGGATCGAGGCGTCGGCCTTGCCGAAATGCAGGATGGTCGGACAGCGCGGCGTCTCGGTCTTGAGTTCGCTGATCCGCCGCCCGTAGAAGGCCGAGGCCGCCGTCAGCCCCTCGCAGCGACAGGCCGCCAGCCAGGTCGCCGCCCCGCCCCAGCAATAGCCGGCGGCGAACACCGCGCCCCGGGTCTTGAGAAAATCGACCGCCGCCTGCAGGTCGCCGGCCACTTGGTCCCAGGGCGTGGCGTTGGAGTATTTGACGCCCCTGGCGATCGCCGCCTCGCCGTAGTCCGCCTCGAACCCCCGTTCCAGACGGTCGTAGCAGCTGGGGGCGAGCACCTCGTAGCCGTCCGCTGCAAAGCCGGCGGCCAGCTCGCGGATGTGGTCGGTGACCCCGAAGATTTCCTGGATAAGCACCAGGCCCCCTCGCCGGGCATCCTGATGCGGTTCATGCCAGGCGTCGAATTCGAAGCCGTCGAACGGGCTGGTCAGCCGCAGGGTCTCGCCCATCAGACCGCTCCATTGGCCTCGAACAGCTCGAAGGTGCGCTTGCGGGCCAGCTGGGCGTCGTCGAGGTCGGAATCGGGCCGGCCGTCATTGTTGAAGCCGTGGCCGGAGGCCTCGTAGATGTAGACCGGCACGTCCGGATGGGCGGCCTCGACCTTGGCCTTCACCTCGTCGGCGGGGATATGGGCGTCCTTGCGCCCCAGATGGACGATGACCGGGCAGGAGAGGGGCAGGGCGGCCATGCCGGCCACCTGGCCGCCGTAGTAGCTGGAGCCCGCCGCCAGACCCTTCACCCGGCTGGCCGCGAGCCAGACCATGGTGCCGCCGTAGCAATAGCCGACGATGAACACCGGCCCCTTGTCCTTGAGGGCGTCGACGCAGGCCTGGATGTCGCTCATGGCGTTGTCCGGACCGTTGGCCATGGCCAGCCTGGCGCCGGCGGCGACGCCGTCCGGATCATGTTCGGCGATGAAGCCCTTCTGGCCGCGGTCGAACATCGAGGGGGCGATGACCTCGAAGCCCAGGCTGGACCAGCGGGCGACGTCGGCCTGCACATACTGGTCCAGGCCGAAGATCTCCTGGATGACGATCACCCCGCCAAGCCGCTTGCCATCGGCGGCGGCGTGCAGGGCTTCGAACTGGAAGCCGTCATGCGGGCTGGTCAGGGTGATGCGGTCGGTCATGGCGCGTCCTCTATGGGTTTGCGCGCAGTTTCGCACGGGGGAGCGCCCGGTTTGAAGGTCTAGTTTGGACCGATCAGAGCTTGCTGACCCGGCACTGGCCGGCCTTCTGCATCCGGGCCGCCTCCTCATGGGCGCGGTCGGACAGGTCGGGGATGGATTTCAGCAGGCGGCTGTCGACCCGCGCCGCGCCCAGCCGCACGTTCTGACGATTGACGAAAACCAGGACGAAGCTGTCGTCCGCCGCGATCGCCTTGAGAAAGGCGATGCGGGCCGCGGCCAGGCTGGCCGCCTCGGCCGGGTTGTCGGCATGCTGGTAGGCGACCCCGACCACGGCCCTGTGCGGCGTGTCCCGGGCCGGCATGTAGATATAGCTCCCCGACTTGACCTGCACGCCGTTGGAGGCCCAGGCGACATAGGTCCAGTCCTTGTCGGGGGTGGCGCTGGCCGGCAGGGCCGGGCCGACGAATTCATCGCCCAGCGGCCACCAGGGGTGCTTCGCCCCCGGCTTGCTGAAGGCGGGCGGCGGGTTGGCGCCGTTCCAGCTCCAGCGCATGTGCACGCGGTACTCCGCCGTCTGCCCCGCCGGGTCGTCCAGGTCGAAGCGACCTGGCGCCTCGGCGACCAGATCGCCGGAGGCCACCGGAATGATCAGGGTGGCGCGGCCGTCGTCGCGGAAGGTCCTGCCGTCGCCGAAGATCACCGCCTCCAGCCGCCCGCCCGGCAGGTCCAGCTTCACATCGCACTGCACGAAGGTATCGGCGGCCCGCGCCGGGACGGCGAGGGCGGCCAGGGCGGCCGCCGCCATCAGAAATGCGCTTCGCATGGATCGCCCTCCGCTCATTCCAACAGCATGCCCCACGGGCCGGGAGGGATCACCCCTCAAACCGGGGGCGCGATTGCCGACATCAGCGGGCCGATCTCCTCATGCAGCACAAGGTCGGCGTAGGGGTCCTGTTCCGTCGGCTCGCGGTTGACGATGGCCAGGGCCGCGCCGTTGCGCTTGGCCAGCAGGGGAAAGCCGGCGGCGGGATAGACGACCAGCGAGGAGCCCAGCACCAGGAACAGGTCGCAGGCCAGGGTCTCGGCCTCGGCGCGGGCCATCGGCCCCTCCGGCATCGGCTGGCCAAAGGAGATGGTGGCGGTCTTGACGATGTTTCCGCAGGCGCGGCAGGCGGGGATCTCGCCCTTCTCGACGAACCCCGGCCGCAGGTGGTGCAGTTCGTGGCGCAGGCCGCAGGTCAGGCAGGTCGCGTAAGAGGCGTTGCCGTGCAGCTCGATGACCCGGTCGTCCGGAATGCCGCTGTCCTGGTGCAGGTTGTCGACGTTCTGGGTGATGACGCTGGAGACCTTGCCGGCGGCGACCAGACGGGCGACGGCGTCGTGGCCGGCGTTGGGGCTGCGGCCGGTCCAGCCGGCGGTTCCGTTGAAGGCCCGGGTCCAGGCCTCGCGGCGGCGTTCCTCACTGGCGACGAAGTCCTGGAAATAGATCGGCTTCATCTTCGACCAGACGCCGCCGGGACTGCGGAAGTCGGGAATGCCGGACTCGGTCGAGATGCCGGCGCCGGTGAAGACCACCACCCGGCGGGCGTCGTCGATCAGGCGGGCGAGGCGGTCGGCGGGGGTCATGGCCTTTAAGCTAGTGACGCCGCGCCGGGGGTCAAAGGATTTGCGTCCCCCTCCCTGAGGGAGGGGGTAGGGGGAGGGTTTACGCCGCCGGCCCCGTAAACCCTCATCCTCCCACCGCCGCGCGGCGGGCCCCTCCTTCTCCCTCAGGGAGAAGGTTGGAGCGTCAGACGTTGAACCTGAAGTGCATCACATCGCCGTCCTTGACGATGTAGTCCTTGCCTTCGGAGCGCATCTTGCCGGCTTCCTTGGCGCCGGCCTCGCCGTTGAGGCGCACGAAGTCCTCGAAGGCGATGGTTTCGGCGCGGATGAAACCCTTCTCGAAGTCGGTGTGGATGACCCCGGCCGCCTGGGGGGCGGTGTCGCCGACGTGGATGGTCCAGGCGCGGGCTTCCTTGGGACCGACGGTGAAGTAGGTCTGCAGACCCAGCAGCTTGTAGGCCTCGTGGATCAGGCGGTTGAGGCCGGGCTCCTCAAGACCGAGGGCGGCGAGGAACTCCTCGCGCTCGTCGGCGTCGAGCAGGGCGACCTCGCTCTCGATCTGGGCGGAGATGACGCAGCAGTTGGCGCCATCCTTCCGCGCCCGCTCGGCCACCAGGTCGGAATATTTGTTGCCCTTGTCGGCGCTGGCTTCCTCGACATTGCAGACATAGAGGGCCGGCAGGGAGGTCAGCAGCTGCAGCATGTGCCAGGCCTTCTCGTCGTCCTTGTCGACCTTGGCGGTGCGGGCCGGCCGGCCCTGGCTCAGCTGGGCCAGGGCCAGCTGGCAGAGGCGCAGGGTGTTGGCGGCTTCCTTGTCCTGGCGGGCGCGTTTCTCGAGATTGGGAATGCGCTTTTCCAGGCTCTCGAGGTCGGCCAGCATCAGCTCGGTCTCGATGATGTCGAGGTCGCTGAGCGGGTCGATGCGGCCCTCGACGTGGGTGATGTCGTCGTCCTCGAAGCAGCGGGCGACGAAGGCCACGGCGTCACAGTCGCGGATGTTGGCCAGGAACTGGTTGCCCAGGCCCTCGCCCTTGCTGGCGCCGCGCACCAGGCCGGCGATGTCGACGAAGTTGATGCGGCTGGGGATGATCTCCTTCGACCCGGCGATGGCGGCCAGCTTGTCGAGCCGCGATTCCGGCACCGCCACATCGCCGACGTTGGGCTCGATGGTGCAGAAGGGATAGTTCGCCGCCTGGGCCGCCGCCGTCTGGGTCAGGGCGTTGAACAGGGTCGATTTGCCGACATTGGGCAGGCCGACGATCGCGACTTTCAGGGCCATGGAATTTCGTCTTCGGGCAGGGGAGAGATCAGGGGGCGCGACCTAGCACGTCCCCCCCTGATGACGAAGCGGATTGATCGCCGATCAGTCCGGCCTGACCGCCTCGGCGGCGAAGTCCCGCCAGTAGCGGGCCTCCTTGCGGAACTGGCCGGTGGCGCGGCCGGCCCGCTTTTCGATCTCGACCATGGCCTCCCGGGCCTCCGACATCCTTCCGGTCTCGGCGAGGAAGGCGGCATAGCGGGCGATGCCCTCCAGGCCCGGCAGCCGGCCGGCGGCCCAGCTGTAGGCGGTGTCGGCCTGGGACATCTGGCCGAGCATGTGATGGGCGCGGCCCATCAGCACGGCGGCCTGCGGGGTGCGGCCGGCCTCGCCCAGTTCGCCCAGCTTGTCGAGCAGCGGCAGGGCCTCGGCAGGGCGCTCCAGCTCGATCAGCGCCCGGGCGCGGCCGAACAGCAGGGCTGGATCCTCGGCATGGATGCCATGCGCCGCCTCGGCGTACATCCGCTCGGCTTCCTCGTGGCGCCCCATCTCCGAGGCCGCGGCGGCCAGGCGCATGCGATTGGCGACGGTGGGGCTGTCCTCGACGGCCTGCTGGGCGGCGCGGTAGTCGGCCTGCGGGTCCATGGCCTTGCGGGCGGCGGACTTGAGCTGCCGCGCCGTCCCGCCGCTGGTGAACTCGGGCAGGACCGCGACCAGCGCATAGACGATGCCGCCCAGCGGCTGGAAGGCGAGGATGATGAACAGCCAGTACATCTCTCGCCCGGTCTTCACGACATGGACGCAGAGCAGGATGGAGAAGACGAGCGAGAAGCCGATGCCGATGAACATCGCCGCAATTTGCCCGTGCAGAGGGTCAGGTCAATCCAAATCCCGCGCCGCCTTGCGCGGGTCGGCCTTGGGCGCGGGGGCCAGCCGCAGGACCTCGGCCTGATAGCGTTCGTCGTCGCCCGCCGCGGCGAAGGGCAGGGCGTCGCAGATCGCCTCCAGCATCGGATCCAGCCAGACCCGGTCGGCCTTGTGAAACTCCGACAGGACGTGGGGCTGGACCAGGGCCTTGTCGCCCGGATGGCCGACGCCGATGCGGGCGCGGCGGAAGTCGGGGCCGATGGCGGCGATGGTCGAGCGGATGCCGTTGTTGCCCGCGGCGCCGCCGCCGGTCTTCATCCGGAAGCGGCCGGGCGCGAGATCGATCTCGTCATGGAAGACGATGACCCCGGCGGGGGAAATCTTGAAGAATCGCGCCGCCTCGCCGACCGCGCGACCGCTCTCGTTGTAGAAGCCCTGGGGCTTGAGCAGGGTGGCGCGGACAGGGCCGCCGGCGGTGTCGATCTGGCCCTCGCAAGCCAGGCCCTGGAACTTGGCGCGCCAGGGCGAGAAGCTCCAGCGTCGGGCGATGGCGTCGATGGCCATCCAGCCGACATTGTGCCGGGTCTTGGCGTAACGGTCGCCAGGATTGCCGAGGCCGGCGAGCAGCAGCATGGCCGGCCTCTACAGTCCGACTAGTCCTCGTCGGCTTCGGACGAGTCTTCGGCGGCGGCTTCTTCAGCCGCTTCCGACATGGCCGCCGAAGAGACCTTCAGGGTGGCCAGAACGAAGTCGCGGTCGGTGATGGTCGGGGTCACGCCCTTGGGCAGATCGATCTCGCCGATGCGGATGGTGTCGCCCATTTCCTTGGTGGCCAGGTCGACGACCAGCTCCTCGGGAATGGCGTTGGCCGGGCAGTTCAGCTCGACCTCGTGGCGGACGATCTCCAGCGAGCCGCCCTTCTTCAGGCCGGGGCAGATGTCCTGGTTCTTGAAGTGGACCGGCACGTTGATCTTGACGCTGCCCTTTTCGTCGACGCGCATCAGGTCGAAGTGGAAGGGGGTGTCGGTGACCGGGTGGAACTGCACGTCCTTGGCGATGACCGGCTGGGTTTCCTTGCCGTACTTCAGGGTCACCAGGTGACCGAGCAGCTTGCCGGTGTAGAGCGCCTTGCGGAACTCGTTTTCCTTGACGGCGATGGAAACGGGAGCGGTGTCGCCGCCGTACAGGACGCCGGGCACCAGGCCGCTGCGGCGGGCGTCGCGGGCGCCGCCCGTGCCGGTGCGTTCGCGGACTTCGACGTTGAGGACAATCTCGGCCATGGTTCTTGGTCTCAAAACGACGTCGCCGCGCGAAGGTCTCACGCGGCGACGGACGGTGAATTTAGGGTCCGGGTCGATACACGCTTTCCAACAGGGGCGCAACGCCCCGGAGTCGGAATCCGCGCCTGTCGCCCGGGCTGAAGGCTATTTGGCCTTGCGCTTGGCCTTTGCCGGGGCTTTCGCCTCGGCCGGCTTGGAGGCGGCGACCATGACCGGCGGCAGAGGCTCGGGGGGCATCGGGGCGCCGGCGCTCTTGATGGTGCACTGTCCGGTGTCGATCAGCACATGCTGGCCGAGGCAGAAAACGTCCTCGTAGTGCGGCTTGGCGGCGGCCAGGCACTGATAGAGCATCAGCTTGGACATCCGCAGGCAGAAGGCCGAGGGCTCGTCGCTGAACATCGGCTGCAGCGCGACCATCTGATCGTCGCCCGCCTCGCCCAGGGCGGCCAGGGCGGCCAGGGCCAGGCCGCGAACCACGACCGGCGACCAGTGGCCGCCCGGGGGCGCCGCGGGGACGCCGAGGGTTTCAGGCTCGACCGCGACGCCGCCGCCGAGGCTGGCGGTCTGCATGCGGCTCACTTCCTCGATGTCGCCCCGGATCGGCGTCACCGACAGGGTGCGGACATTGGCAAGGCGGCCTTCACGGTCCGGGACGAACTCCTTGGACCACTTCTGCTTCTGGATCTCGTAGGCGGACTGCTTGACCGCCCGTCCGGTGGTCAGAACCTTGGCCCCCTCCTCGCCGAGGGCGCCGACCACCAGGCCGGCGGCGCGATCGGCGCCGGGCAGGCTGGTCACGCGATAGGGGTTGGAACGCAATTCCGCGGCCAGGGCCAGGCGTTGCTGCGGGTCCTGGGCGAAGGCGCGGACGCCGCTGACAAAGGTCTGGTCCTGCAGGGCGACGACGGCGGCATAGGCGATGGCCCCGCGCAGCAGCTGCTCGGGCTCATAGGCGGCCCCGGTCTTCAGCGAGGTCGCCACCGAGGCGCCGTCGGTGAAGCTGGACGGAGAGATCGCCGAGGCCCGGTTCATGTAGCCGCGCCAGGCGCTGGCTTCCTCGAACAGCTGCGAGGCCAGGTTGATGGCCGGCGCGGGCGGAGGCGGCGGAGGCGGCGGAGGCGCGGCGGGTTCGGGCGTCGAACAGGCCGCGATCATCAGCGTCATCGCCAGGGCCGCGAAACCGGCCAGTCGCACAGGTTGTTTCTGGGTCATGTCGAAAGCTTTCCCCGGAGCCTACTCACGCGTCAATACCACGTCACTCCGGGCGGGAATGTGACGCGTTGGCGTTAACCATCTGTTGACGCTGACGAAACCCGGCGCGGCGGTCAATCGAAGAGCTTGGAGACCGACTCTTCGTTGGCGATGCGGCGGATCGCCTCACCGATCAGGGAGGCGCAGGAGATCTGCCGGATCTTGTTGCAGGCCCTGACGTGGTCGGGCAGCTCGATGCTGTCGGTGACCACCAGCTCGGTCATCACCGAGTTGGTCAGCCGCTCGGCGGCCGGGTCCGAGAGCACCCCGTGGGTCACATAGCCGGAGACCTCCACCGCGCCATGTTCGGTCAGGGCCTTGGCGGCGTTGCACAGGGTGCCGGCGGAATCGACGATGTCGTCGAACAGCACGCAGCTGCGGCCCTCGACGTCGCCGATGATGTTCATCACCTCGCTCTGGCCCGGCCCCGAGCGACGCTTGTCGACAATGGCCAGGTCGGCGCCGAGCCGGTTGGCGAGGGCCCGGGCCCGCACCACGCCGCCGACGTCGGGCGAGACGATCATCAGGTCCTTGGCCTTGCGGCCGTGCTGTTCGCGGATGTCGTTGGCGATCAGCGGCGAGGGCAGCAGGTTGTCGGTGGGGATGTCGAAGAAGCCCTGAATCTGACCGGCGTGCAGGTCCATGGTCAGGACCCGGTCGGCGCCGGCGCGGGTGATCAGGTTGGCCACCAGCTTGGCCGAGATCGGCGTGCGGCCGCCGGTCTTGCGGTCCTGGCGGGCGTAGCCGAAGTAGGGCAGCACCGCGGTGATCCGCCGGCCCGAGGCGCGCTTCAGCGCGTCGATGCAGATCAGCAGCTCCATCAGATTGTCGTTGGCCGGGTAGCTGGTCGACTGGATGACGAAGACATCCTCGCCGCGGACGTTCTCGTCGATGGTGACGAAAACCTCGTTGTCGGCGAAGCGCCGCACCTGGGCCTTGGTCAGGGGCATGTCCAGATACTGGGCGATCGCGCCCGCGAGTGTTCTGTTGGAGTTGCCAGCCAGCAGCTTCATCGGACGACTCTTTTGGCGAAAGGAATGTTGCCGGGTGTCTAGGGGGCGGGGGGGCCGGGGGCAAGGTTGATTCGGCCTTTTTCAGCCCAGCGCCTCCAGGGCCGGACCGCCCAGCCAGGTCTTCCAGATCACCACCGCCGCCCAGTGCAGCGCCACCGCCGGCCACAGCGAGCCGGTGCGCCAGCGGGCGAGACCGCAGGCCAGGCCGAGCAGGCCGGTGACCAGCAGGAAGTCTGGACGACAGAACAGGTCGCGGGCGCCGGGAAGGAAGGTCAGGCCCTCCAGCGGGTGCCACAGCACATAGATGAGGGTGGACAGCGCCAGGGCCGGCCAGGGGACGCCGGGCCCGCCGGCCTCACCCCGGGACGGGACCGGAAGACCGCGAAACACCGCCTCCTCGCCCAGGGCGGGCACGAACAGCACCGTCAGCAGGGTCATGGGCAGGCGCGCCAGGTCGCCGGCGCCGGGCTGATACAGGCCGGTCGAGATCCCGATCAGGCCCATGAGCGCGAGGGTCGGCAGGCCGATCGCCGCGCTCCACATCCAGCCGGCGCGGTCCGGCAGGGTGGTCAGGGCCGTCGCCAGCCTTGCGGGAAGGCGGCGGATATCCTCCAGGCTGCGGAACATTGTTTTCCAGACCTTCGGGGGCGATAGTCCCCCGGTTTTGGGGCATGCGGCGGGGCGACTTCACTACCATACTGCCGCCTCGACATGTTGCTTTGGAGGGTTTGGCGATGATGAGATTGATCCGGTCGGGCGTGCTGGCGCTGGCGATCGTGGCCGGCAGCGCCGGGATGAGCCTGGCGCAGGACGCCGAGACTTTCGACAGGGGCGTCGCCGCCTACAACGCCAAGGACTATGAAGGCGCCGCCCGGGCCTTCAGCCTCTATCTCCAGGCCCATCCAGGCGAGAAGGCGGCGCTGAAGAACCGCGGCATCTCCTATCTCAGCATGAAGGAATACGACCTGGCGATCGCCGACCTCGAGCGGGTCGTGGCCATGGGCGCCTCCTATGACGACCTGGTCCAGTACGCCAACGCCCTCGACAGCGCCGGGCAGTACCAGAAGGCCCTGCCGATCTATGACCGGGCGACGAAAATGGAACCGGGCAATCCCTCGGCCTGGCGGGAACTGGGCGTGGCCCATGCCGGCGCCAAGAAATACGGCCTCGCCGCCGACGCCTACGGCCGGGCCGTGGCGCTCAAGAGCGATGACGCCGCCCTGCGCGGCCTGCATGCCGACGCCCTCTACAAGGCCCAGCGCTACAGCGAGGCCGTGAGCAGCTATCAGCTGCTCAACGACATGAAGCCGAACGACGGCGACACCTTGCGGATGCTGGCCAACAGCCAGGTGAAGACCGGCGATACCGAGGCCGCCCGGGCGACCTTCGACCGCGCCCTCCGCGTCGACCCGAACAATTTCCAGCTCAACATGGATCTGGCCGACCTCCTCTATAACGGCAAGGACTGGGCCGGCTCGATCCCCTACTACAGCAAGGCGACCCGCATCGATCCGAAGTCGGCCCTGGCCCAGGCCTACCTCGGCGACGCCCTGCGGCTGACCAAGGACCTGACCGGCGCCCGCGCCGCCTATGAAACGGCCCTGCGGCTGGACGGCAAGCAGCTGGACGCGCTCAAGGGTCTGATTCCCATCCTCAAGGTGCAGGGCGAGATCAGCGCCGCCCGCAGCCGGCTGGAGCAGCTGCGCGCTGTCGATCCGGACGGCGCCGCCGCGCTGGACAAGCTGTTCGAGAACTAAATCGCCGTCCGGAGCCATGCCCGGGCGGCATGGTTAACGGGGTCTTCATCTGTGCGCCGCAAACCCGTCCCAATGGCGTGGGAGTTCTTCCCCGTCATTGCAGGGAGCCCGCCATGGACCGCCGCCGTCTTCTTCTCTCCGGCCTCGCCACGCTGGGGACCACCGCCTGCGCCACGACCGGCATGAATGACGCGGGTGTCAGCGATCAACGCGGCATCGAGACCTATACGATCGGCGAGATCACCCAGCAGACCAGCGACTTCCTCGGCGTCGCCGCCGAGAGCGTCGGCCAGGTGGTCGAGCGGGTGTTCCGCGACCAGGGCGAACCGACGGCCTACATCGCCGGCGAGGAGGGCTCGGGCGCCGTGGTCGCCGGCCTGCGCTACGGCCGCGGCCTGATGTACATGAAGGACCGGCCGACCATGGAGGTCTTCTGGCAGGGCCCCAGCGTCGGCTTCGACTGGGGCGGCAACGCCAGCCGGGTCTTCACCCTCTGCTACAACCTCTACTATCCGGACATGATCTTCCGCCGCTATCCGGGCGTTGACGGCTCGGCCTATCTGATCGGCGGGCTGGGCGTGAACTACCAGCGCGCCGACGGCATCACCCTGGCGCCGATCCGCACCGGCGTCGGCCTGCGGCTGGGCGCCAACCTTGGCTATCTGTCCTACAGCCGCGAGCGGAACCTGTTCCCGTTCTAGAATCTGGCCAGGCTGGACGGGCCTGAAGCGGCCGGGTTCAAGCCTTGCGCCGCCTCACGTCTCGAACGTGCTCCGGAGCCTTCAGGCGTCTTCCGGCGCGTGATGGCGGATGGTCTTGGACTGCAGCCAGTCGGACAGGGCCATCATCACCGCCGAAAAGACGAAGGTCAGGTGGATCGCCACCTGGATGACGATCGGCTGCCAGTCGAAGGCCTCGTTCTGATGCTCGGCCACGGTCAGGAACGAACGCAGCAGCGAGATGGCGCTGATGGCGACGATCGAGCCGATCAGCTTCATCTTCAGCCCCGAGAAATCGACCGAGCCCATCCAGGCCGGGCGGTCCTCGTGATTGCCGGTGTTAATCTTGGACACGAAGTTCTCGTAGCCCGAGAAAATCACGATCAGCACCAGATTGGCCGCCAGCGACAGGTCGATCAGCGACAGGGCCAGCAGGATGCCGTCCTCCGGCTTGGCCGTTCCGCTCAGAAAGTGGGGCAGTTCGTGGACCATCTCCTGGAAGAAGACGATCATCAGGATCACCAGGCCGAACACCAGCCCGACATAGAAGGGCGCCACCAGCCAGCGTGAACCGAACAGGCCCGCCTCCAGCCAGCGCTCAAGGAAGACGCCGGTGCGCTTGACGGCGCCGGTCGGCTGGACGGGAGGGGTCTTGGAGCTGGCCATGGCGGTCAGTTAGCCACCGTAGGGGCGATCATCAAGGGCGGCCTTGCGCCGGCTCCAGAAGGTCCCAGCGGTTGCCGTACAGATCCTCGAACACGGCCACGACGCCGTAGGGTTCGGTGCGCGGCGCCTCCAGGAACCGCACGCCCCGGGCGGTCATCGCCGCGTGGTCGCGGGCGAAGTCGTCGGTATGCAGAAACAGGAAAACCCGGCCGCCGGCCTGGGCGCCGATGGCGCCGGCCTGTTCGGGATTGGCCGCCTGGGCCAGCAGCAGGGCGCAGCCGCCGCCGGGCGGCGTGGCCGTCACCCAGCGCTTGCCGCCGCCCAGGTCGCGGTCGTCGATGACGAAGCCCAGGCAGTCGCGATACCAGGCGATGGCGTCGTCGTAGGTTTTGACGACCAGGGTCAGGGCGGCGATGTGCGGTTGCATGGCAAACCTTTGCTGATCCTTCTCCCGGCAAGCGGGAGAAGGGACCGCCAGTCGTTTAGGTCCTCAGCTTCGCCCCGACCTTTTCGGCGGCCGCCACGATGCGGCCGGAGAGGGCCTCGATCTCGGCGTCGGCGAGGGTCTTGTCGCGCGGCTGCACGGTCACCTCGACGGCCAGCGACTTGCGGCCCTCCGGCACCCCGGCGCCCTGATAGACGTCGAACACCCGCGCCCCGGCGATCAGCGCCTTGTCGGCCCCGGCGACGGCCTTGACGAGGTCGCCGGCCGGGCGGTCGGCCGCGATCAGGAAGGCGAAGTCGCGGCTGAGCGGCATCAGCGGCGACAGGGCCAGCGCCCCCCGGGTCTTCACCGCCTTCTTCTTCGGCTCGGGAATGGCCTCGACGAAGACTTCGAAGGCCAGCATCGGCCCCGAGGCGTCCAGCGCCTTCAGAACCGCCGGATGCAGCTCGCCGAACTCCGCCAGCACCGCCTTGGGGCCCAGCTGCAGCCGGGCCGAGCGGCCGGGGTGATACCAGGGTGAAGCGGTTCCCTGCGCCGTCTGCAGCGAGGCCACCGGCGCGCCCAGTTCCTCCAGCAGGCCCAACAGGTCGCCCTTGAGGCTGTAGAGGTCGTCCTCGCCATGCTTGCCCCAGTCGCGGGGCGCATGCGGCGCCAGCAGGGCGGCGATGACCAGCTTCTGGTCCTGCGGCGCGTCGCCGGCGAACACCGGGCCGATCTCGAACAGGGCCGCGTCGGGGAAGCCGCGCCGGGCGTTGCGGGCGGCCGCCTCGATCAGGTTGGGCAGGATCGAGGGTCGCATGCAGTCCAGTTCGGCGGCGATCGGATTGGCCAGCACCAGGGCCTCGGCCCCGCCGCCGAACAGGCGGGCGGTGTCGCGCGAGGTGAAGCTCCAGGTCACCGCCTCGGCGTAGCCATTGGCGGCCAGGTAGCGACGGCCGGTCCGGGCGCGGCTCTGGCGGGCGGTCAGCACCCCGCCGACGGCGCGGGGCGTCTCGGGCAGGGGGGTGGAGGGCAGGGCGTCGTAGCCGGCGATGCGGGCGACCTCCTCGACCAGGTCGGCCTTGCCCTCGACGTCGCGCCGCCAGCTGGGCGGGGTGACGGTCAGGGCCGGCTCGGCGCCGGTCACGGTGAAGCCGAGAGCCTCGAGGATGGCGACGGACCGGCTGGTCGGGATGTCGAGGCCGGCCAGGGCCTTCACATAGGCGGGATCGAAGGTGAAGGCGGCCGGCGGGGCGGGCGCCTGACCGGCCACCGCGACCTCGGACGGCTCGCCGCCGCAAAGGTCTAGGATCAGGGCCGTCGCCAGTTCCAGGCCGGGAACCACCGATTGCGGATCGACCCCGCGGGCGAAGCGGTACTGCGCGTCGCTGGTGATGCCCGTGCTCCGGCCGGTCTGGGCGGTGCGGATCGGATCGAACCAGGCGCTCTCGACGAAGACGTCGGTGGTGGTCTCCGAGCAGCCGGTGCTCTCGCCGCCCATGACGCCGCCCAGGCCGATGGGGCGTTCGCCGCCCGCGTCGGCGATGACGCTCATCTCCGGACCCAGGTCATAGGTCTTGCCGTCGAGGGCGATCAGCTGTTCGTCCCGGTGCGGCGCCGGCGAGGGCTGGTCGCCTTCGCTGTGTTCCAGCGGTCCGCGTCCCAGTCGGGCGCTGATCACGTCTCCGACCAACAGGGCGGCGTCATACACGTGCAACGGCCGGCAGCGGTCGTAGGAAATCAGGTTGGTGATATCGACCAGGGTGTTGATCGGGCGCAGGCCGATGGCCCGCAGCCGGTCCTGCAGCCATTGCGGCGAGGGACCGTTCTTCACGCCCCGGATCAGCCGTCCGGCGAACACCGGGCAGGCCTCGCCGTCGACCTCGATGCGGATCGGGCAGGGGAACTTGCCGGGGACCGGCGTAACGCTCTGGTCCTTCAGGGTTCCGACGCCCGCGGCGGCCAGGTCGCGGGCGATGCCGGCCACGCCCAGCCAGTCGGGGCGATTGGGGGTGACCTCGAAATCGATGACCGCTTCCAGACCCAGGGCCTTCACCGCCGGGGTCCCGACCGCCAGGTCGTCCGGCAGCTCCATGATGCCGTCGCTCTCCTCGGCCGCTTCCAGCTCGGAGGCTGAACAGAGCATGCCGTTGGAGATCACGCCGCGCACCGGCTTTTCCACCAGGGTGACGTCGAGGCCGGGCACATAGGCGCCGATCGGGGCGTAGATGGTGGTCAGACCGGCCCGGGCGTTGGGGGCGCCGCAGACGATTTCCTTGATCCCGTCCACCGTCTCGACCTGGCAGACCTGCAGGCGGTCGGCGTCGGGATGGCGGGCGGCGGAGACGATCCTGACCACGGTGAAGGGGGCCAGCTTCACCGCGGGATCGATCACATGCTCGACCTCAAGGCCGGCCATGGTCATGGCGTCGACGATCTGCTGGACCGAGGCGTCGGTCTCCAGATGATCCTTCAGCCAGGAAAGGGTGAACTTCATTGGGGGGTCTGTCCCAGGGCCAGTATCTGATTGAGGAAGGTTTCGGGGCCGGTGTAGCCGATGCCGAAGAACTGCACGCCGACGAAGTGGCAGTCGCGCACCGGGATGGCGCCGACCACGCCGCGCGGCGAGGCCGGACGCAGGACCAGGGTGGCGATGTCGCCGCCGGCATAGCCGAAGTCGGTCGATTCGAAGCTGCAGCCGGCGACCACCAGCATCACCGCGGGACCTTCGATCCGGCAATTGCGGAAGGTGACGCCGGACACCAGGTTCTCGCCGTTGCGCAGCCGCACCCGATGCAGGTCGACCAGCGACAGGGCGACGTTCTCGAAATGGCTGGCGCTCAGGTCGTCGGCCAGGGCCCAGCCGCCGGCCGGGCCGCCCTGCGGCGCCCCGGTCATTGGGTCGGTCCCAGCGCCAGGATCTGGTCGAGGAAGGCGTCGGCGCCGGTGTAGCCGATGCCCACGAACTGGCAGCCGGTGAAGGTGCAGTTGTCGACCGGGATGGCCCCGATCACGGCGGACGGCGAGGCGGGCTTGAGCACGAGGTTGCGGATGTCGCCCGACGGATTGCCGAAGTCGCTGTTCTGGAAGTGGCAGCCCAGCGGCAGCATGACGGCCGGGCCCTCGATGCGGCAGTTGGTGAAGGTCACGCCGGTGATCAGCGTCTTGCCGGCCGTCATGCGGGCCCGGGCCAGGTCGACCAGGGAAACGACCTTCAGGTCATAGGACGTGGCCAGCAGGTCGTCGGCGCGGCTCATGGCGTCGGGGATGGGGGCGTAGATCTCGGTCATCAGCTCAGTCCGGAAACAGGGTTGGGGGCCTGGAAGGCCGAAAAGCCGTAGTGGGCCAGCCAGCGCGTATCGCTGGCGAACATGTCGCGCAGGTCGGGCATGCCGTACTTGAGGGTGCCAAGCCGGTCCACGCCCATGCCGAACGCGAACCCCTGATAGACATCGGGGTCGATGCCACAGTGGCGCAGGACATTGGGATGCACCATCCCGCAACCCAGAATTTCAAGCCAGTCGCTGCCTGTGCCGATACGCACCTCGCCGCCGGAGCGGTCGCAGCCGACGTCCATCTCCGCCGAGGGCTCGGTGAAGGGGAAGTGGTGCGGGCGGAACCGGGTGGTCACCGCGTCGGTCTCGAAGAACCGGGCGATGAAGGTCTCCAGGGTCCATTTCAGGTGGCCCATGTGGATGCCCTTGTCGATCACCAGCCCCTCGATCTGATGGAACATCGGGGTGTGGGTGGCGTCGCTGTCCATGCGATAGGTGCGGCCGGGCACGACGATGCGGATCGGCGGCTCCTGGCCGGCGGCGATCCACGGCGCCGGCGGGGTGGTGTTGCCCACCCGCATGGCCCGCACCTGCACCGGGCTGGTGTGGGTGCGCAGCAGCTTGCGTTCGCCGTCCGGCCCTTCGTTGAAGAAGAAGGTGTCGTGCATCTCCCGCGCCGGGTGCTTGGGCGGGAAGTTCAGGGCGGTGAAGTTGTGGAAGTCGTCCTCGATGTCCGGGCCCTCGGCCACGGCGAAGCCCATCTCGGCGAAGATGGCGACCATCTCGTCCATGGTCTGCATCGTCGGATGCACGCTGCCCTTGCGGCGCGGGGGCGGCGGCAGGGTGAGGTCCAGGGTCTCGCGGGCCAGCCGGGCGTCCAGCTCGGCGGCGTCCAGGGCGGCCTTGCGGTCGGCGATCGCGGCGGCGACGGCGTCGCGCAGGGCGTTGATCTTCGGCCCCTTGTCCTTGCGCTCCTCAGGGCTCATCGCCCCCAGAGTCTTGAGCAGGGCGGAGACGGAGCCGGCCTTGCCCAGAGCGGCCACGCGAATGGCCTCCAGGGCGGCGGCGTCCGCGGCGGCGGCGATCTGGCCGGTCAGGTCGGCTTGCAGTTGGGTCAGGTCGGTCATGGGGTTGTTCGTCTAGCGGTCTCGAACCGCTTCGTCATCCATTGAGAGAAGGCTTGGCCTCGGAGCTGCCTTCTCCCGCAATGGAAGAAGGAAGGGTTGCGGCGGCGCCGCTGGCGGGGTCAGTCCGGTCAAGATCGCGCCGGACGTCGTTTCCCCATCGGGGAGAGCGGGAATTTGGGGAAGTAAGTCACGGCGTCCTCACGCTGGATTGGCGAAACGGAGGGCGCAAGCAAAAAGCCCCCCGGCTTGCACCGAGGGGCTTTCTGAAGGGATCAGGGGCGAAGCCCCAAACCATCAAGCCAGCGCGGCGCGAACCTTGTCGGCGATGGCCTTGAACGCGGTCGGGTCCTGGCCGGCGATGTCGGCAAGAACCTTGCGGTCGATCTCGACCCCGGCCTCGTCAAGGCCGTGGATAAACTGCGAGTAGGTGAAGCCTTCCAGACGCGCGGCGGCGTTGATGCGCTGGATCCACAGGCTGCGGAAGCTGCGCTTGCGGACCTTGCGGTCGCGGTAGGCGTACTGTCCGGCCTTGTCGACCGCGGCCTTGGCCGTGCGGATGGTGTTCTTGCGGCGGCCGTAGAAACCCTTGGCCTGTTCAAGAACCTTCTTGTGTTTGGCGTGGGCGGTGACGCCCCGTTTGACGCGAGCCATTTCTCAGCGCTCCTTCTTACAGGCCGTAGGGCAGGTAGGTCTTGATCGTCTTCTTGTCAGAAGCGCTCATGACCTTCGTGCCACGCTGTTGGCGGATGTATTTGGAATTGTGCGAAATCAGGCGGTGGCGCTTGCCGGCCACGCCGGCTTTGATCTTGCCGGTCGCCGTGATCTTGAAGCGCTTTTTGGCGCCAGACTTGGTCTTCAGTTTCGGCATTTTGCTCGGGGCGAACCCCGTCCTCTTAAGAGTGCAGTCTGACCGCCAAGGCATGCCATTGGGCCCGGCAGTCGCGGAAAGGCGAGGCTGATAGGGCAAAGCCGGGACAATGGCAAGCGGAGTCGGCCTCATCCGCCGAAGGTCCCGTCCGGATATTGCGCCATCGCCCCGAACCGGCGACCCTGCGCCGGACCGCCAAGCACAAGGATCCCGCCCATGCCCAGGCCCACGCTTCCCCTCGAAGGCGGCTGCCGCTGCGGCCAGGTGCGCATCCGGGTCACCGCGCCGCCGATGGTGACCATGGCCTGCCATTGCGTCGGCTGCCAGAAGATGAGCGCCAGCGCCTATTCGCTCAGCGCCATGTTCCCCGCCGACGCCTTCGAGGTCATCGCCGGCGAGACGGTGATCGGCGGTCTGCACGGCGAGATCCGCCACAACCACTGTCCCCACTGCCTCAGCTGGATGTTCACCCGCTTCCCCGCGGACCGGCCGATGGTCAATGTCCGGGCCACCATGCTGGACGATGTCAGCTGGTATCGCCCGTTCATCGAATGCTGCACCCTGGAGAAACTGCCCTGGGCCGGGACCGGGGCGACCCACGGTTTCGAGGTCTTTCCCGGGCCGGGCGACTATCCGGGGCTGATCCAGGCCTACGCCGCCACTCTGGCCGACTGACCGGCGCCTTCAGCCCGGCGGCCGGGCGTTCCACCATCGCCAGGACGCCACCGCCGTCCAGGCCAGCTCGACCAGGCCGTAGGGCCAGGCCCCCTGCAGGAACAGATAGACCGCGCCCAGCAGGCAGGAGAAGCCGAACAGCAGGATGAAGATCCGGCCCCGGCTCTCCAGGGCGTAGAGGGCCAGCATCAGCACCGCCGTGAACAGGCCGAATATCTCGAGCGGCGGCATGCGAATCTCCTGATGGGGCCGGAACAGTCGGCCATAAATCCGGTTACTGTCCCTTGTCCCGGCCAATCGCCCGCCTAGGTGAACCGCATGCGTCTCAACCAAGTGACCGTTCCCGCCCTCGATATGGCCGCGTCCGTCCAATTCTACGAGACGCTGGGGCTGATCCTGATCGTGCGCAACGACCACTACGCCCGGTTCGAATGTCCCGATTCCGACGGCGGCGACCCGCCGACCTTCTCGCTGCATCTCGATGCGGAGGCGGTGCCCGGCGCGGCCTGCGTCTATTTCGAGGATGATGATCTGGACGCCACCGTCGAGCATCTGATCGACACCGGCCTGACCTTCGACAGCGGTCCCGACGACCAGACCTGGCTGTGGCGCGAGGCCTGGACCAGCGATCCGGCCGGCAACCGGGTCTGCCTCTATCGCGCCGGCGCCAATCGCCGCCACCCCCCGTGGCGGCTGTCCAGCAAATCGGAGACCCCCGCAGGATGACCGCGATGACCCGCCGCCTTGGCCTGATCGGACTGGCCGGCGCCCTGGCCGCCGCCTGTACGCCCGCCCGCTTCTTCAACACCGTCACCCTGACCGACCCCGCCGTGCAGCGGCTGAAGGGCGTCGCCTTCGGGTCCCTCGACCGGCAGAAGCTGGATGTCTACGCGCCGGAGGACGGCGCCCTGAACGCCCCGGTCTGCGTCTTCATCTACGGCGGCGGCTGGGACAGCGGCGCGCGCGGCGAGTACGCCTGGGCCGGCAAGGCCATGGCCGCCAGCGGCTTTGTCACCGTGGTGCCCGACTACCGGCTGGTGCCCGAGGTGGCCTTTCCAAGCTTTCTCGACGATGTCGCCCTGGCGGTGAAATGGACCGTCGACAACATCGCCGCCCAGGGCGGCGATCCCTCGCGCATCGTCCTGGTCGGCCATTCGGCCGGCGCCTACAACGCCGCCATGATCGCCCTCGATCCCCGCTATCTGAAGGCGGTGGGCGTCGACCGCGACCGCATCAAGGCCTTCGCCGGCCTGGCCGGGCCCTACTACTTCCCCGATCTCAGCGGTCCGGTGCTCAGCAAGACCTTCGGACCGGCGGCCGATGGCGGGGCCTACCAGACGCTGGACTACGCCGCCGCCGGTTCGCCCCCGGCCTTCCTGGTCGCCGGCGACGCCGACAAGACGGTCCGTCCGCGCAACACCGAACGGCTGGCCGCCGCCCTGCGGGACAAGGGGGTCGAGGTCGAGAGCCACATCTATCCGGGCCTCAGCCACGCCGACGTCCTGCTCAATCTGTCGCGCACCTTCCGCGGACGGTCGCCCGAATACAGCCAGATGACGGCCTTCCTTCGCCGCCAGGCCGGCGCCGCCTGAGCCCGGTCATCCCTTCCGGGCGACGGCCCGGCGGCGGATATCTGATCAACGTTCATATTGCACTGCATTGAAGACGGCGCCCAAGGTGCGTATATGCACCTCCTCCCCGGGGGCCTTGTGTGTGGCGGCCCCGTGTTCCGATCCTTGCGAGGGTTTTCGACACCATGCTGCTGACCATGATGAAGGCCAAGCTGCACCGCGCCACGGTCACCCAGGCCGACCTCGACTACGAGGGCTCGATCGCCATCGACCGCGACCTGCTGGACGCGTCCGGAATCCTGCCGCACGAACAGGTCGATGTGCTGAACATCACCAACGGCGCCCGCTTCACCACCTACGCCATCGAGGCCCCGCGCGGCTCGAAGGTGATCGGCGTCAACGGCGCCGCCGCGCGCCTGGTGCAGAAGGGCGACAAGGTCATCGTGGTGACCTACTGCCAGCTGCCGGCCGAGGAGGCCCGCAACTACAATCCCGCCGTGGTGCTCCTCGACGAGGGCAACCACGTCAAGCGCGCCGCCGCCTGAACCGTCACGCTCCGGCCGGGCCGGGGCTTTCGGGCGCGGCCATGATGGCGCACACTGGCCTCCTTTGACCGGAGGTTCCCATGCGCCCGCTGCTCCCGCTTCTTGGACTGACAGCCGTGATGCTGGCGGCCTGCGAGCCCGCGCCCAAGGGGGTCGATGGCCAGACGCTCCTGGACGAGGTGGCGCGGGTCGTCGGCGACCCCAACACCTGCGTGCTGATCGTCGAACAGGAGACGGGCAAGAAGACCTTCCAGTACGGCGATCCCTCGGCCTGTATCCGCAAGCTGCCGGACTGCAATGGCGGAACCTTGAGCACCACCGACCTGGCCGATCTGGCGGCCAAGGGCGATGATCGGGCGATCAGCTGCGACAGCGCCCCGGAGGGCGCCCGCACCGTGGCCTGGGCGACCGGGCCCGTCGAGACCAGCCCGGGCTCCAAGGCCGGCAAGCTGGCCTATGCGGCGATGATGGAGGGCGAGCGCGCCCTGCCGGGCCGGGAGATCAAGGCCCGCCTCGGTCCCGCTTTCCGGCGCGGCGGGCTGTAGCGCCGCGCCCTTCCCCCCGGGCGGGGAGAAGGGACTGTCGGCTGGCGGCTATTTCACCAGTTCAAAGGTGGCGCTGACATTGATGGTCACGCTCAGCTCGCCGCCTTCCACCGGGCTCGACTCGTCGCGGGCCTTGGCGAAGCTGGCCATCATCACCGGCGGCTGCGGCGCATAGCCGCCCGACTCATTGAAGGTCACCAGCCGCGCCACCCGGTAGCCCAGGGCGTTGGCGTAGAGGTTGGCCTTGGCCTGCAGGGCCTTGACCGCCTCCAGCCGGGCCGCGTCCTCGGCGGCCTGACTGTTGTCGATGCCGAAGCTGATGCCGCCGACGTTGGTCGCGCCCGATGCGACGGTGGCGTCGACCACCTGGCCCAGCTTCGACAGGTCGCGCACGACGATGGTCACCTGGTTGGAGGCCTGATAGCCGGTCAGCTTCGGCGGCAGGTTCTCCTGATAGACATACTGCGGATTGAGGCTCAGGCCCGAGGTCTGGATGTCCTTCGCCGCAATCCCGCTCTTCTTCAGGCTGGCGATGACCCGGGTCATCTGGGCGGCGTTGGCCTTCATCGCCTCGCCGGCGGTGGGGGCCTCGGTCTGGACGCCGAGGGTGATGGTCGCCATGTCGGGCGCCTGGCGCACCTCGCCACGGGCGGACAGGTTCAGGGTGGTGGCCCGGAAGGCGGCGTCGGCGGCCGGGGCGGTCTGGGCCAGGGCGGCGGTCGAGGCGCCGGCCGAACCGGCGAGGATCAGGGCGCCGACAGCGGCGGCGCGCATCAGGGTCTTCATTGCATTTTGTCCCGCTCAAGAGACGCCGTTGATCGGCGACTTCCAGGACAGTCTAAGCCGATTGAACCTGAACGGTTCCTGAGATCGCGGTTGTCGCCGAGACATCGCGCCGCGCGGCCCAGCGCCGGGCCGGCCGGTCGATCCAGCGTTCGGCCAGGGCGGCGGCGGCGATGGCGCAGGCCGCGGCCATGCCATACCAGCCCAGACGCATCGCCGGAGACAGCCCCGCCGGCTCCAGCTCGCGGAAGGCGACCAGGATCGGCCCGTGCAGCACATAAAGGCCGTAGGACAGCCGCCCCGTCACCGCGCTGGCCGTCCGCGCGGGTCCGCTCACGGCGGCGTTGGCGCACAGCACCACCAGCAGCGGAAACAGCAACAGCACGGCGGCCAGGTCATACAGCGGCGTCAGGCCCGGCGGCGGCAGGGCGACCAGAAGCAGCGCCGCCGGGGCCAGCCAGGGGGTCATGCCGCTGGCGATCTTTTGCAGCCGTCCGGCGGCCCACAGCCGGTGCAGCAGGATGCCCAGCGGGAAGGCGAAGCCGACCCGCAGCCAGCCGACCAGATAGCTCCACGGCCCGGCCGAGCGGGCGGGATCGTTGTTGGCGAAGCCGCCGTCGAACTGGCCATTGACCAGGGTGACCGCGATCAGGGCGGTCCCGGCGAGCGCGACGATGGCCGCCAGCCGCCGGTTGCTCAGCCGGCGGGCGACAAAGCCGTAGGCGATGTTGATCCACAGCTCCAGCTGCAGCGACCAGGCCGGGCCGTTGAACGGCGAGATCAGACCGCCGCCGAGCCAGGGCAGGAACAGGGCGCCCAGGATCAGATAGAGCGCAGGCCGATCCTCGAGCGGACGCAGGCCGCCAAGGGAAAGGGCCACGGCGACGGCCGCGCCGAGTAGCAGGCCCAAGAGGGCCAGCGGATACAGCCGGACCAGCCGCTTGACGGCGAACCAGCCGCCCGCCCCGCCGCGCGACAGCCGCGCGCCGTAGCCGGCCGACAGCACAAAGCCGCTCATCACGAAGAACAGGTCGACCATCAGATAGCCGTGGCCCAGCAGGCCGGCGCCCAGGCAGCCGGTGATATGCAGCCCCATGACGATCAGGGCGGCGGCGCCCCGAACGCCGTCGAGGACGTCCAGTCTGGCCGCGCCGGAGGAGGGCGGGGCGCTCATCCCGCCGCCTTTTCCCGGGCCGTCTCGCCCAGCGGCGGCGCCGGGCGCGGCGCTAGGGTGGCGAGGGCCTTGCCGACCGGGGCCAGATAGCCCTCCCACAGGCTGTGGTGAGTCGATTCCCCGGGTCCGAGACCGAAGGTCAGCGGCGGCCGGGTCGCCGGCGGCTCATAGTGGCTGCCGAACAGGCGGTCCCACAGCGTCAGCAGGCTGCCGAAGTTGCGGTCGAAGTGCTCGGGGGCGTTGGAGTGGTGGATCTGATGGTGGGCCGGGCTGTAGATCCAGCGGCCGACCGGTCCGGTGAAGCGGATCCACAGGTGCGAATGCTGCAGATGCTGCACCAGATACAGGCCCGCCAGGGCGATGACATTGCGGTCGAACACCGTGAAGGCGCCGGCGGGGCGGCCCAGCAGCCAGGTCAGCACAGCCCCGGTCGCGCCCATGAACAGGGCCAGCACCCAGGCGAACTTCAGCCCCTCGATCGGATGCACCCGGAAATTGGTCAGCGGCGACAGGTGCTCGGCGCTGTGATGGACCTTGTGGAATTCCCAGAAGAAGGGAACGCGGTGGCTCAGCCAGTGGTCGACCCAGTAGCCCAGCTCCCCGGCCAGGAACAGCGCCAGGGTGCCGGCGACCAGGGCGATGACCGGCCCGGCGGTCTCGCCGAACAGCGGGCCCGGCCCTGGTCCGAAAGCGGCCTCAAGGCCATGCAGGAGCCAGCCGCTGACCACGGCCTGCGAGACCAGCGCCCAGCCGAACAGCAGGCCGAAGGCCAGGGTGTTGAACAGCAGAAAGCCCAGATCGGTGCGGCCCGACCGGCTGCGGAAGATTCGCCGCGGCGCCAGGGCCCGCAGCAGCACCTTCACCGGCACGGCCCGCTTGCCGGGCCTGCGCCGCAGCAGCAGGAACAGGCCCCCGACGACCATGGCGCAGAGCAGCGAGGCGATGGACGCCGCCGATCCCGGACCGAGCAGCAGGCCGGCGACGCGCAATCCCAGACCCTGGCCCAGCCCCTGGGCGGCGCCGAGCGCCAGGTCCGCCATATGCTGACCGCTGGAAAGATTCATGATGACGATGGCCCGCGCGGCGTCCTGCCTTCGCCGGGTTGTAGCGCCCCAGGGTATCGCCTTCCTTAAGGCCCCATGCTAGGCGCGCTGTTCCTCCCAAGGCGGGGGCGCGTAGCTCAATGGTTAGAGCCGTCCGCTCATAACGGTCTGGTTGCAGGTTCGAGTCCTGCCGCGCCTACCACCGCCTGGTCTCATTTCCCTCACCAGCGCCGAGTAATCGTCCCCTGCGTCGGCCAGGCTGAGGCGGGCGGCGCGGGGCCGGCCAGGGCTTCGAAGGCGGCGACGAAGTCGTCTTCGGTGAGCAGGTCCGGCGCCTGGTAGTAGGTGAACATCAGGCCGGTGATCAGGGCGTCCAGAACCTTGACGAAGCGGTCGGCGGGCATGGGCAGGGCGCCGGCGGGCAGGATGCGGACAAACCCCTCGGCCATGCGGCGATACCCCTCGGCGGTGCGGTCGGCGGTCTGGCGGCGCAGGTCGTCGTGGGTCAGCAGATAGAGCTGGATGGCCGCGGCCCCCGCCGCCATCGGCAGGCGAGCCCGGGCCTGGGCGGCCACAGCCCGGCCGAGGATCGCCATCTGCTCGCGCAGCGGCGCCCCGGGGCGGAAGTCGGCCTCGACCGGGGTCCACTGGCTGTCCATCACCGCCAGGAACAGGGCCTCGCGGCTTTCGAAATTGCCGTGAATGGCGCCGCGGGTCATGCCGGCGCGGGCGGCGATGTCGTCCAGGGAGGCGCGGTCGAATCCCTTCTCGGCGATCACCTCGGCGGCGGCGGCCACCAGGGCGCGGCGGGTGCGCTGGCGTTTGTCGCCCTTGGGGACGCCCTTGCGGCTCGGGGTAGGGGTCTGCATCCCTGTGTCCTAGGCGACTTGAAAAAATACGCCAGCGGATTTTATGGCTTCGTCGCGGTTCGCGGATGCCTCGCGCGGGAAGGGCCGCGCATTCGTCGCATCATTGTTTGCGTTTGTCGCCGAATGTCAGAGTTCTGTCGCGGGCCTGTTCGCCGGGCGCAAAGCGACTGTCCCCAAAGGGAAACCTGGCCAGACTGGCAGGGTGTTGAAACCCACAGGGGCCCCGTCCATGCAGATGACCACCGCCGCCGCCGCCGCTTTCGAGTCCGGCCAGTCGCCCGTCACCATCAAGATGGTGACCAGGGCCGGCGATATCCGCCACAGTCAGCTTGCCGAACGGTTCGCCGGGGCCGGGCTGCTGTGCGAGCGCTCGCCGGCGATGGACATGGGCGGCGCGGCGGCGATCAGCCTGTTCTGCTGCAAGGCGGTGCAGGGCGACGCCCTGCAGGCGGTGCTGTCGCGCAGCCTGCGCCAGCCGATCGTCCTGCTGTGCGACGAGGTCGAGGAGATCGACCGGATCCTGGCCCTGGAGCTTGGCGCCGACGACGTCTTCGGCCTCGACCAGAACCCGCGCGAGATGATCGCCCGGCTGCGCGCCATTGCCCGGCGGGTCGAACTGACCGAGAGCCGGGCCAGCGTCGGCGGCGAGCGCGGCTGGGTGCTGCGGCCGCTGCTGCGCGCCCTGATCGCGCCGGACGGCGAGACCATCGCCCTGACCTATGGCGAGGTGCAGGCGGCCATGGTCCTGGCCGGGGCGCGGGGCGGAGTCGTCACCCGCGAGCAGATGATCAACGCCCTCTACAGCGGCCGCCAGATCAAGACCCGCAGCGCCGACACCCTGCTGTGCCGGCTGCGCAAGAAGCTGGCCCGCTACAACCCGCCGCTGGTCCGCACCCTGAGGGGCGGAGGCTACTATTTCGACTGCCCCATCGAGGTCGACTGATGGCGGGCTTGTAACCGTCCTGTAGTTTAAGGCGCGTCTTCATCAGGGTTGTAAAATATTACAATATTGTCGTATCTAAAAAACCATATTGGGCTCCATATACTGAATATACGGCAGTTTTATGCTTCATATATTGAGCGGGCCGCCTAGGGTTTTGCTGATGACCGCGGGGGCGGCGCGGCAGTCGGCCGCTCCGACGACCCCGTGGTCGAAGGAGAGCAACCCTATGAAGACCACTCGAAAATCCCTTCTGGCCACGACAATGCTGGCGGCGGTCTGCGCCGCGCCGCTGAGCATCGTCGCCCTGCCCGGCGCGGTCGCCCAGGCCCAGGACTACACTTCCGGCATCCTGTCCGGTTCAGTCGTCGGCGAGGATGGCCAGCCGGTGGCGGGCGCCGCGGTGACCCTGCATTCGGCCCAGGGGGTGACCCGCACCACCACCACCGCCGCCAACGGTGAGTTCCGCATCCCGGCCCTGGCCGTGGGCGGCTACACCATCACCATCGAGGCTTCGGGCCTGAACCCGATCGAGCAATCGGTCAGCGTCTCGCCCTCCGGCTCGTCCTATGTCTTCACCGCCCGCAGCGGTTCGGTCGACGCCCTGGTGGTCACCGCCCGCAAGGTCTCGGACTTCAGCCGCCAGGACACCGGTCTGTCGGTCGATGTACAGGACGTGGCCGCCCGGGTGCCGATCGGCCGCAGCATCACCTCCGTCACCCTGTTGACGCCGGGGGCCAACCAGACCGACGCCTCCATCAACGCCAACGGCGTGCGTCGCCAGCAGTCGGCCGTGTCCCTGTCGGGCACCTCGGCGGCGGAGAGCGCCTACTATTTCAACGGCCTCAACGTCACCGACCAGCGAACGCTGCTGGGCTATACCGACCTGCCGTTCGACTTCATCCAGACCATCGAGACCAAGACCGGCGGCTATTCGGCGGAATATGGCCGCGCCACCGGCGGGGTGGTGAACATGGTCTCCCGCTCGGGGACCAATGAGTTCCACTTCGGGATCAGCACCTACGTCTCGCCGGACTCCCTGCGCGGCGAGACCGGCAAGGCCTACGCTCCCGGCGGCAACAACATCTCCGGCTATGAGGTGTTCAACAAGTTCGCCGGCTCCGAAAGCAAGGAGACCACCTTCTGGGCGGGCGGTCCGATCATCCCCGACCGGTTGTTCTTCTTCGGCGCCTACAATTTCCGCGACCAGGAGGCCAACGGTCCGGTCAGCTTCGCCAACACCTACACCAACAACGCCTTCGACGACGCCACCACGCCGGGGTCGGCGCCCACAGCGGGCGTGCCCTACACCAACGCGGCGCCGGAAGGCTCGCAGATCACCACCCGCAGCAACGATCCGCGCTGGGCGGCCAAGTTCGACCTGGTGATCACCGACGACCACCGGCTTGAGGCGACCATCCTGTCCGACGCGGCGACCACCGACTACCGCACCTATCGCTATGATCGCAGCTTCGCCAAGGTCGGCGAGAACGCCCGCTACTGGGCCGAAAGCGGCGGCCTGAACACCATCGTCAAATACACCGGCGTGTTCACCGACTGGTTCACCCTGTCGGCCCTCTACGGCCGCACCGAGAGCAGCTACACCGACTATGGGCCGGCTGTGCTGGTGCCGGGGGTGCGCGACTTCCGGGCCTCGGCGACCTCGCCCTGGCTGACCGACGGGCGCCAGACGGGCACCTACAACCTCTCGGGCGACGACACCCGCGAGACCTTCCGCATCGACGCCGACTTCTATTTTGACCTGGCCGGCAGCCACCATGTGCGGACCGGCTATGACCAGGAAGACCTGGTCAGCGTTGCCCAGAACGCGCTCAACGGCGGGGCCTACTACTATGTCTCCGACGCGGCCGACTGTCCGCCCGGGGGGACCGGCTCGACCTGTATCGAGCGGCTGACCTTCGCCAACGTCGGCAAGTTCGAGGCCCAGCAATCGGCCTTCTACATCCAGGATTCCTGGCGGATCAATGATCGCCTGACCCTGCAGTTGGGCCTTCGCAACGACATCTACGACTACAAGAACATCAGCGGCAAAAGCTATGTCTCGACCGACGAGCAATGGGCCCCGCGCCTCGGCTTCAACTTCGATCCGACCGGCGAGGGATTGCAGCGCATCTACGGCTCGGTCAGCGACTATTACCTGCCGCTGGCGACCAACACCTCGATCCGCGCCTCTTCGGGCGAGGTCTACACCGACACCTTCTTCAACCTTCCCGCCGGCGGCGTGACCATCGGGCCTGACGGGGCGCCGGTGCTGGGGACCCAGTTCGCCAACTTCTACTACAGCCCGCCCGGCGCGCCCGACCCCCGCGGCGTCGCCGAGGAAGATCTCAAGCCGATGTACGAGCGCGAGTTCGTCCTGGGCTATGAGCGCACCTTCGAGGAGGGGCCCCTGGCCGACTGGACGATCGGCGGCCGGCTGATCTACCGCAACCTGGAGAGCGTCATCGAGGACACCGTCATCGGCGACGCCGTGGTTCGCTACTGCGAGCGCAAGGGTCTCGCCTGCGGTCAGACCGGGCCAGGCGACTCCGACTTCGCCAGCCTGTTTGCCTTTGTGCTGGTCAATCCGGGCGACGGGGCGAGGGTGCTGGTCGACCTCAACGGCGATCCGCGCACCCTGGCCGACGGCAGTCCCAATCCGGACTACGATCCGCAGCTGATCAACTTCACCGCCGCGGATCTGAACCTGCCCAAGGCCGAGCGCACCTACAAGGCGGTCGAGCTGACCTTCCAGCGGCCGTTCGACGGGGTCTGGGGCCTGCAGGGGTCCTACACCTGGTCGCAGTCGAAAGGGAACTACGAGGGGGCGGTGAAGTCCGACGTCGGCCAGACTGACACCTCGATCACCCAGGACTTCGACCACTCGGCCAATCTGCTGGGCGCCTACGGCTACCTGCCCAATCACCGCGAGCATAGCTTCAAGGTGTTCGGCAACTGGTCGCCGATCCGCAACCTCAGCATCGGCGGCAACTTCACCGCCCAGTCGGGCCGGCCCTACGGCTGTATCGGCCGGGTTCCGGCGAGCGTCGATCCCCTGGCCTCTCAGGTCGGCACCCCGTCTGGCTGGTACTGCCCGACCAGCCAGACGGCCGGCCAGGCGACCGGTACCGGTACGGACGATGTCTGGGCCGTGACCAAGACGCCGCGTGGCAGCCGGGGTGAGACCGACTGGACCTACCAGGTCGATCTGAACCTGTCCTACACCGTCATGGACAGCGAGGAGCGCGGCCGGCTGGTCGCCAGCGTGGACGTCTTCAACCTGTTCGACTCCGAGGCCACCACCCGGGTGGTCGAGCAGGGGGCCATCCGCAACAGCGCCAACGCCACGCGGCCGGCGCCCTACTACGGCATGCCGCGCAACTATCAGTCGCCGCGTTCGGTCCGCTTCGGGCTGAAGTACAGCTTCTGATCCACCTCTCGGGATCGCAAGCCGGCAAGGGGGCGTCGCAAGACGCCCCCTTGTTCGTTTGTGCGGTCGCAAAGGGACGGCGACAGGGCCCGGGCCGCTGTCGGGCCGGCGCGCTCAGGCCCCGCGGCGGCCTCTCAGGCCCTGGACGGACAGGGCCAGCCGCACCTGGTCGGCATAGGTGCGGCCGACCTCGACCCGGGCCCCGGTGTCCAGCACCAGGGCCAGCTGCGAGCGGCCGATCTGCTCCAGCTCGACCACCGCCTCGGGGCGGACGAAATAGGAGCGGTGCACCCGCAGCAGCTCGGCCGGGTCCAGCCGTTCCTGCAGATCGGCCATCCGCGCCCGCATGATCTCGGTGCGCATCGCCGTATGCAGCAGCACATAGTCGCGGGCCGCCTCGATCCAGATGATGTCGCGGGTCGCCAGCCGGCGCGCGCCCAGCCGGGTCGGCACCCACAGCTCGCGGTCAAAGCCGCCGTCCTCGCCGGCCCCCGGGTCAGGCGCGGTCATCGCCAGCACATCGACCGGCGCGGCGCCCATCGCCAGGCGGCGGGTCGCCCGCTGCACCGTCTCGCCCAGCCGTTCGATGGTGAAGGGCTTGAGCACATAGTCGATGGCGTCCAGCTCGAAGGCTTTGACGGCGAAATCGGAATAGGCGGTCAGGAAGGCGAACAGCGGCGGTTGCGGCGTCTGGCTGGCCAGCCGGGCTACGTCCAGACCGGTCAGCTTGGGCATGGCGATGTCCAGGATCGCCAGGTCCGGCCTGTGGGTCATGATCGCCGCCGCCGCCTCGTCGCCCGACCGCGCCCGGCCGACGATCTCGACGCCCTCGCGTCCGGCCAGGCTGCGCTCGACCAGCTCCAGGGCCAGCGGCTCGTCGTCGGCGATGACCACCCTCATGCCGGGACCGGCGCCCGCGAGCCGGTGTCCGGCGCCCCGGACGGCGGCAGCCGCAGCACCACCCGAAAGCCGCTGTCGGTGGGGCCGCTGTCCATCGTCGCGGCCCCGCCGTAGATGGCCTGCAGCCGGTCGGCGACATTGCGCAGGCCCACGCCCATGCCCTCGGGGCGATAGTCGCGGACGGCCGGATCGTCCGAGCGGTTCTCGACGGTGATCTCGGCCAGGCCATCGGCCATCCGCACCCGGATGCTGACATCGGTCGGCTGTTCGGTCGCGCCCACGCCATGCTTGATGGCGTTCTCGATCAAGGGTTGCAGGATGAAGTTGGGGGTCAGCACCCCGGCCGTTTCCGGCCCCGCCTCGATGACGATGTTCAGCCGCTCCTGGAAGCGGATCGCCTCGACCGACAGATACTCCTCGGCCATCTCCAGCTCATCCGACAGCGGCGAGAACTCATGCGGCGAGGTCTCGGTGACGATGCGCAGGAAACTGCTGAGCCGGTGCAGGGTGGCCAGGGCCTCGGGGTCGCGACGGGTGGTGATCAGCGAGGCCACGGCGTTGAGGGCGTTGAACAGGAAGTGGGGATTGATCTGCAGCCGCAGGGCCATGGCCTGGGCCTGATGGGCCCGGCTCTCGGCCTGGCTCAGCCGCTCGCGGCGCTCGGCGTCCCGGTGCGACAGCTCCAGGGTCAGGGCGAAGAAGAAGATCAGGCAGTAGACGAAGTAGAAGGTGATGAACTCCATCAGCACGCCGGAGAAGAAGTTCTTCGGCCCTTCGTGGAAGAAAAAGGGCTGCGACAGGGTGACGATCAGGCTGTGCGCCAAGTCGATCGCCGCCGCCGCCAGCAACAGGCCTGCCACGGCGGCGACCCCGACCCCCTTCAGCCGGCGCAGGGCGGCGATCAGGACGAAGCGCCAAGACAGCCAGCTGAACCCGATTCCCAGGACCGAGCAGAGCAGGATGTAGCCGATGAAGGGCTTGGTGTTGGGCGCGTCGCGGGCGATGAAGGCGATGGCGTAGGACAGCATGAAGGCGGTCCACGGGCCGAAGATCATCGGCAACATCAGTCTGGAATCGCGCTTCACGGTTTCTCCCGGACGCCGGCGGCAAACGCACATTTTAGCGCCGATTGGCGTTTCGCGCCCCGCCGTTGGTCGCGGGATCGACGCCGCCCGTCGCAAAGGCTCAGGCGGTGGCCTGGGCCTCCAGACCGCCCGCCTTGCAGATATGGGCCCATTCCTCGGCGGTCACCGGCTGCACCGACAGACGGAAGGAGGTGACCAGGGACATCGTCTCCAGCGCCGGATCGGCCTTGGCCTGGGCCAGGGTGAAGGGGCTGGGCAGGGGCGCCACGGCCTTGACGTCGACGCAGACGAAGACGCCCTTGGGGTCGGTGGGGTCGGGATAGGCCTCGCGGATCACCTCGGCGACGCCGACGATCTCCTTGCCGGCCTGGGAATGATAGAAGAAGGCCCGGTCGCCGGTCTTCATCGCCATCATGTTCAGCTTGGCGGTGTGATTGCGCACCCCGTTCCAGGGCTCGCCCTGCGCGCCCCTGGCCACAAGGTCGTCCCAGGAGAAGACGTCCGGCTCGGACTTCAGCAGCCAGCAGGCCATCAGGCCGGCTCGGCGACCGGCGGCTGCGAATAGGACGCCCCGGCGGTGATCGCCGCGTCCGGCGCCTTCAGCATCTGCAGATACATCTCCCGCGGATAGGCCATGTGCGGCTTGTCCGGATCGAAGGCGGGCTGCGGCACCGGCGAGGCCCCCTGATAGGGCGCGGGCGCCTTGAAGCGGGCCGCCTCCTCGGCGCTGATGCCGGCCTTCTCGAGCACCGCCGGGTCGATCCAGCGGGCCGGGTCGATCGGCGCCTCCGAGGCGGCGACCTCCAGGGTCATCTGGTCGGGACCGGCGAAATAGATCGACTTGCACATGCCGTGGTCGATGGGGCCGATGACATTGACGCCGTGGCTGCGGATGCGGTCGCGCATGGCCAGCAGATCGGCCTCGCTGTCGGCGCGGAAGGCCAGGTGCTGCAGCGTGCCCGGCGCGGAGGGCAGGGCGCCGCTGCCGGCGTGGGTCTTGCCCAGCTCGATCGGAATGTCGCCGACGCCCGGCAGCTGGACGATGGAGAAGTAGCCATGGTCGTTCATCCGCAGGAAGGCGTGCAGGCCGCCCGGCACGCCATGCATGTCGAACAGGGCGACCAGCGGACAGCCTATCACCTCGCTGAAGAAGGCGATGTGTTTCTTGATGTCCGCGGCCATGAAGGCCAGGTGGTGGATGCCGCTGGGCTGGGTCATCAGGCGTCTCCTCGGGCGATCTTCAGATGCTCTCGCCCCTATTGGGCCTCCGTCTCGCCGCGCCTGCAAGTCCCCCCTGCAACAGCCTGTTGCCTGCCGTCGCGTCCGCCTGCCAGATCGGGGATAACGAAACCCCCTGCGTTTCGACCGGAGGACAAAGATGGACATCCTGCGCGAGCCCTACGGCTACAGCTACAAGGAAGAAAGCCGGCTCAAGGAGGTCTACGGCGGCGCCGGCGGGCGGGTGTTCGTCGAATGCATGCGCATCCGCCCGGCCGAGGGCGAGTCGAAGAGCGTCATCCTGTTCAGCCACCCGATCGGCGGCGGGTCCTTCCTGCCGCTGGTCACCGCGCTGGCCAGGGCGGGCCGTCACGTCATCTATTGCAACACCCGCTATCGCGGGAATGACACCGCCCTGATCCTCGAAAAATGCGCCCTCGATCTGGGGGCCTGCATCGCCGACCTGAAGACGCGGTTCGGCTATGAGACGGTCATCCTCGGCGGCTGGTCCGGCGGCGGCTCGCTGTCGCTGTTCTATCAGGACCAGGCCGAGACCCCGACCATCACCGCCACCCCGGCGGGCGACGAGGTCAACCTCGCCGGCGCCGGGCTGCAACCGGCCGACGCGGTCATGCTGCTGGCCGCCCATATCGGCCGCTCGGTGACCATGACCGAATGGATCGACCCCTCGATCACCGACGAGAGCCGCCCCTTCGACCGCGATCCGGCGCTCAACATCTATGACCCGGCCTGCCCGGATCAGCCGCCCTACAGCGATGAATTCGTCGCGAAATTCCGCGCCGCCCAGATCGCCCGCAACCGGCGCATCACCGCCTGGGTCAAGGATCAGCTGGCCGAGCTGAAGGCGGCGGGCGATCCGGACGCCGAGCGCTGCTTCGTGGTCCAGGGCACCATGAGCGACGTGCGCTGGACCGACCCGACCCAGGAGCCATCCGACCGCGCCCCCCACACCTGCTACATGGGTGATCCCCGCATCGCCAACGACGGCCCCATCGGCCTTGGCCGCTTCACCACCCTGCGCTCATGGCTGTCGCAATGGAGCTATGACGACAGCCAGGCCAACGGTCTGGTCAACGGCGCCCGGATCAGCGTCCCCTGTCTGGTGATCAACAACACCGCCGACCTGGCCTGCACGCCAAGCCACGCCCGGCGGCTGTTCGAAGCCCTGGGTCCCGAAGACAAGACCTATGTCGATATCGAGGGCGCCGATCACTACTACATCGAACGCCCCGACCTGCTGCCGACGGCGGTGAAGACGGTGACCGACTGGCTGGAGGCGCGGGGGTTTTAAGGGGGGAGGGACGCATGTGGCCGGTTGCGCTCGGTTGAGCTTTGCCCGCCGTCCGGACCCCTCTCAATCTTCCCCGCCGCAGATCACCTCCAGCATCAGGTCCCGCAGCTCCAGCCCGCGCGGCAGGCCGGCCGGCGGCTCCATGTCGGCGGTGGCGGAGGCGACCAGCAGATAGGCGCGGGCCAGGGCCTGCTGGCGGCCGTGTCCCATGGTCTCCAGACAGTCGGCGAAGAAGCCAGTCAGCACGTCGTCGACCTTCTGCACCGAGGCGCGGGCCCGGTCATCGCTGCGCGCCCAGGCGCGCATGGCCATGGCCAGCCGCGGCAGGTCCTGGTTGAGGGCCAGGTCCGAGGCCAGCAGGATGCGCCGGATCGGCGTCGGGGCGTCGGCCTTCACCTGTTCCAGATTTTCGGTCAGTTGGGCGCCGCTGAAATAGTCCGCAAGTTGACCGAGGTAGTCTTCGAAGTCATTGAAATGATGGTAGAAACTGCCTGTCGAGATGCCGAGGCTGGCCGCCAGCGGCCGCAGCTTCAGAGCCCGCAGGCCCTCGTCCCGCAGCACCGTCTGGCCGGCCAGAAGCCAGTCTTCCCGGGTCAGGTCCTTGCGTGGTCGGGTCATCGGTCTGGTCTAGCTGCGCCGGTCCGGATAGCAATCGGCCAATTGACCATAACATGAGTTATGTTATCAGTCGCGGCGGGAGACCACCGCCATGACCAAGCCGATCACCCCCGCCGACTGGACCGCCTGGGCCGACGCCGCCGCCCTGCGCCTGGCCGACCGCGCCGCCACCGCCGAGACCCTGCGATCGGTCCCCGAGGAGACCCTGCGGGAGGCGGCCGAGGCCGGCTATTTCGCCTTGCTGGCCCCGACCACGGCCGGGGGCGCCGGAGCGTCCATGGCCGACTTCCTCGATGTCGGCCGGCGGTTGGCGGCGGGCTGTCCGTCCAGCGCCTGGACCCTGTCCTTCCTGGCCCTGCACGCCTGGCTGCTCTGCCGCTTCGAGCCCGCGCTGCAGGCCGAGCTGTTCGTCCGCGGCGCCATGCCGCTCGCGCCCGCGCCGCTGGCGCCGACGGGCAAGGCTGAGCCGGCGCCGGGCGGCTATCGGGTTTCCGGTCGCTGGGAGTGGGCGACCGGCGTCAACCATTCCGACTGGGTGATGGTCAACGCCATGGACGGACCGATGCCCCGCTTCTGCGTCCTGCCGATCGGCGATGTCGTGGTCGAGGATGTCTGGCGCACCGCCGGCATGTGCGCCACCGGCAGCAACGTGGTGACCGCTGGCGACGTCTTCGTCACGGCCCACCGCACCCTGTCGGCCATGCAGATGAAATTCGGCCCCATGCCGGGCCTGGCCCTGCACCCAGGCAGCACCGTTGGCTACGCCATGTCTCCGGCCCTGGCCCTGGTCGCCGCCGCCCCGGCCCTGGGCGCCGCCGAGGGGGCGCTGGCCGCCTTCACCGACCGGATGAAGGCCAAGGTTCAGGCCTATTCCGGCGGGGCGAAACAGAGCGAGGCGCCGGCCACCCATCTGCGCCTGGGCGAGGCCCTGGCCACGGTAAGGGCCGCGCGGCTGGTCTGGGCCGACGCGGTCGCCCTCTATGAGCGCGAGGGGCCGCTGGGGGCCGCCATGCCCGTCGAAAGCCTGGCCGCCGTGCGCCTGGCCGCCGCCGACGTGGTTCGCCTGGCCAATACCGCTGTCAACATCATGTGCGCCGCCGCCGGCGCCAGTTCCGGGTTCCAGTCCTCGCCGCTGCAACGCTGCCTGCGCGACCTGCAGATGATCCGCGGCCATGTGGTCTTCGACTGGGACCGCGCTGCCCAGATCGGCGGCCGCATTGCCCTCGGCCTCGAAGCGACCCCCGCGGACCTGCTGTAAGGGAGCGCTGAATCCCTCCCTCCCCTTCATGGGGAGGGACAGCGCGCGAAGCGCGCAGGGTGGGGAAGTCCGACTCAGCCGACCCCTGTCTGACGGTCGCGCGCGATGGCGTCTTCCCCACCCCTGGGACGCTGCGCGTCCTCGGCCCTCCCCATGAAGGGGAGGGAGCAAAGGCGTCCTTCGGCTGGACAAGGTCGGCGCCGGGCCCGATTGCGGCCCATCCTCGTCGCGACACCTTGTCGGGACACCTTCCCATTCCCGTCACCCCCGGACTTGTTCCGGGGGCCATGGCGCGGGCCCAAGGGTGAGCATGCCGGCGGCCGTCCGCCTCGCCGCACGGGGAACGGCCCGGCTGCCGAGATTGTTCTCAGGTGAGAAAGGAGACCGATCATGCCACAGGGCGACAAGGACAAATACACCGACAAACAGGAACGCAAGGCCGACCACATCGCCGAGGGCTACGAGAAGAAGGGGGTCTCCGAAAAGGAGGCCGAGCGCCGGGCCTGGGCCACGGTCAACAAGCAGGACGGCGGCGGCAACAAGCCCGGCGGTTCAGGCCGGGACGATTGACGGCCGCGTTGGGGCTGTCACTCCTCATCCCGTCACCCCCACCGCCCGTCACCCCCGGACGTGTTCCGGGGGCCCATACGCTCGGGCCCGAAAGGGGGGCAAACCGTCGCCCGCCCGACCGCGCCATAGATGCCAACCGTTCGCGTCAATGGACCCCCGGAACACGTCCGGGGGTGACGGATGAGGACGATCAAGCGCCCCCAACGCCCTCCACTCCGATCAGAACAGCGTCGTCCACCCCGTCCCGCTGATCGCCCCATCGACCTGCGCCTTCGACGCCGCCGGCAGCGCCGCATACTCCTCGCGCAGCCATTTCAGGCACTTGGCCTGGTAGGTGAACGGGTTCTGGGTCCAGGGCCGGCCGTCAATCTCGGTCTCGACCATGGCCGCGCCGCTCATCACCGCCTTTGCATTGGCGATCAGCAGCGGCGGATAGACCCGGCCCATCTCGGCCAGCAGGGCCTTCAGCGTCGGCGGCGGCGCGGCGGCATCGATCATCGCGCCCGGCTCCAGTCCCGACAGGTCCTCCATCATCCCGACCCAGCCCATCACCCGATGGCCCTTCGACCGGGCGATTTCGGTCGGGGTGGGATCGACGCCGGCCAGCTGGGTCAACTGGCCGAACAGGCCGAAGTCGCCGGCCCCCGGGGCCCCGCCGAGCAGGAAGGGCTGGGCCGCCAGATGGGCCTCCAGCGCCTCGATCAGCCGCACATAGCTGTCCTCGATCACCGGGCCGGTCGTGGGATTGGACCCGACATAGGCCAGCCGCCCGATCTGCCGTTCGCTGAAATAGGCCGCCGTCTGGCTCAGGGTCGCCTCGTCCAGCGGCGCCGGCCCCCAGCTGGGCAGCAGCCGACCGGCGAAGGTCGCATCGGCCTCATGGGCCCAGCGATAGTGGAACATGGCCTTGGTCAGCCATTCGTCGGCATAGTCCTCGATCAGGCTGTCGAGGAAGGCCAGGGCCGGGTCGGTCGGCCTGACCCGGCGGTCGAGGAAACTGGCGTCGAAACGGCGGATCAGCGGGGTGGAATCGGTCACCGCCTGCAGCGCCCCGTCCTCTCCCGGCAGGTAGAAGGTCGGCAGCAGCGGCACCTTGGCGCTGGGAAAATCCGCCGGCTCGCGGCCGCGATAGAACAGGCGATAGGGCAGCCGCCGATAGCGCAGCACCGCCAGCATCTTGCGGGTGTAGGGCGAGCCTGGCGCGCCGGACAGCAGCAGGGGGAGGGGCGTTTCCGTAGTCATGACATTCACCGTGCCAATTGTTTGATCGCACAATGACCGCCGATCACGCGGCGCGCAACACCTCGACCGTTTCCCGCACCCAGGCGGCGAGATTGTCCTTCATCTCCAGCGGCGTACGGCCGTGGCGCACCAGGATCAGATCCAGATCGGGAACCAGCAGGGTGTATTGCCCCTCATAGCCGTTGGCGGAGAACGACCCCTCGCCGCCCAGCCCCAGCCACCACTGGGCGCCATAGCCCAGCTCCTCGGTGCGCGGCACGGGCGTGAGCGTGCGGGCGTAGTCGATCCAGGCGGCGGGTAGCAGCGGCTCGCCTTCCCACACCCCGCCGCGCAGATACAGCAGGCCGAAGCGGGCGAAGTCGCGGGCGCTGGCGTAGCAGAAGGACGAGCCGATGAAGGTGCCGGCGGCGTCGAACTTCGGCAGGGGGCTCTTCATCCCCAGCGGCGCGAACAGAGCGGTGCGCATATGGGCCTCGAAAGCCTCGCCGTTCAGGCCCAGAGCGTCCTGCAGGATGCGGGCGATGATGTTGGTCGTGCCGCTGGCATAGGCCCACTGGCTGCCCGGCGGATGGATCAGCGGCAGGGCGGCGGCATAGGCGGCGACGTCCTCCTGTCCCGCCCCGAACAGCATGTCGATGACGTGGGAAATGCTGCCCGGCACATAGTCCTCGACGAACTCCAGGCCGCTCGACATCCGCAGCAGGTGATCCAGGGTGATGGCTCCGCGCGGATCGCCGTCGCCCTTCCAGGCGGGCACGGCGGCGGGGGCGTGAATATCCAACCGACCCTCCGCCACCGCCAGCCCGACCAGGGCCTGGGTGATGCTCTTGGCCTTTGACCAGGAGGGGAAAGTGTCGTCGGGGCCCTTGCCGGCGCCATAGCGCTCAAAGCGGACCCGGCCGCCCTGGATGATCAGCAGGGCGTCGGTCGGCCCCAGCGAGGCCTCGTCCGCGAAGGCGGCGTCGAGGCGGGCTACGAGGGGCGCCGGCAACGCCGAGCCCTCCGGCCAGTCGGCGGTCGGCCAGGGCGTGTCGGCAGGCTGGGCGGGCAGGGGGATCAGGCTCATGCGCCGATGTTGGCCCGGCGCTGGTTCAATGTCATCATTCCGCGCGAAGTGGAGCGCGGCATGACGCACGATCCTGATCCGACCCGGTTGCAGTTGGCGCGTGTTCTCTTCCGCCGCTGGCTCATCGCAAGCCTGAGCCTGGTCCCCGGCGTCCTGTCCGGCTGGCTGGTCGCCGGCCTGATGTCGGGCCCCGACCCATTGGCAGAACTGGCCTATACCGCGCCTGCCTACGGCGCCATCTGGGCCGGTGTCAGCCTGCTGGGCGTTCTGGTGGCGGTGGCCGTTTTTGGCGTCCTGCGCAACGGCGTGGCGCTCAAGCCCCGGGATCTCCGGCCGATCAATTGGCGATTCGCATTTGCCTTCGCCGCGCCTCTTACGATCTTCTGCGTGGCTGGGGCCGCGATCGGCAGGCTGATGGGTCTGAACATGCATCACGGCGGCGCGGCGCCCGTTGGCGCCTTGGCGATGCTCATGACCACGGTGATGCTGGCCGACAGGTTCACGCCGTTTCGCAAGAGGCTGGTCGGCGAGGAGCCCCGCTGAGCAGGCGGCGCGGTCACAATGGCGCCGCGCGGGGGCGCCACGAGTGGGGCATCGCCGCCAGGATCGATTCATGACAACCCAACCCAGCCCCGCTGACACGGCCAGCAAGGTCGCGACCGTCACCCTGGCCTTCTGGGTGATGAAGATCTGCGCCACCACGGTTGGCGAGACGGGCGGCGACCTCCTCTCGATGACCCTGAATGTCGGTTATGCGATCAGTTCCCTGATCCTGATCAGCTTCTTCCTGCTGACCCTGGCGCTGCAGCTCACGGCCAAACGCTTCCACCCGGTGCTCTACTGGGGCGTCATCCTGTCGACCAGCACCGCCGGCACCACCATCTCCGACTACATGGATCGCACTCTGGGCCTGGGCTACGCCGTCGGCGCGGCCATCCTCGTCAGCCTGCTGGCAGCCGTGCTTGTGGTCTGGAGGCTGACCACCGGCGCCCTGGCCGTCGACCATATCCGCAGCCGCCGGGTCGAGGCCTTCTACTGGGCGGCCATCCTGGTTTCCAACACGCTGGGCACGGCGCTGGGCGACTATCTGGCCGACAGTTCGGGCCTGGGCTTCGCCTTGAGCAACCTGTTGATCGGCGGCGGCATCGCCCTGATCGCGGCGCTGTTCTTCTTCACCAGGATCTCGCGCACGGTGCTGTTCTGGGCGGCTTTCGTCCTGACCCGGCCGTTCGGAGCCACGCTTGGCGACCTGCTGACCAAGACCCCGGACAAGGGCGGGCTGGGCTTCGGCACGGTCGGCTCGACCGCCGTGCTGATGGGCATTCTGGTGGTGATGATCGCGGTGACGACATGGCGCCGCCGGACCGCCGCCTCTAACTGACCTTCGCCGTCTTGTTCTGGAAGGCGCCGATCCGCGCTTCCATGTCCGGGCCACGACCCTCGCCGCGAAACACCTCATGGGCCAGGCCGACCTTCTGCGGCAGGCCGTCGGTGTCCATCAGCAGCCGCTTGTTGGCCGCATGGCTGAAGCTGCTGTTGGCCAGGATGTCGGCGGCCAGATCGTTCAGGGCGGTTTCGAACTCGGCGTCAGGCACGCAGATATTGGCCAGACCGAACGATTCCGCCTGACGCCCGGAGAAGGTCCGGCAGGTGAACATCATTTCCCGCGCCTTGTAGGTTCCGACCCGGCGGGGCAGGCGCTGGCTCAGGCCCCAGACCGGGGTCAGGGCCCATTTGGCGTGGGTGTCGCCGAACTTCGCGCCCTCGGCGGCGAAGATGATGTCCCCGGCCAGGGCCAGTTCCAGAGCGCCGGTGTAGCAATGACCATGGACGGCGGTGATCACCGGCATCGGCAGATCGGCCAGCCGCTCGATGACGCTGGCCTGGAAGTTGGGCCGGGGCAGCTTCTCGCCGGCGGCGATGTCCGACAGGTCGTGGCCCGCGGAAAAGCACCGTCCGGCCCCGCGCAGAATGACCAGTCCGACAGCGTCTGTCCGGCCGGCGATGTCGCTGACGTGGTCGTCCAGCTCCCTGAACAGGTCGACATTCAGGGCGTTCAGCTTGTCGGGGCGGTTAAGGGTCAGGGTCGTGGCCCGACCGACATCCTCGCGCAGCACCAGTCCGGCCATATCGTCCTCCCGTTTGTTGTTGTCGCCAGACTGACAGGGCGACGCCGGGTCAGGCAATCGCTGTCAGAGGCGGGCCACATAGATGGTGCAGGTCGACTGGCCGCCGGACAGCGGATTGTCGAAGCTGACCACCGTGGCCTCGACGCTTCCGAAGGCGCTCGACAGGGTGGCGGTGAACCGCGCGTCGGGCTCCGCATCGGACCACATGGCGAAGACCCCGCCGGGGATGAGGCAGGCGGCGAGGGCCGCCATCCCCTCTGGCGAATAGAACCGGCCATGGTCGGAATGCAGCAGGGCGTCGGGGGAGTGGTCGATGTCCAGCAGGATGGCGTCGAAGCGGCGTGTCGCCCCCGGTCCGACGGCGGCGTAGAAATCGCCGAGCTCCAGGGCGCAGCGGCCATCCCCGCACAGCACGGGGCCCAGCGGCACAAGCCCGGCCCGGTGCCAGTCGATGACCCCCTCCATGGCGTCGATGACGGTCAGGGATGTCAGGCGCGGATCCTTCAGCGCCTCGGCGGCGGTGTAGCCAAGGCCGAGGCCGCCGACCATGACCTCGAGGGGGCGGTCCGGCGCGGCGGCCAGGCCAAGGGTCGTCAGGGCGATCTCGCCTTCGGTAAACAGGCTGGACATCAGGTGCTCGTCGCCGAGCAGCACCTCCAGCACCTCAATATCGAGGGCGGGAATGCGCCGGCGCCGCAGGCTCAGCGCGCCCATGGGCGTTGGCCGGTAGTCCAGTTCCTCGAACGCCCGTGACATGGTCTGGTTTTTCCGGAGACGGACAAAGGCGCCGTTCGGAAGACCATGCCCGCTCCTGACGGCTACGCCAACGGCGCGAACCGGGATAGACCTTCCGCATGAGCGAGAAAGACCCCTATGAAGGCGTGACCTGGGACCTGTCGAAGTCCCTGAGCTACGGCCAGTATCTGCAACTCGACAAGGTGCTGGACGCCCAGGCGCCGCGCTCGGGCGAGCATGACGAGCTGCTGTTCATCATCATCCACCAGTCGAGCGAGTTGTGGATGAAGCTGTGCCTGCATGAACTGCGCGGGGCGCTGGATCAGGTGAAGCGCGATGATCTGAAGCCGGCGTTCAAGATGCTCAGCCGCGTCGGGCGCATCCAGACCCAGATGATCCAGGCGTGGGAAATCCTCGCCACCATGACCCCCTCCGACTACAGCCGCTTTCGCGAGGCTCTGGGAACCAGCAGCGGCTTCCAGTCGCATCAGTACCGGCTGATGGAATTCATGCTGGGGGCCAAGAACGCCCGGACGCTGGACGTGCACCGCAGCGACCCGGTCATTCTGGCGGAGCTGGAGACGGCGCTGGCGACGCCCAGCCTCTATGACGAGGCGATCGCCCTGCTGGCCCGGCGCGGTTTCGACATTCCGCACAGCCATCTGGACCGCGACTGGCGCGAACCCTACGAGCCCAGCCCCGCCGTCGAGGCCGCCTGGACCGCCGTCTATCGCGACGTGGAAAAGTGGTGGGACCTTTATGAGCTGGGGGAGAAGCTGGTCGATGTCGAATACCGCCTGCAGCAGTGGCGCTTCTCCCACATGAAGACCGTCGAGCGGATCATCGGCTATAAACGCGGCACCGGCGGCTCGGCCGGGGTGGCTTATCTGGTCAAGGCGCTGGAGCGCCCGTTCTTCCCGGAACTGCTGAGCCTGCGGACGGTGATCTGACCTCCGCGGCCACCCGCCAGAATTTCATTTCCGATTTCACGCTTTGGTAACCGCGCCGCAAGGCTTGCGCGCTACAGGCTGTGGCGATGAGCAAGGACGCGATCGCCGCTGAGGGTATCTGCGTGATGGTGGTCGACGACCATGTCAGCACGCGCCGCCTCGTCGCCGACGTCCTGCGGGCCGGCGGCATCCGGCGGGTGGTGGTGGTCGACAGCGCCGCCGAGGCCCTGGCCACCCTGGCCGAGATCCAGCCCGACGTGCTGATCACCGACTGGATGATGCCGGAGATGGACGGCGCCGCCCTGGCCCGCGTCATCCGCCAGGCCGCCGTCACCGCCGATCCCCGCGTCCCCGATCCGCGCCTGCCGATCATCATGCTCAGCAGCGGCCGCACCCGGATGGACGTCGAACGCTCCCGCGCCGCCGGCATCGACGCCTTCCTGGTCAAGCCCTTCACCCCGGCCCGGGTGCTGGAGCGGGTGGCCACCGTCTATCGCCGCAAGACCGATTTCGTCATCAGCCCCACCTATGTCGGCCCCGACCGCCGCCGGGCCCGCGAGGACGAGCCCTACGCCGGCCCCCTGCGCCGCCGCACCGATGTCGCCCGCGCCGTCGACGCCGAGGCCCGGGCCCTGCTCTGCGCCCAGATCCTCGAGGAGATGACCACCTTCCAGCGGCTGATCGAGGCCCGCGGCGGTCTCGACCTGCCGCTGCGCCAGATGGCCTGCCGGGTGATGCAGGCCCTGCGCCAGCGCGCCCATGCCGTCGCCGACCGGGGGCTCGAGCGGGCGGCCGCCTCGCTGAACCGCTATGTCACCGCCGTCGGCGGCGCCGCCAAGGCCGACCCGGAGGTCGTGGCCACCCATCTCGACACCCTGCGGGTCCTCTCCCTGCTGGCCACCGACGATCCCAAGGCGGCGGTTATCCTGCGTCAGCTGGACCGCGCGGTGACCCACCGCATCGAAAGCTATCTGGCGTCAGTGGCGGCCTGAGCCGCGGCGCTCTATATCGCGCCCATGGCCGAAGCCTTCAACGACCTCACCCTCTCCGCCGACAAGGCCGCCCGCTACGCCGAACTGGCGCAGGAGATCGCCTCGGTCCTCGACGGCGAGCCCAACCTGACCGCCCGCATGGCCACCGTGGCCTCGATGCTGGCCGCCAGTTTCGATCACTATTTCTGGACCGGCTTCTACGTCGTCGATCCTGACCGTGAGCGGGAACTGGTCGTCGGCCCCTATCAGGGCACGCTCGGCTGCCTGCGCATCGCCTTCGATCGCGGCGTCTGCGGCGCGGCGGCCCGCACCGGCGCCACCCAGCGCGTCGACGACGTCCACGCCTTCCCCGGCCACATCGCCTGCGACGGCCGCACCCGCAGCGAGATCGTCGTGCCGGTGTTCGACGCCGCCGGTCGGCTGATCGCCGTTCTGGACGTCGATTCCGACCAGCCGGCCGCCTTCGACGACATCGACCAGTCCGCCCTCGAGACCATCGTCGCCGCGACCTTCTCCACCTGACCTTCCCTCCGTCATCCCGGGCGCCCGAAGGGCGACCCGGGACCCGGAGGGGCAGGGGCTCGACGGTGGCGACAGCGGGGTCCGTCCGCCTGGGTCCCGGCTTTCCGCGCTGCGCGCTCCAGCCGGGATGACGGGGGTGAATGCGGCGCCCTCCCGGGAGAGGGTTTTTAACTCCCGGCCGCTATCCTCCCCGCCCATGACCGCGCAGATCAGCCTCATTGTCCCGACCCAGCGGCGGCCCGCCGGACTGGAAACCGCGTTGCGCTCGCTCATCGCCCAGACCGGCGTCGATCCGGCGCGGCTTGAACTGGTGGTCGCCGACAATGACGCCGTCCCCTCGGCCCGAGACCGCGTCGAGGCGCTGGCCGCCCGGGCGCCGTTCCCGGTCCGCTATGTCCACGAGCCGCGCCCCGGCGTCGCCACGGTCCGCAACGCCGCCCTGGCGGTGGCAACCGGCGCCCTGATCGCCTTCCTCGACGACGACGAGGAGGCCCCGCCGACCTGGCTGGCCGACCTGCTGGCCGCCCAGGCGTTGTTGGGCGTCGACGCCGTCTTCGGTCCGGTTCGCGGCCGCACGCCGGAGGGTGTGCGCCACCGCGCCTATCTCGAGGACTTCTTCTCCCGCCACGGGCCGGCCGACACCCGTCGGCTGGAGAGCTGGTATGGCTGCGGCAACAGCCTGATCCGCCGCGCGGCCCTGCCGCATCCCACGGCCCCGTTCGACGCCTCCCGCAACGCCAGCGGCGGCGAGGACGACCTGCTGTTCGCCCGGATGGCGGCCGCCGGCGCCACCTTCGGCTGGGCCCATGAGGCCTTCGTCTGGGAAGACCCGGTCCCCTCGCGCCTGACCCTGGCCTACGCCCTGCGCCGCGCCTTCGCCTACGGCCAGGGACCCAGCGAGCACTGCGCCGCCGAAAGGAACCTGCCCGGCATCATCCGCTGGATGCTGGCCGGCCTGGTGCAGACGGCGCTCTGGACGCCGGTGGTCGCGGTCAAATGGGCGCTCGTCGCCCCCGACCGCGCCATGCCCCTGGACCGGCTGATGCGGGGTCTTGGCAAGACCTTCTGGTTCCCGCCCTTCAGCCAGACCTTTTACGGCCGGCCTGCGTAAGGGAACCCTTGCACCGCCTGCCTTGGCATTCCAGAAAGGGCCGATGAGCCCGTCCCGAACCATCACCCTCGACGGCGACCTGACCGCCGATGCCCGGGCGCTGCGGGATGCGTTCGGCTGTTTCACCACCGGCGTCACCGTGGTCACCACCTGCGGCCCGGACGGCAAGCAGGCCGGCTTCACCGTCAACGCCTTCTCCTCGGTCAGTCTCGATCCGCCGCTGGCCCTGGTCTGCGTCGACCTCAACGCCTCCAGCCTGCCGATCCTCGACCAGGCCGGGAAATTCGCCGTCAATGTGCTGCATGCAGACCAGGAGGACGTCGCCCGCCGCTTCACCCGCAAGGCGGTCGACCGCTTCGAGGGCCTGGCCTGCGAGACCTGGGACCAGGGCGTGCCGATCATCCCCGGCTGCATGGCCAACTTCGAACTGGAAACCCACCAGGCGATCGACGCCGGCGACCACCGCATCTTCATCGGCCGCATCCTGAAGGTCCGGTTCGACCCCGACCATGAGCCGCTGGTCTATCTGCGCGGCCGGTTCACCCGGGTGCATACGGACTGACGACGGCGTCCTTCGACACGTCCGCGCCGCGGTCTGTTCAGGATGACGCGGCGGGGCAGGGGCAATCAGCTCGTCATGCTGAGCAGCGGCCGGGGGCCGCGTGTCGAAGCCCGCACCACAGCTAAACCCGCCCCCACCAAAAGTCGCACCCCGCCTGACCTTAGGTCATACTTACGTCTCGCCGGTCGAGCGATTATCTTGCCGTGAACGTAAACGATAACCTGTCGGGAGAACCATCATGGGTGAAGCCTATATCGTCGCCGCCAAACGCACCGCCGGGGGCCGCAAGGGCGGTCGTCTCGCCGGTTGGCACCCCGCCGACCTCGCCGCCCAGGTGCTGGAAGGCCTGATCAAGGACGTCGACGCCGACCCCGCCCTGGTCGAGGACGTCATCATGGGCTGCGTCGGCCAGGCCGGCGAACAGGCGGTCAACATCGCCCGCAACGCCATCCTCGCCTCGTCCCTGCCGGAAAGCGTGCCCGGCACCAGCGTCGACCGCCAGTGCGGCTCCAGCCAGCAGGCCATCCACTTCGCCGCCCAGGCGGTGATGAGCGGCGCCATGGACGTGGTCATCGCCTCGGGCGTCGAGAGCATGACCCGGGTGCCGATGGGCTTGCCCTCGATCCTGGCCCTGAAGGCCGGCATGGGCAGCTACATGAGCCCCAACATCCAGGAACGCTATCCGAACATCCAGTTCAGCCAGTTCGCCGGCGCCGAGATGATCGCCAAGAAGTACAACCTGTCCAAGGATCTGCTCGACGAGTACGGCTACAACAGCCACCGCAAGGCCATCGAGGCGACCAAGGCGGGCAAGTTCGCCAACGAGATCGTGCCGGTGAAGATCAAGACCGCCGAGGGCGTCGAGGAAGAGCACACCGTCGACGAGGGCATCCGCTTCGAGTCCAGCCTGGAAGCCATGAAGGGCGTCAAGCTGCTGCAGGAAGGCGGCGCCCTGACCGCCGCCACCTCCAGCCAGATCTGCGACGGCGCCTCGGGCGTGGTCATCGTCAACGAGAAGGGCCTCAAGCAACTGGGCGTCGAGCCCCTGGCCCGCATCCACCACATGACCGTCATCGGCCATGACCCGGTGATCATGCTGGAAGCCCCGATCCCCGCCACCCAGCGGGCCCTGGAAAAGACCGGCCTGAAGATCGACGACATCGACCTGTTCGAGGTCAACGAGGCCTTCGCCTCGGTGCCCACCGCCTGGCTCCAGGTCACCGGCGCCGATCCGGACCGCCTCAACGTCAACGGCGGCGCCATCGCCCTGGGCCACCCCCTCGGCGGCTCCGGCGCCAAGCTCATGGCCACCCTGGTCCACGCCCTGCACGACCGCGGCGGCAAGTACGGCCTGCAGACCATGTGCGAAGGCGGCGGCCTGGCCAACGTCACGATCATCGAGAAGCTGTAAGAACAACCTCTCCCTGAGGGAGAGGTCGGTCGGCAAAGCCGACCGGGTGAGGGTTTACGGTCGGCGGAGATGACCCGCCGACCGGCCCGCCGCCACCGCCGCCCGGATCGCTAGGGCGACGCCCGAGGGATCCGCCAGCACCTGTTCATTGCTGACGCGCAGAACCTGATACCCCAGGCTCTCAAGCACCTCGGTTCGCGCTTGGTCGTAGTCTTCCGATTGCCGGTGCGACGGCCCGTCGGCCTCGACCACCAGCCGCGCCTCCATACAGACGAAATCGGCGAAGTAACGGTCAATCGGAACCTGCCGCCGGAACTTCAATCCATCCAGCCGCCGCCCGCGCAGCATGGCCCACAGACGGTCCTCGGTCAGATTGTCCGTCTGTCGCAGAGCCCGGGCGCGCGCGATGCGATGCATGCGGCAAGCATGGCATACAGAGAACAAAAAGTGAATACACCTCTCCCTGAGGGAGAGGTCGGTCGGCAAAGCCGACCGGGTGAGGGTCTACGGTGGAGGACGACGTCGCGCCTGGCCCGTCAAACACCGTAATCCCTCACCCTCCCACGCGCGTCGCGCGCGGGCCCCTCCCTCTCCCGCCGGGAGAGGGAGTCCTGATCACCCCCCGGTCACCCGCCAGATCACGTTCCCCACATCATCGGCCACCAGCAGCGCCCCGGCCCCGTCCTCGACGATGCTCACCGGCCGCCCCTGGGCCTCGCCCCTGGCGTTCAGGAACCCGCCCAGCGCCTCGACCGGCATCCCGGACGGATTGCCCGCCACGAACGGCACATAGATCACCCGGTAGCCGCTCGGCGGATCGCGGTTCCAGCTGCCGTGCTGGGCGACGAACATCCCGCCGCGCCACATCTGGGGCAACAGCGTCCCGCCATAGAAGTGGATGCCCAGCGAGGCGGTGTGCGCCCCCAGGCCGTAGGAGGGCTTGATGGCCCTGGCGACCATCTCCGGGTTGGCTGGCTCGACCCGGTCGTCGACGTTCTGGCCCCAGTAGCTCCAGGGCCAGCCGTAGAAGCCGCCCTCCCGCACCACGGTCATGTAGTCGGGCGGGGTTTCGGGGCCGATCATGTCCCGCTCGTTGACGGCGGTCCACAACAGGCCCGTGACCGGCTCGAAGGCCATGCCGTTGGGATTGCGCAGGCCCGAGGCGAACACCCGGCGGTCCGACCCGTCCAGATTCATCTGCAGGATCGCGGCCCGCTCCTTTTCGACCTCCAGCCCGTCGTTGGCGATGTTGTTGCTGGAGCCGACGGCGACATAGAGCTTGGTCCCGTCCGGGCTGGCGATGATGTTGCGGGCCCAGTGCTGGTTCTGCCCCGTCGCCGGCAGATCGGCGATCTTGCGGCCGGGGCCCTCGATCCGCGTCTCCCCCGCGACATAGGGGAAGGCCACGACGCTGTCGGTATTGGCCACGAACAGGGTGTCGCCGACCAGCACCATGCCGGACGGCGAATTGAGGCCGCTGATCAGCACCGTCTTCAGCTCCGCCACGCCATCATGGTCGGCGTCGCGCAGCAGGGTGATGCGGTTGGCGCTGGGAACTCCAGCGCCGGCCTTCTCCATCATCGACTTGGCGACCATGCCCTCGATGCCCTTGCCCTCCCGGAAGGGCGAATTGCTCTCGGCCACCAGCACATCGCCGTTGGGCAGGGTGTAGAGCCAGCGCGGATGGTCCAGCCCCTCGGCGAACCGCGCCACCGCCAGCCCCCGCGCCGGGATCGGCGCGGCGCCCGCGGCCCAGCCCACCGCCTGCCGCGCGTTGACCGTCGGCAGCGGCGTCGATTTGGCCTCCGGCATCTGCGGGTCGGGGCCGTAGCCGGCGTTGACGTCGCTCGTCGCCTTGGGCTGACAGGCGCCCAGCGCCAGGGCCGAGACCGCCAGTCCGGCCAGCATCAGACGTTTCATGAACCGCTCCCTCTTTTGCCGCGAAGGTAGGGCGGGCCGGGGAGGTCGCCAACCACATTCCACGCAAACCTCTCCCTGAGGGAGAGGTCGGTCGGCGCATGCCGACCGGGTGAGGGTTTACGGCGCCTGCCGACCGCCCACCGTCCGTAAACCCTCATCCGGCCCTTCGGGCCACCTTCTCCCTCAGGGAGAAGGAACGCTATCAGGCGTCACCCGCCAGATCACATTGCCTACGTCGTCCGCCACCAGCAGCGCCCCGTCCTGGTCGGTGATGACCCCGACGGGGCGGCCCTGGGCGTGGTCCTTCGCGTCGAGAAATCCGGTCAGCACATCCTGCGGCGGCCCCGACGGCTTGCCGCCGCTGAACGGCACGAAGACCACCTTGTAGCCGCTGGGCGGCTTGCGGTTCCACGAGCCGTGCTGGCCGATGAAGGCGCCGCCCTTGAAGCGCGGCATCAGATCGGCGGTGTAGAAGGTCAGGCCTAGGGAGGCGGTGTGGGCGCCCAGCGCATAGTCGGGGACCAGGGCAGAGGCCACCTTGGCCGGATCACCGGGCTTCACCCGCTTGTCGACATGCTGGCCGAAGTAGCTGTAGGGCCAGCCGTAGAAGCCGCCGTCGCGGACGCTGGTCATGTAGTCGGGGACCAGGTCGTTGCCGATCTCGTCTCGCTCGTTGACGGCGGTCCACAACATGCCGCTGACCGGCTCGAAATCCATGCCGTTGGGATTGCGCAGGCCGGTGGCGAACAGGCGCTTGGTCCCCGTCGCCAGGTCGATCTTCCAGATCGCCGCCCGGCCGGCCTCGGCGGCTATGCCGTTCTCCCCGACATTGCTGTTGGACCCGACGGTGGCGTAGAGCGCCGTCCCGTCGGGGCTGGCGACGATGTTCTTGGTCCAGTGGTGGTTGATCGGTCCGGCCGGCAGGTCGGTCACCAGGGTCGGGGCGGCGGTGATCGCCGTATCGCCGTCGCGATAGGGAAAGCTGACCACCCCGTCGGTGTTGGCGACATACAGCCGGTCGCCGACCAGGGCCATGCCGAAGGGCGAGTTGAGCCCGGTCAGGAAGGCGCTCCTCAGCTCCGCCACCCCGTCATGGTCGGCGTCGCGCAGCAGGGTGATGCGATTGGCCGTCGGCGCCGTCGCCCCGGCATTGGCCATCACCAGCTTCATGAAAAAGCCCTTGATGCCCTTGCCGTCCTCGGGCTTTGGCGGGGCGTTGGTCTCGGCGACCAGGATATCGCCGTTGGGCAGGCGGTAGAGCCATCGCGGATGGTCCAGCCCCCCGGCGAAGGCCGCGACCTTCAGCCCCGCCGCCGGCGTCGGCGTCTCCCCGCTGGGCCAGCCGACCGCCTTGCGCGCATTGACCGTCGGGATCAGGCTGGATTGCGGCGGCGGCAGGGTCGGGCTCGGCCCATAGGTGGCGGTGGTCGGCAGATTGCTGGCCCCGTTGCAGCCGCCCAGCACCAGCAGGGCAGGGGTCAGAAGGGCGGAGGCGAGCAGAAGGCGGCGGGAAGCGGTCACGAAACGATCGTCCTGTTGAGCTGGCCGAACGGCATTCGACAGGATGTTAACCGGGGTCGCCCGCACAGGTTCCGCCTGACCAATCCTTCTCCCGCTCGCCGGGAGAAGGTGTCAGCGAAGCCGACGGATGAGGGCGGCGCCGAAAGAAGACGGTTCTCCCACCCCGCCGACCACGACCTCAGCTTTTCACGGCCAATCCCCCAGGGCCGGCGCAGCCCTCATCCGGCCGCTGCGCGTCCACCTTCTCCCGGCAAGCGGGAGAAGGCCTACTCCCCCCGCCGTCCGCCCGGTTGTCGCAGCCGCGCGGTGAACCGCTGCCGATCCGCCGGATAGATGAACCGGGCCCAGGTCACGGCCTCGCCGGACTTCCAGGTCCGCCGCTCCAGGCACAGACAGGCGGTCCCCGCCGAAATCCCCAGCCGCCGCGCCGTCTCGCCGTCCGCCGCCAGGGCGCTGATCTCGTGGCGCGCCTCGGTCCAGGGCACCTGGGCCAGCAGCCAGTCGCCGGGCGGGGCCTCCTCGAACCGCTCCCGTCCGGCCTCCGGCGCGGCGGTCAGGTTGATCAGCCGCTCCTCCACCGCATGGGCCTCGCCGTCGGCCAGATGCAGTCCGACCACCAGCAGCACCGGCGCGCCCTCGGCGACGCCCAGCCGCTCCATCTCCACAGCCCCCGCGCCGCTCTCGCGCCGCGCCAGCCGCCGGTAGGCGTAGGTCCGGCCCGAGGCCCGCACCTCTTCGGCGACCGCGTGGATGTCGAGCACCGTCTCCTGCACGCTGCGGCGGGTGACGAAGGTGCCGGCGCGGCGGCGACGCTGCACCATGCCCGCCTCGACCAGGGCGTTGATCGCCCGGCCGACGGTCATCCGCGCGCAGTTCCATTCGGCCGCCAGTTCGGTCTCGAACGGCAGGCGCGAACCGGGCGGCCGCTGGCCGGAGAGGATCTCCTGCTCCAGCCGGGCGCGGATCAGTTCATGCAGCGGGGCGGGCCGGGTCATTCGCTCATCAGCCGGCGCAGGACGTTGCGGTAGCGGATGTCGATGGCCGATCGCGCCACATGGCGGCCCATCTCCACCACCCGCTGGCCGCCCGCATAGACCGACCCGATGGCCGCCTTGCCCAGGGCGAAGACCCAGGTGTCGATCGCCAGGTCGCCGTCGCGCCCGACCATGTCCGGGTGCAGCATCTCCAGGCAGACCACGTCGCAGCGCTGGCCGACCGCCAGGGCGCCCAGCGGCTGGCCCAGCGCCTGGGCCCCGCCTGCCTGCGCGCCCTGCAGCAGCGCCCGGCCGGTGCTCTCGCCTTCCCGCCGGGACAGCAGGTTGCGGCCGCGCAGGCTCAGGCGCTGGGCGTATTCCAGCTGCCGCAGCTCCTCGGCCGCGCCGATGGCGATGTTGCTGTCGGTGCCGACCCCGAACCGGCCGCCGGCCTCGAGGTAGGCGCTGGCCGGGAAGATTCCGTCGCCCAGATTGGCCTCGGTGATCGGGCACAGCCCGGCCACCGCCCCCGACGCCGCCAGGCCCGCCGTCTCCGCCTCGGTCAGGTGGGTGGCGTGGATCAGGCACCAGCGCTGATCGACCCCGGCATGCTCCAGCAGCCATTCCACCGGCCGCTGGCCGGACCAGGCCAGGCAGTCCTCGACCTCCTTGATCTGTTCAGCGGCGTGGATGTGCACCGGCCCTTCCGGCGCCAGCGGCAGGATGGCCTCCAGCTCCTCCGGCGTCGCCGCCCGCAGCGAGTGGGGGGCCACCCCCACCCCGCGCCCGCTCCGACCGCCGTTCGCCGCCCGCGCCGCCTCGACGATGGCCGCGAAGCTGTCGGCGTCGTTGATGAACCGCCGCTGCCCCGCCGTCGGCGCCGCGCCCCCGAAGGTCGAATGGGCGTAGAAGACCGGCAGCAGGGTCACGCCGATCCCGGTCTCCTCCGCCGCCGCCAGATGCCGCAGCGCCAGCTCGGCGAGGTTGTCGTAGGCCGCGCCGTCGGGGGCGTGGTGCAGGTAATGGAACTCCGCGACCGCCGTGAAGCCGCTCTCCAGCATCTCGGCATAGGCGTAGGTGGCGATGGCCTCGACGTCGTCGGGGTTCAGCCGCTCCAGGAAGCGGTACATCACCTCCCGCCAGGTCCAGAAACTGTCCCGCGCCGGCCCGCGCCGCTCGGCCAGCCCGGCCATGGCCCGCTGGAAGGCGTGGCTGTGCAGATTGGGGACCCCGGCGACGCCCAGCGCCTCGCGGGCTTCGCCGGTCCTGGGCTCGGCGCCTGTGTCGACGGCGGTGATCACCCCGTCCTCCGAAGTGATCCGCACGCCGTCGGCCCAGCCGTCCGCCAGCAGGGCCCGGTCGAGGAACAAGGTCGTGATCATGGCCGTCAGGATCAGCTTGCGAGTCGAATATGTCTAGACATATTGTGCGGCGGAATTCGGAGGCCGCATGCATTTTGACCGACTCTGGCGCGGAGGACGCCTGGCGACGCTGGCGCCCGGCCGCGAGGAGCTGGGTCTGGTCGAAAACGGCGCCCTCGGCTGCGTGGACGGGAAGATATCTTGGGTCGGAAATAGCGACGATCTGCCGCCCGGATATTCCGCCGGTCAGGAGATTGATCTCGAGGGCCGGCTGGTCACCCCCGGCCTGATCGACTGCCACACCCATCTGGTCTTCGCCGGCGACCGCGCCGACGAGTTCGAGATGCGGCTGCGCGGCGAAACCTATGAAACCATTGCCGAATCCGGCGGCGGCATCCTCTCGACGGTGCGCAACACCCGCGTCGCCACCCAGGCCGAGCTGACCACCGGCGCCCTGGACCGCCTGGACCGCCTGATCGCCGAGGGCGTCACCACGGTCGAGGTCAAGTCCGGCTACGGCCTGACCCTGGATGACGAACTTAAAATGCTGCGCGCGGCCCGGGGCCTGGAGCGCGAGCGCTCGGTCTCCATCGTCACCAGCCTGCTGGCCGCCCACACGGTTCCGCCGGAATATCGTGATAATAGAAGCGCTTACGTCGACCTGATCTGCGAGGACATCCTCCCGGCGGCCGCCGCCGAGGGCTTGGCCGACGCCGTCGACGCCTTCTGCGAGACCTCGGCCTTCACCCCCGCCGAGGTGCGCCGGGTGTTCGAGGCGGCCCGCGCCCACCGCCTGCCGCTGCGCCTCCATGCCGACCAGCGCAGCGCCGGCGGCGGCGCGGCCCTGGCGGCGGAATTCGGGGCCCTCAGCGCCGACCATCTGGAGCGCACCGACGCCGCCGGCGCGCGCGCCATGGCGGCGGTGGGAACCGTCGCGGTGCTCCTGCCCGGCGCCTATTATGCCTTGCGGGACAAGGACTTGCCGCCGATCGGCCTGTTCCGCGAGGCCGGCGTGGGCCTGGCCGTGGCCACTGACTGCAACCCCGGCAGCTCGCCCCTGACCTCGCTGCTGACGGCGATGAACCTGGCCGTCATCCTGTTCGACCTGACCGTCGACGAGGCCCTGGCCGGCGTCACCCGCGAGGCCGCCCGCGCCGTCGGCCGCTTCGACAGCATCGGCTCGCTGGAGGTCGGCAAGGCCTGCGACCTGGCGGTCTGGGACGCCACGCGGCCGGTCGAACTGGTCTACTGGATGGGCCGCAATCCCTTGCACAGCAGGGTTTTTCAGGGAGTTCCCGCGTGAGCGTTCTGGTGCTGCACCCGGGCGAGGCGAGCCTGGCCGACTGGCGCGCGGTGTTCGAGGGCGCGACCCCGAAGCTGGCCGACAGCGCCCGCGCCGCCATGGCCGCCAGCGCCGCCGTGGTCGAGCGCATCGTCGCCGACGGCCGCGCCATCTACGGCGTCAACACCGGCTTCGGCAAGCTGGCCAATATCCGCATCGCCACGGACGACCTGGCCCGGCTGCAGAGCAACATCGTCATCTCCCACGCCGCCGGCGTCGGCGCGCCGCTGGAAGCCCCGGTTGTGCGGCTGATGCTGGCCCTGAAGGCCGCCAGCCTTGGCCGCGGCGCTTCGGGGATCAACCCGGACACGGTGGCGATGATCGAGGCCATGCTGGCTGCCGACCTGCTGCCGCTGATCCCCGAGCAGGGCAGCGTCGGCGCCTCTGGAGACCTGGCCCCGCTGGCCCATATGGCGGCGACCATGATCGGCGTCGGCGAAGCCTACCTGAAGGGCGAGCGGATGTCGGCCGGGGAGGCGTTGAAGCGCGCGGGTCTGGCGCCTGTCGAGCTGGGTCCCAAGGAGGGTCTGGCGCTGCTCAACGGCACCCAGTTCTCCACCGCCTGCGCCCTGGCCGGGCTGTTCCGCATCGAGCGGGTGTTCCAGGCGGCCATGGTTGCCGGGGCCCTCTCGGTTGAAGCCGCCAAGGGGTCGCTGGCCCCGTTTGACCCGCGCATTCACGCCCTGCGCGGGCACCGGGGACAGATGGAAACGGCGGCGGCCTGGCGGGCCATGCTGTCGGGCAGCGCCATCGGCGCCAGCCATCTCGATTGCGAGAAGGTGCAGGATCCATACTGCCTGCGCTGCCAGCCGCAGGTGATGGGGGCGGTGCTCGATCTGGGCCGACAGGCGGCGGCGACACTGGCTGTCGAGGCCGGCGGCGTCACCGACAATCCGCTGATCTTCACCGACACCGGCGAGGCGATCAGCGGCGGCAACTTCCACGCCGAGCCGGTGGCCTTCGCCGCCGACATGCTGGCCATGGCGGTCTGCGAGATCGGCTCGATGAGCGAGCGGCGCACGGCCATGCTGGTCGATCCGGCCCTCAGCGGCCTGCCGGCCTTCCTGACGCCCCGGCCGGGGATCAACAGCGGTTTCATGATCCCCCAGGTGACGGCGGCGGCCCTGGTCTCGGAGAACAAGCAGCGGGCCTGGCCGGCCAGCGTCGATTCCATCCCGACCAGCGCCAACCAGGAAGACCATGTCTCCATGGCCGCCCACGGGGCCCGGCGCCTGCTGGCCATGGCCGGGAACGCCGCCCAGGTGGTGGCCATCGAACTGCTGGCGGCCGCGCAGGGCTGCGACTTCCACGCCGGCCTGCGGTCGTCGGACGGCCTGGAAGCGGTCAGGGCGCTGGTCCGCGAGGTCGTGCCGCATCTGGAGGACGACCGCTTTTTCGCGCCGGAGGTCGCGGCGGCGGCGGAGATGGTGACGTCGGGCGCGCTGGCCAAGGCGGTCGGCCTGGACCTTCCGGGGATGGTGGAATGACCGACTGGCTTCACCTCCATCAGGGCCAGGCGCCGCTGATTGTTTCCATTCCCCATGCCGGGACCCTGATCCCTCCCGAGATCATCCCGGCCCTGGTCAGCCATGACCTGGCGATCCATGACGCCGACTGGTTCATCGGCGAGCTCTATGATTTTGCCGCAGACCTCGGCGCGACCGTCATCCACACCGACATCTCCCGCACCGCCATCGACGTGAACCGCGACCCCAGCGGCGTCAGCCTCTATCCCGGCCAGGCGACCACCGGCCTCTGCCCGACCGAAACCTTTGACAATGTCCCGCTTTACCGGCCCGGGCGGACGCCCCACGCGGCCGAGATCGCGCGCCGGCGGATCAGCTACTTCACCCCCTATCATGACGCGCTGGAGGCGGAGATCGATCGGCTGCGGCTGATCCATCCCGGCATAGTCCTGTTCGACGCCCATTCGATCCGCAGCCGGGTGGCGCGGCTGTTCGACGGCGAATTGCCGGCGCTGAACCTGGGCGCCAACAGCGGGGCCAGCGCCGGCGCCGGGGCGGTGGCGATCGCCGAGAAGGCCCTGGCGGGCTCCGGCTTCAGCCATGTCAGCAACGGCCGTTTCAAGGGCGGCTGGATCACCCGCCACTACGGCCAGCCGGAGGGCGGCGTCCACGCCCTGCAGCTGGAGATCGCCCAGCGGGCCTATATGGACGAGCCTCAAGGCCTTGAGATTCCCGTGTGGAAGCCGGACCGGGCCGCCGCCCTGCAGGCCGTGCTGAAACCGATGCTGGCCGAGCTGATCGACTGGTGCACAACGCAAGGAGCCGGCGCATGACCCGCCTCGACAACAGCCGCACCATCCGCAGCCCGCGCGGCTTGGAGCTGTCGGCCAAATCCTGGCTGACCGAGGCGCCGCTGCGGATGCTGATGAACAACCTCGATCCCGAGGTCGCCGAGCGGCCCGAGGAGCTGGTCGTCTATGGCGGCATCGGCCGGGCGGCGCGCGACTGGGAGAGCTTTGACCGCATCTGCGCCACCCTGCGGCGGCTGGAAGCGGACGAGACCCTGCTGGTGCAGTCGGGCAAGCCGGTGGGCGTGTTCAAGACCCATGCCGACGCCCCCCGGGTGCTGATCGCCAACTCCAACCTGGTGCCGCACTGGGCGACCTGGGACCACTTCCATGAGCTCGATCGCAAGGGGCTGATGATGTACGGCCAGATGACGGCCGGGTCGTGGATCTACATCGGCAGCCAGGGCATCGTTCAGGGCACCTACGAGACCTTTGTCGAGGCCGGCCGCCAGCACTACGCCGGCGACCTGGCTGGCCGCTGGATCCTGACGGCGGGCCTCGGCGGCATGGGCGGCGCCCAGCCCCTGGCGGCGGTGATGGCCGGGGCCAGCTGTCTGGCCATCGAATGCCGCGAGAGCCGGATCGAGATGCGGCTGAAGACCGGCTATCTGGATGTCCGTGCCAACAATCTCGACGAGGCCCTGAGCCTGATCGAGCAGGCTTGCGCCGAGAAGCGGGCGATCAGCGTCGGGGTGCTGGGCAACGCCGCCGAGATGCTGCCGGAGATGGTGCGGCGGGGCGTCCGGCCCGACCTGGTCACCGACCAGACCAGCGCCCACGACCCGATCAACGGCTATCTGCCGGCCGGCTGGTCCATCGCCGAGTGGGACGAGCGGCGCGAGCGCGATCCCAAGGCGGTTGAACGCGCGGCCCGTCAGTCGATGGCGGTCCATGTCCAGGCCATGCTCGACTTCCACCACGCCGGGATTCCGACCGTCGACTACGGCAACAACATCCGCCAGGTGGCGCTGGAGGAGGGGGTGGCGAACGCCTTCGACTTCCCGGGCTTCGTGCCGGCCTATATCCGCCCGCTGTTCTGTCGCGGGGTCGGGCCCTTCCGCTGGGCGGCCCTGAGCGGCGATCCGGAGGACATCCGCAAGACCGATGCGAAGGTCAAGGAACTGCTGCCGGACAACACACACCTGCATCGCTGGCTCGACATGGCCGGGGAGAAGATCCAGTTCCAGGGCCTGCCCGCGCGCATCTGCTGGGTCGGGCTCGGCGACCGCGACAAGCTGGGCCTGGCCTTCAACGAGATGGTGGCCAGGGGTGAGATCGGCCCGGTGGTGATCGGCCGCGACCACCTCGATTCCGGGTCGGTCGCCAGCCCCAACCGCGAGACCGAGGCGATGCGGGACGGTTCGGACGCGGTGTCCGACTGGCCGCTGCTGAACGCCCTTCTGAACACGGCCAGCGGGGCGACCTGGGTCTCGCTGCATCACGGCGGCGGGGTCGGCATGGGCTTTTCGCAGCATAGCGGCATGGTCATCGTTTGCGACGGGACGGAGGACGCGGCCCGGCGGCTGGGCCGGGTGCTGTGGAATGACCCGGCGACGGGGGTGATGCGCCATGCCGACGCCGGCTACGACGAGGCGGCGGACTGCGCCCGGGAGCACGGGCTCGACCTGCCGTCGCTCTGACGAACACCTCTCCCTGAGGGAGAGGTCGGTCGGCCTCGCGGCGACCGGGTGAGGGTTTACGGCGCCGGGAGAGGACCAACGGATTTGCAGCCGTCTTCGGCGCCAGGGGCGGCTCGCTCCGTAAACCCTCATCCGGCCCTTCGGGCCACCTTCTCCCTCAGGGAGAAGGATCGGGCGTGCTTCGAACAACTGTTTGAACTTCCTCTCAACCCTCCCTAAGGTCACCGCAAACAGGGAGAACACCATGGGACGTCTTTCCGGCAAGGTCGCCATCGTCACCGGCGCGGCCAGCGGCATCGGCCGGGCCAGCGCCAAACTCTTCGCGGCCGAGGGCGCCAGCGTGGTCGCCTTCGACCGGGCCGAGGGGGTCAAGGAGACCGTGGCCGAGATCGTCGCCGACGGCGGTAAGGCCATCGCGGTGACCGGCGATGCCGGCTCCGAAGCCGAGGTCAGCGCCTTGGTCGACAAGGCGGTGGAGACCTATGGCGGCCTCGACATCGCCTTCGCCAACGCCGGGGTTTCGGGCGGCTGGATCACCCTGCCGGAGCTGACCGAGGCCAGCTTCATGGACCTCCTGCGCATCAACGTCGTCGGGCCGGCGATGATGATCAAGCACGCCAGTCGGGTGATGGCGCCCAAGGGCAAGGGCTCGATCATCTGCACCGCCTCCGTCGCGGCCCTGCGCTCGGGCGCCGGCGGCACGCCCTACAGCGCCTCCAAGGCCGGGGTGATCAGCATGGTCCAGACCACGGCCCAGCAGCTGGGCGGCACCGGCATCCGCGTCAACGCCATCTGCCCTGGCCTGATCGAGACCGGCATGACCAAGCCGATCTTCGACGGCGCCCGCGCCAAGGGCTCGGAAGGCAAGATCGGCCAGCTCAACCCGCTGCGCCGCGCCGGCCAGCCGATCGAGATCGCCCAGATGGCCCTGTTCCTGGCCAGCGATGACGCCTCCTACGTCAATGGCCAGGCGATGGTCGTGGATGGCGGGCTGTCGAGTTCCCACCCGGTCGCCCGGCCCGGTTCCCTGAGTTAGCCGTCCAGCGCCGCGATGAGCTCTTCGGGATGGGTGAAATAGGCGAGATAGCCGGCGCCGGGGATTTCGCGCAGCCCGGCGTTCGGCAGGGTCTTGCGCCAGAAGGTTGCTGACGCCGGCCAGTGAAAGCCGCCGGAGAGGACCAGGGTCCACCGCTCGCCGCCAAAGGTCGCGGGCGGCGTCCAGCCATGGGCGTAGACCGCCATCTCGGCGGCGAAACCGGCGCTGCTTCGGGCGCCCATCCCCTGGTTGTCGCGGATGAGCATCGCCTCGGTCGCCGGATCATCGAGCAGGGCGCGATCGGCCGGCACCGGATCGAGCGACCGCCGAAGGGCCCGGGTCAAGAGGTCGGTGCGGTTCTGGCGACGCAGCATCTCCCCGAAGGCGGCGATCAGTTCGGGATGCTTGAGCATGGTCCGGGCGATCGAGCCGATCAGCGAGGGGTGGTTGCGGTCCAGGCTGGCCGGGGGACGGGGATTAAGCAGCAGGCCATGACCGATCCGGTCTCCGTGCCGGGCGGCGAAGGCCAGGCCCGCGGCCGTGGCGCCGTCACGGATCAGGACATCGGTCTTGCGCAGCTTCAGGGCGCCCAGCACCGCCACCAGGTCGTCGGCGGCGACGTCGAGCTGGCTCTCCATCGAGGGGGCGGCGTCGCTGAGCCCAAAGCCCGGCCGCTGGACGACGATGGGCCGGTAGCCGGCGCGGTGCAGGCGGGTCACGAACACCGGCGGCAGGAAGCGGCCGATCGAGTAGCCGTGGAACACCACGAGGGGTCGGCCCCCCGTCGGCCCGTAGTCGATCAGGGCGACCCGGCGGCCGTCCGCGGTGTTGATCAGCCGGGCGCGGCCCTCGCGGTCGATCGGCTCGATGGTGCTTTCGGACGCCTGGGTCAGGGCGGTGAGGGTGCTGGCCTCGACGGTCAGCCGCACCAGATCCTTGGCCTTGTTGACCCCGGTCTTGGCGAACACCGCCTTGAGCTGCCCCCGGACCGTCGCCTCCTTGACGCCCAGGGCGGCGGCGACCTCCCGGGCGGTGAGACCCTCGGCGAAGCGGGCGGCGGCGCGGGCCTCGGCCGGGGTGGCGCCGAACAGGGCGCTGAGCACGGTTTCGACGTCGCCGGAGGGCGCGTTCATGCCGCTCATCAGATCCATCATCCGCCGGACCAGATCCGGCGAGCGTTTGGCCCCGGCCTTGCGCATGGCCTTCTTCAGCGCCTCGCGGGCCGTCTCGCGGCCGACCCCGACCCGTTCGGCCGCCTCGTTGAGGTTGGGGGCGTCCAGCAGGGCCTCGGCAATCCGCGCCTCCAGCGGGGTCAGGCCGAAGGCCTGGGCGGCTCGCGCGGCCAGGGCGCTGACCCGCGAGGGCGAAAACCCCAGCAACGCCACCCTGCGGCCCGGCAGCTCCAACTGGGCGCGGCTCTCGGGCGACAGCGGCCATCGCAGGGCATAGGCCTCGGTGCCGGCGCAGGCGGCGATGACGCCCCCGTCCTCGGTCTCGATCAGCCCTGAGACCTGGCCCTGCTTCTGGGCCAGCCGGATCAGACGGCGGAAGGCGGGGGAGTCCTTGGGGTGGCCGAACCAGCGTATGAACTGGGGGTCGGCCTGGGCCAGTTCGCCGGACGGGGAGATGACCGCGCCGCCGACCGACCCTTCCGGCGCCAGGGCGGCGAACCCGGCCGAGGCGTCGATGCGGGCCGCCTGGGCCATGGCTTCGGCCACGCCCTTGGGGTCATGGGCGACGATCGCCTCGAGAGAGGTCCAGGCCTCGAGAATGCCGTCGGAGGGCTGCCCGCCGGTCAGGTGACCGCGGAAGCTTTCTGCCCGATCCTGTGCCTCGCTCGCCGTGCTCACTGTGTCCGCGCGCCTTTGCCGCCGGGTCTGGCCTTACGATACATTTCGCCTCTGCAACATACCGGCCGCGCCTGTCCCGGAGATGAACGTTCTACGGATTGGCGACGCGGTCAGATTTTCTGACTCGTCATTGACCTCAAACAACCGTTTAACAGGGCCAACCCCAACATTGCCGCCAGGAGCCGCAATCGTGAGCATCGACACCCTGTTCCGCCCGCTTCAGATCAAGTCCATGTCGGTGAAGAACCGCATCGCCATGGCCCCGATGACCCGCAGCTTTTCTCCGGGCGGCGTGGCGACCCAGGCGGTGACCGACTACTACCGGCGCCGGGCCGAGCATGGCGTCGGGCTGATCATTTCCGAGGGCACGGGCGTCGCCCGCCCCGCCTCGCTAAATGACCCGAATGTCCCCCGCTTCCACGGCGACGAGGAACTGGCCGCCTGGAAGAGCGTGATTGACGCCGTCCATGCGGCCGGCGGGGTGATGGCGCCGCAGCTGTGGCACGTCGGCGCGGTGCGCACCCGCGATCCGGAATGGACCCCCGCCGGCCCCTATGACAGCCCCTCGGGCTTCTCCAGCCCCGGCAAGCAGTTCGGCGAGGCGATGAGCGACGCCGACGTCGCCGACGCCATCGACGCCTTCGGCAAGGCGGCCGGGGCGGCCAAGGCGCTTGGTTTCGACTCGGTGGAACTGCATGGCGCCCACGGCTATCTGATCGACCAGTTCTTCTGGGACGGCGTCAATCTGCGGACCGACCGCTGGGGCGGGGCGACCCTGCCGGAGCGCGCCCGCTTCGCCGCCGAGATCCTCAAGGCCGTGCGTCGCGAGGTCGGCGAGGACTATCCGGTCATCATCCGCCTGTCGCAGTGGAAGCAGCAGGACTTCACCGCCCGCCTGGCCGCCGACCCCACCGAGATGGAAGCCTGGCTCCAGCCGCTGGCCGACGCCGGCGCCGATGTCTTCCACTGCAGCCAGCGCCGCTTCTGGGAGCCGGAGTTCGAGGGCAGCGACCTCAACTTCGCCGGCTGGGCCCGCAAGCTGACCGGCAAGCCGACCATCACCGTTGGCAGCGTCGGGCTGTCGGGTGAATTCATCGCCGCCTATGGGGGCGAGGCCAGCCAGCCGGCCAGCCTGGACAACCTGCTGGAGCGCATGGAACGCGACGAGTTCGACATGGTCGCCGTGGGCCGCGCCCTGCTGCAGGACCCCGAATGGGTCGACAAGATCCGCGATGGCCGCAACGACGAGCTCAAGAGCTTCGAGCGGTCGGCGATGGGGGTATTGTTTTAAGAGGGACTTACCTCTCCCGGCGGGAGAGGTCGGAACGGCTTGCGGCCGTTCCGGGTGAGGGATTACGGAGTTGGAAGGCCTTCGTCGTCCGTAAACCCTCACCCTCCCGCGCCGATGGCGCGGGCCCCTCCCTCTCCCTCAGGGAGAGGGATCTTGTTTAGGCGTTGAAGTTCAGCTTCAGACCCGGGCGGGGCCAGCGGGCCTTGTAGAGCTTGCCGGTGCCCGAGGCGGTGATCCAGGCGGTCTGCATGTCCTCGCCGCCGAAGCAGATGTTGGTGCAGAGCAGGTCCGGGAAGGGATAGTGCTCGGTCGTGCCGTCCGGGTCGAAGGCGGTGATGCCGCCGTTGATGATGGTGGCGACGCAGACCTTCCCCGACGCCTCCACCGCCAGGCTGTCGAGCAGCTGGTAGCCCGGCAGGTTGCAGACCACCCGGCCCGGCTGGAAGGGGGGCGGCTCGGCCAGTTCGCCCGGGGCGCTGATGTCGAAGGCCCAGAGACGGCCGAGGTTGGTGTCGGCCATGTAGACCACGTCCTCGTCCGGCGAGAGGCCGACGCCGTTGGGCGAGACGAAGTGCTCGCGCAGGCGGGTGATCTTCGAACCGTCCGGCCGGGCGTAATAGAGGGCGCCGAACTTGCGTCCTTCCGGCGTGGAGCAGCCGTGGTCGGTGAACCACAGGCCGCCCTGCTTGTCGAAGACCAGGTCGTTGGGCCCGACCAGACGCTTGCCGTCGCAGGCGTCATAGACGGTTTCGACCTTGCCGCTGGCGATATCGACCCGCTGGATCGAGCCGCCGGTGTGGCTGGCGGGGGTGGGGCCGGGGATGGTCAGGCCGCCCGCGTCCAGCCACTCGAAACTGCCGCCGTTGTTGGTGACATAGATCTTGCCGTCCGGGCCGATGGCCGCGCCGTTGGGACCGCCACCGGTCTCCGCCACGGTGCTGGTCTTGCCGTCGGGGGTGACGCGGGTCAGGCGCTGGCCCTTGATCTCGGTGAGGATCACCGAGCCGTCGTTCATGGCGATGGGGCCTTCCGGAAACAGCAGTCCCTCGGCGACCAGTTCGATGTCCACGGCGCGTTCTCCCTCTTTCTGATTGGGAGGAATAGAACCGCCTGACGCCGGGTCAGCGCAAGGCGCTATCGCCGCTCAAGCACGCGAAAGGTGAAGGCATGGTCGTCCTTCTCTCCGGCCGGGAAGGCCTCGCGGCGCACCTCGGTCCAGGCCGCCTCGTCGAAGGCCGGAAACAGGGTGTCGCCGTCCGGCTCGGCATCGACCTCGGTCAAATAGAGTCGTTTGGCCCGGCCAAGGGCCATCTCATAGAGGCTGGCGCCGCCGATGATGCAGACTTCGGAGACGCCGTCCTCCTCGGCCTGTTCGCGGGCCGTCTCCACCGCCTCGGAGAAGTTCTCATAGGCCAGGGCGAAGCGGCTCTCGAAGCTGCCATCGCGGGTCAGGACGATGTTCATCCGGCCGGGCAGGGGCTTGAAGGGCAGGCTGTCCCAGGTCTTGCGGCCCATGATCACCGGCTTGCCCAGCGTATTGGCCTTGAACAGGGCCAGGTCGGACTTCAGGCGCCAGGGAATGGCGCCATCGGCGCCGATGACCCCGTTGCGGGCGCGGGCGACGACAAGGGCGAGGGGGATGGTCATGGCGCTATCCTATCCCGACTCGCGGCTCGACGCGCCTGCCGTCGGGTCATGGTTGCCGCCGGATATTCAGGGGCTAGGTTGCCATCGGGAGCACAGGACCATGACCAACACGGCGATCGAGATGCACATGGCCCGGACGGGGCCTGCGACCGTTCTGAAGGCGCGGGAGGTGACGCTGGCGCCGCCGGGTCCGGGGGAGGCGCGGGTGGCCATAGAGGCGACGGGCATCGCCTTTGCCGATGTGGTCATGCGTCAGGGCCTGTATCCAGGGGTCAGGACGCCGGTGACGCCCGGCTATGATCTTGTCGGCCGGATCGAGGCGCTGGGCGCCGGCGTCGAGGGCTTTGCGGTCGGCCAGAGGGTGGCGGCCCTGACCGTCACCGGCTCCTACGCCTCCCGCCGTAACATCGAGGCCCGATGGTTGGTCCCGGCGCCGGAGGACGCCCCGGCCGAAAAGCTGGTCGCGGGCGTGCTCAACGGCCTGACCGCCTGGCAGATGTTCAGTCGCATCGCCGTTGCGGCGCCCGGCGAGACGGTGCTGGTGCATGGCGCCGCCGGCGGGGTGGGCAACCTGTTGCTGGCCATGGCGCGGAACGCCGGGGTGAAGGCCGTCGGCACCGCCTCGGCCGGCAAGCGGGGCGTGGTAGAGGGCCTGGGCGCGACCCACATCGACTACCGGTCAGGTGATCTGGTCGAGCGGATTCGCGCGGCGTCGGACGGCGGGGTGGTCGCCGCCTACGACCATATCGGCGGCAAGCATCTGAAGGCGGTGTCCATCGCCGCCCTGCGCCAGGGCGGGATGGCGGTTCTCTATGGCGGCTACGACGCCACCCGGGGCGGAAAGGTGAGACCCGGCGCCATCATCGACATGCTGCTCAACAACAGTCTCTCGGCCATGAAACTGTTCGGGGTCAGCCAGGGGGTGGTCGGCTACAACGTCTCCTACTGGCGCGATGCCCGGCTGGAGGCCTACCGCACCGACCTGGCCGCGGTGCTGGGGCAGATCGTTTCCGGCGCCCTCGACCCCTTGATCGGCAAGGTCTTGCCGCTGACCGAGGCGGCCGAGGGTCACAGGCTGCTGGAGACCAGCGCCGTGGCCGGGAAGATCGTTCTGAAACCCTGAGGCGGCGTTCAGGGCGTGATCATGAGCTCAACCCGGTCCGGCGCACCGAAGGAGCCCGGGCAGGCGGTCGGCTGGAAGTCCAGGTCGTGACAGACCCGCAATTCGCGCAGGCGGTCGCCGTCGCCGGTGGCGATATAGATCGACTGTCGCGGCAGGCCGGGATTGGCGGCGGTGAAGGCCTCGCGCAGCTCGCCCGTCGACAGCCTGCCGTCGGCGCCAGCCAGGGTGCGGGGGTCCGGGCGCTTGAGGCCGTCCCAGAGCGTCCGGGCCTGGTCGAAATAGGCGTCGGGGCTGTTCCAGGCGCAGGTGCCGTGGGCGGCCCATTCGTGCTGCTGCAGGCGGGTCGAGGGGGTCATGCAGAAATTGCGGCGGACGGTGTCGTCGCTGAGGGCCGTCGAGGGGCGGCAGTAGCGCGGGTGATGGCCGTCGGCGCTGTTGGGCCACAGGCCGTGAAGGGTCCAGCCGAGGTTGCCTTCGCAGGCGGTGGCGTCGCTGGTGTCGGTCGCGCGGCTGCGGCAGGCCTCAGGCTGCCAGGCCAGGGACAGCAGGTAGGAGTCGGGGGTGAGGTCGGCGTTTATCTTGTCGGGATCAGGGACCTCGGCGGGGATCTGGTCGATGGCCGCGGGGACGACGCAGATCAGCGGCTCGTTTGCGGCGACCGTCTTTTCGTCCGGCGCCGCGCAGCCGGCCAGCAGGGCCATGGCGATCAGAACGGGGGCGGGGAACAGACGCATGATGGCCTCGCGACGGGGGCGGCTCAGACCGCGATCGGCGCCTTGATCGACGGGTGGGCCTCGTAGCCCTCGACCTTGAAGTCGGCCAGCTCGAAGCTGAACAGGTCGGTCTTGTCGGCGAGGGTCATGGTCGGGAAGGGCAGGGGCTCGCGGCGCAGCTGCTCCTTGGCCTGGTCCAGATGGTTCAGATAGAGGTGGGCGTCGCCGAAGGTGTGGACGAACTCGCCGGGCTGCAGACCCGTCGCCTTCGCCACCATCATGGTCAGCAGGGCGTAGGAGGCGATGTTGAACGGCACGCCCAGGAAGACGTCGGCGCTGCGCTGATAGAGCTGGCAGGAGAGGCGGCCGTCGGCGACGAAGAACTGGAACAGGCAGTGGCAGGGCGGCAGGGCCATGTCGTCGACATCGGCCGGGTTCCAGGCGCTGACGATATGACGGCGGCTGTTGGGATTGGTGCGGATCGCCTCGACCACGGCGGTGATCTGGTCGATCACCCGGCCATCGGGGGCCGTCCAGCTGCGCCACTGCTTGCCGTAGACCGGGCCCAGCTCGCCCTCGGCGTCGGCCCATTCGTCCCAGATGCTGACCCCGTGGTCCTTGAGGTAGCGGATGTTGGTCTCGCCGCGCAGGAACCACAGCAGTTCGACGATGATCGACCGCAGATGCAGCTTCTTGGTGGTCAGCAGCGGAAAGCCCTTGGCCAGGTCAAAGCGCATCTGGCGACCGAAGACGCCCAGGGTTCCGATGCCGGTGCGGTCGCCGCGCTGCACGCCGGTCGCCATGATGTCGGCGAGCAGGCCGAGATACTGGCCCTCGGGATGGTCGCCGGCCGCCGCGGTGGACGGGGCGGCGTCTGGTCTGTCGGCGCGGTTGGCGAGAGCGTTCATGGCGATCGACCGGTCTGGAAAACGACAGCTTGCGGTGATTCGCCGCCGGCCGGGGATCAGCCTGACCCGCGGCGGTCACTCATCCACAGTTGTGTGAGGGGTCAATCTGACCGACGATGAGCGGCATACAAAGGGGGGATCATGCTGACATCGACAATCCTGCTGCTGCTGCTCGCCGGCGCAGAGCCGGCCGCGTCGGAGACCGCGCCGCCGCCGATAGCCGAAGCGGCCGCACCCGCCAGGGCCAGGACGGCCGCTGAGCGGGATGCCGAGGTGGTGTGCGTGACGGTGACGCCGTCCGGCACTCTGTTCAGCCAGAAGATCTGCCACACCCGCAAGCAGTGGAAACGCCTGGAAGCCAGGCGTCGCCGGGCCGTCGACGAGGCGATGGAGCCGGGCAGCGAGAGCCGGACCGGACGCCGGGAATAGAGGCACAATCCGCCGCCGGCGCGGGCTGTCAGAGAATCCAGCCGCCGCTGTCGTGGGTGACGTCGCCGTTGATCTTCATCTGATAGTCGACGCGGCCGTCGCCATCGATGTCGAGGCGCAGGAGGGTCTGGCCGCCCATGAGGGTCAGGGTCATCTCGCCGGCGTGCCTGGTAAAGCTGCTGACCAGCGACAGGGTCCCGGCATAGGCGCCCGACAGGTCGAGGATGTCGCCCTCGGCGGCGTCGAAGTCGTAGATGACGTCGGTTTCCAGGGTCGGGCCGAAGGCGTGGGCGACCACGAAGGTGTCCGCCCCGGCGCCGCCGCGCAGCAGGTCATTGCCGAGCCCGCCGATGATAAAATCGTCGCCGTCATTGCCGTTGATACTGTCGACCCCGGCCCCGCCGTCGAGACGGTTGGCGCCGCTGTTGCCCTGGAGGTTGTTGGCCAGGCCGTTGCCGGTCCCGTCGATGTCGCCGGCGCCTTGCAGCTGCAGGGTCTCGATGTTGTCGGCCAGGGTCCAGCTGATGGAGGCGCGGACGATGTCGGAGCCCTCGCCGGCCGCCTCGATCGTCTGGTCGCCGGCGTTGTCGACGATATAGACGTCGTTGCCCGCCCCGCCGGTCAGGATATCGGCGCCCAGGCCGCCGTCGAGGTAATCGTTGCCGCCGCCGCCGGTCAGTGTGTCGGCATCGTCGCCGCCGTCCATCACATCGTTGCCGAGGCCGCCGGCCAGCTGGTCGGCGCCGACGCCGCCATGGAGCTTGTCGCCGCCGTCGCCGCCGTCGAGCACATCGTCGCCCGCGTCACCGAACAGGCTGTCGCCGCCCAGGCCGCCGATCAGGCTGTCGGTCCCGTCGCCGCCGTAGAGGTAGTCGTTGCCGTCGCCGCCATCGAGGGCGTCGTCGCCGCCAAGGCCGCTGAGGAAATCCATCCCGCCCAGGCCGCTGAGGGTGTCGTTGCCGGCCCCGCCGCTGACGGTGTCGCCGGCGGCCGTGCCGGTCAGCACCTTGTCGCCAACCTGACCGTAGATCACGGAGAGAGAGCCGGCCAGGTTTCCGCCGCCGGTGTCGAACCACGACCCCACGGCGAGGTCATCGACGCCGTCATTGTTGAGATCGCCAACCGCCAGGCTGTTGGTGGTCAGTCCGTTGAAGCCATAGATCTGGAACCCTTCGCCACCGGCGATGCTGGAGGCCGAATAGGTCGGTGAAAGGGCGTCCGTGCGCCCATACATGACGTAGACGACCCCGGCCTGGCCGGCGCTCATGATGAGATCATCGATGCCGTCATCATTGACGTCGCCGTGGGTGATCTCGGAGCCGAGCTGATTGTTGGTCGCGGCGCCGTAGATGGTGAAGCCATTCGCACCGTCGAGGTCGGCCAGGCTCTGGGGCAGATTGCCGTCGTCCCGGCCGAAGATGACATAGACCGCCCCGGCGTTGACCCCGGTGACCCCGGCGTTGCGCGAGGCGACGGCGAAATCGGCGATGCCGTCGTTGTTGAAGTCTCCGATCCCCGTCACCGTGGACAGGGCGTTGCCGGCGGCCAGACCAAAGAGCCGGTAGCCGTTCGTGCCGTCGAGCGCGCTGGTGAACTGGCTGACAACGGGGGTCTCGGCCCCGAAGACAATGGCGACAACGCCGCTCAGGCTGGAGGCGTTGTCGCCGCCGACCGCGTAGTCGTCATAGCCGTCATGGTTGATGTCGCCGAGGCCGGCGACATAGGCCCCGAAGTGGTCGCCGGCCTCATTGTTGTAGAGGCCGAGGTTCTGAAAACCCGCCTCGCCGCCGAGAAACAGAAAGGCGGCCCCGGGAACCAGTTGCGCTTCCGCGCCGATCGCGAAGTCGGCGACGCCGTCGTGGTTGATGTCGCCCAGAGCCGCGCCGCTGGAGCCCAGCGTGGCGCGAAAGCCGCCATTGTAGACGGTCTCCGCGCCCGGATTGAGATCGGCGGAGCCATAGGACGCCGCGTAGCCGTTCGCCCGGCCATAGAGGATGTAGGCCTGGCCTTCCGAGTTCGCGCCCACCTGAGGGGCGCCGATCAGAATGTCGTCAAAGCCGTCGTGGTTGACGTCGCCAATGAAGGTCGCCGTCATGCCGAACTGGCCCGAGCCCGTGACGGTAAACCCGTTCACCCCGTTGAGGCCCGACAGGCTGACGTTGCCGGCGATGCCGTTTGCCGTGCCGAAAATGACATAGACGGTGTTGGCGCCGTAGGCGCTGACGACCAGGTCGACATAGCCATCGTGGTTGAGATCGCCCGTCGAAACGTCGGTCCCGAAGTAGCTTCCGCCGGAGCCGTCCTGGGTGAAGCCCTGGGACGGGGTCAGGAGATTGACGTCGAGATACGAGGGAAAGCTTGGCAAGGCGTCGTCCTCCAGAACGGGGAGGGCGCCGCGTCCGCGGGCCCTCCGGAAGGACGGACGCTAGGAAGGCCGGCGTCGGGCGACATTGTCATTTGACCAAATCCGGTAACTTTAATGGCGTTGGATGGGCCTATTGGGGGGCGGCATGAACAGAGACAGCCAGGGCGACGGAGGACCGTCCGGAAAGGTGACCCCCGGGGATCTGCAGCGGGCGCCGATCCTCGCCCACTGGCCGACGGCGGCGCTGGAGCGCCTGGCGGCGGTCAGCGTGATGCGCTGGTTCGAACCGGGGGAGGTGCTGGCCCGGCTATGGGAGCCGTCGCGGTCGCTGTTCATCATGGTCGAGGGCTGCCTGGAGATGACGCGGATCTCGGCCAGCGGGCAGCGCTATCTGTCCGACCTGCTGTCGCCGCCGCAGGCGGCCGGGCTGATCCCGATGATCGACGGTCGCGAGACCTTCTTCGAGACCCGGGTGCGCCAGCGCTCGCGGGTGATCCTCTGCCCCAACGCCGCGGTGGTTGCGGAGATGGAGGCCGACGGCGTCCTGGCCATGGGGGTGATGCGGGTCATCAGCCTGCGCAACCGGATGGAGCATGACCGGGCGGTGATGAATGCGCTGGACCCGGTGCTGGTCAGGGTGGCCAAGGCGATCATGTATCTGGCGCGGCGGCCCGGACTGCTGGACGGGGGCGGCCAGCCGTTGCCCGCGCCGGTCACCTATGAGGACATCGCCGACTTTCTGGGCCTGTCGATGTCGGCGGTGGTGCGGGTGGTCAAGGACCTGATCGGCGCCGGGGCCATCGAGAAGCGCTATCGCGGCCTGCACATTCTCGATTCCGCCTTGCTGCTGGCGGCCGGTCAGGCCCAGGCGCCGCTGAACCCCATCGCCCGACAGTACGTGACCGAGACGCGCAAGCTGTAGGGCTCAGCCCTTGAATCCACCCTCTTCGAGAAAGACCTGCTCCTCGGCGGTCGGCTCGCGGCCGAAGACGGCGTTGCGATGGGGGAAGCGGCCGAAGCGGGCGATGATGTCGCGGTGGATGACGGCGTAGCGCAGGGTCTCGGCGTCGCCGGTGTCGTCCATCAGGCCCTGGCAGAGGGAGACGCAGAGCTCCTGGTCGGCGAGGTCCTCGGAATGCTCCAGGGGCAGGTAGAAGAAGCGCCGCAGGAGCGGCTCGGTCTGCTGGTCGAAGCCGCGGGCCAGGGCCTGGCGGGTGATGGCGCGGGCCAGGGAGTCCGTGGCGAAGGCGTGGGCCGTGTCGCGGAACAGGTTGCGGGGAAACTGGTCGAGCAGGAGCAGCAGGGCGAGCGATCCCTCGGCGGTCTCGCGCCAGGCGTCGTACTGGCCGCGGGCGGCGGCGAAGTGAACCGGCTCGAAGCGCAGGCGGATGGCCTCGTCGAAACGATGGTCCTTGGCGAACCACTTGGCCGGACCGGCGGAGGTCCAGAAGCCGATGATGTCCTGGGGGTGAGCGGGCATGGGCGCAAGCTGGCGCGGACTCGCCTTTCGTTCAAGTCCGGTTCAGGTTGGGCGGCGCATCACGGTAAACGATGGGACTGTGACGGCCGTCAGAACGGGCGGCCGCTGGAGACAAGAATGAGAAAAGCGATCGTGGCCGGCGCCGCCCTGGCCCTGCTGATGGGAACCACCGCCCTGGCGGCCCCGCGCGGGGATCGAGGGTATCAACAGGACAATGAGGCCGCCCAGCCGGCGCCCAGGCCCGCTCCCGAGCGGGGCCCGCGCGGTGATCGCGGCGGTCGGGGTCAGCGCCAGGCCGCGCCGCAGGCGGCGCCGGCCGCCCAGCCTGCGCAGAGGGCGCGGGGCCCCAGGGCCGGCGGACCGCAAAGCGGCTATGACCGCGGCCAACCCGCCCCCGGCCAGCCTGCTGCCGGCGGCTATGACCGGGACCGGGACGGCCGCACGGCGTCCCGTCAGGGCGCGCGCGGCGGTCGGGGCGGCGGCGCCAGCGGCTATGCCGGCGGCTATGACCGCAACGGCGACGGTCGTCCCGATGCCCGTCCGACCACGCCGCGCGGCGGCTACGGCCCCGGCGCCCAGGGCGGACGCGGCGACTACGATCGCAACGGCGATGGCCGGTCGGGCTACCCCAACGGCGGGCGCGGTGATCGCGGCGGCTACGACCGCAACGGCGACGGCCGCCCCGACGGGCGTCCCGGCTCCGGCGGCTATGACCGCAACGGCGACGGCCGTCCCGACGGGCGCCCCGGCTCCGGCCGCTATGACCGCAACGGCGATGGTCGTCCCGACGGCCGCCCCGGCTCCGGCCGCTATGACCGCAATGGCGATGGTCGTCCCGATGGCCGGCCCGGCGCCGGTCGCGGCGACAATCGCGGCGGCTTTGACCGGGATGGACGCGGCGGGCGTGACCACCGCTGGGACGGCCGCCGTCCCGGCGAGGGCCGCCAGCTGCGCAGCCGCGACCGCTCGCGCAGCTGGTACGATTCCCGCCATTGGCGTCGCAGCTACCAGGCCTCGCGCCGGTTCCGCATCGGCGTCTATGTCTACCCGCGCGGCTGGTACAGCTACAACTGGTCCTACGGCGACTTCCTGCCCTACGGTTGGTACGGCTCGAGCTACTATCTCGACTGGTACCAGTACGGCCTGCCGTCTCCGCCGATCGGCTGTGAGTGGGTTCGGGTCGGCGGCGACGCCTATCTGGTCGACGTCTGGACCGGCCGGGTCCTGAGCATCTACTACGACCTGTTCTGGTAGGACGGATCGATCCATCGACAGCCAAGGGCCCCGGAAGCGATTCCGGGGCCTTTTTCGTCTCCGGGCGCGCGCCTCGCCTTGACGTCCGCGCAAAATTCCGCTCGATAGCCGGGCTTTGCTGCACCGCCGTTGCGCGGGTGCGGTGTAATTGGACCTTCTGGAGAATAAATCATGCGCGTCTACTACGACCGCGACGCCGATCTCGCCCGCATCCTGGAGCGCAAGATCGCCGTTGTAGGCTACGGCAGCCAGGGTCGGGCGCATGCGCTTAATCTCAAGGACAGCGGGGCGAAGGATATCGCCGTCGCCCTGCGTCCCGGTTCGGCGACCGCCAAGAAGGTCGAGGCCGACGGCGTCAAGGTGATGAGCGTCGCCGACGCGGCCAAATGGGCCGATGTGCTGATGATCCTCGCCCCCGACGAGCTGCAGCGCGGCATCTACAACGAAGAGATCGCCCCCAACATCCGCGATGGCGCCGCCCTGCTGTTCGCCCATGGCCTGAACGTCCATTTCGGGCTGATCGAGCCCAAGTCGACGGTCGATGTGCTGATGGTCGCCCCCAAGGGCCCGGGCCATACCGTGCGGGCCGAATACGAGAAGGGCGGCGGCGTGCCCTGCCTGATCGCCGTGCACCACGACGCCACCGGCGGCGCCCTCGACCTGGGCCTGGCCTACGCCAGCGCCATCGGCGGCGGTCGCTCGGGCGTCATCGAGACCACCTTCCGCGAGGAATGCGAGACCGACCTGTTCGGCGAGCAGGCGGTGCTGTGCGGCGGTCTGGTTGAACTGATCCGCGCCGGGTTCGAAACCCTGGTCGAGGCCGGCTACGCGCCGGAGATGGCCTATTTCGAATGCCTGCACGAGGTGAAGCTGATCGTCGACCTGATCTATGAAGGCGGCATCGCCAACATGAACTACTCGATCAGCAACACAGCCGAGTACGGCGAGTATGTCACCGGTCCGCGCATCGTCACCGCCGACACCAAGGCCGAGATGAAGCGGGTGCTGGAGGACATCCAGTCGGGCCGCTTCGTGCGCGACTTCATGACCGAGAACGCCGCCGGGGCGCCGAGCCTGAAGGCCACCCGCCGCCGCAGCGCCGAGCACCCCATCGAGGAGGTCGGCGAGCGCCTGCGCGGCATGATGCCCTGGATCGCCAAGAACAAACTGGTGGACAAGGCGCGGAACTGATCCAAATAAGCAGCCTGTCCGGCCGCTCCTGGCCGGCAGGCTGCGGGATGTTTCGTGAAGCGTATCAGTCTTGTCGTCGGCGTCGCGGCGTTGGCCGGATTCTCGGGCCTTGCGCGGGCGCAGGACCGCCCGGTCGATCTGTCCGAAGTCGAGGTGCGCGGGATCAACACCGTGATCCTCAGGATCAAGGTCTCTGGCGACCTCGGCCCCGCAAGCGTGGTGCTGGGCGATGTGGCCGGCATCAACTGCGGCGCGCCGCAATATCTCTATACGCCCCATGAGAACCGCCAGTGCTGGGTCTGGGTGCAGCGCCACAGCCCGGTGACCCTGTCGATCCGGGGCATGAAGGGCGCGTTCGGGACCGACTGGAAGGTGGCCTGGAACGGTTGCAAGGTGATCGACGGCGGCGCCCGCTGCGTCATCGCCCCCGACGAGGACAGCGAGGTCTCGGCGGTGTTTTCCGGGACGCCGGAGTAGGCGTCGGCGGCGGCGCGCACTAGGCTTTGGCGATGCGCCGCATTTCAACCCTTCATGTCGCCGGTCCGGACGCCTTGTATCCCGAGGCGTCGCAGCATCTGTCGCGCCAGCGGCTGCTGGCCGCCGAGGCCGGTTTCGAGATCCTGGAGCCGACGGTGCTGGCCGCCGAGGTGCGGGAGGCCGGTGAACTGGCGGCCCGGGCCCTCTATGCCGAACGGATCGCGCGGCTGCGCCGGGCGGACGCCGGAATCGTCAACCTGACGCCGTTCCGGGGGCCGGGCGCCGATGCGGCGGCGAGCTTCGAGATGGGCTTTCTGGCCGCGCTGGGAAAGCCGGTCGTCGGGTGGATTAATCTCGGCGACGAAATGGAGGCCGACTATCGCGAGCGGGTCGAGGCCTGGATGGGCGCCCGGCCCGACGAGGCCGGGGTCTGGCGCGACGGCGAGGACTGCGAGATCGAGGATTTCGGCTTGCCCGAGGCCAGTCTGCTATGGGCCGAGGCGCGCCAGCTGTTCGTCATCGTGACGGACGATCCGCTGCACGATCTGACCGGCTTCGAGATGTGCCTGGAGGCGCTGAAGCTCTACGCCGACTGAAGCGCCCGCCTGGCCGCCCGGTCGGCCCGGAGCAGGGCGGAGATGGCGGTCAGCTGCTGTTCGTAGAGGCGATCACAGCCGATGCAGGGGTTTTCATAGTCACGGCCCATGGGGGTGACGGTCTTCGACATGGCGCGAAAGCTGTCGCGGTCGAGCCCCAGGGCTTCCGCCGCGCCGCCCGGATCGCCGCGATTGAGGGCCTCGAAGGCGGGGTGGCCGCGCAGGCCCTCGAGGATGTCCAGCAACGGTTCCTCGGTCAGATTGCCGATCGGAGCGCCGGTCTTCAGGCAGCAGGGAAAGACATCCCCGTTGGGGTCGATGGCCACCTCGCTGCCTTGGGCGCGGTGGTCGAGGAAGGATTTGGCGCCGGAATGGCGGGCGCAGAAGTTGGTCTCCCATGTGGCGGTGGACAGGTCATTGTCCCAGGCCCGGCCGCGCGGCCACAGCTCGCCGATCCAGCGGCCCGGCTCGGCCCCGAAATAGAGATAGGTCGGGCCGTCCGACGGCGGCGCCTTGCCGGCCCCGAGATGGACCTGGGCGACCGCGAACCGGGCCATCATCGCATCGATCTTTTCGGCCAGTTTCGCTTGCCTGGCATCGGTCATGCCGACGTGAAAGCTGTCGAAGCCGGAGATGGCGACGCCCTTCACGCCGCGCTCAAGCATCGCCTCCAGATGGGCCTCGTTCAGCCGGTCGCCGGTGGTCTGGATGTGGACCCGGGGCGCGAGCCTGGCCGACCAGCGCTGCTGGATCGCCTCCAGCACCGGGAAGAAGATGCGCTGGCGGAAGCCGTCGAGCAGCACCTCGCCGCCGGCCAGGATCAGCCGGCCGGCCTGGCGTTCGCCGCCCCTGTCCAGATAGCTGAAGTCGTCGGGCAGGTTGGCCAGCACCGAGGGCCAGGCCCGTTCACCCTCGCCCAGCACCGCATCCAGGGCGCCGCGGACGTAGGGCCGGAAGCGGTCGTCGTAGCAGTGGACGCAGCGGCGGTGGCAGGCCCAGGACAGGACCCAGTAGACCGACTCCATGCTGGATCCTCCGCCTTCGACTGGACCCCAAGCTAGAGCAGGGCGCGCTCACGGAAAGCTGAAATTGTCGGGACCGGGGCGTGAGAGGGGACGTCAGTCCCAGGCGAGGGCCGCCTCGCCGCGCAGGATGGCCTCGACCTGATCGGTGTGCTTGGCGCCGTCGCGGGGATGCAGCACCAGGGCCGGCAGCAGGACCAGCGGCGCCTTGCCGGTCTTGATGGCGCGGACCATCACCCGCTTGGCCGGGGCGTCGGCGAAGGGCTGGATCGGGCGGATGCGGAAGGAGCCGGCCTTGGCGGACAGCAGGGCGAGAAGATCGGCCAGGCGATCGGCCCGGTGGATCACGGTCACACTGCCGCCCTCGCGCACCGCCTTGAGCAGAAAGCCGGTCCAGGCGCCGAGGCCGGCGTCGGCCATCCAGGCCCCGGACTTGGCGGGGGCGGGGCCGCGCAAGGCGGCGGGATCATCAAAGAAGGGCGGGTTGCTGAACGCCGCGTCGAAGGGCTCGGCCGCCAGGGCGCGAAAGCCCGCCTCGACCTCGCCCTGAACAATGGCGATGCGGTCGGTGAAGCCGTTGGCCTCGACATTTTCCTGCGCCAGATCGACGGCGGCCGGGTCGCGTTCAAGGCCGACGAACCGCGCCTCGGGCCGACGGCAGGCCGCCGCCAGCAGGGCGCCGCCGACCCCGCAGCCGGCCTCCAGCACCCGCTCGCCGGGCCGCGCGTCGCAGGCGGCGGCGAGGAGGGCGGCATCCATGCCGGCCCGATACCCCCGCGCGGGCTGACGCAGCGAAATTCGTCCGTCGAGCAATCGATCCTGCGTGAGGTCCATTCCGGTACAGCGACGCCTTGTGCTAGGTCTTGCCCTGACCTATCCCGGCCCCATGTGAGCCGCAACGGCGCGAGGCGTCGACGGATGATCGAGGAGCAACAGGTTTTGGACGCCGTGAACGCCGCCGTGAAGCGCAAGCCAGCGTCCGTCGACCTTCTCGTCGATCTGGGCGCCGCCGACATGGCCGGCGTCAACGCCCTGATCTCGGCGCGGATGCAGAGCCCGGTGGCGGTGATTCCGGCCCTGGCCGACCATCTGATCAACGCCGGCGGCAAGCGCCTGCGCCCGCTGCTGACCGTGGCCGCCGCGCGGCTGGCCGGGGCGGACAACGACGGCTGCCTGAAGCTGGCGGCGGCGGTGGAGTTCATCCACACCGCCACCCTGTTGCATGACGACGTGATCGATTCGTCGCAGCTGCGCCGCGGCAAGGTGGCGGCCCATCTGATCTGGGGCGCGCCATCGAGCGTGCTGGTCGGCGACTACCTGTTCGCCCGGGCCTTTGAGCTGATGGTCGAGGCCGGCTCCTTGCGGGCGCTGGACATCCTGGCCAAGGCGGCCGGGGTGATCAGCGAGGGCGAGGTGCTGCAGCTGACCCGGGCCCACGACCTGAACCTTTCCAAGGACATCTATCTGGAGATCATCCGGGCCAAGACCGCCGAGCTGTTCGCCGCCGCCGCCGAAGCCGGGGCGGTCAGCGCGGGCGCGTCGGAAGAACAGGTGCGGGCGATGCGCACCTATGGCCTCAATCTCGGCCTGGCCTTCCAGTTGTCCGACGACGCCCTCGACTACGGCGGCACGACCGAGGATCTCGGCAAGAACGCCGGAGACGACTTCCGCGAAGGCAAGGCGACCTTGCCGCTGCTGCTGGCGATCGCCGCCACCGGTCCCGATGAGTCGGCCTTCTGGGAGCGGACGGTCGGGCGGCGCGAGCAGACCGAGGAAGACTTCCAGCGGGCGCGGGACCTGGTGCGTGAGACCGGCGCCGGCGAGGCGACCCTGGAGATGGCCGCCGGGTTCGCCCGCGAGGCCAAGACGGCGCTGGGATGCATGCCGGCGGGCGAATGGCGGGTCGCCCTTGAGGAGCTCGCCGACTTCGCCGTCAGCCGGAGCGCCTGAGGTGCCGGGCGGCGCCGCGTGACGGCCCGGGTTCTGGTCATCAAGCTTTCCGCCCTCGGCGACTTCATCCAGGCGACCGGGCCGATGAAGGCGATCCGCGCCGCCCATCCCGACGCCCGCATCACCCTGCTGACCACGCCGCCGTTCGAGGCCATGGCCCGGGCGACAGGCTGGTTTGATGAGGTCTGGACGGATGGCCGGCCGTCGTGGAGCGATCTGCCGGCGGTGGTCTCGCTGATCCGGCGCATTCGCCGCGCCCGCTTCGACCGGGTCTATGATCTGCAGACCCAGGGCCGGACCGTGCGGTATTTCCAGCTGCTGTGGCCCCGTCGCCCGGCCTGGTCGGGCAATGCTCTGGGCGCCGCCTTTCAGTACAGCGGCGCGGAGCGGGACCGGCTGCATGTGCAGGACAGCCAGCGTGAGCAGCTGAGGATCGCCGGGGTCGCGCCGGTCGGGCCGCCGGATATCGCCTGGCTGACCGGGGCGGGCGATCCCGCGCCGACCCAGCCCTTCGCCCTGCTGGTTCCCGGCGGGGCGCCGCATCGGCCGGCCAAGCGCTGGCCCTCCGCGGCCTACGGGCGGCTGGCCTCGCGGCTGGCGGACGCCGGGATCACGCCCGTGGTGCTGGGGCATGGCGAGGAGGAGGCGGGCCTGGCGGCGGATATCCTGGCTCTGGAGCCGCGCGCCCTAAGCCTGGTCGGCCAGACCCGCTTTGGCGATATCGCCGATCTGGCCCGGCGGGCGGCCCTGATCGTCGGCAACGACACCGGCCCGGTCCATATCGCCATCGCCGCCGGCGCGCCGGGGGTGGTGCTGTTCTCCGCCGAGAGCAATCCCGCCCTGAGCGCGCCCCGGCCGATCCGCGAGGATCAGCCGGTCGAAATCCTCAGGACCGACGATCTGGCCGATCTGAGCCTCGAGGCCGTTCTGGACGCGGTGGAGCGGATCAGACCCTGATCTCGCCCTCGTCGTCGCCGTCCCAGTAGTGGACCAGTTCGGCGTGAACCTTGATCATCGCCAGGCCGGGAGTGTCGGGGCCGTCCTTGGCCCAGCGGTCCATGTCGTCGGTCCAGTGCTCCTTGAAGGCGGCCTTGTCGCGGATGATCTGGGCCTGGCCCTCGATGGCGATGAAGGTCGGCGGCTTGCCGAGCAGGCCCTTGCCGGTCTGCGCCGACAGGCCGACCTTCGGGTCGCGCTCGACGTCCTGGAAGGTGCGCGACTCCTCGAACAGGAAGAACCAGCTGTCGCCGTCATACTCGACGTCGCGGTTGTTGCTCATCGGCCGGGCGGCGATCTGGCCGCCGTCGGTCTTGGTCTGCAGCATGACGAAGTCGATGTCCCTCATCGTCTCGGCGATATCCTTGAGGGTCTTGTCGCCCATGGCGGTGGTCCTTCCTGCGGGGTTTGGGTGTCCCCTGCAAAGCGCGGGGCCCCGCCACCCGTTCCCGCCTCAGCCGAGAAGCTGGTGGGTAAAGCCGTCCGCCGCGACCGGCTCGAACCCCATGGCCTCCCAGAAGGGCGCGGCCGCCGCGCTGGCCCGGGCGTTGGCGGTCAGCAGTCGAGCGGTCTGCAAGCCCTGCTGGATCATGGAGCCCGCCAACACCTGACCGACGCCGGCCCGGCGAAAAGGTGGGGCGACATAGAGCCGGCGCATGCGCATGGCGGGCTCTTTCTGGCCGGTCTGGACAGCCACGCCGCCGACGCCGGCCAGCTCGCCGTCGATGAAGGCCGCGAACAGGGCGCCGGGCTCGGTGAAGCGCTGTTCGCCGGTGGCCCACTGCTCGGCCAGCAGGCTCATGTTGCGGACGCCCTCGGCAATGGCCATCTTCTCAAGACGACCAAAGCCCTCGGGCAGGGCGTCCAGAACCCGCACCATCTGGATCACGTCCGGCCCTCCATCTCCAAAGGACATTGCGCATGATCCGCCTGATCCTCAACATCCTGTGGTTCTTCATGGGCGGCTGGCTGTCGGGCCTGTTGTGGCTGCTGGGCGGAGCGATCCTGGCCATCACCATCGTCGGCCTGCCCTATACGGCGGCGGCCTGGCGGATCGCCGGGTTTTCCTTCTGGCCGTTCGGGCGGGAGGTGGTCAGCCGCGAACTGGTCACCGGCCAGGAGGATCTCGGCACCGGCCCCCTCGGCTTCCTGCTGAACATCATCTGGTTCGTCTGCGCCGGCTGGTACATCGCCCTCAGCCATCTGCTGATCGCGGTGGCCGAGTTTGTCACCATCATCGGCATCCCCTTCGCGCTGAAGGACCTGCAGCTGGCGATGCTGGCCCTGGCGCCGATCGGCAAGACGGTGGTTGAGAAGCGCTAGTCCCGCGTCGTCCAGGTCACCACAACATTGACCCGGCCATTGGCGCCGACCGGGAAGGCATTCATCTCCAGTTTGCCTTTCGGGGCCTTCCACAGCGTGCGGACATAGGCTTCACCCTTGTCGGTCGTCTCACGGGTCGGCTTGCCATCGGCCTTGAAGCCGCGGGTCCTGGCCCAGGCGGCGACGGCGGCCGGCATCGGCTCGGCGAGGGCCGGCGGCCCATCCAGCGCGACAGTGCATCGGCGGTTGTCCGGCGCATTTGCCGTGGCCGAGGTGATGAACATGTCGACGCCGCTGGCGCGGCGCGCGCGGGTCCCGAAGAAGTCCTTGAACTCCAGCGCCTCGGCCTTGGCGATGTAGCCGTCGTAGTCGCCCGACAACACATAGATCGCGCAGGCCTGGTCGAGGGCCTCGATGACGGCGGAGGCGCCCGGCGGGTTGGCGGCCCGGGCGGGGGCGGCCAGGGCCAAGATGCCGAAGATGAGAGCAAGAGGACGGCGCATGACGAAAATCCCCGGGGGCTTTGGCCCGGACGTTCGCGCCGTGCAATGACTGCGTCATCATCGATTTGGGGGGGCGGAATTGATCCGGCCGTCTCACCCCGGCGAGATCATCTTCTCCGGCCGCACCGCCTCGTCGAACTCGGCGTTGGTCAGGTAGCCGCCGCCGACGGCTTCCTGGCGCAGGGTCGTGCCGTTCTTGTGGGCCGTCTTGGCGATCTTGGCGCAGGTGTCGTAGCCCAGCCTGGTGTTCAGGGCGGTGACCAGCATCAGGCTGTTGTCCAGGCCGCGCTTGATGTTGTCCTCACGCGGCTCGATGCCGACCACGCAGTTGTCGGTGAAGCTGATCGCGGCGTCGGCCATCAGACGGACCGACTGGAGGAAGTTGTAGGCCATCACCGGGTTGAAGACGTTGAGCTCGAAGTGGCCGCTGGCCCCGGCGAAGGTCAGGGTGGCCTGATTGCCGAACACCTGGGCGCAGACCATGGTCAGGGCCTCGCACTGGGTCGGGTTGACCTTGCCCGGCATGATCGAGCTGCCCGGCTCGTTCTCCGGCAGGCTCAGTTCGCCAAGGCCCGAGCGCGGGCCGCTGCCCAGGAATCGGATGTCGTTGGCGATCTTGAACAGGCTGCCGGCGACGGTGTTGATGGCCCCGTGGGTGAAGACCATGGCGTCATGGGCGGCCAGGGCCTCGAACTTGTTGGGGGCAGTGGTGAAGGGCAGGCCGGTGATGGCGGCGATCTGCTCGGCCACCTTTTCCGCGAACCCGACCGGCGCGTTCAGGCCGGTGCCGACGGCGGTGCCGCCCTGGGCCAGTTCCAGCAGCTTCGGCAGGGTCAGGTCGATCCGCTCGTTGCCGTTGGCGATCTGCTGAGCGTAGCCGCCGAACTCCTGGCCGAGGGTCAGGGGCGTGGCGTCCTGGGTGTGGGTGCGACCGATCTTGATGATGTGGGCCCAGGCCTTCGACTTGGCCTCCAGGGCGGCGTGGAGGTGCTTGAGCGCGGGGATCAGGTCATGGACCACCTGTTCGGCGGCGGCGATGTGCATGGCCGTCGGATAGGTGTCGTTGGACGACTGGCTCATGTTGACGTGGTCGTTGGGGTGGACCGGCTTCTTGGAGCCCATCTCTCCGCCCAGCATCTCGATGGCGCGGTTGGAGATCACCTCGTTGGCGTTCATGTTCGACTGGGTGCCGGAGCCGGTCTGCCAGACGACCAGCGGGAAGTGGTCGATCAGCTTGCCGTCGATGACCTCCTGGGCCGCGGCGACGATGACCTTCTCCAGGTCAGGGCTCAGGCGGCCAAGCGCGGCGTTGGCCTCGGCGGCGGCGCGCTTGACGATGCCCAGAGCGCGGACCACGGGCAGGGGCTGCTTTTCCCAGCCGATCTTGAAGTTGCCGATCGAGCGTTGCGACTGGGCGCCCCAGTAGCGGCTGGCGTCGACCTCGATGGGGCCAAAGGTGTCGGTCTCGGTGCGGGTGGCGGTCATCGGCGGTTCCCCTTCGGCGCGGTCGGCAATGTCGGCGGGTCTAGCCTCGCCGCCGTTTCGCTGCAACGCCCATGGCGGGTTTGCGGGGCAGGGAATAGGCTGGCGGGAACACGGAAGGAGATTCCCATGCTCGTCGCCACTACCAACGACCTCGCCGGCTATCGCATCGTCGAATACATCGGCCTGGTGCGGGGCATCACCGTCCGCTCGCGGAGCGTGATCGGCAATATCGGCGGCGGGATCCAGGCGATCTTCGGCGGCAACCTGTCGATCTACACCAACCTGGCCGAGACGGCCCGCAAGGAGGCGCTGGGCCTGCTGGAGCAGCATGCCCGCGAGGCCGGGGCCAACGCCATCATCGCCATGCGCTATGACGCCAACGAGATCATGGAGGGCATCACCGAGGTGCTGGCCTATGGCACGGCGGTGAAGGTCGAAAAGATCGCCGGGTGACCGACGGCGACTGGACCCACCACGGCAAGGTCCGCGCCCGGGAAGCGGGCGGGGTGCTGGAGATCGTCGTCGACGGCCTGACCACACAGGCCAAATACTACAAGCCGCTGATCTACGAGTTCTTCCGCAAAAGCTGGCGCGGCTCGCGGCCGGCCTGGGGAGAGTTTTCGGTCGAGATCGGCATGCACTATGTCGGCGATCCGCCGTGGATGGACCTCGACAACCTGGCCAAGGCCCTGCTGGATTCGATCAAGGGATACGCCTTCCACGATGACGCCCAGGTGGCGCGGCTGCTGGTCGAGCGATGCGCCGCCGAGCGCGAGCGGATCACCATCCGGGTGGAAAGGATCGGCCAGGGCTGATCGGGTCGAGGCAGGCCCTGCGCGGCGTCAGGAGCGGGCGCGAACCGGATGGTCCAGGGACAGGATGATCACCGCCACATAGGCCGCCAGCATGAAGCCAGCGTAGCGGCCGTGGCTGCCCGCCTCCAGCTGCGGAAGCAGGCCGTCCATGTTGGAAATGGCCAGCAGGCCGCCGATCAGGCCGGGCAGGAAGAAGGCCAGGGCGGGGAAGAAGCGGCGGTGGCGGGAGATGCGTCGAAGCCGGGCGGTGAAGCAGAAGGCCACCAGCAGGGCGCCGGTCGCCAGCCCCGCATTCAGCACATAGAACCAGAAGCTGCTCTCAAGCAGCGCGCCCCCGAAGGCGCCGTAGAAAGCCGTCACCGCGAACCAGGAAATCGCCCCCGCGATCACAAAGGCCAGACCGTCCTCTTTTGACACGACATCACCCCTAAGCCACTGCTGACTAGGGTTGCGTTGCCAGAGCCATGCCGACAAGGGCCAGGCGCTCACTTGGCCGTGAGACTCGTCGTCACAGGGGAATCCGCGCCGGTTCAGCTCGCCCAGGGGAAGATCGCGCCGCTGAACGCCAGGAAAATGGACAGCAGCAGATAGACCAGGGCGGTGAAGGTGAACCGCAGCTTGCGGCCCTGGGTGAAGCTGTCGACCCGGCGCCCGCCCTGCCAGACGAACGGCGTGAAGACCACAACCACGACGCTGAGGATGGCGGCGACGAAGCCGCAGGCCGAGGCGGTCAGCAACAGGCCGCCGGGCCAGTCGAAGAAAACCCGGGCGACGTCGCCGGTCCGGGTGAACCAGAGGCCGAAGCTGATGAAGGCGATCAGCCAGAGGACCGACTGGATGGTCTGGATCAGGCTGGCGCGGGCCTGGACCGGCGTCTGCCGCAGATGCAGCCGGAGGCGAAGCAGCGCGCCGACGATGGTCGTCACCGCGGCGAGGCCGGCGATGATGCTGAGCCACAGCAGCCAGCCCTGGCCGCCGAACAGGCCGACCCGCTTGCTGAAGGACGAGCCGAAGGCGTCGTAGAAGCCGACCGCCCGGCCGTCGCGCATCTGGAAGGCGATGGCGCGGGAGTCGGTGGTGGAGCGGAAGGCGCCGTCAGTTCCCACCGGGATCCAGATGGAAGGGCCGCCGGAGCCCTGGATGACCAGCTGACCCTGACCGTCGACGCGCACCCGGGTGCGGGCGTTGAACAGGCCGATGAACTTTTCCATGCCGTGAAAGGCGCGGCGGGACGACAGATATTCGCCCTCGAAGGCCGACTTGTTGGCCTTGAGCCAGTCGGAGAACTGGACGGGCTGTCGGCCGTCGCCGCCGACGTAGAAGCGCTGGACGATGCGGCCGGCGAGGCTGTCGGTCAGGGACCCGCCGGATTCGGTGTTCACGGCGATGAAGACGCCCAGGCCAAGCTCGGGGACGATGACCATGCTGGAGCGGAAGGTCAGGGTCGCGCCGTTGTGTCCGTAGCCGACATGGTCGCCGGGCAGGCGGTATTCCATGAAGCCGTGGGCGAAGCCGGCGGCGCCGGGCTGGCCGCGCTCGGTCACCTTGCGAAAGCCGGCCGAGGTCGTCGGGTTGAAGATGGTCGCGCCATCAAGACCGCCGCCGTTGAGCAGCATGATCATGTAGCGGGCCATGTCCGCCGAGGTCGAGGAGCCGCCGCCGGCCGGGGCGACCTGGCTGACGAACTCATAGGGCCGTTTGGCAAAGCGGTTCCCGGTCCAGAAATAGCCCTCCGATACATTGTCCGCGAGGCCCTTCGGCATCGGCGCCGGCAGGTCCTTGCGAGCGGGGTAGTCGTCGCGGAAGGTGGTGTGGGCCATGCCGAGCGGACCGGTGATCTCCTGTTCGATCACCTGTTCGAAGGGCTTCTGGGCCTGCCAGGCGACCGCGGCGCCGGCCAGGCCGACGCCATAGTTGGAATAGGCCGGGACCTCGCCCGGCTCCCAGATCCGGCGCGGACGCTCCTGGCGCAGCCAGGTCAGCAGGGGGCGAACCCGGGCCGGGTCCTTCTCGAACAGCTGGCCGAGCGCCCGATCCTCGAAGCCGGGACGGTGGTTCATCAGGTCGATGACGCGAACCTGGCGGTCCATGCCCTGATCGGGGACCCGCACGGCCTCGGGCAGATAGAGGTTGATCGGCGCTTCCAGGCGCATGCGGCCGGCCTCGACCTGACGCATCACGGCGATCCAGGTGAAGGTCTTGGAGATGGAGGCCAGGCGGAACAGCGATCGGTCGGGATCGACGCGGCGGGCGGGGCTGAGGCGATCAAAGCCGTAGCCCTTCTTCATCACGACCTGGCCGTTCTGGACCACGGACACCGTGACCCCGGCGATCTTGCGGCCGGTCATGGCTTCGGCGACGACGCCGTCGACGAAGGCCTCGAGCTGGGCCGGGTCGATGGGCGCGACGGCCGCGGTGACGGTCGGGGTGGGCGTCGGCGCCGAGGCCGAGGCCGGGGGCGGGGCCTGCGGCCGCGTCGGCGCGGGGCGAGCGGCGGCCGGGCGGGGCGCCTGGGTCCTGGCGTAGGGCAGCGGCGCCTTGGGCAGAGCCGCCTGCGGCGGCGTCGTCGGGGCCGGGCCGGGACGGGCGGGTTCCTGTGAAAAACCGGTCACGGGACCGGCGCCGACCATCAGCGACAGAACCGCCGCCAGACCGCCCTTCAGAAACCGTTGCAAGTTCACTCAGCCTTCTCCCTGACCCGGCGCCTCGCGCCGGTGACGTTGCACTCCGCTAGCGCCTTTTGGCGGCGAATGAAATCGTCCCGCCTCCATAAAAAGGCTCAAAATCAGATATTTACCGCCCTACCGGCCTGACGGGACGGGGAGGTCAGTCGCTTCGTCGAAAGCCGTAGAGGGCCAGCATCGGCCGCATGGCGCCGCCGATCCACACCTGAGGCTCCGATGGCGGCGACATGCCGGTCTCCTGTTCCATCCGGCTGACGCAGGACACCACCGCCGGCGGCAGGGCGGCGAAGTTCTTGACCGTCTTGGACGCCTCCAGGAAGCACTGGTCGAAATAGGGATAGACGTTGCTTTCGCCACAGCCGAAGGAGCTGCGGTCCTTGCGGGCGGCGGTCATCACCAGCCGGTTGTCCTGCTTCAGAGCCGGGACATTGACCCCCGAAAAGCAGGTCGAGATGATGACAATGGATGGCCGGTCGGGGCAGGCGCTGTTGACCATCTCGGCCATGATCGGCGGCAGGATGATGGTGGCGTTGTTCTTGTCCTCGGCGTTGAGGAAGGCGCCGTATTCGGCCCCATGGGAGGTGAAATAGACGAGGCAGCCGTCCTTCGAGCGGCTGGCCATCGACTTGAGCGTATTCTGGATGGTGAACAGGGTGCTGCGCTCGGGCCGGGGCGTGTAGCGGTCGGGGCGAACGGAAAACTGTCGTACGTTTTCAGGGGCGAATCCCATCTGGTCGACCAGGGTGCGGGCGACATCGCGGCGGGCATTGTCGAAGGCTTCGGTATCGCCGCCGCCGTGGGCGCCGGAATAGTCGCCGGCCACCACCACCGCCACCCAGTTGGAGAAGCCGACCGAGGCCGCGGGCGCGGCGCCCGCCATCGCCAGGATCATCATCCCGGCAAGAACAGCCGCCACCTTCCGCATCCCATCCCCCTATTTTCTGAAAGCCTTGAACGGTGTCGGCATGGCCGTGGCGGTCGCCTTGGCCAGCAGACGCTGTTGATCATCGAACAGTTCGCCCTCGAGGAAGGCGATGGTCTTGCCCCAGCGGACCAACTTGCCGACCCCGCGCAGGGCGCCGGGCATGGCGGGCCGGAAGAAGCTGGTCTTCATCTCGAGGGTGGGCATGACGCAGGTCATGCCGGAGGCGACCACCCCGGCGACGGACATGCATTCGTCCAGCATGGCGCTGACAAAGCCGCCCTGGATCTGGCCCATGGGATTGCACAGCAGGTCCGCCCGCGCCTCGAAGGCGACCTCGACCCGCTTGTCCGCCTGGGACAGCGAAAGCATGCGGAACCCCAGAGTTTGCGAGCCGCTGGGCTGGGCCTTGGAGGAGAGAAATCGTTGCAGCAGGGCCTCGTCGCTGACGGCCGGGGGCTGATCGGCGACGGTCTCGCTCATTTCTTGCGGAACTGGTCCAGGGAGACGACCTTGGCGGCCGGCTCGCCGCCCTCGTCGGGCTCCTCGACGGACCCCGGCGCCTCGGCGTCCTCTTCCTCGCCGGCCAGCAGGTAGTCTTCCGGCGGCTCGAACTGCAGGCCGAACTGCACATAGGGGTCGAAGAACCGGACCACCGCCGTATAGGGAATCGACAGCCGCTTGGGCTGGCCGCCGAACTTCAGGGTGACGGTGAAGAAGGTCTCGCCGGGCCCCAGATCCCAGTACTGGTGCTGCAGGATGATGGTCATTTCATCGGGGTATTTCGACAGAACCTCGGGCGGGCCGGAAACCCCCGGCGCCTTGGTCTTGAAGGTGATGTAGAAATGGTGCTCCCCCGGCAGGCCGCCGGGCGCCGCAGCGCGTTTCAAGGCGGTCTTGACCACCCCGCGCAAGGCGTCCTGAGCCATCGCCTCATAGTGCATCAAGTCCTGAGGAGGCTTGTCTTGAGGCATTTGGCGCACACAGTTCCCAGATAGAAGACATGCAACCTAACCGCTCCCGGGCCGGTCGCAAAGATGCTCATTCAGAGGGCGAGGACCGACAGGCTCAGTTCTCTTGATCGGCGGCGCCGCGCGGCGACCGGGTCAGGGTCGCGACCCGCAGGGCGTTGGTGGTGCCGGGGGTGTTGAACGGAATGCCGGCGGTGACCACGATTTCGTCGCCCCAGGTGGCGAAGCCCTCGCGCCGGGCGACATCCAGGGCGCCCTGGACAGCGGCGGTCATGGTCTCGTGCGGTTCGATCTTCACCGCATGCACGCCCCAGGCCAGGGCCAGCCGGCGGGCGGTCTCCATCACCGGCGTCAGCCCCAGAATCGGCGCGGTCGGGCGCTGGCGGGAAATCCTCAGGGCCGTCGAGCCGCCATGGCTGAAGGCGACGATCGCCTTGGCGCCGGCGCTGTCGGCCACCTGGCGCGCGGCCGCGGCGATGGCGCCCGCCGAGGTGGTCTCCGGCGCCAGGGGACGCTCGTCCATGGTCTGGCGCCATTCGCTGTCGCGCTCGACCCGGGTGAGGATGCGATCCATCATGTCCACGGCTTCCAGCGGATACTGGCCGGCGGCGGTCTCGGCCGACAGCATGACCGCATCGGCCCCCTCGAACAGGGCCCCGGCGACATCGCTGGCCTCGGCGCGAGTGGGGGTGGGCGAGCTGATCATGCTCTCCATCATCTGGGTGGCGACGATCACCGGCTTGCCCAGCTCGCGGGCCTTGCGGACGATGCGGCGCTGGGCCAGCGGCACCTCCTCGGCGGGAAGTTCGACGCCAAGGTCGCCCCGCGCCACCATGACCGCGTCGCTCAGGGCGATGATTTCATCAAGGTTTACAAGCGCCTGGGGCTTCTCCAGCTTGGTGAGAATCCAGGCCCGGCCGGCGACCAGCTCCCGCGCCTCGATGACGTCTTCCGGCCGCTGCACGAAGCTGAGGCCGACGAAATCAACGCCCGCCTCGAGGGCGAAGGCCAGGTCCTCGCGGTCCTTCCGGGTGAGGGCGGGAATCGGCAGGATCACGTCGGGCACATTGACGCCCTTGCGGTCCGACAGCCGGCCGGCGACGACGACGGTGCATTCCAGATGATCGGAGCGGACATGATCGACCCGCAACTTCAGCTTGCCGTCGTCGATCAGCAGATTCATGCCCGGCGTGGCTGCGGCGATGATCTCCGGATGGGGCAGCTGCACCCGGCCGACATCGCCGGGCATCGGCGACAGGTCGAGGCGGAAGGCCTGGCCCTTCTGCAGGATGACATGGCCGTTGCTGAACCGGCCGACCCTCAGCTTGGGCCCTTGGACATCGGCAAGCACGCCGATCGGGTGGCCGGTCTTCTTCTCCAGCGCCCGGATGTAGCCCAGGTTTCGCGCATGGTCGGCGTGATCGCCGTGGCTGAAGTTCAGACGGAAGACGTCGGCGCCGGCCTTGTGCAGGGTTTCGATCATCTCGGCGCTCGACGAGGCGGGTCCGAGCGTGGCGACCACCTTGGCGCGGCGGCGGCGAAGTATGTGGTGGCGGCCCGGCATAAACGCTCCCAGACAGGCCTCTGGCGGACCCGCTTCAAGAGCGACCGGAGTTGGCCTGTAACGCCGCACAGGTCAATTGCCCGGGCGGTCACGGCCCGGTGAACTGCCTGGCGGCGTCAGCGAGAGGAAAGGGTGGGGGCTTCTGTCGCCAGGCTTACGCCCCTTCGCTGAATTGTCGGGGGGCTCGCCGGCGAGCGTGGAAGGTGGGGGGATTCTGTTGCCAGGCTCCCGCCCCTTTTTGATTAGTTGGGGGGAGCCTCGTCGGCCAGCGTGGAAGGTGGGGGGATTCTGTTGCCAGGCTCCCCCCGGGCCCCGCCTGAAGGTGCTAAACCCGCAGGGCTTTAGAGCGAGTGCTCCGGCGCTGCATTACGCGGCGACGGCGAACTCTTCAGCGAAGTTATCGTTCGCATTTAGTTTAACGGCCCGAAACGGTGGGCCATGCCGAGAGAAAGCAATCACCTTTACACGTCTGTCGATGCTGATCGGCCCCGCACTTCCCGGCGATAACCCGGAAGAGAATTGGTGGAGCCGCCGGGAATCGCACCCGGGTCCAGTCCGCTTATTACGTGCGCGTTTATCTCCATAGTCCGGGCAAGCCCGGACCCTCCCAATATAGGAGCTCAAACCTCCCAAGGGAATAACCCGGGGGTCACGGTTGCGTTGGAAAGAGCGCCGGCCCCGGACTCAGATCGAGATTTCCCCGACCAGGTAGTCGGCGCACCGTCCCTTGAGGCCGACCCGGTCGCCGCGATCCTCGCACAGTACCGTGCCGCCGCGGCGCGACAGCTGGCGGCCGACCAGGTTCTTCTTTCCCAGACGCGAAGCCCAGTAGGGGGTCAGGGCGCAATGGGCCCCGCCGGTGACCGGATCCTCGTCGATGCCCTTGGCGGGGGCAAAGAAGCGGGAGACGAAGTCCCAGCCCCGATCGCCCTGATGGCGCGCCGTCACCGACACCCCGATGTTGTCCAGCGGCCGGCAGAAGCGGGCCAGGGCGGGGAAGTCCGGCGCCATAGCGGCGATCTCGGCCTCGTCGTCGAACACGGCCAGCATGGTTGCGCCCTCGACAATGGCGCGCGGGCGGGCGCCAAGCGCGGCTTCAAGCTCGGGCGGGACCGGGCTCTCCGGGCCGGGGCGGGCGGGAAAGTCCATCTCCAGCAGGCCGTCCCCCGCGCGGCTGACCCGAAGGGGGCCGCTGAGAGTCTGAAAGACAATCCGGTCGCCGCTGAAGCCGAGGTAGCGATACAGCACATGGGCGCTGGCCAGGGTGGCGTGGCCGCACAGGGGAACCTCGACCTCCGGCGTGAACCAGCGCAGGCCGAACCCCTCGCCCTCCGGAACGAAGAAGGCGGTCTCCGCCAGATTGTTCTCCGCGGCGATGGCCTGCATCAGGGCCGGCTCGATCCAGCGCTCAAGCGGGACCACAGCGGCTGGATTGCCCTGGAAGGGCGCGTCGGCGAAGGCGTCGACCTGGTAGAGGGGCAGGTTCATGATTGAGGCTCCTGAAGCGACATGCCGGCGCCATCGGTGCGCCGGACGGGGAGGGCGGCGGGGTCGAAGCCGTCCAGGCAGAAGACATTGACCCCGAGACTGTCAGGCGCGGCCCGCTTGCGGTGGAAGGTGTAGACGCCGCAGCGCCGGCAGAAGTGATGCCGGGCGACGCCGGTGTTCCAGACGTAGGTCGCCAGCCGGTCCTCCCCGGCCAGCAGCCGCAGCGCCTCTTGCGGGACCCTGATCATCAGGGCGTTGCGCCTGGCGCACAGCGAGCAGTCGCAGGTGGTCAATTCGACGGGGTCGGCCTCGACCTCGAAGCGGATGTCGCCACAGTGACAGGCGCCGGCGTAGCGCGGCATGGAGGATCTCCTTTGCCCCCGAAAATCTCTGGAATTGAGCCAGAGTCAATCATAGTATTGTCACGATACAATGTGAGCGCCCGATGACCTGGACCCCGAAGATCTCCGACGGACCCGAGCCGCTGCATGAGCGGCTTCTGGCCGCCCTCGCCGGAGACATCGCCGCCGGCGTCCTGACTCCGGGCGTCCGCCTGCCGCCGCAGCGAGACCTGGCCCATGCCGCGGGACTGGGTCTTGGCACTGTCACCCGGGCCTATGCGGCGGCCGAGCAGCGGGGCCTGATCTCGGCCCGGGTCGGCCGGGGATCGTTCGTCGCCGAACCCGCCGCGCCGCAGGGCGAGGGCGCGCTGGACCTGTCGCGCAACCTGCCGCCGATGGGCCCGGCCGAGGCCCGGATCGGTCAGGCCCTGGCCGGTCTGCAGCGCCGGCCGGATCTGGTTCGGGCCCTGACCTACGCCCCGCGGGCCGGCGAGCCTGCTCATCGCGCCGCCATGGCCGCCTGGCTGGCCGAGGTCTGCGGCCTGGAGGCCGTCAGCGCCGAACAGCTGGTCCTCTGCGGCGGCGCCCAGCAGGCCATGGCCCTGGCGCTCGGCGCCGTCTGCCGACCGGGCGATGCGGTGCTGTGCGAGGCGGCCACCTACATGGGCCTCAAGCCCCTCGCCGAGGCCGCCGGCTACCGCCTCGTCGGCGTGGCGCTCGATGGCGAGGGGATGATCCCGGAGGCCCTGTCCGAGGCGGCCCGGTCGTCGGGCGCCAGGGCTGTCTACGTCCTGCCCACCCTGCAGAACCCGACAGCGCGGACCATGAGCCCCGGGCGACGTGAGGCCATCGCCGCGACGGCACGGCGCCTGGACCTGTCGATCATCGAGGACGATGTCTACGGCCTCTACGCCGGCCCCCTGCGCCATCCCCCCATCGCCGCCCTGGCCCCGGAGCGCACCTGGTTCGTGGCCAGCCTGTCCAAACTGGTCGCGCCGGGCTTGCGGGCCGGGGTCGTGGTCGCCCCGGATCAGCCCGGGCGCGAGCGCCTCCTTCTGGCCGTCGAAGGCCTGCTGGGGGCCGGCGACACCTTCAGCCGGATGATCGCCAGCCAGTGGATCGAGGACGGCACGGCCCGGACCATCGCCCGGGACAATGTCGCCGAGGCCGCCGCCCGCCTGGCCCTGGCGCTGGACATCCTGGGGCCGGCGGCGGAACGGCCGAGCGCCGCCGCCAGCCTGCATCTTTGGCTGCCGCTGGACGAGCTGGAGGCCGAGCGGGTGGCGGGGCGCGCCCTGCGGGCCGGCGTGCAGCTGACCCCGCCGGACCAGCCGTTGGTCGGCGCCGGGACGACGCGGGGCCTGCGACTCTGTCTGGGGGCTGTGCGAGAGCGCAGTCGGCTGGAAGCGGCCCTGCGGATCGTCGCCGGAGCGATCGCCGGCCGTGAGCCCGGCGAGACGGCCCGGGTCTGACTACATGCCCTCGGCGCCGCGCTCGATGGAGAGTACGCCTGTGCGCGACAGTTCCACCAGCCCCAGTGGCCGCATCAGTTCGACGAAGCTGTCGATCTTGCCCGGGGCGCCGGTGATCTCGAAGACGAAGCTGGTCGAGGTAGTGTCGATCACCTGGGCGCGGAAGATCTCGGCCACCCTCAGGGCCTCGACCCGGTCGGCCCCGGCGCCGCGCACCTTGATCAGGGCCAGTTCCCGTTCGACGCCATTGGGGTCGCGGGTGACGTCATGCACCCGGCGGACGCTGACCACCTTTTCCAGCTGGGCCTCGATCTGCTCCAGCACATGCGGCGCGCCGCGGGTGACCACGGTGATGCGGCTGGTGTGGGCCTTGCGATCAGTCTCGGCGACCGTCAGGCTTTCGATGTTGTAGCCGCGCGCCGCGAACAGACCGACGACGCGGTGCAGGACGCCGGCCTCGTTGTCGACCAGCAGGGCGAAGGTGGCGAGCTGCTCGCTTTCGGTCTCGTGGGCGAGGTCGTAGGCGGAGGCGGGCTGGGCGGGAAGGGCGGGTTCGGTCATCAGACGAGCTTACGCCCCGCGTCGTCGATCACCGAGCCGAGGTTTTCCAGTTCCTCGGGCAGGATCATCTCGTTGTGGGCCTTGCCCGACGGGATCATCGGCAGGCAGTTCTCGGCCTTCTCCACCCGGCAGTCGAAGATCACCGGGCCGGGGTGATCGATGATCTCCTGGATCTTGGCGTCCAGCTCGGCCGGGTCGCTGCAGCGGATGCCGCGCGCGCCATAGGCCTCGGCCAGCTTGACGAAGTCGGGCAGGCTTTCCGAATAGCTGTGGCTGTAGCGCTGGCCGTGCAGCAGTTCCTGCCACTGGCGGACCATGCCCATCCATTCGTTGTTGAGGATGAAGATCTTGACCGGCAGGTCGTACTGCACCGCCGTCGACATCTCCTGGATGCACATCTGGATGCTGGCCTCGCCGGCGATGTCGACGACCAGGCTGCCGGGGTGGGCCAGCTGCACGCCCAGGGCGGCGGGCAGACCGTAGCCCATGGTGCCCAGCCCGCCGGAGGTCATCCAGCGGTTCGGCTCCTGGAAGCGATAGAACTGGGCGGCCCACATCTGGTGCTGGCCGACCTCGGTGGTGATGTAGGTGTCGCGGTCGCGGGTCAGGGCGTAGAGCCGCTCGATGGCCAGCTGCGGCTTGATGGTCTGGCCGCCCCTGGCGTAGCGCAGGCACTGCACGGCCCGCCAGCCGTCGATCTGCCGCCACCAGTCGTCGAGCGCCTGACGATTGGGCCGATGGCCGTCGGCCTTCCAGGCGGCGATCAGGTCTTCCAGCACGCTGGCGGCGTCGCCGACGATGCCGACGTCGACCCGGACGTTCTTGTTGATCGAGCTGGCGTCGATATCGATGTGGATCTTCTTTGACCCGGGCGAGAAGGCGTCCAACCGGCCGGTGACCCGGTCGTCGAAGCGGGCACCGACACAGACCATGACATCGCAGTCGTGCATGGCGTTGTTGGCCTCGAAGGTGCCGTGCATGCCGACCATGCCCAGCCAGGCCGGGTCGGCCGCGGGAAAGGCGCCCAGCCCCATCAGGGTCGAGGTCACCGGCGCCCCGGTCAGGGCGGCGAACTCGCGCAGCAGGGCGCTGGCCCGGGGACCGGCGTTGATGACCCCGCCGCCGGTGTAGAAGATCGGCTTGCGGGCGCCGGCGATCAGCCGGGCGGCCTCGGCGACGCGGGCCGGGTCGCCCTTGGTGCGCGGGGCGTAGCCGTGGCCGAAGACCACCTCGTCAGGCCCCTGGTAGTCGCCGCGCGAGAACTGGACGTCCTTGGGGATGTCGATCAGCACTGGACCCGGCCGGCCGCTGGTGGCGATGTGGAAGGCCTCATGCAGGATGCGCGGCAGGTCGCGGACGTCCTTCACCAGGTAGTTGTGCTTGGTGCAGGCGCGGGTGATGCCGACCGTGTCGGCCTCCTGGAAGGCGTCGGTGCCGATCAGGTGGGTCGGCACCTGGCCGGTCAGGACGACCATCGGGATGCTGTCCATCAGGGCGTCGACAATGCCGGTGATGGCGTTGGTCGCCCCGGGGCCGCTGGTGACCAGGACGACGCCGGGCTTGCCGGTCGAGCGGGCGTAGCCCTCGGCGGCGTGGGCGGCGCCCTGCTCATGGCGCACCAGGATATGGCGCAGGCGCGGGCCGTGGGCCTCGTTGTCCTGGAACAGGGCGTCGTAGATCGGCAGGACGGCACCGCCCGGATAGCCGAACATCACTTCCACGCCCTGATCGACGAGGGCGCGAACCACCATCTCGGCGCCGGTCAGGTGCTCGGGCAGGGCGGCGGCGGGGGCGGTTGCGGCGGGGGAGGCGGTCTTCTGGGCGGTCATCGGCGTCTTCTTCAGGTCTTTCGGGCAACAAAAAGGGCCCGCTAGGGGCCCTGGCGCGTGCGGCCGTGCGGCGTGCTGGGGATCACGCCACGGTCGGCCGCTTGGTAAGTACGATGCGCGAGATGTGCACGAAGTTTGCTCCGAAATAGAGAAAACCTTCGTGCCATGCCGTCAATCGACGGTCAAGATGGGCCGACACGCAATTTCCTTCCAATTCCGCAGTCCGGTCCGTCGCTCGCGCGATCCCGGCCGCGGCGGAAGGCCGACCTGACGCATCCTGAGATGGGCGGCCAGGGTTTTCGGCGTCCTCACGCCTCAAAATGTGTATACGGGCGGCGAGCGTCTGATTTGTTAAAGTTAATGTCGAACTATTGGTCCTTAATTTGAGCATAAATCCGACTTTTGCGGCGAGTCGTCGCAGTTGTTATTATAAAAACTGTAACTCCATTTTTGGATGTTGTGCCTGCTTTGAAGGCAGGGCGACATGGGCAACAAAAGCTTCGGAATTCGGGTGGTGGCGACCGCCACAGCGGCCGGGGTCGTCACTCTGGCGGCTGTCGTCGGGATTCTGTTGAGCGTGGCGCGCCATGCCGACCTGGATGCCGAGGCGCACGAACGTACGCAGGTCGTGCATGGCCTGATCGGTGCGATGCGCGAGAAGGAAGACTGGATCGCCGGACAGGCCGACTGGGACGACGCCTTGCTCAATCTCGGTGTGGCCTTCAATCCCGACTGGGCGCGGGCCAATGTCGGCCAGTACTTCAGCAATCTGGGCCATTTTGAACGCGCATATGTGCTCGATGCTGACAATCGGCCGGTCTACGCGATGTCTGACGGGGTCGATGTCGCTCCGTCGCAATTCGAAGGGGCGCGGAGCGCGGTCGCGCCCCTGATCCGCAAGATCCGTGCGGCGGAAGTCAGACGCCCGCCGATTGTCGGCGCCGCGCCCTATCGCAAGGTTCTCAGCAAGCCCATTCAGGCCAGCGCCTTTGGCAGCATCAACGGCGTCCCCTACCTCATAACGGCGTCCCTGGTTCAGAACGACTTCGGCAAGGTCCGCCTCCAGGGCAGGGCGCCCATCCTGATCGCCGGCGAGGCGATGAACGGCGACTTCGCGCGGCTCATGGCCGACCGCTTTCTCCTGAAGGATCTGCACGTCCATACCGTGGACAACTCGCCCGAGAATGAGGGGCAGACGTCTTTCGTGCTGACGGACGCCGGCGCGCCGATCGGTCGCCTCGACTGGACCGGCCACCGCCCCGGTTTGGGTCTTTTGTCCCGGGTTCTTCCGCCGGTTATCAGCGGCCTGTTCCTGCTGTTGGCGCTGACCGTGAGTCTCCTGCTGCGGGGAAGGCGCGCCGCCCGCGCCCTGGTGGCCAGCGAGGCCCGCGCCCGGCATATGGCCTTCCACGATCACCTCACCGGCCTGCCCAATCGGGCGATGTTCAATGACCGGGTCGCGGAGGCGTTGGACTCGACGCGTCGCAATGGGGGGCGTGTCGGCGTCATGGCGATCGACCTCGACCGCTTCAAACTGGTCAATGACACCTACGGACACGGGGCAGGCGACCAATTGATCCTTTCGGTCGCCGCGCGCCTGACCGGCCTCTGCCCGGCCGGCGACAGTGTCGTTCGGGTCGGCGGGGACGAATTCGTCATCCTCTGCCGGGAGGCCTCAGCGGCGAGGCTGGCCCATCTGGCCCGACGGATTGTCGAAAGGATGGCGGAGCCTGTGGATCTGCCCTTTGGCCGGGTGTTTGTCGGAGCCTCCGTCGGCATAAGCCTGGTCGAGGAAACCGGTGTCGACGGCGCCGAAGCCCTGCGCCAGGCCGATCTGGCCATGTACCGCGCCAAGGAGGGCGGGCGCGGCCGCTATTGCTTCTTCGAGCCTGACATGGACACGGCGATGAAGGCCCGACGGCAGCTCGAGGCCGATCTGCGCGAGGCGCTGAACTCCGATGGCCTGACCATGGTCTATCAGCCCCAGATGAATGGTCAGGGCAGGATGACCGGCGTTGAGGCGCTCGTGCGCTGGGATCATCCTGAAAGCGGCCCCATAGCGCCGTCCTATTTCGTTCCCATCGCCGAGGAGGGCGGCCTGATATCCCAGCTGGGCGTCTACACCTTCCGCAAGGCCTTCCTCGACAGCCGGCGCTGGCCTCAGCTGCGGGTGGCGGTCAATGTCTCGGCCGTGCAGATCAGGGCCGTGGATTTCCCCGACCTTCTGGCGGGCCTGCTCAAGGAGACCGGGGCGGATCCGCACCGGATCGAGCTGGAAATTACCGAGGGCATCCTGCTGGCGGACGACGAGCAGACCCAGGAAACGTTCCGGCGGCTTCGCGCGATGGGCTTCTCGCTGGCGCTGGATGACTTCGGCACCGGCTACTCAAGCCTGTCCTATCTGCGACGCTATCCGGTCGACAAGATCAAGATCGACCGGTCCTTCGTGAACAATCTCGGCGTCGAGAAGGAGGCTGAGGCGGTGGTCGGCGCGATCGTGCGTTTGGCTCAGGCGTTGAACCTCCGGGTCATAGCCGAGGGCGTCGAAACGGAATCGCAACGCGAGGGCCTGAGACGCGCGGGCTGCACGGATATCCAGGGGTATCTGTTCTCCAGACCGGTCGAACCGGCAGGCATTTCACGGCTGCTCGAGGCGGCTGAGCCAAGGCCGCTGGCCGCCCTCGCGTCGTGAGGCAGCAGCGTCAGTCGAGGCCAAGGGCGCGCCACTGCTGGTCCGGGTCAAGGCTCTCGGCCCGCGGCCATTCGCGCATCTGGTTGCGCAGCCAGGTCAACTGGCGCTTGGCGTAGCGGCGGGTCTCGCGCCGGGCGTCGTCCAGGGCCTGGTCGAACGGAATCTGGCCCGCGAGATGGGCGGAGAACTCCCGCACCCCGACCGCCTTCATCACCGGCAGCAGGGGATCAAGTCCGCGCGCGGCGAGGGCGGCGACCTCGGCGAGCGCGTCTGCCTCGACCATCGCCGCCAGGCGGGCGTCGCAGCGGTCGTAGAGGGCCTTTCGGGGCGGCTCCAGGGCGAGGCCGCGCCAGGCGCCCGGCGCAAGGGCCGGGGTCGTCCGCGATTGCCATTCGGTGATGGACTTGCCGCTGATCTCCCAGACCTCCAGCGCCCGGGTCAGCCGCAGCCGGTCTCCGGGCGCAATGCGCGCGGCCGCCGCCGGATCGACCTTTGCCAGGCGGGCGCGGGCCGCGGTCTCGCCCTCGGCGTCATAGCGGGCCTCGACCTGCGCCCGCACGGCGCGGGAGGCGGTCGGCACATCGGCCAGGCCCTCGGTCAGGGCCTTGAAATAGAGGCCGGTGCCACCGACCAGAATGGCCGGCCGGCCGCGCTCGCCGATCTGGTCGATCAGGGCCAGGGCCGCCCTGAGCCAGCGGCCGACGCTCCAGCCGTCAGCGCCGTCGGCGACGCCGAACAGGTGATGCGGCGCCTGGGCCTCCTCCTCGGGCGAGGGTCGGGCGCTGAGCAGGCGCAAATCGGCATAGAGCTGCAGGGCGTCCGCATTGATGATTTCCCCGCCGGTCTGGCGGGCCAGGCGCAGGGCCAAAGCGGACTTGCCGCTTGCGGTGGGACCGGCGATCAGCCAGATGCGAGGCTCCATGACCCTATCCATCACCCTTGTCAGCCCTGATCCGCAAGCCGTCGCCGACGCCATCGATCTGATTATGGCCCTGACGCCGGTCACCGGCGTCGCCATGCTGGGCGAGGCAGCCGTCGATATCGCGACGATCGGCGAGATCGGCCCTCTCCGGACGGCCATCGCCGAAGTCCTGGCCGGCCGTCCCGTCGACGCCTGCGTCCAGCCGACCGAGGGGCGGCGCAAGCGGCTGCTGGTCGCCGACATGGATTCCACCATCATCGGCTGCGAATGCCTCGATGAGCTGGCGGACTTCGCCGGGGTCAAGGCGCAGGTCTCGGCGATCACCGAGCGGGCCATGCGGGGCGAGCTTGAGTTCGAGGGCGCCCTGCGCGAGCGCGTGGCCATGCTGCGCGGCCTGCCGCTGTCGGCGCTGCAAAGCTGCTACGACGAGCGGGTGCGGCTCAATCCCGGGGCCCGGACCCTGGTGCGGACCATGTCGGCCAACGGGGCGCGGTGTCTGCTGGTCTCCGGCGGCTTCACCTTCTTCACCTCGCGGGTGGCCGCCGCCGCCGGATTCGACGAGGACCGGGCCAACCGGCTGATCGACGACGGCCAGGCGCTGACCGGGGAAGTCGCCGAGCCGATCCTGGGACGCGAGGCCAAGCTGGCGGCCTTGCAGGCGGAGACCTCGGCCATGTCAATCGACCCGTCCCTGACCCTGGCCATTGGCGACGGGGCCAATGATCTGGCGATGATCGAGGCGGCTGGACTGGGCGTCGCCTACCGCGCCAAGCCGGTTGTCGCCGCCAGGGCCCATGCCAGAATCGACCACAGCGACCTGACGGCGCTGCTGTTCTTCCAGGGCTATTCCGCCGAGCAGTTCAAAGACTGAGGGCCGCCCCCGCGGTAGCGAAGGCGGCCCCCGAGCCCGTCAGAGCGAGGTTCGGCGCGCGACTATTGCGCCGAGGGGCCCCGGCTGAAGTATTTGAAAAAGTCGCTGTCGGGCGAGAGCACCATGGTGGCGTCGCCCTGTCCCATTGAGGCCTCATAGGCCTTCATGGAGCGATAGAAGGCGGCGAAGCCGGGATCACGGCCATAGCTCTGGGCGAACAGCTGGGCCCGTTCGGCGTCGCCCTCACCGCGGATGTTCTCCGCCTCGCCGGTGGCGGTTGCGACGATCTCCAGCGCCAGTTGGTCGCCGGTGGCGCGGATGCGCGTGGCTTCCTGCTGGCGGGCGGTCTGCATGCGGGCGTAGACGGCGGCCTGGTTGGCTTCCGGCAGATCGGCCCGGCGGATCCGCACGTCGATGACCTCGATGCCCAGTCGCGAGGCCTTGGCCTGACGGCTCAGGTTGTCGCGGATGGTGTTCATAAGGGCGGCGCGCTTGGAGGAGATGATGTCATCCGAACTGGCGCGGCCGAGGGCCTCGCGCAGGGAGGCGTTGAGCCGGAGCAGCAGCCGGTCGCCCGCCGTGCTCTGGTCGCCCAGGGCGGTGTAGAACCGGTAGGGATCGTTGATCCGGTAGCGGACGAAGGCGTCGACGACCAGGCGCTCCTGGTTGCCGGCGATGATCTCGCGCTCGGTGGTCTCGAGCGACTGATTGCGCTTGTCGAACATCACCCGGCTCTCGACGAAGGGCATCTTGACCTTCAGGCCGGGGCCCAGGTCGCCGCTGCCGGTCTTGTTGACCGTGCGGACCACCTGGCCGAAGCGGATAACCAGAGCCTGCTGGGTCTGGTCGACCACATAGAAGGTCTGGCTGGCGACGATCACCACCAGGCCGGCGATGATGGCGAAGAACATCAGGCGGGTCTGGGTCATTGGCCGGCTCCCTGCTGGGTCTGGGGCGTCACGCTCAATGACGAGGTTCCGTCCTTGCGGCGGAAGGCGTCGGGCGACAGGACGATCGGGGCGGTGACGCCCTTGCCGTCGATGATCACCTTGTTGGACTTGCTCAGCACCTTTTCCATGGTCTCGATGTAGAGCCGCTGGCGGGTGACCGCCGGGGCCAGCTTGTACTGCTCATAGACCTGGTTGAAGCGCTGGGCCTCGCCTCGCGCCTCGTTGACGACCTGGGCCTTGTAGCCGAGCGCCTTCTGCTGGATGCCGGCGGCCTCGCCGCGCGCCTTGTTGATCTTGGCTTCCTTGTTCTGACCGGCGGTGGCCACGTCCTGGAAGGCGGCGACGACTTCCTTGGGCGGCTGGGCGTCCTCGATCTGGATGGAGTCGATGATGATGCCGGCGTCGTAGCTGTCCAGCACCCGCTGCATCAGCTCCACCGTCTGGTCCTGCACCTGCGCCTTGCCGGTCGACAGGATGGGATCGAGATCGCTGCGGCCGACCACCTCGCGCATGGCGCTTTCGGCCACGGCCTTCACTGTGGTTTCCTGGCCGCTGATGTTGAACAGGAACTTGCCCGGGTCGGAAACCCGCCAGTTCACCGTGAACCGCAGGTCGACGACGTTCTGGTCGCCCGTCAGCATCAGGCTTTCCTTCAGCGTGGGCGCGTTGGTCGATCCGCCGACCTCGGTCTTGCGCAGCGAGGAGATGTTGACCTTCTTCACGCCCTCGACCAGCGGCAGGCGATAGCCGATGCCGGGACCGTAGGTGCGGGTCCAGGCGCCGAAGGTGGTGATCACCGCCCGCTCGCGCTGGCCGACGATGACGATGCCCGACAGCAGCACCAGAAACACCACCAGGCCCGCGGCCATGGGCAGGTACCGGACAAGGCTGGACGGGTCGGGGCTTCCGCCGCCGCCGCCATTGCCGCCACCCAGCAGGCCGCGCAGTTGCGCCACATAGCGCTCGATCAGTTCGTTGAGGTCGACGCCTTCCGGGGGCGGGCGGCGCGGACCGCCGCCTTGCGGGCGCTGCGGGCGCCGGGGTTCGTCGGAAGATCCCTTCGGCTTTTCGCCTTCAGGCGGGGGCGAGCCCCAGGGTCCGGGGTTGGCGTTGTCGTTCCAGGGCATGGAGTTACGTGGTTTTCCGTCAGCTATGGGCGGGCCGCCTGGTTGCAAACCGGCGCTATGAGCCGGATATGAGACCCCCAAGGCCTCAACGCAAGCTGAACCGCTATGACAACTGCCCCGACAATCGATCGAAACGCCGTTCTGGCCGCGCTGGACACGGTGGCCGATCCCCGGTCCGGCAAGGGCATCGCCGCCGCCGGTCTGGTGCAGGGGCTGGTCCTGCGGGATGGAACCGTCGGCTTCATGCTGGAGGTGCCGGCCGCCGACGCGCCGCGCTATGCGCCGGTCCGGGAGGCGGCCGAAAAGCTGCTGGCCGGCCTGCCCGGCGTTTCCCGGGCCCAGGTGGTGCTGACCGCCGAGGCCCCGTCCGGGACGACGCGGGTCCGCAAGAGCGCGACCCTGAGCATGGACCCCAAGGCCGAACCGAAGGCCAGCGAGGCGGCCCGTCCCGAGCACGTTCGGCGGGTCATCGCCGTGGCCAGCGGCAAGGGCGGGGTGGGCAAGTCGACGGTGGCGGTCAATCTGGCCTGCGCCCTCGCCGGCATGGGCCTCAGCGTCGGCCTGCTCGACGCCGACGTCTACGGCCCCTCGGCCCCGACGATGATGGGGGTCGACCAGGAACCGTCTTATGTCAACGGCAAGCTCGAACCGCTGATGGCCCACGGGGTCAAGGTGATGAGCATTGGCTTCATGGTGGCGTCCGGCTCGCCGATGATCTGGCGCGGGCCGATGGCATCGTCGGCGGTTCGCCAGATGGTGCAGGACGTACGCTGGGGAACGGACGCGGCGCCGCTGGATATCCTGATCGTCGACCTGCCGCCGGGCACCGGCGACATCCACCTGACCCTGGTCCAGAAGCTGGCCGTGGACGGGGTGGTGCTGGTCTCGACGCCCCAGGAGATCGCCCTGATCGACGCCCGGCGGGCCGCGGCGATGTTCGCCAAGACCGCGACCCCGGTCCTGGGCGTCATCGAGAACATGGCCTTCTTCCCCGATCCCACGACCGGCGCTCCGATCCACATCTTCGGCGAGGGCGGCGCAACGGCCGAGGCCGCCCGGCTGGGCGTGCCGGTGCTGGCCGAGATTCCCATCGACATTGCCCTGCGCAAGGCGGGCGATGACGGTCGGCCGGTGACGGTTTCCGAAAACGACAGCGCCGCCGCCCGGGCATTCCAGGCGGCGGCGCGTCAACTCATTGATTGAGGGCGAAGGCCGGGATCAGCCGCCGGCCATCTTGCGGAAGAACTTCTGGCCCTGTTCGCCGCCGGCGAAATAGGCCTTCTGGCCGGTCTCGTCGGTGATCTTGTCCCAGTTGTCGCGGACTTCCTCGACCGACAGGCCGCCTTCGCCGAGATAGACGCCCTCGGTCTCGATGATGCGCGACAGGGCGAAGACGCCGGCGCCGGCGGTGACGATGGCGCCGGTCGGCGCTTCGTCCGAGGCCAGGAAGACCACGGCGGGGGTGACGTATTCCGGCTTCAGCTTTTCCAGCACTTCCGGCGGCATCAGGCCTTCGGTCATGCGGGTCGCGGCGACCGGGCTGATGGCGTTGACGTGGATGTTGTTCTTCTGGCCCTCGAGCTTGAGGGTGTTCATGAAGCCGATGATGCCCAGCTTGGCGGCGCCGTAGTTGGACTGGCCGAAGTTGCCGTAGAGGCCCGAGGACGAGGTGGTGACCACGATCCGCCCGAAGTTCTGGGTCTTCATGATTTCCCAGACCGCCTTGGCGGTCTTCACCGTGCCCATCAGGTGGACGTTGAGGACGAACTCGAAGTCGTCGATCGACATCTTGGAGAAGGACTTGTCGCGCAGCACCCCGGCGTTGGCGATCAGGATGTCAATGCGGCCCCAGGCGTCCATCGCCTGCTTGACCATCAGTTCGACGCCGGCGTCGTCGGTGACCGAGCTGCCGTTGGCGATGGCCTCGCCGCCCAGCGCCTTGATCTCCTCGACGACCTTCATCGCCGCTTCGGACGAGCCGCCCGAGCCGTCCATGCTGCCGCCCAGATCGTTGACCACGACCTTGGCGCCGCGGCGGGCCAGTTCGAGGGCGTGCTGACGGCCCAGACCGCCGCCGGCGCCCGTGACGATCGCGACTTTGCCGTCGAAGCGAATGTCGGCCATGTGTTCAATTCCCTTGCGCTGCGGGCCGGAACGCCCGTTTGAAGTCGGCGGCGTTGTGCGGCGCGAGGCGGGGGGACGTCAAGCGTCTCCGAAGGGAAGGGGGCGGGAGACCTTGTCGGCCTGCAAGGGCCCGTCTTGATCGGCGACCATCCGGCGGGGCCATCGCCTGGCTTGGGGCATTCCGTGCGGAGAAAGCCCGGCGCTCGGTTTCAGTCCGAAGTCAAAGGGCGCCGGACCGACCACCCCCCTGGGCCGGTCCGGGCCTTGCGACCACAGGCTAAGCGTCGCGGTCGGGACTAGGCGACCTCGACGTCGCCGTTCAGCGACTTGGCGAGGTCGAGCAGGCGGCGGCGCGGACGCTCGCCGAGCTGATAGTAGGCGCGGATCAGGTCGAGGGTTTCCTTGCGGGCGAACATCTCGCCGCCGCCCTCGCCATCGTTGGCCGCGACCTGCGGACGGTCGGTCTCGGAGAGACCGTCGTAGAAGTAGCCGACCGGAACCTCGAGGGCTTCGGAAAGCTGCCACAGGCGGGCGGCGGAGATGCGGTTGGCGCCGCACTCATACTTCTGGATCTGCTGGAAGCGCACGCCGACGGAACCGGCCAGCTGTTGCTGGGTCAGTCCCAGGAGACGGCGGCGGCGGCGAAGGCGCTTGCCCAGATGAACGTCGATGTCGTTGCCCATGGCTCTTGTGGAACCCCCTGTTGGTTAAAGCCTGCGGCCGTCCCAAAACGAAACGGTCAGGCCAGAACTCCGCAAGTCGCTTGCCAAGCGAGGCGCTGTTGCGAAGTTGCGCGCGACGGGCGTGTGAGCGTAGTTACGCAGCATGCGTGACAGACGTGTCTCATTGGGTCAGGACCTCGCCTGGCGGCTCGAAGCGGCGGCCTTCGACGTCTTCACCTTCCTGATGCGGCTGATGCCGGTGGACTTCGCTTCGGATGTCGGCGGCGCGCTGTTCCGGCGCTTTGGTCCGCTGACCAAAACCCATCGGCTGGCCTGGCAGAACCTGGTCCTGGCCTTCCCCGAGAAGGACGAGGCCTGGCGCCAGAAGATCCTCGCCGAACAGTGGGACAGCAACGGCCGCACCGCCTTCGAGTTTCCGCAGATGGACCGCATCCGGCCCTCGACCGGGCGGGTCGAACTGGTCAACGGCGAGCGGCTGGCGGCGATCCGCGACGGCGGCAAGCCGGTGGTGTTCGTTTCGGGGCACTTCTCGAACTGGGAGGTGATGCCCGCAGCGATCGTCGACAGCGGCGTCATCTGCCAGATGACCTATCGGGCGGCCAACAATCCCTATGTCGACAAGCGCATCAAGGACAGCCGCGCCCGCTACGGCGTGCAGCTGTTCGCGCCCAAGGGCGGCGACGGCGCCCGCGAACTGCTGGAAGGCATGAAGAAGGGCGAGTCCGTCGCCCTGATGAACGATCAGAAATTCAACCGGGGCGGGGTGGCCGCGCCCTTCTTCGGGCGGCTGGTGATGGCCGCCCCGGGACCGACGCGACTGGCGCTCCGGTTTGGCACGGTGCTGCAGCCGATGAGCGTGCAGCGCCTGAAGGGGGCGAGGTTCCGGGCCGTGGTGCATGAGCCGATCCAGGTCCCCAACACCGGCGACAGGACGGCGGACATCGCGGCCGGCGTGGCGGCGGTGACGCGGTTCGTCGAGGATCAGGTGCGCGAGCGCCCAGGCGAGTGGTTCTGGGTGCATCGGCGGTGGCCCAAGGAGGCCTATGAGGACCTGGCCGCGCGGGGCCTGGCCTGAGGGGGCCGGGCCGGGGACGGTCCGAAGCCTAGATGTCCAGGGACTTGGTCGTCTTGCCGGGGTCCTTGGCGTCGTCGATGCCGCGGCGCAGGGGCCCGAAGTAGTCGGCCGTCCGGACAAAGGGGCGCGGGCGCATGATCACCGCCTCGATGCGTTCGATGATCGATCGCGCGGTCAACGGCTTGGCGATGATTTCGGTGACTCCGGCGTCGCGCGCCTCGAAGACGCGGCCCCGGTCGGCGAAGCCGGTCATCATGATGATCGGCAGATAGGGGTTCTGGCTGTCGCTGGAATTGCGCACCATGCGGGTGAACTGGGCGCCGTCGAGGGGGTCCATGCGGAAATCGATGATCGCCAGATCCGCCGGCCAGGACCGCAGGGCCTGAAGCCCGTCGGCCCCGTCCTGGGCCTCGCGCAGCTGACGCACCCCGATCCCCTTGAGGATGGTGCTGACGATGGCCCGCATGTGGGGATTGTCGTCAACCAGCAGGACGCGCAGCGTTTCCAGACCGACCATGTTGCGCGAAGCCCCGGAGCTTTGAAATTGTCGGTCGCTCAACTTCGCGTGGAACGTGCGCGGCAACCGTTGATCGCCCAAATAGGGGTGCATCGGTTACCGGAGTATTGAGACTCGACCGACGGCGCCCCGCTACCTTTCAGTATCCTGTGATCAGGCTGTGGGCGCTGTCACGCCCACCATCAGCATCGGGTCGAGATGACGTCCTCGCCAGGTCATCCGCCAGCACAGATGAGGGCCGGTGGCCCGTCCGGTCTGGCCGACGGCGCCGATCTGCTGGCCGCGGGCCAGTCGCTGTCCGGCTTGGACCAGCACCTTCGATTGATGGAGATACATGCTGACCAGACCCTGGCCATGGTCGAGCATCACCAGCCCGCCCTCATAGTGCATGCCGGTCTCGGCCAGGCTGACCGTTCCCGCCGCCGGGGCCAGGATGGGCGTGCCGGTCGGGGCGGCCAGATCTGTGCCGTAGTGCGGGCGCTTGGGATCGCCGTTGAGGATACGCTGACCGCCGAACCGGCCGGTGCGCCGCCAGGCTTTCAGCGGCATGGCGAAACCGTTGCGGAAGTCGTCGCTGTCGACCCGGCTGGCCAGACCGGCGACCTTGCGGCTGTTCTGCTCGCGGATCAGCTTGAGAAGCGCCGGATCGCTGGGATTGACCTGGCTGTCGGGCAGGCCGTCGATGCGCTGGACGTCGAAGTCGCCCGGCGCGACATCGAAGACATGACTGGCGGCGCCAGAGGGGGTGGCGACCTTCAGGGTCGCCGTCGCCGCCGCATCCCGATCAAAGCCGATCACGAACAGGCCATGGGCGGACGCCTGCCCGACCGCCTCGCCATCCAGCCACAGATCCGCCCGGGGCGTGGTGCGGCCAAAGGCGAAGCCGCCCTGACGCCAGGCGCCGGATAGCTTCAGCGGCGGGGCCGACGCCAGGGCCGGACCCGAAAGGGCGGCGCCGGCCAGTCCGAGCAGGGCGGCGCGGCGGTTCAGGAGGTCAGCTCCCGCCAGCGTTTCAGGGCCTCGGCCGGACCGGCATAGGCTTCCTGATGCTCGGCGCTCCAGTAGCGCAGGGCCTCGAGGGGGATTTTCACCCCGGTGACGGCGCACAGCACGTGCTGGCCGGGCTTGAGGACGGCGAACTCGCCATCCCCGTAGTGGAGCTGGGCGATGTCGCGTCCAAGGTCGCGGTCGAAAGCGTTCATGCCCGCAATGTAACGCCGCTGAAGGCCCGGGCCAAGGACGGGTCGGCAAAGACCTTCATGATTGCGGTCACTGCCTGCATGCGGACTGCATGCCGCGGGCCCACAGATCCGGCATGACTCTCTCGACGCCGTCCCCCGCCAACCCTGTCCTTGCGCGGCTCAATGCCGCCGGTCTGCTGCTGGCGACGCTGGCTCAGGGCGCCTGGCTGTCGTTGCTGATCCAGCACGGATATCGTTGGGAGATTGCCCGCTGCGGCAGGGTCCCCGATCAGTACTATCCGGAGTGGGCCTGGCTGCTTCTGCTGTTTCCGCTGCTGTTGCCCCTGCTGCTGTCGGGGCTGGGGCTCCTGCTGGCCGGCCGGACAGGGCGCTGGACCTGGCTGGTGATGTCCCCTGGCTGGCTTGCCTTCGCCGGGGTGGTCTGGGCGACGTGGATGAGCGTCAGCGGCTGCGCGATCGCGTTCCAGCGCTAGAACAGCGTGCCTTGTCCGCTAGGCGGCGGGGTGGGAGCCTTCCGTGCCGCGGGCTTCGGGGCCGGAGGCGGTTTGCCGCCGTCTCCATCGATCACGGCCTGCCTTGTCGTATCCTCAAACATCAGGCTGACCGCCTCGCCCGACTCCAGCGGGCCGCCCTGCCGGACCAGGCTTCCGTCGGCGCGGGTCACCAGGGCAAAGCCGTTGCGCAGCGGGCGCTTGGGGTCGAGGGACAGGCGTAGCTTGTCGAGACTGTCCAGCCGCCGGGTCTGGTCGGCGATCTGCTTGCCGATCGACAGTTTCATCCGGCGGGTCGCGTCCAGAGAGGTCAGTCGGTCCTCCTGTCGTTCGACCGCCTTGATCAGGCAGTTGGCCATGCGGCGTCCGGCGTCTTCGAGCCGCTGCTGATAGGCGGTGGCGTCGCCGGCCCGCTTGAAGGCGGCGTCCAGCCGGGCGCCCAGCTCGGCGATGCGGACTTTTCCCTGCTCGACCCGGCCCCGGAGGAGACCCGGGCGCATCGGCGCGGCGATGGATGTCAGCCGGCCCGCCTGCAGATCGAGATTGCGCCGCAGTCCGCCGCTTAGATGGCTGGCGGCGTAGTCCAGGCGCTGGCTGGCCGCGGCGATCAGGTCGGCGGGCCTGGGCAGGCCCCGGGCGCTGGCCGCCAACCGGGTCCGGCGATCCTCGATCATCCGGGCGCTGGCCCGCTCCAGCCGCTGATGCAGCCCCGCCAGGGCGGCGCGCAGTTCGGCCAGCACCGGCGTGGCCATTTCGGCGGCCGCCGTCGGGGTCGGGGCGCGACGGTCGGAGACGAAGTCGATCAGGGTGGTGTCGGTCTCGTGGCCGACGGCGCTGATCAGCGGAATGGTTCCGGCGAACACCGTACGGGCCAGGGCCTCGTCGTTGAACGGCCACAGGTCCTCGACCGAGCCGCCGCCCCGGGCGACGATCAGCACGTCCGGCCGGGGAAGGGCGCCGCCGGGCTCCAGGGCGTTGAAGGCGCGGATGGCGCCAGCCACCTGGTCAGCGGCGGCGTCGCCCTGGACCACCACCGGCCAGACAATCACCCGGCAGGGCCAGCGGTCGCGGATGCGATGCAGGATGTCGCGGATCACAGCCCCGGTCGGGCTGGTGATCACCCCGACCACGGCCGGCATGGCCGGGAGGGCGCGCTTGGCCGAGGCCTCGAACAGGCCCTCGCCGGCCAGTTTGGCCTTCAGCCGTTCCAGCTGCGCCAGCAGGGCGCCGACGCCCGCGGCTTCCACGGTCTCGATGACGATCTGATAGCGGGACCCGGCCGGGAAGGTGGTGATGCGGCCGGTGACGACCACCTCCATGCCCTGCTCGGGCCGGATCGACAGCTTGCGCACCGAGCCCTTCCAGACCACGCCGTCGAGGGCCGCCTTCTCGTCCTTCAGGGTCAGATAGACATGACCGCTGGAGTGATGGGTGACCTTGGACAGCTCACCGCGCAGGCGCACAAAGCCGTAGGCGTCCTCCAGGGTCCGCTTGAGGGCGAAGGCCAGTTCCGAGACGCTGTAGGCGGCCGCGTTGGACGGGGCCTGGTCGGCGGCGGGCGCGGCGCTGTCGGGTTCAAAGTCGGTCACGGCGCGACCATAGCCGGGTCGATGAGTCGCTGGAAATACTGGCCGGTGACCCGCTCCGGCCTAAGTCCCCATGGACTGACCCGGAGACCCCGATGACCAAGACCCTGAAACTCGCCGCCCTGGCCGTGCTCGGCCTGACCTGCCTTCCGGGGGCCGCGTCGGCCCGGACCGATCCGGTGGCCGGCGTGTGGAAGATGAAGGGCAAGGTCCAGAGCTTCGGCTTTACCCTGACCTGCAAGTTCACCCGCTCGGGCGATAGCCTGTCCGGAACCTGCTACGACGGCGGCAGCAACAAGGCCCACCCCCTGACGTCCGGATCGGTCAACGGCGACACCGTGGTCTGGAGCTACCAGTCCAGCTTCATGGGCAATGCCTTCAACGTCACCTACACCGGCCTGGTGAAGGGCGCGACGATGAGCGGCGGCGTCGACGCCGCTGGCCGCAAGGGCGTCTTCTCCGCGACCCGCTGACAGCAGAACGGCCCCTCCCTCGCGGGAGGAGCCGTCCAGGGTCTGGCGCGAAAAGCGCGGGTTAGATGTAGCGGCGCAGCGAGCGGGCCAGGTCGTTGGGGCCGGCTTTCTTCTTGCCGCTCTGGGCCGGTTGATAGGCCACCCGCGCATGCTCCTGGCAGTAGGGGCTCTCGCTGGCCCGGCGGCCGCAGAAGGTGAAGCTGTCGGTCGAGGGATCGCCGATCGGCCATTTGCACATGTGGGCGCCCAGGGTCAGGACGGTGGCCGAGCCCGGCTCCTCGACCCGCATGACCGGCGGCGTGGGCGGGGTGGGCGCGGACGCGGCGGCGGCGGGCGGCGCGGCCTCGGCCATGCGGCGCGGGGCCGACGGCGTGGCGGTGCTGACCGGACGGGCCGGCCGCGGGGCCTTGAAGGTCTGGCGGGCCGGTTGCGACGGCGCGGCGCGGCCGGACAGGCCAAGGCGGTGAACCTTGCCGATCACGGCGTTGCGCGTGACTCCGCCAAGCTGCTTGGCGATCTGACTGGCGCTGAGGCCGTCAAGCCAGAGCTTCTTCAAGACGTCTACGCGTTCGTCGGTCCAACCCATGTCCAACCTCTTGGTGCTTGAGGGGGGATCGGCGGCCCCACAGTCGCCGACCCTATATCTGGAGTCGGGCGGGCCATTTCGACCGCCCCACTACCAGATATCGTAAAGTTTTTGTTAACAGACACAATAGGCGCCGTTCAATCCGTCCACAGAAACAACATGTTGAATCGGCGTTCGCTGAACAGTCCGTCAGTCGTTGCGCGCGGCGCCTTGCGATCGTGGTCCCGCGCGCGCAATTAAGAGCCATGAAGGACATGGCCGCCGCCCCCACACCGCCCCAGCCCCGTGATTACGCGGGGTTCAACTGGACCGGATTTTCGACGCTTTACCAGAAGGAAGTCAGACGCTTCCTCAAGGTGGGCATGCAGACGGTCATGGCTCCGGTGGTGACCAGTCTTCTCTACATGATGGTCTTCGTCGTCGCGGTTCGCGGCGCCGCCCCGCCGATCAGCGGGGTCGCCTTCGCCACCTTCGTGGCGCCGGGCCTGATCATGATGGCTATCCTCAACAACGCCTTCGCCAATTCCTCGTCCAGCCTGCTGCAGGCCAAGATGATGGGGCTGACGTCGGACTTCATGACCCCGCCGCTGTCGCCGCTCGAACAGGTGATGGCGTTTTCGCTGGGGGCGGCGACGCGGGGCATTCTCGTGGGAACGGTGACGGCCATTGTCGTGGCCCTGCTGCCCAAGTCGCACCTGACCTTCGCCCAGCCCTGGGCCATCGTCTATTTCGGCGTCGGCGCCTCTCTGATCCTCGGGTTTGTCGGCATTCTCACCGGCCTGTGGGCCGAGAAGTTCGACCATCTGGCGACGATCACCAACTTCCTGATCATGCCGATGACCTTCCTGTCGGGGACCTTCTATCTGGTCGACCGCCTGCCGGAGCCGTTCCGTTCGGCCAGTCATTTCAACCCGTTCTTCTATCTGATCGACGGCTTCCGCTATGGCTTCATCGGCCACGCCGACGGCAACCTGGCGATCGGCGCGGCGATGACCGGCGGCCTGGTGCTGGGCCTCTCTGTCACCTGCTGGCTCCTGTTCCGCGCCGGCTGGCGATTGAAGAGCTGATCGGCGCTCGCTAGGTTGCCGCCCAGGTTCTGGAGGCGGCGATGCGTAGAGTTCTGTCCTGGCTCCTGTCGGCGGCCGTCCTGGCCGTCTCGGCCCCGGCGTTCGCGGGCACGAAAGAGGACGTCGCCAGTTTCGAGACCCAGACCCAGGACGGTCGGCTGGCCGCGCTGGAGGCTCTGCTCAAGCGGGAGGGCCTGCCTTACGAGATCCAGACCTTCGAGGGCGGGACCAAGACGGCTCCAGCCGTGGGCCGCAATGTCATCGTCACCCTGGGGGCCGGCGACAGCGACATCCTGCTGACCGCCCACTATGACGCCAAGGTTCTGAAGGACGGCAGTCTGGCGGGGGCTGTGGTCGACAACGCCGCCTCCGTCGTCGCTCTGATCCAGGCGGCCGGGGTTCTGAAAGGCGAGCGGCTGAACCATCGACTGCGGATCGTCTTCTTTGATCAGGAAGAGCTGGGACTGCTGGGGACCAAGGCCTATGCGGCCGGCCCCGACGGCCCCCGGACGGCGGCGGCGATCAACTTCGATATCAACGGCTATGGCGACACGCCCTTTTTCGCCGACCCCGTGGATGCGGCGCTGGCCGGGGCGGTGCGGACCGCTTGCGCCGCCGCGGGCGAGGATTGCCTGGCGTTCCCCATGTATCCGCCCAGCGATCACCTGGCCTTCCGCAAGATCGGGGCCCCGGCGACCTCGATCAGCTACCTGCCGGCCAGGGAGGCGCATCAGCTCTGGCTGATGTTCAACGCCGGCCAGAGCTCGGGACTGCCGGAAGACTTTCGGCCCCGGGTGCTGGAGATGATCCATACGCCCGACGACACCATGGCGGCGGTCGATCCGGAGACCGTTGAAAAGGCGGGGCGACTGGCGATCGAGCTGGTCCGGGCCGCGGACGCCAACCGGCGTTAGTCGAACGTGACTTCGAATTAACTGGAGCCTTCGGCAGCGGGTGCTAGTCAGGCGTTTGTCGGCCCCGGGCAACGACCCGGGGCTGATTTCGACCAACTGCTTTTGTGTGAAACCCGACCTGCGACGGCCCGCTTGCGGCGCCGTCGCCAAAAGCAAAGCTGAGGATTCCCTTCCCATGATCGCCCATTTTGCCATGCCGGCCGCGAACCCGCGGGCCGTCGCCGACGTCTTCGCCCGTATCATCGATGGCGTCGCCATGCCCTTTCCCATCGTCGAAGGCGGCTGGATCGTCGTCGCGCGCGATGGCTCCGGAACCGGCGTCGAGGTCATCCCGGAGACCAGCGCCCATCACCCCGGCGTCGGCGCTTATGACCCCGATTTCGTCTCCCGCCAGCCCGGCGACGAGCCCTGGGAGAGCCAGATCCGGCAGGACGGCGCGCCGCAGGCGGCCAGCGGCTTCCATGTCGCCCTGACCAGCGCCCTGTCGATCGAGGAGATCATCGCCCTCGGACAATCTCAGGGCTGGCGCGCCATTCACGCCCAGCGCGGCCCATTCTTCGACCTGGTCGAACTGTGGGTCGACAACCGGATCATGATCGAAGTGCTGCCGCCCGAGGGCACGCGCCGGTATCTGGCGTTCTATACGCCGGACTCGGTGGCCCGGGCCTTCGCCCAACCGGCCCTGACTCATTGACATCGCGGCGTTCCGCCGCGACAACGCCAAGCCTTCTACAGTCCCCGCGCCACAAGGCGCGGGGCTTGATCTTTTGGAGGCTCCCTTGACCACTTCCGCGTCCGCCAAGCCCGTCAACGACCACATCATGGGCGTCTACAACCGCGCCCCGCTGGCCGTCGCGCGAGGCGAGGGCGTGCGACTGTGGGACGAGGACGGCCGGGCCTATCTCGACTGCGTGGCGGGCATCGCCACCAACGGCCTGGGCCACTGCAATCCGATCCTGGTCGAGGCGCTCAAAGCCCAGGCCGACAAGCTGTGGCACGTCTCCAACATCTTCCGCATTCCCGGTCAGGAAGAGCTGGCCGGCAAGCTGTGCGAGGCGACCTTCGCCGACGCGGTGTTCTTCACCAACAGCGGCACCGAGGCCATCGAATGCGCCCTGAAGACCGCCCGCAAGTACCACACCGCCAACGGCCAGCCCGAGCGGGTGGTGATCTACGGCTTTGACGGCAGCTTCCACGGCCGCTCCTACGCCGCCATCAACGCCGCCGGAAACCCCGGCTATGTCGAGGGTTTCGGCCCGCGCCTGCCCAACTATCAGCAGCTGAAATGGGGCGACCATGACGCCCTGAAGGCGGCGATCGCCGACCCGACCACGGCGGCGATCATCGTCGAGCCGGTGCAGGGCGAGGGCGGCGCGCGGCCGATGCCGGAGTACTGCCTGACCGGCCTGCGGCAGCTGACCCGCGAGCATGGCGTGTTGGTGATCTTCGACGAGGTCCAGTGCGGCATGGGCCGGACCGGCAAGCTGTTCGCCCATGAGTGGGCCGAGGACGCCGCGCCCGACATCATGTGCGTGGCCAAGGCGCTGGGCGGCGGCTTCCCGGTCGGCGCCTGCCTGGCCTCGGCGGAAGCGGCCAAGGGCATGACCGTCGGCGTCCACGGCTCGACCTTCGGCGGCAACCCGCTGGCCATGGCCGTCGGCCTGGCGGCGTTCGGCGAGATTTCCAAGCCCGAGACCCTGCAGCATGTCCGCGACGTCTCCGGCTACTTCGTCCAGCAGCTGTCGGGCCTGAAGGACCGCTTCCCGGACGTGATCAGCGAGATCCGCGGCAAGGGCCTGCTGATCGGGCTGAAGCTGATCCCCAACAACCGCGAATTCATGGGCCTGGCCCGCGACCAGGGCCTGCTGGTGGCCGGCGGCGGCGACAATCTGGTGCGGCTGCTGCCCTCGCTGCTGATCACCCAGGAGGAGGCCCGCGAGGCCATCGAACTGCTTGAAAAGACCTGCGAAGTGGCGCGGGCGAAGGCGTCCGCATGAGTCAGCCGCGCCACTTCATCGACCTGTGGAAGCTGGAGTCCGCCGATCTGCGGGCCATCCTCGACGACGCCCACACCCGCAAGGCCTCGCGCCGCGGCTGGACCACCGGCATGGTCGACCATGACACGCCGGCCAAGGGCCGTCGCCTGGCGATGATCTTCGAGAAGCATTCGACCCGGACGCGGTTTTCCTTTGACGCGGCCATGGTCCAGCTGGGCGGGGCGACGCTGATATCCAACGCCGCCGACATGCAGCTGGGCCGGGGCGAGCCGATCGACGACACCGCCAAGGTGCTGTCGCGGATGGTCGATGCGGTGATGATCCGCGCCAACCGCCACGAGGACGTCCAGCGGTTCGCCCAGAACAGCTCGGTGCCGGTGATCAACGGCCTGACCGACAAGAGCCACCCCTGCCAGATCCTCGCCGACCTGCTGACCTTCGAGGAGAAGCTGGGGCCGGTGGCGGGCAAGACCCTGGCCTGGGTCGGCGACGGCAACAATGTCTGCGCCACCTTCATCCAGGCGGCGTCGAAGTTCGGGTTCAAGCTGAACATCGCCTGTCCGACGGCCTATCACCCCGACCTGATGGACCTGGCCCGCGCCGCCGAGCAGCAGGGCCGGGTGGAGATGACCGAGGATCCGGCGGCGGCGGTTCGGGGCGCTCACTGCGTGATCGCCGACACCTGGGTGTCGATGGGCGATACCGACGGCGAGGCGCGCCTCGATGCGCTGGAGCCCTATCAGGTCGACGACGCCCTGATGGAGCGGGCCGACAAGGACGCCATCTTCATGCACTGCCTGCCGGCGCACCGCGGCGAGGAAGTCACCGACGCGGTGATGGACGGTCCGCGTTCGGTGGTCTGGGACGAGGCCGAGAACCGCATCCATGCCCAGAAGTCGATCCTGGCCTGGTGTTTCGGGGCCATCGGCTAGGGCGCCGACCCGATTGAAGATGAAAAAGGGGCGGCTCCGCGAGGAGCCGCCCCAGTCGTTTCAGCGGGGGATCAAGCCGGCCTGAGCCGTTACTGCGGCGTGGGCGCGGGGTCGGTCGACGGCGCGCCGGTCGGGGCTGGGGCGATGATCGGCGGCGGCGGAACCGGCGTGGTCGGGGTCGGGGCCACGATCACCTCCTGCGGCGCGCCCAGGGACGGGGGCGGCGGAGCCTCCGTGGCCGGCGTGGTCCGGGTATAGGGGACCGGCGCGTTGGGAAGGGCTGCTTCAGGCGCGACCGGCGGCGCGGTCCTGGGCGTCGCGGCCTCGGGCGTCGTGGTCCGGGCGGCCCGGCGAACCGGGGCCGGCTTGGCCGAGGTCGGAGCCGGGGCGGGGGCCGCGGCGGTCTCCTCGATCGCCGGAGCGGGCGTGCTGGCGGCGGTCTCGGCCGGAGCCGGGGCCGTCTCCACCGGAGCGGGTGCGACCGGGGCGGTCGTGGTGGTCATCAGGCCCTCCGAGGGCGGCGAGCTGTTGGAGCCGTTCATCAGCAGAACAGCGCCGGCGCCGAGCGCGATCACGCCGGCCACGGCGGCCAGCATCAGCGGCTTGGCCGCGCCGCTGGTCTTGCGGGCGCCGGTCCGGGCGTCGGGGGTGAGGGGCGCGAAGGCCGGTTCGCTGACCGGCGCGGTTTGGCGGACGGCGTCAGCCCGGGGGGCGGTGGTCGCCGCCGCCGGCGCCTTGGCGGCCGGGGCAGTGCGGGTGCGGGCCGTAACCGGGCGATCGGCCAACGGGGCCGGTCCGCCGAACAGTTCACGGGCAGTTTCACGGTAGATGGCCATAACAGCCTCCTCTTTGCTTATCGAGCCAGAGCCAAACGACAGCATTGGAGAAGGGTTCCGGGGAATTTCCCGCGAACAGGCGTATTAATGCTCCGAAGTCCTGAAAAAGGCCATGTATTTCAACGGTTGTCGGGCTGAGGTCCCGGACATGATTTAATTTGCCCTGGATAGCGGCAAGTATCCCCGATCATTATTGGGCCGGTTTCTTGCCTCGCTTTGGCCACGAAATCCGCCCGGAAGCGCCGGAAACTCGCCTGTCAGGTGAGGACTTTGCGCCACGTTCACGCCCCCTCAAGGGCTTTGCGCCAAGCTCGGCTTGACCCGCGCCGAACCGGGCGGGCATTGCTCGGGTAGCGAAGCGGAGGGGCCGGTCCATGAAGCTGCAGGCGCGATTGGCGCGAGAGTGGAAGTTCTTCCAGGGGCTTCGCCGCACGCTGAAATGGGTCAAGCCCATCGCGCCCGACTCCGCAACCCTGATCTGCGACGACCTCGAGAAGGCCGTCGACGAGCACGGCGACCGGCCCGCCATTACCTTCGAGGGACGGACCATCACCTATCGGGAGGTGGACCAGATCGCCAATCGCTACGCCCACTGGGCCAAGGGCCAGGGGATCACCCGGGGCGAGACGGTGGCGCTGTTCATGCCCAACCGCATGGAATACCTGCCGATCTGGTATGGCCTGACCAAGGTCGGGATCGCCACGGCCCTGATCAACAACAACCTCGCCGGCGCCGCCCTGGCCCATTGCCTGAACATCTCCGGAGCCCTGCACTGCATCGTCGACGCCGAGACCAGCCCGGTCTTCGAGGCGGCGCGGGGGCAGCTGGCCCGGCACATGAACCAGTGGACCCTGGGCCCGGTCAGCGGCGATCGCCGCGACCTGACGACGGCGCTGAAGAGCTGCAGCCAGTTGCGGCCGGACCGGCTGACCGCCCGCGGCGATATCCGGGCCAAGGACACCGCGCTGTTCATCTACACCAGCGGCACCACCGGCCTGCCCAAGGCCGCCCGCATCAACCACATGCGCGCCCAGCTCTACATGCGCGGCTTCGCCGGGGCGACCGGGGCGCTGAAGTCCGACCGCATCTATCAGGTGCTGCCGCTGTATCACGCCACCGGCGGCCTGTGCGCCATGGGGGCCGGGCTGCTGACCGGCGGCTCGATCGTGCTGCGCCGCAAGTTCTCCACCACCCACTTCTGGTCGGATGTCGCGGCTGAGAACTGCACCATGTTCGTCTATATCGGCGAGCTGTGCCGCTATCTGGTCAATGCGCCGGAGGATGCGCAGGAACGGTCCCACAAGCTGCGGATGGCCTTCGGCAACGGCTTGCGGGGCGATGTCTGGACCGAGCTGCAGGCGCGTTTCCATATTCCCGAGGTGCTGGAGTTCTACGGCGCCACCGAAGGCAACGTCTCGATGTTCAACTTCGACGGCAAGGTCGGAGCGATCGGGCGGATCCCCAAATACCTGCGCAAGCGGGTCAACGCCCGCATCGTGCAGTTCGACCTGGAGACCGAGGAGCCGATCCGCGGTCCCAACGGCCTGTGCATCGAGTGCGGCGCGGGCCAGGTGGGGGAGTGCATCGGCAAGATCGACACCTCCGACGCCCGCACCAACTTCACCGGCTACGCCGACAAGGCGGCCACCGAGAAGAAGATCCTGCACGACGTCTTCGAGCCCGGCGACGCCTGGTTCCGCACCGGCGACCTGATGCGGCGCGACGAGGACGGCTACATCTATTTCGTCGACCGCATCGGCGACACCTTCCGCTGGAAGGGGGAGAACGTCGCCACCAGCGAGGTGGCCGAGCAGCTGGCCCAGCTGCCCGGGGTGCTGGAGGCCAATGTGTATGGCGTCGCCGTGCCCGGACAGGACGGCCGCGCCGGCATGGCGGCCCTGACCGTCGACGACGACTTCGACATCAAGGCGCTGCATACACAGGTCGAGGCCAATATGCCGGCCTACGCCCAGCCGATCTTCATTCGCCTGCAGCGCCAGATCGAGACCACCGGCACCTTCAAGTATCGCAAGGTCGACCTCGTCGAGGAGGGCTTCGATCCGGGCAGGACCAAGGACCCGATCTATTTCAAGAACCCGGTCCGCAAGGCCTATGTCAAACTGACCAAGGCCTCCCACGCCAAACTGCTGGCCGGCGAGTTCAAGCTGTAGGGCTTATCGAAGCGCCCCACCCATTATAACGCAAACGGAGGGGACGGAGGCGTCCGCGCCCGGCGGCGGCCTGTATTCGCCGGGGTTTCCGGTTGGTCGGCGGGGGTTCGGAAGCGGGCCAAGGGCGGGGGACAAGGGGCGCCAAGGGGGGGGCGAGGGGGGGGCGGCCGGCCCGCCGAAGGGGGCCAAAGCCTGACAAGGTGGGGGCCTGAAGCGACCCAAGATATTGCCGGAAACCGGGCGATGACGGCGCGCCGGCGGCGGCTCCGGACCGGCGTCGTCGATTTTCATCCGGGTGAAACCTGGCGGGGCTTCAGGCGGCGAAGACCAGGTAGCCGGTTCGCGGGAAGTGGGCGTGCACCTTGCCGACCGCCGGATCCTCCCTGGCGATGACGACCCGGTCGAGGGTCGCCGCGACCAGGGTTCCGTGCACCGGGTCGCGGCCGTAGTCGTCGGCCATCACCGTCACCGCCGCGCCAGGCGCCAGCAGCTGGGGATTGGCCGCGTCGTGGTGCGGCGCCGGGGCCGGCTCGGCCGCGCGGGCGACGGCGAGGGCTTCGGGACCGGTCATCTCGGTCCGGGTCCCGTGGCCCACGGCGGCGAGCCGGGCGCGCCAGGCCGCCAGGCGATCAAAGCCGCTGGTCAGCCGCTCCAGCATGTCCGGAAGATTGCGGCCGAGGAACCAGACATTCATCCAGGCGGCGACGTCGGCGAGCCCCGCCTGCGGACCGGACAGCCAGTCGCCCTTGTCGAGCTGGGCGTCGATCCAGGCGGCCTGGGCGCGCCACTGGCCGGACAGGGGCAGGGCGGCGGCCTTCATCGCCTTGACGTCGAAGGGGCGGCCGCTGAGCGCCTCGCGGTCCTTGATGAAGGCGGCCGGAACGTGCTCGCCCAGCTCGCCGAAGATGATCGGCACGGTGGTCTGGAAGAACAATCGGTCGGCCCAGAGGTTGATCGCCCAGTCGAGACCGCCGCGCACCAGGGGCGGGGCCGGATAGCGGGCCTCCAGCTCGGCCAGGATCACCTGGGTGTCGCAATAGACATCGGCCCCGATCTGTAGCGACGGCGTGCGGCGATAGCCGCCGGTCAGCGGCGTGTAGTCGGGCTTGGGCATCAGGGAGGGGATCTCGACCGAGGTCCAGGCCAGGCCCTTGAGGCCGAACAACAGGCGCACCTTCTCGGAAAACGGCGAGGCCTCGAAGTGATGCAGGATCGGCTGGCTGGACATGGCGGTTCTCCCTGGCGACAGGGAGGCAGGGCGCCGCAGGGGCCGTCCATGAAAAAGCACTTTACATTGCAAAGTGTCGGCGGTATTCCAGCCGGCAACGACATTGGTTTCGCCAAGGAGGATCCCGCCGATGACCAAGGATCAGCTTCAGTCCGTCAGGGACGACATCGCCTTCATGCGCGCCCTGGCCGAGGAGGGCAGCCAGGTTCCGCTGCTGGGCGGCGGGGTAACCGCCGCCGCGGGGCTGATCTTCGGCGTGGCCGCCCTGGTTCACTGGATGATCGAGACCGGGATGCTGAAGGTTTCCCAGAAGGTGGCCATGGCCAACTGGCCGGTCGCCGGGGTGCTGTTCGGCGTCGTCTGTTTCCAGATCATTCGCCGCGCCAGTCGCCAGCCCGGCGCCCGTTCGGCGCTCAACAGGGCGGTGGGATCGGCCTGGTCGGCGGTCGGTTTCGCCATCTTCGCCACCTTTCTGGCGACCCTGGCCATGGTCAAGGTGACCGGCAGCACCCAGGTGCTGGCGATCATCCCGGTGATCATCCTGGCCCTCTACGGGTCGGCCTGGAGCGTCGCGGCCGATCTGACCGGCAAGCTCTGGCTGCGCATCGTCGCGCTCGGCTCCTTCGGCGGGGCGGTCGTCATGGGGCTGATGGCCGCCAGTCCCTACCAGATGCTGGCCTATGCCGTCGCCCTGCTGCTACTGGCCCTTGTCCCGGGCCTGATCCTGCTCCGCCAGGAACCCTCCGACACGATCTAGAGAGGGTTGCGTGATGGACGAGTTCGACATCGAGAAGATCGACGAGGTGATCCACGGCCGGGTGCGGCTGGGGGTGATGGCCTATCTCTCGGGCGCCGCCTCGGCGGATTTCAACGGCCTGAAGGCCAAACTGCAGGCCACCGACGGCAACCTGTCGGCCCACCTGCGAAAGCTGGAGGACGCCGGCTATGTGGCCATCTACAAGAGCTTCGTCGACCGCAAGCCGCTGACAAGGGTCAGCCTGACCGACAGCGGCCGCAAGGCGTTCGCCGCCTATCTGGAGGCGATGTCGCGGCTGGTGGACGGGGCGCGGTAGGGCCGGCGGTGGGGTGAGCGGGGTCTCCTGTTCCGTCATCCCGGCCGTAGCGCCTGGCGCGGAGCGCCGGGACCCAGGGCGTTGATGATCGCGCGCTGTCCCTCCTGGGTCCCGGCTCGCCCTGCGGGCGTCCGGGATGACGGGGGGGGGGGGGGACGAGGAAGGCGGCGCCAGCCTTTTGAAGCCGGCGGTGGCTAATTCGGTGACAGTCACTTTTTTCGGCCCGGCAGGTGTCGCCGCCTCCGGGCGGTAGAAAAAAGTGACTGTCACAGAATTAGCGGTGAGGGTGAAAACGAGGAGGGCAGCGACAGCCCTTGAAAGCCGGCGCTGCCCTCATCCGGCCCTTCGGGCCACCTTCTCCCGGCGAGCGGGAGAAGGGCGCTGGCTACTTCACCGGATTGCCGTCGGCGTCGACGACGATGACCGGGCCGAAGCCGAGGCTCTGGAGGTCCTTTTCGATCTTGGCGCGATCGCCGACCACGACCCAGATCACATCCCCGGGCTTGATGATCTTCTTCGCCGCGGCGTTGATCGCCGGCACGTCGACGGCCCGCAGGCCGGAGGCGTAGCCGTCCCAGAAGTCGGCCGGGCGCTCGAGGGTGTAGAGGGTCGACAGCGAGCCGGCGACGGCGCCGCCGGTTTCCCACTGGCCGGGCAGAGACTGGATCATGTCGGTCTGGGCCTTGGCCAGTTCCTCGGCGGTGATCGGCGTGGCGCCGACCGCGTTGTCCAGCTCCTTCCTGAACTCGACCATCGACTCCTTTGTCTTGTCGGTCTGGACCCCGGCGTAGGCGACGAAGGCGCGCGGGCCGAGGGAGCCGACCATGAAGCTGCTGGCGCCGTAGGACCAGTGCTTGTCCTCCCGCAGGTTCATGTTGAGGCGGCTGACAAAGGCGCCGCCGAAGACGTTGTTCATCAGCTCGACGGCCCGCTCGTCGGTCTCGTCACGGGCCGGGGCCGGCATGGCCGCCAGGATGGTGGACTGCTGGGCGCCGGGCTTGTCGATCAGATAGATGGCCCTGGGCGCCGGCGTGGGCGGCGGCACGGTGGCGCGGGTCGCCGGGGTCGGCGAGGTCCAGCCGCCGAAGCGGGGCTCCATCGCCGCGACCAGTTCGGGCATGGTGATGTCGCCGACGGCCACCAGCATGGCGCCGTTGGGATTGAGCTGGGCCTTGTGGAAGGCGATCAGGTCATCGCGGGTGACGCTGCTGATCGACTCCTCGGTGTCGATGGCCCCGTAGGGGTGGTCGGGGCCGTAAACCTTTTCACCGAAGACCCGGAAGGCGATACTCTGCGGCTGTTGCTTGGAGCGCTGCAGGCCGGCGATGGCCAGCTTCTTCTGCCGGTCCAGTTCGGCCTGCGGGAAGGTCGGACGCAGCACCACATCGGCCATCAGATCCAGCGAGGGACCAAGCTTGGCCTTCAGGGCCGACAGGGAGACGGTCGAGAACAGGGTCCCGCCACTGGTGCGCAGATTGGCGCCCAGTTCCGATTGCTGGCGGCTGATGGTCAGGGCGTCGCGGTCGCCGGCGCCCTCGTCCATCATGCTCATCGCCAGGCTGGCGACGGTGTGGTCCTCGGGCGGCATGCCCGCCGAGCCGCCGGGGAAGATCATGTTCAGCTGAACCACAGGCACCGCGGTGCGGCGGACCAGCATCACCTTCATGCCATTCGACAGGGTGGCGGTCTCGTATTTGTCGAAGGCCGGGGCGGCGATCTGGCCGACCGGCGGGGCCGGCGCGCGCTTGCCCTCGGGCAGGGTGGTTTCCTTCGGGGCGAAGGGCGTCAGGTCAAGGGTGAAGTCGCCGTCCGACAGCCAGCGCACGCCCGCCGCCTTGACCTGGGCGGGGGTGGCCGCCTTCCAGCGGGCCAGGGTGGTCTGGTAGGCGTCGGGCGAGCCGCGGAACACCTGGCTCTCGGCCAGGATGTCGGACTTGCCGCCGAAGCCGCCGATGCGCTCGGCGCCGCGGACGAAGCCGGCCAGGCGGTCGACCTTGATCTTGTCCAGTTCCTGCTGGGTCGGGCCCTCGGCCAGGAGTTTGGCCATCTCTTCCTCGACGACCTTCTCGATCTGGTCGAGGCCGACGCCGGGCTTGGCGGTGACCTGGATGTGGAAGGTGGAGCCGATCTCGCCCTCGGAGAGGAAGGCGGTGACGTTGGTGGCGATCTGCTCGTCATAGACCAGGCGCTTGTAGAGGCGGGCGGTCTTGTCGGAGGCCAGGACGTCGCTGAGCAGGCTGAGGAGGTCGGCGTCCTCGCTGCCCGCTTCCGGCGCGTTCCAGACGCGGTACCAGCGGGCCTGGGCGACGCGGTCCTGGACCTCGGCGCGCTGGCTGCCCGAGCGCTTGGCGACCCAGACCTTCTGGCGGGCCACCGGCGGACCCGAGGGGATGTCGCCGAAGTATTTCATGGCCTTGGCCTTGGCCTCCTCGACGGTGATGTCGCCGGCGAGAACCAGGGTGGCGTTGGAGGGGCCGTAGTAGGTCTTGAACCACTCCTTGACGTCTTCGACGCTGGCGTTGTCGAGGTCCTTCATCGAGCCGATGACGGTGTGGCCGTAGGGGTGGTCGCGGTCGTAGGTGCTTTCGGTGATGATGTCCCAGGCGATGGAGTAGGGCTGGTTCTGGCCCTGGCGCTTCTCGTTCTGGACGACGCCGCGCTGCTCATCGAGCTTGGCCTGGTCGATGGCCCCGGTCAGCCAGCCCATGCGGTCGCTCTCCAGCCACAGGACCTGGTCGAGGGCGGCGGTGGGGACGTTCTCGAAATAGTTGGTGCGGTCCTGGTTGGTGGTGCCGTTCATGTCGGTGGCGCCCAGCTTTTCCAGCGCCTTGAACCAGTCGGTGTTGAAGTTCTCCGAGCCGTTGAACATCAGGTGCTCGAACAGGTGGGCGAAGCCGGTCTTGCCGGGCGGCTCGTTCTTGGCGCCGACGTGGTACCAGATGTTGACCGCCACGATCGGCGCCTTGTGGTCCTCATGGACGATGACCGTCAGCCCGTTGGGCAGGGTGAACCTGGTATAGGGGATGTCGATGCTGGGCAGGGCCTGGTCGGCCGCGGCCGCCGGCCTGGCCTTCGGCGCGGCCAGGGCCGCGGCCGGCGCCATCATCGGCGCGGCGAGAATGGCGCAGACGGCGGTCGCCGCGACAAGGCGTTTGGCGAGATGCATGAAAGTCCCCCGGGCAAGAGCAGGCGGGGACGCCCCCGCGGATGCCGCAACCTAGGGGGAATGGCGGCGCAGTTGCATTACGGTTTTGTCATGCTGCGGGGGGCGGTGGGGGCTAATTCGGTGACAGTCACTTTTTTCCACAGCGCGGTGGTGGCGACATCGGCGGGCCTGAAAAAAGTGACTGTCACCGAAATAGCTACTTGGATCAGGCCGTCATCGTCATTGGCCGCATGCCGAGGTCGGCCAGCATCAGGCTGTCTTCGTCCATGCCGGGCAGGGGCGTGGTCAGCAGCTTGCCGCCGACGAAGATGGAGTTGGCGCCGGCCAGGAAGCAGAGGGCCTGAAGTTCCTTGCTCATGCCTTCTCGGCCGGCCGAGAGGCGGACCATGGATTTGGGGCAGACGAGGCGGGAGACGGCGATGGTGCGGACAAACTCGATGCCGTCCAGTTCGCCTTCAGCCTTGATCCTGTCGCCCAGCGGGGTGCCGCCGACGGGGACCAGGGCGTTGACCGGCAGGCTGTCGGGGTGGGCCGGCAGGGTGGCCAGCTGGTGCAGCAGGCCGGCGCGGTCGGACCGGGTCTCGCCCATGCCGACGATGCCGCCGCAGCAGGTCGACATGCCGGCGTCGCGGACGTGGGCCAGCGTGTCCAGCCGGTCCTGATAGGTGCGGGTGGTGACGACCTCGCCGTAATACTCGGGCGAGGTGTCGAGGTTGTGGTTGTAGTAGTCGAGGCCGGCCTCTTTCAGGGCCACGGCCTGGTCGGCGGTGAGCATGCCGAGGGTGGCGCAGGTCTCGAGACCCAGGGCCTTCACCCCGCCGATCATCTCGGCGACCCTGGGCAGGTCGCGGTCCTTGAGGTCGCGCCAGGCCGCGCCCATGCAGAAGCGCTGGGCGCCGCCGGCCTGGGCGGCTTTCGCCGCGGCGATCACCGTCTCGGGATCCATCAGCTTGCTGGCCTGCAGGCCGGTCTTGAAGCTGGCCGACTGGCTGCAGTAGCCGCAGTTCTCGGCGCAGCCGCCGGTCTTCACCGACAGCAGCTGGGACAGCTGCAATTCGCTGGGGTCGAACCAGCGGCGGTGCACCTGGGCCGCCTGGAAGACCAGTTCCATGAAGGGCAGCTCGAACAGCGCCTCGATCTCGGACTTTTCCCAGTCGTGGCGGGGCTGGGCGGGATCGGCGAACTGGACGGGGGCGTTCATGGATAACCTCGGTCTGGGGGCAGGCGGGGGCGTTGTAGAGTCTGGGGGCGGAGAGGGGAACCCTCACGCACCGACACCCCACCCCTCCGATCATCCCGACGAAAGTCGGGACCCAGTGTCCACCGGTGGAACGGGTTCAGGTCTGATCAGCGCCAGCCTGTCTTCTGGTTTGCCAGCTGGGCCCCGACTTTCGTCGGGATGATCGGAATTTAGGGGAGGGTCAGCCCTTGTAGATTTTCCCGCCCTTCATGACAAAGCCCACGCTCTTCAGAACCCGCACGTCGGTCAACGGGTCACCCGACACGGCGATGATGTCGGCCTGCTTGCCCGGTTCCAGGCTGCCGACGATGTCGGACAGGCCCAGCAGGTCGGCGGCGTTGACGGTGGCGGCCTGGATGGCGGCCATCGGGGTCATGCCGTACTGGACCATCAGCTCGAACTCATCGGCGTTGCGGCCGTGCTTGGAGACCCCGGCGTCGGTGCCGAAGGCGATCTTCACGCCGCGGGGATAGCAGGCCTTGAGGCTCTTGCCGGTGATGCCGATGCGCCATTCGATCTTGGCCCGCACCGCCGGGGTGTAGGCGTCCGGATTGTTGGCCAGCCGCTCCTTGTAGCCGTTCACCGTCGACAGGGTCGGCACGTAGTAGGCGCCCGTCTTGAGGAACAGTTTGATGGCGTCCTCGTCCATCAGGGTGCCGTGCTCGATGCTGTCGGCGCCGTAGGTCAGGGCCAGCTTGATGCCGTCGGCGCCGTGGGCGTGGACGGCGACCTTCTTGCCGTAGAGGTGGGCGGTGTCGATCAGGGCCTTGGCCTCGTCGTCGAACATCTGCTGGCCGACGCCGGCGCCGAGCACGCTGTTGACCCCGCCGGTGGTGGCGATCTTGATCACGTCGACGCCCCGGCTGACCTGCATCCGCACCGCGCGGCGGCAGCTTTCGGGGCCGTCGCAGACATTGTCGATGTCGATGGCCTCGCGGAACTGGTCATTGAGGCCGAGCCGGCCGTCCATGTGGCCGGAGCTGGTGGAGATGGCGCTGCCGGCGTCGATGATGCGGGGGCCGTCGACCCAGCCTTTGGCGATGGCGTCGCGCAGGGCCAGGGTCACGCCGTCGCCGCTGCCCAGGTTGCGGACGGTGGTGAAGCCGGCCAGCAGGGTCTTGCGGGCGTTGACCTGGGCTTCATAGGCGTGGGTGGGGATCGACTCGGTGATGCCGGCGACCAGGCCGTCGACGCCGGCGCGGTCGCTGTCGAGGTGGACGTGGCTGTCGATCATGCCGGGCATGACGAAGCGGTCCCTGAAGTCGAGAACGGTGGCGCCGGGATAGGCCGCGGCGTCGACATAGCCGTCCCTGACCGCCTCGATGGTCTCGCCCCGGATGACCAGGGTGGCGGCCTTGCGCGGGGCCTGTCCGGGGCGGTCGAGCAGGGTTCCGGCGTAGATCAGGGTCACCGGCCCCTTCGGCTCCACCCGCGCGGCGGCCGATCCGGCCAGCAGGGCGACAGCCGCGAAGGCGGCCAGAAATTTCATTTGCCCGAACATGACATGCGCTCCCCGAGGTCTCGCGGACCAGCCTAGCGACTCGTCGGCGGCGCGCCAGCAAATCCGGATCGGAGAGATATAAGGATATCTTTATATCCAGGTTGCCCCAACGGCCCCCGGAGGCTATAGACGCGGCCAATCATCTTTCGCCGCAAGGAGCATCCCGTGGCCGACTACATCGTGCGCGATATTTCCCTGGCCGATTACGGCCGCAAGGAAATCGACATCGCCGAGACCGAAATGCCCGGCCTGATGGCGACCCGCGAGGAGTTCGGCAAGGACCAGCCGCTGAAGGGCGCCCGCATCGCCGGCTCGCTTCACATGACCATCCAGACGGCGGTGCTGATCGAGACCCTGCAGGCGCTGGGCGCCGAGGTCCGCTGGGCCAGCTGCAACATCTTCTCGACCCAAGACCACGCCGCCGCCGCCATCGCCGCGACCGGCACCCCGGTGTTCGCCCTCAAGGGCGAGACCCTGGTCGAGTACTGGGAGTACGCCCACAAGATTTTCGAGTGGCACGACGGCGGCTACCCCAACCTGATCCTCGACGACGGCGGCGACGCGACCCTGCTCTGTGTTCTGGGCCCCAAGGCCGAGAAGGACATCAGCGTCCTGGCCAATCCGCAGAACGAGGAAGAAGAAGCCCTGTTCGCGGTGATGAAGAAGTACATCGCCGAAAAGCCCGGCTTCTACAGCGCCATCCGCGACGCCATCACCGGCGTTTCGGAAGAAACCACCACGGGCGTCCATCGCCTCTACCAGATGGCCGCCAAGGGCGAGCTGCCGTTCCCGGCCATCAACGTCAACGACAGCGTCACCAAGTCCAAGTTCGACAACCTCTATGGCTGCCGCGAGAGCCTGGTCGACGCCATCCGCCGCGGCACCGACGTGATGCTGGCCGGCAAGGTCGCCGTGGTCTGCGGCTATGGCGACGTGGGCAAGGGCTCGGCCGCCTCGCTGCGCAACGGCGGTGCCCGGGTGATCGTCACCGAGGTCGACCCGATCTGCGCCCTGCAGGCGGCGATGGAAGGCTATGAGGTCCAGACCCTGCAGGACGTCGCCGCCAGCGCCGACATCTTCGTCACCGCCACCGGCAACAAGGACGTCATCACCGTCGACGACATGCGGGCGATGAAGAACAACGCCATCGTCTGCAACATCGGCCACTTCGACAGCGAAATTCAGGTCGCCGGCCTGAAGAACTTCAAGTGGGACGAGATCAAGCCGCAGGTCCACCACGTGGAATTCCCCGATGGCAAGAAGATCATCCTGCTGTCGGAAGGCCGCCTGGTGAACCTCGGCAACGCCACCGGCCACCCCAGCTTCGTGATGAGCGCCAGCTTCACCAACCAGACCCTGGCCCAGCTGGAACTGTGGACCAACCGCAAGGCCTATGAAAACCAGGTCTACACCCTGCCCAAGCACCTCGACGAGAAGGTGGCCATGCTCCACCTCGGCAAGCTGGGCGCCAAGCTGACCACCCTGCGCAAGGACCAGGCCGACTACATCGGCGTGCCGGAAGCCGGGCCGTTCAAGCCGGATCACTACCGCTACTAGGGTTCACCTCATCGGTGACCGGAAAGGGCGGGGGCGCAGGCTCCCGCCCTTTTCGTTGCGCTGCGTGGGGGCTATTTCGGTGACAGTCACTTTTTTCTCCAACAGTGCTGTCGGCCCCAGTCGCGAGGCGGAAAAAAGTGACTGTCACCGAAATCACCGAAATAGCTTTCGGAGACGGTTGCACCTCGGCGCGATCCGGAAAAAGGTGACCTACCAAACCGCTGGCTGATCGGAGGAGAGATGGCCAGGCTTGCGCGCGTCGTCATCCCGGGCCTGCCGCACCACGTCACCCAGAGGGGGAACCGCGCCCAGCGCGTGTTCCACGAGGACGGCGACTGGCGATATTACCTGAAGCTCGTCTCCGAGGCGGCGAAGGCCTCCGGGACCGAGATCTGGGCCTATTGCCTGATGCCCAATCACGTTCACTTTGTCGCCGCGCCTTCGACCGAGGACGGGCTTCGCCAGACCTTCGCCACGCCGCACAAGCGCTATACCGCGATGATCAACCGGCGGAACGGCTGGACCGGTCACCTGTGGCAGGGGCGGTTCAACTCCTCGGTGATGGATGAGGCGCATCTGATGGCGGCGGTGCGTTATGTGTCGCTCAACCCGGTCCGGGCGGGCCTGGTCGCCCGGGCGGAAGACTGGGTCTGGTCGAGCGCCAGGGCGCATCTGGCCGGTCGCGACGACGGCGTGGTGACGGTGGCGCCGATGCTCAGCCGGTTCGCGGACTTCGCCGGCTATCTGTCGACGGAGACCGATCCCCGGGCGGTCGAGGCCCTGCGTCGCGCCTATTCGACGGGCCGGCCGGTGGGAGCCGCCGACTGGGTCAGGGCGCTGGAGGGCGACACGGGCAGAAGGTTGAGCGTTGCCGCTCGGGGGCGGAAGCCGTTGATGTAGTGGGGGGCGTGGGGGCTATTTCGGTGACAGTCACTTTTTTCTCCAGCCGGATTGTCTGCCGCGAGCTGCGGGGCTGAAAAAAGTGACTGTCACCGAGTTAGCTTTTCACAGAGGCGGTTGCCGCGAGGCGCGATCGAGAAAAGTGACTGTCACCGAATTAGCGGGCCGTCGCTTTTGGCCATAGCCACGATCTCCGGCCTCCGCTAATTCCTTGCGCCATGCCCATGGCGCTCCTTCTTTCCAGTCACGTGGCCGGCAGCCGGGTGGGCGGGTCCGCCCAGGCGCTGGCGCTGGCCCAGTTCAAGATCGACCCGGTGCATGTGCCGACGGTCCTCTATGGCCGCCATCCCGGATGGGGCGCGCCGGGCGGAGCGCAGGTGCCGATCGAGGCCTTCGAGGGCATGCTCGACGGCATCGAGGCCAACGGGCTGTTCGGCATGACCGATCTGGTCATCACCGGCTATTTCGCCTCGGTCGAGCAGGTTCGCGCCGCCGGGCGGGCGATCGACGCGGTGCGGGCAGCCCCGCGCGAGGGCGCCTTTTCCCGCAAGCCCTATGTCGTCGTCGATCCGGTGATGGGCGACGCGGGCAAGGGTCTGTACGTCAGCGCCGAGATCGCCCAGGCGATCCAGGACGACCTGATCCCCCGCGCCGACCTGATCACCCCCAACGCCTGGGAGATGCAGCGGCTGAGCGGCGCCGACGCGCGCGACCCGGCCTCGGCAATGCGCGCGGCGCGGCTGCTGGGCAAACCGGCGCTGGTGTCATCGGTGCAGCGCGGCGGCGAGATCGGCGTGGTCTACGCCGACCGCCGCGAGGCCTGGCTGGCGGCGCATCAGAAGGCGGACAATGTGCCCAGCGGCACCGGCGACCTGCTGGCCGCGCTGTTCGCCGCGGCGATGATCGAGGGGCAGACGGCTTCCTACGGCCTGGCCCGGGCGGTCGGCGGCCTGGCCGAAACCGTGGCGGCGGCCGGCATCTGGCAGTCGCCGGAGCTGCCGGTGGTCGCGGTCGGACCCAAGATCAAGAACGCCAGTCCCACCGTCCGCATGGAGCGTCTGGCGTGAGCAGCGAGATTCACGGTCACTGTGACCCCGCCTTCGCCCCGGTGCGCGAAGCCTTCGAGGCCAATTTCGCCGCTGATCAGGAGCTGGGCGCGCGGTTTTCCCTGGTGCGGAACGGCGAACTGGTCGTCGATCTGTGGGCCGGGTTCGCCGACAAGGCGCGCAGCGTCGCCTTCGACGACCGCACCCTGACCATGGTCTATTCGACCACCAAGGCGGTGGCGGCGACGATGATCGCCCGGCTGGTCGAACAGGGAAAACTGGCCTTCGACCAGCCTGTCGCCGAGGTCTGGCCCGAGTTCGGCCAGGCCGGCAAGCAGGCGGTCACGGTGGCCCAGGTCCTGTCGCACCAGGCGGGGATTCCCGGCTTTGTCGACCAGATCGACCCGGCCCTGTGGTTCGATATCCCGGCCATGTGCGGCATGCTGGCCGCCAAGGCGCCGATGTGGCCGCCGGGCAGCGCCAGCGGCTATCACGCCCTGACCGTCGGCTATCTGACCGGGGAAATCTTCCGCCGGGTCGATGGCCGCAGCCTGGGGACGGCGCTGAAGGCCGACATCTGCGATCCCGCCGGTCTCGATCTGTGGATCGGCCTGCCGGAGAGCGAGCACGGCCGGGTTGTCGAGTTCAAGCCGCCGACGGCCCTGCCGCGGTTCGGCGAGGTCACCGATCCCAAGCGCGCCGCCTTCCTGACGCCCTGGGCGGCGCCGAACGGACGCGGCGCCGAATGGCGCAAGCTGGAAGTCCCCTCGGCCAACGGCCACGCCACCGCCAAGGCCCTGGCCCGGTTCATGGGCGCCCTGGCCGGGGACGGCTTCATCGGTGATGTGAAGGTTCTGTCGCCCGCCGTCCGCGATCAGGCCCGGGCCGAGCAAATCCGGGGCGAGGACCTGGTGCTGCCGTTCGAGCTGAGCTGGGGCGCCGGGTTCATGCGCAACCCGCCGAACTTCTTCTTCGGGCCAGGCGAGCAGACCTTCGGCCACAGCGGCTGGGGCGGCAGCTGCGCCTTCGCCGACCCGGAGGCGGGTCTGGCGGGCAGCTATGTGATGAACCGCCAGGACGTCCACCTGATCGGCGATCCGCGCTCGCGCCGGCTGATCGAGGCGGCCTACGCCAGTCTCTGATCAGAGCTGTCTTCCTTCGAGAATGTCCGCCGGATACCCGCCTCCCCGGCGAAGGCCGGGGCCCAGACTCAGCCGTCGATTTGGGAGATAGACGCGAGAGTCTCGCGCATATGCTGGGTCCCGGCCTTCGCCGGGAAGGCGGAGATAAATTTCGACCCGCTGTTGAGCCCCCGCTAGGCCGTCGCCATCGCCGTGGCAATCGTCTCTTCCACCGCCGTGAACTTCGATCGCCCGTGCAGGCTCTCCAGCGGGGCGGCCGTGCCGTTGACGAGATAGACGAAACCCCGGCCGGTCGAGGGCTGGACCCACAGGCCCGAGACCAGGCCGTAGGCGTCGCCGGGGTGGCCGATCCAGCCGGCGCAGCCGGGGAACAGGCTGTCGCCGCCGCTGTCGGTGAGGATCTGCAGGCCGAGGCCGTAGGACAGGATCGCGCCGCCGTAGGCATCGCCGTTGGGCGCGGCCGGGTCGAAGGTCCATACCGGGGTCGCCATCAGGGCCTGGGTCTCGGGCTTGAGGATGCGGATGGTGTCGACCTGGCCGCCGCCGGCGATCAGGCGGGCGATGACTTCCAGGTCGCGGGCGCTGGCGCGCAGGCCGCCCTGGGGCGAGAAGACAAAGCCGTTGCCGCCCTCATAGTCGTCCGGACCCATGCCGACGCCTTCCGGCGCGCGGGTCAGGGCGATCTGCGGCTCCGGGGGTATCTCGGCGTCGAGCTGGGCGACCCAGGGTCCCCTGGCGTCCCAGGGGCCGTCATCGGAGGGGGCCTTGCGATAGAGGGCGGCGCCATAGTTGCGGAACTGGCGGGACACGCCGCTCCAGTTGAAGCCGCACTCCAGGCCCAGCGGCTTGAACAGCCAGCGGGTCATGTAGAGGTCGAACCGCTCGCCTGTCATCCGCTCGATCAGCTGGGCGATGATGGCGAAGTTGACGTCGGCATAGGCGAACCACTGGCCCGGCGGCTGGTCGGCCGGCCCGAACCAGGCGCCGTCGTCCCACTGCAGCCCGCCCGGCGTCAGGGCCTCCTTGAGCTCGCGGCCGAGGCCGACCGGATAGCTGGGCCCGTTGCGCAGGCCGCTGGTGTGGCTGAGCAGCATGCGGGGGGTGATGGCGACATCGGGGAACAGCGGGTGGCGCAGGGTGAACTTCAGCAGCTCGGAGACATCGTCGTCCAGGCCGATGCGGCCCTGTTCGTGCAGCCGCATGAAGCCGATGGCGGTGACCAGCTTGGAGATGGAGGCGATGCGCATCGGCGAGTCCAGCCGCAGGATCCGGCCCGCCCTCAGGCCATCGACGGCCATGCCGCCGACCTCGGTGCGGGCGGCGATCTCGCCGGGCTTGCGGAAGGCGATGGCGGCGTAGCCGACCACCGCCTGTTCGGGAACGCCGGCCCCGGTCAGCAGGCGGTTGAAGGGGTTGTCCTGCGCCCGGGCCATGGCCGGCATGAGGGGCATCGCGGCCGCGGCCGTCATCAGGGTCCGTCTGGAAATCACGCTCGGGTCCTCCTGGAGCCACCCTAACCTGATCCTCCCCCAGGCCCGAAGGGCCGATTTGGGGGAGGGGGACCGCGCCGCAGGCGGGCGGCGACCGCTGGTTGGGGACCCCCTCACCGGCTTCGCCGGCGCTCCCCGAGGGGGAGCCGTGCCCTATGCCGTCACCGCCACGCGCCGCGTCGCTCGCCAGGCGCCCCATGCGAAGACGGCGACGCCGGCCCAGATGAAGGTGAAGCTGACGGCCCGCAGCGGGGTGAATGCCTCGCCCAGGGACAGGCCGACGAAGAACTGCAGGGTCGGGGCCATGAACTGCAGGAAGCCCAGCGCCGTCAGGGAGAGGCGCCGCGCCGACCAGGCGAACAGGGCCAGGGGGACCACCGTCGCCGGGCCCGCCGCCAGCAGCAGCAGGGCGACGCCGGGGCCCGACAGGAAGTGGCCCTGGCCGCTGGATTGCAGCCACAGAACATAGGCGAGGCCCGGCAGGGCCAGATACAGGCACTCGACGAACAGGCCGGTCTGGGCGTCGGCCTTCACCTGTTTGCGCAGGACTCCGTAGGCGCAGAAGCTGACCGCCAGGCCGAGGGAAACATAGGGCAGGTGGCCGAGGGACGCGGTCTGCACCGCCACGCCGACGGCGGCCAGGCCGATGGCGATCTTGCCGGTCAGGGGCATCCGCTCTTTGAAGAACAGGGCCCCGACGGCCATGTTGAGCAGGGGGTTGATGTAGTAGCCGAGGCTGGCCTCGATGACCTTGCCGTGGTTCACGGCCAGCACATAGATGGTCCAGTTGACCAGAATGGCCAGGGTCGAGAGCGCCAGCAGCCCCATGGTCTTCGGCTCGGTGAGGACCCGCCGCACCTGGGCGCCCTGCCGCGACAGCCAGACCAGCCCCAGGGCCCAGAACACGCTCCACAGGGTGCGATGGGCGATCATCTCCGGCGTGGCGACGCCGAGGCCGCTCAGCAGGTGGAAGTACAGGGGCAGGAAGCCCCAGACGCCATAGGCGCCCAGGCCCGCGAGCAGGGCGCTGCGGCCTTCATCTCTGGTCTCGGGCATGTCACGCACTCCAAGGCGGGGAACTGGAGCCAACAGAAGAAGAGGCCCGGAACCTGATGGGGTCCCGGGCCTCCGATTTCCATCCGCGGCTTGCGGCGGTTGTCGTCAGGCGAGGGCTTTCTGACCGATCAGGCCGCGCTCGTGCAGCAGCTGGGCGATCTGGACGGCGTTGAGGGCGGCGCCCTTGCGCAGGTTGTCGGAGACCACCCACAGGCTCAGGCCATGCTCCAGGGTCGGGTCGGTGCGGATGCGGCTGACATAGACCGGGAACTCGCCCTGGACTTCCTTGGGCGTGGCGTATCCGCCGTCCTCGCGCTTGTCGATCACCATCAGCCCGGGGGCCTCGCGCAGGATATCGCGGGCCTCGTCGTCGGTGATCGGGTTGTGGAACTCGATGTTCACCGACTCGCCGTGGCCGACGAAGACCGGCACCCGCACGCAGGTGGCGCTGACCTTGATGTCCGGATCGAGCATCTTGTGCGTCTCGTCGGCCATCTTGCGCTCTTCCTTGGTGTCGCCGCTGTCGTCGTCGAGGAAGACGTCGCACTGCGGGATCACATTGAAGGCGATCTGCTTGTGGTAGACCTTCGGCGGCGGGGCGCCGAGGACGAAGACGCCCTTGGTCTGGTCCCACAACTCGTCCATGGCCGCCTTGCCGGTGCCGGACACCGACTGATAGGTCGAGACCACGATCCGCTTGATCTTTGCCGCGTCATGCAGCGGCTTCAGCGCCACCAGCAGCCCCGCCGTCGTGCAGTTGGGGTTGGCGATGATGTTCTTCCTGGCGAAGCCCTCGATGGCGTCGGGGTTCACTTCCGGCACCACCAGCGGCACGTCCGGGTCCATCCGGAAGTGGCTGGAGTTGTCGATTACGATGGGACCGGCCTTGCCGATCTTCTCACCCCAGGCCTTGGACACCGAACCGCCGGCGCTCATCAGCACCAGGTCGACCTTGGAGAAGTCGAACTGCTCCAGGTCCTTGCACTTGAGAATCTGGTCCTTGAAGGAGACCTCCATGCCGACCGATTTCCGGCTGGCGATGGCGAAAACCTCATCGACCGGAAATTCCAGTTCCTCGAGGATGTTGAACATCTCGCGGCCCACGTTGCCCGTGGCGCCGACGACGGCCACTCTGTAGCCCATCGCAAAGTCTCCTGAATACAAGGCCGGGAGCGATACGCCCCCGGCGCCGGCTGTGCAAGTGAAGGAAAAATGCAGACGCCTTCAGCCCCCCTTTCGGGCGGTTCGGCCGCGGGCGTCGCGGTCTAGTCAAACGTCATCATCTGGTGGAGAGACCGATATGGCGACGCTGTTCCTGTCCTACAAGCTCAAGGCCGGCGTTTCGCCCGAGCAGTTCGAGGCCTGGGTCCGGACGACCGACTATCCGGCCATGCGCGGACTGCGCCGGGTCAGCAGCTTTGTCACCCACCGCACGACCGGCCTGCTGATCGGCGAGGGCCAGCCCAGCGCCGACTACATCGAGGTGTTCGACATCCCCGACCTGGCCGGCTTCGTCGCCGAGGACATGCCGGGCGGCGTGGTCCAGGCGGTGATGGGCGAATTCATGGGCCTGGTCGAGGCGCCGGAATTCACGATTGCCGAAGCGGTGGTGTGAGGGGTTTGGCTGCCTTCGGTCGGGGAGGTGTGGACTATGTCGTCGGCATTCTTCGCCTTCAATCGCTCCTTCATTCCGTCACCCCGGACTTGTTCCGGGGTCCATTGACGCTGGCTTCGGAAGAGGAGGGCTGTGTCGATGGCCACTGCGTCATCCGCTTGATCCCGCGCGTATGGGCCCCCGGAACAAGTCCGGGGGTGACGGCTGGGGCGGGGGCGGATGGGGGAAGGCCAGCAACGCCGCCTCCCGCCCCCAAACCTAGCCGGCCTTCGCCGGCCGGTAGGTGAAGTCGAAATTGGGCGTCCAGGTCTTGCCGTCGTCGGTGGAGCCCTCGCCGAACTGGCGGACCGAGCCGTCGGCGCCCTTGGTGTAGGTCATCCGGACCAGGGCTGGCTGGCCGGGGGTCACCGCGCCGGGCCAGCTGCCCTGCAGCTCCATGGCCTCGCCGGTCCAGCCGCCGGTGAAATCAACCCAGGCGCCGCTGGAGTCGGTCCAGGTCTGCCGCCAGCCCTTGTCGGCCGGGACGAAGGCGTTGAGGCTGCCGCCGCCGGTTCCCTTCAGCGGCATCCAGTTCTCGCGCACCGCGCAGCCGCCGTAGAGGCTCTCGATCCGGCTATGGGCCACCAGAGTGTCCTTGCCGGTCGGATAGACGTCCCATTCGCCGACCCAGAAATCGAACTGCCGGCGCTCCGGCTCCTGACAGGCCGGCGGAGGCCGGGCCGGCGCGGGCGGGGTCTGGGCCAGAGTCGGAAGGGCAAAGGCGGCGAGGGCCAGGGCGGGCAGCAGGGGTCTGATCATGGCGAAGTCCTCTCGGAGAACAGCGTCCGCCCATCCGATCCGCGCGGCAAGTCAAGATTCCTTCACCCATCCCGCCGTCCGCTCGGCGCGCACGAAGTCGATGAAGGCGCGCAGGGGGCCGGGCACCAGGCGGCGGCCCGGATAATAGAGGCTGGGCCCCGGAAAATGCTGTGACCAGTCGGCCAGCACCTCGACGAGCCGCCCGTCCGCCAGTTCCCGCCCGACGAAATCGGGGAAGGTGAACATCAGGCCGACGCCGTCGACGGCGGCCGCGACCAGGGTGTCGACCGCGTTGGCGATCAGGGGCGCGCGGCCCGGGCTGACGCGGAGGATCTCGCCGTCCTTCTCGAACTCCCAGGGGGTCATCCCGCCGCTGGGAAAGCGGTGGCGGACGCAGGCGTGGCCGGCGACCTCGGAAGGATGGGTCGGGGTTCCCTTGGCCGCCAGATAGGCCGGGGAGGCGACCAGGGCGAAGCGCATGGGCGGGCCCAGCGGCACGGCGATCATGTCCTGCTCCAGGGCCTCCTCGAAGCGCACCCCGGCGTCGAAGCCGGCGGCGAAGATGTCGACAAAGCTGTCCTCGGAGACGATCTCGACGGTGACGCCGGGGTTGGCCGCCATGAAGCGGGGCAGCAGGGGCGGCAGGACCACCCGGGCGACGACGCCGGAAACGTTCAGCCTGAGGATTCCCAGCGGGGTATCGCGAAAGGCGTTGACCGCCTCCAGGGCGCTGGCCACGCCGCCCAGGGCCGGCTCGAGCCGTTCCAGCAGGCGGGCGCCCGCCTCGGTCAGGCCGACGCTGCGGGTGGTGCGGTTGAGCAGCCGGACGCCGAGGCTGTCTTCCAGACGCCTGACCGCCTGGCTGAGGCTGGAGGCGGAGACCCGGCGGCGGATGGCGGCGGCGCGAAAGCCCCGGGCCTGGGCCACGGCGCTGAAGGCGTCGAGGTCGGCAAGGTCAGGCGTGATCATTGTGCAAATATCCGAACGGGTCGTCTCATATCGGATGGATTATCGCACAGTCGTCACGGCGCCATAAGACCGGCCAAGGACGCGGCCATGGTCGGCCGCGTCGAGGAGAGATCACCATGCAGACCCGCAAGCTTGGCCGGACCGGCCCCGAAGTTTCCCAAGTCGGCCTTGGCGCCATGGGCATGAGCGACATGTACGGCCCGGCCGACCGGACCGAGAGCATCGCCACCGTGCATGCGGCGCTCGACGCCGGCGTCACCCTGATCGACACCGGCGATTTCTACGGCAGCGGCCACAACGAGATGCTGCTGGCCGAGGCCCTGCAGGACGTGGCCCGCGACCGCTATCAGCTGAGCGTCAAGTTCGGCGGCCTGCGCGGCCCCGACGGCCAGTTCATCGGCTATGACTGCCGGCCCAAGGCGATCAAGAACTTCCTGACCATGTCGCTGCGGCGGCTGCGGGTCGACCATCTCGACATCTACCGCCCCTCGCGGCTCGATCCCGAGGTGCCGATCGAGGACACCATCGGCGCCATCGGCGAGATGGTCCAGGCCGGCTATGTGCGCCACATCGGCCTGTCGGAAGTCGGGGCCGAGACCATCCGCAAGGCGGCGGCGACCCACGACATCTGCGACCTGCAGATCGAGTACTCCCTGATCAGCCGGGGCATCGAGGCCGCCATCCTGCCGACCTGCCGCGAGCTCGGCATCGGGATCACCGCCTATGGGGTGCTGGCCCGGGGCTTGATCAGCGGCCACTGGAGCAAGGACCGGCCGGCCGCCGGCCGTGACATCCGCGGCTTCAGCCCGCGCTTCCAGGGCGAGAACCTCGACCACAACCTGGCGCTCGCCGAGGCGCTGGGCCGGGTGGCGGCGGACAAGGGGGTGACGACGGCGCAGCTGGCCATCGCCTGGGTGGCGGCCCGGGGCGACGAGATCTTCCCGCTGATCGGGGCCCGCAAGCGGGAACGGCTGGCCGAGGCCCTGGGGGCGTTGAATGCAGCCCTGACGCCGGCGGATCTGGCGGCTATCGAAGCGGCGGCGCCGAAGGGCGCGGCCAGGGGCGACCGCTATCCGACGGCGCTGATGGTCCATCTCGACAGCGAGAAGTAGATTACCCGCGAGGTCATGGCGGCGGCGACGGGGGGCTGGCAGACTGGCCCGAAAGAGGAGCCTCGCCATGACCTTCGACGCCGCCGCCCTGCCGTTCGCCAGGCTGATGGGCGTTGAGTTCACCGAGGCGACCAAGGAGCGGGTGGTCGGCCGGCTGCTGGTCCGCGACGATCTCTGCACCGCCGGGGCGATCCTGCATGGCGGGGCGGTGATGGCCTTCGCCGACAGCCTGGGGGCGGTGGGCGCCTTTCTCAATCTCGCGCCGGGCCAGCACACCACGACGATCGAGAGCAAGACCAACTTCCTGGGCGCCGCCAGGGCCGGGGCGACGGTGACGGGGACGTCGATCCCGCTGCACGTCGGCGGCCGGACCAGCGTCTGGCAGACGCGGATCGAGGGTGAGGGCGGCAAGCTGGTGGGCCTGGTCACCCAGACCCAGATGGTGCTGGGGTGACGGTCGAGGCCTGGATTCTCGAGGCGGGCGACGAGGACCTGCTGGCCCGGGCCTATGAGGCCATTGGCGAGGAGCGGCCCTCGGCGGACCGCTGCCGCCAGCTTCTGAGCAACCCCAGCTTCGTCGGCGTCGCCGCCATGGCCCCCGAGCCCGTCGGTTTCGCCTGGGGACACTTCCTGGCCCATCCGGAGGGCGACGCCCTGCTGCTCTACTCCATCGACGTCGCCGAGGACGCGCGACGTCAGGGCGCTGGCCGGGCCATGGTCGAGGCGATGAAGGCCTTGGCCGCGGCGCGCGGCTGCTACGAGATGTGGGTGGCGACCAACCGATCCAACGCCGCCGCCATGGCGCTGTACCAGGCGGCGGGCGGCGTTTCGGACGCGGACGACGAGGTGGTCTTCGCCTTCCCGACGGGCGGCTAGACCAGCGCCGCCTTGTACAGCGCCAGCAGTTCGGCCCAGGCCCGCTCGGCTTCGGGCTCGTCATAGGCGGCCGAGCCCGGGACGCACCAGCCGTGGTTGGCCTTGTAGACCTCGACGGTGGCGGGGACGCCGGCCTTGTCGAAGGCGGCCTTGAGGAGGGTCTTGCTCTCCGGCTGGCGGGCGTCGTCGTTGGCGGCCACGCCGAAGTACATCGCCGCCTTGATCTTCGGGGCCAGCAGGTGCGGGCTGTCGGGGGCGTCGGTGGTCAGGCCGCCGCCGTGGAAGCTGCCGCCGGCGCCGACGCGGTCCGGCCGCGCCGCCGCGGCGCGCACCACGATGGCGCCGCCCATGCAGTAGCCGGTGAAGCCGATCCTGGCCCCGGTGTTGACGGTCTTCTGGCCATCCAGCCAGTCGATGAAGGCGCTGCAGTCGCGGGTGACGTTGTCGGGCGTCAGCAGGGCGCGGGGTGCGGCGAGCTTTTCGCGGTCGGCCGGATTGGAGAAGTCGAAGGTCCCGGTGATCAGCGGGGCCTTCTGGCTGCGGTAGTAGACATTGGGAACCAGGACGCTGTAGCCGGCGGCGGCCAGGCGCTTGCCCATCTGGCGAAACACCGGACGCAGCCCCATCACATCGGTGATCATCACCACCCCCGGGCGGGGCTTGCGGTCGGCGGCATGGAACCAGGCCGCGTCGCAGTCGCCATCCGGCGCGGGGACGACGACCTCCATCTCCATCACGCTCTCGCCGGCGGCGGCCTGGCCGGCGATGGCCGCGCCGGCCGCTAGGGAGGCGAGGCCAAAGCCCCGGCGGGACAGGCGGGGGTCCTGGTTGACGCCGCGCTGTTCGGTCTCGTCGGACGGGGTATCGAGGGGCATGGGCTGTCTCCTTTGCCCCATCATCTGGCGCGAAGGGGCGGTCCGTCCAGTCCTGCCGGCTTCAGGCCCGCGCCCGCAGCCAGCGCATCCGGTAGGCGTTCATCGCCGTCTCGCCCAGCTGGTCGAGCAGGCGGTAGTTGACGATGGCGCCGACCGGGGCGCCGATCACCGGGATCATCTGGGCCAGCTTGGCCAGGTCGATGTAGTCGCGATACTGCTGCTGGAAGGTCCGCCAGTCGAAGTCGGCTTGGGAGGCGGGACGGCTCTCGGTGTCGTCGTCCCAGGCCTCCAGCCGGGCCAGCACCGCCTGGCGGTGGTCGGCGCTGGAGAAGGCCAGCTGGAAGATCGACAGGATGTAGAGCCGCTCGTCCCAGCTTTCGCCGTCATGGCCGTAGAGCCCGGCGATCTCGAACAGCAGCTTGATCTTGAAGCCGATCAGCACCGGAAAATCGGCCGCCGCCATCAGGAAGCCGCCGGCCCCGGTGACCCCGCCCTCGGCGGCCGCCATGGTGCGGTAGGCGACGATCCGCTGGCGGACCAGGGCCTCGCGCGCGCGCAGCGAGGCGTTCAGCAGCGGCGGGGCGGTGGTGACGTCCGACCCGGTGAGGATGGCCCGGGTCAGATGGGCGATGACCTTGGTCACCGCCGCATGGACCTTTTCCGGGATCAGGTTGTTGATGGTGACCTGCATATGCCGGGCGGCCCGGTCCATGGGGCCGGGCGGGCGCATCAGCTTCTCCCGCCAGGCCTGGAGGTCCTCGGCGGCGACGGTTTCATGGAGATCGAGGCGGGCCATGGTCAGCCGTCATCCCGGTCGCGGCCGCGAAGCGACGGCGCGGCGGGAGCCAGGCGGGACGGGACTCCCTGCCCGCTGGTCGGAGCGAGGATTCCGGGTCCCGGATCGGCCCCTTGGGCCGTCCGGGATGACGGGTTGGGGGAGGTCATGGGACTACAACGCGTCAATCACCGCATCGCCCATCTCGACGGTGGAAAGCTGGCCGCCGAGGTCCCGCGTGCGGGCGCCGTTGGCCAGGGCTGTCTCCACCGCCCTGACCAGGCGGTCGGCCTCGGCGGCGCGGCCGAGCGACCAGCGCAGAGCCATCTCGAAGGACAGGATGGCGGCCAGCGGATTGGCCACGCCCTGGCCCGCGATGTCCGGGGCCGAGCCGTGGATGGGCTCATAGAGGCCGGGCCGTCCGGGTTCGCCCAGGGCGGCGCTGGGCAGCATGCCGAGCGAGCCGGTCAGCTGGGCGGCGGCGTCGGACAGGATGTCGCCGAACAGATTGTCGGTCAGCAGCACGTCGAACTGGGTGGGCGCGCGGACCAGCTGCATGGCGGCGTTGTCGGCCAGGATATGCTCCAGCTGAACATCGGCGTAGTCGCGCTTGTGCAGGGCTGTGACCACCTCGCGCCACAGCAGGCCCGATTCCATGACATTGGACTTCTCGGCGCTGTGGACCTTGTTCCTGCGGCCGCGGGCGAGTTCGAAGGCCACCCGCGACACCCGCTCGATCTCGCTGGTCGTATAGACCTGGGTGTCGACGCCGCGTCGCTGGCCATCGGCCAGGGTCTCGATGCCGCGCGGCTCGCCGAAATAGACCCCGCCGGTCAGCTCGCGCACGATCATGATGTCGAGACCGGCGACCAGCTCGCGCTTCAGGCTGGACGCGTCGGCCAGGGCGTCGAAGCACAGGGCCGGGCGCAGGTTGGCGAAGACGTTCATGGCCTTGCGCAGCCGCAGGAGGCCCGCCTCGGGCCGGTGCTGGCGCGGAACGCCCGCCCATTTCGGCCCGCCCACCGCGCCCATCAGCACCGCATCGGCGGCATTGGCGGCCTCGACCGCCTCATCGGTGATCGGAACCCCGTGGCGGTCATAGGAGACGCCGCCGAAGTCACGCTCATCGAGGGTGATGTCGGGCGTCAGACGCCCGGCGACCCGGCGAACCTGGGCGGTGACTTCCGGGCCGATGCCGTCGCCGGGGAGGAGGAGGAGGGTGGTCATGATCGTTGTGACGTCCGCTGTTCTCTCCCTTCCCCCTGGAGGGGGGAAGGGCCGGGAATGGGGGTGGAGGTGGTCAGGTCAGGCTGTCTGTCTAGAGGAAGGGCCGGGCAGCAGGGAAGGCCGCTTTATCAAGGCCGGCGGTGCGACCCCGTCACCGCGCGAGCCGACAGGCCGCCACCCCCATCCCCGGCCCTTCCCCCCTTCCAGGGGGAAGGGGGGAAGGGCCGGGGACCGGCGCGCTCAGAAGCTTTCTCCCTCGCCGGCTTCATACAGCTTGATGTCCCGGTCCTTCAGGCCGGCGCCGGACAGGGCCTGGCGCCAGACGGCCATGTGCGGGGTCTGGAAATGGGCCTGCAGGGCGGCGCGGTCGGTCCAGAGTTCGGAGACCCGCACCAGTCCCGGCTCCAGCAGGTCGAGGGCGTAGGCGTAGGTCAGGCAGCCGGCCTCGGCGCGGCTGGCGGCGGTCATCGCGGTCATGGCCGGACGCAGGGTCTCAACCATGGCCGGATCGATCCGAACTGTTCCCATGACGATGATCATCAGGCGTCCTCCATCCAGGGCTCGCTGAGGGCCCGCTTGCTTTCGAACAGATCTATGGCGGAGGCGTGCTGCAGGGTCTCGCCGATGGCGTCCAGGCCCTTGAGCAGCTTGTCCTTGCGGTCGGGATCGATGTCGAAGGCGAACCTCGCCCCCGACGGCGCGGTCACCGTCTGGCTCTCCAGATCGACGGTGAAGACGTGGTTGCCGCCCTTGGCCTCGTCCATCAGGGCCTCGACCTCCTCGGGCTTCAGCACCACGGGCAGGAGGCCGTTGTTGAGGCAGTTGTTCTTGAAGATGTCGGCGAAGCTGGAGGAGATGACGCAGGTGATCCCGAAATCCATCAGCGCCCAGGGCGCATGCTCACGGCTCGATCCGCAGCCGAAGTTGTCCCCGGCGATCAGCACCGCCGCGCCCTTGTACTCCGGGCGATTGAGCACGAAGTCGCTCTTGGCCTGACCCTGCTCGTCAAAGCGGAAGTCATAGAACAGCCCCTTGGCCAGCCCCTCACGTTCGACGGTCTTGAGGAACTGCTTGGGAATGATCTGGTCGGTGTCGACATTGGCCAGATGCAGCGGCGCTGCGCGGCCGTCGAGGCGGGTGAAGGGTTTCATGCCGAGGCTCCAAGAATGAGGGTCGGCACGCCGGCCGGGGCGTCCTTGATCGTGCAGACCCGGGTCCCCGGTTTGCGGCCGTCGCGGATGTCGCTGAGGGTCAGTCCGGCGGCGGTCATCCGGGCGTGGGCGGCGTCGATATCGGGGACTCGCCAGGTCAGGCCCCACAGGCTGTCGGGGTCGTCGTTCGGCTCGTCTTTGAGTCGGTGCGCCACCTCGACCACCAGATCGCCGACCTTGAAGAACATCAGCCGGCTGCCCCAGGCCTCATTGGTCCGGTCCAGCTTGAAGTCGAGGCCCATTCGCGCGCCATACAGGGCGGCGGCGCGATTCGGATGGCGGGTCGAGACCACCACATGATCCAGACCGCTGACGGCGGCGGCCTCGTCGCCGGTCGCCGGGGCGACGGGCCAGTCCGGCGTGTCGCCGATCAGAAAGACCGTGACCCCATGCGTCCCTTCGGCATCCAGGATCGAGGTCGGCCAGATCCGGGCCTCTCCGGCCTCGGACCTTGTGCGGATCGGAAAGGCCTCGGTCGAGGGGATCGACAGGCGCTCCAGCCGTCTGCGCTCGGACTCCATGTCATCGGTGGCGAAGGCCAGGCCCCACAGCCCCTCGCCATGCGCCGCCAGCCAGGCGCCGGACGGGCCCTGATCTCCGGGGGCGATGATGTCGAGGGCGGTGTTGCCCAGCTGGAACCAGGCGTGGCGGACGGGGCTGCTGGCTCCGCGCCAGTCGGGGGCGCGGCCGAGCAGCTTCGTATAGCCGTCGATGGCGGCATCGAGGTCGTTGACCACCAGGGCGATATGATCGAGGGCGACGAGGGTCACAGGAAGGTCCGCACATCCACAATATGCCCCGCGATCGCCGCCGCCGCCGCCATGGCCGGGCTCATCAGATGGGTGCGACCGCCGCGGCCCTGCCGGCCCTCGAAATTGCGGTTGGAGGTCGAGGCGCAACGCTGGCCGGGCGTCAGGCGGTCCGGGTTCATCCCCAGACACATCGAACAGCCCGGCTCCCGCCACTCGAAACCGGCCGCCTTCAGTATGGCGTCCAGGCCCTCTTCCTCGGCCTGGTATTTCACCAGTCCCGAGCCCGGCACCACCATGGCCCGCACATGCGGCGCGACCAGCCGGCCTTCGAGGTAGGCGGCCTGGGCCACGGCAGCGGCGGCCCGCAGGTCCTCGATGCGGCTGTTGGTGCAGCTGCCGATAAAGACCACATCGATCTTCGCCTCGGTGATCGGCTGACCGGCGGTCAGACCCATGTAGTCCAGGGCCCGCACCGCCGAGGCGCGTTTGTCGGGGGTCGCAAAGCTGTCCGGGTCGGGGACCTTGCCGGTCACCGCCACCACGTCCTCGGGACTGGTGCCCCAGGTCACCGTCGGGGCGATGTCCTCGGCCTTCAGCACCACCTCTCGGTCGAACACCGCGTCGGCGTCAGTATAGAAGGTCTTCCAGTGGCTCAGCGCCATGTCCCAGGCCGCGCCCTTTGGGGCTGACGGGCGGCCCATGATATAGGCGAAGGTCTTGTCGTCCGGCGCCACCAGCCCGGCCCGCGCCCCGCCCTCGATGGTCAGGTTGCAGAGGGTCATCCGGCCTTCCATCGACAGGGCCCGAACCGCCTCGCCGGCGAATTCGATGACCGATCCGGTGCCGCCGGCCGTGCCGATCTCGCCGATGATGGCCAGCGCCATGTCCTTGGCGGTCACGCCGGGGCCGAGCTGGCCGTCGACGGTCACCCGCATGTTCTTGGACTTGGCCTGCCGCAGGGTCTGGGTCGCCAGCACATGTTCGACCTCGCTGGTGCCGATCCCCTGGGCCAGCGCCCCGAAGGCCCCGTGGGTCGAGGTGTGGCTGTCGCCGCAGACGATGGTCATGCCCGGCTGGGTGCGGCCCTGCTCGGGTCCGACCACATGGACGATGCCGTTCCGGGGGTCGCCCATCTGGAAGTATTCGATCCCGTTGTCGGCGACGTTGCGGCCAAGCGTCTGCAGCTGCAGCCGCGCCTCCTCGTCCTCGACGGCGTCGACGCCCAGCTCCTGACCGACGGTCGGCACATTGTGGTCGGCGACGGCGAGGGTGCGGTCGGGCCGGCGCACCTGGCGGCCGGCCGCGCGAAGGCCGGCGAAGGCCTGCGGCGTGGTCACCTCATGGATGAGGTGCAGGTCGATGTAGAGAACGGTTTCGCCGCCATCCTGAGCGACGGCATGCGCGTCCCAGATCTTGTCGTAGAGGGTCTTTCCGGCCATGCGGCGATGTAGGACGCGGACGGGCGTCCCGTCCAGTAGGGCGCAAGGATTGTGCGCCAGATTGGCGATATGGGGCGGAGAGGGGAAGGAAGTTGCGAGCCCCTCCGAGATCCTCCGCACCGGCGGCCGCAGAACGTGACAAAAGCGCAAGGTGACACGGGCGGCGAACCGTGAAGACTGCGGCGGTCTTCAGCCCGGAGTTCCGCAAGCGTGCCCAATCTTCTCATCAGCCGCCGCCTCGCCCTGGCCGGCCTCGTTCTCGCCGGTCCCCTGAGCCAGACGGCCTTCGCCCAGGACAGCGAGGACGCGCGGTTCACCGCCTTCCTCGACAAGGCCTTCGACGAGAGCCTGGCCCTGAGCCCCGAAAGCATGACCTCGCTGGGGCTGAAGACCGACTACGGCAAGCTGGACGACTACACCGACGCCGCGAGCGAGCGCGAACTGGCTCTGGCCGAAAAGCAGCTGGCGGCGATGAAGGCCGGGTTCGACCTCGACAAGCTGGGGCCGCAGTCCAGGATTTCCTGGCGTCTGTTCGAACAGTCGGTCGAGCGGGAGCGGGAAGGGATGCGCTGGCGCGACCATCGCTACCTCGCCACCACCAACGGCAGCCCGGCCGGCGAAATCCCGGTGTTCCTGATCAATGAGCATGCGGTGGAGGGGATCGGCGACGCCGAGGCCTATATCAGCCGCCTGAAGGAGACGCGCCGGGTGATGGGCGAGGTCTCGGCCCGGCTGAAGGCCGCCGCCGACAAGGGGATCGTCGCCCCGGCCTTCACCTTTGATCCCGTCGAGGCCGACGCCCGCAAGGTGCTGACCGGCGCCCCCTTCACGGACGGTCCCGACAGCGCCGTCTGGGCCGACTTCAAGGAGAAGGTGGCCGGGATCACCGCGCCGCAGGGCGACAAGGACCGCCTGCTGGCCGAGGGCAAGGCCGCCCTGCTGGGGCCGTTCAAGAGCGGCTATGAGACCTTCCTGGCGACCCAGGCGCAAATCCGCCCCCTGGCGAAAGGCAACAACGGGGCCTGGTCGCTGCCGGACGGCGAGGCCTACTACGCCTTCCGCCTCAAGGGCTCGACCACCACCGACATGACCGCCGAGGAAATCCATCAGCTGGGTCTGAGCAACCTGGCGCGGGTCCAGGCCGAGATGAAGGTCATCATGGGCAAGGTCGGCTTCACCGGCTCGCTGCAGGACTTCTTCAAGGCCATCAAGACCGACCCGGCCCATCAGTATCCCAACACGGATGCGGGCAAGGCGCAGTATCTGGCCGACGCCCGCGGCTACATCGCCCAGGTGATGGCCAAGGCGCCGCAGTATTTCCTGCGCCTGCCCAAGGCGCCGCTGGAGGTGCGGGCGGTCGAGGCCTGGCGCCAGGAAACCGCCTCGGTGGCCTTCTACAACCGGCCCACCCCCGACGGCTCACGGCCCGGCATCTTCTATGTGAACCTGGCCGACATGACCCAGGTGCTGAAGCCCCAGATCGAGGGCATCGCCTATCACGAGGCCGCGCCGGGCCACCATTTCCAGATCGCCCTGGCCCAGGAGCTCAAGGGCATTCCCAAGTTCCGGCGGTTCGGCGGCTACGGCGCCTATATCGAGGGCTGGGGGCTGTACTCGGAGCGGCTGGGCAAGGAGATGGGCTTCTACCAGGACCCCTATTCCGACTTCGGGCGACTGTCGCTCGAGGCCTGGCGGGCGGTGCGGCTGATCACCGACAGCGGCATGCACGCCAAGAAATGGACCCGCGAGCAGGCCATCGACTTCTTCCGCGAGAACTCGCTGCTCAGCGAGCGCGACATCGTCAAGGAAATCGAGCGCTACCTGTGCAACCCCGGCCAGGCCACCAGCTACATGGTCGGCCAGCAGAAGATCCTGATGCTGCGGGACAAGGCGAAGGCGGCCCTGGGCGCGAAGTTCGACATCCGGGCCTATCACGACGCGGTGCTGAAGGACGGCGCCCTGCCGCTGGACGTGCTGGAACAGCAGGTGGACGTGTATATCGCGGGTGTGGGGTAGGGGCGAGGCAACCTCTGGGCGCCCTTCTCCCCTTGCGGGAGAAGGTGGCCCGAAGGGCCGGATGAGGGGTTGAAGACCCGTCAAGCTGCGATGTGGCGGTTGTCGGCCGCGCCATAGAGGCCGGTGCGACCCCTCATCCGTCGGCTTCGCCGACACCTTCTCCCGCAAGGGGAGAAGGGAGACCCGAGGCGAACTCACCAGCCAATGAAAAAGGCCCCGCCGTTTCCAGCGGGGCCCTTCCGTATTCCGTCCGGAGCGCGGGCTTATTCGCCGGCGTCGTCGGTCTTGGCGTCCTTGCGGACCATGGCGCGCTCGGCGATCCGGGCGCTCTTACCGCGACGGTCGCGCAGGTAGTAGAGCTTGGCGCGACGGACGACGCCGCGGCGCTTGACCTCGATGCTTTCGATCATCGGCGACATGATCGGGAAGACCCGCTCGACGCCTTCGCCGAAGCTGATCTTGCGGACCGTGAAGCTCTCGTGCAGGCCGGCGCCCTGACGGGCGATGCAGACGCCTTCATAGGCCTGGACGCGCTCGCGCTCGCCTTCCTTGATGCGGACGTTGACGCGCAGGGTGTCGCCAGCCTGGAAATCGGGGGTTTCGCGGAGGGCGGCGAGACGCTCGGTCTCTTCCTTCTCCAGCTGTTTGATGATGTTCGCAGCCATAACTCTAGTTCTCCTTGGGCTTGACCGGTTTGCCGGCGCCCTTTGCCTGTTGATTGGCGAGATAACGGTCCCAAAGATCGGGCCGCCGCTCGCGGGTCGTCTCTTCTCTCATCGCCTGCCGCCAGGCCGCGACCCGCTTGTGGTCGCCGCTCAGCAGCACCTCGGGGATGTCGAGCCCTTCGAACGTCCGCGGTCTCGTGAACTGCGGATGCTCGAGGAGTCCGTCCTCGAAGCTTTCTTCCCTGAGGCTGTCCGCCTGTCCGAGAACCCCCGGCACAAGACGCACACACGCCTCGATCGCCACCATTGCCGCCGCCTCGCCACCGGCGAGAACCGCGTCTCCGACGGAGACCTCCTCGAACCCCCGGGCGTCGAGCACCCGCTGGTCCACCCCCTCGAACCGGCCGCAGAGGACAACAATCCCCGGCGCCCTGGCCCACTCACTCACACGCACCTGGGTCAGGGGCCTGCCCCGGGCGCTCATGCACAAAAGCGGCCGTCCCGCGGTGTCGACGCTGTCGAGCGCCGCCGCGATTACGTCCGCCTTCATCACCTGTCCAGGACCGCCACCCGCGGGGGTGTCGTCGAGGAAGCCGCGCTTATCCTTGGAAAAGGTCCGGATGTCCACTGTTTCAAGGCGCCACAGGTCGGATTCCCGCCAGGCGGTCCCGATCAGCGAAACGCCGAGCGGGCCGGGGAAGGCTTCCGGGAACATGGTCAGGACGGTGGCGGTGAAGGGCATGGGCGCGGGGTCCCTACACCTTTCGGCGTTCCGGGAGAAGTTTTGTCGGGTTTGCGGGCTTCGACACGCGGCTCGCGCCGCTACTCAGCATGACGAAAAATGTTGGGCCCACCCCTGCGCGTCATCCTGAGTAGGCCGCAAGGCGGCCGTGTCGAAGGACGCACGGTTGATCGGCCGCCTTCAGTCCGGCGCCAGTTCGAAATTGAACTTCTCGGCGAAGTCGTCATAGGGCGGGCTGGGCCAGCGGTATTCGCTGAAGACATCGGCGATGCAGGCGGCGACGGCGCTGTCATCATTGCTGTCGACGCGGTCGAACCTGCCCTTCTCGAAGCTGACGATCAGGGAAAAACTCATCCGCCGCCGGTGCTCGCCGCTGTAGCAGCGGTCCAGAAGGGCGGTGGTCTTGGGCTTGAGGAAGGGGTCCATCTTGTCATCGCGCCAGACCTGGGCGGTGGGGTCATCCTTGTAGCGATCGGCCCGGGCCAGCGCCTCGGTGTAGGCCAGGCCGGCGCCGGACTGGAACATCAGGAACAGGGAGGATGTGGCGGCGATCAGCATGGCAGCCTCCTTATCACGGCCCGGGTGGCGAAACAGCGGCGGCCTTGCGCCGGCCAACGGCGGGATATGACCGGCGGGCGTCAGCGCCCCGCTTGCCGCGCCCTTCCGACGGGCCTATTGCGTCGCAGCATGGAAGAGTCAGAAAACCTCATCGAGACGCTGGCGCTCGAGCAGATCGAAATGAACCTGTTCCGGGGCGTATCGCCCAACGACGGGTTCCCGCGCATCTTCGGCGGCTTCGTCATCGCCCAGGCCCTGCTGGCGGCCTATGAGACGGTGCCGGACCGCGTCTGCCACTCGATCCACGCCTATTTCATCCGCCCGGGCGACGTGCGGATTCCGGTGCTCTATGAGGTCGACCGCTCGCGCGACGGCGGCAGCTTCACCACCCGCCGGGTCATCGCCATCCAGAACGGCAAGCAGATCTTCAACCTGGCCGCCTCCTTCCAGGTGCCGGAAGAGGGTTATGAGCATCAGACCCCGATGCCGATGCATGACGAGCCGGAGACCATCAAGAACGAGCTGGACCGGATGCTGGCCGACTTCGGCGACAAGATTCCGCAGCAGATGATCGACCAGATGAAGCGGCCGCGGCCGATCGATATCCGCTGGCCCGACCCGCAGAACATCTTCAAGCCCGTCCCCAAGCCGCCGCGCAAGCAGGTGTGGATGCGCACCAAGGCCCCCATCGGGCCGGAGATCAAACATCAGCAGGCCTGCCTGGCCTATGCCTCGGACATGGCCTTCATGGAGACCGCCCTGCGGGTCCATGGCCTGACCTGGCAGACCCCGGGCATGCAGTCGGCCAGCCTGGACCACGCCATGTGGTTCCACCGGCCGGTGGACTTCAACGACTGGATCCTGTTCGACCAGGACTGCCCCAGCACCAGCCAGGGACGCGGCTTCATCCGCGGCGAGATGTACACCAGGGACGGCCGGCTGGCCGCCTCGGTGGCGCAGGAATGCCTGATGCGGGTGAAGACCTAGGCGTCGCCTCGGGCGGCGAAGGCGTTAGTCGAGGTCGCCCTCGATCTCGATCTCGTCGGGCATGACCACGACGATGCGGCCCTGCGCGATCAGCACCTCGGGCACACAGTCGCGGGTGAAGGGCAGGTACCAGGTGGGGCCGCCCAGCGGCGGGGCGATCTCGAGAATGTCGCCGGCCCCGAAGTTCTGCACCGACTTGACCGTCCCCAGGGGCTCGCCGTCGGCGGACGCCGCCGACAATCCGACCAGATCGGCCAGATAGAACTCGTCCTCGTCAGGTTCGGGCAGGTCGGCGCGGTCGATGTGCAGGGTCAGGCCCTTGAGGGCGTCGGCCTGGTCGCGGGTCTCGATCCCCTTGCAGCGGGCGACCAGCCCGCCCTTCTGCAGCCGCGCCGACAGCACAGTGAGGGCCGGAGCCCCGTCGGCGGTCTTCAGGTGGCGATAGCCGGCGAGGGCCATCGGGTCGTCAGTGAAGCTGTGGATCCGCACCTCGCCCTTGACGCCATGCCCGCCCAGGACGCGGCCGATGAGGAGGAGGTTCGACATAAGGGGCCTTTGAAACCAAACGGGCGACCGGTGCAAGGGCGCCGTTCCTTCTCCCGCTCGCCGGGAGGAGGTGGCCGCGCAGCGGCCGGAGGAGGGCGGCGCCGGCCTTGCCGGTTGAAGCGCGTTCTGGTCCGGACAGGAAAAAGGGCAGCCCGGCGTGAGCCGGCGCTGCCCTCATCCGACCCTGCTCCGCCAAGGCTGCGCAGGGCCACCTTCTCCCGGCGAGCGGGAGTAGGGTAGACGACCCTAGCCTTCGGTCTTGGGCTCTTCGGCGGCTTCCGGAGCGGCCTCTTCAGCGGCGGGAGCCTCTTCGGCGGCAGCTTCCGGAGCAGCTTCAGCGGCCGGAGCCTCTTCAGCGGCGGGCGCTTCCTCGGCGGCGGCTTCAGCGGCCGGAGCCTCTTCAGCGGCCGGAGCCTCGACTTCCGGTTCCGGCTCGGGGGCCGGCGGGTTGGCGGCCAGTTCGGCGGCGGCGGCGGCGCGAGCCTCTTCACGCTCGGCGCGTTCGGTGGCGCGTTCCTCGGCCTTCTTGCCCGGCTTGGCCTTGTTGGGGTTGTTGCCGTGCTCCCACTTCACGAGGCCTTCCTTGGCCAGGAAGCGCGCGACGCGGTCGGTCGGCTGGGCGCCCTTCTTGAGCCAGGCCTCGATGGACTCCAGCTTCAGGGTGGTGCGCATCGGGTCGTCTTTCTTGAGCAGCGGGTTGTAGGTGCCCACCTTCTCAATGAAACGGCCGTCGCGGGGCGAGTGGCTGTCGGCGATGACGATCGAGTAGTAGGGGCGCTTCTTGGTGCCGCCACGGGCCAGACGAATCTTCAGCATTTCAGGTTAGTCCTTGGAAGTGTTCAGTTTTTCTTGAACGGGTTGAAAGCGGAGCCGCCCAGGCCGGGAAGGCCGGGCAGATTGGGAAGGCTTCCGGGCGCGCCCAGTCCGGGCAAACCTTTCAGCTGTTTTTCGAGTTCGGCAGGGTCGGCCGGGGGCAGCTTGCCGCCGCCCATGGCCTTCATCCGGTCGCCGCCGCCGCCGCCAAGCATGGCGGCCATCTTGGCGAAGCCCTTGCCGCCGCCCTTGCTCATCATCTTGAAGGCATCGGCCATCTGACGGTGTTGCTTGAGCAAGCGGTTGATCTCGGCGACATCGACCCCGGCGCCCGCGGCCACGCGGCGCTTGCGCGAGGCGGCCAGCAGGTCGGGCTTCTTGCGCTCGGCCTTGGTCATCGAACTGATGATCGCGCGCTGACGCTTGATCATCCTGTCGTTCAGGCCCGCCTCGGCGATCTGGCCCTTCATCTTCTGGACCCCGGGCAGCATGCCCATCAGCCCTTCCATCCCGCCCATCTTCTCCATCTGCGACAGCTGTTCCGACAGCATGTCGAGATCGAACTGGCCCTTGGCCAGCTTGCGGGCCATGGCCTCGGACTTGGCCTGGTCGAAGTCGGCCGCGGCCTTTTCCACCAGGGAGACGATGTCGCCCTGGCCCAGGATGCGTCCGGCCACCCGGCGGGCGTCGAAGACGTCCAGGGCCTCGACCTTCTCGCCGGCCCCGAGGAACTTGATCGGCAGGCCGGTGACGGCCCGCATCGACAGGGCCGCGCCGCCGCGCCCGTCGCCATCGGCCCGGGTCAGGATCAGGCCGGTCAGGGGCAGGCGTTCGTGGAAGGCCTTGGCGGTCCGCACCGCGTCCTGGCCGGTCAAGCTGTCGGCGACCAGCAGGGTTTCGGCGGGGCTGGCGATGCGGGCGATTTCCGCCGCCTCGTTCATCATCGACTCGTCCAGCGTCGTGCGGCCGGCGGTGTCGAGGATCAGGATGTCATAGCCGCCCAGCTTGGCGGCGCTCATCGCCCGCTTGGCGATGTCGGTCGCTGACTGGCCCGCCACGATGGGCAGGGTGTCGACCTCGATCTGTTTGCCGAGGGTGGCCAGCTGTTCCATGGCCGCCGGACGACGGGTGTCCAGCGAGGCCATCAGGACCTTCTTGCGCTCGGTCTTGCTCAGACGCAGCGCCAGCTTGGCCGAGGTGGTGGTCTTGCCCGACCCCTGCAGGCCGCTCATCAGGATGACGCTGGGCGGGTTGATGGCGATGTTCAGCCCCACCGGCTCCTCGCCGCCGAGCATCTCGACCAGACCGTCATAGACGATCTTGACCACCTGATCGGCCGGACGGACCGAGCGGATCACCGCCTCGCCGGTCGCCAGGTCGCGGGCCTTGGCGATGAAGTCCTTGACCACCGGCAGGGCGACGTCGGCCTCCAGCAGCGCCACGCGAACCTCGCGCATCGCTTCATCGACGTCCTTCTCGCTGAGGACGCCGCGTCCGGACAGGCGGTCAAAAACGCCGCTCAGCCGATCTGTAAGGCCTTCAAACATTCCAGTTCCTCATATGCACAACGAAACCAGCCCCCGTGGACGATCACGTCGACGGGGGGCCTCTCCGCCCTCGTCCCATATAGGTATGGGGGTCGTGGCGGTGGAGGGCGCTGGCAGATTGCGCCGGAAGGGCGCGCTTATGGGCGAAAGGGGGGAAAAGGTCAAGGACGGCGGGCGGCGGGGCGGGTCGGCCAGCGGACCGTGCGGTTGAGGAACGGGGTCCCCTGCAGGGTGTCATGCAGCTGGCCGATGTCGCGCTCGACTTCCCAGAGATCATGGCCGGCCTGCCAGACCTTTTTGGCGCTGGCGTCGGGGCTGTACTGGTTGCGGCGCAGGATATCGACGTAGGCCTCGAAGCGCTGCGCGTATTCGACATGCAGAGCCCAGTACCGCTCGACCAGGCGTTCGCCATTGGTCGCCTGCTGGTCAAACACGATCAATCGCTCGCGGCCCGCCCGGGAGCCGCCCAGCCGCGCGGCCAGATCGACCCGGACCTTGCGCCGCCTGACCTCAAACGCCGCGGCGCGTTTCTCGACCGCGGCGCCGAAGAGACGGGCGCGGCGCGTGGCCTGGGCGAATCTGCCGTCGATGCCGGGCGGGTCGGCCTCAGGCGACGCTGTCTCCGCCGCCCGGACATCGCGTTCCAGGGTGTTCATGTCGTCGAGGGTGACGCGGACATAAGCGTTCTCGATCTGGAAGACAACATAGGCCATCAGCTCGCGCGGGCCGCTGATCAGCATAAGGGCGGCCAACATGGCGAGGGTTCCGGCCCCGCAGATCGCCAAGATCGCCACGGTCGGGTCCTTCTGGCCGGCCGGCCGAAGGATCATGAAATACAGCGGCAGCAGGAAGAGGCCGACGATGACCACCAGGGCCGGAAAGGCCTGGAGGCCCAGCCACATCCAGACCCCCTTGCTGTCCGACAGTCGGGCCGGATCGACCCGGAGGATCGAGGCCCAGACGCCGCCGATGACCGCCGTCGAAAGGGTGGCGACGATCAGCGCGGCCGTCCTGTTGATGCTGCTGCCGGCGCCGAGCGACCGCAGGTGCACCTTGCTCAGGTCGTAGGTCATGCTGGCCGCCCAATGACGACCGCAATCTACCTGAAGCGGGTTACTGTCCAAGCTGGAAAGGCCCGGAGGCGATCCATCCCGATCCTGAGAAGCGTGTCGCGGCCGCCTGGCCTGGCCTATCCTGGCGAATGATGACCAACTCGGCCCCCATCCTGCGCCGCGCCCACCTGTCCGACGGACCGGCGGTGAAAGCGATTTTGCACGATACCTTCGCCAGCACCTGGCGGCCGCAGATCTCGGCGTCGGCGGCCCGGGCCTTTCTCGATGAGGATCGGCCCGCCGGCTATTTCGCCCGCCGCGGGCTGAAATTCTGGGTCGCCGAACGGCAGGGCGAGGTCGCGGGCTTCGTCGACTGGGACGGCGACTTCGTCAACGCACTGCATGTCCTCGGCGGCCACGCGCGGGCCGGCGTCGGCTCGCTGCTGATGGACAAGGCCGAGGCCGGGATCGCCGCCTCGGGCTATTCCGCCGCGCGGCTGGAGACGGACACCTTCAACCTGCGGAGCCAGGCCTTCTATGCCGCCCGGGGATACCGGGAAGCGGATCGCTATCCCGACACCGAATGGAACAGCGGCCTGACCACCCTGCTGCTGGTCAAACCGCTGGGGTGAGCGGCCGTGAAAAACCCCGCCGGGGCGAACCTCGGCGGGGTTGATCTGTTCGGCGCGCTAAAGGGCGGCCTTACGCCCCTTCAGGCACCGGGAAGCCGCGGTCGCGCATCAGGGCGCCGATCTTGGGATCGCGGCCGCGGAAGTCGCGGAACTGTTCGGCCGGGTCCTTGCGGTTGCCCTGGCTGAGGATGGTCGCATACAGCCGGTCGGCGGTCGGCCGGTCATAGGCGCTGCCGGCCTCCATAAAGGCCTCCCAGCAGTCGGCGGTCAGGGTGTCGGCCCACAGATAGCTGTAGTAGCCGGCCGAATAGCCGTCGCTGGAGAAGACGTGACCGAACTGCGGCGTGCGGTGACGCATGACGATCTCTTCGGGCATGCCCAGCTTGGCCAGTTCCTCACGCTCGAACTTGTCCGGGTCGATGGTCACGTCGCCGGCCAGGTGCAGCTTCATGTCGATCAGGGCGCTGGCCAGATATTCGACGGTGTCGAAGCCCTGGTTGAAGGTCTTGGCCTTCTCGATCTTGGCGACCAGTTCGGCCGGGATCGGCTTCTTGGTCTGGTAGTGGATGATGTACTTGTTCATCACCTCCGGCGTGGTCAGCCAGTGCTCGTTCAGCTGGCTGGGGAATTCCACATAGTCGCGGGCGACGCTGGTGCCCGAGACCGAGGGATAGACCACGTCGGAGCAGAGGCCGTGGATGGCGTGGCCGAACTCGTGGAACATGGTCTCGGCGTCGTCCCAGCTGATCAGCACCGGCGCGCCGTCCTCGCCCTTGATGTAGTTGCAGTTGTTGCTGACCAGGGTGGTGATCGGCTTCTTGAAGGTCTCCTGGGTGCGGTAGTCGGTCATCCAGGCGCCGGACCGCTTTCCCTCGCGGGCGAAGGGGTCGAAGTACCAGAGGCCGACGTGCTTGCCCTTGCGGGTGACGTCCCAGACCTTGACGTCGGGGTGGAAGACCGGAATGCCGCTGACCGGCTTGAACTTGAAGCCGTGCAGCTTGCCGGCGGCGAAGAACAGGGCCTCGCGCAGGTTGTTGAGCTCCAGGTAGGGCTTCACCTCGTTGAGATCGAGGTCGTATTTCGCCTTGCGGACCTTCTCGGCGTAGTAGCGGTAGTCCCAGGGGGCCAGCTTGAAGCCGCCGCCCTCGGCGTCGATGATCGCCTGCATGTCGGCGACATCGCGCTTCACCGCGGCCACGGCCGGCGGCCAGACCGCCTCCATCAGCTCCATCGCCCGCTCGGGGGTCTTGGCCATGGAATCTTCCAGCCGCCAGTGGGCGTGGGTCGGGTAGCCCAGCAGCTTGGCGCGCTCGGCCCGCAGCTTGAGGATCCTGGTGATGATGGCGTTGTTGTCGAACTCGCCGCCGTTGTCGCCGCGGTTGACGAAGGCCCGCCAGACCTTCTCGCGGGCGGCGCGGTTGGGCGAATAGGTCAGGAAGGGCTGGGCGCTGGAGCGGGTGTTGAGGATCACCCCCTTGCCGTCCTGGCCCTTGGCCTTGGCGGTGGCGCGGGCGGTCTCGGCCAGAGAGTCGGGCAGGCCTTCCAGCTCGGCCGGCTCCAGGACGGTGACCAGGCCCTCGTCATGCAGCAGGTTCTTGTTGAACTCGGTGAACAGCCCGGCCAGCTCCTCGTTGATCGCCGCCACCCGCGCCTTGTCGGCGGCGTTGAGGTTGGCGCCCGAGCGGACGAAGTTGTTGTGATACAGCCAGGTGACGCGCTTCTGCTCTTCGGTCAGGTCGGCGGCGCCGCGGGTGTTGTAGACGTCGCGAACCCGGCTGAAGAGGGCGGCGTTCTGGGTGATGCTGTCGTTGAAGGCCGACAGCCTGGGGTCCATCTCGGCCTCGACCGCCTGGAACTCCGGCGAGCTCATGTTGGAGGACCAGACGCCGTAGTAGCGATAGAGGCGGCCCAGCATGCGGCCGGAATCTTCCATCGCCGCGATGGTGTTGGCGAAGTTCGGCGGGGCGGCGTTGGCGGTGATGGCGTCGAACTCGGCCAGGTTCTCGGCCATGGCCAGTTCCAGCGCCGGCTTGAAGTCGGCGACCTTGACCTTGTCGAAGGCCGGCAGCCCGCCGTAGGGGCCGGTCCAGGGGGCGGTCAGGGCGTTGCCCGTCCCAGCGGCGAAGGCGAAGGCGGGCCTGACGGCGGCGGTGGCGACAGCGGCGGCCGAGGCGGCCAGAAGGGTTCGACGATTCACGGGCATTGGGCTCCGGGTGACAGTTTGGCCGGACCCTAGGCCATTGCCCGGGGCGCGTCACATAACAGGGCTGTAATCAAAGGCGGCCCTGGTCGTTGACTGCCGGGGGGGCGGGGGAACCGGACCGGTGCGGCGCGGCTAGCGCAGCAGCATCACGTTCATCACCGGCGTCGGCCACTTCGGCGGCGGCGGCTGCTGGATGCGGGGCGGCTGGGCGCTCCAGGCGATGCCGGCGGCCAGCAGGGCGATGGCGGTGATCAGGCCAAGACCGATCAGCTGGCGGTCGCTGGGCGGCGCGGGACGGCGCAACAGGGCGATGCGGGCTTCCAGCGGATGGCGACCGGACGCCAGCCAGGTGCAGCCGACGGGAAGGGGCTGTTCGGCCAGCTGGCTTTTCAGCATGGTCTCGGCATAGCGCCGCCGCTCGCGGGGGAAACGGGCCACCACCACGGCGTCGCAGGCCAGTTCCTGGTCCAGGCGGATGCGGCTGGCGGCCATATGGACCAGCGGATTGTACCAGAACAGACATTGCAGCGCCGCCAGCACGGCGTTGGCGCGGGGGTCGTCGCGGTCCAGATGCACCCGCTCGTGCGCCCGGATCAGCGCCTGCTCCTGCGGGGTGAAGCGGGCGGCGAAGTCGTCGGGCAGGATCAGGCGCGGGTCGAGGAAGCCGACGATGGCGGGGCCGGCCTGGCCCTTGGCGGCCTTGCGCATGAAGCGGCGCTGGCCGACGCCGAGACGGGCGGCGAAGATGGCGGCGCCGAGCAGCCAGGCCAGCACGGCCAGGGCCGAGAGCAGGGGGGCGGACTCGAACAGACCGCGAAGGTCGGGGGTCCTGGGAGCCAGATGGGCCGGGACGCTGCGCAGGGCCGGCAGCAGGCTGGCGAAGGCGGTCAGCGGCACGGCCAGCCACAGGGCGTAGGCGGCGCGGGCGCCGAAGGTCTTCAGGATCGGACCGCGCAGGGCCAGCACCAGCACAACAGCGGCGCCGGCCGCCAGGTTGAGCTTCAGCAGGATCAGCAGCAGGTCACTGATCATCGCCCATCTCCTCGATCAGCGCCTTCAGACGGGTCACTTCCTGAGGGCTGAGCTTGCGGTGTTCGGCGAAATGGGAAATCAGCGGGGCCAGCTCGCCGTCGAACAGGCGGTCGAGCAGGCCCTGGCTTTCACTGGCCACATAGTCGCTGCGCTGGACCACCGGCCGGTACTGGTGACGGCCGCCGCCGCGCTCGGACTTGATGACGTTCTTCTTCAGAAGCCGGTTGATCAGCGTCTTGACCGTGGCGTCGCCCCAGTCCTGACCGTCCTTGACGGCGGCGACGAGCTCCTCGGCGGTGCAGGGTCCCCGCTTCCACAGGGCCTCCATGACCTGACTTTCGGCGCTGGTGATCTGTACGGGTTCGCGAGCCATGACTTTGAGATTACGCCGGTAATGTATCGGGTCAAGCGGATATTGCCGCCGGGGTGATCGTCCGGCGGGTCCGCTAGGACTTCAGCGGGGCCGCGCCCTTCCCAAGCGGGCGCCGTCGCCCTAAACGGAGGGCATGGCGATTGGCGTATTCGACTCCGGGGTCGGGGGACTCACCGTGCACCGTTCACTGGTGCAGCGGCTTCCCCAGGCCGACTTCATCTATCTGGCCGACCAGGCCAACGCCCCCTATGGCGGGCGGCCAGGCGAGGAGATCGTCGACCTGACGCGGGCCGGCTGCATCCGGCTGTTCGAGGCCGGCGCCAGCCTGATTGTCCTGGCCTGCAACACCGCCAGCGCCATAGCCCTGCGCCGCCTGCAGCAGACCTGGCTGCCCGGATACCGGCGCGCGACCGGCCGGGCGCTGAACGTGCTGGGGATCATCGTGCCGACCATCGAGGCGGCCACGGGCCTGCCCTGGGAGCACGAAGCCGAACGGCGCGGCGACAAGATCGAGAAGCTCGACATCCTGGGCGTCTTCTCGACCCCCGGCACCGCGAGCAGCCGTGTGTTCGAGATCGAGATCGACAAGCGAAAGCAGGACCTGGCGGTGTTTTCCGAACCCTGCCCGAACCTGGCGCGGATGATCGAGGAAGGGGCCGGCGCGGTGGAACTGGCCGCCGAGGTCGAGGGCCATGTGCAGGCGCTCAAGCGCCGGGTCGGCCGCTTTCCGGACCGCGCGATCCTCGGCTGCACCCACTATGAGATGGTGGCCGACATGTTCCGCGCCGCCCTGCCGCCGGGGACGCCTCTGATCCATCAGCCGGGCGCCACGGCCGACGCCCTCGCCCTGTATCTGGAGCGTCATCCGGAGCTGGACGCCGGCCAGTCAGGGCTGCGCCGCTTCCTGACCACCGGCCAGCCCGGCGGTCAGCACGATCTGGTCGAAACCTTCTGGGGCGCGCCCCTGACGTTCGAGGCGGCTTGATCGGCGCGCCTGACGGGTCTTAGCTGGCCGCCCTCACAGGAGCGTCCCATGCGCCGTCTTGCCCTTGCCGCCGTGGCGGCCCTGTCGTTCGCAGTGCTGTCCGGCCCGGTCGGGGCGGAAGTGAAATCGGCCGGGGAGGGGCGTCTGGTGCTGCGCAACGCCGTCGTCATCAGCGCGGGCCCGGACAAGGTCTATGCCGCCATGGGCCGGATCGGGGACTGGTGGGATCCGGCGCACAGCTATTCCGGCAAGGTCGGGGCGATGACGATGGAGCTGCGGCCCGGCGCCTGCTTCTGCGAGGCGCTGCCGGACGGCGGGGTCAAGCATGGCGAGGTGGTGATGGTCATGCCCGAGCGGACGGTGCGGATCATGGCGGCGCTGGGACCGCTGCAGGCCACTGGCGCGACCGGCGCCCTGACTTTCGAGATGAAACCGACCCTGGATGGCGACACCGAGGTCACCCAGACCTATCAGGTCAGCGGGCTGGACCCGGCCATGGTGCAGGCCGCGCCGGGCATCGACGCGGTGGTCGGCGGCCAGCTTGCCCGCCTCAAACGCTATGTCGAGACGGGCAAGCCGGACTAGGGGAAGGCGCCGGGATCAGGCCGCGGCGGCCAGTTCGCCGGCGATGACCCGGCTGACGGCGTTGACCGCGGCGGCGATGCGCAGGGCCGCCTGGACCGAGGTGTTGGGCACGCCGTGCTTCTTCAGCTCGGCTTCGTGGGCGTCCAGGCACATGCCGCAGCCGTTGATGGCGGAAACCGCCGTCGACCACAGCTCGAAATCGATCTTCTCGACCCCGGGGTTGGCCAGCAGGTTCATGCGCAGCTTGGCCGGCAGGGTCCCGTACTCCTTGTTCTTCATCAGGTGCAGCGAGCGGTAGTAGACGTTGTTCATGCCCATGATCGCCGCCGCGCCCTTGGCCGCATTGAGGGCCTCCTCGCTGAGGCCGGCGGCGCGGGCGGCCGCCTCGATGTTGCGGACCACCAGGGGCTGGCCGACGGCGTGGGCCGAGGCGACCAGGGCGCCCCACTTCTGCTGATCGGTGAGCAGGGTCTCGTTGGTCAGGGAGGAAAGGTTGAGGCTGAGGTCCTTGGCGTAGGCGGGCAGGGACTCGCGCAGCGTGTCGATCGACATGGCGATGCTCCGGTATCGATGGGGAGGGACGGGAAAGGGGCCGGGAGCCCTCCGCCCTTTGGGGGGAGGGACGGAGCGAAGGGCTCCCGGGGACCGGCGGCGCTCGGAGGGGACGGAGGCGTCGCCGGCTTCGACCTCGCGGCGTTACTCGGCCGCGAGATTCAGGACGTCGCCGCCGACGGCGCGGTTGCAGGGGCAGAGCTCGTCGGTCTGCAGGGCGTCGAGCACCCGCAGGGTGTCGGAGGGATTGCGGCCGACGTTGAGGTTGGTGACATAGACGTGCTGCACGACGTTGTGCGGATCGACCACGAAGGTGGCGCGCAGGGCCACGCCCTCATCCTCGTCCAAAACGCCGAGGGCGCGGGCGAACTTGCCGCTGTTGTCGGCGAAGTTCCAGATCGGCAGGCTGTTGAGGTCCGGGTGCTCCCGGCGCCAGCCCAGCTTGCTGTGCTCGTTGTCGGTCGAGCCGCCGAGCACCACGGCGTCGCGGTCCTCGAAGTCCTTGGAGAGGCGCGCGAACTCGGCGATTTCGGTCGGGCAGACGAAGGTGAAATCCTTCGGATAGAAGAAGATGACCTTCCACTTGCCCGGGAAGCTTTCGCCGGTCACGGTTTCGAAGGCGCTCACGCCGTTCTCTTCGTGGCGGTTGAACTTCGGCTTGACGCCGATGACTTTGAATTCCGGCAGTTTCTGGCCAACACCCAGCATGATAATCTCCGTCGCTTGGTAAAATACTGTTCTGATCGAGGCCGCCGGGCGGGGAGGCCGCGGCGACAAGGGGGAGATAGGGAGTCCGATCCCCAATAGCCAATCGATAGTTTTTGCCAGACGAATAGAGTGGGCCTATATGGGCGCATGCTCCCGACTCTCAGACAGCTTCAGTATCTAAAGCTCCTCGCCGAGCACGGCTCGTTCAGCCGCGCCGCCGAGGCCGCCCATGTCACCCAGCCGACCCTATCGGCCGGCATCGCCGAGCTGGAGCGGATCATCGGCGCCCCGGTGGTCGATCGCGCCCGCTCCGGCGTCATCCTCACCGCCGCCGGCGAGGAGGCCGCCTCCCGCGCCCGGGACCTACTGGCCGGGGCCGAGGATCTGGTCCAGGCCTCCCAGAGCGCCGGCCTGCCGCTGGCCGGGCGCTTCCGCCTGGGCGTCATCCCGACCATCGCCCCCTTCCTGCTGCCCAAGGCCCTGCCGATCATGCGGACGCGGTTCCCCAAGCTGCGCCTCTTCCTGCGCGAGGACCTGACCAGCCGCCTGATCACCGCCCTGCGCTCGGGCGCCCTCGACGCCGCCCTGATCGCCTTGCCCTATGACATGACCGGCCTCGAATGGGCCCATGTGGTCGATGACGAGCTCCTCGCCGCCGTGCCCACCGGCCACGCCATGGCCAGCCAGAGCCATATCCGCCCCGAGTCCCTGGACAATGACGAACTGATCCTGCTGGAAGACGGCCACTGCCTGCGTGACCACGTCCTCTCCTCCTGCGGCCTGGCCCCGCCCCGCGCCGGTCACGAGGAGGCCTTCGCCGCCACCTCCCTGCCGACCCTGGTGCAGATGGTCGGCTCCGGCCTCGGCGTCTCCTTCGTCCCCGCCATGGCCGTCGAGGCCGGCCTGACCGGTCAGGCCCCGGTCACGGTCCGGCCCCTGGAAGCGGACCACCCCAGCCGCGAGATCGTCGTCGCTTGGCGCGCCGGCTCCAGCCGCGCCCGCGACGGCCGCCTCCTCGCCGAAACTCTGCAAGCGGCGTAGGAATCCTTCTCCCGGCAAGCGGGAGAAGGATCGTGTTCAAAAAAGATATATCGAAACCCTTGCGATAATACTCCAATTAGATATATCGACATGCAGACATATCGAAATGGAGTCTAAACTCATATGCACAGACATTTTCACTGGGGCCGTCACGCCCACCATCGCGGCCCCTTCGGCGGCCACGGACGCGGGCGCGAGCATGGCGGCCATCACGGCTGGCCGCGGCGCGGCGGTCGGTTCTTCGACCATGGCGACCTGAAGTTCGTCATCCTGAAGCTGATCGCCGACCAGCCCAGCCACGGCTACGAACTGATCAAGGCCATCGAGGAACAGGCCGGCGGCGCCTATTCGCCCAGCCCCGGCGTCGTCTACCCGACCCTGACCCTGCTGGAGGAAACCGGCATGGTCGTCTCCGAGGTCGAGGGCGGCAAGAAGCGCTACAGCATCACCCCCGAGGGCGAGGCTCAGCTGGCCGCCAGCGAGGGCCAGGTGGCCGGCATCTTCCAGCGCATGGCCGAGGCCGCCCAGGCCAGCGCCATGTTCTCTCCGCAGATCCTGCGGGCGCGGGAAAACCTGAAGACGGCGCTGAAGCTGAAGCTGACCGGCGGGGCCCTGAGCAAGGACCAGATCGCCGCCATCTGCGACGCGCTGGACGCCGCCGCCGCCGCCGTGGAGCGCGCCTGATGGACAGCCACGCCCGCCTGACCACCGACAGGGCGGTCCGCTACATGACCCAGCTGGGCAAGCACTGGAGCCACAAATTCCCGGTGCTGCTCGGCGAGGCCGACTGCGAGATCGACCTGAAGGTTGGCTGCTACACTCTGCGCGCCGACGCGGAAGGCCTCGACATCACCGCCAGCGCCGAGGCGGTGGAGGCCTTGACCCGGCTGGAGGACGTGATCGCCAGCCACCTGGCCCGCTTCGCCTTTCGCGAGGGAGAGATCAGCCTGGCCTGGACCCGCGCCTGGCCGGCCGGCCAGATCGACCCGGCCCGTATCCGGCCGTCAGCCTGAACAGCTGGCTCCGCCCAGCACGCAGAACTTGGCGCAATGGGGGTGGTTCAGCTTCACCGCCCCCAGCGCCCCGGCCAGGGTCTCCCCCAGGTCGAACAGCGGATCATAGGGCAGCAGGGTGCAGGCGATGACGCTCGGCGCCCGGCCCCTGTGCTTCACCACCATCCGGCTGGAGGCGCACATCACCTCGCGCGGGTCCTTGTGCAGGATGTCCCAGCAGGCGGTGGTGATCTCGGGCACATCGACGGCCGCATCCATCTCCGGAAACAGCACCAGCCGCGCCGGATCGCCGGCCTCGATGGCCACGTCCAGCTCGGCGAACAGTCGCCGGTAGCCCTCGCGGGTCTCGTCCATCGTCTCACCGGCCAGCTGCCGGCCGGCCACGGCGATGGAAAAGCCGTTGCGCGACAGCCAGCACAGCCCGTCGACGGCCCGGGCCCAGCTGCCGGCCCCGCGCTCGGCCTCATGCACCGCCGCCGTCCAGTGGTCGAGGCTGACGCGCAGGGTCAGCTTCCCTCCGAACCGCTCCTTCAGCCCCATCAGCCCGGCCCGCTTGTGGGACATCGGGGTCATGGCGTTGGTCAGCACCAAAGCCTCGAAGCCGCGCTCCAGCGCGGTCTGCAGGATGGGCAGGATGTCCGGATTCATGAACGGCTCGCCGCCGGTCACCCCGATCTCCCGCGTCTTCAGGCCCAGCAAGGCGATTTCGTCCAGATAGGCGGTCGCCTCATCCAGGGTCAGCCATTCCAGCGCATCGTTGGTCGGGGTGCTCTCGATGTAGCAGTTGAGACAGGCCAGATTGCATAGCGTGCCGGTGTTCAGCCACAGGGTCTCCAGCCCCTCCAGCGCCACCGACGCCCGCGCCTCGCCCTTCGCCGTCACATCGGGATCGCGGAATTTGGCCGGGTCGAGCCGGGGGGCCTGGGGAACCACGAAAGGCGAGACGGGGGAGGGGGCGTTCATCCGGGTGATGATGGCGTTTCGCGACGGCAGGACAAGACCGGGACCGAAAGAAGACCGCGACGGGGACCGGTTGCCCGCAGCAGATCAGCGTTCCATCTGACGTCGCCGGCTTCCCTGCGGCCGCTACAGGCCCAGCGCCGTCTTCACCTCGCGCCAGTCGATCAGCTTGAAGTTCTGCCGCGCCCGATTGGCGTCCTGGCCCTCGCCCTCGCTGTCGACATCGTCCTGCACGACCAAGAGGCCGTCGGGGTAGGGGCCGACCCGGCCGCCCAGGGCGGCGACGCCATCGGTGCCGGTCACCGGGTCGACGCCATTGCCGCCAACCGCGGAGAAGCGGCCGCGATAGACCGGTTCCGCGCCGTCCACCCGCCAGACGGCGAAGGCGCTGTCGCCCTGGCTGGAGGCGATCAGCCAGGTGACCGGCCCTTCGCGCAGCAGGGTCAGTCCCTCGACATCGGGAACCAGCATGGCCGAGGGCGCGGCGGCCACCAGGGTCCGGCCGGTGCTGCCCGGCGCCAGGTCATAGCGCCAGATGCCGACGTTTTCCTCGCCGATGTAGAGCACGCCCCTGTCGTCATCGACGACGCAGCCCTCGGTCTGGCTGCCGACGGCGAATTGTTTCTCGAGGGTCGCCTTGAGGGCGCCGTCCGGGCCGGCCTCGATCCGCATCTGCCGCACCTGGCCGTCCGTGCCGTTGGTGATGACGATGAAGCCGCCGTCGCGGCGGCCCATGCACAGGCCGTAGGGTTCGGCCAGGTCCAGCGGCGCCACGCCCCAGGGGGTGATCTTCAGGCTGTCGGGGTCCATCAGATACAGGGCATTGCCCATCCGGCCGCGATCGCTGGCGGCGATCAGCACCCGCGTCCCCTCCGGGGTCGGAAAATCGCCGCGCAGATCGACATTGTTCAGCCGGCCGTCGGGAATGAAGCCGGTGATCGCCCCGGTCACGTCATAGGTATAGAGGCCCGCCTGCTTGTCGGTGCCGAAGATCACCACCCGTGAGGGATCGCGCGGATCGGCCCAGATCTCCGGATCGTCGGCGGCGTCCTTCTTCCTGGTCGCCACCGCCTGGGTCTCGCCGGCGGATTTCAGCGGCGTCCCGACCCCGACCGTCAGCTTGCCGGTGTCCGACACGCCTTCCGGATCGACCGCCGCGCAGGCGGTCGACAGCAGCAGGGCGGCAAGCAGTGGCAAGAGGGCGTGGCGCATGATCGATCCTCGGTTGCAGAGCGAGCCGACGACCGCGCTCAAGATAATTCCGTCATCCCGGCCGTAGCGCGACGCGCGGAGAGCCGGGACCCAGACCCCAAGCCCTCAGTGTGAGGTCCCCGAATCCCGGATCGCCGCCAGAGGCGTCCGGGATGACGGAGGAGGGGAGACGGTATCAGAACTTCAGCTTCACCCCGGCCTTGGCGGTCCAGCTGTACTCTTCGTACTGCAGCAGGCGCTTGCGGCCCGGGCCGTTCTGGTAGGCGACGTAGGGCGCGTCGCCGAGGTTCACCAGCTCCAGGAACAGCTGGGCGTTGCGGGTGATCCGGTACTTGGCGCTGGCGTCATACTGGATGTGATCCTTGACGTAGCGGTCGGTCCCGGCGCTGGAGCCCAGCTCGTCCAGATACAGGTCGCGGTAGGTCGCCGAGAAGCGGACGCTGACCGGGCCCTTTTCGTAGCCGAGCATGGCGTTGTAGGTGTTCTTCGACGACGACGGCAGCGGAATGGTGCGACCGACGATGTCGCCCTCGGCATCGGTGTAGGTGTAGTTGAAGCCGACCAGCACCCCGTCCAGCATCCCCGGCAGGAAGGTCAGGGCCTGCTGGTAGTTGAACTCGAAGCCGAAGACGGTGGCCTTGTCGCCGTTGATCGGGATGATCGCCTCGTCATAGGCGACGCCGTTGTAGACGCCGTTGTTGAACTCGGCGTCGACGATGAAGTTGTCGATGGTCTTGTAGAACAGGCCGCCCGACAGCACCGCTTCCTTGGCGAAGTACCATTCGGCCGAGACGTCGAAGTTCCAGGCTTCATAGGGCTTCAGATCGGGGTTGCCGAACTCGCCGCTGCGCACATCCTTGTCGCCTTCCTCGACGATGAACCGCGGGGCGATCTGACCGACCCGGGGACGCACCACGCTGCGGAACACGCCGCCGCGCAGGATCAGGTCGTCGGCCGCCTCGAAGCGGACGGTGGCGCTGGGCAGCCAGTCGACGTAGTCGACCGACTTGCTGACCGGGGTGATGAACACCGTGTCGTCGGCCAGGACCGAACCATTGTAGGTCGCGCCGGCCTCGACCAGCTCGACCAGGTTGCCCCTGGCTTCGGTCTGGGTCGCCTCGACCCGCAGGCCGCCGATGATCCGCAGCGGACCCTGCTCGTACTTGCCCTGGACGTAGCCGGCGTAGATGTCCTCGCTGACGTCATAGTCGGCGACCGCGGACTCGAAGCGGGTGTCGCGATCGCTGATGACGAAGCCGGTCTTGTCCTTGCGGAAGAAGTTGGAAATCGCCCCCTTGGAGGGGACCGGCTCGATGTCCGCCAGATTGTAGTCCTGCGGACCGGTGAAGGCCGCCAGGTTCAGGCCGCCGGTATAGCCGGTGTAGTAGTCGAGCTGCAGGTCATAGCTCTTGTCCTTGGTCCGGGCCTTGGCGCCGAACTTCAGGTCGAAGGCCGCCTCGCTCATCTGGAATTCGCGGGTCGCGTCGATCCGGAACTCATAGGCTTCCTCTTCCGACAGGCTGAGCTTGGTGTGCTCGAGGCGGTAGAAGCTGTAGCGGCTGGCGTCGAGGAAGTTGGTCTCGCCGGTGGTCACGTCGTACTTCGGCTTTTCCATGTTGGCGTAGTCGAAGTTGACCACCAGGGAATTGCCGCTGAACCGCTGGCGGAAGCGGGCCGGATCGACGCTGCCGGCTTCCTTTTCACGGGCCTTGGAGTAGCTGGCCGAATAGTCGAACCGCCAGTCGCCGGCGTAGGTTTTTCCGCCCAGGACCAGGGAGGTGATGTTCTGGCTCTCGAAGCGGTCCTTCAGGTCGCGGATGACGGTGATGCGGCCGTCCGCGGAGCGGAAGTTGGCGCTGGTGTCGGTTCCGCTGTTGGGGTCGCCGTCCATCTCGAAGATCAGGCGACGACGGAATTCCTGGTCGTCGAACACGCTGTGCAGCAGGCGGGCGTAGAGGTCGGTGTTCTCGTCGAGGCGGAAGTCGACAGACAGCGACCCGCCGGTGCGGGTGCGCTCGACGTCATAGTCGCGGTACTGCAGGGTCTTGGCCGAGACGATGCCGCCGGTCTCTTCCCAGTCGTCCATCTCGACGTTGTCGGTCGAGAAGCTGCGCTTGTAGTAGGACAGGCCGCCCGAGACCCCGAGACGGTCATTGAGCATCTTGGAGAAGTCGAAGGCGGCCTTGGGCGAGGTCTCGCCGTTGAGGTCGTTGTAGGAGCCCTCCAGGCTCAGCGAATAGAAGTCCTTGCGACGATCGAAGGCGCTGGTGGTCTTGATCTGGATCGAGGCGCCAATGGTGTCGGCGTCCATGTCCGGGGTCAGGGTCTTCTTGACCTCGATGCTTTCGATCAGCTCGCTGGGGATGACGTCCAGGGCCACGGCGCTGACGTCGGCCTCGGGCGCCGGCACCCGGGCGCCGTTGATCGAGGCGGAGTTGAGGTTCGGATCCAGGCCGCGAACCGAGACGAAGCGGCCCTCGCCCTGGTCGTCCAGCACATTGATGCCCGGCAGGCGGCGCAGGGATTCGGCGACATTCTGGTCGGGGAACTGACCCACGGCGTCGCGGGTCAGGACGCTCTCGACGCCGTCGGCCGAGCGCTGGCGCTGCACGGTGCTGTTGAGATTGCCGCGCTGGCCGACGACCAGAACGCTGTCGACCACGCCGTCGGCTTCAGGGCCGACCTTGATGTCGAGGGTGACGACGCCGGTCTCGCTGACCTTGACGGTGCGGCTGACCGTGTCGGCGCCGCTGTAGTCGACCTTGATCGTATAGGTCCCGGCCGGCAGGTCGCTGAAGCGGAACTGGCCGTCGGCGCCGACTTCGGTGCGGCGGTTCAGCTCGACGATGGTCACCTGGGCGCCGGGCAGGGTCTTCACGCCGCTGCCGTCGGTCACATCGCCCGTAAGATCCCCGGCCAGGGCCGGTCCGGCGAAAAGGGCCAGCGCTCCGGCGGTGGCCATCAACAGGGCGCGCGAACGGCCCTTGTCTCGCAGTGTCATGATTGTCCCCTTGCCCCCGAATTGGGCCCGAGGGTGCGGATGCCAGTTGAGAATGACACGCAGCTAACAGAGCTGTGACGGTTGAGCGGAGGTTTTCCGTCAGTTCAATGACGATGCAGTTTGGCTACAGCGGCCAAACGGGGACGGGGACGGCGGGGCAGGCCTGGGTCCGAACCTGCACCGGCTGCACCCCCGCGACTCTGTCGCCGTTCCTCACCGTCGTGCAGAGGAACGATCCTTCAGGAACGCGTGTCGAAGCACGCAAACCCCGTAGGCGCCCGCAACGCCGCGTCTGATAGGTTGTCTCAGGGCGTACACCCAACCCGGAACAGAGCAGCATCCGTCCATGAACGTCCTCGGCCAAAGCGCACTGACCATCACCTTCGTCGCATCGCTGCTGTGCAGCGGCTGTGACAATCGCCGCCACGCCGAAGAGACCCTGGAGCAATGGCGATCCGGCGCAGGTGCTGTGTCTGACCCGGCTGTCGACTACGACATTGCGCTCAAGGGTCACGCCGTCACCGTCGTCGCCCGAAACAGGTCCGGGGCGCCGGTCTGCGTTCAAACCGCCCTGTGGCCAGACCGGGACCTCGGCTACGACGGTTTCTTCATCCAGACCCCGCAGGGACGAGCGCGGTTCACCGGGATGGTCTACGGCATCATCGGACCGGGCAAGGTCCATGTCCTCGCTCCGGATGGCGCACTCACCGCCACGGTCGACCTGGCCAGATATTATGACCTCGGTCAGAACGCCCAGATCACCCTGATCGAGTTTTACGCTCCTTTCTTTCCGTGCCCGACGAAGACTGCGGAATCTGACGGGTCATAAAATCCGAGCGGCTACATAGATTTCGCCAGCCAAGGGGGACAGGTTCGCCGGGCCACAGGCTTTGCAATGGCCGGCGCAGGCGCGGGACGGCGTACCTGTCCCCGTTCCACCCTTATCCGCGCTTGCCCTTCGACGCATTCAACGCCGCCGCCGCCAGAAACAGCGCCGTCAGCGCCCGCTCATCGATCTTATCGCCGTCGCGGAAGTCGATGGCTCGGCGGGTGTTCCCTTCAAGGCTTGAGTTGAACATCCCGGACGGATCCTCCAGCGACGCCCCCTTGGCGAAGGTCAACTTGACCACGGCCTTGTAGGTCTCGCCGGTGCAGACGATGCCGTCGTGATACCAGACCGGCACCCCCCGCCACTTCCATTCCTCCACCACCGCCGGCAGGGCCGCCTTGATGATGGCGCGGACCCTGGCGAGGGTCTCGCCGCGCCAGTCGCCCAGCTCTGCGATCCGCTGATCGATCAGGGCGGAGGGCGATGGGTCGCCCGGTGTCGTCTCTTTGGTCATCTCGCGGTTTCCGTCTTCAGGTCATTGGCCGGTGTCTTCCGTCATCCCGGAAAGCGCACAGCGCTTGTCCGGGACCCAGGGGTTGCAACGCACCGGCGGCGCTGCAGCGTTCGAGACGCCGATACATCCCCTCTGGGTCCCGGCTCGCCCTGCGGGCGTCCGGGATGACGGAAGGGGGAGGGCGCTCCTGCACAAACCCCTTACGTCGGCCCAGGCCCGCGCCCGTCACCCTGACCGGCGCCGCGCCAGCGGACCACATAGGGCAGGAAGAAAAGATACAGCCCGGTGAGCAGCATCAGGATCAACGGAACCAGCGCCAGCAGGCCGATCCAGAAGACCTGGGCCTGCCGGACCAGGGCGATGATGTTGATGATGACCGCCACCGTAAAGATGATCGACAGCCATCGGTGAACCTGGCGGATGAGAGTGTTCCAGCTCATGGGGCGCTCCTGTCGGGCGGGGTGGAAGTCAGGCGTCGCGGGCCAGCAGGGCCTGCAGATTGTCGAGGAATTTGCTCCAGCCGTGCAGCGCGCCGCCGAAGGCCTGCTTCTGGGTCGGCCGGAACCCCGACTGTTCCATCTTCAGGCGCGTGCCGCCGTCCGTCGGGGTCAGGGTGAAGGTCACCACGCTCTTGAGATCAAAGGCCGGATCGGCGTGATCGTGGTTCCAGCTGTAGGACAGCGTCTCGCCCGGCGTGACGGCCAGCACCTCGCAGTCCAGAACCCCGCCCCAGTCGCCGCGCAAATTGAAGCTGTGGCCGACCATCGGCTGGAAGTCGTTCTTCATCAGCCATTCCTCGATCAGATGAGGCTGGGTCAGGGCGCGCCACAGCCGCTCCGGCGGGAAGGGAAACTCGCGCTCGACAACGACGGAGCGGATCTCGGGCGTCGGGTCGCTCACTGGTCCATCCTCTTGAGGAGAGTTTCGAGATCGTCGAACCGGCGGGTCCAGAAGCCGGTCATCTGACGGGTCCAGTCCCCCAGCGGGGCAAGCGCCTCGGGCCGCGCGCTGTATCGCGTCTCGCGGCCCTGCTGCAGACCGCTGACCAGGCCCGCCTGTTTCAGCACGGCCAGATGTTTGGAAACTGCCGGCTGCGACACCCCGGCCTGCGCCGTCAGCGCCCCGACCGTCTGCTCGCCCTCACGGCAAAGCCGCTCGAAAATCGCCAGCCGCGTCGGATCGGCCAGGGTTCGAAACAGGACCTCTGGGGCGGCGGACATGGTAGATCAATAACTCTGCGGCTATGAATTATCCTATAGCCACAGAGTTATGAGTGGCCAAGTCAGCCGGGCGCGCGGCGCCCGGCTGGTCTCGTCAGTCCATCAACCGCCGGCTCAGATAGGTGAACTCCAGCGCCACCCGCATCGCCGTCTCGTTGAGGTTGGCGCTGGCCGCGTGGCCGCCGTCGATGTTCTCGTAATAGAGGACGTCATAGCCCAGCGACTGCAGCTTGGCCGCCGCCTTGCGGGCGTGGCCGGGGGCGACGCGGTCGTCCTTGGTCGAGGTCTCGATATAGACCTGCGGATAGAGCTGGCCGGGCTTGATGGCCTGGTAGGGGCTGTATTTGCTGATGTAGGCCCAGTCCTTGGGGTCGGTCCCGTCGCCGTATTCGCCGGCCCAGCTGGCCCCGGCGCCGCCCATCACCGTGTAGCGCTTCATGTCGAACAGCGGCACCTGGATGACCACGGCGTTGTAGAGCTCGGGCCGCTGGGTCAGGGCCACGCCCATCAGCAGGCCGCCGTTGGAGCCGCCCATGATGCCCAGCCGCTTGGGCGAGGTGATCTTGCGGGCGATCAGGTCCTCGGAGACGGCGAAGAAGTCGTCATAGACCCGCTGGCGGTTCTCCTTCAGGCCCTGCTCGTGCCAGCCGGGACCGAACTCGCCGCCGCCGCGGATATTGGCCACCACATAGACGCCGCCGCGCTCCAGCCACAGCTTGCCGACCGTGCCGGAATAGCCGGGGGTCATCGACACCTCGAAGCCGCCGTAGCCGTAGAGCAGGGTCGGGGCCTGGCCGTCGTACTTCAGGTCCTTGGGACGCACCACGAAGTAGGGGATCTTGGTGCCGTCCTTGCTGGTCGCCTCGAACTGCTCGACCACGTCATTGGAGGCGTCGAACTTGGCCGGGGCCGCCTTGAGCTTGCGCGGCGCCACGCCCGGCCGAATGTCGGCCATCCACAGGGTGGTCGGCTCCAGATAGCCGGTGACGGTGATCATCACCCGGTCGATGGAATGGGCGCTGGAGCCGATGCCGACCGAGGAGTTCTCCGGCAGGTCGATCTTCGTCCGCGTCCAGCCGCTGGCCTCCGGGGTGAAGAACCAGGCCGAACCCTTGACGTCCTGGTACAGGGCGACGACCAGCGAACCTTGCGTGGCGGTGACCCCCTCGATGGACTCGCGGGGACCCGGGCGCAGGATCAGCTCGGCCCTGGCCTTGGCCGGATCGGCCTGCAGGTCGGCGAGGTTGAAGGCCGCCAGGTCGCCCTGCTTGAGGTTCTGTTCGGGCCAGTCCTGTTTCAGGCTGACCACCACCTTGCCCCGCACATAGTCCTCGACGCTGAGCTTCAGCGGCCAGGGCATCTTCACCGGCTTGCCGCCGGTGAACAGGTAGTATTCCGTCTCGAAGAAGGACACGGCGCGATAGATCATCGGCGCCACGACCTGACGGCTGTCGCCGCGCAGCACGAAGGGGGCGACGGTGATGTCGTCTTCCGAGCCGCGGAAGACCTCCTTGACCTGGTCGACCGGCTGGCCCCGTTTCCAGACGCCCAGCACGAAGGGGTAGCTGGACTTGGTCATGCTGCCCTCGCCCCAGTCGCGGGCGATCAGCACGGTGTCCTCATCCAGCCAGGTGATGTTCTGCTTGCTCTCCGGGGAGACGAAGCCGCCCTCGACGAAGCGCTTTTCCTGGGTGTCGTATTCGCGGACCGTCACCGCGTCCTTGCCGCCGTCGGACAGCGACACCAGGCAGTAGCGGTCGGAGGGGGGCAGGCATTGCGCGCCCTTCCACACCCAGTTCTTGCCCTCGGCCTTGGAGATGGCGTCGAGGTCGAGCAGGGTTTCCCACTCCGGCGCGTCGGTGGCGTAGCTGCTGATGCCGGTCTGGCGCCAGACGCCGCGCACGTGCTCGGCGTCCTGCCAGAAGTTGCGCAGTTCGCTGTCCTTGGGCCCGGCGAAGCCGACCATCGGGATGCGGTCCTGGGCGGTGACGATCTTCAGCGCGTCGTCGAACAGGCCCTGGTAGCGCGGATCGCCCTTGAGCACCGGCAGCGAACGGGCGTTCTCCGACCGGGCCCAGTCCAGGGCCTTCTCGCCCTGCACCTCTTCCAGCCACAGGAAGGGATCCTCGGCGCTGGCCGCGGGAGTGGGGGCAGGGGTCTGGGCCATGGCGTCCGGGGAGGCTGAAAGGGTCAGGGTCGCGGCCAGGGCCGCCAGAGCAAGCTGTTTCAAGCGATTCAATCCATCAGTTGCCGGGAAAGGTAGACGTAGTGCATCGCCCAGCGCCGGGCGTTGGCTTTCGGATCGGCGCCGTTGGCGTGACCGCCATCGAGGTTCTCGTAATAGAGATAGGGCTGGCCCAGCTCGGCCAGGCGGGCGGCGAACTTGCGGGCGTGGCCGGGGTGAACCCGGTCGTCCTTGGTCGAGGTGGTGATATAGGCCAGCGGGTATTTCACCCCGGGCTTGAGGTTCTGGTAGGGGCTGTAGGCGGCGATCCAGGCCGCCTCCTCGGGCACGTCAGGGTCGCCGTACTCGCCGATCCAGGAAGCCCCCGCCGGCAGCTTGGTGTAGCGCATCATGTCGAGCAGCGGGCTTTCCACCACCACCGCGTTCCACAGGTCCGGCCGCTGGGTCATGGCCACCCCCATCAAGAGGCCGCCGTTGGAGCGGCCGTAGGCCCCCAGATGGCGCGGACTGGTCACATGATCGGCGATCAGGGCCTCGGCGACGGCGAAATAGTCGTCATAGGCCCGCTGGCGGTTCTGCTTCAGCGCCGCCTCGTGCCAGGCGGGACCAAACTCGCCGCCGCCGCGGATATTGGCCACCACATAGACGCCGCCGCGCTCCAGCCACAGCTTGCCGACGATGGGGTCATAGACCGGCAGCTTCGACAGCTGGAAGCCGCCGTAGGCGTGCAGCAGGGTCGGCGCCGTTCCGTCCATCGGCAGGTCCTTGCGACGGACGATGAAGTAGGGGATCAGCGTCCCGTCCTTGCTGGTCGCTTGCTTCTGCTCGACGATCAGGTTGTCGGCGTCGAACCGGGCCGGCAGGGTCTTCACCGGTCGCCCCATCGGCGTCGCCCCCTCGCCGAACATCAGCCGCGTCGGGGTGGTGAAGCCTTCCTCGGTGTAGAAGACATCGTCGCCCTTGTCGGCGGTGCTGACGATGTTCACCGAGGCGTTGTCCAGCCCCAGATACCGCTGCATCAGCCAGGAGCCCTTGATCTGGTTGAAGGTCACCAGACTGCCGCGGACATTGTTGTAGAGCACCGCCACGACCCGGCTGTCGGTCACCGCGATCTGGTCGCGGTCCAGGGCCTGGCGATCGCGGGGCTCATAGAGGGTCTCGACGATCGGCTCGTCGAGCGTGCTGGCGCGGACCGGCTTGTCATCGAACTGATGGGCCAGCATGCCGGCCGTGTCGACGGCCAGCAGCGCGCCGGACGCGAAGGTCTTGCCCTGCCAGGTCCAGTCCTGCTGCAGAGAGACGATCAGCTTGCCGTTGATCAGGCCGTGGACGTTCGAGCGGGTCGGCAGCATCAGGCGCTGCGCCCTTTGCTGGTCGTCGAGCACGTACCAGTCGGTGTTGAAGAAATCGACGCCGTCGCCGATCAGCACCAGCCGTCCGCCATGCGCGTCGTGATAGACCTGCGGCGAGGCGCTGACGTGTCTGGCGTCCGCCTCGAACACGGTCCGGGCCTGGTCCAGGGTCTGATCGCGGCGCAGGATCTTGACGATGCGGCCGTAGCCGGAGTCGGTCAGGCTGCCCGGACCCCAGTCGCGGGTCAGGATCAGGGTGTCGGCGTCCAGCCAGTCGATGTTCTGCTTGCCCTCGGCCAGGCGGAAGCCGCCGGCGACGAAGCCCTTGCCGTCCGGGCTGAACTCGCGCACCTCGACCGCGTCCTTGCCGCCGTTGGACAGCCGCACCAGGCAACGGTCATAGGCCGGCGAGCGGCAGCTGGCGCCCTTCCAGATCCAGTTGGCGTTCTCGGCCGCCGACAGGGCGTCGAGGTCCAGCACCGTCTCCCACCGCGGGTCCGCCGAGCGGTAGCTGTCCAGGGTGGTGCGGCGCCAGACGCCGCGCACATGGTCGGCGTCCTGCCAGAAATTGTAGATGTGATCGCCGATGAAGTCCGGCTGGGCGATGCGGTCCTTGGCCGACAGCACGGCGAGGGCGTCGGCCTGCAGGTCGGCGAACCGCGCATCCCCGGTCAGCACCGGCTCGCTGCGGGCGTTCTCCAGCGAGACCCAGACCAGCGACCGCTCGCTCTCGACCTCTTCCAGCCAGCGGAAGGGATCGGCGCTCTGGGCAATAGCCCCGGCGGCGACCAGGGCGATCGAAAGCCCCGCCAGAGCGGCGGCGAAACGGATGGGACGCATGAAACTACCCTTGAACCTGTTGCGGAGAGCATAAGGCTCCCGGGCCGGGGGACAAGGCGGCAATGTCCCCCCGCCTTCCCGGCGAATGCCGGGACCCAGATTCAGCCACCTTGCCGGCCGACTATCCTGAAAGAGGAGAGCTCAGGCGGCTGGGCCCCGGCTTTGGCTGGCGCCGCCCTTCGGGTCGCCGGGGTGGCGGAAGAGAGGTGGCCTCGGTCTGCCCCCCTATTCGTTGGGCTTGAGGTAGGGCTCGACCGGGCCGGTCAGCTTGATGGTCATCGGATTGCCCTTGCGGTCGACCTTGTTGCCGACGGCGACCTTCACCCAGCCCTCGCTGACGCAATATTCGTCCACGTTGGTCTTTTCCTCGCCGCGAAACCTGATGCCGATGCCCTGCTGCAGAAGGGCCTCGTCATAGTAGGGGCTGCGCGGGTTGGTGCAGAGGCGGTCGGGCAGATCGGTCATGGCGTGTCTCGAAGAAAACCTAGGACCGGCTCAATAGCCGCTCAGGCCGCGTCGTGGAAGATCAACCCCAGCGTATGGCGCGCGCCGGACCTCAGGGCGCTGACCCCGTGCCGCATGGTCACGCGGTAGGGGCCGCGCGTTCCGGCGACCGGACGGCTGTTGACCGCGAACACCACCCCGTCGCCCCGCTTCAGCGGAACCACCATCGCCCGCGACTGCATCCGGGGCCGCTGTTCGGTGAGGACGAACTCGCCGCCCTCGAAGTCCTCGCCGGGCTGGTTCAGCAGTACCGCGGCCTGCAGCGGAAACACATGCTCGCCGTAGAGGTCCTGATGCAGGCAGTTGTAGTCGCCGGGCCCATAGCGGAGCAGCAGCGGCGTCGGCCGCGCCTGGCCCGCCGCATGGCAGCGGGCGAGAAAGTCCCGGTGGTCCTCCGGAAACCGCGTCTTCATCCCCATCGCCTCGTGCCAGCGGTTGGCGATCGGTTGCAGCCTGGGCCACAGCGCGGTTCGCAGGTCCTGGACCAGGGCGGGCAGGGGATAGCTGAAGTAGCGATATTCCCCGCGCCCGAAACCATGGCGGCCCATGATCACCTGGCTGCGGAAGCCGCCGGGCCGGTCATAGAGGGCCGCCGTCGCCGCGCAGTCCCCGGCGCTCAGCAGCCCGGGCAGGACGGCGAACCCCTGGGCGTCCAGGGCGGCGGCGACGCCGTTCCAGTCCACGGCCGCAACCCGCTGCGCCGGGCCGGGCGCCTGATCGGCCATCACGCCGCCGCTTCGCGCTGGATCAGGGCCGCCTTGCGCTCGACGCCCCAGCGATAGCCCGACAGCGAGCCGTCGTTGCGCACCACCCTGTGGCAGGGGATGGCGATGGCCAGGGCGTTTGCCGCGCAGGCGCCGGCGACCGCGCGCACGGCCTTCGGCTGACCAATGGCCTCGGCGATGTCGCGATAGGTCGCCGTGGTCCCGGCCGGAATCTGCCGCAGGGCCTGCCAGACCCGTTGCTGGAAGGCGGTGCCGCGCACATCCAGCGGCAGGTCGGCGCCGACCCCCGGACGTTCCACCAGGCCCACGACCCTGGCCACCAGATCGGCGAACCCGGCGTCGTCGCCGATCAGGGTCGCCTTTGGAAAGCGGTCCTGCAGGTCGCGCACCAGCACCGCCGGATCGTCGTCCATCAGGATGGCGCAGACCCCCTTGTCGCTGCGCGCCACCAGAATGGCGCCCAGCGAGCTCTGGCCGACGGCGAAGCGGATCTCGGCCCCGCGGCCGCCGGCGCGGTAGTCGCGCGGGGTCATGCCCAGCAGGGCGTCCGACTGGTCATAGAAGCGCCCCGCCGAATTGAAGCCGGCGTCATAGATGGCCTCGGTCACGGTGCCGGCGGTCCCCAGGCCCTGGCGCACCCGGGCGGCGCGGCGGGCGGCGGCGTAGTCGCGCGGCGTCACCCCGGTCACCGCCTTGAACATCCGGTGGAAATGGTGCGGGCTGAGCCCCGCCGCCCGGGCCAGATCAGCCAGAACCGGCGGTTCCTCTGCCTCCTCGATCATCCGGCAGACCCGGGCGATCAGGGCGGCGTTGCGCGCCTCCAGCGGCGGCTGGTCGGGCTTGCAGCGCTTGCAGGGCCGGAAGCCGGCGGCCTCGGCCTCGGCCGTCGTCAGGTGGAAGGCCACATTCTTCGGCAGGGCCGGGCGCGCGGCGCAGGAGGGGCGGCAATAGACCCCGGTGCTGGCCACCGAATAGAAGAATTCCCCGTCGGCGCTGCGGTCGCGCGCCAGCACCCGCGGCCAGCGCGGGTCCAGTTCGGTGGGGATCTTTTGCGGGGCGACGGACATCGGGGGCCTTTGAACGAGCGTGAGGGACATGGCTTGATCCTTCGGGGCAGTGGCTGTTGTCGCCACTGTCTCAGGACCCGCCGGCCCCGGCGCTCCGGGTCTTGCTTTTGAATTGAGAAAGATAGGACGCCCCTTCGCCGAGGTCATCCCGGCCTGCGCGTAGCCCGGCGGCCTACTCGTCGTTGGGCCTACTCGTCGTTGGGAATGTCCAGGATGTTACCGCAGGCCTTGCAGTGGGAGGCGTCCGGGTCGTGGCGTCTCAGGCCGCAGGCCGGGCAGGGGTGCAGCACCTTGTGCGGCCGCACCAGGAGCTGCATCAGCCGGATGAACAGCGACACTCCGCCCAGCATCACCGCGATCGACAGCAGCCGGCCCCAGACCCCCGGCAGGATGACGTCGCCGTAGCCGGTGGTCGTCAGGCTGGTCACCGTCCAGTAGAGGGCGTCCATCCAGCCGCTGATCCCCTCGTAGCGCCCCAGGAAGGTGGCGTAGACGAAGCCGGTGATGACGAAGATGAAGGTCAGCAGCCGCACCCCGGCCTTGACCAGTTCCTCGATGCGGGTGTCGTCGTAGCGCCGCCCGACGGTGCGCCAGAAGAAGTCGCTTTCGACCAGGGTCCACAGCCGAAGGACCCGCAGAAAGCCGAAATTGCTCAGCCAGACCGGAAACAGCAGGGTCAGCAGCACCGCCAGATCCACCCAGGCCATGGGCCGCTTCAGCCAGCTCTTCAGGTCCGGCGCCGCCAGGAACCGCATCAGCAGGTCCAGCGTCAGGAAGACGGCAATGGCATAGTCGATGGCGTAGAAGATGCTGGTCTTGCGCAGCAGCGGCCCGGCGATGAAGAAGGCGATGATCGCCAGGTCCAGCACGATGATGCCATAGCGAAACTTCACCGCCCCCGGCGAGGCGCCGTGATAGAGGGCGCGGGCCCGGGCCTTGAGGCGAAGGCCGTCGCGTTCCGGCTCCGGCGCATGTGTCTTGTCGACCATGCCCCGCAATAGCGGCCCCGGCGCTGAACGCCAACCGCGCTGCGGGCGGGGGCGCGGGCCGCCATCCATTCTCCCCCTCACGATCCGGCGGGTTTTCCCCTATATAGCCGCTCAGATGACCCGCCCGTTTCTGAAGATGAACGGGCTCGGCAACGACTTCGTCGTCGTCGAGGCCCGCGAGCAGCCGTTCCGCCCGACGCAGGCGGAGGCGCGCGCCATCGCCGACCGCGAGACGGGGATCGGCTGCGACCAGCTGATCGGGCTCGAGCCCTCGGACCGCGCCGACGCCTTCATGCGCATCTGGAACGCCGACGGCGGCGAGGTCGAGGCCTGCGGCAACGCCACCCGCTGCGTCGGCTGGCTGCTGATGCAGGCCAGCGGCCGGGACAGCGCGGTGATCGAGACCGCCGCCGGGCTGCTGCACGCCACGCGCGGTCCCGCCGGCGCCATCAGCGTCGACATGGGCGCGCCGGGGCTGGACTGGCGCCAGATCCCCCTGGCCGAGGAGATGGACACCCGCCGCATCGAGGTGCTGGCCGGACCGGTCGGGGCCATGCAGCCGCCCGGCGCCGCCAGCATGGGCAATCCCCATGTGGTCTTCTTTCTTGATGAGGAACCGGCCGAATCCCTGGTCCGGGGCCTGGGCAGCATGATCGAGCACCACCCGCTGTTTCCCGAGGCGGTCAACGTCGGTTTCGCCCATGTCGAGGCGCCCGACCGCATCCGCTTCCGGGTCTGGGAACGCGGCGCCGGCATGACCCGCGCCTGCGGCACCGGCGCCTGCGCCGCCCTGGTCGCCGCCGCCCGTCGCGGCCTCTCGGCCCGCAAGGCCACCCTGGTGATGGACGGCGGCGAGCTGGTCATCGACTGGCGTCAGTCCGACGACCACGTGATCATGACCGGGCCGGTCGAGGTGGAGTTCACCGGACGGCTGCCGGAGGCGGTGGCGGCGTGACCGGAGAGGTTCTGGATCAGCCGGCCATCGCCGAGACCGGCGAGGGCGCCCCCGACGGCGCCGGCCCCGATGGTGGCGCCCGTGTCGTCACCTTCGGCTGCCGCCTCAACGCCTATGAGTCCGAGCAGATCCGCGCCCGGGCCGAGGCCGACGGGGTGGGCGACACCATCGTCTTCAACACCTGCGCGGTGACCGGCGAGGCGGTGCGTCAGGCCCGTCAGGCCATCCGCAAGGCCCGCCGCGAGAACCCCGACACCCGCATCGTCGTCACCGGCTGCGCGGCCCAGATTGATCCGGACGCCTTCGCCGCCATGGGCGAGGTCGATCTGGTGCTGGGCAACGCCGAGAAGGCCGCCCCCGGGGCCCTATTGCCCCAGCCGGAAAAGGGCAGGGTGCGGGTCAATGACATCATGAGCGTGCGGGAAACCGCCGCCCACCTGTCCGATGGTCTGAAGGATCGGGCCCGGGCCTATGTCGAGATCCAGAACGGCTGCGACCACCGCTGCACCTTCTGCATCATCCCCTACGGCCGGGGAAACAGCCGCTCGGCGCCGGCCGGAGAGATCGTGGCGCGTATCGGCCGCCTGGCCGCCGAGGGCTGGAACGAGGTGGTGCTGACCGGCGTCGACCTGACCAGCTGGGGCGCCGATCTGCCCGGCAATCCGACGCTTGGCCAGCTTGTCGCCCGCATCCTCAAGCTGGTTCCGGGCCTGCCGCGCCTGCGCCTGTCCAGCATCGACGCCGCCGAGATCGACCCGGACCTGATGCGGGTGCTGGCCACCGAGACCCGGCTTGTCCCCTATCTGCATCTGTCGCTGCAGGCCGGGGATGACCTGATCCTCAAGCGGATGAAGCGCCGTCATCTGCGGGCCGACGCCCTGAAACTGGTCGCCGATGTCCGGGCCGTTCGTCCTGACGTCGCCTTCGGCTGCGACCTGATCGCCGGTTTCCCCACCGAGACCGAAGAAGCCTTCGAAAACACCGTCCGCCTCGTCGAGGAGGCGGGCCTGGCCTATCTCCACGTCTTCCCCTACAGCCCGCGCCCCGGCACGCCGGCCGCCCGCATGCCGCCGGTCGCCCGCGCCGTGGTCAAGGACCGCGCCGCCCGCCTCCGCGCCGCCGGCGCCGCGGCGCTCGTCCGTCATCTGGACCGCCAGATCGGCCGGGTCGTCGAAGGCCTCGTCGAACGCCCCGGCTTCGCCCGCGCCCCCGACTTCACCGAGATCGTCTTCGAGGGCGAGGCGGCCCCGGGAACCCTGCGGCCGTTCCGCCTCACCGCCCACGACGGCGCCCGGGCGATCGGCGACCTGGCCTGACAACCCCTCCCGTCATCCCGGACAGCCCGCAGGGTTCACATCTCCACCCCCCGTCACCCCCGGACTTGTTCCGGGGGCCCATACGCGCGGGCGTTGGCCGGCGCTGGCGCGACTCTTCAAACGTCTGAGTCAATGGACCCCCGGAACAAGTCCGGGGGTGACGGCAGGTGAGGGCGGCGGGTCGAAAACGCCCCCTTACTTCCCGTTGAACTCCGGCAGCCGCAGGTCCCACCGGATCGCCGCCCCGCGCAGGGCAAACGCGCAGCCGGAGCCCAGAATACCCGCCAGGATCCGGTCCACGCCCAGGCCCGCCAGCACGACAAACACCGTCGCCCCCAGGATGGTCGCGCTTACGTAGATCTCCCGCTGCAGCAGGATCGACGGCTCCCCGGCCACCACATTGCGCAGCACCCCGCCGAAAGTCGCCGTCATCATCCCCATGACCACCGCCGAGATCGGATGCACCCCCAGGGCCAGGGCCTTGGCCGCCCCGACCACCGCATAGGCGGCCATGCCGACCGCATCCAGCCAGAGCAGGGCGGTCATCCGCCAGGTCGACTTGCCGACGATCCACACCATCACCGCCGCCGCGATACAGGTCAGCAGATAGCCGGGCCGGTTGATCCAGAACACAGGGGCATCGATCAGCAGATCGCGCAGGGTCCCGCCGCCGATCCCGGTCATGGCGGCGAAGAACATGAAGGTGACGATGTCATGCTTGCGCCGCGCCGCCGCCAGCGCCCCGGTCGCCCCGAACACCGCCACCGCGGCGTAGTCGAACAACAGGAAGGCGGTGTCGAGGTTGGGCATGCGTCGCTCCCCTGGTCCGGTCGACCGTCGAAGGCTATTCCAAATTCCCGCCTCCCCGGCGAAGGCCGGGGCCCAGAGTCAGCCGCGGAACTATGAAGCGGACCACCAGAGACGTTCCATCGACTGTCAATGCTCTCTAGGCCGCCAGACAGCCGCTTGAAAGCCCGGCCGTCAGCGCTACCCTCTGATTATGGGCGAGATTGTCGATCTCCGCGTTCGCAAATGGGCCGGCAAACTGGCCGAGCTCCTGGGCCGGCCGGGCGAGCCCGAGGCCTTCGAGGACCGCACCCTGATCGCCATCATCGACAACAACAGCGATGAAGAGATCGCCGACATGCTGGCCCTGCCGCTGCCGCGCAAGGGCCGATAATTTCATCCGGGAAAAATGATGGACGCCTTCCCGCGGAATCGGTGAGACCCGCCTTCGTCCGTAGCCCGCCGACCCCCACGGTCCCCGCCGTTCGACCTCCGCCCGGCCTACGCCGCGACCCACCTGTGCCGACAACAGCCCCACGCACGGACCACAGTCTTTTCAAGGCCTTGCCGGCTCGTTCGCCGCCGCCTCCCGTGCTAGACTCCGCGATCGACAAGAAACGTAGGCCCGGCCCCTCTCGCCGGGCGTGACCTCCCCCGCGCCGCAGGCTAAACCCCGCCCATGGCAGAACAGAAACAAGGCTGGTTCCAGCGCCTGACCAGCGGGCTGACGCGCTCGTCCCAGGCGATGACCGAACAGGTGGCGGAAATCTTCCGCAAGCCGCTCGATCAGGAGCAGCTCGACGCGCTGGAAGAGATGCTGATCGAGGCCGATCTCGGTCCGCACGCGGCCGGCCGCATCACCCGCGCCTTTTCCGACGCCAAGTTCGGCAAGGCGGTGTCGGACCAGGAGGTCAAGGAAGCGCTGGCCGATCTGGTGGCCAACGAACTGGTCGGCCGCCAGGGCGCCTTTGATCCGTTGTCGGGGCCCAGGCCCTATGTGGTGCTGTTCATCGGCGTCAACGGGTCCGGCAAGACCACGACCCTTGGCAAGATCGCCGCCGACCTGACCGCCCGGGGCGCCAAGGTGCTGATCGTCGCCGGAGACACCTTCCGCGCCGCCGCGGTCGAGCAGCTGAAGGTCTGGTCCGAGCGGGCCGGCGCCGACTTCATGTCGCGCGACACCGGCGCCGACGCCGCCGGCCTGGCCTTCGACGCCGTGGCCCGGGCGAAGGCCGAGGGCTACGACGTGGTGCTGATCGACACCGCCGGCCGGCTGCAGAACAAGCAAGGGCTGATGGACGAGCTGCTCAAGGTCATCCGCGTCCTGAAGAAGGTCGATCCGGACGCGCCGCATGAGACCCTGCTGGTGCTGGACGCCACGGTCGGGCGCAATGCCCTCAGCCAGGAGAACCTGTTCGGCAACCAGATCGGCGTCTCCGGCATTGTCATGACCAAGCTGGACGGCACCGCCCGGGGCGGCGTGCTGGTGCCGGTGGCCCAAGCCTCGGACTCCCCCATCAAACTGATCGGCGTGGGGGAGGGGATCGACGATCTGCAACCCTTCGACGCCCGCGCCTTCTCCCGCTCGCTCGTCGGGCTGGAGGCCTAGAGGAACGATATGGCCGAGACTTCCAATTCCAAGGGCTGGATCCGCACCGCCGTCGATTTCGGCGGCCTGCTGGCCTTTTTCGTCGGCTTCCTGATCTACCGCTTCCAGGGCGTGCCCGAACCCCTGGTGCCCGCCACCTGGTGGCTGGTGTTCGGCTCGGCCGCGGCCCTGGTGGTCGGCTATCTGGCCGAGCGGCGCATCGCGCCGATGCCGCTGATTTCCGGCCTGCTGGCGCTGTTCTTCGGAACCCTGACCCTGGTGTTCAAGGATCCGGTCTTCATCAAGATGAAGGCCACCGTGACCATGAGCCTGTTCGGCCTGGTCCTGCTCGGCGGCCTGCTGGCCCGGCGCAATTTCCTGAAGATGCTGATGGGCAGCCAACTGGTGATGACCAGCAAGGCGTGGCGGACCTTCACCCTGCGCTACGGCCTGTTCTTCCTGGCCCTAGCGGCGGCCAACGAAGTGATCTGGCGCACCCAGTCGCCGGACGTCTGGATCACCTTCAAGGTATTCGGCATCCTCGGGCTGACCCTGCTGTTCTCGATCAGCCAGATGCCGCTGATCATGCGCGGCATGAAGGAGGCGGAGGCCGAAGGGGCCCCGCATGTCGAGGGCGGGGACGCCGCGCCCCTACCGCCCCAGATCATCGAATGATCTGTCGTCAAATCGACGCGAACGGCCCCTATGGTCCGTATCCGGTCGATGGCCGGAGGGGATCATGCCGAAAGACAAGCTGGTGAAACGCTCGACGGCCTCGGTGGGCCATCTGCTGCACCGGGCCTCGCAGCGGGCCCTCGATCTCTATGCCGCCGAGGCCGGCCCCGGCGCCGTCACCCAGCGGCAGCATGCCGTGCTGGCCGCCGTCTCCGAGCGGGAGGGCGCCGCCCAGGCTGATCTTGTGGCCGCGACCGGCATCGATCGCTCGACCCTGGCGGACATGGTCGCCCGGATGATCGACAAGGGTCTGCTGGCCCGCGAACGCTCGGCGCTGGACGCCCGCGCCAATTCGGTGCGGCTGACCGAGGCGGGACGCGAGGCGCTGGACAGCATCGGTCCCAAGACCGCCGCCGCCGACGCCGCCCTGATGGCGCTGCTGCCCAAGGGCCGCCGCGAGGCGCTGCTGGAATCGCTGGAAATGCTGGCGGCCGGCGAGCCGCTGGCCAAGAAGGTCAAGGCGGCCAAGGCCCCCAAGGCGGACAAGCCCGCCAAGGCCAAGGCCGACAAGAAAAAGAAGAAGAAAGACAAGGTCGCCAAGGCGGCCTGACCCCCACGCGGGGTCGCCCCCGGCGGTCGCGTGCGGCGTCTCAGCCGGCGTCTGGTGTCAGTGGACGGTCGCCCGGAGCGGCTGGGCGCGGTGCTGGGCTGCGATCAGCGTCGGCCAGAACACCGAGGTTTCCGGCAGGTCCATGTCGTCCTCGTCGGCGCGGCGGGCGCTGACCGGCGGGAACAGCTGATGCACCGGCGCGCCGCTGACTTCGCTGCGCTCGGTGACCTCCTCGGGGGTCACCAGCAGGCCCATGCGGCCGGCGGCGGCGCCCAGGTCCCGGCGCGAGGTCAGGACGGCGATGAAGGGCGAGGCGATCAGCGGCAGGATGATCGGGGCGAACCAGATCGTCAGATGCGGCGCCAGGGTGAGGATGGCGGCGAACAGCAGGCCGGTGTTGATCTCCCAGCGGTGGGCGCGGAAGGCGTCGGGCCAGCTGAGGGTCTCGCCGTCACGGGCCTGGGCCGTCCAGCCGGCGTCCTTGCCGGACAGGATTTCGAGGACGATGCGGGTGTGACCGACCATCATCACCGGGGCCATGACCGCCGAATAGGCGGTCTCGAAGGCGGCGCTCTTGAGTACGGCCAGACGACCGCCAAAGCCCTTGGCCTCTTCCGGCCGGCTGAGGGTCAGAATCAGGCCGAGGATCTTCGGGCCGATCAGCATGACGATGGTCAGCAGCGAGGCCCAGATGATGGGATCGTATTTCACCGGCGCCAGCAGGCGCCAGTATTCGGGGCGGGTCAGGGTGATCTGGGCCTGGATCGCCAGGCCGGTCAGCAGCGACAGCATCCAGACCGGCGAGACGAGGTAGCAGAGCATGCCGAAGAACAGCTGCATCCGGCTGATCGGGTGCAGGCCGGGCGCGAACAGCAGGCCGAGGTGCTGCAGGTTGCCCTGGGCCCAGCGGCGGTCGCGCTTCATGAACTCGATCATCGAGGGCGGGGTCTCTTCGGTCGAGCCGTCGAGCACGGGGGTGACATGCACCGCCCAGCCGCCGCGACGCAGCAGGGCCGCCTCGACCACGTCATGGCTGAGGATGTGGCCGCCGAAGGGCTTCTTGCCCGGCAGGACCGGCAGGCCCGAGCAGGCGGCGAAGGCCTTCACCCGGACGATGGCGTTGTGGCCCCAATAACTACTTTCAGCCCCTGTCCACCACGCCAGGCCGGCGGCGGCGACCTTGCCGAACATGCGGACGCTGAACTGCTGGGCGCGGGCGTAGAGGGTCTCGGCGCCGATGATCACAGGGGTGGTCTGCAGCAGGCCGACGCCGGGGTGGCGCTCCATGGCGTCGACCAGCTTGACCACGGTCTCGCCGCTCATGACGCTGTCGGCGTCGAGGATGATCATGTGCTCGTAGGCGCCGCCGAAACGGCTGACCCAGTCGCTGATGTTGCCGGCCTTGCGCTCGGTGTTCTTCGGGCGGCGGCGGTAGAAGGTGCGGCAGCGGCTGCGGGCGCGCAGGGTCGAGAACTGCACCCGCTCCTGGGCGGCGACCGCCTCGTTGGTGGTGTCGCTGAGCACGAACAGGTCGAACCAGTGGGCGACCCCGAGCCCGGCCAGCGAGCGCTCGACCCGGGCCAGGCGGGCCAGAACCGCGGCCGGATCCTCGTTGTAGAGGGGCATCAAGAGGGCAGTCCGCACCCGCGGCGTCGGCGGGATGGCCGGGAAGTCGAAGATGTCCTCGCGGCGGTTCTTCAGAACCACGAAACCGGCGACGGCGCTGCAGAACCAGGTCGAGATGGCGCCGACCAGCACCACGAACAGGGCCAGGGCGATCCCCTCGAGCGCGGTAAAGCCGTCGCGCATGTAGAGCTGGAACGGGGTCAGGGCGATGACGAAGGTCAGCAGCCAGCTGGCCGAGAACAGGGCCAGACGGCGCAGCTTGATGTTGCTCGGCGAGGTGGCGGGGGCGGCGCCCAGGCGGGGCGCATCGGCGCCGAAGGATTGCCTTGGCATGTCCAGCGGGCTCTCCGCCGGCAGCCAGGGTTCGCCCAGAGGGGCGTAGCCGTAGCCGTAATCCTCGGCGGGTTCATAACGTCGCGCCAGATTGCTCGTGCCGTCCATGGAAACCGCCGTGGTTTTGTAAGACCGTCCAATGCCGCCCGGGAGCGACGCCGCTCGTCCTCGCGACGATTCGCGACTCTGACCGGCTAGGTAACGTGTCTATCACGGATACGTTATGTTGCGCCGCGACGGAAGGCCGAAAATCAATTTTCGGGCGACTGGCGCCGGAAAAAACGCCGTTCCGGGGCGACCCTGACCCTCAGCGGGCGCGATGGCGATCAATCGCATTCCGGTGCGACATTCGTTTGCGCCAGGCGGTACAGGCGCCGCTCCAGAACCCAGGCGGCGATTCCCGTCCAGCCGACCAGAACGATGGCGAAACCGCGCTCCCACCAGCCGACATTGTCCGGATTGACGATGCCATACAGCACCCGGTGATTGGTGATCAGGGCCAGGGCCAGCATGACCATCGAAACCCCGATCAGGAACAGCTTTAGCCGCCCCATCCCGGGCACGCCGTTCAGGCCCCAGATCAGGAACAGCGGGGCCAGGATGATCCCCAGACCCAGATTGACGAACAGGTGGATCGGGTTTGGCCAGACGAACAGGCTGGAGATGACGAGCCCCACGCCGGCGAGGCCAAAGCACAGGGTCACAAGCCCGGCGGCGATCCTGGAGCCGCCCAGGGCGACCACCGCCAGGCCGAAGCCGACGCCGGCGACCCCCGCCGCCGCGCCGCTGATCATTACCCCGCCATTGAAGATCAGGGGAAAGCGGGCCGTGGCCCCGCCCAGTTCGCTGAGGAACTGGGTGGCGTTGTTGAAGCCCGGATAGGCCAGGACCGCGGTCACCACCGACAGGAAGGCCACGATCGGGGCGGCGACGCCGATCGCCAGCAAGATGCGCCGCCGGCGGAACCGCTGGCCCGGCGCGAACTGTTCGGCGAGGTCGCTCAACCTCATGGCCTTGTCGTCTCCGAGGCTCCGGTCGTCCCGGCCGGCGGCGCGGGCAGCGCCGCTTTCGGCAGCGGCTTCAGCCCCCACAGCGGGCGGATGATATTGATCCGGCGGACCACCTCATAGACGGCGAGGCTGCCGCCAAGGGTGACGCCGACCAGCACCGGCGCCTCGATCCACGGCGGCAGGTGATGCGGAAGGAGCAGATAGAGGGCGAGCACGGTGATGGTCTGGTGCGCCAGGTAGCAGGGGAAGATGGCGTCGTTGAGATAGCGGCGCGCCGGGCCGTCCGCGCCACGCAGGTGGCGGCTGGCGAAGCCCAGGGCGGCGACGATGGTCATCCACTGATTGAAGGCGAAGACGCTGTTGCGCAGCGAGGCGCCGGCCAGATCGGTGCGGTGCAGGCCATAGAGGACCATCAGCAGGATGACCGAGACCGCCGCCGCCGGCGCGGCGATCCAGCGGACCCGCTCCAGCGCGGACCAGATCCCTGCCCGACGCACCATCAGGAACCCGAACAGGAAGACGCCCAGGGACAGGGCGTGATTGTACCAGTCGCTTTCCAGCCGGTTGGTCAGGCCGAACCAGGGATAGAGGAGCTGACGAATGACCGCGAGATAGAGGATCGGCAGGACCAGCAGCCGCCAGCCGGTCAGGGTCTTCTCCAGCCAGGTCTCGGCCGCCGCGATCCACCCGGGCCGGAACAGCAGGGCCACGGCGACCAGGCTGTAGACGCCGATATAGAGGACGAACCACAGGTGATTGATGGGAACGCCCCTGGCGATTCCCTCCGGGCTGAACTCCTGCAGCCACCAGGTCAGCAGGCCGCCATGGAAGTCATACTTGGCCATGGCCTCGACCCAGGCCTGGGGCGGGATCAGCACCAGCACGCCGAAGATGAAGGGCGGAGCCAGCCTGAGGAAACGCTGCTTCAGCACCTCGCGGGCCGGATACTTGCCGCTCATCAGCCGCAGGGCGGCGCCGGACACCAGGAACAGCAGGGTCAGCCGCCAGGGCGAGGTCAGCAGGATGACCTTTTCCATGAAGGCGAAGCGGTGGGCGCTGTTCAGGTGCCAGTCCCACGGCGTGTAGGCCAGGCCCACATGGTAGAGGATCAACAGGGCCAGGGCGCAGATGCGCAGCCAGTCCAGATCGGCCCGCCGGCCGGTGGAGGAAGATGCGGGGGCTGGCGGGGGCGCTGACACGGGGCGCTCCTATGATGCCTGAAGCGGCGGTTGTCCATGTTCGGTCGGGAAAAGCCGCCCCGGATTTGCCCGCGCCGACCGCGGCGTCTGATCGCCCTTGGCCCCCGGAAGGATGGGCGGGACCGGCCGCGAGTGGGGGGATGGCGGCCGGCCCCGCCCTTGCGGAGCTTGTGAGCAGATACGCGCTCTCCCGGAGGGGCGGCAGGCTCCGCAATGATCAGGGACGCGGCCACGGCCGCCGCGCCCTCCTTTCGAACAGAGATACGCAGACCGTTGGTATCCGGATTTGATGTGTCGGCAAAAAAGCGGCAGATGACGCTGTCGCCGGGACCACATCCATGTTCCGGTCGATTTCGTAGTTGGGACCATGAGTTCCGTCATTCCTCTGACGCCATCCGGCATCGAGGCCCCAGTCGCGGGCTTCGCGGCCCTTTATGCGCGGCGAGGGCAGGGAAGGACGCGGGGGATCGCGATGACGACAGATCTGGACCGGGAAAGATTGCGGCGAACCCTGGCGGCTGTCGCGGGCGGCGACCGAGGCGCCATGCGGCAGCTGTATCGCGCCACCGCGGGCAAGCTGAACGCCATCTGCCTGCGGGTGCTCCGCGACGAGGGCGAGGCCGAGGAAGTTCTGCAGGAGGTCTATCTGACGGTCTGGAAAAAGGCGCAGGCCTATGACCCCGACAAGGCCAGTCCGATCACCTGGCTGGCGGCCATCGCCCGCAACCGCGCCATCGACCGCCTGAGAACCTCCGGGGCCAAGGTTGCGCGCGGCAGCGCCCCGCTGGAGTCCGTCATGGAGGCGGCTGATCCGACTCCCGACGCCGAGGCCGTGCTTGGCCAAAGCCAGGACAGCCAGCGCCTGCGCGGCTGCCTTGAGACGCTCAATCCCGATCACGCCGCGCTCATTCGCCGCGCCTTCTTCGGCGGCCTCAGCTACAGCGACCTCGCCGAGGTCGTGGGCCGACCGCTGGGAACGGTCAAAACCTGGATCCGCAAGGGTCTGATGAACTTGAAGGTTTGTCTGGAGTCATGACCGCGTCCGCCGCTCATCCGCAAGATCTCCGCGCCGCCGAGCTGGCGCTGGGCGTCCTCGAAGGGGCGCCGCTCCAGGAGGCTCAGGCCCTGACCCGAACCGACGAGGCGTTCGCCGCGGCGGTGGAGGCCTGGGAACTGCGCCTTGCCGCCCTGGCCGAAGCCGTCGCTCCGGTTGCGCCGTCCGACCGGGTATGGGCCGCGATCCGCGCCCGGCTGGCCGAGGATGCGGCCAACGACAATGTCTGGAACAGCATCGACCTCTGGCGCGGGCTCACCGCCGCCTCCGTGGCCGTGGCGGTGGTCAGCCTGGGGGTGATGCTGGCGCCGCGTCCGGGCCCGGTCGCCCCGACGCCGCCCCCCGCCGTGGCGACCGCTTCGCCCTATGTCGCCCTGGTTTCGGCCCCGGACGGCGGCCCGTCGCTGGCGGCGATCACGGTCGAGGACGATCTGAAGCGGATCGTCGTGACCCCCGTCGCCCTGACGGAGGAACAGGCCCGGTCGCTGGAGCTGTGGATCGTGCCGGCCGACGGCGGGGCGCCGCGTTCCCTGGGCCTGGTCAAGGCCGGCGCCCCGACAGTGCTCAGCGGCGTTGTGTTGCCGGTCGACGCCAGGGGCGCGGCCCTGGCCATCTCGCGGGAACCGGAGGGCGGTTCGCCCACCGGCGCCCCGACCGGCCCCATTCTTGGCGTCGGCGCCCTGACCCGCAGCTAAGGGCCGCGGGCGAGGGTCAGCGTCCGAGCCGGCGCTTCTCGATGCGGTCCGAACCGGCCGGCAGGCTGATCATGTCCCGATCCCTGGCGATCCACAGCTTGCCGGAAAACAGGCTGCGGGCCTTGCCGAGGAAAGGAACCTCAAGACCCCGGACGGGCAAGGGCGGCACGATGTGGGTGAGGAGGACAGCCCGCACCTTCGCGGACTCGGCTTCGCGGGCGACGTCCTCGGGGCTGGCGTGGTAGTTGATGATGTCGCCAAGGATCTTGGCCCGGTTCTTCTGACCGGCCCCGGCGGCGGCGGCCTGCAGGCGCCGCACCAGGGGCGGGGACAGGGCGTCGTGGACCAGCAGGTCGGCGCCCCGGGCCTGGGCGACCAGGTTGGGCGTGGCCGAGGTGTCGCCGCTGACCACCAGGCTGCGACCCTTGTAGTCGAAGCGATAACCCACCGCCGGTTCGACCGGTCCATGGTCGACGCGGAAGGCGGTGATCTTCAGGCCGCCCTCGTTCAGCACCACCACCGAGGATGGACCGGGGGGCAGTGCGAAGGGCTGGCCCAGGAAGCCGGCGCCGGACGGCGGCGCCACGGCGGCGCCGTGGTGGGCGGTGCGATAGCCGTTGTCGATGGCGTAGAGTTCGGTCAGGCCCCCGGCCACCCGCTCGACCCCGGGCGGGCCGACCAGGGTCAGGGGCGTCGTCGCCGCCCGGCCCACCCAGCGCTGCAGGGCGATGGCGCCCAGGCCGTCGAGGTGGTCCGAATGGAAGTGGGTAAGGAAGACCTCCTCGATCCGGCCGGCCGGGATGCCGGCCCGGGCCAGGGTCTCGGCGGCGCCTTCTCCGGCGTCGACCAGGAACATGCGGTTGCCGGCGATCACCGCCAGGCAGGGACCGGCGCGGTCCTTGTCCGGCAGGGGCGATCCGGAGCCGCAGACGAAGGCGTGCAGGCCGTCGGGCAGACCGGCGACCGCATCGGCGGCGATGGTCTTGCTCAGCATGCGGTCGGTGACCGCCAGGGCGATGGGGCCGCGCAGCAGCCAGGCGACGGCCATCACCGCGACAAGGGCCAGAAGAGTCCAGGCGGTGCGTTTCATGATTTGGCTCCCGCCAGTTTGATCAGATCCTGTTCGACCGCCCACAGCCGGTCCTGGCCCCAGTGGCCCGGCAGGTCGCCGACCCGGAAGGAGGGAACCCCCCACAGACCAAGGCCCAGCATCTCCTGCCGGTTGGCCTCGGCCATTTCACGCCAGGAGTCGTCGGCCAGACCGGCGGCGACATCCTCGCGGGTCAATCCCGCCCGTTCCGCCATGGTCCAGAGTCCCTCGTCGGTGGTCGCGTCGATGGCCTCGGAAAAGGCCCCGGCGAGGAAGGACTCGGCGAAGGCCTCGCCCTTGCCGATCTTCATGGCGCGCCCGAGCACGCCCATGCCGCGTTCGACCCCCGGGCCGACCGGGTCGACCATGCGGCCGAAGGAAATGCCCATGCGCATGGCCTCGCGCCAGCAATCCTTGACGATGTAGATCTGCTTCTCGCGCGGCACCGGCAGGCCGCGCATGACCATCGGCAGGACAGGCCGGAGACGCAGCTTGGCGCCATAGCGGTCGGCCAACGCCCATACGCGCCCGACCGCGAGCCAGGTGTAGGGACTGCGGAAGGAGGCGAAGAAATCCAGAGTGACCGGGCTCTGCACCTTTGCCTCGGCCGATTCCTGCTTCAGGGGGGCGACCGGCGCCGCGCCCGGACGGCGGAAGGCGGCGAGTTGGGCCTCGAGGTAGTGCAGCCGGTCAGGCCCCCAGGACCAGACGTCGTCGTAGTGGAAGGTGGCGCCCAGGTAGTGGCCCAGTTCCAGCCGCCGCGCCTGCCCCTCGGACAGCAGGGCCTCGGCCGGTTGCAAAGGGAAGCGTTCCAGGGCCCGGTCGTCGCCGGTCCACAGGGCCTCGCCGATGGCCTTTGCGCGGCTCGCGAAATCGGGCTCGCCCAGCGCCGCGGCCAGGGCCTTCCGGGCCAGGTCCGTCTGTTCGGGCGTCGGCTGCCTGGCGTCCGCGGGCAGGGAGAGGCCGTGGGCGGCGGCCAGGGTGGCGGCGTCCCTCAGGCTCCAGCTGGCCAGGCGCTCGCGGTCGGGGGCGGCGCTCTCGATCGGCGGCGGAACCAAGAAGGTCTCGATGGCGATGTCATAGGCGCGCGCCAGCGGCTCCAGCAGCTGGACAGCCAGATGGCTGTAAGGGTCATCCGCCTGATGGAAATACCGGACCGTTCCGCCCGCCGGCTGCTGTTCCGCCACGCCTTGCTCCCCACTCGTGAAACGGGGTGCTTGACGCCCCCGAAACTATTGGCACAATTAATGCCAAATTATTGTCAGCCGTCAAGCCAAGCGGAGTGCGATCTTGCAGGTTCTGAGAACCCCCGACGACCGTTTTGAGGGTCTGGCGGACTATCCGTTCAAGGCCCGTTACGCCGAGGTCGCCACGCCCGGCGGGCCGGCTCTGAGACTGGCCTATGTCGACGAGGGGCCGTCCGACGCGGACCCCGTCCTGCTGATGCATGGCGAGCCGTCCTGGTCCTATCTTTATCGCCACATCATTCCGCGCCTGTCGGGCGCGCACAGGGTTCTGGCGCCCGACCTGATCGGCTTTGGCCGTTCCGACAAGCCGGCGGCGATGACCGACTATTCCTATGAGCGTCACGTCGCCTGGATGAGCGACTGGCTGACCGGGCTGGACCTGAGCAACATCACCCTGTTCTGCCAGGACTGGGGCGGGCTGATCGGCCTTCGCCTGGTCGCCGCCTTTCCGGAGCGGTTCGCGCGAGTCATCGTCGCCAACACCGGCATGCCCACCGGCAGCGGCATGACCGAGGGCTTCCGGCAGTGGCTGGAACTCAGCCAGTCGATCCCCGTCTTCCCGGCCGGCAACATCGTCTCGATGGGCTCGCTCCGCGATCTCGGCGGCGACGAGATCGCCGCCTATGACGCTCCCTACCCGGACGAAAGCTACAAGGCCGGCGCCCGGATCTTTCCCACCTTCGTGCCGGTGACGCCGCAGCATCCCTCGGTCGCCGAGAACAAGGCCGCCTGGGCCGTGCTGGAGCGCTTCGACAAGCCCTTCCTGACCGCCTTCAGCGACGGCGACCCGGTCAGCCGCGGCGGCGACAAGGTGTTCCAGGAGCGGGTGCCCGGCGCCAAGGGCCAGCCTCACACCATCATCGAGGGCGGCGGCCACTTCCTGCAGGAGGACAAGCCCGCCGAGATCGCCGCCCTGATCGACCGTTTCATCGCCGGCTGACCCCGGCGAAACCAGGAAGGACACGTCATGAATGTCGAAAACGCCGTAATGCCGCGGCAGGACCAGATCGTCGGTCTGCTGGGTCTCGGGGGCGAGGCCCCCATTGTCATGCTCAACCTGCTGAAGTTCCGCGACGTCGCCGACTACGACGACCCGGCCGAACCGAAGATCAGCGGCCGAGAGGCCTATATGCGCTATGGCGAGCCGATGAGCGCCCTGGTCGCCGCAAAGGGCGGCCGGGTGCTGTTCTCGGCCAATGTCGACGCCCTGGTGATCGGCGAGGTCGGCGAGCTCTGGGACTCGGCGGCCATCGTTGAATATCCCAACCGCGCCGCCTTCGTGGCCATCGCCAGCTCGCCGGAGGTTCAGGCCATCGGCCATCACCGCCAGGCCGGGCTGGCCGGGCAATTGCTGATCCAGTGCACGGCCATGCCGGACGCCGCAGGATGAAGGCCGGGCCGCGGCGATGACCGGAGTCTGGCGGGTCCATGGCCTGTCGCTGTCCTACTTCACGGGCAAGATCGAGGCCTATCTGCGGGCTAAGGGTCGGGCCTACGAGCTGATCGAGATGACCGCGGCCGACCTTCGGGCCTGCGCGGCGGCCACCGGCGTCGCCTGGATGCCGCAGATCGAGACCCCGGACGGCTGGCTGACCGACACGCCGAGGATCATCGAGCATGTCGAGCGGATCCAACCCGAGCCGGCCGTCACCCCGGCCGATCCGCTGGCCGCCTTCATCGCCGGCCTGATCGAGGACTTCGGCGACGAGCAACTGTGGCGGCCGGCTCTCTACTACCGCTGGGCCCACGCCGAGGACGCCCGGCTGCGCGGCCAGCAGATCGCCGACGCCATGCTGGGGGACCTGCCGCTTCCGGGATGGGTCAAGCGCTGGCTGATCATCCGCCGCCAGCGCCGGGTCTATCTGCCCGGCGACGGGGTAACGGCCGCCAACGTCGGCGCGGTGCGGCGCGAATACCTGGAGGTGCTGGAGGCGCTGCAGCCGGTCCTCGCGAACCGTCCCTTCATCATGGGGCTGCGGCCGACGGAAGCCGACTTCGGCCTGTTCGGCGGCCTGTTCCGCCATTTCGCCCAGGATCCGACTCCGGCCGCCATCATGAAGGATCAGGCGCCCGCGGTCCTGGCCTGGACTGAACGCCTATGGAGCCTGGGCCCGGCCGACTTCGCCGGGGCGCCGCAGCCGGTGGGGGCGCCGGATGGTCTTGCGGCCCTGGCGCGCGCTATCTCCGAACGCTTTCTGCCGATGATGGCGGCCCATGAACAGGCGTGGGAGGCCGGCGCCGACCGGGCCCGTTTCGAGCAGTTCGGGGCCGCCTTCGAGACGCCGGTCAGCCCCTATCGGGTGGGGCGGCTGGGGAGACTGCGCGGGCGCTTCCAGGCGCTGGAACCGGCCGTCCGGAGGCAGGCGAGCGACTGGCTGGGCGATCCGGGGGCGACGGCGCTGCTGGAGCGACCGGCGACCGACCCGCCGCCGCCCGCGCCACTGTCCCTGCCGATTGTCGCCGATCGACGACTGGACAGGCGGCCCCGTGACCGTCAATGGCGTAGGGCATGAGTGATCCGTCCGACACCGCCGCCTCCACAGACGGCCGGCGCCTCCGGGCCGAAGCCAGCCGGGCGCGAATCGTCGCGGCCATGCTCGAACTGGTGCGCGAGGGATTCATGACCCCGCCGGCCGAAGCGGTCGCCGAGCGGGCCGGGGTCGGTCTGCGCACCGTCTTCCGGCTGTTCAAGGACATGGACAGCCTCTACCGCGAAATGCAGATCATGATGCTGGCCCGGCTGGCGCCAATCGCCGCCGAGCCGGTGGTCGGCGAGGACTGGCGGGCGCGGCTGCGCAACCTGATCCACCGGCGGGCCCGGCTGTTCGAGGAACTGATGCCGCTGAAGGTCGCCGCCGACGCCCAGCGAACGCGGTCGCCCTATCTGCAACGCGAGAACAGCAACTTCCTGCGGCTGCAGCGGGAGATGGCGACGAGCCAGTTGCCGGACGAGCTGAAGGCGGACGCCGCCCTGGTCGAGATGATCGACCTGGTGCTCAGCTTCGACGCTTGGCGGCGGCTTCGGCTGGATCAGGCCCAGGACTTCGACGCGGCCGAGAAGATCATCGCTGATCTGGTCGACCGGATCGTCGCGCGATGAGGGTTCGCTGGGCAGTCCTGGCGGCGGCGCTGGCGCTGGCCGCTTGCGGCCCCAGGGCGCCGGTCGCCGCAGTCGATCCGCCCTGTCCGGGCCAGCCGGTCGGCGAGGTCAGTCTGCCGGGCGGGCGCTTCACCCTCGGCGCTGCCGGCATGCATGACGAGGAAGGGCCGCCGCGCGAGGTGACGGTGGGTCCTTTCTCCATCGACCGGACAGAAGTCACCAACGACCAGTTCGCCGCCTTCGTCGCGGCGACCGGCTATGTCACCCTGGCCGAGCGCCAGCCCGATCCCGCGCTGTATCCGGGCGTGCCCCCCGAGCAACTCAAGCCGTCGTCACTGGTGTTCGTGGGGGCCGACAGTCTGGGCGACGGCAACCCCGCCGGCTGGTGGCGCATCGTCGACGGGGCCAGCTGGAAACACCCCGAGGGCCCGGGCAGCGACCTGAAGGGCAGGGGGCGTCATCCGGTGGTGCAGATCGCCTATGACGACGCCCTGGCCTATGCGCGGTGGCGCGGACGCGATCTGCCGACCGAGGCCGAATGGGAGTTCGCCGCCCGGGCCGGCCGCGACGGCGCCCGCTACGAATGGGGCGACGACAAGCCGGACCCGGCCCATCCCCGGGCCAATACCTGGCAGGGCGTGTTTCCGGCCATCGACACCGGACAGGACGGCTACAAGGCCCGGACGGCGCCGGTCGGCTGCTTTCCGGCCAGCGCCTACGGCCTCTACGACATGTCCGGCAATGTCTGGGAATGGACCGCCAGCCGCTATGGCTTCGGGCCGGAGGCCGGCGCGCGACTGATCAAGGGCGGCTCCTTCCTCTGCGCCGATAACTTTTGTTATCGCTATCGCCCGGCCGCGCGTCAGCCGGGTCCGCCCGACACCGGCAGTTCGCATATTGGCTTCCGCACCGTCAGTCGCGGGACAAACCAGAAAAATCGGGAAACGCCATGATCAAGAACCGCATCACCGAGATGCTCGGGGTCCAGTACCCCATCGTCCAGGCCCCGATGGGCTGGATCGCCCGCTCCCAGCTGGCCTCGGCCGTGTCGAACGCCGGCGCCATGGGCATCATCGAGACCTCTTCCGGCGAGCTCGACGCGGTGCGTGAAGAGATCGGCAAGATGCGCAAGCTGACCGACAAGCCGTTCGGGGTGAACGTCGCCCAGGCCTTCGTACGCGATCCCGACATCGTCAAATTCATCATCGATCAGGGGGTGCAGTTCGTCTCCACCTCGGCCGGGGATCCGACCAAATACTGCGGTCAGCTGAAGGAGGCCGGCCTGACCGTCTTCCATGTGGTGCCGACCCTGGCGGCGGCGCTGAAAGCAGTCGCCGCGGGCGTTGACGGGCTGATCGTCGAGGGGGCCGAGGGCGGGGGGTTCAAGAACCCGCGCGACGTCTCGACCATGGTGCTGCTGCCGCTGGTCTGTTCGAAGGTCGATCTGCCGATCATCGCCGCCGGCGGGATCACTGACGGCGCGACCATGGCGGCCGCCTTCGCCCTGGGCGCCGAGGGGGTGCAGATGGGCACCCGCATGGTCTCGGCCGCGGAGTCCCCGGTTCACGAGAACTGGAAGAGCGCCATCGTCAACGCCAGCGAGACCGACACGGTCTTCCTGAACCGGTTCGGGCCCGGTCCCGCCTTGCGCGCGCTGCGCACCGAAAAGACCGCCGCCTATGAGAAGACGCCGCCCGAGGGCGGGGTGATGGGCGAGTTCCGCAACGCCCTGTCGCTGTATTTCGGCGGCGACATGGAATCCTCGATCGCCCTGTCCGGCCAGGTCGCCGGGCGGATCGACAGCGTCAGGCCCGTCGCCGACATCATCGCCGACACCGTGCGCGAGTTCGAAGAGGTGGTGGCGGCGATGAGCGCGAAGTATGGGGTGAAGCGCTAGCCCGCTTCCTTGCACCGGGGCGACCGGACCCGACCTTGCCCGACCTGATCGAGATCACCGACCCCGACGATCCCCGCGTCGAACCCTATCGCCATATTCGCGAACGGGATCTGGTCGGCCGCCGGGGCCTGTTCGTCGCCGAGGGCGAGGTGGTGCTGAGACTGCTGGCGCGTCAGGCCGGATTCGAGGCGGTCTCGGTGCTGATCGACGCCCGGCGGCGCGACAAGCTGACGCCGATCCTGGATGCCCTGCCGGGCGGGACGCCGGTCTATCTGGCCGACCAGGCGGTGATCGACGCCATCGCCGGCTTTCATCTGCATCGCGGCATCCTGGCCATCGGCCGCCAGGCCGCGGTCCAGACCGCGACGGACCTGCTCGCGGCGCTGCCGGAGCGGGCCCTGGTGCTGGCCCTGGTCGGGATCGCCAATCATGACAACATGGGCGGCCTGTTTCGCAACGCCGCGGCTTTCGGGGTCGACGCCGTGCTGCTCGACCCGGGCTGTTGCGACCCGCTCTATCGCAAGGCCATCCGGGTCTCCGTCGGCGGCGTGCTGGTGACGCCTTTCGCCAGGCTGGCGCGGGACGAGGATCTGGTGGAGCTGCTGGAAGCTCACCGCCTGACCCCGGTCGCCCTGTCGCCGGCCGGTCATTTCGCCCTGTCGGACCTGACGCCCCCCTCGCGCGCGGCCCTGATCGCCGGGGCGGAAGGGCCGGGGCTACCGCAAGCCGTGCTGGCGCGGTGCCAGACCGTCAGCATTCCGATGGCGGCGGGGTTTGATTCCCTCAACGTCGCCACCGCGGCGGGCATCGGGTTGCACCACCTCAGGTCCGGGCTAGGGGCCTGAGCGCGGGGCCCAATCATGGAACTCCCCGGACGGTGCGCCGTTAGGGCTGCATGCTGAAATGGGCCGGACTCTTCCTCGTCGTCATGATCATCGCTGGCATTCTCGGCTTCGTCGTGAATGTCGCGGGCTTCATCGCCAAGATCGCCTTCTTCATCTGCCTCGCCGGTTTCCTGGTGACGGTGGTGATGAATTTCATCGGCAAGAAGACCGAGTAGGCGCGAGCTGACCCGAGGCCCGGACGCAGAAAAGGCGGCCACTGGGACCGCCTTCGCCGCCTCTGATAATCCGCGCGGACCCGAAGGTCCGGAGGCGCCGCGGAGGGCCCCACGCCCCGGCGATCATCCAGAGACGATCACCGTTCGCGGGCACTATCGGTCCGGATCGCCGCCGCGACAATCGTTGGCGGCGGTCGGGCGGCGCGATAGCGGCAAGGTGTGGTTTCAGGAACACGTCCATTCTGCGACGGCGGGGGCGGCGGGACGACGAATAAAGCCCTGAAACGGCCCCAATCCGGGCCAGTCTCCGCCACACCGGACGCCGATATAAGGCATGTCGGTTGATCGGCCCCGGTCCGGATCCTGAACAGCCCCCCCAGCCCCCCGCATCGGAAGCAGGGTCAGCCGACACCTTCCCCCCTTTTAGTAGAGTGACGCCGCCGGGTCCCGAGCCTCGTCAGGCGCTTTGGGAGTCGCGGGCCGGTCCGTGCCGGCTGACGCCGAAGATCGCCGACATCACCACCTTCAGCACAGGCGCGACTTTCTCGGGATCGATGTCGGGATTGTTGATCGAGCGCACGGCCATGCCCTCGAACAGCATGCCCATCAGTTCGGCCCGAATTTCGGTTTCTTCCTCGGTCCACTCGGGACGGCGGATTCTCTGTCGGAACTCGGCATTCAGAACCCGCTCCTCGGCGTCACGCTTCTGCAGGATGGCGGCGACCTTGGGGTTACGGGCCGCCTCCGCCAGGACCTCAAGCATCAGGGCCGCCCGTTCGGGGTTGCAGAAGCGGTCGATGGCGTCGACGCAGGTCTCGATCATGTGCTCGGCGACATTGCCCGGAACGCCGGGAAACTCTGCGAACCTGATCCGCCTCTCCGCCAAGTCCTGTTCGACGATCGCCTCGATGATCGCTTCCTTGTTGTCGAAGTAGCGATAGATCTGGCCGACGCTGAGGTTTGCCGCCCTGGCGATCTCGGCCATGGTCGCGCCGTGAAAGCCCGACCGGCGAAAACAGATCGCCGCTGCATCCTGAATCTGCCGGCGGCGCGCCTCGGCGGAGGGCCGCGATGGGGGCTCCGGATCGAGCATGGCCCTGTCTTAACGCTCTTTCTGATAAGGCGCCGCCGGAATCCTTCTGTCGATTGGTCTGCCCTCTGACCTTCTCAGCGGACGGCGGGGCGTCCTGCGGAAGCGATACAACTTCGGCGAGAATGATGCGAAAATCGGCGTCGCGAGGGCCGCATTTTCTCCCCGCATAACCCTGACGGGCGCCTCAGGCGTGGCCAGCGCGGAGTTGTCAGGACTGTTCGGCAGCGGTTCGAACGGCTGGTCGTTCGTCCCCGCGCTCACCCTGCCGATTTTCGACGGAGGGGCGAATCTGGCCAACCTTGATGTCGCGCGCGCCGGCCGGAAAACCGCGGTCGCATCCTGCGAAAAGACCGAACAAACAGCGTTTCGCGAGATGTGGGATGCACTCGCCGAAAAGGCGACTATCGATGCGCGGGTAGGCGGCGCAAATCGCCTTTTGATTGCCGCCTGGGACGCCGAACGCCAGTCGAGGCAACGATATGACCAGGGCGTCGACAATTTTCTTGTCTTGCTAGGCGCCCAAAAAACCAGATACAGCGCACAACAGGCTTTGGTTGTGCTAAAGTTGGTTCAGGCGCAGAATCTGGCCAGGTTGCACAAGGCGTGGGGGGCGGGGCTCCAGCTTAGATTTTTTGAACAGAATCCCGTCGGGTCCCCCCCAATCCGACCCGACGGGCGTCATGGCGCATCCCCCCGCGCCCTGACAAGAAGGGGCGCACCACCCCCCCGGTGCGCCCCTTCGCCTTGTCTGGCTCTCGGCTTCGGCCGGTCTTCTATTTGCCGATATGGGCGATGCTGGCGATCTCGACCAGGAAATCGGGGCGGACCAGGCCGCAGACAATGCAGAACCGCGCCGGCTTTTCGCCGGGAAAATACTCGGCATAGACCTTGTTCATCGCCGCATAGTCGGCCCAGTCCTTGAGGAAGATGTGGTTCATGGTGACGTCGTCCATGGTCCCGCCGGCGGTTTCGATCACCGACTTGATGGTGTCCAGCACCTGCCGGGTCTGGGCCTCGGCGTCGCCGACGTGGGCGACATTGTTGTCCTTGTCGAAGGCCAGGGTGCCGGAGACGTAGACCACGCCATCGGCCAGCGTGCCGGGCGAGAAGGGGGCGATGGGGGTTCCCGTGCTGGGCGGGGTGATGACGGTCTTGGGCATGATGTTTCCTCTCTAGATCCAGAACCAAAATTCCCGCTCATCCCGGCGAAGGCCGGGACCCATCCGCGTGATCTCGATGCCTGCCGGAATGGGCGCCCGTTCCAATCCTGACAGGTCTGCGCTCTGGCGAATGGGTCCCGGCCTTCGCTCGGATGAGCGGAATATTATGTCGGCGGCGCCTGCCTGACGGCGCCGCAGAAATCGGCCGTGTTCGAGACCCATCCGAAGAACTTCTCGACGTTGTAGACGGTGGCCTCCTGCAGGAAGGCGGGCCCGGCCTGATGGACGGCGTCCTCCAGCATCACGCTGAAATACTCCAGGTGAAAGGCGTCGCGCAGGGTCGATTCCACGCAGACGTTGGTGGCGATGCCGACGAACACCAGGTTGCGGATCCCGCGGGCGCGCAGCATCGAGTCCAGGGGCGTATTGAAGAAGGCGCTGTATCGCGGCTTCTGGATGACGATGTCGCCATCCCTGGGCGCCAGGGCCTCGACCAGCTGATAGTCCCAGCCCCCCTTGGCCAGCAGCTTGCCTTCCAGGTCCGGTTGCTCGCGCATGGTCTTCAGGGCGTTTGACTTCCACCAGTTGGGCGAGCCTTCGCCACCGGCCTCGACGTAGTCCGGGTCCCAGCCGTTCTGGAAGTAGACGACCTGCACGCCGGCGGCCCGGGCGGCGTCGGCGGCGACGGCGATCTGTTCGATCACCCCGGCCGCCCCCCCGATGTCGAAACCGGCCTTGTCCAGATAGCCGTCCGGCGAGGCGTAGGCGTTCTGCATATCGACGATGATCAGGGCCGTATCCTTCGGACTCATCGGCACCGCCTCCGGACGGGCCGGCAGCATCACCGCCCCGGGCCGCGCCTCGGCCATCGATTGCGGGCGATCACCCAGCCTGGACATGGGCCCCCACGCCTTGACGAGTCTTCATCAGCGGCTGGATGTGCTTGCCGAACTGGTCCAGCCCGACCAGGAAGTCGTCGAAGGTCAGCAGCATGCCCGCCGCCCCCTCGACCTCGGCCACCTCGTCCATCAGCCGCGCCACGGTCTCGTAGGAGCCGACGAAGGTGCCGATGTTGAGGTTCATCGCCGACGGCGGGCGGCTCATGTAGATGGCCGAGACATCCAGGCTGGCGCGGGGATCGGCCTCGCCCTGGTGGTTCATCCAGGCGATGGCGTCGAGGTCCGCCCCCTTCTTGTAGAGCTCCCACTTGTCCATCGCCGCCTCGTCGGTCTCGTCGGCGATGATCATGAACAGCAGCAGGGCGCCGGTGTTGGAGCCGGCGCGCTTGGCGGCGTCGACATTGCGTTGCACCGCCTCGGCGCATTTCTTCGGCTCGTTCAGGCCCATGCCGAAGCAGAAGTTGTAGTCAGCGTGGTGGGCGGCGAAGTCCACGCCGGTCTGGCTCTGGCCGGCGCAGACGATCTTGATGTCGACCTGCGGCTTGGGCAGCAGCTTGCAGTCGTTCATCGTCAGGAACTTGCCCTTGAAGTTGGACTCCCCGTCCCGCCACAGCTCCTTCATCACCGTCACATATTCGGTGCAGAAGTCGTAGCGGTTCAGGAAATGCTCCTGGCCGGGCCACAGGTTCATCTGGTCGTATTCGGCCTTCTGCCAGCCGGAGACGATGTTGATGCCGAAGCGGCCGCCTGAGATGCTGTCGATGGTCACCGCCATCCGCGCGGCGATGGGCGCCGGAATCGCCAGCACCGGCACGGAGGCATAGAGCTTGATCTTGCTGGTCACCGCCGCCAGGCCGGCCATCAGGGTAAAGCTCTCCAGGGCGTAGTCCCAGAACTCGGTCTCGCCGCCGAAGCCGTGCAGCTTGATCATCGAGAGCGCGAAATCGAGCCCGTATTCCTCGGCCTTCAGGGTGATCTGCTTGTTCAGCTCGAATGTCGGCATGTACTGCGGCGAGGTCGCCGACATGATCCAGCCGTTGTTGGCGATCGGAATGAAGACGCCGATGTCCATGAATTGCCTGCCCTCGAATTGGTGAGCCGGCATGAGGGACCGGGTTGCAGGTATTGGCAAGAGGGGGAGGGCGATCCTCAATTCTTCTCCCGCTCGCCGGGAGAAGGATGGGCGAATCCTACCGCTTCTTCACAAACACCGTGCCGGCTGAATAGCCCGCGCCGAAGCTGCAGATCAGGCCGGTGTCGCCCGGGCTGAAGCCCTCGTTGTGCAGGTGGAAGGCGATGATCGAGCCAGCGGAGGAGGTGTTGGCATAGTCATCGAGGATGATGACGTTCTCCTCCGGGGTCGGCTCGCGGCCGAGGACGCGTTTGCCGATCATGTCGTTCATGTTGATGTTGGCCTGGTGCAGCCAAAGCCGCTTGAGGCCGTGCGGATCCAGGCCCAGTTCGCCGGCGTGATCGACGATCATCTCGCTGACCATCGGCACCACCTCGCGGAAGACCTTGCGGCCCTCCTGCACGAACAGCTTGTCCTTCTTGCCGACGCCCTCCGGCGCGGCGCGGTTGAGGAAGCCGAAGTTGTTGCGGATGTTGTTGGAGAAGACAGTCTTGAGCCGCGTGCCCAGGATGTCCCAGCCCTGGCCGGGGGCGGCGTCCTCGGCCCGCTCGACGATCACCGCGGTGGCGACGTCGCCGAAGATGAAGTGGCTGTCGCGGTCGCGGAAGTTCAGGTGGCCCGAGCAGATCTCCGGATTGACCATCAGCACCGCGCGCGCCGAACCCGAGGCGATGAAATCGGCGGCGGTCTTGATGCCGAAGGTGGCGCTGGAGCAGGCCACGTTCATGTCGAAGGCGAAGCCCTCGATGCCCAGCGCCTGCTGCACCTCGATCGACATGGCCGGGTAGGCGCGTTGCATGTTGGAGGCGGCGCAGAGCACGGCGTCGATCTGGCTGGCGTCCTTGCCCCAGGCCTTGATCGCCTCGCGGGCCGCCTTGACCGCCATCTCGGCCAGCACCGAGATTTCCTCGTTGGGGCGCTCCGGGATGCGGGGGGTCATCACCTCCGGATCCAGGATGCCGGCCTTGTCCATCACGAAGCGGGCCTTGATGCCGGAGGCCTTCTCGATGAACTCCGGCGAGGAGGGGGCCAGGGCCTCGACCTCGCCGGCGGCGATGGACTCGGCGTGGGTCGCGTTGTGCCGTTCGACGTAGCTGTTGAAGGCCTCGACCAGCTCGGTGTTGGAAATGGAGTGTTCGGGCGTGAACAGCCCGGTTGCGGCGATGACGGCCTGGTGCACGAAGTCTGTTCCCGACTTTTTCCGACGCGGACTGGGCCGCGCCCCGATGACTCAAGGGCGCTTGATAGCACAGCTGACCCCGGCGTCACCTGATCGCCGATTGCCCCTCGCTCGGCGGCCTTTGACGCCGATGTCCCGGCGAGGATCGAGGCGGTCGCCGGTAGTGTCCGCCGGGCTGCTCGGCAAGGGGGGTGTGACTGCGATGCAACGCAACAAATCCGCCGCAATTCATCCTCTGAACCGCCGTTGCGCCGCCGCGTTTCAATCCTACCTCTCCATGGGCAGGGGGAGCTAAGAACGAAGATTAAGTCAGGAACGTAGAACAATGAAATCTCTTATGATCGCCGCGTCTCTCGCGACCCTCGCCATCGCTGCCCCGGCCATGGCCCAGGACATGACTCCCACCGGTTACGGCACCATCGGCTACGCCCACGGAGACTATGAAGGTCTCGACGTTGGCGTCATCGAAGGCCGCATCGGCGCTCGCTTTGGCCAGTACCTCGGCGTCGAGGGTGAACTGGGCGGCGGCGTCAAGGGCGACACCGTCAACATTCTCGGCACGAACTACGACGCTGACCTGACCTATTCGGTCGCGGGCTACGGCGTCGGCTACCTGCCGGTGAACCCGAACTTCGACCTGTTCGCCCGCGTCGGCTACGGCAAGAGCGAGCTGGACGTGTCCGGCCCGTTCGGCGGCAAGGACAGCGCCAACAGCTGGAACTACGGCGTCGGCGGCCAGTACTTCTTCACCGACAAGGACGGCATCCGCGCCGACTACACCCGCCACGACTTTGACGACAACCTCGGCAAGGCCGACGTCGTGTCGGTCAGCTACGTCCGCAAGTTCTAGGTCCGGACCAGACCACGAACAGAGGCCCTCGCCCTCCCGGGCGGGGGCCTTTTTCGTTGACGCGGCGGCCTTGAGGATGACACTCCCCGCTCGGGGAATGGAGCGTCTGACGTGAATGGCATGGTGATCCAGCTGCTGGGCTCGGCCGTCGCCGTGGCCGCCATGGTTGCTCTGGCCGCCTGGGCCAGGATTCCGCGAGCGACGCCGCCGCTGGACGAGGCCGCCGTCCGGGCGCTTCTGGACATCGACTATCCGGGCGAAATCGTCGAGGACATCTGGATCGCCGCCGACGGCGCCGGCGCCATCGCCCGGTCTGGAGACCGCGCTCTGGTTCTCAGCCGGCTGGGCGACAGCTGGGTGACCCGCGACCTGAGCTGGAGCGCGGCCCTGGCGGCGCCGATCCAGGGCGGCCGGGTCCGGTTGCGGCTGAAGGATCCGTCCGCGCCGCGTCTCGCGCTGGCCGTCAGCGGCGTCAATCCCTGGCCGCCGCAGGGCGATCTGGAGCTGGCCGCATGACTCTCGATCCGATCAAGCCGGCCTTCGATCCGGTCACCTGGGCGATTCCCGTCTTCGTCGTCACCATCGTCGGGGAGATCATTCTGGGTCGGCTGGGCAAGGTGAAGGCCAACTACGAGGCCCGCGACACCGCCACCTCCCTGTTGATGGGCCTGGGCAGCACCATCGCCGGCGCCCTGCTGGCCGGCACCATCGCCCTGGTCAGCATCTGGATCTGGCAGAACCATCGGCTGTTCGAGATCCCGATGACCGCCTGGTGGGCCTGGCTGGCCATCTTCTTCCTTGAGGATTTCACCTACTACGGCTTCCACCGCCTGGCCCATGAGCGCCGCTTCTGGTGGGCCAGCCACGTCAATCATCATTCCAGCCAGCACTACAATCTGGCCACCGCCCTGCGCCAGACCTGGACGGGCGGCGTGGCGGGCACCTGGCTGCTGTGGCTGCCGCTGGCCCTGATCGGCTTTTCCCCGGCGATGATCGCCATCCAGAAGGGGATCAGCCTGGTCTATCAGTACTGGATCCACACCGAGGCCATCCGCAAGATGCCCCGCTGGTTCGAGGCGGTGTTCAACACCCCGTCCCATCACCGCGTCCACCACGCCCGCAACGCCCGCTATCTGGACGCCAACTACGCCGGCATCCTGATCATCTGGGACCGCATGTTCGGCACCTTCATCCCCGAGACGGACGAGGAGCCGCCGCGCTACGGCCTGGTCAAGAACCTGGGCGATTTCAACATTCTGCGGGTCGCCTTCCATGAGTGGATCGGCATCGGCAAGGATTTGTTGAGCGCCCGTTCGCCGCGGGAGGTGGTCGGCTATCTGTTCGGCCCGCCCGGCTGGAGCCCGGACGGCTCGCGGGAGACCTCGGCGACCCTGAAGGCGAAGTGGCGAGAACGGGAGGCGATGAAGGCCCAGGCGGAGCCGGCGCCGCCCATGGCGGCGGAATAGGGGTCAGCCCCGTCCTGGCAGGCTCAGCCCCGGCGCGGGGCGAGCGGTCAAGACCTCCCGCCGGAACCTGAACAGTTCGGCCGGACGCCCGCCGGTGTCGGCATCCATGCGCCCCAGGCCCTCGACCAGCCCGGTGCGCTCGACCACCCGGCGGAAGTTCTGCTTGTGCAGCGGGATGCCGGCGATGGCCTCGACGGTCTTCTGCAGGGCCGACAGGGTGAACTCGGCCGGCATAAGCTCGAACACCACCGGCCGGTACTTCAGCTTGCCGCGCAGACGGCCAAGCCCGGTGGCCAGGATTCGCCGGTGGTCGGAGATCATCGGCTCGCCCAGGGCCGCCGAGATGGCCGCCGGCTCGGGCGGATCGCGGCCGTCGGCGCGCTTTTCGTCCCGCGCCGCCTCGGGGGCGAGGCCCGCCTCATAGAGCAGCTCGTATCGCTCGAGCACCCGCTCCTCGTTCCAGGGCGCGCCGTCGAGGGCGAAGGCCAGGCGGGCGCGGGCGATGCGCTCGGCGTCGCGGCCGGCCCAGGCCATCAGGGCCGGGGCGATGCCCTCGTCGATCAGGTCGGGCCGGCCCTTTCGCCAGTCCTCCCAGGGAAAGAACCGCGACCAGGGCGCCCAAACGGTGTCGGGGGCCAGGGCCTCGGTCGCCGCCGGGGTGAGGGCCAGATAGCAGACCGAGACCACCCGCGCTGCACCGGCCCCGACCTCGGCGCGCGGTGCATCGCGGCCCCGATCGCCGAAGGTGTAGAGTTGTTCGACATAGCCCAGCTCGAAGCCGGTCTGGCTGGAGACAAACTCCCGCAGGGCCAGTTCGAAGGTGCGATGGCCTTCCGGTTCGAAGGGGCCGAAGGGCAGGCCGGCAAGGGGAGAGACCCGGTCGGTCGCCGCGTCATGCGGGCGGACCGTCAGCACCACGGCCTCGCCGTCGCGGATGGCGACGATGACGGCGGACAGGCCAATGACGACGGACAGGCTCATGCGCTGTTGGTAGAGGAATTTGGCGGCCGCCTCCATGCCTCGTGGACGAGACCGGCGGGACGCCTCCAGGCGCTCAGAAGCGGGAAGGCAGCTCGAAGGGCGCGCCCGGGTAGACGTATTCCCCCTTGCCGATCGCCCGCACCGCATCGACCATCCGGCCCCCGCGTCCCATCAGGTCATCGGCAAGGGCGACGATCAGCGGATTGGGCGTCGCCCCCGGGGAGGCGGCGCGGAGAGCCTGGGCGATCGTCGCCTCGGGGGTCTGCGGGTTGCGTTCGCAGGCGATCAGGAAGGCGGTGGCCGTCGAGCGGCTGACCCCGGCCCAGCAGTGGACCAGCATCGGCGCCCGCGCGTCCCAGTCGGCGGCGAAGGTCAGGATCTTCCGCACCAGATTGTCGTCGGGCAGCACCTCGCCGGGCTTGTCTTCCCAGATGTCATGCACCGTCAGCTTCAGGTGTCGGTCCGGGAACAGCGAGCGCGGCGCCTGGCTCATCAGCCCCTGTTCCAGCAGGGTGATCACATGGGAGGGCTTCTTCCACTTGATCACCGTCGGGGCGTCGCGCAACGGACTGACGATCAGGGTCATGGCCTTGTCTCACTCGGTGTTGAAGGCCGCCGGGGTGCGCTCGTAGCCCGCCGCCTCGGACAGGATGTGGAATCTGGCCACATACCGTTCCTGGGCCTCGCGGGGCGACTGGGGGTGGATGACCAGATCATAGCCTTGCGGCGGCGCGCCGAAGAGTCCAAGCGATTCTTCCGGCGTGAAGCCGGCCAGCTGGGTGGCTTCGAAATAGGCGCAGGCGCGGTCGGCCTGTTTGATCAGCTTCTTGATCTTGGCGGGAGTCTTGGCCGGCAGGCCGAACCGGGCGTGGATGGCATGCTCGAGCCGTTCCTCGAACCCCTTGTAGGAGACCCCGAGCGCGGCCTTGAACGGGCTGATCATGTCGCCGATCACATATTCCGAAGCGTCATGCAGCAGGGCCGCGAGCCGCCAGCGCGGCTCCAGGTCCGGCTGGATGTGGGCGGTGATCTCCTCGACCACCAGGCTGTGCTGGGCCACGGAGAAGCCGTTCTCGCCGATGGTCTGGCCGTTCCAGCGGGCCACGCGAGCCAGGCCATGGGCGATATCCTCGATCTCGATATCCATCGGCGAGGGGTCAAGCAGATCCAGACGGCGGCCCGACAGCATGCGCTGCCAGGCGCGAGGCGGTTGTTTGCTACGCAGCCCTTTTGCCACCTTGTTCGTTCCCTGTATCGGGCCGTCCGTTCAGTCCCGCCGGAGATCCGGCGGGAGGGGTTGCGGACGACGACATCGCGTCTTTCGAGCCAACGGCTCGCGGAACGCTCAACTGGAGCATAGCTTGACAAAGATCAACGACGGGAACGGGGTATCCCCCACAATCGTCGCCAACCGGGAGAAACAGGTAATGAGCTGGGCACGGATCATGGCGCCGCTGGCGGGCGGTGCGGGCGACGAGCAGACTCTGGCGGCCGCCGCCGCCCTGGCTGGCCCGTTCGAGGCCGAACTGGCGGCGGTGCACGCCCCGGCCGACGTCGCCGACCTGATGCCCTGGATGGGCGAGGGCTTCATGGGCGGGGTGCAGATCACCGCCATGGACAGCCTCAAGGAGGCCGCCGCCGAAGGGGAACGCGCCGCCCGGGCCGCCGCCGACGGCTGCGGCTATGCACGAACCCGCTTCATTTCCCTGGAAAGCCCGGTCTGGGCCGGCCTGTCGATGGAAGGCCGGCTGTCCGATGTGGTGGTCTTTTCCGACGAGGCCGCCCGGGGCCGCGGCCCCCTGGCCGAGGCCTTCCAGCAGACGGTCGCCGATGAGCAGCGACCGACCATCGTCGCCCGCCCGGGTCTCGCCGTCGGCGGGGTCGTCGCGGTGGCCTGGGACGGCGGCAAGGAAGCCAGTCGCGCGGCGCGCACAGCCTTGCCCCTGCTGTCGAAGGCCTCGCGGGTTGTGATCCTCTGCGCGCCGGCCGCCTCCTCGCGCAATTTCGACGGCGCCCGGCTGCAGGGCTTCTTCGCCGATCGCGGCGTCGCCTCCGAGGTGCAGACCATCGAGGAGAGCGGCGATGCGGCCCAACTTCTGCTCGGCGCGGCCTCGGCGGCCGGGGCGGGGTTGCTGGTCGCCGGCGCCTTTGGCCATCCTCGCCTGCAGGAATATATTTTCGGCGGTACGACCCGCACCTTGCTGAACAACGACGGTCCGTCGCTGTTTCTGTCCCACTAGCCCTTCAGTTTGATTTTCGGAGATTTGGCATGACCCTGTCACGCATCGTCATGCGCCTTGCGCGCAATCCCGGCACGGAGTTCGCCGACGGCGACGACCATCGTGGCTACACCCTGACCGCCCCCCTGACCGATGAGGGCATGCTCGATCTGGACGCCTTCCAGAAGAGCAAGGCGGACTGCACCGTTCGCCGCTTCGCGCCCGATGAGGACGCGGTCATGGGCCTGCTCGCCCGTCGGCGGGACGCCTGGTATTTCGACTACGACTCCACCATCGATTCCGACGACGAGGCTGTCCACAAGCTGGGCCAGCACCGCTTCGCGGTCGGGGAATATGTGTCCGTGGCGGACGAGGACGGCCGTATGCTGGCCTACAAGGTCACCGACGTGCAGCTGGCCGACTGAGCAAGGCGGGCGGCTCAGCCGCCCACGTTGTGCTTCACCAGCGCTCCGACGTCCTTGAACAGGCCGTCGGAGTCGCCTGTCTTCTTGTCGGCCTTGGACTTGACCACGGCGACCACCAGCGGACCGGACCTGGGCCCGCGGGCCTCATAGCCAACGGCGCTGTAGGGGGCGTCGACCTGGTCGTCGCTCTTGATGAAGGTGCTGCGGAAGCCGCTCTTGCGGCGTCCGCCGATGCTGATGCCGCCGCCATTGACGGAGACATCGTCGCCGGAGGTGTCGATGTTGAAGTCGTCTTCGGCGTCTTCGCGCCAGCGGTCGCGGGTGATCCGCACCTCATTGGTGGTGTCGTCGGCGTTGATCTCGATGCCCGCCACCTTGATGTGCGCGCGGTCGCCGTCGGCCTTGATGGTCACGCCGGGCAGCTTCACATCGGCCCGGTCGCCGTCAGGGCCCTCTTCGGACTCCACGGTCACGCCGGGCAGCCGCACCCGCTTCCGGGTGGTGACGCTGGCGCCGTCGTCAGCGGAGTCCTTATCCGGCCCGGCGCCGGGAGGGGGCGGGGGCGTCGGCGGGGCGATCTCGTCGGGATACAGGGCGCGCAGTTCGGCTTCGATCGGCGCCAGGGCCTTGGCCGGATCATCACTGACCGCCACCAGTCGCAGGGTGACCTCGGAATCCTTGCCGGCATAGGTGCAGGACAGACCGTCGGGCGCCACGCTCAGGCGCTTCAGCTGCCCCTGCGTCTCGGGGCAATCCAGCTTCGACAGCACCTTCAGGGCCTCGCGTTCAGCGCGTTTGGCGCGATACTCCGCGCGGCTCTCACAGGCCGTCAGGCCCAGGGCCAGAACGCTGCATCCCGCGGCAAGCATCAAAAATCGCTTCATGGCCCGTTCTCCGAGTTCGTTGGCTGCAAGGTGCGGCCTGACCGGTGTTGAATCCAGTGAATTCGCGGTAAGCCTGAGGAGACGACGGGACAAGGCTCTCAAGGCTTGCGACGGGGAAGGGTGATGACGCTGAGCTTCAGGCCGCTCGAGCCGGATCCACAGGCGGACGCCGATCCGGTGATCGCTCTGATCAGCGACGCCCTGCGCCATTTCCAGGGCGCGGCGCACCGCGATCTGGTTCTGGCCCATGTGGCCACGGCGCTGGGCCGGCCGGCCCGGCTTTCCCCGCAAGGCGCCGCCGAGATCATCGCCGCCTTCGAGCAACGGGTCGGCGAGGGCGAGGACGATCCGCGGCCGTTCCGCCTGCCGTTCGGGCCGGGATCACATCGTTGGGCGCTGAGAGGGGCGCCGCAACCCCCGCCGACCCTGACGGTCATCGAAGGCTGGCGGTGGCGGCGAGGCGCTCAGCCGCTCACTTGACGCTGACATAGATTGTGCTGCCCCTGGTCGCGCGGTCGTAACCCACGATGGGCGGGAACCGGCCAAGCAGCGCCGCCGCGAACTCCTGCCTGAGGACATCATCGGCCGGCGGCTTGTTATAGGCCCGCACGATTGTCGCGGAGTCCCCGGACTGGACCACCATCAGCAGCGTTCCCTTGGGCTTTTCGGGATCAAGCGGGACCAGATAGGCGATGGCGCCCTCGCCACTGTCCGCCGCCGCCCATCGGGGCGTCCTGTCCCCGCGCTGGCCAAACGCCTGGTAGTCGACGCCATTGATTGAGAAGGCACCCCGCGCGCAGGTCCGCGGTTGAGCCGTCACCCTGTCGCTGGCCAGGGCGTCATCCTCGATGGCGCTGGGCAACATCGCCTGGACCAGCATGTCGTTCACCATGTTGCCGGTGACAAGCCGGACGGCCTTGACCTTCTTGTCGCCAGGATCGCACGACGTCTCTTGCGCCGCGACCCCGCTCGCCGCCAGACAGACGACTGCGATCATCGTTCCGATCAACGCCACGCGCATAAGAAAACTCCCCCGGTTGCCCGAGGGAGTTACTCACGTAATTCAATCTTGAGCAAGCGTCGCGGCTACTGCCCCGGACGGGTCGCGCCGGAGCCTTCGCGGCGGGCCAGGAAGGCCAGGCGCTCGAACAGATGCACGTCCTGCTCGTTCTTCAGCAGGGCGCCGTGCAGCGGCGGGATCAGCTTGGTGGGGTCGCGCTCCTTGAGCACGTCCTCGCCGATATCCTCGACCATCAACAGCTTCAGCCAGTCGAGCAGTTCGCTGGTCGACGGCTTCTTCTTCAGGCCCGGAACCTTGCGCATGTCGTAGAAGATGCGCAGCGCCTCGCCGACCAGCTTCTGCTTGATCCCCGGATAGTGGACCTCGACGATGGCGTTCATCGTCTCGGCCTCGGGGAACTTGATGTAGTGGAAGAAGCAGCGGCGCAGGAAGGCGTCCGGCAGTTCCTTCTCGTTGTTGGAGGTGATGATCACCACCGGGCGAACCTTGGCCTTGATGGTCTCGTCGGTCTCGTAGACGTAGAATTCCATCCGGTCGAGTTCCTGCAACAGGTCGTTGGGGAACTCGATGTCGGCCTTGTCGATCTCGTCGATCAGCAGCACGGGCCGCACGCCGGGGGCGTCGAAGGCCTCCCACAGCTTGCCCTTCTTGATGTAGTTGCGCACGTCCTTGACCCGCTCGTCACCAAGCTGGCTGTCCCGCAGGCGGGTGACGGCGTCATATTCGTAGAGGCCCTGGGCGGCCTTGGTGGTCGACTTGATGTGCCAGGTGATCAGCGGCGCGCCGAGCGCCTTGGCAATTTCCTCGGCCAGCACGGTCTTGCCGGTGCCGGGCTCGCCCTTGATCAGCAGCGGCCGCTCGAGCGCGATCGCCGCATTGACCGCGACCTTCAGGTCGTCGGTGGCCACATAGTTGTCGGTGCCAGTGAAGCGCGTGGTCATTCCGTCCCCTCGGGGGAGCGCCCGTGCTGGTCAGGGGTCGCTCCAAACAAACGTTCAATTCAAGGAGACAGTAGCGTCCGCTGGGCGGCTGTGAAGCCATTTCGCGCATCAATGTGAAAAAGCCGCGCATCCGGCGGGATGCGCGGCTGATCCTTACCCAGCGGCAGGCCGGGCGGCTGAATCAATCCGCGCCGGGATTGATCGAGACGGGGTCGGAGGCCGGAAAGGTCTCCTTGAGGCCCTTGTCGAGCTGCTTCTCGACGTGGGGGTCATTCTCCTTCTTGACGTGATCGGCCGGGTTTTCGGTCTTGTCGTCCTTCCCGGGCTTTTCAGCGCCCGGCCCGGCGCTGGCCTCGTAGTCGGCGGGCGAGGCGGCTTCGTCGCTGATCCCGTCTTCCAGGTCGGTGAAGCTGCGACGCTCCGGAGTGGCCCGCAGGCCTTCGTCGTCACGCGGCCTCAACCGGTCGCCGTCGCCGGGCTGGCTGGTCGCGTCATAGACATCGACCATGGTGTCGAAATTGGCGATATCGGCGCCGTCGCGATTGAGATGGGTTTCGTCGAAGGTCTCGGCGCGATCCTGCGCGTCGGGTGTCGGGGTCTGGGGCGTCATGGCGTCTACCTTCCACTGTTGGCGGCCTTCGGCCGCGCTCATGGAATCAACCCGCCAGCGTCCCTTCCGTTCCGGTCAGCGAGCGGCGCCCAGCGCCCCGGCGATGTCCGCCATGACCGGACTCCAGTCGCCGAACGCGGTCGGTGAAAACACCCGGGCCTGCGGATACCAAGGGTAGGCTTCGCTGCCCAACTGCGTCCACGCCCGGGGCGGGATGATCATCCACAGCGGCGCGCCGCAGGCGCCGGCCAGGTTCAGGGTGGCGTTGGAGAATCCAATGGTCAGATCCAGGGCGCAGGTCAGGGCGGCGACGTCGTCCAGGTCCTGTTTCAGGTCGATGCCCGGCGGAACCCAGATGTCGATCCCCTGATCGCGCGCGGCGGACAGCTCGGCCTCACAGTCTCCATACTGCAGGTTGACCAGGGTCACGCCCGGGGCGCGGAGCACCGGCTCCCACAGCTCGAAGGGCGAGAAGAACCGGTGGCGGGCGCCCTTGCTGGTCATGCTCTTCCAGAGCAGTCCGACCTTCCGTCCGGCCGGGGCGCCCTCGAGCACCAATCGCCAGTGGGCGATCCGCTCAGGGTCGGCGGTGAGATAGCCGATACGGTCCGGATAGGCCTCGACGCTGGCGCGGAACTGGCGCAGCGGCGAGGCGATGGGCGCCCACAGGTCGATCGCCGCCAGATCCTCGGGCGACAGGAACGGCAGGACCCGGACCGTGCGGCCATCGACGCTGAAGGTGGCGTGAGCCCCGACCCGCGCGGCCGGAAAGCTGCGTTGGAACAGGGTCACCAACCGGGGCTCGACCGCCAGGGTCAGCCGCCCGTCCGGGCCGAGGGCCCGCATCACATCCGGCAGGAAATTGGCGAACAGCACCTCGTCGCCCAGACCCTGCTCGCCGATCAGCAGCAACGACCGGCCGGCCAGATTCGCGCCGGGCTCCCAGAGAGGGCGCTCGACGGCGAAATGGGTGACATCGGCGAAGGCGGGATCGCGGCGAGCTTCATAGTCTTCCCAGCCTTCCGCGACATGGCCCAGCGCCAGATGCATCGTTGAGCGGGCCAGCCGCATCATCAGGGCTTCATCGGCCGGCATCGGCGCGGCCAAGGCCTTCTCGCAGTCGGCCAGGGCGCCCTCGGCGTCCGCCAGGATCAGGCGGGCGTTGGCGCGATTGTACTGGGCCTTGGGGAAGACCGGCTGCAGCCGCAGGGCTTCGTCGAAGAAGGTGGCCGAGGCGGCCGGATCGCCCTGTTCGGCCAGCACGGTTCCCAGGGTGTTCCACAGCAGAGCCTGCTGCGGATTGGCCATGATCGCGGGCTTCAGGGTCTCGACCGCTTCGTCGAAACGGCCCTGGTCGCGCACGGCGCAGGCCAGGTTGTTGATGGCCTCGTGGCTGTCTGGATGGGCGGCGAGGAAGTGGGCGAACAGCTTCTCCGCCGTCTCCTTCATCCCCATGCGATAGGCCAGCCGGCCCATGTCATTGGCCACCTCGCCATGGTCGGGCAGCAGCAGCAGCGCCTTTTCATAGGCCTTGACCGAACTGGCGAAGTCGCCGGCCCGCTCGCGGGCGATGGCGAGGAGATACCAGCCAAACCCGGACCGTTCGTCGGCCTCCAGCGCCTGGATGGCCAGGGCGCTGCCGGCGATGAAATCGTCTTTCTGGAGCGCGACAACGGCCTGTTGCAGGAGACCGTTCAGCGATGCGGCCTTCATCTCGGCCAGCGCCTCCATCATCCGGGTCAGCGCCGCCGGCGAGCCGGCCTGACCGGCGACTCCGCCGACGGCGCGCGCGGAGGCGGCTTCGGCGACCACCGGGGTGAAGCCCAGGGCGGCGGCGGAGGCGTCGGATCGGCTGGAAGAGCGGGACATAACGGGGCCTCGGTGCGGCGCTCGGGCGAAGACCCGGGCGCAATGCAGGTCTCTGCATCGGGTGATTATGGTTAGCCGACCCTTAATCCGGGCGTCTCGCCGCACCCTCTGGCAAGGCCCCGTTAACCATAAGGGCCTAGATTTGAGACTGTATCCGGGGGAGAGGTCACGTGCCGCTCAAGCTGTCACTGAAACCGGGCGAGCGTTTCGTCCTCAACGGGGCCGTCGTGCAGAACGGCGACCGCCGCGGTGTGCTGATCCTGCAGAACAAGGCTTCGGTGCTGCGTGAGAAGGACATCATGCAGGAGGAGGAGGCCGTCACGCCGGCCCGCCACATCTACTTCCCGGTGATGATGATGTACCTCGATGAGGCCAGCGCCGGCCGCTACTACGACGAATTTGTGCGCCGGCTGACCGAGTTCATGAATGTGATCCGCAATCCGACGGTGCTGTCGGAGTGCGTTAACATCTCCAAGCACATTATGGAGCGCGAGTACTACAAGGCGCTGATGCTGTGCCGGAAGCTGGTGGACTACGAGGACGAAAGGCTGGGGAATGTCGCTTCAGGCGTATCAGACAGCGGCGGCGCGGGCTGAGAACCCCCGCGAGGCGGAATACCGCCTGTTCGGCCAGGTGACCCGGGCCCTCATGGACGCAGAGAAGTTGCCGGAAGGCCAGGTCGAGGGCCGGGCCGATGCGCTGGACTGGAACCGGCGGCTGTGGTCGGCCCTGGCGACCGATGTCTCGATGCCCGAGAACGGCCTGCCGATGCCCCTGCGGGCCCAGATCATCTCGATCAGCATGTGGGTCGGCCGCCATACCAGCGCCGTCATCCGCCGCGAGGAGGAGATCGGCCCCCTGATCGACATCAACCGCATCATCATGCAGGGGCTGCACGGCGGATCCGAAGCGGCCTGAGGTCTCCACAGGCCGCCCGCTTTCGGACATGGTGCCGGGTCACACAAGGCTCCCTGACCCGTTGAGCGCCCATGGCCGACCTCTACGCCCTGCTGCTGTCCCTGGTGCTGATCGCCGGCGCCGTGCTCATTCATTTCCGCGCCCTGCGTCTGTTGTCGCACTGGCAGGGCCGGGTCGGCCTCAGCCGCAACGTCAAGGTTCTGACCATCATTTTCGGCCTGATCGCGGCGCATGCCCTTGAGGCGCTGCTGTTCTCGCTCGGCTACGGGTTCGGCGTGCACGTCCTGAAGATCGGCGCCTTCGTCGGGCAGGGGACGATCAACACCGCCCAGCTGTTCTATTTCTCGATCGAGACCTACACCACCCAGGGGGTCGGCGACGTCTATCTGACCGGACCGCTGCGGCTGGTCGCCAGTCTCGAGCCGCTGGTCGGTCTGATCCTCATCGGCTGGTCGACCTCCTTTACCTTCCTGATCATGGGCATCGACTGGCGGATGGCGGCCAATCGCCGCAAGGACGGCGAGAGCGGGGCCGAGCCGGAGCGCCCCTGAAGGCTCAGCCCATGTCGACGAGGGTCGCTTCAAGCTCGGCCGGGGTCACGCCGCGTTCCGCCAGCCGGGCCAGGGCGGCGGCCTTCGCGGCCGGCCATTCGGCGGCCAGCATGCCGAGGCCGACGACATCGTGGAACCGTCCTCCCTTGCTGATGTGGTCGCGGAACAGGGCCTCGCGGGTGAAGCCATAGCTTTCATGCATCTTCCAGACCGCCTCGTTGTCGACGAAGACCTCGCACCACAGCCGGTTCAGGCCCAGGCGATCGAAAACGTAGGCCAGCACCAGAAATTCCACGGTCGCCCCCACACCGCGTCCCCGGGTCGCGGGGTCGGCGAGGTAGTAGGCCCAGTCGCACCGGCTGTTCCGGACGTCGATGCGAACCACATTGGCCAGGCCGACCGCCGCCCCGTCGAGAAGAATGATCCAGTAGCGGCAGTCGCCGCCGGCCGCCGCCCTGGCGATCCAGGCGCGATGCTCGTACGGTCCGATGGGATGATCGGAATACATGTAGGGCGCCACGGCGGGGCTGTTGCGCCAGGCGAGCACCTGGTCGGCATCGTCCGTCCGCAGCGGCCGCAGCGTCACCGTCATGACGTCCGGGCTCTTCGGGCGGCGCGAGTGGCGACGGAACGGACAGGGGATGTCGGGGTCATGATCCTCTCCGGTCGCGGCTGATCTGAGGGTCGAAGCGAACCACAGTTCGCCCCCAGCCGCCAGACGGGGCCGATCGCCGCAGTGCGTCCGCGTTGCGCCGTTGCCGGTAGGTGTAGTAACCATCCGCCCCCTGACGATCCGGGCGACCTGAGCCGCTCCCGATCGACGATTCCCCGGACCCTGGCGTCCCTAGTCTGCGCGGCATTCCCTCCATGCCCAAGTCCTCCGCCCGCGCTCCGGCGCATCAGATCGGCGCCCTGCCGTGGCGTCGGCGGGATGGCGTCCTGGAAGTGCTGCTGGTCACCAGTCGCGAAACCCGGCGCTGGGTGATCCCCAAGGGCTGGCCGATGACCGGCCGCAGCGATCCGGAGGCGGCGGCGGCCGAGGCCTGGGAAGAGGCCGGCCTCAAGGGGCTGATCGTCACCGCGCCGATCGGGGCCTTCAACTATGACAAGCGGCTGAAGGACGGCGAGTTCAGGGAATGCCGGGTCAAGGTCTATCCGTTCGAGGTTACGGCCGAGCGTGATCAGTGGCCGGAGTCGGGCCAGAGAGAGCGGTTGTGGGTGGCCCGGGACGAGGCCGCGACCCTGGTGCAGGAGCCCGGCCTGGCGAAGATTATCGCCCGCTTCACCCCTGACTGACGCCTCCGGGGCGCCTGCCCATCTCTGCCGGGCAGGGCGGCATTTGTTTCCGGGGCAGCGCGCCCTTGCCGCCTCGCCAAAGGGATTAACCAAGGAAAATCAACGACCGGTCCGGGCCAGTCGACTGGCCCGAGGCTTGCGATGACCGGGGCGGGCCAGAAGGCCCACCGGCGAAAATCGCCGGAATCCCCCGACCAGAATGGAAGGAACCGCCGATGCTTTCGGTGAACACCAACACGGGCGCAATGGTTGCGCTCCAGAACCTCAACGCGACCAACATGGAGTTGTCGCAGACCCAGAACCGCATCAACACCGGCAAGCGGGTGGCGAACGCCAAGGACAACGGCGCCATCTGGGCTATCGCCCAGGGACAGCGTGCGACGTCGCAAGCCCTCAATGCCGTGAAGGACTCGCTCAATCGCGGAGCTTCCGGGATCGACGTGGCCATCGCCGGCGGTGAATCGGTCTCCGACCTTCTGTCGCAGATGAAGGAGAAAGCCCTGGCGGCGTCGGACACCAGTCTCGACTCCGCAAGCCGTTCCGCGCTGAACGAGGACTTCAAGGCCCTGCGGGATCAGATCTCCAAGGCCGTCACCAACGCCGACTTCAACGGGGTCAACCTGCTGAAGACCGGCGCGACTGACATTGCGGCCCTCGCCAACGCGGATGGATCGTCCAAGCTGACCGTGGCCGCAGAAGTCATGGCGCTGGGCGGATCGATCGTTACGGTTGCGGCGACCGGTTCCATCGGAACCGTCACCACCGCCGCCGCGATGATCGCCACGGTCAACACCTCCATCAGCAACACCAGCGCGGCGCTCGCGCGGCTTGGCACCAAGGCCAAGGCGTTCGAACTCCACAGCGCCTTCATCGGCAAGCTGCAGGACAGCCTCGATGCGGGCGTTGGCAATCTGGTCGATGCGGATCTGGCCAAGGAAAGCGCCAAGCTCCAGGCGCTGCAGACGAAGCAGCAGCTCGGGGTCCAGGCTCTGTCCATCGCCAATCAGACGCCGCAGACCATTCTGTCGCTGTTCCGGTAGTCGCGACGCCGGGCGGGACCCTCAACGGGGACCGCCCGGCAGACTTTCCTGACGACCCGCCCCGTTCAGGGGTTTTGCGGTTTCTCTTGCGGCTCGAGGCTTTTCAGATAGCCGACCAGCGCCGCCACTTCTTCCGGCTCATAGACCCAGACCGGCATCGGCCCGTGGCCCACGACGATCCCCTCGGCCAGGGCCTCTGACAGATCCTCAATCTCAAATTGCCTGTAGAGGTCGCGGAATCGCGGCGCCTCGCGCAGAGGGCTGTCGCCGAAGCTCCCGATCGCATGACAGGACGAGCAATCGCGAATGGCGATGGCCTTGCCCAGCTCCAGCTGGGCCGGGGCGATCTTCGCCCCGGCCTCCGGCGCCTGGCCCATGGCCGACGCGCTCGAAGCCAGCAGCAGGACCGCAACGGCGCCCCCGGCGTGGGCCAGGCGGGTCAGGGCGAAGCGCGCCCCCGCAGTCTGTCGATCGGCTCGGTCCATGGGGTCTACTCCTGCAATGCTCCAGTTTCCGCTGCGTCGCCGCCGCCGCCTTGACCCAGATCAAGTCGCGATCGCGGCGCTTCGGCGGCCCCGGTACAGTTCTTGCCGGGCGCCGGTCGGCAAAAATTGCCGGAGGGGCCGTTCAGGCGGCAGATTTTGCCGGGCGGGACCATGCCTAACAGACCTATAATGTAACAATATCAATATGTTGTGGCGCATGCCCATGTGGGCCGATGTGGCCCGGCCCTTGCTTCCCCAGGACTGAGCAAAATGCTCCCGGCTGTCAAAATGACGTCGGACACCTTGAATAGGGAATATCGTCATGGCGCTGAACAGCGTTAACACGAACACTGGGGCTATGGTTGCCCTGCAGAACCTGAACTCCACCAACATGGAGCTGCAACAGGTTCAAAATCGCATCAACACCGGCAAGCGCGTTTCGTCCGCCAAGGACAACGGCGCCATCTGGGCCATCGCCCAGGGCCAGATCGCGACCTCCAACTCTCTGAACGCCGTCAAGGATTCGCTGCAACGCGGCATCTCCGTGGTGGACGTCGCCATCGCCGGCGGCGAGTCGGTCAACGACCTGCTCACCCAGATGAAGGAAAAGGCCCTGGCGGCCGCCGATACCTCGCTCGACACCGCCAGCCGCACCGCCCTGAATGAAGACTTCAAGGCGCTGCGCGATCAGATCGGCAAGGCGGTTTCCAACGCCGACTTCAACGGCGCCAACATGATCAAGGCCAGCGGCACCACCATCGCCGCCCTGGCCAACGCCGACGGCTCCTCGAAGCTGACGGTCGCGGCTCAGTCCCTGGCCCTCGGCGGTTCCAACGTGACGGTGACGGCGACCACGTCGTTCTCCACCGCCACCACGGCCGCCGCGGCTCTGGCTCTGGTCACCGCTTCGATCACCAACACCGGCGCGGCCCTGGCCAAGCTCGGCACGGGTTCGAAGTCGCTGGAAACGCACCTCAGCTTCATCGGCAAGCTGCAGGACAGCCTGGACGCCGGCGTGGGCAACCTCGTCGACGCCGACCTGGCCAAGGAATCCGCGAAACTGCAGGCCCTGCAAACCAAGCAACAGCTCGGCGTGCAGGCTCTGTCGATCGCCAACTCCTCGGCTTCGTCGCTGCTGGGCCTGTTCCGCTAACGGCTCCATGAGCGGGGGCGGGCGCGTGAGCGTCCGCCCCTCATCATGCGCGTTCGCCCGGCACGAGACCCCCGGGCGCTTTGGCAGGAGACGCCGCGCAGAAATGGCGCGGCGATTTGGGAGACATGACCAACAACATAAGTCCGATCCGCGCTGTCCCAGAGCCCGTCGTGGCGCCCGTCGCCATCGGCGCGGTGATTGACCGTCCCGTAGAGCCCCCGGCCGAGATCCCGGGCGCCGGTCCGAGAGGCCAGACCGCCGATCTGCGGTTGGTGATCGAGGAAGACGAGGACACCGGCGCCTTTGTCTACAAGACCCTCGACCGGCGCACCGGCGAGGTCGTACAGCAACTGCCCAGGGAAAGCGTCCTCAAGGCCATGGCCTCGGACAGCTACAGCCCTGGCCTGGTGGTCGACACGCGGGACTAGACCGCGCCCTGGGCCATCAAGGCCAACGACACCCGCAACCGACGTCGCCCCGTGCGACGGCGGCGGTCATGGTTTCCTGCCTGTTAACCATACGCACACCATCCCTCCGCTAGCCTGACCGTGAACAGGCGGCCGAATCGGCGACCGCCAGCGCCGGACGGCGCACCTGCGGAGACGGTCCATGACCATCGGCGTGCACACCAATCAGTCTGCCCTGATTGCGCTTCAGAACCTCAACAAGACCAACGACAATCTGGACAGCGTCCAGGGCCGGATCAGCACCGGCCTGAAGGTGCAGGGCGCCAAGGATAATGCTTCGGTCTGGGGCATCGCCCAGGCCCAGCGTGCCGATGTCGGCGCCCTGTCGGCGGTCAAGATGAGCCTGGACCGCGCCACCTCGATCTCGGATGTGGCCCTGACCGCCGGGGAGTCGGTTTCAGACCTGCTCAACACCCTGAAGGAAAAGGTCGTCGCGGCGATGGACCCGTCGCTGGACACGGTGTCGCGCACGGCGCTGGACGCCGACTTCAAGGCGACGCTGAAGCAGATCACCCAGGCCCTGACCAACGCCAACTTCGACGGCGCCAATCTGCTGGACGGCACCCTGACCAGCAATATCCGCTTCCTGGCCAATGCCGACGCCAACGCCTACATCACCCTGTCGGTGAAGAATATGTCGCTGGGCGGGGGCCTCATCACCATCGCCTCCACCGCCTCGATCACCACCGCGACGCTCGCGACCAGCATCCTGGCCCAGCTCAACAGCTCGATCAGCAACGTCAACCAGGCGCTTGGCGACCTGGGCGCGCAGTCGAAGCAGATCGAGGCCCACAACAGCTTCATCTCCAAGCTGACCGACGTCCTCAACAGCGGCATCGGCAACCTCGTTGACGCCGACCTGGCCAAGGAAAGCGCGCGCTTGCAGGCCCTGCAGGTTCAGCAGCAGCTCGGCGCCCAGGCCCTGTCGATCGCCAACCAGGCCCCGCAGATCGTGCTGTCCCTGTTCCGGGGCGGCTAAGCGTGTTCCGATTGGTGGGAGCCGGTAATCGGACCAAACACGCGACAATCAGGACTCTGGAGCAGCGCGGTTTGAGTCCATCAAATCGCGCCCTGCTCTAGTCGCGGCTGTCGGCATGATCGACCTTCGCGATCTGGAGCCCGGCGACGAGGAGCAGCTCTACCGCTGGCGACTGGAGCCGGAGGTTGAGCGCTGGATGTCGGACGCCGCCGTCCCTGATCGCGGCGCGCACCAGCGCTGGTTCGTGGATCTGCTGGCCGGAGACGATGGCCGTGGCTGGATGATCACGCGCGGCGACGCGCCGGCCGGCCTGTTGACCCTCACCGGGCTTGCCAGCCATCACCGCCGCGGCTCCTGGAACTGGTTTGTCGGCGACGCCGCCTCCCGGGGGCGGGGCGTCGGCCGGGCCGCCCAGGCGCTGGGCCTGGACAAGGCCTTTCTCGATCTGGGCCTGGACAAGGTCTGGGCCGAGGTCATGGCCGACAACGACGGCGCAATGAAGCTGCAGGCCGCCGCCGGCTTCATGCGCGAGGGCTATCTGCGCGAGCATGTGCTCAAGAACGGCGAGCGGCGCGACGTGGTGCTGTTGGGCATCCTCGCCCGCGACTGGGCGTCGCGTCGCGACAAGATCAGGGCGGAGCTGGCCGAGGCGCGGCTGATCGCGGCTTAACACCCTGTAAGCGCCGTTGAGCGATACTCGGCGCGAAGACGTGCGTCCGTGCGTCGGGAACAGCTCGTGATCACCTTCGATACCTCAGTCTTGCTGGGCTATTACCAGGCGCGAACCGGTCAGACCTCGAGTCTGTCCACCGGCTCCACGGGCTCGTACAAAACCAAATACGCCCCGACCGCGCCCTGGGCGACCAGCTCCGAGGCGCCGCGCGCGTCGGCCCTGGTGGAGTCGGTGATGCAGGGCCGCCGGTTCATCGACGAGAACGCCGCCACCCTCGATCTGGCCGGTTCCAGCGACGACTACAAGAAGCTGTTCGCCCTGTTCCAGGGGCTCAACGCCCTGACCGGCCTGGCTGAACGGATGAGCGTTCGCGGCGTCAGCGACACCGAAAAGAGCAAGATCCAGAAGCTGTTCACCAAGGGTCTGACCGAGACCACCGCCTATGCCGACAGCCTCAAGCTGGCGCAGGTCCGGCTGACCCGCGGCGAGGCCATGCTGTCGGACAAGACCTCCGTCGGGGTGCCCCGGGCCAGTTACACCTACACCACCGGCGTGGTTCACACCGGGACAGCCAACGACGCGGTGGACGCCTTCGCCGGGGCGGCCGCCTTCACCATCGACGTCAAGAAGCTCAACACCACCCAGACCATCAGTATCGACCTGTCCGAAATGGGCTCGACCACCCGCTCGATGAGCAATGTGGCGGCCTTCATCAACGACAAGCTGTCGGCCGCCGGGGTGGCCACAAAGTTCCAGCTCAGCCGCACGCCCGGCGAGGTCAAGACGACCAAGACCGGCGGCACCACCGTCACCCTGCCGGCCGAGCCGGACAAATACGCCTTCAAGATCGTCGGCGATTCCTCGGAGAAGGTCACCTTCTCGGCCGCCACGGCGACGCCTGCGGTCTATGTCTCGACCACCGCCGGCAACCCCGATCCCGACAAGGACAAGACCACCAAGGATGCGGTCTATGTCAGCGGCCTGATCAAGACCGCCGCGGCCTCGACGCCCGGCGAGGTCGGCTCGCGGGTGTTCTCCAACGGCCTGGAGAAGACCGTTGCCGGCGTGCGGGACAGCCAGGTGGGGCCGGACGGCTCGCTCTACATGCTGGCGGAGGTGTCGGGCGACATCGACGGCAAGGCGATCAAGGGCGAGGGCGACGTGGCCCTGCTGAAATACGACTCCCAGGGACAGCTGATCTACGCCCGCACCATGGGGGCGGTCGGCGACATGAAGGCCAACGCCCTGGCGGTCTCAGCGGACGGTCAGGTGGCAATTGCCGGATCGATTACCGGCCAGCTTGAAGGAACCACCAACGGGCCGATCAATTCCGGCCCGACGTCCAGCCTGAGCGACAGCTTCGTCACCCTGTTCAATGCCAAGGGCGAGGAGCAGTGGACCAGCCGGCGCGGCGCCCTGCAGGACGACCAGGCCACCGCCGTGGCCTTCGGCGCCGACGGGACGGTCTATGTCGGCGGCAAGACCAAATCCTCGATGCCCGGCGCCTCGGGCCTGGGGGGCTGGGACGGCTACCTGACCGCCTTCAGCACCGATGCCCTGGGCAAGCCCAAGACCCTGTTCACCCAGCAGCTGGGCGGGGCCGGAAACGATGAGGTCAAGGGGCTGGTCGTCGACGGCTCACAGGTCATTGTCGCCGGCATGGAAGACAAGCATGGCGTTCTGCGCAGCTTCGACGTCACCGGCGGAACCGCGGTCGCCGTCGCCACGCGCGACCTTGGCGACCTGCTGGGCGGAACCGTCGCCGGCATCAGGCTGGAGGGCGGCCAGCTCTATATCGGCGGATCGACCCGCAACGACTCCCTGGCCCTCGGCGCGGCCGCCACCGCCTACGCCGGCGGCATGGACGCCTTTGCCGGACGGCTGTCGACGGACCTGTCGAGCACCGCCCAGGACGCCCTCAGCTATTATGGCGGAACCGGCGACGACACCGTCACCGGCATGTCGGTCGCCAACGGCAAGGTCTGGCTGACCGGCCTCGCCGGCGCGTCCATGCCTGACGGTTCCGAGCCCATCGCCAGCCAGGACGGCTACATCGTCGAGCTCGACCCGGCGACCGGCGCGGCCGGATCGGCGCAGAGGATCACCGGCAAGGACGGCTACGTCACCCCGACCTCCATCGCCGTCGACGCCACCGGCGCCTCGGTGCTGGACGCCTTTGGCCTGCCCAGGGGATCGCTCGAATACACCGACTCCGCGCTGATCACCGCCGCCACCTCGGCGCGGCCGGGCGACCAGTTCCAGATCCGCACCCGCGAGGGCGGCGCCCTGGCCACCATCACCCTGTCGGCCAATGACACCCTCGAGACTCTGGCGGCCAAGGTCCGGCGGGCCGGCGGCTATCGCGCCAAGGTCGAGGTGGTCAGCGACGGGGAATTCCGGCGGCTCAAGATCACCCCGACCAACGCCAACGCCCAGGTCGAGATCCTGCCCGGCAAGAACGGCCGGAACCTGCTGGAATCGGTCGGCCTTACCGAGGGCGTGGTGCGTCAGACCAAGGTGGTCGACGGCCGCACTGTCTCGGCCAGCGGCGGCGGCAACGTCTACGGTCTGGGCTTGGCCAACGACATCAATCTCGCCACCGAGGATTCGACCCGCGCGGCCCTGCTGGTGCTGTCAAAGGCGATGAGCTCGATCCGCACCGCCTACAAGGACCTGGAAAACGCCTCCAAGCCGGCGTCGGTCAAGGCGGCGGCCGCGGCCAGCGGCCCGGTCCCCAGCTATCTGACCGACCAGATCGCCAACTATACGGCCGCGCTCAACCGCCTGACCGGCGGGTGACGAGACCAGCTTCCCGACCGCTGGCGCTTGAAAGCGTCGCAATGTCGCGCTAGCGCTGAAATCATGGAATTTCTCAAGGATCGCCGCGTCGTTCTGGGCCTGGGCGCCCTGATCGCCATCGTGCTGGGGGCGCTGATCGCCGTGGCCATCGCCGGCGGCTCAAAGAAACCTGACGGCCCGCCGCCGGCGTCGCAGGGCGGCCTGGTCGTCGAACAGGGTCGTGACGACGACACCAAGCTTGATCCGGCGCGGCCGATCCGCTGCTTCGTCGAGGGCCAGTTCGCCGGCGAGGTCACCCTGACCGAATGCGCCAGGCGCAACGGCGTGGCCACCGGCGCCCTGGATGTCGGCGTCGATGAGACCGGCGCCCTGTCGGCCTCGGGACAGACCGGCGCCATCGTCGCGCCCCTGCCGCCGACCGAGGTGCAGACCGCGCCGCCGCATCCGGCCCCGGCCCCCGCGCCTCAGCCACAAGGCCCGGCGAGCACCCCGCCGACCCCGGCGGCCACGCCGGTCGTCGATGGCGGCGCCTGCTGGCGCTACGCCGACGCCACCTGGAGCAAGGTCGCCGATGGTCTCAGCCTGAACGCCTGCGTCCAGCGCCTCTACGCCGGCCAGTGCGAGCGCTCGGGCCGGGCCAGCTATGGCCGGTGGGGACAGCAGACCCTGCGGCTGGTGCCCGGCAAGGTCGAGATTTCCGACGACAACCGCCGTTTCCGCACCCTCGCCAGGCAGAACCGCAAATGCGTCATCGAGCCGGTGACTTGAGCCCGACCGCGCGGGGGATGTAGGGTCGCACCATGATCAAGCTTCTGCCGCTGTTCGCCGCCGGTCTCGCCCTGTCGCTGGCGGCCTGCGAAAAGGTTCCTGAAGCGCCCTATGACCGGGGAGTCTGCTTCCACGCCGTGCCGGAGGCGGGCAACACCTTCCGCTTCAACCCGGTGAAGAAGAACGTCGCCTCGGTCGAATACTGCGCCGCCGAACTGGAAGGCATGCGCCTGCGCTTCCTGGGCATGGGCAGCCAGAACCGCGAGATCGTCGGCGCCTACCAGGGCAGTTTCCTGATCCTCAACGAGGCCGGAATCTTCCGTCGCGCCAAATGGAACGGCACGCAGTATCTGCTGCTGGTCCGGGTCAACGGCAAGCTGGCCCAGCCCGGCGCGGTGCCCGACTACTGATCACACGGCCTTCAGCGCCGAATCTTGCTGTGGACGGTTTGCCGAAGGCCGTGAACAAATCATAAACATTAAGCTTGCGCGGTTTTGGCGCCGGCCTTAGGGTCCGCCGCAGATGCCGGCGCGGATGGTCGCCGGGCGAGATGGAGAGTCCCATGGCGGGCAGCGTCAACAAGGTCATTCTGGTGGGCAACCTGGGCAAGGACCCGGAAATCCGCACCCTCAATTCCGGCGACCGGGTCGCCAATCTGTCGATCGCCACCTCGGAGACCTGGCGCGACCGCACCAGCGGCGAGCGCAAGGAAAAGACCGAGTGGCACCGGGTGGTCATCTTCAACGACAACATCGTCAAGGTGGCCGAGCAGTATCTGAAGAAGGGCTCGACGGTTTACGTCGAGGGCTCGCTGCAGACCCGCAAGTGGACCGATCAGCAGGGCGTGGAGAAATACTCCACCGAGATCGTGCTGCAGAAGTTCCGCGGCGAACTGACCATGCTGGGCGGCCGTGGCGACGGCGGCGGCGACCGTGACAGCGACTACGGCGGCGGCCAGAGCAGCGGCGGCGGCTTCGGCGGCGGTCAGCGCAGCCAGCCCTCCGGCCCGCGCGAGGACTTCAGCGCCGACCTCGACGACGAAATCCCCTTCTAGACCCGGACGGCGTCCGGCCCGGCGCGCCGGGCCGGTCCCTGGTCCCCGGCAGGACGTCCGGCGGACCGTCGTGGCGTGGTTGTCATCGGTCTCTCCCTGCCCGGGGAGGGCGGCATCTGGACGTAAACCTTGACCCCCGCGCCCCGCACGCCCTTCACGACATCAGAGTGGCTGGCCATCGGCGCCATCCTGCTGGTCTGGGGACTGAACAACGCCGCCGCCAAGCTGGCGACCGAGGTGCTGCCGCCTCTGTTCATGGGCGGCCTGAGGTTCCTGATCGCCCTGCTGTTCCTGCTGCCGTTCCTGCGGCCGCCGTGGCCGCCCTGGCGGGAATTCCTGCCCCTGGTGCTGCTGGTCGGCCCGCTGCATTTCGGGCTGGTCTATATCGCCTTCGGGATGGTCCATAACCTCAGCCCGATCGTGGTGGCGCTGCAGCTGTGGATCCCCATGACGGCCCTGTTCTCTTGGCTAATCCTCAAGGAATCCATGCCCCGGGCCGCCATCGCCGGCATGGTCGTGGCCTTCGCCGGCGTCGCCTGGATGAGCCTTGACCCGCACGGCGCGGCGGATCTTCCGGGCCTCCTGATCGGCATTCTCGCCAGCGGACTTTGGGCGCTGGGCACGGTGCTGGTGCGCCGGGCGCCCCGGGTGCGGCCGCTGAAGATGCAGGCCCTGACCTCCCTGGCCGCCGCCCCGGTCCTGCTGGCGGCCTCCTTCGCCTTCGAACCGCAGGTGATCCATCGGGCGACGACGGCGCCTCTCTATGTCTGGGGGCTGGTGGTGTTCGCCGCCCTGGCCTCGACGGTGGGGGCGACGGCCCTGCTGTTCTGGTTGATCCAGCGGCGCGAGGCGGGGCGGGTGACGCCCTGGTTCCTGCTGACGCCGCTGGTCAGCTGCGCCATCGGCGTCGGATTGATGGGCGACGCCATGACCCTGCAACTGGCCTTCGGCGGCCTTGCCACCATGGCCGGGGTGGCCCTGGTCGCCCTCAGCGAGCGGCAGGCGGCCCGCGCCGCCGCCGCCTGAAGTCCTATTTGGTCGAGATCACGCCGCAGGCCACCCGGGCCCCGGCTCCGCCGATCGGCTGGGTCAGGTAATCGTCGGGCTTTTCATGGATGACGAGGGCCGAGCCGTCGGCGTCCAGCAGGTTCATCCGCGCGTCATTGTCGGTCAGGGCGGTCCAGGGGCTGAACAGCTCGGCGTGCCCGGTCCCGTCGGCGGCGACATAGATATTGTTCAGGTCGCCGGCCTCGTTGAGCGCCGGATTGAGCAGGCCATGCACCCGTTCGCCGGCGCCATGCACATGCCCCCCGGAGGACTTGAAGTCGGCGCTGGAGCAATCGCCCTTCTCGTGGAAGTGCAGGCCGTGCCAGCCGGGGGTCAGGCCCTTGACGTCCAGGGTCAGCAGAACCCCGGTCGGCGCGTCGGCCAGGATCGCCGAGCCGAGGTCTTCACCGGCCGGGCCCTTCAGCGCGACGCGAAGGCTGACGGGCTGGGCGAAGGCGGGAAGGGCGATGGCGGCGACGGCTGCGGCGAGCAGAAGGGGGCGCATGAATGTCTCTCCGTGTTTTGCTTGCAATAGCCCATGAATGGGGCGGCCGGGTGGCGCCGGGCGATCTGGAATGGTAACTAACCAAAGCACATTCCGTGTCGATTCCACCGGATAGTTTCCTTCCTTGACCGACGACAATCATACGCCGCCCGATGACAGCCGGCGGGGCGCAGTCAGCCCCATCGCCATCGAGGACGAACTCAGAAAATCCTATCTCGATTATGCGATGAGCGTGATCGTCAGCCGCGCCCTGCCGGACGCGCGCGACGGTCTCAAGCCCGTGCACCGCCGCGTGCTGTTCAGCATGAACGAGCAGGGGCACGCCCACGACAAGCCTTACGTCAAATCGGCCCGGGTGGTCGGCGACGTGATGGGCAAGTATCACCCGCACGGCGACCAATCGATCTATGACGCCCTGGTGCGCATGGCCCAGCCCTTCTCCATGGGGCTGATGCTGATCGACGGTCAGGGCAACTTCGGCTCGGTCGACAACGATCCGCCGGCCCAGATGCGCTACACCGAATGCCGCATGACCCGGGCCGCCGAGGCCCTGCTGGCCGATCTCGACAAGGACACCGTCGACTTCAAGGACAACTACGACGGCAAGGAATCCGAGCCGGTCGTCCTGCCCTCGCGCATTCCCAACCTGCTGGTCAACGGCTCGGGCGGCATCGCCGTCGGTATGGCCACCAATGTGCCGCCGCATAATCTGGGCGAGATCGTCGACGCCTGCCTGGCCATGGTCGACAATCCCGACGTCACTCTTGAGGAACTGCTGGACATCGTTCCCGGTCCCGACTTCCCGACCGGCGGCGAGATCGTCGGCCGCTCGGGCGCCCGTCAGGCCCTGATGACCGGTCGTGGCAGCGTGATCATGCGCGGCGCCTCGTCCATCGAAACCGTCCGCAAGGACCGCGAGGCGATCGTCTTCACCTCGCTGCCCTATCAGGTGAACAAGGCCGCCCTGATCGAACGCATCGCCGAGATGGTTCGTGAAAAGCGCATCGAGGGCATCGGCGAGATGCGCGACGAGAGCGACCGCGACGGTCTGCGCGTCGTCATCGAGCTCAAGCGCGACGCCACCCCGGAAGTCGTGCTCAACCAGCTGCACCGCTACACCGCCGTCCAGACCAGCTTTGGCGTCAACATGCTGGCGCTGAACCGGGGCCGTCCCATGCAGATGGGGCTGAAGGAACTGCTGACCTGCTTCGTGGAATTCCGCGAGGAGGTGGTGGTCCGCCGCGCCAAGTTCGAGCTGGGCAAGGCCCGCGACCGCGGCCACACCCTGGTCGGCCTGGCCATCGCCGTGGCCAATATCGACGAGGTCATCGCCATCATCCGCTCCTCGGTCGACCCGGCCGAGGCCCGCACCCGCCTGGTCGCCAAGGCCTGGCCGGCCGGCGACATGATGCCGCTGATCAACCTGATCCAGGATCCGCGCACCGTGGTCGCCGACGACCATGTCAGCCTGACCGATGAGCAGGCGCGGGGCATTCTGGCCCTGACCCTGTCGCGCCTGACCGGACTGGGCCGCGACGAGATCATGGGCGAGGCCGGAACCCTGTCCAAGACCATTGCCGAACTGCTGGAACTGCTGTCTCAGCGCGCCAACATCATGGCCGTGGTTCGCGAGGAACTGGTTGAGGTGCGCGAGCGCTTCGCCGTGCCGCGCCGCACCGTCATCATCGACGGCGATGGCGACATCGAGGACGAGGACCTGATCCCCCGCGAGGACATGGTCATCACCGTCACCCACGGCGGCTATGTGAAGCGCACCCCGCTCTCGACCTACCGGTCGCAGCGCCACGGCGGCAAGGGCCGGTCCGGCATGGCGACCAAGGACGAGGACGCCGTCACCCGGGTCTTCTCGGCCTCGACCCACGCCCCGATGCTGTTCTTCAGTTCCGGCGGCAAGGTCTACAAGCTCAAGGTCTGGAGGCTGCCGGTCGGCACCCCGACCTCGCGCGGCAAGGCCTTCGTCAACCTGCTGCCCATCGAGCAGGGCGAAACCATCACCTCCATCCTGACCCTGCCCGAGGACGAGGCGACCTGGGATACCCTGGACGTGATGTTCGCCACCCGCAGCGGCAATGTCCGCCGCAACAAGCTCAGTGACTTCGTGCAGATCAACCGCAACGGCAAGATCGCCATGAAGCTGGATGAGGGCGACGCCATCGTCGGCGTCGGCCTCTGCACCAGCCAGAACGACATCCTGCTGACCACGGCGCTTGGCCGCGCGATCCGCTTCGAGGCGGACGATGTGCGGGTGTTCATGAGCCGCGATTCCACCGGGGTGCGCGGCATCCGCCTGCAGGGCGAGGACTATGTGATCTCCATGGCCATCCTGCGGGCGGTCGACGCCACGCCGGATGAGCGGGCCGCCTACCTCAAGCAATCGCGGGCGCTGCTCCGGGCCCAGATGAGCGACGAGGCGGCGGGCGATGAGGGCGAGGAGACCCCCGACGCGGCCAGCGTGGACGAGGACGAGGCGGTCGCCGAGACCCAGCTGTCGCAGGATCGCTTCATCGAACTGGGCGCCGCCGAGGAAACCATCCTCACCATGTCCAGCGAGGGCATCGGCAAGCGCTCCAGCGCCTATGACTTCCGGCGCACCGGCCGGGGCGGGCAGGGGCTGCTGGCCCAGGATCTCACCCGCAAGGGCGGACGTCTGGTCGCCGCCTTCCCGGTCGAGGACAGCGACGAGCTGTTGCTGGTGACCGACCAGGGCCAGCTGATCCGCTGTCCGGTCGCCAACATCCGCATCGCCGCCCGCAATACCCAGGGCGTCATCGTCTTCCGCACCGGCAAGGACGAGCATGTCGTCGGCGTCGAGCGGCTGGCCGAGGCCGGCGGCGGCGAGGACAGCGGCGTCGAGGACGGCGAGAACGGGGGCGACGAAAGCCCCGCCGCCGAATAGAACGGTCGAACAGACCTTAAACCCCCCGGCCCAGGCCGGGCCGTGCAAAGGGAACAGGCCGTTGAAGAGAGTGGGGCTCTATCCGGGCACGTTCGACCCGATGACCAACGGTCATCTGGACATCATCGGGCGGGCGGTGAAGCTGGTGGACAAGCTGGTCATCGGCGTGGCCATCAACAACAGCAAGGGGCCGCTGTTCACCCTGGATGAGCGGGTCGAGATCACCCGCCGCGAGACGGCGGGCCTGCGCGGCCACGCCGAGATCGAGGTGGTCCCCTTCGAGGGCCTGCTGATGCACTTCGCCCGCGAGGTCGGGGCCGGCATCATCATTCGCGGCCTGCGCGCCGTCGCCGACTTCGAATACGAATTCCAGATGACGGCGATGAACCAGCAGCTCGACCGCGATATCGAGACCGTGTTCCTGATGGCCGATCCCCGTCACCAGGCCGTGGCCTCCCGCCTGGTCAAGGAAATCGCCAAACTCGGCGGCGATATTTCCAGCTTCGTGCCCAAGGGCATCGAAGCCCAACTCCTGGCCAAGGTGGGACGGTAACCCCCCCACCCGCTTTCCCGGTGAATGCCGGGGCCCAGTTTCATCCGATCAAGCTAGCCGGGTTGGCCAGTATGAGATGCCAGCCTCGCAGACAATCAGCCCCCCATCTGGACCCCGGTCTTCGCCGGGGAGGCGGAGATGGCGCGATATCAATTGCCGCAACCACCCATCGGCCACCGCAGACCGCTCCGCCCGCTTCCGACCCACAAACCCTGCATCTCGACCACGCTCAAACCTACGCGGCAGCCTACGCCCACAGGCGCTCGACCCACGGCAAACCCCACGGCGGCAAGGGTTTCCCGACCCTCGATGATCTCCAAACCGGACATCGGCTTTTTCCGTAGGTCGTCGGCCGCGCTACAATGGGCCGCCGCTTCGACAAGGCGGGCCATTTCCGCCTTGCGATTGCCGCAACCGCCCTCTACCGGGACTCTCATGAAATCAGCTCTCTTCGCCGCCGCCCTCGCGCTTGTTCCCGCCGTGGCCCTGGCCCAGACCGCTCCCGCTTCTCCGGCCCTGGCGAGCCTCGCCCCGACCGACTGGCGGACCCCCGATCCCGACAACATCCTGGTCATCGACACCAACCAGGGCCGCATCATTCTGGAAATGGCCCCGGAACTGGCCCCGGCGCATGTGGCCCAGGTCCGCACCCTGGCCCGCGACCATTTCTATGACGGCCTGCAGTTCTTCCGCGTGATCAACGGCTTCATGGCCCAGACGGGCGATCCGAAGAATGACGGCACCGGTGGGTCGGACCTCCCGGACCTGAAGGCGGAATTCGAATTCCGGCGCGGGCGGGCCGATCCCTTCGTGCTGTATGAAAAGCTGCCGGCCGGCGGCGATGTCGGCGTCACCGAGGTCGGCTTCTATGGCGCGATGCCGGTGCGCACTGGCCCCCAGATGCAGATGTTCGCCTCCGTCGACGGCAAGACCGCCGGCTGGGGCCTGTTCTGTCCCGGGGTGGCCGGCATGGCCCGGAGCGGCGATCCCGACAGCGCCAACAGCCAGTTCTTCCTGATGCGCGACACCTATCCGACCCTCAACAGCCAGTACACCGCCTGGGGCCGGGTGCTGTCCGGCGAGGACGTGGTCCGCAAGATCAAGGCCGGTCCCGAGGACGACAAGGTGCCGGAGCCGCGCGATGTCATGAAGACGGTTCGGCTGCTCTCCGACATGCCCGAGAAGGATCGACCGAAGATCCAGGTCGTCGATACCCGCTCGCCGGGCTTCCGGACCATGGTCGCGGCCCAGAAGGCGGCGGCCGGCGGCGTTCTGACCATTTGCGATGTGGAGATTCCGGCTAAGGTCGGCTGACGACCTTTTCTGGAGGGGCCATGCGCCAACTGATCATCGCGACCGCCGGGGCGGCCTGCCTGGCCCTGGGGCTGAGCGGCTGCATCTCGATCGAGGTCAGCACAAGCAAGACGGTCACCCCCGGACCGCCCGCTGCGGCGGACTGGCGCACGCCGGACCCGGCCAACACCCTGGTCATCGAGACCAACAAGGGTCAGGTCATCGTCGAGCTGGTTCCGGAGGTCGCCCCCGGCCACGTCGCCCGGCTGGTCGAGCTGGCGCGCAAGGGGACCTATGACGGCCGCACCTTCTTCAGGGTCATCGACCGGTTCATGGCCCAGACCGGCGATCCGGAGAACACCGGCGAGGGCGGCACGGACCTGCCCAACCTCAAGGCCGAATTCACCTGGCGGCGCGGCGACGATACGCCGTTTGTCACGGTGGCTTCGCCGCAGGGGACCGAGACCGGCCTGATCCTGTCGCTGCCGGCGGTCAGCCAGGACTCCAGCTACAAGACGATGACCGGCGACAAGAAGGTCTCGGCCTGGGGCACCTATTGCCCGGGCGTGGTCGGCATGGCCCGCGATGAGAACCCCGACAGCGCCAACAGCCAGTTCTTCCTGATGCGCTACGCCTATCCCTCGCTGGACAAGCGCTACACCGCCTTTGGCCGGGTGATCAGCGGCCTGGACGTGATCCGCAGCATCAAGACCGGCGAACCGGTCGAGGCGCCGCAGGATGTCATGAAGACCGTTCGCGTCCTCGCCGACATCCCTGAGGCCAAGCGGCCGAAGGTGCGCATCATCGACGCCAAGGGCCCCTGGTTCACCGCCTACGTCCAGCGCGTCCGCGCCGAAAAGGGCGCCGACTTCTCGGTCTGCGACCTGGACCTGCCGGTCGAGGTGAACTGACGCCTCGCCTGGGAGACGGGGACCCTTCGGCCCTCAAACCTTCCCGTCATCCTGGGCCTCGTGCCCAGGATCCATTTGTCAGCGCGCACCGACCCCGCACGGTTCGCCCCCGCTCTCGACGAACTGACACAGTTCTACCCCGCCAGCCCAAACGCCTCGTCAAAGCCCTGGCGCCCCAGCGCCGTGAAAGTCACCACCCGGCTGTCCGGCTCGCGCCGCGCCCAGCCCAGCTCATAGAACCGGGTCAGCAGAGCAGCGCCGAGCGATCCCGCCAGGTGTCGGCGTCGGACGCTCCAGTCCAGGCAGGCCTTGCAGACGGGGCGGCGGCCGGGCTTGAGCACGGAGGACTCGATCCCCAGGCCGTCCGCGAAGGCCGCGCCGGCGGGGGACAGGGTCAGGGTCTCTCCATCCTCGAGAACCCGGCCGTCAGCGATCATCGCCTCCAGCATGGCCACCCCAAGGTCGCCGGCCAGATGATCGTAGCAGACCCGAGCCTCGCGCAGCGCCGGCTCCGTCGGCCCGGTTCGCACCCGCTGGTGGCCGGCCCGGCTGGCCAGACCCATCAGGCCCTCCAGCACGGCGGCGACATCGGCGCCGGCCAGGGCGTAATAGCTGTGGCGGCCCTGCTTGCGGGTGATCAGCAGCCCGCCGGCCAGCAGCTTTGCCAGATGCGAGCTGGCCGTCTGCGGCGTGACCCCGGCGTGGCGGGCCAGTTCGCCGGCGGTCAGGGCCTGGTTGTCCATCAGGGCGGTCAGCATGCCCGCGCGCGCCGGGTCGCCGAGCAGCGAGGCGACAACCGCGATATTGGGGCCTGCTTTCATAGTTCGACCGTAGTCGTAACATGGGCGCGGCTCAAGGGGTTAGACCGGGGACAGCAAAGGAGCTCGCCATGTCGCCCACCCCCCGCATCATCTGTTGCATCCGCTATGTCATCGACCCCTTCCAGGCCGAGGCCTTCGAGGCCTACGCCCGCAACTGGCTGGAGATCATCCCGGCCTGCGGCGGCGACCTGATCGGCTACTTCATGCCGCAGGAGGGGACCGACAACATCGCCCAGGCCATGATCGGCTTCGACAGCCTGGCCGCCTATGAGGCCTATCGCGCCCGGCTGAAGACCGACCCCGCCGGCGCCGCCAACTTCCGGATGGCCCGGGAGCATCGGTTCATCCTGTCGGAGCAACGCACCTTCCTGCGGCAGGTGGCGCGGTGATCGCCGTCATCTTCGAGGTCGAGCCGACCGAGGCGGGTCGGGCGGCCTATCTGGCCATGGCCGCCGACCTCCGTACGCTACTGGAGACCATCGACGGCTTCATCTCGGTCGAGCGGTTCGAGAGTCTGGCGCGGCCTGGCAAACTGCTGTCGCTGTCCTTCTTCCGCGACGAGGCGGCGGTCGCCGACTGGCGGCGACTGGAGGCCCACCGCCGGGCCCAGGCGGCGGGGCGTGGCGGCCTGTTCGCCGATTACCGCCTGAGGATCGCCGAGGTGGTCCGCGACTATGGCCTGTCCGAGCGGGACGAGGCGCCGGCGGATTCCCGCGCGGCTCATCCCGTCTAAGGACCTGTGATAGACTGACGGCTCGCCGCTTCGATAGTGATCGTCCGATCTGGCGTGGGGCCGTAAGGGAACGCGTGGGAAGGCCGGACAGAGCGCGGACGGGGGCCGTGTCATCCCCCTTCGGGGCCCATCGGAACACCAGGCTCCGCCGCCCGTTAAGGTGTTGAAAGCAAGGGAAAATCGCCCGAAAAGGCTGGGCTTCCCGGAGAATCGACCGCCCGATCCGCCCGACAACATTGATCCCGCACCGCCCCCGCGCCTAAAAGGGCCGCTCACTCTTCAAAGGACTTCCCCATGGCTGATGACGCCGAAAACACCCTGATCCTGACCCTGGACACGGGACCCGTGACCATCCGCCTGCGCCCCGACCTGGCGCCCGGCCACGTCGAGCGGATCAAGGAGCTGGCCCGCGAGGGCTTCTACGACGGCGTCGTCTTCCACCGGGTCATCCCCGGCTTCATGGCCCAGGGCGGCGACCCGACCGGCAGCGGCATGGGCGGCTCCAAGAAACCCGACCTGAAGGCCGAATTCTCCCGCGAGCCGCACCTGCGCGGCGTCTGCTCGATGGCCCGCTCGTCCAACCCCAACTCGGCCAACAGCCAGTTCTTCATCTGCTTCGACGACGCCACCTTCCTGGACAACCAGTACACCGTCTGGGGCGAGGTCACCGAAGGCATGGAGAACGTCGACGCCCTGCCCAAGGGCGAGCCGCCGCGCGAGCCTGGCAAGATCGTCACCGCCCGGATCGCGGCGGACGCGTAAGGCCATGACCCCGGCGCTCGAAGCGGCCTATGCGGAGCCGCACCGCCGCTACCACGGCCGGGCGCATATCGAGGCTTGTCTGACTGACCTGAACGGCGTCGCCGGTCTCGACGAGCGGGACCGGCGGCTGCTGACCTGGGCCATCTGGTGGCATGACGCCATCTACGACCCGACGCGGAGTGACAATGAAGAGGCCAGCGCCGACATGGCCCGTCGCGATCTGGCGGCGATGGGGGCCGATGCAGCCGACATCGATGAGGTCTCCCGTCTGATCCTGTTGACCAAGGGCCATACGGTGGCGGAAGGCGACCGGCGGGGCGCCTTGCTGGTCTCGATCGATCTCGCCGTCCTTGGCGGCGCTCCAGAAGCCTATGACGCCTACGCGAGCGGCGTCCGGCAAGAATACGCCCATGTCCCAGAGCCGCAGTTCCGCGCCGGCCGGGCCCGGGTCATGCGGCGGTTCCTTGACACTCCTGTCCTCTACGCCGACCCCGGCTTCCGGGACCGCCTCGAGGCCGCGGCGCGGCGCAACATCGCCCGCGAGGTTGCGGCCCTGGAAGCGGCCTGACCTATCGCCTCAGCACCACCACGACCGGATAGTGGTCGGACCCCAGCTTCGGTCCCCGGGCGACGCTGACCGTCTTCCAGTCGCTGCCCGCATAGACCTGATCGATCGGCAGGATCGGGAAGGGCAGGTCGATGCGGTGGCGGCTGAAGGGCGCCGCCGGCCAGCTGGCCAGGGCATGGGTGCGACGGTCGAGGCCGAAGCGTTTGTCCTGGCGTCGCAGGGAAAACGACCAGGGCGTGGAGTTGAAATCGCCCGCCACGATGGCGCTCTCTCGGGGCAGTCCGTCCAGCACCCGCGCCAGCCGGCGGGTCTGTTCCTGCTGCGGCCCGGCCGGAAGCGGCCAGGTGTAGTGGACCCCGATCACGGTGAACTCGCCGCGCTCGGTGCGGAATCGCGCCACCGCGCCGGAGAGCCAATCTTGCGTTCCCGAGGCCCCCAGCCCCTTGTGGGCGACGGGCTTGCGTCGCGACAGGATCATGGTCGAACAGGGAACCCGGTCGGCGCAGGTGGTCTGATAGGGGTAGTCGCGGCGCAACGCCCGGGCGACGCCGCCGGTGCGGGCGAAGGCTTCCTCGAACACCAGGATGTCGGCGTCCTGGCTGCGGATCCAGTCGACCATGCCGTCGGCGCTGCCGTCACGGCCCCAGAGATTGAACTGGATCAGCTTGAGGGTCTCGCCCTCGGCCGGGGCGGTCGGCCCGCTGGAGCGGGTCAGTTCCGGCGCCATCAGCCCGCCGGCCGCGACAATGGCGACGGCGGCGAGCAGGGGAGTCGGCCGGGCCAGCCCGCGACCGCCCGCCAGCATCCAGAGGGCCAGTCCGACCAGTCCCAGAACCAGCCAGTTGGGGGCGAAGTGGGTCAGGGCGTCCAGCCGGTCGCTGAACCGTCCGCCCTGGGCGGCGAGCGCGGAAAGGGCGCCGGTGAGCGCGAGGGCGGACCCGGTCAGACGGAGGATCGCGCCCAGGGATTTGAACAAGCTCTGCACGGTTCCGCCGTTAGCACCGACCGGCGGTGCTGTCCGGCAGAACCGGTGCAGAAATCAAGGAATCGATATCCGTGCGGGCGTCAGCGACGCAGGCGGCGGATCGAGCTGACCTTGTCGTTGAAGTTCACCAGATTGAGGTTGGGGTCGCTGCGGTCGAACACCCGGCACTGACCGGTGAAGTTCTGTCCGACGCACAGCTCCCAGCGGCCGGAGATGACCCGGATGGCGGTGATCTGGTCGTCCAGTCCGGTGCCGACGAGGCTGGGCATGGTGTCGCGAATTTCCAGGCTGCGGCCGCGGTAGTCGGGGTTCTCATAGACGATCAGTCCCGGACGGCCGCCGCCACCGCCACCGCCGCCGCCGCCGCCGGGATAGCCGGCGCCTTCGCAGCGCAGCTGGCCGTTGTCGTTATCGGCCCGGTTGCGGGGGCAGCTGCGGATGTTCAGGCTGGTCGCCAGCAGATTGCCGCGCCGGTCGAGGCAGCGGGCGGAGAGACGTCCATACTGCACGGTGATGTCGCGGCAACTGCGTTGATAGCTTCCTTCCGGAACCGGGTCGTAGGGACCGGGCGCCTGGGCCGAGGCGCCGACGGCGGTCAGGCCCAGCAGGAGCGCGGCGCCGGCCGCCATGGTCATCACTCTCATGGTCGTCTCTCCTCTGTGTTCCGGGTCTAGTCGCCCGCGAAGAAGGTGAACTTGGTATTGGCGTAGGTGTTGTCGCCGACCCGCAGGACGCCGGTCAGCACCGGCTGGTCGCTGGCCCCCTGGGCCTTGGCATTGGCCATGGCGACCGTGTCGAGCGTGCCCTCGAAGGTCACCTCGCCCAGCTTCGGATCGCGGCCGGCGAACCGCATGGCCTTGCCGTCCATGCTGTAGCCGCTGGGCAGAATCCGCGTCCGCACCGCATGGGTTTCCGTCCCCAGCTCATTGACCTGCATCGGGCTGCTGGTGTCGGCGAATTCGAGGACGATGGGGCCGAAGGTCGAGGAGCGATCGCCCTGTTCCCAGGCCGCGAAGTCGCTGACCGCGCCGACGCCCATCTGCTGCAGCTCCCAGGGGCCGACCCGAATGGTCTGGGTGGGCATGTAGTAGCCGGCGGCGTCGAAGTTTCCGCTGTGATGGAAGCCCGCGACCGGCGTTGTGGCGGGTTCGGGCTCTGGCGCTGCCGGTTCCGTCGCCACGGGCGGCGCGGGGGCGGGCGCCGGCGGCGTCTCCTCCTTGCGATTGCAGCCGGCCAGCAGGGCTGTCGCGGCCGCGGCGCAGAGCGTCAGAGTGAAAATACGCATGATGGTGATGGTCCCGGTAACCCCTGCCCTGGCCGCCGATCATTCCCCTCCGGCGCCCGGATGTCCACCGGCAACGCTTGACGCGGGAGCCCCGGCGTCGCATCCGCCGCGCCATGCTCGTCTCCGATTTCGACTTTGACCTGCCCGAACGCCTGATCGCCCTGCGACCGGCGAGCCCGCGCGAGGCTGCGAGACTTCTTGTTGTGCGTCCGCCCCACGGCCTGGAAGATCACACCGTCGGCGACCTGCCGTCCCTGCTGCGACCCGGCGACGCGCTGGTGTTCAACGACACGCGCGTCATCCCCGCCAGACTTTTTGGCGTCCGCACGCGCGGCGACTCGGAAATCCGCGTCGAAGCCATTCTGCATCGCCGCGCGGCGCCGGATCGCTGGACCGCCTTCATGCGGCCGGGCAAGCGGCTGAAGTCGGGCGACCGGGTTCGCTTCGGCCAGCGCAACGACCGCGCCTGTGCGGCGGCGGGGCTGGACGCTACCGTGGTCGAAAAGGGGGAGGGGGGCGAACTGACCCTGGCCTTTGACCTGACCGGCGTTGACCTGGACCTGGCCGTGGCCGGCATCGGTGAAATGCCGCTGCCGCCCTATATCGCCAGCAAGCGGGCCGAGGATGACCAGGACCGGTCCGACTACCAGACCGTCTATGCCCGGAAGGACGGCTCCGTCGCCGCCCCGACAGCCGGCCTGCATTTCACCCCGGCCCTGCTGGAGGCGATCGCGGCCCGGGGCGTCAGCAGCCACTTCGTCACCCTGCACGTCGGCGCCGGCACCTTCCTGCCGGTCAAGACCGACGTCGTCGCCGAACACCGGATGCATGCCGAGTTCGGGGTTGTGTCAGCCGCCGTCGCCGACGAGCTCAATGCGGTTCGCGCCGCCGGCGGCCGGATCGTCTGTGTCGGCACCACCTCCCTGCGGCTGCTGGAAAGCGCGGCCAGCGAGGACGGGACCATCGCCCCCTTCGCCGACGACACGGCCATCTTCATCACGCCGGGCTACCGCTTTCGCGCCGCCGATGTGCTGATGACCAACTTCCATCTGCCGAAATCGACCCTGTTCATGCTGGTCAGCGCCTTCGCCGGTCAGGAGACCATGAAGGCGGCCTACGCCCACGCCATCGAGACGGGCTACCGCTTCTATTCCTACGGCGACTCATCCCTGCTAATGCGCGCCGCCTGATGAGCGCATTCCCCTTCGAGATTTCCGCCACTGACGGCGCCGCCCGCACCGGCGTGCTGAAGACCCCCCGTGGCGACATCCGTACACCGGCCTTCATGCCGGTCGGCACCGCGGCGACGGTCAAGGCGCTGACGGTCGATCAGGTCCGGGAGACCGGCGCCGACATCCTCCTGGGCAACACCTACCACCTGATGCTGCGACCGACCGCCGAGCGGGTGAAGCGGCTGGGCGGCCTCCATACCTTCATGCGCTGGGACAAACCCATCCTGACCGACAGCGGCGGCTTCCAGGTGATGAGCCTGAGCAACATCGCCAAGGTCAAGGAAGATGCCGTCACCTTCGCCAGCCACATCGACGGCTCGCGCCATGTGCTGTCGCCGGAACGCTCCATCGAGATCCAGGCCGACCTGCTGGGGTCGGACATCGTCATGCAGCTGGACGAATGCGTCAGCTGGCCGGCCGAGGAGGACCGCGCCGCCGAGGCCATGCGCCTGTCCGCCCGCTGGGGTCAGCGCAGCAAGGACGCCTTCGGGGTTCGGGACTCCCAGGTGCTGTTCGGCATCCAGCAGGGCTCGACCTTCGAGCATCTGCGTCGGGAATCGTCGGAACGCCTGACCGAGACCGGCTTCGACGGCTATGCGATCGGCGGCCTGGCCGTGGGCGAGGGCCATGCGGCCATGTGCGAGGTGCTGGACTATGCGCCGGGCCTGCTGCCGGCCGACCGGCCGCGCTACCTGATGGGCGTCGGCAAGCCGATCGACATCGTCGAGGCGGTGGCCCGCGGGGTCGATATGTTCGACTGCGTCCTGCCGACCCGTTCGGGCCGCCACGGCCAGGCCTGGACCTGGAGCGGGTCGGTCAATCTGAAGAACGCCCGGTTCGCCGAGGATGATGCGCCGCTGGACCCCGACATCCCGGGCCCGGCGGGCGGCGTCTATTCAAAGGCTTATCTGCACCACCTGGTGAAGGCCGACGAAATCCTCGGCCAGGTCCTGCTGTCCTGGCACAACATCGCCTTCTTCCAGAGCCTGACGGCCGCCCTGCGCGCGGCCATCGCCGAAGGCCGGCTGGACCAGTTCCGCAAGGACTTCGCCGCCCGCCAGAAGGTCGCCGGCCAGTCCTAGACGTTGCAGCCGGGCGCTAGCGGATCGGATATTTCGGCGTGCTGGGATCCCGCATCTCGATCTTGGGCCCGCTGTAGGGCGTCGGGGCCGCCGGCGCCTTGCAGCCCTTGGCCAGGCCCAGGCCCTTGAGGTAGCCGCGGCGAATGCCGCCGGCGGTGATGGCCGAGCGGACCAGCTTGTCGTGCTGTTCGGCGCCGGTCAGCTTGCGCACCCAGCCCCTGAACGGGATCAGGTCCTGGGCCGCGCCCACCGCCATGCGCATGGCCTCGTCGCCGACGAACTCCCGGCTGTCGGCGATCAGGCCCTGATCGGCCTTGGTCGGCTTGGGCTGGTCCATGTCGGGACCCAACGCCTCGTCGAGTGGCGCGATCAAGGCGCGAATCTCCTGGCAGGTCATCGGCCTGGGCTTGGCGTAGGGGTCGGCCAGGGCGTCCAGCAGCACCTGCGGGATCTTGGTGCGCAGGACATTGATGTCGCGCAAGGGCGAGGAGGCGGCGCCGGCGAGGCTGCCCTTGTTGACCTGGTCGGTCGTCCTGACGCGGCCGGGATCAATGGGGGGCGGCGCCATGGTGGCGCAAGCGCCCAGCAACAACAGGGGCGTTAGCAACAGGAGGCGTTTTCTCATGGGATTGATTCTACGCCGCAAAAGAGGCTTCGCAAGCGCTTGCGGCGCGCGGCGGGCGCCACTATGGTCCGCGCCGCTTTCCAAGGGCCTCTGCCCGATTGAAGCGGGCCGGTAGCTCAGTGGTAGAGCATTCGACTTTTAATCGAATGGTCGTGGGTTCGACCCCCACCCGGCCTACCAATCTCCCTTCCCCAGTCTGACGCCGGAGGCGGACCGGCGTGCCGGTCTCTCTAAACGCCGCGCGAGCCCTGCGACCTTGCGAGCCGGCGCCGAACGAGGCATGCACCGGGCCTCCTGTTCGCTGTGGAAGTTTCGCAGATGCTTGTTCTGGTTCGCGCCCTCGCCGTGGCTCTGTTGTTGTCGACGAGCGCCCCCGCCGCTGCGGCGCCGAAAGCGGCCGTGCCTGAAGTCGCGCCGATCCTGACCACGGCCGACGCGGTCGACGATTCCAGCTGGGCCCGGCCGCGCGAGGCCCGGGTGACCCACGTCGATCTCGATCTGGCGACCGACTTCAAGAGGAAGCGGCTGTTTGGAATGGCAGGTCTCGACATCCTGGCGGCGCCCGGCGCCCGCGAGGTCGTTCTGGATACCCTGGACCTGACCATTTTCTCGGTCGAGGATGGCAAGGGGCAGCCGCTTCCCTGGATCCTCGGCAAGGCCGAAGGCGGCAAGGGCGCGCCCCTGACCGTGCAGCTGAACGGCGCAAGGCGGATCGTCGTCTACTACAGGACCGGCTCGGCCTTGGCGCTGCAGTGGCTGGCCCCGGAGCTGACCGCGGGCAAGACCAAGCCCTTCCTCTACAGTCAGGGCCAGCCGACGCTGAACCGTAGCTGGATCCCGCCCCAGGACAGCCCCGGCGTTCGCCAGACCTGGACCGCCCGGATCGTGGTTCCCGAAGATCTGACGGCGGTGATGAGCGGCGAGAAGCTGACGCCGCAGGGCGAGGCGGCCGGGCCGGGCAAGCGCGCCTTCCGCTTCCGCATGACCCATCCCACCGCGCCCTATCTGATCGCCCTGGCGGTCGGCGACATCGCCTTCCGCCCGCTGGGACCGCGCACCGGGGTCTATACCGAGCCGGCGATGATGGACCGGGCCGCCTACGAGCTGGCCGACACCGAGAAGATGGTCGAGGCGGCGGAGTCCCTCTACGGCCCCTATCGCTGGGGCCGCTACGACGTGCTGGTGCTGCCGCCGGCCTTTCCCTACGGCGGGATGGAAAACACCACCCTGACCTTCCTGACCCCGACCTTCATCACCGGCGACCGGGCCAACGTCGGTCTGGTGGCGCATGAACTGGCGCACAGCTGGTCGGGCAATCTGGTGACCAACGCCACCTGGAAGGACATCTGGCTCAACGAGGGCTTCACCAGCTACGTCGAGAACCGGATGATGGAGGCGATCTACGGTCCCGAGCGGGCCGAGATCGAGGCCGATCTCGCCTGGGATCAGCTTCAGGAAGCCGTCCGCGAGATGAAGCCGGAGCGCACGACCCTCTACGGCGAGGACACCGGCGTCGAATATGTGAAGGGCGAGGCCTTCCTGCGGACGATGGAACACATCATCGGCCGCGACCGCTGGGACGCCTGGCTGCGCGGCTATTTCGACCGCCACGCCTTCGCCCCCCAGACCACGGCCGGCTTCCTGGCCGATCTGAGGCAATATCTGATCAAGGACGACGCGGAGCTGGAGGCGAAGCTGCAACTGGACGCCTGGGTCTATCAGCCGGGGGTGCCGTCCAACGCCTATCACAAGCCCGCCGCCGCCCTGCTGAAGGTCGATGCGGCGCGCGACGCCTTCCTCGCCGGCGGTCCCGCCGCCGACCTGCCGACGAAGGACTGGACGACCCAGGCCTGGTCCCGGTTCCTCAATGGCCTGCCGCGCACCCTGACCGTGGGCCAACTCGACGATCTGGACGGGTCGTTGGAGCTATCCGCCTCGACCAACGCCTATGTGCGCAGCGCCTGGCTCGAACTGGTCGTCGCCAATCGCTACGCGCCCGGCCTTCCGTCCCTGGAGGCCTTCCTGAAGTCCAATGGCCGGGGCCTGTTTGTCGCCCCGCTCTACGCCGGCCTGATCAAGGACAAGGTCTGGGGTCTGCCGCTGGCGCAACGCTATTTCGACGCGTCAAAGGGGGTCTATCACCCCTCGCTGGCGAACCGGATCGGGAAGCAGATCGCGGCGGCTGAAGCGGACAAATAGCGCGCCGACCGGCCCCGGGGACCAGCTCAGACGGGGGCTGACGCCGCGCCGAGCAGGGCGGCGTGGGGATGCAGTATGACCCTGGTCGGGATGGCGGCGCAGTAGCCCTGGAAGCGCCCCTTGGCCTCGAACGCCTGGCGAAAGCCGCTGTTGCGCAGGGTGTCGATCAGTCGGGGGGCGATGCCGCCGCCCAGATAGACGCCGCCGCTGGCGCCGAAGGCCAGGGCGAAGTCGCCGGCCACGGCGCCATAGATGCGGCAGAACCGCTCCAGCGCCTCGGCGCATTGTCGATCGTCGCCATGCGTCGCGCGGTGGACCACGTCTTCCGGCGACAGGTCCAGGGGCTCCACCGCGGCAAGGCGCGACAGGGCTTCATAGAGATTGACCAGACCCGGGCCTGACAGCAGCCGCTCGACCGACACCCGGCCGAACCGGGCGGTGAGGATCGCCAGGATCGCCACTTCTGTCTCGTCGGTCGGGGCAAAGGCGATGTGGCCGCCTTCGGTGACCGCGACGGCCTCGCCCCTGGCGTCGCGGACCAGGGCGCCGACGCCAAGACCTGTGCCGGCGCCGATGATCGCCACAGTCCCTCCTGAGGCCCGGACGTCGCCGATGTCGCCGAGGTCTTCCGCCCCGAGGCGGGGAACCGACAGGGCCAGGGCCTCATAGTCATTGATCAGTCGGGCGTTCCGGAAGCCGTGCGCCTTGAGCGCCCCCTCCGACATCTTCCAGCGGCCATTGGTCAGATCGGCCCGGCCGGCGGTCACCGGTCCGGCGACGGCGATAACCGCCTCCGCCGGCAAGGGCCTGCCGTCCAGATAGTGGTCGATGGCGGCTTCCAGGTTCTCATAGCCCTCGCGCTCGAAACCGCGCGGATCGGCAAGCGGTGCGTCCGCCTCGCCGGTCTCCACGATGGCGAAGCGGCAGTTGGTGCCGCCGACGTCGCCGACCAGCCTTTGGGTGCGGGCTGCGGCGGTCAAATGCGGGCCTGTCGGGGCATGTCGCCAAGGGTCTCCATGGGCTCAGGGTGGCGCAGGCAGCGAAGGGTCTCAACAGGCAATCTAACCGGCGAGGCGTTCCGTCGTTGCAGGCAATCGACATGGCGGCCCCGTGACGACGCGCGGTCGTGCAGCTATGGAAGTGACGAAACACGTCAGCCGAGGAAACCGCCAATGTCCCTGATCACCACCGAAAAGCGCGGCCATATCGCCATCCTGACCCTGAACCGGCCGGAATCGATGAATGCCCTGGGCGCGCCCGGGGATGGCGACCAGGTGGCCGAGGCCTGTGCGGCGATCAACGCAGACCAGACCATTCGTTGCGTGGTGCTGACCGGCGCCGGCCGGGCCTTCTCGGCCGGCGGCGACGTCAAGGCGATGAAGGCCCGGGAAGGCGCCTTCGCCGGCGGCGGCGTCGGCATCCGCGACAACTACCGCAACAACATCCATCGCATCGTCCGGGCGGTCTATGGCCTTGAGGTCCCCTCGATCGCCGCCGTCAACGGCGCGGCCATCGGCCTGGGCTGCGATGTGGCCTGCATGACCGACATCCGCATCTCCTCGGCCGACGCCAAGTTCGGGGTGACCTTCCTCAAGCTCGGCCTGATCCCCGGCGACGGCGGCGCCTGGCTTCTGCCCCGCACCATCGGTATGAGCCGGGCCGCCGAGCTGCTGTTCACCGGCGACGTCATCAGCGCCCAGAAGGCCGAACAGTGGGGCCTGGTCAGCCAGGTGGTCGAGGCCGAGGCCCTGATGCCCGCCGCCATCGCCATGGCCGAGAAGATCGCCCAGCAGCCGCCGCACGCCCTGCGTCTGGCCAAGTCCCTGCTCAAGCATGGCCAGAACACCACCTATGACACCCTGCTGGAGATGAGCGCTGCCTCCCAGGCCATCGCCCATCTGACCGAGGACCACATGGAAGGGGTCAGCGCGCTGCTGGAAAAGCGGGTCGCGGACTTCAAGGGCCGGTAGCGGCGACCGGGGCCCGGGACGAGCATGGGCAAGGACGTCCAGAATGTTCCGGCCACCTTCCCCGGCGCTGACGGGGGCGAGGATGTCGGTCGTCTGCAGTGGGAGCCGCCGCGACTGATTTTCCGCAGCGCCTCAAGGCGTGTCTTCGAAGGCCCCGATCTGACTGGAATTGGCGCGGAGGCCGGCGTGCTCCGGCTGGCCAACGGCGCCGGCTTCCGTCTTGGCGAGCCCTTCGCCGAGCGCTGGGCCCAGGCGATCGCCAATCCGCCGGGACGTCTGGACAAGCTGGGCGTCAAGCCTGGGCAGCGCTTGGCGCTGCTGGATCTCGACGATGCCGAATTCAGGGTAGAGCTCAGCCGGATAACGCAACCGGTGAACGAGTTCAGCGAACTCGATATCCTCTTCTGGGCGGCGGACGACCCTGCGGATCTGGACCGGCTGCCGGACCTGATTCCGATGCTGGCGCCGGGCGGGGCGTTGTGGTTGGTGTCCCGCAAGGGCAAGGCGGCCACCCTGAAGGATGTGCAGATCATGGCCGCCGCCCGGCCGCTGGGGCTGGTCGACAACAAGGTCTGCGCCTTTTCTGACACTCACACGGCCCTGCGTTTCGTTCGCCGCCGCTGAGGGTTGTCGAGGGACGGAGGAATTTTGGTGCCGGCGCCCGCTTCCGCTGGCTTTCCGTCACGTCGCCGGGATAGACCCGCTGCATGGCGCTTCGCGACTTCTTCCTCCTCATGGCGATGTGCCTGATCTGGGCTTCCAACAACATCGTCAGCAAGATCGTGGTCAGCGACATGCATGTGCCGCCGCTGGCCTATGCGGCGGTGCGCTTCGCCCTGGTGGCCCTGCTGACCCTGCCCTGGCTGTTTCCGGCGCCCCGCCCGGTCTGGCGCATGATCGTCATCGCACAGCTGATCGGCGGCCTGAACTTCGCCCTGCTGTTCATCGGCTTCAAGACCGCCACCCCGACCGCCGCCTCCATAATCGTCCAGCTGGGCGTGCCGATGACCACGGTGCTGTCGATGGTGATGCTGGGCGAGCAGGTGCGCTGGCGCCGGGGCATCGGCATGGCCCTGACCCTGGCCGGGGCGGTGATGGTGATGTGGAATCCGACCGGGGTCAGCATGTCGGTCGGGCTCTGGCTGGTCGCCGCCGCGGCCTTCGCCGGCTCACTGGGCGCGGTGATGATGAAGCAGATGGAAGGCGTCAAACCGATGCAGTTCCAGGCCTGGGTCGGCTTCAGCTCCGTCTGGCCCCTGGCCCTGTTCAGCCTGATCTTCGAGCATGATCAGCTGCCCCTGGCGATGCACGCCGGCTGGCCCTTCATCGGCGCGGTGATCTATTCGGCGCTGATCGTCTCGGTGATCGCCCACACCGTCTACTACCATCTCATCCAGAAGTATGAGGCGACGCTGATCTCGCCCCTGACCCTGATGACGCCGCTGGCGACCATCATCATGGGGGTGCTGATCACCAAGGACCACTTCGACATCCGCATCGCCATCGGCGCGGCCCTGGCCTTGCTGGGGGTCTTGATCGTGGCGCTGAGACCCAATCATGTGATGCCTCTGGCGCTGCTGTGGAGGAATCGCGCGCAATGAGCCTCGAGATCATCCCCGCGCCGTCGCCCAATTTCGACGCCCGCACCGCCCCGCCGGACATGATCGTCATGCACTACACCGGCATGCGGACCGGCGAGGGCGCGCTGGCCCGGCTGCGCGATCCGGACGCCAAGGTCTCCAGCCATTATCTGGTCGAGGAAGACGGGCGGGTCTTCTCTCTGGTCGCCGAGGAGCGGCGGGCCTGGCACGCCGGGCGGGGAAGCTGGCGCGGCGAGACCAACTGCAACGCCGTCTCCGTCGGCATCGAGATCGTCAATCCCGGTCATGAGTTCGGCTATCGGGCCTTTCCGGACGCGCAGATCGAGGCGGTGATCGCCCTGACCAGCGAGATCCGCGGCCGATGGGACGTCCCCGACAACCGCATCATCGGCCATGCCGACCTGGCCCCCGCGCGCAAGCAGGACCCGGGCGAGCTGTTTCCATGGAAGCGGCTGGCCGAGGCTGGCCATGGGCTCTGGGCCGAAGCGGATCCAGCGCCGGGCGATCCGCTGGCCGAGGGCGCCGAGGGCGTGGGCGTCTTCGCTCTTCAGGCCGGTCTGACCCGGCTGGGTTATGACTGCGCCCCGTCCGGCAAGTTCGACCAGGAAACCCGCGACGTGGTCACCGCCTTCCAGCGTCACTGGGTCCAGACAAGGTTTGATGGCGTGGCCGATGGCCTGACCCGCGCCCGGCTGATGGCGGTGATCCGCGCGGGCGCCACTCCTACCTAGCCCCGTCATCCCGGCCGCAGCGAAGCGAAGAGCCGGGACCCAGGAGCAAGAGCCTCGCTGCAAACCCCGGTCAACCGTCAGCGCCGTCATCCCCTAGGTCCCGGATCGAACCTGCGGTTCGTCCGGGATGACGGGCTGAAGGTTATAGCCTCGACCAAAGCGGCGGACGTTCGGGCGGTTTGACCCAGCGGTCAAGGGTGACCCCGCGAAGGGCCATCAGCCCGCCCTCGAGGGCCCTGAGGATCTTGGTCATCTTGCTGGTCGAGGTGCGGCTGTCCCAGGCCTGTTCGCCGCGGGCGACAACAGCGACGCCGATTTCCCGATAGACCCGGTTGGCCGCCGCTACGGCCCAGGCGGACCGGAAGGGCAGGCCGCGCAGGCCCCAGCGGGCCGAGGCGTAGTAGGGCTCGGCGGCCTCGACAAGACGGCGCGCAAGACCCGCGATGGCGCCGCGATGGGCCGGGTCGGCGACCCCGTCCTGCGGGACGCCGGCTTCGGCCAGCCAGTCGGCGGGGAGGTAGATGCGATCGTTGCGGGCGTCCTCAACGATGTCGCGGGCGATGTTGGTCAGCTGGAAGGCAAGGCCCAGATCCTGAGCCCGGCGCAGGGTGGTCAGGTCGTCCGGTTTGACGCCCATGACCAGGGCCATCATCACCCCGACCGCGCCTGCGACATGCCAGCAGTACTTCAGGGTGTCCTCATAGGTCGCGTAGTGGACCTCGGAGACGTCCATGGCGAAGCCGTCGATCAGTTCGATGGCCCATTGCTCGGGAATGCCCCGCCGCAGGGCCACGGTCTGGAAGGCGGCGAAGGCCGGGTCGGCCTGGGGTTCGCCTGCCAGAGCCGAGCGGGTCTTTGCGTAAAGATTCTCGAGGGTTGCGCGGACCTGATCGGGGGAGAGCTGAACCCTGTCGTGGCCCAGGGTCTGGCCGTCGATGACGTCATCGCAGTGACGGCACCAGGCATAGAGCATCTCGGCGTCGGCGCGCGTCTCGCGGTCGAACAGGGCCGCCGCCGCCGCGAAGCTCTGGCTGCCCTGCTGGATCGCCTCGCGGCTGGTGGTCTCCAGGTCGCTCAAGGCTTGAGGTCTTCGATCATCAGTCCGGCGGTGGCCTTGGCCGAGCCGACCACGCCGGGGATGCCGGCGCCCGGGTGGGTGCCCGCGCCGACGAAATAGAGGTTGGGGATGGCGTCGTCGCGGTTGTGGGTGCGGAAGAAGGCGCTCTGGGTGAGGATCGGCTCAAGGCTGAAGGCCGAGCCGAGGTGGGCGTTCAGTTCGCCCTGGAAATCGGCCGGGGTGAAGATCCGGCTGACCACCAGGTCGCGCGACAGGTTCGGAATGTAGTGCTCTTCCAGATACTTCAGGATCGAGTCCCGATAGCGCGGCCCCTCGACCGCCCAGTCGATGTCTGCAGTGCCCATGTGGGGGACCGGCGACAGGACATAGTGCGTTGATCCTCCGGGCGGGGCCATGGCCGGGTCGGTGGCGCAGGGCGAGTGCAGATACAGGGAGAAGTCCTTGGCCAGACTGTTCTTTCCGTAAATCTCCCGGATCAGCTCGCGATACCGCTCGCCAAAGCAGATGGTGTGGTGACGCAGTTGCGGCTGGGGCGTCTTGAGGCCGAAGTGAACCACGAACAGGGAGGGGCTGAAGCGCTTGCGCTTGACCGCGGCGGCGGCCTTGCGGCCCCGGGCGTCGCCCTTGAGCAGCTTGTCATAGGTGTGGACCACGTCGGCGTTGGAGGCGACGGCGTCGAAGGCCTCGAAGCCTGAATCGCTGACCACCCCGGTGGTGCGGCCGGCGGCGGTGCTGATCTCGCGGGCCGGGCTGGAGAGGCGGAGTTCGCCGCCGAGTTCGCGGAACAGCCGGACCAGGGCGTCGATCAGCTGGTTGGTGCCGCCGCGCGGGAACCAGACCCCGCCCCGCCGCTCCAGGGCATGGATCAGGGCATAGATGGAGGAGGTGGCGAAGGGGCTGCCGCCGACCAGCAGGGTGTGGAAGGACAGGGCCTGACGCAGATGCTCGTCCTGCACAAAGCTCGAGACCTTGTCGTAGACGCTCCGCCACGCCTGCAGCTTCATCAGCGCCGGGGCGGCGGCGATCATGCTGCCGAAGTCGAGGAAGGGCACATGGCCGAGCTTGACGTAGCCCTCCTGGAAGAGCTCCTCACTGTATTTCAGGAAGCGCTGGTAGCCCGCGACATCAGCGGGGTTTCTGGCGGCGATCTGGCGGTCCAGCTCGGCCTGGTCGTTGACGTAGTCGAAGAACTCCCCGCCTTTCCAGCACAGCCGGTAGAAGGGATCGACGCTGATCAGCTCGACATAGTCCGACAGCTTTCGGCCGGAGAGGGCGAACAGCTCCTCAAGGCAGGCCGGGTCGGTGATCACCGTCGGACCGGCGTCGAATGTGAAGCCCTCTTCCTTCCAGACGTAGGCGCGGCCGCCCGGCTTGTCGCGGGCCTCGAACAGGGTGACGTCCATCCCGGCCGACTGCAGGCGAACGGCGAGCGCCAGCCCCCCGAAGCCCGATCCGATTACCGCCACGCGCGGTTTGGTCATGTGGTCGTTCCCTGTTGCGCCGAGGACTCCGCAAACACCGCCAGAGCGGCGGAGACGGGCACCGGCGGCTTTCCGATGAGGATGCGGGCCTTGTCTGCGAGGCCCGCGCGTCCGGCGTAAAATCGTTCGATCAGCGGCTGAGGCAAGCGGTAGAAGCGCTCGAGCACGCGATATCTTTGGTCCGGCGCGCAGGCGCGGAACAGCATGCGGTTCAGCAGCCGATAATAGCCCCGCTTTTCCCAGGTCAGGCGGGAGTGGGCCTCGACATGGTCGCGGACGGTTTGAGTGGTCAGGACCGGCAAGGCGGCGACCTGATCGGCCAGGCGGGCGGCGTCCGGCAGGGAGTAGCCGGTGACCGGGTGGAACAGGGCCGCCCGCAGACCCACCGCCGCCCCTTCGGTCTCGTCCCACCAGCGGCCGATATCGCCGCCGAGCGCGATGGGCAGCACGCCGTCTTCCTCGCGCAGCACCGCTTGGATGGTCCAGCCTTGCGCGGCGGCGTAGCCGTTCAGATCGCGGCGAAGCTGGTCGCGGTCCAGGGCTTCGCCGTCGGCGTAGCGGGTGTCCTCGATCAAAAGGCGGGTGGGCGACTGGGGCAGGACGTACAGAAAGCGGTAGCCGTCCAGTTGATCGACCGTGGCGTCCATGATGATGGGCCGGGTCAGGCCATGGGGGGCGGCCAGCTCGACCTCCTGACCGAGAAACTTCTGCCATCCGAGGACCAGGGCGTCGCCGCCGGAAGGCCCCCGGGCGTCGATCACCGCCGCGGCGGTCAGCACGCTCTGGTCGGCCAGGGTGACGCTGCTGGCGCTCATCGAGACAACCGGGGTCCTGGTGCGCGCCCTGTCGCCGAGGGCCTCCCCGACAACCCGCGCGAAGCGGTCAGAGGCGATCGACATATAGGGCGTGGTCAGGTCGCGGCGGTGGGTCGGGAACCGGACGCTGTAGCCGGTCCAGCGGTGGGAGATCAGCGGCGCGATCCAGGCCTGGACGGCCGGCGACAGGTCGGTTTCAAAGCAGGACCAGGTGTGAACCCCGCCCAGAACCGGGCCGCCTTCCAGCACCAGAACCCTCAGGTCGGGGCGCAGGGCCCGCAGGCGCAGAGCGATCAGCCCCCCGGCAAGGCCGCCTCCGGCGATGATGACGTCGTGATCGAAGGATGCAGCCATGTCACAAGGGGGTCTAGCACGGCCATCCGCCGTCGCCGCTCAGGGATTTTGCCGTCGACGCAGGATGAATTCGAGGTCGTGGGTCTCGCCGACATCGAAGAAATACTCTCCGACCTTTTCGAATCCGAGCCGGCCGTAGAGCCGTTGGGCGCCATAATTCTCGGACCAGACGCCGATCCACAGCTGTCGCGGCCCGGCGCTCTGCAGCCAGGAAAGCGTCTCGGCCAGCAGCCGGCCGCCGAGCCCGCCGCCCTGACGGTTCTTGCGCAGATAGATGCGCTTGAGCTCGCCGCAGGTCTCGGTGACATCGGGATGGGGCAGGGTGCAGAGCCCGGCCAGGGCGTAGCCTACGGCCTTGCCGTTGTCCTCCACCAGCCAGGCGGCGCGCGTCGGATCATTCAGATCGGTCAGGGTCGAGTCGAGGCTGTAGGCGGTGGCGAGGAAGTAGGCGAGGTCCTCGGGCGGGTAGAGGTGGCCAAAGGTCTCGTCGAAGGTTTCCGCGCCGATACGGCTCAGGGTCTCGGCATCGGCCAGGCCGGCGCGGCGAATAGTGGCGTGAGGCATGGTTTGGACCGCTAGTCCTGCCCGGGAAATTCAGGTGCAGGGAGCGCCGTCAGCCAACTCATTCCTCCGAGGAGTTGTATGGCCTGAACCTGATCGGCCGGACCGGTAAGCCGCATCAGATATATCCAGCCCCCGACTTTGGTCGTGTTGGCCTGGGTGAACAGTTTTCGGCCCTGCTTGTCTTCCACCAGCATCTGCAAAACGTAGGTCTGGGGGAGCGCCTCGCTCTCCAACGATACTCGCTCGCCCTTGTAGAGTTCGGGGTTCTTCCAGACCTGGACGATCTCTTCGTAGGCTTGGCGTATCGCCTGTTCAGCCGTAACCGGCGTTGAGTAGCGAGTCGCATAGAGGGTTCTTGTGACCCCTGCTACGGTGGTTCCACAGCTGACATCGTCACCCGGCAAAATGGCGGGCGATTCATAGAGGTGGACATTGTTGGCCCTGTCGCCGGGTTCGAAACTACAGATCAGCCCGCTGCGGCGATGGCGCAATCGCGGCACAATGCTGTCGGTGATATTTTCGAAAAAGTCTTCTGCTTCTGCGGCCGCGACGAGGCGTCCAGCTTCCTGGAACGCCGATTTGACCGCGTCATCGCTGGTTTCAATCCCGGAGACTGTCGCGGCGGGTGTTGTCGGCGCCGCGGTGGAAACTGTCGGCAGGCAGAAGGCGAGACTGACGAGCGCCAAGAGCGGAAGTTGGAACGTGGGACTGCGCAAGCCGGGATCCTTTTTGACGAGGAAGGCGCAGCATGCCGCCAATCAGCCAAGCTCGCCAGCGCCATTGCGAAATGCCCAGCGCCCTTGCAGGATCGTAGTATGAGCCTCGCCCTCTACACCCACCTCGACATGCTGGATCATCATCCCCGCGAGGGCCATGCCGAACGGTCCGAGCGTCTGGTCGCGGTGCTTGAGGCGCTGGACGACAACGCCGGCCTCGATCTGGAACGGTTCGAGGCGCCGTTGGTCGATTCCGATGACCTGCGCCGGGTCCATTCGCCGGCCTATGTCGAGGCGATGCTGGCCGCCGCGCCGTCACAGGGGATTGTCACGCTCGATCCGGACACCTTCCTGTCTCCGGGCAGCGTCACCGCCGCGCGGCGGGCGGCCGGGGCCACGGTGGCGGCCGTGCGCGCCGTCGCCGCCGGAGAGCGGACCCGCGCCTTCTGCGCCGTGCGCCCGCCCGGCCATCACGCCGAACCGGAAGCGGCGATGGGCTTCTGCATCTTCTCCAGCGTCGCGGTCGCGGCGCGCGCGGCCCAGGCGGCGGGGCTGGCCCGGGTTGCGGTGGTCGACTTCGATGTGCACCACGGCAACGGAACCCAGGCGGCCTTCGAGACCGATCCAAGCCTGTTCCTGGCTTCGATCCATCAGCATCCGCTGTATCCCGGCACCGGCGATCCGTCCGAAATCGGGGTCGGCAACATCGTCAATGGCGTCGTCGGCCCCCACGCCCCGCGCGAGCAATGGCGCGGCGTCTTCGAAGGCCTGATGACGCGGCTGGACGCCTTCGAACCGGACCTGATCATCATCTCCGCCGGCTTTGACGCCCACTGTCGCGATCCCCTGGCGCAGCAGTCGCTGGAGGCCGAGGATTTCGCCTGGGCGACGCGAGCGGTGGTCTCGGTGGCCAACACACGTGCGAGAGGGCGTATTGTTTCCTCCCTCGAGGGCGGTTACGACCTAGAGGGTCTGGGGCGTTCGGCTCTGGCGCATGTGCAGGCGTTGCAGGAGGTGTGACGGAGAGCCGGGGGGCCGCGCCACACGCGGATTAGACCCAATATCTGGCTTCCGTGGGATCATGGCAGACGCTTTGACCGCCGAAAACGCCCCCGCCGCCATCGGCCGCAAGAGCGGATCGGTGACGCTCGTCCGTCACGGGGAGCCGGCGCAATCCCGCAAGATTCGTCTCAACGCCGCTGAATACCGGGACTGGTGGGCCGGCTATGAGGTCAAGGGCATCAAACCGGGGCAGACGCCGCCCGAGGGTCTGAAGGCCGTCGCCCGGGAGGCCGACGTGGTGATCGCCTCGATCCGCCCCCGGTCGATCGAGACGGCCAACGCCATCTGCGGCGACAGGGCCTTCGCCCGGGATCCGATGTTCGTGGAGGCGCCGCTGCCGCCGCCGGGATGGCCCGACTGGCTGCGGCTGTCGCCCAAGATCTGGGGGTTTCTGGCGCGCCTCCACTGGGTGATGTCCGACAGGCATCAGGAGGCCGAGACCCATCGCCAGGCCGAGCGCCGAGCGGCGGAGGCGGCCGAACGGATCGCCGGCATGGCGGACGAGGGGCAGGATGTGCTGGTCGTCGCCCACGGCTATTTCAACCAGCGGGTCGGCGCGGCCCTCAAGCGCCGAGGCTGGCGCTGCGTCGAGGATCAGGGGTTCCGCTACTGGTGCGCGCGAAAGTTCGAACGGGCCTCCTAGCGTTCCGGCAAGCGGTCCGGATGTCGGATCGAGCCGACAAAGCCGTGATCGACCCTGCTTGGGCGTTGCTGGCCCGGTCAGCCGTCTCTAGGGTTGGCCCATTCTCTCAGGACACGAAATGACCGAAGCCGCCGATCCCGCCATTGACGCCATGAGCTTTGAGGACGCCCTCAAGGAACTGGAGAAGATCGTCCAGACTCTGGAATCAGGTCAGGCGCCGCTTGAGGAATCGATTTCCGTCTATGAGCGCGGGGCGCTTCTGAAGGCGCACTGCGAGAAGAAACTCGAGGCGGCCCGGCTGCGGGTCGAGAAGGTGGTTCTGGCCCAGGGTGCGGCGACCGGCGTCGAGCCGGCCGAGTTTTCCTGATGCCGGCAAACCTGGAGCGCCGCATTTCCGAGGCGGCAGACCTGGTGACCGTGGCGCTGGACGCCCTGCTCCCGCGCGCCGATGGCCCCGAACAACGCCTGACCGAGGCGATGCGCTATGCGGCGCTCGGGCCGGGCAAGCGGCTGCGGCCATTCTTTGCGCTGGAAACCGGCAAGATGTTCGATCTGCCGGAACGGCCGGTGCTTCGCGCCGCCTGCGCCCTGGAATGCATTCACGCCTACAGCCTGGTGCATGACGATCTGCCCTGCATGGACGACGACGACCTGCGCCGCGGTCGGCCGACGGTGCATATCGAATATGACGAGGCGACCGCCGTGCTGACGGGCGATGCGCTGCAGACCGCGGCGTTCGAGATCCTCGCCCACCCCGACACCCACCCTGACGGCAATGTGCGGGCCGAGCTGGTTCGCCGGTTGGCGATCTCGTCGGGCGCCCAGGGCATGGCCGGCGGCCAGATGATCGACATCCTGGGCGTCCGCGAGGACCTGGGCGGCGTCGCGCGAATGCAGCGGCTGAAGACCGGCGCCCTGATCGCCTATGCCTTCGAAATTCCGTTGATCATGGCCCATGCCCAGGAGGCCGAACGTCACGCGCTTCTCGGGTTCGCCCAGGATCTGGGTCTGGCCTATCAGATCGTCGATGACGTGCTCGACGCCGAAGGCGATCCCGAGGCGATGGGCAAGGCGACCGGCGGCAAGGACGCCGCGAAGGGCAAGGCCAACTATGTCACCCTGCTGGGACTGGACGCCGCCAAGGAGCGGGTCGAACTTCTGGCGGAGCAGACACGCGCCCATCTGGACGGGTTCGGCGAGCGCGCCGATGTGCTGAGAGCCTCGGTCGATTTCGTCCTTGGACGGCGGAACTGACGCCGGACGGGCCCTCTGCACCGTAAATCCTTCGATTCGATCAGCAGTTCGGTTGCAGCGGCCGCGCATACCGCTAGGTTGGCCTCAAAGGGCGGGCCCAATCCGCCAGAATAATGGACTGCTCCACGCATGCCCCCTGTGACCCCGTTGCTCGACACCGTCTCCTCGCCCGCGGACACTCGCAAGTTCGATCTGGCTCAGTTGAAACAGCTGGCGACCGAGGTCCGGGCCGAGACGATTGACTCGGTGTCGGTGACGGGCGGGCATCTGGGCGCCGGTCTCGGCGTGGTCGAACTGACCGTGGCGCTGCATCATGTCTTCGAAACGCCGAAGGACATCCTGATCTGGGATGTCGGACACCAGGCCTATCCGCACAAGATCCTCACCGGGCGGCGCGATCGCATGCGGACCCTTCGCCAGGGGGGCGGTCTTTCGGGCTTCACCAAGCGGGCGGAGAGCGAATACGACGCCTTCGGCGCGGCGCACGCCGCTACCTCCATCTCCGCGGCGCTGGGGTTCTGCGCGGCGCGCGACGCCAAGGGCGAGGACAACAAGGTCATCGCCGTGATCGGCGACGGCTCGATGAGCGCCGGCATGGCCTATGAGGCGATGAACAACGCGGTCGAGACCACCGGCCAGCTGATCGTCATCCTCAACGACAACGACATGTCCATCGCCCCGCCGGTCGGCGGGATGAGCGCCTATCTGGCGCGGGTCGTGTCTTCGGGCGGCTATCAGTCGCTGCGCAATCTCGGCAAGTCGATGAGCCGGGTGTTCCCCAAGAGCCTGCAGGAAGCGGCGCGCAAGGCCGAGGAATATGCCCGCGGCATGGTAACCGGCGGCACCTTCTTCGAGGAACTGGGCTTCCAGTATGTCGGGCCGATCGACGGCCATGATCTCGATGCCCTGGTTCCCGTTCTGGAAAACGTCAAGGAAATCAATCGGCCGGTTCTGCTGCATGTGGTGACGCAGAAGGGCAAGGGCTATGCGCCCGCCGAGAGCGCCGATGACAAGTATCACGGCGTGGTCAAGTTCAACGTCGTCACCGGCGAGCAGGCCAAGGCCGCCGGCGGCCCGCCCAGCTATACCAAGGTCTTCGCCCAGGCTCTGGTCAAGGAAGCCGAGAAGGACGACCGGATCATGGCGGTGACGGCGGCCATGCCGTCGGGCACCGGCCTGGACCTGTTCCAGAAGGCCTTCCCCAAGCGCTGTTTCGACGTCGGCATCGCCGAGCAGCATGCGGTGACCTTCGCCGCCGGCCTGGCCGCCGACGGCATGAAGCCCTTCGCGGCCATCTATTCGACCTTCCTTCAGCGCGGCTACGACCAGGTGGTCCACGACGTGGCCATCCAGCGCCTGCCGGTGCGGTTCGCCATGGACCGGGCGGGCCTGGTCGGCGCCGATGGCCCGACCCACGCCGGCAGCTTTGATATCGGCTTCATGGGGGCTCTGCCCGGCATGGTGTTGATGGCGGCGGCCGACGAGGTCGAGCTGGCCCGGATGGTGGCCACGGCGGCGGCTATCGATGACCGGCCCAGCGCCTTCCGCTATCCGCGCGGCGAAGGCTCCGGCCTGGAGATGCCGGCCGTCAACGAGCCGCTGGAAATCGGCAAGGGCAGGGTGATCCGTGAGGGCACGGCGGTGGCCATCGTCTCCTTCGGGACCCGTCTGGCCGAGAGCCTCAAGGCGGCCGATCTGCTGGCCGCGCGCGGCCTTTCCGCGACCGTGGTCGACGCCCGCTTCGCCAAGCCGCTGGATATCGACCTGCTGCTGCGGCTGGCCCGCGAGCATGAAGCCCTGATCACCGTCGAAGAAGGCGCCATGGGCGGCTTTGGCGGTTTTGTCCTGCAGGCCCTGGCCGAACACGGGGCGCTGGATCGAGGACTGAAGGTGCGGACCCTGACCCTGCCGGACGTCTTCCAGGACCAGGACAATCCTGACCTCATGTACGCCCAGGCCGGTCTCGACGCCGCCGGGATCGCCGGAGGCGCCCTGGCCGCCCTGGGACTGGACAACGTCGCCACGGCGGGCCGGCGGGCCTGATCGGGTCATGACGGCGCAGGACGCGGAGCGCTGGCATCAGGCTGGCGCGGCCGCCAGCGCCCGGGGCGATGTCCCGACGGCGGTCAGAGCCTTCGAGCAGGCCGCAACGCTCGACCCCGCCAACGCCGCCCGTCGCGCCCGTCTGGCGATCGAGTTGCTGCGCTTTGGCGATGTCGCAGGGGCCCGGCAAGCCGTGGCCGCCGGACAGGCGATTGCAGGCGAGCCCGACGCAAAGACCCTCGACCGGTTTGGCTTTGTGCTCAGCCGGACCGGCGATTTCTCCGAGGCGGTGGCCTTGTTCCGCCAGGCGGCGGCCCTGGCCCCGCGAGATGTCGCCATCCTGAAGAACCTCGGCTGGGGCGAGCAGTATGTCGGCGACCTGCCGGCGGCGGAGGCGGCCCTGCGGCGGGTGCTGACGCTCTCTCCCGACGATGACAAGGCCTGGTTCAGTCTGTCCGGATTGCCGGGCTGGTCGCCGACCACCGCCGATGCGGCGGCTCTGGACCGCTTGCTGACCCGGGTTGGCGGCGACGCCGAGCGCAGTCTCGGCGTCGGTCACGCCCTGGCCCGCGCCCATGAGGCCCTGGGCGACTTTCCGGCCGCGATGAAGGCGCTGGAACGGGCCAAGGCGCCGCGCCGGCGCCAGCGGCCCTATGACATTGGATCAGCGCTGGCGGCCTTCGAGGCCGCGCCGCGCGCCTATGCCGAGGGACCGACGGGACCCGGACACCCGTCCGCAGCGCCGATCTTCGTGGTCGGCCCGCCCCGCTCCGGCACCACGCTTCTGGACCGCATCCTGTCCAGCCACCCGGCGATCACCTCGGCCGGGGAACTTCGCGCCATGCCTCTGCTGGTATTGCGGGCGGCCGGCATCGGCGCCGAGCAGCCGATTACCGCCGACATCCTGCTGCGCGGCGCCCGGGCGCCGGCGGAGCCTCTCGGCGCGGCCTATGTCGAGGCGGCGGCGGCCATGAGCGGCGGCGCGGGGCGCTACATCGACAAGCGGCCGTTCAATCTGATCTTCGCCGGTTTCATCGCCCGGGTCTTGCCCAACGCCAGGATCCTGCGCATGCGCAGAAACCCGGCCGATACCGTTCTGGGCAACTACCGCCAGTTCTTCGGATCGGGTTCACTGTTCCACGATTACAGCTACGATCTGGTCCATACGGCGCGCTACGTGGCGGGCCTTGAGGCGCTCAGCGAGGCCTGGGAGTCGGTGCTGCCGCCGGATCGCTATCGGGTGATCGACTATGAGGCGCTGGTCGCCGAGCCCGAGCGCGAAATTCGCGGCGCGCTGGCGTTTCTGGGGCTGGAGTGGGATCCGGCATGCCTGGATTTCCATCGCAACGCGGCCGGCGTATCCACGGCTTCGGCGGTCCAGGTTCGTGAACCGCTGCACGATCGCAATATCGGCCTGTGGCGACGCTATGGGGAAGGATTTGGTCCGGCGCTCGACGTCCTGCGCGCTGCAGGGCGACTGGCGTCCGGAACCTAGGCCGCGCAGGCCTTGAAGAAGCCGGCGACCTGCGGGCGGTCGGCGGTGTTCGCGGCGAGTCTCACCGACCGGGAATTCTGCACCAGGGTCAGATCGCCCGTGCGGGCGAAGCGGGCCAGCGCCTTGTCCGCCGAATGGGTGCTGGCTTCCAGATAGTGGCCTTCGCCCATGCCGCTCGGCGCATCGGTCGCGGCCAGGGCCGAGCGTTCCCGGCCTGAGGTCAGCACGATGGTCGGGGCGGGCGTGGCGGAGACCGTGGAGACCAGAACCTCGCCGCCGCCGGGCTGGCAGGTCATCATCAGGACCACATTGTCGGAAGCTGGGGCGCCGTAGGCCAGCTTGGCGCCCTCCTCGGGCGTTTGCTGCAGCGACCAGGCCATGCCGGAAGACAGGGCTTGCTGGCCATGCATGCAGCTCCCCAGCAGAAGGAGGGGGGCGGTCATGCCGAGAATGGCGGTCAGGCGGATCATGATTTTGCTTCCCTTCGAGCACTCAACGCCGCGAAGGGCCGATCGGTTCACGACCCGGCAGAAATTGCCGTTTCCCAAGGGGGCCTTGCCCCCGTCCGGGCGGGGCAAGGCCTGCTTTGGGCTCAGAAGGGGCTGAAGGTTTCGACCAGGGCCTGGCCGGCCGGAGTCTTCTGCACCCGGCTCTGGTCGCCGCGGCCGCCGTAGGAGATGCGGGCTTCGGCGATCTGGGTGTGCTTGATGGTGTTGGCGGCGCTGATATCGGCCGGGCGGACGATGCCGGAGATGGTCAGGCGGCGCACCTCATTGTTGGTCCGCACCTCCTGCGTGCCCTGGATGACCAGGTTGCCGTTGGGCAGAACGCCGGTGACCACCGCCGCGATAGTCAGGCTGATCTTCTCGGCCCGGGCCACGGCGCCGGTGCCGCTGGTCCCCGTCGTGCCGCTGGTCTCGATGGCGTTCGACGGATCAAAACCGCCCGGGAACAGCTTGCCCAGGCTCCCCTCAAGACCGAAGAAGTGCGGCATGCCCGCCTTCATGCCGCTGGTGCGGCTGGCCGAGGTGGTGTTCTGGGTCTGGGCGCTGTCGTTGATGTCGATGTTGACGGTCAGGATGTCGCCGATGCGGCCGGCCCGCTGGTCGTTGAAGAAGGCCCGGGCGCCCGTGCGCCAGAGGCTGTTGGCCGAGGCGGCCTGAGGTTGTTCCTGACGGACATCGACCAGGGTCTGGGTCTGGGGGACCAGCTGGGCCGGATAGCCGACCGGGGCCAGCTTGGGGCCCATGACCGCGTCGGAGGCGTCGGAAAGAGCGCCGTTGACGGTGCCGCAGGCGGCCAGGGGCAGGATGGCGAGCAGTGAAAGCAAGGTCGAACGCATGGGGGCGAGCCTCTATCGGGCGGCGAACTGGGACCCGGCGGCTTTCAGCCGCTGGGCTTCGGGACCGGTGACGGCGGCGCCGGGACCGGTGGCGACCGCCTCGATGACCTTCTTCGAGGCGGGATTCTGGATGTTGAGCGTGTCGCCGGCGGCGGCGGTCTTCAGGGCCTTGCCCTGCATGGTCAGGGTGACATAGCCGTCCGACCAGGTGACCGTGACCATCTCGCCGGCCTTGATCACCACCGGGGCGCTGACGTCGCGGGTCGAGACCAGGGCGCCTTCACGCAAGGGACGCCGGGCGGCCAGGCCGATGATCTGATTGGCGTCGCGGGGCGCGTCAGACGGGGCGCCGACGGCCTTGGCCCAGACCAGATCCTCCGGCTGGACGATGTCCCCGGCGCTCAGCGAGCGGCCGTAGGCCAGCACCTCGACATTGCCCCGCGCGGCCGCGGGACTGGCGGCGGTCGAAGCGGTCGTCGCGCCGCCGCCGCGAACCATGATGCGACGAAAGCCCTGCGGGTTGTCCCACTGCAGGCCGGCGCGATGAGCCATGACCTGCACGGCCCGGGCGTCGAGCACGACGGTCGGGCCGGTGCGATTGGCCACCAGAACATCGGCCGCCCCGCCGGCGCCTTCGAACAGATCGCCCAAGGTGACGCGGCCATCGGCGTCGTTGACCTCGGCGCGCAGGGTCACCGGTCCGGCGAACGCCGGCGCGGCCAGGACCAGGGCGGCGGCGATGCCGGCGCAGAGGCGGATCACGGCGCGGGCCATTCTAGGCCTTCACCTGATTGGCGGCCTGAAGCATTTCGTCGGCCGTGGTGATGACCTTGGAATTCATCTCATAGGCCCGCTGGGCGACGATCAGGGCAGTGATCTCACTGACCGCATCGACGTTGGAGGCTTCGGTGTAACCCTGCAGCAGCTGGCCGAACCCGACCGAGCCGGGCGCGCCGGTCACCGCCGCGCCCGAGGCCCCGCTCTCCATGAACAGGTTGTCGCCCATGGCCTCGAGTCCGGCCTCGTTGATGAAGGTCGCCAGCTCGATCTGCCCCGCGACCTCGGGGGCGGCGGTGCCTTCCTTGGTCACCTGGACCTGACCGGTCTTGGAGATGGTGACGTCGACGGCGTCCTGCGGAATGGTCACCGCCGGCTGGATCAGATAGCCGTCCTCGGTGACCATCTGCCCCTGGTCGTTGACCGCCAGGTTGCCGGCGCGGGTATAGGCGGTCTCGCCGGAGGGCAGCAGCACCTGGAAATAGCCGCGGCCCTGGATCGCCATGTCGTAGCGGTTGTCGGTGCGGGTCATCGACCCCTGGCTGGTGATGCGGTAGGTGCTGCCGGCCTTGACGCCGCCGCCGATCTGGATGCCGGTCGGCACCACCGTGCCCTGGTCGGAGGACTGGGTCCCGGCCCGCTCCAGCGACTGGTAGAGCAGGTCCTGGAATTCGGCCCGCTGACGTTTGAAGCCAACGGTGTTCATGTTGGCGATGTTGTTCGAGATGACCTCGACGTTCAGCTGCTGGGCCGACATGCCGGTCGCGGCGGTACGGAGCGCTTGCATCGGTTTCTACTCCCTCGGGGACTCTAGGCGACCCGGCCCAGCCGCTCGACGGCGCGGCGGGACAGGTCGGCGGTGTTCTCCATGGCCTTGACCACGCCCTCATAGGCGCGGCTGACCTCGATCATGCGGGTGATCTGGAGGATGGGATTGACGTTGGAGCCTTCCAGCATGCCCTGGCGGACCTGGGAGGCGGTATCCGTGGTCGGCTGGGCGTTGGAGACGTTCTTGAGCAGGTTGTTCTGGTCCTTGGCCAGGACCGACCGGTCGTCGAAGGCGAAGACCCCGACCCTGGCGATACGCTCGCCGGCCTGGCTGACGGTGCCGTCGGCGGCGATGGCGACCGGCCCCTTGGCGGGATCGACCACGATCTCCCCGCCGTCGCCCATCACCGGATCGCCGGCCTGGGTGGTCAGCCGGCCGTCGGGCGACAGGGTGAACTGGCCGTCGCGGGTGAAGCGCTCTCCAGCGGCGGTGTTGACCTTGAAGAAGCCCTTGCCTTCGATGGCCAGGTCGAAATCCCCGCCGGTCTTGCGCAGCGGGCCCTGGGAAAAGTCCCGCGCCACGCCGTCGTCGAGGACGAATTTCACCGGGTTGGGATCGCCGGTCATCGCCGCCGGCGCCTGGGCCTCGGTGCGGACCATCAGAGACTCGACCTTGAAGCCTGTGGTGTCGCTGTTGGAGATGTTGTTGGCGATGACATCCATCTCGCGGCGCAGGGTCATCTGACGCGACAGACTGACGTAGAGCGTGTTGTCCATTCGTGACCTCCCTTGACGACCGCGACGGGGCGTCGCTGCTGGTGGTTAAGCCTGCAAACCTCGGGCCAGTCTGAAAGATCAATAAAAACAACAAATAAGAAGGTTAACGAGGGGTGGGCGGCGATTTCTGCCGGGCGCCTTTGGGGGTGGGCACAAACCCATCCTTAACCAACTCCCGCCACTAAGGAGACGGGCGCGCATGCCCGAGGAGCGCGAGTCACCGTGTCCAAGGACAAGGCCAAGGAAACCGAAGCCGAGACGGATGGCGCCGAGGGCGTCGACGGCGAGACGCCGGCCGGCAAGAAAAAGCCGCCGCTGAAGATGTTGATCATCGCCGGCGTCGCGGCCGTTCTCGTGCTCGGCGGGGGCGGCGGCGCGGCCTTCATGTTCCTCAAGCCCAAGCCGGACGCGGCCCACGGTGAGGCCGGCGCGAAGGAAAAGCCCAAGAAAAAGAAGAAGGAAGGCGGCGAGCACGGCGGCGGCGGCAAGGCCGAGCCCGGCGCCGCAACCGTGAAGGAAGGGCCGGACGGGATCGTCTTCTACACCCTGCCCGACATCGTGGTGAACATGCAGACGGCTGATGGCCGGCCGACCTTCCTCAAGCTCAAGCTGACCCTCGAGCTGCCCGATGAGGAACTGGTCGACGAGCTGAACCCGGCGATGCCGAGGATGAACGACATGTTCCAGACCTTCCTGCGCGAGATACGGCCGGAAGACCTGTCCGGCAGCCAGGGCAGCTACCAGCTGCGGATGGAAATTCTGCGCCGCGTAAACCTGCTGGTGGCGCCCTCGAAGGTAAATGCGGTCCTGATCGAGGAGATGCTGATCAACTAGGCCCCGGCCCGGTTGCGCGATTTGTTCATGGCTGAAGACACCGAAGATCAGGACGCCCTGGCCCAGTGGGCCGCCAACAACGCCCCCGAAGAGGGCGGACCCGGCGCCGTGTCCGAGGCCGGGGTGGGCGAATGGGATGGCGGCGAGCCGGAGGGCGATGGCCTCATCGGATCTGAGCGCATCCTCAATCAGGACGAGATCGACAGCCTTCTGGGCTTTGACCTCTCCGACGACGAGGGCGGCGAGCGCACCGGCATCCGCGCCATCATCAATTCGGCCCTGGTCTCCTACGAGCGCCTGCCGATGCTGGAGATCGTCTTCGACCGCCTCGTGCGGTTGATGACCACCAGCCTGCGGAATTTCACCAGCGACAACGTCGAGGTCAGCCTCGACAACATCTCCTCGATCCGCTTCGGGGACTATCTGAACTCGATCCCCCTGCCGGCCATCCTGTCGGTGTTCAGGGCCGAGGAACTGGACAACTACGGTCTGCTGACCGTCGATTCCAACCTGATCTATTCGATCGTCGACGTGCTGCTGGGCGGACGCCGCGGCACCGCCGCCATGCGCATCGAGGGCCGGCCCTACACCACGATCGAGCGGGTGCTGGTGCAGCGAATGGTCGAGGTGGTGCTTCAGGACGCCAAGGCGGCGTTCGAGCCCTTGACGCCGGTCAATTTCGTCCTCGACCGGCTTGAGACCAACCCGCGCTTCGCCGCCATCGCCCGGCCGGCTAACGCCGCCATCCTGGTCAAGCTTCGCATCGACATGGAAGACCGTGGCGGGCGCATCGAGCTGCTTCTGCCCTACGCCACCCTCGAGCCGATCCGGAAGATGCTGCTCCAGCAGTTCATGGGTGAGAAGTTCGGCCGCGACAACATCTGGGAAAGCCACCTGGCTACCGAGCTGTGGACCACCCAGATGGAGGTCCGCGCCGTGCTCGACGAGCAGCAGGCGCCGCTCAGCAAGGTTCTGGCGCTCAAGGTCGGCGACACCCTGATGCTCAACGCCACCGGCGACAGCCTGGTCGAGCTGCGGGCCGGAACGATTCCCCTGACCCGCGGCCGCATGGGCCGCCGCAATCATCACATCGCCGTGCGCTGCGAGGCGCCACTGGATCCGGCCGCCAAACAGGCCGTGCAAAAGAGGCTGACATGAGCATCGTCGCGCTTTCCATGAACATCCTGCTGGGTGTGTTGCTCATTGCCGCCATGGCCTTTGGCTGGCGGCTGGAGCGTCAGCTCAAGGCCTTGCGCGCCGGTCACGACAATTTCGCCAAGGCGGTCGGCGATCTCGACGCCGCCGCGCGCCGCGCCGAGGCCGGTCTGGCCGCGCTTCGACTCGCCAGCGAGGAGGCCGAGGAAGGCCTCGCCGCCCGAATCGAGACGGCGCGCGCCCTCAGCGAGCAACTGGATCGCCCGATGTCCGACCGGTCGCGCCGCGGAACGCCGGGCGACGCCGCTCCCAGCCGCGACGATGACTGGCTGGACCGTCCCCTGGCGCCGGTCCGCGCCCGCACCGCTCCGGTGCGGTCGGAGCCCCAGACCACCGCCCGGTCGCGGGCGCGCATCGACGACGATCTGTTTGAACCCGAAATTGGCGCCGGCCGTCTGCGCGCCATACCCGGAGGCCGCTCATGAGCCGCATTCCCCGCATTCTTCCCCTGGCCGGCGTCGCTGTCGCCGGGGTTCTGGCGATCAACGCCCTGGCTGGCGCGGACAGTGTTCCGCGCCTCTTTTCCGGCGCCCGGGCCTGGGCCGAGGGCACGGAAGGCAAGGCGCCGGAGGCCAAGACCGACGCCGAGGCCGCCAAGGCGGCCAAGCCGGCCGCCGTCTGCGCCCCGACCGCCGCCGAACTGGCCAAGGAGGCCGGGCTGTCGCCGTCGGAGCTGCAGGCGCTGCAGGACCTGGGCGCCCGTCGCGGCCAGCTGGACGAGCGTGAGCAGGGCATGGACGTGCAGCTTCAGCTGATCGCCGCGGCCGAGGCCAAGCTGGACGCCAAGTTCAAGGCGCTCGACACCCTCAAGGGCGACATCAAGGGCCTGCTCGGCCAAGCCGACGCCCAGCAGGAGCAGGAAATCACCCGGCTGGTCGCCGTGTTCTCGGCGATGAAGCCCAAGGACGCCGCCGCGCAGATGCGCGTGCTCGACGACAGCGTCCGCCTGCCGATCGCCTCGCGCATGAAGGAACGCACCCTGGCCGCCATCCTGGCCCAGATGCCGCCGGCGGAAGCCAACAAGATCACCGAGGCCCTGGCCCGCCGGTTCACCGACAACGCGGCGGTTCTGGCCGGCAAGAAGGCGCTTGAGCCGACGCCGCAGGAAGTCGCGACGGCGGCGCCGACGACTCCGAGCGGCAAGCCGGCGGCGGGTCCGGCCGGCAAGGCGCCTGACGCCAAGCCGCAGACCAAGGGCGGCTAGATGAGTCTTCGCCGGACACTCCGCTCCGGCGTTGCGGCCGCCTGCATCCTGGGCGTCGCCGCGCCCGTCGGCTATGCGGCGCCGGCGGTCAGCAGCCGTTCGGCCCTCGATATCAAGTTCGCCGAGGCCGAGCAGTTCTCGCGCATCGAGTTTCACTGGGCTGGCCGAGCAAGGGTTCAGTCCCGACGCGAAGGCCAGGCGCTGATCCTGCGCTTCAGTCGCGACGCCGACCCCGACATCGGCATGCTTCGGGCGACGCCGCCGAAGTGGATCAAGCGGGTAGAGACCCGTCACGTCGGCGGCGTCCTCGAAATCGTCCTGACCCTGGACGACGGCGCCGATGCGATCGTCGGCCAGTCGGATGGGGCGGCCTACGTCAACGTCTCGGCGAAGAAGGCGGCGCCCGCCGCGCCGCCTGAACCGCCGCCTCCCGCCGAGGTCGCCACCACCACGGCGCCGCCCCGGGCCAATCCGACGCCGGCCAACGGTCTGGTTCCGGTCTCGATCAAGCAGGCCGCCAGCGAGACGCGTCTCAGCTTTGACTGGAAGGCCCCCCTTGGCGCGGCGGTGTTTCGCCGGGGTGAGGCCCTCTGGATCGTCTTCGACGCCCCGGGTCGGCTGGACGTCGGCAAGCTGCCGGCCAACAACAATCGCTATCGGCGGCTGCAGGCGCTGAACGGCAAGGACTACGCTGCTCTGCGGCTTGTCGTGGCCCGCGACGCCCCCGTCTCGGTGGTCGGCGAGGGGGCGCGCTGGACGGTTGTGCTCGGCGGCGGAGCGCCGGCCTCGCGCGATTCCACGGGCGGCGTGATCAAGGTGTCCCGCGACGCGGAGTCAGCCGGGGCTGCGCTCAGCGCGGCCATGGCCGGCGCCGGACGGCCGGTGTGGATCGACGATCCGGTGGTCGGCGACAGGCTGGGCGTCGTGCCGGCTCTGGCGCCCGCAAAGGGTCTGTCCGCCCGCCGCGACTACGTCGATCTGGCCATGCTGCCCACGGTCCACGGCCTGGCAATCGAAAGCTATGCGCCCGGGCTGTCGATGGCGGTCAACGGCGATCTGGTGACGGTGGGCAAGGCCGCCGGCCTGACCCTCTCGCCAGGCTGGCTGGCGGAAGCGGGTCAGGATGCCGAGGCCCCGGGCGCGCCCGCCAAGGCGTCAATGCCCTCGCTGATCGGCGAGGACTGGGGCAAGACCGGCAAGGGCGGGTTCATGGCCCGATATGACGTCCTGATGGCGGCGGCTTCCGCCGAGGAGGCCAAGGGCGACGCAGCGCCGACCGACGCCCGGATGGCGCTGGCGCGGTTCCTGGTCGGCTCGGAACTGTCCTACGAAGCCATCGGCATGCTCAACGCCACGGCCCGCTCGCGCGAGACCCTGATGGGGGACGCCGACTTCCGGGGCCTGCGCGGCATCTCCCGGGTGATGGCCGGGAGGCTGAAAGAGGCCGACAGCGACCTTTCGGTGGGCGTCCTGGCGGACGATCCCTCAAGCGCCGCCTGGCGCGGCTATATCGCCTCGCAGCAGGGACAATGGGCCGACGCCCGCGCCAAGTTCGCCCAGGCGGCTCAGGCCATGTCCCTGTTCCCGCCGGTCTGGCGGGCCCGCTTCGAACGCGCAGACGCGGAGGCGGCCATCGCCCTTGGCGATCTGGCCGGCGCCGAAAGCTGCATGCGCCGGGCCAGCATCGCCGGGCTGCCCTCGGCGGAGGAGATGGCCAATCATCTCACCGAAGCCAAGCTGCTGGAGGCGCGGGGCCAGAAGGACAAGGCCCTGGCCATCTATGAGCAGATCGCCAAGGCGCCGCTTGAGCAATATTCGACGCCGGCCATGCTCCACGCGACCCAGATCCGCCTGGAGCAGGGCAAGATCACGCCGGTCGAGGCGGCGCGGATCTTCGACGGCTTGCGCTATCGCTGGCGGGGAGACGCCACCGAGCTTGAAACCGTGCGGATGCTCGGCAAGCTGTATCTGAGCCAGGGCCGGTACCGCGAGGCGCTGGAGGCGCTGCGGTCGGCGGGAACGCGGCTGCCGGACCTGCCCGTGGCGCTGGATCTTCAGAATGACCTGTCGGCGGCCTTCCGCAGCCTGTTCCTCGATGGTCTGGCCGATGGGCTGGAACCGATCCAGGCGCTGGGTCTGTTCAACGACTTCAAGGACCTGATCCCCATCGGCGCCGATGGCGACATGATGGCCCGCAAGATGGTGCGGCGGCTGGTTGACGTCGATCTGCTGGACCAGGCCGCGACGATCCTGAAATGGCAGGTGGACAACCGTCTGGACGGCGTGGCCAAGGCCCAGGTGGCCACCGATCTGGCCCTGATCTACCTGATGAACCGCCAGCCGGAACAGGCGCTTGCGGCCATCAACGGCTCCCGCACGACCGTCCTGCCCGCCGCGTTGAACGCCGAACGGCGGGTCATCACCGCCCGCGCCCTGATGGGGGTCGGGCGGCTCGACGCGGCGCTTGAAGTGATCGAGTCCGACAACTCCGCCGAGGCGCTGGATGTCCGCTCCGAGATCGCCTGGAAGGGCCGCAGCTGGCCGCTGGCCGGCGAGCTCTATGAGAAGGGTTTGGGCGACCGCTGGAAGAGCCCCTTGCCGTTGCGGGCCGACGAGGAAGGCCGGCTCCTGCGGGCAGGCGTGGCCTACAGCCTGGCGGGAGACGAGGCCAGCCTGACCAGGATGCGGGACCGCTACGAGCCGCTGTTCGACGCCGGCCGCAATCCCGAAGCGCTCAAGGTCGCCTTCTCGGCCATGGACGGGGCCCGTCTGACCACGACCGACTTCGGTCGCTCGGTCGCCGAGACCGAAGCCTTCAATGGCTGGGTGGCGCGGATGAAGACCAAATTCCGGGACAGCCCGGCGCCGCTGGGCAAGGCGACCCGCCAGGCGGAAGCCAAACCGGCGACCAAGGCCGGCTGATAAGACCACCGCGAAGGGTCGTTCCGGCCAGACGGAATCCGGGCGTGTTGCGTCTTCAACCGGGAATGAAGCTCTCGACCAGGCTTCCCGCGACCAGGCGCCAGCCATCCACCAGCACAAAGAAGATCAGCTTGAAGGGCAGGCTGATGACGACCGGCGGCAACATCATCATCCCCATGCTCATCAGCACGCTGGCCACCACCAGATCTATAACCAGGAAGGGCACGAACAGCAGAAAGCCGATCTCGAAGGCGCGCTTCAGCTCGCTGATCATGAAGGCCGGGGTGACCACGCGAAGCGGCGTGTCCTGCAGGGTGGCGGGCTTGGAAATCTTGGACAGGCGAACAAACAGCGCCAGGTCGTCGCGGTCCACCTGGCTGAGCATGAAGGTCTTCACCGGCGAGGAGGCCGCGTCGAAGGCCTGTGGCAGCTCCATCTGCTGATTGAGCAGCGGCCGGATTCCCTCATCGTAGGATTTCTGGAAGGTCGGGGCCATGACGATGGCGGTCAGGAACAGGGCCAGGCTGATCAGCACCGCATTGGGCGGGCTCTGTTGCAGCCCAAGGGCCGTCCTCAGCAAGCCCAGGACCACCACGATGCGCACGAAGCTGGTGGTCATGATGACGATCGACGGCGCCAGGGACAGCACCGTCATCAGCCCGATCAGCTGGACGACCCGTTCGGTCAGACCGGCCCCTGTGCCAAGGTCGATGTTGACGGCCTGGGCGGCGGCGACGCCCGGCAAGGCCAGGGCGGCGGCCAGGACCAAGCCAAGCGCCAGCGGCAGGCGCGCGCCTCTGAGGGCGACCTTCATTGGGCGATCTCCTTGGCGGGGGCCTTGCGCGAGCGTGATGGCGCGGGCGGCTTGAGCGTTTCCAGCATGCGGCCCTCGCCAATGAGGATCAGCCGCTCCTCGCCGTCGAGGCGGACGAGAACGAGGCGGCGGGTCGGGTCCAGAACCAGGGTTTCCAGCAAGGCCAGTCTCCGCTCCCGCGCCGGTCCCTGAAACCGGGCGATCACATCGGGGCCGAACCGTCGCAGGCCGACCGCGGTCAGGCCGATCAGGCCCAGGGTCACCGCGAGGGCGGCGATCGCCTGAAGGATCTGGAGCAGGGTGGCCATGGGTGCGCGGTACTCTGGGGACCCCCACCAGATGGCCTGTAAAACTTAAGGGCCGATTAACCCTGTTTCTTCACTGTTGGGGCCCATGAACATCGGCGACATCCCGCTTTTCTCGATGCTTCGCAACCGCCTCGGATACCTCTCCGAGCGGCAGAACGTGATCGCCGAGAATATCGCCAACGCCAGCACGCCCGGGTTCATCGCCCGCGACATGAAGCCGTTCAGTTTCGAGGCGACCCTGCGAGGCCAGAACGGCGGCCAGATGGGCAGATCGGCGACGACCCTGGCCATGAGCCAGCCGGTGATGACCCAGGCCGGCCACATGACCGGAACCGCGCGCAAGGCCGGCGGCGTCCAGACCTACGGCAAGGCGGTGAAGAGCCGCGACACGGAGACGACGCTCGACGGCAACGGCGTGGTGCTCGAGGACCAGATGATCAAGATGACCGAGACGCGGATGGAATATGACGCCGCGATCGGTTTCTACCAGAAATCCATGGCCCTGCTCCGCATGGCCGCCCGGCCGCCGGGTCGCTAGAGGACCGCTAGATGCCCGAGATTCCGTCTCAGCCGAACGTCACCATGCGCATCGCCACTTCCGGCCTGCGGGCGCAGCAGGCGCGGATGCGGGTCATCGCCGAGAACATGGCCAACGCCAATTCCACCGCGCGCACCCCGGACGGCGACCCCTACCGGCGGCAGGTCTCGGTGTTTCAGCCCAAGGCCATCGACGGCGGCCAGGGGGTCCAGCTGGCGCGCATCGAACCCGACAGCCGCGACTTCAAGATGACCTACGATCCCGGTCACCCCGCGGCCAACGCCGACGGTTACGTCAAGACGCCCAATGTCGATCCGCTGATCGAGGCGCTCGACCTGCGGGAAGCCCAGCGGGCCTATGAGGCCAATCTCAACGTCATCGAGACGGCGCGGTCGATGGAGATGCGCACCCTCGAACTGCTCAAGAAATAGGGGCTGAGGCATGATCACCGCGCTCGCCGCCGCCAAGGCCTATGCCGCGACCCAGGGCGCCGGAGGCGTGCCCGGAACCGACGCCGCCTCCGTTGGCGGCGCCAGCTTTGGCGATCTCCTGAAGAATGTGCTCGGCGACGCGGTGCAGAGCTCCAAGACCGCTGAAAGCCAGATGGCGGCCCATGTGGCGGGGAAGTCGGAACTGATCGACGTGGTCACCGCCATTTCCTCGGCCGAGGCCAGCCTTGAGACCGTGATGGCCGTGCGGGATCAGGTGATCAGCGCCTATCAGGAAATCATGCGGATGCCGATCTGACGGCCTTTGCCGGCCATCTTCAGCATGAACCGAACATAACGACCGGCTCAGGTCCGCTTCAGGCGGCAGGCACTAAAACCTTCCTCATGGTGTTCATCCGGTTCGGGTGAACGAAACCCAAGAGGAGTTCCACCATGAAGAAGATCATCATCGCCGCCACGGCCGCCGCCGCCCTGATGGCCGCCATGCCCGCCGCCGCCCAGACCTACGGCCACAGCCGCGACGGCTACCGCGGCGACCGCGCCGCTCAGGTTTATCGCGGCGGGCCCGCCGTCCGCGCCGAGCGCCGTGACGATCGCCGCGACTGGATCCAGCTGCGCCGGATCGACCAGCGCCAGGCCCAGATCGCCCGCCGCATCGACGTCGGCCTCCGCCAGCGCGCCCTGACCTATCACGAGGCCCGCATCCTGCGGACCAAGCTCAACCAGATCGAGCGTCTTGAGCGTCGCTACGTTCGCTCCAACCGCGATCTGACCCGCGCCGAGGCCCGGAACCTGAACATCCGCCTCGACCAGTTGACCTGGGAGCTTCGCTACCGTCTCCGCGCGTAACGGCTGAGGCGACCAGCTGAAGGAAGGGGCGGCCTCCGGGCCGCCCCTTTTTCGCGCCTGCGGCTCAGAGATCCAGGGTGACGACGACCGGCACATGGTCGGAGGGCTTTTCCCAGCCCCGCACATCGCGGCAGATCTCCACCCCGGTCAGGCGATCCGCGGCCTGGGCCGACAGCAGATGATGATCGATGCGGATGCCGTGGTTCCGCGGCCAGGCGCCGGCCTGATAATCCCAGAAGGTGTAGCCGCCCGGGGCGCCATTCATCTGCATATAGGCGTCGGTCAGGCCCAGGTTCTTCAGGGCGCGAAAGGCGCCGCGGCTCTCGGGCTGGAACAGGGCGTCGTCCAGCCACCCTTCCGGCTTGTCGGCGTCTTCCGGTTCGGGAATGACATTGTAGTCGCCGCACAGCACCAGCGGCTCCTCAAACGCCAGCAGCGCGCGCGCATGAGCGTTCAGGCGCGCCATCCAGTCCAGCTTGTATGTGAACTTGGCCGTCCCGACGGGATTGCCATTGGGCAGGTAAAGGCCGCCGACCCGCACCGGGCGCGGTCCCGAGATCAGGGCTTCAATGTAGCGGGCATGGTCGTCGGCCTCGCCGTCGGCCCCGGCGCCGTCAGCCCCCGGCAGGCCCTTCCTGACGTCTTCCATCGGACTCTTCGAAAGCAGGGCGACGCCGTTGTAGCTCTTCTGGCCGTGGGTCTCGACGTTGTAGCCCAGCCGCTCGAACGCCTCGCGCGGGAACTTCTCGTCGACGCATTTGATCTCCTGCAGACAGGCGACGTCGGGCGCCGCTTCCTCGAACCACTGCAATACAGTTGGCAGGCGAGCATTGATGGAGTTCACATTCCAGGTGGCGATACGCATTGACGGCTCCGGCGGGACGCTGGAAGGCTAGAACCCATGACCGAGGGGCTCAAGGGGCGAGAGCGACGGGAGAAGGGGCGACGGGCAATGCTGCTCGCCGCGCTGACTCTCGGCTGGCTGGGTCTAATCCCGTTCGGCGCAGTCGGCGCGCTGTTTTCGCCGCTGGTCTTCGATCATCGGCCGAATTTGCTGAACCCGGTCGCCTGGCTGGGCTTTCTGCTGATCGTCGGCTTCTGGATCGTCTGTATCCTGGCCCCGTTCGTCGCCTGGGTGGCCTGGAAGCGGGGCCAGGAGCCCCACGCCTGGATCGCCATCGCCGTGCCGGCCGCCTGGCTGATGGCCATGGGGCTGTCTCTTCAGTTCGTCCCCTTCTGAGCCCTGATGAAATCGGCAATGGCCGAGACCACCCCGGGCGCCAGCGGCAGGGACGGGTCGGCATAGGCGGCGACGTTGGGCCCCCGGTCCGCCGGCGCGACCTTCAGCACGTGGTTGACGCCGTCCAGCACCACCAGCCTCGCGGCCGGTTGCGCCGCCTTGAGCCGGTTCGCGTCCTCAATGCTGACCTGAATGTCGGTCGAGCCCTGCAGGATCATCACCGGGCCCTTGTAGGCGGCGATCAGATCGGCGGGATCATAGGCCATCTCCGCGCGCCAGAAGCCCTGAATGGCCTTGTGGAACAGCCCCAGCAGGGCCGGCGGCATTCCGGTGGTGTCGACATCCTTGCCCGCCTCCAGCGCGTCGATGGCCGCCAGGGCCTGGGGCAGCAGGGCGGCGTTGGCCGGGTTGGCCTTCAGCTGTTCACGCAGCACATCGCCGATCGGCCGACCGGCCCCCGACAGCAGGATCAGGCCACAGACGCCGGTGTTGTCCTGGCCGGCGATCAGCGCCACCAGCGCGCCCTCGCTGTGACCCGCCAGCCAGGCGCAGGGCGCGCCGGTCTCGGCTCGCGCCTTGGCCGCCCAGGCCAAAGCGTCGGCGGCCAGGATGTCCACGGTCACGGCGTTCGGGTCGGCCGCGGCGGGACCACTGGCGAACATGCCGCGCTTGTCGACCCGGATCGAGGCGATCCCCTGATCTGCCAGCCCCTCGGCCAGCAGGCGATAGGTCGAGGCCTTGACCCCCAGCGGGCTGTTTCCGTCCCGGTCCGTGGGACCGGAGCCGGCCAGGATCACCACCACCGGTCCGCCGCGCGCTCCGGCCGGGCTCAGCAGCGTCCCCTTCAGAGGCGCAGGCCCGCCCGGGATCTCCACAAAGGTCTCCGTCGGGGCCGCGGCCAGGGACGGCGTCGCCAGGGCGCAGGGGAGGGCAAGCGCCGCTAAAGCGGCCAGGTTGAGGGCTTTCATCAGAATTCCTTTCGAGACGACCTAGACGGCGCGCCGGTCGGGGTCGGCGCGCCAGACCCGCCAGCTTTCGAAGACAGAGACGACGGCGATCAGCAGCACCCCGGTGACCACCGCGCTGACCGCCTGATGCGAGGGCAGGAACGGCATGACGGGCAGGGCGATCAGGCCGCCCCAGAAGAACAGGCGGCCGGCCAGCCGGTTTGACCGGTCCCAGGCCAGGCGGCTGTTAAGGCTCCAGGGCGTGCGAACTCCGACCAGGGCGTTGGGCGGAACCTTGCCGATGAAGGCCCCCGTCACCGCCAGAACCACGCAGATCACCGCGCTCGCCAGTCGCCCGCCCTCGGCCGGGTCAAAGGACGGGCTGGCCAGGGCCAGCGGCAGCAGGGTCAGCAGTCCCATGATCGCCAGGCAGACGCCCTGGGCCAGGGTCAGGCCGCGCCGTCGCGCCTCGGATGGTCCGCTGGCCCGCAGGCTGAAGGAGATGGCGCCGACCAGAATCAGGGTGATGCCGGCGAGGGCGACGATGAACCAGGCCGCCTCGACGCGGTCCCCCCAGCGGTCGACGACGCCCTGGTAGTTGAAGTGCATCGGCACGGGACCGGTGGACCCTTGCGTCGCCGTGACGCCGGCGGCGGCCAGCTGCAGGGCGATCACGGCTATCGCGGCCATTTCAATGCGGGTGGGCTTGAGGGTCATGAGGCGGATTCCTCGGGTTTGGTTGCGACGGGGGCGGATTGACCTGTCCCCATCAGGTCCATGAGGAAGGCCAGCGCTTCCTCGACGGCGGAAATGTTGAGGCGGTAGATGATCGAGGCGCCGTCCCGCTCGGACTCCACCAGCCCTGCGTCGCGCAGGGTGGTCAGATGGCCGGTGATGGTCGGCCAGGCCATGTCGAAGGCGGCGGCGATGTCGCCGGACGACCGGGGACCTGGCCGCAGCATCTCGATGATCTGCCGGCGGGCCGGATGGGACAGGGCTTTGAACAGGCTGTTCATGAGGAAGAATACTAATTAGGAACTTTCCGAATTGCAAGGGGAATTAGTGAAAAGGCTAAGCGCGCCCGGCACGGACCTTTGCCGCTTCAACGCTTCGGGTTTTCGTGAACTTGCGGCTAGACTGCCCACGGTCAGGGAGGGGTCATGTTGCAGGGGCCAGGGAAAGCGCCGTCGGGTTCTTCCGCACGCCGTTGCGGCCGGCCCGCCACGCTCGGGCGGGCGGCATGGCGTCGCATCTTGAAATCAGCCGGGCCGGCTGTCGCGCTCCTGATGGCGCCGGCAATCCTGCTTGCGGCCTGCGGCAAGACCCCCGGGCGCAACGAGCCTGTGGCTTCAACCCCAATGACGCCGGCCGTCGGGGCGAGGTCGGCGGCAATGGACCCCGGCGCACAAATCTACGCCTCGGCCTGCTCGACCTGCCACCAACCCAACGGCGCCGGCGTGCGCGGTGCGGTCCCGCCTCTGGGCGATCCGGCGTTTTCCGATCCGACGGTTCTGGTGGCGATCATCCTTCGCGGCGTCGAAGGGCCCGTTCGGGTCGGCCGCGTGACCTATGACGGCGCCATGCCGGGGTTCTCCGGGGTGCTGACGGACGCCGAGATCGCCCAGGTCGCCTCACACGTCAGCCGCGCCTGGGGTGACGGCGGCGCCCCCATCGATTCGGCCGTCGTCGCCAGGGCGCGGGCAAAGGCCGCCGGGGCCGGCCCCTGGAAGGGCGGTCAGGCTATGGCGGGACTCTCGCCCGCCCTTGCTCCACAGCCGGCCTGGACCGGTCCCGCGCCGTGGGCCGCCGACCCCGCCGTCCTGACCCTGATCAACGAGGGCCGGGGTGAGGCTCTCGCCTGTTCCGGCTGTCACGGGCCCCAGGGGCAGGGGGGCGATCCCATTCCCCGCCTGTCCGGCCTGCCGTCGGCCTATATCGCCGCCCAGCTGGACGCCTTCGCCTCGGGGCGACGATCCAACGATCAGATGTCGGGCGTCGCCAGGGCGCTCAGCCCCGCCGAACGCCAGGCGCTGGGCGACTACTATGGCCGCCAATCGGCCCCTTCCACGGCCACGCCGTCGCTCGGCGGCGACCGGCAGGCCGGCGCCCGCCTGGCGCTGCAGGGGGACTGGTCACGCGATATCCCCGCCTGTTTCGCCTGCCACGGTCCTTCCGGCTTCGGCGGCGGGCCGCGCCTCCCGGCCCTGGCGGCGCAACAACCGGCCTACACGGCCGCTCAGCTGGCGGCCTGGGCCAGCGGCAAGCGCACAGGCGATCCGGGCAATCTGATGGGCGATGTCGCCAGGCGGCTGTCGGAGGCCGACCGCCTTGCATTGGCGGACTACCTGGCCGGGCTGCCGTCCAATCCGGCCGCCGCCCGGAAGGACAGGCGTTAAAGCATGCCCCAGCCTATCGAGACGCCTCAAGACGGACCCGGCCCCGCCTCGTCGCCAGGACGGGGCCTGATCCGCGACCTGCTGATCGCCTCCGCGGGCGGTCTGGCGGTGCTTGTCGTCGGCCTGTCGGCGATGAGCCTCGGCTGGATCGGCGACAAGGGGACGGACGCGCCAGCGACGCCCCGTGCGGCTCGGGAGGCGGCCTATTTCCAGCCGCCGCCGCGATCGGCCATCCCTGACGGGCCTGACGGCGAGGCCATCCGGCGCGGCGAGGCGTTGTTCATGAACACGCCGGCCAATGCGGCGGCCTTCACCGGCAACAGTCTGTCCTGCGTCAACTGTCACCTGGACGGCGGACGCCGCGCCAACGCCTCGCCGATGTGGTCGGCCTGGGGTCTCTATCCGATGTTCCGCGCCAAGAACGGCCGCATCAATACGATGGAAGACCGGATCATGGGCTGCTTCACCTTTTCGATGAACGCCCAAGCCTCATCGAGCGGCGGCCCGCCCCCGGCCGGGCACGACATCTACCGGGACCTTCAGGCCTATATGCATTATCTCGCCACCGGCGCGCCGTCCGGGGTCGAGATGGCGGGCGGCGGCTATCCGAAGGTGGATCTGCCCTCGCAAGGCTATGATCCGCGGCGCGGCGCGGGGGTCTATGCGACCAACTGCGCCCTCTGTCACGGCGAGGATGGCCAGGGCCGCACCAACGCCAACGGCCAGCCGGTCTTTCCGCCGCTCTGGGGGCCGCAGTCCTACAACTGGGGCGCCGGCATGGCCCGGATCAACACCGCCGCCGCCTTCATCAAGACCAACATGCCCCTGGGCCAGACCGGGCGGTTGAGCGATCAGGAAGCCTGGGACGTCGCCGCCTTCATCAACAGCCATGAGCGTCCGCGCGACCCGCGCCAGACCGGCACGGTGCAGGAAAACGCCCGGCGCAATCACACCGGCGGCAAGACCTTCTACGGCAAGGTCGTCGACGGCCGTCTTCTCGGCGGCGGCGTGCGCTGAACGCCGGCGGGGTGGGGCTCAGGCCTCGGCGTCTCCGGCGAAGGCGATAAGGTTTCCGGCCGGGTCCTCGACAATGAAGGACATTGCGCCCCAGCGCTCGCGTCTGAGCGACTGCCTGAAGGTCAGCCCGGCGGCGCTGTAGGTCTCGAACAGAGCCCGGGCGTCGCGAAGCGTCAGGGTCGCCGCCAGGGCGTCCGCCTCCCGATCCCGGAAATCGGCGTCCAGGACCGGCCCTTCGACCCGCCTCAAATTCAGACGCCAGCCGCCCTGTCTGATCTGGGCGTAGGTCGCCGGCTGGCCATGGCTGAACGCCACTGAAAAGCCCAGTCGCTCGACATAGAAGGCGAGGGCGACATCGAGGTCGGGAACGAAGAGTTGCGGCTCGGCGACCATCGGACCGGCCTCCTCAGCCGCGATCAGGGCGGCGATGTCGTGGCCCATCACGGTCAGTCCGGTGACCCTGGCGTCGCTGATCGACACGCCGGACAGATCGACGTTCGAGAACCGGGCCTCTCGCAGGGTCGCATTGGTGAAGGCGGCCCGCGCCAGATTGACGTCCTCGAACCGGGCCCCGGCCAGGGTGCAGTCCGTGAACACCGCGCCGTTCAGGGCCCGGTCGTTAAACTGTTCGATCTCGTTCATGGGCTGGTCCCTGGAATGAGGTTCGCGAAGAGGGCGGTCAGGATTTGCTGTCCGGTCCGGCGTCGGACCTGCGATCAATGTCGATCAGCGCCGCCAGCGTCCGTCGGGCGGCGGCGACATCCGCCTCGCCGACCATGGCGACAAGTCGGGCGTCGATGGCGTTTCGCGCCGTCGCCTGAATCTCCGCGCAGCGCCGGCCGCGATCGGTCAGGGTGATGATCAGCTGCCGCCGGTCCCGCTCGTCCGGTGTCCGGCTCAGATAGCCCCGGTTGACCAGGGTATCGACCAGTTGGCCGGCGCCCTGCCGGGTGATGCCCAGTTCCCTGACCAGCCGGCTGATCGGCGCCCCTTCCGCTCCCAGGGCCAGTCCGCCGAGGATGTAGAGGCCATTGGCCGGAATATCGTCAAAGCCCTCGCTCGCCAGCGCCTCCCGCATCGCCCGGCCATAGGTCTTGCGGGCATGGCGCAGCAGGGCCGGGAAGGCGACGTCGTGATGCCAGGGTCGATCGGTCATGCAGGGACGGTAGCGGCGAACCTGCATTTTGTAAAGTAACTAGACTATCAATAAGATTTCCCATATTTTTTGCCTCGACGGACTCCCGCGCGGCAGCCGAGGCAAGTGATCGAGAGGTCAGCCATGGAAGACTTCATCCTGTTGATGCACGACGATGCGGCCACGCCGCCGAGCGCGGCGCTCTGGGCCGCCTACATCGCTGATCTGACAGGCCAGGGCGTCTTCGGCGGCGGCAGCGCGATGGGGGAGCGCGAAGTGTTCCGCAAGCAGCTGGCCCCGGGCAGGCCGAGCCCGCACCTGACCGGCTACATTCGCGTTCGCGCGGCGAGCCTGGGGGATGCCGCGCGCCTGCTGGTCGGCAATCCTGTCTATGAGTGCGGCGGAACCGTCGAGATCAGAGCCTTGCCGCGCGACTGAGCGGTCGGGACGACGGGATCAGATCGAGAAGCTCACCCCGCAGCCGCAGCTGCTTTTGGCGTTGGGGTTTCGCACCCGGAACTCGGCCACGGCCAGCTCATCGACGAAATCGATTTCCGAGCCGGCCAGCAGGGCCAGCGACAGATCGTCGACCAGGGCGGCGGCGCCGTCACGTTCGATCTTCATGTCGTCGGCCTCGGGAGTCTCGACCAGATCAAAGCGGTACTGGAAACCCGAGCAGCCGCCGCCATCGACCGCGACGCGCAGCATCAGCGGACGGCCTTCCTTGGCCCCGATCGCACGAATGCGGGCGGCGGCGGATTCTGAAAGCGTAACGGTGGTGTCGGTCATGCTGTGGAAAACTCTCTCAGGTCCTATATGTGCTTGCCCGCCCCGTCTGAAAAGGGGCGCCCCCTGACCAAGGCCGTCCATGACGCAGTCTGAAGGCAACAGCTACACCGTGTTCCGGTCCCCCTATTCGGAAATTCCGGGCCGGTCCCGTGGCCGGCTCTATCCCGAGGCGCCCAGCCGCACCCGTAATCCCTTCGCCCGGGACCGCGACCGGATCATCCACTCGACGGCCTTTCGCCGGCTGAAGGAAAAGACCCAGGTCTTCGTCGCCCACGAAGGCGATCACTACCGCACCCGGCTGACCCATTCGCTGGAGGTGGCGCAGATTGCCCGCTCGCTGGCGGGGGCCCTGGGGCTGGACGCGGATCTGGCGGAAACCATCGCCCTGGCCCACGACCTCGGCCATCCGCCCTTCGGTCACGCCGGCGAGGATGCGCTGGACGACAGCATGAAGCCCTGGGGCGGGTTCGATCACAATGTGCAGACCTTCCGCGTGGTCAGCGAACTGGAGCATCGCTATCCGGATTTTCTCGGCCTCAACCTGACCTGGGAGACGCTGGAGGGGGTGATCAAGCACAATGGCCCGGTGACCGATCGTCTGGACCGGCCCAGTTGGATCGCGGTCAAGCGGTTCAACGAGAAGCTGGACCTGCAGCTTGGCGGCTGGGCCTCGGCCGAAGCCCAGGTCGCCGCCATCGCCGACGACATCGCCTACAACAATCACGACGTCGATGACGGCCTTCAGGCCGAACTGTTCCGTCTGGAGGAACTGCTGGAGGTGCCGCTGATCGGGCCGATCCTGCAGGGCGTGCGCAGCGAACGCCCCGATCTGGACGACCGGCTGACCCGGCTCGAGGCGGTGCGGCGGATGATCGGCGCCATGGTCGATGACGTGATGGGGGAGACGCTCAAACGGGCGGCGGTCACCGGGGTCGCCTGTGTCGACGACGTGCGCGGGCTGAACCAGGCTCTGGTGGCCTTTTCGCCGGACATGCTGGAAGACCTCTCGCGTCTGCGGGCCTTCCTGTTCGAGCGGATGTATCGCCACTGGAAGGTCAATCGCACCCGCAGCCAGGCGCGCCGCATTCTGGCCGAGATGTTTTCGTTGTTCATGGCCGAGCCCGAGGTCCTGCCGACCGAATGGTTCGTCAGGTCGCAGAATCGCGACGAGGCCGGCCGGGCCAGGGTGGTGTGCGACTACATCGCCGGCATGACCGACCGTTTCGCCATCGAGGAACACCGGCGGCTGTTCCAGCTGGAGACCTGGACCTGACGGGCCGGATGGTCGCTGGCCGCAGCCCCGGCTGATTCGATAGAGTATGCGACTGGCGGGGCGATTCGGCCTTGCCGGCGCGCCCCCTTTCCGGAGCCCTGTTGCCGATGTCCGATTACAATCGCGGCGCCTACACCCCGCCCAGCAACGACGCCCCCCTGGCGTTCGACGCCCGGCGTCCCGTGCGCGGCGGCTCCCCGGCGCCGGTCACCCTGATCATCAGCGCCGTGGTGCTGCTGGTGCTGATTGTCGGCGCCTGGTTCATCTACAAGGACGGCTTCCGCACCGACGGCGAGGCGCCCAAGACGGTGGGGGCCGTGGTGACCACGCCGAAGACCGCGCCGAAGGAAGACGATCAGCCCAAGAACGAGACCGGCGGCCTGGTCATCTACAATCAGGAAGACGGCCTGCCGCCGGCCGATCCGACCTATGCGCCGCCGCCCGAAACGCCGTTGCCGCGTCCTGCGCCGCCGAAGGTCGACAGCAAGCCTGCGCCCCCGCCGCCTGAGGCCAGCCTGCGGCCGACCCAGACTCCCGCCCCGACCCCGCCGGCCAAGCCGGAAACCAGGGTGGTCACCGCGCCGCCGCCGCCGGCCGCCACGCCCAACGCCCGGGGTAACTTCCTGGTTCAGGTCGGGGCCTTCTCCTCGGCCGCCCTGGCCGACAAGGGCTGGAGCGACGCCGCCGCCATCGCGCCGGGCGCCGCGGCCGGCAAGGGCAAGAAGGTCGAGACTGTCGAGAGCGGCGGCAAGACCCTCTATCGGACTTCCGTCACCGGCTTTCCTGACCGCGCCTCGGCCCAGGACTTCTGCGATCGGCTGAAGGCGGCCGGAAAGGCCTGCTTCGTCCGGTGAGTTCAACCGCCTGCATCCTGGGCTGTTCGGGCCCGGTCCTGACCGAGCGGGAGGCCGACTTCTTCCGCGACGTGCGGCCGTGGGGCTTCGTCCTCTTCAAGCGCAATGTGGAGACGCCCGACCAGGTGCGCGCCCTGACCTCGGCCCTGCGCGAGGCCATCGACCGCCCGGACGCCCCGATCCTGATCGATCAGGAAGGCGGCCGGGTGCAGCGGCTGGGGCCGCCCCACTGGCGCCGTTATCCGCCCGGCCGGGCCTACGGAACCCTTGGCGCCAACGATCCCCTGGTGCGGCGGGAAATCGCCCGGCTTGGGGCCCGGCTGATCGCCCATGATCTGCTGTCGCTAGGCATCAATGTCGACGCCGTCCCGGTGCTGGACGTGCCCCAGAAGGGCGCCCACGACATCATCGGCGACCGGGCCTACGGCGAAACCGTCGCCGAAATCGCCACCCTTGGCCGGGCCGCCGCCGAGGGCCTGATCGCCGGCGGGGTCCTGCCGATCATAAAGCATATGCCGGGCCACGGTCGGGCGATGGCCGACAGCCACCAGGACCTGCCGGTGGTCGACGCCGCCTATGAGGACCTCGACGCGGTGGACTTCGAGCCCTTCCGGGTCCTGTCGGACATGCCGATGGCCATGACCGCCCATGTGGTCTTCAACGCCATCGACGACCGGCATCCGGTCACCACCTCCAGGAAGGCCATCCGCAAGGTGCTTCGCGGCGCCATCGGCTTTGACGGTCTGCTGATGACCGACGACCTGTCGATGAAGGCGTTGAGCGGCGACTTCACCGAACGGGCCCGGGCGGCCCTGGCGGCGGGATGCGACATCGTCCTGCACTGCAACGGCTCGATGACCGAGATGGAGGCCGTCGTCGCCGGGGTGAAGACCCTGTCGGGCGCGTCTAAGAAGCGGGCCGAGGCGGCGCTGTCGCGTCTTTCCCGCAGCGTGGAGCCGCTGGACGTCGCCGATGCGGTCGCGCGGTTCGACGCCGCCTTCGAGGGCAGGTTCGCCGCATGAGCGACAGTTTCCAGCCCAATCTCGATTTCGTCGCCGCCAACGAGGCGGCCGAAGACGGCGAGGCCCTGGTCATCGATGTCGACGGCTATGAGGGCCCGCTGCACGTCCTGCTGGCCCTGGCCCGCAGCCAGAAGGTCGATCTGCTCAAGATGTCGATCACCCGCCTGGCCGAACAGTATCTGGCCTTCGTCCACCGGGCCCGGTCGCTGCGCTTCTCGCTGGCCGCCGACTATCTGGTGATGGCCGCCTGGCTGGCCTACCTGAAATCCCGCCTGCTGCTGCCCCGGCCCGACAAGGGCAGGGGAGACGAGGCCCCGGCCGAGGAAGTCGCCGCCAACCTGGCTTTCCGCCTCGCCAAGCTGGACGCCATGCGCAAGGCCTCCGAAGCCCTCAACCTGCGCCCGCGCCTCAAGCGCGACGTCTTCACCCGGGGCGATCCCGAACAGGTCAAGGTGGTCGGGCAGGGCCGTCTGGAGGGCGACCTCTATCAGCTGATGAGCGCCTACATCGGCCAGCGCAAGCGCGAGCACTATCGCACCTACCGCCCCCAGGCCCCGATCGCCTATGGCCTGGAAGACGCGCGTGGCCGCCTGCGGGAAATGCTGCCGGAACTGTCCCACTGGACGCCCCTGTCCGGGGTGGCGCCCTGTCCGCATGACGAAGACGGACCCAGCCGCGCCAGCTATCTGGCCTCGACCCTCTCGGCCAGCCTTGAGCTGGTGAAGGAAGGGGAGCTGGAAGCCAGGCAGCTCGAGGCCTTCGCCGACCTCTATCTCAAGGTCCGGACCCGCAGACCGGAGGCCGCCGCGTGAGTGCAGCCGATCATGTCGAACGCTGCGTCGAGGCGCTGCTTTTCGCGGCGGCGGAACCCCTGAGCCTGGCCGATCTGGCCCGGCGCCTGCCGGAAGGGGCGGACGTCGCCGCGGCCATTGTCGCGCTGCGCCAGCGGTTCGACGGCCGCGGGGTGGAGCTGGTCGAGGTCGCCGGTCGCTGGCGCCTCCAGACCGCGCCCGATCTCGCCTTCCTCATGACCGAGGAGCGGGAGGAGCCCCGGCGCCTGTCGCGGGCCGCGCAGGAGACCCTCGCCATCATCGCCTACCACCAGCCCGTCACCCGCGCCGAGATCGAGGTGGTCCGCGGCGTCCAGGCCAGCCGCGGCACGTTGGACGTGCTGCTGGAGCTGGGCCTGGTGCGGATGCGCGGGCGCCGCCGCACGCCGGGGCGGCCGGTGACCTACGGCACCACCGATCTCTTCCTCGAGCACTTCGGCCTCGCCAGCCTGGCCGATCTGCCGGGCATGACCGACATGAAGGCGTTGGGGCTGCTGGACATGAACCTGCCGCCCGGCTTCTCGGTGCCCGATCCCAGCCTGGCGACCGACGCCTCGGAGCAGGAAGACGAACTGGATCTGGAAGGCGGCGAGGAGCCGGAATTCGTCCAGGACTACGTCGGGGAAGAAAGCTAGAGAGGCCGGTCTGCGAAATCGGACCCGGAATGGCCGGATAAATCGGCTTTCATTTGGTCCGCGGCCATGAGACCGCCTATATAGGTCGCTATCGGAATAGCTGCGCCGCTCCGGGTTGGGGCGGCAAGAAGGAGTTGGCCCCCATGGGTGGCATGAGCTGGATTCACTGGGCAATCGTCATTGGCGTCGCCGCGCTGCTGTTCGGCGGCCGCGGCAAGCTGTCGTCCCTGATGGGCGACGCGGCCAAGGGCATCAAGGCGTTCCAGGACGGTCTGAAGGGCGAGAGCGAGCCGGAAGTCGAGGAAGAGCCCGTTCCCGCCAAGCCGCTGCCCCGCGCCAAGGCGGCTCCGAAGGCGGCGTCCAAGGCGGCTCCCAAGCGGGCGACCGCCAAGAAAGACCAGATCGTTTCCTGACGTCGGCCGCAACGGGCTTGATCGCCCCTCGCCAAACGCCCTAAGGCGCACCCATGCTATCGCCACATATCGGCGTCTCCGAAATGCTGCTCGTGGCCGCCGTGGCCCTGATCGTCGTGGGACCCAAGGATCTTCCGCTGCTGATGCGCCGGGTCGGGCAGTTCATCGCCCGCCTGCGCGGCATGGCGGCCGAATTCCGCAACAGCTTCGAGGACATGGCCCGCCAGACCGAGCTCGATGAACTCCGCAAGGAAGTCGAGGCGATGCGCAGCGGCCAGTTCACCCAGCCGCTGCAGGACACCGCGGAGATGATGAAGGACGAGACGGTCGATCAGGTCTTCTCCGACATCGACGCCGGCCTGAAGACCGGCGAGGTGACCTTCGCCCCGCACCGGGGTTACCAGCCGCCGTCGGAGACGGCCGACCCCGTTCCTGAAAAGAAGGCCCGCAAGCCCCGCGCGAAGGCCGTCTCCGACACGCCCGCCAAGGCCTCCCCCGCCAAAACCCCGAAGGCCAAAGCCCCGAAGGCCAAAGCCCCGATGGCCAAGGCCAAACCCGTCGCGACCAAGACGGCCCAGAAGGCGACACCGACCAGGACCGCTGCGGCCGCCAAGGCCCCCAGGCCGACGGCGAGCAAGGCGCGCACGACGCGGGGATCCAGCGCATGAGCGCCGTTGACGAAGAGAGCGAGGTCGAGGCCTCGCGCGCCCCGCTGCTGTCCCATCTGGTCGAGCTGCGCAGCCGCCTGATCATCTGCGTGGTGGCGCTGGTGATCGGATTTGGCGTCTGCTTCTATTTCGCCGATCCGCTGTTCCAGTTCCTGCTGCGTCCCTTCACCACGGCCAGCGACCTGTTCGCCGCCCAGCAGGCCAACGGCGGCCATCACAACATCTTCGACATCCGTCACGCCTTCGACCTGATGAAGGCGCTGATCGGCCAGGAGCACACCTCCGGCGGTCATCTGAAGCTGATCTACACGGCGGCGCTGGAGCTGTTCTTCGCCAAGTTGAAGGTGGCCGGCTTCGGCGCCCTGATCCTGACCTTCCCGGTCCTGGCCTGGCAGCTCTACCGGTTCGTCGCGCCAGGCCTCTACCGCAAGGAACGCCACACCTTCCTGCCGTTCCTGGTGGCCTCGCCGGTGCTGTTCACCATCGGCGCGGCGCTGGTCTACTACGTGATGCTGCCGTTTGTGCTGTGGTTCGCCCTGTCGCAGCAGATTTCCACCGAGGGGGTCTCGGTCGAGCTGACGCCCAAGGTCGATGAATATCTGTCGCTGGTGACGGCCCTGGTCCTGGCGTTCGGCCTCTGCTTCCAGCTGCCCGTGGTGCTCACCCTGGCCGGCCTGGCCGGGCTGGTCAGCTCCAAGATGCTGCGCTCCGGGCGGCGCTACGCCATCCTTGGGGTCTTCATCGTCGCCGCCATCACCACCCCGCCCGATCCGGTCAGTCAACTGATGCTGGCCCTGCCGATCTGCCTGCTCTACGAGGTTTCGATCTGGTGCGTCTGGCTGATCGAGCGGCGCCGGAAGAAGGACGAGGACAGCCAGGACATGGTGGCGCTGGACTGAAATCGAAGCGCCGCGTTGCAGCCTTGATGGCGAGCCTATAGGTTCCGCCTCCACCATTTCCCTCCCAGCGGAGTCTCTCTTTCGTGGTCGATGTTTTCGAAGAGGTCGAGGAGCAACTCCGGACCGAACGCTATATGGCCCTCGCCAAGCGGGCCCTGCCCTGGGCGATCGGGCTGGCCGTGGCCGTTGTCGTCATCGGCGTCGGGGTCTGGGGCTGGGACGCCATGCGCACCGCCAGCCAGGCCAAGGCGTCCACAACGCTGAGCCAGGCGATCAAGGCCAAGAGCGAGAATGCGACCTCGACGGCCTTCAACCAGTTCGGCGAAGTCGCCAAGAGCGGCCCCCCCGCCTACAAGGCCCTGGCGCTGATGCAGCAGGGCGGGATGCGGCTCGAGGCCGGCGCCACCGGCGAGGCCGTGGCCTTCTTCGACCAGGCCGCCAAGGCCGCGCCCGACCCGGCCCTGGCTGACTGGGCCAGCCTGCGGGCCGCCTTCGCCCTGTTCGACACCGCCCCCTACGCCGACGTCGAGAAGCGGCTGATCCCGCTGGCCGGCGAAAAGCGGCCCTTCCGCCTCGAAGCCAAGGAGGCCCTGGCCTTCCTCAAGCTGCGCGACGGCAAGTTCAAGGAAGCCCGCACCGAGTTTGTGGTTCTGTCGCAGATCTTCGACGCCACCCCCGGCATGCGCCAGCGCGCCAAGGCGGCGATCGCCCTGATCGATTCCGGCGGCGCGGCGGTGATGGACAAGGCGGCCAAGATGGCGGCCGAGGCCCCGCCGCCTCCGGCCGGCGGCCTGCCGCCCGGCATGCAGATGCCCCCCGGGGCCGGCGGACCGCCTCAATGATGGCCATCAGAGCCATCCGCCTCAAATCCGCCTTCGCCGTCGCCCAATCGCAATATGGGGGGATGGCGAAGGCCGGAACCCGACTGTCGTTGCCCACTGCCTTCGAGGCCCATTCATGACTGCTCGTCGCGCCACACTGACCGCCGTTGTCCTCGGCCTCGCGGTGGCGGCAGCCGGCTGTTCCACCGTTTCCGGAACGGTCGACCGCCTCAATCCCTTCAAGCCCAAGGAAGTGAAGGACGAGGCCGCCGATGGCCGGCGGATCAGCGTCATCGCCTTTGACGAGAAGGTCGAGCAGGCCGAGGGGCTCAAGGGCCTCGACTTCTACATCCCGCCGCCGGCGCCCCAGCCTGACTGGACCGTGCCGGGCGGGCCGACCGAAGTCGCCGTCGAGAACATCGACGCCGCGCCGGCCTTCGAAATCGCCTGGCGCAAGGGCTTCGGCAAGGGGTCCAGCGCCAAGATCCATGTCACCGCGCCGCCGATCATGGCGGATGGCCGCGTCTATGTGATGGACGCCGAGGCCGATGTCGCCGCCCTCGACGCCAGGACCGGCGCGGTGATCTGGCGCCGCACCCTCAAGTCCGAGAACCGCCGCGACAAGACCGCCTTCGGCGGCGGCGTCGCCTTCGCCAATGGCAAGGTCTATGTCAGCTCCGGCTACCGTTTCGTCGCCGAGCTCGACGCGGCCACCGGTGCGGTGGGCTGGCGGCAGGACACCGCCTCTCCGGTGCATGGGGCCCCGACCGTGGCCGGCGGCCGGGTCTACGCCATCAGCACCGACAACGAGCTGCTGACCTTCGACGCGGTGACCGGGACCCCGGGCTGGAACTACCAGGCTCTGGTTGAACCGGCGCGAATTCTTTCGGCCTCCAGCCCGACAGTGACGGGCGATGTGGTCGTCGCCGCGTTCGCCTCGGGCGAGCTGGTCGCCCTGCGCGCCGGCAACGGCAACGACCTGTGGAACAACGCCCTGTCCCGCGCCAGCCGCACCAACGCCCTGTCGGAAATTCGCGACGTGGCCGGCCGGCCGGTGGTGTTCAAGGGCGACGTGTTCGCCGCCAGCCACTCGGGCGTCTTCGCCTCCATCGACCTGCGCACCGGCCAGGCCCGCTGGTCGCTGCCGGTCTCCTCGATCACCACCCCCTGGCCCGCCGGCGACGTCGTCTACATCATCTCCCGGGCCGGCGAGCTGATCTGCGCCTCGCGTGAGAACGGCCAAGTCTACTGGATCAAGGACCTCAACGAGGGGATCAAGAAGACCAAGGATCGTCACCTGTTCTACGGCCCGATCATCGCCTCGAACCGGCTGATCATCGTTTCCAACGACGGCCGCGCCCTGGCGCTCGATCCCAAGACCGGCGAGATCAAGAAGACCCTCAAGCTGGGTTCGCCGGCGCTGATCACGCCGATCGCCGCGGGCGGGATGGTCTATGTGGTGACCGACAAGGCCGAACTGATCGCCATTCGCTAAACCTACGCAAAACTTGTATTGAGGCGGCGGTTCTGCGAAGAGCCGCCGCCTCTTTGCATTTTGCCCGAAATTGAATGAGCCATATCGTCCCGACCGGATAGACTTGGGTTTGTTCCGGAAAGCCTCCTACCGTCCATGGCCCTGAAACTCGCAATCGTCGGACGTCCCAACGTCGGCAAGTCCACCCTGTTCAACCGCCTGGCGGGGAAGAAACTGGCGATCGTCGACGATCGGCCGGGCGTCACCCGCGACCGTCGCTTCGCCAGCGGCAGCATCGGCGACATGAACCTGTCGCTGGTCGACACCGCCGGGTTCGAGGACGTCGATGACGATACGCTCGAAGCCCGCATGCGGCGCCAGACCGAACTGGCCATCGACGAGGCCGACGTCTGCCTGTTCCTGATCGACGCCCGCGAGGGGGTCACCCCGCTGGACGAGGTGTTCGCCGAGATCCTGCGCCGGCGCGACAAGCCGGTGCTGCTGGGCGCCAACAAGGCCGAGGGCAAACAGGGCGACCCGGGCATCGCCGAGGCCTGGACCCTGGGCTTCGGCGAGCCGATCCCGATCAGCGGCGAGCATGGCGAGGGAATGGCGGACCTCTACGCCGCCCTGGTCAATATCGCCCCGGAGCACCAGGACGACGAGGCTGACGACGAGGGCGACAAGCCGGTGCGGCTGGCCATCGTCGGCCGCCCCAACGCCGGCAAGTCGACCCTGGTCAACGCCCTGATCGGCGAGGACCGCATGCTGACCGGCCCGGAAGCCGGCATCACCCGCGACTCCATTTCGGTGGAGTGGGAATGGGATGGCAAGAAGGTCCGGCTGGTCGATACCGCCGGCCTGCGCAAGAAGGCGCGTATCCAGGAAAAGCTCGAGCAGCTGTCGGTGTCCGACAGTATTCGCACCATCGTCTATGCCGAGGTGGTGCTGCTGGTGATGGACGCCACCCACCCCTTCGAGGTCCAGGATCTGCAGCTGGCCGATCTGGTCGAGCGCGAAGGCCGGGCCCTGGTCTTCGTGCTGGCCAAATGGGACCTGGTCGAGGACCAGGCTGAGACCCTGAAGAACTTCCGCGAACACGCCGAGCGCATGCTGCCGCAGGTGCGGGGCGCGCCGGTGGTCGCCCTGTCGGCCGAGACCGGCTTCAATCTCGACAAGCTGATGCCGGCGGTGATCCGCACCTATACGAACTGGTCGACCAAGGTGAAGACCCGCGACCTCAACGACTGGCTGGCCCTGGCCGTGCAGCGCCACCCGCCGCCCGCCGTCAACGGCAAGCGGATCAAGCCCAAGTATGTGGCCCAGACCAAGGCCCGTCCGCCGACCTTCGTGCTGTTCTCCAGCCGCGCCAATCAGATGCCCGAACACTACCGGCGCTATCTGATCAACTCGATCCGGGAGAGCTTCGACCTGCCGGGGGTGCCGATTCGCATCACCATCAAGTCGGGCGCCAATCCCTACGCCGACGCGCAGGGCGACAAGCGGCCGATGGGGTCGGGGACCAAGCGGGGTCCGCGCGACAAGCCCAAGAAGGTCGGCGTCACCGAGAACGCCAAGGAAGCCAAGCAGCTTCGGGTCAAGAAGGCCAACAAGGTCAAGCGTCAGGCCAGGGAAGCGGCCTCCGCGACCGCCGCCAAGCCGGTCATCCGGTCGCGGACCCAAAAGCCCGGGCGGCTGAAATAGCCTTCAACCCGCTGCTTCAGGCCTTGAACAGAACGGTTTCGACCGCGGCGGGCAGGTCCGTGCGAGCGGCCAGGTCGACAACCAGCGGACCGATGGCGGCCGGCTCCGGCAAGGTCAGGGGATCCTCGCCGGGATAGGCCTCGGCGCGCATCCGGGTGCGCATCTGCCCAGGGTCCAGCAGGACCGCGCGCACGCTGGTCTGCTCAAGTTCATCGGCCCAGCACTTCACCATCGCCTCCATGCCGGCCTTGCTGGCGGCGTAGGGCGCCCAGAAGGCCTTGGGCCGGGCCACGCGGCCTGTGGTGACAAAGATGGCCCGACCGGCTTCCGAGGCCCTCAGGAGGGGCTCGAAGGAGCGTATCAACCGCCAGGTCGCCGTCAGATTGACCGTCAGGGTCTCATCCCAGTGTTTGGGCTCAACGTGACTGGTGGGCGACAGGCCGCCCAGGACCGCGGCGGCGTGAAAAACGATGTCCAGCCGACCGAAGCGCTCGTGCAGGGCGCCGCCGATCGTATCGAGGTCCTCGGGCTTGCGCAGATCGATGGGAACCAGGGTTGCCCGCTCGCCGGTCAGGGCGAGGATTTCGTCGTCCAGCGCCTCCAGGCCGCCCTGGGTGCGGCCAAGGGCGATGATGTGGGCGCCGGCGCCGGCCAGGGCCACCGCGGCCGCGTAGCCGATGCCGCGGGTGGCGCCGGTGACGAGGGCGATCTTGCCCTTGAGAGGAAGGTCTTGGGTCATGAGCCGGGGTTTAGAGCCTGTTCCGATAAGTGGGAACCGGTTATCGGACCAAACAGGCGACAACAAAGACTCTGGAGCAGCGCGGTTTGAGTCCATCAAAGCGCGCCCTGCTCTAGCGGGCCGGAGCGGTTTGTCCCTGCGCCTCTTCAGGTCGGAGTGCATATCGCCGGGCCAGCCAGGCGCAGGCCAGCATCTGCATCTGGTGATAGATCATCAGCGGCACGATCATCACGCCGGCCATGGCCGGGACGAACAGGATGGCGGCCATCGGGGCGCCGGTGACCAGGCTCTTCTTGGAGCCGCAGAAGATCAGCACGATCTGGTCCTCGACGGAAAATCCGAGGGCCTTGCCCAACCGCGCGGTGATCAGCAGCACCAGGGCCAGCAAGGCGGCGCAGAGCAGGGCCACGACCGCCAGTTCGCCAATCGACACCCGGCTCCAGACCCCCTCGTTCACCGCGTGGCTGAAGGCCGAATAGACGACCAGCAGGATGGCGCCCCGATCGACGAGGCCGACGATGGCCTTGTTTCGCTCCAGCAGGCCGCCGAGCCAGGGCCGGGCGATCTGCCCGGCGATGAAGGGGACCAGCAGCTGGAGGAGGATGTCGCCGACCGCCCCGAGGCCAGGCCCCGCGCCCTGGGCATGCATCAGCAGTCCGACGAGCAGCGGCGTCGCGGCCATGCCCAGCAGGTTGGACGCGGAGGCGGCGCAGACCGCCGCCGCGACATTGCCCCGCGCCAGGGCGGTGAAGGCGATCGACGACTGCACCGTCGAGGGCAGGCAACAGAGAAACAGCATCCCCATCGCAAGGGGCGCCGGGAGTATGGCCGCGGGCAGCAGGCCGACGCCAAGGCCCAGCAGGGGAAAGAGCAGGAAGCTGACGGCGAGTACCGCCAGATGAAGCCGCCAGTGGGTCAGTCCAGCGACCACCGCCTGCCGCGACAGCTTGGCCCCGTGCAGGAAGAACAGCAGGGCCACCACGGCCTTTGATCCGGGGCCGAGAACCGCTTCGGCGGCCCCCCTGGCTGGCAGGAAGGACGCAAGCAGAACCACGCCCAGCAAGGCCAGGATGTAGGGATCGGGGCGGAAGGCGGCGAGGCGCTTCACGCGGCTGGCGCGATAATTGCGAGGAGTCGAAAACGGCTCAGGAGCGCGAAACCGGATCGACCGCCGGGCGTTGCGGACAGCGAAGGAGGCATGCACGGTCGCGATGACAGCCAGAGTGTTAATTGTCGAGGATGAAATCCTCACCGCCATGGAACTGGAAACCGTGTTGACCGAGTGCGGCTATGAGGTCGTGGGGATCGCGCCCGATTCCGCCAGCGCGCGGGCCCTGGTCGAGGGCCAGCGCATCGATGTGGCCCTGGTCGACGTAAACCTCAGGGACGGTCGGACCGGCGTCCGCCTTGGCGCCGAACTGGCCCAGGTCGCCGACGCCAAGGTGATCTACCTGACCGCCCACCCCCTGCCGCCGCACGAGCGGCCCCCCGGCGTGCTTGGCCTGCTGACCAAGCCCAGCGACGAACGGATCGTTCTGGGCGCCATGCGCTTTGCGCTGTCCGAGCGCGGCAATCCGATGTCCCCGCCGCCGCCGCCGGCCCTGCAACTGTTCCACTGATACAAGAAATGACGGCCAGACCGGCCGGCCCCGCGGCTGGCCGGTGCGTCCGCATGCCTGTCAGCCGCCGCGACGGCTCAGGCTGCTGACCGGCAGGGTCAGGGAGACGGTCAGGCCGGTCCCGGCCCAGTCCCGTTCCAGCGTGCCGCCCAGTTGCGTCTCGACGCTCAGCCGGGCGAGGGTGGAGCCGAAGCCTTCGCTGGTCGCCGGTCCCGGCACCGCCGGCCCTCCTGTCTCGATCCAGTCGATGCGCAGGACGTTCTCCTGGCGCGAACCGTTGATCTGAACCTGGCCGTCGGGGGTCGAGAAGGCGCCATACTTGGCGGCGTTGGTCGCCAGCTCATGGAACACCAGGGCCAGCGGGGTGGCGACCTGGTCGTCGATCGCGGCGTCGTCGCCGGAGATGATGATGCGCCCGACGGCTTCGGTGTTGTAGGGCCGCAGGAGTTCGGCGAGCAGCTGCGACAGCTGGGTCGGGCGGCTGGACTCCCCGGCGGCCGCGTGGGGTCGCACAAAGTCGTGGGCGCGGCCCAGGGCGTTGATCCGTTCGCGCAGGTCCCGGGCAAAGTCGGCGGCCAGGGGAAAGCGCCGGGCCGACAGGGCGACCAGGCCCGAGATGACCGAGAAGATGTTCTTGATGCGGTGGCTCAGCTCCCGGCTCAGCAGGCTTTCCTGCTCGCTGAGCCGCTTCTGGTCGTGGATATCGGTGCAGGTGCCGAACCAGCGGGTGATGCGGCCGTCAACGTCGCGGATCGCCCGGGCCCGGCCCAGGGTCCAGCGATACTCGCCGCTGTGATGGCGTAGCCGGTATTCGATCTCATACGGCTCCCCCGTTTCCAGGGAATGGCGCCATCGCGCCCAGGCCCTTTCCTGGTCGTCCGGGTGAAACATGCCGTTCCAGCCTTCGCCGTCGGTCGAGCCGGGGGGAACGCCGGTGAACTCGTACCAGCCGGCGTTGTAGTAGTCGTGATAGCCGTCCGGCTGCGTCGACCAGACCATCTGCGGCAGGCTGTCGGCCATGGCGCGCAGCTGCACATTGACCTCGGCCCGGGCCGACAGGGTCTGGCGCAATTCCAGCAGCTGCATGACCTGACGGGACAGGGCCAGAAGCCCTTCCCCCTGAGCCGGCGTCAGGCCCCCCGCACGGGCCTTGCGATCGAGCACGCAGAGGGTGCCGAGCGCATCGCCGTCCACCGTTCTCAGCACCGCCCCGGCATAGAACCGGAACTGCTCCGGGCCGTTGACCAGCGGGCCGTCGGCGAAGCGCGGGTCGGCGCTCAGGTCCCGGACCACATACAGGGGGTCATCCTGGGCGATGGCGTGGGTGCAGACGGAAATCTGGCGCGGGGTTTCGGTTTCGTTGAAGCCCTTGGCGGACTTGAACCATTGCCGGTCGGCGGCGACCAGGCTGATCAAGGCCACAGGCGCCGCACAAATCCCGGCGGCAAGTGACGTCAGGTCGTCAAATGTGGATTCCGGCTCGGTATCGATGATCTTGTAGCCGTCCAGCGCATCAAGGCGGCGGCGTTCCTGCAAATCATCGATCATCAAAACCTCAGGCGAATTGCGTTGGACCTATAACTACTCGCAATGCAAGAGGGTTGCGTGTCGTGTGGCTGACGGTCAGGCGCTGACAAGGAAGGAGAGTTGTCGCCCGGCGCCCTGGGCGTCCGCTTCCACCGCCTCCCGATCCGTCAGACGGGTCGGGTAGTCGCCGGTAAAGTAGTGGTCGGTGAATTGCGGGTTGGCCGGATCGCGCGGGCCGACGCCCAGCGCCTCATACAGACCCTCGACGCTCAGGAAGCCGAGGGTGTCGACCTCGAGAAACTTCGCCATCTCTTCCAGTGACTTGGTGGCCGCCAGCAGTTTGTCGCGTTCGGGCATGTCGATGCCGTAGAAGTCCGGCCACTTGATCGGCGGCGAGGCGCTGCGCAGATGCACCTCCTTGGCGCCGGCCTCGCGGACCATGCGCACGATCTTGCGGCTGGTGGTGCCGCGGACGATGGAGTCGTCGATCAGCACCACGCGCTTGCCCTCGAGCACCGCGCGGTTGGGGCTGTGCTTCATTCGCACGCCCAGCTCCCGGACGCCCTGGGTCGGCTGGATGAAGGTGCGGCCGATATAGTGGTTGCGGATGATGCCCATCTCGAAGGGCAGGCCGCTTTCCTGGGCGTAGCCGATGGCGGCGGGAACTCCGCTGTCGGGCACCGGCACGACCACATCGGCCGGCGCGGCGCTGTCCTGGGCCAGGCGGGCGCCCATCCGCTTGCGCACGTCATAGACCGACCGGCCGTCGACGAAGCTGTCGGGGCGGGCGAAGTAGACCAGTTCAAAGACACAGGGCCGGGCCCGCAGGGCCGGGAAGGGGCGGACCGACTCCACCCCGTTCTCGTCGATGATGATCATCTCGCCGTGCTGCACGTCGCGGATGAACCGGGCGCCGATCATGTCCAGGGCGCAGGTCTCCGACGCCAGCACCGGCTTTCCGGCCAGTTCGCCCAGCACCAGGGGGCGGATGCCCAGCGGATCGCGTACGCCGATCAGCTTCTTGTTGGTCAGGGCGATCAGGGCGTAGCCGCCCTCGATCTGGCTGATGGCGTCGATGAAGCGGTCGACGAACTTGGCTTTGCGCGAGCGGGCCAGCAGGTGAAGGATCACTTCGCTGTCCGAGGTCGACTGGAAGATGGCCCCGTCGGACACCAGCCGGTTTCTCAGGGTGAAGAAGTTGGTCAGGTTGCCGTTGTGGGCCAGGGCGACGCCGCCCGACTCCAGATCGGCGAACATCGGCTGGATGTTGCGCAGGCCCGCCCCGCCGGCGGTGGAGTAGCGGGTGTGGCCGATGGCGCTGCGGCCCGGCAGGCGATCGACCAGATCCTCGCCGGTGAAGGCGTCCCCGACCTTGCCGACATGGCGTTCGGTGTAGAAGCGCTTGCCGTCGAAGGTGGCGATGCCGCAGGCTTCCTGTCCCCGGTGCTGCAGGGCGTGCAGGCCCAGCGCCGCTACGGCCGAGGCCTCGGCCACGTCATGGACGCCGAACACCCCGCATTCGAGACGCATGGTCTCGTCATCGGGATCGCGGTGGTCGGCCGGATTCCAGATCTTGCCGTCGGAGAGGCTATTGGAGAGGGTCATCGGGCTTTCTCCACCAGGTCGTCCATGGCGCCGCGCTGGTCGTCGCTGTAGCCGGCTCCGTCCTTGACCGCCTCTTCCACTTTCGGGGCGATCTTGCCTGCGGCGGCGAATCCTTCAGGCGCGAAGGCCTTGAGCACCCTTCCGGCCGCCTCGGTCAAGGGATAAAGCTTGGCCGACCTCACCCATTCGGGCGGACCGTGTTCTCCGCCGGCCAGATTGATCAGCAAGGTGAAGGCTCCCAGGATGATCAGCGCCCGTATGAGGCCAAAGGCCGCGCCCAGGATCCGGTCCAGCGCGCCCAGGGCGCCGGCCCCCTGAATCTGGTTGCTTATGCGACTGCTGATCACCTTGAAGATCAGGAAGACGATCACGAAAACGACGAGAAGCGCCGCGGTGACCGCCGCCCAGTCGGCGCTGATCACGCTGCGAAACACCGGGGCCGTGAAGCGAAGACAAAAGATCGCGATCAGGCTGGAGCCGATGAAGGTCACCGCGCCCAGCAGCTCGCGGGTCGCGCCGCGCACGAAGGCCGTCAGGGCGCTGATCAGCAGCAACAGGCCGGCGAGGACGTCGAACAGGGTCAAGGCGTCCACCGTTGCTGGCCGATCCGGTCGATCGCCTCGGCCAGTCGCGAAACGCCGGTGACGGGCAGGGTGTCGCCCGCGCCGTTGGGCGCCAGGGCCCGGCCAAAGCCCAGCTTGGCGGCTTCCTTGAGGCGCGACTCCATGCGCCCGACCGGTCGCACGTCGCCTGAAAGACTGATCTCGCCAAACACCACGCAATCCTGGGGCAGGGGTTCATCCAGCGCCGACGAGGCCAGGGCCGCGGCGGCGGCGAGATCGGCCGCCGGCTCGGTTATCCGCAGGCCCCCGGCGACGTTGAGATAGACATCGCGGTTGCCAAAACCAAGCCCGCAGCGGGATTCAAGCACCGCCAGCACCATCGCCAGTCGCCCGCTGTCCCAGCCGACGACCGCCCGTCGCGGGGTGCCGTAGGCCGAGGGGGCCACCAGCGCCTGGAACTCCACCAGCACCGGGCGCGAGCCCTCGATCCCGGCGAACACCGCCGCCCCGGCCGACCGCTCGGCGCCGTCATGCAGGAACAGGGCCGAGGGGTTCTTGACCTCGCTGAGGCCGATGTCGCCCATTTCGAACACCCCGATCTCGTCGGTGGCGCCAAAACGGTTCTTGGCCCCGCGCAGCACCCGGAAGGGATAGCCCCGCTCGCCCTCGAAACTGAGCACCGCGTCGACCATATGCTCGACGACCCTGGGGCCGGCGATCTGACCGTCCTTGGTCACATGGCCGACCAGGATGACGGCGATGCCCCGCTTCTTGGCCAGTCGCACCAGCTCGGCGGCGCAGGAGCGGACCTGGGTGACCGAGCCTGGCCCCGCCTCATGGGCGTCGCTCCACAGGGTCTGGATGGAATCGATGACCACCAGGTCGAAGGGCTCCTTCTTCAGGCCTTCGAGGATGTCGCGCAGCGCCGTCTCGGCGGCCAGGCGAACATTGGCCTGGGCCAGTCCCATGCGCGCTGCCCGGCCGCGGATCTGTTCGACGGCTTCCTCGCCGGAGATGTAGGCGCAGCGGACGCCGCGTAGCGCCGCGCTGGCGACCACCTGCAGCAACAGCGTGGACTTGCCGACGCCGGGATCGCCCCCGACCAGGATCGCCGATCCGGGGACCACGCCGCCGCCGCAGACGCGGTCGAACTCATCGATGCCGGTGGTGATACGGGGCGGGGCCGGGGTGTCGCTCTCCAGTCCCTCAAAGGTCAGCCCGCCGCGCCGCGCGCCCTTTGCCGGCGCCAGCGCGCCCGGCGGGCGGCTGGCGACCTCCTCGACCAGGCTGTTCCAGGCCCCGCAGGCCGGGCACTGCCCCGCCCACTTGGGCGAAACCCCGCCGCAGGACTGGCAGACATAGACGGCGCCGTCGCGGGCCATGGGCGATTTCCGATTCGGATTGGTGGAAGGATAGCGCGGATGGGCGGCTCGGGATGCGAACCTGACCCGCGTCCGGATTTTGTTCCAGTTTTGTTCGAATGTCACGCCCTGTGACCCAAAGTCGCCATTCGCTCGCTTCAACCCGCTTCGGGTAGGCTTCATCAGCCTTTCTTAAGCGCTGGGGTTTTCAATCCGCGCCATGGATGGGGCGCAAGCATGGATGGTCTAGGCGACGACGCCTCCGCGCGGGCCGAGCTCACCCGGCTGCGCGCCGAACTCAAGGCCCAGACCGCCCGCGCCGACGAGGCCGAGGCCCGCGCCGCCTGCCTGGTCAGGGCCAGGGACGAGGCCGTCGACCGCCAGGAATTCTACAACGCCATTGTCCAGCTGCTGCCGGCGATCCTGATGGTCAAGGACGCCCGCGACGGCCGCTATCTGCTGGTCAATCGCGCCGCCGAGGAACTGCTTGGGCTCAGCGCGGCGGCCATGGTCGGCCACAGCGTCCATGACCTGTTTTCCCCCGACGAGGCGCGAGCCTTCGCCGAGGAAGACCGCGTGGTCATCGCCTCCGGCGAGATGACCGTCGTCGAGAACGAGGTGGTCACCACCGCCGCCCGCGGCCGGCGCAGCTTCACCACCAAGAAGCTGGCCACCTATGGCGAGGATGGACCCCGCTACATCGTCACCGTCGGCGAGGATGTCACCGACCGGCTGGAAACCGCCGCGGCGCTGCAGGCCGCCCTGGTCGCCGCCGAGGAGGCGGCGCTGTCCAAGAGCGTCTTCCTGGCCAACATGAGCCATGAAATCCGCACCCCGCTGAACGGCATCGTGGCCATCGCCGACATCCTGTCGCGGGAAGGTCTGGACGCGCGGGCCCGTGAGATGGTGGAGATCATCCGGGCCTCCGGCGAGACGCTGGAGCGGCTGCTGTCGGACATCCTGGATCAGGCCCGGATCGAATCCGGCCAGATCACCCTGGAGTCCGCGCCCTTCCACCTGGGTGAGATGGTGCGGGCGACGGCGGCCCTGGCCGAGCTCAAGGCGCAGGAGAAAGGCGTCGCCCTGCGGATCGACCTGTCGCCCGAGGTGGATATCGCCGTCGAGGGCGACATGGTTCGCGTGCGGCAGATCCTGACCAATCTCTTGAGCAACGCGGTGAAATTCACCGAAGCCGGGCAGGTGACGGTGACCGGCTTCAGGGTCCGCGACGACCGTATCCGGTTCGAGGTCCGCGACTCCGGCGAAGGCTTCGACGAGGCGACCCGGCAGAGAATCTTCGGTCGCTTCCAGCAGGCCGACAACACCATCACCCGCCGCTATGGCGGCACCGGGCTGGGTCTGGCGATCTCGCGGGAACTGGCGGCGCTGATGGGCGGGACGCTGGATTGCGAAAGCCGGCCCGGGGAGGGCGCCGCCTTCTGGTTCGAAATTCCGTTGCCGGCGGTGGAGGAGCTGGAGGCGGTCGCGGTCCAGTCCGACGAGGTGGTCGCGGCGTCGCGACTGCGGGTGCTGGTGGCCGACGACCATCCGACCAACCGCAAGGTCATCGAACTCATGCTTGAGGGGGCGGCCGAGGTCGTCTGCGTCGAGAACGGCCTGGAGGCGGTGGACGCCGTGGCGGTCCGGCCGTTCGACCTCGTGCTGATGGATATGCAGATGCCGGTGATGGACGGGCTGACGGCCATTCAGCGGATCCGCTCCCGCGAGACCGAGGGCCGCATGCCGATCATCATGCTGACCGCCAACGCCCTGCCCGAACACGTCGCCGCCAGCCTTCAGGCCGGCGCCGACCGGCATCTGGACAAGCCGATCACGGCGATCAGTCTGTTCGCCGCCATCAATGAGGTCATGGCCGCCCGTGACGAGGCCGCCGCCGAAGCGGCGTGACTCTGATCAGCTGAACCGCTTCCAGGTCCGCTCCGCGCGCGCGCCGATCCGCACCAGAAGCTCGTAGGCGGTGGTGCCGGCCGCGGCCGCCGCGGCGTCGAGCGACAGGTTGGGACCGATCAGTTCGACCATGTCGCCGAAATCCTCCCCCTGCGGGACGTCCGTGACATCGATCGCCGTGAGATCCATCGACACCTGGCCCACCACCGGGCGGGGACCGTCCGCGTACCAGACCACGCCGCCCTTGCTGGTCGAGCGCAGGATGCCGTCGGCGTAGCCCGCGCCGATGATCGCCACCTTCATCGGGCGGGTCGCCACGAAGTCTCCGCCGTAGCCGATGGACTCGCCGGGCGCCACGTCGCGCACCTGCAGGATCGGCGCCTCCAGAGTCGCCACCGTCTGCAACAGGTCGCCGTGCTGGCCGGTGGGGTCGCCGCCGTAGAGGCTGATGCCCGGGCGGACCTGATCGAAGATGTAGAGCGGCGAGATGAAGATCCCGGCGGAGTTGGCCAGGCTGGCCTTCGCCCCGCGGAACAGGAAGCGGGCGTCGTCGAACCGCAGGCGCTGTTTCGGGTTCAGCGGGTTGCCGGGCTCGTCGGCGCAGGCGAGGTGGCTGAGAACCCAGCCGATCTCCAGGCCCTTGAGCCTGTCGGGACGCTTTGCCAGCATCTCGACCTCGGCCATCGTCAGGCCCAGGCGATTGATGCCGGTATCGACATGCAGGGCGGCGGGCAGCGGCGCATCGCCCGCTTCCTTTCGCCAGCGCTCGATCTGCTCGAGACTGTTGAGCACGGGAACGAGGCCGCCCGCCTTGAGCTGGGGCCCCGAGCCCAGCGGCGCGCCGTCAAGCACCAGGATGTCGGCCTGTTTGGACCCCATCGCCTTGCGCAGGGCCTCCCCTTCCGAAAGCCGGGCGACGTAGAAGGTTCTCGCCCCTTCTTCCCAGAGGCGCTCGCTGACCTGCACGGCGCCCAGGCCGTAGGCGTCGGCCTTGACCACCGGCGCCACCTCGAACCCCAGGGCCGCCCGCTTGAGCGTCCTGTAGTTGGCCGCCAGGGCGTCCATGTTGATCAGCAGGCGAGGGGTGTCGACGGGCATGTCCGAGCCGTAGGTGGCGGGGCTGGGACGGTCAAGCACCCAGGATTGAACGGGGCATAACCCTGACGCATGACCAAAGCTTAAGGTGCGCCGGTCGCCGGAGGCGCTAGGGTCCCCGGCAGAACCGGAGAAAGTTTCCCATGCGAATGCTCGTCGTCTGCGCGGCCGTCCTGACCGCGCCTCTGGCCATGCTGTCGGCGCCCGCCCTCTCCGTGGCCGCGGAGGCGACCGCGACCGCCGCGCCGGCCGAGGCGGCGCTGCGCAAGACCATCGCCGATTTCCAGGCCGGCAAGCCCGACTATGCCTCGATGTCCCCGGAACTGGCCGAGGCGGTCAGGCCGCAGGAAGCGACCATGGCCCAGCTCGCCCCGCTCGGGGCGATCACGGCGGTGACCCGCACCGGCGATGGCGATACGCCCTACACGTTCGCGGTGACCTTCGAGGCGGGCGTGACCCTGAACTGGGCGATCAGCCTTGACGGCCAGGGGCTGATCACCGGCTTGCTGGTCACCCAGTAGCCTCAGGCGACGCTGCGCACCGTCGCCGCCATCTGCCGGATCGGCAGGGTGAAACTGACCGTGGTGCCCTCGCCCGGGGCGGAGTCCAGCTCCAGGGCCCCGTCATGCAGCTCCACCAGCGACTTGGTCAGGGCCAGGCCCAGGCCCGTGCCCTGGGTGGTCTTGGAATGCTGGCTCTCGACCTGTTCGAACGGCTTGGCCAGTCGCGCCAGGTCCTCCTTCGAGATGCCGATGCCTGTGTCGCTCACCGAGACCCTGATCCGCTCGCCCAGGATATCGCGCCTGGGCTCGGCCCGGACGGTGATGCGACCGCCCCGCGGGGTGAACTTGATGGCGTTGCTGAGCAGGTTGAGCAGCACCTGTTTGATCGCGCGGTAGTCGCCCTCGATCTCCGGCAGATGCGGGAACTCCACCCCGACCTCCAGGCCGGCCGCCTCGGCGCGGTTGCGCACCAGCCGCACCGCGTCCTCGGTCACCTCTTCCAGGGCCACCGGCTCGAACTTGAGGTTCATTTTGCCGGCCTCGATCTTGGACATGTCGAGGATGTCGTTGATCAGGGCCAGCAGGTGCTGGCCGCTGTTGTGGATGTCGATGGCGTATTCCTTGTAGCGGGCGTCGCCCATCGGCCCGTACATCTCCGCCTGCATGATCTCCGAAAAGCCATTGATGGCGTTCAGCGGGGTGCGCAGTTCGTGGGACATATTGGCCAGGAATTCGCTCTTGGCCTTGTTGGCGCCTTCGGCCCTGACCTTCTCGGTCTCGTATTTGCGGGCCAGTTCGGCCAGCTGCTCCTGGCTGCGTTCCAGACCGGCGACGGCGTGCTGCAGCTGTTCCTCGTTCAGGCGCCGGGCCTCTTCCTGCGACTTGACCGCGGTGATGTCGGCGGCGGTCATCACCAGCCCGCCCTCGGCGGTGCGCCGCTCCGAAATCTGGATCCAGCGACCGTCCATCAGTTCCGCTTCCCGCTCGCCCTTGGCGCCGTGGGGGGAGGGATGTTCCTGCTTGATGGCCAGTTGGGCGAAACGGTTGACCTGGGACCGATCCGCCCCGGGCTTCAGCAGCTTGGGCTCCAGGTTGAAGGTGCTGCGATAGTTGCGATTGCACAGCAGCAGCCGCCCGTGACGGTCCCACAGCACAAAGGCCTCCGAGACGCTCTCAATGGCGTCGCGCAGGCGGTTCTCGGCCGCCTGGGCCCGGGCCTGGGCGATGCGCTCCTCGGTGACGTCCAGCGCCACGCCGATGATCAGGGAATGCTGTTCGGCGCCGGCCCCTTCCAGGCCCTGGCCGCGGGCGTCGATCCACAGGCTGCGGCGGCCCTCGCCGCCGGGCACCCGGAAGGAGACGTCAAAGGCCCCATAGGCCGCCGCATGGGCCAGGGCCTGGCGCAGTCTTTCACGATGGTCGGGCGCCACGCGCTCCAGCACCTCCTGGCCGCTGACGACGCCCGCGCCGCCCCAGCCGAAGATCACTCCGGTGACCTCGGACATATAGACCCGGTCGCTTTCGAGGTCCCATTCCCAGATGCCGCATCGCGCCGCCTCGACCGCCAGTCGGAACCGCTGTTCGCTGGCGATGAACGCCTTCTGGGCCACCTGGGCCTTGCGGCTCTGCATGAACAGCAACAGCGCCAGGGCGATGCCGACCGACAGCGGCACCAGCAGGGACACCAGGCCGTCCACCCGTTCGGCGCTGACCGAGGCCAGGCCCTGGGCCTTTTCCGCGGCCACCGCGATCAGAGGCGTGTCGCTGATCGGGCGCACCGCCACATCCAGCGGCGCCCCGCCGGGAAGCTGGCCGCGCAACAGCGTATCGGCCCGCACGTCGGCGATCTGAAGGCCAAAGCCTTCCTGGAGGGTCGAGGCGGCGGAGACGCCCTCGCCGTTGGCGGCGGCGACCTTGCCGTCGCGGGTGACCAGGGCCGAGAACCCGGTCAGGCCGGTGTTTCCCAGACGTGCGGGATCGGAGGCCAGGATCAGCCAGGCCTTGCCGGTCGGGGTCGTCTGGGCGTGGGCCAGATAGAGCCTTGCGGTGTCGCCGGGCGCGGGTCCGCTCCAGTCGCTGTCTCCACTCGCCTCCGCCAGGCGGGCGGCGCCTTTCCAGTCCGGCATGCTGATCTGGCCTGTCGTCGCCTGGACCTCGCCTGCGCTGACGACGGCCGAGGCCAGGGCGGTCGGCCCGGCGATCCTCAACGCCAGTTCGCCGGCGTCGATCGGACTGTCGGGACTGCGACGCAGAAGATCCCCCGCCGCCATCAGCCCGGCCCGCTGGGTTCCAAGCGCCCCTTCGACCCGGCTGGCGAGCAGGGCGGCGGCCGGCGCGGGGCCGGCGTGAGCCGGGCCGTTGGTCCAGCCGCGCATCAGTCGCTGCACGCCGAAAGCGGTGTAGACGGCCAGCATCAACAGGGCGGCCAGGATGCCGATCCGCACCATCGGTTGCGACAGGCCGCGCGGAGGGGACGCCGCGAAGGCCGGGTCGCCCGATCCTGCCTGTCGCTCCCGTGACACTACGCTTGGGCCCCCGGCGCCGATTCACATCCTGAGGGGCGATGTTAGGGGCGCGGAGTCACCGCGTTAAGGGGGGATCAACACCCCCGAGTCAGTTGGTCGCGATTCGTCTCCATTTGGACTCAGGCAAGGGCCTTCGTCGCCAGTTCGAAGACGTTCTTGGAAAGCCCTTCCACGGCCGCGATGCGCTGAAGCTGTTCCCGCATCAGCGAGCCGAGATCCTCGCGGTAGCGCCGCCAGCCGCCCAGCGGCTCGACGAAGCGCGCGGCCGTCATCGGGTTGACCTTGTCGGTGGCGATGATCCAGTCGGCCAGGAAGCGATAGCCGGACCCGTCCGGATCATGGAACCGCGCGGGGTTGAAGCTGGCGAAGGTTCCGACCAGCGCCCGCAGGCGGTTGGGATTGCGGGCGTCGAAATCGGGATGAGTCGTCAGGCCCATGACCCGGCCGAGCGCCGCGTCCGAGCCATCGCGGGCCTGGGCGGCGAACCATTTGTCGATCACCAGCGGCTCGTGCTTCCACCGGGCATGGAAGGCCGCCAGGGCCGTTTCCGCCGCCTCGCCGCCGAGCGCGATCAGGGCGGTCAGGCCGCCGATGGCGTCGGTCATGTTGTCGGCCGCCCCGTAGTGGCGGCGGGCGCGTTCGATGACGGCCTCAGACGGACGGGCGGTCAGCAGGTCCAGCGCCGCATTGCGCAGGGCCCGCCGGCCGGCGGCTGCGGCGTCGGCGGAGAAGTCGCCGGCATGGATCAGCGCATCGTGCAGCCGTTGCAGCCGGTCCTCGAGAGTCCCGGCGAGGACGCCGCGCAGGGCGCTTCTGGAGGCATGGATGGCCGCCGGATCGGCCGGCTTCATGGCCATGGCCAGGTCCTGCTCGCTGGGCAGGGCCAGCAGCAGCGCCTTGAAGGCGTCATCGGCGGCCTGGTCGTCCAGGGCCCGGCCCAGCGCCTGGGCGAACCGGAGCTCGCCGGCGTCATCGGCCTTGCCCGCGGCGCGATCGAGGATCAGGCGGCTGGCGAGGCGCTGGCCGGATTCCCAGCGATTGAACAGGTCCGGGTCCGACGCCAGCAGCACATAGTCATGCTCGGCCGGCGCGTCGGTCTCCAGGGTGACCGGGGCCGAGAAGCCGCGCAGGGCCGACAGCACCGGCGGGCGGGAAACGCCCTCGATGGTCACCGTGGTCTCGGCGCCGTCGAGCACGATGATCCGGGTCTCGCTCTGGACCTTGCCGTCCTCGTCGAGCAGGCCGACGGCGACCGGCAGGGGCAGGGCGGTCTTGGTTGGCTGCCCGGGGGTCGGGGCGGTCGCCTGGCGCAGGTTCAGCTCCAGCTTGCCGCTCCCGGCGTCATAGCGGCGCGAGATGGTGACCTTCGGGGTCCCGGCCTGTTCGTACCAGCCGAAGAAGGCGTCGAGATCGGCGCCGGTCGCATCCGCGAAACACCGGATGAAGGCCTCGACCGTGGTCGCCTCGCCGTCATGGCGTCCGAAATAGAGGTCCATCCCCGCCTTGAAGCCCTCGTCGCCGAGCAGGGCCTTGAGCATGCGGATAACCTCGCTGCCCTTTTCGTAGATGGTGGCGGTGTAGAAGTTGTCGATCTTCAGGTAGCTCGACGGCCGCACCGGATGGGCCAGGGGGCCGGCGTCCTCGGAGAACTGCCGGGCCCGCAGGGCTTTTACGTCCTTGATCCGCTGCACGGCGGCGCCGCGCATGTCGGCGGAAAACTCCTGGTCGCGGAAAACCGTCAGGCCTTCCTTGAGGCACAGCTGGAACCAGTCGCGGCAGGTGATGCGGTCGCCGGTCCAGTTGTGGAAATACTCATGGGCCACGACGCTCTCGATGCGCTCGTAGTCCATGTCCGTCGCGGTGGCGGAATCGGCCAGCAGCAGCGACGAATTGAAGATGTTCAGGCCCTTGTTCTCCATGGCCCCGAAGTTGAAGTCGCGCACGGCGACGATCATGAACAGGTCCAGGTCGTACTCCCGGCCGAACACCTCCTCGTCCCACCTCATCGCCCGCTTGAGGCTGTCGAGGGCATATTCGGCGCGGGCCGCCATGCCCGGGTCGACGAACACCTTCAGGGCGATCCTTCGCCCGGTCATGGTGGTGAAGTCGCCTTCGAGCACATCGAGCTCCCCGGCCACCAGGGCGAACAGGTAGCAGGGCTTGCGGAAGGGGTCTTCCCAGACGGCGAAGTGACGGCCGCCGTCCAGGGGGCCGCTGTCGACCAGGTTGCCGTTGGCCAGCAGGTGGTGGAAGCCGGCGTCGGCCTCGATCCGCACGGTATAGACCGCCAGCACGTCGGGCCGGTCGAGGAACCAGGTGATACGCCGGAAGCCCTCGGCCTCGCACTGGGTGCAGAAACGGCCGCCGGACATGTAGAGCCCCATCAGGGCGCTGTTGCCGGCCGGGTCAATCTCGACCTCGGTCTCGAGGGTGAAGCGTTCCGGCAGGCCGGTGAGGGTCAGGGTCTCCGCGGCAACCTCGTAATCGCCCTCGGCCAGGACCCGCCCGTCGATGGCGACGCTGAGCGTCTTCAGGCCCTCGCCATCGAGAACCAGGATGTCGCCGTCGCCATTGCGCCGCATCGCCAGCACAGCCTTCACCCGCGTCGTTGACGGCTGCAGGTCGAAGGTCAGATGGACCGAATCGATCAGGTGGCTGGGCGGGGTGTAGTCGGAGAGCCGGATCGGCTGGGGCGTTTCAGTGCGCATGATGAGGGATGTAGCGCCTGAGGGCGGCGCGCGCCACGGGCTGTCGCCAGTCTGCCGACGAGTTGATAGGATTTGCCCGGGGGCCCCATGACAGCATCTCAATCAAGCGCGCCGTCGCCGGGCCTCGAAGTGGGCCGCCGCCGGGTGCTGCATCCCGGACCGTTGCGCTGGCTGCGGGCGCTGGCCTGGATGGTCCCGCTGTTCCTTGTCGCCATGACCGCAAACCTGTTCTCGGCGACGGCCGCCATGGCGGCGCTGGACGGCGGCAATGGCTGGGTCCCGCTGATGTTCGTCGCCGTCGCCTGTCTAACCGGGCTGGGCGCCTACGCCGGCGCCGTGCGGCTGGCGGAGGATCGCTGGCCGGAGGAACTGAACCTGCGCAGGGCGCCGGCCGATCTGCTGGCCGGACTCCTCGCCGGGGCGCTGCTCTTTTCGGCGGTGATGGCGGTGCTGCTGCTGAGCGGCGGCTACGCTATCGCGGGGCTGCATGCGGCCGACCCGCTGTGGGCCGTCAACATGGGCCTGTCCTCGGGGGTGACCGAGGAACTGGTGATGCGGGCGGTGATCTTTCGCCTGGCCATGCGGGCCTTCGGCGTCTGGCCGGCCCTCGTCCTCTCGGCGGGCCTGTTCGGGGTCATGCATCTGGCCAATCCCAACGCCACCCCGGTGGCCGTCGCGGCCATCGCCGTCGAGGCCGGGCTGATGCTGGCGGGCTTCTATCTGATGACCGGGAGGCTGTGGATGTCCTTCGCCTTCCATGCGGCCTGGAATTTTACCCAGGGCTATATTTTCGGCGCGGCGGTGTCCGGCTCCGTCGGTCCCGCCAGTCTGTGGATCAGCAAGCCCGTCGCCGGCGCGCCGGCCATCCTCACCGGCGGCGCCTTCGGTCCCGAGGCGTCGGCCCCGGCCATGGTGATCGGAACCCTGGCCGCCGTGGCGACCCTGATCATCGCTCACCGCCGCGGCAACCTGCGCGCCCGTCCGGACGACGCCTGAACTCCGCTGGACCAGAATGTAGCCCCGCTTGGCGCCGGACCGGTCACAAACGGCCTACAAACCCCGCGCCGAGGCCTACGCGGCGCCTACGCCGCAGCCTGCATTCCCGGCGGCCTGGGCACGCGCAAAGCCAACAATTGCTGCGTTTTGGCCGTGTCCGCGAGGATGCGAGGCTGTTTCCGTAGGCATCGCCCCCTGCGGTATAATGGCGGGCGCTTCGAGGCGGCGGTGTCAGGCCACCGCGCCCTCGCTCGCCTCCGGCATCTCCGCCGCGGCCGGGAGCTCGTTGACGAACCGCTCGATGGCGGCGGCCTGCCGGGCCAGTTCCAGCACCGCCGGCGGCGCGTCTTCCGGGGACTCGGCGACCAGGTCGATCAACTGGCGCGCCAGCGCCTGAAGGCGCGGCGTGCTGGCGATCAGGCGGGCCTGGCGCTCGATGCGATGGGGGTCGCGATCGTATTCCGCGCCCGGCGTGCGCCATCCGCCCCAGTCATTGGGATCGGTGACGACGATCGGATAGGTGCCGGGGAAGGGGTGATGGGCGCAGTCGGCCGGCTGCTGCCACTTGTTCTTGGCGCGCAGCAGCCGCCAGCGCTCGCCGTCCTCGTTCAGGCCCGCGGCCTGATCCTCGGGCTTCAGCTCATGGCCGAAGAATTCCCGGCCAAGGCCGACGTCATAGGTGACCCGCACCGGCTCGTCGAAACCCTTGGCCCAGATGGCCACGATCTTCTCGACGTTGGCCCAGGCGCCGACCGCCTCGACCCACACCCTCTGGTTCTTCTGAAAGACCGTTTTGGCCATGATCCACTGTCATTCTGAATTGGGTCCGCCATAAAAACCCAAAAACCTTGACGCCAAGTCAATCTTCCCTCCGCCGGAAAGGTGGCTATCGTGGCGCTCAACAGTTGGGCGCGCGAACGGCGCCCCGGGAGGATCACCGGTGAATTTCGACTATTCCGACGACCAGAAGTTCCTGAAGGACGAGGCGCGCAAGTTTCTCGAAGCCCGCTCGCCAACCTCGGCGGTGCGGGTGGTGCTGAACGACGCCGAGGTGTCCTACGACAAGGCGCTGTGGAAGGCCGTGGCCGAGCAGGGCTGGCTGGGCGCCGCCATTCCCGAGGACTTCGGCGGCCTGGGCCTGGGCCATGTGGAGCTCTGCGCCATCGCCGAGGAACTGGGCCGCTCGCTGGCGCCCATTCCCTTCGCCTCGACCGTCTACTTCGTGGCCGAGGCCCTGATGCTGGCCGGCAGCGAGGCCCAGAAGGCCGAGTTGCTGCCGAAGATCGCCGCGGGCGAGCTGATCGGCTGCTACGCCACCTCGGAAGGGCCGGGCGTGGTCAATGGCGGCGCCCTGTCCTGCACCGTCTCGGGCGGCAAGCTGAGCGGGGTGAAGATCCCGGTGACCGACGGCGACATCGCCGACATCGCCCTTGTGCTGGCCTCCGAGGGCGGCCGACCCGGCCTGTTCCTGGTCGATCTGAAGGGCGCGGGGGTTGAGCGCGAGACGCTGAAGTCCCTCGACCCGACCCGCTCGGTCGCCCGGCTGACCTTCAAGGACGCCCCGGCCTCGGCCGTCGGCGCCGCCGGCGAGGGTCAGTCGATCACCGAGCAGGTGTTCGACCGCGCCGCGGTCCTGCTGGCCTTCGAACAGGTCGGCGGAGCGGAAAAATGCCTCGAGATGGCCCGGGAATACGCCCTTGAGCGCTATGCCTTCGGCCGGGTGATCGGCAGCTACCAGGCGATCAAGCACAAGCTGGCCGACATGTACGTCAAGAACCAGGTCGCCCGCTCCAACGCCTATTACGGGGCCTGGGCGCTGAACACGAGCTCGTCGGAACTGCCGACCGCAGCCGCCGCGGCGCGGATCGCGGCCAGCGAGGCCTACTGGTTCGGCTCGAAGGAGAACATCCAGACCCACGGCGGCATGGGCTTCACCTGGGAAGTGGATTGCCACCTCTACTACCGGCGCTCGCGTCAACTGGCCCTGGTCGCCGGCGGGCCGAAGGTCTGGAAGGAGCGGCTGGTCAGCCAGCTCGAGCGCAAGAACGCCGCCTGATTTTTTTTCAAAGCAGCGCCTGTCCGGAGACGAACCGGGTTCCACTTTAACGGACAGCGCCTGAACAAGGACGAGGACCATGGATTTCAACGACTCCCCCGAAGAAGCCGCCTACCGCGAAAAGGCCCGCGCCTGGCTGGAAACCAATGCCGCCGCGCATAAGGAAAGCGGCGGCGGCCGGCGGCCCAACAGCCCCGAGCACATGGCCGCCGCCAAGTCCTGGCAGGCCAAGAAGGCCGAGGCGGGGTTCGCCTGCATCACCTGGCCCAAGGAGTGGGGCGGGGCCGGCGGCACGCCGATCCAGTCGGTGATCTTCGGCCAGGAAGAAGCCAAGGTTGGCGTGAACTATGGGTATTTCACCATCGGCCTGGGCATGTGCGTGCCGACCGTGATGGCCTTCGCCGACGACGAGACCAAGAAGCGCTTCGTCGGCCCCGCCGTGCGCGGCGAGGAGATCTGGTGCCAGCTGTTCAGCGAGCCGGCCGGCGGCTCCGACGTGGCGGCCAGCCGCACGCGGGCGGTCCGGGACGGCGATGAGTGGGTGATCAACGGCCAGAAGGTCTGGACGACCGGCGCCCAGTACTGCGACTTCGGCATCGTCCTGGTCCGCACCGATCCCGACGCGCCCAAGCACAAGGGCATGACCATGTTCTGGATCGACATGCACGATCCGGCCGTCGAGGTTCGTCCGATCCACCAGGCCAGCGGCGGCTCGGAATTCAACGAGGTCTATTTCAGCGATCTGCGGGTCAAGGACAGCCAGCGGCTGGGCGAGGTCGGGGCCGGCTGGAAGGTGGCCCTGGTCACCCTGATGAACGAGCGTCTGGCGGTCGGCGGCTCCTCGGGGCCGGACTACAAGACCATCATGGAACTGGCCCGCGCCACTGACGGCGCCGGCGGCTCGGCGATCAAGGACGGCGCCTTCCGCGAGAAGCTGGCCGACTGGTATGTCGCCGCCGAGGGTCTGAAGCTGACCCGCTTCCGCACCATGACCGCCCTGTCCAAGGGCCAGACCCCGGGACCGGAAAGCTCGATCGGCAAGATCATCGCCGCCAACCAGATGCAGGAGATGAGCAACTACGGGGTGGAGATGGAGGACCAGTACGGCGTGCTGGTCGATCCGGCCGAAGCCCCCCTGCAGGCCGCCTTCCAGCAGAGCCTGCTGTGGGCGCCGGGCCTGCGCATCGCCGGCGGCACCGACGAGATCCTGAAGAACATCATCGCCGAACGGGTGCTCGGCCTGCCCGGCGACATCCGCGTCGACAAGGACGTGGCCTTCAAGGACGTGCCGACGGGTCGGTAGAGCTTCGAGATTGAGCCAGAAGGGGCGCGCGGCTGTTGTCGCGCGCCCCTGTTGGGTTCAGGCCGCCGGGGCTTCGGCCAGTTCGACGTCCAGCCAGCTCGCCCTGGCCGGCGGGGCGGCGGTGACGACGCCGGCCAGTCTGTGGTCGCGGGTCATGACGATCAGGCTGTCGAGGTCGGCGTCGGCCAGGCGGCCGATGACGTCCCGGGCGTCCTCATCCTCGTAGCACCAGTCGATGTAGTGGCTCATCACCGCCAGCACCGGGGTGTCGGGCGCTAGGCCGCGGGCCAGGCCGTAGTCGACCAGATCGCGCTGGGTGATGACGCCGATCAGGCGCCCCTCATGGGCGACCGGCAACTGGTTCAGGTGAGCGTGGGCCAGGGCGGCGGCGGCCTGGCGCAGGGGGGCGGTCGGGGCCAGAGGGTCGGGCAGGGCGGACATCAGGTCGGCGACGATCATGCGCAAGGTCTCTCCGTCAGGCCCCACGAGGCGTAATCGCTGCGGGAGCCCATTGTTCCTCAGGGGATGACGACAGAGGTAGACCGGTTTTGCCGGACGGACAGGGTCAGCCGCGATCGATCGGGTGACCATTCTCGCCGCGCGCCCGGGTCAGGTTGAAGGCGGAGTTGATCAGGCCGATGTGGCTGAAGGCCTGGGGGTAGTTGCCGACCTGCCGGGCGGCGATCGGATCGTACTCCTCGGCCAGCAGGCCCAGGTCGTTGCGCACCGACAGCAGTCGCTCGAACAGGGCCTCGGCGTCGTCCAGCCGGCCGAGCATCACATAGGCGTCGACCAGCCAGAAGGTGCAGACCAGGAAGGCGCCCTCGCCCGTGGGCAGGCCGTCGTCGATCTGCCGGGTGTCGTAGCGATGGACAAAGCCGTCATGAACCAGATCGCGCTCCACGGCCTCGACGGTGCCGATGAAGCGCGGGTCGCTGGCCTCGACAAAGCCCAGCTCGGCCAGCAGCAGCAGGCTGGCGTCGACGGTCTTGGCCCCGTAGGAGCGGACGAAGGTGTTGAGTTCGGGGTCGAAGCCCTTTTCCAGGATGTCGGCGCGAATCTCTTCGCGCGCCTTGCGATAGCGCGCCGCGTCGCCCGGCAGGCCGTAATGCTCGACCGCCTGAACCGCCCGATCCAGCGTCACCCAGGCCATCACCTTGGAGAAGGTGTAGTGCTTGCGCTCCGCCCGATCCTCCCAGATGCCGTCGTCGGGATGGGTCCAGACCCGCATGACGTGCTCGGTTAGCGCCACCTCGACGGTCCAGGCCGCCTCATTGCCGGTCAGGCCGCCCCGGCGGGCCTGGTGCAGGCTGTCGGCCAGCTCGCCATAGACATCCAGCTGGAACTGGGCCGAGGCGGCGTTGCCGATCCGCACCGGCTTGCTGTCCTCATAGCCGGGCAGCCAGTCGGCCTCCCATTCGGTCAGCCGCCGCTCGCCGGCGACGCCGTACATGATCTGCATGTCCGCCGGGCTGCCGGCCACCGCGCGCAGCAGCCAGTCGCGCCATGCCTGGGCCTCCTCGTAGTAGCCGGCGTTCATCAGGGCCAGCAGGGTCAGGGTCGCGTCGCGGATCCAGCAATAGCGGTAGTCCCAGTTGCGGGGACCGCCGATCTGTTCGGGCAGGCTGGTGGTCGCCGCCGCCACCACCCCGCCCGTCGGGGCGTGAGTCAGGGCCTTGAGCACGATCAGGGAGCGTTTCACCGCGTCGGCCCACCGCCCCTCGACGCCGGCCTGCGAGGCCCAGCCGCGCCAGAAGGCTTCGGTGTCAGCCAAGGTCTTGGGCGGACTGGTCGCCGGAGGCATGGGTTCGTGCGACGGCGCCCAGGTCAGTGTGAAGGGGGTGGTCTCGCCCGCGCTGACGACGAACTCGGCCTCGGTGAACCAGCCATCGCCCCGGATGCCGACCGGCGTGCGCAGGACCACCATATCGGGCCCGGCAATGGCCCGGTGGGCGCCGCCGTCGGTGCGGGTCATCCAGGGGATGACCGCGCCGTAGCCGAAGCGCAGGGCCAGATCGAGCTTGAAGGCCACCTCGCCCTTGTCGCCGCGAACGATGCGGATCAGTTCGGGATGGCCTTCGCGGCGGGCCATGAAGTCGATCACCGTGGCGACGCCGGTGTCGGTCTCGAAGGTGGTCTCCAGGATCAGGGTGTCCTGGCGATAGCGGCGCGTGACCTTGTACGTCTCGTCCGCCGGCCAGATCCGCCAGTGGCCGTTGTTCCGGGTGCCCAGCAGGGCGGCGAAGAAGGCGTCGGAGTCGAAGCGCGGCCAGCACAGCCAGTCGATGGAGCCGTTGATCCCGACCAGGGCGCAGGATTCCCGATCGCCGATCAGGGCGTAGTCCTCAATTCGCAATGCCATGCCGTCGCGGATCATCCGTTTGAAGCGCCGGAAAGGCGCGGTGGCCGTTCAACGGGTCAGGTAGCCGACGGTTGCCAACGGGTCGAGGGGGCGAGGCCGATTTCCCCTTTTCTACTCGTTGATCCGCCGGCCCTCGCCGGCCGACCGCACCAGTCTGATGAACTCCGCCCGCAGGCCGTCCTCATCCTTGCCGCGGGCCCCTTGGGCCAGCCCCTCGATGCGCTCCCAGTCGAACCGGGGCGACAGCCAGGGATCGCCTCTCAGGGCCTGACCGAAGCCGGCGACGGCGATGGCCCAGCGGGTCGATTCCGGGGCCTGATCGAGGCCGGTATAGGTGACCGAGGCGCCGATAGGCTGCTGCATCAGGCGGGAGGTCTTCTGCCCCGGAAGCTTGTAGCGGATCTTCAGATAGGCCAGTTCGCCGGATCGGCCGGCAGGCGCAGCGCCGGGCTTGCCGTAACGCAACGGATCGACCGAGGCGGGGCCGCCGACCGGGGTGATTTCGTAGAGGGCGGTGACCGAGGCGCCCGACCCGACCTCGCCGGCGTCGACCTGGTCGTTGTTGAAGTCCTCACGCTTCAACATGCGGGTCTCATAGCCGATCAGGCGGTATTCCGAGACCGTGGCGGGGTTGAACTCCACCTGGATTTTCACGTCGTCGGCGATGGGGAAGACGCTGCCGGAAAAGTCATCGCGGAACAGCTTGCGGCCCTCTTCCAGGGTGTCGATGTAGCCGGCCGTCCCGTTGCCGTTCTGGGCCAGGGTCTGCATCATGGTGTCGTTGTAGTTGCCGCGGCCAAAGCCGTAGACCGACAGATAGACGCCGGTCTTGCGCTGGTCGGCGACAAAGTCCTTCAGCTTGGACGGATCGGCCACCCCGACGTTGAAGTCGCCGTCGGTCAGCAGGATGACCCGGTTGACGGCCTTGGGATCGAAATTCTGCTTCGCGAGATCATAGGCCAGGGCCAGGCCGGCGCCGCCCGCGGTCGAGCCGCCCGACCTGAGCGCGCCCAGCGCACAGCGCATCTTGAGCTTCTCGCGCCCACTGGTGGGGGCCAGCACCGCGCCGGCGGAGCCGGCGTAGGCGACCATGGCCACCCGGTCGCCGGGGCGCAGCTGATCGATCAGGACGTTCATCGCTTTCTGCGCCAGGGGCAGCTTGTCCTCCGACCACATCGATCCCGAGGTATCGACCAGGAAGACCAGGTTCAGCGGCGGCTGTTCGGCCTGCGCCAGTTCATAGCCCTGAAGGCCGATATGGATGATCTGCTTTCCGGGCGCCCAGGGCGAGGGCGCCACGGCCGTGAAGGCCTTGAACGGCTCGGCGGCGTCTGTCGGCCGGGCGTAGCCATAGTCGAAGTAGTTGATCATCTCCTCGACCCGCACGGCGTCCCGGGGCGGGGACCGGCCGTCGGTGATGAAGCGCCGGACATTGGCGTAGGCGGCGGTGTCGACGTCGATGGAGAAGGTCGAGACCGGGTCCTCGGCGACCTGATGAATGGGATTGGACTCGCCGCCGGGATAGCGCTCAGTCTCGATGTCGCCGGCGACAGGCGTCGGCTGGGCCGTCTTCGGCGCCGCGATCATCTCCGAGACAACGGGAGAGGGCTTCGCGACCATTTGGGGAGGCGGCGGCGGGGGCGGCGGTATCGGCGCCGGAGCGGCCATGCTCGACGCGCCGGACGGCCGGCGGCCGGCCGTGACTGTCAGTGCTGAATCCTGGGTGTTGGCCTGGACGAACCCGAGCTTCTCGCACGCGGCGTCCGTGGGTTGGCCGTCCATGGAGGCCGGCCTGGCCGTCACCGAGGCCGTTGGCGCGCTGGCGGCGATCAAGGCGCAGAGGGCGCCGGCGGTCAGGGCCCTGAAGCGACGAATGGCGAGCATGGCGATTCCCCAATGGATGTTGGCCGTCGATGACAGCAAGCGAGTCAATCAAGGCATTTTATGGACGTAAAATCAAATGTGGCGCTATGGACCATCGTTCATCGACCGAAATTTCTCCTGTGGCGGGAATGCGGTTCGTTCCCGCCACAGGCGCAACGCCGAGTCCGGCCTGCAACGGTCGCGCGACCTTGACAGGCAAGGGGCCGGAGCCAATTGTGCCGCGAGTAAATATGGTTAACGGCGAGCTTATTGGGGGGCTTGCGATGTCCGAAGCCTACGACGCCGACACCGAAATTCCCTCCGCCGCCGGAGCGAATATGACGTCTTCTCGCCTGAGGAGCGCGGTCCGTCGCCTGCGCGGCGGCGTGATCGCCGGGGTCGTGGCCGCCATTGTCCTGCCGCTGATCGGCTGTGACACCGCGCCGGGCGGTTTCTGGACCAAGAAGGGCGACGCGGCCTGTCCCAGACCCCAGCTGGCCACCGTTTCGACGCCGCAATTCAACGCCCAGCAACAGGAAGTCCGCGCCCTTCGCCGCAGCGCCTTCCGGGGCGATTTCTTCGCCCAGCTTGAATTGGCCCGGCGCTATCAGGGGCAGCGGGCGGTGGACCGCAATCTCGACGATCCGGTCGAGTCCGCTGTCTGGTACGCCATGGCGCTGAGCAATCCCGACGGCTACGCCCAGGTCTCGGCGTCGGGGCGGAGGGCCAGCAACGGCGACGCCACCGCCACCTCGCGATTCGACTACTGCCGCGCGGTCGAGCGCCGCAACGCCTACGCCGTGCTGGACCGGCTGCTGTCGCGCATGGACTCCTCCGAACAGGAGAAGGTTCGCGACCGGGTCATCTACGTCCTGTCTAGCCAGGGCGCTGAAGGGTTCCGCACCCTGGCGCGTATCCATGACGACAGCTTCGGCGTCTTTGGCGAGCCGTCGGACAATCGCGAGGCCATGGGCGCGCGGGGCCGGCCCTACAAGCCGGGCGCGCCGTCGGTGCTCAACCTGTTCCCGCGCAACGACGTCGACGCCTATCTCTACAACTACCTCGCGGTTCAGACCGGCGACATCGGCGCCTATGTGATGCTCAAGGATTTCGAGCGCTCCTCGCCGCAACGGGCCGGCTATGGCTCCTTCGTCGAGGCCAAGGCCAAGCGCTGGATCCCGCCTTACGAGTTCTATCCGCCCGAGGCCCCGCCCTCCGGCGTGCCGCACGTCGACGAAAGCAATTGGCGCGACGAGGCGACCGACATCGCCCTGGATCGTCTGAGTGAACTGCCCTTCGTGCACATCAGCGAGGCCCTGACCTATCTGCGGGTCACGCCCAAGGCGGTGAAGCGCGAGCAGGATCTCTATCCCGGCGACATCCAGACCCTGCAGGCCATGCTCGGTCGCGAGCCGACCGGCCGCCTGAGCGGCATCGAGAAGGTCCGCGCCATCCAGTACGCCGCCGTCAACGGCTCGCCCCGGGCCCAGTTGGTGCTGGCCGTGATGTATTCGGAAGGGGTGGGGGTGCGCCGCGACTACGCCCGCGCCTTCCACTGGTATTCGGAGGCCGACAAGCAGGGCTCGGCCGAGGCGAAATACGCCATGTCGACCTTCTTCTCCCTCGGGATGGACGGGGTCGCCGACCAGAACAAGGCCGAGGCGGTGGTCTACCAGATCGACGCCGCCCTGGCCGGCTTCAAGCCTTCCGCGGGACGCCTGCAGCAGGTGCTGGCCCAGGTCTCGCGTGAAAACCGGCCCTCGCGCCAAGGGGAATACCGCTGATGTCCAAGCGCCTTCCGCTCCGCCTGATGCTGGCGGCCGCCACCGCCGCGGGCCTGGCTTTCGGCGCCGCCGAAACCGCCGTGGCCCTGCCCGACGCCAAGGTGGACCAGCAGATTCGTCCCAATTTCGGCGGCCTGATCAATCCGCCGCTGCGGCCGCACTATCGTCCGGAACGCTGGAAGCCCAGCCGCTACCGCTGGGGCCGGCGGCCGTATCGTCCCGGTTATCAACCGCGTCGGCCCGGCTATGATGACGGCTACTACGACGACTATCCGCGCGACCAGATGGTCGGGGTGGTCGACTGCGGCGATCCGCAAGCCGGCCCGACGCCGATCTCCGACGCGCTGCAGGGCATTGCCGACAACGGCATCCTCTACATCCGCGGCGGCGCCGCCTGCCACGAGACCATCATCGTCCAGTATCCGGTGGTGATCGCCGGCGAAGGCTCCTCGATCTTCTCCGGCGCCGACGTCGCCCCCGCCACCATCATGCCGGCCGCAGGCAACGCCTGCATCCGGATCGCCGCGGGGGTGAAGGGCGTCGAGCTTCGCGATCTCAACTTCAAGACCGAGCAGGGCGGCCGTATGCCCTGCATCGAGGCCTGGGACGCGGAAGTGGCGCTGGTGCGAACCAATGTCGAGTACTGGGGCGACGCCTCAGCCCTCTATGCCTCCGGTGGCCGGGTCATCATGCGCGACAGCGTCATCGACGCCCGCAGCTGGGATCCGGCGGTTCTGATCGAGGGCGCGGTGATCGACATCGCCCGCAGCAAGATCGCCGGCGAGGCGGGCGGTCTCGACCTGACCCCCGGCAACGGCGAGTCTCGCCTCGACCAGGTCGGCATCATTGCCCGGGGCGGAGAGACGCCGGGGGATGTCGGGCTGCTTCTGCGCGGCCTGCGCAGCGGCACCGGAACCATGTCCCTGCGCAATGTGGTGGTCTGCGGCTGGACCACCGGCCTGCATCTGGAGCGCGGCGCCCAGGTCGACATGAGCCGCAGCCGGATCTGCAATTCGCAACGCGGGGTGATTTCCGCCGGGGCCAGCCTCAATGTGAGGGAATCGGCGATCGGCGCGCGCGAGATCGGGGCCTACATCGCCTCCGGCCGCGCCAGCTTCACCCACAATCGTTTCTACGGCGGCGGTCGTCCGGCCTACGCCGAGCCGGGCGCCGTTCTCGAGATGAACGACAACTGGGTCTATTGGGACCGCGACTGCTGGCGCGAGCGGTTCGACGCGGGCCTCTACTGTGTGTCCAGCCGGACCCTGCCCGGATCGCTCCGCGACGAGAACAGCTGGTCGTCCGGCTACCGCCGCGGCTGGGAAGGCGATGGCTATGATCGCGGCTTCCAGCGTGACGGCTCGCCCATCGCTCTGCCGCCCGAGGCCCCGCCGAAGAAAAAGCGCGGCTGGGGGAGCAGGCGGGAGCCGGCCTACTAGGGCGCGCTTCGGAGAGTGAGAACCGGGACCAGTCTCGGCAGACGATCGCGGGCGATGTGCCTTGCCCTGGCGCTCGCCGTCATCGCGACTGGGCCGTTGGCCGCGGCGACGCCCGCGCGCCAACCGTGGACGGGTCAGTGGAATGCGACAGCGGTCTTTGAGGGCGGCAGCGGCTCGGGCGCCATCACGCTCTCAGAGGACGGCGACGCCATCGCGGGAACCGCCGAGCCCCTCGATGAGAACCAGTTCTTCCCGCTGACCGTAAAGGGACGCCGGACCGGCGGCGAGCGGGCGCATCTGGAACTGTTCTTTTCCGGCGAGAAGGTCGGGGTCATCGAGGCCAGTCTGCATGACGGCGACATCCGCGGCGAAGGCGCCCTCTACGGGGTTCCCATCACCCTGGTCGCGAGCAGACCCCCGGTCGCGGGGCCGGCTCGCGTGCTGGACTATTCTCCAGCCCGATACGCTCTGCAGTATTCAGGCGAAGGCCCGCCCGCGCTCGTCCTGCGGCCCGGCGATACGGTCCGCACCACGACCGTGGACAATGAGGGCCGCGACCAGGCCATGGCCTGGCGGGCCATGCCCGGCAATCCGCTGACAGGCCCGTTTCTGATCGAAGGCGCCATGCCTGGCGACACCCTTGTCGTTCACCTTGAGCGGGTCGCGCTCAGTCGGGACAGCGCCAGCATGTACAGCGGGCGGCTGAACGACAGGGCCGTCGGCGCCGGCCATGACCAGACCCCGGTCGAGGGATGGGGGCGAGGCTGGATTCTCGGCCGGGAGAAGGGCGTGGCGCGGTTGGCGGAGCCGGGCGACAGACTGGCCGATTTCGCGCCGGCCCTGAAGCCGATGATCGGCTCAATCGGGGTCGCGCCGCCCCTCAATCAGGCCATCTACGCCGGCGACCTGGGCCTGTTTGGCGGCAATCTCGACTACAGCCGGCTGGGCGAGGGGAGCACGCTGTATTTTCCGGTGTTTCGGGCGGGCGCATTTCTGTTCCTCGGCGACGGACACGCCCTGCAGGGCGATGGAGAAATCAGCGGGCAGGGGCTTGAGACCTCGCTGGAGGTTCAGTTTCGGGTCGAGCTGATCAAGGGCCCTTCCCTTGGCCAGCCCTGGTTCGAAGACGCAGACTTCGTCATGGTTTCAGGCGTCGATAACAGCCTCGATCTGGCGCTTCAGGCGGCGACCAGCGGCATGGCGCGCTGGCTCAAGCGCACCTACGGGCTCAACGACGCCGAAGTCGGGGCGGTCATGAGCGCTTCGGTCCGCTATGACATCGCCGAGGTCGTCGATCCGCGTCCCCATGTGGTCGCCCGAATCTCGAAAGCGGACCTCGCCATGATCCGCCAGCCCGAGAAGCCTGACTGAGCCTCGTCCGGCCGCCCGGAGATCGGGCCCGGCAGCGCCTTGTGAGGCGGCTCAGTCCAGGTTCGGCGCTACCCGCGCCCTGGACGCCTGTTCATAGGCGAACCCCAGCGCCAGCAGTTGCGCCTCGCTCCATTTGGGGCCGATGAAGGACAGTCCGACCGGCAGTCCCTTGACCAGACCCATCGGCACGGTCAGGTGCGGATAGCCGGCCACGGCGGCGGCGTTGCCGGCGCCGCCTCCGACGTAGCGGTCTCCCAGCACCGGATCGATGAGCCAGCTGGGCCCCGTGGTCGGGCCGACCAGGGCGACCACGTCATTGTCCTTCAACAGCCTGTCCAACCCGCCGCGCGCCAGCGTCTGGCCCTCGTCGCGGGCCTTGATGTAGGCCGGGTCGCCGAGACCGCCGGTCTTCTCCGCCTGTTCGAACAGGTCCTGGCCGAACAGGGCCAGTTCAGAGTCCGCATGAGTTTTGTTGAAGGCAATGATGTCGGCGAGGGTGCGCACCGGCACCTTTTCAGGATCAGCGCCGGCAAGGTAGTCGGCCAGCCCGACCTTCAGCTCGGTCAGCAGGATGGTCAGCTCATGCTGACCGATTTCCCGGCCCTCGGGGAAGTCCTTGATGTCGACCAGGATTGCGCCCTGATCCCGCAGCACGGTCAGGGCCGCCTCGAAGGCCTCGTCGGTCCCGCCGTGAAAGCCGGCGGCATAACGCATGACGCCGATGCGCTTGCCTTTCAGGGCATCCTTTTTCAGGGCCCGACTGTAGTTGGTCTTGTGACTGTCGGCCTCGACGGTGGTTGGATCGGCCGGATCGGACCCGGCCATGGCGGTCAGCAGCAGGGCGGCGTCGGCGACGGTCGTGGTCATCGGGCCGGCGGTGTCCTGGCTTGCGCTGATCGGGATGATGCCGGTGCGGGAAACCAGTCCGACCGTGGGTTTGAGGCCGACCAGCCCGTTCACGGCCGACGGGCAGGTCACCGAGCCGTCGGTCTCGGTGCCGATCGCCGCCCAGGCCAGGCCCGCCGCCACGGCGGCGCCGGAACCGGCCGAGGATCCGCAGGGGCTGCGCGCCAGGTCGTAGGGATTGCGGGTCTGGCCGCCCACGCCGCTCCAGCCGCTGATCGACTCCGAAGACCGGATGTTCGCCCACTCGGAGAGATTGGCCTTGCCCAGGATCACCACCCCGGCCGCCCGCAGGCGGGCGATGACCGGGGCGTCGGCGGCGGGCACATTGTCCTTCAGGGCGAGAGAGCCGCCGGTGTTCGGCAGGCCGGCGACGTCGATGTTGTCCTTCACCAGCAGGGCGCGACCATTCAGCGCGAGGGGCGCGCCGGCCATCCCCTCCCGACGATCCGCCTCGGCGGCCTGATCCAGAGCGGTCGGGTCCCGCGCCAGGATCGATCCGAGCGTCCCGTCGATCCGGTCCGCCCGGGCGATATAGGCCTGCACGGCCTCTACATGGCTTGGCTGCGCGGCCGCCGCGGCGAGGGGAAGGGCTGAGGCGATCGCGAGGGCGAGGATCGGGCGCATGTCATTTCCGCTGCAAAGACGGCGGTCCGGCGCCGCCCGGTCGCCACCATGCCGCTGATCGGCCGCCGACGCCAACCGTGTTCATGCCCGGCAGGGCAACGTCGGCTAGCTTGCACATCCGGCTTGCGGCCATGCTAGAGCAGCACGGCATCTTGCTTATGGGGGCCACCGTGATGCGTTCGTCCTGTCACGCTTGTCCGTTGCGTCGACTGCCCGCGTTCAAGACCGGGCGGCCGGACGAGATTGATTTCATCCAGACCATGAAGGTCGGCGAGGAAACCTATGCCGCCGGCGAGACGATCATCGCCGAGGGCGCCGAGGGCTCGCCCTTGTACAGCCTGCTGTCGGGCTGGGCCTTCCGCTACAGCACCCTGGCCGATGGCCGCCGACAGATCCTCAATTTCCTGCTGCCAGGGGAGTTGATCGGGGTGCAGGCCAACTTTCTCGGTGCGGCGACGCACGGCGTCGAGGCGCTCGGGCCGGCAGTGCTGTGTCGGCTGGCCCGCAACAAGATGTGGGACCTCTATCGCAACCATCCCACGCTCGGGTTCGACGTGACCTGGCTGACGGCCCATGAGGAGGGTCTGGTCGACGAGACCCTGCTGTCCGTGGGGCGACGAACCGCCCTGGAACGGGTCGCGACCCTGCTGCTCTACCTCTACAAACGGGCGGTCAGCATCGATATGGCCAGGGACGGAGTGCTGGACCTGCCCGTGACCCAGTCGCACCTCGCCGACGCTCTCGGCCTGTCGCGGGCTCACGTCAACGAGACCCTCGGCAAACTGGAAAAGCGCGGCCTGTTCCGCTTCCGGCGCGGGCGGCTTGAGATGCTCAATCCCCGCGCCCTGGAGACCATCGCCGACTACTACGACCAGCCGCTGGATCCCCGGCCCCTGCTGTGACCGCCTAGTTCTGCGCGCACTTGCTGCGGTCGCCCGCCTTGCAGGCGGCGACGGCGGCTTCCCAGTCGGCCCGGGCCTTGGCGGCGGCGGCCTCGCTGGCGGCGACCCTGGCGCGATAGTCGGCCATCTGACGATCATAGGCGGCCTGGTTGGCGCGGATCTCGGCTTCCCGCGCCGCCTGGGCCGCCTTGTAGTCGGCGTCACGCTTGCGATCCCGCGCCTCGGCGGCGGCGTTACGGGCGTTGACCTCGGCATTCAGCCGCGCGGTGGCCTCATCCTGGGCTGCAAGTTCCTCCGGCGTCAGGGTCCGGCGGGCGTAGGTGTCGTTGGGATCAGCCGGCTCGGCCGGCGGGGCTGCGGTCTCCGCCTTCGCCACCGCGGGTCGGCTATTGGTTGTCGGCGCCGGCGCGGCGCGCTGCCCGCGGATCAGAGGGCTGCCGTTGGTCGAGACCAGCCTGACGCCGGATCCGCCATCGGCGGGAAAGATGATCTGCAGCTCGCAATCGCTGACGACCCACTCGATCTTGCCCTTGGCCTTGCCGCCAACCGGAGAGCGGCAGGTTCCCGAATAGACCACCCGGCGGCCGCCGCCCTTCACATCGGTGGTCACCACCGGCTTCAGCCCCTGAACCAGCAGGTCATTGGACGAATAGCCGCTGGCCTTGTCTGTGGCCGACACCTTGCTCAGCTTTCCGCTGGTGCCGGAGACGGTGAAGACGCTCCCGCTCTCGGTCGGCCATGCGCCTTGCAGCAGGCTCATCGCGTCGGGGGCGGCCTGGGCGCCGGAGGCCATGACCAGGGCGCCGACGGCGAGAAGAGAAACAGTGCGAAGCGACATGCGGGGATTCCTCGAGGAGGCGAGAGGGGCATCGATTCCACGGAACGGGCCGTTTCGCACGTTCCAATTTTGTTAGCATGCGCCGCTGAAGGGCCGGGCGCCATTGCCTTCGCCCACTGCGGTCGTTACATCCCGCGCCAACCCCCGAACCTGATCGAACGAGAGCGAGCGCCCCCGCATGGCCGCCCAATATATCTTCCAGATGCAAGGCCTGACCAAGGCGTTTCCCGGCGGCAAGAAGGTGTTCGAGAACATCTGGCTGTCCTTCTACCCGGACGCCAAGATCGGGGTGGTCGGGGTCAACGGCTCGGGCAAGTCGACCCTGCTGAAGATCATGGCCGGGCTGGATCAGGAATTCAGCGGCGAGGCCAAGGCCGCCGACGGCGTCAAGCGCGGCTACCTGGAGCAGGAGCCGCACCTCGACGAGGACAAGACCGTCTGGGAAAACGTCATCGCCTGGTGCGAGGAAAAGCAGATCTTCGACCGCTTCAACGCCGTCGCGGCCGAGATGGGCGAGAACTACACCGACGAGCTGATGGAGGAGATGACCGCCCTCCAGGAGAAGATCGACGCCGGCGACCTGTGGGACATCGACAGCCGCATCGAGATGGCCATGGATGCCCTTCGCTGTCCGCCCAACGACAGCGGCGTGACCAAGCTGTCGGGCGGTGAAAAGCGCCGCGTGGCCCTGGCCCGCCTGCTGCTCAGCAAGCCCGACATGCTGCTGCTCGACGAACCGACCAACCACCTCGACGCCGAAAGCGTCGCCTGGCTGCAGCATCACCTGGAAGCCTTCCCCGGCTGCGTCATCCTGGTCACCCACGACCGCTACTTCCTCGACCAGGTGACCAAGTGGACCCTGGAACTGGACCGCGGCAAGGGCATCCCCTTCGAGGGCAACTACTCCGGCTGGCTGGAGCAGAAGACCAAGCGGGTGGTTCAGGAGCAGTCGGAATCCGAAGCCCGTCAGCGCGCCCTGACCCGCGAACTGGAATGGGTCCGCTCCGGCGCCAAGGCCCGCCAGGCCAAGTCCAAGGCCCGTCTCGCCGCCTATGAGGAGATGGTCCGCGAACAGGAAAACAGCCGTCAGGCCCAGACCCATGCGGTCATCCAGATTCCGCCGGGCCCGCGCCTCGGCAACGTGGTGCTGGAAGTCACAGACCTGGAAAAGGAATACGGCGACAAGGTGCTGTTCAAGGGCCTGTCGTTCAAGCTGCCGCCGAACGGCATCGTCGGGGTCATCGGCCCCAACGGCGCCGGCAAGTCGACGCTGTTCAAGCTGATCACCGGCCAGGAGACCCCCGACGCCGGTTCCCTGCGCCTGGGCGAGACGGTCAAGCTGGCCTACGTCGACCAGAGCCGGGACGATCTGAATCCCGATGACACCGTCTGGCAGGCGATCAGCGGCGGCACCGACGTGATGATGGTCGGCAAGCGCGAGCTGAACTCCCGGGCCTATGTCGGCAGTTTCAACTTCAAGGGCGGCGATCAGCAGAAGAAGGTCGGCCTGCTGTCCGGCGGTGAGCGCAACCGCGTCCACCTGGCCAAGACCCTGGCCACCGGCGGCAACGTCATCCTGCTCGATGAGCCGACCAACGACCTCGACATCGAAACCCTGCAGAACCTCGAGGAGGCCCTGGAAGGCTTCGCCGGTTGCGCCGTGGTCATCAGCCACGACCGCTGGTTCCTCGACCGTCTCTGCACCCACATCCTCGCCTTCGAGGGCGACAGCCACGTGGAATGGTTCGAGGGCAACTTTGAAATGTACGAGGAAGACAAGAAGCGTCGCCTCGGCGTCGAAAGCCTGATCCCGCACCGCATCAAGTTCCAGAAGTTCGCGCGGTAGGGGCGTCATCGCTCGATCGGGCGGACCTGACGAAGAATCTTCCCGGTAGTATCGGGGGGCGTTAATGGCCGGTCGTAGCCAAGCAAAACGCGGATCGCCGCCGGAACCGGGGCGACTGCGGATGAGTGGCCCACACCCACCGACGTGGTTGCATCCGCAGCCATGCCGCCTGGCGACACCAAGCTTTCGATCCTTGACGATATTCGGCGGGGCGGGGTCGGCGCCGACTGGATGCCCGGTGTTTCGCGCCACGCGGCCGAGGGCGGCCCGCTGGCCGCGCCGGTGATCGCCAGCTGCCGTGGCCCTATGCATGGTTCGGTGGATGGAACGGTCGTCCTGCGCGAGGGTTTCCCCTGCTCCGATCTTGCAGGAGACTCCCATGTCACAAGACCTCTCGGGCCGCCGCGTCGCGGTCCTCGCCACCAACGGATTTGAACAGTCTGAACTTGAAGCGCCGGTCGAGGCGCTGCGAAAGGCCGGCGCGACCGTGGAGGTGGTTTCGCCGGAAGACGGCGCCATCCAGGGCTGGGAACATCATGACAAGGGCCGGAAGGTCGCCGTCGACCGCGCCCTGGCCGGGGCCCGGGCGGAGGACTACGACGCCATCGTCCTGCCCGGCGGGGTGATCAATCCTGATGCGCTGAGGCTGGAATCGGAAGCCATAGCCTTCGTCCGCAGCTTCCGGGCGGCCGGAAAGCCGATCGCCGCGATCTGCCACGGTCCCTGGACCCTGATCAACGCCGAAGCCGTCGAAGGTCGCCGGCTTACCTCCTGGCCCTCGCTCAAGGCCGACCTCGAAAACGCGGGCGCCACCTGGGTCGACGAGGAGGTGGTGGTGGACGGCGACCTGATCACCTCGCGCAATCCCGATGATCTGCCCGCCTTCTGTCGTGAGGTCATCCGCGCCGTCGGCGAGTCCGAGTCCAGCTGACGCCGGATGCCGGTCCCGGGCGGCATTGAACCGCAGACCGGCCACATTGTCTTGTCAGCCAGATCGGCCTAAACCTTAGCCACGGATGGGAGAGGCGTGGATTGTGTGTTCCGCGCCGGGGCATGGTTGGTCGGCTGCGGGGCGATGGATTCCGCCACGCGCCAGACTCCATCCGGCTGTCCTGCCGGAAGAGTGGATGAGGGTTGAATGGCTTACCGCATCGGCGTCGAGGGCTCTGGCGAAACCGACCTGCTGGCTGGATTTGATGACTTTGGCGATGACATCGTCGCGCGTCCTGACGCGATGGATGACACCGCCCCCGATGCTGGTGTGGAGGCCAGGATCTTTGCGCGGGAGTCCTTGAACTTCACCAGCCTGGGCCATGTCGATGCGCTCGCCGATCTGGCCCTGGGTCCGGCGGAGGACGGTGAAGGCGTCGTCTTCCACTGCGCCTGCGCCGCCTGCGCCGGGGTCGTCTCCGAATCCAAGACCCTCGTCGCCATCCGCGGGTCCGGCGACGGGCCCGACAGCCCCGACTATTTCCTCAACGCTGACGAACGGGGCGGCACGGCCAGTAACGGCAAGGTCTCCAAGACCATCGCCCAGGCGGCGGTGCATCTGGATCGCACCTACGCCTCCTGGAACGATTTCTATATCCAGCCGGGCGTTTCCGATGAGAACAACCGCTGGGACGACCCCTACTGGGGCGGCGCCCCGTCGATTGTCACCTACGCCTTCCGGTCGACAGCGCCGACCACCATGCCCGATGACACGGGCGGCTTCACCCGCTTCACCGACCTGCAGATCAACGCCGCCATCCTGGCCCTCGCCTCATGGTCGGACGTGGCCAATGTCGTGTTCCAGCGGGTTGGCTCGGGCACGACGGGGGAGGGGGCCTATTCCAACAACGCTACCATCCTGTTCGGGAACTACGCCACCGGCGCGGCCGGCGCCGCGGCCTTCGCCTACCTGCCGAGCCAGAACCCCACCGGCGGCGACGTCTGGGTCAAGTACAGCGGTTCGGCGACCAATCCCCAGATCGGCAACTATGGTCAGTTGACCCTGGTGCACGAGATCGGCCACGCGATCGGCTTTTCCCACCCGGGCGCCTACAACGCCGGTCCCGACACCACCTTCGACTACGCCACCTCGGCCGAATATTACGAGGACAGCCACCAGTACACGGTGATGAGCTACTTCACCGAGGACAACACCGGGGCCTATTTCGGACCGTCCTACCCCGGCACCATCATGCTGGACGACATCGCGGCGGCCCAGCGGACCTACGGCGTCAACACCACCACCCGCACCGGCGACACCGTCTACGGCTTCAACTCGAACGCCGATCGTCCCTGGTTCATCGCCACAAGTTCCACCACCCGGCTGGTCTTCGCGGTCTGGGACGCCGGCGGCAACGACACCTTCGATTTCTCCGGCTACAGCAACAACCAGACCATCGATCTGCGGGAAGGCTTCTTCTCCAGCGTCGGCAGCTATCTGGGCAATCCGATGGTCGGCAACGTCGCCATCGCCATCGGCGCCGTGATCGAGAACGCCATCGGCGGGTCGGGGGCGGACCTGCTGCACGGCAACGCCGCAGCCAACCATCTGGCTGGTGGAGCGGGCAACGACATCCTGATCGGCGACGCCGGCGCGGACGTCTTCGTCTTTGCCCCGGGCGGCGGCAACGACACTGTCATGGACTTCGTGGTCGGGACAGACCTGATCGATGACACCGCCTTTGGCGGCCACCTGAGCGTCGTCCAGAGCGGCGCCGACACCCTTGTCACCTTTGTCAGCGGCGTCACCGCTCTGCTCAAGGGCGTCAGCGCGGCGACCGTGACCAGCGCCAGCTTCCTCTCTTCACCGCCGCCTCCGCCTCCTCCGCCGCCACCGCCGCCGCCGACCTACAACCTGATCACCGGCACGGCGTCGGGCGAGACGCTGAACGGCACCTCCGGCCGCGACCAGATCCAGGGCCTGGACGGCGATGATGTGCTGAACGGGGCCGCGGCCGATGATCTGCTGCAGGGCGGCAACGGCGCCGACACCCTGAACGGCGGGGCGGGGGACGATATCCTGACCGGCGGGGCGGGGATCGACCACTTCGTCGCCAGCGTCGGCGGCGGCAACGACACCA
>WGLL01000003.1 GCA_016125585.1 Caulobacter sp.
CCGCGGCTTGTTCGGAAGCAGCGGCTCGATCAGCCGCCACTCCACCTCGCTAAGGTCATATCGCGCCATCTCAAGGCTCCTTTCGGAAGCCTTGAATCAGCGCCGACCTCAGCCAGCAACCTTTATGGGTTCAGAACCTAGTCGACAGCCAGGTTGAGGGCGTCAAGAAGAGGCTGGAACAGACGGAAGAGCGGTGGAACAGCGGCAGGCACGAAGGCCAGGGTGACTTCCTGGCCAGTCATGGTCACATCGCTAGGCTCAAGAAGGTGCTCGATACGCTCGTTGGCGAGAGCGGCCTTGACGTCAAAGCCGAGCGATTTCCGATGATGTTCCAGCTATGCGAACAGCTGGATCAGGCGCTGGCAGAGGTCGCCCGCCGGGCCGGCTGGGATGATTGGGTGCATCATTCTCAAAGTCTGCGCCAACGCACAATGGATATGGCCAAGGACCAGATGGGGCATGCACGGTCCATTGTCGATGAACTATCGACGAAGCTGAAATTGGCACCCAAGGCCCTTCCGGATGACAAGCTCTTGCGTGTGTTCACAAAGGCAAGTCTGGATCATTTGCTCAAAGATTTTAGCGATCAGGAGGAGAAGGGCAAAGAGCGCACCCCGGGGTGGTCAGATGGACTCCTGAAAATTGGGCACCAGATTTCTGCTCGTCTAAGCCCGAGGGATGGTCATCCCGGAGACGCCGGGCAAGAGACCCAGTATATTCTTCCGACCGAGCGCTTCTTCATCGGCGTCATTGGACAACTTCTCAGATCTTCTGCCGCTACCAAGGCGAATGGCTGGGTGCAAACATACCTGTGCGACGCGGCCGAGGCAGGGGAAGGCGAAGGCGGACGCGCCGGTACTGTCAACGCCCGACCGCCCATTCCCCGGAAGGCTCTGTCCCCGGCAAGGCGGGACCCGCTCCTGCACTTGCTGGAACGCCTAGGCATTAACCGCTTCATCACCACCAATTATGATCACGAGATTGAGCGCCTGTTTGGTGATCTGGAGTATCGGCAGGACGGTCATGGATCAGCGCGGAGTGACGACCATTCGTCATTGCTAAGACCCCGGGCTGAGCGGATCGTCTTTCACGGCCACAACGCGAGCCATCTGATGACCTTCGCGGTCAGGGATCGCGAACGGCGCGCCGCGGTCGTTTACCTGCACGGGAAGGCGGGCCGGGAGGAAGACGGCGCTGATATTATTGTCACCGAGACGGACTACCAGCGCCAGTATCTCAGTCCGGGTGACCATCGAGACATCGCCGATGACGCCATCAGCATGGCGTTTGGCGGCAATCCAATTCTCTTTGTCGGCTCCAACGTGGGCGAAGACGATCTACTACGGCCTCTTCGGCAGTTTATGAGCACACCCTCCCGGGTGGGTGATCGCATCGCCATCGCCTTGATCCCGGCGATGGCGGAACGGCGAAAGACTTACGAGGAGAAGATCGCATTGCTTGGTCGCTACGGCGTCTACAGCATTCATTTCGGGATTGCGGCCTTCGATGCGGCTTCACCGATCCGCCGTCAGCCCGGAGGCGGCTGGACGATCGCCGAGGCGGAGCGACATTCGTTCGAGTGGCTGCCCTGGGCGCTGGGGCTGAAGAACCAGCTTCTGGAGTTCATAGCCGCGATCGGGAACGTAAACAAAAGTCTCAACGCCAAAGATCAGACCGGTGGCGACGCCTCCTTGGAAGAGCTCAGCAACGGCCTGACCGAGGTGCTCCGCATCCGCGCAGACATTGTCGCCAAAATTGAAAAGGGTCCGAAATGGACCATGGCGGCGGAGAGAGCCAAGGCAGATCGACCGGATCGTCCCTGGCGGTCGGACGAGGGCGTGCTGGCGCCGCCGGACTGTCTCGAGTGCATTCACGAGGAAGTTTCGGAAGGGCTGAGTATTGGGGGCGATGTCGAGATAATTAATACGGTGTTACGATGGTCGAAGGCCGTTATAGAGGAAATTAAAAAATTCGAAATACATGATCACAGGCGCTCCGGCGATCTGGCAGCGCATTTGAAAAATTTCAATCGAAAGACCAAGCCGAATATTTCTTCGCTCTTCAAGAAGGTGGCGAAGGAGGGCGACGTAGCTAAGTCTGTCTTGGAAGGTTCGACAGATTCCATGCTGGCCATTTTTACCTGTGCGCGCCTGATGCGAGCTCGTTGGCAGTGGGATGATTGGAAGACGGACTGGTTCAAGTTGCCAAATCCCCGCCCGCCCGTATTCTCTCAAGCGCCCAGATCAGAGGAGGGGACGGCCGACCAGGGCCGCGCAATCTACGGTCAGGTGGAATCCTGGTACGAGGGAATGCGATTTGAGCATCGTCACAAGATCCAACGCCCGGACTCGCCCCAGAAGGAAGCTTCCGACGGACGTTTCTATAACGGGGCGCCCGCGCAAACCTTCTACAATCTCGTTGGCGCGCTGAGCAAGGATTCCGACGAGGCCGAGCGCTATCGGAATGCAAGAGGACGCCGCGTCCTCACGATCGCGGGACGCCGGGGGGTGGGAAAGGGACACTTCTTCAACGTGCTTGAGAGCATAGGCGTGGCCGCGGAAGATTTGGGTTCAGGCAAGAAGGTTTCTCCGAAGTTCTATCAATTCCTGAAGGCGCTCGGCCCGGACCAAAAGTGGGCGGCGGCGGGATTCTACAATCTCAGTTTCGGGCATGAGGTGATGTCGGTCTTTGATGGAATTGCCGACTTTCTTCATCGCAACAGGCCAAAGGTAGCTGACGCCAGCCAGGCCGTTACGGATCTGATGAACAGCGACTTCCAGAGCCTCAATCGCGACAGAACAAGAACTTTGGAAGCCGCGCTGACCGAGTGGACACAGGCCGCCAGCGAGTGGGAATCCGTCGTCCGGGACAAGCGGGTGCTGATCGCCGTCAACTTCATTGGCATGCTGTTTGACCATAAGGGAAACCCCAAGAACGGTCAGGTAAAGCGTCTATTCAACCTGTTGATTGATGAGAGATTCGCATCCGCTCCAATCGACATAGTTCTGGTGTGCCAGGATACCAATCTACCGAGTATTTTCAGAGGCGGCGCGGGTCGTGAAGGCATCAGGCCGCTCATTCTTCATCGACCAACAAACAACTCCAAGAGCCGTCTACAGGGTGAACAGTACTACGAGGCGATGGGGGTTGAACTTGACAGACCCAACGCGATCAGGCCGACGGGGAGGGTTGTGGACCTGGACTGGCGTCCGCCCGCCGAGAAACGACTGGCTGATCCCTGGCGGTCGAGCACAGTCACCATTTCCGACAAAAAGGGCGTGATGCCGCCGGTTTCGTCAGTCATGGCGATTCACGTGCTCCACGAGACGCGCGCGTCGGTTATTACTACTGCCTACTTTCCGCGGATTGCCCTGCTGCTGGCCCGGCACGCCCTGCTGACAGGGGGCGGAAAACTGGGGACGTGGGTGGAGAAGTTCTATGATCGCGATCACGATGGCGGCCTTCCGGACATCTTTGATCTGCACGCTCCGGGCTTCCGCAACCGGGTTCGGTTGATGCTGAATGAACTCCGTCCAGATGGGCTCTGGAATGGGGTTCCCGGCTTGCCGCCGAGCCAGTTGTTTTCCCCGAGTATCGTCCTGTTGTGGCTGTTGCTTGAGGTCGGCCAGGTCTCCGCAGACGAAGGCAATCTTGAGAGCCGATTTGAGGGGCTTATTAAAGACCTTCGCGAGCAATCGGGTCCCACGGCGGCCAGCGTTGACGAGGAGACGATCGCGAGAATCCTGACGCCAGTCATGGGAACGCTCGGCTCCGCTGACTTGAATGGCCAATGCGAAGATATTCTCGAAGCGATCCGCGCCTACGAAGGGCGAATGAAAGAACTGCACAAGGCAGTTGGTGGGAGTCGGATTCTCTTGACGCTGCTGATGGCGGGCGCGCACGAAATTACGACCGATCTGGCAAAGGAAGCCGGGGAAGCGGAGAAGAAAACGACAGTTCCTAGGAGAGCCGTCGCGGATATCGGCGCTCGTATCGACCGCTACTTGGAGCGGGCGGTCCTGGCGCTGGTTGGGGTTCCACAGCAGCGCATTTCCGACATTGTCATCGATCTGGTGTTGTCGCTGTTCCGAAGGCACCATGAGCAGGGCAAAATCTTACCGCTGAAAATCCTGGTTCCCACCGAAGGCAAAGCCGGCCCCGGTGAAATGAAATACGAACCGTCGGACGTCTCCAGCACAGCTCAATTCAACCTGATGATGGAGGTAATCTGGCACATCTCGGTGATCGGACAACCGGTTGAGGTGGACGTCCTGGCATGGTGTCCCAGAATTCAGGAAGCGTGTCACAAGCTCAGGCCGGGCGAAGCTTTCACAACCCAGGACTACCGCCAATGCGTCCGTGAGGTTCTCAAGCTAGCGGTGAACAGATGCTTGGCATTTCGTTTGTCACCTGATGGAAAGTCGTCACAAAGCGAACGGGACGCAACGAGGGAAGGCGAAGTTGGATACGACGGGCATCAGCGCTACGCGGTGCATCATCTGGTCCAGCGCTTTGTGTTCGAAAAGCTGGGGGCCCCCAGCGTCGAATTTACCGATGCGGACCAGTTCACTCTGTCCCTGTTCGCCACCCAGCCGGACGACCTGCCGCGATTGACCCATGATGCTCACAGGAAACTGTCTGACCTGATCGAAGCCCTGTCAGGGTATCCGGGCGCCGACGAGAACGCGTCTCGATTCAAGGCTGAGCAGGACGCGTCGCTGCGGCAGAGGCTGCTGAGAGCAGCCTACGGGATCATGCGGGCGGTCTATTCGGTCGCCGTCCTGGCGCGATTCAACGATGCCGGCGCTGACGAAAATGGCTCGCCGGGCCATGAAGGGTATTTCGAGCAGCATCGCCGGCGTGTTCGCTGGCTGATCCGAGCCGGCGTCGAGTATGACAGATGGCTGAAGACGATGGAGGCCGAAGTGCCGAGGCCGCCTCGGCTGGAGAATGCGGCGCCGCCTTTCTACGCCGAGGAGATTGTCTGGCTTTACAACGAATGCGCGGTCCTCTCTCTGGTGCAGGGAAAGCTCTCCGACGCCCAGGCCTTGCTGGAGGCTGCTCTGCGCGCCGCCAAACGCATCGAGCCTGACGAAACCGGCGCGCTCCATGTCCGGTTGCTGCTCAACAAGGCCGTCGTCGATATCGAGCGTGGCCATGGTTTCCAGGCCAAGGAGTATCTGACCCGGATTGTCGACATGGTCGGCGAACATCCGGTGCCGCCGATGATCGCGGAAGGCTATCTGGGCTTGATTTCCCACCTGGCCGGCGAGGTGGACGCGGCCCTTGCCCGCTATGAGAGGGCGATCCGTGATCTTTCGGCGGTCGGTCGATCACGAGCCGCCAGCATATTCTCCCGGCACAGGGGAGATCTGCTGCGAAATCTTCAGACACCGCGTGTTGAGGAAGCCCGACAGTCGATCAAAACCCTGTTCACTTGGCGCAGGCCGGCGCCCATGAAGACATCCGGCACATGGCGGTTCTGTCGCTGGTCAAGCATCGCATTGATCATGCTGGACCAAGCGAGCGTCCGAACCTTCACCTACAGCTGGATGAAGTCGAGCGCTACGCGCGAAATGTCGGAATGCCGCGTCTTATCTGCGAGGCAAACCTGTTGCGAGCGTCTCTGCTGCTGTCTCAGGGCGAAACCCGATTGGCGGGCTCTCTGGTCGCTCAAAGCCTAGAAATCTCATCCATGAATGATCTCCGACTTCACAAGATCAAAGGATTGCTGCTCCTCGCCCAGATCGCTCATGAACGCGGTCTGCCGGCGTCGGCCGCGCCGCTGCATGAACTTGGCGAGCGGATGGCGAAGTCCAGTCACAGTCATTTCGCGTTGACCCATACCTCCGGAGTATCGTCGCTGGACGGACGTTGACAGCAGGGGATTCGAGTTCCGGACGGGACCTATTCCGCCGCGCGCTCTTCGAGAACCTTCTGCAGGGGCGTCTTGGGCAGGGTGCCGAGGGTCAGCTTGCCGTCGGCGTCCTTGTCGAGGATGCGGAAGCGGTCCTTCGCCGCGGCGGTCGCTTCCTTCCGGTCGATGCGGCGGTTGAAGTCGCCGTCCTGGCCGGTCACCGGCTCGACCTCGTTGATCAGGCCGTAGAGGCCGGCGCCGCTGCGGTCCAGGCCGTAGGTCCCGGGGACGTTGCCCGGCCGGTTGATCCGCGAACCGATGGCGGCCTTTCGCGGGCCGCGGCGCGGTTCGGCCTGCAGCATCGCCGAGCGGGAAAGAATCTCCGGGGCCACGGTCTTTTCGTAGTCGTTGGCCTCGAAGCCGTCGATCCAGCCGTCGTGATCGACGTCCAGCACGGCGAAGAAGCGCAGGGAGTCGGCGACAAATTCGTCCCGGGTCAGGACGCCATCGTGATCGGCGTCAGCGCCGGCGAACCAGGTCGCGACCGGGTAGGGGGCGTCCAGCGGCGCGCGGAAAGGCTCGCCCGCCGGGCTGATGAAGATCTGCAACGGCGGCCGCTGACCGTCGCCGTCGCGGTCGCCGGGGCCGGCTCGGGGAGGCTCGCCGGGAGGTCCGCCCGGCGGCGGACCGGGCTGGGCCAGGGCGGGGGCGGCGGCGAGCAGCATGGCGATCAGGGCGAGGCGAGCGATCATTGTGGTCCGGGTCTCCGGTCGGGCTTGTCGGTCTGGCAGCGGGACAAGGCGGGGGTGTGGCGGGGCGATTGCGCCGATGTTGCGGTGGCCGGGCGTCTAGAGGGGCAGCGTGACCCGGGCGGTCAGACCGCCGCCGGGACGGTTGATCAGCACCGCGTCGCCGCCGTGGGCCCGGGCGACTGAGCGGACCACCGCCAGGCCAAGGCCGATGCCGCCGGTCTCCCGGTTGCGCGAGGGTTCGCCCCGGAAGAAGGGCTCGAACACCCGCTCCTGCTCATGGTCGGGCACGCCGGGACCGTCGTCGTCGATCTCGATGACCGCGTCGTGGCCGTCGGCGAACACCCGGCCCCGGGCCGCGCCGCCGTATTTCAGGGCGTTGTCGACCAGATTGTTGACCAGCCGGCGCAGGGCGACCGGATCGCCGTCGATGACCAGCTTGTCGGTGCGATCGACCGAGGCCTGGGCGCCGGTCTCGGCGGCCTCGTCGAGCACGCTTTCCACCAGGGAGGCCAGTTCGAGCCGGGTGCGCTCGCGCGGGCGGGTGGCGTCGCCGACAAAGCCGAGGGTGGCGGCGATCATCGCCTCCATCTGGTCGATGTCCCCGGCCAGCTTGGCCTTGAGATCATCGGGCGCGGCCTCGATGCGGAATTTCAGCCGGGTGAGGGGGGTGCGCAGGTCGTGGGCGATGGCGCCGACCATGGCGGTGCGATCATCGACGTAGCGCCGCAGCCGCTCCTGCATCTGGTTGAAGGCGGCGGCGGCGGCGGTGACCTCGCTGGAGCCGGTCATTTCCAGCGGCGGGGAGCGCGGATCGCGGCCGAGGCGATCGGCGGCCCGGGCGAAGGCGCCGATCGGGGCGGCCAGCCGGCGGGCGAACAGCCAGGCCAGGGGCGCGATCAGCAGGATGCTGAGGGTCAGGGTCATCAGGACCCTGATCTGCCAGGCGTCCCACCTCAGGGCCGGCTTGGGCTTGACCAGCAGCCAGCGGCCGTCGTCCTGACGAACCGCGACCTTGAAGGGCGCGAAGATCACCCGCTCGTCGGTGCGGCGCTCCCAACCTGGACCCCGCTTGCCGTCCGGCGGCGGGCCCGGTGGCGGACCAATGCGGAAGATCCGCGTCTCCATCCGGCGATCGACCCGCAGCAGGATCCTGGCCGGGCTGTCGGTGATGATGACGATGCGATCCGGCGCGACGTCCAGCGCCTGGGCCAGTTGCCGGCGGAAGTCCTCCCGCCAGCGCGATCGCCGGGCCGGCTCTTCCGGTTGCTTGTTGCGCAACTTGGACAGCAGGGGGCGGCCGTCGGCGACCGGATAGGCGCCGGGGGCTTTCAGCGCCGCGGCGACCTCGCTGAGCCGATAGGCCTCGGGCGCGGGCGGAGGGAGCCCAAAGAGCATCGCGGTGCTGATCAGCGGCACGGCGAGCAGGCTGATGATGACCAGCCCCATCACCTGGGCGAACAGCGGCGCCGCCCGGAAGGGGGTCTTCATGAGCTGCGGGTGACCTTGGGGGCGAACATGTAGCCCTCGCTGCGGATGGTGCGGATCAGTTCGCCGCCGTTGGAGCCGTCGTCGAGCTTTTTCCGCAGGCGGCTGATCTGGACGTCGATGGCGCGGTCATAGGCGTCGGAGTCGCGGCCCCGGGCCATGTCCAGCAACTGGTCGCGGGTGAGAATCCGCTGCGGGCGTTCGACAAAGGCGCGCAGCAGGGAGAACTCGCCGCTGGAGAGGTTGACCACCACGCCCTCCGGCGAGCGCAGCTCGCGGCGGACCAGATCGAGCCGCCAGCCGGCGAAGTGGCAGGTGGCGCTCATGCCGTCCTCGACGCCGGGCGCCGGCTCCCGGCGACGACGCAAAACGGCCCGGATGCGGGCCAGCAGTTCGCGGGGATTGCAGGGCTTGGGCAGGTAGTCGTCGGCGCCAAGCTCAAGGCCGACGATGCGGTCGGTGTCCTCGCCCATGGCCGAAAGCATGATGATGGCGGGCCCGCCGGGCTGGCTGGTGAGTCGGCGGCAGATCGACAGGCCGTCCTCGCCGGGCATCATCACATCCAGCACGATCAGGTCGACCGGGCCCCGGGCCAGGGCCTGTTCCATGCCGCGTGCGTCGCCGGCGGTTTCCACCTGATAGCCATGCTGGCCGAGGAATTCGGAGACCACGTCGCGGATGCCCGGGTCGTCGTCGACCATCAGGATGCGCGCGGGGCTATCGGCCGGGGTCTGGGCGTCGAGGGTCAAGGTCTGCTCCATGCGGCCATATGCGCAGGCGCGCGTCTCTCCACGATTGCAGGGCGGACATACGGCTGCAACCGTCCGGTCCCAGACAGGGGCCTCGTCTTCATCGGAGCTGCCCCATGATCCGCCGTCTCACCCTGGCCTCAGCCCTGGTTCTCATCAGCGCCAGCGCCGCCCTGGCCCAGGGGCGCCCGCCGTCGGCCGACGCCAACAACGACGGCTTCGTCAGCAAGGCCGAGCACCTGGCCGCCAGCGCCCAGCGCTTCAAGCGGATGGACGCCAACAGCGACGGGGTCATCGACAAGGCCGAGCAGGACCGGGTGGCCGCCTTCATGGGCGGGCGCAATCCACTGGCCGCAGCCGACGCCAACAGGGACGGCAAGGTCACGCGAGACGAATTCAACGCCGCAGCCGCCCGACGCTTTGCAGGCGCCGACGCCAACAAGGACGGAAAGCTGGACGCCGCCGAGCAGGCGGCCATGCGGCCCCAACGTCGCTGAGACCCCGGGGCCGCTGGGGCGGTCAGCTGCCGCGCGGCGCGAGATCCTCGGCGGGTTCGGCCCGCGAGGACTGCAGGGCCAGGTCCGAGACGTAGGGGTTGGCCTTGCGCTCGAACCCGAAGGTGCTCATCGGCCCGTGGCCGGGGACGAAGGCGACGTCGTCCCCCAGCGGCCACAGTTTGCCGGTGATGGCCTCGATCAGGTCGTTGAAATTGCCGCGCGGAAAGTCGGTGCGGCCGATCGAGCCCTTGAACAGCACGTCCCCGACCTGGGCGAAGCGCGCCTCGCGGTGGAAGAAGATCACATGGCCGGGGGTGTGGCCCGGGCAGTGGTAGACCTCGAACTGCGTCTCGCCGAGGGTGACCACGTCGCCGTTGTGCAGCCAGCGGTCGGGGGTGAAGGTTTTTGCCTCGGGGATGCCGTACTGCTGGCCGCTGGCCTCGATGCGGTCGATCCAGAACTGGTCGTCGGGGTGGGGTCCTTCGATGGGGGCGCCGGTCGCGGCCTTGATGGCCGAGGTCGCCCCGGCGTGGTCCATGTGGCCGTGGGTGATCCAGATCTTCTCCAGCGTCAGGCCGTGATCTTCCAGCGCCTTGAGCAGGCGCGGGGCCTCGCCGCCGGGATCGATGATGGCGGCCTTCTTCGTCTTCGTGCACCAGACGATGGTGCAGTTCTGCTGCAGCGGGGTGACCGGGGCGATGACGGCGCGGATGGGGGGCTCGCTCACGCGGGGCTCCTGAGTGGAAGGTTCACCCATATGATCGGTGTTCAGGTCGGGGATTGAAACCCCGGATACGAAAAAGGCCCGGGATCGCTCCCGGGCCTTTGACGTGGACGGTCTGACGATCAGTCAGGCGACTTCGGATCGCCGATGCCATGCAGTTGGGCGCCGAGCGCGCCCGGGCCGGGACCATCGTCATCGATCTGACCAAGGCCCTTGCCGAGCCGCGAGTTGCGGTAGCCGTAGCCGATGTAGATCAGGGCGCCCAGGATCAGGTAGCCGGTCAGCAGGATCGCCGGGATCATGTCGCCGGCCATGGCCTTGGCGTAGATGTCGAACAGCAGCGGGCCGATCATGGCCAGGGCGAAGAAGATGCCCAGCAGCGGGGTGATGACCCCGCCCGGCGCCCTGAACGGACGCTCCATGTCCGGCCGGGCCCGACGCAGCCACAGAACGCTGACGCAGACGATGCAGAAGGCGGTGGCGGTGCCGAGGCTGACCAGGTCGCCGAGGATGTCGATCGGCAGCATGGCCGCGGCGAAGGCGATGACCACGCCCAGGATCAGGGTGCCGACCCAGGGGGTGCGGAACTTGCTGTGCAGGATGGCGAAGAAGCGCGGCAGCAGGCCGTCGCGCGCCATGGCGTAGAAGACCCGGCTCTGGGCGTAGGTGAGGATCAGCATCACCGACGACAGACCGGCGACGGTGCCGACCTTGATCAGCAGCGAGAACCAACCCATGCCCATCTTGTCCACCGCCAGGGCAATGGGGGCGGGCACGCCCAGTTCACGGAAGGGCACGACGCCGGTCAGGACGGCGGCGACGGCCATGTAGATCAGGGTGCAGACCAGCAGGGATCCCAGGATGCCGAAGGGGATGTCCTTCTTGGGGTTCCGCGCCTCGGCGGCGGCGGTGGAGACCGCCTCGAACCCGACATAGGCGAAGAAGATCACCGTCGAGGCCCGCAGGATGCCTGGCCAGCCGTATTTGAAGCCGCCCTCGTTGGCCGGGATGAACGGCGTCCAGTTGGCGACATTGATGAAGGCGATGCCCATGGCGATGAACAGTAGCAGGATGCCGACCTTGATCAGCACGATGACGTTGTTGACCGACGCGGACTCGGAGACGCCCAGCATCAGCAGGGCGGTCACGGTGAGGATGCCGACCGCGCCGAGAATGTTGGCGCCGCCGCTGGGGGCGAAGATGGTTCCGCCAGCGGTGGTCTGGGCCTCGATGAAGGAGGTGGTCCATTCCACCGGGATGATCATCCCGAACTGGTGCAGCAGGCTGACCACATTGGCCGACCAGCCGGCGGCCACGGTCGAGGCGGCGACGCCGTACTCGAGAACCAGCAGCCAGCCCATGGTCCAGGCGAAGATCTCGCCGAGGGCGGTGTAGCTGTAGGTGTAGGCCGAGCCGGCCACCGGCATGGTGGAGGCCAGTTCCGCGTAGCAGAGACCGGCGAACACGCAGGCGAAGAAGGCCAGAACGAAGGAGAGCAGCACGGCCGGTCCGGCAAAGTTGGCGGCGGCGTTGCCGGTCATCACATAGATGCCGGCACCGATGATGCAGCCGACGCCGAGGAACAGCAGGTTCATCGGCCCCAGCGAGCGCTTCAGCTGGTGACTGTCAGACTCATGCTGAATCTGTTCGATGGATTTCTTGAGAAAAAGTCGGTTTCCGCGTGGTGCGGCGTCTGCGGACATGCGTCTCGCTCCCCTAAAGCCGGCTCCCCGCCGACGGTCACAGGGGCGGGACGTTAGCAGTAAAGCAGCGCCGCGCAACGCCTTGCGGTGACGTGGACGATTTAGGGCACTAAACGCATCCCCGATGCTGCCGATTGAGGAAATCCTGCCCGAGCTGAAGGCGGCCCTGGTTAACGGGTCCAGCGCGGTGATGGTCGCGCCGCCGGGGGCCGGCAAAACCACCCGTGCGCCGCTGGCGTTGCTGGATCAGCCGTGGATGGCGGGCGGCAAGCTGATCCTGCTGGAGCCGCGCCGGCTGGCGGCGCGGGCGGCGGCGGCGCGGATGGCCGCGACCCTCGGCGAGCGGGTCGGGGACACCATCGGCTATCGCGTGCGCACGGACAGCAAGGTTTCGGCCGCGACCCGCATCGAGGTCGTCACCGAGGGTATTTTCACCCGGATGATTCAGGATGATCCCGGCCTGGAGGGGGTCGCCGGCGTCCTGTTCGACGAGTTTCACGAACGCAGCCTCGACGCCGACCTGGGGCTGGCCCTGGCGCGCGACAGCCAGGGCCTGCTGCGCGAGGACCTGCGGCTGCTGGTGATGAGCGCCACCCTCGATGGCGCGGCCGTGGCGCGGTTGCTGGATGGCGCGCCGGTGATCGAGAGCGAGGGGCGGGCCTGGCCCGTGGAGACCCGTTATCTGGGCCGCGACCCCGCCGTGCGGCTGGAGGACCAGATCACCCGGGGGGTGCGCAAGGCGCTGGCGGAGGAGACGGGGAGCGTGCTGGTGTTCCTGCCGGGGCAGGGCGAGATCCTTCGCACCCGCGACCGGCTGGCCGAGGTCGGCTTGGCGGCGAACATCGATCTGGCCCCGCTGTATGGCGCGATGGATCCGCGCGAGCAGGACGCGGTGATCAGTCCCTCGCCGGCCGGGCGGCGCAAGGTGGTGCTGGCCACCTCGATCGCCGAGACCAGCCTGACCATCGAGGGGGTGCGGGTGGTCATCGACGGCGGATTCGCCCGCGTGCCGCGCTACGACCCGTCCAGCGGTCTGACCCGGCTGGAGACGGTCCGGGTGTCCCGGGCGGCGGCCGATCAGCGGCGGGGCCGGGCCGGACGGACCGAGCCGGGTGTCTGCTACCGCCTGTGGGAGGAGCCCGAGACCCGGGCCCTGGTCCCGTTCGCGCGGCCCGAGATCCTGGAAGCCGACCTGTCGGGCCTGGCCCTCGATCTGGCGCGGTGGGGCGCACGGTCGCCGGACCAGCTGGCGTTTCTTGACATGCCGCCGGGCGGCGCCTTCGCCGAGGCGCGGGCCCTGCTCGAACGGCTGGAGGCGCTGGACGGCGAGGGGGCGCTGACGGCGCACGGCAGGGCGCTGGCCGAGCTGCCGCTGCCGCCCAGGCTGGCCCATATGGTCATTCGCGGCGCGGCCGGCGGTCAGGCGGGACTGGCGGCGAAGATCGCGGCCCTGCTGACCGAGCGAAACCTGGGCGGCCGCGACGCCGACCTGCGTCACCGCCTGGAGCAGTTCGAGCGCGACCGCTCGCCCCGGGCCCGCGACGCCCGCACCCTGGCCGAGCGCTGGGCGCGGGCCGCCGGCAAGCCGCCGTCACAGCCGCCGCTGGATATCGGATTGCTGCTGGCCGAGGCCTATCCCGAGCGGGTGGCCCGGGCGCGCGGCAAGCCGGGAGAATTTCAGCTGGCCAGCGGGCGGGGGGCGCATCTGGAGCCGACCGACGCCCTGGCCCGGGAGCCCTGGCTGGCCATAGGCGAACTGGGCGGTGGGGCGGCTCGCGACCGCATCCTGCTGGCCGCGCCGATCACGGTGGAGGCCCTCCGCGAGGCCTTCGCCGCGCGGCTGATCCGGGAAGACCGGTTGGAGATCGAGCCGGACGGCAAGGTGCGCGGCCGGCGGTTGCTGCGACTGGACCGGCTGGTCGTCGAGGACCGGCTGATCGAGAAGCCGGACAGGGCGATGATCCTGGCCGCCCTGCTGGACCATGTGCGTCGCGAGGGAACCGCCGCCCTGCCGATGGGGGATGGGAGTCGCTCGCTGCTGGAGCGGGTGCGGTTTCTGAAAGCTGGCGACGAGACATGGCCAGACCTGTCCGAGGCGGCCCTGATCGCCGGACTGGACGCTTGGCTGGCCCCGGTGCTGGAGGGCAAGCGGACGCTGGCCAGCCTGACCGACGCGGAGATCGAAGGCGCCTTACGGGGCCTGATCCCGTGGGATGTGCAGAAGCGGATGGACGCCGCCGCTCCGGCCCGATGGACCGCCCCGACGGGCTCGCGGCTGGCGATCGACTATGCGGCCGAGGCGGGGCCGACCCTGTCGGTGCGGGTGCAGGAACTCTACGGGCTGGAGAGCCATCCGACGGTCGGCGGCCGCCCCCTGGTCCTGGCCCTGCTGTCGCCGGCCCACCGTCCGATACAGGTGACCCGCGACCTGCCGGCCTTCTGGCGGGGGTCATGGAAGGATGTGCGGACGGAGATGAAGGGGCGGTATCCGAGGCATGTCTGGCCAGAGGAGCCCTGGAAGGCCGAGGCGACGACGCGGGCGAAGCCGCGGGGGACGTGATCGGCGTCGGAAACCTCTCCCTGCAGGGAGAGGTCGGACCCGCAAGGCGGGTCCGGGTGAGGGTTTACGGTCGCGCCAGGAATTCCATCGACCGTAAGCCCTCATCCGACCTCCTTCGGAGGCCACCTTCTCCCGCCGGGAGAAGGATCAGTAGAGGCGGTCGGTCACCGCGTAGATCATGATGCCGGTGGCTACGGAGAGGTTCAGGCTGTCCGCTCGCCCGCGCATGGGGATCTTGACGTTGACGTCGCAGACGGCCGCCAGTTCAGGGGGCAGGCCCTGGGCCTCGTTGCCCATCAGGATCAGGGTGGGGTTCTGGTAGTCGGCGTTGTGGTGGCTGATGGTCGCGGTCAGCAGGGTGCCGACCACCGAGCCCGGCCAGCTTTCCCGCCAGCCGATGAATTCGGCGACGCTGGCCCGGACCAGGGGAACGGCGAAGATCGAGCCCATGGTCGCCCGCACCCCCTCGACCGAATAGGGATCGCAGCAGTCGCCGACCAGGATCACCCCGCCGCCGCCGGCCGCATCGACGGTGCGGACCACGGTGCCGAGGTTTCCGGGGTCGCGAACCCGGTCCAGCGCCACCCAGCAGGGGCTGGATTGAGGTGTGAGACTGTCCAGCGGTACGAAATGCTGGCGGAAGATGGCCAGGGCCGGCTGGGCGTTGTCGCGGCGGGCGATCTTTTCAAGGATTTCAGGCGTCACCTCGATGACCTCGCCGCCGGCGGCGTTGGTCGCCTCGGCGGCGCGGATCAGCAAGGGATGGTCGGCGGCGGCGCGGCCGAACATCAGCACCTCGGGCGCGACGCCCTGGTCCACCGCCTCGGTGATGATCTTCAGGCCCTCGGCGAGGAACTGGCCGGTCTCTTCGCGAGCCTTGCGCATATGCAGGGCGCGGGCGGCCTTCACCGTCTCATTGGAGAGGGAGGTGACCTGCCGGAAGTTCACGCCGACCATCGCGCGAAGAAGGACAGGCCGATGCGGCGGCGGCCGTCTTCCTGTTCCAGGGCCAGTTCGCCCCAGTCGATGGTTCCGCCCCGGTCGCTCAACTGGTCGACCATCAGGCCGGAGAGGGCGGCCCCGGAGATGCGGGCGGCATAGGCGTTGAGGATCATGAAGGAGGCGTCCGGCGACAGCAGCTGGGCGCACATGGCCGAGAGCTCCGGCAGGTCCTCAAACAGGCGCCAGGTCTCGCCGGTGGGGCCGCGCCCGAACTTGGGCGGGTCGAGAATGATGCCGTCGTAGGTCGATCCGCGACGAATCTCCCGCTGAACGTATTTCTTGGCGTCCTCGACCAGCCAGCGGACCGGGGCGAAATCGAGCTTGCTGATGATGGCGTTCTCGCGCGCCCAGTTGACCGACTTCTTGGAGGCGTCGACGTGGGTGACGCTGGCCCCGGCGGCGGCGCAGACGAGGCTGGCGACGCCCGTGTAGCCGAACAGGTTGAGGATGTTCAGGGGGCGGCCGGCGCCGCGGATCCGCTGGTCCAACCACTGCCAGTTGGCGGCCTGTTCCGGGAAGAAGGCCAGGTGGCGGAAGTTGGTGAAGCGGCTGTTGAACTTCGCCCCGCCCCAGCTGAGCGGAAACATTTCCGGCAGGGGACGGGAAAACCGCCAGCGGCCTGCCTCGTCCTCGTCGGTGGGATCGAACACCGCGTCGGCCTTCTCCCACTCGGCCGCCGACAGGGTGGGACGCCACAGGCACTGGGGTTCGGGGCGGACCACGCGATAGGGCCCGTAGCGCTCGAGCTTGCGGCCATCGCCGCTGTCGATCAGCGCGTAATCGGCCCAGGCCTTGGTGCTGAGCAGAATGGGGGCGTCGGCGACCAGGGGGGCGGCGGGGGGCGCGGTGCGGGACATGCCCGGGCCTTACCCCGGCGCGCGCCATCCCGTCCAGCCGATGGCGAGGGTTGCCCCGCACAGGTGATTCCCGTTTAGTGTTCCGTCAGGGGATGAAAACAGGGGAAGGAACGACGTGACGGTTCTCAAGAAACCGCAGCGGTCGGCCAGGAAGCCCAAAGGCGATGGGCATACCCGGCGGGGAGAAATCCTCGAGGCGGCCCAGCGAATCTTTGTCGCCGAGGGGTATCAGGGCTCGACCATCCGCAAGATCGCCGATGAGGTCGGGGTCTCTTCGACCGCGCTCTACATGCACTTCAAGGACAAGGACGAGATCCTGCTGGAAATCAGCGACGGCGCGATCAATCGCCTGCTGGCCATCAACAGCGAGATTTCGGCGCGGCCGATCGATGCGGTGTCCCGGGTGCGGATGATGCTCGACGCCTATATGGAGTTCGCGCTCAGCAATCCGAACGCCTATCAGCTGGTCTTCTGCGGCAACACCGGGATGATCGCCGAGGACAAGGTGCAGGCGACCCAGGATCTGGGCGAGGCCTGTTTCCAGAAGTTCATCGCCGTGGTGCGGGAGATTTCCGCCACCGGTCGCCTGCGAATGGGCTCCGTCGACAGCGCCGCCCAGGCGCTGTGGACCGCCTGTCACGGTCTGGTGTCGCTGTTGATCACCAAGCCGGACTTCGCCTGGGCGCCGACCGGGGAGCTTCGGGCGGTGCTGCTCGACGGACTGCTGCACGGGCTGGTGGTCGACTAGGGACCAGTTTCCCTTTGACCCGAACCGCTTCGTTCGTCATCCCGGACGGCCTGAAGGGCCGAACTGGGGTTTGAGGGTGACTTTCGCGCGAACCGCACTGCTGGTTTTGACGGCGTCGACGGCCTGGCTTTGCGCCGCCGGCGCGGGTCTCGCCGCGCCCAGGGTCGCCTCCATCGACCAGTGCGCCGATCAGTATGTGCTGGCGCTGAGCCCGCGCGACCGCATCGTCGGCCTGTCCTATCGCGCCGACGACGCCGATTCCTACCTGCGGGAGGAGGCAAAGGGGCTGCCGAAGTTGCGGGTCACCGCCGAAAGCCTGCTGGCCGCGCGGCCATCCGTCATCGTCCGCTACTGGGGCGGGGACCCGCGGCTGGATGCGACAATGGCCCGCCGGGGCGTCGCCGTGTTGCGGATCGAGGACGCCGAGGACTTCGACGGGGTGAGAGCCAATGTCCGCCGGGTCGCCGCGGCCCTGGGCGAGCCGGCGCGCGGCGAGGCGCTGATCGCCCGGATGGATCGCCAGCTGGCTGTCTCGAAGGACGCCTGGCGGGGTCGGCCGGGTCTGTATCTGACGCCCAGCGGCTATACCGCCGGCAAGGGCACCTTCATCGATCGCATTCTGGCCGCCGCCGGCCTCAACAATGCCGCGCCGCAGGCCGGATTTGCGCCGGTGAGGCTGGAAGAGGTCGTCCTGGGCCCGCCAAGGGGCTTTGTGCTCGGCTTCTTCGACCAGCTGTCGGCGGCCTTCGAGCGCTGGGGCATGGGCCGGCACCAGGCCCTGCAGAAGCGGCTGCCGCAGCAGACCCTGGCGGCGCTGCCGGCCTCGGTGTTGAGCTGTCCAGGATGGTTCGCCGCCGACGGGGTCGAGACCCTGGCCCGGGCCGCGCCGGGATTTGACGGCAGATGAACCGGCTCACGCTGCCTTTGCTGGCCGTCGGGCTGGCGGCCATGCTGCTGGCCGGCCTGATGCTGGGCGAGACCGCCCTGACCGCGGGGCAGTATCTTCAGGCCGTGACTGATCCGGGCTCTCCGTCCGGCGAGGTGATCTGGACGATCCGCCTGCCCCGGGCCCTGATGGCGGCGCTTGTCGGCGGGGGTCTGGGCCTGGCCGGCGCGACCTTGCAGGGGCTGTTGAGAAATCCCCTGGCCGATCCGGGCGTGCTGGGGGTTTCGGCCTTCGCCGGGCTGGGGGCGGCCCTGACCATTGCCCTTGGCCTTTCGGCGGTCGCCGGCGCCGTCGAGGCGGGCGCCCTGATCGGCGCGCTGGGAGCGGGCCTGCTGGTCTCGGGCCTGGCCGCGCGGTTCCGTGAGCCTGAGGTCCTGATCCTGCTCGGGGTGTCGCTGTCGGCGCTGGGCGGAGCGCTGACGGCCCTGATCTTCAACTTCTCGCCCTCGCCGGTGGCCACCGCCGAGGTGATGAACTGGCTGCTGGGCTCGGTGGCCAATCGCGATTTTACGGACATCGCCCGGGCGGCCGTTCCCACGATGCTGGGCGCGGCGCTCTGCCTGTGGTCGGGGCGGGGCCTGACCATGCTGACGCTTGGCGAGGAGGTTGCGGCGATGTCCGGCCTGCCGATGACGCGGTTGCGCACGGCGGCGGTCGCCGGGGCGGCGCTGATGGCCGGGGCGGCTGTGGCGGCGGCCGGCGTGGTCGGATTCGTCGGGCTGGCGGCGCCGCATCTGGTTCGCCGGCTGGCCGGCGACGAGCCGGGCAGGGTGCTGATCCCCTCTACCTTCGCCGGCGCCATTCTGCTGACCGCCGCCGACCTGTTGAGCCGGGTCCTGCCCAGCGAGCAGGAACTGAAGCTGGGGGTCGTCACCGCCCTGGTCGGCGCCCCGCTGTTCGCGCTGGTGGCCTGGCGCGCCTCGCGGAGCTGGCGGACATGAGCCCGTTGTGGCGGCTGGACGGCGTCAAGGCCGAGCTGGGAGGGCGGCCCATACTCAGGGGCGTCAGTCTCGCCGTAGCTGCCGGCGAGGTGGTCGGGGCGATCGGCGCCAACGGGGCGGGAAAGACGACGCTGCTGCGGGCGGGTCTTGGCCTGACGCCGCTGACCGCGGGCCAGGCCTGGCTGGGCGAGCGGCCGCTTGGCGAGATGTCCGCCGCCGACCGGGCCCGGCGGGTCGGATATCTGCCGCAGGAGCGGCGGATCGGCTGGAACCTGGCGGCCGGCCGGATTGTCGAGTTGGGGGCTCCGGACCTGCCTGAGGGCGAGGCCAGGGCGGTCGCCGCCGCCTGCCTGGCCAGGGTCGGGCTGGATCGCTTCGAGGATCGCGGGGTCCTCGATCTGTCCGGCGGCGAGCGGGCGCGGGTGTTGCTGGCCCGGCTGCTGGCGACACGGGCGCCCTTGCTGGTGGCGGACGAACCGGCCGCCGGTCTTGATCCCGACGCCCAGCTCTTGGCCCTGGATCTGTTGCGCGAGGAGGCGGCGCGGGGCGCGGGGGTGGTGCTGACCCTGCACGACCTGGGACTGGCGGCCCGCAGCTGCAACCGGCTGGTTGTGCTGGCGAAGGGGAAGGTTGTCGCCGACGGGCCGCCGCGCGAGGTTCTGGTTCCGGCGGTGATGCGGGAGGCGTTCGGCGTCGAGGGCGCGCTGGTCGAGACCGAGGCGGGCCTTGTCTTCACCGCCCGCCGGCTTTGAGGTCTACGGCGGCGCGCTGCCCAGGACGGTATAGCTGTAGCCGCCGCGCTTGAGGTCTGCGCCCAGTCGCAGCGGGGCGACGCCGCCGTTCAGCCGGGCGCGGTAGACCTGCATCGTCTCCATGGTCCGCATCACGTAGTTGCGGGTCTCCGAGAAGGGGATGCATTCGATGAAGTCGAGCGGGTCGGTGGCGGCGCCGCGGGGATCGCCGCACAGGGCGACCCATTGCGGCGGGCGGCCGGGACCGGCGTTGTAGCCGGCGGCGGCCATGGCGTAGGAGCCGTTGAAGGTGTTGGTCATGTCGCCGAGGTAGCGCGCGCCCAGGCGCATGTTGAACTCGGCGTCATACAGCCTGTCGACGCTGAAGGGCTCGCCAAGGGCCCGGGCGGTGGACCGGCCGGTGGCCGGCAGCAGCTGCATCATGCCCCGGGCGTCGGCGCCGGACCGCGCGCGCGGGTCGAAATTGCTTTCCTGGCGGGTGATGCTGAGCACGAAGGCCGGCTCGGCGCCGCCGGGGACCAGCGGCGCGGGGATGACCGGATAGCCGCGCTCCGGCAGGATGAAGCCGCGCTGGGCGGCGGTGCGCACCACCCGCATGCTGAGATCGAGATCGCCGGTGGCGCGGGCCATGTCGACCAGCAGGGCAGACTCGGCCGCCGTCGGCAGGACATCGTCGATGTGCAGGACAAAGACCCGGAACTGGTCTTTCAGACCCAGGGCGTTGAGCAGCCGGGCGGCCTGGACCACTTCGCGGCCGTCAAAGCGGGCCCGGTCGGCGGCGGTGATCTCCGGATCCTTGCCCAGGTCGATCTGGGTGATCCCGGCCTTTTCGGCGGCGAGCTGGCCGTAGAAAACGGTGATGTGCTGGGCGCCCCGGCGATAGAAGGCCTGGGCCTCATCGGCCTTTCCCAGCGCCTCGGCGGCGCGGCCCTGCCAGTAGAGGGCGCGGCCCTGGGTGATCGGTGACGAGCCGGCGGCGGCCAGTTTCGCGAAATGGAGTTCGGCGGCCTTGGGGTCGTTCAGCCGTGTCAGGGCCAGCCAGCCGGCCCAGAATTCGGCCTCGGCGGCGTCGGCGCCGGTGGTCATGCCGCAATCGCGGGCGATGTTGTAGGCGGCGCGGCTGTAGCCTTCCTGCAGGGCGGCCGAAAACATCCGCCGCTTGTCCGACCACAGCCGGTCGGCGACCTCCTCGGTGGGCGGCGCGACAAAGCCGGCGCTGAGCGACCAGGCCAGGGTGGTCATGCCGTGCTTGTAGAAATACAGGGCCTGTTCCCAGATCAGCCCGGGATCCTTGCGCTGGGCGTCGGTGAGGGCGGCGACTTTGGCGTTGGCGTCGGAGCGTCCGGAACGCAGGGCGAGGCGCGCCTCGGCCAGATCGCGGTCGGGGCCGGCGAGGCTGTCGACCATATCCTGCGCCGCCGGTCCCTGGGGGCCATAGAGCAGCAGATTGGCCCGGACGCGGTTGTCGTCCGGCGTCAGCATGTCGCCGAACCGCGCCCGCATGGCGCGCTGAGGATCGAGGTCGAACAGGGCGGTGCGCCACCAGCGCCGGACCAGGGCCTCGGCGGCGGGACGCTGGCCCTGGGCCCGGAGCGCGCCGGCCAGGGCCATGGCGCCCTCGACGGTGGCCGGCTCGGCGCCGCCGAACCAGGCGATGATCCGGTCCGGGGCCATGCCGGCGGCCTCGAGCTTCTTCTCGGCGTTCATCTGCCGGGTCAGGGCGCGGGGCCAGCCGGCGAGGTCGCGCCGGGCGGCGTCGAGCTCGAAGAAGGACATCGAGTCGGGAGCGCCGTCGGCCATGGCCCAGACCGCGATCTTGCGCGCCAGCGGATCCTGGATGCTGCCCAGGGCCGTGCGCACCCGGTCGCCGTCGCCGGCCCGGGCCCCGGTCAGGGCCTGGCGCAGGTATTCGCCGTCGCTGTCGCTGGGCAGGGAGGCGTAGGGCAGGGGCGGAGTGGTGAACCGGGGCGGGGCCTGTGGCGCGGCGGATCCGGCGGTCAATAGTCCCAAAATCGCACATCCGGCGGCAGTCAACCCCTTGCCTGCACCAAACCTCACGCGAAATCCTCCCGAACAATCACGCAGACGGCCCATTGCGAAGCGCGGTGACCCCGACATATTGTCCGCCCCCATTCCTCTGCCGCAAGCGAAAGCGGCGATCTCACGGCCTTTTGCAAGCCATGTTCCAATCTCCGTTCAAGGGCGTGATCCCCGCCCTGGTGACCCCCTTCCGCGATGGCGCGCTGGATGAGGCCGGCTTCGTGGCCCTGGTGGAGCGCCAGATCGCCGCCGGGGTGCACGGTCTGGTGCCGGTCGGCACGACTGGCGAGACCGCGACCTTGAGTCACGAGGAACACAAGCGGGTGGTCGAGCTTTGCGTCGAGACGGCGCGCGGGCGCGTGCCGGTGATCGCCGGAGCGGGATCCAATGCGACAGCCGAGGCGATCGACCTGGCGCGCCACGCCAAGACCGTTGGCGCCGACGCCGTGCTGGTGGTGTCGCCCTATTACAATCGACCGAGCCAGGAGGGCATCTACCAGCACTTCAAGGCCATCAATGACGCCGTGCAGATTCCGGTGCTGGTCTACAACGTGCCCTCCCGCACCGGCTCGGACATGGGCAATGAGGTGCTCGAGCGCCTGTCGAGGCTGCCCAACATCGTCGGCATCAAGGACGCCACGGGCGATCTGGGCCGTCTTTCGCATCAGCGGGTTACCTGCGGCGAGGAATGGGTGATGCTGACCGGGGATGACCCCAACGGCGTCGGCTATATCGCGCAGGGCGGCCACGGCTGCATCTCGGTAACGGCCAATGTTGCGCCGGAAGCCTGCGCCACCCTCTACAACGCTTGCCTGGCCGGAGATTTCGAGACCGCCCGCTACTGGCAGGACCGGCTGATCAGACTCCACAAGGCCCTTTTCGCGGACGCCTCGCCCAGCCCGGCCAAGTTCGCCCTGGCCACCCTGGGTCTGTGTTCCGAAGACTGCCGCCTGCCGATCACCCCCTGTTCGGAAACGGCCCGCGCCCTGGTCCTCGACGGGATGCGGGACGCCGGCGTGCTCTGATGGCGTCCAACCTGATCGCCGAGAACCGCCGCGCGCGGTTCGACTATTTCCTTGAGGACCCGATCGAGGCCGGCATCGTGCTGACCGGCACCGAGGTGAAGAGCCTGCGCACCGGGCGAGCCAACATCGCCGAGTCCTACGCCTCGGTCGAAGGCGACGAGATCATGCTGATCAACGCCGACATCCCGACCTATTTCGGCGGCAACCGCTTCAATCACGAGCCGCGCCGTCCCAGAAAGCTGCTGCTGAAGCGCAAGCAGATCGGCAGGTTGATCGGCGCGGTGCAGCGGGAAGGCCGCACCATCATCCCGACAAAGCTCTACTGGAACGACAAGGGCCTGGCCAAGCTGGAGCTGTGCCTGGCCAAGGGCAAGAAGCTGCACGACAAGCGCGAGACGGCGGCGGCCCGCGACTGGCAACGCGACAAGGCCAGGCTGCTCAAGGAACACGGCTGAGCCGTCGCTGCGATCAAGTCCCCCTTTTTCAAGGATGCCGGCTGGCCGCGGAAGCGGCAGTCTGCGCCGAGGCAAAACGAAAGGGATCGCCATGTTCAGGACAGTCTGTCTCGCCGGAGCCGTGGCTCTGATGGCGGGCGCGGTTCAGGCCCAGGCGGCGGATCGCATCCATTTCGCCAATGTGACCGGCGGCGATGTGACCCTGCAGGTGGACAGTGCGTCGCCGCTGCTGGCGGGCCGCGGCAACTGGCGCACGACCGAGGCCGCCGCGGGAACGCACCGGATCACGGTGCATCCGACCAGCGGCGCGGATGACGTGGAGAGCTGGTCGTTCAAGGCCGAGGAACTGACGCCCTTCGGCGTCAACCGCTATTGGTGCGTCGGCTACATCGGCGGTTCGGGCGAGGCGCCCCTGCTGATGAAACTGACCGCCGACCAGTGCAAACGGGTGCTGGACGCGGGCGGTCCGATCAACTGAGCCTCAAGCCGCCTTGATCAGGGCGCGGGCGCGCCGGAAGATGTCCTCGAACATCTCCGGCGTCAGGCGGCCGGTGTTCGTGTTCAGGCGCGAGCAGTGGTAGCTGTTGATCACCCGGTAGGGGCCCGCGTCGAACTCGCTGCCGTGACCGGGCAGGCCGGCCGAGGCCTTTAGGCCCAGGGCCCGCATCAGACTGCGTCGGGAGACGTCGCCCAGGGTGACGATCACCTTGAGGCGGGGCAGGGCGGCGAGCCGATTGACGAAAAACGGGCGACAGGCGTGCTCCTCGCTGGTCTCCGGCTTGTTCTGGGGCGGAGCGCAGCGCACCGCGTTGGTGATCATGCAGTCGATGAGGCGGACGCTGTCGTCGGGGCGGGCGTCGTAGTCGCCGGTGGCGAAACCGGTCTTCTTCAGGGTTCCGTAGAGCAGCCAGCCGGCGTGGTCACCGGTGAACGGCCGGCCCGTGCGGTTGGCGCCGGTTCGCCCCGGCGCCAGGCCGGCGACCAGCAATCGCGCGTTCTCATCGCCGAACGAGGGCGCGGGTCCGTTGAACCAGTCGGGGTTCTGGGCCTGGTTCTCGGCGCGATAGGCGACCAGCCGGGGGCAGAGGGGACAGTCGCGGGGCGGTTCGGGAGAGGTGAGGTCCACCGCCGGCACTAGAGTTCGTCCTCGGCCTCAATCTCGGCGCGGGTGCGGTTGTCATAGGATCCTCCGCCGCCGCGAGGCGCGGAGACCCGGGACGGGCGGCCGATGATGTCGCCGAGGTCGGCGAGGTCGACGAAGTTGTCGGCCTGGCGGCGCAGATCGTCGCTGATCATCGGCGGCTGGGATTTCACGGTGGAGACCACGGTGACCCGCACACCCTTGCGCTGGATCGCCTCAACAAGGGCGCGGAAGTCGCCGTCGCCGGAGAACAGCACCAGATGGTCGGCGGCCTCGGCCATCTCCATCATGCCCACCGCGATCTCGATATCCATGTCGCCGCGCCAGCGGTCGCGGCCCTGACTGTCAGTGAACTTGCGGGCCGACTTGGTGACCAGGGTGAAGCCGTTGTAGTCGAGCCAGTCGACTAGGGGCCGGATGGGGCTGTAGTCGTCGCCCTCGACGATGGCGGTGTAGTAGTAGGCGCGGATCAGAATCCCCCGCTTGCGGAATTCGTCCAGCAGCTTGCGGTAGTCGATGTCGAAGCCGAGGGCCTTGGCCTGGGAGTAGAAATTGGCCCCGTCGATGAACAGCGCGATCTTTTCTGTTGGGTAGAAAGTCATTGGGATTCAATTCCTTGAAGCAATATCCGCACGATCTGGATGACGCCGTGATCGTCGCTCTGGGCAGCAATCTGCCCGGCGATCACGGCGACAGTCGCACCCTGCTGGAAGCGGCGCTGGACCGGTTCCCGGCCCACGGCCTCGAGGTTGCGGCCAGATCCGGCTGGTGGCGATCCGCCGCCTGGCCCGATCCGGCAGGCCCTGCCTATACGAACGGTGTCGCGCTTGTCGAGACAGGGCTGACGGCCGAGGCGACCCACAGGGCGTTGCAGGCCATTGAACAGGCCTTCGGTCGCGAACGGGGCGAGGCTAATGCGGCGCGCACCCTGGACCTGGACCTGATCGCCTATGGACGTCTGGAGGTAAATGACCCGGCGCTGACTCTCCCCCATCCCAGGGCGCACCGGCGCCTGTTCGTCATGGGACCGCTGGCGACCATCGCGCCGGACTGGGTCCATCCGCGCCTGCGGGTCAGCGCCGCCGACCTGGCGCGCCGCTGCGATGTCGGGACCGACGCCGCTCCGTTCTAGCCGCCCGCGCGACGGTCAGGGGCGCCAGGGGCGCTGCTTGGCGGAGATCGACTTGACCCGCATGCGCCCCGGCGGCGCGACCGGGACAGCCACCCGCGCCTGTTCAAGGGCGCTGTCGATCAGGGCGGCGACCGCCGGCTCTTCGAGCATGTCCGGCCCGGTCAGCCGGATGTGTCGCACCCGGCTGCCCGCGCCGCGCAGCAGCCCCTCCGGGTCTGGAAGACGGGCGCCCTGGAGGAAGCAGAGTGTGTAGTGGCGGGGCAGGGCGAGGATCGACAGGACCGCGTCGGAAACCCGGGTCGGCGGGCCGAAGCCGACCACCAGGCCCTGGTAGTTGTCATAGATCATCGCGTTCGCGCCGGGCATTCGCGCCCGGAGGCGGGCGACACAGTCGAGAAACTGCGCGGCGATATCCGGTTTATATCGCGCCGCGAAACCCTCCAGGGCAGACGCCGCCTCGATTTCGTCGTCTTGGTCTGTCATGGTCTTCTCTGCCTTGCGGCGTTGCACAATAGCGCGCAAAACACTATGTAGCCCGGTTCCACCGACATCGCTTGAGAGACTTGAATGGCCCGCGTCACCGTCGAAGACTGCATCGAGAAGGTTCCCAACCGCTTTGGGCTGGTTCTGCTGGCGTCGCACCGAGCCCGCGCCATCTCGGCCGGTTCGGGTCTGCTCGTTGATCGGGACAACGACAAGAACCCGGTCGTCGCCCTCCGCGAGATCGCTGACGACGTGGTCGACAACGAAGGTCTCAAGGAAAGCCTGATCGCCACCCTGCAACGGGTCGACGAGCGCACCGAGGCCGAGGAAGAGGCGGAAACCATCGCTCTGCTGTCGGATCCGACCCACATGCAGATGAGCGAATCGGAACTGATCCGCGCCCTGCAGAGCGACCGCGACGGCGGTCAGGAGGAGCGGTACTGAGCCCCGAGGGCTCAGAACCTCTCATTATGGAGGCGGCGACTTCCGCCGCCCCTCCCGCCGACCTGTCCGAAGAAGCCCCCGCGCCTCCCGCGCCCTCCCGCGCGGTCGCGGCGGCGGCCCGTCCCAAGTTCATGCGCCAGTTCGAGCTGATCGAACGGGTGCGGGCCTATGAGCCGGACGCCGACGAGGCGCTGCTCAACAAGGCCTATGTCTACGCCGTGCGGATGCATGGCTCCCAGACCCGGGCCAGCGGCGATCCCTATTTCGCCCACCCGGTCGAGGTCGCCGGCATTCTCACCGAATACCGGCTCGACACCGCCTCCATCGTCACCGCGCTGCTGCATGACGTGATCGAGGACACCCAGGCGACCCGCCAGGACATCGAAAACCTGTTCGGGGCCGAGATCGCCGAACTGGTCGAGGGCGTCACCAAGCTGTCCAAGCTGGAGCTGACGGCCGAATACACCCGCCAGGCCGAGAACCTTCGCAAGTTCATCCTGGCGATCAGCAAGGATGTGCGGGTGCTGCTGGTCAAGCTGGCCGACCGTCTGCACAACATGCGGACCATCGGCTTCATCAAGACCCCGGCCAAGCGCGAGCGGATCGCCCGCGAGACCCTCGACATCTACGCGCCCCTGGCCCGCAACATCGGCTGTCACCGCATCTGTTCGGAGCTGGAGGAGCTGGCTTTCGAGCAGCTCAACCCCATGGCCCGCACGGCCATTATCCGCCGTCTGGAGGGCCTGCGGGGCGAGCAGGGCAAGGCGGTCAGCCTGGTCAGCGGCGAGATCAGCCGCATCCTCGACGAGGCCGGAATCGCCACCCGGGTGTTCGGCCGCGAGAAGCATCCCTTCTCGATCTGGCGCAAGCTGCAGCGCAAGGCGATCGGGTTTTCGCAGCTGTCGGACATCTACGCCTTCCGGGTGATCGTCGACAGCGAGAGTGACTGCTACCGGGCCCTGGGGCTGATCCACCGGGCCTGGCCTTGCGTGCCCGAGCGGTTCAAGGACTTCATCTCGACTCCCAAGCGCAACAACTACCGCTCGATCCACACCACGGTGATCGGGCCGCGCGGCATGCGGATCGAGATGCAGATCCGCACCGAGGCCATGGACCGGGTGGCCGAGGACGGGGTGGCGGCGCACTGGCGCTACAAGAACCAGTCCTACGGCTTCGACGCCGAGCATATGGAATCCGAAGGCGGCCGCGATCCGCTGGCCAACCTGCGCCAGCTGGTGCAGGTGCTGGAACATGGCGGCGACGCCGAGGAACTGGTCGAGCACGCCAAGCTCGAGATGTTCCTCGACCAGACCTTCGCCTTCACCCCCAAGGGCCGTCTGGTCAGCCTGCCGCGCGGGGCCATGCCGCTGGACTTCGCCTATGCGGTTCACACTGACGTCGGCGACACCACCATCGGCGCCAAGATCAACGGCGAGCTCAAGCCGCTGCGGACGCCACTGGCCAACGGCGACGTCGTCGAGATCATCCGCGGTCCCAAGCCGGCCGTGCCGCCGGACTGGCGCAGCCTGGCGGTTACGGGACGGGCCCGGTCCGCCATTCGCCGTCACATTCGCCAGACCGAGAAGGAAGAGTTCCTGCGGCTGGGCAAGGCGGCGCTAAGCCAGGCGTTCGAACGGGCCGGTAAGGCGCGCAGCGGGGTGTCTCTCAGACCGGCGATGGAGCGGTTCGCCGCAGCCAGCGAGGAAGACCTTTACGACGCGGTCGGACGGGGCCGGATTTCCCCGATGCAGGTGCTGGAGATCGTTTTCCCCGAGCTGGAAGACAGCGAACGGGCGGCGGTCTCGGCCCGTCGGCGGATCGAGGACGGCAAGGGCGCCCGGCTGTTTGTGCGGGGCGGCGGGCTGACGCCGGGCGTGTCGCTGCATTTCGGCCAGTGCTGCACACCGGTGCCAGGCGACCGGATCGTCGGCATCATGCAGCCCGACCACGGCCTTGAGGTGCACACCATCGACTGCTCGAAACTGGCCCAGTTCGAGGACCAGGGCGAGCTGTGGCAGGACCTGACCTGGACCCCGGAAGCCGAACGCAACACCGTCTCCCGCGCCCGAATTCGCGGCACCATCCGCAATGCGCCTGGCGTGCTCGGCGAGGTCTGCACCATCATCGGCGAAGCCGGCGGCAACATCGTCGGCATCAACATGAAGCACCGGCAGGAAGACTTCTTCGACGTCGACATCGACCTCGACGTCCTCGACAACCGCCACATGACGACGCTGATCGCCGCGCTGCGGGCCTGCCCGAGCGTCGAGACGGCGGACCGCTCGCTGGGTTAGGCCGGCGGGCGCGCTGAAGTCCCTGTCTGGCAGGTAGCGACCAGCGCCTCTGAGGACATCCATGACCCACCACATTCTCACCGGCGCTCCGGGCGCCGGAAAAACCGTGATCCTGCGCGGCCTCGAGCGGGCCGGCCTGGCGGTTGTCGAGGAGGCGGCGACCGATGTCATCGCCTGGGAGCAGGCGAGGGGATGCGACGAGCCCTGGTCGCAGCCGGGGTTTATCGACGCCATTCTGCGATTGCAGCGGTTCCGCGAGCGGCAGGCGGGAGAGGGGCTGACCATCTTTGATCGCTCGCCGGTCTGCACCCTGGCGCTGAGCCGGTTTCAGGCGCGGGCGGACAGTCCCGCACTGACACGGGCGATCGACCGCCTCCTCGACGAGGGGCGGTATCATCCCGAGGTCTTCTTTGTTGAGGGGCTGGACTTCATCACCCCGACCGCCGCCCGCCGCATCGACCTGGACGGGGCGCGGCGCTTCGCCGAGGAACACCGGCGGTGCTATGAGGCGTTGGGATTTGCCTTGATCGAGATCGCGCCGGCGACGCCCGAAAACCGCCTCAAGGCTGTCTTGCGCCGGCTGGGCGTGGAGGCCGCCGTCGAACCGCCCGAAGACCTCTGACCCTGCCTCTAGCGCCAGTCGGGATGCTCGGTCAGGTCCGGATGATACAGGTTGAGATACTGCGCCAGACGCGGCCGGCCGGCGCGGTTTGGACTGGCGCCGTGCGGCAGGTCCTGGCGCCAGATAATCAGGTCGCCGGCGCGCCCGGCGATCGGCCTCGCCTCGGAATTCAGATCAATCTCGCGCGGATTGGCGTCTGGGCCCAGAGCCTCGAGCCAGGCCTCCAGACGATGGTGGAACCCCGGCACAAGGGTCAAAGCCCCCTGGTCGGCCGCGGTGTCCGCCAGATAGAGGATGCCCTGGGTGGCGAAGGGGATGGGCGTGGCCAGGCTGCAGTCCCAGTGCAGACGCGGGCCCCGGAAGCGATGGGTGAGGGTTTCCGGCGCGTTGAAACTGAGGCGATCGGTCGTCACCCAGAGATCGGCCGATCCCCAGAGCTGGGCAAAGGCCTTGTGGATGCGAAGCGAGCGTCGGGCCGGCTCCATGGCCGGATGCTGAAACAGCTGCACCATGATCCCGTGGTCGTTGGGTCGATACCAGCTTGAGGGATCGTCGGGCCGCCCGCCAACGGCCTCCCAGAGGGCCGCGGCGGCGGCTTCGATCTCGGCCGGACGGATGGCGTCGTGCAGGATGACGACGCCGTCTCTCTCCCACTGCTGCAGGTCGACGTCGGTGAGGACCGGCGCCATGGCCTCGACGGCGGCGAGACGGGCGCGAGTCGCGGGCGGGGGAGCGCGTCCCTCCCGCATGGCGACATAGCGGTCCAGGCGGTCGGGATCCGGCGGACCGGCGGTGGCGAGGGCCCAGGCTTCGAAGGCGGCAAGGTCAGGCCGCTCTCGCGCCAAATAGTTCAGGGCCTGTTCCAGACCCAGCCCGATCGTGTCGAGGATCAGTCTGTCGGCGATTCCCAGGCCTGGTCGCCCCGGCTTGCGGAACGTCTTTCTGGCCCACAGGTCCTCCAGTCCCGCAATGCGATGAGACAGCGACGGCGGGTCCTGGAGGATCATGCGGACGATGATGCGATAGCTTGGCCGAAGAGTGCAATCATGGAATGTCTGGGCTTGTCTTTCGCCCTGGTGGCGTCGTTGGGCCGGTCGATACGCGGCGGCCGGCGCGCGCCTCAGGATGGTCAATCGGTCGCTGCCGATGATTGGGAGAGGGGATGCACTAACCCCCTTGCGCCATACCCCCTTTTCGAACGACTGTTTGACTCAAGAGCCCAACAGCCATTCGAGGAGACGCACCCATGTCCATTGATTTCGAAATTCCGCCCGAGGCCAAGGCAGTCCGCGAGAGGGTCCGGCAATGGGTGCAGGATGAATGCAAGCCTGCCGAGAAGGCGCTGCTGGCCGGCGGCGACTACAAGACCATCCTTGGCGAGCTTCGGGCCAAGGCCCGCGCCCAGGGGCTGTGGTGCCCCTTCATCCCCGTCGAGCACGGCGGCATGGGCCTGGGGCCCCTGGCCAACGCCCTGGTGCAGATGGAGCTTGGCGAAAGCTATCTGGGCGCCTTGTCGATGAACACCCAGGGTCCCGATGACGCCACGATGATGACCCTGCTGGCCCACGGCACGGAGTATCAGAAGGAGAAGTTCCTCAAGCCGCTGTTGAACGGCGAGAAGCGCATCTGCTACTCGATGACCGAGAAGGCCGCGGGGGCCGACGCTACCGGCATGCAGACGACGGCGGTGAAGGACGGCAACGAGAACTACATCCTCAACGGCGAGAAGTGGTTCAGTTCCGCCGCCAGCGTCGCCGACATCGCCCTGGTGATGGCCAAGACCGACCCGGACGCCCCGCGCCACCAGCGCTATTCGACCTTCATCGTCGAACTGCCCAATCCCGGCTATCGCATCATCCGCGACATCGAGACCATGGCCGCCGAGGGGCCGCTGAGCCACATTCTCGGCGGCGGCCACAGCGAGATCGAGATCAAGGACCTGGTGGTGCCGGCCGAGAACCTGCTGGGCGGGGAGGGCAACGGCTTCAACATGGGCCAGCACCGCCTGGCCTACGGGCGTCTGCGTCACGGCATGCACAATGTGGCCATGGCCCAGAAGGCGCTGGACCTGGCCACCGCCCACGTCGTCAAGCGCGAGACCTTCGGCAAGAAGCTGAAGGACCGCCAGGGGGTGCAGTGGATGCTCGCCGACTGCGCCAGCGAGCTCTACATGGCCCGGCTGATGCTGATCCACATCGCCTACAAGGCCGAGAAGGGCATGGACCTGCGGCAGGAGAACTCCATCGCCAAGGTGTTCCTGGCCCACATGGTCCACAAGGTGGTCGACACCGCCATCCAGCTGCATGGGGCCCTGGGCTACTCGATGGATACCCCCCTGGCCCGCTGGTACACCCACATCCGGTCGCAGCGGCTGGTCGACGGGCCGGATGAAGTGCACCGCTGGACCGTCGGCCGCAATGTGATCAAGGCCTACGAGCGCGACGGCACCACGGCGGCGGCGGCCGGCGGGGATATCATCTAGCGATTCACTCTCCGAACTCCGTCATCCCGGACAGGCCGTCGGCCTGATCCGGGACCCCGGAGGGCAGGGGAGCTGTCCTTTCCGCCGCCATCACCGTGCTTGAACCCCTGGGTCCCGGCTCTCCCCCCGGCTTCGCCGAGGTCCGGCCGGGATGACGGAGACTGGAATGCCTGAACCGATCCTGGACCCCGATCTGCCGATCATCGATCCCCACCATCACCTGTGGGATCGCACCTCGCTGTTGTCGCAACTGCCGCCGCCGACCCATGGCTTTGAGCAGATCATCCGCCGCGTGCCGCGCTATCTGCTGGACGAGTTGCTGGCCGACATGAACAGCGGTCACAACGTCGTGGCCACCGTCTACATGGAGTGCGGCTCCTTCTACCGCCCGGACGGCCCGGCCGAGATGAAGCCGGTCGGCGAAATCGAGGCGGTCAACGGCCTGGCCGCGATTGCCGATTGCGGCATCTATGGAACCGCCAAGCCCTGCGCCGGGATTGTCGGCCACGCGGACCTGACCCGGGGCGCGGCGGCGCGGGAGGTGCTGGAAGCGCAAATCGCCGCCAGCCATCGCTTTCGCGGAATCCGCCACAGCGCCAGCCATGATCCCGACAGCGAGGTGCTGGGACCGTTGGTGCGACAGCCGGCGGGACTATATCGCGACAGGACTTTCCGCGAGGGGTTCGCCCAGCTTGCGCCGCTTGGTCTGTCCTTCGACGCCTGGATGCTGGAGCCGCAGCTGCCAGACCTGATCGACCTGGCCGGCGCCTTTCCGGACACCCCGATCATCCTTGACCACGTGGGCACGCCGCTCGGCATAGCCAGCTACGCCGGTCGCCGCGAGGAGCGGTTCGGGATCTGGCGGGACAACATCGGCAAACTGGCCGCCCTGCCGAACGTCTCGGTCAAGCTGGGCGGGCTGGCGATGGTGTTTCCGGGCTTCGCCTCCTGTCTGTCGGAGACGCCGGCGCCGTCGAGCCAGCTGGCCGACGAATGGCGGCCCTATCTGGAAACCTGCATCGAGGCTTTCGGCGTGGATCGCTGCATGTTTGAGAGCAACTTCCCGGTCGACATCCTGACCTGCGACTACGCGACCCTGTGGAACGCCTTCAAGGCCGTGGCGAGGGGCTATTCGGCGGACGAGAAGACGGCGCTGTTCAGCGGGACGGCGGCGAAGGTCTATCGGCTGGAGCTGTGAAGTTCCTCCTCCGCCGCGAAGCGCCGGGGGAGGGGGACCGCCGGCCCGGGTTGAGGGCCGGTGGTGGAGGGGGCAGCGCCGTTGGGTAGGATTGACCATGAACGCCTTTTCCACGGCCGCGCCAGACCGCGCCCCCTACTGACAATCCCGCGCCGCCCCCTCCACCACGCGCGTATTCGCGCGCGGTCCCCCTCCCCCGAGCTTTCGCTCGGGGGAGGAATTGGCTATGCGCATTGCTCATGACCAACGAAGACGTGCTCGAAGAATTCCGCGGCGCCGGCGCTCTGCGCGAAGGCCATTTTGTGCTGTCCAGCGGGCTGCACAGCGGCATGTTCCTGCAGAAGAACCTGGTGTTCGCCCAACCGGAGCGGTGCGCGCGGCTGTGCAAGGCCTTGGCGGCCAAGATCGTCGAGACGGTCGGAAAGCCCGACGTCTGCATCTCGCCGGCCGTCGGCGGGATCATCCCGGGCTACGAGACGGCCCGTCAGCTGGGGCTGACCTCCCTCTACGTCGAGCGGGAAGGGGGGCAGTTCAAGCTGCGCCGGGGCTTCCAGATCGAGCCGGGCGACAAGGTGGTGATGGTCGAGGACATCGTCACCACGGGCCTGTCCAGCCGCGAATGCATCGCCGCGATCCAGGCGGCCGGCGGCGAGGTCATCGCCGCGGCCTGTATCGTTGATCGCTCCGGTGGCAAGGCCGATGTCGGCGTTCCGCTGATCGCCCTGGCGACCCTGGATGTGCCGGCCTGGCCGGCCGACGCCCTGCCGCCGGAGCTGGCGGCGATCCCGGTCGAGGATCCGGGCAGCCGGCGGTTGGCGAAGTAGCGGGCAAGGGTCCCCGGCCTTTGCCGGGATAGGCGGCAGTGCGGAAAATCAGCCTTTCGCCGCCGCCTCGAGCCCCTCGATGTCGAGCTTCACCATGCCGAGCATGGCCTTGGTCACACGCTGGACCACCCCGGGGTCGGGGTCCTTCAGCAGTTCGGTGAGCCGCACCGGGACGATCTGCCAGCACAGGCCCCAGCGGTCGCGCAGCCAGCCGCACTGCTCGATGACGCCGCCCTCGCCAAGGGCCTCCCACAGATGATCGATCTCCGCCTGGGTGTCGCATCCGATCAGGATGGAGAAGCTGTGATTGAAGGGGTCGAAGGGGCCGGCCTCGAACGCGGTATAGGACTGGTCGCCGAGGATGAAGTCGATGACCGACACGCTGCCGACGGGACTTTCGTGCTGCAGCGCCGACCGGCTCAGGATCCGGGACCCCGGTATCAGCGAGGTGTACAGGTCGATGGCCGCCGCCATGTCCTTTTCGAACCAGAGATACTGGGTAATCTTCATCGGTCGGTCCTTTCGCGCTGAATAGCGGATGCCTTTGCCGAGGACGTCGCGAGCTGCGGCTTTCCGACATGCCGTCCCGGTTTTTGTTGGTCGCCCTTTTACCGCCAAGCGGGCCGCACTAAGTAGGGTCAACACCTCGGGACCCGCCGCCATGACCCTGCGCCTCGGCGTCAATATCGATCACGTCGCCACCATCCGCAACGCCCGGGGGGCCAGCTATCCCGAACCGGTGCGGGCGGCGGAGCTGGCGCTGGCCGCCGGGGCCGACGGCATCACCGCCCACCTGCGCGAGGACCGGCGGCATATCTCCGACGGCGATATCGACCAGCTGTCCGAGCTGTGCCGCAAGCGCGGCCGCCCCCTGAACCTGGAGATGGCGGTCACCGACGAGATGGTGGCCATCGCCCTGCGCCACCGGCCCCATGCGGCCTGCCTGGTGCCGGAACGGCGCGAAGAGGTGACGACCGAGGGGGGGCTCGACGTTGTCCGGGGCCACAATGCGGTCAAGGCGGCGACCTCTGCCCTGAGGGCGGCCGGGAGCCGGGTGTCGCTGTTCATCGATGCTGACGCCGAGCAGATCCGCGCCTCGGCCGAGGCCGGCGCCCAGGTGGTCGAGCTGCATACCGGCGCCTATTGCGACGCCGCCCGGGCCGGGGAGGCCGAGCGGGCGGCCACGATCCTCGAGCGTCTGCGGGCCGGGGCGGCCCAGGCCCATGACCTGGGCCTTGAGGTCCATGCCGGTCACGGGATCGACTATGCGACGGTCACCCCGATCGCCGCCATTCCGCAGCTGGCCGAACTGAACATCGGCCACTTCCTGATCGGCGAGGCGATTTTCGTCGGCCTGCCCGAGGCCATGCGACGGATGCGTCAGTTGATGAACGCGGCCCGGGCGGCGGCGGAGCAGGCGGCGTGATCATCGGCCTGGGCTCGGACCTCTGCGACATCCGCCGGATCGACAAGACCTTGAACCGCTTCGGCGACCGTTTCGTCCAGCGACTTTTCACCGAGATCGAACAGGCCAAGTCGGATCGCCGCAAGGATCGCGCCGCCTCCTACGCCAAGCGGTTCGCCGCCAAGGAAGCCTGCGCCAAGGCGCTGGGGACCGGGGTGCCAAGGCGCGGCGTCCACTGGCGCGACATGGGTGTGGCCAACCTGCGCTCGGGCGCGCCGACCATGGTGCTGACCGGCGGCGCCGCCGAGCGACTGGCGCAGATCATTCCTGAGGGGATGGAGGGGCGCATCCACGTCACCCTGACCGACGATCATCCCTACGCCCAGGCCTTCGTCATCATCGAGGCCCTGCCGCGCCAACTTACGCCATGAAGGCGAGTTCGGCGGCGCAATGCTTGCCCATGGGGTATTCAAAGTCTAACCAGACCCGCTGGGCTTCACGGCCCAAAGTCCCTGAAGAGAATCACGCGCCGCCATGACTGAAACCGTCTCCAACGAGGCCGATCCCGAGCTGAACGCCGCTCCGGAGACCGAAGAGGCCGAAGCCCCCACGGTGATGCAGGAGGGTGTGGAGATCGCCAAGACGGTGATCTATGCGCTGCTGATCGCCTTCGTGCTGCGCGTGCTGCTCTTCCAGCCCTTCACCATTCCGTCTGGCTCGATGGAGCCCAACCTGCTGCACGGCGACTACATCATCGTCTCCAAGTGGCCCTACGGCTGGTCGCGGCATTCAATTCCGCTGAGCCCGCCGCTGTTCAAGGGCCGCATTTTCGGAAGCACGCCCAAGCGCGGCGACATCATCGTCTTCAAGCTGCCGGCCGACAACAAGACCGACTACATCAAGCGCCTGATCGGGCTGCCCGGCGACCGCATCCAGGTCCGCGGCGGGGTGCTCTACGTCAACGAAAAGCCGCTGCCGCACGTCCAGGTGAGCCGCAACGACATGCTCGACATGGATCGCGTGCGCCGTCAGGAAACCTCGCTCGACGGCAAGACCTACGTCACCTACGCCGGCGCCGAATATGGCTATGTGAATAACACCGGCGTCTTCCTGGTGCCCCAGGGCCATTACTTCTTCATGGGCGACAACCGCGACAATTCGCTGGATAGCCGGGTCGAGCCCAACTACGCCGAGCCGCGCAACGGCGGGGTCGGGTTCGTGCCGGCCGAGAACCTGGTCGGCAAGGCCGAGATTATCCTGCTGTCCTGGTATCCCAAGTCCAATCCCTACGACGGCGAGCCGCAGCATGAGGGCGCCTCGTTGTTCAAGCCCTGGACGTGGGTGACCGAGGCCCGGCCCAGCCGGTTCTTCCACATCCTCAAATGATGGACTGGTCCGAGGTCGTCGAGGCCCTGGAACGCCGCATCGGACACGTCTTCGCCGACCGCGCCCTGCTGGAGCGGGCGCTGACCCATTCCAGCGTCGGCGACGGAGCGGTGAAGGTGCGCCACAACGAGCGGCTGGAATTTCTGGGTGACCGGGTGCTGGGCCTGCTGGCGGCCGAGCGGCTGTTGAAACTGTATCCCGAGGCGCGTGAGGGCGAGATGTCTCCGCGCCTGGCCAATCTGGTCAACGGCAAGGCCTGCGCGCGGGTCGGGCGGCGACTGGAGATTGGCGCCGCCCTGCGCATGAGCAGCTCGGCCAACAGGATGGGCGTCCGCGACAATGACAACACCCTGGGCGACGCGGTCGAGGCCTTGATGGCCGCCATCTATCTGGACGGCGGTCTGGCGGCGGCGCGGGGTTTCTTTGACGAGGGCTGGTCGGAAGAGTTCTCGCAGCTGGAACAGCCCCGGCCCAAGGATTCCAAGACCCGGCTGCAGGAATGGGCTATGGGCCAGCGACTGCCGGTCCCCGCCTACACCGTGATCGAACAGACCGGCCCCGCCCATGCGCCCCGTTTCGTCGTGGAAGTCGCGGTGCGGGGTCATGACAGCGAACGCGGGGAGGGGGGCTCGCGGCGGGAAGCAGAGAAGGCGGCCGCCGCGGCGATGCTGCTGAAACAGGAAGGCAAGACATGACCCGGGCAGGTTTCGCGGCCATCATCGGCGCGCCCAACGCCGGAAAATCCACCCTGACCAACCGTCTGGTCGGGGCCAAGGTCTCCATCGTCACCCAGAAGGTGCAGACCACCCGCTTTCCGGTGCGAGGCGTCGCCATGGCCGGCGAGGCCCAGATCGTGCTGGTCGACACCCCCGGGATCTTCACCCCGCGGCGGCGTCTGGACCGGGCCATGGTGCGGAGCGCCTGGGCCGGCGCCGAGGACGCCGACTGCGTGGTGCATCTGGTCGATGTGCAGGCCGAGCTGGCGGTACAGGACAAGACGGCCACCGGCGCCGACAAGCGCGGGGTGCAGGATGTCGAGAGCATCATCGAGAGCCTGAAAGCCGCCGGCAAGCAGGTGATCCTGGCGCTGAACAAGATCGACGGGGTCAAGCGCGAGCGGCTGCTGGCGGTCTCACAGCGCCTGTACGAGACCGGGGTCTACAGCGAGGTCTTCATGATCAGCGCCGCCGACGGCTCCGGCGTCGAGGATCTGCGCGCCCGGCTGGCGGCCCTGATGCCGGAGGGGCCGTGGCTGTATCCGGAGGACCAGACCGCCGACATTCCGGCCCGTCTGCTGGCCGCCGAGATCACCCGCGAGAAGGTCTATCTGCGGGTGCATGAGGAACTGCCCTACGCGGCCACCGTCGACACCACCGCCTTCGAGGAGAAGCGCGACGGGTCGGTGCGCATCGAGCAGACGATCCTGGTCGAGCGGGAAGGCCAGCGGGCGATCATCATCGGCGCCAACGGCCAGACGCTGAAGTGGATCGGCCAGAAGAGCCGCGAGGAGCTCAGCGAGCTTTTCGAGCGGACGGTGCATCTGTTCCTGCACGTGCGGGTCCGAGAGACCTGGGCCGAGGAACGCGAGGCCTACACCTCGATGGGCCTGGATTTCGACGTCTGACCTCAATCCGTCCTTCGGCAGGTGATCCCGGCGGATCGCGTGGATAAGGACGCAAACCAGAAAGGGCCTCGCATGCGCACCCTGATCCTGATCCTGGCGTTGCTGGCCACGCCGGCAATGGCCCAGCCCGCCGATCCGGTCACGGCGATCAACGCCACGCTGGACGCCGTCCACGACGCCGCGGCGAAGCATGACGGTCCCCGCTACTTCGCCCTCTATGCGGACGACGCGATCTATATCGGCACCGACGCCGCCGAGCGCTGGACCCTTGCCGAGTTCAAGGCCTTCGCGGAGCCCTATTTCGCCCAGGGCAAGGGGTGGGTCTATCACCCTCGCGAACGCCACGTCGTGGTCGCCGACATCCCCTGCCGCTGCGTCGCCTGGTTCGACGAACTGCTCGACAGTGAAAGTTACGGCACCAGCCGGGGGACCGGGGTGCTGGTGCTTCGGGACGGCCAGTGGAAGGTGGCGCAATACGCCCTGACCTTCCCGATCCCCAATGATCTGGCCCACGGATTCACCGATCAGATCAAGGCGTTCGAGGCCAAGTCGAAAAAGTAGCCGCTTGCCGGCAACGCACGGACCGCTCCCCCTCCATCCGTCATCCTGGGCCTTATGCCCAGGACCCATCTATCCGTTTGCACCAACCCGAGGGAGGAGGCGCGGCCGCGCCTCCACGGCCAAATCTCGCGGCGGCTGAACGATGGGTCCCAGGCACGAGGCCTGGGATGACGGCGGTGGGGTGGCGACAGCGGCGCGCGGTCTGGCCCATGATGCTGATCGCCCCGGCGCGCGCCTCGTGGATGTCGCTCTCACGGAGCGATTCCAGCTCAGCGACCGACATCTCGAGGTGGCGCTCGGACAGCTTGAACAGTGCGCCCATCTTGACTTCGATGAAGCGGTCGCCCTCCGAATAATCGCCCGCGCCGGTCTTGAAGTCGCGCTGAATCTTGCGCAGTCCGTCAGTGGACTGCAGCGCCTGTAGTTCAGCCAGGAAGTCGGCCGCCCTGGCGCCTTTGCCGGTCATGACGACGGCCGGCAGGCGGCCTGGATGCGTTCCATCACGCGCAGGACTGGCTCGGCGACTCCCGGGGCTAGAATGAGGGGAAGTTCTTCGACGGCGGCCACGCCGAGGACGGAAATGCCGCCGGCTCTCCCGGTCAGCGTCAGTGTTCCCGTCGCTTCGTCAGGGCGAATGCGCTCCACCCGGCGCCAGTCAACAATCCCTGTTTGAGCCGCAGACAATCCGCCAACCCTGAAGCGGCTCTCGCAGGTCTCGCCGCCCCAAGACATGATTGGGAGGCGCACGCTGGCCTGATGGCCACGCCGTCCGGTCTCCGATGTTCCATAGGTCCCGCTCACACCGCTCAACGCGCGGGACAGCATGGCATGGTCATCGGCCATTGCTGATCCGGACACCAGCGCCGTCGCCGCCGCCAACAAAACGAGTGTCGCCAATGTCTCGCCTCCGCCTGCGCCGCAGGGTATCTGCGTTTCATGGAATGGGAAGACGACGCCTACATCCTTTCGGCGCGAAGCCACGGCGAGAGCGGCGCCATCGTGGAGTTGCTGACCGAGACCCGGGGACGGCACGCCGCCCATGTCGCCGGCGGCTCCTCCCGTCGGATGCGGTCGCTGCTGCAACCGGGCGCCCGGGTGGTGGCCAGCTACCGGGTGCGGATCGAGGGCCAGCTGGGTTCGGCGACCCTTGAGCCGGTCGGGGAGGGGCCCTCGGAGCTGTTCGACGATCCCCTGGCGCTCAGCGGCCTGGCGGCCGCCGCGGCGGTGGCTGGCGGCGCGCTGCCGGAAAGGGAATCCCATCCGGGAGCCTTCCATGCCTTCGACGCCCTGATCGGCGCCCTGTCGATGCCCGACGTCTGGCCCGCGATCTTCGTGCAGTTCGAGGCCGGCCTGCTGCGGGAACTGGGCTTCGGCCTGGATTTCAGCAAATGCGCCGCCACAGGGGTGACCGAGGATCTGATCTGGGTCAGTCCGCGCACGGGGCGGGCGGTGTCACGCGAGGCCGGAGCGCCCTATGCGGACAAGCTGCTGCCGCTGCCCCCGTTCATGATCTCGGCACGGGGCGGGCTGGGCGAAGGCGATATCCGGGCAGGGTTCGACCTGACCGGCCACTTTCTGGAGCAGTTCGTGTTCGGGCCGCTGAACAAGCCTCTGCCCCCGGCGCGGGTCTGGCTGCTGGACCGGCTGAGCGACGCCGGGCGGCTTTAGTCGCCCCCCCTCAGTCGGCTTCGCCGACAGCTTCCCCGGAGGCGGAGCAGTGTGTCGGGCGGCTGTGACTTGAGGGGCGGGAGCCACTAAAGTGTCGTCAGTTGATTCTGGAACCGCATGACCATCCTCACCGCTCCTCCCGGTCCCGGCGACGGCGACCGCATTCTTGATGAACCGCTGACCGAAGCCCTGTCGCGGCGTTATCTGGCCTATGCCCTGTCGACCATCACCGGCCGCGCCCTGCCGGACGTGCGGGACGGCTTGAAACCGGTGCATCGCCGCCTGCTGTTCGCCCTGCATGAGATGCGGCTGAACCCCACCGCTTCGGCCCGCAAATGCGCCAAGGTGGTCGGGGAGGTGATGGGTAACTTCCACCCCCATGGCGACCAGGCCATCTACGACGCCCTGGTGCGTCTGGCCCAGTCGTTCAGCCAGCGCTATCCGCTGGTCGACGGTCAGGGCAATTTCGGCAACATCGACGGCGATAACGCCGCCGCCATGCGCTACACCGAATGCCGGATGACCGAGGCCGCGTCGCTGCTGCTCGACGGCATCGACGAGAACGCCGTCGACTTCAAGCCGACCTACGACGGCCAGGACGAGGAACCGGTGGTTCTGCCGGCCGGGTTTCCCAACCTGCTGGCCAACGGCTCCAGCGGCATCGCCGTCGGTATGGCCACCTCGATCCCGCCGCACAACGCCGGCGAGCTGATCGACGCCTGCCTGCTGCTGCTGCAGCGGCCCGAAGCCACCACCGCCGACCTGATGGAGCGGGTAAAGGGGCCCGACTTCCCGACCGGCGGGATCATCGTCGAGCCGCAGCACAGCCTGCTGGAGACCTTCGAGACCGGCCGCGGCGGCGTGCGCCTTCGCGCGCGCTGGAGCAAGGAAGACACCGGCCGCGGCGGCTATGTCATCGTCGTCACCGAGGTGCCCTATCAGGTCAAGAAGGCCGAGCTGGTCGAACAGCTGGCCGACCTGATCGAGAACAAGAAGGCGCCGCTGCTGGGCGACGTGCGCGACGAGAGCGCCGAGGACGTTCGCCTCGTGCTCGAGCCCAAGAACCGCAACGTCGAGCCCGAAGTGCTGATGGAGAGCCTGTTCAAGCTCTCGGCGCTGGAGACCCGTTTCCCGGTCAACATGAACGTCCTGGACGCTCATGGGACGCCTGGCGTCATGGGCCTGAAGGCGATCCTGCGAGCCTTCCTCGATCACCGCCGCGAGGTGCTGCTGCGTCGCGCGCGGTTCCGTCTGGAAAAGATCGAGGCGCGGCTGCACGTCCTCGACGGGCTGCTGATCGCCTACCTCAACCTCGATGAGGTGATCCGCATCGTCCGCTACGAGGACGAGCCGAAACAGAAGCTGATCGCCGCCTTCGACCTCAGCGACATCCAGGCCGACGCCATCCTCAACACCCGCCTGCGCCAGCTGGCCCGGCTGGAGGAGATGGAGATCCGCCGCGAGCACGCCGAACTGGCCGAGGAGCGCGACGGCATCATGGCCATGCTGGCCTCGGATGCCGCGCAATGGAAACTGGTCGGCGCCGGACTGGCGGCGATGCGCGACGTGATCGGCGTCGGCACCGAGGTCGGCCGTCGCCGCACCGACTTTGCCGAAGCGCCCGCGATCGACGTCGACGCCGCCGCCGAGGCCTTCATCCCGCGCGAGCCGATCACCGTCATTCTGTCGGACAAGGGCTGGATCCGCGCGGCCAAGGGCCGGATTGATGATCCGTCCGAACTGAAATTCAAGGAAGGCGACAAGCTGGGCTTCATTGTTCCCGCGGAAACAACGGACAAGCTGCTGATCTTCGCGTCGGATGGCAGGTTCTTTACCCTGGACTGCAGCAAGCTCCCCGGGGCCCGGGGCCATGGGGAACCCCTACGGCTGATGGTCGATATCGACGACAATGTGAAGATCATCGACGTCTTCCCGCACAAGGCCGGCCGCAAGCGCGTGCTGGCCTCGAAGGAAGGCTACGGCTTCATCATGCCGGAGGACGAGGCGCTGGCCTTCAGAAAGGCCGGCAAACAGGTGCTCAACGGCACGGCCCTGGTGTCGCTGGAGGCCGATGGCGACCAGCTGGCGGTGGTCGGCGACAACGGCAAGATCCTCATCTATCCGCTTGAGGAGCTGCCGGAAATGCCGCGCGGGAAGGGCGTCAAGCTGCAGTCCTACCGCGAGGGCGGCCTGCGCGACGCCATGGTCTTCAAGGCCGAGGCTGGCGGCGGCTGGATCGACGCCGGCGGCCGCAATCGCGACTGGCCCGAATGGCGCGACTGGATCGGCAAGCGGGCCGCGGCGGGCAAGGTCGCGCCAAGGGGCTTCCCGGTCACCAAACGATTCCGGCCGAAATAGACCGGCGGACAGCTCGCGCCATCTTGTGGCCCGGACGGGGCCGGCTAAGCTTGCCGTCAAGGCCAGACAAACAGGCGGGGTGGGGATGAACGGGATCAGATCATGGCTGGCGGCGGTCGCCGCCGGCGCCTTGCTGGCTGGACCGGTCGCGGCGCCGGTCGCCGCCCAAAGCCGGCCTGCTGTCCTGGCGCCGGCCAAGCCGGAGAGCGTCGGCTTTTCCTCCGAGCGCTTGGCGCGGATGGACGCGACGATGAAGGCGCTGGTCGATCAGGGGCGCATTCCCGGGGTGGTCACCTATGTCGCCCGTCATGGCAAGGTCGTGAACTACAACATCTACGGCAAGGCGGACCTGGCGACGGGCGCCCCGCTGACCGAGAACACCATCTTCCGCATGTACAGCCAGACCAAGCCGGTCACCGGCGTGGCGATGATGATCCTGTTCGAGGAAGGCAAATGGAAGCTGGACGACCCGGTCACCAAGTATGTGCCCGAGTTCAAAAACCTGAAGGTGTTCAAAGGCCTGGACGAGAAGGGTGAGCCCATCCTGGAGCCGGTCTCGCGCTCGGCGACCATGCGTGAGCTGATGAGCCACACGGCCGGTTTTGCCTATGGACTGGTGACCGACAATCCGGTCGACAAGGCCTATCGCGACTCCCGCCTGCTGGGCTCGAAGACCCTGCAGGACATGGTGACCGAGGCCAGCCAGTTGCCGCTCGCCAGTCAGCCGGGCGAGCAGTGGAAATATTCCATCGCTGTCGATGTGCAGGGCTACATCATCGAGAAGCTGTCGGGCCAATCGCTACCCGACTTCATGCAGAGCCGCATCTTCGGCCCGCTGGGGATGAAGGACACCGCCTTCTACGTGCCTGACGACAAAAAACCGCGTCAGGCGTCGCTCTATACCTACAACCGGGTCGGCCAGATCATACCGGCCGACGGCTTCATGGTGCTGGACGTCAGCAAGCCGCCGACGGCAGCGTCGGGCGGCGGCGGCTTGATGTCGACCGTCGCCGACTACGCCCGGTTCGCCCAGATGCTGGCCAATGGCGGGGAGTTGGGCGGCGTGCGCATCCTGGCGCCCTCGACGATCAGGCTGATGGCCACCAACCACCTGACCGATGACCAGTTGGCCCGCCGGCCGCTGGGCGACGGGGTCGGGTTCGGGCTGGATTTCGCGGTGGTGATGGATCCGGCCAAGGCCGGAACGCCCGCCGGAAAAGGCAGCTTCAGTTGGGGCGGAGCCGCCGGCACCTGGTTCTGGGTTGATCCGGAGAACGACATCATCGTTCTGGGCATGATCCAGGTGCTGGGCGGAGGCGGCGCCCTGCGGCTGGATGAGCTGAGCCAGCAACTGGTCTATTCGGCCCTCGTTGATCCCTCGAAGTAGGGACGGTCCGGCGTCCTCGCCCCGGACGGACGCCTCTACTCAGGGGCCTCGGGATCAGCTAGCTTCGCCCTTCGAGACAGAATGGAGCGCACCGTGATCACCCTGATCGTCATCCTCGTCATCGTCGTGGTCGCCGGGCTCATCCTGGTCGGGGTCTACAACCGACTGGTGGCGCTGAACGCCCGTTCCGACCAGGCCTTCGCCGACATCGATGTCCAGCTCAAGCAGCGGCGCGATCTGGTGCCCAATCTGGTGGAGACCGTGAAGGGTTACGCCACGCACGAGAAGGGCACCCTGGAGGCGGTGGTGGCGGCGCGCAACGCGGCGGCCTCGGCCGGCTCGGTGGAGGACAAGGTCCAGGCCGAGACCATGCTGACCGGCGCCCTGCGCCAGCTGTTCGCCCTGTCGGAGGCCTATCCCGACCTGAAGGCCAACCAGAACTTCCTGAGCCTGCAGAGCGAGCTGGCCGATCTAGAGAACAAGCTGGCGGCGTCGCGGCGGTTCTTCAACAGCGCCGTCACCGAGTTCAACGCCGCCCGCCGCGCCTTCCCGGCGGTGATCTTTGCCGGCATGTTCGGCTTCGCCAGTGATCGAACTCTCTATGATGTCGGCGTCGAGTCCCGCGCCGCGATGGACGCGGCGGCGCCCTCCGTGCAGTTCTAGGGGCGGCCCATGGGGCCCGTCGGCCTCTACACCCACATCCAGGCCAACAATCTGCGCTCGGCCCTGCTGCTGGCGGGATTCCCGGTGCTGATGACAGGTCTGGTCTGGGCCCTGACCCTGGGCCTGATGGGCGCCGGCGTGCTGCCGTCCACCGGCAGCGTCGGCGGCGATCTCGGCCGCGCCGGCCAGCTTCTGGTCGTGTCGATCCCGATGGCGGTCGTTGTCTCCGTCGTCTGGTTCACGATCGCCTATTTCGTCAACCAGACCATCATCGACCTGGCCACGGGCGCCCGGCCGGTCACCCGGAAGGATGAGCCTGAGCTCTACAACCTGCTGGAAAACCTGTGTATCTCGCGCGGCCTGCCGGCGCCGTCATTGCGGATCATCGAGACTGACGGCCTGAACGCCTTCGCCACCGGCCTGAACCAGAAGCAGTACAGCATCAGCGTCACCCGCGGCCTGATCAACACCCTCGACCGCGATGAGCTGGAGGCGGTTCTGGGGCACGAGCTGACCCACATCCTGAACCGGGATGTGCGCACCATGATCATCGCCGCGGTGTTCGCGGGCATCATCACCCTGGTCACCGAGGTGGTGTTTCGCGGTCTGCGCTTTGGACGCATCGGCGGCAATTCCGACCGCAACAAGGGGGCCGGCATACTGCTGGTGATCGCCTTTGCCGCCATGGCGGTCGGCTATGTGCTGGCCATCGTCATCCGCATGAGCCTGTCGCGCAGCCGGGAGTTCGTGGCGGACGCCGGCGCGGTCGAACTGACCCGAAACCCCGACGCCATGATCTCGGCCCTGCGCAAGATCAGCGGTCACGCCACGCTGGAGGGCCCGGACTCCATCCGGGGCATGTTCCTGGAGAACCATCAGGAAGGCGTCATGGGCCTGTTCGCCACCCACCCGCCGATCGAGAAGCGGATCGAGGCGCTGGTGCGCTACGCCGGCGGGCGGGACCTGCCGGTCACGCCGGCCGTCGCCGGTCCCTGGGGCTGAGGCTCCTTGCGACCGAGCTTGGGCATGTCGGGGCCTTGCGCCGCCCGGTTGGCCTGTAGTTCCGCCTCGGCCCGGGCGACCTCACGGGCCGAGATCACGCCCCAGCCGCTGGGACGCAGGATTTCCAGCGGCGAGAAGCGCACCTTGTAGGTCATCTTCTCGCTGCCCGGCACCCAGTAGCCGAGATAGAGGTGCGGCAGGCCGTTCATCGCCGCCTGGATCAGATTGTCCAGCACCACGAAGGTGCCAAGGCTGCGGCGGGCAAGATCCGGGTCATAGAAGCTGTAGACCAGCGACAGGCCATCGCTCATCACGTCGATCAGCACGCAGGCCAGCAGATCGCCGGGGCCCTGGTCCTGGGACGGCGTTCGATATTCGACGATGTGGGTGCGGACGGTGGTGTCCTCGACCATGGCCACATAGTCGGGCCAGCTCATCTCCGCCATGCCGCCGTCGGCGTGGCGGGTCAGCAGGTAGCGGCGCAACAGGTCGAACTGTTCGTTGGTCGCCTCGGCCTCGACCACATGGCGGCGCAGATCGTCATTGCGCGCCAGCACCTTCCGCTCCGACCGGCTGAATCGATAGTCGGCGACCGGAATCCGCGCCGACGTACAGGCGGCGCAGGTCTCGCAGGCCGGGCGGTAGGCGATGTTCTGGGAGCGGCGAAAACCGCTCTGGGTCAGGCTGTCGTTGATCGCCGCGCCGTCGCCCTGCGGCAGGTGGGCGAAAACCTTCCGCTCCTCCCGACCTGGCAGATAGGGGCAGGGCGACGCCGCCGTGAGGAAAAAGCGCATCCGGCCTGATGTCGGAAAGTGCTGCGTCAACTACTCGCCCGCCCGTGAGCAAACCCAACTTGAGAAGAGATTAGGGCCCATGGCCGCGTCCTTCGCAAGGGGCGCCGGACGCGCATCAGCGATCCGGCGGGAGAACGGGGGCTTCCCGCAACAGTATGATGGCGATCCGGCGGTTCCCCGCCAGGGTCGGATCGTCGGGGTAGAGGGGATCGGAGTTGGCCTTGCCCGACACCTGATAGATGCGGTCCTCCTGCACCCCGGCCCCTTGCAGGATCAGCCGAGCCTGGTCGGCCCGGGCCGCCGACAGCGACCAGTCGCCGGGCGAGCGGGAGCCGTTGGGATTGGCGCTGGTGTGGCCGGAAATGGTCACCCGATTGGGCAGCTGGTTGATGATCTTGGCCACGGCGCGCAGCAGGATGCGGGCGCGATCGTTGGGAGCGGCCATGCCCTCCTTGAACATCGAGCGGCCTTCCTGATCGACCAGCTGGATGCGCAGGCCTTCCGGGGTGATGTCGATCTGGATCTGCTTGGACAGCTCGGCCAGTTCCGGCATGTCCTGCAGCGCCTGGCGCAGGCTCTGGGCGGCCGAGGCGAAGGAATCGGTCTCTCGCTTCTCCAGCTCCTTGCGAAGCGCCTCCTCGCTGGCGTCCTCGAGCTGTGCGGCGCCGCTCGCGGTGTCCTGCGAGCGTTCGGTCGGCTTGGATTCGGGGTTCTGTTCCTCGATCACATCGCGCGAGCCGCTGGCCTTGGCGCCGTCCTCTCCCAGCGCCGTGCCGCCGAGAATGCCGCCTGAACCGCTGGTGGTCTCCGAGACCGAGGCAGGGGCGAAGTAGTCGGCGATGCCGCGCTTCTGTTCCGGGCTGGTGGTGTTGATCAGCCACATCAGCAGGAAGAAGGCCATCATGGCGGTGACGAAGTCGGCATAGGCCACCTTCCAGGCGCCGCCGTGGTGACCCCCGCCGGAAACCTTCTTCACCTTCTTGATGAGGATCGGCCGGTCGCCCCCGATCGCCATGTGAATCCCCGCTTAACCGTAAACTGACGCAACCTCGCCCCGGCGCGTTAAGATGCCGTTTCCAATTTGGCTCCCGAAGGATTCTCTACAGATGAAAGTCGCGTTCGTTGGTCTTGGCGTCATGGGTTTTCCGATGGCCGGGCATCTGGCCGGAGCAGGGCACGAGGTCAGCGTGTTCAACCGCTCTCCCGCCAAGGCCGAGCGCTGGGTGGCGACTCACGGCGGCCGGACGGCGGCGACGCTGAATGAGGTGGTCCACGGCGCCGAGCTGGTCGCGCTCTGCGTCGGCAACGATGACGACGTCAGGGCGGTGGTCGGCGACATCCTCGATTCGATGGCGCTGAACGGGATCATCGTCGACCACACGACGACCTCGGCGACGGTGGCGCGGGAGATGGCCGACATGGCCGAGGCTGCCGGCCTCTGGTTCCTCGACGCCCCGGTCAGCGGCGGCCAGGCCGGCGCGGAAAAGGGGCAGCTGACGGTCATGGTCGGCGGCGACGAGGCGGCGCTGGCGCGGGCCGAGCCGGTCATCGGCGCCTATGCCAAGGCCATCAAGCGCATCGGCGGCTCCGGCCACGGCCAGCTGGCCAAGATGGCCAACCAGATCGCCATCGCCGGCGTCGTCCAGGGTCTGGCCGAGGCGGTGCATTTCTGCGCCAAGGCCGGGGTCGATCCCCAGGCGGTGTTCGACGCCATCAGCAAGGGCGCGGCCCAGTCCTGGCAGATGGACAATCGCTGGGCGACGATGGTGCGGGGCAAGTTCGACTTCGGCTTCGCCGTCGATTGGATGCGCAAGGATCTCGGATTGGTGCTCGACGAGGCGGCGGCGAAGGGCGCGCGGCTGGAGATGACGAGGCTGGTGGATGGCTATTACGCCGAGGTGCAAGCGATGGGCGGCAACCGGTGGGATACCTCAAGCCTGGTGGCGCGGCTGAAGTAGGGAGGCGGGAACAGTCCGGGCCACCGCGCGTCTACTCTCGACCAGCAATCGGCGAGAGGCGTCATGAGGCTCAAGGCTCAACCGATCAACTGCACCCTGAAGGCCGCGCCCGGCGAGGACAGCTCAACGGACGTGATGATTGGCCTGTTGGCCGAACAGTTCGAAAGCCGCGGCGTCGAGGTGGCCAGCACCATCCGCATCGCGGCTCACACCATCCCGCCCGGCGTCCGCTCCGACGAAGGCGACGGGGACGACTGGCCGGCCATCCGCAAGCAGATCCTGGACGCCGATATCCTGATCTTCGGGACGCCGATCTGGATGGGCCAGCCGAGCAGCGTGTCAAAGCGCTTGCTGGAGCGGATGGACGCCTTTCTCGGCGAGACCGACGAGGCGGGCCGCATGCCCTCCTATGGAAAGGTCGCCGTCTGCGCGATCGTCGGCAACGAGGACGGCGCCCACGCGGTGTCCTCGCAGATTTTCCAGGCGCTCAACGACGTCGGCTGGACGATCCCGGCCATCGCCGCCTGCTACTGGGTGGGCGAAGCCATGGGCTCTACCGATTTCAAGGACTTTAAGACCACGCCCGACAAGGTCGCCAGGACCGCCGCCATGGTGGCCGACAACGCCACCCACCTCGCCGGCATTCTCAAGGCCAGCCCGTTCCCTGGTCACGAGGGCTGAACACGGGCCGCCCTCTCAGGGCATCAGTCTCTGCTGGATCAAGACCTCCATCTCGGCCCAGTCGTCGGCCCAGAGATGGCTGGCCTTGTTGGTCGGCGCATAGGGCCGCAGCCTCTCATCGGCGATCATCTGGAAGCGCGCCACCTCCGGCGCCGACTCGGCGACCGATTCGAGATTGGGCAGGAGGTCGTCGATGAACCCGACCCTGCCGCGCGTCCTCGCCGCCAGATCGGCGACCACCGGCCCCTTGAGGCCGGAGTTGATGATCATCGGATAGTCCATGCCGTGGAAGGTCAGCCAGCCGGCGCGCGCCTCGCGTCCGTGGTCGGGCGCGTTGGTCAGGATGATGACGCTCATCTGCGCGGCCAGGGCCTCGAGCGCTTCAGCCGCGCCGGCTACCGGCTCAAGATCGTCGGCGCCCTGCAGGAAGAAGTCGTCGAACAGACGCTTTCCGGCCTCCATATCCAGAGGCGCGCCGGTTTCAGCGTGATAGACGTTCTGGAACAGAGCGAACTTGTCGATCCGCATCTCATAGCCGTGGCGACCGACGAACCGCTCGAAGCCCTGCATGAAATGGGCGAGCACCTCGTCGACGTCGACGATCAGCAGAGGGCGGCCGGCGTCTATCGGAACGGCCCGGGCGGCCTCGGCGGGGGACAGGGTGTGAAGCTGGGTCAAGATTAGCTCAGGCTTAAGGATATTCGTGGCATCTGGCGCTCGACAAACGCAACGCACCCGAGTCTTTTTCAGCAGGCCGTATGGTCGAGGTCGAACACTTCATGGCGAAGAAAGTCCTCATCGTCGAGGATAACGAGCTCAACATGAAGCTCTTCCACGACCTGCTCGATGCGCAAGGCTACGAGACCTTGCAGACTCGCGAGGGGCTGTCGGCCCTGTCGCTGGCGCGCGAGCACCGCCCCGACCTGATCCTGATGGATATCCAGCTGCCGGAGATCTCCGGGCTGGAAGTGACCAAATGGCTCAAGGAAGATGATGACCTGTCGCATATCCCGGTGGTGGCGGTGACCGCCTTCGCCATGAAGGGCGACGAGGAACGCATTCGGGAAGGCGGCTGCGAGGCCTACATCTCGAAACCGATTTCGGTGTCCCATTTCCTGGACACCATCCGCCGCTTGCTGGAGTAGGGCGATGAGTGCGCGCATACTGGTTGTCGACGACATCGAGGCCAACGTTCGCCTGCTCGAAGCCAAATTGACGGCCGAATATTATGATGTCCTGACCGCCTGCGACGGGCCGACCGCCCTGGCCATCGCCGCCGCCGAGAAGCCCGACATCATACTGCTCGATGTGATGATGCCGGGCATGGACGGTTTCCAGGTCTGCCGCCGGCTGAAGGACGATCCCGAGACCCGGCATATTCCGGTGGTGCTGGTCACCGCCCTCGATGGCCGTTCGGATCGCATCCAGGGCCTGGAGGCGGGCGCCGACGAGTTCCTCACCAAGCCCATCGACGATGTGATGATGTTCGCGCGGGTGCGCAGTCTGACCCGCCTGAAACTGGTGATCGACGAACTGCGCCAGCGCGAGGCGTCGGGACGCCGCATGGGCGTGATCGCCGGGGCGGCGTCGCGGCTTGGCGGCTCGGGAGGCCGCATCCTGGTCGTCGACGACAATGAGCGTCAGAGCCAGCGCGTGGTCGCCGAACTGGGCGTCGAGCATCGTCCTGTGGTCGAGACCGATCCCCAAAAGGCCCTGGCCTCCGCCCGCGGACCGGTCGACATGGTCATCGTCAATGCCTCGGCCAAGGCGTTCGACGGTCTGCGCTTCTGCGCCTCCCTGCGCTCGGACGAGGCGACGCGGCATCTGTCGATCCTGGTGATCGTCGATCCGGACGACCGGCCGCGGCTGGTCAAGGCGCTTGAGGTCGGAGTCAACGACCTGCTGACCCGTCCGATCGATCCCCAGGAGCTTTCGGCCCGCTGCCGCACCCAGATCAAGCGCAAGCGCTACACCGACTTCCTGCGGCAGAACCTCGATCATTCCCTGGAACTGGCGGTGACCGACCAGCTCACCGGCCTGCACAACCGTCGCTACATGGAAGGGCAGCTGAACGCTCTCGTGAAGCGCGCCAGCATGGGCGGCGACCCCGTTGCGGCCCTGATGATCGACATCGACCACTTCAAGAAGATCAACGACAGCTTCGGCCACGACGTGGGCGATGAGGTGCTTCGCGAGTTCGCCATTCGCCTGGCTTCCAACGTGCGGGCCGTGGACCTGCCTTGCCGCTACGGCGGCGAGGAATTCACCATCATCATGCCCGACACGCGGCTGGAGGACGCCCACCGCATCGCCGAACGGATTCGCCTGCACGTCGCCGGTTCGCCTTTCCGGGTGGCGGGCGGCTCTGAACTGCTGACGGTGACCATCTCCATCGGGGTCGCCTGCACGGTGACCGACCTCGACACGCCGGAAACCCTGCTCAAGCGGGCCGACAGCGCGGTCTATGAAGCCAAGCACGCCGGGCGAAACAGAGTTGTCGCCAAAGCTGCATAACAGCGTGCCGGCAACTTTTATGTGCCCAAAGTGAGCATAAGGACTTCCTTAAGTTACCCGCTAGTCTACAGAGGGAGCCGGCGTGCGACTCCTTCGCAATTTGAGAGCGCCGTTCGCCGGACCCAAGTATTTGTCGGGGGACGTCAGGTATGGATTCGCGCAGACGATCCGCATGGATCGCGATGGGGGTAGCGCCGCTGGACCTGGGGCAGGCCCTGGTGCGACAGGCGGTTCACGGCGTCTGGTGGCCGTTATGGTTCGACGACGTCATCGTCTCCATCATTCTTGCGGTCTGCGGCTGGCTGGTCATCGCCGAAACCGACAGCACCCGCGCGCGCATGCTCAGCGGCGCCTGGGGCGCGACCCTGGTGGTCATCTGGGGCTCGACATTCCGCCATATGAGTTCGCTGCCGACCGACCGTGAGGTCTATGCGCCGCACCTGACGCTGATCACCATGCTGATGGTCGCGCTGCTTGGGATGTCCGTTCTTGGCCTGGCGCTGAGCCTTCCGACCACCAAGAAGCCCTTTATCGGCACGCGCCCGCCCAAGGACTGAGCGCCTCAAGCGCACCTATCCGCCAAAGCAAAACGCCCGGCCTTGCGGCCGGGCGTTCGGTTATCAGGTCAGGCGACAAAGCCTACTTGATCTTGCCTTCCTTGAACTCGACGTGCTTGCGCACGACGGGATCGTATTTCTTCAGGACCATCTTCTCGGTCTTGGTGCGGGCGTTCTTCTTGGTGACGTAGAAGAAGCCGGTGTCCGCCGTGGAGTTAAGGCGGATCTTGATGGAAGCCGGTTTGGCCATAGCAATATCCTCATGGCCGCAGGGCCGAATTCTCGCGAGGCGCGGAACATACGCATCGATGGCGGGAAGTCAACGGCCGTCGGGGCGCCGGCGGCGGAATGCTCCACTCACTCCGCCGAGACCCAGTCCCCGCGCGCATTGAGCCGGAGGAGAACCTGCCGCGAACTCCAGTCCCCGGTCTGCTGACCGGGCCACTCCCGCACCTGACTGTCGTAGGCGCATCGGAAGACGCCGCGCCGATCGGTCGGCGTGCAGGCGGCGTTCCGGACCTCCACCGTGGGGGCGAATTCCACGACGCCGCGGTCCGGCGTGCGGGTGGGGCTCGACAGAGGGGTCAGAATTCGGGAGGTCTCGAAGGCCGTGACATCCGCCGCAGTGGGCGGTCCAGTGTCGACATGGGCGCAGGCGGCCAGTCCCGACAGCAGGGCGACGATGGCGCCAGTTCCAGGTTTCATCCGCTCGCTCCGGGATCCGGCAAGGACTATCGATCCTTCCCAGGCGGCTGTCCATGGTCAGGCCAGTCGCTTAAGCCGTGCCTTGCCGCCACGATAGGTAAACAGAAACGGTCCGTCCCCGGCCTTGAGGGCGTCGAGAATCGCCTCGGTAATATCGAACAGCGGGAGGCGACGGGACTCGGTCAACGGACGAAAGGCCAGGTCCGACAATTCATCCGAATCGGACAGTCGCCCCGACAGATCGTCGGCGCTGGCGGTGAAGAACCGGGCGTGAAACCGCACAGGGCTGTTGGTCGGAGTGATGGCCCTGGCGGCCAGGGTCAGGGGCGCGTGCTCGGCCAGCATCAGCCCGGTCTCCTCGACGGTCTCCCGCACCGCCGCCGCCGCCAGGGCGCCCGCCAGCCGGCCTGGCGCATGGGCCAGCCTGGCGCAGACCGGCGACAGCGGGCGTGGACGCTCCAGATCGCCTGGCTCCACGCCCCCGCCCGGAAAGACGAAGACGTCCGGCGCGAACCGCGACTTGCGCGGGCGACGGCCCATCAGCACCTCCGCATCGGGTCCTTGCCCACGCAGGAGGATCAGGCTGGCGGCATGCCTTGGGCGAACCGGCCGGGCGGGCGCGGTCACAGGTATTCCAGCCGGCGGGCGCCCTGCATGAACCGCATGAACGGGGCGGGCCGCCTGTCGTCGTCCAGCCGCAGGGCGATTTCCTGGACCACGAAGCGGGTGATGTTGGGCAGGTCCATGTCCAGGGTTTCGTCGAGGTCGACCCAGGCGATCTCGTCCAGCTCGCCGCAGTCGGGGCGCCGCTCGAGGCTCATCAGGGCTTCGGCGTCGGCCATGAAGAACCGGGCGTCGAAGCGCTTGGGCCGGTAGGGCGGGGTGATGGCCCGGGCGACGAACTTCAGCGGGGCCAGATCCGGCAGGGCGCCGATGTCCAGAAACTCGCGCCAGGGGCCGGCGCCGGGCCTGGGCGGGGCGGGCTTTGCGACCAGAAGCCCGACCTCCTCGAAGGTCTCGCGGACGGCGGCCATGGCCAGGGCGCGAGGCAGGAGGGGGCTGGCGTGACGGGCGGTCAGCTTCAGGCGATCCTCCACTCTCGGGTCGAGGTCGCTGCCGGCAGGCGCGGAAAAGTCGCCGCGATCGACCCGTCCGCCCGGAAACACCCATTTGGACGGCATGAAGCTGTGACCCTTGGCCCGCCGACCCATCAACAGCCGCGGCTTGGGTCCGTCGCGACGGACGATGATCAGGGTGGCGGCATGGCGCGGGCGGACGGCGGGCCCCTTCTCGCGCATGGCCCCGTCGCTGCGGGGATCATAGTTGGGATCGAGGACGGGTGCGGTCATGCCGCCAAGTTTAGGCCGGTCCGCGCCGGACGGAAGCGTGACCTTGCGGAAGGAGGGGCATTGGGCGGCTGCGCTACTCCGCCATCGCCGAATAGGGTTCCAGAATCAGAATCTTCAGGTCGCTTTCCGGGACAAAGTCGGTCTTGCGCATCTCGAATTGCGTCGGGCCGATCTTCCGGACTCCCTCGCCGCAGAAGCTGACCAGATTGGTCGCCTTGCCCTTGTCGACGACCAGTCGGAAGTCGCCGATCGACCGGGCCCAGTTGGCGCCGGTGGTCAGGATGTAGGCGACGCGAAGTTCCTGAAACCCGGAGTACTTCGGCCCCTTACGATGCTGGTCGACCGCGTTCAGAAAGTCCTGATCGATGCAGTAGTCGCGGGTCATCGCCCGGGTCTGTTCAGCGCCGTCGCCCTCCAGCCCCCACATCGAGCTGCCCAGCAGGCTTGAGACGCTGCCGCCGACCGACGGCTTGTAGCGGTGTTCGACCAGCACTTCCTTCCCGGGGGGGAAGACCTGGGTCCAGTAGAAGGTGGTCTTCAGCACCCACGACGGCGTCATGTGCTTTTCCCAGCCTTTGCCGACGTCGTATTCGTCGATCCAGGCCAGCCCCAGATCGATGGCTTCCTGCCGGTCGGCGGGACTGAGGGCGTCGAGGGCCTTGCCGGCCTCGGGGCGGTGGGCCGCCAGCGGCACGCCATGACCTTTGAGCCATTCGGTGCGGTCGAGGCCGTTGACGATGGCCTTCTGCTCGACCTGGGCCTTCACCGGCGCCCCGTCGACCGTGGTGGCGAAGTCCAGCAAATTGGTCGCATCGTTGCTCGGCAGGCCGTGATCGGTCTCGAAGAAGCCTTCGCCGCCGATGTCGGGCATCGGGAAGGCGACAATGGTGCGCACCGGCTGATCGCTGATGTTGATGAAGCGGTAGCGAACCACGATCTGGTCGACGCTGACGAACAGGTCCTCGGACCGCATCTCGATCCGGTCGCTGTGGGTCAGGGTCAGGCCGCCGGCGGCCAGTTCGGCCGAGGAGTCGTTGGCCAGGACCGGGGTCGCCAGCAGCAGGGCGGCCGACGCCAGCCCCATCGCATATTGCTTCATCGCTTCTTCTTGCCTCCGCCCTTGCCTGGCTTGCCAGGCTTCCGGGCCATGCCCGGCCCGCCCTTGCGCGGAGGCCCGCCCCGCGTCGATCCACCATCCCTGAACTTGCGGCGCGGGCCAAGAGGGGCGGTGCGGGCGTTGGGGTCGGCGGCCATCGGCTCGCTGAGCATCTCGAACAGCAGACCGCCGGTGACCGGGGTCGCTTCACGCAACCGCACCTCGACCCGCATGCCAAGCGGCCAGCGCTTGCCGCTGCGTTCGCCGACCAGGGCGTGGCTGCGCTCGTCGTGCACGAAATACTCCTCGCCCAGGGTCGAGACCGGGACCAGACCATCGGCCCCCGTCTCGTCCAGCCGGATGAACAGGCCAAAGCGGGTGACGCCGGTGATGCGCCCGGCGAATTCGGCGCCGACCCGGTCGGACAGGAAGGCGGCGACATAGCGGTCGGTGGCATCCCGTTCGGCGGCCATGCTGCGGCGCTCGGCGAAGGTGATGCGCTCGGCGGTGTCCTTGATCTGGCTGATGTCGCCATCGGTCAGGCCGTCGTCGCCAAGCCCCAGGGCCCGGATCAGGGCCCGGTGGACGATGAGGTCGGCATAGCGGCGGATCGGGCTGGTGAAGTGGGCGTATTTGGCCAGGTTGAGGCCGAAGTGGCCAATGTTGTCGCTGCTGTAGTGCGCCTGCATCTGGGTGCGCAGGACCACTTCATTGACGATCTCGGCGTGCGGACCCTCGCGGGTTTCGCCGAGCAGCTTGTTGAAGCGGTCGGTGCGCGGCGCCTCGCCCTTGTTCCAAGGCAGGCCGAGGGTCTCGAGGAACTCGGCCAGGGACTGGACCTTCTCCAGGCTGGGGGTGTCATGCACCCGGTAGATCAGCGGCGTCTTCTTCTGCTCCAGGGTCTCGGCGGCGCAGACATTGGCCTGAACCATCATCTCCTCGATCAGCTGGTGGGCCTCGAGGGAGCGCCGCTTTTCGATGGAGACCACATGGCCGTCGGCGTCGATGCGGATGCGCCGCTCGTCGCTCTGGATGGCCAGGGGCGAGCGGGCTTTGCGGCCCTTCAGCATCACATGATAGGCGGCCCACAGCGGCTTGATGACGCCGTCCAGCAACGGGCCGGTCTGATCATCAGGGAGCCCGTCGATGGCGTTCTGGGCCTGCTCGTAGGACAGCTTTGCCGCCGAGCGCATCAGGCCGCGGACGAACCGGTGGCCGCGCTTGCGACCCTCGGCGTCGAACACCATCCGCACCGCCATGCAGGCGCGGTTCTCGCCCTCGCGCAGGGAGCAGAGGCCGGCCGACAGCCGCTCGGGCAGCATCGGCTCGACCCGGTCGGGGAAGTAGGTGCTGTTGCCCTTCTCCCGGGCCTCATTGTCCAGCGCCGTGCCGTGGCGGACATAGGCGGCGACGTCGGCGATGGCCACCCAGACCACCCAGCCTCCGGGGTTCTTCGGATCGGGATCGGGATGGGCCAGGACGGCGTCGTCATGGTCGCGGGCGTCGGCCGGGTCGATGGTGACCAGCGGCAGGTCGCGCAGATCCTCGCGCCCCTTGAGGGTCGGTTCCTTCGCGGCCTCGGCCTCCGCCTCGGCCGCGGGGCTGAAGCCGACGGGAATGCCGTGGCTGTGGATGGCGATCAGGGAGGCGGCGCGGGCGTCGTCCTCACGGCCGACCACCTCCAGAAGCTTGCCCTGCTTGGGACCATAGCGGCCGTCGCGATGGCTGACCTGGACCTGGGCCAGAACAAGGTCGCCGTCTTTTAGGTCGCGGCCATCGAACTCCGACAGCAGCAGCACGTCGCGGCTCTTGCGATCGACCGGCTCGACCCGGACCTCCTTGCGGGATTTGCGGATGACGCCCAGCACCCGGTGTGAACTCTGACCCAGCCGCTTGATGACCCGGGCCTCGATCTCCCCGGTCTCCAGTCGCTCGAAGCGGACAAGAAGCTTGTCGCCCAGGCCCGGGGCGCCGGCCGCCGCCTCCTGGCGATCCGGCGCCAGCCGGGCCAGGGGCGCGTCCTCGCCCTTGCTGAGCCGGACGAACAGATCGCCGTCGGCGTCGCGCTCGATGACTTCCGCAACCCCGACAGGCGGCAGGGCGCCGGCCTCGGCGAAGCCCCGACGGCCGCGCTTGCCGAGCGCGCCTTGCGCTTCCAGTTCGCGGAGCATTTCGCGCAGGGCCCGGCGGTCAGCGCCCTTGAGGCCGAAGTGGCGGGCAATATCGGCCTTGCCGGCCTCTCCGGCGTCGCGGAGGAAGGCGATCAGGGTGTCGCGGTCGGGCAGGCCTTGCGGCGCACGGGGGGTCTTGGTCGCCTTGGGGGCTTTGAGTTTTGCCATGCCCTGCCATACCCCCGCAGGAGCCTGGCCCCAAGTCAGTAGTCGGCGGTGAGGGTGTAGCGGATCTCGGTTCGCTGCCCGGGCGCCAGAGTCAGGGACCAGGCGCGGCCGCCCGCCTTGGCCTTGTAGGGGATGCTGGAGCCGCTGATCTTGACCGGGTAGCCGTAGTCCTCAAGCAACAGCTCAAAGGCCACGGGAGCATCGGCGTGGCTCTCGACGGTGATCACATACTTCCGGCTGGTCCTCTTGCCGCGGCTCTTCTTCTCGACCAGGCGCGGCAGGACCGTCACCGATTGGGAGCTGCCCACGGTGATGTCGACCGGACTGCCGACGGCGTTGTTCTTCAGGTCATAGGCGCCGGCGATCAGGCCGGGAACCTCGGGCCGCGTCTCGGTGACCATGACCCGGCCGCCGGGCAGTGGAAGACCGAGGCCGCGCGTCTTGCGGTTTTCCGTCCGCAACAGGGTCGCGGTCGACAGGTCGATCGTATCGGCGCTCCATTCGGCATAGGGCGAGACCCGGAACTGCTGAACCCGGTCAAAGGCGACGCCTTCCGCATCCAGCATCAGCAGCTGTTTGGTCTGCCTGGCGGCCACGGTGGTCGGATAGGGCAGGGTGTAGAGCTTGTAGTCGCCCAGTTCCGACTGCTCGGCCTTCTTCTGGGCGGCGACCCGCATTTCGGGGGCCGGGGGCGGCGGCGGGGGCGGCGGCGCCATGGGCGCTGGCGGCGGCGGTGGAGGCGGGGGCGGCGCGTCGTCGTAGCTGTCGACCTCGATGGGCCAGCAGGCGTCATCTCGACCCTTGGCGCGGGCGACCGTGGCCCTGGTCTTCCAGCTGCGGGCCACATCACCGGCCACGACCTGGGTCGGGGCGTCGACGAAGCTGGTTCCGCTGTCGTTGCTGAGGGTGATCCAGCCGGTCAGGTCGAGGGTGCGGCCATCGGCGCGAACATTGGCGACGTAGTTGGCCTTCCAGGTCAGGCCGACGGCGAGATAGCTCAGACGGACGCGATAGCTGCCGGGGGTCTTGGCCCGAACCTTCATCGACAGGGTCGGCTTGTCCGACAGCCCCTTGGGAATGCTGTCGAACACCAGGCGCTCGGGTTCCCCGCTGCAGCCCAGCGCCTCGAAGTGACCATCGATCTCGAGGATCACGCCATTGGGACCGGTGCGCAGAATGGCCTTCTGCTCTGTGACCGCCCCGGTCTTGCGGTTGGTGCGGATCAGCCGCACCGGCGCGCCAAGCGAGCCTTCGATCAGCGATCCAGGACTGAGCAGGTCATAGTCCTGGTTGCGTTCGAGCAGCACCGCCGGCAGGCCGTCCAGCGCCGCCGTGGCCGGGACGATGCCGTCGGCGACTCCGCGGAAGACGATGCGGCTGTCGCCGGCGGGGACCTCGATGGTCCTCCACTCGGTCACCATCGCCAGGCCCGAGCGGCCATCGAAATAGCCCCGGGCGCCGTTGGGATCCTGGTAGACGGTCAGGGAGACTGACTCTGCCTTTTCGGAGGTCGCGGCGGCCGTCTGGGCCCGGGCCGCGCCGCCCGCCAGGCTCAGGACGAGCGCCGCCGCCAGCCAGCTTCGCGCGGGTCTGCGCATGGATCAGTATCCGCTGTCGACCGTGAAGGTCAGGGTCGTCTCGCCGTTGGCCGGCACGGGAACATCCCAAGCCAGGGTGTCGGCGTTCAGCTTTCGGCCCTTGAGGCTTTCCTCGATCAGCTTGCCGTCGCGGCCAAGGCCCGACTGGCGAACCTGGACGACCACCGGCTCGGGCCGCGCGTTGCGGACCAGGTACTTCATCTCGTAGCGGGTCTTTGTGTTGCTGCGCTTGTCCTGGTTGACGATCGTCGGCTGCAGGGTGACGTCGAAAGCCTGCCCGGTCTGCAGCGACAGCTCCGAGCCGGCCGGCGTGTGACCGATGTTGCTCTCGCCGATGAACTTGGGATTGCCGGCCGCGTCACGGACATAGAACCGCACGGTGCCGGCGGGCATCGGGGCGCCCTGGCCGCCGCCGGCCGCGAATTCCAGCTTCACCGCCGCGGCGATGGGCTGTTCCTGGCTGCGGAAGCCGCCCATGTCGACGCGATAGGCTTTCCGGGCCGGAGCGCCGATCACGTCCAGGAAACTGACCTGCTTGGTCTGGTTCTGGGCGATCGTGGTCCGCTCTTTCAGCGGATAGATGTAGTAGTCGGACAGCGGCGTGGCCGCCCCGGTCATGGTCCCGGCCGAGGTCATGGCCGGCGGGCTGTAGGTGATGCCGCGGCCGACGTTGCCGGCCACCAACTGCACCTCGGCGTCATCGAAGGAGACGCCGGCGGTGTTTTCCAGGGTGATCCAGCCCTGCATGTCGATCTTGCCGTTCTTCTCGTCGAACAGGGCCACATAGTCGGCGCTCCAGTCGAGGCCGCCGGTCAGATAGGTCAGCTTGGTCTCGCGCGGGCCGGCCTTGTCGGCGTCGACCGTCACCGACAGGGTCGGGCGGGCGCGAAGGTTGGGCGGCACCTTGTCGAAGATCACTCGGGTCGGGACGCCGTCCTCGCGCAGAATTTCGATGCGGTCGCCGATCTGCAGCACCACGCCATTGTTGACCGCCAGGACCTTGGCGCTTTCAGTGACCTGGGAGCCGTTGCCCGGATTGGTGCGGACGATCTTCACCGTCTCGCCCACCGCCTTGTTCATCAGGGTCTGGGGCGAGAGCAGGTCATAGTCGAAGTTCTGCTCGATGATCTCGATGCCGGGGGCCGAGAGGGTGACGGTTTCGCTCTGGATTTCCGGTGAAACATCCTTGAATTCAAGCCGTTGCCGGCCTGCGTTGAGGTTTTCGGTGCGGATGTCCTGAACCAGGCTGCGACCGGAATTATAGATGGTCACCGACAGCTTGCGGGGCTCGGCCGAGGCCGCCGTCGCCAGGGCGATCAGCCCGACCGTGAGAAAAACACTGCGCATCGCCAGCTCCGGAGCCCTTCAGAATTCCCGAAACTTGTCACGCGCCGCAAAGTCGCGTCCATCCCCTTTTGCAGTGTGCCGGCCCTGACGCACCCAGAAGGCCATCCGTCCGGCGCGACAGCGTCCAGCCGAGCGCCAGCCCGGAGCTCCAGGCGACGAGATCAAAGACGATGTGCGCCCAGGGCGCGGTGGGGACGTGGATCATGCGCGGTTCCCCTCCCGGCGGCTGCCGATGACTATCTGCGCCAACAGGCGGCCAGGACAGGACCAGCCGCCGTGAGAGATACTTTCTCCCCTTGCGGGAGAAGGTGGCCCGAAGGGCCGGATGAGGGGTCGACAGGTCTTCAAGCTGCGATGGTGCGGCGGCCACAGGCGACGTGGAGGCAGGTGCGCCCCCTCATCCGTCGGCTTCGCCGCCACCTTCTCCCGCGAGGGGAGAAGGGACCCCGGAGGCGAACTCACCATGCTTCGGTCAGGTGGCCGGCTTCCTGGTCGCCGGCTTCTTCTTGCCCACAACCTTGGTCACACCCAGTGAGGCGGCCGTCGGCTTCTTCGCCGCCGCCTTCTTCTTGGCGGGCGGCTTGTCGCCGGCCTTGGCTTTCGCCGGAGCCTTCTTCGCCGCCGCCTTCTTCGCCGGCTTCTTTCCGCCCCCCTTGGCGACGCGTTCGGCGATCAGGCCGACGGCTTCCTCAAGGGTGACCTCCAGCGGGTCCTTGCCGCGCGGGACGTTGGCGTTGGTCGCGCCGTGCTTGATGTAGGGGCCGAAGCGTCCCGACAGGATCTTGATCGGCTGGCCGTCCTCGGGGTGATTGCCCAGTTCCTTGAGGGCGGCGGCCTGGCCGCGGGCGCCGCGTCCGCCGGCCCGCTTTTCGGCCAGCACCGAGACGGCGCGGTTGAGTCCGACCTCGAACACCTCGTCGGCGCTCTCGAGGTTGGCGTAGGTGCCCTCATGCAGGACATAGGGGCCGTAGCGTCCGATGCCGGCCTGGATCATCTTGCCGTCTTCGGGGTGGGCGCCGACGTCGCGGGGCAGGTCGAGCAGGCGCAGGGCCTTGTCGATGTCCATGCTGGCCGGCGGCCAGGTCTTGGGCAGGCTGGCGCGCTTGGGCTTTTCGGCCGCCTCCTCGACATAGGGACCAAAGCGGCCGTTCTTCAGCCAGACGGGCTGCATGGTCTTCGGGTTCACGCCCAGTTCGCGGTCGGCCGTCGCCTCGGCCTCGCCTTCGCCGTCGGGCTGGGCGATGGGGCGGGTGAAGCGGCATTCGGGATAGTTGGAACAGCCGATGAAGGCGCCGAACTTGCCGGTCTTCAGGGACAGCTTGCCGGTGCCGCAGGTCGGGCAGATGCGCGGATCGGAGCCGTCTTCCTTGGCCGGGAAGATGTGGGGGCCGAGGCTCTCGTTGAGGGCGTCGAGGATATGGGTGGTCCGCAGCTCGCCGATCTCGGCGACGGCGGCGTGGAACTCGGTCCAGAAGTCGCGCAGCAGCACCTTCCAGTCGAGTTTGCCGTCGCTGACCAGATCGAGCTTTTCCTCCAGGGCGGCGGTGAAGTCGTATTCCACGTAGCGGGCGAAGAACTGCTCGAGGAAGGCGGTGACCAGCCGTCCCTTGTCTTCGGGGATGAAGCGGTTCTTTTCCATCCGCACATAGGCGCGGTCGCGCAGCACGGTCAGGACCGAGGCGTAGGTCGAGGGCCGGCCGATGCCGAGCTCTTCCATCTTCTTGACCAGGCTGGCTTCCGAATAGCGCGGGGGCGGTTCGGTGAAGTGCTGGTCGGCCTTGCAGCTCAGAACCTTCGCCGCCGCGCCTTCATTGATGGCGGGCAGGCGGGCGCTGTCCTCGTCATCGGCGTCGTCGCGGCCCTCTTCGTAGACTGCGAGATAGCCGGGGAACTGAACGACCTGGCCGGAGGCGCGCAGGCCGGTCTGGCCGTCGGCGCCTTCAAGTTCGACGGTGCTCCGCTCGATGCGGGCCGCTTCCATCTGCGAGGCCAGCATCCGCTTCCAGATCAGCTCATAGAGCCGGCCAAGGTCGCCCTCGAGGCGCAGCTTGCCGGGATTGCGGTTGAGCGAGGTGGGGCGGATGGCCTCGTGGGCTTCCTGGGCGTTCTTGGCCTTGGTCTTGTAGTGGCGGGCGCTCTCGGGGACGTAGTCGTTGCCATAGAGGCCGGAAATGACCTCGCGGGCTTCCTGCAGCGCCTCGGGCGCGGCCTGGACCCCGTCGGTCCGCATATAGGTGATCAGGCCGACGGTCTCGCCGCCGATGTCGATGCCCTCATACAGCTTCTGCGCCGCCTGCATGGTGCGCTGGGCGTTGAAACCGAGCTTGCGGCTGGCTTCCTGCTGCAGGGTCGAGGTGGTGAAGGGCGGCGGCGGGATGCGTTTCGCCGGCTTCTTCTCCACCGATTTGACGGTGAAGGTGGTGGCGTTGACCGCGGCCCGGGCGGCCATGGCGTAGGTCTCGTTGCCGAGATCGAACTTGGTCAGGCGCTTGCCGGCGTGGGTGACCAGACGGGCGGTGAAGGGCTCGGCGCCGGCGGAGACCTCGGCGTCGACCGACCAGTATTCCTGGGTCCTGAAGCGCTCGATCTCAAGCTCGCGATCGACGACCAGGCGCAGGGACACCGACTGGACCCGGCCCGCCGAGCGTGATCCGGGCAGCTTGCGCCAGAGCACCGGCGAGAGGGTGAAGCCGACCAGATAGTCGAGGGCCCGGCGCGCCAGATAGGCGTCGACCAGTTCCATATCGATGTCGCGGGGCCGGGCCATGGCCTCGGTGACGGCGGCCTTGGTGATGGCGTTGAAGGTCACCCGGCTGACGGTCTTGTCTTTCAGCGCCTTCTTCTTCTGGAGGATTTCCAGAACGTGCCAGCTGATCGCCTCACCTTCGCGGTCGGGGTCGGTGGCGAGGATCAGACCGTCGGCCCCCTTGAGCGCGTCGACGATGTCGCTGATCCGCTTGGTCGACTTGCCGTCGACCTCCCAGGTCATGGAGAAATCATCGTCGGGTCTGACCGAGCCATCCTTGGACGGCAGGTCGCGGACGTGACCGTAGGAGGCCAGGACGGTGAAGCCCGGTCCCAGGTATTTGTTGATGGTCTTGGCCTTGGCCGGGCTCTCGACGACGACGACGTTCATGAACTGTGGCTTGAATCTCTTGAGCGGTGAGGGGGCGAAAGGCCCCGGCCCGGGCGCGGGAAGGTGCGTCGCCGGATAGGGGAATGTCAACGCGGGAGAGAATCAGGTGGTGAGCCTGCGGACAATTCGCCAGCGGATCAGGCGGCGGCGCCCCTCAAAATGCGGCCGGGAAGCGGAGCGGGGCGGCGCCCCCCCCTTGCCGGGGGTGTCGGACACCGGGCCTGCGCGCACAATCGACAAGATTTCAATTTCTTCACGGGCGCGTGAAGGCGGCTTTCCTATATAAGCGCTTCCAGACCCATGACCGACACCGATCACCCCCCTCGCGTCTCAGACATCCTCGCCGGCATCGCCGCCGAGGAGCATGCGACGGTGTCGGTGAGCGACGTGACCCACGCCTTCGGCGACCGCGCCTTCGGGGCGCTGATGTTCGTCTTCGCGGCCCCCCTGGCCCTGCCGATGCCGCCCGGCGTCTCGGCGGTGCTGGGCGCGCCGCTGCTGTTCATCACCGTGCAGTGGATGGTCGGGCGGAAAACCCTGTGGTTGCCCGGGGTCATCGCCAACCGGACGATGAGCCGGTCGGACTATGTGGCCCTGATGGGCAAGCTGACGCCCTATCTGTCGTGGCTGGAGCGGCGGCTGCGCCGACGCATCACCTTCCTCTATGGGCCGGTCATCGACCGGTTGACCGGCCTGGTCTGCGTCATCCTGGCGACCATCGTCTTCCTGCCGATCCCGTTCGGAAACATGATCCCCAGCTTCGCCATCGCCGCCTTCGCCCTGGGGCTGGCCGAGCGGGACGGGCTGGCGGCCCTGATCGGCTGGCTGGCGTCCTTCATCAGCGTGGTGGTGCTGGCGCTGCTCTGGAAGGCCATCCTGGTCGGGGCCATCGCCTTCTTCGGCGTCCTGGGCGACAACATCCACTGGATCGCCGCTCGACTGGGCTAGGGGGCGCCGCTCCGGAGCCTCAGGTTCCCTGCTGGATGAAGGGGACCTTCTCGAACAGCCGCCGCTCATCGCCGCGGGGATCGTCGACCTGCCTCGGGGTCACGTCCCAGACCATCGTCTGGCGCCGGTCCAGGCCGTAGGGCTCCCAGCGGGGCAGGCCGGGATGGTTGGGATCGCCATGGCGGGCGAAGGCGATGAAGCTGTCCATCATCCGATCGCTCAGCGCCCGCGCGTCGGGTCCGGTCCCGGTGATCGAGCCTTCCGCGCCGAGGTTTCCGAACACCAGGGGAATGTCGAAGGTGTGCGGCGCGCCCCATTTGCCGCCGTCGAGCGGCGAACCCCAGTCCAGCTGATAGACAAAGGCCGGAGCGCCCTGGGCGGCGCGCAATTCGGCCTCGACGATGGCCGCCCGCCAGGACCGGGCGGCGGTGGTGGCGGCGAAGAAGACATCGCTGGGGGAATAGTCCGGATAGAGTTCGCGGTATCGGCGGATCACCAGCAAGGGGTCGATGTCCACGCGCAGATTGGGGATCAGCTTGCCGGGCAGCTCGTCCCAGGTGAGGGCGTACATCGCCGGATCTCTGAAGAACCCCCGGGTCTCGTCATGGGTGTTGCCGATCATCATCGGCGCGGCGGCGCCGAGCGGCGGGGCGTCTGGATAGAAGGGGTGGCGGGTCAGGCTGCGCTCGTCCAGCACCGGGCCGAAATAGAGCCCGCCAGAGCCGATTACCGGATCGACTGTTGCGGCCGCTTCAAGAATTCGGATGGCGGGGAGGGCGGCCAGGTCGCCGGGCTCCGCCTTCAGGGCGTCCAGCAGGGCCCGGGCGCGGCGGGTGGCGTTGGTCGGGCCGGAGACGGTCAGCTGCTGGCCGCTCATCGTCGCCGCGCGGTGGAACAGGCCGGCGGCGGCGGGCATGGCCATCAGGGTGGCGATCTTGGCCCCGCCGCCGGACTGGCCGAACAGCATGACCCTGCCCGGGTCGCCGCCGAAGCGGGCGATGTTGTCGCGCACCCAGCGCAGGGCCAGGACCAGGTCCAGCATCCCGGTGTTGCCGCTGTCCTCGCACCCGGGGATCAGGCGGTTCAGGTAGAGATAGCCCAGGGGCCCCAGCCGGTGATTGAGGGTGACCACCACCACATCGCCGCGACGGGCCAGGGCGGCGCCGTCGTAGAGGGGGCTGGAGCCGGAGCCGGTCGCATAGGCGCCGCCGTGGATATAGACCATGACCGGCCGGGCGGCGGGGTCGAGGCCGGGTGTCCAGATATTGAGGAACAGGCAGTCCTCGCTCTGGTTCGGCTCATTGCCTCGCTGGATCGAGGCGGGTCCGAAGGCGAGCGCCGGAGCCGGGTCGCGCCAGCGCGCCGGCGCGCGCGGCGGCTGAAACCGGGTCGGCGGCGTCCCATAGCGAACGCCCTTGAAGACCGACAGGCCCTCGACATTGAGGCCCCTGACCGGGCCGGCTGTGGTGGCGACCACAGGATCGGCGGCGGTGGCCGCCGAGGTTGTGGCGGCGGTTCCGGCCAGGGCCAGGCTGAGCCCGGCGATCACCTGTCGGCGGTGGGGCGGATGCAAGCTCATGCAGCGATGATACCGGTTACCACGATTGGGCGCGAGCCCCCGGCGGGGGCTGGAAGACCCCCAATTCGGGGCATGGGCGGCGGGGAGGGTGCGTCTAGGCTGTCCTCACAGCGAAGGAGATGATCATGCGTCCGTCCCCCGCCTTCATCGTCGCGACCGCCGTTCTGGTTCTGGCCGGCGCGGCCGAGGCCGCCTCGCCCACGGACGCCCGCAGCTGCGCGGTCCGCTACACAGCGCTTCGCAACATGACGAGCTATGCCTTCGACAAGCCGGACGTGCTGGCAAAATCCAAGAAATTCGGGCAGCAGGCCGTCGCCGTCCTCATCAAGTCCGGCGCCATCAAGGCGGGAGACGCGCTGCCCAAGGACGTCTCGGACGACGGGGCGGCCTATGTCCGGGACTGGCGCGATGGCAAGGTCGCCGATGAGACGGTGGCCGCGGATCTGTCCGCCTGCAACGTGGCCTTCGGATTCCCCAGCCTGCTGTAGCGCCCGCGGCGCACCGCGCGGTTCACGGCCTTGTGCGCCCGGAGCTGAGGCTCTTGCCGGGCCACCGCTCATTGGCGACTTGCGGGTGCGGCGCACACAAGCGTTGAGTATCCCCGTGAAGGACGGGTCTCGTCCTTCCCTGACCCGAAAACGCGCGGCCCGGCCGCGAGGCCTCGCCGCCTAAAGGTGGGAGGTCCCCTCATGGGTAGAAACGCAGGCGCCGTTCGGACCATTGTCCTCGTAGGTCCGAACGGCGCGGGAAAGACAACCCTGTTCGAAGCCCTGCTGCACGCGGCGGGCGCCACCGACCGGCAGTCGCCGGTCGGCCAGTCGGGTTCAGTCGGCGACGGCTCGCCCGAGGCCCGCGCCGTCGGCCAGTCGGTGGAGCTGAACATCGCCGGCTTCGATTTCATGGACGACCGCTATGCGCTGATCGACTGTCCCGGATCGGTGGAGTTCCGCGCCGAGGCCGACCACGCCCTGGCCTGCGCCGATCTGGCCCTGCTAGTCATCGATCCGGAGCCGGAAAAGGCGGTGCTGGCCCAGCCGTGGCTGAAGGAGATCGAGCGCCTGGGCCTGCCGCGAGCGGTGTTCGTCAATCGCATCGACCAGGCGCGGGGCAATGTCGAGGACCTGCTGCGGGCGCTGCAGCCGGTCAGCGCCGCGCCGGTGGTGGCCCGGCAGCTGCCGATCTGGCGGGACGAGCACGTCGTCGGTTACATCGATCTGGCCCTGGAGCGGGCCTATGTCTACCGGCCCGGCCAGCCCTCGCAGCCGGTCGATATTCCCGGCGAGCTGAAGGACGAGGAGGCCAACGCCCGCTTCCACATGCTCGAACAGATGGCCGACTTCGACGACGCCCTGATGGAGCAACTTCTCGAGGACCAGACGCCGGATCTGTCGGCCGTCTTTGCCGACATCATCGCCGAGACCCGCGCCGGGCAGATCGCGCCGGTGTTCTTCGGCGCCGCCGCCCAGGGCTGCGGGGTCAGGCGGCTGCTGAAAGCCCTGCGCCACGACGCGCCGGAGCCTGAGGCGGCCGAGCGCCGGCTGGGGGCGGAGGGTCCCGCCGCCTTTGTGATCAAGACGAGCCACGCCGGTCAGGCCGGCAAGATGACCTACGCCCGCATCCTCGGCGCCGATCTGGCCGACGGCGCCGACCTCAGCCTGCCGGACGGGGAGAAGGGCCGGGTCAGCGGGCTGTTCGCGGTGATGGGCCAGGCCACGCGGAAGGTCGCGTCGGCCCGGCGGGGCGAGGTGGTCGCGCTCGGCAAGGTCGAGGGGGCCCACGCCGGAGACCGGCTGGCGGTCGGCGGCGGCGCGGCCCGGGCCGGAGTGGCGGCTGCGCCGCGCTTTCCGGTCTATGAGATCGCCATCGAGACCCGCGACCGCAAGGACGACGTGCGGCTGTCGGGCGCCCTGAGCAAGCTGCTCGAGGAGGACGGCGGGCTGTCGCTGATCCATGACGGCGAACTGCATGAGATGCGGCTGGCCGGGCAGGGCGAGGCCCATCTGCGCATCGCCCTGGACCGCCTCAAGCGCCGCTATGGCCTGGAGGTGGCCAGCCATCCGCCGACGACGCCCTACAAGGAGACTATCCGCAAGGCGGTGACCCAGCGCGGCCGGCACAAGAAACAGACCGGCGGCCACGGCCAGTTCGGCGATGTGGTGCTGGAGGTGCGGCCGCTGGCGCGGGGCGAGGGCTTCCGGTTCGACGACCGGATCACCGGCGGCGTGGTGCCGAAACAGTGGATTCCGGCGGTCGAGGCCGGGGTCCGGGACGCGATGGAGAAGGGGCCGCTGGGCTTCCCGGTGGTCGATGTCGCCGTCACCCTGGTCGACGGCAGCTGGCATCCGGTCGACAGCAGCGAGATGGCCTTCCGCACCGCGGGACGCATCGGCATGAGCGAGGCCCTGGCGGCGGCCGCGCCGATCCTGCTGGAACCGATCGAGAAGCTGACCATCTACGCGCCCAACACCGCCACGGCGCGGATCACCTCGACCCTGTCGCACAAGCGCGGCCAGATCCTGGGCTTCGACGCCCGCGACGGCTGGCCCGGCTGGGACCGCATCGAGGTCTGCATGCCGCACGCCGAACGTCAGGACTTCATCATCGACCTGCGCTCGATGACCCAGGGCCTGGGCGACTTCGAGGCGGCCTTCGACCACCGGGTCGAGCTGACCGGCCCCAAGGCCGAGGAGGTGCTGCAGGCGGTCGGGGCCTGAGACCGGTCGGTGGGGCGGCGGATAGCGGTTCGACAGCGGCCAGTGTCGTGGTCTAGGAAGCGGCCATGTCAGCTCCGCCCCCCGCCATCATCCTCAGCACCCCCCAGATGGCCGAGAACATCGGCGCCGTGGCGCGGGTCATGGCCAATTTCGGCCTCTCGGACCTGCGCCTGGTCACGCCGCGCGACGGCTGGCCGCAGGAGCGCGCCTGGGCCAGCGCCTCGGGCGCCGACTGGCCGCTCGACAACGCCCGGGTGTTTGGCTCGGTGGCCGAGGCCATCGCCGACCTGACCCTGGTGCTGGCCACCACCGCCCGCAATCGCGAGACCCAGTTGCCGGTGCTGACCCCTCGCCAGGCGGCGGCCGACCTGCACGCCCGCGTCGCGGCGGGCCAGGCGGTGGGCCTGCTGTTCGGGGGCGAGCGGGCCGGGCTGGAGACCGCCGACATCGCCCTGTGCCAGGGCATTGTCACCATCCCGGTCGACGAGCGCTTCCGCTCGCTGAACCTGGCCCAGGCGGTGGCCCTGAACTGCTACGAGTGGCGGCTGGGGGTCGACGAGACGCCGCGCCAGGCCTTCGCGCACAATGCCCTGCCGCCCGCCGACCAGGCGGCGATGATGGGGCTCTATGAGCATCTGGAGGCCGAACTGGACGAGGCCGGCTTCTTCCATCCGCCGGAAAAGCGGCCGTCGATGACCCGAAACCTGCGGGTGGCCCTGGGCCGGGCCAGCTTCACCGACCAGGAGGTCAGCACCTTTCGCGGCGTGATCACCGCCCTGTCGAGAGGGCGAGGTCGGGTGCTGGCCAAGCTGGCGGCGCAGAAGGCGGCGGCCGAGGCGGCCAGGAACAAGCCCTGAGCCATTCCTTTTTCCTTGCGAAATGAAACCGTGCGGTATCGTTTTCCAACAAGGGACTAGGGAGAGGACGCGATGAATCGCCGGGACCTGATGATCGCCATGGGCGGGGCCGGTGCGGCCGCCCTGCTGACCGGGGCGCGGGCCTTCGCGGGCGAGGCCTCGGCGGACGGGCCGGCCGATGTCGCCGGCATGGCGCGCGACGCCTGGATCTACGGCCTGCCGATCATCGAGATGGCGACCACCCGCGCCAAGCACATGGGAGCGGGCGCGCCGGCCAATTTCTTCTTCGGGGGACGGGGCCTGGCCACGCCGGCGGACCGCACGGTCACCAACCCCAACAACGACACCCTCTATCTCGTCGCCTGGCTGGACCTGACCCAGGGGCCGGTGACCCTGACCATTCCGGACATCAAGGACCGCTACTGGTCGCTGGCCGTGATGGACATGTACAGCAACAACAATGTGGTGCTTGGCAGCCGAACGGTCGGCCCGGTCGGCGGGACCTTCACCCTGGTCGGACCCGACCAGCCGCTGTCGGGGCCGAACCCGGTTCGTATCGCCACCCCGCACGCCTGGGCCCTGGCGCGGGTCCTGGTCGATGGACCCCAGGATGTCGACGAGGCGAAGGGCCTGCTGAAGGGCTTCAAGCTGGCGGGCAAGGCCGGTCCCCGTCCCGAGGCCTTCGCTGGCCGCGCCGCCGATCCGGCCGACTATTTCGACAGCGTGCGACGCCTCATGAGGGCCAACCCGCCGCCGGCGACGGATCTGGCCATCCTGCGCCGCTGCGCGCCCCTGCTGGTGGACGGGACGGCGGTGGATCCGGCGGCGGTGGCGGCGGGTGTCGCCGAGGCCAGGGCCCTGATCCGCAACGGCTGGGCCCGTGACGGCGGCAAGGATGGCTGGACCTACCCACGGTTCAATCTCGGCGACTATGGCCAGGACTATGGCTACCGCGCCGCCGTGGCGCTTGGCGGGCTGGCGGCGCTGCCGCGCGCCGAGGCCATCTATCTCCGGTCCAGGGGCGAACAGGACGGCCTCTATGTCAGCGACAGGACCTGGCGGCTGTCGATGCCGGCGGACGTGCCCGTGGACGCCTTCTGGTCGCTGTCGATGTATGAGGCGACCGATGATGGCCACTTCTTCTTCACCGAGAACCCGTTGAACCGCTACGCCATCGGTGATCGTACACGCGGTCTGACGCGCCGCCCGGACGGCGGGGTCGACATCTGGATCAGCCGCACCGATCCGGGCGGGACGCGCAGCGCCAACTGGCTGCCCGCGCCCAAGGCCGGGCCCTGGATTGTCACCTGGCGGGCCTATCGACCGAAAGCCGAACTGATCAACGGCGGCTGGAAACTGCCGCCGATGGTCGCCGTCTGATCCCCTCCTTTCGAGGGGCGACGCAACCGCGGGGACGCCTATCCTGCCGGGGTTGAACAGGAGGTCGAGATGGGCGTTCGCGGGATGCTGGGGGGCGCTCTGGCGTTGCTGCTGGCCGCGACGACGGCCCTGGCCGCGCCGGCCAACGATCCGGTCGCGCTGGTCCGGAGTCTGTTCACGGAAACCACGACCACCGACGAGGCGCCGGAGACCTTTCCGCAGGACGAGCCCTCGATCTATGGCGCGAGCCTTCGGGCCCTGTTCGCCGTCGATGCGGCGCGCGACATGAACAATCTCGATTTCGACTGGGTGTCCGGCGGGCAGGACCTGCCGGACTACAAGGGCCTGAAGATCACCCTGGTGGCCAGGACCGAGACCTCGGCTCGGGTCAGGGTCACCTTCCGGAATTATTCCGAAGCCAGGGAGCGCGACATCGACCTGGTGACCGAAGACGGGCGGTGGGTGATCGAGGACGTCTTTCTGAAGACACCTGAGAAGACCTGGCTCCGCCGAATTCTGGTCGAGAACCGCCAGGACTAGGTTTTCTTCCGTCGCCGCCTTCCTATCTGGACGGGATGACCGCCGCGGAACTCTTGGCCCGACTGCCGATCCCCATCATTCAGGCCCCGATGCTGGGAGCTTCCGGCGTGGACATGGCCGTGGCGGTCAGTGAGGCGGGAGGAATGGGCGCTCTTGCCGCCGGCGGGCTCGCTCCGGAGGACATCGTTCAGCAGAGCGCCGAGATTCGCCGGCGGACGACGGCGCCGTTTTCGGTGAACCTGCTGGTTGTCCGGCCCGCATCGCCCGACAGCGAGACAGTGGCGGCGGCGATGGAACGGCTCCGGCCCTGGCGCGAGCGGCTGAATCTCGAGCCGCCGCCGACGCCAGACAGCTTCGCACCGGACTTTGACGATCAGTTCGCGGCCCTGGTCCGCGCGGCGCCGCCGGTCGCGTCCTTCGCCTTTGACCTGATCAGCGGGCCCCAGGTCGCGGCGCTGCAAGCCGTCGGGACCCTGGTGGTCGGGACGGCGACCACGGTGGCCGAGGCCCGGGCCTGGGCGGCGCTGGGCGTCGACGCCATCTGCGCACAGGGCGGCGAGGCGGGCGGTCACCGCGGCGAGTTTCTCAAGCCCGGACCTGGCAGCCTGATCGGGACCATGGCGCTGGTGAGCAGTCTTCGCGCCGTGATCGACCTGCCGGTGATCGCCGCCGGCGGCATCATGGACGGTCGCGGAGTGGCGGCGGCCTTGGCCCTGGGCGCCGACGCCGCCCAGATGGGCACCGCCTTTCTGCTGAGCGACGAGGCGACGATCAGCGCGGCCTGGCGGGGCCGCATCCAGACCGCCGGCGATGACGCCACCGTCGTCACCCGGGCCTTCACAGGCCGCAACGCCAGAGGGATTGAAAACGCCTTCATTCGCGACATGCGGCCGGTCGAGGATGAGGCGCCCGCCTATCCGGTGCAGAACAGGCTGACCCGCGAGCTGCGCGCCGCCGCGGCCAGGGCCGGCGAGTCCGAGCTGCTCTCGCTCTGGGCGGGGCAGGGGGTTTCCCTGGCGCGGGCCGGGGCGGCGGGCGATCTGGTCTCGCGGTGGTGGGACGAAGCCCGCGCGGCGTCGCGGGAAGTTCATGCGCGAACGCATGGACGGGACGACCTGAGGCGCTAGGTTGCGGCAAAAGCCCCTTCCGGAGAGTCGCCCATGAAGACCCGCGCCGCCGTCGCCTTCGAAGCCAAGAAGCCCCTGGAAATCGTCGAGGTCGATCTGGAAGGTCCCCGCGCGGGTGAAGTGCTGGTCGAGATCAAGGCCACGGGCATCTGTCACACCGACGCCTACACCCTGGATGGCCTTGATTCCGAAGGCATCTTCCCCTCGATCCTGGGCCATGAAGGCGCGGGCGTGGTGCTGGAAGTCGGGGCCGGGGTGACCAGCGTGGTTCCCGGCGATCACGTGATTCCGCTCTACACGCCGGAATGTCGCCAGTGCAAAAGCTGCCTGTCGCGCAAGACCAACCTCTGCACCGCTATCCGCGCCACCCAGGGCAAGGGGATGATGCCGGACGGCACCAGCCGGTTCTCCTACAAGGGCCGTGAGATCGCCCACTACATGGGCTGCTCGACCTTCGCCAACCACACCGTCCTGCCCGAGATCGCGCTGGCCAAGATCCGCAAGGACGCGCCGTTCGACAAGGCCTGCTACATCGGCTGCGGCGTGACCACCGGCGTCGGCGCCGTGGTCAATACGGCCAAGGTCGAGCCGGGCGCCAACTGCATCGTCTTTGGCCTGGGCGGCATCGGCCTGAACGTCATCCAGGGCCTGAAGATGGTCGGCGCCGGGATGATCATCGGCGTCGACATCAATCCCGACCGCGAGGAGTGGGGCCGTCGCTTCGGCATGACCCACTTCGTCAATCCCAAGGACATCGACGGCGATATCGTCGCCCATCTGGTCGCCCTGACCGACGGCGGCGCCGACTACACCTTCGACGCCACCGGCAACGTCACCGTCATGCGCCAGGCGCTGGAAGCCTGCCATCGCGGCTGGGGCGAGAGCATCATCATAGGGGTGGCCGAGGCCGGCAAGGAGATCGCCACCCGGCCGTTCCAGCTGGTCACCGGTCGGGTCTGGAGGGGCACGGCCTTCGGCGGCGCCCGCGGCCGCACCGACACGCCCAAGATCGTCGAGTGGTACATGGACGGCAAGATCGAGATCGACCCTATGATCACCCACACCATGCCGCTGGAAGACATCAACAAGGCCTTCGACCTGATGCACGCCGGCGAGAGCATCCGGTCAGTGGTGGTGTTCTAGGCGCGTGTTCCTTGCCTTCCGGGCCGCGTGACCTCCCATAGGGTCTCATCTCTTCTCGTCATCCCGGGCGCCCGCAGGGCGACCCGGGACCCAGGGGCCGCGTGCTGTGAATGTGGTCCCTGGGTCCCGGCTCTCCGCTGCGCTACGGCCGGGATGACGGGCTGGGGGAGAGATATGCGAAAGCCCTGCGCGGGTGGGTGAGCGACTGGAGAACGAAATGTCCAATCTTGAAATCACCGCCACCCATCGCGTCCATGGCGGCGCCCTGCGCTACTGCCGCCACGACAGCGCCGCGACCGGCACGCCGATGAAGTTCAGCGTCTTCGTCCCGCCGGGCGAGGGGCCGTTCCCCGTCCTGGTCTGGCTGTCGGGGCTGACCTGCACCGAGGACAACTTCACCACCAAGGCTGGCGCCTACGGCGCGGCGGCCGGGCATGGCGTCATCATCGTCGCCCCCGACACCAGCCCGCGCGGCGAGGGCGTGGCCGATGATTCGGCCTATGACCTGGGGCAGGGGGCCGGCTTTTACCTCGACGCCACCCAGGCGCCCTGGGCGCCGCACTTCGCCATGGAAAGCTACATCACCCGCGACCTGCTGAAGGCCGTGGACGCCGCCTTTCCGACCGATCCGGCGCGGCGCGGGATCTTCGGTCACAGCATGGGCGGCCACGGGGCCCTGACCCTGGCTCTGCGCCATCCCGATCTCTTCAAGTCGGTCTCGGCCTTCGCCCCGATCGTCTCGCCCACCCACTGCCCGTGGGGCGAGAAGGCCTTCACCGCCTACCTCGGCGAGGACCGCGCCGCCTGGGACGCCCACGACGCCTGCCGGTTGATCGAGGCCGGCGCGGCGAGGTTCGACGACATTCTCGTCGACCAGGGTCTGGGGGATCAGTTCCTCGAGGGCCAGCTCAAGCCGGAGCTTCTGGAAGAAGCCTGCGCCGCTGCGGGCCAGAAGCTGACCCTGCGCCGCCAGCCCGGCTATGATCACAGCTACTTCTTCATGAGCAGCTTCATCGCCGACCACATCGCCTGGCATGCCGCGCGACTGTAGAGAAGGCCGTCGCGCTTGACTTCATCGGTCCCGATGAGCATAAGCGCGCCTTTCCAGCCGCTGGGCCCCGCCTGCGTGGGCGGAATGCCATACGGGTGATCCGAAGCCGCCGTTGAGATCGCGCCTCCACTCGGGGAGGGGCCGGCCCGGGTCGATATAGATGAGTGACTCATGTCCAAGCGCCACAGCGCCAAGTACAAAATCGACCGCCGGATGGGCGAAAACATCTGGGGTCGTCCGAAGTCCCCGGTCAACAAGCGTTCCTACGGTCCCGGCCAGCACGGCCAGCGCCGCAAGTCCAAGGTCTCCGACTTTGGCCTGCAGCTGAAGGCCAAGCAGAAGCTTAAGGGATACTACGGCAACCTGACCGAAAAGCAGTTCGCCCGCACCTATACCGAGGCCGCCCGTCGCAAGGGCAACACCTCCGAGAACCTGATCGCGCTGCTGGAAAGCCGCCTGGACGCGGTGGTCTACCGCTCCAAGTTCGTGCCGACCGTGTTCGCGGCCCGTCAGTTCGTCAACCACGGCCACGTGCTGGTCAACGGCAAGCGCGTCAACATCGCCTCCTACCGGGTCAAGCCGGGCGACGTGGTGTCGGTGCGTGAAAAGTCGCGCAGCATGGCGCTGGTTCTGGAAGCCCTGGGTTCGCCCGAGCGCGACCACCCCGAATACATCACCGTGGATCTGCGCGGTATGGCCGCCACCTTCGTCCGCGCCCCGGAACTGGCCGAAGTGCCCTATCCGGTGAAGATGGAACCGAACCTGGTCGTCGAATTCTACGCCTCGTAAGGCGTCGGTTCAGACCTGAAGATGAAGGGCTCCGGAGCAATCCGGGGCCCTTTTTCATGGCGCCTCGGTCCGTCTTCGTCGGCGAGGCGGCCTCGGCTCTGGACAACCGCGACCAGGATGGCTTTGTTCGGCCCATGACCCGCCGCCACGCTCTGCTCGCCGCCCTTCTGCTGGTTTCCGCCTGCGCGACGAAGGCCGTTTATTCCTCGCCGGATGCGGGGATGGTCGAGCTGGAGCCGCTGCTGGCGGCGGAGGTGCGGTCCGATGCCCTGGTGATCCGCGTGAGGTCCAACGGCTGCACCCGCAAGGAGGACTTCGCCTTCTTCGTCGAGCGGGCGGGCAATCGGGTCGCGGTGGCGTTCGGGCGCAAGAAGATTGATGTCTGCAAGGCCGCGCCGCGGCCGATGGATATCGCCTTCAGCTACGAGGAACTGGGCCTCAAGCCCAGCCAGTCGGTGGCGATCGTCAATCCGCTGGCGGCGCGCTGAACATCGTCTCCATCCATTCCGGCACCCGGACGGGGCGGCGGCTGACCGCGTCGATCAGACACCATTCGGAGCGGCCCTGGGCGCACATCTCGCCGTCGGGTCCATCGATGCGATAGAAGCGGTCCATGCGCGGTCCGCGCCGCTCGCCGATCCAGGTCTCGGACGTGGCCTTTTCATGCGGCAGCAGGGCGCGGCGGTAGTCGAGTTCGTGGCGCAGGGCCACCCAGGCCCACCGGTCCTGTTCCTCGGCGGGCAGGCGAGCGCGCCAGTGGCCGGTGGCCAGGTCCTGCATCCAGCCGAGGTAGACCACGTTGTTAACATGGCCGTTCTCGTCGATGTCGGCGGCAGTCGGCGTAAATTCGCGGTGAAAGGTCTGGCGACCCTCGGGCGGGGTCAGGGTTCGGCTCACGCCGGCAGGACGCCCTGGCTTTCGAGGAAGGGACGCAGTTCGCCGGCCTGGTACATCTCGCGGACGATGTCGCAGCCGCCGACCAGTTCGCCCTTCACATAGAGCTGCGGGATGGTCGGCCAGTCGCTGAAGGTCTTGATGCCCTGGCGCAGGGCCTCGCTCTGCAGCACGTCGACGCCGGTGAAGTCGACCTCGAGGTGGTCGAGGATCTGCACCACGGTGGCGGAGAAGCCGCAGCGGGGCTGTTCGGGCTCGCCCTTCATGAACAGCAGCACCGGATGCTCGGCGACGGCCTTGGCGATGAAGGCCTGGACCGGATCGGGGCGATCCTGGGCGGGGGTGGCGGCGTCGGACATGAAACTTCCTCTTGGCGGAGAGCCCTTCAGCTAGGCGCCGCAAGGCTCCGGGTCAAGGCGGAGCGCCGCGGGAACGGGCGTCGGCCCTGCAACGTCGGCCTGGCCTAGGATCGCTGCTCGCCAGAGAAGCGGGCCATTTCGATCTGGGCGGTGACGCCTGTCGGCAGCTCGCGCTCCGGAACGGCCGCCAGGCGGTTGATCCGCTCGACCGAGTCGGCCTCGATCCGGACCGTCGTCACGGCCGGCTCGAACAGGGCGAAGGCGATGCAGATTTCCTCGCCGGTCCAGCCCGGGTTGCCCTCCAGGAAGTGGTAGGCGCTCTGATGACTGACCTTCGGCTTCTTGCGGAACCAGCCCTTGGGAATCAGGCTGGGGCCGGCCGTGTCGCTGAGGCTCCGGGGAAAGGCGTCGTGGGCGATCACCGCCAGATTGCGCTGCGAGGCCAGCTTGAGGCGATGGCGATCGCGCCAGCCCGACATCAGGCTGTAGGGGGTGACCAGACAATCGACGCCTTCCGAGGCCACGGCCTTGTCGGCCAGATCATCGACGGCGGCCAGCCCGACCTGGCGGATCATGCGGCCCTGCTTCAGCTGGCGGGCCGGCGCGACCTGGACACCCTCGGTGAGGACCAGGAGGTCAAAATACTGAAGGCCGATGCGCTGCAACATGGCTTCGACCGCCTGTTCAAGGTCACCCTGGCCGGGCGGGCGCCAGGCGATGAACACCAGCCGTCGCTCGACCGTCGCCAGCGCCTGCTTCAGGCCGTCGATCAGGGCCTCGCCATGACCGGTCAGCTCGAAGGTGTTGATCCCGGCCGACATGGCCGCCGTCAGGATGTCGTACCAGTGGCGGGCGGAGGCCAGGGGGCGGTCGTCGAGCAGCAGGGAGACTGTCGAGACGGCCATGCCATAGGTTGCGCCGAAGGGGCGGTAACGCATGGTCGACCTCAGGCGCCCGGGGCGGCGGTCTCGAGGGCCAGGGCGTGCAGTTCGCCACCCAGGACATCGGCCAGGGCGCGGTTGACCAGTTGATGCTGCCGCACGCGCGGCAGGCCGGAAAAGGCGCTGGAGACGATGCGGGCGCGATAGTGATCGCCGTCGCCGGCCAGATCGGTGACGATGATCTCGGCGTCCGGGAAGGCGTCGCGCAGGCGGCGCTCCAGGTCGGCTTGCAGCATGGGCAACGGAAACACTCCTGATAGACAAGGCCAGTTTGGCGGTTAATGCTTAACACGGTTCGAAAAGGGGGACGGGATGAACGGGCAATTTCTTCGGTGGGCGTTGAAGAGTCTGGCGCTGGTCGGGCTGACGATGAGCCTGGGCGCCTGCAATCTGGTGATCACCACCGAACCGACCTTCGAGACCGTCGACGCCGCCGGCGCGGCCAGGCTGAGGACCGGACTGTGGGTCAATCTTGACGCCGGCTGCGACGTCGATCTGAAGACGCCGGCCTCCGGCTGGCCCGAATGCGCCAACTGGGTCGTGGTCAAGGACGACGCGCTCTCCGGCACGGGCGACAACGGCAAGCCGTTCAGCGCGCCCTACATCCTGGCCGCCGGCGATCCGCGGGTTATGCAGCTGACGCTCAATGATCCCGACAGCAACCAGACCCTCTATCTGTATCTCGGCGTTCTGCCCGCCAAGGTCGATGGCGACGGCAAGATCGTCGAATACAGCGGCTGGATCGTGCAGTGCGGGCCGCCCCCGCCCAAGGACGCCAAGAAGCCCGACGGCACGCCGCGGTTCGGGACCCTAAAGCCCTTCCCGGGCATGATCATGGACGAGCAGCAGTCAGGCTGTCAGCCGGCGGACAAGGCGGCCCTGATCAAGGCGGCCGGCCTCAGCAAGGCCTACGACACCGACAACAAGGACAAGGTCAATCGCTGGGTGAGGGACGGCGACAACTGACGCCGGCTCCGACAGCGGGCGTAAAGCGGACCCGCTCGTCCCGCTCTGGACAATCACGCGAGTCTCACGCACTGTTCACGGGGGCGTGAGGAGTTCGTGATGACGCTGAGCCGCCTGTTGATCCCGCTGGCCTGCCTTGGCGCCTGGGCCTGCCATGAGGATGTGCTGACCACCTCCGCGCCCATGCTCTCCGCCGTCGATGCGCGGAACCTGCCGCCCGCCCGGGACGGGGTGTGGCTGGCGGACGGTGGCTGTTCGGTCCCGGCTTCGGCCGCCCTGCCGGACTGGAAGGATTGCGCGACGGGTTTCATTGTCCGTCGCGGACGGCCGGTGCATCCCAACGACGCGGTGGAGGAGGATCCGGCCCGGCTGACCTGGGTGCGGATGGCGGTCGCGCCCGGCTTCCAGATCGCCCAGGACAGCGGCGGCGACTACTACAGCTACGACGGCGTCGATGATGTCCGGCTTGATGAGACGGGCCGGATGGTCGCCTTGCGGGTCTGGCGTCTGAAATGCGGTCCCCCGCCGCCGGAGGGCAGCCGCACCGAGGGCGGCAAGCCGCGCCATCAGACCCTGGAGCCCTATCCCGGCGTCACGGTCGAGGAGGGCGGTTGCGCCGCCAGGGGACGCGAAGGCCTGATCGCCGCCGCCCGCGCCAGCCGGGCCGACCCGAAGAGTAATCGCTCCGTGGCGGCCGGTTATCATTGGCTGCGCGAAGAAACGCCGGCCGACTGGCCGGAGGCCGTCCCGGTCGCCCGGACGGTCGCCGAATCGGCCACGGAGGCGCCCGCAGCGCCTTCCGCGCCGCCTCGGGAAGAGTAGGTCGTGCGCCGATCCCTGTCGTTGTTCGCCATGGTTCTTGCCCTGGCCGTCGGCGGCTGTGGAAACGTGGTGATGAGCGATGCGCCTCTGATCGGGGCCGAGTCGGGCGCGGCGGTGCTCAGGCCGGGGGTCTGGATCAACGCTGACGCCGAATGCTCCGGAGCGGAACCGCCGACCGACCGGAGCGGCTGCTCACAGCCGGTGTTTGTCGTCGCAGGGGGCGTTGTCACCCTCAATCCCCCCGAGACGCCGTCATTCCAGCCGATCCGCCTCAGCGCGGGCCGACCGATCGTGGCCCAGGCCGAAGTGCATGGCGATCGCTTGACCGGTCGGGCGCTGGACGACTTTGCCCGCGTTCAACAGGGCAAGACGGCGGTCGGCCCGGCCGACAGGCCTTTCTTTGTCTACCTCCTCCTCGAACCCGAGGCACGCGACGATCAGGGCCGGATCGTCGCCTTGCGATCAGCCTTCCTGGCCTGCGGGCCTGATCCGCGAGACGCTGACCAGTCGGTCCGACCGCTGCCGGGTCTGAGGGCCGACGAGGAGGGCCATAACTGTCTGGCGGTCGATCAGGCGGGCCTGATGACGGCGGCGCGCTACACCGTCCGTCACCGGGCGAAGCCTGGCATGGATCACTATCGCTGGCTGCGAAACCTTTCGCCGGCCGAGGCCGCGATCGTCGCCGAGATCAGTCCACCATCGCCGAATAGATGATGTTCTTCAGCTGGCCGCGGAAGTTGAAGGTGCCCGACGGCATCAGCTGGGTCATGAACACCACGCTCAGTTCCTCGTGCGGATCGACCCAGAAGATGGTCGAGGCGGCGCCCCCCCAGTAGAAGTCGCCTTCGCCAAGGCCGCCGGTGGTGACCACATCCATGGTGCTGGCGAAGCCGAGGCCGAAGCCGACGCCCTTGTTGCTGGTTTCGGAGAAGGAGCCGAGGGCGAACTCGGTCAGGTCCTGATTGTCCGGCAGGTGGTTGCGGGTCATCAGATCCAGGGTGCGAGGGCCAAGGATGCGCGCGCCGTCCAGCTCGCCGCCGCGACGCAACATCTCGCAGAAGCGCATGTAGTCGGCGGTCGTGCCGGTCAGGCCGCCGCCGCCGGAGAGGAACTTGGCCGGTTCGAGGTAGGCGCTGGTGGCCGGATCGTCGATGACCTCCAGGCTCTTGTCGGGATTGCGGCGGTAGTTGGCGGCGAAGCGATGGGCCTTTTCCGGGGCGACCTGGAAGGCGGTGTCGACCATGCCCAGCGGATCGAAGATCACCTTCTGGAGGTAAGCCTCGAACGGCATGCCGCTGATCCGCTCGACCAGGGCGCCGCAGACGTCGGTCGACAGCGAATACATCCACTGCGTTCCGGGCTGGTAGAGCAGGGGCACCTGGGCCAGCTTGGCCATGAACTCGGGCAGGGTGTCGGCGCCGCCCATGCTGCGGATCTTCAGGGCGCGATAGGCCTTGTCCACCGGGTGCTGGATGCCGACGCCGGGCAGGCCGCCGCCATAGGTCAGGCCGCCGGTGTGGCAGAGCATGTCGCGCATGCTGACCGGCCGGTCGAGCGGCGCGGTGACGGTGTCCTCGCCCTCGCCGGACACCCAGACCCGCTGGGCCTTCCACTCGGGGAAGAAGCGTTCGACCGGATCGTCCAGCTGGAAGAAGCCGCGCTCGAACAGGGTCATCAGGGCGACCGAGGTGATCGGCTTGGTCATCGAATAGATGCGGAAGATGGTGTCCTCGGTCAGCGGCTTGTTCCGCTCCAGATCCATCTTTCCGAACACGGCGTTATAGGCGGCGTGGCCGTGGCGGGTGACGGCGATCTGGCAGCCGGCGATCTTGCCGGGGTCGATGTAGTTGCGGGTCAGGTGCTCGCCGATGCGGTCCAGACGGCTGCTGTCCAGCCCCGTCCACTTTGATTGGGCGTCCATGGTTCGTTTCGCTCCCGGCTTTTTGGTTCGTTGACGACATCATGGCCGAGGCGGCGCGCCGGGGCCAAGTCGAAAATTCGGTATGGCCGCTTCAGCCGGCCGCGACCATGCCGCCGGGCAGCAGCTCGACCCGCCCGGCCAAGGCCAGTTCTGTCAGGGCCGCCAGCACCAGAGGCGCCGGCGCGCCGACTGCCCGCACCAGCTCGTCGCGGGACACCGGCGTCACGCTGACCAGCTCGGCCAGCCGCTCGCGGAGCGGATCGACATCCTCGTCCGCCACCCCCGGACCGGACCACGGCCTGTCGGGCTCGCGGACCGAGGCCTCGCGCAGGGCCCTCATGACATCGTCGAGACCCTCGCAGAGGGCGGCGCCCTGGCGGATCAGGTCGTTGGTTCCCTTGGCGCGGGGATCCAGCGGCGAGCCCGGCACCGCCAGCACCTCCCGGCCCTGTTCAGCCGCCAGACGGGCTGTGATCAGCGAGCCCGAGCGCATCTCCGCCTCGACCACCACCACCGCCAGCGACAGGCCGGAGATGATCCGGTTGCGGCGGGGAAAGTCCCGGGCCTGGGCGCGGTAACCGGGCGGGCTTTCCGAGATGATGGCGCCCTCGGCGGCGATGCGGGCGTGCAGGGCGGCGTGGTCGGGCGGATAGATATCGTCCGCCCCGCCGCCGAGAACGGCGATGGTGCCAGTGGGCAGGGCGCCTTCATGGGCCGCGCCGTCGATGCCCCTGGCCAGGCCGGAGACCACCGTGACCCCGGCCTCGCCCAGTTGCGCCGCAAGGCCGCGGGCAAACCGCTGGCCGGCGGCAGAGGCGATGCGGGCGCCGACAATGGCGGCGGTCGGACGGGCGGCGAGGGCGATGTCGCCGATCACCCAGATCAGCGGCGGCGGCGGATCGAGCACGCCGAGGAGACGGGGAAACTCAAGGTCCGCGGAGCAGAGGAGGCGGGCGCCGATGGCCTCGCCGGCCGCCAGTTCGCGTCGGGCCTCGTCCGGGGTCGGGGTCTTGAGAGGCCTGTCGCGACCGCCTCGCCGGGCCAGATCCGGCAGCACATCCAGCACGGCCGAGGCCGACCCGTAGCGACCGATCAGCTGCTCGAAGGTGACCGGCCCCACCTGCTCGGTGCGGGCCAGGCGCAGCCAGGCGAGGCGCTCGTCCGCGGTCACGCCGCCGGCGGCTCCGGCGCGACAGCCTTCCTGGCGCCGATTTTGGGCTCCTGGCCCTTGAGCAGGCGGCTGATGTTTTCCCGATGGCGGATCAGCACCAGCACCCCCATGAACACCGCCAGCACCGTCACCGGATAGGGTTGTTCGGTGGCGAGGCAGAAAAGCGGGGCCAGGACCACGGCGGTCAGGGCCGCGAGCGAGGACATGCGGAACAGAAAGGCCATGGCCAGCCAGGTGGCGCCGGCCAGCAGGCCCGCCGGCCAGGCGATCGCCAGCATGGTGCCGAAGAAGGTCGCGACCCCCTTGCCGCCCTTGAACTTCAGCCAGACCGGGAACAGGTGGCCGGTGAAGGCGGCGCCGGCGGCCAGGGCCATGGCCAGCGGGGTCCAGTGGGTCAGCAGACCGGCCAGCAGCACCGCCAGGGCGCCCTTGCCGCTGTCGCCGATCAGGGTCAGGGCCGCCAGATCCTTGCGCCCGGTGCGCAGGACGTTGGTGGCGCCGATGTTGCCGGAGCCGACGGTGCGGATATCGATCCCGGCCAGCCGGGCGGCGATGAAGCCGAAGGGGATCGAGCCCAGCAGGTAGCCGCCGATCGTGACCAGCAGCAGCGTCAGGAGCGCGGCGTTCGCCAGAGATTGCATTTATGTCCTCCCGGGGGAGACGATGCGGCGTCAGGCGCGACGCCGCAAGGGCTGAAGATGACTACTGCGGCGCCCGATAGACGACCCGGCCGTCGACCAGGGTCATCAGCACCTGGCCCTGCAGCCGGCGGCCGTCGAAGGCCGAGTTCTTGGATTTGGAACGCAGCCTGTCGGCGTCGACCACCACCGGCGCGTTGATGTCGCACAGCACCAGATCGGCCGGCGCGCCGGGGGCCAGGCGGCCGGTCTGCAGGCCCAGGAGCTCGGCCGGGGCCAGGGTTACCGACCGGATCAGGTCGAGCAGCGAGATGCGCTCGTCGTGGAACAGGGACAGCAGCGCCGCCAGCAGGGTCTCCAGACCGACCGAGCCCGGCGCCGCCTCGTCATAGGGCAGGCGCTTGTCCTCGGCGGGGGCGGGGGCGTGGGCCGAGACGACGATGTCGATGAGGCCCTCGGCCAGGGCGTCGATCAGCGCCTGACGGTCGGACTCGGCCCGCAGCGGCGGATCCAGCTTGGCGAAGGTGCGGTAGTCGCCGATGTCCAGCTCGTTGAAGCTGAGGTGATTGATCGAGACGCTGGCGTGAACCCGCACGCCCCGCGCCTTGGCCCGGCGCAGGGCGTCGAGGGCGCCGGCCGTGGTGATCTGGTCGACCAGCAGCCGCCCGCCGGTCAGTTCCGCCAGCGCCAGATCGCGCTCCAGCATGATCAGTTCGGCGGCCGGCGGGGCGGCGGGCAGGCCCAGCCGCGCGGCGAAGTCCCCCTCGGTCGCCGCGGCGCCGCGCGTCAGCCAGGGATCGGCCGGGCGATGGGCGAGCAGCATGCCGAAGCTGTTCGCATAGGCGAGAATGCGGCGGAAAACTCTTGAATCCACGATGGAATTGTCGCCATCGGTGACATAGACGCAGCCGGCGTCGCGCATCAGGCCGATCTCGGCCAGTTGTTCGCCCTTGAGGTCGCGGGTCGCGGCGCCGGCCGGATAGACATGCACCAGCTCGATGTCGCGGGCCCGGCGCAGGATAAAGTCGACCATCGCCGGATCATCGACCGCGGGATGGGTGTCGGGCTGCACCACCATCGAGGTGACCCCGCCGGCGGCGGCGGCCAGGGCGGCGGACTTCAGGGTCTCCTTGGGCTCGGCTCCGGGCTCGCCCGTCTTGACGCGCAGGTCGACCAGCCCGGGGGCCAGCATCGCGCCGTTGCAGTCGACGACGCGAATGTCCGCCGACAGGTCCTTGAAACCCTTGCCTTTTGAGACATCGGCGATGACGCCCTCCGCGACCACCAGAGCGCCGGGCCCGTCATAGCGGCTCTCCGGATCGACGAGGCGCGCGTTGACGAAGGCGGTGGGCTGGGGACGGGCCATCAATGGTTCTCCAGCCGGCGGGCAAGGCTGGCCAGCACCGCCATGCGGGCGGCGACCCCCATCTCCACCTGGTTCTGGATCAGGCTGATCTCCGGGTCGTCGGCGACGTCGGAGTCGATCTCCACCCCCCGGTTCATCGGCCCCGGATGCATCACCCGGGCGCCCGGCGCGGCATGGGAAAGCCGTTCGCGATCAAGGCCGTAGAAGCGGAAGTACTCGCGGGTGGACGGCACCAGGGCGCCCTGCATCCGCTCCAGCTGCAGGCGCAGCATCATCACCACATCGACGCCCTTCAGCCCCGACTTCATGTCGTGGAAGATCTCGACGCCCCAGTCCTCGGCGCCGGGCGGGATCAGGGTTGGCGGGCCGACCAGCCGCACCTGGGCGCCCAGGATGCTCAGCATAGCCACATTGGACCGGGCCACCCGGCTGTGGGCGACGTCGCCGCAGATGGCGACCCGCAGGCCGTTCACCGCCCCGAAGGCCCGGCGCATGGCCAGGGCGTCGAGCAGGGCCTGGGTGGGATGCTCGTGCTGGCCGTCGCCGGCGTTGACCACGCTGCAGCCGACCTTCTGGGCCAGCAGGGCCGCGGCGCCGGAGGAGGCGTGGCGGATGATCAGCAGGTCGGGCTGCATGGCGTTGAGGGTGACGGCGGTGTCGATCAGGGTCTCCCCCTTCGACATCGACGAGGTCTTGGGGCTCATGTTGACGGTGTCGGCGCCCAGCCGCTTGCCGGCCAGCTCGAAGCTGGACTGGGTGCGGGTCGAGGACTCGAAGAACAGGTTCATCATCGTCCGACCCTTGAGCAGGTCCAGCTTCTTGGAGGTCTGACGATTGAAGTCGACGAAGCTGTCGGCGAGATCGAGCAGTTCGCCCAGCTGGACGATGTCGAGGTCGGCGGCGGACAGGAAATGACGGTGGGGGAAGGGGAAGGTCCTGGCTCGAACCTCGTTGAATCCCGGGGGGTGCTCCGTCATGAGCCGCCCTCATAGAGGGCCGGGGAGATTCCGCCAAGTCAGGGGAGGTGAAAGACGATCAAAAGGACGGGAATGGTCACCAGGCTGGCGGCGGTGGTGAAGGCGACGATCCCGGCCATCAGCGGCGCATCGCCCCCCATCTGGCGAGCCAGAACGTAGGAGGCGGCGGCTCCGGGGGCCGATCCGACCAGCAGGGCGATGCCCTGGGCGGTCTGGTCGCCGCCGGCCAGGCGGCAGAAGCCCCACATCAGGACCGGCAGCACCAGCAGCTTCACCGCGCTTACCGAGGCGATCAGCAGCTGGCGGCGCCGGACATAGGCGAAGTTGAGCCCGGCGCCGGCCACGACAAGGCCCAGCGCCAGGGCGGCGTGGGACAACAGCTCCAGCGAACTCATCACCGCCTCGAGCCTGGGGATTCGCAGCACATTGAACAGGGCCCCGACGCCGCAGCCCCACAGCACCGGATTGCGCGCCAGCCCCAGCAGGGCCGGCTTCAGCCCGCCGCCCTGGCCCTCGCCCCAGCGGCTCATCACCAGCACGCAGACCACATTGATGGCCGGAATCAGCGCCCCCATGATCATCGCGCCGAGACCCGCGCCTTCCGGGCCGTAGACCACCGCCACCAGCGGCAGGAAGACAAAGGTGTTCCAGCGCAGGCTGCCCTGGAACACCGAGGTGTAGGCGGCGTCGGGGATGCGGATCAGCGGCTTGGCCAGCAGCACGGCGACGGCGACGGCCGCCATGCCGCCGATGGTCCCGAGAGCCAGGGGACCGGCCGACAGGGCCGAGAAATCGGCTTTCCAAACCGCCGGCATGAGAAAGCCCGGGTAGAAGACGAAGTAGGTGATCCGTTCGATAGCCGGCCAGTGGTCCTCGGTGATGAACTTGCTGGCCTTGAGCGCCCAGCCCAGGGCGATAACGGCAAAAACCGGCAGGACGCCGAGAAGGATCGCGCTCATCGGGCGGCTCTACAGGGATTCCGGCGGGCGAGGCTATCGAAGCGACCTACCATTAAACACCGTCGTCCTGGGCGAAGGCGAAGAAGGATGGGTGGATGTTTGAAAATGTTCAGGAAACCGTGGGTCGGCCCGTAGGCAGAGGCGCGGAAAATGTGGGTCCGCGCGTAGGTCTGGCGTGGGCTGATTGTCAGGGATTGTAGGGCGGCGCGAGGGGGCGCGGGCTACAACCGCCGTAGGATCTGTCGGAGTCACCGCAATCCGTTCCTCCCCCAATGAGCGCAGCGAGGCTGGGGGAGGGGGACCGCGCGGGGGATACCCCGCGTGGTGGAGGGGGCAGAGCCGGCCGATCCGGACATGGCGCGTTCTGGCGCGGCTTTGACAGCGGCGTTCAGGGCAAACCCGACCCGCCGGCGCCGCCCCCTCCACCCCGCGCGTATCCGCGCGCGGTCCCCCTCCCCCGAGTTGCACTCGGGGGAGGATTGGCGTCCGGTGTCACCCTTTGGCCAACCAACAAGGGAAACGCGCCATGACCGCCAATCGCCAGATCGTCCTCGCCGACCTGCCCAAGGGCAAACTCGCGCCGGAGAACTTTCGTCTGACCGAGACCGAGCGCGGGTCGCCGGGGGAGGGCGAGGTGCTGCTGAAGATCCTCTATGTCAGCCTCGACGCCGCCAACCGCGCCTGGATGCAGGGGGCGACCTATCGTTCGGCCTTGCAGGCCGGCGACGTGATGGCCGGCGGCGCCCTGGCCGAGGTGATCGACTCGAAGTCGGACAGGCTGGCGGTGGGCGATCTGGTCTTCGCCGACACCGGCTGGCAGGAATATGCGGTCCTGCCGGCGAAACGGCTGGCGAAGGTCCCGCGCATCGAACCCCTGACCCACCTGCTCAGCGTCTATGGCGTCGCCGGCCTGACCGCCTATTTCGGGCTGCTGGAATGCGGCGCGCCCAAGGCCTGCGAGACGGTGGTGGTGTCGGCCGCGGCCGGCTCGGTCGGGTCGCTGGTCGGGCAGATCGCCAAACTGAAGGGCTGCCGGGTGGTCGGCATCGCCGGCGGGGCGGCCAAGTGTCAGTTGCTCAAGGACCGGTTCGGCTTCGACGAGGCCGTCGACTACAAGGCCGGCGACCTGCGCAAGGCCCTGAAAGCGGCCTGTCCGGACGGCATCGACGTCTATTTCGACAATGTCGGCGGCGATGTGCTGGAGGCCTGTCTGTTCGGCATGAACACCCACGGCCGCATCGCCTGCTGCGGCGCGGTCTCGCAGTATGACGGCGCCGCCCCGGCCTATGGTCCGCGCGGCGTGCCGGGCCTGATCGTCACCAAGCGCCTGACCCTGCGCGGCTTCATCGTCAGCGATTTCGACGACAAGCGCGACCAGGCCATGAAGAACCTGCAGGCCTGGGTCGCCAGCGGCCAGCTGAAGGTGCAGGAAGATGTGCTGGAAGGCCTGGAGAGCCTGCCGGGGGCGTTGATCGGGCTGCTGGCCGGGGAGAATGTCGGCAAGCGGATGGTGAGGGTGGCCTGAGTAACTCCTCCCCCAATGAGCGCGGCGAGGCTGGGGGAGGGGACCGCGCGGGGAATACCCCGCGTGGTGGAGGGGGCAGAGCCGGTGGATGGGGGCTGCCCTGAACACGGCGGTGAGAGGCGCGCCAGAACGCTTCCTGTCCTGACAGGCCGGCGCTGCCCCCACCACCCCGCGCGTATTCGCGCGCGGTCCCCCGCCCCTGGAGGGGGCGGAACTAGGATTGATGGTTCCGCAACCGCTCCAGGGCCCCTTGCAGGATCCAGGCGGCGGCCATCTTGTCGACGACCTCGCCGCGGCGTTTGCGGTTGACGTCGTGCTCGTCGATCAAAACCCGGGTCACCGCCGCCGTCGACAGCCGCTCGTCCCAGAAGGCGATCGGAATATCGCGCAGCCGCAGCAGGTTGCGGGCCAGGGCGCGGTTCGACTGGGCGCGCGCGCCCTCGGTTCCGTCCATGTTCATCGGCAGGCCGATGACGATCCCCGCCGCGCCCCGGCTTTCCATCAGCTTGAACAGGGCTTCGGCGTCTTTGGTAAACTTCTCGCGGCGAATAGTGTCGAGGGGGCTGGCGACGGTGCGGGTGACGTCGGAGACGGCGACGCCGATGGTCTTCTCGCCCGGATCCAGGCCCACGATCGGGGCGTAGGGCGGCAGGGCGGCCGGCAGGTCGAGAAGGTCGAGAATGGCCATGGGCCGGGCTGTAGGCGCGGGCAGGGGGCGCGTCAAACGCCGTGCGGCTCGTCTCGTGCGGCGTCCGACTTCGAGGCGCCATGGCGCGAAAGCCGCCAATCGCCTAGATATGGCCAAAACCCGCCGGTTGTCCTTGTCAAAGCGGCCTCCGCGCGGATAACCACCCCCTCTGTTTTGACTGGAGACAAGGCCCAATGGCCGTAGACGCCGCCACGGTGCGCAAGGTCGCCCTGCTTGCCCGGATCGCGATCCCCGAGGAGTCCCTGGAGCCGATGGCCCGGGAGATCGACGGCATCATGTCGTGGATCGACCAGCTCAATGAGGTCGACACCGACGGCGTCGAGCCGATGACCTCGGCCGTGGCCATGACCCTGCCGCTGCGCGAGGACGTGGTGACCGATGGCGCGGTGGTGGAGAAGGTCGTGGCCAATGCGCCCAAGACCATCGATGGCTTCTTCGTGGTCCCCAAGGTGGTGGAATAGATGTCGGCGCTGACCTCCCTGACCCTGAAGGCCGCGCTGGACGGCCTGAAGTCCAAGGCCTTCTCCTCGGTCGAGATCACCCAGGCCCATATCGACGCCGTGGCCGCCGCCCGGCCGCTCAACGCCTTTGTGCTGGAAACCCCTGAAAAGGCGCTGGAAATGGCCGCCGCTTCAGACGCCAGGCTGGCCGCCGGAAGCGCCGGGCCGCTGGAAGGCGCGCCGCTGGGCATCAAGGACCTGTTCTGCACCGAGGGCGTTCGCGCCACCGCCTGCTCGAAGATCCTCGGCGACTTCAACCCGCAGTACGAAAGCACCGTCACCGCCAATCTGTTCGGCGACGGGGCGGTGATGCTGGGCAAGCTGAACATGGATGAGTTCGCCATGGGCTCGTCCAATGAAACCAGCGCCTTCGGCCCGGTTATCAACCCCTGGAAGGTCAAGGGCGGCAACCAGTCGCTGACCCCGGGCGGCTCCTCCGGCGGCTCGGCCACGGCGGTCGCGGCCGACATATGCCTGGGCGCCACGGCCACCGACACCGGCGGTTCGATCCGTCAGCCCGCGGCCTTCACCGGCACCGTCGGCATCAAGCCGACCTACGGCCGCTGCTCGCGCTGGGGCGTGGTCGCCTTCGCCAGTTCGCTGGACCAGGCCGGTCCGATCGCCAAGACGGTCGAGGACGCGGCCATCCTGCTGACCTCGATGGCCGGGCACGACGCCAAGGACAGCACCAGCCTGGACGTCGAAACCCCTGATTTCGCGAGCTTTGTCGGCAAGTCGGTCAAGGGGCTGCGGATCGGCGTTCCCAAGGAATACCGCATCGACGGCATGCCGGCCGAGATCGAGACCCTGTGGGAACAGGGCATCGCCTGGCTGAAGGAGGCCGGTTGCGAGATCGTCGACGTCTCCCTGCCGCACACCAAATACGCCCTGCCGGCCTATTACATCGTCGCCCCGGCCGAGGCCTCGTCCAACCTCGCCCGCTACGACGGCATGCGCTACGGCCTGCGGGCCGAGGGCGCCAACCTGACGGAAATCTACGAGAACACCCGGGCGCAAGGCTTTGGCGCGGAAGTGAAAAGGCGCATCCTGATCGGCACCTATGTGCTCAGCGCCGGTTATTACGACGCCTACTACCTGAAGGCCCAGCGGGTGCGCCGCCGGATCGCCGACGACTTCGACCAGGCCTGGGAAACCTGCGACGCCCTGCTGACCCCGACCGCGCCTTCGGCGGCGTTCGCCCTGGGCGAGCGGATGGCCGACCCCATCGCCATGTATCTGAACGACGTCTTCACGGTGACCACAAACCTGGCCGGCCTGCCGTCGATCAGCGTGCCGGCGGGGCTGGACGCGAACGGGCTGCCGCTGGGCTTGCAGTTGATTGGCCGGGCGCTGGACGAGGGGACGGTGTTTTCGCTGTCCGGGGCGCTGGAGAAGGCGGCCGGGTTCAGGGCCAGGGCGGAGAAGTGGTGGTGACTGCGTTCCAAAGTTTCCAACGAAACTATGGCGACGTCCAAGTTCTCTTTGAGGTTCATGGCACTCTGACGGAAGGGGTCCAAGGGCGGAACCGGCTTATGACGCCTGCCGTTCTGAAATCTGGCATCGTATTGATGTGCGCTGCCTGGGAAGCGTTTGTTGAAGACGCCTGTGTTGAAGGCGCGCAGCTTGTGAGCGAACAGCTTCAGAACCCGAACAACCTTCCAGCTGGAGTGAAACGAAAAATCGCCAGCAAGCTCGAAACTGACAAGCACGATCTAGCGTCTTGGCAGTTGGCTGGAGAAGGATGGCGAGAGCTTTATCGGGTTGAGGTCGCGAGGCTTTGCGATGGCTTGGCTGGCGGTCTCAACACGCCGAACACTGCTAACGTAAAGGCGCTCTACAAGGACGTTTTCGGTTTAGCTGACGCCTCCGCCAATTGGGGATGGCAAGGAATGACGCCAGAGCGCGCTGCTCGAAAATTGAACGACCTAGTCCGGCTGCGCGGTGAACTGGCCCATGGTCGCGGAGCCGGCGGCCTTAACATCGGAACGGTTCAGGGACACGCGGCGCACATTGAGCGCTTGGTAACTCAGCTCCAAGCGTCAACAAACGACGCTATCGTTAGGATTCTCGCGGCATGAGCAAAGAGAACACCATCAAGGGTCGCACCGGCGACTGGGAAATCGTCATGGGTCTGGAAATCCACGCCCAGGTGGCCAGCAAGTCCAAGCTGTTCAGCGGCGCTGCTGTCGGCTTTGGCGCCGGTCCCAACGAGCAGGTCAGCCTGGTCGACGCGGCCATGCCCGGCATGTTGCCGGTGCTCAACAAATTCTGCGTCGAGCAGGCGGTCCGCACGGGCCTCGGCCTGAAGGCGAAGATCAATCTGAAGAGCCGGTTCGACCGCAAGAACTACTTCTATCCCGATCTGCCGCAAGGCTATCAGATCAGCCAGTTCGATCAGCCGATCGTCGGCGAGGGTGAGGTTCTGGTCGAGCGCGACGACGGCAGCAGCTTTGTCGTCGGCATCGAGCGGCTGCATCTGGAACAGGACGCCGGCAAGTCGATCCACGACCTGGACCCGAACGCCACCTATGTCGACCTGAACCGCTCGGGCACGGCGCTGATGGAGATCGTCTCGCGGCCGCATCTGCGCACCTCGGAAGAGGCCGCCGCCTACGTCAAGAAGATCAGGGCCATCCTGATCACCCTTGGCACCTGCGACGGCGATCTGGAGAAGGGCAATCTGCGGGCCGACGTCAACGTCTCGGTCTGCAGGGCCGGCGGCTATGAGAAATTCCGCCAGACGGACGATTTCAAACACCTGGGCACCCGGTGCGAGATCAAGAACGTCAACTCCTACCGCTACATCCAGCAGGCCATCGAGTATGAGGCCCGCCGTCAGATCGAGATTCTCGAGGACGGCGGGACGATCATTCAGGAAACCCGTCTGTTCGATCCGACCAAGGGCGAAACCCGTTCGATGCGGTCCAAGGAAGAGGCGATGGACTATCGCTACTTCCCCGACCCGGACCTCCTGCCGCTGGTCATCGACGCGGCCTGGGTCAAGGAGATCGAGGCCAGCCTGCCGGAACTGCCCGACGCCAAGAAGGCGCGGCTGCAGACCCAGTACGGCCTGTCGCCCTATGACGCCCGGGTGCTGACCGGCGACGGCGACCTGGCCGCCTTCTTCGAGACGGCGGTTGCCGGCCGCGACGCCAAGCTGATCGCCAACTGGATCATCAACGACCTGTCCGGGGCCCTGGCCAAGGACGGGCTGGAGATCGCCAACTCGCCGATCCCGGCCTCGGACATCGCCGAGCTGGTGAAGCTGATCGAGACCGATGTGGTGTCCTCGAAGATCGCCAAGGTGGTGTTCGAGCACATGTGGGCCGGTGAAGGCTCGCCGGCGGCTATCGTCGAGAAGCGCGGCCTGGTCCAGGTCACCGACACCGGCGCCATCGAGGCGGTGGTGGACAAGCTGATCGCCGCCAATCCCGGCCAGGCCGAGGCGGTCAAGGCCAAGCCCCAGGCCATCGGCTGGTTCGTCGGCCAGGTGATGAAGGAAATGGCGGGCAAGGCCAATCCGGCGGCCGTCAACGCCATCCTGAAAGCCAGACTCGGGGTGGAGTAGCGGGCTTAAACCTTCTCCCCTTGCGGGAGAAGGTGGTCCGCAGGACCGGATGAGGGGTTGAAGACAGGACCAGCCGCCATGGCCGGTGACCCCGACAATCCCTGGCTGACGGCGCGACCCCTCATCCGTCGGCTTCGCCGCCACCTTCTCCCTCAAGGGGAGAAGGACCTCCGGGATCCAGCTTCGCGCCGTCCAGCGCCGCCTCGGCCTTCTCGCGGCGCGCCTTTTCCAGTGCGGTCTCGGCGCCCGCGCGGCCGAATTTCGCGCGGTTCTCCGCCGCCGTCCGGCGTCCCTTCGCCTTGTCGCGGGTCTTGCGCGCCTTGTTGAGGTTGATCAGCTCAGCCATCTGTTTTTCCAAGAGAACGGCGATTTTTCTGAAACTGTCCGGCGGGCTGGCCGTTGATGCGGCACAGGGGGACGCAAACCAGACAGGAGCAGACAATGAACAACGCCGCAGGCATTCGCGAGAGCATGGAAGTTGTCGGTTCGGATGACAAGCACGTCGGCCGGGTCGACCATGTGCTGGAGACCGACATCGAACTGGCCAAGATCGATCTGGCCGGGGGCTTCAAGCACCACCTGATCCCGATCAGCTGGGTCGATCATGTCGCCGACGACAAGGTCTGCCTGAACCTCTCCGCCGACGCGGCCAAGTCCGCCTGGCGCGAAAAGCCGCACTGATCGGTCGACCATTCCAAAATGCAAAGGCCCGCGGAGCGATCCGCAGGCCTTTTCACCTTGAGGTCCGGTGGCTTCAGCGCACCGCGGCGCAGAACCGCTGGATACGCGAGCAGGCTTCTTCCAGCACCTGGTTGGAGGTGGCGTAGCTGATACGGAAGTGGGGCGACAGACCGAACGCGGCGCCGTGGACCACGGCCACGCCCTCGGCCTCGAGAAGCTCGCTGGCGAAGGCCTCGTCGTCGGTGATGACCTTGCCGGTCGGGGCGGTCTTGCCGATCAGGTCGGCGACGGACGGATAGACATAGAAGGCGCCTTCAGGGGTCGGGCAATGCATGCCGCTGGCCTGGTTGAGCATGGAGACGACGAGGTCGCGCCGCTCCTGGAACAGCTTCTGGTTCGGCTTGATGAAGGCCTGGGTTCCGTTCAGCGCCTCGACCGCCGCCCATTGCGAGACCGAGCAGGGGTTGGAGGTGGACTGGCTCATCACCTTGCCCATCAGCTTGATCAGCGGCTCGGGGCCGGCGGCGTAGCCGATGCGCCAGCCGGTCATGCTGTAGGCCTTGGACACCCCGTTCATGGTCAGGGTGCGGTCGTAGAGAGCCGGTTCGACCTGGGCGATGGTGGTGAACTCGAAGTCGTCGAACACCAGGTGCTCATACATGTCGTCGGTCAGGATCCAGACCTGCGGATGGCGCATCAGCACCTCGGCCAGCGCCTTCAGCTCGGCGCGGGTGTAGGCGGCGCCCGACGGGTTGGACGGCGAGTTGAGCAGCAGCCATTTTGTGCGGGGCGTGATCACCGCTTCGAGGTCTTCGGCGCGAACCTTGAAGTTGGTCGCCGCGCTGGTGTGGACGAACACCGGCTCGCCGCCGGCCATCAGGGCCATGTCGGGATAGCTGACCCAGTAGGGCGTGGGGATAATCACCTCGTCGCCCGGCGACAGGGTGGCCATGAAGGCGTTGAAAATCACCGGCTTGCCGCCGGGCGAGACGTTGACCTGGGAGGGCTTGTAGCTGAGGCCGTTCTCGCGCTCGAACTTGGCGCAGATAGCCTCCTTCAGCTCGATGATGCCGTCGACATCGGTGTATTTGGTCTTGCCATCCTGGATGGCCTTGATGGCGGCGGCCTTGATGTTGTCGGGGGTGTCGAAGTCCGGCTCGCCGGCGCCCAGGCCGATGACGTCGCGACCCTCGCGCTGGAGCATGCGGGCCTTGGCCGAAACCGCCATGGTGGCGGACGGCTTGACGCGCGACAGAGCGGCGGATTCGAGCGACATCGGTAGACTCCCCTGGGTCAGGATTTTTCAGGATTGCGGTCGTCTTACGCGCGGCCCTGCTGCGCCGCAACACGCGCAGCCCTGCAATTGTTTGGGTCGGTCCGGCGGCGAGGTTATGAGCGGTAGGCGCGGACCTCCTCGACGAAGGCCGCAAGATGGGCGCCGAGGTAGGCCGTGGTCTTCTCGTCGACCAGGGCGCCGTCCGAAATCTTGGTGTGGGCCTGGAAGACCAGGATCTCGCCCAGCGGGGCGATCCGGGTGAGGGTGCGGCGCAGGATCAGCCGCAGCTGGTCCTGGGCGCGCGCGCTGCCGGTGGTTCCGGGGCTGGCGCCGACGATGCAGGCGATCTGGCCGTTCAGGGGCGGGGGATTGTCGCGGCTCCCGCGGGAGGCCCAGTCGATGGCGTTCTTCAGCACCCCGGTGACGCCGGCGTTGTATTCAGGGCAGGCGAAGATGACGCCGTCGGCGCTGCGGATGGCGTCCTTCCAGGCCGTCACGGCGGGCGGATCCCCCTGGTCCTCGATGTCCTGGTTGAACAGCGGCCGATCGTGCAGGCCGACGATGTCGATGGTCACATCACCGGGCGTCAGGTCTCGCGCCGCCCGCAGCAGGGCAGTGTTGAAAGAGGCGGCCCGCAGGCTGCCCGAGACGCCAATCAGTTTCACGTCGGATATCTCCAAGGCCGGGATCGCACCGTAGCGGCGAAGTCACGGCGGCGCAGCAACCCGATTGACCGGCGGGAACCGTCCGTGGGCGGAACCCATTGATCGGCTGCGGGGGTTGGAGACGAGATGAGTTACGCCCGGCCCGGACCCCGACGCTCTTCATCGCTCCACGCGATACGCGCGCTTGACCCGCTTGCCGCAATCGGCGAGGCCTTCGCCCGCATGAAGGCGTTTCTCAATTTCGTCCTGAACATGGACGCCAAGGCCTGGCGGGCGGTGGCGGTCAGCTTCGTGCTGTTCGGCGGCGTGGGGCTGGTCTTCCTGTTCGGCGCGCCGCTGATGGGCCTCAACGGCGAGGCCACCGTCGAAGGCTGGCTGGGCGCCGTGCATGGCTTCTGGGCGCTGCCGGTGGCGGTCGGGGCCTTTGCGGTGCTGGCCTTCCTGGGCGTGCCGCAGATTGTGCTGATCGCCGCCGCTGTCGTGGCGTTCGGTCCCTGGCAGGGCATGGCCTACAGCTGGATCGGCACCCTGGTCTCCTCGATGGTCGGCTTCTGGCTGGGGCGGCTGTTCGGCGGCAAGCTGCTGCGCGATGTCGGCGGCAAGGGGGTCAACCAGTTCATGCGCCTGATCGGCCAGAACGGCTTTCTGGCCAGCCTGATCGTGCGGCTGGTGCCCTCGGCGCCCTTCATCGTCGTCAACATGGCGGCCGGCGTGACCCCGATGCGCATGCGCCATTTCACCGCCGGCACCGCCATCGGCATCATCCCGAAGATTGTTCTGACGGCCTTTGCCGGCAATTCGCTGGTGCAGAGCGTCAAGGGGCATGGCGGCCTCAGCGAATATCTCAGCCTCGCCGCCATCGCCGCCGTCTGGATCGGCGTCGGCTGGTATGCCCGGCGCTGGCTCAAGGCCAATGAGGCCAAGGCGGAGGCCGAAGCCGGCTTGGACGAGCCGCGGTCCTGAAGCCTCGCGGCCCCACTTTGCCACCCGGGTTGCAATTGAATCGGCCAGACCTGCAACATTGCCGGCCAAACAAGGGAGGCGAGGATGCGCGGGTTTGCGGCGGTGATTTCGGTGACGGCGATGCTGGCTTGCGTCGGGGCGCAGGCGGCGGAGGCTCCGTCCCTCACGACCAAGGCCGCCCAGGCCAGGCTCAAGGCTGACCTGCCCTTCGCCGACCGCCAGGATTTCGACTTCGCCTCACGGGGCTTCGTCGCCACCCGGTCCGATCCGCTGATCAAGCGGGCCGACGGCGGCGTCGCCTGGGACCTCAACGCCTTCGCCTTTCTCAAGGGCGATGCCCCCGACAGCGTCAATCCGAGCCTTTGGCGGCAGGCCCAGCTGCTGTCGATGAACGGCCTGTTCCAAGTGTCGGACCACATCTGGCAGGTGCGCGGCTTCGACCTGGCCAACATCACCTTCATCGAGGGCAAGACCGGCTGGATCATCATCGACCCGCTGACCACGGTGGAGACGGCAAAGGCGGCGCTGGACCTCGCCAACGCCAAACTGGGCGCCCGGCCGGTCGTGGCGGTCATCTACACCCACAGCCATGTCGACCATTTCGGCGGCGTCCGCGGCGTGGTCGATGAAAAGGATGTCGCCGCCGGCAAGGTGCGCATCATCGCGCCGCAGGGCTTTCTGGAGGAGGCCGTTTCCGAGAACGTCATCGCCGGCGCCGCCATGACCCGGCGGGCGACCTACCAGTTCGGCTACAATCTTTCCCCCGGACCCGAGGGCCAGATCAGTTCCGGCATCGGCCAGGCGGTGGCCAAGGGGACGATTTCGCTGATCCCCCCGACCGAGAGCGTCGACCACACGGGCCAGACCACGAATGTGGACGGCGTCGACATCGAGTTCCAGTTCACGCCCGGCACCGAAGCGCCGGCCGAGATGAACATCTATTTCCCGCAGTGGCGGGTGCTGTGCATGGCCGAGAACGCCAATGCGACGATGCACAATGTCCTGACCCCGCGCGGCGCCGTGGTGCGCGACGCCAAGGTCTGGGCCGACGACCTGACCGAATCCATTGAGCTGTTCGGCGGGCGCACCGACACCCTGTTCACCAGCCACGGCTGGCCGCGCTTTGGCCGCCAGGTGATCACCGACTATCTGGGCAGCCACCGCGACGCCTACAAATATCTGCATGACCAGACGGTGCGGCTGATGAACGAAGGCTATGTCGGTGACGAGATCGCCGACCGCATCGCCCTGCCGCCGGTCCTGGCCCGGGAATGGTTCAACCGCGGCTACTACGGCACCATGAGCTTCAACAGCCGCGCGGTCTATCAGCGCTACATGGGCTGGTATGACGCCAATCCGGTGCATCTTGCGCCGCTGGAGCCGGCCGATCAGGCGGGACGCTACGTGGCGGCCATGGGCGGGGCCGACAAGGTCAGGGCCCTGGCGGAGAAAGCCTATGCGGATGGCGACTATGCCTGGGCGGCGACCCTGCTGAACAACGTCGTCCTGTCGGCCCCCGGCGATAAGGCGGCCCGCGAGCAACTGGCCAAGGTCTATGACCAGATGGGCTTTCAGGCCGAGAGCTCGCTGTGGCGGAACATGTATCTGACCGGGGCGGCGGAGCTTCGCGGCGGCGCGCCCTCGCCGACGACCTCGACCGGGTCCCTCGACATCGTCCGCAACCTGCCGAGCCCGATGATCTTCGATCTGATGGCGGTGCGGCTCAACCCGAAGAAGGTTGGCGACGGCGCGGTGTCGGTGATCTTCGCCTTCCCCGAACGCGACGAGCGGTTCCTGATCACGGTGCGCAACCAGGTTCTGGTGGCGCGTCCGGCCCCCGCCGACGCCAGGGCCGACGCCACCCTGACCGTTCCCCGCGCGCTGTTCCTGGAGTCGCTCTTCACCGGCAAGTCCCTGGCCGGCAAGGTGATGTCCGGCGAGGCCAAGGCCGAGGGCGATCTGGGCGCGCTGCAGAAGCTGACGTCCTGGTTCGATCCGCCAAAAGGCAACTTCCCGATCATCACCCGGCCGGAGTAGTGGAGGGGGCGAAAGGTCCCGTCCATGCTGACCCTGTTCTATAATCCCGGCTCTGCTTCCGATGTCGCGCGCATCGCCCTTGAAGAGGCCGGCGCCTCCTATGAGGCCCTGAGGGTCGATCTCTCGAAGCGCGAACAGCGCCAGCCGGCCTACCTGGCCATCAATCCCAAGGGGCGGGTGCCGGCGCTGGTGACGGATGAGGGGGTGATCACCGAAAATGTCGCCATCCTCGGATGGATCGCCCAGGCCTTTCCGGAGGCGCAACTGGCGCCGGACGACGCGTTCGGCTTCGCCCGGGCGCAGGCCTTCAACGCCTACATCGCTTCCACGGTCCACGTCGCCTATGCGCACTGGCGCAGGGCGTCCCGCTGGGCGGACGATGAGGCTTGCATTCAGCATATCCGGGCCGTGGCGCCCGAGCGCTATGCCGACTGCTTCACGACCATCGAGACCGAGATGCTGGAAGGGCCGTGGGTGCTGGGCGAGGATTTCAGCGTGTGCGACATCTATCTCTTCGTCATGGCCGACTGGCTGGACACCATCGGTGTCGATGTTCGGCGCTTCCCGAAGGTGCATGAGCATCGCGAGCGGGTCCGGGCGCGTCCGGCCGTTCAGAAGGTTCTTGCTCAGCAGGCGGCGTAGTTGGCCATTTCGCGCAAAACTCTTGCGCGAATGGCGCTGATTCGGTAGATCGAAGGCATGAATCGTCTGCGCGATCGTCAGCTTCTTCTCGGCCTGGGGCTTAGCCGCCCCTGGGTGTCGGCCTAGCTGCGCGAAACATCGCGGCGGGACGCTCAGGGGTAAAAAACTCCACCCGCCCAAGCTAAGATCGACGAAAGAATTTACCCCATGACCACCCGAGTATCCGAGACGCAGCGCGTCATCGTGTTCGACACCACCATGCGCGACGGCGAGCAGTCGCCCGGCGCCTCCATGTCGCTGGACGAAAAGCTGGAGCTGGCCAAGATCCTCGAGGAGATGGGGGTCGACGTCATCGAGGCAGGTTTCCCGATCGCCTCCAACGGCGACTTCGAGGCCGTTCGCCAGATTTCGCGGATCGTCACCGAGAGCACCGTCTGCGGCCTGGCCCGCGCCGCCGCTGCCGATATCGACCGCTGCGCCGAGGCCATCAAGCCCGCCGCCCGCGGCCGGATCCACACCTTCCTGTCGACCAGCCCGGTGCACATGAAGTGGAAGCTGCAGATGGAGCCGGAAGCGGTTCTGGAAGCGGTGACCGCCTCGGTCAGCCACGCCCGCAACCTGTGCGGCGATGTCGAATGGTCGGCGGAGGACGCCACCCGCACCGAGCGCGACTTCCTGCTGCGCTGCGTCGAGGCCGCGATCCGCGCCGGGGCCAAGACCATCAACCTGCCCGACACCGTCGGCTACACCTACCCCGAGGAATACGGCGCCCTGTTCCGCGATGTGATCGCCAATGTGCCGGGGGCCGACAAGGTGGTCTTCTCTGCCCATTGCCACAACGATCTGGGACTGGCCGTGGCCAATAGCCTGGCCGCGATCCAGGGGGGCGCACGCCAGGTCGAATGCGCGGTCAACGGCATCGGCGAACGGGCGGGCAACGCGGCGTTGGAAGAGATCGTCATGGCCCTGCGGGTGCGGGGCGAGACCCTGGGCTTCGACAGCGCCGTCGAGCCGCAGCACATCACCCGGGCCAGCCGCTATGTCTCGGCCATCACCGGCTTTCCGGTGCAGTTCAACAAGGCCATCGTCGGCAAGAACGCCTTCGCCCACGAGAGCGGCATCCATCAGGACGGGATGCTGAAGAACGCCGAGACCTACGAGATCATGCGGCCCGAGGACGTGGGGCAGGGCGCCACCAACCTGGTGATGGGCAAGCACTCCGGCCGCCACGCCTTCCGCGAGAAGCTGAAGGCGCTGGGCTACGAGCTGGGCCAGAACGCCCTGAACGAGGCCTTCGTCCGGTTCAAGGAACTGGCCGACAAGAAGAAGCACGTCTTTGACGACGACATCATCGCCCTGGTCGATGACGCCCTGGCGCGGGGCTCGGAGAAGATCCGGGTGGTCAAGCTGCGGGTCGTGGCCGGCACCGATGGTCAGTCGGCCGAACTGTCCCTGGATGTCGATGGCGAGGAAAAGACCGCAGAGGCGACCGGCGACGGGCCCGTGGACGCGGTGTTCAACGCCATCCACGCCATCGTGCCGCACGAGGCGGCCCTGCGGCTGTTCCAGGTCCATGCCGTCACCGAGGGCACCGACGCCCAGGCCCAGGTCTCGGTGCGACTGGAAGAGGATGGCCGCATCGCCACCGGACAGGCCGCCGACACCGACACCCTGACCGCCAGCGCCAAGGCCTATGTCAACGCGCTCAACAACCTCTTCTCCCGCAAGGAAAAGAGCCGGCCGGAAACGGCGATCGCCAGCGGGTTCTGATCCCCCCCCTCGTCATCCTCGGGCTTGTCCCGAGGACCCATCTGTCCGCTCGTACGGGCCGTGGTGATGATCCGCGGGCTCTGCGGCCGCGTTCGCGCCTGATCTGACCATGGGTCCTCGGGACAAGCCCGAGGATGACGGGGAGGGAAGGGGCATGTAGGCGACATCGTCATGCTTTGGATTCCCGTCACCATCGCCGCGGCCGGCTTTCAGGTTGCCCGCAACGCCGCCCAGCGCAGCCTGATGGGCGGCGGCGGCCCCTGGGGCGCGACCCTGGTGCGGTTTCTCTTCGGCCTTCCGTTCAGCTGCCTGTTCGCCGCCGTCGCCCTGGCTCTGCTGCCAAGCACTCTGGCCTTCACGCCCGTCTATTTCGGTTGGTCGAGCCTGGGCGCCCTGGCCCAGATCGGCGCGACGGCGGCGCTGTTGGTGGCCATGCATCGCTCCAGTTTCGCGCTTGGCACCGCCTTTCAGCAGAGCGGCCTGTTGTTCGCCGCCCTGATCGGCTGGCTGGTGTTCGGCGACCACCTGTCGGTCCTGGCCTGGACCGGGATTCTGCTGGCGACGGCGGCCCTGATCGCCCTGTCCTGGCCGCGGCGAATCGATGGGCCGCGGGACTGGACCGCCGCCGCCCTGGGAACGGTTTCCGGCGCCAGTTTCGCGGTGTCGGCCAACGCCTTTCGCCAGGCGGCCCTGGCGCTGGATCCGGCCCATCCGATCCCGGCGGCCATCGTCACCGTCGCGGTGGTGCAGGCGCTGCAGTCCCTGGCGCTGGGCGGCTGGATGGCCCTGTTCGCCCGCTCCGCCCTGATCGCGGTGCTGCGCGCCTGGCGCGTCTCGCTCGGGGCGGGCCTGTTCGGCGCCCTGGCCTCATCGGGCTGGTTTACCGCCCTGGCCCTGTCGCCGGCCGGACCGGTGAGGGCGGTCGGGGTGGTCGAGATGCCGATGGCCGCCCTGGCCGGAAAACGTCTGTTTGCGGAGCGTTTGACGCTGCGCCAATGGCTGCTGGGCGCCGTCACGGCAGCCGGCGTCTTGCTGGCCGCGCTGGCGTGATCGCCGGTTCCATGGACCGCCCCGTTCGCCTCGCGCGCGATCGACTTGAAGTCGGGACCAGATTGACCTTGAATTCAACACGTTCGCAGGGCAAACCGCCCCTGTTCCGCATCGCTTGCGACTGATTTGCGAAATGGGGGCCCCGGGGGCTGGTTTCGTGTGGTCGCAGGTTTGCAGGGCAGCGTTCGCCCGTCCCGATTTGCTCCTGACCCCAAGGCCCTGAATGTTCGGCTCACTCTTCGGCGCCATCTCCAACGATATCGCCATCGACCTCGGCACCGCCAACACCCTCATCTACATGAAGGGCAAGGGGATCGTGCTCAACGAGCCGTCCGTTGTCGCGCTGCGCAACATCGGCGGCCGCAAGAGCGTCCATGCCGTGGGCATCGAGGCCAAGCAGATGCTGGGCCGCACGCCAGGCCACATGGAGGCCATCCGTCCCATGCGTGATGGGGTCATCGCCGACTTCGAAGTCGCCGAGGAAATGATCAAGTACTTCATCCGCAAGGTTCACAACCGCAAGGGTTTCGTGAACCCCAAGGTCATCGTCTGCGTGCCGTCGGGCGCCACCGCCGTCGAGCGCCGGGCGATCAACGATTCCTGCCTCAACGCCTCGGCCCGTCGCGTGGGTCTGATCGATGAGCCGATGGCCGCCGCGATCGGCGCCGGCCTGCCGATCCATGAGCCGACCGGCTCGATGGTTGTCGACATCGGCGGCGGCACCACCGAGGTCGCCGTCCTGTCCCTGTCGGGCATCGTCTATTCGCGCAGCGTGCGGGTCGGCGGCGACAAGATGGACGAGGCGATCATCAGCTACATGCGTCGCCACCATAACCTCCTGATTGGCGAGACCACCGCCGAGCGGATCAAGAAGGAAATCGGCACCGCCCGCTCGCCGGCCGATGGCGAAGGCCTGTCGATCGACGTCAAGGGCCGCGACCTGATGCAGGGCGTGCCGCGCGAGGTCCGCATCAGCGAGAAACAGGCCGCCGACGCCCTGGCCGAACCGGTCAATCAGATCGTCGAGGCAGTGAAGGTGGCCCTGGAAGCCACGCCGCCGGAACTGGCCAGCGACATCGCCGACAAGGGCATCATGCTGACCGGCGGCGGCGCGCTGCTGCGCGGGCTGGACGCCGAGATCCGCGACCACACCGGCCTGCCGGTGACCGTGGCCGACGATCCGCTGTCCTGCGTCGCGCTGGGCTGCGGCAAGGTGCTGGAACATCCCAAGTGGATGAAGGGCGTGCTGGAAAGCACCCTGGTCTAGACCTTGCATCGCGGCGACACAGTCGCGTCGCGGCGTGCCGGTATGGGGACCTACTAGCCAGGACCGGTCGTCGCGCTAGCATTCTCGAATCGGGGCGATCAGGCCCCTTCGGAGCAACAGGGTGGCGTTTCGCCAGGATTCATTCGGCGAATTGAAGGTGCCTCTGGCCTGGACGGCGGGGGTGGCCCTGGTCGTTTGCGTCGTGATCGCCATCGCCCTGATGCTCTCGGACCGCCGGGGCACGGTGGAGGGCACCGCCCAGGCCGCGACGCAGCAGGTCACCGACACCGTCGTCACCCCGGTCGGCGATGTGCTGTCGGCGCCGGGACGCTGGATCTCCGGCGGCTTTGATGTTGTCGGCAGCTACTGGAACGCCGCCGGCGAGAACCGCAGACTCAAGGCCGAACTGCAGGAGGCGCGTCGCGCCGAGGACCGGGCCACGGCCCTGGGCCTGGAAAACGCCCGGCTGCGCGCCATGCTCAACGTCCGCACCGAGCCGCCCATGCCGATGGTGACGGCGCGGGTCGTGTTCGATGGCCGCGGCCCCTATCGACGGGCCCAGCTGGCCAACGCCGGGACCGACAAGGGGGTGGCGATCGGCTATCCGGCGATCAGCGAGCGCGGCGTTATCGGCCGGGTGGTCGGGGTGTCCGGCAACGCCAGCCGCATCCTGCTGCTCAAGGACGTGTCATCGCGGACCCCGGTGATGATCGCCCGCACCAACGCCCGCGCCATCCTCACCGGCGACGGCGGCGACAACCCCCGTCTCGACAACCTGCGCGGCGCCGAGCCGGTCAAGGCGGGCGACCGCATCCTGACCAGCGGCGACGGCGGGGTCTATCCTGGAGGCCTGCCGGTCGGACGGGCGGTGAAGGGACTGGACGGCAAGTGGCGCGTCGCGCTCGATTCCGACACCGCGCCGGTCGACTGGATCCGCATCCTGCAGTTCAAGGACTTCTCGCAACTGGCCGATCGCAAGGCCCTGTCGAACAGCGACATGCCCAGCGTCATCACCGACTCGCCCCTCAGCCAGCGCGCGCCGCCGCCGGCCCCCAAACCCCAGGCCGCGACGCAGACGCCGCCGGCCTCCACAGGGCCCGCCGCCCGGCCGCCGATCAGCATCGCCCCGCCGACGCCCGCGCCGCCGGCCGCCACGCCGGCCCGGCCGCCGGCCGCAAAGCCCAAGGCGACCAAGCCGCCGCCCCCGCGCCTGACGCCCGAGGGCTTGCCGACCCGCCCGATGCCCTACAGGCCGGGAGGCCAGCTGTGAGTTTCCAGGCCGCCCGGCCGCTTGATCCCTGGCGCTGGATGGGCGCGCCCGCCTTGATCTGTCTGGGCGCGACCCTGCTTCTGGGCCTGCCGTTCCGGGTCTTCGGCCTGCAGCTTCCCGAGCCGGTGTTTCCCCTGATCTGCGCCTTCTCCTGGGCGGTGATCCGCCCGTCGGTGCTGTCGCCGGTGGCCATCCTGTTGATCGGTCTTGTCCTCGACCTTTTGTGGGGCGCGCCGTTGGGGATGTGGGGCCTGTCTATGCTGGTCGGCTATGGGCTGACCCTGGGCATGCGGGCCATGATGACCGGCCAGAGCCGGATGATGATGTGGGCCTGGTATGCCGGCATCTGCGCCGTGACCCTGGCGGCGGGCTACCTCTTCACCATGCTGGCCTTTCACCATCCGCCCAATCTGGTTGGGGTGATCTGGCAATTTCTCGCCACGAGTCTGCTGTATCCGTTCGCTCACCGTCTGATCGATCGCTTCGACGACGCGGATGTGAGATTTCGATGAGCGAACCGTCCATCTTCTTCAGCGAGGTCAATCGCCGTCAGGGCGACTTCAACCGGCGCGCCTTTCTGCTCGGCGGCCTGACCGGCCTTGGTCTGACCGCGCTTGGCGGCCGGCTGGCGCTGCTGCAGGTGGTCGAGGCGCAACGCTACGAAAAGCTGGCCGATTCCAACCAGTTCAACTTCCGCCTCGTGCCGCCGCCCCGCGGGCGCGTGCTTGACCGCAACGGGATCGTTCTGGCCTCCAACCGCCCCAACTTCCGGCTGATGGTCGCCCGCGACAAGGACTCCGACGTCGAGGCGGTGGTCAAGAACCTCTGCGAGCTGGTGCCGATTCCCGAGGCCAAGGTTCCGCGGCTGATCCGCGACATCAAGCGCGCACCCGCCAAGTCGCCGGTGCCGGTGATGGAAGACCTGTCCTGGGAGGAATTCTCCCGCATCAACGTCCGCGCGCCGGAGCTTCCCGGCGTCACCGCCGATATGGCCGAGGTGCGGGTCTATCCCTTCGGCGGCGCCTTCGCCCACGTCATCGGCTATGTGGCCAAGGTCAACGACCGCGACATCAAGGCGAGCCGCGCGGAGGGCAAGAGTCCCGATCCCTTGCTCTATAATCCCGGCTTCCGCATCGGTCGGCAGGGCGTCGAGAAGGCCTTTGACTTGGAGCTTCGCGGCAAGCCCGGGGGCAAGAAGGTCGAGGTCGACGCCCAGGGCCGGGTCGTCGCCGAGGACCCGGGCGGCGACATCCCGCCGACGCCGGGCAAGGAAATAAAGCTGACGCTCGACGCCGACGTCCAGCAAAGGGCGCTGGAAGTCTTCGGAGAGGAAAGCGGCGCCGCTGTCGTGATGGACTGCCGCACCGGCGATATCCTGTGCATGGCCTCGGCCCCGGCCTTTGACGCCAATCTGTTCGTGCGCGGCCTGACCACTTCAGAGTACCGCGCCCTGGCCGACTACGAGCGCAACCCGCTGCTCGACAAGGCGCTGTCAGGCACCTATCCACCCGGCTCGACCTTCAAGCCAACGACCGCCCTGGCGCTGCTGGCGGCGGGTGTGGACCCGAAGGAACGCGTGCATTGCGGCGGCAGCTATCGCTTCGGCAATACGACGTTTCGGTGCTGGAAGGCTGACGGGCACGGCGCGCAGGACATGCACGACGCCATCAAGAATTCCTGCGACGTCTATTTTTATCACCTCTGCAACCGCGCCGGCATCGACCTGATCCACGACACTGCGGTCAAGCTGGGCTTCGGGCAGGTTTTCGACATCGGCATTCCGGGACAGAGCCACGGCATCGTGCCCAGCAAGGCCTGGAAGAAGAAGGCCTACCGCGATCCAAGGCAAAAGGTCTGGCAGAAGGGTGAGACCCTGTCGGTGGCCATCGGTCAGGGTGCGTTGACCGTCAATGCGCTGCAGATGTGTGTCGCGGTTTCGCGGATCGCCAATGGACAGAAGGCGCTTGAGCCGCGGCTGATCCGTTCGATCGGCGGCGTCGATCAGCCCTCCGGCGCGGCGGTGCCTGATCTGCCGATCCCGAAGGACCACCTCGACACCGTGCGCTCCGGTATGGCCGCTGTGGCCAACGACGTATCCGGCGGCGCCTACCGTCAGAGTCAGTTGGGACTTGGCGATGTTCTGATGGCCGGCAAGACCGGCACCGCCCAGGTTCGCCAGCTGCGCGGAGCCAAGTCGCGCAAGAACGCCGGCTTGCCGTGGAAACTCAAGGACCACAACCTCTTCATCGCCTTCGCGCCCTACGACGCGCCGCGCTACGCCCTGGCCATCATCGTTCAGCACGGCGGCGTCAGCGGCGCCCTGGCGGCCGCGCCGAAGGCCCGCGAAATCATGCGCACGGTGCTGTTGAAGGATCCGGAGATCAGGGCGCGGATCGAGAAGCCGCTGCCGCTTCCCGACGTCCAGCCCGAGGCCGAGCTTGAAGGCGCGGCGCCCGACGCCCCGACCGATGTTGACGCCGCCCCGCCGCCACTTGAGTCTGGCCCGCTGGTGCCGCAGCCCGATCAGCCCCTCATTGGAGCGCCTGACCGATGAGCACCTCGGCCCTGTCCCGGCCCGGCGAGCGCGACCGGCCGTTGATGAAGTTCCTGGAGATCGATTGGGTCTTCTGCCTGCTGCTGTGCATGGTCGCGGGGGCAGGGGGGCTGATCATGTATTCGGTCGCCGGCGGCTCCTGGGGCCCCTGGGCGGCGGCGCATTTCGTGCGCTTCGGCCTGTTCTTCCTGCTGATGATCGCCCTGTCGATGGTCGATCTGCGGGTCTGGTTCTTCGCCGCCTACCCGGTCTATGTCGTCGGCCTGATCCTGCTGGTCGGGGTCGAGCTGGCGGGGGATGTCTCCAAGGGCGCGCAGCGGTGGCTCAGCCTGGGGCCGGTGCGGTTCCAGCCCTCCGAGGTGATGAAGATCGGCATCGTGCTGGCCCTGGCGCGGTTCTATCACGGCCTCACCGCCGACAGCGCCCATATGAGCTGGTGGCTGCTGGTGCCCCTGGCCATGATCGGGGCGCCGGTGCTGCTGGTCGCCCACCAGCCTGACCTCGGCACCGCCATCCTGATTGGCGCCACCGGCGTGGCGATCATGGTCCTGGCCGGGTTGTCCTGGCGGCTGATCATCGCCGGCATGGTGGCGGTGGCGGCCGCCCTGCCGCCCTTCATCTTCTTCGTGCTGCACGACTATCAGCGCAAGCGGATCCTCACCTTCCTCAATCCCGAGGCCGATCCGTCCGGCGACGGCTATCACATCCTGCAATCGAAGATCGCCCTGGGCTCCGGCGGCTTCCTCGGCAAGGGGCTGGGCCTGGGCACCCAGAGCCAGCTCAACTACCTGCCGGAAAAGCACACCGACTTCATCTTCGCGGCCCTGTCGGAAGAGCTCGGCTTCGTCGGCAGCACCGCCGTGCTGCTGCTCTACGCCGGGATCATCTTCATCGCCCTGCGCATCGCCTCCTCCAGCCACAGCCACTTCGGCCGACTGGGCTCGGCCGGAGTCACCGCCACCTTCGCCCTCTATGTGCTGATCAACGGCGCGATGGTCATGGGCATGGCCCCCGTCGTCGGGGTGCCGATGCCGCTGCTGAGCTATGGCGGCACAGTCATGCTGACGGTGATGATCGGCTTTGGCCTGGTGCTGTCGACCCGGGTCCACCGCTATTCGGAAGTCACCAGCGGCCGCGGCAGCCTGCTCTAGACCCGGCCGGGTTGGATTGAATCAATCCTGACCTGCAGGGCGCAGATCCATTTTGCTCCGCCCTAGCCGCCGATGGCGTTTCGACGCGGCAAGGCGGCGACGGCCAGCAGGGCCCAGGCCAGCGCCAGTTCGACGATAAGCTTGGTTGTCTGGGCCACGACCAGGGTCTGGCTGGCGGCCCGCGCCGCGCCATCGGGATCGAGGATGCCTCCGACGCTGCCCAGCCCGCAGATGTCCCAGGTGGCCAGCGCGAAGAAGAAGGTGCTGGCGATCCGCCACTCCGGAACCCTGGCGTCGGCGAAAGCATCGCCGGTCAGGGCGGCGCGGCCGAATGCGGTCAGGATCATCGCAATGATGAATACGCCGACGCTGGCGAAGAAGACCGTGTAGGGGCCAGGCAGCGCGGGGAGAGCCCATAGGGCCACCCAGACAGCGGCCCCTGCGGCGAACCAGCGACGAAAGGTCCGTGTCCGGTCACCCGTCGCGGCGAGCGCGGCCCATGCGAGGCAAAGCGCGCCCAGGTGGAAGGACAGCATCCACAGGATGGTCCTGGCCGCGCCCCAGATCAGCGCCAGTTCCGACACCCCTCCCTCGCCGCCGGCGTGGGTCAGGTGGCGACGATAGCCCGGGAGCACCAGCCAGTTGCCGAGGACGCAATAGACCAGCAGGGCCAGGCCGACGAGGAACCAGACGCGTTGAGGTTTCGCGCGATGATCGGGATTGGCGGACGTCATGCATTGGGCTCCTTTTCCTTCACGCCTGCTGTGCTCAGGCCGGCCTCGATCTTTCCCAGAAGGCGGAGCGTCGTCCGGCGTTCATCGGCGGAGAGCGGCGAGGTGAGGTCCGCCATGCGCTTGAAGATATCCGGAACGACCGCATCGATGAGCGCCTCGCCGACCGGGGTCAGCGAGATGGCCTTGCGCCGACGGTCCGACCCCTCCGGAACATGGACCACGAGATTGTCCCGCATCAGCCCGTCAATCAGCCCGGTGACGGTGGCCCGTGTGACGCCCAGGCGGTCGGCGATCTCGGACGGCGCCATTGACGGTCGTTGGACATCGAGGGCCATCAACACGGCGTAGCGGCCGGGAGACAATCCGTGGGTCGCGAAAGCCTCGGCGAACGCGGCCAGCATTTTCTTGGAAACGCGCAGGATGTCCTGGGCGGCGGCGAGGGCGGCCGGATCCAGGTAATCCAGTCTGGCCCCCCGACGCGCCAGCGCCTCAAGCGCCGGGGTGTCGCGGAATGAAAAGTCAGAGACCATCGCCACGCTCCAGTAATTAGTCGCCATAAAGTAAGGCGCCTAATTACATGGCGTCAAGCGCCTCCGCCACGCCGGACCTCAAGCGGCGGAACGCGCCGCCGAAGCGGTCTTGCCGCGAACCGCTGCGTGGCTCATCCCGGCGACCTCGGCGACGGCGAAATAGTCCTCGGACGGCAGGCCCTGCACCGCGATGGCCGGGGCGAGGCCCTTGGCCTGGCGGCCAAAGTCGAGCAGGGCCGAGGCCAGCCGCGAGGGATCTGACGCCAGGTCTCCGGCGTCGAGGGTCACCCCGGACAATCGCGACCCCCGCAAGGGTTCCAGCGCGTCGCGCGCCAGGCCGCCGCGAACAAAAATCCCGCGGGTCAGGGTCCGCAGCAGGCCGACGATCTCGACAAGCCGCCCGGGCGGGGTGCCGCTGTCGACATCGGCCAGTTCGACCAGCAGCCCGGTGCGAACCAGCTCCGGCGCCTGGCTGGCCGCCGCGATCAGCATGCCCCGGCCCTTGCGCGCCATCATCGTGCGGAAGGAGGCCAGCAGGATCAGCGGGGTGCGCGGGCCATCCCGTTCGACCGGGAGGAACAGGGCGCCATAGTCCATGGTCGCCTGGTCGATCTGGGCCAGTTCGGCGTCGGACAACCGCCCCAGAAAGCGGGACGCGATCGGCCGGCCTGTGGACAGGTCGGTGACGGTCGGCTCCACCCGCAGGGCGGCGGTGACCTGGTGGCGCAGGCTGATCAGATGCTCCAGGGCGAAATCGACGCGCAGGCGCAGGCCGCTTGCGGTGACGAAGGACACGGGATTTCGACGCTGCTCGTCCGCGGCGCTGACCCCGTGGCGGTGCGGCGAGTCCGGCGCATCGACCTTACGACGCGCAACGGCGACGATGCGGGGATCGAGCGGTTCGCAGACGAGTTCTTCGGGATTGACCGAGGTGACGGTGCGGATGCGCATGTCGCCGGGGTTGGCCTCGCCAAGAAAGTGGACCAGCACCTCCTCGAGAATCTTCATGGCGATGGCCTGGGCCGCGGCGCCCTGTTCGCTGGTCATGGCGATCAGGAAGTCGGTGTCGCCAACGCGATGGAAGATGTCCCCGCCCTGGAGATGTTCGCCCATCCGCCGCTGGACGTAGGCCCAGACGCCGGAGCGACTCCGCGCCCAGCGTTCGCCGATCTTGTCGCGAATGGCCTCGACGCTGATGATGTTGATGCCGCCCTGAGCCGCCAGCTCGGCGCCGGAAACGCGCTCGAGCACCGCTGCAACGTCGGCGGCGGCTATCCGGTTCGGGGACGTTGGCATTGTCACGGGGAACTCTGCGGATGATCGCCCCATTATCCGCGCGATGCGTTTAACGCTGGGTGTATGCCCGAAATGAGCTCAGGCGGCGGGAGGCGCGCCGCGCGATTGGACGTGCGTCGCTGGCGCGCTTCGCTATAAGGCGCCTATGGAAAAGCTGCTCATGGTGGCCGCGGGAGGCGCGGCGGGATCGACCCTCCGCTATCTGACCGGTGTTGCGGCCGGTCGCTGGACCGGGCTTGCCTGGCCCTGGGGCACCCTGAGCGTCAACATCCTCGGTGGTCTGCTGATGGGCCTGCTGGTCGGGGTTCTGGCTCATCGCGGCGGCGCCGATCAGGAACGCTGGCGGCTGTTGCTCGGGGTCGGCTTCCTGGGCGGCTTCACGACCTTTTCCGCCTTCACCCTGGAGACGGCCCTGATGATCGAACGCAAGGCTTTGGGCCAGGCCTTCAGCTACGCTCTGGTCTCGGTCGCCTTCTCGCTGGCGGCCCTGTTTGCCGGCATGATGCTGGCCCGGAGGCTGGCGGCATGAGGGAGGTCAAGAACCTTGTCGTCGCCGATGGCGAGGACGGCTCGCGCCTGGATCGCTGGCTGCGCCGCCGCTGGCCGCATCTGGGGCAGATCCAGATCCAGAAACTGGCGCGCACCGGTCAGCTTCGCGTGGACGGCGCCCGGGCCAAGCCCGAGACCCGCCTGACCGCCGGAGCCATCATCCGCGTGCCGCCGCTGCCAGACGCGCCCGATCCCGGCGAGAAAAAGCAGATCAGCGATCGCGACGCCGCCTACGTCCGCTCCCTGGTGCTGTACGAGGATGACGAGGTCCTGGCGCTGAACAAGCCCGCCGGTCTGGCGGTTCAGGGCGGCACCAAGACCCCGCACCATATCGACCGACTGCTGTCGGCCTGGGGGGAGGGGCTTGAGCGTCCTCGCCTGGTGCACCGGCTGGACCGCGACACCTCCGGCGTGCTGATCCTCGGCAAGAGCCCCGGCGCGGCCGCCAAGCTGTCGGGCGCCTTCGCTCACCGCAAGGCGAAGAAGACCTACTGGGCCGTGGTTTCCGGCAATCCCAAGCCCGCCGAGGGGGTGATCGAACTGCCCCTGGTCAAGACCGGCGTCGGCGACCGCGAACTGGTGGTGGCGGCCGATCCCAAGGATCCGCGGGGCGATCCGGCCGAGACCGAATATGTCACCCTGTCCCGCGCCGCCCACCGAGCCGCCTGGATGGCCCTGCGGCCCCACACCGGCCGCACCCACCAGCTGCGCGCCCACATGCAGGCCATCGGCCATCCGATCCTGGGCGATCCGAAGTATTCCAACGAGGCGGCGACCGCCCTGTCCGGCGGTCTGAAGCTTCAGCTGCATGCCCGGCGTCTGGTGGCGCCGCATCCGTCCGGCGGCCTGATAGACATCACCGCCCCGATCAGTCCGGAACTGCGCGCCGGCTTCGAGCGGTTCGGATTCCATGAGTCCGAAGCGGAAAATGACCCCTTCACGAGCCGGAGATACAAGCGTTGACGCCTGAACAGGTCCGCGTGCTGAGCCTTGTCGAACAGCAGATCCAGATGAATCGCCCGGACGACGCCCAGGGCTTGCTTGATCAGGTCGCCGGCGAGCTTGACCAGGAACCCCGGGTCTGGTGGTCGAAGGCGACGATCGCCCAGATGAGGGGCGATCCGGCGACCGCCGAACAGGCCCTGGTGCGGACAGCGCAGCTCGACCCCGAGGCGCCCTTCGCCTCCATGGCGCTGGGCGATCTGCTCTACGGTCAGGAGCGCGTCGACGAGGCCCTGTCCGCCTGGCGGGACGCCCACGCCCGCGACCCGGGCTTCAAGCCGGCGACACTGCATCTGGCCGAATATCTGCTGTCCACCGGCGACGCCGCCGGGGCGATCGAGGTGCTGTCGACGTCCCTGAGGCGCGGCGATGATCCCGCGCTGCTGACCATGCGGGCGCAGGCCCTGTCGACGGCCGGCCGCAACGCCGAGGCCATCGCTGACTACCGCTCCGCCGTCGCCGCGTCCCGCCGGGCGCCCCAGACGCTGCGCAACCTGGCCACGGCGCTGGTCGCCGACGGTCAGATCGCCGAGGGCGAGGCCAAGGCCCGTCAGGCGCTGGACGCCGCGCCGCGTGACCCCAATCTGTGGCAGGTGCTGGGCCGGGCCCTCGAGGCGCGCAACGCCCTGGCCGAAGCCCAGGGGGCCTATGAGAAGGCGATCGAGATTGATCCGGTCCACCCCGGCGCCCATCGCGACCTGGCGCATCTGACCTGGGCGCGGACCGGCGACATCGACCAGGTTGTGGGCCGGCTGGACCAGGCCATGGCCGGCGCGGTCGGGGTCTCGCCGCTGATCGTGGTCAAGGCCAAGCTGCTGGAGACCGCCGGAGACCTCGCCGCCGCCCGCAAGCTGCTCAGCGAGGCGGCGGCCCGCCCGGACGCGCCCAACTACCTGCTCTGCGCGGCGTCCCAGATCCTGGTCGACAGCGACCGGCTGCAGGCCGCGACCCTGGCCGCCACGGCCGTTTCCCGGGCGCCAGGCGACACCTTTGGCCTCGCCGTGCTGGCCGAAGCCCAGCTGTCCGCCGGCGACATCGACGGCGCCCTGATCACCGCCGGCCGCATCTGTAGCCTGGCGCCTCACAACCAGCATGGCCTCGCCCTGCTGGCCACCGCCCAGAGGCTGAAGGGCGATCCGGCCTACAAGGCCCTTTATGACTATGACGCCCTGGTCTCGACGACCGTTCTGGAAACCCCCGACGGCTGGAGCGATCTTGCCGCCTGGCTGGCGGACCTGAAGACGGCGCTCGCCGAACTGCATGGCCACGCGGCCCATCCGGTCGGCCAGTCCCTGCGCGGCGGCACCCAGACCACGGTGCGGCTGGACCACAGCGACAACCCGGCGATCCAGGCCTTCTTCAAGGCCGTCGACGCCCCCATCCGAGCCTACATCGCGGCCCTGGGGCAGGGGGACGATCCCCTGCGCTCCCGGGCCAATGGCGAGGCCTGGCGGCTTTCCGGTTCATGGTCGGTGCGGCTGACTCCCGGCGGCGGGCGACATGTCGATCATCTGCATGACGCAGGCTGGATTTCCTCGGCCTTCTACGTCGATCTGCCGCCGTCGGTGCTGGCCGACGGCGATCAGGGCTCGCTGCGGTTCGGGCAACCGGGCACGTCGACCCGCCCCGCACTGGAAGCCGAACACCGCGTCAAGCCGCAACCGGGCCTGCTGGCGCTGTTTCCGTCCTACATGTGGCACGGCACCGAGCCCTTCGACGGCGATCAGCTGCGGTTGACCATCGCCTTCGACGTCATCCCCGGCTGAGCCCCGGGATCTGATCGTCAGACCAGACCCGTCACCGGCGCGACCGACGCGCTGTCGGGGAAGACCGTGCTGTCAAGTGCGGCGCGCTCGATCCCCATGTGGTCGCGTAGCAGCCCCTTGAACAGGGCCCGACTGTCGACGGTCGGGGCGGTGTCGCGGCCCTCGAACAGGGCGCCGGCCTTCAGGGTCGGCCAGTCGCCAATTATGCCGCCGGCCTTCAGGGCGCCGCCCATCAGCAGGGCGGTGGAGCCGGTGCCGTGGTCGGTCCCGCCGGTGCCGTTGATCCGGGCCGTGCGGCCGAACTCGGTGGCGCAGACCACCACCGTGTTGGCCCACTCCACGCCCAGGCCTGTCCGCAATCCATCGACCAGGGCGTCGAGGTAGAGCAGGCGATTGGCCAGCTGGCCCTGGGCCGCGCCCTGGTTGGCGTGGGTGTCGAAGCCCTCGGCCGACAGCGCCACGATCTGCGGGCCGCGCGGCTGGGTCATGAAGCCGGCGACGGTTTCGCCGATGCCGCGGGCCGCAGTCTGACCCTGACGGATCAAGCCCTGCACGCCGCCGCCCGGCTGGCCGCCGGACATCCCGGCATCGGCGGGCGCCATGCTCATGCTCGCGGTCTGGGCCATGGCCTCGGTCTCCAGGCCCTTGGCGAAGGCCGGGGCCAGCAGCGGGTCGCCGGCGTAGAGATCGGTCAACAGGCCCGGCAGGCGCGGGCTGCCCTCGCCGGCGGGGCCCGGCGACCAGCTTCCGGTCTGGGCCTTGCCGCGCAGGATCAGGGGGGCGGTGGCGCCGACTGACAGGGCCTCGACCCGGCGGCCGGGACTCATGGCCTGGACGGCGCGGTTCAGCCAGCCGCTGTCGGTGCTGTAGACGCCCGCCGCGCCGGTCTCGAGAACGTCCTGGGCCTCGAAGTGGGACCGCGCCCGGTCGGGGCTTGCCATGGCCGGGACGATCCGCGCCTGTCCCTTCAGAGCCATGGCGTGGGTGCCGGCCAGGGCCGGGTGCAGGCCGAAGGTGGCGTCCAGCTTCAGGGCCGCGTCACCCGGAATGGCGATGCCGCGACGCAGCCCGGCGTAGTCCGGGTCGCCGACGGGCGGGGAGACGCTGAGGCCGTCCATGCCGCCGCGACAGACAATGACCACCAGCTTTCGCCCGGCCAGGTCGCCGGCGGCGAAGGCGCTGCGGCCCATGAAACTGATGCTCAGGCCCGCGGCGCCGGCCGCGCCAAGCAGGCCGCGGCGCGACAGGCCGCCGCTGGAAGGGGAGGAACGGGTCATCGGCGCAGGAACTCCGGAGACATCAACAGCAGGGACAGGGCTTCAGGGCGGGACTCCGCCCGGGCCACGGCTCTGGCGACGGTGGGGGACAGGCGGGCGCCCAGGGCCAGCCGGGCCATGGCGTCCGGATCGCGTTCGGGCGCGACCACGGCGGAAAACTGCTGCGCCCAGGCCATGCGCTTGATCAGGGCGTCGGGCGTCGCCCAGTAGGCCGCCTCGTCCGGCCAGCCCTTGGGGGAGGGGGCGGCGAAGGGGCGCTGGCCCATGCCGGCCAGCCCGGCCAGATGCTCGACCGCCGCCGGCTGTCCGCCAATGACCCGGTAGCCGGAGAGGACATACTCATAGGGCGTCTTGAACTTCTCCGCTTCCGGCGACCAGGCCAGGGGCGAGGCGACCAGGGTTCTCGCCACCACCGACAGGTCGCCGCCGCTGGCCAGCCAGCTGCGCTCCAGCGCCTCGACCAGGGCAGGGGGCGGCGTGTCGGAGACGAAGTGGCGGGCGATCTTGCCGCACAGGTGGCGAGCGGTCGCGGGACTGGCCGCCAGGTCCTTCATCACCGCATAGGCCTGCATCACCCCGTCTTCGCTGTAGCGCTTGCCCATCACCGTGCGGGCGCCGGGTTCATGGGCCAGGTCGCGGAAGACGAACTCGCCCATCTTCTTCGGCTCGCGCCGGCCGCCGATGCTCCAGCCGGTGAGGCAGCGGGCAAATTCGGTGACGTCCGCCTGGCTGTAGCCGCCATCGACGCCCACGGTGTGCAGCTCCAGGATCTCCCTGGCCAGATTTTCGTTGAGGCCGCCAAGACGCTGTCCCTGGCCCCCTTGCCGCCGTTTGAAGAACTCGGCCGCCCGGCTGTTGGGGCCGATCGACTGGGCCTGATCCAGATAGAGCAGCATGCCCGGGTGGGCCGTCGAGGCGATCAGCAGATCCTCGAACCGGCCGAACACCCGGGGACGGATCGCCTCCTGCTCAAAGGGCCCGACCACGGTGGCGGTAACCAGCTTGATGCCCGAGACGGTGAAGTGATTGCACCAGAACAGCGCCCAGCGTTCGCGAAACCCGGCCGGCGTGGTGGCGGCCAGCCGGGCGCGGGCCAGGAAGTCCTCGCCTGCGCTCTCGCGGATCAGCCGGCGCGCGGCGGCGACGGGATCGCGCGCGGCCTCGGCTTCCTCCGGAGTCATGCCCTCGGCGGCGCGGCGGGTGTCGCGCCGCTCCATCTGGTATTCCCGCAGCGCCCTGACGCGGCTGGCGCTGAGATCGTGCGTGGCCAGGCCCAGATCGGCGCCGCGCGGGGTGATCTGGGCGGCAAGCCAGCCTTTCGGATCACTGGCCGCTTCCGAGAGGTCGCCGGGCCGGGCGCCGAGGCCAAATCGCGTCACGGCGATCGCCGCCATCAGGTCTTTCGAGAGCTGGGCCAACCGGGCCTCCTTGCACTTGTCGCGCGCTTGCCTCAATTCCACGCCGAGGCGGAGTTGTTCCGTCGCCAGCGGGAGCGATTATGCGCGGACCGGATGATACGGTGCAGACAGCCCGGCGGTTCTACAAGGCCGTCGAGGTTAAGGCCGAGGACAACGCCTTCACCGTGCGACTCGATGGCCGCCCGCCGAAGAGCCCCGGCGGCCTTGCCCTGACCCTGCCGACCAGAGGCCTCGCCGAGTTGGTCGCGGGAGAATGGGCCGCCCAGGCGGAGTTCATTCGCTTGGCCGAGATGCCGGCCACCCGCCTGGCCTTCACCGCGCTGGAGAAGGCCGCCCCGGTTCGCGAGGGACTGGCCGATGAGGTCGCCCGCTTCGCCGGCTCCGACGCCCTCTGCTACTTCGCTGACGCTCCGGCCTCGCTGGTGGCGCGTCAGAACGCGGTCTGGGGGCCGTTGCTTGACTGGGCGGAGACAACGCTCGGCCTGAGTTTCCATCGCGCGGTGGGAGTCCTGCATCGCCAGCAGCCGCCGGAGACCCTGGCGCGGGTCAAGGCGCTGGCCGCCGGGCTCGACGACTTCTCCCTGATCGGGCTGGTTCACGCCACCGCCCTGTTCGGATCGGCGATCCTGGCTCTGGCGCTGCAGCGCGATCACCTGAGCGGTCTGGAGGCCTATGAGGCGTCCAGCCTCGAGGAGCGCTTTCAGGAAGAGCAGTGGGGACCGGACGCCGAGGCCATCATCCGCACCGAACGCCGCCGCGATGAATCCCAGATGCTGGATCGCTGGTTCGCCGCCCTGCGGTAGTCTGCCTCCCCCTGCGACACGCTTGCCACGCCGGGTGACGGGCTTTAACCGGGGGCGGACAGTTACCTTGGGAGCCTCCGCGTGAAAGATATCCTCGTTGAGCTTGAGCGTCGCCGCGAACAGGCCCGGATGGGCGGGGGCGAGAAACGCATCGCCAACCAGCACGCCAAGGGAAAGCTGACCGCGCGGGAACGGATCGACCTGCTGCTCGACGAAGGCTCCTTCGAGGAGTTCGACATGTTCGTCGAACACCGCAGCCACGACTTCGGCATGGAAAACCAGAAGGTGGCCGGCGACGGCGTGGTCACCGGCTGGGGGACCATCAACGGCAAGGTGGTCTTCGTCTTCTCCAAGGATTTCACGGTGTTCGGCGGCTCGCTGTCGGGCGCCCACGCCCAGAAGATCGTCAAGGTCCAGCGCCAGGCGGCCAAGGTCGGCGCTCCGATCATCGGCCTGTTCGACGCCGGCGGCGCCCGCATCCAGGAGGGCGTCGACAGCCTCGCCGGCTATGCCGACATCTTCCTCGAGAATGTGCTGTCCAGCGGCGTCATCCCGCAGATCAGCGTGATCATGGGCCCCTGCGCCGGCGGCGACGTCTATTCCCCGGCCATGACCGACTTCATCTTCATGGTGAAGGACACCTCCTACATGTACGTCACCGGCCCGGACGTGGTGAAGACGGTGACCAACGAGACGGTCAGCCACGAGGATCTCGGCGGCGCCCGCGTGCACGCGGCCAAGTCGGGCGTGGCCGAAGGCGCCTTCGACAACGATCTGGAGGCCCTGACGCAGGTTCGCCGGCTGGTCGACTTCCTGCCCTCGTCGAACCGCGAGAAGGCGCCGGTGCGCGAGAGCTTCGATCCGCCGCTGCGCGAGGAGCCCAGCCTCGACACCCTGATCCCGGCCAACGCCAACAAGCCCTACGACATGAAGGAGCTGATCCTCAAGATCGTCGATGAGGCGGATTTCTTCGAAATCTCAAGCGAGTGGGCCAAGAACATCATCTGCGGTTTTGCCCGCATGGATGGCGAGAGCGTCGGCATCGTCGCCAACCAGCCGCAGGTCCTGGCCGGGGTTCTGGACATCGACGCCAGCCGCAAGGCCGCCCGCTTCGTGCGCTTCTGCGACGCCTTCAACATTCCCATCCTGACCCTGGTCGACGTGCCCGGCTTCATGCCCGGCACCAAGCAGGAGTACGGCGGCCTGATCAAACACGGCGCCAAGCTGTTGTTCGCCTACGCCGAGGCCACGGTGCCGAAAGTCACCCTGATCACCCGCAAGGCCTACGGCGGCGCCTATGACGTCATGAGCTCCAAACACCTGCGCGGCGACGTCAACTACGCCTGGCCGACCGCCGAGATCGCCGTCATGGGTTCCAAGGGCGCCGTCGAGATCATCTTCCGCGCCGACATCGGCGACCCCGACAAGATCGCGGCCAAGGAAGCCGACTACAAGGAACGCTTCGCCAACCCGTTCGTGGCGGCCTCACGCGGCTACATCGACGACGTGATCATGCCCCATGGCACGCGGCGGCGCATTGTGCGGGCGTTGAAGAGCCTGCGGGGGAAGGAGCTTTCCAACCCCTGGAAGAAGCATGATAACATACCCTTATGACGGATTCCCTGCTTGAGGTCCGCAATCTTGCGGCCTTCCTTTCCAAAATTGAATCACGCGGCTCAAAGAACAATGCCCTTGTCGAGCTGGCTGTCATTTTTGGCGAGGTGATCGGTGAGGAAGATCCCTCAAAGTCGTATAGAGATCTTCTCGGTAGTCTCGATCGGATTGAAGAAGTCGCTTCCGAGCGCGCGCTGGGCTCCGGATATGCGACAGTTCTGCGTAACGTAATTGCTGATATCCGCGATTTGGTCGGACTAAAAGCCTCTCAATATTCGTATGGGGAATTCATTCAAGGCTATAAAGGGCAAATAAAGAATATACGGTCTACTTTTCCGATATTGATGGACCTACAGTACGACGAGAACGCGCTTATTTCTAGGGCGCCTGACATAATTTCGGAATTGCAGAAATTTAAGAGTAGGATTTCGACCCATGATGACGTCAACGACAACCTAAGGGTGGTGCTTTTTGCTCAGGTTGATCTTATGGAGAAAAGCCTGACAACCCTGACGACGAAAGGTGTGGGAAGCTTTCGGCATTCCGTCTTCACCGCCTTCGGCCGGATTGTGCTTGAGTTGAAGTCAGACCCGAACATTAAGGCAGGTACGGCCAAGGAGATTGTTGACGACTTCCTGCGCGTCTACGGAATTATGGAGGCAGCAGGCAGCTTGTTATCGCTCGGAGCACCGGTCATTGCGGGGCTCTTGAGCGCCCCAGCAAGCTAGGTCGCGCCGCCCCCCGCCATAAAGTCATAAACATCCGCCGCTCTCGTCACGGCGATGCTGATCTTGTCGTCGTTGATCTGGATCTCGCCGCGGGCCACCGGGTGGTTGTTGGCCAGGATCCAGACCTCGTCGGTGGCCTTGGCGTCCAGCGGGATCACCGCGCCCCGGCCCATGCGCAGCAGCTGGGCCATGGGCAGCTGCGAGCGGCCCAGGACCACGGAAATCTCGACGTTGACGGAATTGACCTGGCTCACGAACGCTTTGACCCCTCGCGCAGGAACGGCGCAGGCCCCACATTGCCGCTGACATGCTTGACCACCTGTTAAACCCGGGCGCTTCCCCGCCGATTTTCGGCCGCGACGACGCCGCGCCCGCCGGCTGGGCGGTCTCAACCACGCCCGTGCCCTATCCGCAGGCCGTGGCGGCCATGGAGGCGCGGGCGGCGGCGATCGCCGAGGGGCGGGCGGGGGAGCTGGTCTGGCTGCTGGAGCATCCTCCCCTCTACACGGCGGGAGTCTCGGCCAAATCCGGCGATCTGCTGGACGCCGCGCGTTTCCCGGTCTTCGAGAGCGGCCGTGGCGGGCAATACACCTACCACGGACCCGGCCAGCGGGTGGCCTATGTGATGCTCGATCTGGGGCGCCGGAAGAAGGACGTGCGGGCCTTCGTCGCCGCCCTGGAGGCCTGGGTCATCGACGCCCTGGCCGCCTTTAATCTCGAAGGCCAGATCCGCGAGGGCCGGGTCGGGGTCTGGGTCGAGCGCAAGGGCGCGGGCTGGTCGCGGGAGGACAAGATCGCCGCCATCGGCGTCAAGCTGCGCCGCTGGGTCAGTTTTCACGGCGTCAGCCTGAACGTCGAGCCGGACCTGAGCCACTTCGCCGGCATCGTGCCCTGCGGCGTCACCGAGCACGGCGTCACCAGTCTGGTCGACCAAGGGCTTCCGGTATCGATGGCCGAGGCCGACGCGGCGTTGAAGAGCGCCTTCGAGCGAGTGTTCGGCCCCGTCGAGGCGGCCGAACCGCCGCCTCTGATTGGCTGACCTCGCCTACTTGCCCTTCTGGCAGGCCTTCCACTGGCTGTAGGGCGCCCGTTCGGTCGAGCGCAGGATCTTCTCGCCGTAGCCGTAGTCGGAATAGGGCTCCTCGGGGCTCTCGTTGAGCCACAGGGTCTGGGCGTCCGGGCTGACCATGAACTGGATTTCGCGGTCGCTGCCCATGCCGGTCAGGCCGCAGACCATGCCGTCGGCGCCGACCTTGACCTTGCGAAAGCGGACCTGGTCGCTCTTGGCGTAGGTGCGGGCGATGGCCAGGCCGGCCTCGGCCTCGGGCGGCGCGTCGGCGGCGACAGCCGCGCCGGCGATCAGGGACAGGGCGAGGGCGGCGGACAGGATACGCATGGGACGATCACTCCGAGTGTTCAGGCGGTCTTCAGGGGGCTGGGCCCGAAACGGTTGGCGCCGGCCTCGCCGGGCATCAAGCCCAGCTCGACCACGGCCCAGACGACGATAGTGGCAAAGATGAAGTCGAAGAAGCTCTCGGGCAAGGGCCAGACGGCGACCAGGGCGATGATGACGATGGCCGCCCACCATCCTGACCTGCCGCGGTCATGCAGGCGCTTGGCCAGCAGGCAGCAGCCCATGATCAGCAGGGCCGGATAGACGATCCAGCCGATCAGCGACAGAACCGCGCCCGGCGTCACCACCAGAAACAGATAGGCGATGGCGAACAGCGCCGCGCCGGCGACCACGAAGGGCGTCCGCGCCAGCCTTCCGGTGGAGGAGAAGAACAGCTCCGCCCAGTTCAATTGGCCGTTCATGCGCAAGATGGCTCCGACTCAAGGGCCCGGAAAGCGCGAGCCCGATCAGAGACCTTTCTAGGCGACCACGGCGACGGGGGAAAGATCGGCGCTGGCCTGCGGGCGTCCATAGAGATTGGTCCCCCGATCGCCGGGCCCGGCCACCAGGCTCAGGAACAGCCAGAGCTGGCCGATGACCGGCGGCATGGCGAACATCAGCATCCAGCCGGACAGCCCGCGGTCATGGCAGCGGCGCACCGCCGCGGCGACGCTGATCCAGGCCGCCTGGACCGCCGTGAGAACGCCGACGCCATTGACGACGGCCTCCCAGACGCCGCGCACGCCGGTCATGCTGGCATAGCCGGCGCCGCCGATGACGATCAGCAGAAAGGTGGCGAAATAGCTGAACAGGAAGACGCCGATCTGGGTCAGCGCGAACCGCCGCCGCCCGATACGTCCTTTGAAACTGTAAAGCTCGAAGAGGCTCATCGCCGCGTCACCCGCCAACCTGCGGACGATAACGCAGATCGGCGGATTTCGGATGCGTCTTGAACCAGAAATAGCCGGTGACCGGCCTGCTGTTCCCCGCTTGCAACAACTTTTCGCTGAGGGGGAGGCCGCGGACCACCCATCGGGGGAAAACGGGCGCCGGCCGCGCGCCCGTCAGGCGAACTCGACCAGCACCTCGTCGGCCGCGACGCTGTCGCCGGACTTGGCCGACACCGTCTTGACCACCCCGTCGCGTTCGGCCCGGATGATGTTCTGCATCTTCATCGCCTCGATGACGCAGACCACCTCGCCCTCGCGAACCTGCTGGCCCAGGGCCACGTCCATGCTGACGACAAGCCCCGGCATCGGGCTGATGATCATCTTGGAGGTGTCGGCCGCCTTGCGCTCGGGCAGCTTGGTGTGCAGCTCGGCCGAGCGGGGCGACAGCACCATCACCTTCAGGGTGGTGGCGCGATAGCGGATCACATAGCCCTCGGCGGCGGGACGCACCGTCACGGTGAAGGCGATACCGTCCAGGCGCCCCCGCAGCAGGGCCTGCCCGGGGCGCCAGGCCAGGTCCGACAGGGTCAGGGCGCGGTCCTCGTCGGTCAGGGTGATGGTCAGCTCATCGGCGGTCGCGGCCAGGCTGACGCGGCGCTGCCGGCTGCCGGCGATCACCACCCAGTCGGTGCGCCGCGTCGATTCCTGCCGCCGGATCTGGATCTGGTGCATGGCGCAGGCGGCGGCGGTCAGCACGTCGAAGGCCGCGTCGCTGGGCGGGGCGCCGAGGAAGCCTTCCGGGTATTCCTCGGCGATGAAGCTGGTCGCCAGCTTGCCGGAGCGGAACCGGGGATGGTCCATCACCGCCGCCAGGAACGGGATGTTCTGGCCCAGCCCCTCGATGTGGAAGTCCTCCAGCGCCCGGCTCATGCCGTCGATGGCCCCCTCGCGGGTCGGCGCCCAGGTGCAGAGCTTGGAGATCATCGGGTCGTAGAACATCGAGATCTCGTCGCCCTCGCGGACCCCGGCGTCGTTGCGCACCACATAGCCGGCGTGGTCGCCCTCCACCGGCGGATCATAGCGCACCAGCCGGCCGATCGACGGCAGGAACTTGCGATAGGGATCCTCGGCGTAGATGCGGCTCTCGATGGCCCAGCCGTTTATCTTCAGGTCCTTCTGGCTGAACTGCAGCGCCTCGCCATAGGCCGAGCGGATCATCTGCTCGACCAGATCCAGGCCGGTGATCAGCTCGGTCACCGGATGCTCGACCTGCAGGCGGGTGTTCATTTCCAGGAAGTAGAAGCTCTTGTCCTGGCCGGCCACGAACTCGACGGTGCCGGCGCTGTCGTAATTGACCGCCTGGGCCAGGGCCACGGCCTGGGCGCCCATGGCCGCCCGGGTTGTCTCGTCAAGCAGCGGGGAAGGGGCCTCCTCGATGACCTTCTGGTTGCGGCGCTGGATCGAGCACTCCCGCTCGAACAGGTGGACGACGTTGCCGTGCTTGTCGCCCAGCACCTGGATCTCGATATGGCGGGGGTCGACGATGAACTTCTCGATGAAGATGCGGTCGTCGCCGAAGGCGCCCTTCGCCTCGGCCCGGACCGCCGGGAAGCCCTCTTCTACGTCGCGGCGATTGTGCGCCACCCGGATGCCCTTGCCGCCGCCGCCGGCGCTGGCCTTGATCATCACCGGATAGCCGATCTCCTCGGAGATCTTCACGGCATGGGCGGTGTCGTCGATCTCGCCGATATGGCCCGGCACGCAGGAAACCCCGGCCTTCTGGGCGAACTTCTTGGATTCGATCTTGTCGCCCATGGCGCTGATGGCGCCGGGGTTGGGGCCGATGAAGACGATGCCTTCGCCGGCGCAAAGCTGTGCGAATTCAGCCTTTTCCGACAGAAAGCCGAAGCCCGGATGGACCGCCTCGGCCCCCGTGTCCTTGCACGCCTGGATGATCTTTTCCGCGACCAGATAGGATTCGCTGGCGGGGGCCGGTCCGATGAAGACGGTCTCGTCCGCCAGCTCGACAGCCATGCTGTCGGCGTCGGCTTCGGAATAGACCACCACCGTCTTGATGCCCATCCGGCGGCAGGTCTTGATGACGCGGACGGCGATCTCGCCGCGGTTGGCAATCAGAATCTTCGAAAACATCGGCGGATTATGCCCCTTGCGCGCACGGTTCTTGCGTCTGCGGGTTAGACCGACGGGGCGGCGTTGGCAACGGCGACGCTAGGTCACCAGGGCACAGGGCTGTTGTCCCAGGCGAAGGCCAGGCCGCTGTCGGCGGGGCCCCGGGCGTCGATCACCGCCAGAAGATGCGTCGCGGCCTGCCGGGGGCTGAACAGCCGGCCGGGCGCCACACCGGCCTGGAAGGGCTGACTGAGGGAGCTGTCGACGGTGCCCGGGTGCAGCGCCAGACACACCGCCTCTGGCCGGCTGCGAGCCAGTTCGATGGCGGCGTTGCGCAGGATCATGTTCAGCGCCGCCTTGGAGGCGCGATAGCTGTGCCAGCCCCCCAGCCGGTTGTCCCCCAGGCTGCCGACCCGGGCCGACAGGGCGGCGACCACCGCCTTCCCCTGCCTGGCCAGCAGCGGCGCGAAGTGCTTCAGGACCAGGGTGGGGCCAATCGTGTTGATGGCGAACAGTCGCGCCATTGCCGCCGGATCGAGCGCCCGCAGGGCCTTCTCCGGCGCAAAGCCCTCGCCGTGCAGCGCCCCGGTGGCGATGATCAGCAGCCGCAGGGGCGGGCCGTCTGCCAGATCGGCGGCGGCACTGGTGATGCTGGCCTCGTCCTCGATGTCGATGCGGCCGCCCTGCACGCCGGGTCCCGGATCGGCGCCGCCGCGCGAAAGGCCCGCCACCGTGCTGAATCGCCCCGATCCGGCCGCGGCCCCGGCAAGCGCGCCGCCGATGGCGCCGCTGGCCCCGATGATCGCGGCGACGCCGCCCGCCGGAAGAGAGGTCAGGGAGATCGGGTCTGTCATGATCCCTGATCTAGGGCGATCCCCCGGCGCGGGGAGCCCGGGCCCCGGTTTCCCCGCTCGCGTTCGACAGGCTCTGGAGGAGGCGCATTGCGGTTTGGCGCGCCCGACATAGATTGAGGGTCATGACCGATACCGCCAGCAAGCCCTCCGCCTTCGACCTGACCCCGCCGTCCGATGACGAGCGCCGCGCTCTGGAGGCCGACCTCAATCAGGAAGAACGCGACGTCCTGCTGCATCACGGCACCGAGGCGCCGTTCTGCGGCGGGCTGCTGGGTGAGAAACGCCCGGGCGCCTACTGCTGCCGCCTCTGCGGCCTGCCGCTGTTCCGGTTCGAAACCAAGTTCGAGAGCGGCACCGGCTGGCCCAGCTTCTATGCGCCGATCAATCCGGCCCATGTGCGGGCGGTCGAGGACCGCAGCTACGGCATGCTCCGCGTCGAGACCCGCTGCGCCCGCTGCGACAGCCATCAGGGCCACGTCTTCCCGGACGGCCCGCCGCCGACCGGCCTGCGTTACTGCATCAACTCCGTCTCGCTGGAATTTGTCGGCGCCGGAGAGCCGCTGCGCGACCCGCTGGGACGCGGCGACGGGACCGCCTGAGGCCTGACGGGGGCTGAATCGGGCCGGTCCCCCCATTGAGGGGGCGCGTCCGGTCCGGCGCCGGTCCATTCTGGCTCCACCCTTCAGGAGCCGACATGAACAGACGATCCTTTCTGCTGAGCGCGGCCGCGACCGGTCTTGCGACCCCCGCGCTGGCGGCCAGGCCGGCGCCGGTCCCGGCCTTCACTGCCGTCGTTGACGACGCGTCCGTGACGCTGGAAGCGCAGATCGCGGCCTTCAAGTCACGGACCAAAGCGATGGGCTATGGCGGCGCCGACATCTTCTATGAACTGAAGGGCGCGGCCAGTCCGGTGCGCCTTGCGGCCGGTCAGGCGGTGAGCTTCTTCAGCAACGAACCGGAGACCATCGATCCGCAGCAGCGGTTCGGACTGTTCCGTCTGACGCCGGTAAAGGCCACGCGGCGGCTGACGACCGGCAAGGTCAATCCGTTCGGCTATGGCACCCGCAATGTGAAGAATCAGGCGGCGGTCGAATTTTCAACCGTCCGTGACGGCGGTCTTTGGCGCATCACGCCGACCGAGCCGCTGACACCGGGCGAGTACGGCCTGGCTCTGGCGCCGAACCTCGGCAACAACACCTGGGGCTGGGGCGGACGGGGCGGCGGCAATCAGCCCGTCTGCGCCTTCGGCGTGGACTGACCTGTCGCCGGGCGCCGGGACGGGACACAAAGCGCTTCCCATGCTCCCCGGCTTTTGCTAACCCCCGCGCCTCACCACGAGCGGTCGTGGCGGAATTGGTAGACGCGCAGCGTTGAGGTCGCTGTGGGGCAACCCGTGGAAGTTCGAGTCTTCTCGACCGCACCAGTGAATCAGGGAACTAAGCTAGCGCCGGATCCGTCGCACCCACTTTTGCCAGGAGGCCCCCATGACCCGGGAAGACGCCGACCTGTCCAAAGAGCTGGAAATCCCTGCCATCGTTGACGTCCCCGAGGATCTCGAAGACCTCGCCCTCGGGGACGACTACGCGCTCAATCCCGAATATGTCGACCTGGTGATCGACGCCGCCGACCGCGGCGACGATGACCGTTTGCGCGAACTGGTCGGGGCCCTGCGGTCGGAAGACGTCGCCGACCTGATGGGCTTCCTCACCTCCGACTATCGCGAGCAGGTGATCCCCCAGCTCGACTCGGAAACCCTCGGCGAGGTGCTGTCCGAGCTGGACACCAACCTGCGCGAGGAAGTCCTCGAGGGCGTGCCCAGCCTGACCCTGGCCCGGGCCCTTGAGGAAATGGACTCCGACGACGCCGTCGACCTGGTCGAGGACCTTGAGGATGACAAGCGCGAACAGGTCCTGGCCGCCCTCGACAAGACCGACCGCGACGCCATCGAGTCGGCCCTGAAATACGACGACGAGACCGCCGGCCGCCTGATGCAGCGCGAGGTCCTGGCGGCCCCCAGCTTCTGGACCGTCGGCCAGACCATCGACCACGTCCGGTCGGCCGGCGACGACCTGCCGGAACTGTTCTTCGACATCTATGTCGTCGACCCGGCCTACAAGCCGACCGGGGCGGTGCCGATCAGCCGCCTGCTGCGGGCCCAGCGCGCCCAGCCCCTGGCCGAGATCATGGAGCCGGTCACCGAGATCGACGTGACCATGGACCAGGAAGAGGTCGCCTATATCTTCGACAAGTATCACCTGATCAGCGCCCCGGTGACCGATCCGGGCGGCCGGCTGGTCGGTCAGATCACGGTCGACGACATTGTCGGGGTCATCCAGGAAGAGAGCGAGGAAGACATCCTCGCCTTGGCCGGGGTCAGCGACGCCGGCCGTGACGCCACCATCTGGGGCATCGCCCGCTCGCGCCTGCCGTGGCTGGCGGTCAACACCGTCACCGCCGCGGTCGCCGCCAGCGTCATCGGCGCCTTCCAGGCCGAGATCGCCAAGCTGGTCACCCTGGCCATCCTGATGCCCATCGTCGCCTCCCTCGGCGGCAACGCCGGGGCCCAGGCCCTGGCGGTCGCGGTGCGCGCCCTGGCCAGCCGCGAGCTCAACGCCTCCAACGCCGCCCGCATCGTCTGGCGCGAGCTGGGGGTGGGGGTGATCAACGGCCTGGCCCTGGCGGTGATCATGTCGGTGGCGGTGTTCATCTTCTTCCGCGACCCGATGCTGTGCCTGACCATCGCCCTGGCGCTGATCTTCAATCTGTTCATCGCCTCGATGGCGGGCATCCTCGTGCCCCTGACCCTCGACCGCCTGGGCCGCGACCCGGCCGTGTCATCCTCGGTCTTCGTCACGTTCCTGACAGACTTTATGGGCTTTCTGTCGTTTCTCTGGCTGGCGGCCCTGATTCTTCTCTGATTTGCCGCTGCTTTCGTGGCGACGTTGCGAACGGCCCCTATCTTGCCCGGGGAGTCCCAAGCGCACCGGCGTTCGTTTCAATTTGGGTCAAATGGGCATGAACCCCCGTCATCAAGTTTCCAAAGCCGCCGTCGAACTGATCAAGAAGTTCGAAGGCTACCGCAGCAAGGCGGCCCAGATGGCCGACGGCCGCTGGACCATCGGCTTCGGGCACACGCTCACGGCCCGCGAAGGCGCGCAGGTCTCGGAACAGGACGCCGAGGCGTTGCTGCTCTACGATCTCATCGCCATCGCCCATGCGGTCAACGAACAGACCTACACGCCGCTGACCCAGAACCAGTTCGACGCCCTCTGCTGTTTCGCCTTCAACATCGGCATCGACAACTTCAAGCGCTCCAGCGTCCTGCGCCGGGTCAATGAAGGCAGCCTGCTGCAGGCCGCCTGCGCCATGGAGATGTGGCGCAAGGCCGACTTCGAGGGCGAGCGGATCGTCGTTGACGCCCTGGTGCGCCGCCGCTCGGCGGAGAAGACCCTGTTCCTGACCCCGGCCGGCGGCTGGGTGCCCGCGCCCTCGCCCATCGTTCGGCCCAAGGTCGACTATGACGCCGTCAACTTCGTCCCGCGTCAGACCCCGACCACCCTCAACGCCCCGATGACCGGCGACAAGGCCGTCGTCGAGCGGGACCAGCCCGCCGCGGCGCCGGCCCCGATGGGCGCCACCGCCACCATGACGGCGGCCGCCGCGGTCACCTCGCGATTGGCCGAGATCGCCCCGGACACCGCCCCTGACACCGCGCCGGCCGCGGCCCCTGAGCCGCCGGTCCAGGCGGCGCCGGAGCCTGAGACGGTCCCCGCCGCGACTGAGGCGGAGACTCCCGCTGAAGCGCCGGCCCCGACCTCGGCGGCCGACGATGTCGCCGACGCCGACGCGACGGCCGAGGATCCGATCCTTGAAATCTCCAGCACGCCGGCCGAGCCGACGGCGCAACCGGCGGCCGACGCCCTGGCGTTTCCGCCGCCGCCGGCCCCGGTCGAGACCCTGCCGCGAGAGCCGGAGCGCTACACGCCCTATCCGTCGAGCGCCGGCCTGGCCGTCCGCAATGGCGACCGCGCCTTCGTCCTGACGCCGGCGCCGGAAGAGGAGCCGCAGGTCGAGGAGACGCCCGCCGCCGAGGCGCCGGACGCCTTCCGCTTCGAACCGGCCAACGAATCGTCGCCGGGCCTGTTCGACATCTCCAGCCAGCCCATCGAGGAAGCGACCCCGGTCCGCAGCCAGCCCCTGGTCAGCGAGGATCACGTTCGTCGCCTCGTCGAGGCCGACGAGCGGGAACTGGCCGCCAACTTCGATCCGGAGATCGACTACGCGCCGCTGGAGCAGGCCCGCATCGTCGGCCTGCCGTGGCTGGGCGTGGCGGCGGCCGGGGTGGTGCTCTGCGGCGGCGGCGTCGCCTGGGGCTACCTCGACCACACCGGCAACTCGGTCACGACCGCCGTGGCCTGGGGCCTGGGCATCACCGGGGCTGGCGTCTTCTTCCTCGGCGCCTGGCGGTGGCTGGAAAGCCTCGGCATGCCCAGGCTCGACGACGAGGACGAAGACGACAAAGGCGAAAACGGAATTCAGCCGGCCGAGTAGGGGTCGTCTGATGGGGGAGAGTAAGCGTACCGCGTAACGGAGCGCGATGGCGGTCGGGGGACCGCTGTCGCGCTCTCATTGCATTGAAGGCTACGGCTTCGGGTCTCGCCGAGTCTCGGGACCTCATGCTATCTGGCGGCCATGAGCACCTCACCCCAGATGGACTTCTCCCTCGGCGAAACCGCGGACGCGATCCGCGACACCACCGCCCGCTTCGCCGCCGACCGCATCGCCCCGATGGCGGCCCGGATCGACACCGACAACCACTTCCCCCGCGAACTCTGGCCCGAGATGGGCGAGCTTGGCCTGCACGGCATCACCGTCGAGGAAGAATGGGGCGGTCTTGGCCTCGGCTATCTCGAGCATGTCGTGGCCATGGAGGAGGTGTCCCGCGCCTCGGCCAGCATTGGCCTCAGCTACGGCGCCCACTCCAACCTCTGCATCAACCAGATTCGGCGCTGGGCCACGCCGGAACAGAAGGCTCGCTACCTGCCCAAGCTGATCAGCGGCGAGCATGTCGGCTCCCTGGCCATGAGCGAGGCCGGCTCCGGCTCCGACGTGGTCTCGATGAAGCTGCGCGCCGAACATCGGGGTGATCGCTACGTCCTCAACGGCACCAAGTTCTGGATCACCAACGCCCCCCACGCCGACACCCTGGTGGTCTACGCCAAGACCGGCGAAGGCAGCCGCGGCATCACCGCCTTCCTGATCGAGAAGGGGATGAAGGGCTTCAGCGTCAGCAAGAAGCTGGACAAGATGGGCATGCGCGGCTCCGACACCGCCGAACTGGTGTTCGAGGACTGCGAGGTCCCCGAAGAGAACATCATGGGCCCGCTGAACGGCGGCGTCGGGGTGCTGATGAGCGGCCTCGACTACGAGCGCGCCGTGCTGTCGGCCGGGCCGCTGGGCATCATGCAGGCCTGTCTGGACGTGGTCCTGCCCTACGTCCGCGATCGCAAGCAGTTCGGCTCGGCCATCGGCAATTTCCAGCTGATGCAGGGCAAGGTCGCCGACATGTACGTCGCCCTCAACAGCGCCCGCGCCTATGTCTACGCCGTCGCCCGCGCCTGCGACGCCGGCAAGACCACCCGCTTCGACGCCGCCGGCGCCATCCTGTTGGCCTCCGAAAACGCGGTGAAGACCTCGCTTGAGGCCATCCAGGCCCTCGGCGGGGCCGGCTACACCAGGGAGTGGCCGGTCGAACGCTTCCTGCGCGACGCCAAGCTCTATGACATCGGCGCCGGCACCAACGAGATCCGCCGCTTTCTGATCGGCCGCGAACTGGTGGGCGGATGAGGGAAGGTCGCCTTGCGGTCTTGCCGCCCGCGGGCGACCGGCGCTAGACCCCTGTCATGAGCCGCGAAGACGAAGACAAGGTGGTCAGTCTCGACCGCGCCCGCGAGCGCGAGGCCGAGCGTCGGCGTGAACAGGCCCGCGCGGCTCGCGACGCCGCCAACCGCCGCCGCCTGGCCGAGCAGGGACCCCGCGCGGTTCGCACCGGCCGGCTGATCGGCCGCGCCCTCGGCGTGCTGATCCTGACCGCCGGGATCGCCGCCTTCGGCTTCTGGATCTGGTCCCTGCTGCCCCACTGAGCTTGCCGACATGGAAAGGGCCGGCCCCCTTGCGAGAGCCGGCCCCACACCAAACGACGGTTCAACCGCGTCGTCAGACGACGTCACAGATCAAAGGAGGGGAGAAACCCCCGCAACCTTCGATCCTTGAGCGGTTGCCGTGTGTTTTTGGTGAGACACTGGATCACCTCCTTTCAGCTGTTGAGAACAGGACGCTCAGGATATGGGCGCCGAGGGCGCTTGTGCAAAGGTCTTTTGCCCGGCCAATGCATTTCCGATCCGACCTGTGGATAACCGACCACGCCGCCGCCGCTGACAGCGGCCTCGCCGGGGTGTAGGCAGGAGCCATGCCGAGCTGGGATCCCGACATCTACGAGCGCTACAAGGGCTACCGCGATCGCCCGGCCCTGGACCTGTTGCTGCAGATTCCCGCCGACCTCGAGCCAAGGGTGATCTGGGATCTGGGCTGCGGGACGGGCGAGCAGGCGGCCCTGCTGGCCCGGCGCCATCCACAGGCCGAGGTCTTCGGCCTCGACTCCAGCCCGGAGATGCTTGCCTCGGCCGGCAAGCGACCCGAAAAGGTCACCTGGCTGCGCGGCGACATCGCCAGCTTCGATCCGCCCCGGGCGCCGGACCTGATCTTCACCAACGCCGCCCTGCAGTGGCTGCCGGACCATGCCGCGCTCTTTCCCCGGCTGGCGGCCTGTCTGGCGCCGGGCGGGGTCTTCGCCTGCCAGATGCCGACCGCTTACGAGACCCGTCATCACCAGATCCTCAGGCAGGTGGCGGAGCAGGGGCCCTGGGCGGCGGTGACCGCCGATGCGCGCCTGATCAACCCCACGCCGTCCCTGGCCGACTACTACGGCTGGCTGGCGCAATCCTGCGCCATGGTCGACATCTGGAACACCACCTATCTGCATGTGCTCGAGGGCGAGGACCCGGTCGTCGACTGGATGATGGGCACGGCCCTGCGGCCCTACCTCGACCGACTCCCCGAGGGCGCGCTGCGCGACAATTTCCTGGGCGAATTCACGCGCCAGATCGCCGAGGCCTTCCCGCCGCAAGCCGACGGCGTGACCCTGTTTCCGTTCCCGCGCCTGTTCATGGTGGCGCGCCGGGGCCCGGCCCTGAAGTGAGGGCCGGCCCCTGCGCCGCTCAGGCCTTGGCCCGCCGCAGCTCCGTCACCGGCCGCTTCAGCCCATCCAGCACCTTGTGGGTCGCCAGATAACCCGCGTCGGCGCCGCTCTCGAAGGCCTTCCAGTCGCGGATGTCGATGTGGTCGACGTCCGGTAGCACCAGCAGGTCGGTGGCCTCGCGGGCGGCGACCACCTCGCGGTTGGTCGACAGGGTGGCGGCCCGCATCAACAGGGCGACGATCGGCGGCCCCTTGCGCCATTCGCCGGACAGGATCCACTTCAGAAGCGGCGGCACGGTGATGTCCTGGGCGGTGATGCTGCGGCCGCGGGTGACATCCACACCGACCACCGGCCCCCGCTGCATCGACCGCATGATGTCGGCCGGGAAGTTCTTCATCACCGCCCCGTCGACCAGCACCTCCCCGGCCAGGATCGACGGCGGCATGACGCCGGGCAGGGCGATGGAGGCGCGCAGGGCCTGCCGCACCAGTCCCCGCTGATGCAGCTGATAGCCGCCCGCCGTCAGGTTCGATGAGATGCAGAAGAAGGGCAGCCAGAGGTCCGGAATCTCGACGTCGTCGAAATGCTGTTCCAGCCGGTGATTGACCTTGCGGCCGTGCGTCATGGCGATCAGCGGGATGGCGATGTCGTCCAGCGGGCTGGTGTCGACGAAGGCGGCCCGGATGCGCCGCTCCAGCTCCGCCTCATCCCAGCCCATGGCCAGGCTGGCGGCGATGATCGCCCCCATCGAGGCGCCGCCGACAAAATCGATGGGAACCTGGGCCTCGCGCAGGGCTCTCAGGGCGCCGATATGGGCGTAGGCCCTGGCCCCCCCGCCCGACAGCACCAGCCCCACGGACCGCCCGGTCAGCAGCCGCGCCAGGCGGTCGGCGTCGGCGCGGTTGTCGACCCGCATGTGAAACAGCCGGGCCGCCCCGGTCGCCGCCATCCAGGCCTCGGCCCCGCGCGGCCGGTCGATATGGGCCGGCTGGATCAGCAACAGATCGACCAGCCGGTAGGTCATCAGGGCGTCGATGGCGTAGTCGACGGGCTTGGCCGGCGGCGGCCGATCGCCCCGGCCGACCCGGAACAGCCGGTCCACCTGCCGCCCCACCACCGCGCGCCAGGCGACCTCGCCGGCCTCGGCGACATAGAGCACATACTCATGATCGGCCTCGACATTGGAGAACCACTCGGTCGGGGCGTGGGCCGCCTCGGAGCCGACCAGGGTGACCGAACGGCCCATCTCGGCCACCGCTCGGGCGATCCTGGCCACCAGACCGCGAATCTTTGGCCCCTTCTCGGCGGCCACAAAGCCGAACACCGTCGGATCGCCGGTCGTGCCGCGACTGCTGCTCTGCCGCGCCCGGGCCAGCATCAGCCGGGCGATCTCCAGCATGACGTCCGGGTCCTGGTCGGCCGCCTCGAAGAAGTCCTCCGCCGACAGCGCCAGCACTTCGGAATCCCGCAGGGCCACGACCCGGCCTGAGTGGGGCGTGCCGCCGATCATGGCCATTTCCCCGGCCGGCTCGCCAGGCCGGATCACCCCGACGAAGGTCGGATCCTGGCCCTCCTCGATGCGAAAGGCGCCCAGCTTGCCCGCATGGACCAGATAGATCTGGTCGGCCCGGTCACCGGTCTCGAACAGGGTGGCGCCGCCGGGCAGCGAGAACCAGGCGGCCGTCCCGTTGGCGCGCTCGCGCTCGAACAGCCGGCTCAGCGCCGTGTCGTCTCGATATGTGAAGGGCGCCGCCACGCCGGAACGATATCGTGAGTCTCCCGATTGCTCCCGCCCTCTGTCGCGACGGCGTCCCGGGCATGGAACTCCCGCTTTCGCCGCTGGGCGGGACGGGTTATGCCTCCCCCATGCCGAAACTGAGCACGACCGTCGACAAGACCAGCGACTCCTTCGCCGCCAATGCGGCCGTCAACCGCGCCCTGGTCGAGGAACTTCGGGAGCGGGTCGCAAAGGCCGCCCTCGGCGGCTCCGAGTCCTCCCGCAAGCGCCATGCGTCTCGCGGAAAGCTGCTGCCCCGCGAGCGGGTCGAGCGCCTGCTGGATCCGGGCTCGCCCTTCCTGGAAATCGGCCAGCTGGCCGCCTTCGATCTCTATGACGGCGAGATCGCCGGCGCCGGCCTGATCTGCGGCGTCGGCCGGGTCTCCGGCCGTGAGGTGATGATCGTCGCCAACGACGCGACGGTGAAGGGCGGCACCTACTACCCGATGACGGTGAAAAAGCATCTCCGCGCCCAGGAGATCGCCCAGCAGAACCGTCTGCCCTGCATCTATCTGGTCGACAGCGGCGGGGCCAACCTGCCGCACCAGGACGAGGTCTTCCCCGACCGCGACCACTTCGGCCGCATCTTCTTCAACCAGGCCCGGATGAGCGCCGAGGGCATCGCCCAGATCGCCTGCGTCATGGGCAGCTGCACCGCCGGCGGGGCCTATGTCCCGGCGATGAGCGACGAGACGGTGATCGTGCGCGGGGCGGGGGAGGAGAGCCAGGGCACCATCTTCCTGGCCGGCCCGCCGCTGGTGAAGGCCGCCACCGGCGAGGTCATTTCGGCCACCGATCTCGGCGGCGCCGACGTCCACGGCCGCCGCAGCGGCGTGGTCGACCACGTCGCCGCCAATGACGAACACGCGCTGGAGATCGTCCGGGGCATCGTCGCCAACCTCAACACCACCAAACCTTCGGAAATGGACGTCCGCGAGCCCCGCCCGCCGGCCTTCGATCCGGCCGAGCTCTACGGCATCGTCCCGGCCGACGTTCGCGCCCCCTATGACGTGCATGAGGTCATCGCCCGCATCGTCGACGGCAGCGACTTCGACGAGTTCAAGGCCCTCTACGGAACCAGCCTGGTCTGCGGCTTCGCCCGCATCTGGGGCTATCCGGTCGCCATCCTCGCCAACAACGGCGTCCTCTTCAGCGAGAGCGCCCAGAAGGCCGCCCACTTCATCGAACTGGCCTGCAAGCGGAAGATCCCGCTGGTCTTCCTGCAGAACATCTCCGGCTTCATGGTCGGCGGCAAATACGAGGCCGGCGGCATCGCCAAGGACGGCGCCAAGATGGTCACCGCCGTCGCCAGCGCAAACGTGCCGAAGTTCACCGTCCTGATCGGCGGCAGCTTCGGGGCCGGCAACTACGGCATGTGCGGCCGCGCCTATTCCCCCCGTTTCCTGTTCACCTGGCCCAACAGCCGCATCAGCGTCATGGGCGGCGAACAGGCCGCCAGCGTGCTGGCCACCGTTCACCGCGACGCCGACAAATGGACGCCCGAGGAGGCCGAGGCCTTCAAGGCCCCGGTGCGCCAGAAATACGAGGACGAGGGCAACCCCTACCACGCCACCGCCCGCCTCTGGGACGACGGCGTCATCGACCCGGCCCAGACTCGCGACGTGCTTGGCCTGGCCATTTCAGCGAGTTTGAACGCCCCCGTCGCGGACACCCCCTTCGGCGTGTTCCGGATGTAGAAACCCTTCTCCCGC
>WGLL01000020.1 GCA_016125585.1 Caulobacter sp.
GAGCCCGCCGTCGCCACCGGCGACGGGGTGAAGGAACCCCTGAACCGCCGCTCGACGATCTCGATCAACTTCTGATCCTGATCTGAAGCGACAACGCTTAAGCGAGGGCCCCGGAGGAAACTCCGGGGCCCTTTGCTATGGACGCCTAGCCCATGGCCAGGATCCAGGTCCCCACGGCCGCGAAGCCGGCGGCCGCCGCCCAGCGGATGTATTTCAGCGGCAGGGTCGTCGCCGCCGCTTCCCCGATCAGGACGGCCGGGATGTTGGCGATCATCATCCCGAGGGTGGTGCCGGCCGCGACCTCGAACACGTTCTGGAAGCGGGCGCCCAGGGCGATGGTGGCGACCTGGGTCTTGTCGCCCATCTCCACCAGGAAGAAGGCGATGGCCGTGGTCAGGAAGATCGACCCGGCGCGGACCGCGGGCGCCCCCTCGTCCTCGTCGATCTTGTCGGGGACCAGGGCCCAGATGGCGAAGGCCAGGAAGGCCACGCCCAGCACCCAATGCACCCAGGGCCCCTGCAGCCACTGGGCCGCGACCATGCCGACCAGCGCCGCCAGGGCGTGGTTGGCCAGGGTGGCGACCAGAATGCCGCCGATGATCGGCAAGGGGCGACGGAAACGCGCCGCCAGGAGAATGGCCAGAAGCTGGGTCTTGTCGCCGATCTCGGCGACGGCGACCAGGCCGGTGGAAACCAGAAATGCCTGCATGAAAATCAAAGTCCCGGCGGGGCCGAACGGTCGGACCAATGGCGTCTCGCGCCAGGACCCCGCATGAGCCGGCGCGAAAGCCAAAAGTCTCGCCAGGCCTCTCGGCTGATGTCGCCATGGGGTCGAAACCCCAAGTGTGTTGACGACAACCCCGCTGGATACGCGGGCGGCTACTCCCCAGTGACGGGGGTCAGATAGCCGCCACCGGCCGGTTGCGCAACCCTTGCCCCGTCGGATCGAGGGCCCCGAAGCGCCCGACGAACACTGTCTCGCCTAAGTCAAAACTCGCCGCTATAAGGCGCCATGAAAAAGCAGAAAGAAGCAGCCGCCATCGTCGCGCGGCTTGAAGAAGAATACGACCGCTCCGTCGAGGCCCTGCGGACCCACCTGAAGGCCTTCCTTGAGGGCGGCGTGCGGCCTGACCCCGCCCTGCGCGAAAGCGGCGCCTACGCCTATCCCGAACTCCGGCTGCACTGGTCAGGCGACAGCGGCTATCCGTCGATCACCCGCGCCTACGCCCGGATCTCCAATCCCGGTTCCTACGCCACCACCGTGACCCGCCCGGCGATGTTCCGCGACTATCTGGTCGAACAGCTGGCCCTGATGATGGAGGACTTCGGCGTCGAGGTTGAGGTCGGCCGCTCGCTGCAGGAAATCCCCTTCCCCTATGTGCTGGACGGCGGGGACCTGAGTCTGGCCGACGCCCAGGCCTCGGAGATCGCCCGCTGGTTCCCGGCCACCGAACTGGCCCACATCGGCGACGAGGTGGCCGACGGCTACTGGGATCCGATGATCGCCGACGAACGCCCCCTGGCCCTGTTCGACGGTCTGCGGACGGACTTTTCCCTCGCCCGGCTGAAACACTACACCGGCGCCCCGGCCGAGCACGTCCAGCAGTATATCCTGTTCACCAACTACCACCGCTATGTCGACGAGTTCGTCCGCTGGGGCTGCGAGCAGCTGCAGCAGGGCAAATACGAGGCCCTGTCCTGTTCGGGCGGAGTCTATGTCACCAAGGACACCCCCGATCCCGAGCTGGCCGTGGCCAACGGCGCCTGGCGGCGTCACCAGATGCCGGCCTATCACCTGATGGCCCCCAATGGTCAGGGAATCACCCTGGTCAACATCGGGGTCGGTCCCTCCAACGCCAAGACCATCACCGACCACCTGGCGGTGCTGCGGCCCCAGGCCTGGCTGATGATCGGCCACTGCGGCGGGCTGCGCGGCAGCCAGAAGATCGGCGACTATGTGCTGGCCCACGCCTATCTGCGCGACGACCACGTGCTGGACGACATCCTGCCTACAGACATTCCCATCCCCAGCATCGCCGAGGTGCAGCGGGCCCTCTATGACGCGGCCAAGCAGGTCAGCGGCGAGAGCGGCGAGAGCCTGAAGAAGCGGCTGCGGACCGGCACGGTGGTCACCACCGACGACCGGAACTGGGAACTGCGCTTCACCCTCAGCGCCATCCGCTTCAACCAGAGCCGGGCGGTGGGCATCGACATGGAAAGCGCCACCATCGCCGCCCAGGGCTTCCGCTTCCGCGTGCCCTACGGCACCCTGCTGTGCGTCTCCGACAAGCCGCTGCACGGCGAGATCAAGCTGCCCGGCCAGGCCAACGCCTTCTACGAGCGGGCAATCGGCCAGCATCTGCAGATCGGCATCGCCACCGTCGACCTGCTGCGGGCCGAGGGTCCCCGGCTGCACAGCCGCAAGCTACGCGCCTTCGACGAGCCGCCGTTCCGGTAAATCCTCCTTCGCGAGCGCAGCTCACGGGGAATGATCTATGCCGTCAGCCAGCCGGTGATCGCCGCGGCCAGCGCCGGTTCGGCCACGGCGGTCAGGTGATTGCCGTCGATCCGCTGGGCCTTGGCGTTGGCCAGGGTCAGAGCCAGCTTTTCCGGCGAGCCGTTGTCATCGTCGTCCCGGCCGCTGACCACCAGGATCGGGATCGACAATCCGGCCAGATCGGCGGCCGTGGTCGGCACGAAACTGGCCAGCACCCCCAGCAGAGCCTCCGGGCTGAGCCCGCCGGCCCTGATGCGGGCCTGGATGTATTTGCCCGCCCGGGGGTCCTTCGCCGCCTCGCCGTTGCGGATCGAGTCCTCGAACATCGCCGCCCGGGCGCCCGCCTGCATAATGCCGCTGTCGCCCATCCCGCCCAGCACGCAGCGTCCAGGCCGCATGCCGCGCACCAGGCAGCGGACGGCGGTGCGGGCCCCCAGGCTGTAGCCGACCAGGTCGAACTCGATCAGGCCCAGATGCGCCGCCAGCGCCTCCTGGTCCATCGCCAGCACATCCCCCGGCCAGGCCTCCGCCTCATGCGGCGCGGCCAACTGGCCGTGACCGCGCAGATCGGGGGCGATGACCTGAAATCCCGCCTCCACCACCGCCGCGACGATGCCGGGCTCGACCCAGTTCTGGATGGCGTTGGCCAGGAAGCCGTGCAGCATCAGGACCGGACGGCCCTCCCCCGCCCGGTGGAAGGCGATGCGCTGGCCATCGAAGCTGGAAAAATAGTCTGTGCTGATCATGCCGCGAGCTTGCCGCGCGGCCCGCCCGGCGTCCAGAGCGCGTCATTGTCGCCCCAGGGCCCGAAAGCCGGTTTGCAGCCGCCCGACTTGGCGCTAGCGTCGCCGCCTTCAGGAATTGTTCGGGGCGATCTTCATGCGGCGTTTGGCTTTGGCGGCGGGCCTCGCGCTCAGCCTGGTGGCGGGCGCGGCCAGCGCGGCGAGCGTGGCGGTCACCGCCGAGCGGATGCTGGACGTGCGCAGCGGCAAATACATCGACCACCCCGTGGTGGTGATCACTGACGGCCGCATCACCGCCGTCGGCCGCCAGGGCGAGGTGACCGCCCCGGCCGACGCCGAACGGATCGACCTGCCCGGCCTGACCCTGATGCCGGGCCTGATCGACATGCATGTGCATCTCGACTCCTCGCCCCTCTATGGCGGCTACACGGGCCTGGCCTTCACCGACAACTTCTGGACCGTGGTGGCGGCGAGGAACGCCGAGACCACCCTGCTGGCCGGCTTCACCACCGTGCGCAACGTCGGCTCCGACCGCTACAACGACGTCGCCGTCGAACAGGCCATCGATGAGGGCATCATCATCGGGCCCCGCATCGTGCCGGCCACCTACGCCATCGGCGCCACCGGCGGTCACTGCGATTCGACCTATCTGCCGCCCTCGGCCGACAGCACCTCCCCGGCCGTGGCCGACGGTCCGGACGAGGCCCGCAAGATGGTGCGCAAGCTGAAGAAATACGGCGCCAAGGTGATCAAGATTTGCGCCACCGGCGGGGTCTTTTCCAACGACGCGGTCGGGGTGCAGCAGATGACCCTGGAAGAGATCCAGGCGGTCACCAGCGAGGCCCATATGGCCGAGATGAAGGTCGCCGCCCACGCCCATGGACCGGACGGCATCCGCGCCGCCATCGCCGGCGGCGTCGACACCATCGAACACGCCAGCCTGGTCGATGACGAGGGCATCCGCATGGCGGTCAAGGCCGGGACCTACTTCGGCATGGACATCTACAACACCGACTACACCCAGGCCGAAGGGGCCAAGAACGGGGTGCGGGAGAGCGAGCTGAAGAAGGACCGCGACATCGGCGAGCTGCAGCGGCAGAACTTCTGCAAATCCATCAAGGCCGGGGTCAAACAGATCTATTCCACCGACGCCGGCATCTATCCCCACGGCGACAACGCCAGGCAGTTCGCCGTGATGGTCCGCTATTGCGCCACGCCCCTGCAGGCCATCCAGACCGCGACGATCAATTCGGCCGAGGCCCTGGGTCAGGGCAAGGACGTCGGCGAGATCAAGGTCGGGGCCTGGGGCGATCTGATCGCGGTGCGCGGCGATCCGCTGGCCGACGTCACCGTGCTGCAGACCGTACCCTTCGTGATGAAGGGCGGCGAGGTGGTGAAGGGGCCGTAAGGCGGCTCAGACCTCGCAGACGGCCTGGATCTCGGCGCGCAGCTCGGGCAGGCCGTCGCCCTTCTCGGCCGAGGTGGCCAGCACCCGCGGGAAGGCGGCCGGACGCTTGGCGATCTGGGTCTGGGTCTTGACGACCAGGGCCGCGGCCTCGGCCGGCTTTATCTTGTCGGCCTTGGTCAGGACGATCTGGTAGCTCACCGCCGAGACGTCGAGGGCGTCGAGCGCCTCCTTGTCGACCTCTTTGAGGCCATGGCGGGCGTCGATCAGCAGATAGACCCGCTTCAGGTTCGGCCGCCCGCGCAGGTACTGCCGGCCCAGATCCTGGAACTTGTTGGCCGCCTGCCGCGAGACGCGGGCGAAGCCGTAGCCCGGCAGGTCGACCAGCCGGATCTTGCCGGCCAGGTCGAAGAAGTTGATCTCCCGCGTCCGGCCCGGCTCGTTGGAGGCCCGGGCCAGCTTCTTGTGGCCGACCAGGGCGTTGATCAGGCTGGACTTGCCGACGTTGGAGCGACCGGCGAAGCAGACCTCCGGCATGTCGGCCTCCGGCAGGCCGTCCATCTTCACCGCCCCCATCATGAAGCTAGCCTGGCCGGCGAACAGGACGCGCGCCGCCTCGAGCTGCTCCTCGGAGAAGATGGGGTCCCCGCTCAACCGACCGCCTTGGTCCGGAACCGGCCGATGAAGTCGTCGATCGGGTTATCGACCTTCAGCCGGTGCATGATGATGTACTGCTGGAAGATCGAAAGGATGTTGGAGAAGGTCCAGTAGATGATCAGGCCCACGGCGAAGGGGGCCATGATGAAGGTGAACAGCAGCGGCATCAGCTGGAAGATGCGTTGCTGCATCGGGTCCGGCGCCGGCGGGTTCATCGCCGTGGTCAGCCACATGGTGAAGCCGTAGAGCAGGACGCAGATGCCAAGGCCAAGCGCGCCGGCCAGGAACGGTCCGGCCAGCGGCACCGCGGCCGGGTCGAAGGGCAGCAGGCCGAACAGGTTCCAGACGTTGGTCGGATCGCGCGCCGAGAGGTCCTTCACGAAGCCGAAAAAGGGCGCGTGGCGCATCTCGATGGTGGTCGACAGCACCTTGTAAAAGGACAGGAACACCGGGATCTGCAGCGCCAGCGGCAGGCAGCCGAGCAGCGGATTGACCTTCTCCCGCGCATAGAGCGCCATGGTCTCCTGCTGCAGCTTGGCCGGATCGTCCTTGTACTTCTCCTTGATGGCGTTCATCGGCTCGGTGAGCTTCTTCATCTTCGACATCGACTCGTAGCTCTTGTTGGCGAGCGGGAAGAGGATGATGCGGACGCAGAGGGTCACCGCCAGGATGGCGAGGCCGAAGTTGCCGACCAGGCCGTAGAAGAATTCCAGGGCCATGAAGAAGGGCCGGGTCAGGAAGAACAGCATGCCCCAGTCGACGGCCTGGTCGAGGTTGGGGATGTTCTGCGCCTTCTGATAGGCCTGCAGCTGCTGCACCTTCTTGGCGCCGGCGAACAGGCGGGTGGTGTCGCTGAAGGTGGCGCCGGGAGCCACGGTGTGGGACGCGCCGGTGGCGTCGACGGCGTAGATGTCGCGGCCGCCCTGGGTGACCGAGACATAGCGGGCCGAAATGGTCTCGTTCTGGGCCGGGACGATGGCGGTCAGCCAGTATTTGTCGGTGATGCCGAGCCAGCCGCCCTGGCTGGTCCAGTCGAACTGGCCCTTCTTCTTCCAGGCCTTGTACTTCTGCTTGCGAAGCTCCTTGTCGAGCCAGCCCACCGCGCCCTCATGCACGTTCTGGCCCTTGCCCGCCTCGGGCGGCAGGCCGGCGCGGCGCACCGCGGCGTAGGGCTGCAGGGCGACCGGGGCGCCGGTGGTGTTGGTCACCGAGTCGGTGACGGTGAACATGAAGTGCTGGTCGACGGAGATGCGGCGGTGGAACACCAGGCCGGCGCCGTTGTCATAGCTCAGCACGATCGGCGTCTTGTCGGTGAGGGTCTGGCCGGTCTTGAGCGTCCAGAGGGTGTTCTCGTCCGGCAGCCCGACGACGTTCTGACCGACCCAGCCGAACTGGGCGAACCAGGCGTTGGCCGTGCCCTCGGGGCGCAGCAGGTCGACGCGGGGCGAATCCTTGGCCACCGTCTGGCCGTACTGGTCCAGCTGCAGGTCGTCGATGCGGCCGCCCTTGAGGTTCACCGAGCCCGACAGCACCGGAACGGTCCTGCCCTTGTCCTGGCCGGTGGTCTGGATCGGCACGCGGGGCGATTCCGCCAGGGCCGCGGCGCGCGACAGGGTTCCGGTCCGGGCGGTGGGCAGATCAGGGATCTTCGCCGGCGCCGCGGTCTGGGCGGCCTCGGCCTGCTTGGCCTTGAGCTCGGCCTGCCGCTTCTTGGCCTGCGGCTCCATGACGAAGAACTGGTAGACGATGAGCAGAACCACCGCCAGGCCGAAGAAGATGATCGTATTTCGGGATTCTTGTTGCATGGAGCAGGTTCAGACCGGCGCTGAGGGAGGGGAGGCGCTTTGGTTCGGCGCGGCGGGAAGGTCGGCGGCGAGCCTTATCAGCGCGCTTTTCACATCGTCAAGCAAACGCGGCCAGTCACGGCCCGGCGTACCATCGCGGGCGACGAAAACATAGTCGCATCCGGGCCGTCCAAGGGTCGGCAGCAACAGCCGCGCGGCCTCGCGCAGACGCCGTTTGGCCCGGTTGCGGACCACCGCCCCGCCGATCTTTTTGGTGGCCGTGAAGCCGACGTGGATCACCGCCTCGTCGTCCTGGCGCTGGCGAAGCTGGACGACGACGGCGCCATGGGCGCGATAAGCGCCTTTCGCGGCCGCCAGAAACTGGGGCCGCGTTCTCATGCGTTCAATTTTGAGCGGTTCGGACAGGGGTTCGCCCCCCGATGCGAACGAAGGCGGACGGCCTTAGGCCGTCAGCTTCTTGCGACCCTTGGCGCGGCGGCGCGCAACGATCTTCTGGCCGTTCTTGGTGGCCATGCGAGCGCGGTAGCCGTGGCGGCGCGCGCGCACGAGACGCGAGGGTTGGAAAGTGCGCTTCACGGGGCAGCTCCGAAATACAAAAGGTCGCTAGCGCGGCGGGAAACGCCCGTCGCGATGAGCCGGGGTGGATACGGGATGAGGCGCGGAGAGTCAACCGGGCTGGCGTCGACAGCATCGCCCAACCCTGCCGTCATCCCCCGTCAGGACGACGCCCCCTACAGATCCGACCGGATCACCGCCTTGCCGATCACCTGGCGGTTCGCCAGCAGGTCAAACGCCTCCCGCCAGTCGGACAGCGGAACCTCGGCATGGACCCTCGGCCGGATGGTCCCCTCGTCGGCCAGTTTCCAGATCGCCCCGGCGTTCTCGCGGCCCCGCTCGGGGAAGCGGCGGCCGTATTCGCCGGCCCGCACCCCGACCACCGAGAAGCCCTTGATCAGCGGCATGTTGACCGACACCTCCGGGATCCGCCCCGAGGTGAAGCCGATGACCAGCAGCCGGCCGTCAAAGGCGATGCAGCGGGTGCTCTCGTCAAAGACGTCGCCGCCGACCGGGTCATAGATGACATCGGCTCCGGCCCCGCCGGTGATGGCCTTGACCTGCTCGCGAAAGCCGCCGGTGACATTGACGACGGCGTCCGGCTGATACTCGGCCTGGACCACGGCCAGTTTCTCATCCGAGGCCGAGGCGGCGATGACCCGCGCCCCCAGCGCCCTGGCCAGATCGACCGCCGCCAGCCCGACGCCGCCGGCCGCGCCGTGCACCAGCACCCATTCGCCGGGCTGGACATTCGCCCGGCGGACCAGCGCCACCCAGGCCGTCAGATAGGCGGCGCCATAGGAGGCCGCCTGGGCCCAGGACAGCCGCCCGGGCTTGGGCCGCACCGCCGCCGCCGGCAGCAGGGCGTATTGCGCGAACCCGCCCAGCTTGGCCCCGCCGCAGACCGCGTCCCCGACGCTCAGGCCCGAGACCCCCTCACCCACAGCCGTCACCTCACCGGACAGCTCCATGCCGAGGCCGAAGGGAAGCGGCGGCTTCATCTGATACTCGCCCCGCGTCATCAAGAGGTCGGGGAAGTTGACCCCGGCGGCGCGGACCTCGACCAGCACCTCGCCCGGCCCCGGCGTGGGAACCGGAATCTCGCGCAGGGCGCAGCCGGCATAGTCGGGGGCGAGGCTTTCGACGATGAGGGCGCGCATGGGCAGGGATCCTTGACTTGCCTCAATTCGATGCCGGGCGACGTCGGGTAAGTCCAGAGTCGGCGGCATTTCACCCGCCCGTCGTTGGGTGTAGAACCCCTCGCCCACCCTCAAGAGCTTCCCAGGCCATGACAAAGACCGCCTTCGCCCCCGTCTCCTTCACCCGCTACGCCAGTGATTTCGAAGGCTTTTCAAAGGACCTGGGCGACAGCTTCCGCCGCTACGGCTTCGCGGTGATCAGCGACCACGGCATGGGCCAGGACCGCATCGACAGCGCCATCGACAAGGCCAAGGCCTTCTTCGCCCTGCCGGAAGAGACCAAGCGCGCCTATCTGGTCGAGGGCGGCAAGGGCCAGCGGGGCTACACCGCCTTCGGCGTCGAGACCGCCAAGGGCAACCAGCATTTCGACCTGAAGGAATTCTGGCACGTCGGCCGCGAGCTGCCCCCCGGCCACAGATACAGCGCCGCCATGCCGGCCAACCTCTGGCCGACCGAGGTGCCCGGCTTCCGCGAGGAGCTGTCCTGGCTGTTCGGCGCCCTCGACGGCATGGGCGGCAAGGTGCTGCAGGCCATCGCCAACTATCTGGACCTCGACCGCCACACCTTCGAGTCCCAGGTCAGGGACGGCAACTCCATCCTGCGGCTGCTGCACTATCCGCCGGCCGGATTCGACGGCCCCAACGAGCGGGCCGGGGCGCATGAGGACATCAACGCCATCACCCTGCTGCTCGGCGCAGAGGAGGGCGGACTGGAGGTTCTGGACCGCGACGGCCAGTGGCTGGCGATCAATCCGCCGGCGGGCTCGCTGGTGATCAACATCGGCGACATGCTCAGCCGGGCGACCAACGATGTCCTGCCTTCGACCACGCACCGGGTGGTCAATCCGCCGCCGGAACGGCGCAATGTGCCGCGCTATTCGACGCCCTTCTTCCTGCATTATGCGCCCGACCACCTGATTGAGACCCTGCCCGGCTGCGCCACGCCGGAGCGGCCCAATCGCTATCCCGAGCCGATCACCGCCGACGATTTTCTTGCCCAGCGACTGGCTGAAATCAAACTCGGATAGGGCCGCCGCGGCCACCTCTTGTTAACGACGTCGCGCCATGGTGCCTCCAATAGCGAGGGGACAGACCATGGCGCTCGCCGCGCCCCAGGAAACCGATCACGAAGGTCTGCGGGAGGTCCGGTCGCTGGACCTCGGCGCGCTGCGTCCAAAGATCGAGCGGGTCTGCCGCTTGGCGGCCTCCGTGGCCGGCGCCGAGCACGCCTATGTCGTCCTCAACGAGGACGGCAAGGTCTGGCATTCCGGCTTCGCCTGCCATCCCGAAGAGCTGGTCGCCGCCGAAGACTCGATGAGCATCCGCAACAAGGACGGGGTGTGGGTGGAAGACGCCCCGGCCCTCATGCCGGAGCATCCCTGGGTCGCCGCCGCGCCGTTCGCCCGGTTCTACTGCTCGACGCCTCTGAAGCTGAGCAGCGGCCTGTGGATCGGCTCCCTGTGCGTGCTCGACACCCGGCCGCTGGCCTTTGACCCGGCCATCCAGTCCCGGCTGAACGACCTCGCCTTCCTGCTGTCGGAAGCCGTCGAGCGTCTGCGCGCCCAGCGCCACCGGGAAAGCGCCGACCGCGAGACCCGGGCGGCCGTGGCCCTGAAGGATGCGATCATGCGCTCGGCGCCGGTCGCCCTGGCCATGGTCGATCGCGACCTGCGCTACGTCTATGTCAATGCGCGCTGGTGTCACGACACCGGCGTCCCCCGCGAGCGGGCCATCGGCGCCTTTGTCGGCGACCTGTTCCCGGCGTCCTTCGCCGAGCTCAAGGACACCTACTACCGCTGCCTGGAGGGCGAGACCGCCTGGTCGGACCGGGTGCATGTGCCCACTCCCACCCGCCCGGACCGCTGGCTGCGGGCGGAAGTCGGACCGTGGCGTGACGGCGACGGCCATGTCGCCGGCCTGATCGCCATGAGCCACGACATCAGCGACGTCATCGTCGCCCTGGAACAGTCGGAACGGTCCGAACAGAGGCTCAAGCTGGCACTCGATATCGCCGATGTGCTGGTCTACGAGGTCGACTACAAGGCCAGGACCCTCAAGGTCGACGGCGCCGAGGACACCTTCTTCGGCGGGGCCCTGACCTACGAGAGCGTTTCGCGCGATATCTGGGCGACGGTCCATCCCGACCATCGCGACGGGGCCCTGGCCCTGTGGGACCGGCATGTCAGGGAAGGCGTGCCGTTCCGCACCGAATACCGCATGAACGCCCCGGACGGCCGCGAACTCTGGGCCTTTTCCGGCGCGGAACTGACCCTCGACGCCGACGGCCGGCCCGAGCGGCTGGTCGGCGTCCTGAAGAACATCACCGAACGCAAGAAGTCAGAGGCGGACATCGCCCAGTCCAGGGACGCGGCCGAGGCCGCCAGCCGGGCCAAGAGCGAGTTCCTGGCCAATATGAGCCACGAGATCCGCACCCCGCTCAATGGCGTGATGGGGGTGGCGGCGGCGCTGTCGCGCACCGCCCTGACGGCGGCGCAGGAGGAGATGGTCTCGCTTATCGAGAGCTCCGGCCAGACCCTGGAGGCCATTCTCACGGACCTGCTGGACCTGGCGCGGATCGAGTCCGGCAAGCTGGAGCTGAAATCGGAGCCCTTCCATCTGGCGACCAACCTGCGGGCGGTCTCCGAACTCTTCCGCCCCCAGGCGATGGACAAGGCGATCGATCTGCAGACCGACATCGACCCCGCCGCCGACGCCTGGTTCGCCGGCGACGCGGTGCGGCTGCGCCAGGTGGTCGGCAACCTGCTGTCCAACGCCATCAAGTTCACCAGCGTCGGTCACGTCACCCTGGCCGCGACGGTGCGCGAGGACCGCCTGACCCTCAGCGTCAGCGACACCGGCATCGGCTTTGACGAGGAGTTCAAGGCGCGGCTGTTCAAGCGTTTTGAACAGGCCGACGGTTCGATCACCCGCCGCTTCGGCGGCACTGGCCTGGGGCTGGCCATCTCCAGCCAGCTGGCGGAGGCGCTGGGCGGCGAGCTGGGCGCCGATTCCGCCCCGGGCCTCGGCTCGACCTTCACCCTGACCCTGCCCATGGTCGCGGCCGAGGCGCCCGACGCCGCCCGCCGGCCGGTCGAGGCTGAGCCGATGGAAACGCGGCCGCCCCGCGTCCTGCTGGCCGAGGACCATGCGGTGAACCGCCGGGTCGTGCAGCTGCTGCTGGAGCCCGTCGGGGTCGAGCTGACCTGTGTCGAGAACGGCGCCCTGGCGGTCGAGGCCGCCGCCGCCCAGCCCTTCGACATGATCCTGATGGACCTGCAGATGCCGGTCATGGACGGCCTGACCGCGATCGCCAGGATCCGCCAGGCCGAGGGCGGACGCCGCACTCCGATCTGGGCCCTGTCGGCCAACGCCCTGCCCGAGCATATCCGCGCCTCGAGCGAGGCCGGGGCGGACGGGCATCTGACCAAGCCGGTGTCGGCGGAGGCCCTGTTCGAGGCCCTGACCGCGGCCTGCGCCGGCCAGGCCGACGACGAGGCGCTCGCGGCGAGCGCCTGACGGGCCGGCGGACCCGTGGCCCCGCCGAGGCTCCCGCTGTCCTAGCTTGAAATACGCAGGTTGGAGATGTCCTTGCCGATCGCCTTGAAGGCTTCCTTCAGGTCCGAGCCGCTCGCCGGCTGATAGAAGTGATCGGGACCCGAGGCGCAGTTGCTCAGCAGGTCTGAGACGTCGCGGCTGGAGGAGATGTCGAAGCCGACCGTGTAGATGATGATGCCCTTGGCCTTCATCGCCTCGCACATCGACGCCGCCTGGTCGAAGGGGTCGCCGTTGGTGGCGTCGCAATTGATCTTGCTGGAGCTGTAGCCGTTGCTGGAATCTTCGGAAACCACGCCGTTGCAATAGGCGGTGTTGAACTCGCCGTCGGTCATCAGGATCACCACCTTCAGCAGGTCCTTGGTCCCGTAGGGGGCGGGCTGGCTGGTTCCGCCGAAGATCGAGCTGAAGTTGGGCGAGACCGTGTACCAGCCCCAGGCCAGGCCGATCTGCCCCGCCGTCGAACCGCCCGCCTTGAGGTCGGTGATCACCTTCTTCAGGGACGCCTTGTCGCTGGACAGTCCCTTGACCTCGCTGTTCAGACAGCCGTCCGGATCGCTCAGATAGTTGCGTCCGACCGGAGCAGAGGCCGGGCTGGCGTCGGTGTAGGCGTCGGCGCCCACCCGCTCGGTGACGCAGTCGGTGATCTCATAGACCTGCTGGCGGCCGCTGGCGCTCGTGAAACGGTAATACTGACAACCCGGCTCCAGACAGTCGGCCGCGCCGCCCGAGCGATAGTTGGAGAAATCGGGACCGCGGGTGTCGGCCAGGGCGAAGGTGTCGCCGGTCGGGCTGTCGACGGTCCAGGTCTCGTCGTTCAGCTCCGACATGCCGTTGACGTTGCTGATCTGGATCTGGTCGCCATCGGCGAAGCCGTGGCCTCTGGCGGTGACCACCACCTCGCAGTCCCGCGCCTGACAGCGGGTCACCTTGTCCTTCTTGCTGGATTTGTAGTTGTCGTACCAGCGGGCGTCGACGCCGCTCAGCTCGAAGGTGTCGCGGGTGACGTTGGTCACCCGATAGGCCCGGTCGTTGAGCTCTGTCATGCCCTTGACCCGTTCGATCCAGACATAGTCGCCGTTGCTGAAGCCGTGGCCCGGCGCCGTGACCTTCGCGGGCCTTGAGCGGTCGATGTCGTCGATGTCGATGGACTCGCCGTCGGCCCAGCCGGCGTCGCTGAGGTTTGCGGTGGACAGCACGGGACCCCGGGCCTTGTCGGCCCGGGAGCCGAGATTGACCCCCATGGAATAGGGCACGATGGCCAGCTTGCTGTAATAGGGAGTCTGCACCGGTTGCACGACCAGATCGACCAGATCCTCGGCGGCGGTCTGCAGGTCGGCGATGCGGCTTCCGCCCATCGAGCCTGTGACATCGAGCACCAGCGAGACCTCGAGATTGGCCGAGGAGCGCATCACCTCGGTCTTGGCCCCCACCGTCATGTCGCCCTGCAGCCAGAGGTCGGCGACCACCGGGTCGACCGAGGCGCTGGCGCTGGCCACCACCTTGCTGCCGTTGGTTCCGCCGAGGCTGAAGCTGGAGGCGATCAGCACCCCCTCGCCGGACGCCGCCAGTTGGGCGACCAGGGCCTGCTGGCCGATGGCGTTGGCCTCGGCGTCGGTGTCGGCGTCGGATCGGGCCACGATCAGGGCGGAGGCGTCGAGGGCGTCCTGCAGGATCCGCTTGGACATGCTGGCCCGATTGACGTCGATCAGGCCAAGGGACAGCACCGCCAGGGGCAGGGCCAGGATGGCGAACTGCACCGCCACCGCGCCGTCACGACGGCTGAGAAAGCCACGCAGGAAGCGCAGCCACCCTCTGGAATCTCCGGTCCGTTCCGCGGGTCTGGATTTGTTGGGTCCCCAAGTCACGCATTTCGAATAACAGCGTGAGGGTAAACGTCAGGCAAAGGGGCGTGGTTAAGGTCGTCGAAACCGGCCGCCGACCGCGCCAGGCGCGATCGGCGGAACCTCTGAACCGGCGCTACTTCGATATTCGAAGGTTGGAGATATCCTTGCCGATGGCCTTGAAGGCGTCCTTCAGGGCCGTGCCGTTGGACGGCTGGTAGAAGTGGCGCGGGGAGGTGGCGCAGCCGCTCAGCAGGTTGGTGACTTCGGTGCTGTCGGAGATGTCGAAGCCGACCGTATAGACCACGACCTTCTTCGCCTTCATCGCCGAACACAGCGCCGCCGCCTGGGTGTAGCCGTCGCCCTTGCTGGCGTTGCAGTTGACCTTGGCGGAGTTGGACCCTGACCCTGAACCGGAATCCTGGGCGATGACCCCGTTGCAGTAGGCGGTGTTGAACTCGCCGTCGGTCATCAGGATCACGACCTTGATCAGGTCCTTGGTCCCATAGGCCGCCGGCTGGCTGGTTCCGCCGAAGATCGAACTGAAGTTGGGCGACACCGAATACCAGCCCCAGGCCAGGCCGATCTGGCCCGCCGTCGAGCCGCCGACCGCCAGGTTGGTGATGGTGGTCTTCAGGCTGGTCTTGTTGGAGGACAGACCGACCACCTGGCTGCCGATGCAGGGGTTGCCGCTGTTGGCGTAGTTCAGGCCCACCGGAGATGTGGACGGGGCGACGTCGGTGTAGGCGTCCGACCCCTGGCGTTCGCTGACGCAGCTGCTGATCTGCTGCACCACCGTGGAGCCGTACATGTTGGTGAAGCGGTAGTATTCACAGCCGTTGTCGGTGCAGTAGCCCTTGCCGCCGCTGCTGTAGGTCCCGTAGTCGGGGCCGACGCTGCCGTCGAGCTGATAGGTGTTGGTCGAGACCGAGGTCACCTTCCAGGCGGCGCTGTTGATCTGCGTCATGCCGCCCACGCCGGTGATGTAGACGTAGTCGTTGGTCTTGAAACCATGGCCGCTGGAGGTGACGACCACCTCGCAATCCTTGACCTGGCACTTGGTGACGGTGTCGTTCGAGCCGGATTGATAGCTGCCGTAGTAGCGGGAATCGACGCCGGTCAGCTGGAAGGTGTTCGTGGTCTTGTTGGTGACGATATACGACTTGCCGTTCAGCTGGGTCATGCCCTTGACCCCGTCGATCCAGACATAGTCGCCGTTGTTGAAGCCGTGGCCGTTGGCGGTGATGGTGGTCGGATAGGCCTTGGTCGCGCCGCTGATGCCCTTGGCGCTGCCGACGGCCCAGGAGGCGCCGGAGATGGTCTTGCCGGCCGGGATGGCGCCGCGCGCCGCGGCCGCATTGGCGCTGCCGACATTGACCCCCATCGAATAGGGCACGATGGCGACCTTGCTGTAGTAGGGCGTCTGCACGTCCTGCACGACCAGATCCACCAGATCGCCGGCGGCGGCCTTCAGGTCGGTGATGCGGGTCCCGCCCATCGAGCCGGTGACGTCGAGCACCAGCGAGACCTCGAGATTGGCCGAGGAGCGGACCACTTCGGAATGGGCGCCGACCTTCATCGACCCCTGCAGCCACAGATTGGCCACGACCGGATCGACGGACACCTGGGCGTCGGCGATGACCGTGCTGCCGCTCGCCCCGCCGAACTTGAAGGTCGCCGAGACCAGGCTGCCCTGCCCCGAGGCGGCCAGCTGGGCCTTGAGGGCGGTATTGCCCAGGGTGTTGGCCGCGGCGTCGGTGGTCACGGTCGAGCGGGCCACCAGCAGCGAGGCGGCGTCCAGCGCGTCCTGCAGGGTCCGCTTGGACATGCTGGCGCGGTTCACGTCGATCAGCCCCAGCGACAGGATCGCCAGAGGCAGGGCGATGATGGCGAACTGGACCGCCACCGCACCGTCGCGCCGGCGCAGGAATCCGCGCAGGAACCTCAGCCATCCATGGGACGGGGTCGTTGATTGAGCGGTGGCGATCATGGGTTGATCCAGATTTTGACCGGCCTGCATAACGCCGTGCCGGTAAAAAACCCGACAAGGAGCGTGGTGAACGACTCCTTGTCGGGACAGGGGTGGAAGGGGGGCCGGCCTCGCGGCGAGGCGGCGCTACTTGAGGATTCTCAGATTCTCGATGGAGCCGGCGATGGCGTTGAACACCGAGTCCAGCTGCGAGGCGCTCTGCACGTCGTAGAACTTGTCGCTGGAGGTGGCGCAGTTGCGCAGCAGGCTGGAATCGCCGCTCGAGACCTCGACCCGCACCGTATAGATGACGATGCCCTGGGCCTTCATGTTGCTGCACAGGGTCGAGAGCCGGTCATCCATGGCCGAGGTCCTCTGGCTCTTGGCGCCCGAGGTGATGCCCAGCCGGCCCTGCCAGATGTAGCCCAGCGAATTGTAGAGCGAGGCGTTGTTGTTCCCCGTCGAGGTCATGGTGTTCTCGCCGTCGGTCATCAGCACCACGATCTTGGTCGACTTGGGCGTGCCATAGGCGCGGCCGTCGGCGAACGGCGCGTTGGGCGACAGCAGGTGCCAGCCCCACATCAGTCCCATCGGAATATTGGTGTCGCCGACCGCGTTCATGTCCCCGACGGCCGACTTCAGGACGGACCAGTTGCTGGTCAGCCGGGTGACCGGCGACAGCTGGCAGCCGGCGTTGGGACCGTAATCATAGCCGGTGGAGCTGTTGGTCCCGGTGACGGTCGGCGCCTGGTTGTATTTCAGCACATAGCCCTGACGGGTCTTCCAGTTGCTGCTCGTCGTCAGGTCCGGCAGGTAGCTGTTGTAGTAGCCGCTGGAGCTCGGCTCATCGGGCGCGAAGAAGGGCGTGAACAGCGTCGCCGGCGTCGAGGCGCTGGGGGCGGTGTCCTGGACATTGTAGGGCGAGGCGCGGCTCTCGACACAGCCGCCCCAGGCCACCCCCATCTGGTCCAGTAGGGTGAAGCGGTTGGCGTGGGAGGAGAAGATCTCGTCATTGATCGGCGCCGCCCCGGTCTGGTCCATCCAGCTGGCATTGCGATAGTCGGCGCCGACCTTCACCGTCATCGAGAAGGGGGCGATGGCGATCTTGACCGCGTCGGGCTCCGAACTGCGCGCGGCCGCTTCCGACAGGGTGTCGATCAGGTTGGTGGAGGCGGTCTTCAGGTTGCTGAGCTTGCTGCCCTTCATCGAGCCGGTGTTGTCCAGCACCAGGGCCAGTTCGATCTTGTTGACCGAGCGGGTGATCTCCGACCTGGCCCCGACGATGATGTCGCCCTGCAGCCAGAGATTGGCCACCGCCGGCACAACCTTGGCCTTGGCGCTGGCGATGACCTTGTTGCCGTCGGCGGTGAAGGAGGAACTGGTCACCGTGGCCGTGGACCCGGTCATGTTGGCGGTCAGGGAGGAGGAGCCGATCTCCTGCAGCCCGGCGTCGGTGAAGGCGCTGGAGCGGGCGGCGGTCAGGGCGGCCGCGTCCAGGGCGTCCTGCAGGCGGGTCTTGGCGGCCGAGCCGTTGGCGATGTCGATGGTGCCGATGACCATCACCGTCATCGGCAGGCCCAGGAACGCCGCCTGGATCGCCAGACCGCCCCTGCGGTCGCGACCAAAGCGGCTCAACCGCGCCCAGGCGGCGCGAAGAATGGTCCTCGCAAGCATGGTGTTGCCCCAACCCGACTGACGGACAGAGGCGTCCGCCGATCCGGCAGAGTGTCACCACGCGGTAAATGGACCTGCCAACAGAGGCGGTAAATTGCCGTTCACCACACAGCCCCTCCCCGCCCGGCGTCACGGGCGGAAAGGGGCCGTCGGGATCAGGCTACCAGCCGCACTTCTGGCCCTTGTTCTGCTTGATCAGCCAGGTGTTGAGCGGCGCGAAGTATTCGGTCACGGCGCTGGCGTCGGTGCGGGTCTCGCCGGTGAAGGCGGCCAGGGCCTCGGGCCAGGGCTTGGACTGGCCCATCTCCAGCATCTTGTTGAACTTCGCCCCGACCTCCTTGTTGCCGTAGATCGAGCAGCGGTGCAGCGGGCCCTTCCAGCCGGCCTGCTTGCAGGCGGCGCGGTGGAACTGGAACTGGTAGATGTGGGCCAGGAAGTAGCGGGTGTAGGGCACATTGGCCGGCACGTGGTACTTGGCGCCCGGATCGAAGGCGTCATCCGGGCGCGGCCCCGGCGGGGTGATGCCCTGGTATTTGGTGCGCAGCGCCCACCAGCCCTTGTTGTAGTCGGCGGGCTTCAGGGTGCCGTCATAGACCTCCCAGCGCCAGCGATCGACCATCAGGCCGAAGGGCAGGAAGGCGATCTTGTCCAGCGCCATCTTCAGCAGGAAGGGCGTGTCGCCCTCGGCGCCGGGCACGGTGTCCAGCAGGCCGATCTGGTTCAGATAGGTCGGGGTCAGGGCCGACAGGCCGGCGAAGTCGCCGATCGCCTCATGGAAGCCGTCGTTGGCCCCGCCCTTGAAGATGAAGGGCTGATCCTTGTAGGCGCGCTGGTAGTAGTTGTGCCCCAGCTCGTGGTGGACGGTGTAGAAGTCCTCGGCATTGACCTTGGTGCACATCTTGATGCGGATGTCGTCGGCGTCATCCAGGTCCCAGGCCGAGGCGTGGCAGACCACCTCGCGGCCTTCCGGGCGGGTGATCTGGCTGCGGGTCCAGAAGGTGTCGGGCAGGGGCGCGAAGCCCAGCGACGAATAGAAGTTCTCGCCGGTCTTCACCATTTTCACCGGGTCATAGCCCTTGTCGACCAGCAGCTTGTCGAGGCTGTAGCCGGCGTCGTCGGTCTTGGGCGCGACGATGGGATAGATGTTGCCCCACTGCTGGGCCCACATGTTGCCCAGCAGGTCGGCGCGGATCGGCCCGGTCTTGGGCTGCACCGCATCGCCGTACTGCTCGTTGAGCTTGGCCCGCACATAGCAGTGCAGGTTCTTGTAGAAGGGCGCCACCTGCTGCCAGAGCCGGTCGGTCTCGGCGGCGAACTCATCGGGGCTCATGTCGTAGCCCGACCGCCACAGGGCGCCGGTGTCGGCATAGCCCAGGGCGCGCGAGCCCTCATTGGCCAGTTCGGCCAGCTGGGCGTAGTCGGCGCTCATCGCCGGGGAGACGGTGCGCCAGCCTTCCCAGACCGCCTTCAGCTCCTCCGGGTCCCGGCTCTCGGCCAGGATGTCCTCGGCGTCGTTGAGGGTGATCATCTTGCCCTTGTATTCGAACTTGCCGGTCGAATAGACGCTGTCCATCCGCGAGCCGATGGTCGCCATCTGGTCGGCGACGCCGGGCCGCTGCGGGGCCGGCAGCACCAGGGCCCGCTTGAGGATGTCCAGCTTGCGCCGGGTGACCGGGTCGACCTCGACCTTGTCGAAGCGGGCCGCGCCGATGGCCAGGCCGGTGGCCAGGTCGGTGAACTCGGCGCCGGCCTTGGCCTCCAGCCACTGGGTGTCCTCGGTGATGTAGGTGGCCCGCACCCAGCTGGCCTTGTTCACATATTCCGACAGACCGGCCAGGTCCTTTTCGGCCTTGTCGACATAGGCCTTGGCCTCCTCCGCGGTCGGCGGGGCGGCGGGCGCCGCGGCCGGGGCGGCGGCCGGCGCCTGACCGGCGGCGATGGCGGCGGCGGCGATCCCGCCGGACAGGGCCAGGGCCGCGGCGGCGGCCATCAGGGTCGTCTTCTTCATGGGACGCTTCCTCGTAAAACAGGGGTGCGGCAAGGGACCGCAGGGGGCCCCCCGCGTCAAGCCCATCCTCCCCCGGTAGGCCCGGGCCAGCCCGGGGGAGGGCTCAGCGAACGCAGGCCGCCAGACCGTCGCGCCGCACCGTGCCGCTGGCGGCGCCGATCCTGCGCGAGCGCTTCCTGACATAGGGACCCGGCTTGGCCGCCTTCCATTTCAGCGGACTGGGCAGGATGGCCGCCAGTCGCGAGGCCTGGGCCGGGCTCAGCTGATCGGCCCCGACCCCGAAATTGCGCCGGGCGGCGGCGTCGGCGCCATAGACCCCGGGACCCCATTCGACGGTGTTGAGATAGACCTCCATGATCCGCTTCTTGCCCCACAGGGTCTCGATCAGCACCGTGAACCAGGCCTCGAAGCCCTTGCGCACATAGGACCGCTGCGGCCACAGGAAGACGTTCTTGGCGGTCTGCTGGCTGATGGTCGAGCCGCCCCGGATCTTCCCCGGACGCTTCTGGTTATGGGCCATGGCCTTTTCCATGGCCTCGAAATCAAAGCCGTGGTGGCTGCAGAAGCGGGCGTCCTCGGCGGCGATCACCGCATAGGGCAGCGCCGGGCTCATCGCCTTCAGCGGCACCCAGTGGCGATCCAGCCCCTGGCCCTCGGTCAGGCGCTGAATCATCAGGATGGTGATCGGCGGGCCGACGAAGCGGTAGACCAGGGTCGAGGCCACCGGCAGGGCGACCCCGATGATCAGTCCCGCCAGCAACACCGCCCGCAGCACCCGCGCCAGGCCGCCGGACCGGCGCGCCCGCCCGGGGGGCGGCGATGGCGGCGGCGGCGCGGGCCGGGGCGGGGCTGCCGGCGGCTCCGGTTCCAGCCCGGACGGTTCCGCGTCAGGGGCCCCGGCCTCCGGCTGGGTGTCTTCCGGCTGACCGTCTTCCGGAAGGGCCGTTCCCGGGCGAATCCCGTCCGGCGACTCGGCTCCGGTATCGTCCTCGGGCGTCTGATCGGACAATGCGAAGTCCTCTTGCCATGACCTTGGGGCCGCATGCTAACCGCGACGACGCGGCTTGTCGCCAGCCCGACGGCCGGCCGGACCCGCCCCGGAGACTCGCCCATGAACGTCACAGACGCTGTCGCCGCCCGCATCTCGGTCCGCGCCTTCAGGCCCGACCCCGTCCCCGGCGCCCTGGTGCGCGAGATCCTCGAGGTCGCCCACCGCGCGCCCAGCGGCGGCAATCTCCAGCCCTGGCGGGTCCACGCCCTCACCGGCGCCCCGCTGGAAGACCTCAAGGCCCGGGTCGGCGCCAATCTGGCCGGGGAAGAGCCGGAATACGACGTCTATCCGCCAGAGCTGTGGGACCCCTACCGCACCCACCGCTACCAGTGCGGCGAGGATCTCTATGCGACCATCGACATTCCCCGCGAGGACAAGCCCGCCCGCCTTCGCCAGCTGTTCAGGAACACCCAGTTCTTCGGCGCCCCGGTCGGCCTGTTCTTCAGCCTCGACCGCAAGCTGGGCCCGCCGCAGTGGGCCGATGTCGGCATGTATATGCAGACGGTGATGCTGCTGGCCGTCGAGCGGGGCCTGGCCACCTGCGCCCAGGAGTTCTGGGCCCGCTATCCGAAGACCGTCGCCGCCGTGCTCGACCTGCCCGGCGACCACATGCTGTTTTCCGGCATGGCCCTGGGCTACGCCGACGAGACCGCCCCGATCAACAGCCTGCGCACCCGCCGCGCGCCGTTCGAGGACTGGTGCGAGATGAAGGGCTTCGACTGACGAGGTCCCCGGGGTCCCTCCCCTTCATGGGGAGGGCGAGATCGCGCAGCGATCGAAGGGTGGGGATGTCTTGAAGCGCCGACGTCCCTCCCTCTTCCGTCATCCCGGAAGGCCGGAAAGCGGGCTATCCGGGACCCAGGGGGTGGAGGATCCGGCTATGGGACGCGGCATTGCGGCTGGCGCCCGGCCCCCTGGGTCCCGGACAAGCGCTCCGCGCTTTCCGGGATGACGGCGATAATTCAGAAGTGATCATCCTCGCAAAGGAGGCCCTCAAAACCCGCTGGCCAGCACCCCGGCCGCGCCGTCCTCGTCGCCGAAGGCCACCGAGCGGCCGTCCGCCGACATCGCCAGGGCGCTGATCGCCGCCCCCTTCTCCGCCTTCAGCATTTCCTTGCGGCCGCTGGTCAGGTCGCAGACCCAGACCCGGCCGTCGTCCAGCCCGCCGGCCAGCAGATTGCCGCGCCCGGCCGCCGCCACCCGGGTGACCAGGGCGTCCTGGTCAAAGGCCACCTCGGCGGCCTCCTTGCCCATCGGGCCGTTGGCGCCCTGGAAGGGCCAGATCACCGCGCCGTTGGCCCCGGCCGTGGCCAGCATCAGGCCGTTCGACAGGAAGGCCAGGCTTTTGACCTTGGCCGGATAGCCGCCCATCCGCATGTCCTTGGCGTCGGACAGCCGCCAGCCGTGCAGGCTGTTCTCCTGCATCGAGCTGAGCAGGAACTTTCCGTCCGGGCTCCACAGCACCAGCATGTGGCTGCCAGCCCATTTCAGCATCTGCGGCGTCTGTTTCTCGATCCGGGCGTACCACAGGGCGGCCCCGCCGTAGGTGGCGGCGGCGATGCGCCGGCCCTTGGGATCGAAGGCGATGTCGGGCACCGACTTTTCATGGGCGAAGCTGCGGGTGAAGGCCGCATCCTTCGAATCGCGGACCTCCAGCGTCTTGCCGGCGGCGAAGGCGATCAGGCCCGAATCGGGGCTGGCGGCCACCGCGTCGATCCATTTTCCCTTCAGGACGGCGATCTCGCTCATCACCGCCTCGCCGCCCTCCAGACGGCTCCACACCACCCGGCCGTCGTCGCCGCCGGTGACGATTCCCTGGCCCGAGGGATGGGCGCAGGCGCACAGCACCGCCCCGTCGTGGGCCTCCAGGGTGGCGAATCCTTCAAGGCTTACAAGGCGCACTGAACCATCGCCCAAAGCGAACGTTGGTACGCCTGCGGCGTCGAACAGGGCGGCGGTGACATAGGCGTCGAAATCGAGGATCATGACCGGCGGCTTAGACCAAAAGCCTACCGCCTTGCCATAGCGCCGTTCGGATTCCCCCGCCGCGCGAGACAGGCTTTACAAGCCGCTTCATCCGCGCAATGGGTGATCGGAAGGAACAAGCGGGCCGCCCGAGCGGCCCGGCAAAAGGAGTGTTCGAATGGGTGCGAAGCTCGGCGGCGGCGGCGGCAAGAAGTTTGATCTCGGCCAGAATGCCGACATCAACGTCACGCCCTTCGTGGACGTTATGCTGGTTCTGCTGATCATCTTCATGGTCGCGGCGCCTATGGCCACGGTGTCGATCGCGATCGACCTGCCCCCGGCGGTTCCCCCGCCCCCTGGCGCGCCCAAGCCGCGCGATCCGACCATCGTCTTCATCCAGACCAGCGGCGCGATGTTCATCGACGGCCAGCAGACCCGTCTGGAAAACCTGCCGTCCGACATCCCGGCCGACATGGCCAAGAAGGGCGTCCCCGGCAACTTCACCGACGAGCGGGTCTTCCTGCAAGCCGACGCCGACGTCATGTACGAGCAGTTCATGAGCGTGCTGAACGTCCTGCAGGCCAACGGCTACTACAAGGTCGGCATCATCAACGAAGACATCGAATAGGCCTCATCGCCTGTGCGATCTGGAAAGGGCCGGTGGCGACACCGGCCCTTTTCTTTTGTCTCCGGCGTGACGGACGCGCCGAGTGGAGATCGTCTCCACCGACGGCAATCTTCCCTCCCGTCATCACCGGACGTGTTCCGGTGATCCATACGCGCGGGCGTCCGACCAGCGGAGAGCAACCGGCCGAGGCTTGAGTCAATGGCCCCCCGGAACACCTCCGGGGGTGACGGTTGTGGTGGTGTTGGCGCCCGGAAATGGGTCCCGGGCACAAGGCCCGGGATGACGGCATCAGGCCGCGCAGGCCTCAAAACCGCTGCGGATCGCCGCCTCGTCCAGGTCGCGGCCGATGAACACCATGCGGCTGTAGCGCGGCTCGCCGGCCTTCCAGTCGCGCTGGTAGTCGCCTTCCAGGATCATGTGCACGGCCTGGAACACCAGCCGCCGGCTCTCGCCCTTGATGTCGAGGATGCCCTTGGCCCGCAGGATATCGACGCCCTTTTCCTGCAGCAGGGTGTTGAGCCAGTTGGTCACCCGGATGCCGTCCAGCGGCTTTTCCGAGGTCAGGGAAATGCCCTTGATGCCGGCGGCGGCCGCGTGATCGTGCGGCGCGTGGTCGTGGTGGTGATGATCATGGCCGTGGTCGTGGCCCCCGTGATCATGCCCGTGATCATGGTCGCAGTGCTCGTCATGCACATGGCCTTCCTCGCCATGCGCCGGATTGAGGAACTCCGGCTCGGCGGCGGTGATCCGCTCCAGGTCGAAGCTGCCGCGCCCGAGGATGGCGTCCAGCGGCACCTGCGACCGGGTGGTGCGATGGATCGGGGCCAGCGGATTGATCCGCCGGATCGCCGCCTCGACGCTGCGCAGCTCGGCCTCATCCACAAGGTCGGTCTTGTTGAGCACGATCTGGTCGGCGAAGGCGATCTGCTCGACCGCTTCTTTGGAATCCGCCAGCCGCAGCGGCAGGTGTTTGGCGTCAACCACCGTGGTCACCGAATCCAGCTGCGTTTTGGCCCGCACGTCGTCATCGACGAAGAAGGTCTGGGCCACCGGCCCCGGGTCGGCCAGGCCCGTGGTCTCCACCACGATGGCGTCGAAGCCGCCCTTGCGCTTCATCAGGCCCGACAGCACCCGGATCAGGTCGCCGCGCACCGTGCAGCAGACGCAGCCGTTGTTCATCTCGAACACTTCCTCGTCGGCCCCGACCACCAGGTCGTTGTCGATGCCGACCTCGCCGAACTCGTTGACGATCACGGCGTAGCGCTTGCCGTGATCCTCGGTGAGGATGCGGTTGAGCAGGGTGGTCTTGCCGGCGCCAAGGTAGCCGGTGAGGACGGTGACGGGAATTTTCGTGGTCATGGCGACTATCTAGGGGGGCGGAGGCGAAAACGGAACGGGGACCAGTCCACAGCCCCCCAAATTCCCGCTTCCCCGGCGATGGCCGGGGCCCAGAGTCATCCACCGAACCTTGAATACCGACCCGAGACCACCGCGAGCCCGACTGGATCCCGGCCTCCGCCGGGAAAACGGAACGGGGTCAGGTGTCGAAGACGATGACCGCCAGGCCGATCAGGATCAGCACTCCGCCGAGGATGGCAGACTCATACCGCTCCAGCCCCTCGATCTTCAGCCGCCGGGCGCTGATCAGGCTGAGGCCGGTGAACAGCAGCATGCCCAGGCCCGTCGCCGCCGCCAGCACCCCGCTCAGCACCAGAAAGCCGGTCCAGCCGTGCTTCATCCCCTGCAGATAGACCGGCAGGAAGACCTCGCAGGGCGACAGGGCCAGCAGCACGAACAGCCCGGCCATCGCCGCCCGGTCGGTGCCGTAGCGGCGGGCCTCGGCCGGGGCGTGTCCATGCCGGGCGTGGCGCAGCAGATAGAACAGGCCCAGAGCGATCATCAGACCGCCGACGATCCAGTGGAAGGCCTCGCCGAAGCGGGGCTCGACCAGGGCGCCGGCCGCCACCACGCCCAGCCCCAGCACGATGGTGAAGGCCACATGCCCCACCCCGGCCCCGGCGGCGACGCCCAGCGTCTTGGCCGTCGACCAGCTGCGCCCGCGCCCGACCAGCACGAAGGGCAGCCAGTGGGTCGGCAGGGCGGCGTGCAGGAACGCCACGAGAAAGCCGCCGGCGGCCAGGGAGATAAGCGCGGTCGAGGTCACCGGCGAGGCTATAGCCTGTTACATTATAACGCGCCAGTGGGAACCGTCTCCGCTCCCCCGGCGACCCGCGTGGCGGCGCCAGCCAGGGCCGGGGCCGCCTACTTCCGCCGTCCTATCCGGTTGAAGGCCACATAGTTCGACCCCTCCGACACCGCGAACACCAGATCGGGCCAGCCGTCCTGGTCCAGGTCGCCGACGCTGACATTGTAGCTGTCGACCGGGTCCGCCGGGATGTCGACCGCCTCGAACCCGCCAGCGCGGTTGAAATAGACCCGGTTGGGCGCCTCCGAATTGGCCAAGGCGATGTCCAGCCGGCCATCCCGGTCAAAATCGGCCAGGGCCACGGCGAAGGCGACATCGGCCGTCGACCCGAAGCGCCGCACCGCGCCGAAGCCGCCCTTGCCGTCATTCACGAAGATCACGCCCTGCGCCTTCATCCCCCCGGCGACGATGTCCGCCCGCCCGTCGCCGGTCACATCGCCCACCGCGACGCCGCGAATCTCCAGCCCCAGATCGGCGCCCAGCCGCTCCGGCGCTCCGAACCCGGCCGCCGCGCCGCGATAGATCATCACCCCCTCGCCGCCGCGATTGGAAAAGACGAGGTCCAGGCGTCCGTCGCCGTCGAGATCGGCTGCCACCGCCTGGATGGTCTGCTCGCTGCCGGACAGTTCGATGACCTGATCGAACCCGCCCGCGCCGTCGTTGATGAACTGCAGGTTGGCCCGGCCCCGCTGGGCCAGCACCAGATCGATGTCGCCGTCATTGTCGAAATCGGCCGCCACGATGCCCCGCGCCTGGGCCACCGGACCGATCTCGCGCGCCACCGGGAAATGGCCGGTCCCGTCATTGAACAGCAGCAGCACCGGCAGCAGGTCGCGGGCGATGGCCGCATCCAGGTCGCCATCCCCGTCCAGGTCGGCCAGAGCGGCCTGATAGGCGGTCGACCGTTCCGGCCCGGCGTCCCGCGCCGAGCGGAACAGCCCCATGCCGTTGTTGAGAAACACCTCGTCCTGCTGGATCCAGTGGCGGCCGTTGGCGGCGAACCCGTCCAGGTCCCCGTCACCGTCCAGATCTCCCAGGCTGACCGAGGCCGTCAGGCCGGTTTCATCGCCGAAGTAGTTGTAGGGGTGGACCGCAAACGGCGGCGCGTCCTGCGCGGCCCCCTCCTGCACGCTGAAGGGTCCCGCGAGGGCGAAGGCCAGAGCCAGCACAATCGTCGATCTCGGCATGGTCGCCCCCAGCTACGGCGGACCGTCTTCCCGCCTCAGGCCAGACCCTAACCCGCCCCGCGCCCCCGTTGAACCGCCGGCGGGATTTTGCCCGGGTGGATTTAACGCCTGTTCGTCAAGAACCGCACCGACCAGCCACAGGTGCCCGACAGTGACTTCGTCACCGACGCCACAACGCTGTTCGCCTCGCAGTTCGAGGCGGGATAGGTCACCGCAAGACAAGGGCCGAGGTTTCCGCTCACGCCGGGGACGCAGACGTGGATCAGATCCGGTGAATTCCCGCTCTGGCCGCTATTTCCAGCTTTCCGAAGATCTCATATCGATCACCGTCCAGCCTGTCTTCTGATCGGGCCAGACGGAAATCTCATAGTCCCAGTTTTTGACGCCATAGCGCGACCCATCCACATCAACGTATGTCCAGGTTCGCGAATGCTCTCGGGCATTCTGTGAGGAGGCCCAGCCACGGAATCGCGCCTCCAGATCGCGTTCGATACTGGCTCGGGAGGTGTTCGGGTCCACGGTGAAACTGCAGCCGACGCCATACTTTCCCGCCGACAGTATGATGCTCTGACCGCGTCGACTGGCCCTGTAGACACCGGCATCCGTAGGGTCAGCCTTGGCGACCTCGACAAATCCCAACCGCTTGGCGGTTGCCAGCGACGCCGCGCTATTGTCCTCGAAGATCAGAGGGCCGCACAATTCAACAACCAGCTGGGCGACCGAATATGGCTGGGCTGCCGCAGGCGTCGAGCTGCAAAGACAGACCCAGAGACCCATGACCGCCACCAAAAGGCGCTTGTCCATCTCTTCATCTTCCTCCCACCCGCGGCTCAACAGCCGCGCCGGGCCGGCTTGGCCGGCAGGTCAGATCTGCTGACTATCTGATGCCCTCGCACCTCTGGAGACAGGCATGCCTGAGCGCCGCCTCCCGGTTCGGCGTGTCATAGTATTTGGCGCTGTAGCACTGGTTTCGGCACGACTGGTATCGCTGGGCGCGATCCTGACCGCTGGTTCGGCTCTGGCGAGCTGACGATGGTTTGGAGTCCAGACATTTGGTCAAGGCGCAGGCGATGATTGCAACGCCAGTCACGGCGACGGCGCCCCCATTGCGCCTCCGTTGCTTCATGCTGGCAAGGGTATAGAGCTTTCGGCCGCTTACCCATTGCCAACGCCCATTCCGAAGACTCACCCGGAGAGATTGACTGGGGTAATGTACGTCTAGAACCCGGACCGCTGCGCCATTGTCGAAATACAGGGTCTGACCGACGAGAGCCCGGCTCAACCGCCCTTCGTCGACAACGTTGCAACCGCCGAGGCTACAATCCGCGGCCATTGACGGTGACGTCTGTAAAGCAGATCCGGACACGGCAAGCGCCAATATGATCAGGGCGGCAATGAACGGGCGCATCTGAGGGGCTCCAATGGTTTCGCCCCACAAGCTTACAGTTGGAATAACGTTGGTCAACGAAACGGCGCCGCCAAACCTGTCACACCTTGGCGACATTGCCGGTGCGAGTGCGGCGAACGCGCCGCACCCTCGCCTTGTCTCTTGTCCGTAAGATCCATGTCCAAACCCAAGAAATTCCCAGGATCGCCCCACCTTGGGAACATCCGGCCCACTTGGGGGGTGCGGCGGGCCCGCCTTCGCCCACCGGGTCATCCCCCTGTCCGCCGCCAGTCCCCCGCCGCTTCGCCGCCGTCGCCCTCCGGATTTCCCTGAGGGGCCGGCCGTTGCGCCCGACGCGCCCCGCCGATCACGGTATAATGGTGGGGCGCTTCGATAAGGCCCCGCGTCGATTCCCCGCCGCCACGGGTTTACAGACGTCGTTGCAGCCCCCAGATCAACGGCGACACCCCGATCCTCTGACCTGACCGGAAGCCCGCCGCCTTGGACCGTCTCAAGCCCACCGCCGTCGTTCACTTCCTCAAGACCGAGGCCGGGGGCGGGGTGCTGCTGGCCCTGGCGGCCGTGGCGGCCCTGATCGTCGCCAACTCGCCGCTGGCGGACGGCTATTTCGCCCTGCTCAAGCACCACCTGCCGGTCGATCTGGGGATCTGGAGCGCCGACTTCACGGTCAAGAACTGGGTCAAGGACGGCCTGATGGCCATCTTCTTCTACGTCATCGGCCTGGAGCTGAAGCGCGAGCTGACCATCGGCGAGCTGTCCGACCCCAAGGTCGTCACCCTGCCGGTGGCGGCGGCGATCGGCGGGGCCCTGATGCCGGTGGCGCTCTACATGCTGCTGGCCGGCGGGACCGATCCCCGCGGCTGGCCGGTGCCGGTGGCCACCGACATCGCCTTCGCCCTGGCCGCCCTGGCCATCCTGGCCCCCAACATCGATCCCCGCCTGCGGCTGTTCCTGCTGACCCTGGCGGTGGTCGATGACCTGATCGCCATCATCCTGATCGCGGTGCTGTTCACCAGCCATCTGGCGGTGATCCCGCTGCTCGCCGCCCTGGCCCTGCTGGCGGCGGTGTGGATCGCCCAGCGCTGGATCCGCATGCCGATGTGGCTCTATCCCGTGGTCGGGCTGATCACCTGGGCCCTGTCGATCCAGGCCGGGGTGCATTCCTCGGTGATGGCCGTGGCCGCGGCGATGATCGTGCCGCCCCGCCGGGTGAGCGAGGGCTGGACCGTGGTCGGCACCCTGGAGCACGCCATCCATCCTTTCTCGGCCTATGTCGTCCTGCCGGTCTTCGCCTTCTGCGCGGCGGGGGTGTCCTTCGCCGGCCTGTCGCTGTCGCAGCTGACCCACGGCCTGCCGGCCGCCATCGCCGTCGGCCTGGCGCTGGGCAAGCCGCTGGGCGTGGTCGGGGCCTATCTGCTGGTCGCCCGGCTGATCCGCTCGCCCGATCCCTTCCGGCTGATGGACCTGCTGGCCATCGGGGCCCTGTGCGGCATCGGCTTCACCATGAGCCTGTTCATCGGCGGCCTGGCCTTCGCGACCGATCCGGCCGGCGAGGCCAATGCGCGAATCGGCGTGCTGATGGGATCGAGCCTGGCCCTGCTGCTGAGCATCCTCGCCTTCCGTCTGCGGCCCGTCCGCGAGGCCGCTGCGGAGGCGCAATGATCGCGCCGACAGGGCGCCAGCGTGATTGACTCGGAAGAGCCCCGCTGTATAAGACCGCTCCCTTCGCTCCCGGGCACGCCCGCGGGGCGCATTCGTTTTTGCTCTATCTGAATTTTAGGACGGACCGATGTACGCGGTGATCAAGACCGGCGGAAAGCAGTACCGGGTCAAAGCCGGTGACCTGCTGGTCGTTGAAAAGCTGGCCGGCGAGCCCGGCGCTGAAGTTTCCTTCGACCAGGTGCTGATGCTGGGCGACGGCGACGCTGTCACCGTGGGCGCTCCCCTGGTCGATGGCGCCGTGGTCAGCGCGACCCTGGTGGAAACCCGCAAGGGTGAGAAGGTGAAGATCTTCAAGAAGATCCGTCGCCAGGGCTACCGCCGCACCCGCGGTCACCGCCAGACCGAGACGGTCCTGCGCGTCACCGCCGTCGGCGACGGCGGCAAGAAGACCGACAAGTGGGACGGCACCGTCGACCTGACCACCAAGGCCGAGCTCAACGCCCGTTCGCGCGGCCTGAAGCTGCCGGAATTCGCCGCCAAGACCGAGGCCGCTCCGGCCCCCAAGGCCAAGAAGACCAAGGCCGTCGACACCGTGACCGAGTCGGAGACCCTGGTCGCCGCCGAGGCCCCGATCGTCGAGACCGAAGCCGCCGCCGTCGAGGCGCCCGCCAAGAAGGCGGCCCCGAAGAAGGCCGCTGCGCCGAAAGCGGCCAAGGCCGACGCCGGCGAGGCCAAGGCCCCCGCCAAGAAAGCCGCGCCGAAAAAGGCCGCCAAGAAGGACGCCGACGAAGCCTGATCGGCTTCGTCGCTAGAGGATAGGAGAGCGATATGGCTCACAAGAAATCAGGCGGCTCCTCGCGCAACGGGCGCGACTCGGCTGGCCGCCGTCTCGGCGTGAAGAAGTTCGGCGGCGAAGCCGTCCTCGCCGGCAACATCATCATCCGTCAGCGCGGCACCAAGTTCTGGCCGGGCGACAACGTCGGCATGGGCAAGGATCACACCCTCTTCGCCCTCGAAACCGGCAACGTGAAGTTCGTAACCAAGCGTAACGACCGCATCTATGCGACGGTTGTTCCAAAGATGGCCGAAGCCGCCGAGTAAGGCGACCAGAGACCTTCCTCCGGATCGCCGCAAGCGACCCGGACAGAGAACTCCAGAGGGGAGTCCGGATCGCCGGGCTCCCCTCTTTTCGTTTCAGGGCTCCGTCAGAGGGCCGGGAGGCAAACATGTGTCTGATTGACGAGGCGCCGCGAATAGAAACCAGACGGCTGACCCTGCGGTCGCCGGCGCCGGGCGACGAGTCACGCCTGGCCGAGCTGATGTCGGAGTTCGACATCGCCCGGATGACCAGCAGGGTGCCCCATCCCTACGGCCTCAACGACGCCGTCGAGTTCATCACCCGCGCCCAGGCCCGTGACCCGCGCACCGACTGCAACTTCCTGCTCGAGCTTGAGGACGAGGGCGTCGTCGGCGGCCTTGGCCTGTTCACGCCGCCAGGCCAGGGTGTGGAGGTCGGCTACTGGATCGGCAAACCCTGGTGGGGTCGCGGCTTCGCCTCCGAAGCCCTCGCCGGGGCCCTGGCCTGGGCGGGCAAGGACTGGAAGAAGCGCTACATCGTCGCCGGCCACTTCAGCGACAACCCGGCTTCCGGCGCGGTGCTGTCCAAGGCCGGCTTCCTCTATACGGGCGAGGTGCAGCACAAGCACAGCCTGGCCCGCGGCGTGGTGGTCCCGACCCGGATGATGGTCTGGCTGGCCTGAAACCGCTTCCCGGGCGACCCGAGCGGCGAAGCCAATGCCGGGGCCCCCACCTTCCCCGCTTCCCCGGCGAAGGCCGGGGCCCACCTTCCCCGTTTCCCCGGCGAAGGCCGGGGCCCAGAGTCTGCCGAAGACTTTGGGAGACGGCCCAGGGTCCATATGCAAAGGCCTGGACCCCGGCCTGCGCCGGGGAAGCGGAATGTCGGGAAAGTCAAAAACCGATATCCGTTTTCGCCCATCCGGCTAGTCTCGGTCCATGACCCAAAAGACCCCCTGGTGGCGCGGCGCGTCCGTCTATCACATCTACGTTCGCAGCTTCCTCGACAGCGACGGCGACGGCCACGGCGATCTGGGCGGGGTGCTGGCGCGGCTGGACTACATCGCCTCCCTGGGGGTCGACGCCATCTGGCTCAGCCCCGTGCATCCCTCGCCCAATCGCGACTGGGGCTATGACGTCAGCGACTACGCCGCCGTTCACCCCGACTACGGCTCCATGGCCGACCTGGAAGCGGTGATCGAGGGCGCCCACGCCCGGGGCATGAAGCTGCTGCTCGACGAGGTGCTGGCCCACACCAGCGACGAGCACGCCTGGTTCCACGACAGCCGCGCCGGCGGCGACAAGGCCGACTGGTATGTCTGGGCCCCGCTGAAGGACGACGGAACCGCCCCCAACAACTGGCTCAGCGCCTTCGGCGGCCCAGCCTGGGCCTATCACCCGCAACGTCGGGCGGCCTATCACCACAAGTTCCTGCGCCAGCAGCCCAAGCTCAACTGGCGTCACCCCGAGGCCCGGGCCGCCGCCCTCGACGTGCTGGACTTCTGGCTGTCCAGGGGGGTCGACGGCTTCCGCCTCGACGTCGCCAACGCCTATCTTCACGACCCGGCCCTGACCGACAATCCGGTCGACGACAGCGACACCGCCGCCCGCTGGTCGGCCGCCGCCAATTTCCAGCGCCATTTCAACGACAGCAATCTGGTCGAGAACATCGACGCCCTCGACGCCGTGCGCCGCACCGTCGATCGCTATGAGGACCGCTTCGTCTTCGGCGAGTTCTCGGAGGAAGCCGACCGCTGCGGGGGCTTCGCCGCGCCGGACGAGGGCCTGCACGCCGGCTACAGCTTTCCCCTGCTGCTGGCCCGCCGCATGGGCCCGGACTTCATCCGCCGCCATATGGAGATGCTCGACCGGCATCCCGACCACTGGCCCTGCATCACCTTCTCCAACCACGACGTGCCCCGCACCCCCAGCCGTTTCGGCGACGGCTCGCAGGCGGTCGCCCAGGTCATGCTGGCCCTGCTGCTGACCCTGCGCGGCTCGATCCTGCTCTACCAGGGCGAGGAGCTGGGCCTGCCCGAGGCCGACCTGACCCGCGAGCAGCTGCGCGACCCTGTCGGCGATCTCTACTGGCCGGCCCACAAGGGCCGCGACGGCTGCCGCACGCCGATGCCCTGGGCCCCGGACCAGCCCCATCTCGGCTTCAGCACGGCGACGCCCTGGCTGCCAGCCGCTCCCGAGCACGCCGGCCTCACCGTCGCCGCCCAGGACGCCGACCCCGACTCCAGCCTCAACCTCTCCCGCGCCCTGCTGGCCCTGCGCCGGGCGCATGCGGCGCTGCGGCTGGGCGACCTGGCCTTCCGCAACCTGCCGGCCCCCCTGGCCGGCTTCGAGCGGAGGCTGGACGGCGAGCGCCTCCTCTGCCTGTTCAGCCTGGGGCCGGACCAGCCCCCGGCCGACCCCGCCTGGACCGAGGGCGAGACCCTGCTGGAGGGCCGCATCGGCCAACCCTTCGCCTGGCGCATCGCCAGGCTCGCCTGAGCCATCACGGGCGTCTCACCCGGCCGTGCGGCCCCGTGACTTGCTCCGCGCCGTTCCCGGCCCATCTTTGTTTCCATGAAATACATCGCCTCCGCCGTCGTCGCCCTGATCGCCCTGGCCGTGATCGCCTGTCAGCCCCAGGGTCAGGCCCAGGCCCAGGGTCAGGGCCCAGCCCCCGCCGGACGGGAAGTGGCCTATTTCGCCGGCGGCTGCTTCTGGTGCGTCGAGCACGACATGGCCAAGATCCCCGGGGTCATCGATGTGGTGTCAGGCTATGCCGGCGGAACCTTGCGCAATCCCACCTATGAGAATCATCCCGGACACATCGAATCGGTGAAGGTCACCTTCGACCCGGCGAAGATCAGCTACCGCGCCCTGACCGACCGCTTCTTCCGGCTGGTCGACCCGACCGACGCCGGCGGCCAGTTCTGCGACCGGGGCCACGAATACACCACCGCCATCTGGACCACCTCCCCGGCCCAGAAGCGGGCGGCGGAGGCCTCGAAAGCCGCCGCGGCGCGGGATCTGAAGATCAGCGCCCGGATCGTTACGCCGGTGCTCGACTACGTCAGTTTCTGGCCCGCCGAGGGCTATCATCAGGACTACGCGGAAAAGAATCCCGTGCGGTACAATTTCTATCGCACCGGCTGCGGCCGGGACGCCCGGGTGCGCGAGGTCTGGGGTCGCCGCTAGACCCGGCCAATACTTCGGTCCGCTTCCGGGACGCCCGGCGCGCCTTGCCGATGCGAAGGCGGTCATCACCCCGAAGCGCCCGCCGACGCGCCGCCGCCGACGCCCTCCTAACCGCCTGAAATAACGATCGAACTGCCGGCCCTCCCGCCGGCGGCCCGCAGCCGTGGCTCCCTTCGCTCCGGCCGGATTCCGGCCTCATCGCGCCGGCGCGCGCGGCAACGCCTGGACAGGGCCGGATACAGCGATCGCGATGCATTCGGCCGTGTTGAAAGCCGGCCCGGAGGGACGAAATCAGTTTTTGTCAGAGTAATTAAATACAGATGGATTTTTCATTGAACAAATCGACCATCATAATCAACACAATATGAGGGTGTCGCAATCATGCGACAGCACCGGATCAATCGCAGGGATTCGCCGAATCGAATCTTTGAGTCGGTTAACTCATTGACTACAAACCGGCCCTGCGGATGGCGACTCAATCATCTGTCACCGAAGCTTTGCATTGAGGCGCTATTGGGGCGCGCTCGTTCACGTGATTGATCGTCAAATTCGCGACGATCTGCGGGACAGTAGGGGATCAAACATGAGACTGAATAAATTTGCCCTGGTGGCGACCACTGCTATCGCCGGCAGCCTGATGATGGCCGGCGGCGCTTTCGCTCAATCGACCGGCACGACCGAAGTTGAAGAACTGGTTGTCACCGCTTCTTCCGGTCCTCAAACAGTTGGCGGCGTCATTACTGCTGAGACGGCGCCGAAATCTAAGTCGTCGATCGATCAGGAATACATCGCCAGCCAGGCGACCGGTCAAACGGTGATCGAAAGCCTGAATCTGACGCCCGGTCTGAACTTCACCAACAACGACCCCTACGGCTCGTCGGGCGGCAACCTGCGCCTGCGCGGCTTCGACGGCGCCCGCGTCTCGCTGACCTTCGACGGCATTCCGCTGAACGACACCGGCAACTACGCGATC
>WGLL01000013.1 GCA_016125585.1 Caulobacter sp.
GGGCGGCGGCGGCGTCGACACCATCGACGGCGGCGCCGGCGCGGATCGCATCATTGGCGGAACCGGCAACGACCTTATGACCGGCGGCCTGGGGGCGGACACCTTCGTCATCCTGCAGGAGAGCGTCGGAAACCCGGTGCTTGAAGTCGACAACATCTTCGACTTCTCGACCGCTCAGGGCGACATCCTCGACCTGTCAGCGATCGACGCCGACAGCGGGACGGGCGGCGACCAGTCCTTCACCCTGGTCAGCGCCTTCACCCATGTCGCCGGCCAGATGACCCTCAGCTTCAGCGGCGGCCAGACGCTCCTGCGACTGGATGTCGATGGCGACGGAAACGCCGACTACCAGCTGAAGATCAACGGAGACGTCACTGGCGACAGCGGCGGCTGGTTGCTCTAGCTGTGCGCCTTCAAGGCGTCCATCGGACATCGATCTGGGCCTCGCCCTCCCGGTAGGAGACGGCGAATCCCAGGCCCTCGAACAGCGCCCTGGACGCCAGGTTGGTGACGATGATCTGGGCCGTCACCGGCGTCGCCGCGCTCCCGGCCCTGGCCAGCACCTGCGCCAGCGCGGCTCGGGCCAGACCCTGCCTGCGGGCCGCCGGCGCGACAGCGATATCGACCACCAGCAGCCCCTCCTGACCGGCATTGGTCAGCAGCCGTCCCGCCGGCCTCCCCTCCCCGTCCAGGATGATCTCGCCGCGGGCCTCCGGATAGGCGGCGGCGTAGGTCTGCACCTGCGATCTGTGCTGCAGGGCGATCATCGGCTCCAGCATGGCGGCGGCGGCGCCATACAGCTCGCGCGCGCCGGCCGCGAACAGCTCGGCCAGAAAGCCGGCGTCGTCCGCCGTTTCCGGCCGCAACACCGCGTTCGCCCCGATCGATCCATCAGCGCTTGCGGCTTCTCGCGGAGCATGCACCATGACCTCATTCATCTCCCGGGAGACCGTCTTCTTGTTCGACCTGCCCAAACTTGGACCGCTGCTGACCATCGACGATTTCGCGTCCCATGTCGGCGCCGACTGTCTGGTGGATGCGAACCCGCAACCCATTCCCCTGCGGCTCGAGGAGGTTCTGGCCAATCCCGGCGAGGCCTGGATGGAGCGCCAGCCCTTCACCCTGGTGTTTTCCTCCCCATGGGAGGCGCTGCTGATCGAGGGGCTGTATCAGATCCGCATCGACGCCGGCGCCGCGCCCGTCGAACTCTATCTGATGCCGATCAACGCCCCGCCCGGACCCAGGCGTCTGTATCAGTCGGTGATGAACTAGACCGCGACCCGCAAAGCCTGGAGCGGATGATCTGAGGCCATCAAATCGAGCCCTGCTTCGGAGGCCTGTCGCGGCCACCTCAAGCGCCCCGGGGGGCGGGCCGGTCCGCAGCCCGCGCGTCCTGGCCCGACCGCCTAGTTGCGGCTGGGATAGAGGCCCACCAGGGCGATACAGGGACTGGCGGTGTTGAGCGGCTGCAGGATGCTGAAGGGAACCCCGCCACCGGTCAGGCCGGTGGCCTGGGCCGTGGTGTTGGCCGCCGGGCTGTAGATCTGCACGGTGACCGGGTTGCCGCTGCCCGGATCAGAGCCCGACGACGGACCAAGGTAGCCCCCCGAGGGGCTGGTCCCGCTGGTCCCGGCGATATTGGCGTTGATCAGGTGGTTGTGTTGCGGCAACTCGGAAACGAGCAGGGTCCGATTTTCGGAGCCGATCATTTCACCCATTTCGTAGCGGTTGAGGCCCGGGCCCTGGCCCTGGGCGACCAACGTCCGGCTCTGGGTGTTGGGCAGCCCCATGGTGACCCGTCCATCGCCGCCGTAGGTGGTGCCGATCAGGGAAAACAGCGCGGTATTCTGGCTGATGGGCAGCAGCTGCCCGGCGCAGAGCGCCCAGCCCTTCGGGGCCCAGTTGAAGCCGAAGGTGTTGATCTGGGCGATATAGGGAATGGCCATTTGAGATCTTCCTCATGGACGCGGCCTGCGCCGCGCGGATCGCCTCGCCGGTCCCCTGGACCGGGCGAGGCCCTGAAAAGGGGGCGAATCCGGCCTAGTTGCGGCTCGGGAAGATGCCCTCGACGGCGATACAGAAGTTCACCGTCAGCAGCGGTTGCAGGATCGAGAACGGTTGCGATCCGCCGGCCAGCCCGACCGCCATCGGGTTCATGGTGGTGTTGGCCGAGGTGGCGTAGACATCGACGGTCACGGGATTGCCGCTGCCGGGGTCGAAGCCGTTGGTCAGCGCCAGGAAGTTGTTCTGCGGCGAGGCCGAGGTTCCGGCGACGCCCGAGGCGTTGAGCATGTGATTGTGCTGCGGCATGTTGGTGGACAGCAGGGTCACCGTCTGGCTCCCGGTCATCTCGCCCATGGCGTAGTCGCTCAGTCCCGGCCCCTGGCCCTGGCCGACGAGCACCCGGCCGCGAAGATCCGGCAGGCCGAATGTGGTGGTGCCGTTGCCGCCGTAGGTCGTGCCGATCAGCGAGAACAAGGCGGAATAGTTCGCGATCGACAGGAGCTGTCCCGCGCAAAGCATCCAGCCGCGCGGCGCGAAATTGAAGGCGAAGGGCTGAATTGTTCCGATGAAAACTTCCACGAGCAGTTCCCCTGATTTGTGATGCCCCGCCGAACGCGAGTATGCGAGGGCGCATCCTTAACCTGTTTTTCGTACGGATCAACTGCCGATCATCATCCGGCGAGAGAGCCTACCCATAGGTAGCCAATAGGCCAAAAGGGCGGCGGATGCCCTCCGTCGACTGCTCGACAGCCCTTCCGAACAAACTGGTCTATTGCGGTCCCTGTCCGGACATGACGCGAAGAAGTTGTGTTACCGGCGCGTAGTTCGTTTGGGGAGTAAGCTTGGTCATGCCTGTAGCGTTCAGTTCCGCGTCCACCGCCACCTATCCCGCGCCGACGTTTTCGGCCCGTGTCCTGGTCGGTGACTTCGATGGCGATGGCGACATCGACATCCTCTACCAGACCGGCGGCAACGGCACCGCCTTCCAGTATGCCCGGTCCAACGGCGACGGCGCCTACACCATCCTCAGCCAGGCCGCCTCGCCCTTCTCGGGCGTGACCCTGCCCGACCACAACGGCGTCAACTACTTCGCCGGCGACTTCGACGGCGACGGCGACATCGATGTCTATGTCAGCGCCAACGCCGGCACCGGCTCCTACTTCCGCAATGACGGCGGGACCTTCACAAGCCAGGCCACCGCCAGCTTCCCCGCGCCGACCTTTTCCGGGCGGGTCATCACCGGCGACTTCGACAACGACGGCGATGCTGACATCCTCTACCAGACCGGCGGCAACGGAACGTCCTTCCAGTATGCGCAGTCCAACGGTGACGGCACATTTACCCTTCTGTCCCAGGCCTCCTCACCCTTCTCGGCGGTGACCCTGCCCGATCACAACGGCAGCAACTACTTCGTCGGCGACTTCGACGGAGACGGCGACGAAGATGTCTTTGTCAGCGCCAACGCCGCGACCGGCTCCTACTTCCGCAACGACGGCGGCGGCTTCTCCAGCCAGTCCGCCGCCAGCTTCCCCGTCCCGACCTTCTCGGCGCGTGTCATCACCGGCGACTTCGACAGCGACGGCGATGTCGACATGCTCTACCAGACCGGCGGCAACGGCACGGCCTTCCAGTACGCCCAATCCAACGGCGACGGCACCTTCACCATCCTGTCCCAGGCGGCCTCGCCCTTCGCCGGACTGACCCTGCCTGACCACAATGGCAGCAACTACTTCGTCGGCGATGTCGACGGCGACGGCGACGATGACCTGGTCGTCAGCGCCAACAGCGGCACAGGCTCGACTTTCCTGGCCAACGGCAAGCCGCCGGAACTGGCCAGCAGCACGCCGTCCGATGACGGCACGGGCGTATCGACCACGGCCGACATCGTCCTGACCTTCGACGAAAGCGTCTCGGTCGGCACGGGCAACATCTACATCATCCGCACCAGCGACAGCACCATCGTCGAGACCATCGACGTGACCAGCGGCCAGGTGACCGGGTCCGGCACGACCTGGACCGTCAACCCCAGCATCACCCTGGCCGGCAACACCGCCTACGCCGTGCAGATCGATGCGGGAACCTTCACCGACACCGACGGCTCGATCTTCTTCGGCATCGGCGACAACACCACGCTCAACTTCACCACCGGCGACGTCAACGCCCCGACGGTGTCCGGCGACGGCACGGAGAGCGCGGCGACCATCAACGAGGACTCGCCCAGCAGCACGCTGACCCAGACCATCTCCAGCCTGTTCTCCGGCCAGTTTTCGGACGCCGGCGACTCCACCCCTGACGCCTTCGCCGGTGTGGCCATCATCGCCAACGGTTCCGGCGCGCAAGGGACCTGGCAGTACTGGAACGGCGCCTCGTGGGTGGCGATCGGTGCCTCCAGCACCGCCTCGGCGACAACCCTGGCGGCCTCGACGCCCATCCGCTTCTACCCGGCCGGGAATTTCAACGGGACGGCCCCGGCCCTGACCGCCGTACTGGTGGACAATTCCGGCGGCGCCCTGACCAACGGCGCCCACATCGACGTCACCACCCGCGGCGGATCGACTGCCTACAGCTCCGGCACGGTCGACCTCGACCTGACCGTGACGGCGGTCAACGATGCGCCGACTGTCATCAACGGCGCGAGCGTCACCCTGATGGCGGTCACCGAGGACACCCTCAGCCCCGCCGGGGACACCGTCTCCAATCTGTTCGGCTCGCACTTCTCCGACGCCGCCGACGCCGTCGCCGGCGGCAGCTCCGCCAACACCTTCGCCGGCATCATGATCGGCATCAACAACTCCAACGCCAGCCAGGGCGTCTGGCAGGTGTTCACCGGCGGCAGCTGGATCGACCTCCCGGCCCTCAGCCCGACCAACACCTACCTGGTCTCGGCCACCGACTCCCTGCGTTTCGTTCCGGCGGCCAACTACAGCGGCACGCCCGGGACTCTCGTCAGCCTGCTGATCGACAACTCATCCGGCGCGGTGACCACGGGGACCCGCCTGGATTCCTCGCTCACCGGCTCCGGCGGCTCGACGGTCTACAGCAGCTCGACGATCAACCTGGGGACCTCTGTCACCGCGGTGAACGACGCGCCCTCCGCAAACGCCGACGCGACCGCCACTTTCACCGAAGGCGCCGGCGCTGTCGCCGTGTCGCCGGCATTTGCCCTGAGCGATCCCGATTCCGCCAACCTGACCGGCGCGACAGTCAGCATCAGCGATTTCGTCAGCGGCGACGTGCTGGGCTTCGTCAACCAGAACGGCATCACCGGCAGCTACAACAGCAGCACCGGCGTCCTGACCCTCAGCGGCACAGCCTCGGTCGCCAACTACCAGACGGCCATTCGCTCGATCGCCTATGACAACCCCGGCGACGCCAACGCGGGCGGCACGGACAACAGCCGGACCATCGACTTCGTGGTCACTGACGGCGTGGCGCCCAGCGCCCAGACCACGACCACCGTCAGCGTCGCCGACGGCGCCGCCCCGGCCGACGCCCAGAACGACGCCTTCACCACGAGCGAAAGCACCGCCATCGTCGGCGGCGACCTTCTGGCCGACAACGGCTCGGGGGCCGACACCGGGGTGTCAAACATAACCCAGGTGAATGGTTCGGGCTTCACCTACGGGGTGCAGTTCGCCCTGCCGAGCGGCGCCCTGCTGACCGTCTACGCCAACGGCACCTTCGACTACGATCCGAACGGGGTCTACGACGGCCTCGCCGCGGCGGGTTCGGGGGCGGCCAACACCTCCGACACCGACAGCTTCACCTACACCGTCGACGGCGGCGACACCGCCACCGTGACCGTCACCATCACCGGGGAGTCCTCCAACGGCGACGCGATGCAGGGCACCGCGGGCCCCGACACCATCGACGGCGGCGCGGGCAGCGAATACGCCTACGGCGGCGACGGCAACGACACCCTAAACGGCAACGACGGCAACGACACCCTCTACGGGGAAGGCAACGACGACACCCTCAATGGCGGGCTCGGCGCCGACAAGCTCTACGGCGGCGACGGGACCGACCTCCTCAACGGCGGGGCCGGGAACGATCGCCTCGACGGCGGGGCGGGTGCTGACACGCTCAACGGGGAGGACGGCAACGACCTTCTCGACGGCGGGACCGGGGCCGACGCCATGGCCGGCGGGATCGGCAACGACATCTACTATGTCGACGACGCCGGCGACACGACCACCGAGAACGGCGGCGAAGGCTACGACATCGTCCGCAGTGCCATCACCTGGACCCTCGGCGCCAATATCGAAGGCCTGCAGCTTCAGGGCGCCGGCAACATCAACAGAACCGGCAACGCCCTGGCCAACAACATCGTCGGCAACAGCGGCGCCAACCTGCTGCACGGCGGCGACGGCGTCGACACCATCGATGGCGGCGCTGGCAACGACTTCGTCTACGGCGACGAGGGCGGCGACCATCTGAGCGGCGGCGCCGGCAATGACACCGTCGATGGCGGCAATGGCAACGACACGCTGGATGGCGGCGACGGCCTCGACAAGCTCTACGGCGGCGCCGGCAATGACAGCCTCAGCGGCGGCGCCGACAACGACGTCCTCTACGGCGGCGCCGACAACGACGTCCTCGACGGCGGCGACGGCAACGACCTGGTCGACGGCGGGACCGGCAACGACACCCTGCGCGGCGGCCTCGGCAACGACGTCTATGTCGTCGACAGCATCAACGACACGGTCTCGGAGAACGCGGCCGAGGGCTACGACATCGTCCGCAGCACCGTCTCCTGGACCCTGGGCGCCAACCTCGAGGGGCTTCAGCTTCAGGGGTCGGCCGACATCGACGGGACCGGCAACAGCCTAGCCAACAACATCACCGGCAACGCGGGCAAGAACACCCTGCACGGCGGCGACGGCGTCGACACCATCGATGGCGGCGACGGCAATGACTATGTCTACGGCGACGACGGCGGCGACCACCTGTATGGCGGGGCCGGCAACGACACCGTCGACGGCGGAACCGGCAGCGACACCCTGGACGGCGGCGACGGCGCCGACAAGCTCTACGGCGGAACCGGCAACGACACCCTCAGCGGCGGCGCCGGCAATGACAGCCTCTACGGCGGCGCGGACAACGACGTCCTCGACGGCGGCGACGGCGTCGACCTCCTCGATGGCGGCGCGGGCAACGACACCCTGCGCGGCGGCGCCGGCAACGACATCTACTATGTCGACAGCATCGCCGACACGGTGATCGAGAACGCCGGCGAGGGCTACGACATCGTTCGCAGCTCCGTCAGCTGGACCCTCGGCGCCAATGTCGAGGGCCTGCAGCTCCAGGGCGCCTCGAACATCAACGGAACCGGCAACAGCCTGGCCAACATCATCACCGGCAACAGCGGAAACAACACCCTGTCCGGCGGCGGCGGCGTCGACACCATCGACGGCGGCGACGGCAATGACCGCATTATCGGCGGCGCGGGCAACGACCTGATGACCGGCGAGGCCGGGGCCGACACTTTCATCATCCTGCAGGAAAGCGTCGGCAATCCTGTGCTGGAAGTCGACAACATCTTCGACTTCTCGACCGCCCAGGGCGACATCCTCGACCTGTCGGCGATCGACGCCGACAGCGGGACCGGCGGCGATCAGGCCTTCACCCTGGTCAGCGCCTTCACCCATGTCGCCGGCCAGATGACCCTCAGCTTCAGCGGCGGCGAAACCCTGCTGCGACTGGATGTCGATGGCGACGGAAACGCCGACTACCAGCTGAAGATCAACGGCGACGTCACCGGCGACAGCGGCGGCTGGCTGCTCTGAGCTGATCCGCAGCGGGGCGACGCAGGGTCGTCCCGTCCGGTCTTCTGTCATGCGCCCCCCGGGACCCGTCCCGGGGGGTTTTGCATGTCCTTGGGTCTTGCGCCGCCGACAGTCGCCTCCGGCTTCCAGAGCGGTCCCGATGATGGGAAGTCGGCGACCGGGTCAAACGCGCGGAGACCAGGGCTCTGGCGCCGTGCGGCTTGAGTCCCTCAAATCTCGCCCTGCCCTCAGGCCGCGATCTGCTGCTTGACCCGTTCGGCCAGGGTCTTGATGTCGATGGGCTTGGGCAGGAAGGAGACCCCTTCCTCGCCTTCCAGCAGGTCGCTGAATTCGGCCTCGGCATAGCCGCTGATGAACATCACCGGCGCGTCGCCCAGATGGATGCGGGCCTTCTTCAGCAGGGTCGGACCGTCCATGCCAGGCATGATCACGTCGCTGATCAGCAGGTCGATGGTGCCGGCATGCTCGATGCACAGCTCCAGCGCCTCCTCGCCGTCGGCCGCCTCGATCACCTCATAGCCGCGGGCGCGCAGCAGCCGCGCGGCGACGCCCCGCACCGCGTCCTCGTCCTCGACAAACAGGATGCGGCCGACGCCCGACAGGTCGCGGGCCGGCTGCCGGGCCGGCTTGGCCGTCTCCGGCGCGGGCGCGGCGCCGGCCACTGGAACATGAACCGGCAGGAAGATGCGGAAGGTGGCCCCCTGCCCCGGCGGGCTCTCCACATGGATCCAGCCGTCGGACTGCTTGACGATGCCATAGACGGTGGCCAGGCCCAGGCCCGTGCCCTCGCCCACCGGCTTGGTGGTGAAGAAGGGGTCGAAGATCTTGCCCACCACCTCGGGCGGAATGCCGGGACCGTCGTCGCTGACCTCGATCAGGGCCATCTCGCCCATCGGCGCGCCGCCGTAGCCGAGATTGACCGCCTCGGCGTGGGTCGCGCGGGCGGTGCGGATGCGCACCGTGCCGCCGCTCCCCGCCGCGCGGACGGAGTCGCGGGCGTTGACGGCCAGGTTCATCACCGCCGTCTCCAGCTGGCTCTTGTCGGCCCGCACCAGCGGCAGGTTGCGGCCATAGTCGGTGACCAGCTTGACGTCCTCGCGCAGCAGCCGGCGCAGCAGCACCTCGAACTCGCTGATCAGCTCGCCCAGCTCCAGCACCTCGCGCTGCACCGTCTGCTTGCGGGAGAAGGCCAGCAGCTTGCGCACCAGGTCGGCGGCCCGCACCCCGGTCTGGCGAATCTCGTTCAGCCCCTCATAGGAGGGATCGCCGAGCGGATGCCGCTGCAACAGCTCGTCCAGACGCAGCTGGATGGCGGTCAGCAGGTTGTTGAAGTCGTGCGCCACCCCGCCCGCCAGCTGGCCGATGGCCTGCATCTTCTGGGCCTGGGCCAGCTGCAGTTCGATCTGCTTCTGCTCGGTGACATCGACCAGATAGGCCGTCAGCCGGCCTCCGGCCCGGGCCAGGTAGAGATGCCCGACCCGGGCGTTGTCGTGCGCCAGCCGCACCTCGATCGGCCCGGCGCGCCCCTCGGCGGCGCCCAGCCCGGCGTCGAGGCGCGAGCCTTCCGCCACCAGTTCGCCGAACACCAGCCCGGGCCTGGCCGCCCCGCCGGTAATGTCGCCTAGGGCGCTGTTGGCCTCGATAATCCGGGCCGAGAAGACATCGGCTCCGTCCAGCAGGGCCGCCCCGAACGGCGAGGCCGAGGCCAGGGCGCCCAGTCCCGCCTCCCCGGCCTGGGGAATGGCCAGCTGCGTCGCCTCGCTCTCCGGCGGCGCCTCGACCGGGCCGCGCTCAGGGCTCAGCCGCAGCAGGAACCGGCCCACGCCCATGGCCGCCACGGTCAGCTCCCGCTCGCCCTGCTTCAGCTTCAGGGAGGTCTGGGCGGCGATGCCCCGCCTTGCCCGGTTGAAGGCGCCGTAGAGGCCCGCGGCCTGGCCGTTGCGCGGCAGCCGTCCGGCCGCCCCGACCTCGCCTTTCCAGGTCTCGTTGGCGGCCAGCACCCGGCCGTCCAGCCCGGCGATGGCGGCCGCCTCGGGCAGGGCGTCGACCACCGCGAGCAGCAGCGGCGCATCATCGTCGACAGCGGTCGAGACCGAGGCGCGGAAAGCCACCAGGCCCAGGCCGGCGATCCCGGCCAGGCCGATCAGCAGCAGCACCCCGGCCACTGTCGCCGGTCCGGACTCGAAAGCGGCGTAGCTGGCGAAGCCGATGGCGACGAGAAACATTCCCGCCGCGCCCGCCACCAGCGGGTCAAAGCGGAAGCGTCTGGTCTTGCTCGGCTCGGACTGGGCCATGGGCTCTCCGCCGTGAGGCATCGTCGAATCAGTCATCAAAGATACTCGTTATTGGAACCGGGCCCGAATCGCGGGCGGCGGCGGTGCTCGCGGCCTATCCCCAGGGCGCCCGGGCCTTGCGCCGGGACTGCTCCATGACAAAGCCGATGATCTTGGCCACCGCCTGGTAGTGGGTCTCGGGGATCACCTCATCGACCTCGGTGGTGGCGTAGAGGGCGCGGGCCAGCGGCGGATCCTCGATCACCGGCACCCCCGCCTCCTCGGCCACCGCCCGGATGCGCAGGGCCAGCTCGTCCATGCCCTTGGCGACGCATTCGGGGGCGGCCGTCTCCCCGGCCTCGTAACGCAGGGCGACGGCGTAGTGGGTCGGGTTCATCACCACCACCGTGGCGTTGGGCACATTCTGCATCATCCGGCGGCGCGAGCGCTCGGCGCGGATCTGTTTCTGCTTGGCCTTGACGTGCGGGTCGCCGTCCGACTGCTTGAACTCGTCCTTCATCTCCTCGCGGGTCATCCGCATCCGCTTCATGAAGCGGAACCGCTGCCAGAACCAGTCGGCCCCGGCGGTCACGGTCATGAACACCAGCACCGCGAAGAACAGCGCCTTCATCAGCGCCATCGCCGCCGGCAGCATCGCCGCCGGCTCGGCCGCCGCCAGGGCGCGCAGCTCGTCGGCGTGCGGCCGCAGCACCATCCACGACACCAGGCCTGTGGCGGCGATCTTCAGGAAGCTCTTGAGGAACTGCATCAGGCCGTCCGGCCCGAAGATCCGCTTGGCGCCTTCCAGCGGATTGATCTTCTTGAGGCTGGGTTTCATCTTCTCGCCGGTGAAGATCAGCCCGGTCTGGATCAGGTTTCCGGCGATCCCGAACAGGGCCGCCCCCAGCATCACCGCCAGCAGGGCCGGCATCCCGGCCATCACCGCGGTCTCGGCCACATTGACCCCGCCATGGCCGGTCAGGTCCATGCTCTGGGGATGGGCGATGAACGGCAACAGGCGGCCGACCATGTCCTGGGCCAGCCAGCCCCCGCCCACCGTCAGCACCGCGAACACCCCGGCCAGACTGGCCACCTGGGCCAGGTCCGGGGTCTTGGCGACATCGCCCTTCTTGCGGGCTTCCTCGAGTTTCCTCGGTGTCGGCTCTTCTGTTTTCGACGCCGCGTCGTTGTCTTCAGCCATCGGTCAGCCTCCGCCCGCGAAGACGTCGAGCATCTCCCGGTAGCGGTTGACCCAGACCATGCCGATCACCCCCAGGCTGAGGGCGAACAGCGACAGGCCGAAGATCACCGCCAGGGGCGAGGAGACGAAATAGATCTGGAACTGCGGCATCACCCGGCCGACCAGTCCGGCCGCCAGGTTGAAGATCAGCGAAAAGACGATCACCGGCGCCGACAGCTGGATGCCCAGCGCGAAACTGCTGGCCACGGTGCGCACCGCCAGGGTGCCGGCGTCGCCCACCGGCACGCCGGTCTTATCCAGCGGGAAGAGATTGTAGCTGTTGACCATGGCGGCGATGAACAGGTGATGCAGGTCGGTGGTCATGATCAGGAGAATCCCGATCAGGCTGAGAAAGGTCGACAGGGTGGCGTTGGGCTGGCCCAGCATCGGGTTGGCGGTCTGGGCGAAGCCGAGCGTGGTCTGGATCGACACCACCTCCCCCGCCGTCGACAGGGCCGCCAGGAACAGCCGCAGCATCATGCCGATGGTCAGGCCGATCAGCACCTCGCGGATCACCGCCGCCCCGACATCCCCCATCGAGGACGGCACAAAGACATGTTGCGCCGCCAGCGGGGCCAGCACCAGGCACATCAGCAGGGCGAAGGCCAGGCGGATGCGCGGCGGCACGCTCTGCTCGCCGATCCCCGGAATCAGCATCACCAGCGCCCCGACCCGGGCGAAGATCAGCCCGGCGGCGTAGACCTGGGCGGCGGTGGCGTAATGCTCCACCCGCCGGCCTCACATGCCGGCGATGCGGGCGGCGATATTGCGCATGAACCCGCCCATCAGTGCGCCCATCAGCGGCAGGAACAGCAGCAGCGAGACGAAGATGGCCACGATCTTCGGCGCATAGACCAGGGTGGCTTCCTGGATCTGGGTCAGGGCCTGCATCAACCCGATCCCCACCCCGACAATCAGCCCGACAATCAGCACCGGCGCCGACAGCTGGATCGTCAGCCAGATGGCGTCGCGGCCGACGTCGAGAACCTCAGCGCCGTTCATGGGAAAGCCTCACGCAATGGGAATCGGAAAGAGATTCCGACCATCGCGACTTATGGTTAACGGGTGTTTACGAAACGCCGTTCGCGAGTCCCCGCTCAGCCTCCCGTCTTCCAGTCGCAGACGTAGATCTTGGTTAGGTCCCAGGACTCCAGCATCGAGGCCTTCATCTCGGCCAGCTGCGCCTTGCTGACGCCGGGAAGCGCGCCGAACCGCTCCTGGAAATAGGGCTCGAAATCCGCCCGCGTGACGGTCACCGGGCAGTCGGTCGATCCGCCACTGCCGTAGCCGCCGGCGGCGCCGGATCCGCCACTGCCTGATCCTCCCCCTGTTCCACCGACGGAAGGGCCTTCAGGATCCGATTGCACCTGCTGGCCAGCCTCCAGCAACGCCTGCTTCAAGACCTCGCCGTCCATCCCCGCCCTGGCCGCAGCCACGAAGAAGTCCGTCGGCATGAGCGCCGCAGGGTCCTTCGGAACGGCATTGTCTTCCTCAGCGTGATCGATCGCGATGCCGAGGCTGAACTTGCCTTCGATCCGGCCCCGGAAAATGCGCTCGAGATTGTCTTTCCCAGCGTCGAAATCAGCGGTGAACCGGCCCAGGATCGAGCCTTCTGAAGAGGACGTGATCTGGACCTGTACGGCATCAGTTTCGATGCGAACGGCCTGGCTGACGCCATATTGGGCATAGGCCGCGTACTTTGGTTCAGACCATTCGGCGATCACCTTGGCGCCGCTGACCGGGCCGACGTAGTCAGGCTCAACGCGAGGCAGCTCAAGTTCTACTGACAGAGGACGAAGCGTGCCCGAACTGAGGCCCGCCATCAACTTCTGGGACTGCGCCTGAGTGTCAAGCGCAGGCGGCTCATCGGTTTCCCGCTCCACGCTCATCAATTGGTTGGCGTCAAGGTTGGCCGTCATCATACGGACGATATCCGCGTCGCTCATGAACACGGCGCTGGTCTTCTCGACATCCCGCGCAACCTGGATGGTCGGGACGTCATTGGCCGGCTTGGGAGCGGTCGACGATGGGAGGTTGATCTTCCCCTTGTCTGTCTCGATCGGCAGTGGATGGTAACTGGCCTGGCCAGCGGTGCTGGCGATCTGCAGGGTGATCGTCAGCCGCACCTTCACGGGCTTGGTCTTCCAGGGCTCCGGCGCGACATTGATCAGGGTCAGAACGGTCTCGTTGTTGACCGCCCGGCGCTTTAACGGCGTCGCCTTGATCCCGCTCCAGCGACGCACCCTGCCCTTTGAATAGCGTCCCGGCTGAGACAGGTGATTGGCCAGACACTGCCCGCGCAGGCCGACATGGATGTTGTCGATGGCGTTGTCCTGGCCGTGGTCATCCAGAATGGACACCGAGATGGTTATCGGCGGGTAGTTTTCGCCGATCGGCGCCTTGGGAATGACGAACCGAACGGCCTTGGCGGCGAGAGGCAGAATTTCCAGCTCCATGCGGATGTCCTGATCGCCGCTGATGTCCTTCTTCGGGGCGCCCTCCATGAACAGCACATCCATCCAGCTTGCATGGGCGAACAGGCCCTGGCGGCTCTTGATCACCTGGTCCGGCCATTCGACGAAATGGGCGATGAAGGCGGGAAAGGCGCGATACAGGCCGGTCGGCTTCCAGGTCGGATGCCGCTCCCTGAGGAACCGGTCGAGCAAGGGCACCCCCGGGTCCATATGCGGATTGCCAGCCGCCTTCTTGCGATCCGAGGGCGTGACGACATAGCTGCGCAGCGCCGGCATCAGTTCGAAATCGCCCGGCAGCGGCACGCTCGCGAACTTCGACGGGACCACCGCCGGGGCCTCTTCCTTCAGCAGATAGCGCCAGAAGGAGCCGGTGAAATAGGTGGCGTTGCGGTCGAAGAAGGTGGCCGCCGCCTTGCCCTCTCCCTCGCCGATCGCCGCCCCCTTGCGCACCCACGAGGGCCGGTAGGCCGGAACCCCCAGCAGGGTCAGCGGATAGTCGTAGGGCCGCATGCCGACGTTCTGCGCATGCAGCCGATCGCCGGGCTTCAGCGCTTCCAGCGGCCTGTAGCCGAGCGCACCGTAGGCGTGCTGGCCGGTCGCCTCGACATTGCCCTCGCGCCACCACTTGCCGATCGGCTTCCAGCCGTCGTTGGCCACCATCCGCCGGTCGATGGCGTGCAGCATCTCGTGGGCGATGGTGATGCGCGGGCCCCAGGGATGCTCGGCGTCGGGATGGAAATAGTTGGTGGCGTTGATCATCAGATGCACGCCCATCGGCACGCTGGGCTGGTCGGTGATCCAGCCGGGACGGGTGCCGAAGGCGTCGGCGGTCTGGCCGTTCACATCGCCAAGGTCGTCGACGAAGAACAGGTGAAACCGCCCGTTCAGAATGGGCAGCATCGGCGGCGCCATGCCCCGCGCGCGATAGAACAGGCAGGCCGCGGTCAGGGTCTTGCCGATCTCCACCCGCTCTTCCGGGGTCAGGGGCGTATGCGCCGGCGGCGACTTGCCTTCTGAGGTGGTCATCGCCTGGTCGTCGATCAGGGTGAACTGCGGCCCTCCCGACTGCGACCACAGCGCCTTGGCCCTGGCCTCGTCCCAGGTCAGGCTCATGAGGTCGTCGCTCTGCGCGCGGGCGCTGGCCAGGCCGGTCAGGGACAGGCCCCCGCCGCCCAGCAGCACCAGACGTCGCGACAGGGTTGGGCTGGGCATGAGGATGCTCCCCGGCGTTGCGGCGGCGCCGGTCCCGCCGACCGCGCCTTCTGCAGGGTCATACGCGGAGCGCCGCCGGTTCCGGACAGCCGGGCCGCCCGCCATTCGCCGCCCGGCGAAAAAATCTCGCCGACCGCTGTCCGCCCACACCGGCCAATCCCGTTTCTCGAAACGACGGGACAGACCTGGAGTTCTTGACGATGCGCAATCTCACCGCCGCGGCCCTTATGCTGGCCGCCTTGACCCTGGCCCTTCCGGCACTCGCCGGGACCCCCGCCGCGAAGACCGACCCGCCCCGCTACGTGCTCGATTACGAGCCCGACGAGATCGGCAACGTCTATGATAGCGACTTCGGCCCCACGACCCTCACCCGCTGGGACCGCGCCGGCGCCGCCGGCCGCTATGCCGGCGACGGCTCGGCCGGGGGCTGGTTCGAGGGCGAGCGCGAGCTTGGCTCCGAGAGCGCCGGGCGCGGCGATATCATCACCGGCTACTGGGTGCAGGCCTCGGCGGCGACCCGCTGCGACACGGCCCGCAACGGCAGCTATTACTGGGGCAAGATACAGTTCCACTTCAACACCGACCGCAGCGAGTTCATCGGCTTCTGGGGCGCCTGCGACGGCACGCCCCTGGACCGCTGGAACGGCGCCTTCGCCCGCCGGGACGAGGTCATCGTCGCCGAGGTCCAGGCCCAGATGGCCAGCCAGCAGGCCGCCGCCCCCGCCGTCCCGGCCGCGCCCGCCGCCGGCGCGGCGCCGACCCTCGCCGGCCAGGCGACTGCACCTCCCGCCACTGATCCGGCCGCCGACACCCCCGCCGCCCGCAAGGCCCGCGCCCGGGGCAAGCCCCTGCCGCCGCCGGTGGACCGCACCGTCAAGGCCGCCGGCGATGAGGTCGAGCGCAAGGTCCAGGACAAGGTCCGGGACGCCATCGGCAAGCTGTTCTAGCCCTGGGAGGGACCCCGCGATGACCAACAGACGACTGATCGCCCCGCTCGGCCTGTGCCTGCTGACCCTGGCCGCCTGCAACCGGCCGGCCGCGACCGCGCCGGCCGACCCCGCCCCGGCCACGGGCGCCCCCGGCGCGGACGTGACCGCCACGGGAACCGCCCCGGTCAACGACCCCTCCGGCCCGCTGCCGGACCGCAAGACGCCCCTCGTCGTCACCGCCTATGAGCCGCAGGTGATCGGCAACGTCTATCGCACTGACTTCCAGGACCTGATCATCGACCGCTGGGACGAGGCCGGGGCCGGCGGCCGCTACGCCCTGGGCCAGGGCCGCTTCGACGGCGTCCGCCACAAGGGCAGCGATGGCCCCGACGGCATCGACACCATCGAGGGCTACTGGATCCAGCCGACCTCCGACCACCCCTGCGAAACCGAGCGCGACGGCTCCCGCTACTGGGGCAAGATCCAGTTCAACTTCGATCGCGCCCGCAAGGGCTTCATCGGCTTCTGGTCCTTCTGCGACGGAACGCCTCTCGATCGCTGGAACGGCGAACTGGATCATCGCGACGCCGCCGTCGCCCGCGAGGTCGAGGCGCTGATGGCGGCCGGCCCCGGCGCGGGAGCGGCGCAATGACCGCGCCCCGCAAGCCGGCCGTCACAACGCTGCCGTGCCTCCTCGGCGCGGCCGTCCTCGCCCTCGCGGCCTGTGATAGCGCCGCCCCGCCCACGGACGCGCCGGCGCCCGCCGCCGCGACCCCATCCGCGCCAGCCGCCCCGACCGCGTCCGCCCCGACCGCTTCCGGCTCTCTGGCCGGCAACTTCGCGATCACCAATCCCGACATCGCCAAAACCCTGCCGGCCTTCGTCGTCCTGCCGGGCAATGCGCGCATCGTCATGCACATGCCGATGTCCAACGGCGTGCGGAGAAGCGGCACGATCATGGGCGACTCGCCGTCGTCGCAGGGCGACCTGCTGGCCTGGCTCCGCAAGACCATGCCCTCCGGCGATCTGGCGATGAAGCCGGAGACCACCGGACCCAAGGGCGAGGTGAACCTGACGGTCGAGAGCCCGGACGGCCGGACCAGCTACAGCATCAACGTCTTCCCGACCCGGGACGGCCGGACGGTGTTTCAGGCCAACTACGTCGAGCCGATGGGCTGACCGCATGACCCGGACACATATGAGCCTCCTGCTTCTCGGCCTCGCGGCGAGCGTCGCCCTGACCGGCCCCGCCGTCGCCCGGGGTCAGCCCCGGCCTGGCGGCGACGCCGGCATGGGCGAGGACGCCCGGTCCCTGCGCCCGGCCGGTCCCCTGCAGGGAAACTGGCGGGTGGTGCGGGCCGGCGACCCGGCGGACGCGGCGATCATGCATCTGCAGATCCTGCACGACGGGCGGCGGCTGGAAGGCAGCTTCGTCCTGCTGCAACCCTTCTGCGACGTCGAACAGCCCCTGCCCGTCAGCGGAACCGGAACCTGCGAGTTCATCGACCTCGGCGGCCAGTTCGATCGCGGCGCCCTGCGCGGCAAATGGGCCGACCTCTATCTGCGCCCCGGCGCCGACGGTCTCGACCATAGGCTGACCTTCAGCCGCAAGCCGGCCAGGGGGCCGTTGCGCGGACGCTACTACGCGCCCGGCGACAGGACCGGGGTGGCGATTGTCCTCGAACGGACGCCGGGCTAGGGCGTGTTCCGATGAGTGGGAACCGGTAATCGGACCAGACAGGCGACAACAAAGACTCTGGAGCAGCGCCGGGCGGCGGGCGCGGACCGGCGATACCGGTCCGCGCCGTTCGCTGTCAGCCTTCCGGCAGTTGCGGCGGCTCTCCGGGGTCGGCCGGCGTGGCCGCGATACAGGCCGTCAGCGGCTGCACCGCCGCTTCCCGCGCGCTGGCGACGGCGAAGCGGTTGGACATCTGATACTCGTCCTGCAGAGCCCCGAACGCGGCCTGATCGAGGCCCGCCCGGCCCGCGCGGCGCAGCGCCTCATGGAACCAGGCCGTCTTCTGCGCCTCCGTCGCCATGGGCAGTCCCGCCGCCTGCTCCGGCATGGCCATGTGATAGGTGTAGGCGCCCTGCACCAGGCCCCAGCACTTCACCGCCTCGATCACATCGGCCGGCGCCCGGGCGGCGACGGGGGCGTCTGCGGGAGCGGAGGCCGGCTCCCCCGCGGCCGAAGCGGCGTCGCTTCCGGGCTGTCCACAGGCGGCGAGCAACATGGCCAGGCTGGCGGTCGCCAGGATCGTCAGGGGTCTCATCAGGTCGTATCCTCCGGCAAGGGGCTGGGCGCCCGTCAACGGAAGAACGCAATGGCGGCCCCGGCGCGGACACCGCACTGGCGCCGTGCGGGGTTTCGGCTAGATTTCTCAAGGTTGGTCAGGTCAGAGGCAGCGTCATGAGTGCAGTTGCGGTTCAGTCGATCCAGCCGGAGGTCCCGCCGCCGGTCCGCCTCGCCGCCGACCGGCTGGCGGTCGAGATGTGGGGCGAACTTCGCAAGATCGCCCGCCGCGAGCGGTTCCGGTGTCAGGCCGGGGAAACCCTGCGCACCACCGCCCTGATCAGCGAGGCCTGGCTGCGGCTGCGTCGCGGCGAGGGCTTTCTCGACGACAATCACTTCCTGCACGCCGCCGCCCTGGCCATGCGCCATGTGCTGGTCGACCACGCCCGCGCCCGCCTGGCCGCCAAGCGGGGCGCCGGCAAGATCGATCCCCTGACCGAGGACATCGAACCCTTCTGGGAAAGCGACGACCGGCTGGTCGATCTCGACGAGGCCCTGGCCCGGCTGGCCCGGCTCAACCCGCGCCTGGCCCAGGTCGTCGAGTTCCGCTTCTTCGCCGGCTACAGCGACGAACAGACCGCGCGGATCATGGGCCTCACCGACCGCACCGTCCGCCGCGACTGGGTCAAGGCCCGCGCCTGGCTCTACCGCGCCCTCAGCGAGGACGGCGACGACATCCCGGGCGCCCTGCCCATGTCTCCGGCCGCGCCCGTCACCTCAGCCCATAGCGGGCTCTGATCCGGTCGATCGCCTTGATCTGGGCGGCGCCGGCCGGCCCGATCGCCGCCATCGTCCGGGTCGCATGATCCAGCAGCGTCCGCGCCTCGCCCTTGCGCCCCTGGACGGCGCGGACCCGGCCCAGCGCGATCTCGACCACCGCCGTCGCCGGGTGGTCGGGCCCCAGGGCTGACCGCACCTCGCCCAGGGCGGCGACCGTCAGCCGCTCCGCCTCCGATGTCCGGCCGGTCGCCAGGGTCGCCTCGCTGAGACCGGCCATAGCCGACGCATAGTGCAGGCTGGCGACGCCGGCGTGCCGTCGCGCCATCTCCGACGCCTCGCGCAACAACGGGATCGCCTCGGCGTTGCGCCCCAGCAGCACCAGCGTCTTGCCGTGGTTGCTGATCAGGGCCGCGGTGGCGGCGGACGGGCCATACAGTTCGCGCCGCACGGCCACCGCCTGGCGGAACAGCGGCTCGGCCTGGGCCGGCCGGCCGGACAACACCTCCAGCGCCGCCAGATTGTTCAGCGTATTGAGCGCGTCGGGGCCGTTCTCCAGGCCATTGGCGGCCCAGACTCCCAGGGCGGCGCGGAACGACGGCGCGGCCTCCCCGGGCCGTCCCGCCGCCACCAGCATCACCCCCAGGTCGTTGTGATAGACGCCGGTGTCCCGATGGCTGGGCCCGCTGATGGCGATCCGAGCCGGCAGGTTTCCCCGCAGCAGCAGCACCGCCTCCTCGACCTTGCCCTCGTCGCGCAGCAGCCGGGCCTCGAGCAGCCGGCTGTCGACCAGCTCCGAGCGCCAGCGGATCGGATCGCTCCCCCAGAAGGCCTGCGACCGCAGCAGCAGCCGGCGCGCTTCCTTTGGATCGGCCTGCCGCTCCTTGATCTGCGCCAGATCATAGCCGGCCGAGGCGACCAGAGCGGGGTCGACGCCCTTGACGGTCATCAGACCGGTCAGCAGCGGCTCGGCGGCCTCGTAGTCGTTCATGTAGAAATACAGCTCGCCCAGCATCCGCACGACCGGGCCGCCGTGCTCAGGATCGGCCTTGAACTGTTCCAGCACCCTGCCCGCCGCCGCGTTCAGGGTGGCCGAGGCGTCGGCGCCGGTGCTCTCCGAGGCCGAGCGCAGCATGAAATAGAGATAGTTCTGCACCGCCTGCAGCCGGGCCTGCTCCTGCAGGGCCGCGTCGCGTTCCCGCTCGGCCCGCGCCGCCTGGTCGAGGGCGACCCCCAGCCCGCCGCTCAGGCTCAGCACCACCGCCGCCGCGGCCGCCACCGGCCAGCGGTTTCGCAGCAGGAATCGGCGCGCGACATAGGCGCGGTCGTCCTTGCGGCCGGTCACCGGCTGCCGGACCAGCGCCCGATCCAGGTCGGCGGCGAAGGCCTCGACCGTCTGGTATCGCCCTGCCGCCCGCTTGCCGAGCGCCTTGTCCAGCACCGCGTCGAGGTCTCGCGCCAGGGCGGTGCGCGCCTCGGCGGGCGGCAACAGGCTGACCAGGCGGGCGGGCGGCTGATCGGCGATCCGCTGGACGGCCAGCGGCGCGGCCAGCCCGGCGACGTCGATCGGCGGCCGGCCGGTCAGCAGCTCGAACAGGGTCGCCGCCAGGCCGTAGACATCGGTCATCACCGAGGCGTTCTCGCCCTCCAGAAGTTCCGGCGCGGCGAACTCGATGGACACCGGCGAGCGCACCACGCCGCCGTCCTCGGGATCGACCTGCTGGGCGACGCCGAAATCGATCAGCCGGGTGCGGCCCTCGTCGGTGACCAGGATGTTGGACGGCTTGATGTCGCGGTGCACGATCATCTTGCCGTGGGCGTAGCGCACCGCGTCGCACACCTCGATGATCCGTTCGACCTTCTGGCGCAGGTCGCAGCGGCGCCGGACGCACCACTGGTCGATGGGCGCGCCCTCGACGAACTCCTGCACCATATAGGGCCGGCCGTCGTCGCTCAGGCCGCCGTCGAGCAGCCGGGCGATCCCGGGATGCTCCAGTCCGGCCAGAATCTGCCGCTCGGCCTGGAAACGGGCGAGGTAGCTGGCAGGCAGGGCCCGCATCAGCTTCAGCGCCGCCTGTTGCTGGTATTCCCCGTCGACCCGCTCGACCCGGTAGACCTCGCCCATGCCGCCGGCGCCGAGCAGGTCGGCGACCTGCCAGACCCCCAGCCGGGCGCCCGCCAGCAGGCTCTGGACCAGCGTCTCCTCGTCGTTGATCAGGAAATCTGCGCCCGCCTCCGCCGCCGCCAGCAGCGACATCAGCTCGCGGCGCAGCTCCGGCGCATCGGCAAAGGTGGTGTCGATCCAGGATTGGCGCGTGGCCGGCGATTGGTCGAGGGCCTGATCCAGCGCCTCCTCTAGCCTTGCCCAGTCCACGCGCCGCACTCCGCAAAGCCTTGTGTCACAAGGTGTCGCGCCGCCCGGCCCGCGTCAACCGCCGTGGTTGTAGATCAGGGTGACGACGCTGCCGCCGCCGTCCTCGGCCGGAACGATGCTGACCTGCACCCCCTCGCCGCCCCCGCCGGCCGAGGCCGCCCCCAGAATGATGCTGCCGCTGATGTTGGTCTCGCTGCGGTCCTTCAACGACGAAGCGTCGAATCGGCCGCGGTAGAAGTCGGCGACTTTCGCCGGGGCGGCGCTGGTGCGGAACGACACCATGCCGCCGCGCTGTCCGCCATCGGCGGAGGCGGAGACGCCGTCGACCGAACTTTCCACCACCGCGCCGGGATAAAGCGGCGCGTAGGCGGGCATGTTGCGGGGGGCGGCGATCCCCTGGCCGGTCGTCACGGTGGCCTTTTCACCCGTCTCCGGATTGCGGATCGTGCGCTCCTTCGGCGAGGGACCACAGCCGGCGAGGGTCGCGGCGACGAGAATCAGGGAGAGGGTGTGACGGTGGGCCATCGGGCGCTCCGGAGGTTGCGGTTCAACGGTCAGAACGCAGTTCCGGCGCCGATCCGGACATGCCTTGAGGGGCCCGGTCAATCCCCCCAAACCACCATCTCGCCTAAACCCCCTGCAAGCCCTATGCTCCCGCCCGAGGGGCATGCTGCGCCCCGTCGCCTGACCAAGAGACAATGCTCCTGATCGCCTGCGCCGTCGTGCTGCTCCTTGTGGTGCTCAACGGCGTCTTCTCCATGTCCGAACTGGCCGTGGTCTCTTCCCGCAAAGCCAAGTTGCAGTCCCGCGCCGAAAAGGGCGACGTGGGCGCCGCCCAGGCCCTCAAGCTGGCCGAGGAGCCGACCCGCTTCCTGTCGGCCGTGCAGGTCGGCATCACCCTGATCGGCATCCTCGCCGCCGTCTTCGGCCAGGCGACCATCGCCGGAGAGCTGTCCAAGCTGATCGAGGGGATCGCCGTCCTGGCGCCCTACGCCCACATCATCGCCACCGGCGTGGTCGTGGTGCTGCTGACCTATCTGACCCTGGTGCTGGGCGAGCTGGCCCCCAAGCGCTTCGCCCTGATCTATCCGGAGACCATCGCCGCCATCGTCGCCCGGCCGCTGTCGCTGATGGCCAGGGGGCTGCACCCCTTCGTCTCCCTGCTGACCTTCTCCACCGCCGGCCTGCTGCGGCTGCTGGGGGTCAAGGACGACAGCGGCGAGGCCATCACCCAGGAAGAGGTCGAGACCGTCCTCGCCGAGGGCGCCAACGCCGGTCTGATCGAACCCGAGGAACAGGCGATCATCGGCGAGGTCATGCGGCTGGGCGACCGGCCGATCCGCGTCGCAATGACCCCGCGCAAGGACGTCTACTGGGTCTCGCTGTCGGACAACGACAAGACCCTGCGCGACGAGATCCGCGCCTGCCCCTACAGCCGCATCGTCGTGGCCGAGGAGATGGACATCGACGAGCCCCGGGGCATCGTCCACAAGAAGATGGTGCTGGACCGGGTCCTCGACGGCGGGCCGCTCGACCTCGCCTCCCTGATCGCCGAACCCCTCTACATCCCCGAGACCACCACCGTCCTCAAGGCCCTGACCCTGTTCAAGCAGACGCCGCACCACATGGCCATCGTGGTCAATGAGTTCGGGGCGCTGGAGGGGGTGGTCACCGCCATCGACCTGCTGGAGATGATCGCCGGCGACTTCCCCGAGGCCCATGACGAGGGCGCCAGCCAGTCGATCGTCCGCCGCGAGGACGGCAGCTTCCTGGTCGAGGGCCGCGCCGATCTCGACGACCTGAACAAGGTGCTCGGCCTCAACGTCGATGAGGACGGCGGCTTCCACACCGCCGCCGGCCTGGTGCTGCAGCGGCTGGGCCATCTCCCCGCCGAGGGCGAGACCCTGACCTATGGCGGCTACCGCATCGAGATCGTCGACATGGACGAGCGGCGCATCGACAAGCTGATCTTCAAGAAGCTGCCAAAGTCGAAGCCAAAGGCCGAATGAGCCGGCGCGGCCCGTCAGGCCCCGACCCGGCGGCGGGTCCGGCATGACGCCGTCGCGCCCGCCCGACCTGCCAGAGCTGTTGTCCCGCCTGGCGTTTCGCCCGGGTAAAAACGGGCCGCCGCTGATCGGCGTCTCCGGCGCCCAGGGCTGCGGCAAGACCACCCTGGTCCGGGCCGTCGCCGCCCGCATCGGCGCCGCCTGTCTGTCGCTGGACGATGTCTACTGGCCGGCCTCATATCGGGCTACGCTAGCCCGGCGGATCCACCCACAATTCGCCACAAGAGGCCCACCCGGAACCCACGACCTGCCTGCGCTCGACGACGTCCTCAATCGCCTGGCGGCCGCCGGTCCGGACGACGCCACGCCCCTGCCGGCCTTCGACAAGCTGGCCGACGATCGCCTGCCGCCGGCCGACTGGCCGGTGTTCCGCGGCGCGCCCAGCGCCATCCTCATCGACGGCTGGTGCCTCGGCGCGACGCCTCAAACCCCTGAAATGCTTGAGAAACCGGTCAACGCCCTGGAACGGGACGAAGACCCGGACGGCGTCTGGCGCGCGGCGATAAACACCCATCTGGCCGGCCCCTATGCTATACTGTTTGACCGCTTCGACAGCTTTCTCCACCTGCGCGCCCCCGGTTTCGAGGTCGTCCAGGCCTGGCGCGAGGAGCAGCAGGCGGGTCTTCTGAACCGAAAACTGTTGTTGGAGGAAAAAGTAGGTCTGCGCCGCTTCATCCAGCACTTCGAACGCCTCACCCGCCACATGCTGGCCAGCGGGGTGCGACCCGGCGTGGTGGTCGGTCTCGACGCGGCGCGACGGCCCGTGTCGTCTTCGGTGGAATCCGCGTAGCGTCGCGCCATGAACGAACTGGCGCGCCTTCTGGTGACCCTGGCCCTGGCCGGAACCGCCGTGACCTTTCTGGGCAGCTTCATCCTGTGGCTGACCAACGAGGAACGCCGCATCGGCGGGGCGCTGAAGCGGGTGCTGCAGGGGCCGTCGGAGGCCACCCTGATCGCCAGGGGGCGCGGCCGGGGCGCCGGCCTGTCGGTGACCACCGGCCTGTTCGCCACCGTCTGGGACAAGGGCGCCTGGTGCATGGTCTATCGCCTGGAGGAGGTCACCGGGGCCGAGCTTCTGGTCGATGGCGAGGTCGCCGCCCGGGTGTTCCGGGGCGAGCCGCGCAAGGCCCTGGACCGGGTGCCGGCCACCGCCCGCGAGGTGGTGCTGCGGCTGGTGTTCGACGATCCCCGCTACCCGGACTTCGACCTGGAACTGTGGACCCTCGGCGACGAGACCCGGCGCGAGGCGCCCACCGCCGCCCGCTGCGCCCAGGCCGCCAACCAGTGGCTGGCGCGGATCGAGTCCATCGTCCGCCGCCCCCGCCAGCCCGCCGTCTCCGCCGCCCCGCCGCCGCCGCCCTCGGCCCCGCCGCCGAAAGTCGCCCGTCCCGCCGCGCCCCCCGCCGGCGGCGGCTTCGACGAGGCCGAAGAGAACGACGACGCCCCGCCCTGGGACGATGATGATGACGCGGCGCCGGACCTGTTCGACGGCGATTACGAGGATGAAGACCAACGTAATTGACAGCGTAAATTATATGCCGCACCCTTCGCCGCGTCCAAGGGAGGAACAGCCATGACCGCGCTGATCGCCGCCGCCGCCGTCTTCGTCCTGATGCATCTGCTGATCTCCGGCACCCGCCTGCGCGGGGCCCTAGTCGGGGTGGTCGGAGAGCCCGCCTACATGGGCGGCTTTTCCCTCGCCTCCCTGGCGGTGATCGTCTGGCTGTCGATGGCCTACGGCGCCGCCCGTGGACAGGGCGAGATCCTCTGGGCCCTAAGCGGCTGGGCCCGATGGGTCCAGGCCGGGCTGCAGCTGCTGGCGATCCTGCTGATCGTCCCAGGCCTGACCACCCCCAACCCGACCAGCGTCAAGCAGGAGGGCGCCATCAGCAAGCCGGTGAGCGGCATGCTGCGCATCACCCGCCACCCCTTCCTCTGGGGCGTGGTGGTCTGGGCGGCCGGCCATCTGCTGGTCAACGGCGACACCCCCGGCCTGATCCTGTTCGGCTCCATGGCCGTCCTCGGCCTGTTCGGAACCATGAGCATCGACGCCAAGCGCCGCGCCGCCCTCGGCGCCGACTGGACCGCCTTCGCCGGCCAGACCTCCAACCTGCCCTTCGCGGCCATCCTCGCCGGCAGGCAGCCGCTGAAGATCATGGAGATCGGCTGGTGGCGCCTGCTGCTGGCCCTGCTGGTCTGGGCCGGTCTGCTTTTCGGCCACGTCTACGCCTTCGGGGTCAGCGCCCTGCCCTAGCCGCGGCGCGTCTGCCAGGCCAGCCAGACGGCCACCAGGGCGATGCCGATCGCCAGACCCCTGCGCACCCGGGTCAGCTGCGAGCCCGGCGCGAATGCGGCGATGACCTGCCCCGCCCCCGCCGCCCCCAGCACGATCAGGCTGTGCAGGGCCAGGCTGATCAGCAGATGCGCCGTCCCGAACAGTCCTGCCTGCACCGGCTCGGACGCGAAGCCGGGCCGGATGAACCCCGGCAGCAGGGTGACATAGAACAGCGCCGCCTTGGGATTGAGGACATTGGCCAGGAAGCCCCGCCGCACCAGACTCATCACCGAGCCGTTCGGCCGGGCCACGCCGTCCGGGGCCGGGTCGGCGCCTCGCCAGGCCTCCCAGGCCAGCCACAGAAGGTACAGCACCCCGGCCCAGCGCAGGATCTCATAGGCCGGCCGCCAGACCAGCAGCAGCTCGGTCAGGCCGATCACCGAGGCGACCAGATAGACCGCCAGGCCGGCGGTGATCCCGAGCACCGCCGCGAAGCCCGACAGCCGCCCCCGGTCCGCCGACAGCGCCGCCAGATAGGCCATGTTCGGACCCGGCGTCAGCTCGACCAGCACCATCGCCGCCAGGAAGGCCGGCACGACGGCGGGATCGATGGGCCAGGCCATGCGGGGTCAGATGTCGGCGTAGACGTGCCGCTCGCCCTCGAAGCCGGGATGGGTCACCGCGCCGAGGTGAGCCGGACCGACGGTCTGGGCGAACTTCCACAGGGCGCCGGAGCCGTAGTTGGTGACCCGCGGCCTCCAGTGCTCCTTGCGGCGCGCCAGTTCCTCGGCCGGGACCTCCAGCTCGATGGTGCCAGCGTCGGCGTCGATGGCGATGATGTCGCCGTCCTCGATCAGGGCGATCGGCCCGCCCAGCTGGGCTTCCGGACCGATATGGCCGATGCACAGGCCCCGGGTGCCGCCGCTGAACCGGCCGTCGGTGATCAGGGCCACCTTGTCGCCGCGTCCCTGGCCCGACAGCGCCGCCGTGGTCGACAGCATCTCGCGCATGCCGGGCCCGCCGCGCGGTCCCTCGTAGCGGATGACCAGAACCTCGCCGTCCTTGTAGTCGCCGGCCTCGACGGCGGCGAAACAGGCCTCCTCGCCGTCGAACACCCGGGCCGGGCCCCGGTGCGAGCGGTGGGACTGCATCCCGGCGACCTTGACGATCGAGCCCTCCGGCGCGAGCGAGCCCCACAGCCCGACGACGCCGCCGGTCGGCGACAGCGGATTGGTGTAGGGCCGGATGACGTCCTGATCGTCGCGCCAGACCACATCGGCGACATTCTCGGCCAGGGTCTTGCCGGTGACGGTCATGCAGTCGCCGTGGAGATAGCCGCCGTCGAGCAGGGTCTTGAGCAGCATCGGCATGCCGCCGGCCTCGCCCATGTCCTTGGCGACGTAGCGGCCGCCGGGCTTCAGGTCGGCCAGATAGGGGGCGCGTTTGAAGATCTCGGCGACGTCGGCGAGGGTGAACTCGATGCCGCACTCATGGGCCATGGCCGGCAGGTGCAGGCCGCCATTGGTCGAGCCGCCGGTCGCGGCGACCACAACGGCGGCGTTCTCGAAGGCCTTGCGGGTGCAGATGTCGCGCGGGCGCAGGCCTGTCTCGATCAGGCGGACGACCGCCTCGCCGCTGGCTACCGCATAGGCGTCGCGGTCGAGATAGGGGGCCGGCAGGGAGGCCGACAGCGGCAGGGCCAGGCCGATGGCTTCCGACACGCAGGCCATGGTGTTGGCGGTGAACTGGCCGCCGCAGGCGCCGTCGCTGGGACAGGCGACCTTTTCCAGTTCGGTCAGTTCGGATTCCGGAAGATTGCCGGCCGAATGCTGGCCGACCGCCTCGAAGACGTCGACGACGGTGACGTCCTTGCCGTGCCAGCGACCGGGCAGGATGGAGCCGCCGTAGAGAAAGACGCTGGGCACATTCAGGCGCAGCATGGCCATCATCATGCCCGGCAGGGACTTGTCGCAGCCGGCGATGCCGACCAGGGCGTCATAGGAATGGCCGCGCATGGTCAGCTCGACGCTGTCGGCGATGACCTCGCGGCTGACCAGGGAGGAGCGCATGCCCTCATGGCCCATGGCGATGCCGTCAGTGACGGTGATGGTGCAGAATTCGCGCGGCGTGGCGCCGGCCTTCTTGACGCCTTCGGAGACGGCGTGGGCCTGGCGCATCAGGGCGGTGTTGCAGGGCGCCGCCTCGTTCCAGCAGCTGGCCACGCCGACGAAGGGCTGGCGAATCTCGCGGCTGCCCAGGCCCATGGCGTAGTAGTAGGAGCGGTGCGGAGACCGGGCGGGCCCTTCGGTCACATGCCGGCTCGGCAGCTTTGATTTATCCCAGGTTCCGTCCGGCTTGCGGGCCATGTGCGCCTCCTCGACTGTCGAGCCGGACTAGCGCAATCGGATGCGGTTCGGAAGGGTCCCGCGCGGAATAATGTTGCGCTGCAAACGACCTCGGCGCGGCAGGCGGGAAGTTTTCACCCCCGCCCGGCTGGCAGGCCCCTAGAGGGCCGCTTCGACGGCGGCGGTGATCTCGGGATCCATCGGCTCGGTGCGGGGTCCAAAGACGTTGATCAGGCTCCCATCCTTGCCGACCAGCAGCTTGTGGAAATTCCACACCGGTTCAGCCGGCTCGCCGACCTGTTCGACCGCCCATTTGTAGAAGGGATGGGCGTCGTCGCCCTTCACATCAGCCTTGGAGGTCATCGGGAACTCGATGCCGAAGTTGGTGCGGCAGAACTCGGAGATGTCGGCCTCCGTCCCGGGCTCCTGGCCGGCGAACTGGTTGCAGGGCACGCCCAGCACCACAAACCCCTTGTCGCGATAGGTCGCGTAGAGCTTCTCCAGCCCGTCATACTGCGGCGTCAGCCCGCATTTGCTGGCCACATTGACCACCAGCACCGGGTGATCCTTGAAGGTGGTCATCGGCAGCGGCTGGCCGTCGATGGCGGTGAAGTCGAAATCCCAGGCGGTGGTCATGGCGGCGCTGTCTCCCTTGTCTTGAGCCAGCATGGCGCCCTTTGCGAGGTGGGTTCAATGGTGACGCGGCGACAGTGTGCATCCTTCGACTCGCCTGCTGCGCAGGCTACTCAGGATGACGAGCCGCTGAGGCGAACAGGATCAGAATCCCGCCGCCTGCTCCACCGCCAGGCCCAGATCCAGCGCCCGGGCCGCCTCCTCGCCGGTCACCACCGGCCGGGGCGACCGGCCCATAACGGCGTCCACGAAGCCCTGCACGCTGGTCCCGAGCGGGTCGCGACCGGCCGGAGTCTCGGTGAAGTCCTGATTGAGGGCGAAGGGCGTCGAATTCTTGAAGGCGCGGGTGATGAAGTCGATCTCCAGCACGCCGGAGGGATAGACGATCCGCATGGTCCGCTCACGGGCCTGCGCGTTGCGGGCGGCGGTGAAGACGGCGGTGAAGCCGTCCTCGAAACTGGCCTCGCCGGTGATCTCGTCGACGTTGCCTTCGGCCTCGACCGTGAAGGGGTCGGCGTCGGTCAGGGAAAGGGCCAGGTCGATGTCGTGGATCATCAGGTCGAGCACGACCGAGACGTCCTTGCTGCGGATCGAGGGCGTGCCCTTGCGCACCGCCTCCAGCCGAAGGGGTTTCTCCGGAATGTCCAGCAGACCCATGGCTTGCGAGACCACGCGCTCCTGGTGGCCGCAGGCCAGAACCAGCCCGCCCTTGGCGGCGGCGCCGATCAGGCGATCTGCGTCCTCCAGGGTCGTGGCCAGCGGCTTTTCGACATAGACCGACTTGCCGGCCTGCAGCGCCTGCAAAGCCGCGGCGGCGTGGGTCGTGGCCGGAGAGGCGATGGTGACGATGTCGCAATCCGCCAGCAGATCGGCCAGATCGCCATAGGCCTCGGCGTCGAACTGGTTCGCCATCTCGAAGCAGCGCTCGGGATGCAGGTCGTAGATGCCGACCAGTCGGGTGTCTTGCAGTTCGGCGTATTTGCGCGCGTGATAGCCGCCGAACACGCCCGATCCGACCACGCCGGCTTTGAGAAGTTTGCTCATGCCCGGCGGTTTAGCGCAGTTCGCGCCTTTCGCGAACGGGGCAAAGAGCCTAAACATCTGTTTGAAAAATACACCGAAAACCGGAGGAAAACCCCATGACCACATCCCGCGAAGTGCGCCTGAAGAGCCGCCCCGAGGGCCTGCCGACAGCCGCCAATTTCGAGATCGCCACGGTCGACCTGCCGGCCCCCGACCCCGGCGAGGTGCAGGTGCGCAACCACTACATGTCGGTCGACCCCTATATGCGGGGCCGGATGTACGACCGCCCCAGCTACAGCCCGCCGTTCCAGCTTGGCGAGGCCATGCAGGGCCATGCCGTCGGCGAGGTGATCGCCTCCAACGATCCGGCCTTCAAGGTCGGCGACACGGTGCAGAGCATGTTCGGCTGGCGCGAGGCCTTCAACGCCCAGGCCTCGGCGGTGCAGAAGCTGGACACCCACGGCCTGCCGATCCAGGCCTTCCTCGGCGTCGCCGGCATGCCCGGCATGACCGCCTATGTGGGTCTGCTGAAAATCGCCGCCCTGAAGGAAGGCGATGTGGTGTTCGTCTCGGCCGCCGCGGGCGCGGTGGGCTCGGTCGTCTGCCAGATCGCCAAGCTCAAGGGCCACACGGTCATCGGTTCGGCCGGCGGCGACGAGAAGGTCGCCTTCCTCAAGGAGATCGGCGTCGATCACGTCATCGACTACAAGAAGACCAGTGACCTCAAGGCGGCGCTGCGCGAGGCCGCGCCCAAGGGCATCGATGTCTATTTCGAGAACGTCGGCGGCGAGCACCTGGAAGCGGCGATCGACTCGGCCCGCCCCTTCGCCCGCTTCGCCCTGTGCGGCATGATCAGTCAGTACAATGAGACCGGAGAGCCCAAGGGCCCGTCCAACATCATCCAGGCCGTCGGCAAGAGCCTGAAGCTGGAGGGTTTCATCGTCTCCAACTCCTACGACATGCTGCCGGCCTTCCTGCAGGACATGTCCGGCTGGATCGCCTCCGGTCAGGTCAAATGGAAGGAAACGGTCGATGAGGGCATCGAGAACGCCCCCGGCGCCTTCATCAAGCTCTTCAAGGGCGAGAACCTCGGCAAGATGCTGGTCAAGCTCAGCTGACCCCACGCGGAAACGCCCCTTGCGCCAGGACGCAAGGGGCGGACCGTTGTTCGGGCCTGAGGACCAGCCCTATTCGAGGTATTCCAGGCAGCCGGTGACGTCGCCGACGATCTGGGCCAGCACGTCCTCGGTCGACTTGCTGTCCATCGCCTTGGAGTAGCCGTCGGCGGTGGCGCTCATCTGGGTCATTGCCGTCTTCTGGTAGGCTTCGTCCTTGGTCTTGAGGAAGTCGATCCAGACCACGCTGAGTTCAGCGAAGGTCTTGTCCTCGGAGTCCTTGTTCACCTCCTCGCTGAGCTTGGCGAACAGGACCGTGCTGGCCAGGCACCGACCGGTGTCGCCGGCGGCGGTGTCTTTCTTGACCTTCAGATCGACCGCCGCGCTGGCGGTCATCGGCAACGCGAGCGCCGCTGCGAACAGCGCGCCCGCGGCGACGGTGAGAAACGTTTTCTTCATGGTGATGCGTCCAGCCCGTTGGTGTCATCACCACGCTAGCAATATCGGTGGATTTTCGCCCCCCTCAAAAGAGGGGTATGCAAATTCAGCGCGCCGGAGCCGGTTCGAGCCGGGTCAGCGCCCAGGAGTCGCCCTGCTTGCGGAAACTCAGGGTCACCGGCGCGCCCGGCGCTTCCGGCGCCATGGCCATCACGTCGGCGAAGGTGTGGAACTGCGTGCGACCCGCAGCCAGGCCCGCCTCCGGCGCGGCGGCGTGGTCAATGGTGGCGGTGTCGAGGGTGACCGACGACAGGGTTCCGGTGGTGGTGAAGGTCGGACCGGTCAGGGGCGGCGCGGCCTGCACCTTGTTGATCTTGCCGGGTCCAGGGCCGCAGGCGACGGCCAGCAGGCAAAGGGCGGTGATGGCGGCAAGTCTCATGAGCAGAACTGTCTCCCTGCGATGATCGCCGCTGCGACCTAGCACGCGCTTATGACAGAATCGCCGCGTTCACGTCACCCGGCCGGACGACGCGGGCGGTCATTCCCGCTATAGTGGTTTCGAGGCGGCGGGATTTCCCGTCAATCCGTCGGGCCCGGCCTTTCGGCAAACGCCTGCTTGGCCTACAAGCCGCCGGCAACAGAACTGGAGAGTTACGAGTGGCGCGTTTGTTCGACGCCTATGTGATGGTCGACTGGAGCGCGTCTTCCACCCCGAAGACGGGCCGCGATTCCATCTGGATCGGCGTCATCAAGCGGGACATCCGCTTCCGGCCGACCTTCGAGGCGCATAATCCCGCCACCCGGGCGGCGGCGATGGCGACCCTGCGCGAGATTCTCGCCGACCTGCGCCGACGCGGCGAACGCGCCCTGGTGGGCTTCGACTTTCCGCTCGGCTATCCGCGCGGCACCGCCGCCAGGCTGGGTCTGAAAATCGCTGACTGGGCCGGCATGTGGAAGTTCCTCGTCGACAACGTGGTCGACAAGCCGACCAATGTGAACAACCGCTTCGCCGTGGCCAACAAGGCCAACCGGCTGATGACCGACGCCGCCCGCCCCTTCTGGGGCTGCCCGGCCAAGGACGCCCAGACCTGGCTGTCCTCGACCAAGCCCGAGCATGGCGACGACCTGCCGCCGGTGCTGCGGGCCGCCGAGATCGCCACCCGGGGCAAGGGCAAGTCGGGGGCCAAGAGCGTCTGGCAGATCTTCGGCAACGGCACGGTCGGCAGTCAGGCCATCGTCGGCATTCCCGCGGTGGCGGCTCTGGCCGCCGAGTTGGGCGACAGGGCGAAGGTCTGGCCGTTCCAGACCGGCTGGAAGACGCTGAAGGCGGAGGATGTCGAGGGCCTGGAGGCGGTGTTCGCCGAGGTCTATCCGGCGCTCGGCGACGTACGCCCCGAAGCCGGAGAGATCGTCGACCGGGCCCAGGTTCGGGCCCTGTGCGAGCATTTCCTGCGACTGGACGAAGCCGGCAAGCTGGGCGAAGCCTTCGGACCGGCCAAGGATGTGTCCGCCGAAGAGATCGCCATCGTCGAGGCCGAGGAAGGCTGGATTCTCGGCGCCTGAGGCGCCGGGGCCGACCTTTCCAACTGTTCACGTTGCGGGGCGGCGGAACCGTGCCATGACAGGGGCGATCGGGGCGCCCAGCAACGCCCGTCGCACCGGATCTGTTCGTGAACGGCAAATCTCCAGAGGGTGGTGCGGTCTCGTGGCTGCGCAGGGCGCCGGGCGACCTGGATCGGATCGAGGGCTGTTTTTCCGGCGTCGCCTACAGCCCGCACAGGCATGACAGCTATGCGATCGGCGTCACGCTGGACGGGGTCCAGACCTTCGACTATCGCGGCGCGACACGGCACTCCCTGCAGGGACAGCTTGTCGTGCTGCATCCCGACGAACTCCACGACGGCCGGGCCGGCGACGGGACCTCCTTTCGCTATCGCACCGCCTATATTTCTCCGGGTGAAATCAGCCAGATTCTGGATGGCGCGCCCCTGCCCTTCATCAGGGAGGGCGTGTCAGGCGACGGGACGCTGCGACGGGCGATCACCACCCTGCTGGGAGACCTTGAGCGGCCGCTTGAGCCGCTGGCCCAGGCGGACGCGCTGTTTGACCTGGCCACGGCGCTCAGTGCCTTGTCCGGCGAGCCTGTCAGGATGGGGCGACCTGACCGGAAGGCGGTTGAGCAGGCGCGGCAGGTGATCGAGGATCGTCTTGAGGAAGGGATCACCCTGGCCGAGCTTGAGGTCGCCGCCGGCTGTGATCGCTGGAGCCTGTCGCGTGACTTTCGCAGCCTGTGTGGCACCAGCCCCTATCGCTACCTCACCTATCGCCGCCTCGACCGGGCGCGGCGCCTGTTGTCTGAGGGGCTGAGCGGGGCGGAAACGGCCATAGCCTGCGGATTTTCCGATCAGAGCCACTTGGTCCGGATGTTCAGGCAGATGATCGGACTGACCCCGCAGGCCTGGTTGCGGGCCAGCCGCCAGCGGCCTGCACAATCATTCTATACTCCCGTTGGAGCCCTCGATTAGCTGCCAATCCGGCAGGCGTCCTTGCGCCCGCGCACAAGGGAGGGCGGCCGGATGGCGGCGACCAGACTGTTTTCGCAATCAGACGCCAGAGGCTGGATTCCCTGGGGTCTGCTTGCCCCGGTCATCGGTCTGATCTTTGTCGCCGCGCCAGTGCTGGCGACAGACGGCCTGTTTGCGGACCTGGGTTTTGTCGACGCGCGGGGCGCCCCCATCGGCCTGCGGGGATTGCTGGTCTTCCTGCTGATCCCGTTTTTCCTGACGTCGCTGATCGTCCTGGCCTGGACCCGTCTGGTCGAGCGGCGCTCCCTGGCCAGCATCGGTCTGGGCCTGCCGGGCGCGCGGAAGAGCTTTGTGCGGGGTCTGGTGCTGGGTTTGGCGACCATTCTGTCAGTGATCGTCGCCATCTTGCTGTTCGGCGGATTCAAGACCGGCGCCATCGCGCCGGCGCTGTATACGCCGGCGAGCCTGCCGGCGGTCCTCGCCCTGCTGGCCTGCTTCATCGTCCAGGCCAGTTCTGAGGAGTTGCTGTTCCGGGGGTGGTTGATGTCGGCGATCGCCCGAAGGATCAACCTGCCGGTCGCGGTCCTGCTGACCTCGGCCCTCTTCACGCTGCTGCATTTCAGCCGTGGGCAGTTCTGGCTGGTGACCCTGGGGTCCTTTATGTTTTCGCTCTTCGCCTGCTGCTGGGCGATCAAGGCCAACAATATCTGGGGCGTGATGGGGTGGCACTCGGGCTGGAACTGGTCGCTGGCCGTCGGTTTCGAACTGCCTGTGACGGGCATCGACGCCCATGTTCCCGCGCTTCTGCTCAAGCTCGTTCCGCAGGGTTCAGACCTGCTCACCGGCGGGGCGGAGGGGCCGGAGGGGAGCTATCTCTGCGTACTGCTGCTGGCGGTCTGGTCCGCTGTGCTGACCTTCAGGATCATGCGGCTTCGACCAGCCATTGCGCCGACTGCATGATGACGCAATTGGACCTGCGGGAAGACGCTGAACACGGACGATTTCGAGGCCGCCCGGGCCTCGATGTCAGGCGTCCCAAAGGTAAAGCGACCGTCCGATAGCGCTTGCCATCCGATGGGGATGCGCCAGATTGAACCGGATCGCGCCGTTTGCAGGCGTCGGTTGCGTATCCTTGGGGGACTTCATGAAAATCGCCTACCTCAGCGGCGGCGTCGTTGCGCTCGCCTTGCTGGCCGGCTCCTCGCCCGCCGCCAGCCAGGCCTGGATCGGCACGATGGTCGGCAACATTTCCGCCGCGCAGCAGGAGTCCGAATGCCAGCATCGCCCCTTTCCTCCGCCGGGCGAGGCCGCCAAGGCCACCGGCGCTATCAACGGCCTGATGACCCGGCTGCGCCAACCGCCCGCCGAAGGTGACGCCAAGGCCATCGACAAACTGTTCTCCAGCAAGACCAAGGGCTTCAAGCTGGCCTCGACGGAGGCCTATCTCAGCCAGGAAGATTTCCGCGCCCTGATCAGCGCCAACCCGTCAGGCGACTGGGCGCAGCTGGTCATCGCCGCCGACCTCGGCACCGCGCGCGGCGTCTGGCGCACCGCGCCCCTGATCGAGGGGGAGGCCCCGACCGGCATCGAGATCGGCATCGACCTGGTCCGCAGCTGGGGCAGCTGGAAAATTCTTCACGCCCAGGCCTATCCGGCCGAGGCGCCGAGGGTCGAACCCTACTGCCACAGCAGCAACACCGGCAGCTTCTGAGCCATGACCCGTCTCAAACCCGCCCTCGCCGGCGGAGCGCTCGTCGCGCTCGCGCTGGTCGCCGCCTCCACGCCCGCCGCCGGGCAGGTCGAGATCGGCCTGATGCTCAGCAACATCCAGTCCGAACGCCGTGAGCGGGAATGCCAGACCCGCCCCGTCCCGAACGAGAGCGCGCGGATCATTGTCGCCAACGCCGTCAATGGGGTGATGGCCCGGCTGCAGCAGCCGACGGACAAGGACGACGCCAAGGCGGTCGGCAATCTATTTCTGAAGAAAGACAAAGGCTTCAAACTGGCCTCCACCGAGGCCTACCTGGACGTGGACGGGTTCCGCGCCCTGCTCGGCCCCGCCGGGTCGGGAGAGTGGGCCTATCTGGTCATCGCCGCCGACGCGGAAAGCGCGCGCGGCGTCTGGCGGGCCACGCCGGCCGCAGCGTCGGACGGCGAGACAGCGCCGGCCCTCGAGATCGGCATCGACTTTGTCCACGATCGCAGGGGCTGGAAAATCCTCCACGCCCAGGCCTATCCGGGCGAGGCCCCGCGGGTCGAGCCCTACTGCCACCTGTCCAACACCGGCAGCTTCTGAACCCGTGCCTCCCCGGCAACAGGTTACGGCAAGCGACCAGACGCCCCTTGCCAACCGGCGTTCTCCGTGAGAAACGCCGCGCCCTCAATCTGGAGACCACCCGCCGCATGAAAACGCGCGCCCACATATTCAGCCGAGGCCTTCCAGGCCAACGGCTGCGCGCGCGTCCTGGCGGGGCCATGACGCGAGCGTTCCCGCACAGCTAACCGGCGGCGCTCTTCCAGGCGTCGTCATCGACGACGTTTGGAGCATTTGGTCATGTACGTCTGGACGGGCCCCTGGGCCCGCGCCCGAGAGCCCACCCCGCTGTTGCGGAAGCTGGCCGGCGACTTCGCCGACCAGATCGCCGATCTGTGGCCCGCGCCGCACGGCCCGTTCCTGCTGGCCGAGGCCTCGCGCCGCCACCTAGTCTGCGTGGGCCTGTCGCTCGACGGTCCGGCGCCGGCGAGACTGGTCGAGATGCTGGATGGCCCGCTGAAGGCGGCGATCCGCGCGGTCCTGCCGGCCGCGCCGGAAGGCCTGGCCCGCGCCCTCGGGCGGCTGGGCGAGGAGGCCTGGGCGGCGGCCGACTACCGGCTGCTGCTGGACCTGCTGGCCGATCCGGACCGGCGCAAGCTGCTGCGTCACGCGGAAGCCATCACCCCGGCGGACGTGCGGGGGCTGGCGGCCATTCCGGTGGCCGTGCTGCGGGCCGGCGGCGCCTGGCTGAACCTTGACCGGGGGCAGGCCGAGCTGCTGGCCGAGGCCCATGCGGTGATCGTCCGGCGGGACGGTCCGGCGGCGGCCGACCGGGCGGCGGAGCGCTGGGGCCGGACGGGCAACCTCAAGGCCCTGTTCGAACGGGTCGCCGACGACGTGGTCGCCGACCTGCCGGTGCAGCCCTTCGCGGGCGGTCCGACCCTGCGTCCGCTGGCCAGCAAGGCGGCCATGCGCGAGGCGGCCGGGCGGTTCCGCAACTGCCTGGCCAGCGACCGCATCGCCTGGGCCGCCGGCGGCGACTACGCCTATCTGGAATGGACGGGCGGCAGCGGCGCCGTGGTCGAACTGACCCGCGACGCCGTCTATGGCTGGCGGCTGAACGAGGCCCGGGGGCGCAACAACGACGCCGTCCCCAAGGTCGACCGTCCGGCTCTGGCCGCCGCCCTTCAGGCCATGGGCGCGCACGTCGGCCGGGCGCAGTGGGAACTGGTCAACGCCCTCGGCGCCGCCGCCCGGCCGGGTTTCCGGTACGAGCCGGCCGACGTCCTGGCCGACGATCTGTTCGGCTACTGAACGGGCCCGGCGTTCCACCGCGAACGCCGGGCCCGCTCTTCTCTCTGCTTGACTGTCACGGCTGACAGGTCACCCTTCCGCCAACCCTGGGGAGGGAGCGACATGACCGGCAATGATCGGCATATTTCCATAGACGCGGTGCGCGGCGTGGCCGTGCTGGGCATCCTGTTGATGAACATCGTCGGCATGGGCCTGCCGACCTTCGCCTACATCACCCCGACCTATTACGGCGGTCACGAGGGCGCCAATCTCTGGGTCTGGGCCGTGAACTATGTCGTCGCTGACGGCAAGATGCGCGGGCTGTTCACCATGCTGTTCGGGGCCAGCATGATGCTGATCGCCGACCGGGCCGAGGGCAGGATTCCCGGTCCGGCCTCGATCCACTACCGGCGGGTCTTCTGGCTCTTCGTGTTCGGCATGATCCACGCCTATTTCCTGTTCTTCGGCGACATCCTGGTCACCTACGCCCTGGCCGGCGCCCTGGTCTTCCTGGTCCGCCGCTGGTCGCCGCGGCTGCTGATCCTCATCGGCGCTGTCGGCCTGGCCCTGATGGCCGCAAAGGGCCTGTATGACGGCGCCCATCTGGCCCAGCTTCGCGAGGCGGCCCAGGCGCCGGACGCCAGCGAGGCGATCCGCAAGGCCTGGAGCGAGGAGGGCTTCCTGCTCAATCCGCCGGCCAGTTTCGGCGAGGGAGAACTGCGCGCCTACCGAGGCGGATTCCTCGACGCCCTCAAGGCCCGGGCCTTCGTGGCCGCGCTGATGCAGACGGTGTTCCTGATCAACAGCAGCCTGCCGGAGGCCATCGCCCAGATGATGATCGGCGTCGGGCTTTACCGCCTGGGCTTCTTCACCCTCGGCTGGTCCAGCCGCGCCTATGCCGCGGTGGCGGCGCTGGGCTGGGGGGTCGGCATGCCGGTCACGGCCTGGCTGGCCTGGCGCATTGTCCAGAGCGGCGTCGAGCCGCTGGTGCTGCATGATCTGGGCTACTGGGGCGGGCTGCCTCGGCCCTTCATCGCCCTGGCCCACGCCAGCGGCATCCTGCTGCTGGTCCGGTCGGGCGCGGTCGGCTGGCTGGTCAACCGGCTGGCGGCGGCGGGACGGATGGCGCTGAGCAACTATCTGGGCACGTCAATCCTCACCAGCCTCGTCTTCTGCGGCTATGGCCTGGGCCTCTACGGCCGGCTGCAGCGCTTCGAGCTCTACTATGTGGTGGCCGCGATCTGGCTGCTGATCCTGCTCTGGAGCCGGCCGTGGATGCAGCGGTTCCACTACGGACCGTTCGAATGGCTGTGGCGGTCGCTGGTCCGCTGGAAGCCGCAGCCCTTCCTCAAGCGGGCGGCGACACAACCGCCGGCCTAGAGCGCGTTCCGATTGGTGGGAACCGGTCATCGGATCAAACGCGCGACAACAGGAACTCTGGAGCAGGGCGATTTGAGTCCATCAAATCGAGCCCCGCGCCAGACGTCTGGCGCAACGGCGCGCGTCGCGATACCTAGCGGCTGATGGGGACCTCCAGACGCCTTCTGCTGAGCATCGCCGCGGCCCTGCTGGCGACGCCGGCGCTTGCCCAGTCGCCGGCCCCCGCCCCGGCCGCCCCCGCCGGCTCGGTGGATCGGGGCGCGGAGGTCGACCGCATCTTCGCCGGCTTCACCGGCCCGAACACGCCCGGCTGCGCGGTCTCGGCGGTCGGCGCCGGCGAGACGCTGGTCGAGCGGGCCTATGGCGTCGCCGATCTCGAACATTCCGCGCCGATCACCGCCGCCACCCCCTTCGAGGCCGGGTCGGTGTCCAAGCAGTTCACCGCCGCCGCCATCCTGTTGCTGGTGCAGGACGGCAAGCTGCGGTTGACCGACGACATCCGCAAATACCTGCCAGAACTGCCCGACTACGGTCGGCCTATCACCATCGATCAGCTGCTCAACCACACCAGCGGCCTGCGCGACTGGGGCGAACTGGCCTGGTGGCAGGGCTGGCCCCGCACCACCCGCGCCTATACCCAGGCCGACATCCTCGACCTGATCGTCCGGCAGCGCGGCCTCAATTATCTGCCCGGCGCCGAGTACAGCTACACCAACAGCGGCTACAACCTGCTGACCGAGATCGTCCGCCGGGTCAGCGGCCAGAGCCTGGCCGACTTCACCGCCGCCCGGATTTTCAAGCCGCTGGGCATGAGCCGCACCGGCTGGCGCGTCGACTTCCGCGCCATCGTCCCCGGTCGCGCCATCGCCTATGAGCGCACGCCCGGCGGCTATCGCCAGCAGATGCCGTTCGAGGACGGCTATGGCAACGGCGGCCTGATCACCACAGTCGGCGACCTGCAGATCTGGGCCGAGGCGATGCAGTCCCAGAAACTGGGCGCCTTCCTCAGCACCCAGATCCAGCGCCGGGCCAGCCTGTCGGACGGAACCCGCCTGACCTATGCCCGGGGCCTGATGGTCCAGACCTGGGCCGGCGTCGACGAGATCTCCCACGCCGGCGCCACCGCCGGCTATCGCGCCTGGCTGGCCTGGTATCCGAAACAGAAGCTGTCGGTGGCGGTGCTGTGCAACGCCGACGACGCCGCCGCCCTGCCGATGGGCCGGGCCGTGGCGGCCCTGTTCCTGCCGCCGCCGGCGGCCGAGCCGCCGCCCGCACCGCTGTCGGACCTGGCCTCCCGGGCGGGTCTCTATGTCAATGAGAGCAGCGGCCGGCCGATGCTGCTGGTCGCCGACGGGGCCGGGCTGCGGGTGGCCGGCGGCGCGCGGCTGGCCGGCCTGACCGCCGACACCGCAGCGAGCGGCCCAGACCGGCTGGTCTTCCAGGGCCGGGACGCCTTCATGGACGAGACGCTGGAGGGCAACCGCTATCTGTTTCGCCGGACGCCCCTGTGGATGCCGGGCCACGCCGCCCTGACCTCCTTCCTCGGCCGCTACTATAGCGAGGAGATCGGCGTCACCTGGCGGGTCGAGCGCGACGCCGCCGGCCTGCTGCTGCGGCTGGAGGACCGGCCCCAGACCACCATCCGCATGAGCCCCATCTATCAGGACGCCTTCAACCTGAACGGCTTCCTGGCGCGCTTCCGCCGCGACGCGCAGGGGCGGATCGTCGCCATGAGCCTGGGCAGCAACCGGGTCCGCGACCTGCGGCTTAGGAAGATCGGCTAGCTCGCCTCGCGCAGATCCTCGGTCCTGAGCGCCCGCAGCTTTTCCGCCACCAGGAAGGCCAGCTCCAGCGCCTGTTCGCCGTTGAGGCGCGGGTCGCAGTGGGTGTGGTAGCGGTCGCCGAGGTCGCCTTCGAGCACCGCCCGGGCGCCGCCGACGCATTCGGTGACGTTCTGGCCGGTCATCTCCAGATGCACGCCGCCAGGATGCACGCCCTCGGCCCCGGCCACCTCGACGAAGCCCTTCACCTCGGCGAGGATGCGGTCGAAGGGGCGGGTCTTGTAGCCGTTGTTGGCCTTGCGGGTGTTGCCGTGCATCGGGTCGGTCGACCAGACGACGCTGCGGCCGGCCTTTTTCGTCGCGGCCATCAGGCGCGGCAGGCGGTCGGCGATCTTGTCGGCGCCGAAGCGGCCGATCAGGGTCAGGCGGCCGGGCTCGTTGGCCGGGTTGAGCACGTCGATCAGCCGCAGCAGGTCATCGGCTTCCATGGTCGGGCCGCACTTGAGGCCGATCGGGTTCTTCACCCCCTTGAGGAACTGCACATGGGCCCCGTCGAGCTGGCGGGTGCGCTCGCCGATCCACAGCATGTGGGCGCTGGTGTCGTACCAGTCGCCGCTGGTGCTATCGACCCGGGTCATGGCCTCCTCGAAGCCCAGCAGCAGCGCCTCATGGCTAGTGAAGAACTCGACCCGGTGCATTTCCGGATGGGTGTCCGGCGTCACCCCGATGGCGGCCATGAAGGTCAGGCTCTCGCTGATCTTCTCTGCCAGTTCCTTGTAGCGGGCGCCCTGCGGGCTGTCGGCGACGAAGCCCAGGGTCCAGCGGTGGATGTTGTAGAGGTCGGCATAGCCGCCGCCGGCGAAGGCGCGCAGCAGGTTGAGGGTCGCCGACGACTGGGCGTAGGCCTTCAGCAGCCGCTCGGGATCCGGCGCCCGGCTGGCGGCCTCGAACTCCATGCCGTTGATGTTGTCGCCGCGGTAGGACGGCAGGGTCACCCCGTCGATGGTCTCGATCGGCTCGGAGCGCGGCTTGGCGAACTGGCCGGCGATGCGGCCCACCTTCACCACCGGCTTGCCGCCGGCGAAGGTCAGCACCACCGCCATCTGCAGGATCAGGCGGAAGGTGTCGCGGATGTTGTCGGCGTGGAACTCCTTGAAGCTCTCGGCGCAGTCGCCGCCCTGCAGCAGGAAGGCCTTGCCGTCGGCGACCTCGCCCAGCTTCTCCTTCAGCCGCCGCGCCTCGCCGGCAAACACCAGCGGCGGCATCCGGCGAAGCTCGTCCTCGACCCGCGTGACGGCGTCCGCGTCCGGATAGTCGGACGGGATGTGCTTGGCGGGGTGGGCTCTCCAGGAGTGCGGGGTCCAGCGGTCGGTCATGGTTCAACTCGGGAATTGGGATCGCGGCTCATACAGGAAGCGAGCCAGGAAGGCAAAATGATGCGCCAGGTCGGGGAAGGATAGTGTTTGGGAGGCACAATCGACCTCCAATCGCCGTGGAGCGGGGCCTCAGGCGTTCCCGCCGAGGTTCTGCGGCACATACCTGTCCTTCATGGTCACCAGCTCCTCGGCCGCGGTCGGATGGACGGCGCAGGTGGAGTCCCACTGCTGCTTGGTGACGCCCATCTTCACGGCGATGGCCGCCATCTGGATGATCTCCGGCGAGTCCGGCCCCACCACATGCACCCCGACCACCTTCTGGTCCTTCGGATTGACCAGCAGCTTCATCAGGGTCTGTTCCTCGCCGTGGTAGAAGGTGACCTTCATCGGCCTGAACACCGACCGATAGACATCGACCTCGCCAAAGGCGTGGCGCGCCTCGTATTCGCTCATGCCGACCGTGCCGATGGGGGGCTGCGAGAACACCGCGGTGGCCACCATCTCATGGTCGTAGGTGGTCGGGTTGTCGCGGAACTGGGTCTCGGCGAAGGCGGCGCCCTCGCGGATCGCCACCGGCGTCAGGTTGATCCTGTCGGTCACATCGCCGACCGCGAAGATGTTCTCGACATTGGTCCGCGACCATTCATCGACCTTCACCGCACCCCGCTCGTTCAGCTCCACTCCGGCGGTCTCCAGGCCAAGGCCTTCGACATAGGGCTCGCGGCCGGTGGCGAACATCACCTGCTCAGTGGTCAGGGTGATGTCGTTGTTGAGGTGGCTGACCAGGCCGTCCGCCGTCTTCTCGATCCGGTCGTGTTCACAGCCGAGGACAATCTGGATGCCGCGCCGCTCCATCTCCCGCGCCAGATGCACGCGCACATCGTCATCAAAGCCGCGCAGGATGTTGGGGCCGCGATAGAGCAGCGTGGTCTTGACGCCGAGGCCGGCGAAGATGCCGGCGAACTCCACGGCGATATAGCCGCCGCCGACCACCAGGATCGATTTGGGCAGGCTTTCCAGATGGAAGGCCTCGTTGGAGGTGATGGCGTGTTCGATCCCCGGCACGTTCTGCGGCACCGTCGGACGGCCGCCGGTGGCGATCAGGATCTTGTCGGCGGTGACCGTCCTGTCCTTGCCGACCAACTCGACGGTGTGAGCGTCCTTCAGCACGGCCCGGGCATGGACCAGCTCGCAGCCGGCCTTGCCGAGATTGGCGACATAGATTCCCGACAGCCGGGCGATCTCGACGTCCTTGGCTTCCAGGAACGTCTTCCAGTCGAAGGTCGCCTCGGGAATGGTCCAGCCGAAGCCCCGCGCCGTCTTCAGCTGGTTGGTGACCTCGCTGGCGTAGACCATGAACTTCTTGGGCACGCAGCCGCGGATCACGCAGGTGCCGCCGACCCGGTGCTCCTCGGCCACCGCCACCCTGGCGCCGCCCATGGCCGCCACCCGCGCCGCGCGAACCCCGCCGCTGCCGGCGCCGATGACAAACAGGTCGTAGTCGTAGTTGGCCATCAGGGGCTCCGTTCGCGGTCAGTCGGTTGTCAGGCCTGGGTATGTAGGGCGTCAGGGCGTCAGCCGCAGGACCCCGTCGTCGGTTCCGATCAGCGCCTTGTCGGCCAGATCGAGGAACAGACCGTGGTCCACCACCCCGGTCACCGACTTCAACGCCTCACCCAGCGCCGCCGGGGCGTCTATCCGCCCGGACGCCATGTCGTAGATCAGGTTGCCGCCGTCTGTGATCACCAGGCCCCGGTCCGACTTGCGCAGACGGGGCGGCGGCAGGTCGAATTCGGCGGCGATGTCGGCCAGCCGCTGGCCGGTGTGGATATGGCCGAACCGCACCACCTCGATCGGCAGCGGGAATTTGCCAAGCGCCTTCACCTGCTTGGCGGCGTCGGCGATGACCACGCAGCGGCTGGAGGCCTCCCAGACCAGCTTTTCCCGCAGCAGGGCCGCGCCGCCGCCCTTGATCAGCGACAGGCCGGGCCCGATCTCGTCGGCCCCGTCGACGGTCAGGTCCACCCGCTTGACGTCGTCCAGCCCGACGACAGCGATGCCCAGCTCCCGGGCCAGGTCGGCGGTGCCGTCGGAGGTGGGCACCCCCTTGATATCGAGCCCCCGGGCGGCGAGCGCCTTGACGAACCAGGCGGCGGTCGAGCCGGTGCCGAGGCCGACGATCATCCCGCCTTCGACCAGGTCCGCCGCGGCTTCCCCGGCCGCCTGCTTCTGCGCGTCAGCGGTCATGGCGCGGCCTTGATATGGGTCAGGGTCGCGGTCACTACAGGCCCGTTGGTGCTGACCCCCATGAACCAGTAGCCGCCGTCCTTCAGGGCGGCGTCAAAGTTGGCGTCGGACTCCCGCGCGATCGACACCCTCTTCCCATCGACGATGCGGAAGAGGAACTTGGGAAAGTCGGGCGCGTCATCCGCCGGCTCGACCCCGACCCAGGACAGCAAAGCCGGGATCTGCACCGGGTCGAGGCCCTCGCCCGTCACACCGCAGGTTCGCGACACCGCCGTCGGCATGCCATTGGCCTTGGCCAGGTCATCCGAGAAGCCCTTGTTGACCAGCAGCTGCAGATTGGGCTCGTCCGCCTTGGCGAAGTGGCGAAAGGGCGCGTCGTCCGGTTCCGGGACCTCGGCGAACCCCCGCGCCGGCGCCAGCCTGATCGCGCTGTCGAAATCCGACGGATTGCCGGCGCACAGGGCCTTGAAGTCGTCGACCCAGCTGGTCTGGGCGCAAGCCGCGCCGCTCCACAGCATGGCGAGGGCCAGCGCCCCCGCCGCCGACAGCTTTCTCAGCCCCATCATCGCTCGCTCCCGCCTCAGCCCTGCCAGCGCGCCCCGCGAGACGCCGGGCAACGGTTCTGGCTGTCTGGCTTGCGCGGGCGCGCGCGTCAACGGTTGCGGCCGCCTTCGCCGCCCCCTCGGCGAGGCTCAGGGCGCCGGCGTCGATCGGGTCAGGGTGGCGATCGTCGAGGTGTCGTTGACGTCGATCTGCAGCAGATAATAGCCGCCGGCCTTCAGCGCCGCGGTCACCGCGGCCTCGTCATCAGGATCGATGGCCGAACGCCGGCCGGACGACTCGGTGAAGAGATAGCTGGTCTTGGCCTCGGTGGCCTCTTGGGCGGTCACCCCGACCCAGCGCCGGACGCCGTCGGCGCCGCCCGATCCGACCTTGGGGGCGGTGACGCTGCAGGCGGTGAACACCTGTCCGAGCCGGCCGCCGCGCGCCGGACTGCCGCCCCGGCCGATGACCACCGCCCAGCGATACTGGCCGACAATCCTGGTCAGCACCGTCACGCTGTCGACGCCGTCCGGGGCGTCGATGGCCATCCGCGAATAGCCCCGGCTCTCGGCGACGGCGACCGACCGGGACATGTCGGTCCGGTTGGCGATGCAGATCGTCTGGAATTCCGTGGTCAGATCGGCCGTTTGCGCCCGAGCGACCGCCGGGACTGTCATCGGGAGGGCCAGGACGGCGGCGGCGATCATCAGGGGACGCATGGGAAAACCTTTCAACGAGGAAACATCCGGGACAGACTGACGCCGTCGATCCGCGCCGTCATGCCCCGTTCCGGGGGGTGAAATCAGCGACCGGAGCCGGGTTATCCGGAGCAAGTTTGCTTCCGGCTTGTCCGGCGGCATCCTGGGGACCAGGTCAGGGCTGAGGCGTGACGCTCGTCAGCATCAGGCTGGTAAAGCCGTTCTTCCGCTCGATCGTCGCGACATCATAGCCGCCAGTCCTGAGCGCCTCCATCATCGCGGCGTCATCGCGGATCTGGAGACCGGTCCGCCGTCCATCGCGCGCCTTGTAGTAGTAGACGTTCCGGGTGGCGGAGCGGGTTTGCGGCGCGGACCCGGCCCAGCGATCGAGGCTGGCGGCGGCCCCTTCTGTCGGATCGACGCCGACCACCGTGCAGACGACGAATGCCTGGGCCGGCGTCGCCCCCTCGGGGGCCTTTGCGCCTAGCCTGACAACCACGGCCCGATCCTGACCATCAACCGGTCTGGAAAAGGCGGACATCTCTTCGTCGGATCTCGCCAACTGGTAGCCCCCTGCCCGCGCCGCGGCGATCTGGGCGGCTCTGTCGTTGCGATGGTTCAGGCAGACGTTCTGGAAGTCCTCGAAGACGGTCGCGGTCGACGACTCGGCGGAGGCCGGGCCGACAAGCATCGAAACGGCCACCGCCGACGCGGCCAGGATGCGGGCATGCATGGCAGGCTGAACGCCTCGTGGATGGCGCCTTGAGCTCACGTCGGTCAGGGCGCCGGGACGTTTCGCGACAGGGTGGCGATCGTCAGGCCGTCCTTGACGCTGACCGCCATGATATACAGTCCCCCGCCCTCGACGGCCGCCCCCAAGCCCGCGTCGTCGAGGGTCGGCAGAGGCTGGTGGCGACCGCCGCTCTCCGTGAAGAGAAAGGTTGTATTGGCGGGATCCGGATCCATGGGCGTCACCCCGGCCCAACGGCGCAGGGCGTCGCCGCCCGCCGTCCCTGTCTCATACCCCCCGATACTGCACAGGTTGGAGATGGCCGCCGGCATGGTCGGCGACTGGGGAACCGCCTTGACATCGAGACGGACCACCCATTTGCGCCCATCCACCATTCTGGTCAGGGTCGTCGATGAGCCGACGGTCGGCTGTGTCGGTCCGCTGACGAGAGAGAATCCGCGCGCCATCGCGGTGCTGATCGCCTTGGCGGGCGCCGTGCGATTGGCGACGCAGACCGTCTGGAACTCATCGGCGATGTTGAGCGGCGCCGCCATGGCGGAGGACCCGGCGCCTGCGAGGAAGCTCGCCAAGAGCGCGGCGGCGACGTGTGAAGCGATACGCATGATGACCTGAACTCTCCTGGCGACTGTCCCCGCAAAGACTAGCCGCCTCGGGAAACCGGCCAACCCTCAAACAGGGGGCCTCATCAGACCCGCTGCGGGGCGGTCAAATCCCGGCGCTGGAATGTACACGTCCCGTCGCCCGGCCGATGTCCGGACCCCGAGACAGACGTCCGCGCGGGTCCGTGAGCGAGCAGGGGTCCGCCATCACAGGGCTAGACGCCCTTCAGCCTGGCCTTCATCGCCCGGAACCGCGCCGCCCAGCCGTCCTTGTTGATCTGTTGCGGCCGGGTCAGGCCCAGAGCATCCGGCTCGACGTCGCGGCTGATCACCGAGCCCGAACCGGTCATCGCCCCCGCCCCCACGGTGACCGGCGCCACCAGCGAGGAGTTGGAGCCGATGAAGGCGCCCTCGCCGATGTGGGTCTGGTATTTGTCGAAGCCGTCGTAGTTGCAGAAGATTGTCCCGGCCCCGATGTTGGCCTTCGCCCCCACCGTGCCGTCGCCAAGGTAGGCCAGGTGATTGGCCTTGGCGCCCGGGCCGACCTTGACCTTCTTGACCTCGACGAAGTTGCCGATGTGGGCGCCCTCGCCGATGTCCGCCCCCGGACGCAGCCGGGCATAGGGGCCGACGATGGCCCCGGCGCGGACATGCGCCCCCTCCAGATGGCTGAAGGCGCGGATCACCGCGCCGGCCTCGACCTCGACCTTCGGGCCGAACACCACATTGGGCTCGATCACCGCCCCGCCGGCGATCCGGGTGTCGAAGCTCAGCCACACGGTTTCCGGCGCGACCATGTTGACCCCGTCCGCCATCAGGGCCGCTCGCGCCCGCTGCTGCCAGAAGGCCTCGGCGCGGGCCAGGCCGGCCTGGTCGTCGGCGCCCATGACCGGCAGTTCGGAGGCCTTGGCGACGCCCACCCGCGCGCCATCGGCGTTGGCCAGGGCGACGATGCCGGTGATGTAATACTCGGCCTTGGCGTTGTTGTTGTCGACCCGCGACAGCCAGTCGAACAGCGGCCCCGCCGGGCCGGCCAGCATGCCGCTGTAGCAGACCCCGACCGCCCGCTCGGCCTCGCTCGCATCACGCGCCTCGACGATGCGCAGCAGCCGGCCGCTCTCGTCGGTGATCATTCGGCCATAGAGCGCCGGATCGGCCGGCTCGAAGGCCAGCATGGTCAGCTCCCCCGTCCCGAACAGCGGCGCCAGGTCGTCGGCGGTCAGCAGCGGGCAGTCGGCGTTGGTGACCAGCACCTCGCCGTCAAATCCGGCCAGGGCGTCCCTGGCGCACAGCACTGCATGGGCGGTGCCCATCGGCGGGTCCTGGATGGCGACGGCGCCCTCCCCCAGTCGCGCCCGCACATGATCGGCCACCGCCGGGCTGTGGGTCCCGCAGACCACCACGATCTTCTCGCAGCCGGCGCCCTGGGCCGCGTCGATGGCCCGGTCGAGCATGGTCCGGCCGCCGACCTTGTGCAGCACCTTGGGCAGCGGCGACTTCATGCGCGTGCCCTGGCCGGCGGCCATGATCACGGCGGCTCGTTTGGTCATGGTCGGATCCCAGCGGTCATTGCAATTGCTCCCCGTTTAGCCGAAAGCCCCCGCCTATGCACAACCTCAAGCCCGAGATTTCGGCCGACCTGACCGGCTGGACCATCGCCTTCGACCTCGACGGCACCCTGGTCGACAGCGCGCCGGACCTGGTCGGAGCCCTCAACGCCGTCTTGGTCGAGGAAGGCGCGCCGCCGGTCGCCGTCAGCGACGCGCGGCTTCTGGTCGGTCGCGGCGCCCGCTGGATGACCCAGCAGGGCGTCGCGCTGGCCGGAATCGAGCTGCCGGATGCCCGGCTGGAGGTGCTGTTCGAACGGGTGGTCGATCTCTACCGCGGCCGCATCGCCCTGGAGACCCGTCCCTTCGACGGCTGCCTGGCGGCGCTGGACCATCTGGCGGCGCGCGGCGCGGCCCTGGTGGTCTGCACCAACAAGCGCACCGCCCTGTCGCTGGCCCTGCTCGACGGCCTGGAGATGACGGGGCGATTCGCCGCCATCATCGGCCCCGACCAGGCCCCCGCGGCCAAGCCCGACCCGCGCCATCTGCTGATCAGCATCGAAGCGGCCGGCGGCGATCCGGCCCGCGCCGTGCTGGTCGGAGACACCCGCTATGACACCGAAGCGGCCGCCAACGCAGGCGTTCCCTGCATCGCCGTCGACTTCGGCTACAGCCAGACCCCGGTCGCCGATCTGGGCGCCGCGGCGGTCATCAGCCACTTTGACGATCTCGCCGCCGCCATCTCCGCGCTGGCCTCTTGCCCCACGGACGCCCGGTCGCTATAGACCCGCCCTTCCTGAGAAGGATGCGTAGCTCAGCGGGAGAGCACCTCGTTCACACCGAGGGGGTCACAGGTTCAATCCCTGTCGCATCCACCAGGGGTTCCCGGAAGACATGGCCATGATCCCGTCGCGCCCTGACCGGGCTCGCGCAGTGGGCCGCCCTAGTGGTTTTGCAGCCACCACCGCAAGGCGTCCTGCTCCTGCCCCTTGGGAATGGGATTGTCCCTCGGAAAATCCCCGTCGCAGGCGACCTGGTAGGCAAAGCCGTCCGCAAGCTCCTCGCCGAAGATCTCGAACATATTTCCGAACTCCTGCCCCCCGTCCCAGGGCATGAAACCGCTCGAACTGCTCCTCAACTGCTTCTGGCAGTCCATAGACCAGACGACGAAGTAGCGGCCCTCGGGGTAGGACGGCCGAACCGCCCAGATCTGATAGTCGTAGGATTCGTCCGGCTCGCCTGCGGTCCGTGCGGCCAGCACCAGAACGGTCTCGCCATTCGGGATATCGACAGTGAAACCATAATACTGCGGCGCTGCCAGAACCGGCCCGGCAGCCATGAGCGCCAGCCCCAAGACCAGCGACTGAAAAATGCGTTTCAAGATTCCCTCCACGACTGCCGAAAATATGGCTCGGCGAAATGCATAAGGGCAATCCGGTTTTCCAGGCCGTGGCGGCCTCTTGGCCGACAGCGCCGCAAACAAACAACCTTGCCGCCGCCGTGCTATTGAGACTCGATCTGGACCCGACGATTCATCGCGGCGTCCGAGCCGTCGGTCGTCAGCGGATACCTATCGCCGGCGCCCCGTGCGGTCAGCATTGCCGGGTCGATCCCAAGGGCGATGAGATGGATCCGGACCGACTCGGCGCGCTGTTGCGACAGCGCCTCGGCGACATCCGCCTCGGTGAGTGGATCGGCATGACCGATAATCGACAGCCCGCGACCCGCCTGCGCCCTTGAGGCGCCAGCGATCTGATCCAGCCGCTCGGCAGAGACCGGTGTGATCTCGGCAGACCCCGGCTCGAAATAGACAGACCAGACCGCCCACACCTGCTCGGCCGATTCGGTCGTCGCTTGCGCCGCGACCGGCGGCGCGGTCAGACCGACCATCATCGCCGACAGCAGGACCATCGGAAACCAGGTCATGGATGGCCTCCCGGGTTGCCTCCGCCAGCTTCCTCCGACAGCCGTTTGGCCGGCCGCCGGAGGAGGCGTGACGTCAGGATGACGCTTCCGCGTGCTGCTAGAAGATCTCGAACAGCCCGGCGCCGCCCTGGCCGCCGCCGATGCACATTGTCACCACGCCCCATTTGGCGCCGCGACGCTTGCCTTCCTGCAGGATGTGGCCGGTGCAGCGGGCGCCGGTCATGCCGAAGGGGTGGCCGATGGAGATCGAGCCGCCGTTGACATTGTACTTGTCGGGATCGATGCCCAGCTTGTCGCGGCTATAAAGGCACTGCGAGGCGAAGGCCTCGTTCAGCTCCCACAGATCGATGTCGTCGACCTTCAGCCCCTGGCGGGCCAACAGGCGCGGCACCGCGAACACCGGGCCGATGCCCATTTCGTCCGGCTCGCAGCCGGCGACGGCCCAGGACACGAAACGGCCCATCGGCTCCAGCCCGCGACGCTCGGCCTCCTTGGCCTCCATCAGCACCACCGCGGCGCCGCCGTCGCTCAGCTGGCTGGCGTTGCCGGCGGTGACGAACTTGCCCTCGCCCTTGACCGGCTTCAGCGAGGCCAGGCCTTCCAGGGTGGTGTCGGGGCGGTTGCACTCGTCGCGGTCGACCACGTAGTCGACGATGGTTTCCTCGCCGGTCGCCTTGTCGACCTTCTTCATCCTGGTCGCCATCGGCACGATCTCGTCGGCGAACTTGCCGGCGGCCTGGGCGGCGGCCATCCGCTGCTGGGACTGCAGGCTGTATTCGTCCTGGTATTCCCGGCTCACGCCATAACGGGCGGCGACGATGTCGGCGGTGTCGATCATGGCCATGAAGATGTCGGGCGCGATGTCCAGCAGCTGCGGATCGATCGCCGCGGAGCCGCCGGCCCCGCCGCCGGGAATGGAGATGCTCTCCACCCCGCCGGCCACGACGATCTCGGCGCCGTCGCCGCGAATGTGGTTGGCGGCCATGGCGATCGACTGCAGGCCCGAGGAGCAGAAGCGGTTGATGGTCACCCCGCCAGTCGTCACCGGCAGGCCGGCCAGCAGCGCCGCCAGACGGCCGATGTTGTTGGCGCCATGGGCGTTGTTGCCCATGTAGCAGTCTTCGATCTCGGCCGGATCCACACCGGATTTGGCCACCGCGTGCTTGATTGCGTGAGCGGCCATGGACATCGGCGGGGTGATATTGAAGCCCCCGCGTCCCGCCTTGGCGAGACCGGTGCGGGCGTAGGAGACGATGACGGCATCGCGCATGGGTGTTCCTTCCGTGTGGGCGGCCCGCTCTGGAAGGCGGGTCCGTCGAAATCTGGCGCGCCTGCGGAAGCCTGAGGCGACCCTCGCCAACGGCCGGCCCCCTCACGCTCCAAACAAGCGTTTGACAGTTTCCATGCTCCCGCCCGTCAGGGAAAGCCCCTGACCGCACATTTGCCGAAAACTTTCTGGCCTCTGGCTTCGGCCCCGACTGCCGACCGGCCCGCCGTCAAGGGCAACCGCGACGACCTTCCCCATCCCGTTCCGTCATCCCGGGCGCGCACGGCGCAACCCGGGACCCAGGGGTGAGTGATCTCGCGCTCGAACGAAGCGTTTCGGCCAGGGCGGTGCAGCCCCTGGGTCCCGGCTCTCCGCGCTTTGCGCTGCGGCCGGGATGACGGCGCATTTCTGCAGCCATCACCTCGTGGGCAAAGGGGTGCGGGACAGCGTGACGCTGTTCGTTCGCCCCGGTCAGTGCCCGCCGCCGGCTGGCAGGTGGCTCTTGTCGTGCCGGCCGACCTTGTCGACCAGGGTGGCGCTCGCCGCATTCATGCCGCTGAGCACGACCTCCGCCCCCTGGCGGCGGTAGCGGAACACCACCTTGTCGACGGCGGCGACGCCGGTCAGGTCCCAGATGTGGACGCCGGACAAGTCGATCTCGACCCGTTTGGGATGGCCATGGAACTCGAATTCGGCGGCGAACAGGTCGGCTGAACCGAAGAACAGCTGGCCATGGACCTTGTAGCGACGCACCTCGTCCGCCTCGTCGATCTGCTCCTCGACCACCAGCAGCTTGGAGACCTTTCGCGCGAAGAAGATGGCGCTGAGGATCACCCCCAGCATCACCCCCTTCGACAGGTCATGGGTGATGACCACCGTCAGGGTGGTGGCCAGCATCACCACCGAGGAGGCGAAGGGCGTCGAGCGCAGCCTCAGGATCGAGCCCCAGTCGAAGGTGCCGATGGAGACCATGATCATCACCGCCACCAGGGCGGCCATCGGGATCTTCGCCACCCAATCCTGCAGCACCAGGATCAGGAACAGCAGGAAGAGACCGGCCCACAGGGTGGAGAGCCGCCCGCGCCCGCCGGATTTCACATTGATGATCGACTGGCCGATCATGGCGCAGCCGGCCATGCCGCCGAACAGCGGCGAGAGGATGTTGGCGATGCCCTGCCCCCGGGTCTCGCGGTCCTTGTCGGACGGGGTGTCGGTCAGGTCGTCGACGAGGTTGGCGGTCAGCAGGGATTCCAGCAGGCCGACGAAGGCCAGGGTGGCGGCCACCGGCCCGATGATCTTCAGCGTCTCCCAGGTCAGGGGCACGGCCGGCAGGTGGAACATCGGCAGGGTCGAGGGCATGGCCCCCATGTCGCCGACCGTCCGCACGTCGATCTTCAGAAGGATCGCCAGGGCGCTCAGCACGATGATGGCGATCAGCGGAGAGGGCACGGCTCTGGTCAGACGCGGCAGCAGATAGATGATGCCCAGCCCGCCGGCGACCATCGCATAGGTCTGCCAGTTGGCCCCGATCAGCTCGGGAAGCTGGGCCAGGAAGATCAGGATGGCGAGGGAGTTCACAAACCCGGTCATCACCGAGCGGGAAACGAACTTGATATAGCGGCCGAGCTTCAGCAGCCCGATCACCACCTGAAAAATGCCGGTCAGGATGCTGGCGGCGAACAGATATTCCAGCCCGTGCTCGCGAACCAGACCGACCATCAACAGGGCCATGGCCCCGGTGGCCGCGGAAATCATCGCCGGGCGGCCGCCGACGAAGGCGATGGTCACGGCGATGACGAAGGAGGCGTAGAGCCCGACCGCCGGATCGACCCCGGCGATCAGCGAAAAGGCGATGGCCTCGGGGATCAGCGCCAGGGCGACGACGGTGCCGGACAGCAGGTCGTTACGCGGGTTGGCCAGCCACTCGCGGCGGGCCCGGGTCAGAAAGGTCATGGCGGCCAATTTTTCAGACCAGGCCGCCCGTCGCCGCCGGCGGCGCGGGGAGGGTCTGGTCCGCGAAGGGTTTCCGGAGGATGGGCGTCCGGCCGAGCCACCCGGCCGCGGCCGGGTCCGATGGAGGGGCGCATGTGCCCCACCCCGCCCCGACTTACAACCCTCGCCGCCCCTCGGGCGCCGTCGCCGGCCGCTCTATTCGGTGGTGACGCCGTCGAAATGCTCCTCGAAGGCGTCGGCTTCCAGCCTGGTCGCCCGCACCACGCCGTCGCGATGTTCCGGCGGGCCATAGAGGGTGTAGAGCTTCAGCGGCCGGGTCCCGGTGTTGATCACATTGTGCCGCGCACCGGCCGGGACCACGATGCCGTCGCCGCCCTTGATCGGGGTGCTGTGGCCATCGATCCAGACCTCGCCGTGGCCCTGTTCGATGCGGAAGAACTGGTCGCGGTCCTCATGGACCTCCTCGCCGATCTCCTCGCCCGGCTGCAGGGCCATCAGCACCAGCTGCAGATACTTGCCGGTGTAGAGCACCCGCCGGAAATCGCCATTGTCCTCGGTCAGCGCCTCGATGTCGTTGACGAAACCCTTCATCCCAATCCTCGTTTGTCGCCTGGACGGTTTGTTGCACGCCGCCGCCGCAACCTTGATCAGCATCAAACGGCGGGCGCCCGCACTTCCTCCGCTTCCCCGGCGAAGGCCGGGGCCCAGTGGCTGGCGGCGAACCTGAGGAGCCGTCCACAAGCCGGCTCTGCGATCGGGGTGCCGGCCTTTTCCGGGAATGGTTGGGAGGGATCGCCCAACCGCCCGCCGGGCCCGCCACTACCCCTCGCCGCCCAGCCAGCCGCCGGTAAAGCCGGCCCGCTCCAGTCCGCGGCGGATCACCGGCTCGTCCCGCATCAGTCGCCAGACGAGGTCGGAGCGATGGTTCTCGATCATCGCCACGATCGGTCCCTGGTCGATGCCCAGCATGTCGCGACCCACCCAGCCGGTCAGCGGGCGGACCTCGCCGTGAGTCTCGGGGGCCCGGGTCACCGAGGGATTGAAGGCGTCCTGGAAGCCGTGCGGGCCATAGATGGCCGCGCCGTGATCCTCGATCATCCGTCGCAGCGTCGGGATCACCGCCTCCGGCGCAAAGGGCAAGGAGGCCGCCACCGCCGTCGGCGCCAGGGTGCCATCGTCGAAATCGAAGGCGCCCCGCGCCGAATAGGCCCTGAAGCGTTTGATCGACAGTCCGCGCAGCTGCAGGAACTCGCCGGGCCCGTCACAGGCGGTCAGACCCCAGAGCTGATCGTTGTAGCCGTTCCAGCGGCCGGGATTGCTGCGGGCGTAGGCCTGTTGCGCCAGTACCGCCCGGCGGCTGTTCTCGAAATAGTCGAGCCCGCGCTCCGCCATGAAGGGGTCCCGCAGGCCGCGAAAATCGATCCACAGCTGGCTGTACTGATGTCCGAACATCGGCCCGAAGGCCAGATGCGGCGCCGGGGTCTCGCGCCAGCTTTGCCCGTAGCCCTCGCACCAGGCCTGCCAGGCGCCGGCCGGAACCGGCGATCCCTCCGCCCCCAGCGCCAGGATGTAGAGGATCATCGCCTCGTTGTAGCCGCGCCACTCATAGGGGATGGTCCCCGCCTCCGGCGACCAGCCAAGGGCGAAGCGACCCGACGGCCGCAACATGAACGCCCAGTCGACAGCCGCCACCATCCCTTTGACAAGACGACGGATTTCCGCCTCCGCCTCGGCTTCGCCGTCAAACGCCCGCGCGGCGGTCAGGGCTCCGGCCAGCAGCAGGGCGGTGTCGATGGTCGACAGCTCGCAGGTCCCCGCCCGGTGGCCGGTGTCCATGTTGAGGAAGTGGTAGAACCAGCCTCTCGTTCCGCTGACGCCGCTGGTCTGGTCCCCCTGCGGCGCGCCGGTCAGGGTGCGCAGCGCTCGAAGGGTCAGGCCGGCGGCCCCGTCCCGGGTCATCCAACCGCGCGAGACGCCGACGGTCCAGGCGGTCAGGGCGAAGCCGACCGCCGCGATCGAACAGGCCGAGGGTGTCGGCCAGCGGTCGGCGGTCAGGCCCGACACCGGATCGGTCGCCGCGGCCAGGCCGGCGAAGGTGCGGGCCTGGATCTGGCCGATCAGGTCGTCATCGGTCATGGCGGGCTCAGGCGCTCCACGCCGGCGCCGGCTCGCCATAGGCGTCCACCGCCGCGAACAGCCCGGCCACCATCGCCCGCTCGTCCAGGGTCAGTTCCGGTCGCCAGATGTCGAAGATCAGGATGATGCGGTCCTGGTCGCTGTTGTTCCAGGCTTCGTGCTGGATGGTGTCGTCGAACAGCCAGGCCTCCCCTTCGCGCCAGAACCGGGTCTCGTTGCCGACCCGGAAGCCGCAACCTTCAGGCACGATCAGCGGCAGATGGCCGATCAGACGGGTGTTGATGAAACCGGTGTGGGGCGGAATCCTCGCCCCCGGCGCCAGACGTGAGAACAGGATCGACGGCGTCCGTCCAGCAATTCCGCACAGGGGCAGCCCCTCCAGCGCCGCCAGAGTCCGCGGGCACCGCGACGCCACAGCTTCCACCGGGACGCCGTCCCGCCACAGATACAGGGCGCTCCAGTCGGGATTGTCCCGCATGCCGTGGGCGTCCGCCTGGGGACGGTCGCCCCGGCTCTCCAGATAGGGCTTGAAGGCCGGGCCGTCCGCCAGCAGGGCCGTCAACTCGCCGCGAATGGCGTCCGTCGCCGCCTCGACCCGCTCCAGCCAGGGAAAAGGCTCGCGGTCATAGAACTGGATCTGCGGCAGGCCGGGAAAATAATAGTGGCGGGGCTCCTGCAGAAAGATCTGCTTCTTGCCGAGCATGAGATCGATGGACTGGGAAAACCGCGCCGCCGCCGGCGAGTCCGCCGCCACGCCCTGCGCCGCCATGGTCGCCCGCAGATGGGCCTCATAGTCGGCGGCGTATCGGTCGCTCATCGCCCTCGCCCGGCGCACCTCGGCCGCCACCTCGGCGGGCAGTCGCTCGGGCGGCGGCGCCGCGCGCAGGGCGGAGCGATAGAAGGAGGCGGCCGCCCGGCTGTCGCCCACGGATGCGAAATGGTCCGCCTTCATGATCAGACCGCGCAGGTGCTTCGGCTCCAGCAGCAGCAGGCGGTCGAGGGCGGCCAGCATCGCCCCGGAGTCCCCGAGTCCCCGGCAGGCGACCGCCAGGCCCAGCCAGGCCGGCGCATCGGCCTTCTCCGTTTCCACCATCCGGTCGAACAGGGCGCGGGCTTCCGCGAAGTCGCCGCGCCCCAGCGCCCGGGCGCCGGCCTGGATCAGGGAGCGAGGGTCGGGGGGGGCCTGCATAGGGCGATCAAAGGTCGGCGAACGCGGCGGGTCAACTGAATTGAACCGGACAAATTGACATCCCGCCGCGCCGGCCCGAAACCGCCTGTCATGAGCAGCGACCCGGCCCACCGTCATATCCATTTCATCGGCATCGCCGGCGCCGGGATGAGCGCCACGGCCCTGATGATGCGCGACGCCGGCCATGTCATAGGCGGCTCGGACGAGGAGGCCTTTCCGCCGATCAGCACCTATCTGGAAACGCTGGGCGTGCCCTTCCGGCGCACCCTGGCCGCCGAGAACATCGGCCCGGAGGTCGATCTGGTGGTGCTCGGCGGCAGCGCCAAGCTGCATGGCGAGGCCAATCCCGAATATGTCGAGGCGGTGCGCCGGGGGCTGGAGATGACGGGCTTTCCCCAGCTGATCGCCCGCCAGACCGCCGACCGCGACGTCACCGTCATCGCCGGCAGCTTCGGCAAGTCCAGCTGCACCGCCCTGATGGCCCACATCCTGCGCGAGGCGGGCAAGGATCCCGGCTACATGATCGGCGCCATCCCCGCCGGCGGCGGCCCGACCGGCGCCTGGGGCAGCGGCCCGATGGTGCTGGAAGGCGACGAATACATCGTCAGCCAGAGCGACCGCCGCTCGAAGTTCATGCTCTACGACGTCGACCACCTGCTGGTGACCTCGCTGGTGCACGACCACCTCAACGTCTTCCCGACCTGGCCCGAGTACGAGGCGCCATTCAAAGCCCTGCTGGCCCGGGTCAGCCCCGGCGCCACGGTGGTGCTCAAGGGCTCCCCCTCCCTGCGCGCCATCGCCGCCGACTGTCCCGTGGCGCCCGTCTGGTACGGCGCCGCCGACAGCGGCTGGCGCGGCCGCGATGTCGTGTTCGGCGAGACCACCAGCTTCATCCTGGTCGCGCCAGACGGCGCCGAACTGCCCCTGCAGACCCAGCTCCTGGGCGCCCACAACATCGAGAACATCGTCGGCGTCGCCGCCTTCCTGCTGACCCGCGGTCTCGTCACCCCCGATGAGTTGCAGTCGGCCGTCGCCTCCTTCCAGGGCATCCGCCGCCGGCTGGACCGCCTGACCACCACCTCCCGCGTGCCGGTGATCGAGGGCTTCGGCTCGTCCTACGAAAAGGCCCGCTCGGCCATCGAGGCCATGGCCCCGCATTTCCCGGGCCGCCCCCTGTGGGTGATCTTCGAGCCCCACACCTTCTCCTGGCGAAACCACGAGGCCCTGGCCTGGTACGACACCGTCTTCAAGGGCGTCGCCCGGGTCATCGTCATCCCGCCCCCGCTGCACGGGGCCGCCAGTCACAGCCAGCTGACCCACGCCGAAATCCTCGCCCGCATCAACGCCGCCGGCGTCCCCGCCGTCGGCGCCGCCACGCCCAGCGAATGCGAGGCCGCCCTGACCGACCTGACCGGCGAGGAGGTGGTTCTGCTGCTGTCGTCGGGGCCGCTTCTGGGTCTGCCGGCGAGCCTGCCGGCGCTGATGGACGGCCGGTTCGGCTGAGCGGGGTCATCCCGCGCGCCGCCCGGCGTTGCAGGAAAGCCTCGACCGTCCCGCCGATTGCCGCCCCGCCGCCCTCAGCCACCACCCCGACGCGCGAAAGCCTTTGCGGTGCGCCCGGCGCGTGGCACTTTCCCGCCGTCAAGAAAGGTCCTGTCTCACGTTCATGTCGAAACCGGCCGATTTTACCCTGGCCCAGGGCGAGCAAGGCCTCACGGCCCTGCTGACCGGCGACTGGACGGCGGAAACGCTGGAAGACGCCGGCGACCGTCTGGGTGAGCACCTTGTCGGATCGACAGGCATCAACCTCGATCTGCGCGACATGGGCCGCTGCGACACCGCGGGCGCCTACGCCATCCTCCGCGCCGCCGACGGCCGGACCAGCGCCGGAACCCTGTTCGCCCGCACCGAGACCCGGCGCCTGCTGCATCTGGTCGGCGAGGCGGTGCAGGCCGAGCCGACGCCGGTCATTCCCAAGCGCGGCTTCTACGATCTCTTGGTCCGGATCGGCCGCGGCGTGGTCAATCTGGGAATCGACCTCTACGCCACCCTGGCCTTTCTCGGCCACCTGCTGACCTCGATCGGCCGGGTTCTGGTGCGCCCCTCGAAATTCCGCGGCGCGCCATTTGTAACCCTCTGCGAGCGGGCTGGCCTCGACGCCATCCCCATCGTCGCCACCACCACCTTTTTCATCGGGGCGGTGATGGCGCTGCTCAGCATCAACACCCTGCGCGCCTTCGCCGCCGAGGTGCTGGTGGTCGAGGCCACCGGCATTTCGGTGCTGCGCGAGTTCGGCATTGTCATCACCGCCGTGCTGCTGGCCGGCCGCTCCTCCTCGGCCTTCGCCGCCGAGATCGGTTCGATGAAGATGAACCAGGAGATCGACGCCATGCGGGTCATGGGGGTCGACCCCTTCGACGCCCTGGTCCTGCCGCGCTTCCTGGCCCTGCTGGTCACCATGCCGCTGCTGACCTTCGTCGCCGACCTGTCCGGTCTGATCGGCGGGCTGGTGGTCAGCTGGAGCATCCTCGACCTGTCGCCGTCCTTCTTCTGGCAGCGGATCGTCGACAATGTCGGCTCCACCCATTTCTGGGTCGGCATCTCCAAGGCGCCGGTGATGGCCATCGTCATCGCCGGCATCGGCTGCCGCCAGGGGATGGAGGTGGGCGGCGATGTCGAATCCCTCGGCCGGCGCGTCACCTCGGCCGTGGTCCAGGCCATCTTCGCCATCATCCTGATCGATGCCCTGTTCGCGCTGGTCTACATGGAGCTCAACATATGAGCGACAGCCGCGCCCATGGGCTGTCCGAGGACGGTCTCGACGCCAGCGCCCCGCCGATCGAGGTGCGCGATCTCTATTCCGCCTTCGGGACCTCGGTGGTCCATGACGGCTTGAACCTCACCGTCCGCAAGGGCGAGGTGATGGGGGTGGTCGGCGGCTCGGGCAGCGGCAAGTCGGTGCTGCTCAACACCATCATCGGCCTGAAGGAGCCCGAGGGCGGCTCGGTGAAGATCTTCGGCCAGGACATCCAGCACGCCAGCCGCCGCAAATGGTCAGCCATCGAGCGGCGCTGGGGGGTGCTGTTCCAGCAGGGGGCCCTGTTCTCCTCGCTCACGGTCCGGGAGAATGTCGCCGCCCCGCTGCATGAGCATACCGACCTGACCCGCGCCGAAATCAACGACCTGGCCGACCTCAAGATCGCCCTGGCCGGCCTGCCGCCGCGGGCCGGCGCCCTGAAGCCCTCGGAACTGTCGGGCGGCATGCGCAAGCGGGCCAGTCTGGCGCGGGCCCTGGCCTTCGATCCCGAGCTGCTGTTCCTCGACGAGCCCACCGCCGGGCTCGATCCGATCGGCGCCGCGGCCTTCGACGAATTGATCGCGGACCTGACCAACAGCCTGGGCCTGACCGTGTTCATGATTACCCACGACCTCGACAGCCTCTATACGATCACCGACCGTGTCGCCGTCATCGCCGACAAGAAGGTGGTGGCGGTGGATCCCGTCGAGGTGCTTGAACAATCCGACCATCCCTGGATCCAGGAATATTTCCTGGGCCCCAGAGGCCGCGCCGCCCAGGCGGCCAGTCACAAGGGGAGGCAGAGGAACTGATGGAAAGAAACGCCAACTACGCCCTGGTCGGAGCCGCCTCCCTGCTGCTCTTCGTGGCCATGATCATCTTCGCCTTCTGGCTGGCGCGGCTCAGCTTCAACAAGAGCTTCGACGAGTATGACGTGCTGTTCGTCGGCCCGGTGCGCGGGCTGTCGGAGGGCGGCGACGTCAACTTCAACGGCATCAAGGTCGGCGACGTCTCGCGCATCGCCCTCGACAAGTCCGACCCCAACCGCGTCATCGCCCGGATCAAGGTGTCCAGCGACGTGCCGATCCGCGAGGACAGCTTCGCCACCCTGGAACCGCAGGGCATCACCGGCATCAACTACATCCAGATCACCGCCGGCACCCCGACCAAGCGGCTGTTGAAGGACACCGTTCCGGCCGGCGAGGTTCCCGTCATCCGCACCCAGCGCTCGACTCTGTCGGACCTGCTGGCCGGCGGCGGCACCGTGCTCAGCCGCACCATCGAGACCCTCGACCGCGTCAACCGGGTGCTGGACGACGACAACATCAAGACCTTCAGCGCCACCCTGGATAATCTTGAAGCCATCACCCAGGAGGTTCGCGAGCAGCGCGCCATCGTCGCCGACGCCCGCCGGGCCCTGGTCACCTTCGAGGAAGCCGCCAAGGAATACACCGAACTGGCCCGCGACGGCCGCCGCTTCCTGGATACCGACGCCAAGACCACCCTGGCCAACATCGACGCCGCCGCCCAGAAGGTCGACAAGGCCGGCGCCGACGTCAGCGCCATCCTGGCCAAGCTGGACGGGCCGGTGAACGACTTCGCCACCGACGGCCTGCCGCAACTGACCAACGCCATCACCACCCTGCAAAGCGCGGCTCACTCCCTCGACCGCCTCGTCACCGAGGCCGAGAAGAGCCCGCAGAACCTGGTCGGCAAGCCGCCCGCCGCCAAGAAGAAGGTGAAGCCGTGAGGACCTCCCTGTTCCGCGTCGTCGCGCTGACGGCCGCCGCAGTCGCCCTGAGCGGCTGCGTCACCCTGTTCCCGGAAGCCGACCCCGCCCGGCTCTACCGCTTCGAGATCAGCGCCCCGTCCGAGGTTGCCGCCAAGTCCGTCGACGTCACCCGCGGCCCGATCAACTTCAACCACGCCGCCGCCAGCGACGGCCTGCTGACCGTCAGCAACGGCGAGCTGGCCTATATCGACGGCGCCCGCTGGGCCGCCCCGGCCGAGCAGATGTTCGAGGAGGAGCTGATCCGCGCCTTCCAGGCCGGACCGATCCGTCTCGTCGGCCCCGGCGAGATGGGCCGCAGCGACTGGATCCTGCGGCTCGATGTCCAGCGCTTCGAGGCCGACTACCGCAACGGCCCCGAGGGCGCGCCGACGGTGGTCATCGAGATCAAGGCGGCGATGCGGCGCAACGTCCGCGACGGCGAGACCATCGAGCAGGTGTTCAAGGCCGAGGTCCGGGCCGCCGACAACCGCGTCAGCGCCATCGTGCCGGCCTACAGCCAGGCCCTGACCCGCACCCTGACCGACCTCAACAGCTGGGCGGTCTCGCTGAAAGGCTGATCAGTCCAGCTCGAACAGGCCCTTGAGATAGGGGCTGAGCATCCGCCCCTGCGGATCGAGCTCGCGCCGCACCTCCAGGAAGTCCTTCCAGTTGGGATAAAGGGCCGCCAGCCGCTGGCCGCGCAGGCTGTGCAGCTTGCCCCAGTGTGGCCGGCCGCCGTGGCGCTGGAAGATCGGCTCGATCAGCTCGAAGAAGAAGGCGTAGTCGTCCTTGTACCAGGCATGGACGGCCACCGAGCCGCGCGGCCCGCCCTGGAACGGCGACAGCCAGGCGTCGTCGCCGGCGATGCGCCGCACCTCGATCGGGAAGAAGACGTCCGACCGCTCCTTCTCGATCACCGCCACCACCTCCTTCAACGCCGCCAACTGGGTCTCCGGCGGCAGGTGGTATTCCATCTCATTGAACCGCACCGGTCGCTCGGTCGACAGCAGCTTCCAGCCCTCGTCGACCGCCGTCTCCGGCTTGGTCCCGCCCAGCAGCATCCCCGCCGCGCCCTTCCGCAGGCCGTTGGACCAGCCGAAGGTGTTGCGCAGCATCTTCAGCGCCTCGAGGAAGGCGTCATCCTGGCTGGGCGGCGCCGCCTCGGGCGGATCATCGGTCTCGTCATGGGTGATGTTGGCCGCCAGACCGGTGAAGGGAATGGCGTAGAATTCGAAGTTGCGGTGCTCCGCCCAGCGTTCCTCGGCCTTCGCCACCGCCTCCTCGAACGGCTCGATCCACACCCGCCGCCGCAGCCGCCGGTTGGGACTGGTGATCAGCCGCGCCTGGGTGATGATCCCCAAGGCGCCCAGGGACACCTTGGCGGCGCTGAACAGGTCGGGCCGATGGTCCGCATCGCACTCGACGGTCCGCCCGTCGGCGGTGATCAGGGTCAGGCCGGCCAGATTGGCGTGGATCGCCGGCAGGGTCTTGCCGGTCCCGTGGGTGCCGGTCGAGATCGCCCCGGCCAGGGACTGCTTGTTGATGTCGGGCAGATTGGCCATCGCCCTGCCCTTCTCGGCCAGCGCCGGACCCAGGGCCCCCAGCCGCGTGCCGGCCCGCACCGTGGCGACGTCGCCATCCCAGCCGATGACCCCGGCCATGGCGTCCAGCGACACCAGAGTCCCGTTGGTGGCGGCCAGGGCGGTGAAGCTGTGCCCCGCCCCGACCGCGCGGATCGGCGCCGGGGCGGCCTTCAGTCCGGCGGCCAGCTCGCCCTCCTCCTTCGGCGCCAGCCGCTCCGCCGGATAGGCGCTCTGGATGCCCGACCAGTTGCGCCACAGCAGCCGCCCCTGCGGATTGACTGTCGGCGGCGCCGGGGGCTCGGGCTTGTCGCGGTTGGCGACCACCGCCGCGCCGGAGGCGGCCAGCACCGCCCCGCCCACGCCGGCCGCGCCGATCGTCAGCGCCTTGCGCCTGGTGACCATCAGTCGCCTCCCTGGGTCTGGCCGGACATGAAGCCGATCAGCGCCTGATAGTCCGCCGCCGAACACCCCGCGCACTGCCCGCCCGCCGGCATGGCGCGATAGCCCTGCACCGTATGCTCCAGCAACACCGGCGCCCCCTGATTCACCCGCGGCGCCCAGGCGGCCCTGTCCCCGGCCAGCGGCGCGCCGGACCCGGCGACGGTGTGACAGGTCTTGCAGGAGGTCTCATAGAGGCCCGCCAGCCGCGCATCGGACGGCGCCAGGGCGGCGGACTGCGCCGGGGTCAGCGGTTCAGGCGCCTTGCCGCAGGCGGCGAGGCCCAGCAACAGCAACGCCGGCAACCATCCTCGTCTCATCCCATCCCCCGTGAGCGCGTGAGTCCGCCCTTCGCGATATCGGACACCAGCGGGCCCAACCTTGCAAGGCCGGCCTCCGGTCTTCCTTCTCCCCCTTGGGGGAGAAGGTGGCGCGAAGCGCCGGATGAGGGGTCGCGCCGGCCTTCAGGGAGTGTAGGAGCCGGCATCCTTGGCGGCCGCCCTTTCCATCAACCCCTCATCCGACCCGCTGCGCGGCCCACCTTCTCCCCCAAGGGGAGAAGGTCTCGGCTACGCGATCCCGTTCAGCCGCCTCGCCGCCGTCACCGTGTTCTGCAGCAGGCAGGCGATGGTCATCGGCCCGACCCCGCCCGGGACCGGCGTGATCCAGCCGGCGACCGCCTTCGCCTCATCGAACGCCACATCCCCGACCAGCCGGGTCTTGCCCTGCGCCGCCTTTTCCGGATCGCGGGAGGGAAAGCGGGTGATGCCGACGTCGATCACCGCCGCCCCCGGCTTGATCCAGTCGCCGCGCACCATCTCGGCGCGGCCCACCGCGGCGACCAGGATATCGGCCTGGCGGCAGATGGCCGGCAGATCGACGGTGCGACTGTGGGCGATCGTCACCGTGCAGTCGGCCGCCAGCAGCAGCTGGGCCATCGGCTTGCCCATCAGGTTGGAGCGGCCGATCACCACGGCATGCTTGCCGCGCAGATCGCCCAGCGCGTCCTTCAGCAGCATCATGCAGCCTACCGGCGTGCAGCTGGTCAGGGCCGGCAGACCGCTGGCCAGGCGCCCGGCGTTGGTCACCGTCAGGCCGTCGACATCCTTGTCCGGCGAGATGCGGGCGACGATGCGGTCTTGGCTGAGGTGATCCGGCACCGGGAACTGCACGAGAATGCCGTGGATCGCCGGATCGTCATTGAGCCGGTCGATCAGGGCGAACAGCTCCGGCTCGGGCGTGTCGGCGGCCAACCGGTGCGTTTCCGAATACATCCCGGCGGCGGTCGTCTGCTCGCCCTTGTTGCGCACATAGACCTGACTGGCCGGATCCTCCCCGACCAGCACCACGGCGAGACCGGGGGTGACGCCATGATCGGCCTTCAGGGCCGCAACCTCGGCGGCCACTGTCTCACGCAGGCGGGCGGCGAACGCCTTCCCGTCAATGATCGTGGCTTCGCTCATGAGGGCTCTCCGCTGATTGGCGTCGCCCTACCCGCTTCGGAGCCGTGAGACAACGGCGGAAGACGGCTCCAAACAGCCCGCCGCACTGGACACGCCGTTCATCCCGCCCCATCCTGCGACTTCAAACGCTCGTTCGGACGTCGCCCATGTTCATGAATTTCTTCTCCGAGCTCCGCCAGGCCAAGGTGCCGGTGACGCTGAAGGAGTATCTGGTGCTGATGGAGGCGCTCGACAAATCGGTCATCGACCGCAGCGTCGAGGATTTCTACTACCTGTCCCGCGCCACCTTGGTGAAGGACGAGAAGAACCTCGACAAGTTCGACCGCGTGTTCGGCCATGTCTTCAAGGGCCTGGAGTCGGTGGGCGACGAGGTCACCTCCGAAATCCCCGCCGACTGGCTGAAGGCCCTGACCGAGAAGTTCCTGACCGACGAGGAAAAGGCCCAGATCGAGGCCATGGGCGGCTTCGAGGAGCTGATGAAGACCCTGCAGGAGCGGCTTGCCGAACAGAAGAAGCGCCACGAGGGTGGCAACAAGATGATCGGCACCGGCGGCACCAGCCCCTTCGGCGCCAACGGCTACAATCCCGAAGGGGTGCGCATCGGCCAGGACAAGGGCCGCCACGGCCGGGCCGTGAAGGTCTGGGACAAGCGCGAGTACAAGAACCTCGATGACTCGGTCGAGCTGGGCACCCGCAACATCAAGGTCGCCCTGCGCCGTCTGCGCAAGTTCGCCCGCGAGGGCGCGCCGGACGAGCTGGATCTGGACGGCACCATCAAGGGCACGTCACGGAAGGGCTACCTCGACATCGTCATGCGGCCCGAGCGCCGCAACAAGATCAAGGTGCTGATCTTCTTCGACATCGGCGGCTCGATGGACAGCCACATCAAGCTCTGCGAGGAGCTGTTCAGCGCGGCGCGGACCGAGTTCAAGAACCTCGAATTCTACTACTTCCACAACTGCCTCTATGAGAGCGTGTGGAAGGACAACCGCCGTCGCCAGACCGAGAAGATCAACACCTGGGACGTGCTCCACAAGTTCCCCAGCGACTACAAGGTGATCTTCGTCGGCGACGCCACCATGAGCCCCTATGAGATCACCTATCCGGGCGGCAGTGTCGAACACTGGAACGAGGAACCGGGCGCCATCTGGATGGACCGCGTCAGCCAGGTCTATCCCAACATCGCCTGGCTCAATCCCACGCCCGAGCGCCATTGGGACTACACCCAGTCGATCGGGGTGATGAAACAGCTGGTCAATGACCGCATGTATCCCCTGACCATCGAGGGCCTCGACAAGGCCATGAAGGAACTGGTGCGGGGCCACTAACCCTCCCCGCTTCCCCGGCGCAGGCCGGGGCCCAGATCATAGGGCGCTTGCCTGTGGTCAGGATTCCTGATGGGCGGCTGAACCTGGGCCCCGGCCTTCGCCGGGGAAGCGGACTTTGGCGGCGGGGTCGCGACCCCGTCGCTTGCACCCGCCGTCGATTCCCGCGAAGGTCGCCGCGATTTTCAGTCGGGGGCTTGAAGCGTCATGGATGCGAACATGTTGATCCTGGTGTCGGTCGCGGTCGGCGCGGTCGTGGGCGCCGTGGCGGGCGTCATTATCGCCCGGGTGATGAACCTGCCGGCCGCCCTGACCATCGGCGCCGCGGTGGTGATCGCCGCGGTCGGCGGCGGCGGCGGCTACTTCCTCGCCCAGAACGATTTTGTCCCCGCCCAGGAGTTCGCCGCCGCCCGCGAGGCCGCCGAGGCCCTGCCGGACGTCAAGGTGCTCAAGCAGTACTTCCCGGCCGACTACGCCGCCCTGCAGAACCAGATGGAGGTGGTCAAGGGCGATCGCCTCGGCGTCGCCGGGGTCAACCAGATGGTCCGCGCCACCGCCAATGCGGTGATGCAGCGCGAGGCCCGCAAGGCCAACGACGCCAATCTGGTCCGGCTGATGCAGTTGCGCCGCGACAAGGCCGAGGCCCTGCGCCAGAAGAACGTCGCCTGGTGCTACGACTTCACCCGAAATGCCCGCCTGACCTTCGACCCCAACGCCGTGGTCCCGCCGGAAATGGTCCAGCGCGAGCGCGACATCACCAGCGACATTCTTCGCCAGGTGGCCACCGATCCTGTGCTCAACGCCCCCGGCGCCGCCGGCGCCAACTCCAACACCGAGGACCGCAGCCTCAAGGCCCAGCAGCTTCGCTACGGCCAGGTCGAGATCCGCGACAACGTCGCCAAGCGCGCCCGCGCCGGCTTCAGCGAGGACGAGCAGAAGACCATCGTCATGCTCTCCGGCCGCAGCGTCAGCCTCGACGAAGCCCCCCGCCAGGGCCTGATGTGCCGCTACAGCATCGCCCAGCTGGACGAGACCCTGCAGCTGCCCCCGGAGCAGGCGGCGATGGTCTATCGCCTGAACCTCGGCAAGGGACTGTAGCCGGCGTCCCCGGGGAGCCAGCCCCGGCCTGACGCGTTCCCCGCTCATGGCCAGCCGCGATCTGAAGACCTACGACTCCATGCGCGACTTCGGCGTCACCGCCGAGCCGAGCAGCCAGGCGGCGGTGAAGCCGTCCAAGGCGCTCCGGTTTGTCGTCCAGAAACACGCCGCCACCCGCCTGCACTATGACCTGCGGCTGGAATGGGAGGGCGTCTTCCTGTCCTGGGCGGTGACCCGCGGCCCCTCTCCGAACCCGGCCGACAAGCGCCTGGCGGTGGAGGTCGAGGACCACCCCCTGGCCTATGGCGACTTCGAGGGCGCCATTCCCAAGGGCCAGTATGGCGGCGGCACGGTGATGCTGTGGGACCGGGGCGTCTGGGCGCCGGAGCCGGGCTTTGACGTGGCCAAGGGGCTCAAGAAGGGCGAGCTCAAGGTGGTCGTCGCCGGAGAGCGGATGAAGGGCGGCTATGTGCTGGTGCGGTTGCGCGGTGACAAATACGGCGGCAAGCGCAAGAACTGGCTGCTGATCAAGCACCACGACGAGCATGAGGAGGACGGCGATGGCGAGGCCTGGCTCGAACGCAACGCCACCTCCGTCGCCTCCGGCCGGACGATGGACGAGATCGCCGCCGGCAAGGGCAAGCGCCCCGTTCCCTTCATGACCGGCAAGGCCCCCAGGGCTGACGCGGTCTGGCGATCCGGCAAGGCTGGCGCCGACACCGATCCCCCGCCGGACAAAACCGCCAAAGCCCGCAAGGCCCCGACGACCAAGGCCAGGGCCCTGAAGACCCTGCCGGACTTCATCGATCCGCAACTCTGCAAGCTGGTCGAGCGGCCGCCCACCGGCGCCGACTGGGCCCATGAGATCAAGTTCGACGGCTACCGCATGCAGCTGCGCATCTCCGGCGGCAAGGCGGCCTTGCGCACCCGCAAGGGACTCGACTGGTCGGCCAAGTTCCCGGCCCTCATCGCGGCGGCGAAGGACCTTCCCGACGCCATTATCGACGGCGAGGTGGTGGCGCTGGACGCCGACGGCTCGCCCAGTTTCGCCGGTCTCCAGGCCGCCCTCTCCGACGGCGCCACCGAAGATCTGATCTTCTTCGCCTTCGACCTGATGGCGGCGGAGGGGGAAGACCTGCGGCCCCTGCCCCTCGCCGAGCGCAAGCGTCGGCTGCTGGCCCTGCTGCCGGCGGACTCGCCCCGCATCCGCTATGTCGAGCACTTCACCCAGGCTGGCGAGGCGGTGCTCAGTTCCGCCTGCCGCATGGACCTGGAAGGCATCATCTCCAAGGATATCAAGGCGCCCTACCGGTCGGGACGGTCGTCCAGCTGGACCAAGGCCAAGTGCCGGGCCGGCCATGAGGTGGTGATCGGCGGCTGGAGCGCCAACGGCTCCGCCTTCCGCTCGCTGATCGCCGGGGTCCACCGCGACGGTAAGCTGGTCCATGTCGGCCGCATCGGCACCGGCTTCGGCAAGGATGTGGTCGACAAGCTGCTGCCCAGGCTGAAAGCCCTGAAGACCGACCGCTCGCCCTTCAGCGACCGCGAGGCGCCCAGCCGGGGCGGCGGGCGAAAGGCCGGCACGGTGCACTGGGTCCGCCCCGAGCTGGTGGCCGAGATCGAGTACGCCGGCTTCACCGCCGACGGCAACATCCGCCAGGCGGCCTTCAAGGGCCTGCGCGAGGACAAGCCCGCCGCCGAGGTCGAGGCCGAGGCGCCCGCCGCGGCCGAGACCGCCGATCTGGCCGAACCCGAACCCGGCAAGACCGCCCCGCCGCGCCGCGCCAAGGCGTCCGGTCCCGCCCAGGTGATGGGCGTCCGCATCTCCAGCCCGGACAAGGCCCTGTGGCCAAAGGACGAGGACGGCCGGCCGGTCACCAAGCTGGATCTCGCCCGCTATTTCGAGGCCGTCGGCCCCTGGATGATCGATCACATCCGGGGCCGTCCCTGCTCCATCGTCCGCACGCCGGACGGCATCGACGGCCAGAGCTTCTTCCAGCGCCACCTGATGAAGGGCGCCTCCAACCTGCTGACCGAGGTGAAGATTTCCGGCGACCGCCAGCCCTACCTGCAGATCGACCGCGTCGAGGGCCTCGTCGCCGCCGCCCAGAGCGGGGCCACGGAATTCCACCCCTGGAACTGCCAGCCGGACGCCGTCGAGGAGCCCGGCCGGCTGGTCTTCGACCTCGACCCAGGACCGGGCGTCGCCTTCGACGAGGTCGTCGAGGCCGCGCGCGAGATTCGCGACCGGCTGGAGGATCTGGGTCTGGTCAGCTTCGCCAAGACCACCGGCGGCAAGGGCCTGCATGTGGTCACGCCGCTCAAGCGGGTGAAGGGCGGTCCGGGCTGGGACGCCGCCAAGGCCTTCACCCGCGAGGTCTGCGCCCGCATGGCCGCCGACGCCCCGGACCGCTTCCTGATCAAGATGAGCAAGGCCCAGCGCGAGGGCCGCATCTTCCTCGACTATCTGCGCAACGACCGGATGAGCACCGCCGTCGCCCCCCTCTCCCCCCGCGCCCGCCCCGGCGCCCCGGTATCGATGCCGCTGAACTGGACCCAGGTCCGCAAGGGCCTCGACCCGATGCGCTTCACCCTGCGCACCGCGCCCGCCATCGTCGCCGAGATGACCGCCTGGCAGGACTACAAGGACGGTGAACGCTCCCTGGCGGCGGCCATCAAGCGGCTGGGCAAACCCTAACCCGCCTACCCGGCGACCCGAAGGGCGGCGCCAGCCAAAGCCGGGGCCCAGATTCACCCACAGATTTTGAAAGACGGTCCACGGTCCCACGGCCTGACAGCTTGCCGCCCCCACGCCGCCTCCCCGGCGCAGGCCGGGGCCCAGATTCACCCACTGACCTCGAAAGTCCGTCCAGATCTCATACCCAAAAGGTCTGGGCCCCGGCCTTCGCCGGGGAAGCGGAAGGGGTGGGACGGCCCCAATTGACCAGAACTCGAACTAAGCCCGCTTCTTCGCCGGCGCCTTCCTGCCGGCCGCCGCCTTGCCCTTCCCCCCCAGGCTCTTCTTCAGCGCCTCCATCAGATCCACGACATTGGTGTCGTCCGGCTCGGCGGCCTTGACCTTGCGGCCCTTGCCCTTCTTCTTCTCGGCGATCAGCGCCCGCAGCGCATCCTCGTAGCGGTCGTTGAACTGCGACGGGTCGAAGTCGCCGGCCTTCTGCTCGATGATCTTCTCGGCGATGGCCACCATCTCCCCGTCGCCCTTGTGGGCCGGGATGTCGTCGAAGAAGTCGTCGCTGTCGCGCACCTCGTCGGCGCTGCGCAGCGACCAGCAGACCAGCCCCCTGCCCCGCGGCTCGATCCCCAGCAGCCGCTCGCGCTGGTGCATCACCAGCCGGGCCAGGGCGATCTTCTTGGTCTTGCCCATGGCGTCGCGGATCACCGAAAAGGCGTCCAGCGCCAGCTTGCCGTCGGGCACGAGGAAATAGGGATTGTCCCAGTAGAGCCGGTCGATGTCGGCCGCGTCGACGAACCGCTCGATGTCGATGGTCTTGGTGCTCTCCAGCCGCACCTCGTCGATCTCGTCCTGGGTCAGGACGATGTAGCTGTCCTTCTCATACTCGAAGCCCTTGACCAGATCGCCGCGCTCGACCGCCCCGACCTCCGGGTCGGTGGGGATCATGCGGATGCGGTTGTGGGTGTCCTTGTGCAGAAGGTTGAAATGCACCGCGTCCCCCGACTGGGTGGCGGTGTAGAGCGCCACCGGACAGGTGACGAGCGACAGGCGCAGATGCCCCTGCCAGGTAGGTCGCGCGGCCATGAGAATCTCCTGTTCGCGGAGTCCAACGCGGGCCGGGCCGGGGCGGTTGCCGCGCCGGCGTTTAGAACGGTTGTTTATCCCGGCTTGCCAAGCGCCCCCGCACCCGCAATGCTCCGTTTCCGGAAGGGAAGGGTAAAAAGTCGTGAGTCTGGACGAAACCGCGCAAGAGACGCCGGGGCCCGAGGCCGAAGCCGCCACCAAACACATGGTGTTCAACGCCGCCGAGCGCCTGTTCGCCCTCAACGGCTTCCAGAACGTCTCGGTGCGCGACATCACCGCCGAGGCCGGGGTCAACCTGGCCAGCGTCAACTACCACTTCGGCTCCAAGGACGCCCTGCTGTTCGAGATCTTCCGCCGGCGCACCGCCGAGCTGAACCGCGAACGCGCCCGCATGCTGCATGAGGCCAACGACCGTCACGGCGGCAAGCCGCCGGTGCGCGAGATCCTCACTGCCCTGATCGCCCCGCCGCTGCGCTGGCTGGACCCGGCCCATGAGCATCGCATCTCGCTGCAGTTCCTGATCCGCGCCCGCAGCGAGGGCACCGCCGCCATCCGCGAGGTGCTGGGCACCGACGTCTCCCACCTGCGCCGCTTCTCCGACGCCCTGCTGGCCGCCTGCCCGGCCCTGCAGCCCGACGAGGTCTACTGGCGCCTGCACTTCGTGCTCGGCATGATCCACCAGAACCGCTTCATGGAGCTGGACCGGCTGCACGTCCTGTCCGAGGGCCTGACCCGCGAGGACGACATCGCCGGGCTGCAGGCCCGCATGCTGGACTTCGCCGTCAAGGGCTTCGAGGTCTGATCCCCCCGTCATCCTGAGCAGCCTGCGCGGCGGGCGCGTCGAGGGACGCCCCCGATCCGGCGTCTTCAGGCCGCCTCGAACGCCCCGTCGCGCAGTTCGGGCGGGATCGACTGATAGATGGTCGGCGGCTTGATCTTCAGCCGCGCCCGCGCCGCCTCAAGGTCTTCGGCGAACAGCGCCGGATAGTCGACTTCCGGCAGCCAGGCCGCCGCCTTGCCGTTGCGGAACGCCTGGCGGATGGCGGCGCGATAGGGCTGGCCGTTCTTCACCCGGCCCAGCTTGGCCCCGGCCGCCACGGCGATGACGCCGAACCCCAGGCTGCGGGTCTGTTCATAGGAAAACGCCACCAGGCAGGCCTCGCCCAGCGCATCGGTGCGATAGCCGCTGAGCACATGCCAGATGTCATGCACGTCGCGCATCCGCCGCGCGTACCAGACCACCGGATGCGCCGCCTCGACCTGGGCGTCAGGGGTCGCCTTGCTGATCTCGGTCAGGCCGTCGGCGGTGAAGCCGCGCTCGTCCATATGGGCCAGATAGGCGGCCCCGACCGTCCCCGGCGCAAAGCTTTCCAGCCAGGCCCGGTCCATCAGACGCTCGGCCAGTTCGTCGCGGTAATAGGCGATACGGCCGCCCTGCGGGCTCTTGATCAGCCGGGCATAGCCCCGCGACACCGCATTGCCGCTCAGGGCCCGCATCAGGTCGAACACCGCGGCGGTGTTTTCCTTGTCCTTCATCAGCCGGCTGATCGCCCTGAAGGCCCGCACCGGCTGCAGCCGCATGGTCTCGCCCTTGCGGAGCTCGACGGTCGGGCGCTCAATGGTCGGGGTCTGGACGAGGGCGTTCATGACGGCGTCTTTCGGCAGGGGGCGCGCCAACAGATATGTGAACAGTGATTAGATGACAAGGTGCCCCGCCCCATGGCCGGACTGATCAAGCGCTCGGTGTCGCTCGCCGGCCACGCCACCTCCCTGGCCCTGGAGCCCGAATTCTGGGCCGTGCTCGAGGCCGCCGCCGCCGCCCAGGGCCTGACCATGGCCCGGCTGATCGGCCGCATCGACGAGTCCAGAGCCGACCGCCCCCTCGCCTCCGCCTGCCGCGTCTATGCGCTGAAAACGTCCTTCTCCCGCTCACCGGGAGAAGGTGGCCCCGAAGGGGTCGGATGAGGGCAGCGCCGGCCTCCGAAGACAACCCTACCGCGGCGGCGTCGGCTTGGGCATCGGCAGCGGCTGCGGGTCCGGCGGGACCGGCATTGTCGGGACATGCGGCATGGCGATCTCCACGTCCCGCGCGGTGTCATGCAACAGCGGCGTCAGGCCGGACCACACCGCCCAGCCGATCAGGATGGTCAGCCCCAGGGCCGCCAGCACAGCCATGCCGGTGAACATCGCGGCGCCGCCCTTGTGGCGACGATGGCGTTCATGGGGATGGTCGGCCGTATGGGCCATGGCGTCTCTCCTCTTCAACCCGGTTAACGGTCCGCCGCCGACAGCGTTCCGGATTCCCGCCGCCTGAGCCCCTCCCCGGCCTTAACCTCGCGCCGTTTGTGCTACATACGTTCCCCTGATGACCGACTCTCCACCCGCTTCTCCCCGCATCTCCGACCTGGCCCGCGCCGACCGCGGCCCGGGCGGCGCCCCCGACTACCTGACCGGCCTCAACCCCGAGCAGCGGCGGGCCGTCGAGGCCACCGAGGGCCCCGTCCTGGTCCTGGCCGGGGCCGGCACCGGCAAGACCCGCGTCCTGACCACTCGCCTGGCCCACATCCTGGCGACCGGCCGCGCCCGCCCCTGGGAACTGCTGGCCGTCACCTTCACCAACAAGGCGGCCCGGGAGATGCGCGAGCGGATCGCCGCCATCATCGGCCCCAGCGCGGAAGGCCTGCGCTGGCTGGGCACTTTCCACAGCGTCGCCGCCCAGATCCTGCGCCGCCACGCCGACCTGGTGGGCCTGAAGTCCAGCTACACCATCCTCGACACCGACGATCAGGAGCGGCTGCTCAAACAGGTGATCGAGGCGGCCAATATCGACGCCAAGCGCTGGACGCCCAAGGCGCTGGCCGGCCTGATCGACCACTGGAAGAACCGCGGCTGGACGCCCGAGAAACTCCCGCCCGTCGAAGGCTCCCACTTCGCCAACGGCAAGGGCGAGACCCTCTACAAGGCCTATCAGGACCGCCTGCGCACCCTCAACGCCTGCGACTTCGGCGACCTGCTGCTGCACAACCTGACCATCTTCCAGAAGCACCCGGACGTGCTGGCCGAGTATCACGACCGCTTCCGCTACATCCTCGTCGATGAGTATCAGGACACCAACGTCGCCCAGTATCTGTGGCTGCGGCTGCTGGGCCAGGCGCGCCAGAACGTCTGCTGCGTCGGCGACGACGACCAGTCGATCTATGGCTGGCGCGGGGCCGAGGTCGACAACATCCTGCGCTTCGAGCGCGACTTCCCCGGCGCCCAGGTCATCCGGCTGGAGCGCAACTATCGCTCGACCAGCCACATCCTCGCCGCCGCCAGCGGCCTGATCGCCGCCAACAAGGGCCGGCTGGGCAAGACCCTGTGGACCGAGGGCGAGGCCGGCGAGAAGGTGGTGGTGCGCGGCGTCTGGGACGGCGAGGCCGAAAGCCGGCTGATCGCCGAGGAGATCGAGCGCTGGAAGAAGAGCGGCCGCCGCTACAAGGACGTCTCCATCCTCGTCCGCGCCTCCTTCCAGATGCGCGCCTTCGAGGAGCGGTTCGTGATGCTGCAGATCCCCTACAAGGTGATCGGCGGCCCGCGCTTCTTCGAACGGGCCGAGATCCGCGACGCCCACGCCTATCTGCGGCTGATCCAGTCTCCCGACGACGACCTGGCCTTCGAGCGCATCGTCAATGTGCCCAAGCGCGGCATCGGTGATGCGTCCGTCCAGAAGATCCTCACCCTGGCCCGCCACCACGGGATCAGCGCCCTCGAGGCCAGCCGGGGCCTCGCCGCCACCGACGAGTTGGCCGGCAAGACCCGCACCTCCCTGGCCAATTTCGTCCGCGACATCGACCGCTGGACCGCCCAGCTGGCCTCCGGCGCCACCGACCATGCCCGCCTGACCGAGACCATCCTCGAGGAGAGCGGCTACACCGACGCCCTGCGCCTCGACAAGGGCCCGACCAGCCAGACCCGGCTGGAAAACCTCAAGGAGCTGGTCCAGTCGATGGCCCAGTTCGACAGCCTGCAGGGCTATCTCGAACACGTCTCCCTGGTCATGGACCTCGACCGCGGCGGCGCCGACGACAGCGTCCAGATCATGACCCTGCACAGCGCCAAGGGCCTGGAATTCCCGCTGGTCTTCCTGCCCGGCTGGGAGGAAGGCGTCTTCCCCAGCCAGCGCAGCATGGACGAGGCCGGCGAAAAGGGCCTGGAGGAGGAACGCCGCCTGGCCTACGTCGGCATCACCCGGGCCCGCGAACAGGCCCGCATCAGCTTCGCCGCGAACCGCCAGGTCTACGGCCGCTGGACCACCCAGCTCCCCAGCCGCTTCGTCGACGAACTGCCCCCCGATACGGTCGATGCGGCCAGCGAGACCGGTTACTACGGCGGCGGCCCCGGCATGAGCCAGCCGACCACCAGCCGCTGGGACGACGACCGAACCTTCGGCCAGGGCTACACCAGCCCCGGCTGGAAACGCGCCCAGGAACGCAACTACCTAGGCAGCCACCCGGGGCGGCAGCCGGTCATCGAGGGCGAAGGCCGCCTGGTGGCGGTGAGCGCGCCGGAGGTCTCAAGCGCCTATGCGAAGGGCGACCGCGTGTTCCACATCAAGTTCGGCTACGGGAAAGTGGTGGCCGTGGAGGGGAACAAGCTGACGGTGGCGTTCGAGCAAGCGGGGGAGAAGAAGGTGATTGATAGTTTTGTGGAGCGGGGGTGAGAGTTCATCGGTCTTAGCTCCACTCAGTGCCAAGCCCTTAACTCTCCGCCCAATGCCAAGCAAAGTCAATTTGGTCGACGAATGAGGCCAAACTAGGTGACAACATCCGCGCGAACGCGGGCGAAGTCGCCTTGAGCGCCCTAGCCTTGTCGATCGGCGATTGCTCTGATCCGTGAATATTTTTCAGCAATCCCTTACCGTTTGTCCCGTCACCCGAATAAGAATATCCTTCCAATTCATATTTGGCAGAAACGAAAGTTTCATCAGAAAGTATCCAATTCTCAATTTCTCTATCAGAAATCCCGATATACAGATCTCGACTACACCCAGAGGCCTTTACTTTCTGTCGAATTTCGTCCGCGATATGGTTGGAACTTTCGTCGCGCCCCTCTCTATCCAGCAAAATCACAACCTTCGTTATCTCTCCACCCAATATCTCAATTCGATCCACAATAGACTCAACTATTAAGTCTAGCGGAACAGTGTGACCGTTTGGGATACACCTTTGGACTATCACCTTGGGATAGGAAGACGACATAAAATGATACTCAGTATGCCCCTCAACGAGCGCTGCGATCCTCTCCATAGACCCCCCCAGTTCTGTAGTAATAGCCTAGGCCGAATCTCGAGGTTCGAATTTTCTCTGCCAACTCTATGGAGTTTGCGACCTTACTAGCGTGACTTTTTCCATCCTCCACCTCAAATATAGTTAGTTCTTTTGGTGCGCAGCAATCAAGCAAAGTGGGGCTATGCGTGGTTATTACAATGGATCTCAGCTCGTCCTCCGCACACAGCTGGCGACACAGAGCCAAAAAAGCTTCCTGCATAAAAGGGTGCAGGAAGTTCTCAGGCTCTTCAATAATTGAAAGCCTATCTTCAACGTGAAGGATAGTGACTAGCGCAAGCCATTTAACAGTTCCATCGCTAACCCGGGTGAGCGGGAACTCTTCACGGTGGCCGCCAATTCGAAAGCGCATAAACGGTTTAAACTGCGCTTCTTCAAATTCAAGAACGACTTTCACCCCCTCAATCTGATCATTTACCTCCCTGCACCAGCTCATCACCTGCCCATGAAGTGCGATTTGCTCGTCAGACGTTCTGTACCTCTTCATTTCAAGATACGGATCATAGTAGTAATATGATCCGCGCTCAATGCTATACAGTGCTCCAGCCAAACCTTCACCGGATGGCTTTAGTTCGGATTGCGTGCTTACTGGCGTCGGGCGGCGCGCCGCCGTAGGGTCAATGTTCACTGATCGAAAGCGCGCCAAGTCAACGAACACAGTTGCAAATGCGACCCCCTGACGACCAAGAAAACGAAGGACTGAAAATTCCGGCCTAACAAAATTCGCCAGCTTGTCGGATATTTTTGCCTTGTTCTTCTTAACCTCTTCATCCCATGAGAATATTTCCCTCAAAAGGGGATGATCTTCATCAGCAAATTCACACCTCGTTACAAATTTTCCCGATTCACGCGTAGTGAATCGACGAACATCGATTTCGGCTGAACCATCTATTTTTAGACGCAGCCTTTCTTTCGCAATAAAAACGGCAGGAATCGACTTTACGTACGAAATCGTACAATCATATATATATCCGACATTCTTCTCGTCATCGTCACCAGAGTAATAAAACCTTCCCGCAAGCATTTTTGAAGTAGCATCACCGCTAACAGAAAAATTCAAATTCGCCTGATCTTCACTAAAGGATTCTTTGCTAAATACTGATCCCGCGCCTTGAGCGACAGCAATCGCGCGATTTAAGTCCGCTTCAATCATTTCTCCGAGGAAATCTAAAAAGGAAATGAAGTTAGACTTGCCGGTTCCATTAGTGCCAACTAGCACATTGATTCCGGCCCGCAGATCAATTTCAAAGTCTAACAGCGAGCGAAATCCATGGATGGAGTATTTATGCGGCATGTCCCCTCCGAGTCGATTGATGCCACAACTCACCCTAGAGTCGCAACGGATTGAGTCCGATTGTGGCTTTCTAGAGTGCTGGCTGTACAGGTGTCGATGGTCCCCGATCTGGAGTGTCGTAACGCTGTGGTCGTTGAACTTGCTTCACTGGCACCCGCCTTGCCCTGGCGCCTCCCGAATGCTGCCTTTCACTACGCGCAGTAGCACAGCAGAGCCTTTGTCTCTGTTCCGACGATCAGCACCATCAAGCCGCCAAATGGACTGGGCGCATTCGACCTTGGTCCGGCCGGTCGTGGAGCATGACCCCGGTATAGGCTGACGCTGGCCCCGCCGAACTGCGGGTCTGGCACCGCCCCCCTTGAATCCCCCCCGCCCCGACAACACCTCCCCCTCACACGCCCGGGGGACCCGACCACATGCTGACGCTCGTCCTGCTGACAATCGGCCTGCTGGTCGCCTTTCCGGTCACCGCGATCGGCAAGCAGCTGCGCGAGCGGCTGGTGGAGGCGCCGGCGCGCTGGCTCAACACGCTCACGCCGGGGCGGGTGGCCATCTATGGCGCCCTGGCGCTGTCCGGGCTGATCCTGTTCGGGCTGTTCGAGGCCGAGGGCCTGCGCCTCTTCGCTTACATGGCGCCCGAGGCGGTGGTCTGGTTCACGGTTTTCGACGTCGCCCTCTATGTCGACGTCTTCCTGGTCGGCGCCGCCCTGCTGGCGTCGGTCAGGGTCCGGGCCCTGCGGGTGATGGCGGCGCATCTGCTGGGCCGGGTCTGGCGGGCGACCGCCCCCCTGCTGCTGGCCCTCGCCGGTCTGTCAGGCCGCGCCCGCCAGCCCCGGGTCCGGCACCCGCGCAAGCCCCCGCCCCCCGCCAACGACGCCGACCCGGACCCGGCGACCTGGGCCCGGGACGCGAGACCGCCCCGCCGGTTCGCCATGGCGTCGGCGGCCTGATACCGCCCTCCCCGTCATCCCGGACAGCCCGCGGGGCTGAGCCGGGACCCAGGGGGTGACGGAACAGGCCGTTCAACCCGGCTTTTCGGCCGGTGCGCGGCGCCCTCCGGGTCCCAGACAAGCGCTGAGCGCTTTCAGGCATGACGGTGTTGTGGAGGCGCCCCCTATGCCCCGCGCCGGCTTCGGGTGATGATCCCCTGAACGCCAGAGGACGCCGCCCGCCATGCTTCGCCGCCTCGCCCTGCTCGTCCTGACGCTGCTCCTCGCCGCCGGCTCCGCCGCCGCCGCGCCCGGTCGGCTGAACGATCTCGACGACCCCCATCTTGGCCGCTCCATCCGCGCGGGGGCGGCGGATCCGGGGCGGCTCTGGCTGCTGGGGGAGTCCGGCCGCATCGTCCTGTTCGACCGTCAGCGCGGCCGGGAGCGGGTGCTGGACGGCCCGTATCAGGACCTGCTGCGGGACGGACCCCGCCTGTGGGCGCTGCAGCGCGGCGAGGCCGGCGAGGCGGCGCGCATCGTCGAGCTGACCGGGGGAACAGACCGCGTAACCCCGCCCCTTCCCGGCGCCCCGACCCGCCTGTTCCTGACGCCCGAGGGCCCGGGGGTGCTGACCACCGAGGTCGTCGCCGTCCCGGGTCACGACGGTTGGCGCCTCACCCGGCCGGATGACCGGCTCGGCGATCGCTGGACGGCGCCGCGGGGCGGCCCCTCGGCGCTGCTGGCCCAGCGCGGCCGCCTGCTGGTCGGGTTCAACCACGGTGAATGGGGCGGCGGCCTGCGGGCCATCGACCTGGCCACCGGCGCGGTGTCCCGGGTCGAGGATCGGGGCGGAAGCGACCCCTGCGGCGGCCTGCTCAATGCTGCCTGCCTGCCGGTCACCGGCGCCATCCCCGACCCGGGCCAGGCCGGCTGCGCCCTGGTGTCCGGCGGCCTGGCCCATATGGGGCTGCAGATCGGCCGGGTCCTGCGCGTCTGCGGCGACCACATCACCCTGGTCTACAGCGCCCCGGTCCCGGCCGATCCCCGGCTCGCCCTTCCCGGCGCGACCTGGCCATTCTCGGGTCTCGCCCCGCTCGGCGACGGCTGGATCGCCTCGTCCGGCGATCAGCGCCTGTTCATCGCCAGCGGCGGAACGGTCGAGAACCGGCCCATGCCGGCGCTTCACGACTGGGCGGGCCTGAAGATCGCCGACGCCGACCCCCGCTTCATCGTCGTCATGCAGGCCTGCTGCTGGGGCCGGGCCGACGATCCTCGCAATTTCGCCGTCCTGGTCGTGCCGGTGCTCTGAGCCGGCCGCTCGATATGTCTAGACATAGGCGCCGGCGACCGGCCAGGACCCGGTCCGAAGCAGACCCCGGATCGCTCAGAAGCGCGCCCAAGATAATCCCCAGATCGGACCCCAGACGGGCCCAAGACGCCCCACCTTGCCAAGGTTTGCCCCCCATCCACCCCACGATCGCCGCCACCCGGCCCCCACCGTCTGCCCGCCATCGCCCCCCGCTTCCGCCGCCCAAGACCCGCCATCAACCTCCTGAAACCCTTTAGGTTTTTGCGCCAATCCACCCCCACAGGACCGTGTCGCCGCGCTATACTGGTGGGGCGCTTCGATAAGCGGCTGTCATGGCCGGCGGCCGGACGGCAACCGGTCAGTCGCTCTTCGACTGGGCCTCGGCGGCATAGAGGCATTCCATCGCCTTGCGCCGCTCGGCGCTGCGCACCTCGGGCTCGCCGAACAGGGCGGCGCGCAGGTCGATGACCACCGGGGTCGGCGCGGGCGCGGCGGCGTTGGCGCCGCTGCCGACGCAGGTCCAGGAGACCCGGCCCTCGCCCTGCGGCCGGGCCAGCACGATCACCGGCCTGGCGCGCGGCTCGGCCGGCCGCCGGGTCAGCCACTGTCGCACGCAGGCGACCGGGTCGGCCTCGGTCAGGCATGCCCGGGCCTCGCTCCGGCTGATGTCGGCGGACTGCCAGCTGAAGGCGTCGAGACTGCTCATCGCCTCCAGCAGGGCGGCGCTGACCGCCTCGGTCTCCCGGTCGGGGGCGGCGACCACGATCCCGTAGCCGGGCGGGATCATCGCCTCCGCCGTCAGCGGCGCGGCCATCAGACCCGCCGCCGCCAACATCGCCATCACCCTTGCCCGACCCATCACGCCCTCCACGCAAACCTGAAAGGCCGATCCTGTCGCCCCAACCGCCCATCGTAAAGCCCCCGGCTCTTTCCAGCCGGGGCCGGGACGCCTTGCCCTGCAAGGGCTGGCGGGTCCGCGCCGGGGGCTGGCCGCGGCGGCGGGAGCAACCTTTCCGCAGTGAGACCGTTGTTCTGGCCATCCTCACATCATCCTGGCGAGAGCCGGGACGTCGTCGCGCAGACGGCAGCGGCTCCCGCCGCTGTCGCGCCCAGATATCCGGAGTATACCGATGAACAAGATGCATCTGATGGCGGCCATCGCCGCCGGGTCCCTGGCCTTTCACGCCGCCCCGACCCTCGCCCAGACCCGTAACCCCCCGGCCCGCAGCCTCGCCGGCTCCTGCCAGGACGTGAAGAGCCTGAGCAGCGGCTATGTCACCGCCGTCTGCCGCGCCAATGACGGACGCTATCGCTGGAGCTCCATCTACTATCCCAACTGCCGCACCGACGTGGTCAACCGCAATGGCGTGATGGACTGCAACGGCGCCGACGGCCGCGCCGGCGACTACGTCCGCGTCAGCCAGCCCGAGGAAACCAGTCCCGCCGAAGCCATCTTCGGCGTCATCGCCGGCGCCCTGCTGGGCGGCGACAGCGGCCTCTATCAGTCCGGCGCTCGCTACCCCGCCTGGGGCGAGAGCGGCTATGGCGACCCGCGCACCGATCCCCGCTTTGGCCAGAACGGCTGGGGCTACGGCTCCCAGGGCCAGTGGGTGCCCATCTCCCGCCGGTCCGACTGGCTCGAGCAGCGCATCCGCCGCGGCGAGCAGCAGGGCTCCCTGACCCGCGCCGAGTCGACCCGCCTGCGCCGCGACCTGACCGAGCTTGACCGCCTCGAGCGCCGCTACAGCGCCGGCGGCCTGTCCAATCGCGAGCGGGCCGATCTCGACCGCCGCTTCGACCGGCTCAGCGAGAAGATCCAGATCAACAACAACGACAACCAGACCGCCTGGGCCAACATCAACCAGCGTCAGGCCCGGCTTGACGCCCGCATCGACGCCGGGGTTCGCGACCGCTCCCTGACCGCCCGCGAGGCCGCCCGGCTGCGCTCGGACTTCCAGGACCTGGCCCGGCTGGAGACCCGCTATCGCCAGGGCGGCCTGAGCAACAGCGAGCGCGCCGATCTCGACCGCCGCTTCGATGCCCTGAGCGCCCGCATCAAGTCCAACCGCGCCGACGACCAGACCGGCTGGACCAACATCAACCAGCGCCAGGCCCGGCTTGACGCCCGCATCGACGCCGGGGTTCGCGACAGGTCCCTGACCGCCCGCGAGGCCGCGCAGCTGCGCTCCGACTTCAAGGATCTGGAGCGTCTGGAGACCCGCTATCGCCGGGGCGGCCTGAGCAACAACGAGCGCGCCGACCTCGACCGTCGCTTCGACGCGTTGAGCGCCCGCATCAAGTCCGACCGCACCGACAACCAGACCGGCTGGACCAACATCAACCAGCGTCAGGCCCGCCTCGACGCCCGGATTGACGCCGGGGTGCGCGACCGCTCCCTGTCCCCGCGCGAAGCCGCCACCCTGCGCTACCAGTTCCAGCGCCTGGAACGACTGGAGGCCAACTACCGTCGCGACGGACTGACCGACGCCGAGCGCCGCGACCTCGACCGCCGCTTCGACGCCCTGAGCGCCCGCATCAAGTCCGACCGCAGCTAGGTCGAACCGCCACGACCGGCAGGGGCCGCCTCCAGGGGCGGCCCCTGTCACAATTCGGCGAACGCTGATCGACAAGAGATTGCCGCCCTCGTAAAGACACCATATCGTCCTGTGGTTGTTAACCGCGCGACGCCCCTTATTAGTGAATCGGATGCGAAGCGCTGCCGCCGATCAAGGGGAGTGGCGCCGTGGCCGATGAACAGAAACTGCTGCTGATCGCCGACAAGGCGCTCGCCCTCAAGGACGACCTTGCGCTCATCAAGGCGCTGGGCGACACGGTCGCCAACTGGCAGAAACTGGCGGGCCAGATCGACGGGGCGGTCACCGCCGAGGCGCTGCTGACCCAGATCGCCACGGACGTAAATTCCAATGAAATCAAACAGTTGTTCGACGATGTCGGGCTGTCGGACACCTACGCCGACCTGAAGCGGTTGCTGGGCAAGGTGACCGATGCCGCCGGCGCCGTGCCCGGGCAGATCAAGACCCTGCTCGAACCGCTCGACCATTTCACCGCCGGCGACCCGACGGCGGTGGTCGACTGGTCGCTGTCCCGCACCGCCTCGCCGGTCCCGAAGAGCGAGCAATACAGCCTCGACCTCGGCGTCGAGGCCCGGGCCGGCTTCAACGCCGGGGCCCGCTGGCCGGACGACGCGGTCTCCCCCCGCCTGTTGTCCCTGGGCGCCAGCGGCAAGGTCTCGGCCGGGGCCAAGGCTGCCGTCCCCTACGCCTTCGGCACGGTCAGCGGCGGCCTGCAGGGCTCGGCCAACGCCGCCATCGACTACTACTTCTCACCGGCCAACACCCTCTACGCCCTGGCCGTCGCCGAACGTCTGGGCGCCCTGCCAAATCCCTTTGATCTCAAGACGATGTGGGACTCTCTTGCCGACCAGTCCCTGGCGCTTGAGGGCGTCGTCCTGGGCCTGGGCGGATCCGCCAGGGCCAGTTTCGAGGTCAAGTTCGCCGACGCCCAGGCGCTCGGCTCCGGGGTCGTGGTCGATACCGGCCTCAGCGTGGCGGTCTCCGCCAGCCTGAAGAACAGCTACGCCCTCAGCCTGCGGCGGGCCGTCACCCCGGCCGGCCAGCCCGCCATCCGCGCCGAGCTGACCCGCCAGCGGGTGCAGGAGTCCGAACTGAAGAGCGCCCTGGCCCTGGAGGTCGACGTCGCCGCCCTGACCCGGCCGGTGGCCGCCGCCATCAAGACCGCCGTGGATCGCTGGGACGCGGCCATCAAGCCGATCAGGCCCTTCCTCAGCCCCGGGACCTGGCTGCGCGACCACCTGCTGGCGCAGCTGAAGACCGCCCTCACGCCGCTGGTCGAGGACGAGTCCCTGCGCGAGGCCATCCTGGCCGACGCCGCCGGCGCGGTCGGCGCGGGCGAGCTCGAGACCGACGCCATCGTCGCCTGGCTGTCCGACCAGGTGACCGGCGCCATAGACCAGGCCAATGTGCTGGCCGACGGCAAGCTCGACGCCGCCGCCGACCGCGTCATGGCCCGCCTCGACAAGGCTCTCCCCCTGCTGACAAGGCTGCTGGCGGCCGGGGACATCGATCCCGCCCTGAAGCTGAAGACCCTGGTCAGCGACCAGATCGCCAAGGTCGACAAGGCCCTGAAGGACCAGGTGACGGCGCTATTCACCGGGCCCGGCAAGGATATCGCCGAGCCCCTGCGACGGGCCGGCGCCGCCGTCCAGGGCGCCGTCACCAGCGCCAACAACGCCCTCAAGCCCGTCCGCGACCTGCTGGATCGCTACGACAAGCTCTTCCACAAGATCCTGGCCAAGGCCGAGGAGGCGGCGACAAAGAAGGTCACCGCCCGCCTCTATGCCGAGGAGTCGCGGCTCGACCAGACCGTGGTGGAGATCGCCGGCCTGTTCACCGCCGTCACCGCCGACTCCCGCGCCATCTTCGACGACCTGACCCGCGGGCGCATGAGGCCCATGGTCCAACTGCTTGAAACCGAACCCGAAATTCCCGGGTTCGCCCTGGATACGGCGGCCTCCGGCATCAAGCGCTTCAGCGCCTACAAGAGCGGCCAGGGCTTCGAGGTCGCCTTCCTCAACATCGCCAACATCGCCTATTCCAAGCTGCTCAGCACCGACACCACGGTCAGGATCGACGGCCTGGGCAACGTCAGGGTCGACCTCAAGGGCAAGCTCGAAAAGACCCTCTCCTTCCTCGCCAGGACCCGCTCCGCCAGCTTCGCCGAGAGCGCCGCCATCGTCCTGGTCGCCGCCGCCGCGCGCGATCCCGCCGCACCGCCGCCGGTGCTGGAGATCGGCGTCGGCGCCAGCTTCGCCGACAAGAAGCTCGACTGGTCGGAGGTCCGGGATTTCATCGAAAGCCTGTCGGAGGCGAAGTTGCTGTCAGACTCCGCGCTGGACGAGGCAAAGGCGGTGTTCAATCGCTGGCGAACGGCGGCCGGCGGCAAGATCGACGGCGAGATCTCGGCTGCCCTGCGGCTGACCGGCGCATCGGTTCCGCTGCTGCTGCAACTGTCCGACCGCGAGAACAGCGCCCTGCGGAGCACGGCTCAAAAGCGCATAGCCGCCGTCGCCGTGCAGGCCCTGCTGGACGGGCGCGCCATCGACAGGGCGCCCTTTCTCGACGGCGTCAGCAAGGTGTTGAGCCTGACGCCCGGCCCCAAGATCGTCCCCGTCCAGGACGCCATCGTGGACCGCGTTGGCAAGCTGGCCGTGGTCAATGAGGCGCCGCCGGCCGGCGAGATGCCGACCATCACCAACACCCCTGTCGTCTACACCGGCGGCGGCGATGGCCAGCGCAACTACGTCTACTTCCTGCGTCAGGCCTTCGTGGTGAACCAGCTGATCGCGCTGATCGAGACCATGGGCGACGTCTATGAGTCCGTCCCCCGGACCGGCGCCGCGCCCGGATGGACCAGGGGCCAGTACGAAGCGGCGCAGAAGACCATGCTGGTCGCCAGCGATTTCTGGATCAATGTCGCCGACGACCTGATCGGCCTGCTGTTCAAAGGCGATGTCGGCCGCCGCACCGCCGCCTTCATGCGCACCCTGGCCGACCTGGCGCAGTTGCCCAAACCCGGCGGCGTGACCCTGGTGATGACCAACAACTCCGCCGCCGGCGCGCCGGAGACGGTGTCGATCAGCTGACCGCCTCGCCGTCCTCGCGGCTGGCCCAGACATGGTCGACCAGGCCCCAGGCCTTGGCCTCTTGCGCCTCCATGAAGTGGTCGCGGTCGAGGGTCTCGGCCACCTCCTCCATCGTCCGGCCGCAGTGCTTGGCGTACAGCTCGTAGATCCTCTGGCGCATCCTGATGATGTCCTCGGCGTGCCGGGCCATGTCGCTGGCCTGGCCCTGATAGCCGCCGGAGGGCTGGTGCAGCACGATGCGGGAATTGGGCATGCAGACCCGGCTGCCGGGCTCGCCGGCCATCAGCAACAGGGAGCCCATCGAGGCCGCGAAGCCCATGCACAGGGTCGCCACCGGGGCCTTGATGTACTGCATGGTGTCGTAGATCGCGAGGCCGGCGGTGACCACGCCGCCGGGGGAATTGATGTAGAGGCCGATCTGCTTCCTGGGGTTCTCGGCCTCGAGAAACAGCAGCTGGGCGCAGATCAGGGCGGCCATGCCGTCCTCGACCGGGCCGTTGACGAAGATGATCCGCTCCTTCAGCAGCCGCGAGAAGATGTCGTAGCTGCGCTCGCCGCGGCTGGTCTGCTCGACCACCATCGGGACCAGGGACATCAGGCCGCCCATGGCAGTCTCCTTTGGCTCATGGCCGGGCCGCGCATCGTCCAGCCGCCGCGCCCGGGCGGGTCCATCATCAGCGGCGCGGGCAGGCCGGCACGGGTCACGAAGCCGTCGTGGGTCAGGGTCAGCCGCGCCCCGCCGCCCTCCGCCGCCTCGATGGCGAAGGTGACGACGCTGTCGACCACCCCGCCGGGACCGCGCTCGCGCCAAGCCAGCCGCAGGCGCCGCCCCGGCTCCGCTTCCAGCACCTGGCAGTCGACGAGATGGTTGTCGTTGGCCGTCGCCGGGGCGCCGGGGCCAACCTGGAATCCGGCCTGGACGGTGAAACGCGCGCCCGCCACGGCGCGGATGTCGTTGGGGCCCAGCCAGCGCGCCAGCAGGGCCGGCGTGGTCAGGGCCCGCCAGACCTGGCCGGGGGCGGCGTCAAGGTGGAAGCTCAAGGCGATGTCCCGGTCACCGGTCACTGGTCCATCTCCTTCAGCACCGTCCTCAGGTCCTCGATCCGCTCGGGCCAGAAGCTGCGATAGCGGGCGACCCAGGCCTCCAGCCCGGCCAGAGCGTCCGGAGCCGCCCGATACCAGGCGAACCGCCCCTCCCGCCGCTCGGCGACCAGCCCCGCCTTGCGCAGGGCTGACAGGTGCTGGGAGATCGCCGGCTGGGACACCGGAAAGGCGCCGGCGAGGTCGGACACCGTCATCTCGGCGGCGGTCAGTCGCTCGAACACCGCCCGCCGGGTCGGATCAGCCAGGGCGCGGAAGAGATCGGTCGCGGTCATGGCTTTAATATAAGTGTTCACTTATGCGATTCGTCAAGCCGCCGGTCGATTTTTCGGCGCCGGATCGAACCCCGCCGCCCCCGCGTGGCGACTATAGTCCATGAGCAAGGCGGGGCTGATGGATCGCGATCCCGAACAGGTGCTGGACGAATATCTGGTGGTGCTGGCCCAAACCGGCTCCGCCCTGGCGTTCAGCCGTCTGGTCGTCCGCTGGACGCCCCGGCTGAGGCGCCATGCCGCCCGGCTGCTCGCCCGACCCGACGGCGCGGAGGATGCGGTGCAGGACGCCTGGCTGGCCATCGCCCGGAACCTTCGGCGCCTGCGGGACCCCGCCCGCTTTCCCGCCTGGGCGCTGGCCATAACCTCGCGCCGCTGCATCGACCTTATCCGGCGGGTCCAGCGCGACCGCCGCCTGGCGGGCGGCCTGTCGTCCGAGGCGGACTCCCTCGCGCCGCTCCCGACCGGCGCGCCCGACCAGCAGCTGGACCTGACCGCCGCCATCGCCCGCCTGCCGGCCGACCAGCGGCTGATGGTCAGCCTCTTCTATGGCGAGGACCTGTCGGTCGAGGCCATCGCCCAGGCTCACAATCTACCGGTCGGCACCATCAAGTCGCGGCTCCACGCCGCTCGCCAGACCCTCAAGCTTCACATGGAAGGACAAGACCATGACCCATCTCGATGACGCCATCCGCCGCGCCCTGTCGCCGGAGGACGCCCGCGCGCTCGACGCCCTGAGCCGCGAGGAGCCGCTGATCCTGCAGGCGCTGCACGCCTTCCAGGGCCAGAACCGCCTCTATGGCGTGATCGGCTGGCTGGGCGGTTTCGCCCTGTTCGGCCTGTTCCTCTGGTGCGCCTGGCGGGCCATCGCCGCGCCGGACCTGCGCCTGCTGATGCTGTGGGGCGGCGGCGCGATCCTGGCCATGGTCGGCGTGGCGATGATCAAGCTGTGGTTCTTCATGGAGATGCAGAAGAACAGCATCATCCGCGAGCTGAAGCGGCTGGAACTGCAGGTGGCCGCCCTGGCGTCGCGTCCCGCCAATTGAGCGAACAGCATTCACCGACCCGTAACCCGCTCCGGTTGATAGTCAGTCGCCGGGTCTGGATTTCATCCGGAGGGCGGGAGACGAGCATGTCCGGCGACAATGACGACAGGGATCACCAGACGCCGCAGGCCGCCAGCATCGCCGAGCGGCAGGCGGCATTCACCCACGCCCTTCAATTGATGGCCGGTAACGAACCGTTGCCGATCATCCTGGGCGGGGTGGTCCGGTGTCTGGAAATTCTGCATCCGGGCGTTCTGGCCAGCATCCTGCTCCTCGACGAGACCGGACAGCACCTGAAGTTCGCCGCCGGTCCAAGTCTTCCCGACGCCTACAACCAGGCGATCGACGGCGTCGCCATCGGCCCGAACGTCGGCTCCTGCGGAACGGCGGCCTTCCTGAATCAAACCGTCATCGCCGAGGACGTCCAGACCAGCCCGCTGTGGGTCGAATTCAAGGATCTCGCCGGGGCGGCCGGCCTGGCCTCCTGCTGGTCCGAACCGGTGCGGGGATCGGACGGAAGGGTGCTCGGCACCCTGGCCATGTATCGCCGGGATGTCCGGTCGCCGGGCGCCCGCGACCTGGACTCGATGCGAAACGCCGCCCACCTGGTGGCGATCACCATCGAGCGGAAAGCCGCCGAGGAGGCCCTGGTCCTCAAGGAGCAGACCCTCAGCCTGGCCGTCGCCGAGGCCAAGGCCGCCGCCGAGCAACTTGTCGCGGCCCGCGAGGAGGCCCGGCGGCAGGAGAACTTCCAGAGCACCATCATCCAGATGTTGCCCGCGGTTCTGGTCGTCAAGAATGCGCGGGACGGCCGTTTCGCCCTGATCAACCCGGCGGCCGAGGCGGCCATGGGCCTGAAGGCCGAAAACGCCATCGGCAAGACCGTCGATGACCTGTTTCCGCCGGACGAGGCCGAACGCTCATGGGCCGAGGACCGGCTGGCCATCGAAAGCGGCAAGATGCTGGTCGAGCACGATGCGCCGGTGACCACCCATGACCGCGGCCCGCGTTTCTGGACGACCCGCAAGGTCGTCACCCACGACGACAATGGCCCGGCCTTCATCGTCACCGTCGGCGAAGATGTCACCGAGCGGCATGAGGCCCAGATCGCCCTGACCGCGGCCCTGAAGACGGCAGAGAAAGCCAACCGCGCCAAGTCGGCCTTCCTCGCCAACATGAGTCATGAGTTGCGCACGCCGCTGAACGGCATCGTCGCGGCGGCCGACCTGCTGGCCCGCCGTGACCTCGGCAAGGCGGAGCTGGAACTGCTGGACCTGATCCGGACCTCTGGCGCGACCCTGACGGGGTTGCTGTCGGATCTGCTGGACATGGCCCAGATCGAGGCCGGGGCCGTGAAGATCGAAGACGAGCCCTTTGACCTCGCCGCCATGGCCCGCTCGACGGTGGAGCTGTTCGGACAGCGCGGCGTGGAGACCGGCGTGTCCCTGGAGCTGGATATCGCCCCGGAGATCGACGGTTGGCGCCGGGGCGACGCCCTGCGGGTGCGGCAGATCCTGACCAATTTCCTCAGCAACGCGCTGAAGTTCACCGCCGCCGGCAAGATCGTCGTCGCCATCCATCCCGGATCGGACGGTTGTGTCCGCATTTCCGTCGCCGATACCGGAACCGGCTTTGATCCGGAGGCCAAGGCCCGGGTGTTCGGCCGCTTCCAGCAGGCGGACGATTCCATCACCCGCCGGTTTGGCGGCACCGGGCTGGGCCTGGCCATCTGCAGTGATCTGGCCCAGTTGATGGGCGGGAAGGTCGACTGCGACAGTCAGCCGGGCGTCGGCTCGACCTTCTGGGTCGATCTGCCTCTGGAAGCCGTCGACAGGACGGTCGAGCATGCTCCCGTCCCCGCTAACGATCTGCCCGAGCGATCGCTGCGCGTCCTTGTCGCGGACGATCACCCGACAAACCGCAAGGTCGCCGAGTTGATGCTGGCCGATCTGGCCGAGGTGGTTTCGGTGGTGGATGGACAGGAAGCGGTGGACGCCGCGATGGGCGCCCGTTTTGATCTGATCCTGATGGACATGCAGATGCCGGTCATGGACGGGCTGACGGCGGTCAGGCGCATCCGGGCGTCCGGCGCCCCGGGTCATGACGCGCCAATCATCATGATGACCGCCAACGCCCTGCCCGAACATCTCGAGGCCAGTCGCCTGGCGGGAGCCGATGTTCACCTGTCCAAGCCGATCACGGCCGCCACCCTGATGGCCGCCGTCAACGACGCCTTCGCCGCGCGGGAAGCAGCGGCGGACCACGCGGCGTGTCAGCAGGCCCTGGGATGAAGGCCGGCGCCGTCAGGAGGCGGTGAAGCCGCCGTCGACCACCATTTCCGATCCGGTCATGAAGCCGGCCTTGTCCGAGGCGAGATAGACAACCGCGTTGGCGATATCGCTGACCTGGCCCATGTGGCCCAGAGGGTGGCGCTGGGCCAGAAGGGTTCGCGCCTCATTGTCGCCAATGCCGGCGGCGGCGGAAAAACCGGCCACCACCTCGTCGCCCATGGGGGTCTGGATCACGCCTGGATGCACGGAATTGACCCGCACCTTGGCCGGGGCCAGCTCCATCGCCAGGCCCTTGGTCATCAATCGCACCGCCCCCTTCGAGGCGTTGTAACAGACCGCCCCGGCCGACCCGACCAGGCCGGCGATCGACGAGAGGTTGATGATCGACGCGCCGCCGGCCCAGCGCCCCGCCCGCGCGGTCAGCAAGGGAATGGCCGCCTTGCAGCCGAGGAACACGCCCTCGACATTCACGGCGTGCAGCCGGCGCCAGTCCTCCAGCGTCGTCTCGGTGACCGGCTTCATCAGGAACAGGCCGGCGTTGTTGACCAGGATGTCCAGCCCGCCGGCCTCGCCGCTCGCCAGATCCATGGCCGCGGCCCAGTCGGCCTCCCGGGTGACGTCCTGCGCCATGGCCAGGCCGCCGATCTCCTCCGCCAGGTCGGTCGGGGCCAGCAGGTCGGTGCAGATCACCCTTGCGCCCTCGGCGGCCAGGGCTCTGGCGCAGGCCGCGCCGATGCCCCGCGAGGCCCCGGTCACCAGGGCGATACGTCCGGTCAGGTCTGTCATGATTGTTTCTCTCCCGGCCCCACTGTGAAGGGCCGGGGCGGGTCGGCGCAAGCGTTAGCGCAGGACTTGGCGGGGCGGGCCCGACGGCCGCATGCTGGCCCCTCGACGGAGCCGCCATGACCGACCCCCAACGCCTGATCCTCGTCCGCGCCCTGCACACCGCCATCTATGTGATCATGGCGAGCGCGGTCTTGCTGGTGCTCTATGCCGGCGCGACCGGCGCGACAGGACCCTGGCTATGGCCGGCGCTGGGCCTGGTCGCCATCGAGGTGGTTGTTTTCGCCGGCAGCGGCATGAAGTGCCCGCTGACCGTCATCGTCGCCCGCTACAGCGGCGAGCGCCCGCAGGTCTCCGACACCTTCTTTCCCGAACGCTGCACCCGCCACACCCTCAGGGTTTTCGGCCCCCTGATCGTCCTTGGCCTGATGCTGCTGGCGATCCGCTGGGCCCTCTAGCGGCGCGAAGCGTCAGGTCCCGCGGCGGGCGCGCAGGCGGCTGGTCTCCGGCGGGTCGCTGAGAAAGTGGACCGCCTTGCCGAGGTTGGCGTTGCACCCCGGACAGCGAACGATGTCGCCCTCCTCGGCGGTGAGGGGCAGGATCACTTCCGACCCGCAGGGCTTGCACCGCCAGATCACCTTCGGCGCCGGCGCTGCGGCCGGCTCGGGCGCGGGCTTGGCGGCCGGCGGAAACTTGAGCCGCAGGATCGGCCTGGCGCGAGGCTCTTCGGTCATCAACGAAACTCTTCAACGGGTCGGGTCTATCGGGAGGAGACGCCGGACAGGGATGGGGAAAACGACCGCGACAGTCCGGGGGAGATCCCGCCCGCATCGACAATCATGTTGCAGCGCAACATAGCCAGATCTCCGTCCCCCGTCGAGGGCCCGCGATCAGGCCAGGCCCTGCCACATGGCCATCGCCAGGCTGAAGGCCCGCATATCGCCCGTGGTGGTGCCAGCCATCTTGTTCATCGCGTAGGCGAACACCGTGCGGGCGTCCATGTCGATGATCACCAGCGACCCGCCGTAGCCGCCCCAGTAGATGGTGTTGGGGTTGGGCGTGGGGACCGCGCCGCCGGCCAGGCCAAAGCCCATGCCGAACCTGGCCGGAACGCCGAGCACAAGATCGGGCCCCTCGATCTGCAGTTCCAGCGCCTTGCGGCATCCGGCCTCCGACAGGAACCGCTTGCCCTGGGCGACGCCGCCATTGGCGAGGATGGACTGAACCTGGGCCACCGAGCGGGCGTTGCCGGTCCCGCCGGCCGCCGGAATCTCCGCGCCGCGCCAGGCGCGGGTGCGGGTCTCCTGCACATCGATGGGCGGATTGGTCAGGCTGACGCTGATCTCGTCCTTCTTGCCATCGCCGATGGTGGCGCCGGGCGGCGGCGGGATCAAGTCCGCCACGCGGTCGTCTTCCGAGGCCGGCAGGCCAATGTGGAAATCAGCCCCCAGCGGTCCGGCGATCTCCTCGCGGAACACCGTGCCCAGGCTCTTACCGGCGATGCGCCTGACCACCTCTCCGACGAGATAGCCTTGAGTCACCGCGTGATAGCCGACCGCCGCGCCCGGCTCCCAGAACAGCGACTGTTCGGCCAGCAGGCTGGTGACCTTGTCCCAGTCGTAGAGGTCTTCCTTCTTCAACGGCGCCTTCCAGCCCGGCAGGCCGGCCGAATGGCTCATCAGATGGCTGACCTTGACGCCGCCCTTGCCGTTGGCGGCGAATTCCGGCCAGTAGCGGGCTACGGGCGCATCGAAATCCAGCTCGCCGCGATCGGCCAGCAGCAGGGCCGTCAGGGCGGTCATGGTCTTGGTCGTCGAATAGACGTTGACGATGGTGTCCTTCACCCAGGGCCGGGTGGCGTCTGCGTCGGCGTAACCGCCCCACAGATCGACGACCGTCTCGCCCTCGACCGTGGCGCAGAACGAGGCGCCGATGTCGGCGCCGCTGTCGAGATTACGCTGGAACTCGTCCCGCACCGCGCCAAAGCGCTCCTGTGCGAAGCCGTCAACTGTCGTCTGGGCCATCAGCCGCCCCTCCCCCTCTTGTTTTGCTATCGCTTACACGAGCGCGCGCGCGCGGTCATCCGTCAGTTCGCTCCCCGTCGCCCGCTTGTCAGCCGCGCCGGCCGTGCTCTAGCATCCGGTTCCAGACCCCCGGAAAGGGGGCGGGAGGGACGCAATGGCCGCAACGCTCGGATTGCCGCCGGTCAGGACGATCGGCTTCGGCGCCCCCTTCGGCTGGCTGGCCGGGGCGATGGGCGACCTGCTCCGGGCCCCGGGACCCTGCCTCGCCTATGGACTGGCGATGGCGGCGGTCAGCATCGCGATCTGCTACGCCCTCTACGCCTCCAACATGGCCTTCTGGGCCCTGACCCTGACCCTCGGCTTCGTCTTCGTCGCCCCGATGCTGGCCATGGGACTCTATGAGGCCGGGCGGCGACTGGAACAGGGGGAACGGCCCAAGCTCGGCGAGATGCTGTTCCTGCCCGCGGCCTTTCGCCAGGACACCGCCTATCTGGGTCTCGCCCTGCTGCTGATCTATCTGCTCTGGGGCCGCTTCGCCCAGGTGGTCTATGGCCTGTCGACCTACCAGAGCCACCGCACCCTGGCGGAGTTCACCCATTTCGCCCTGGCCACCGGCGAGGGCCACAACATGCTAATCACCGGCTCCATCGTCGGCGGCGCCATCGCCTTCTTCACCTTCACCCTGGTGGTGGTTACCGCCCCCATGCTGCTTGACCGTCAGACCAACGTCTTCGCGGCCACCGCGACCAGCTTCCGGGCCGTCTCCGCCAACTTCGGGCCGATGCTGCTGTGGGCGGCGCTGATCGTCATCCTGATGCTGCTGACCGCCGCCACCGGCTTTCTCGCCATGATCGTCATCTTTCCCTGGCTGGGCCTGGCCAGCTGGCGGGCCTATCGCGCTCTGGTCGGGGAGTTGGCGCAGGCCCCGGCCTGAGCCCGGGCGAACCATTGCGCAGGGCCGCGAGTCGGGCAGGATGGCGCCCATGCCCGCCGCCCATCCGCTGGACAGACCCGTCTGGTCCGCCCTGACCGATCGACAGGCTGGCCGCGGCCTAAGCCTGGGCGCCGCGATCCGGCTCGATCCGGACTACGGGCTGTTCGCCGCCGTTCCCGACTTCTCCCGTCGCAGCCTGGCGGACCTGGCCGCCCTGATCGCGGCTCACGGCGAGGCGGCCCTGTTCGAGACCGGAACCCCGCCGCCTTTCCCCGGCGCCGACGTCGTCGCGACGGCCTCGTGCTGGCAGATGGTTGCGACGGCGCTGACTCCAGCCCCGCCCCCCGGCGTGGCCATTGTCGACCTGGGCCCGGCCGACGCCGAGGCGATGCTGGCCCTGGCCACCCTGACGCGACCCGGCCCCTTCCGGGCCCGCACCGGAGATCTGGGCGCCTTTGTCGGAGTCCGCGAGAACGGCCGGCTGATCGCCATGGCGGGCGAGCGCCTGCGACCGCCGGGCTTCACCGAGGTCAGCGGCGTCTGCACCGACCCCGGTCATCGCGGCCGCGGCCTGGCCGCCGCCCTGATGCGGACGGTCGCCGGCCGCATCCTGGCCCGCGGCGAACAGCCTTTCCTGCACAGCTACGCCGACAACGCCGGCGCCATCCGTCTCTATGAATCCCTGGGTTTCAGGCGCCGCGAAACCCTGATCCTGACCACTCTGGCGCCGGCTTCGGCCACCCGTCGGCAGGCTTGACGCAACCAAACCCGATGCTTCCGCGCTGTCCTTCCCAAGAAGGAGCCAGCACCGCCATGAAGTCCCTGTTCCACGGTATCGCCGTCGCCACCCTCGCCGGACTCGCGCTGGGCGCGGCCCTGAGGCCGACCCTGGCGATGGACAGGATCGGCGGCCCGCAGATCGCCCTGGCCGACAGCGGTCGCCGGGCCTATGGCGACGCCGAATACCAGAGCGCCGCCAACCGCTATCCGAACGGCCTGCCGGACTACGTGGTCGGCACCGACAACCTTCAGCAGGCGGCCTATGAGACCTACGGCCCGGAAGCCTACTATCAGGACGCCAGCTATCAGGACGACGGCTGGGCGCCCCCGGAGGAGTCCCTGCCGCCGGAACCGGCCCGCTACAGCGCCATGACCCTTCCCACCTATGAGCCCCCCGTCCGCTACCCCAGCGAGGGCGGCGACATCCTGGCCGGCATCGACCGCGCGCCGGTTGACCTTGGCCCGGAGGTGTTTGAGCCGGCTGACGCGCCGCCGCTGGAGATGGCCGCCTTCGAGGCGGATCGCTCGGGGCCCATTCCCTACGACCAGGCGTTCCAGTCGATGCAATAGCGCTGCTGGCGCACGCCGGTGGACAGCCAATTTGGCCGCGGCCATTGTCGCGGCGGCGGTTTGCGCTAAACCGCCCCCATGACCGCCCCCACTCCGGACACCACCCCTCAGGACGACGCCGTCCAGATTATCGCCCGCGGCCCGCGCGCCGCCGCCGAGGCCGCCGCCGCGGCCATGGACGCCAATCCCCTGCTCGAGGGCGCCACCTACTCCATCCTGGAGGAGGACGAGGATCGCGGCGTCTGGCGGATCGACGCCTTCCCGACCATGGCTGCCGAAGCCGATGAAATCCGGCGTGAACTGGCCGCCTATCCCGATCTCAAGACCGTCACCGAAGCCCTGGCCGACGCCGACTGGCTGGCCATGAGTCTGTCGGGCCTGCCGCCGGTGCGCGAAGGCCGCTTCTTCGTTTTCGGCCTGCATGACAAGGGCCTGGCCCCGCCCAACGCCGTGACCCTGCGCATCGAGGCGGGCGCGGCCTTCGGCACCGGCCATCACGGCACCACCGCCGGCTGCCTGCGGGTGTTCCATGATCTGCTGAAGGCGCGCCGCTTCGGCAAGGTGCTGGATGTCGGCGCCGGCACCGGCGTCCTGGCCATCGCCGCCGCCCGCACCGGCAGTCGCCTGGCCGTGGGCACCGACATCGACAAGCCCTCGGTGCGCATCGCCGGCGAGAACGCCCAGGTCAACGCCGCCGCCGCCCGGTTCGTCCACGCCTCGGGCCTCGCCCACCGCCGGGTCGCGGCCACCGCGCCCTACGATCTGGTGTTCGCCAACATCCTGGCCCCGCCGCTGGTCGCCCTGGCGCAGGATATCCGCACGGCCCTGAAACCGGGCGGGGTGGCGATCCTGTCGGGCCTGCTGCGCACCCAGGAGCGCCGCGTCAAGGCGGCCTATCTGGCGCGAGGGTTCAGGCTGAAGCGCCGCCTGCACCGCGACGCCTGGGCGACCCTGGTGCTCGAGCGCCGCTGACAGGCCCCTGGCGGTCCGGCGGAACTCCCCTCCGGGCCCAACGTTGTTGCCCCCATCAGGGACAAGCACAGCAAAGGCCCCACATGACCTATCAGACCGGCGAGACGCCTCGCCCGCCGTCCGCCCCGGACGACCCCCGCCCCGCCGCCTCTGAGTCGCGGAGCGGAAACACCGCCACCTGGGTGATCGCCGGCCTCGTGGCCGTGGTCGCCATCATCGCCGTGGCCTTCATGGTCGCCAGTTCCAACCGCGCCGACGGCGTGACCCAGGACGACCTCGACAGGGTCGCCGAGCAGTCGCGGATGCAGGGCGTCGTCGAAGGCGCCCAGTCGACCTACAACGCCGCCACCACCGAGGCTCGCATCGCCGCCGATCGCGCCGCCGCCGACGCCCGGGCCGCGGCCCAGGACACCCGCGACGCCGCCGAGCGGGCCCGTATGGAGTCGCAACAGGCGCTGGACCGCGCCGCGGAACCGCCGCCGCCGTCCGAGCCCGCCCCGCCGCAGCAGTAGCCGCGAGCGGCCATCGCGTCCGCGCGGCGCGATGGCCGTTTGCCGATCGTCAGACGATCTGCATCACCTTGCCGTCCAGCCCCATAAGGCCGATCTCGACCTCCATGTGCGGATGCTTGGCGAGAATGGCCGAGCGAACGAGATAGAGCTGCTTCACATGGGTACCGAGTTCGGTCTCCGGATCCTTCACCGCCGCCTCGCCCTTGAGCATCCTGTAGGCGCCGCAATCGCGGTGATCGAGGATGATGATGCGGTGCACCTCATGCAGCTGCACCGCCAGATCGACATGGCCGAAGAAGACGTCCGTCCATTGGGGGAAACGGTCGTTCAGGGCCCCGAGCGAGGCGCCGGCCAGGATCACATGGTCATATTTGTCCCGCAGGCCCCGCGCATCCATGTAGGCCGAGGTTTCGTTGGTGAGCCGGTAATCCATGCAGGTCAGCAGCAGCGCCTCGCAATGGCCGCCCGCCCGGACCCTCGTCGCCGGCAGCAGCGCCGCGAGCCCGACGCCGGTCGCCGCCGTCATCACGGCCCGCCGGGACATGGTCGGCCAGCGCATCGGCTTGTTGCAGTCGCAGGTCATGGACGTCCCCTATATTCCCCTGCCCGGACGATGGCCGCCACCGGTTAGCGAACCGTTTCAATGGCCGCAGAGGCCTCTCGCGGCAGAATCCCGTGGCGCGTCCGGCCCCGGCCCCTTAAGTCTTCGGCATGCGCCAGACCTTCACTGAATCCACCGATCCCTCTTTCGGTCCCCGCCACGTGCCGCTGATCCGCGCCGCCATGGCCCAGCAGGGCCTCGACGGCCTGCTGGTGCCGCATGAGGACGAGCACCAGAACGAGTATCTTCCCGCCGCCAATGACCGACTGGCCTGGGCCACCGGCTTCACCGGCTCGGCCGGGGCGGCGGTCATCCTCAAGGACAAGGCGGCCGTCTTCGTGGATGGCCGCTACACCATCCAGGTCCGCGAGCAGGTGGACCCCGAAACATTCGAATACCGCGACCTCGTCGAGGGCGGCGTTCCGGCCTATCTCGAAACCGCCGCGCCGGGCTCGGTGATCGGCTACGACCCGCGCCTGCACAGCCCCGACTCCCTGGCCAGCCTGAAAGCCGCCGCCGAAAAGGCCGGCGCCAGCCTCAAGCCTCTGGACGCCAACCCCCTCGACGCCGCCTGGGGACAGGCCCGGCCGGCCCAGCCCAAGGCGGCCGTCGTCCCGCAACCGCTGGAACATGCCGGAGAGGACTCGGCCGACAAGCGCGCGCGGATCGGCGAGGCCATCAAGGGGCTCGGCGCCGACGCGGCGGTCATAACCGCCCCCGCCTCGATCGCCTGGCTGTTCAATGTCCGCGGCGGCGACGTCATCCGCACGCCCCTGCCCCTCAGCCAGGCCGTGGTCCGCGCCGACGGCACGGCGCGGCTCTTCCTCGACCCGGACAAGGTCACGCGGGACCTGCCGGCCTGGCTCGGCAATCAGGTGTCGCTGGAGCCGCCAGAGGCGCTTGACGGCGCCCTGGACGACCTCAAGGGCGCCCGGGTGCTGGTCGATCCCGGCCAGTCCTCGGCCTGGTATTTCGATCGGCTTGAGGCGGCCGGCGCGACCGTGGTGCGCGGCATGGATCCCACCGCCCTGCCCCGGGCCTGCAAGAACGACGTCGAGATCGCCGGGACCCGCGAGGCTCACCGCCGCGACGGGGCGGCCCTGACCCGCTTCCTCCACTGGCTGGCCACCGAGGGCCAGACCAGTCCGCCGGACGAGAAGGAAGCCGTGGCGAAGCTGGAGGGCTTCCGCGAGGCCACCGGCATGCTCCAGGACCTCAGCTTCGACACCATCGGCGCCGCCAACGGCCATGGCGCCCTGCCCCACTATCATCCCAACGACCGCACCAACGAGCGGGCGAAGCCGGGCTCGCTGCTGCTGGTCGACAGCGGCGGCCAGTATCTGGACGGCACCACCGACGTGACCCGCACCGTGGCCATCGGCGAGCCGACCGAGGAAATGCGTCGGCGCAACACCCTGGTGCTCAAGGGCCATCTGGCCCTGGCCCGGCTGCGCTTCCCGGCCGGCACTACCGGCAGCGCCATCGACGCCTTCGCCCGCGCCGCCCTGTGGGCCGAGGGGCTCGACTACGACCACGGCACCGGCCACGGCGTCGGCGTCTATCTCGGCGTCCACGAGGGCCCGCACCGCATCTCCAAGGCCCCCAACACCGTGGCCCTGCGCGCCGGGATGATCGTCTCCAACGAGCCTGGCTACTACAAGGCCGGCGAATACGGCATCCGCATCGAGAACCTTGAAGTCGTCATGCCGGCGGAAGACATCCCCGGCGGCGAGCGGCCGATGCACCGCTTCGAGGCCCTGACCCTGGCGCCGATCGACAAGCGCCTGGTCGTGGTCGATCTGCTCAGCGACGTCGAACGGGCCCAGTTCAACGCCTATCACGCCCGGGTTCTGGCCGAGATCGGCCCGCTGGTCGACGGCGAGGCCGGTGACTGGCTGAAGGAGGCCTGCGCGCCGCTGTAACTTTGGCGCAATCAGCTTGCGAGGATTGCGATATGGGTGAGAAACTCTTCGAGGCGGACAGGCTGGAGGCCTACCACGACGGATCTTCAATCTGCCTTATCGCGGTCGGTACCCATGGCGACCCCCTTGATCTAGCCGATGGCGAAGTCGAAGCGCTGATTGCCAAACTCCAAGCCTTACTGGCAGCTGAGAAAAGCTGATGCGTCGACTACGCCCGGATGCTGAAGGAAATCGGCCCGCTGGTCGATGGCGAGGCCGGCGACTGGCTGAAGGAGGCCTGCGCGCCTCTATAAGATCCACCCCGTCATCCCGGACGGCCGCAGGCCGATCCGGGACCCAGGCGGGACGGGGCGCAATGGCGAGGCTGTCGATCACAACCCACGCTCCCCACGGCGTCTCCGGGCTGCGCCCAAACCGGCCTACAAACCCCGCGCCCCGACCACGCATCGACCTACGCCGCGACCTACATTCCCAGCGCCTCGAACACCGCAAAAACCCACGTTTCAAGGGCTTTCCGGCATATCGACGGCGATTCGGCCGCAGCTCGCCTCTTTTGTAGTCTTCCGTCGCCGCGGTATAATGCTCGCCGCTTCGATCAGGCGACCGACCGCGGCTCCAGCACCGCGTAGTTGAACAGCCGGTAGCGATAGCGCTGCTGGGCCCGGATGTTGCTCGCGACCACCCCGTGCAGGGCGTCGTCCCAGGTTCCCCAATTGCCGATGAAGGCCTCGGCCGCCGCCCGATCACCGCCGACCTGAAGGGCGAAGACCGCCTTCAGCAGGTCGCGCACCGCGTCGTGATAGCGGCTGTAGTCGATCGACATCTTCGCCGTCGCCGGATCGAAGGTCAGCACCTTGCGGTCCAGGAACCAGTTCCACTGCATCAGCTGCATCATGTTGTAGGGCTGCTCGCGCCGGGGCCGGTTGCTCTGCAGGCAGCGCAGGATGCCGCTGGCGTAGAGGGCCCGCAGCTGGTCGTCGGTGTAGTAGCCGCGCGCCTTCAGCTCCTCCCCGACGAACAGGGAAACAAGATCGGCCTTCATCTCCTCCAGCAGACTGGCGTCCGGCCCCAGGGCGACGTCGAAGGTCTCCCCGCCGGTGGTCAGGTCCGGGCCCAGGTAGTGGCCGACCTCATGCCAGAGGGTGCGATAAAAGCCGCCATCCGGCGTCAGGTGGCTGGCGAACGGCTCCGCCATCGCCGCCGCGAAGCTGTCGCCGCTGCCGGCGAAGATGTCCGGGTTGCGCATGATGTTGACGCGAAGCAGGATGATGCTGCCGTAGCGGGCGTTCAGATAGGCCTCGTTGGGCAGGTTGGTGGCGGTGTTGCCCCCGCGCGTCTGGCCGAAGTCGGCGATCACGTCATAGACCCCGACCGGAATGTCCTCCTGCACCGTCTTGTGGCTGTCGGTCGGCAGGCTGTTCTCCAGCGCCTGGACGCCGTTCATCGCCTTGCGCAGCGCCGCGCCCTCGGCGTTGCGGGCGGCCAGCAGGCTCAGCCCGTAGAAGGCCCGCGTGCCCAGCAGTTCGTCGTCATAGGTCTCATAGGCGCCGATCTGGGCGTTGAGGTTGTTGAACCGCCCCTTCAGCCAGGCCGCGTCGCCGGATTCATAGTCGTCGCTCAGCAGGTCGCGGGCCCGGTTGCGCAGGTATTTGGCGAAGGCCCAGTCGTCCGACTGCACCGCGTCGGCGGCCTGGTTCAGCAGGCCGTGCGCCCGGATCATCTGGTCCGCATAGGCCAGGGAATAGGGCGCGGCGTAGAGCACCGCCCGGTCCGGCTTGCGAGCGAGGCCTTCAAGTCGGACCCGCAGACCCGGATGCAGGGTGTCGAGGGCCGGATACTGATGCAGCTTGTCGAGATCGCGCCGCAGCGAGGCCTTGTCCGCCCGTCGCACCACCGAGCGCAGGTCCGTGAGGGCCGCCTTCTCCGCCGGATGGGCGGCGATGTAGGCCTCGAACTCCGCCTTGGTCAGGTCCCACGGATAGACATTTTTGCCCGGCGGCGGATCGTCGACCGCGACGAAGGGAACCCGGCGATTGTCCAGGGTCGTGGCGACAGGACCCTGGAACAGGCGGTAGAGGGTCGCCAGGTCCCGACCGGCGGCGTCGGTGCGCCCGGCGAGCGCGCTCCGGACCTCCAGCGCCCGGCGGTGGCGCTGCAGTTCATAGAGGTCCTGGAAGATCGCCCCGACCTCCAGCAGCTTGCCGACCGCCGTCCGCTCGCCGGCGGTCAGCTGCGACAGGTCCGGCGCCAAGGTCAGGCTCTGGGTCTTGTCCAGGATTTCCGCGACCTGCCCGGCTGTCCATTCGCCTTCAGGCGAAAGCGCTTCCCGCGCCATGCCGCGCGGCGCGGCGGCCAGCGCCAGGGCAGAAGCGGAAAACGCCATGGCGGAGCGGCGGGAGATCGGGATCATGGGCGTCCTTGCATGCGTATCGGCCGCGCACGGCCGCGGCCCGATGGGCACCATAGGCCGTCGCCGGGCTCCGGGACAGACGGGCCGGGCTGCGATCGCCAACGGAAAAGGCCCCGGAAGCGGCAGCTTCCGGGGCCTTGTCATCTCACCGGGGTGAAACCCTTACGCCGCCTTGCCGAAGCTAAGGGCCTCGTAGCGGCGAAGGTGGTGATCGACCGAGCCGAACAGGCCCTCGATCATCGTCGCGCGCTTGAAGTAGTGGCCGACCGCCAGTTCGTCGGTCATGCCCATGCCGCCGTGGATCTGGATGGCGTTCTGGCCGACGAACTTGCAGGCCTTGCCGATCTGCACCTTGGCGGCCGAGACGGCCTTGGCGCGTTCCTCGTCGCTTTCGTCCAGCTTCAGGGTGGCCATGTAGGTCATCGACACCGACTGCTCGACGTTCATGAACATGTCGACCATCCGGTGTTGCAGCACCTGGAAGTTGGCGATCGCCGTGCCGAACTGCTTGCGCTGACGGGCGTAGTCGAGGGTCTGCTCATGCATCTTGCGCATGGCGCCGGTGGCCTCGGCGCAGACGGCGGCGGTCGCCTCGTCCAGCACCTTGTTGACCAGCGGCAGGCCCTTGCCCTCTTCGCCGATCAGGGCGCTGGCCGGGACAGTGACGTTCTCGAAGTAGACTTCCGAGGCGCGCTGGCCGTCGACGGTGGGGTAGTCGCGGGTGACGATGCCCTTGGCGCCCTTTTCAACGAGGAAGACCGAGACGCCGGCCTCGTCGCGCTGGCCGCCGCTGGTGCGGGCGGTGACGATCAGATGGCTGGCCCAGGGGGCGCCGATGACGACCGCCTTATGGCCGTTGAGGACGTAGGAGTCGCCCTCCTTCTTCGCCGTGGTCTTGATGTCGTTCCAGGTGTAGCGGGCCTGGGGTTCGGCGTAGGCGAAGGCCATGGTGACCTTGCCTTCGATGATGCCGCCGATCAGTTCGGCGGCGCCGGCGTAGCCCGAGTGCTTCAGGAAGCCGCCGCCGATGACCACGGTGCCGAGGTAGGGCTCGACCACCAGGGCTTTGCCGAACTCTTCCATGACGATCATGTTCTCGATGGCGCCGCCGCCCAGGCCGCCCAGCTCTTCGGAGAAGGGCGCGCCCAGGATGCCCAGCTCATTGGCGAAGGATTCCCAGATCTCCGGGCTCCAGCCGCTTTCCGACTTGATCAGCTTCTGGCGTTTGTCGAAGTCGTACTTGTCCTGGAGAAAGCTGGCGACGGTGTCGCGCAGCATCGATTGCTCTTCGGAGAAATTGAAGTCCATCGGGGCGTCCCTAACTCGAGTGTTTTCGTGGCGTTTCGTGGTCTCCCGGCCGGATTAAAGGCCGAGGACCATCTTGGCGATGATGTTGCGCTGAATTTCGTTCGAACCGCCATAGATGGAGGTCTTGCGAGTGTTGAAATAGTTGGGCGCGGTGCGGTGAGCGGCATCGGGACCGATCGGGTGCATGTTGTCGCCGTCGTCCGGGAAGCCGCGGAAGTAGGGCGCGCCGTAGTGGCCGGCGGCTTCCAGAGCCAGTTCGGTCAGACGTTGCTGGATTTCGGTGCCCTTGATCTTGAGCAGCGAGGATTCGGGGCCGGGGCCCTTGCCGGCGCTCTCGGAAGCGAGAACGCGAAGCTCGGTGTATTCCAGGGCGGTCAGGTCGATCTCCAGTTCGGCGACCTTGCGCTTGAAGTCGGGGTCGGCCAGCAGGTTGTGGCCGTCGTCGCCGGCTTCGGCCGACGCCAGTTCACGGACCTTCTCGACGCCGCGCTTGGAGCGGGCGACGCCGGCGATGCCGGAGCGTTCGTGAGCCAGCAGGAACTTGGCGCAGGTCCAGCCCTTGTTCTCCTCGAACACGCGGTTCTCGACGGGCACCTTGACGTTCTCGAGCCAGACTTCGTTGACCTCATGGCCGCCATCGATGGTGATGATCGGACGCACGGTGATGCCCGGGCTCTTCATGTCGATCAGCAGGAAGGAGATGCCTTCCTGGATCTTGGCGGTCGGGTCGGTGCGGACCAGGAAGAAGCCCCAGTCGGCGTGCTGGGCAAGCGTGGTCCAGGTCTTCTGACCGTTGACGATGTAGTATTCCTTGCCGTCGTCGCCGGTGATGCGCTCGGCCTTGGTCTTCAGGGAGGCCAGGTCGGAACCGGCGCCCGGCTCGCTGTAGCCCTGGCACCACCATTCCTCGCCGTTGTAGATTTTCGGCAGGAAGCGGTCTTTCTGCGCCTGGGTGCCGAAGGTGTAGATCACCGGCGCGACCATGGCGACGCCGAAGGGCAGGATCGGAATGGCGTCCGCGCGGGCCATTTCCTCGCCGAACAGATACTTCTGGGTCGAGGTCCAGCCGCAGCCGCCCCACTCTTTCGGCCAGGACGGGGCGACCCAGCCCTTCTTGGCCAGAACCTTGTGCCAGGACAGGAAGTCTTCCTTGGACAGGTCCTCCCGGTCGCCCTTGCCCCGCAGATGCTCGGGGTAGTTCTCGGCAATGAAGGCGCGGACTTCGTCACGGAAGGCGATATCTTCGGGCGAAAAGTGGAGGTTCATCAGGGGCTCCCGGCGCGGCTCTCAAGGGCCGTGTTCACGTCGGAGACGATCATAGGGACCGAACGCTTGTTTGGAAAGATGACGCTTGCGTCAACGTAAGCGGTTATCGCCGCCGCCCGTCGAAGACCGCCGGTTACGGCTCGAACGCGCCCTTGATGCTCTCGCCGACGCCAGGAAAGACCACACAGCGAGGATCGGATTTCCCCGCCTTTCGGGCGCTGGCCAGGTTGGCCTCGATCTCCGACGGCAGGAGACCCTTGCTTAGGCCCTGCATACCGTAGGCGAACAGATACACACCCGCCATTCCCCGGAGATCAGAATTCGTCGGGTCCGCCTCCACCATCGCCGCAAACTGACCATAGCAGGCCAGGGCCATTTCGAGGTCCGGCACTGACATGGCGTCAGAACCGGGCTCAACGTCCGGCATCTTGAAAACAATCGGGATACCGACTTTGGCTCCGTCTACCGGCAGGCCGTCCACAGTGCGGGGCGCCATCCTGAAAGACGCGGAGAGCAGGATTGCCGCCTCGCCGAAACCGTAGTCGGCGGGTGTTTCATCTTCGACCCGACACTTGCTGACATAGCCCGTAGCGAGCACCTGACAGGTCAGCAGAACACGCCCGCCGACCCCGTCCCGGAGGGCCCTGGCCGGATAGACCCGGGCCACCTCATCGCCCGAAGGAATCTCGAGCCAGTGCGGGTTGGTGATAGCCGTCGGCGCCTTTCCCGCAGCTGGGCTGGCGGCCAAGGCCAACGCAAAGAACAACCCCAGCATCTCACTTCCCCCGCCCGCGAGTCCGGAACCTAACAACAGCGGCGGAGAGCGCCAGAAAAAAGAGCGCCCCGTCCGGGGGTGGACGGGGCGCCAAGGGGCTCTGGGTGCTCGATAGAGTGCGGATTGATCCCTAGAGGCCGAAAGCCTCGCAGGCGCCGGTCCGCTCGGCGATCAGGTCGGCCTTGGCCGCGTCATCGGCGCGGTTGGCTTCGGAACGGGCCTCGTCCTGGGCGTTGTTGGCCTTGTCGAGGATGTGGGTGGAGCGGCCGCGCTTGTTGGCCTTGATGACCTCGTCGACGGCGGTGGTGTCGACGACCCCGAGGGCCTCGGACTTCGCCAGGCCCTTGCAGCGCGCGGCCTTGACGAACTGGGAGTCGGTCAGCCGGGCCGCCGGCTGCGCCGCGACCGCGGTGCTGGTGGCGGCGGTGAGAACAAGGGCAGTGATCATCAGGGCTTTCATGGCAGCGCTCCGTCCGTGTGCAGATCCAATGCCTGAATAATGCTTTCGGATCGCTGTGATGACAAATTAAACCCAAGTAAGATTCAAACAGTTACAGAGATTTCATGTCTAACTTTTCTGTAATGTCCGTGGCGAAATCATGACGCAATCTTGGTGCAAGCTGGCGGCTTGCCATGCCCCTCGCCGACCGCGATCCTTGGCCATGGTCGACGCCGCCCCCTCCTCCGCCGCCCTGCGCCTGGACGCGGCCGCGCTCAACGATTTCCTCGGCCGCGCCTTCCCGGCCAGCGGCCGCGAGCATTTGCCGTCGGTCATCAGTCTGGAGCCGGGACGCGTGCTGCTTCAGGCCGGAACCTCGGCGCGCAACCTCAGGCCTGGCGGGGTGATCTCCGGGCCGACCCTGATGGGCCTTGCCGACGCCGCCGCCTACACCCTGATCCTGGCCCATATCGGCGAGGTGGCGATGGCCGTGACCACCTCGCTGAACATCCATTTCCTGCGCCCCTGCAAACCGGGGGACCTGGTCGCCGAGGGTCGGCTGTTGCGCCTGGGCCGCCGGATCGCCACGGTGGAGGTGTTGATGTGGACCGAAGGCCGCGACAGGGCCGCCGCCCAGGCCACTGTCGCCTACGCCATTCCCGATGGAGCCAACGCATGACCGACACCACCGCGCGGCCCGGTCCGCCCCGGGCCGTCGCCACCCCTTGTGTAAAGGTCTGCATCGTCGATCCCGTGAGCAGCCTCTGCCTCGGCTGTTTCCGCACCCTGCCGGAAATCGGCGGCTGGTCGCGGTTCAGCGATGAGGAGCGCGCGCGACTGATGACCGAGCTGCCCGGCCGCCGCGGCCAGATCCGGCCCGAAAAACTGGCGATCTTCGCCAGCGCATCGCCGCCCCGTCCCTAGACAGCGCCGGTCCGGGTTGATCGGGATCCAGGCCAAACGGCGTGGACGCGGAGGCCTCCGGAACGAAATTGTTCCTGATTCACCGGATGCAAACCCAACCTCTCTAGAACGGCGATCAACGGACCGGCGTCAGACCGGACCAACGAAGCCAAAAAGGCGGGGTGTCGCTGATGTTGAGGATCGCAGCCATTGTGCTGGTGGGCGCGTTGTCGGCCGTTGGGGCCGCCGGCGCGATGGTGTCGTTCGACCCCTCCCGCTCCGCCGCAACGGAAGATGTCGCCCAGGCGCAGGTCGCCGTGGCCCAGCCCGTCGCGCCGACGCCCGCCCAGGTGACCAAAGCCGCCGACGGCCACTACTGGGCCACCGCCGACGTCAACGGCAGCGCCGTGCGCTTCCTGGTCGATACCGGCGCCACCGCCGTGGCCCTGACCGCTGACGACGCCAGGCGTCTCGGCCTTGATCTCTCCCGGCTCGACTACGCCGTCGCCGTGACCACCGCCGACGGCAAGACCCGGGCCGCCCAGGTCAAGCTGCGCAGCGTGACCATCGCCGGCGCCCGGGTGGAAAACGTCGACGCCCTGGTGCTGGAAGGCGGTCTCAAGACCTCTCTTCTGGGCATGAGCTACCTCGGCCGCCTGACCTCCTTCGAGGCCACCCGGACGGCGTTGATCCTGAAGCCCTGACTCGCGTTTCCTCTGCTGGGAACCGGCGATCGTGCCAGAACCCGCGACCGGAAAGGCCTAGCGCGCGGCCGGCTCGCGCAGCGGCGGCAATTCGCCCCGGCTGACCGACAGGCCCATTTCCAGGCTGCGGCCGATCATCGTCGCCCGCTCGACGAACAGCACCGCCGCCGCCGGCGGGCAGACCTGACGCGCCGTATCGCCAAACAGCGCCAGCCAGCGGCCGAAATGCCGCGGCTGAATATCGGGCAGGCGGTTGTGGGCCTGCATCGGCCGTCCCTGGAAGCGGCCGGTCGCCAGCATGACCGATGACCAGAAATCGCACAGCTTGGCCAGGTGGGCGTCCCAACGCTCGCCGATCGCCCGGTCGAAGATGGGGCCCAGGGTCTTGTTCTCGCGGACGCGGCCATAGAAGGCGTGCACCAGGTCGTGGATCATCGCCTCGTCGATGCCGACGGCAACGCCGGGACCGGCGCGCGGGCCCTCTCCGCGTGGATGATCTGGGGGTCTGTCGGCCATGGCGTCGACCTAGGCGGCGACGCCGGGCGCCGCAACCCGGGGAAAAACCCCTAGGCCGGGACTCTTGCCCCGCTGACCGCCTCCAGGGCCCTGTCGACGACCTCGATCCCGGCCCCGGCCCTGACGCCCTCGACGGTCAGGATCCGCCGCCAGGCCCGCGCGCCCGGACGACCGTGGAACAGGCCCAGCATGTGCCGCGCCATGGCCGGCAGATGGACTCCCTCCGCCAGCCGCCGCTCGAGATAGGGCCGATAACGCGCCACCGCCTCGAAGGGCGATACGTCCGCGCCCCCGGCCCCGAACAGCCGCCGATCGACCTGGCCCAGCTGTCCGGCCTCGTGATAGGCCGCACGGCCCATCATCACTCCGTCGACATGGGCCAGGCGCGCCTCCGCCTCCTCCAGCGAGGCGACCCCGCCGTTGATGACGATGGTCAGGTCCGGCCGCTCGGCCTTCAGCCGATAGACCAGGGGATAGTCGAGCGGGGGAATGTCCCGATTTTCCTTCGGCGAGAGGCCCTTCAGCCAGGCCTTGCGCGCATGGACGATGAAGGTGGTCACCCCGGCCGCGGCGCTGAGATCGACCAGCCGGAACAGCGCCTCTTCCGGCGCCTGGTCATCGACGCCGATCCGGCATTTCACCGTGACCGGCACGTCCACCGCGCCCTTCATCGCCGCCATGCAGTCGGCGACCAGTTCCGGCTCGCGCATCAGACAGGCGCCGAAACGGCCTGACTGCACCCGGTCCGATGGACAGCCGACATTGAGGTTGATCTCGTCATAGCCCAGGTCAGCGCCGATCCGCGCGGCGCGCGCCAGATCGCCGGGGTCAGAGCCGCCCAGCTGCAGGGCCACCGGATGCTCGACCGGATCGTAGCCCAGCAGCTTTTCGCGATCGCCATGCAGCACTGCGCCGGTGGTGACCATTTCGGTATAGAGCAGCGCCCGGCCGGTCAGCATCCGGTGCAGCACACGGCAATGACGGTCGGTCCAGTCCATCATGGGGGCAATGGAGAAGGTATGGGGCGGGCGCGATTTCACGGCGGCTGCATAGCCGAAACGACCTGCGGGGAGAAGCGGCGGCGGTGCGGGGCAGGATCAGGCGGCGGACGGCAGGTCCTTCAGCTTGGCGATCAGTCGATCGACGCTCAGCGGCTTGGCGAGTCTGGCCGCGGCCTTGAAGCAGGCCGGAAACTGGCCGTCAGCATAGCCGGACACCACCACGAACGGCACATGGTCGGCTGACAGGCGCCGGGCGACCGGTTCGGAGGTGTGATCGCCGAGATTGACGTCGAGTACGGCGGCGTCACAGCCTTGGGCCTCGAACAGCTTCAGTCCGTCCTCGGCGCTGCAGGCGATCCCGACCACTTCGAACCCGGCAGACGCCAGTTGATCGGACAGGTCAAAGGCGATGAACACGTCGTCCTCGACGATCATCACCCGCAACGGTCCCGCGTGAAGTTTCATGCGGTCTCACTCTGGGCGAGCAGTTTGTCAGAAGGACAGGTCAGCGACCAGCGCAGACCCTCGGGCGCGAACTGCAGGTCCACCTCCCCGCGCACCGCCGCTCTCGCCAGGGCGGTGATCACCCGTGAGCCATAGCCCGTTGTGCGGACGGCCGGCGGCGGAGGCCCCCCCGTCTCGACCCAGCGGATCGAGAACCGTTCGCCATCGAGCGACCAGGCCAGGTTGACCTTTCCCCGGTCGTTGGACAGGGCCCCGAACTTGATCGCGTTGGTCGTCAGTTCATGCAGGATCATGCTGACATTCTGCGCCGCCGCCGGCGCCAGCCGCAGGCGCGGACCGTCAACCTCGACCCGGTCGTGGAACATCTCGTCCAGCGGGGCGAACTCGACGGCCACCAGCTCATCCAGCCAGGCGCCGCGCCACTGGTTGAGGATCAGGACATCCTGGTTGGCCGAGAGGGCCTGCAGTCGCGCTGAAAATCGCTCGATGTAGTCGCTGGCGCTGCCGGCCGCGGACTGCCGGGCGATCGCATGAATCAGGCTCAGCATGTTCTTTGAGCGGTGATTCACTTCCCGCAGCAGAGTTTGCACCTGTTCCTGGGACTGTCTGGCGGCGGAGATATCCCGGGCAATCTTGGAGGCGCCGAGAATTCGCCCGTCCGCGTCGCGAACCGGCGACACCGTGATCGAGGCAAAGAAGGCCCTGCCGTCCTTGCGCAACCGGATTGTCTCGAACGGCTCGACGACTTCATTGGCCCGGATCCGGGCCATGATCCGGTCTTCCTCGTCCTGGCGATCATCGGGAATCAGAGTGCGCACCGGCCTGCCGATGATCTCGTCGGCCGCATAGCCGAACAGCCGCTCGGCGGCCCGGTTCCAGCTGGTGATCACGCCATCGAGGGTCTTGCTGATAATGGCGTCGGAGGACGAATCGACAATCGACGCCAGCAGAGCCGCCTCGCGATCACGCTGCTTCTTGCTGGTAATGTCGCGGATGATTTTCGAGGCCCCGACGACGTCTCCCGCCGCATCGCGGATCGGCGAGATGGTCACCGAAACCTCCACCTCCTCGCCGGCCCTGTTCAACCGCGTGGTCTCGTAGTTGCCGATATGCTCGCCTGCGGAGATGCGCGCGAGGATCTCGTCCTCCTCGGCCTGCCGCGTCGCCGGAATGATGTCGCGAATGGATCTGCCGATCCGCTCAGCCGCGGAAAACCCCAGCAGGGTCTCGGCCGCGACGTTCCAGCTAGTGATGGTGCCATCGGTGGTCTTGCTGATGATCGCGTCGTCCGAAGAAGCCACGATCGAGGCGAGCAAGGCGGCGGCGTCCTTGATTTCCAGGTGACGGGCCGTGGGCGGGGTCGGCGGATCTGAGCTTTGGCTCATGTCGTTGTCCCGGGAGATTCGCCTACCGTGCGGATGTCCCCAAATGTGTGTCTGCAGCGTGCGCGGACTGCGCGGCGACCGCACCTGTCTCAGGTTGCAGTCAAAGTCCCATGGCAGTCCACCGGTGGAGTGCAAAACAATTTGCCGCGGCGGTGGTTCCCCATTGCGGGTCCCTGGGGACGCTTTACGTCATGGGGGCGAGCCGCTACCGAGCGATGCGTCGTCTTGCGACGCTTGGTCCAAGGAAATTTCGAATGGCCTCCGGTCTCGCCGCCCTGCTCGATGACATTGCCGGAATCGCCAAGCTTGCAGCCGCTTCTCTGGACGACGTCGCCGGGGCCGCCGGCAAGGCCGGAACCAAGGCGGTCGGGGTGGTGGTCGACGACACCGCCGTGACCCCGGGCTATGCGGTGGGTTTCAGCCCCGACCGCGAACTGCCGATTGTCGCCCGTATCGCCATCGGCTCCCTGAAGAACAAGCTGATCTTCCTCCTGCCCGGCGCCATGCTGCTCAGCGCCTTCGCGCCCTGGGCGGTGACGCCGATCCTGATGCTCGGCGGGACCTATCTGTGCTTCGAGGCCAGCGAGAAGATCCTCGAGGTCTTCGTCACCCATGAGGCGGTCGATGAGCCCGAGGAACTGGCCCTCAGTTCGAAGGAACTGGAGAAACAGAAGGTCGATGGCGCCATCCGCACCGACCTGATCCTGTCCGCCGAGATCATGGCCATCTCCCTGGGCAGCGTAACCGACAAGCCGCTGCTGACCCAGGGCGTCGCCCTGCTGATTGTCGGGGTGTTGTTGACGATCGCAGTCTACGGCGCGGTCGCGGTGATCGTGAAGATGGACGATATCGGTCTGCATATGTCGCGTGGCGGCGGGCGGCTGTCGCGCGGCGTCGGCCGGGGTCTGGTCAAGGCCATGCCCTTCCTGCTGGAAGGGCTGACCGTGGTCGGCACGGCGGCGATGCTGTGGGTCGGCGGCGGCATCATTGTCCACGGCCTGGAGCATTTTCATCTGACGCCGGTCCCGGTGTGGATAGAGGCGGCCTCTCACTGGGCGGCGGCGGCGCCGGGCGTGGGTCCCCTGACCGGCTGGCTGGTGTTCGCAGCGGCGTCTTCGGTGGTGGGTCTGATCATCGGCGCGGTGGTGGTGGGCGTCATCCACCTGATTCCCCAACGGCCCCGCGCCGCCGCCTGAGCGGCCGCAAAGCCCGCGTCAGTCCGTCTCCGGCGCTGTATTGACCACCCCGGAGCGGCCCGGCCTCAGCTTCAGCGCCGCAAGCACGCCCGCCCGGGTGCTGGGTTCGGCGATCGGCGTCACCCACAGGTCCGGCCCCATGGCCTTTTCACGGCCGTTCTCGAAGTTGCGCCGCATGCTGGCGGTGTCGAAGCTCATCATGCTGAAATTCTCGCCCGGGTCCGGGATCGAGGCGACGCTGAAGGGCAGGCGCTGGCTGGCGCAGAAGGCCGCCGCCCGGTCGATGGCGTGGCGGTAGGAGAACCGCAGCATGGTGTCGAAGCTGCGGATCAGGATGGCGGCGATGTTAGCCTGGGTGGTGCGCGGCCCCTGCTCCAGCACCGTATTGACGATGGCGTAGACCCGGCTGCGCAGCAGCCGCTGCCCCAGCTTGCGCCAGCGCAGCAGCGCCTCGGGCATCAGAAACAGCGGCGTCGCCACGCCGCCGTCGACGTGCATCTCCTCATATTTCACGCCGTCGGCCTCGCAGGCGAACCGCTTGGGCGGGAAGATGCCCGGCAGGCTGGCCGAGGCCACCAGCACGTCGCGGAACAGGGTCAGAGCTTCCGGGCCGCCCCGGCTGGCGATCTCGCCCATATCCCAGATCACCGTCCGCTGGCGGTCCAGGTCCGTGGTCGCCACCAGCAGACGACGCCCCGCGCGATGCTGCTCCGCGACGGCGGCCACCATGGTCTCATCGACGAAGGGAAGGATCAGGTTTTCGAGGGATTCGGTGCGGAACAGCGCCCCGGCGCCCGCGCCGAGGCTGCCCAGGCTGAGCAGCCGGCTGGCGTGGCCGCCCGTATAGGCGTCCTTCAGCCGCTCGTCCCACGCCGGGCCGAGGAAGGCGAAGGGGGCGATCAGGGCGCCGGTGCTGACGCCGGTGACGATGGCGAAGGTCGGGCGGGCCCCGGCCTGGGTCAGACCGACCAGGATGCCCGCGCCATAGGCGCCGCCCGCCGCGCCGCCGGAAATCGCCAGGATATTGAAGGCCTCCCTGGCCCAGGGCGCGCGCAGCGGCGCCAGTCGGTCGGCGGCGGCGACCAGCGAATCCTCGGCCTCTCCAACCGTCAGCCGCACGCCCTCGAACCCGGGAATCTGGGCCTGAATTTCCCCCGGAGACGGCAGGCGCGCGCCCGGCAGCATGCCGCGCCAGTTGGGACCTTCAGCCATCGGCCATCATCTCCCGTCGATGCCCCGTCATCCGTCACAGGGCCTTGCGCCCCGCGAGCCATGGCGCCGGTCTGGACATTTTCCGTCGCCCGATGTCGGCTCGCCACGATCCGAGGCGTCCTCGGGACAGCAGACGACAGGTCAAACCATGCTCTACGCCATCTTTTGCTACAATCAGGAAGACGTGACCACCGCCTGGTCGCCGGAGCATGACGCCCGGATCATGACCGACCTGAAGAAGGTCGAGGATCGACTGTCCGCCGCCGGACGGCTGGGACCGGTGGCCCGGCTGCTGCCGACCACGGCCGCAACCACCCTGCGTAAGGGGGATACGCCGCTGGTCATTGACGGCCCCTTCGCCGAGACCCGGGAACAGCTGCTGGGTTTCTATGTGGTCGATTGTCCCGATCTGGACGGCGCCCTGGAGGTGGCCCGCGACCTCGCGGTCGCCAACCCTGGCCTGGGCGCATACGAGATCCGGCCCCTGCAGATCTTTCGCCCGGGCGGCGATGTCGGGAGTCTGGGGTAGGTGTCCGACGCTGCCTGGATCTCCTCGACCCTGAGCTCGGCCCGGCCCCAGGCCGTCGGCGCCCTGCTGCGCTACTTCCGTGATCTCGACCGCGCCGAAGAGGCCTTTCAGGACGCCTGCCTGCGCGCCCTCCGCACCTGGCCGGACAAGGGGCCGCCTCGGGATCCGGTCGCCTGGCTGATCATGGTCGGCCGCAACGCCGGCATCGATCAGGTCCGCCGCAACAGTCGCCTGACGCCGCTGCCCGACGAGGCCGCCCTGTCGGACCTGGAGGACGCCGAACCGGACCTCGCCGAGCGGCTCGACGGCGCCGACTATCGCGACGACATCCTGCGGCTGATGTTCATCTGCTGTCATCCCGAGCTGCCGCCAACCCAGCAGATCGCCCTGGCCCTGCGCATCGTCAGCGGCCTGACGGTCAGCCAGATCGCGAGAGCCTTCCTGGTCAGCGAAAGCGCCATGGAGCAGCGGATCACCCGGGCCAAAGCCCGCATCGCCTCGGCCGGAACCAGTTTCGAAACGCCGGACCCCGTGCAGCGGTCAGAACGGCTCGGCGCGGTCGCCGCCATGACCTACCTGATCTTCAACGAGGGCTACTCCGCCGGCCCCGGAGACGGCCGGGCCGGGCTCTGCGACGAAGCGCTCCGGCTGGCGCGCCTGCTGCTGCGGCTGTTCCAGGTCGAGCCGGAGATCATGGGGCTGACGGCCCTGATGCTGTTGCAGCACTCCCGCGCCGCCGCCCGGCACAGCGCCGAGGGCGAGGTCATCCTGCTCGATGACCAGGATCGCGCGCTGTGGAACCGCCAGATGATCGCCGAAGGCCTGGCCCTCATCGACAAGGCCCTCAGGCACGCCCGCCCCGGCCCCTACCAGATCCAGGCCGCCATCGCCGCCCTGCACGCCCGCGCCGCCACGCCGGCCGACACCGAATGGGCCCAGATCGACCGGCTCTACGCCAATCTCGAGCGCCTTCAGCCCTCGCCTGTGGTCACCCTCAACCGGGCGGTGGCCACCTCCAGGATCCAGGGCCCGGAGGCGGCGCTGGAGATGATCCTGCCGCTCGAACCGCGCCTTTCATCGTATTTCTACTTCCACGGCCTGATGGGCTCGCTTCTGCTGCAACTCAATCGACCGGCGGAGGCCCGGGTCGCCTTCGACAAGGCCATCTCCCTCGCCGGCTCCCTGGCGGACGCGGATCACATCCGTCGCCAGATCGATCGCCTGACCGCCGCCCCGGCCGACGCCTGACCACATCCACCCCAAGGGACCCAACAATGCCGACGATCCTTCTCATCCTGCTCCTGGCCATCATCGCGGCCGTTGGACTGCTGCTCATTCTGGCGAGCCGAAAACCGGACCGGTTCGAGGTGGAGCGCAGCATTGCGATCGCGGCGCCGCCGGAGCGGGTCTTCGCTCTGATCGACGACTTCCACAACTGGGCCCTCTGGTCGCCCTGGGAGAAGCTCGATCCCGACCTTTCCCGCCGCTATTCCGGTCCGACGGCGGGGGCCGGCGCCGTCTACGGCTGGGAGGGCCGGAAGGCAGGAGCCGGGCAGATGACCATCACCGAGGTTCAGCCCGGCGCGCTGGTGGTCATCGGTCTGGCCTTCACCAAACCCTTCAAGGCAGACAATGTGGCCCGCTTCGAACTGACGCCGGAAGGCCAGGCGACCCGGGTGCGTTGGACGATGTCCGGCAAGGCGGCGTTGATGTCCAAGGTCATGGATTTGCTGTTCAAGATGGACAGGATGGTCGGCGGCGACTTCGAAAAGGGGCTGGCGGCCATGAAGGCCCAGGCCGAGCAGCCGCCCGCGGCCGCCGGACGATAAGGGATTCTGACGGCGTCGGTTGAAATTCCCTGACCGCTGTTCGCCCTGAGCGCGTTGTTGCATCTAGCGCTCGCCGCAACATCGGGCTAAATCCACAGGTCGATCCCGCCATCGTGGCGGACTCTAGGCCGTCGATGGCGGCCAATACACTCTACTAGGACGGCTACATGGCGCGCGGTACGGTCAAATGGTTTAACTCGGCCAAGGGCTTTGGATTTATCCAGCCCGATGACGGGGGCAGCGATGTCTTCGTTCATATCTCGGCCGTTGAGGGCGCGGGTCTGCGCGCTCTGAATGATGGAGACATCGTCTCCTACGAACTGGAACAGGACCGCCGCTCCGGCAAGCTGTCCGCTGGCCAGCTCCAGGTCCTGGGCAGCGGCCCGGCCCCCGAGCGCGCGCCGCGCGACGGCGGCTTCGACCGTCCCCAGCGCTCCTTCGACCGGGCTCCGCGCTCGTTCGACGGCCCGCGCGGCGGTTCGCGTGAGCCGGCCGGTCCGGGTTCGGGCGTGGTGAAGTGGTTCAACTCCACCAAGGGCTTCGGCTTCATCCAGCCCAACGACGGCGGCGGCGACGTGTTCGTGCACATCTCCGCGGTCGAGCAGGCGGGCCTGCGCGGTCTCGACGAGGGTCAGGCGGTTTCCTATGAACTGGAAGCCGACCGCCGCACCGGCAAGACCTCGGCGACCAACCTGCGCATCGACTAGCGTTTGTTGAGGGCCGGTCGCGGCGACGCGGCCGGCCCGTCTTCCTTCCCAGGGCGGAGGCGACCATCCTGTCATCCCCCACCGTGCTCCGTCCGACCGCACCGGTCCTTGAGACGGAACGCCTTGTCCTTCGTGGACACACCCCTTCCGATTTCGGCGACGGCCTGGCCCTCTGGAGCGATCCCGAGGTCGTGCGCTTCATCGGCGGCAGCCCGGCCGCCGGCGAGGAGGTCTGGTCCCGCATCCTGCGCTACATCGGCCACTGGTCGGCGCTGGGCTATGGCTTCTGGGCCATCGTGGAGAAGGACAGCGGCCGCTTTGTCGGAGAGGCCGGCTTCGCCGACTTCCACCGCACCATCCTGCCCTCCCTGGAGGGCATGCCGGAAATGGGCTGGGCCCTGGCGCCCTGGGCCCACGGCAAGGGCTATGCGACCGAGGCCATCGCCGCCGCCATCGCCTGGGGCGACAAGGCGCTGGACGCCCCGACCTGCTGCATCATCTCACCGGAAAACGCCCCGTCGATCCGGGTCGCCGAAAAGGCAGGCTTCCGGGAGCTGGCCCACACCACCTATCACGACAGCCCGACGATCATCTTCCGCCGCGAGAAGCCATAGAAATCCATCTCCCGCTCGCCGGGAGAAGGGGACCCGAAGGGCCGGATGAGGACAGCGCCGACGCCGGCCGCGCAGAGCGCTTGTCCCGGCGCCCCTACAGTCCCAGCACCAGCTTGGCCATGATGTTGCGCTGGATCTCGTTGGAGCCGGCGTAGATCGAGGCCTTGCGGAAGTTCAGATAGGCGGGCGTGGCCGGCGCGGCATAGTCAGGACCCGGCCGCGGGACATTGGTCTGGGCCCAGGTGTCGGCGATGAAGGGCTGGGCGTAGTGCCCGACCGCCTCAACGACCAGCTCGGTAATCGCCTGCTGCGCCTCGGACCCGGCGCATTTCAGCATCGATGAGGCCGGCCCGACCGCCTCGCCCGACCCCATGGCCGAGAAGATGCGAAGCTCGGTGGCGTTCAGCGCCTCGACCTTGATCTCCAGCTCAGACAACTTGCGGCGGAAATCGTGGTCCTGGATCAGCGAGTGGCCGTCGTCGCCCAGCTCCGCCGAGGCGATCTTGCGGACCTTCTTCAGCGAGTTCATCAGGCCCGGCGCATAGGCGTTGCCCCGCTCGAACTCGAGCAGATACTTGGCGTAGGTCCAGCCCTTGCCCTCTTCGCCGATGCGGTTGGCGACCGGCACGCGGACATTGTCGAAGAAGACCTGATTGATCTCCTGCTCGTTCTCCACCGGGCCATCCAGGGTCGGAAGCGGCTTGATCGAGATGCCAGGCGTATCCATGCGCAGCAGCAGGAAGGAGATGCCGTTCTGCGGCTTGGCCTCCTGGCTGGTGCGCACCAGACAGAACATCCAGTCGGCCCATTGCGCATGGGTCGTCCAGATCTTGGAGCCGTTGAGGACATAGTCGTCCCCGTCCCGCTCGGCCTTCATCTGCAGGCTGGCGAGATCAGAGCCGCTGCCCGGCTCCGAATAGCCCTGGCACCACCAGATGTCCGACTGCAGGATCGGCGGCAGATGCTGCGCCTTCTGCTCGTCGCTGCCGAAGGCCATGATCACCGGGGCGACCATCTTCAGACCCATCGGCGAGGAGGTCGGCACGCCGGCCAGGCTCATCTCCATGTTGAAGATGTAGCGCTGCGAGGCGGAGAATCCGGGGCCGCCGAGCTCGACGGGCCAGTCCGGCGCCGCCCAGCCGCGGGAGGCCAGCTTCTTCTGCCATTTCACCTGGCCGGCCTTGTCGAGATAGCCGTTCTTTGACTGCCCGTGCTGGCGGCGCAGATCGTCGTCGTAGTTGGCGGCGATCCAGTCGCGGACTTCCTTCTGGAAGGCCAGGTCTTCGGCGGAGAAGCTGAGATCCATGACGGCTACTCGACCGCGTCGAGGTATTCGATTTCCGGGCGGCCGGCCATGCAGGGGCCCATCGCCGCGCCGGCGGCCTTGAAGTAATCGGTGCCGCCGTGGTGCTTCAGGGCGTCGGCGTCCACATACATCTCAAGGACCTTGTAGACGCCCGGCTCGGTGCGGCTCTTGGTCAGCTGGTACATCAGCGCGCCGGGCTCGTTGGCTTTCACCTTGGCGGCCAGATCGGTGAAGATCTTCTCGAATTCGGAAGCCTTGGCCTCCTGGACAAACAGCTTCGCGACAACACCGATCATCGTTTCTCTCCCAAACAATCGTTTGAGCGAAGATGGCGCGGTCAGCCCGCCGGGGCAAGCATGACGTGGCGTCGGTCTGTTCGTCTGACCGATGTTCCCATCCCCGTCATCCCGGACGGCCGCAGGCCGAGCCGGGACTCAGAAGTGACCGAGCGCATCATTCGCGGCTTCGCAGCCTGCGGGCTGCAACCTCTGGGTCCCGGCGCTCCGCGCGACGCGCTACAGCCGGGATGACGAAGATTTTTTGGGGAAGCGGACCGATCCTTGTGCGCGTTCGGCCAGGGCCGGTCAGCCAGCCGGGCGCACCCGGTCCGCGCGGCAAGGGGTGGAGCCTTGAGCCTACCGGCGCTCGTTCCAGCCATAGGCCACCCAGTGGTGACCGCCAACCTTGCGGGCGTCGATGATACCGTTGTCGGCGTCGGCGCGGCGGGCGCGGCTGGTGCGGCGCGCGCGGGCGGCGAGCGCCACCAGCGACAGGGTGGCGCTGGTCATCACCGCCAGAACCACCACGGCGGTGGCGGCGAACACCATCAGAACGGCGCCGATGATCACGGCCGCGACGGCGGCGATCAGGCCGCCAATCCAGGCCAGAGCATTCCAGCTGCTCCGTCCGGCGCCCCCGCGCATCGTCGACTGGTCCATAAACCTTCCTCCGGACACGGGATCGCGTCCTTGGTCTCACTATCTTGGCCCATGGACATGAACGTCAACCGAATGCGGCAGTCCATGAACGATTATTTACCTTTGCCGCATCAGGCGGCGCCGGCCACGGCAAGCTCCCGACGTTCCGCCATGGCGCTGTCGAAGGCGGCGTTGATCTTGGCCGCCTTGGCCTCGGCCACGGCGATAAACTCTTCCGGCAGGCCCCGGGCGCGGGCGCGGTCGGGGTGCGCCGCCGACAGCTGCCGCTTCCATTCGGTGCGCAATTCCTCGTCGCTGGCGTCGGGCAGGACGCCGAGGATGACATAGGGATCGTCTGCGCCCGCCCCCAGATGGGTGGCCTTCAGCCGCCGCAGCGTCAGACGCGACAGGCCGAACAGGTCCGAAACCCGCTCCAGATAGTCCAGCTCGTCCTGGGTCACCGCGCCATCGGACCCGGCGATGTGGAACAGCCCGTCGAGCACATCCTCAAGCAGCTGCGGGCAGCCGCGATAGCGCTTGGACAGTCGCCGGGCATAGCTTTCGAAGCCCAGCGACGTCTGGCGGGCCAGATCATACAGCCGGCGCACATTGCGCTCGCTGCCCTCGTCCGGCTGGAAGACCGTGGCGAAGGCGGCGTATTCGGAGTGGTCGGCGCGGCCGTCGGCCTTGGCCAGCTTCGCCCCAAGCGCCGTCACCGCCGTCGAGAACGCAGGGTCCTCGCCAGGGAGTCCCGCCGGGCAGTCGGGACAATCGGCTTCGTCGACGCGGTTCGCCGCCAGCCTTGCAATGTTTCGCCAGAAGGTCATGGGAGAGACAGGGTGAGGATACGATGATGGCGACCAGATGACAACGTGATGCAGGATCGACGGGCAAACGACGCCGCTGCGCCTGGAACCACCCCGCCCAGGCGGCGTGATATAGTCAGCGCGCCGCTTCGACAGCGCCGCGGCGCGCTATCGGCCATTCCCCCTCGACGGGGCCCATGCGGGACCCATACGATCACCCTCCCGGGCCCATGGCGGCTCCATCCGATCACCCTTCCCTGCCCAGCGAATCTCAAGAGTCCGCCCTTCCCAGCATGTTGAAAATCAACAAGACTTCCGCCGATCAGACGCATAAGACCGCGCTCGGAGCGCAGGTCGCGCCGCCGCATCCGGCCGGAGCGGTTCGGTGAGCGCCGCAGCGGAGGCCCGCTGGTCGTTCTGGATCGACCGCGGCGGCACCTTCACCGACGTGGTCGCCCGCGCCCCCGACGGCGCCGAACAGACCCTCAAGCTGCTGTCGGCCTCGCCCGCCTATCCCGACGCCGCCGTCGAGGCCATGCGCCGCCTGCTGGGCGCCGCCCCGGGCGAGCCCTTCCCGGCCGGCCGGGTCGACTCGATCAAGATGGGCACCACCGTCGCCACCAACGCCCTGCTAGAGCGCAAGGGCGCCAAGACCCTGCTGGTGGTTCCGCGCGGATTCGCCGACGCCCTGCTGATCGGCGACCAGTCACGACCATCGCTGTTCGCCCTCGATCTGATCCGGCCAGAGCCCCTCTACGGGGCGGTGGTCGAGGCCGATGAGCGGCTCGCCGCCGACGGCGCTATCGAACGACCGCTGGACGAGGCCGCCCTGGCCGAGGCGCTGCGGGCCGCCCGGGCCGACGGCTTCACCTCGGCCGCCATCGCCTTCCTGCACAGCGACCTCAACCCGGCCCACGAACTGGCCGCCGGACGGCTGGCCGAGGCGGCGGGCTTCACCTACGTCGCCCTCTCCCACGAGGCTTCCCCCCTGCCCCGCTTCACGCCCCGGGCCGAGACGGCGGTGGCCGACGCCTATCTGACCCCGGTGCTGCGCGCCTATATCGATCAAGTGGCCGATGCGGTGAACGGCGCGCCCCTGTGGTTCATGACCTCGGCCGGAGCGCTGGTCCGGGCCGACGCCTTCCGGGGCAAGGATGCGGTGGTGTCGGGCCCGGCCGGCGGGGTGGTCGGGGTGGCCGAAACGGCTCGCCAGGCCGAGGCGCCGGCGGTGCTCGGCTTCGACATGGGCGGGACCTCCACCGACGTCTGCCGGTTCGCCGGGGTGCTGGAGCGCCGCGACAAGGCCGATGTCGCCGGCGCCCGGCTGCGCAGCCCGATGCTCGATGTCGAGACGGTGGCCGCCGGCGGCGGGTCGATCCTGGCCTTCGACGGTCTCCGCGCCCGCGTCGGACCGGACAGCGCCGGGGCCAACCCCGGCCCTGCCGCCTATGGTCGCGGCGGCCCCGCGACGGTGACGGACGCCAATCTGGTGCTGGGCCGGCTGGATCCGGCCTTCTTCCCCTCCATCTTCGGCCCCTCGGCCGACGCGCCGCTGGATGTCGGCGCCGCGAGGGCCAGACTGGCCGACCTGGCCGGGGCCATGGCCCTTCCCACCGCCGAGGCCGCCGCCGAGGGCTTCATCGCGGTGGCGGTCGAACACACCGCCCAGGCCATCCGCCGCATCTCGACCGAACGCGGCTTTGACCCCCGCGACCATGCCCTGGTCGCCTTCGGCGGCGCGGCCGGCCAGATCGCCTGCGATGTCGCCGACGCCCTGGGGATCACCAGCGTCCTGAGCCCGAAGTACGCCTCCCTGTTGTCGGCCTGGGGCATCGGCCAGGCCCGTGTCCGCGCCCTGCGCCAGGCCGGGCTGGAGGCGCAACTCGACCCGGAGGGCCTTGCCGCCGCCGCCGACCTCGCCGACCGCCTGACCGACGAGGCCCAGGAGGCCCTGGCCGCCCAGGGCTCCCTGCCCGGCGCGATCACCACCCGGCTGATGCTGCGCTACGACGGCGCCGACGCGGTGCTGCCGGTTCCGCCTGGCGAGACCGCCGCGGTCAAGGCCGCCTTCGAGGCCGCCCACCACCGCCTGTTCGGCTTCACCGAAGCCGCCCGCGCCATCCTCGTCGCCAGCGTCGAGGTCGAGGCGGAGGAGGCCCTGCGCGACCGTCCTTCTCCCCCTGGGGGAGAGGGTGGCCCCCGGAGGGCGTCGGATGAGGGGTCGAAGGCCGATCCCGCCGCCATCGCGCCTCTTCCTCGCCAACCCCTTCCCGCCGGCTCGACCCCTCATCCGTCGGCTGCGCCGACATCTTCTCCCCCAGGGGGAGAAGGATCACAGGTCTTCTCGGCCGACAGCCTGACCGCCCCCCTGCCCGGCCCGGCCCTGATCGTGCGCGGCGACACCCAGATCGCCGTCGCGGTCGGCTGGACCGCAAGCCGTGAAGCCGGAGACCTGATCCGGCTGACGCGCACCACGGCCCGGGCCACGGCGGACATCGACGCCGACCGGGCCGATCCGGTGACGCTGGAGCTGTTCAACCGGCGCTTCATGGGCGTCGCCGAAGCCATGGGCGCGGCCCTCGAACGCACCGCCCATTCGGTCAACATCAAGGAGCGGCTGGATTTCTCCTGCGCCCTGTTCGACACCGATGGCGGCCTGGTCGCCAACGCTCCGCACATGCCGGTGCATCTGGGCAGCATGGGCGCCTCGGTGCGGGCGGTTCAGGCCCGCCACGACCACTTCGCGCCGGGCGACGCCTTCGTGCTCAACAACCCCTATTTCGGCGGCACCCACCTGCCGGACATCACCGTAGTCATGCCGGTGTTCATGGAGGCCGACGCCAGGCCGGCCTTCTATGTCGCCGCCCGAGGCCATCACGCCGATGTCGGCGGGGTGCAACCCGGCTCCATGCCGCCCTTCTCGAAGACCATCGACGAGGAGGGGGTGATGCTCGACGCCCTGCCGATGATGCGGGGCGGGCGCTTTCTGGAGGCCGAGGTTCGGGCCGCCCTGGCCCAGGGGCGCTGGCCGGCCCGCGCGCCGGACCGAAACCTTGCCGACCTCAAGGCCCAGCTCGCCGCCTGTCAGGCCGGGGCCGCCGCCGTGGCCCAGATGATCCAGACCTCCGGCGCCCGCACCGTGGCGCGCTACATGGGCTTTGTGCAGGACAACGCCGAGGCCTCGGTGCGCCGGGCCATCGAAAGACTGACCGACGGGGAGGCCCGCGTGCCCCTCGACGGCGCCGGCGAGATCGTGGTCAAGGTCACCGTCGATCGCGCCGCCCGCGAGGCGACCCTCGATTTCACGGCCAGCGCCGATCAGCTGGAGACCAACTTCAATGCCCCGTCGGCCATCGTCAGCGCCGCAGCCCTCTACGTCTTCCGCACCCTGGTCGATGACGAGATTCCCCTGAACGCCGGCTGCCTGAAGCCCCTCCGGATCCTGACCCGCGAAGGCTCGATGCTGGACCCGCATCCGCCGGCGGCGGTGGTGGCCGGCAACGTCGAGACCAGCCAGCATGTCGTCGACGCCCTCTATGCGGCGCTTGGGGTGATGGCCAACGGCCAGGGAACGATGAACAACTTCACCTTCGGCGACGAGGATCGGCAGTATTACGAGACCATCTGCGGCGGGTCCGGCGCCACCGCCCGCCGGGCCGGGACCAGCGCCATCCACACCCACATGACCAACAGCCGCCTGACCGACCCGGAGATTCTGGAACGCCGCTTTCCGGTGCGGGTCGAGGCATTCGGTATCCGGCCGGGGTCCGGCGGCGCCGGCGCCATGCCGGGCGGCGACGGCGCCCTGCGGCGCATCCGCTTCCTCGCGCCGATGGAAGCGGCGTTGCTTTCAAGCCGCAGGCTGAATGTTCCGTGCGGAATCGCGGGGGGTGGAGACGCCCAGCCCGGTCGCCAGCGCTTGATTAGCGCGGGGGGGGCGGTAAGACAGCTGTCCGGCTGCTTCTCGGTGAGTGTGCAGCCGGGCGATGTCATCGAGATTGAGACCCCGGGGGGCGGTGGTTTTGGTCGCCCGTGACGAGGACGTCGCTTCCAATTGCCCCGCCTTGCGTTCAGGCGGCGAAACCGGTTCGCCCCTTCGCCTGACACGCACGACCCAGGACCGCTGAATGTCTCCGATCCTCGCCCTGTTGTTCTCCCTGATGCTGATCCAGGATGCGCCCGCCGCCGAGGCCGCGCCGCCTGTCGAGACGGCCGCCGTCGCGGCGCCCGCTTCAACGCCGTCGATGGAGAACGAATATCCCGTGCCGGCCGGCGCCCCCAGCGACGACTATGGTCTGGTGGCCTGGTGCTACGGCGCCCTCTCCGGCCACATGGCCCTCTATGACAAGGTCATCGGCGATGTCGAGGTGATCGAGGTCGAGATCGCCAAGATCCCCGGCGCTCCGCCGGCCGACATGGCCAGCTACAAGACCCAGCGCGAAGCCGGCAAGGAGACGTTGAAGATCTTCGGCCGCGCCATGGAAGCGGCCGAGAAGGCGTCCCCCACCGCGATCTCGCCCTATGGCGCCGAGGCCCTGAAAAAGGGCAACGCCATCTGGATGACGGTGCGCAACGGCGACAGGAAGTACCTGGCCCGGGAGTGGATGTCCTGGGGCCTGCCCGGCCGCTGCCTGCCGACGGCGGAACGCCTGCAGGCCAGATCGGCCCTGTTTGGCCAGGCCCTGAACTACAACGCCAAGCCGGCCGCCGCCCCCGCCACCGACGCATTGACCACCGGTGACGCCAGGACCGTCGAGGACGCGACCGACGAGGCCGTCGACGAAACCGCTCCCGAAGCCGCCGCCACAGCGCCTCAGGGCGAGGAAGCCTCTCCGGACGAGCCGGTGACCGAACCGGAGGACGCCGCCGCCGAAGCAACCGACGAGGCCGAGACCGGCGCCGACGCGGCGCCGGCGACATCCGGCATCGACGACCTGCTGCCGGGCGAGGCGGCGACCGATGAGCAAGCCGGGGACGTCGCCCCCGAATCGACCGCCAAGGAACCGGCCGCCGACGCTCCGCCTGCGGAGGCCCCTGCCGAAACGGCCGCCGCGCCGAGCCTGCGCGGCCCGCTCTAGCAACCCTCAGGCGGCGGCGTCGCGCGCCGCGGCCACCGGATCATAGGCGAGGATCGGCGCCAGCCAGCGCTCCGCCGTGGCCAGATCCCATCCCTTGCGGGCGGCGTAGTCGGCCACCTGATCGCGATCGATCTTGCCGACGCCAAAGTAGTGGCTCTCCGGATGGCTGAAATACAGGCCTGAGACGCTGGACGGCGGGCTCATGGCGAAGCTCTCGGTCAGAGCCATGCCGGTCTGGTTTTCCGCATCCAGCAACCGGAACAGGGTCGCCTTCTCGGTGTGGTCGGGCTGGGCGGGATAGCCCGGCGCGGGACGGATGCCCTGATAGGTCTCGGCGATCAGGGCGTCGATGTCGAACGGCTCGTCCGGCGCATAGCCCCACAGCTCGGTGCGAACCTTGCGGTGCAGGGACTCAGCGAACGCCTCCGCCAGACGGTCGGCCAGGGCCGAGGCGAGAATGGCGTTGTAGTCGTCGCCCGCCTCCTTGAAGCGCCTGGAGATTTCCGTTTCGCCGTGACCGGCGGTGACGGCGAAGGCCCCGATCCAGTCGGGCGCCGCGCCGGCCGGCGCGACGAAGTCGGCGAGGGCCAGATTGGCCTTGCCTGAGGTCTTGTCCATCTGCTGGCGCAGGGTGTGGAAACGGGCGAGTTCAGTCGTCCGGGTCTCGTCCGCATAGACCGCGATGTCGTCGCCGATGGACTGGGCCGGCCAGAAGCCGACGACGCCGCGGGCCTCGAACCACTTTTCGGCGATGATCTTTTCCAGCATCGCCTGGGCGTCGCGATAGAGATCCCTGGCCGCTTCGCCGACGATGTCATCCTCAAGGATGGCCGGGAAGCGGCCGACCAGTTCCCAGCTGGAGAAGAAGGGCGTCCAGTCGATGTGACGGGCGAGATCGGCCAGATCGCCCTCGACCTGCCGGATCCCGGTAAAGCCGGGCTTGTGCGGCGGCCTGGCCTGCCAGTCGATGGCGTAGGCGTTGGCGCGCGCCTTGATGATCGGTGTACGGTTCTTCAGCTCCTGGCCCCGGGCGAACTGCTCGCGAACCCGGACGTACTCATCCCGCGTCACCGCCTCCAGGCGCGGCCGATCTTCCGACAGCAGCCCGGAGACGACGCCCACGGCGCGGCTGGCGTCGAGGACATAGGTGGTCGAGCTGCGGCGATAGGCCGGTTCGATCTTGACGGCGGTGTGGGTCTTGCTGGTCGTCGCCCCGCCGATCAGCAACGGAATATCAAAGCCGCGCCGTTCCATCTCGGCGGCGACGAAGACCATCTCGTCGAGGGACGGCGTGATCAGGCCGGACAGGCCGATGATGTCGACGTTGTGGGCCTTGGCCTCATCCAGAATGCGGTCGGCCGGGACCATGACGCCAAGGTCGATGACCTCGTAGTTGTTGCACTGCAGGACCACGCCGACGATGTTCTTGCCGATGTCGTGGACGTCGCCCTTGACCGTGGCCATCAGGATCTTGCCGGCCGCCTCGCGCGGCTTGCCCTCCTTCTCGGCCTCCATGAACGGCATCAACCAGGCCACGGCCTGCTTCATCACCCGCGCCGACTTCACCACCTGCGGCAGGAACATCTTGCCCGAGCCGAACAGGTCGCCGACGACATTCATGCCGTCCATCAGCGGGCCTTCGATGACATGCAGAGGCCGGACGGCTTCCAGCCGGGCTTCCTCGGTGTCGGCGTCAATGAACTCGGTGATGCCGTTGACCAGGGCGTGGGTCAGACGCTCCTGGACCGTACCCTTGCGCCATTCCAGATTGGCGACCTTGGCGACGCCTGCGTCGCCCTTGTACTTCGGCGCCAGATCAACGAGCCGCTCGGTCTGGCTGCCCCCGGCCTTTGGCTTGCGGTTGAGGATGACGTCCTCGACGGCCTCTCGAAGCTCGGGGTCGATGGTCTCATAGACCGGCAGGTCGCCGGCGTTGACGATACCCATGTCCATGCCGGCATTGATGGCATGGTAGAGAAACACCGAGTGGATCGCCCGGCGCACCGGCTCATTGCCCCGGAAGCTGAACGAGACATTGGAGACCCCGCCCGAGACCCGGGCGTAGGGCAGTTGCTGCTTGATCGCGCGCGTCGCCTCGATGAAGTCGACGGCGTAGTTGTCATGCTCCTCGATCCCGGTCGCGACGGCGAAGATGTTGGGATCGAAGATGATGTCTTCCGGCGGGAAGCCGACCTCGTCGACAAGGATGCGGTAGGCGCGGGTGCAGATCTCGATCTTGCGGGCGGCGGTGTCGGCCTGCCCCTGCTCGTCGAAGGCCATGACCACGACGGCGGCCCCGTAGCGCATGCACAGGCGCGCCTGCTCCCGGAACTTCTCCTCGCCCTCCTTCATGCTGATCGAATTGACGATCGACTTGCCCTGGACGCACTTCAGCCCGGCCTCGATCACCTCCCACTTGGAACTGTCGATCATCACCGGCACCCTGGCGATGTCCGGCTCGGCCGCCATCAGGTTGAGGAAGGTGACCATGGCCCGCTGCGAGTCGAGCAGGCCCTCATCCATATTGACGTCGATGATCTGGGCGCCGGCCTCGACCTGCTGGCGGGCGACGGACAGGGCGGCGTCATAGGCGCCGTCCATGATCAGCTTCTTGAACTTGGCCGAGCCGGTGACGTTGGTGCGTTCACCGACATTGACGAAAACAGGTCTCAAGGCAGCATTCCATTGTCCAGAGCAGGTTCGCGGCCGCCCAGCGCCAGGCGGCGGCTGATCACGGCCTGGGGCAGGCCGTCCGCCAGCGCTTTCAGCGACCAGGCGGGCCCTTTGGCGTGGACCAGTCTAAGACCTGCGACGGCCGACCGCAGGGTGGCCATGGAGGCGCCGGCCACCGCCAGCTTGAAGGCAGCTGGGTCAGCGGTTTCGAGCGGCGCGTCACCCGGCGCCGGACCGATGTCGACCCGCACGGCTGTCTGGAACAGGGCGTTCAACAGCACCGCCGCCGCCTTGTCGTTGGTCGGCCGCCCCTGACGGCTGCGCAGATCCCGCAGCAGTTCGGTTTCGGTGACGGTGAGAGCGTTGGCCTTGTCGAGCTTGATGGTCATGCCAGTTCAAAGGGTTCGAGGCCGGCCAGCCGCATGGCCTTGGGCCGTTCGGGGATCTGGCGCGGCGCCTTGCCGGCGACGGCCTCGGCCACGTGGCGGATATGGTCCGGCGTTGTGCCGCAGCAGCCGCCCAGGATGTTGACCAGCCCGCTCTCGGCCCACTCCCCGACGCTGCACGCCGTCTCGTGAGGCTGCTCGTCATATTGGCCCATGGCGTTGGGCAGGCCGGCGTTGGGATAGGCTGCGACCAGCGTGCCCGCGACCCTGGCCATCTCGGCGATGTGAGGGCGCATCAGATCGGCGCCGAGGGCGCAGTTGAAGCCGACGGCGAAGGGCCTGGCGTGCTTGACGCTGTTCCAGAAAGCTTCCGCCGTCTGCCCGGACAGGGTGCGGCCCGAGCGGTCAGTGATCGTCCCGCTGATCCAGATCGGCAAGGGCTCCAGCCCCTCGTCCTCAAGGTCCATGATCGCCTTGATCGCGGCCTTGCAGTTGAGGGTGTCGGTGATGGTCTCGATCAGGAACAGGTCGACGCCGCCGTCGTGCAGGGCCCGCACCTGTTCGCGATAGGCGTCATAGACCTGGTCGAAGGTCACCGACCGCGCGCCCGGATCGTTCACGTCCGAACTCATCGACAGCATCTTGTTCAGCGGGCCGATGGACCCGGCGACGAAACGCGGCTTGTCCGGCTCGGCGGCGGTGAACTTGTCGGCGGCCGCCCGCGCCAGGCGCGCGCCCTCCAGATTGATATCGCGGACCGCGCCCTCGCAGGCATAGTCTTCCTGGGCGATCCAGGTGGCGCTGAAGGTGTTGGTCTCGCTGATGTCGGCGCCGGCCGAAAAATAGGCCTCGTGCAGCTTCTGAACCAGATCGGGCCGGGTCAGGCAGAGGATGTCGTTGTTGCCCTTCAGCAGGATCTTGTGTTCGGCGAAGCGATCCCCGCGGAAGTCTTCCTCCGACAGCCCCTCCCGCTGGAACATCACGCCCCAGGCGCCGTCGAGGATCAGGATGCGCTCGGTCGCGACCTGCTTGAGACGGGCGATACGGTCTTGTCTGGTCATTTTGCGGCCTGCTGTTTCGCCAGCTGGGTGTTGAAGTCAGCCTCAAGGGCTGCGGCGTTGCGGCCCAGTTCGCCGGGGTCGACGAAGGGATTGGGCTTTCCCGGACCGATGGCCGCCTTCTTGGCCGCAATCCCCATCTGCTCGGGATGCGGCGCCAGAAACACGTCCGCCTTCATCTTCGGCAATCTGGCGAAGGTCTTCTGATAGTCGGCGACGATACCCGGATACTGCGGCTCCGGGGCCAGCCGGTTGGCCGCCACCGTGGCGCTGCAGAAGAAGATCACCTTGTAGGCCTTGCCACCGTCCTTCACCGTCGTGGTCCAGGAGGTGCAGCCCTTGGTATGTCCGGGCGTGATATTGGCCGTCAGGATGTTGCCGCCGATGCCGACGGTCCCGCCGTCCGGCACGGTCTGGTCGACCTTGACCGGCGGGAAGTTCAGGGCGGCGTTGGTCTCGAAGCCCGGATACTTGCCGTTCTCCAGAGCCCACTTGTCGCCAACGCTGGCGATCAGGATCGCGCCGGTGTCCTTCTTCAGCTGGGCCAGCCCGCCGGCGTGATCGAAGTGGGCGTGGCTGTTGAGCAGCAGGTCGACATCCGACAGCTTGAAGCCGAGCGACTTGATATTGGCCTCGATCAGCGGCGCGTTCTCCAGCATGCCGCCGTCGATCAGGATGTGTCCCTTGGGGCTGGTGATCAGCCAGGCCGACAGACCCTCGGTGCCGACAAAATAGATGTTGCCGATAACCTGAAAGGGCTGGGTCGGCTTGGTCCAGGTCGCCGGCCATTGCGCCGAGGCGCTGGTGGCCAGCAGGCCGCCGACAGCGGCGAGAGTCAGGGCGATCTTCTGAAAACGTCTCATGCGGCAGCCTCCGCCGGCGCCGGGGCCGGCTCGCGAACCCCCAGCACCCGGCAGATGGCGTAGACCAGATCCGCCCGGTTCAGGGTGTAGAAGTGGAAATCGCTGAAGCCCTCTTCCTCCAGCTTGGCGCACATCTCGGCCGCAACAGAGCAGGCGATCAGCCGACGCGTTTCGGGATCGCCGTCCAGGCCGTCAAAGAGGTTGGCCAGCCAGCCCGGGATCGAGGTTCCACAGGCGCCGGCCATACGCACCAGCCCCTTGAAGTTGGAGACCGGCATGATCCCGGGCGAAATCGGAATGGTGACGCCGGCCGACCGGGCCTTGTCGACAAACCGCAGGAAGGCGTCGGTATCGAAGAAGAACTGGGTGATGCCCCGGGTCGCGCCGGCGTCGACCTTGGCCTTCAGCACATCGATATCGTGGGCCAGGTTCGGGCTCTCCGGATGACCTTCCGGATAGACGCCGACCAGCACCTCGAAGGGCGCGATCGCACGCAAGGCGCCGGTCAGTTCGGTGGCGTTGGCGTAGCCGTCGGCGCCGGGCCTGTAGACGCCGCCGATGCCGCTGGGCGGATCGCCGCGCAGGGCCACCACATGGCGCACGCCAATGTCCCAATAGTCGCGGATCACCGCGTCCACTTCCTCCCGGGAGGCCTCGACGCAGGTCAGGTGGGCGGCCGGCCGCAGACTGGTCTCATCGAGGATCCGCTTGACGGTCCGGTGGGTGCGCTCGCGCGTCGAACCGCCCGCGCCGTAGGTTACCGACACAAAATCCGGCGACAGGGGCTCCAGCCGCCGGATGGCGGCCCACAGGCTTTCCTCCATCTCCGGCGTCTTCGGCGGGAAGAACTCGAAGCTGATGCCCAGCGGCCGGGACGGTCGTTCGGCGGAGCGGGCGACGGGACCAATGACCCGCCGGGCGGCGTCGGGGACGGGGCTGCTCATGCGGCGCTCCTGGTCTTGGCGGTATCGGCGGGGCGGGTTCCGGTCCAGACTTTGATGGTCAGGCCGTCGCCGCTGGCGCTCGGCAGGGTTTCGGCCACGGCGCCCTGCAGACCGGCGGCGGAAAGCCAGCCCAGGATTTCCTCGTCGGAAAAGCCAAGGCGACGGTGCTGATGCTGGCTGCGCAGGAACTCCAGGCCGTGCGGCGCAAAATCGATGATCAGAAGCCGCCCGCTCGGGGCCACGAGGCGCGCGGCCTCGGAGACCGCCGCGGCCGGGTCGCCCAGATAGTGGAGCACCTGGTGAACCGTCACCAGATCGGCGCAGCCGGCCGGCAGGCCGGTGGCGAAGATGTCGCCATGGCGCAGTTCACAGCCGGCCAGACCGGCCTCGGTGACATTGACCCTGGCGATGTTCAGCATCTGCTGCGACAGATCCAGGCCCAGGGCCCGATCGGCCCGCTGCCCAAGCAGGGTCAGCATGCGTCCGGTGCCGGCGCCGAGATCGACCAGCCGCCCAAGAGCGCCCTCGCCCGCCGCCTTGATGATCGCGGCCTCAACCTGGGTTTCGGCCGCGTAGAGATTGCGAATCTCGTCCCAGCGCGCCGCATTGCGGGCGAAATAGGCCGCGGCCTCCGCCGACCGCTCCGTCACTACCGCCGCCAGTCGGTCGCCGTCGCGACGCAGCACCGGGTCGCTGTCGATGGTGATGTCCAGGGCGACCTCGACCAGCAACCGCGCCGGCCCCGCCGTCGTCAGCCGGTAGAAGACCCAGGCGCCGTCAGGAAAGCGCTGCACCAGCCCGGCCTCGGCCAGCAGCTTCAGATGACGGGACACGCGAGGCTGACTCTGATCGAGGATCCGGCACAGTTCGAGCACCGACAGTTCCTCCGCCGCCAACAGCGCGAGGATGCGCAGACGCGTCGGTTCACCCGCCGCGCGCAACATGTCCACCGTCTGGGCCGATCCCTGTTCCATGGTGGGATATAAAGATATCTTTATGTGTTTAAGTCAAGTTGGAAGGCGGGTGTTTTCCCGCCCTCCCGCTGGCTGGCGCTAGCCCCCGACGGGCGTCGCCAATGGCTCGCCCTTGAAGAACCGGCGCAGGTTTTCCAGCGTCATGGCGACCATCTGGGGAATGCTCTCCAGGGTGCCGCCGGCGGTATGCGGCGTCAGCACCGTGTTGGGCACATCGACCCAACGGGCCGGCGGTGTCGGCTCTTCCGCGAACACGTCCAGCCCGGCCATGCCCAGGCGGCCCGATTTCAGGGCATCGATCAACGCGTCCTCGTCGATCACCTGGCCCCGCGAGATGTTGATGATGCAGCCTCGCGGGCCGACGGCGTCGATGACCGGCGCCGAGATCAGACCGTTGGCGTCTCCCCGCGCGCAAACGATCAGGGCGTCGCTCTCCCGCGCCAGTGCAAGCAGGCTGTCGGCGCGACGCCAGCGGCTGGCCTTCGGGCGCGGTCCCCACCAGGCGATCGGCATCTCGAAGGCTTCAAGCCTCCGCGCCACCGCCTCGCCGATGTGGCCAAGGCCAACGATGCCGGCGGTCTTGCCGCGCAGGGAATGTCGGGGCCGCATCCGATCACTGTGAGTCCAGCGTCCGGCGCGCAGGCGGTTGTCGCCCTCCACCAGGCCCCGCCAGACAGCCAGCAACAGACCGACCGCATGGTCCGCGACATCACCCGCATTGAGCCCTGTCGAATGGGTGACCGCGATGCCGTGGTCGCGACACCAGGGCACATCGACCCCGTCGTAGCCCACGCTGACGCAGGCGATCAGGCCAAGGCGGGGCATATCCGCCAGCAGGCCGGGCTTCAGTCTGATTTCTCCGGCGTGGACTATGGCCCGCACGGTCTGGCCAGGCCCCGCCAGGAAGGCGAGGATGTCCTTCTGCTCCCAGAGCCGGTGCACCCGGTAGCCCGCGCTGCTCAACACCCCTTCCATAGGGGCGAGCATCTCATGGGACAGCAACACGTCATGGGGATCGGACTGGGTCATGGTCAAACATTCGACCCCCGCGCCGGCATCGTCAATCGCCCGTCGATCCGGTCAGAGATGCCAGGCGCTGCCCAGGGTTCCGATCACCGTGATCACCATGTCGGCGTTGGAGTCGCCGTTGGTGTCGAACGACACCGTGCTGACCGATCCGACCGTGGACACCGTCATCTGGCCCGCGACGCCGGTGAAGGACGCCACCTGGACGAAGGCCTGGTCGCCGGCGGTGTTGACGTCCGCATCCACCAGACTGACGTCGAGGATATCGCCATCGGCCGCGTTGAAGTCGCGGATATAGTCCCGCTCCGCGCTCGTGCTGTCGCTGGTCTGGTAATAGACGAAGGTGTCCGCGCCGCCGCCGCCGTAGAGATAGTCGCTCCCGCCGCCGCCGTAGAGGACGTCGGATCCGTTTTCTCCAAACAGCTTGTCCACACCCGCGCCGCCGGACAGCCAGTCGTCTCCGGTGCGGCCGTAGAGGGTGTCGCCGCCGTCCAGCCCTGAAATCGCGTCCGAACCCGCTCCTCCCACCAGAGTCTCGACGGCAGCGGTGCCGACAATGGCGTTGTAACCGGCAGGCGGTTGCGGCTCGCCCCCGCCCGGCGGCGGGGGAGGAGGTGGCGGCAGGCCGATGAAGCTGGCGTCGGTCACCGTCGAGGCGGTGACGCCGCTCAGCCGCATGGTCACGCCACTGGCCAGGGTGACCAGGGCATCCGCCCCGTCCTGAGCGATGGACTGATA
>WGLL01000010.1 GCA_016125585.1 Caulobacter sp.
CAAGCTGCGCGAAGGCGTGGAAATGATCATGCCGGGCGACAACGCCGAACTGGACGTGGAACTGATCACCCCGATCGCCATGGACCAGGGCCTGCGCTTCGCCATCCGCGAAGGCGGCCGCACCGTCGGCGCCGGCGTGGTGAGCAAGATCGTCGAGTAATCCCGACGATCAGCCACGGCTGAACGACAAGCGAAGGCCCCGGTGGAAACACCGGGGCCTTTTGCTATGAGCTCACGCGCAATCAGCCCTTCTTCACCGTCATCCCGGACGCCCTCGGGCGATCCGGGATCCAGGGGCGGCCCATCGAGGTCCCGGACAGCCCGCTTCGCGGCCTTCCGGGATGACGGACAAGGGGGTTTCGGGTTCTGACGTTATTGACGGTCGGTTGCAGGGCGATCGAGGACGCCGCTGGACCGATACCCGACCCCACTTGTTACCGTTCCCGTCCCATGACCAGATGCTCGCATGAAGGGTGTGTTCGACTGCAGGCCGGCCTCCGCCTATGACGACGATCTGGTGGAGCGCTACCACTTCCCGGACCGCTATCTGCCTGCGGCCCGCGACATGCTGGGCGATTGGATCGTCTATCGCGAGCCACGGCGAAATGGTGGACGGGAGGCCTATATCGCCGTCGCCCGGGTGACCGGTATCGAGCCCGACTCCCAGCTCGCGGGCCATCATTACGCTCGTCTCCACGACTTTCTGGAATTCGACCAACCGGTGCCGTTTCGCGACGGCCAAGGCTATCGGGAAGCGCCCCTGAATCAATTGGCGGACCGTACCGCGGCCGGCCGGTCACTGCAGGGACGATCGATCCGGCCGCTTGCGGAGGACGACTTCGCGGCGATCGTTTCAATGGGTCTTCGGGAAACTCTTGCGCCGGAAAACGCCCGACGACTTAATCTTGATCTGGTCGACGATCCGCAACCGGGCATGGGCGAAGCGCCAATTGTCTGGGACCCGCAAGACCGAGTCGTTTCTCAAGTACTCCTCAACCGGAAAATCCGCGACGCCGCTTTCCGGCGCGCTGTGGTCGACGCCTACGACAGCACCTGCGCGGTGAGCGGCCTGCGCATCATCAACGGCGGCGGGCGCGCGGAGGTTCAGGCGGCTCACATCTGGCCTGTTGCAGAAGGTGGCCCTGATGTCGTTCAGAACGGCATCGCGCTCTCGGCCACCGCCCATTGGCTATTCGACCGCCACATGATTTCCCTGACCGACGACTACCGATTGCTCGTCTCCCACAACAAGGTCCCGGCTCAGCTTCAACAGCTGTTCGAAGGCCAGATGGAGCGGATCAGGCTCCCTGCCGACAGGCGTTTATGGCCGCATGTCCCATACGTCCGGGCGCATCGAGAGAAGTTCGCCAGCGGCTGATCCTCCCCCCTAATCCCCCAACCCCCGCCGCCACGCCGCCCGCCGGTTGCGCAGCACGATGTCGTCCATCTCGAACACCTCGGCGCGGCCCTCGGCCATCCAGCGGGCGCGGTCGGCTTCGGCGACGGGGGCCTGGGCCAGCATTTTCGCCAGGGCGGCCTGTTTGTCGGCCAGTTTGAAGCGGACGCGCTTGCGCACCACGCCGGTGCGGGGGTCGGTGGCCTGGTCGATGATCAGTTCGCGCACCGCCGCCGCCTTGGCCCGGTCCAGCCGGGTCAGGTCGAGGTCGAGGTCGCCGGCGGCGTCGACCTCCACATAGTCGAGCAGGTTGGCGAAGGCCAGGTTGGCCAGCTCGCGCTGCACCGCCGTCCTGTCCGGCGGCCGCTCGGGGCCCGGCGGCGCCGGGGCGCCGTGCAGGGCCGCCCGCACCCCCTCATGCTTCAGCAGGTCGCGGCCGGTCCATTTGGCGCTGGCCGGGCTGTAGCCGGCCCGCCGCGCCGCCGCCGCCGCGCAGCGGTCGACGGCGAATTCCTGCACGAACCGCCGTTGCCGGGCGGTCAGGCCGGGCGCGTCGGTCGGTTCAGGCGGGCCGGGAAGGGGGGAGGGCGGCATCGGCGGGTCCTTATCGAAGCGGCCCCCCATTATCCCACGCCGGGCGGCAAAGCGTCCTCCGCCGCCTTTTCCGGGCCCCCAGGTCCCGCCCCGCCGACGCCGCCCCCCTTGACCCCCGCCGGCCCCCGCCGCGTCCCCGCCATCGCCCCGCCATCGCCCCCCGGGTCCGCCGCCGCCGGCCTCCCGCCGCGCCCGGCCCGCCGCCGGTTGGCCCCCCCTGGACAATTTCTTGGGTCGGTCCCGCGCCCCACCTTGGGCATGCTAGACTCCACGCTGGTTCGATAAGGCCGCCCCTGGCCCGCGAGCGGCGCGGTCGCGCCCTTGTGAACCCTATCGCCGCCGAAACGCTGACTCCGCAGGGCGCGGACCGTTAGACATCCGTGATCGATGAAGGAGACCTCATGACCGACCCCGCTCCGGTTCTGGTTCTGCTCGGCGGCGCCGGGGATCTGTCGATGCGCATGCTGCTGCCCTCGCTGCTGCATCTGGAGATGGACCGCCTGCTGCCCGAGGGGCTGCGGGTCATCGCCGTCGGCCGCGCCTCCGGCGACGCCGACAGCTATCGGGCCGATGTGCGCAAGCATCTGGAAGGCCGCGATGACCTGGCCGAGGCCTGGGGCCGGCTGTCGGACCGCCTCGACTATGTCTCCGCCGACGCGGCCCAGGCGGCGGGGGCGAAGGCGCTGAAGGATCGCATCGGCGAGGCCGGGCTGGTGGTGCTCTACTACGCCCTGTCGCCGGACCTGTTCGCCCCGGTCACCCGCGCCCTGTCGGCCGCCGGCCTGATCGGCGAGACCACCCGGCTGGTGCTGGAAAAGCCGATCGGCCGCGACCTGGAGTCCAGCCGCGCCATCAACGCCGTCCTGGCCGAGGCCGCCGACGAGGCCCAGGTCTTCCGCATCGACCATTACCTGGGCAAGGAGACGGTGCAGAACCTGATCGCCCTGCGCTTCGCCAACGCCCTGTTCGAGCCGCTGTGGAACAATCTGGCCATCGACCATGTCCAGATCACCGTCGCCGAAACCCAGGAGGTGGGGGACCGCTGGCGCTACTACGACGCCTATGGCGCCATCCGCGACATGCTGCAGAACCACATACTGCAGCTGCTCTGCCTGGTGGCCATGGAGCCGCCGTCGGATCTCGACTCGGACGCGGTGCGCAACGAGAAGGTCAAGGTGCTGCGCTCCCTGCGCCGCTTCACGCCGGAGGCCGCCCGGGACGACAGCGTCCGCGGCCAGTATGTCGCCGGGGTGGTCGATGGACAGCCGGCGGACGCCTACGAGGCCGAGGTCGGCAAGCCGTCCGGGACCGAGACCTTCGTCGCCCTGATCGCCTGGATCGACAACTGGCGCTGGAAGGGGGTGCCCTTCTACCTGCGCACCGGCAAGCGGCTGGCCAACCGCCGCACCGAGATCGTCATCCAGTTCAAGGACGTGCCGCATTCGATCTTCGGCCCGGTGGGGGACCGCGACCTGGTTGCCAACCGTCTTGTGATTGAACTTCAGCCCGACGAGGACATTTCCCTCACCATCATGAACAAGCGACCGGGCCTCAACGGCGAGCACATGCGCCTGCAACCCCTGCCGCTGTCCCTCAGCCTGGCCAAGGCGCTGGGCGAGGAGGGCGGCCGGCGCCGCATCGCCTACGAGCGGCTGCTGCTCGACGTGCTGCGGGGCGACCCCACCCTGTTCGTCCGCCGCGACGAGGTCGAGGAGGCCTGGCGCTTCGTCGATGGCGTGGCCGAGGCCTGGACCGAAGCGGGGGTGGAGCCGCGTCCCTATGCGGCCGGGACCAACGGCCCCAAGGGGGTCGATGGTCTGATCGAGCGCTACACGGGCCGGCACTGGAATGACTGACATCCCCCCGATCGAGATCTTCGACAGCCCGGAGGCCGCGGCGGACGCGGCGGCGGCGGCCATTGTCGAGCGCCTGAGCGCCGCCCTGATCGACCGCGGCGCCGGCCACCTCTGCGTCACCGGCGGCCGCTCGCCGGGGCCCGTCTACGACCGGCTCCGCGACAGTCCGATCGACTGGAGCCATGTCCAGGTCACCCTGTCGGACGAGCGCTGGGTCGATGAGACCTCGCCGGACTCCAACGCCCGGCTGGTGCGCGAACGCCTGTTGAAGGGCCGGGCGGCGGAGGCCAATTTCGTCTCCCTGCGCGGCGATGACGCCGATCCCGAACATGGGGCCTGGGCCGCCGACCTGCGGGTCGCGCCGCTGATCCCGTTCGACGCGGTGCTGCTGGGCATGGGCGAGGACGGCCATTTCGCCTCGCTGTTTCCCGGCAACCCGGTCCTGGAGCAGGGTCTCGATCCGGCCGGCGCCCGGCTGGTGCTGCACGCCCCCGCCACCCCCACCGGGGCCCCCACCAGCCCTGCACCGCCGCAGGACCGGGTCAGCCTGACCCTCCACGCCCTGATGACCGCCGGGACGATCCTGGTGCTGGTCTCCGGGCCGGCCAAGCGGGCCGTGCTCGAACAGGATGGCGACCTGCCCATCCATCATCTGATCCGCGCCTACCGGGGAGCGCTTCGCCTCCTCTGGTCGGCCTGAAGGAGAGCGCCGTGCATCCCGTCATCGCCGAGGTCACCCGGGCCATCATCGACCGCAGTCGAGAGACCCGCGCCGCCTACCTGGCCATGATCAAGGCAGTCCACGACGACGGTCCCGGGCGCGGCAAGCTCTCCTGCGCCAACTGGGCCCACGCCTTCGCCGCCTCGCCGGGCGAGGACCGCCTGCGGGCCCTGGACCCGGCGGCGCCCAACCTCGGCATCGTCTCGGCCTACAACGACATGCTCTCGGCCCACCAGCCGCTTGAGGCCTATCCCGCCATCATCAAGGCCGCCGCCCGCAAGGCCGGGGCCACCGCCCAGTTCGCCGGCGGGGTGCCGGCCATGTGCGACGGGGTCACCCAGGGCCAGCCGGGCATGGAGATGTCACTGTTCTCGCGCGATGTCATCGCCCTGGCGGTGGGGGTGGCGCTCAGCCATGACGCCTTCGACGGGGTCATCATGCTGGGCACCTGCGACAAGATCGTGCCCGGCCTGGTGATCGGCGGCCTCTCCTTCGGCTGGCTGCCGACCATCCTGATGCCGGCCGGCCCGATGACCAGCGGCCTGCCCAATAGCGAAAAGGCCCGCATCCGCGCCCTCTTCGCCGAGGGGAAGATCGGCCGCGAGGAACTGCTGGCCGCCGAACAGGCCAGCTACCACGGCCCCGGCACCTGCACCTTCTACGGCACCGCCAATTCCAACCAGATGCTGATGGAGCTGATGGGGCTGCATCTGCCGGGCTCGGCCTTCGTCACCCCGGGAACCCCGCTGCGCGAGGCCCTGGTCGCCGCCGCCGCCGAGCGCTGCGCCGCCATCGGCGTCCGCAGCGACGACTACATCCCCATGGGCCGGGTCATCGACGAGAAGGCCATCGTCAACGGGGTGGTGGGGCTGATGGCCACCGGCGGCTCGACCAACCACTGCCTGCATCTGCCCGCCATGGCGGCGGCGGCCGGCATCCAGTTGACCCTCGAGGACATGGACGCCATCTCGCGGGTCACCCCGCTGATGGCCCGGGTCTATCCCAACGGCCAAGCCGACGTGAACCACTTCCAGGCCGCCGGCGGGCTGGCCTTCGTCACCCGCCAGCTGCTCGACGCCGGCCTGCTGCACGAGGATGTGCAGACCATCATGGGCCGGGGCCTGTCGCGCTACGCCTGCGAGCCGGAGCTGCGGGACGGGACCCTGGTCTGGCGCGACGCCGCCGGGGCCAGCCTCGACCATGACACCCTGCGGCCAGCCGCCGATCCCTTCGAGCCGGAAGGGGGCCTGCGGCTGCTGACCGGCCCCCTCGGCCGGGCGATCATCAAGGTCAGCGCCGTCAAGCCGGCCCACCGCAAGGTCGTCGCCCCGGCGGTGGTGTTCGACAGCCAGGCCGACTACCTGGCCGCCTTCAAGCGCGGCGACCTCGACCGCGACTGCGTGGCGGTGGTCCGCTTCCAGGGGCCCAAGGCCAACGGCATGCCCGAGCTACACAGCCTGACCCCGCCGCTGTCGGTGCTGCAGGACCGGGGCCGCCAGGTCGCCCTGGTCACCGACGGCCGCATGTCCGGGGCGTCCGGCAAGGTGCCGGCGGCCATCCATGTCACGCCCGAGGCGCTGGAGGGCGGGGTGCTCGCGAAGGTCCGCGACGGCGACATCATCCGCCTCGACGCCACGGCCGGCCAGCTGCACATCGACGTCGATCCGGCGGAGCTGGCGGCCCGCCCGGCCGCCCCGCCCCCGGTCCTGGCGCCGGGATACGGCCGCCAGCTGTTCTCGGCCTTCCGGGGCATGGTCGGCGCCGCCGACGCCGGAGCGTCCGTACTTTTCGAAAAATGATCGGACGACGTTCCGTGAACGTCAACGTAAAGTCCTGCGACGAACCGCCACGGGCTGGTGTGGCGAGATTGTGTCACTGACGCTACGGTTTGACGTCTTGCCGGTTGACGCAGGGTGAAAACATACCGCATCATCGAACAGTTGTTCGTCGGTCTGTCGGCGAACCCGTTGGCCAGTTCGAAGGGGATGCATTGGCGCGATCGCCGATCCCGAGTTTGACGTTGGAATCCCGGGCCGCGATGGCGGCGACCGGCGAGCCCGTCTCTTCGACTTCCGTCCAGAACATCGACGCGTCAGCCTGCGGGACCGGCGCGTCCGTGCAACGCCTTGCCGGAGGAGCAACCCCCGGAAGCGGATAGATCAATCAGACCCGGCCACCGACGCTCGAACACAAGAAGCGCGGGGCCATTGAAACAACAGGGAGGGACTTATGCGTAGACTAGCGTATCTCGCGGGCGGCTCGGCGCTCGCACTGGCCATGTCGGTCGGGTTTGGCGGCATCGCCGCGGCCCAGAGCGAACCCAACGAGGTTTCCGAAGTCGTCATCACCGGCTCGCTGATCGCCGGCACGCCGGAAGACGCGGCCCTGCCGGTCGACGTCATCGGCGCCGACGAACTGACCAAGCAGGGTTCGCCCAGCACGGTCGAACTGCTCAAGAGCCTGTCGGTCAGCTCCGGCGTGCTCGGCGACACCAACCAGTTCGACGCCCGCGCCCAGGGCTCCGAAGGCTCGGGCTCGGTCAACCTGCGCGGCATCGGCGCCCAGCGGACCCTGGTCCTGCTGAACGGCCACCGCATCTCGCCCAACCCGTTCGGCCAGGTCGGCACCGGGATCGTCGACACCAACACCATCCCCGTGGCCGCCATCGGCCGCATTGAAGTGCTGAAGGACGGCGCGGCCGCGACCTACGGCTCTGACGCCATCGCCGGCGTCGTCAACTTCATCACCCGCAAGAACTTCGAAGGCGCGGAACTGTCGGGCAGCTACACCCTGATCGACGGCTCGGACGGCGACTACACCGGCAGCATCGTCTACGGCTACAACACCGACCGCTCCAGCCTGCTGCTGACCGCCGGCTACCAGCACCGCTCGCCCCTGTCGACGACAGAGCGCGACTGGGCCATCAAGCCCTTCGCGGCCAACCCGCAGGGCGGCTACTCGGGCGGCAACGCCATCACCACCTTCCTGCCGACCTACAGCCCCGCGCCGGGCGTCTACGCCCCGGCCGCCGGTCTTCAGACCGACTCGGGCTGCACGGTTCTGGGCGGCACCTTGGCGCCCTACTGCAACTGGAACTACACCGCCTACGACAACCTGATCGAAAAAGAGAACCGCTATCAGCTCTACGGCTCCTGGGAGCTTGAACTGACGCCGGACGCCAAGTTCCACGCCGATGTGCTGTACGCCAGCACCGACGTGCCGGAGTGGCAGACCTCGCCATCCTACCTGGCGCTGCAGGTGCCGACCATCACGACCAACCCGGCCGCGGGAACGCTCAGCGCCGGTTACTTCGTGCCGTCGACCAACCCCGGCTACCAGCTCTACAGCGCCCAGAATCCGGGAGCCTTCCCGGCCTTCGCCAACGGTGTCTACATTCCCGGCGTTCTGTACCGGCCCTATTCGGTCGGCGGCAACCCGATGTTCGGCGACGGCCCCTCCAAGGGTTCGCGCAACTACCGCGCCTTCCGCACCAACATCGGCCTGAACGGAACCTTCGCCAGCGGCGTCAACTATGACTTCTCGGTGACCTACTCCGAGGAAGAAGCGACCCGCACCGGCTATGACACTGTCGTCGGCCGCTTCCAGCTGGCCCTGCGGGGCCTCGGTGGCGAGAACTGTAACGGCATCGTCGCCGGCAACCCCGGATCGACCTGCGAGTACTTCAATCCGTTCTCCAACTCGATCGCCCGCAACACCATCACCGGCGCGGTCAATCCCAACTATGACTCGTCGGTCGCCAACAGTGCTGACCTCACCCGCTGGTTCTTCCAGAAGCTCTCGACGACCCAACGCCAGTACATCTGGGTGGTTGACGGCCTGTTCAGCGGCAAGACCGGCATCACCCTGCCGGGCGGCGACGTGGCCTGGGCCCTGGGCGCGCAGTATCGCAAAGACGGTTACACCGCCGCCTACAACGATCTGAGCAACCTGAACGTCAATCCCTGCATCGATACGCCGATCAACGGCTCCACCACCTGCGCGGTCCGCAACGGCCCGTTCATGTTCCTCGGCGGCGGCACGCCGTCGCAGATCACCGGGGACAACTACGCCGTCTTCGGGGAACTGAGCATCCCGATCCTCGACAACCTCCAGGCCAGCCTGGCGCTGCGCTATGAGGACTACGGCGGCGCCGTGGGTTCGACCACCGATCCCAAACTGTCGCTGCGCTACCAGGCGACCGACTGGCTGGCCTTCCGCGGCTCGGTCGGCACCACCTTCCGCGGTCCGCCGATCACCACCCTGGCCGGCGGTTCGGTGACCTCGCTGCAGTATCTCTTCGGGTCCTTCCGGGCCGTGGACATCTACGGCAACAGCAGCCTGGCTCCGGAATCGGCGACTACCTACAACCTCGGCGTTCTGGTCAACGCCGGCGGCTTCAAGGCCAGCGTCGACTACTGGAACTTCGACTTCACCAATCCGATCGTGGCCGAACCGGTCTCGGGCATCCTCAACGCGATGTTCCCGACCGCCGGAGCCGGCAACTGCGGTGTTGCGGCCTACGCCGGACTGCAGGCGCGCTTCACCTTCCAGGGCGCTTGCAACTCGGCCAACATTTCCCGCATCCGGGTCAATTCGGTCAACGGTTCCGGGGTCAAGACCTCCGGCATCGACTTCATGGCTGAATATGGCTTCGACGTGGGCGACAGCGAGCTGACCTTCGGTGTCAACGGCACCTACACCATCGAGTACGCCCAGGAGGCCTTCACCGTTGAAGGCATCCAGGTCGCGCCGGCCTTCGATGCCGTCGGCTTCCTGAACTACCAGACCACCGCGACGCCTCTGCCGCAGTGGAAGGGTCAGGTCTTCGCCGAATGGAACAGCGGGCCGCACAACCTGCGGGCCACGGTCCGGTACTTCGACTCCTACAAGGATCAGCGCTTCGCCGGCGAGACCGTCGACGCCTGGACCGTGGTGGATGTCGCCTACCGCGCCTTCCTGCCCTGGGACACGACGGGCGTCATCTCGGTGACCAACCTGTTCGACGAGGATCCGCCCTTCGCCCGGCTGGACCTCAACTACGACCCCTTCACCCACAACGGCATCGGCCGGACGGTGAAGTTCAGCCTGACCAAGAAGTTCTAGTCCGGGACGCCCCGGACAGACGGGAAAGGGCGGCCCTCGGGCCGCCCTTTTTCGTTGCCGGATGGGTCGGGCGTGGGGCCCGCCTCAGCGGGTGAACAGCCCGAGCATCAGGGGCCGAACGAACAGCCCGGGCGCCTCGGCCCGCTCGAGCCCGGTCACCCAGGCTCCCAGCGAGGCGGCGGCGTTGAGCAGGGCGTTCAGCATATGGGCGGCGACCAGCGGGTCGACCGGGCGGATCGATCCCTCGGCGATGCCGTCGGCGATCATCCCGGCGAAACGGTCGGAAACCCGGGCGTAGCGGTCGCCCATTTCCTGACGGATCTCGATCGGCAAGGCGCCCATCGAGGAGGCCCTCAGGAGCGGGCCGTCGTCGGACAGCTGGTAGTCCGTCAGGGCGGAGGCCGTGGCCGCCAACCGCGTCCACTGATCGCCGCCCAGATCCCGCGCCGCCAGTTGCGCGGCGCGCATCACGGCGAACGTCCGCTCGAAGCAGGCGACGACCAGCTCGTCCTTGTCCTCGTTGTGGTGATAGAAGCTGCCCTTGGTCACGTTGAGCGCGGCGGAGATGTCCTCGACCGAGGCGCCGCGATAGCCCTTCTGGTTGATCAACCGGGTGGCCGCCGACAGGAAGGTCTGGCGCGAAACGTCGCCCGGTTCGCAGTCGTCGCCGGCCGACAGCCGGGGCAGGGCGGGCGGGGCCCAGGACCGGCTGCGGGCGGCCAGACCGCCGATCAGGATGTCGCTCATCCGCTCACGCAGTCGCGGATAGTCCTCAATGTCGTAGCGCCGCAGCCAGGTGAAGGTCCAGAAGGCCTGCTCCAGCAGCATGTGGGTGCGGGCGTTGGCCTCGGCGCGGCTCAGGCCGGCGAATTCCGGCGCGTCGAAGAAGCCGCGGACCCGCCGGAACATGTCCATGAAGGCGCCGGTCACCTCGGCGCGATGCGGCTCCTTCAGCGACCGCATTTCGCTGAAGCTGACCATCGGCGGGGCCTGCTTGAGCCGAATCCGGCGCGAGAGGTCGAAGAACAGCTCGAAGAACAGGTCCAGCCGCGCCCGGGCGTCCGGCGCCTTGGCCGATTCAGTGACCAGGCCGTCAAAGGCCTCCACGCCGCGCAGGAAGCAGGCCGCGGCCAGATCCTCCTTGCGCCGGAAGTAATAGGTGACCGAGGTGGTGATCAGCCCGACCTCGGCGGCCACGTCGGCCAGGGTCATGCCCTTGACCCCCTGGCGATTGAGGATGCCGGTGGCGGCGGACAGGATGGCGTCGCGCCGCGCCGCATAGCGGGGGGTTTCTCGGGGTTCGCTGCTCATGGACGGCTGGGTCATGGGACCGTCGATCCTAATGGCCCGGCCCGAGAAATTGCAGTGCTGATTTGCCGCCGCGCACCTGGCCGTCAGGCGGCGTCGACCCAGGCCTGCGCCAGGGTCTGGGCGATGGTGCGAACAAGGGCCGCCGGGGACAGGGGCTTGGAGACCCAGCCGTTCATGCCGCCCTTGAGATAGCTCTCCACTTGATGCGCCATGGCGTTGGCGGTCATGGCGATGATCGGCGAGGTCGCCGCCGGGGCGTCGAGGGCGCGAATTGCGGCCGTGGCCGCCAGGCCGTCCATCACCGGCATCTGGATATCCATGAAGATCAGGTCGAAGGCCTGGGCGGCGGCGGTCTCCACCCCCTGGGCGCCATCCTCGGCGGTGGTCACCGAGGCGCCCAGGTGTTCCAGCATCCGGGTGATGATCATGCGGTTGGTCGGATTGTCCTCGACCACCAGAACCTTGAGGCCGCTGATCAGGTCGAGGCCGGTGTCCCCGTCCTGTGCGGCGCCGGCTGTATTGGAACGCGGCGCGGCCACCTCGACCCAGAAGGTCGAACCCTGGCCCGGCTCGCTGGACAGGCCGATCGCGCCATCCATCTGCTGGGCCAGGCCCTGGGCGATGGCCAGGCCCAGCCCGGAGCCGCCGAACCGGCGGGTGGCCGAGCCGTCGGCCTGCTGGAACCGCTCGAACAGGCCGGCCTGCGCCTCGGGCTCGATGCCGATGCCGGTGTCGGCCACCTCGAACCGCAAGCGATGGTCCGCCGCCTCGCCCTTGCTGGTCAGGCGCACGGTGACCCCGCCGGCGGCGGTGAATTTCACCGCATTGCCGACCAGGTTGAACAGGATCTGGCGCAGGCGCACCGGATCGCCATCCACCCATTCCTCCGGGGCTGCCTCCAGCCGCAGGTAGAGACCCTTGGCTTCCGCCTGCGGGCGCAACAGGGCGACGACGCTCTCGGCCAGGGCGACCGGCTGCAACGGCTCGATGGTCAGATCCAGCTTGCCGGCCTCAAGGCGAGAGAAGTCGATCACATCGTTGAGCAGCTCCGACAGCATGGCGCCGCAGCCCAGCGCCTCGTCGAGCAACCGGCGGCCGTCCTCCGACAGGGCCTCATGCCGCAGCAGATGCAGCACCCCCAGCACGCCGTTCATCGGCGTGCGGATCTCGTGGCTCATATTGGCCAGGAAGCGGGCCTTGACCTCGGCCGCCTCGATCGCCGCGTCCCGGGCCTCGGTCAGCTCGGTGACGTCCTGGGTGATGCCCAGCACCTCCCACAGGCCGCCCGCCTGCTGACGCATGCCGCGCCAGGCTGCCCGCAGGCGGGCCCAGCTGTTGTTCTCCGCCTTGAAATGGCGGTACTCGACGACACGGGGCGCGCCGGAGACGACGGTGCCGACAAAGGCTTCCGCCACCCGCTCCTGGTCGTCCGGGTGGATTTCGGCGGACATCTCCGCGGCGGTCAGCATCCGGCGTCCGGGAATGCCGGGCCCCCCGGTCCGGGTCAGATCGGAGTCGACGGCGTAGGTCTGGGTCGCCGGATCAAATCGCCAGACAAAGACGCCCGCCTCCTCGCGCAGCATGTCGTTTGTCCGCGCCGCATCAGCGTTCTGAGCCTCGTGCTCGCGCGCTTCGGAAATATCCTGCAGGACGATCATGGCGACCCCGTCGGGACGAAGCCTGGAATTGGCGCGCACCCAGAACCAGCCGCCGGACTTCTGCTTGAGACGGTGTTCGCAGTGGGCCTGTCCCTTTTCCCGGAGCTGACGCACGGTGTCGTCGATCAGCTGATGCTCGTCGGGATGGGCAAAGTCGGTGAAGTGCTGGCCGACGACTTCCGCCTCGTCCCATCCTGTCAGCTTGGTCCAGGTCGGATTGACGCGCTCGACGACGCCGGCGCGCAGGACCACGAAGATGTCCTCACTGCTGGCGAAGAACCAGCGGGCGGCTTCCGCCTCGATGTCGCCGTTCAGATCGGCCATGGTGCTTTCATCCTCTTTGCAGACCCATGTTCGCGCGATCGGGTAAAGTTTGGGTTGCGCCATACCGGCCGTTCGATACGAAGAGACGAAGCGCTGCCATCACAAGGGAGGGGACGTCATGAGCAAACCTGAGAAACTGGGCCTGTCGTCGGAACGGCTGAACCGTATCGAGACCTTCCTCGACGAGCGCTACATCCAGCCCGGCAAGCTGCCCTGCGCCCAGGTCCAGGTCTGGCGGCGCGGCAAGCTGGCTTATGAGATCGTGCTGGGCCAGGCGGACCGCGAGCGCGGCCGCAAGCTGAAATCCGACAACCTGTTCCGCATCTACTCGATGACCAAGCCGATCACCTCGGTGGCCTTCATGATGCTGGTCGAGGAGGGCCTCGCGGCCCTGGATGACCCGGTCAGCAAATACATTCCCGAATGGAAGGACCTGGGCGTCTACAACGGCGGCTTCATGGAAAGCTTCCAGACCCGGCCCGTCGACCGGCCGATGCTGGTCGTCGACCTGCTGCGCCACACCTCCGGCCTGACCTACGGCTTCCAGCAGCAGGGCAATATCGACGCCGCCTATCGCAAGCTGAAGATCGGCGAGGACCTGCGGGCCGGAACCCTGGCCGAAACCATGACCACCCTGGCGGGGGTGCCTCTGCAGTTCTCGCCGGGCGAGGCCTGGAACTATTCGGTCTCCACCGATGTGGTCGGTCGGCTGGTCGAGATCATCAGCGGCAAGTCGCTCGAGGCCTTTTTCAATGAGCGGATTTTCGGCCCCCTGGGCATGTCGGACACCTTCTTCACGGTGCCCAGGGACAAGGCCGATCGGCTGACCGCCTGCTATGCCGTCGGGGCCCTGGGCTCGAAGGCGCCGATCGCCGCCAAGCCCCTGCTGCAGGACGATCCGGCCAAGAGCCCCTATCTCAAGCCCGCCACCTTCCTCTCCGGCGGCGGCGGTCTGATCAGCACGGCGGATGACTACATGAAGTTCGCCCGCATGCTGCTCAACGGCGGCGAGCTCGACGGCGAGCGGCTGCTGAGCCCCAAGACGGTGCAGCTGATGGCGTCAAATCACCTGCCGGGCGGCAAGGACCTGACCCAGATGTCGCAGTCGCTGTTCAGCGAGGCGGCCTACGCCGGGGTCGGCTTTGGCCTGGGGTTCGCGACCACGGTAAACCCCGCGACGACCCTGATCCCCGGAACGGCGGGCGACTTCTTCTGGGGCGGCGCGGCCAGCACCTTCTTCTGGATCGACCCGGTCGAGGACATGGCCGTGGTCTTCCTGACCCAGCTGCTGCCGTCGTCGGCCTACCCGGTCCGCCGCGAGCTGCGCACCCTGGTTTACAGCGCCTTTACCGAAAGCAACGGCTAGGGCCCGATCAGGGCGCGATGTCCGCCGCCTCGGCCGCCTCGGCCTTGGCGGCCAGAACGCGCAGGTTCTCGGTGTGGGTCTCGCGGGTGATGTTGTAGAGCTGCATGATCGCCAGGGCGGTTCCATAGAGGATCGCCAGCACCGGCATGTAGACCAGCGCCATCCGGGTGATGATCTCCACGTCCACCTGGCCCGGCTTGGCGTTGCGCGGGAAGTCGATCAGCACCAGCAGGAAGCTGGCCGCCATGACGCCGACGCCGCCGACGGCCTTCTGCACCAGGCTGGTGAAGGCGAAGAACAGGCCCTCCGACCGGCGACCGGTCTGAACCTCGGAATGTTCGACCACGTCGGCCAGCATGGCGGTGATCAGGATGGCGGCGGTGATGCCGAAGATTCCCCTGATGATCCCGTCAAGGAACAGCCAGGGCACGATGCTCGGCACCGGCAGATCGAGGCTGCCCAGCGGAATGATGGCGGCGACATCGGCGTTCTCGGGGAACCAGCCGAGCAGCCGGAGCAGTAGCGGAACGAAGCCGGTGAGCACCGAAGCCGCCAGCAGGATGCTGCCGGCCTTCTTCTTTCCGGAGCGTTTGGTCAGCATCGGCGCGGCGATCAGGGCGATGGCCGAGGAGAAATAGCTGTCGAGCACCAGCACGCCGGTCCAGAAGGAATTGAGCTCCCAGAAATAGGTCGAGAAATAGAAGGCCAGGGTGAAGCTGACGCCCTGGGCGATGGCCGCCACCAGCCCGACCAGGGTGATCACCACGAAGGGCCGGTTGGACAGGGTTTCCTTCATCTGGCCGAGGGTCTGGATGACGGTCCTGCCGGCGTCGACGACCGGGCGTCGAAGCCAGGGAATGAACCGGTGGGTGCCGGCGGCGGAGGCGATGATGGACACGAACATCAGCACCGCGCCGACATAGCCATAGGTCTTGTAGGCCTCCGGGTTGAGCTGGCCGTTGGGAATCTCCGGGGTCTTCTGCATGAAGACCCAGAACATCGCCACCGTCAGGGTCAGGCCGCCCCACCAGGCGAAGAAGTATCGCCAGCCGAGGATCGAGCTGCGCTGGTCATAGTCGTCGGTCAGCTCCGCAGCGAGCGACGAGGACGGCACCTCGTACATGGTGATGAAGCTGCGCCCGAGCACCGCGACGGCCACCAGGTACCAGAACAGCGCGGTCTCGCTCCAACCGGCCGGCGGGTTCCACAGCAGCAGGAAGGACAGCGCGACAGGGAGGGCGGAGGCGTACATGAACGGGTGCCGCCGTCCCCAGCGGGACCGCCAGTTGTCGGAAATCTCGCCCAGAACCGGGTCAATCACGCAATCGATGATCAGCGCCAGGGTGATGGCCAGGCCAACCGCCCGGGGGTCCATGCCGATGACCTGATTGTAGAACAGCAGCAGGAAAACCCGGTATCCGTTGTCCTTGATGCCGAAAGCCACCGAGCCCAGCCCGTAGAGAATCTTGGTGCCCACCCCAACGGCGGGGCGCGGGCCCACGGGCATTGCTGGATCGCTCATGCGGTCTGACTCCCTGACGTGGCGGATCTGACGTCCACTCTTTTTCGAAACTGGGGTATGGTGATGACGTCTGTCAATCGGTCGTTTGAATCATGACGGGAGATTCATCTCCCGGCGTCGCAGGGCGCAGGCGTCCCAGTAGGGCTCCCCGCCGAACCGCTCGATCATCAGGTCGGTCAGAATACGCACCTTGGCCGGGGCCGGCCCCGGGGGGCGGACCAGATACAGCCCCGCTTCGCCCAGCGGCTGGTCCGGGAACAACGGCTCCAGCCGGCCGTCGCTGACGGCGTCCGACACCAGAAAGGTCGGCAGCATGGCGATCCCGAGCCCGGCGATGGCCGCCTGGGCGACCGCCTCGCCATTGTCGGCCCGGAAGCGGGCCCTCGGTCGAATGGTCAGGGTCCGCTTGCCCTCCTGGAACCGCCAGGACTCGCCCTGGCGCATGCCGCTCTGGATGACGGCGTCGTGGTCGGCGAGGTCGGCCGGGCTCTCCGGGCGGCCGCTCCGGGCCAGGTAGTCGGGACTGGCGACCAGCACCCCATGGATCGGGGCAATGCGGCGGGCCACCAGGGTGGAGTCGGCCAGAACCCCCAGCCGCACGGCCGCGTCGAACCGGTCGGCCACCAGATCGGCCAGGCCGTCGCTGTAGACCGCGTCGATCTTCAGCCTCGGATGAGTCAGGGCCATGTCGGTCAGCAGGGGCTGGACGTGGCGCAGGCCAAAGGACAGGGGCAGGGCGATGCGCAGGGTCCCGCCGATCTCATGTCCGCTGCGCGCGACCGCCTTGCGAGCCTCCTCGAGGTCGGAGAGAATGCTGTCGGCCCGCAGCTTGAGCTCGAGGCCCGCCTCTGTCGGGCTGACGCCGCGGGTGGTGCGGGCCAGCAGCCGCACGCCCAAATCTGCTTCCAGCGCCGCGATCCGGCGACTGATGATGGACTTCGACAGGCCCAGCCGGGCGGCGGCCCGGCCGAAGCCGCCGCTCTCGACCACCTCGACCAGGGCCCTGAGTTGATCGATATCGACCATGACCGCCTCAAAATTGCGAACAGTGGGAGGCTTGAGACTAGGCAGCGTTCCTCTCAGGTCAACAGAGAACTGCAACTCACGCCGCTACCGATGAGGCTGCCGGCGGCCCATCTGGGCTGCATGGCCACTGGGGCCAGGGAGTTTCATCATGACCAAGGTACTCGTTCTCAACAGCAGCCTCAGCGGCGACGCCTCCGCCAGCCGCGCGCTGGTGCAATCGGTCGTCGAGCGGCTCGACGGCCCGGGTGTCGCCATCATCGCCCGCGACCTGGGCGCCGACCCCATTCCCCACCTGACGCCGGAAACGGTCGATACGGTGCGCGGCGCCGATCCGGTCACCCCGTCCCAGATCGAGGCGCGGGCGCTCGCTGATGGCCTGATCGCCGAACTGAAGAGCGCCGACGTCCTGGTCATCGGGGCGCCGATGTACAACTTCGCCATCCCGACCGGCCTGAAGGCCTGGTTCGATCACGTGCTGCGGGCCGGCGAGACCTTCAAATACAGTGAGGCGGGTCCCGAGGGTCTTGTCACCGGCAAGAAGGCCATCGTCGTCCTGGCCCGCGGCGGCCTCTACAGCGCGGGCCCGGCCATGGCCTTCGACTCCCAGGAACCGCACCTGCGCACCCTGCTGGGCTTCATGGGCGTCACAGATGTGACCTTCGTGCGGGCCGAGAAGCTGGGATTTGGCCCGGCGGTCCGCGATCAGGTGATGGACGACGCCAAGGCCGAGATCGCCGCCCTGACCGGCCCCAGGTTCAGCGCCGCCGCCTGACAGCCCGGCGGGCTTTCGGTCCCGGGACCGAAGGCCCGCCCAGCCGCTATCGAAGCGGCGGACAATTATAGCGGACGCTGGTATCCTCCCGTTATGGAAACCTGGATCCTGCCCGCTCTGCTCGGGATCGGCCTGGCCGCCGCCACCGGCTTTCGCACCTTTCTTCCGCTGTTGATGCTGGGGCTGGCGGCGAGATTCCAGCTGTTCGGGGTGCATCTGGCCGACGCCATGAGTTGGCTGGACTCGCCCGCCGCCCTGAGCGCCCTGGGCATTGCAACCGTCGTCGAGCTGGCGGCCGACAAGATCCCGGCCGTCGACCATGCCCTGAGCGTGATCGGCACCGTTGTCCGTCCCATCGCCGGGGCGGTGGCGGCCGGGGCTGCGTTCTCCAGTTTCGATCCGATGACCGCCGCCATCGCCGGCCTGATCATCGGCGCGCCCACCGCACTGGCCTTCCACGCCGCCCAGGCCAGCACCCGGGTGGTCAGCACGACGACCACCGCCGGGCTGGGCAATCCGTTCGTGTCGGTGGCCGAAGACCTGACGGCGACCTTCATGGCGGCCCTGGCCATGGCCGCTCCGGTCCTGATCCCGCTGTTGCTGGTGCTGATCCTCTATGGCGTCTGGCGGCTGCTCGGCGTCGCCCGCCGGGGCCGCGGAAAGCCGGCCGTCTGAACGCGAACGCCTCCGGAGCGGGGGCTCCGGAGGCGCCTTGGTGAACCGCGACCGCGGGTCTAGTTGAACAGGTCGACGATGACGCTGGCGATGATGCCGCTGGCGATGGCCGTCAGCACGACATCATTGCCGACCCGGACATAGTGGTAGCCGCGGGGCGGGGCGCGCAGGCCGTAGCGGTGATAGTCGACCACATAGGCGCGACCGCGATAGGCTGGCGGCAGCTGCTGGCCGCGCGTCCAGCGCCGGGCGTGGTAGCCGCGCGGGGGCTGGTAGCGGCCGGCCTTGTAGCGCTTGGCGGCGCGGCGCTCGTAGCGGTTTTCCTGCTTGGCCTGGCGCAGATCCTGTTTGGCTTCGCGGACATCCTGCCTGGCGTCCCGCACGTCGCGGGGAGCAGCGCTGGCGACGCCGGCGCTGGCCATGACGGCCAGGGCGACGGTGGTGATCAGAAACTTCTTCATGGCCTTGTCTCCGTTGATGGCGCCCCGGGGAGCGGGCGCCTTGGTCCTTGATGACGAGGCCAGACTGCGCCGCGTCGATTGAGCGGGACCTGAACGGGCCGGATCAGGTTAAGTTCATGATATTTCGAACATTTCCTTTTGTTGCAGTGGTGCAGCATCTGAAGGCATCTAGATCCAGCCGATCGGAGCTAGGGCCGCCGTCCGGGCTGCCGCACAAACGCTCCAAAGCCGAAGCTAGCGGACGCGGCTGACGACCCGCGCCGCTTGGCTCAGGCGGGCCCAGTCAAAGATGATCACGATCACCCCTTCAGAGAGGGGCGTCCCGTCCATGGCGGCGGGCGGCGCCTTCAGTCCGGGGACAAAGCCGATCATCGCGGCAGTGGCGGCATCGGAGACCTGTCCGGCCGGCTTGCAGCTGCTTAGTTCGCCATCGGGACCGACCCCGCAGCTGAGTTGCGAAAGCCCTGTGGTTTGATTTGTCGCGAGAATAGCCGGGGCAGACTCTTCGAGTGAGGGGCTCACCAGCCATTGGATCTGGTGGAGGCCGCAGCGTTGATCCGGGGATTTCGTCGTCGCGCAGGCGATTGATCCTTTGACCGGGTCAGCGTCCTTCAAGGGGGTGATCAGAACAGCGCCGACGCCGACCCGATAGGATCGTGGCGCGACCGGATGACGCTCCATTGTCCAGTAGAGGACATAACGAACCTGCCTGCCAGCAATCGGCGGTTGGGATGCAGACGGTCGCCGCAACAGGTACTTCGAAGAAAGCTTCAGGGCGCCCTCGCCAAATCCGACGCCTGCCGGCGATTCACCCAATAATTCACAGTCGGTAAGGGAGCCGTCGCTGCGGACGGTACACTGGACTTCCGCCATGCCGGATACCCCGTCATGCATGGCCCGCTCGGGATACTTGCGCATCGCTTCGGTCAGGCCCGGCGTGCGGACCCAATCGGGTTTGCTGATCAGCTCCGACCGGAGTGAGCTTGGATCTTGTGGTGGTTCAGCGGCGGCGAGCGTCGGCGGGAGCGCACAGGCCAAGGCAAAGACGAGCGCGGACAACTTCAATCTGGACATGGAACTCCCCGAGAAGGAGCCGAAGGTTGCAGCCGCGCCGCCCCTTGTCCACTTCCACCTTTGGACCTCGCGGCAAAGGGCGTTAGGGTTACTCCCCTGACCGGCGAGTCCCCCTCAACCCTCGCGGAGGCCCCGATGCGCAAACTGGTGCTGCTGTCGCGCAAAGGCGGGACCGGCAAGACGACCCTGTCGGTCAACCTGGCGGTCGCCGCCATGGCCGAGGGCTACAGCGTGTCGGTCGCCGATCTGGATCTGCAGGGCTCAGCCGGATCCTGGGCCCAGGCGCGGGGCGGGGCGGCGCCGGACGTGCGGCCGGCCAACGGCGGCACGCTGTTTCCCCTGGCCAACGACGCCGAGCGGGCCGGCCGCGACCTGCTGATCATGGACACCCCGGCCGGCGGCGACGCCATCTCCAGCGCCGCCATCCGGCTGGCCGACCTGGCGGTGCTGGTCAGCCGGCCCAGCTATTTCGACCTCGCCGCCCTGGTTCCAGCCGCCCAGGCGGTGCGCGAGGCGGGCCGTCCGGCCATGGTGGTGCTGAACCAGGCGCCCAGCCGGCGGGCCGGCGTCGAGAGCCCGATCATCGCCCGGGCGGTGGAGGCGGCGCGGGTGCTGGGATTTCCCATCGCCACCGTGGGCCTGCGGGCGCGGGTGGCGTTCCAGGAGAGCCTGTGGCGCGGCCAGGGGGTGCTGGAGTTCGAGCCGCGCGGCGCGGCGGCGGCCGAGATCGCCCGGCTGTGGAGCGACGTGGCCGATACCCTGTGGCCGGAACGGATCGAGCATCGCGGGGCGGCGGAGTAGGGGCTCACGCCCGGGCGGTGCGGGCGAGGATGGCGTCGAGGGTCTGGGCCCGGCCGTCGCATTCGGCGATCAGCTGACGGGCGATCTGACGAGCGTCCGGGCCGTGGACTGGACGTCAAAGGCGCGCGCGCCGATGATCGCGTCCAGACCCTTGGGAGGCCGCTCGTGAAACATGCCCTGATCGCCGTTCTGGCCCTGATCCTGACCGGCGCGACCGCATCCGGGACCGCCACAAGGGCCGCTGCCGGTTCTGGCGAGGCGCCGGCGGTGAAGCTCTACGCCATGGACTGTGGGACCATTCCGGTGGCCGACGCCGACGCCTTCGCCGACGACGGCAGCTACAAGGGGGTGTCGCGCGACCTGGTCGTGCCCTGCTACCTGATCCGCCACCCGAAGGGCGACCTGATCTGGGACACCGGGGTGCCGGAGCAGATCGCCGACCTGCCCGGCGGGGTCGGGCCCGAGGGGATCACCGTGCGGCGCACCCTGACCAGCCAGCTGGCCGAGCTGGGGCTGAAGCCGCAGGACATCGACTTCCTGTCGCTGTCGCACAGCCATTTCGACCATATCGGCAACGGCGGGCTGTTCGCCCGGGCGACCTGGATCGTCGACGCCGACGAATTTGCCTATGCCTTCCGGCCGGCGGCCCGGGCGGACAAGGACGTCTTCCCGTCCTATGCGGCGCTGGAAACCTCGCCCCGGCTCATGCTGAGCGACAAGTCGACCCATGACGTCTTCGGCGACGGAACGGTGCAGATCATCGCCGCCCCCGGCCACACGCCCGGCCACCGGGTGTTGCTGCTGCGTCTGCGCAAGGCCGGGCCGGTGCTGCTGACCGGCGACATGTGGCACCTGGCCGAGAGCCGCGAGGGCCGCAAGGTGCCCCGCTTCAACGTCGACCGCGCCGAGACCCTCCGGTCGATGGACAAGGTCGAGGCCCTGGCCAAGGCGACCGGGGCGCGGGTGGTGCGGGAACATGTGCGGGAAGACTTCGACGCCCTGCCGGCCTTCCCGGAGGCGCTGGACTAGGGGGGACGCCGCCCCGAAGGGCCCGGGAAACCCCGGGGCCGGCCGGGACGGCCGCGAATTTCACCCGGATTTGCCGCTCAGGCCGGGAAAATCAGCGACTTGCGGGGCAGGGCGAGGCGGGGATCGTCTGGTCCCCGGGCGGGGGTTGTAGCGGCATCGGGCGGAGATCCGGCGGGCTCTTGCGGGGGAACGGACGGGGGTCTGGCGCCGCCCCCGCGAGCGGCGGACCGCAGGGTGATCAGCCGGTGCAGCGCCGCCTGCTTGTCGGCCATGCGGATGCGCAGGACCCGCCGCGACCCGTGACGGGTGCGGGTCTCCTCGACGACCAGTTCACGAATGGCGGCGGCCTGGTCCCGACCCATCCGCGACCAGTCGACGGCCAGGCCGCCGGCGTGGTCGGGTCGGGTGAAATCGAGGATGTTGGCGAAGGCCAGCCGTTGCAGCTCGACCAGCTCGGGATCGTCGCCGGCCTCGGCCGCCGCCGTCCTGGCCGCCTCCGCCAGCGCCGCCAGACCGGCCTGGACGTCCGGCCGCCGCAGCAGGGCGGTGGCGGTATGGGTGGCGTTGCCGCCCCGATAGCCGGCCCGCATGGCCGCCCGGGTGCCATTGCCGCTGAGGTGATACTCCTCGATGAAACGGCGTTGCCGAAGGTTCAGGGGACGACAACGGTCGCCGGCGGCGCGCGGCATGGGCAGCTCTCCTTATCGAAGCGGGAGCGCGATTATCCCATGATCAGGGGGAGCCGAAGAATCCCTGTCCTCCGGAGGGCGACGCGGCGGGGGACAAAGCCCTTCCCCCTGGAGGGGGAAGGGAGAGGGCTTCCGCGTCCTATTCGTCGTCTTCCAGGGTCACGGCCACATCGGCGTTGGCCGACAGCCGCACCACGCCGTCATGGACGCCGGACACCATCCCGGCCGGGACCCAGTGGTGCTTGTGGTCGATGGAGTCCTTTTTGGTCAGCTTGATCCGGTCGCCGTCGACATGATCGACGGTCCCGACATGGACCCCGTCGGCGCCGATGACGTCTGCGTCCTTCTTGATCTGCGAGAGATCTGACATGGCGGTCTCCTGTTGCCGTGAACAGGGGGAACGCGCGGGACGGGGATAGGTGACGGGGAGGGCAAGGATCCCTTCTCCCGGCAGGCGGGAGAAGGGGCGCCGGCGGGACTTTGACTGAACCCTCTCCCGGCGGGAGAGGGCAGGGCGAGGGGTTACGGTATCGGCCGGGTGAAGCGCGACGTCGGCGGCGACCGTAAACCCTCATCCCTCCCACGCCTGCCGGCGCGGGCCCCTCCCTTCTCCCTCCGGGGAGAAGGGGTGAGTATGGTAATCCTTCTCCCGCTCGCCGGGAGAAGGATTGCCGGCGGGACTTTTGCTGAACCCTCTCCCGGCGGGAGAGGGCAGGGTGAGGGGTTACGGTATCGGCCGGGAGAAGCGCGAGGTCGGCGGAGACCGTAAACCCTCATCCCTCCCACGCCTGACGGCGCGGGCCCCTCCCTTCTCCCTCCGGGCGAAGGGGTGGGAGGGCGCGCTACTTTACATCCCGGCGGTGTTGCCTCTGGATAGCGCCATGTGCGGACGTTTCGACACCTCTCACCTGACCTGGGCCGACATCCATGCCCAGCTGAGCCAGTTCACCCAGCACTTCCCGGTCGTCACCGCCCCGATCAACATGGAGCCCAACGACGACGTGCGCCCGACCACGGCCCAGGTCACCGCCCGGCTGCAGGACGGCGCCTGGGTGCTGGAGAAGATGCGCTGGGGGCTGGTTCCCTTCTGGCGGAACGGCAAGCCGCTGAAGGACACGGAGAAGGGCAAGGGCGACGGCTTCAAGCTGACCACCTTCAACTGCCGGGTGGAGACGGCGCAGACCGCCGCCACCTTCAAGGGGGCGTTCGCGCGGCGCCGCTGCATCGTCCCGGCCAGCGCCTGGTATGAATGGACCGGGCCGGAGGGTGGGAAGACGAAGCACCGCTTCGCCCGCACGGACGGCAAGGCCCTCTGGTTCGCCGGCCTCTGGGACCGCTGCACCACCCCGGATGCGGGGGAGGTCGCCAGCTTCACCATCCTGACCGGGCCGTCGGAGGGCTGGCTGGGCGACTACCACACCCGCGCGCCGGTCATCCTGGAGCCGGAGGAGTGGGGCGCCTGGCTCGACCCGGCGCAGGACGCGGGGCCGCTGATGGCGGCGGTGCGGGCGGAGCGGTTTGAGGTGGGGTAGAGAACCCTTCTCCCGCTCGCCGGGAGAAGGTGGGCCCGGAGGGCTCGGATGAGGGCAGCACGGAGGGCGGAGGGATGGCGACGACGCCGAACAGCGCCAGAAGGCGTGAAATCCCCTGAAGCCGGCGCTGCCCTCATCCGTCGCTTCGCGCCACCTTCTCCCGGCGAGCGGGAGAAGGATTTTAGGGGGCGTTCGCCCGCGCGTACCGCCCCCGCCCCTCGAAGGTCAGCCACCCCAAATCCCGCAGCACCTGCAGCTGCTGCCTGATCTTCGGGCGGATGTTGTTGTTGGCCGGGTAGATGCGGGCCAGGCGAGATTCGAAGGCGTAGACTTCCTCCAGGGTGAACTCGGGACGGCCGATGGCTTCGACGCAGGCCATCACCTGGGTCAGCCAGCCGCGGCTGGCGCCGGCGGTCTCGCGCAGGAACAGGGTTGCCTGCCACTGGTCGAGAACGGTCTGGCGCGGGGTGAGGGCGCCGGCGCGGATCAGGCTGATCTTGCCGCCGCCAATCCGCTTGCGCGGATTGGCTAATGTTGAGTGTTCGCGCGTCGGGCGGCGGAACCGGTTTCCACTTCCGCCTGACGCGCGAACGCGGGCACGCGCTCCAGCAGGATGTTGCAGCCCTCCCAGCCGGCGCGGCGGGCGTGGGGGCCGAGCGGCTTGCGGCGCTCGATGATCTCCGGCGTGAAGAAGTGTCTGGGCACGACGATCAGGTCGGTCACCGACAGGCGGACGCGGTCATAGGCCATCAGCACCAGGCTGGGGTTGTTGGCCTGGGCCAGCCGCTGGCTCATCGAGGCCCAGGCGCCGTCGACCACCTTGCGGCCGAAGCGGCCGTTCTGGCTCTTGAGTTCGTACTCCTCGGCGCAGGTCCTGCAGATGAAGTCGCACACCCGCCGGTTGGCCGTCTGCGCCTCGACGGGCGCCGCGCCACAGCCGGGGCAGAACAGGTAGCGGCGGGCCCAGCCTTCGGACCAGACGCGGGCGTTCTGGGTCGGCCCCTGGAAGACGGCGGCGGGCTCCCCGAAGCCGAGGCTGGCCCAGGGCGGATCGTCGCTCAAAGGTCGCCGACCTGGGTGGCGGCGATCTCGTCGCCGGCGGCGTCAAGGGTCAGGTAGAGGCAGGCGCCGAATTCCTGCTGGCCGTCAGGGCGCCAGTCGTAGGCGGCGTGGTCGTCGTTCGCCAGTTTGGCAGCCTCCTCAGGGGAGTCGGCTTCGACCTCGGCGAGGTAGTCGACGTAGGCGTCGACGCGGCAGCGGACTGTGTAGGTGGGCATGGTGGGATGGATCCACAAACGTGCATCCGGGGCAAGGCTAGTTCGAAGTGACGGATAAGTCCCGACGGTCCCGAAATGGGCGGGGAAGGTTGCTGCTGACATTTCCAAACTGGGTGCTGGACGATGCCAAGCTGACGATCAGGAACAGCAGTCTGCTCCCTTCTTTAAACACGTGCCTTTTCAGCGCAGGCCATAGATCAACTCGCGCTCTGCTGGCGCTAAAGTCTGGTCCCTTCGATTACCAAGCCGAGACGCCGGGAGATGTCATCTCTCTGCTTCTTGGCCTCAGCGGTTCTTACAGGGTCGGACTTCAACTCAGCATCTAAGAGCTTCAAATCGACAGCTCGCAATTCCAAGTTTACGTCAAAATAGTCTTTGATCGGAATCTCGCCCAGCAGGCGTTCTGCTGTCCGCCAATCTCTCTCAACCAATGCCGCTCGCGCCTGTAGTTGGACGGCATCTGAGTCCCGTCGAGCTGCTCGTGCGAGAGCGACGGTTTCAGGCAGCTTGGTATTGTCTCCAGTTTCCACTTCGATCGCGCACTCCAGAAATTTTAACGTCACTCTGTTTGCCCGGGGAGCCAGCTTTGCCCGCTCCAGCGCCTCCCTGGCGACATCAAAATCGCCCGAGCGAAGTGCGCTACCTGCCTGATAGATCGCTAGCTCGCCAAACTCGTTCTCTCTATTGCCGAGCACTGCGCGGAGTTGATCCGCTTCCTTATGGCTGCGAGCCCCTCTAAGCGCTCGAATTTTCATGATGACCAAGCCCGTATCACGCATCAGTCGTGACTCGTCGATTTTCGAGAGGGCGTCCAGCGCGCCTGTAAAGTCTCCAATGCGAATGCAGATGCGCGCCAGCATTCGCACATTTCTCGTAAGGAAATTTCGACTCGCTAGCGCGCGCTTTATGCTCGCTGCCGCGCCGGTGTAGTCCCGCTTTTCGTGAAATAGAAAGGATCCGTGAATATAGTCCGCCGAAGAAAATCCCTTCTTCCTCATAAAAGAAATTATTTCTTGGGGGTACTTTCCAAGTCGAACAGCCGCGTCGGCACCATAATAGAGTGTATCTTCCTGCGTGTCATCACTACCCCGGACTGCCATTGCTAGTTTAGAAAGTGAATATGCCTTCTCGAAATAGGCGTTACTATCCGGAGGCGAGCTTTCAATGCCCAATCTATGACTGTTGTCGACCATTGTTTTCAAGCTGGACGGGGTGATCACCGACCGAATGACATCGGGAACGTCTTGATCTAGCCCAATGGCGCCCACCAAAAGGGATTCCACAAGGGAGACGTCAATCTCTCCCTTTTTAAACTGGTCAAGTAATAGATTGGCGACGCGGTTGAATGAATCGCTGTCATGCTCTTTGCTTAAGCGTCTATATGAATACCCTACGACGCCGGGCACTTTGTAGTTTCCCTGATCTACCTGATCCACCAAGGAAAATTCATTGAGCTCCCAAAGCGCAGAAATAACTTCAGACTTTTGGTTTTCAGAAAAGGCAGCTGCAATGGAGTTAGCGTTCAGCCGCGGAAACCAACTCAAAAGCTTTAATATTTGCTTGTGAATTTTTGGAAGAGATTTGCTATCGAGAAGTTGTCGTAGTATTTGTGCTTGAAAGGTCTCAATTACGTCCGGATAAGCCAGCAGGCTATCCAAGCTCTTGCCGCCGTTAACGAGGTAGCCGACATAGTTGGCTGTCGCGGGATGCCCGTGAATTTTGCCGGCGATGCGTGGAAGTTGTTCGGGTCTGAGAAAGCGTTCATGAATGCGATCAGTCAGGATTGACTCGACGGTGTCAGAGTCCAGCTCTTCAAGATGATACTGTTTAACGTTGTCATGACCGATCAGAGCCTCGGGCGAAAATCGACGTTCGGAAACTAATACGACCCGGAGTCCAGGGTGAGTTGCCGCTGCGTCGAACACCTTTTTCAACCAAGGGCTGACATCTTTGGAGCGGTCGCGAAGTCCCCAGCGGCTCTTGATGACGACTGGTTGATTGGTCTCGCCCCAATGAGCCAAATGAGCAAGGATCGTCTTTGCTTTATCCTCGTCAGAAAGTTCGTCAAAAGCTGATATTTGTTTGGAGATTTCGTCCGGCGTAAGAGCACCACGAATGTCCTGAAGAAAGGCTAGGTGCCAATCAACGGCCGAAGCATTGTCCGCCAATTCGAATACGGGCCCGGCCGCCTGCATAGACTTGAAGGCGTTGTCTACAAGCTGTCGGGTGAAGGTCGTGCGGCCCATCCCTTGAACGCCACTAATTATGACAAAGTTCACCGGCTTTCCGGTCTCTGCGGGGGCCTTTCGAATCTCAAGTGCGGCACGCCTCAGGAGCGCCTCACGTCCTGGGAACGACTTCCGAGCCTCAGGCTCGTAATGGTCGATGGCTAGTTGATACTGGTGTTCTATAGTTCGGGCGGCGTCACTGGGAGTAAATGACGCGGGCACACACCAATATTTCTTCATCCATTCGGGAAGTGAAGAGTGGGTCGAACCCTTTATCGGATACACGACGACCTTCATGGCGGCGTCATGAATTTGTTGAACTTCTGCTAGGGTTTGCTCAAAGCGAACCCAATCTGTATGTGAATTTGGTGAATGGAAAGCCACAAAAACAGACGCGCGGGAAATGCCAGACTTCATCTGTTCTAGGGATACCGTCCCCGGATTTATGGACAACGTATCGTAAAAGACCTTCGATTGATCGAGGCGCTTAAGTACTAATTCAACCTGGGTTTTGTCAGTGCTGGCATGTGAAAGAAAAATGGTACCACGTTCCGGCTGCATTGCTCCCCCTAGGCGCGCATTCTGTTCTGCTGGCATTCGATCCGCGTTCCCTCTCGCCATCCGACAAGGCGATGAGACCACACCCTCGGGCTGCCAGTCGATAGTGTCGCCTCGAACAACGGGCGATGCAAGCGGTGGTTGAGAGTCGGACTGTGAGTCGGTTGGGATGCAGTCGTTGCCCGTGTTGGTCAACGCTACCAAGTGTAACGTTTTTGCTTAGCCACGAGGCGCAGTGACGGAACTTCTGCGCCCCTACCGCTTCCCCTTCCGAAACGCCTCCGCCGCCTCCACCCGCGCCTGCTTCCGCAGCGCCTTCGGCACGCTCGCGTCCACCGCCTCGCCCGCTCCCGTCAGCGCTTCGTTCGCAAACTCCAGGTCGAGCAGCTTCAGCCGCTTGATCTCGTCGCGCAGCCGGGCCGCCGTCTCGAATTCCAGGTTGCCGGCCGCATCGCGCATCCGCGTCTCCAGGTCGCGCAGCGTGGCCTGGAAGTTGTTGCCCAGGAACGGCTTGGCGTCCTCCGCCACGCCGGCGTCGATGCGGACGTGGTCGCGTTCGTAGGGGCTGGCGAGGATGTCCTTGATGCGGCTCTTGACGCTTTCGGGGGTGATGCCCTGTTCGAGGTTCCATTGCTGCTGCTTCTCGCGGCGCCGCCGGGTCTCGCCCATGGCCCGTTCCATCGAGCCGGTGATGGTGTCGGCGTAGAGGATGACCTTGCCGTCGACGTTGCGGGCGGCGCGGCCGATGGTCTGAATCAGGCTGGTCTCCGAGCGCAGGAAACCCTCCTTGTCGGCGTCTAGGATGGCGACCAAGCCGCACTCGGGGATGTCGAGGCCCTCGCGCAGCAGGTTGATGCCGATCAGGATGTCGAAGGCGCCCAGGCGCAGGTCGCGGATGATCTCGATGCGTTCGAGGGTGTCGACGTCGCTGTGCATGTAGCGGACGCGCAGGCCCTGCTCATGCATGTATTCGGTGAGGTCCTCGGCCATCTTCTTGGTCAGGACGGTGACCAGGGTGCGATAGCCGCGCTCGGCCGTCTCGCGGGCCTCGGCGATGACGTCGTCGACCTGGCTGGTGTTGTTCTTGCTGACCGGGCGGACCTCGACCGGCGGGTCGATCAGGCCGGTGGGGCGGATCACCTGTTCGGCGAAGACGCCGCCGGCCTTGTCCATCTCCCAGGGGCCGGGGGTGGCCGAGACGTGGACCGTCTGGGGGCGCATGGCCTCCCATTCCTCGAACTTCAGCGGGCGGTTGTCGAGGCAGCTGGGCAGGCGGAAGCCGTACTCCGCCAGGTTCCATTTGCGGCTGTAGTCGCCTTTGTACATGGCCCCGATCTGCGGCACCGTCTGGTGGCTCTCGTCGGTGAAGAGCAGGGCGTTGTCGGGGATGTATTCGAAGAAGGTCGGCGGCGGCTCGCCCGGGCGGCGGCCGGTCAGGTAGCGGCTGTAGTTCTCGATGCCGGCGCAGGAGCCGGTGGCCTCGATCATCTCGATGTCGAAGGTGGTCCGCTGTTCGAGGCGCTGGGCCTCCAGCAGCTTGCCGTTGGCCACCATCCAGTCGAGGCGCTGTTTCAGCTCCTTCTTGATCTCATTGACCGCCTGACGAAGGGTCGGGCGCGGGGTCACATAGTGGCTGTTGGCGTAGATCTTCACCGTCTCCAGCTCGGCGGTCTTCCTGCCGGTGAGCGGGTCAAATTCCTGGATCGTTTCGATCTCATCGCCGAACAGGCCGATGCGCCAGGCGCGGTCCTCATAGTGGGCCGGGAAGATCTCGATGGTGTCGCCGCGACGGCGGAAGGTCCCGCGCTCGAAGGCGGCCTCGTTGCGTTTGTATTGCTGGGCGACCAGATCGCCCATCAGCTGCTTCTCGTCGATGCGGTCGCCGACCGTCAGGCTGAAGGTCATGGCCGTATAGGTCTCGACCGAGCCGATGCCGTAGATGCAGGAGACCGAGGCCACGACGATCACGTCATCCCGCTCGAGGATGGCGCGGGTGGCGCTGTGGCGCATGCGGTCGATCTGCTCGTTCCGGCTGGAATCCTTCTCGATATAGGTGTCGGTCCGGGCGACGTAGGCTTCCGGCTGGTAGTAGTCGTAGTAGCTGACGAAATACTCGACGGCGTTGTCGGGGAAGAAGGACTTGAACTCGCTGTAGAGCTGGGCCGCCAGGGTCTTGTTGGGGGCCAGGATCAGGGCCGGCCGCTGGGTCTCGGCGATGATGCTGGCCATGGTGAAGGTCTTGCCGCTGCCGGTGACGCCCAGCAGCACCTGGTCATGCTCGCGGGCCTTGATCCCCGCGACCAGCTCCCTGATCGCCGTCGGCTGGTCGCCGGCCGGCTCGTAGTCGGCGACCAGATTGAACCGCCTGCCGCCTTCCGACTTCTCCGGCCGCGCCGGCCGGTGAGGCGTCCACAGGGCGGGGGCGTTAGGGGCCGCCAGGTCATGGACGAACGCCGCGGAGACGTCCTGGACGCCGGAGAGATTGGTCTTGGAAGCCATCGCCTGAAGGTAGGTCGCGCGGGGGCGCGAGGCTAGAGGGGCCGCGAGCGGCTGCTGACACCCAATGGCGGCAGGATGGCGATGGTTCCTCGACCGTCCGGCGCGATCACATAGGCAACCGCCCCTTCACAGCCCCCGGGGGGGATTGACCCCCCATAGTAGGGATGACGGCCGGCGGCGGCCTCTGCTGTGCTGGGGCACATTCAGGAGATTGCCATGCCCAAGTCCGCCACGCTCGCGTCCGCCCTCGTCCTGCTGGCCCTGCCGGTCGCCGCATCCGCCGCCGAACCGCTCGATGGGGTCTGGGAGGGGGCCTATACCTGCTACCAGGGCAAGACCGGCCTGACCCTGACGCTCGACGCGACGCCGTCGGGCGAGGTGACCGGGACCTTCGCCTTCTGGCCCCGCGGCGACAATCCGGGCGTGCCGAGCGGCCGGTTCGCGGTGCGCGGCCGGGTCACGGCCGGCGGCGAGCTGGAACTCCACGGCGACCACTGGATCAACCAGCCGACCGGCTACGCCATGGTCGGGCTGAGCGGCAAGGCCTACGCGGGCCAGAACGGCGACAAGGACGTGCTCGTCGGCCGGGTGACCGACCTGGAGGGCTGCACCGAGTGGGCCGCGCGGCGGAAGTAGCCGCTCCGGCCCGGCCTCAGCCGTACTTGCCGGTGTAGGCGTCGCGGATGTCGAGGCAGATGCTGCGCTGGGTGTTCCAGGGGCTGGCCGGGCCGGAGCCGCCGGTGCGGATCATCTCGCGGACATTTTCGCGGCCATAGGAGACCTGCAGCAAGGCCAGGTCGACGGCCACCTTGTGGTCCATGCCCCGGTCCCGCTCCAGCCGGTCGATGGCGGCGAGCAGCATGGCCTTGCCGATGTCGCGATCGGCGTCCGCCTGGTCGGTTTCGCCGAGCAGGCTGTGGCGGTCGAAGGCGGCGGCGAACATGCCGGCGCACTGGGCCTGGAGCTTCCACCAGGGCTGGCCGATGCTGCCCTCGGTGAGGCCGGTCGCGGCGCCGCGATTGAACACAAGGTCGCCGGCCATGGCCGGGGCCGCGGCGGTCGCCGCCAGAGCCAGGGCGCAGGCCGCCGCGATAATCTGCTTCATTGTCCGTTCCAGCTGGTCTGGGTCCTGTAGGCCTCGGCGACGTCGAGGCAGGTGCTGCGGGCGAAGTTCCAGGTCGAAAGTTCGCCCTCGCTGCTGGCCACGGCGGCGGCGCCGTCGGCCCGGGCCTTGAGGACGGCCGGGCTGATCACCTGCAGCGCCTCGGCCTTGGTCAGGCCGCGATCGCGGCGCAGGCGGGCGATGGCGTCATCGGCGAAGGACAGGGCCAGGGTCCTGGCTTCCTCGGCGCCGGCGGTGTCGCCCTGTTCGCCGAGATACTGGGCGGCGGCGCCGAACAGCCCGGCGCACTGGGCCTGGGCGGCCCAGTAGGGCTTGCCGTCGAGGGACTCGGTGAGGCTGTCGGGGGCGGCCTGGTAGAGCAGATCGCCGGCCGCGGCGGGGGCGGTGAGGGCGGTGGAGGCCGCGGTCGCCAGGGCCAGGGCGGCGACGGTATGGACGAGCATCTTCATGACGATCTCCCGGGAATTGGGCGCAAGCCGAAACACGGCGATCATGGTGACTCGCTCTGCTCCGACGCGCAATGGAAGAGAGGCGGGCGGGGCAGAGATGTGGGTGAGTATTGATCGCGCGGCGGGGGAAAATGCCGCACTGCGGCTTTCCCCGGGAGTCCGGGCGATTTCACAATAACTAGAGGGTGTTAACCATAGGACCCGCGATATCTGGGGCGATGCTCGATGCTGCAATGCAGCATGAACTTGCGAATCAGCCACATTTGGGCCATAAAGTCTGGCATAAGGACCACCTCGGCCAATTCCTGACATCGGCCGAATCTCGTCGCACCGCCGCCCGTGTGGGATTTTCCGGCCGTTCGACGTCGATACGGGGGGCGCATCCTGCCCCTGTCGCACAGGACTAGAGAGCTTTGATTTCGCTACAACGGAGCCGCGCTGGCGCGCGAGCCCTGACCGTCGGCGCATCGACTGGCGCCGCCATGGGCCTCATCGTCGCGGCCGCCTATATGGCGGGCACCGCAGACGCGCGCGAACAGCACGTCCGTCTCTCGTCGCTGGCTCACGCCGCCGACGGACAGTTTTCCGAGGCCGCCCTGCGCGACCGCGTTCTCAATATGGATCCCGCCACCCTGGCTGTCGCCCGTCGGCACGATCCGATGTCCACGGCCGCTGACGCGCAACGCGATCGCCAGTCAGCCCTGCTCGCCGCCCGCCTCGAAAAGCGCGCCGGCAAGGACAGTAACGCGGCCGGCGCCGGTTTGTTGCTTCGCGCCAGCTTCGGCGGCCCCTTCAACCCGGCCGCCCAGCCCTTCCGCTTTACCGGCGCGCTGGACGCCTCGCGCGATCTCGATTGCCTCACCAAGGCGGTCTACTACGAGGCCCGCGGCGAGACCCCGGCCGGCCAGGCGGCCGTGGCCCAGGTGGTGCTCAACCGCGTTCGCCACCCGGCCTTCCCCAAGAGCGTCTGCGGCGTGGTGTTCCAGGGCGCCTACAGCCGCGGCGCCTGCCAGTTCAGCTTCGCCTGCGATGGCTCGATGCAGCGCGGTCGCGAGCCCGGCGCCTGGCGGCGGGCCGCGCGGATCGCCGAACGGGCGCTGGGCGGCTATGTGATGGCCTCGGTCGGCAACGCCACCCACTTCCACACCGTCAACGTCTCCCCCGGCTGGGGCCCGCGCATGGTGCGGGTGCAGCAGGTGGGCATGCATATCTTCTATCGCTTCGGCGGCCGCAGCGGCGCGCCCGGGGCCTTCGGCGAGACGCCGGAGCTGTCGCGTGACGGCATGGAGAGGGTCCAGGCGACCAGCATGCCGACCGGCCCGGTGCCCTATGAGATCATCACCGGGTCCGGCGCGCGGGTGATCCTCGCCTCGGCGGTGTCGGAGTCCCCGGCGCCGGCGGCGAAGACCCCCTCGGCAAAGGCCACGGCGGACGCCGCTGCGGTGAAGGACTCAAAGCCGGCGCCGGCCAAGGCGCCGGCGGCCAAGCCGGCCGTTCCGGCTATGGCTGCTCCGCAAGCTGCGCGGCCCGTAGCCGCTTCCTGACCAGGCCGGGCATGAAGCGCAGGGTCAGGGCGAGGGACTTCCCCGCCTGGCCGACGATGTAGTTGAGCTTGCCGCCCTTGCCCTGGGCCGCGTCCCAGATCACCTGGGCGGCTTCCTCGACCGTATAGACCGGCGATCCGCCCTCGCGGATGGCGTCGGCGATCTTCATATTGGTGCCCTGGGCGCCGGCGTTGAGGATCGGGGTGTCGACGAACCACGGCATGATGCAGCGCACCGCCACGCCAAAGCGGCCGAACTCGCCCTCCAGCGCTTCCGAGAGGCCGCGGACAGCGAACTTGCTGGCCGCATAGATGGCCATCCGCGGCGCGCCGAACAGGCCGGCGCAGCTGGCGACATTGATCAGGGTCGAGCCCGGGGTCGCCTTCAGCAGGTCCAGGCCGGCCCGGGCGCCGTTGATCACGCCCTTCACATTGATGTCGATCTGCAGGTCGCCCTCCTCAGGGCTCTGCTCCTCGAGATAGCCGTAGCGGGCGATGCCGGCGTTGTTGAGCAGCACGTCGAGGCGGCCGCCGCTGGCCTTGCCGAAGGCGGTCATCGCCCTGCTCCATTGGCCCCGGTCGCGGACGTCGAGATCGAGGGTGACGCCGTTGCCGGGGCCGATTTCGGCCAGGGCCTGCTTCAGGCCGGCCTTGTCGATGTCGGCCAGGCCGACGAACCAGCCTTCACGGGCGAACCGTTTTGCGGCGCCCAGGCCGATGCCGCTGGCCGCCCCGGTGATGAAGATCGACTTGCGTCCGCTGGCGCTCGCGGTGGCCATGGGCCGCCTCCCTGTGTCTGTTTATTATCGTTGATCAGATGCGGGAAGCGGCCGGGGGTCAAGCGTCAGCTGTTGTCCTCGACGGGGGCCGCCGGGCCGTTCTTCTTGATCGAGTCGATGGCGTTCTGGGCCGAGGCCTTGGAGGCGTAGCCCTCGGTCGAGAACATGATCTCGCTGTTGAACTTGAAGCGGACGCGGAACTCGCCAGCCTTGTCCTTGTAGATCTCAAACTTGTGGGCCATGGCCGTCTCCTGTGTTGGCCGCCCGACATTGGCAGGCGGCGGCGGTTCGCGTCCAGAGCAAGGTGCGGCAATTCTCCCCCCGAAATGGGGACGCTAGAGACGCAGCAGATAGACGTGCTCGCCCTCCAGAACTCGCTCGCCCTTCTGGTTGGTCACGGTGGCGGCCATGGTGACCACGCCGGTGGTGCGCTGCGGCTTGAGGCCGGTGATCTGCAGCAGCGGAAACAGGGTGTCGCCCGGATAGGCGCTTTTCAGGATCTTCGCCCGGACCTCGATCATCCCCAGCAGGGCGTCGCCGATCTCATGGGGGAACAGACCGGCCCCGGCGGCGGTGAAGCACAGCACCTGCAGGCCGTGCGCCAGCGGACCGGGGTGACCGAGCGCCTGGCAGTATTCGGCGTCGTAGTGGATCGGGTGGTTGTCCAGGCTGACGGTCTGGAAAGCGGTGAAATTGCCGTCGCCCAGGGTGCGCGAGGGCAGGGGATAGCGGTCGCCGACCTTGAGATCGGCGAAGGTCTTGGCCGGGGTGACGCGGTGGGCGGCGTAGACGTCGGGCAGGGGCATGGGTCAGGCTCCGGGAAATCCTCCTCCGGCCAAGGGCCGGGGGAGCGGGACCACGCGTAGCGTGGCGGAAGGGGCGGCGCCAGCCGGTGGATTGTTGAAGCGGTCTTGAAGCCCAGCCGGACGGCGCGAAGTCTTCAGGCTTCGGCGCCGCCCCTCCACCCCGCGCGTATTCGCGCGCGGTCCCCCTCCCCCGCGCTTTGCGCGGAGGAGGATGTCAGCTCGCCGCCGTCCGTCGCAGCGACTGCGGCGGCTGGCCGAAGGCGCGGAGGAAGGCGCGGCGCATGCGCTCGGGATCGCCGAAGCCGACTTCCAGGGCGACGTCCTCGACCCGCAGGGGCTGACTTTCCAGCAGGGCGCGGGCCGCCTCCAGCCGCAGGCGCTCGACGGCCTTGGCCGGAGTGAAGCCAACTTCGGCGCCGAAGGCTCGCAGGAAGGTGCGCTCACTCATGCCGGCGCGTTCGGCGAGGTCGGGGACGGTCAGCGGCAGGCCCAGATTCTCCCGCATCCAGGCCAGAAGCGGATCGAAGCGGCCGCCGGCTTCCATCTCCAGCAGGGCCGAGAACTGCGACTGGCCGCCCGGACGTCGATGATAGACCACCAGCTGCTGGGCGGTTCGCCGGGCGATGTCCTCGCCGAGATCCTGGCCGATCAGGGCCAGGGCCAGATCGATGCCGGCGGTAATGCCGGCGCTGGTCCAGACGTCGCCGTCCTGGACGAAGATGCGGTCCGGTTCGAGCCGCACGGCCGGGTAGCGGCGGCGGAAATGGTCGGTGCGGCCCCAGTGGGTGGTCGCCCGCCGGCCGTCGAGCAGCCCGGCCTCGGCCAGGACATAGGCGCCGGAACAGACGCTGGCGGTGCGTCGGGCCGTGGCCGAGGCGGCGCGCACCCAGGCAAGCGTGTCGGCGCAGACCGCCGGCCCCCGGGTGCCCTCGCCGCCGACGACCATGACGGTGTCGAGGTCGTCGTCCGGACGGAACGAACGGCTGTTCATCGCCACTCCCGAGGAGCTGTTCACCAGCCCGCCGGCCTTGCTGAGGGTCTCGATGCGATAGGCGCCGGGCCGGTAGCGGTCAGCGATCTCGAAGGCGGCGATCGGGCCGGCGGCGTCGAGCAGCTGGAAATTGTCGAAGATCAGGACGCCGATGGGTTTCATGCGGCGGCGCCGGGGCAGGGGCCAATTCGGTGACAGTCACCTTTTCCGCACTGAGGGCGGCGTCGGCTATCGCGGCGGCGGGAAAAAGTGACTGTCACCGAATTGGCGGTCGGGCTGACTCGTCTTGGCGAAAAATGAGGGAACATTGTCATTTCAGCCAGACGCTAGGTCGGGCAAGGTGACCCGGTCAAGCCCTGATCCCGGAGATCGCCAATGCCCGCCCCGACCCTGAACATCATCTTCGCCCTGTATCCCGATGTCACCCACCTTGATTTCACCGGACCGCATCAGTTTCTCATGCGCCTGCCCGGCGCCCGGGTGACGGTCGCCTGGATGGAGGGGGGCGAACTGGCGGCCGACGGCCTGACCTTCGCGGGGCTGGCCCGGCTGGCGGACATCACCGACTGCGACATCCTCTGCGTTCCCGGCGGCTTTGGCACGACCGCGGCGATGCAGGACCAGGCGTTTCTCGACCAGATCCGGCGACTGGCCGGGATCAGCCGCTATGTGACCTCCGTCTGCACCGGATCGCTGATCCTGGCGGCGGCGGGCCTGCTGGAGGGCAGGCGGGCGGCCTGCCACTGGGCGTGGCGCGACCAGCTGGCCCTGTTCGGGGCCATTCCGGATCCGGCCCGGGTGGTTCGCGACGGCAATGTCTTCACCGGGGGCGGGGTGACCGCGGGGATCGACTTCGCCCTGACCCTGGCCGCGGAGGTGGCGGGCGACGACTTCGCCCAGTCGCTGCAGCTGGGTCTGGAATACGCCCCCGCGCCGCCTTTCAACGCCGGCCGGCCGGAAACCGCGCCGCCGGACATTCTCGAGCGGGTCCAGGGCATGTACGGCGCGGCCATGCCCCAGCGGCTGGCGGCGGCGCAGGCGGCCGCGGCCCGGCTCGCCCAATCCTAGCCGCCGTTCAGCGCAGCCATCGAAGCATGTGAGGATAGGGCGGCGGCCCGTCCGAGCTCGTCGCGCCCGGCGCCAGGGTCAGGCCGTAGTATTGCAGCAGGGGCAGGCCGGGCGCGTGGCCCGCCTCGAAGGTTTCGGCCAGCCAGGCGGCCTCGCCCTTGTAGCCGCCGTCGTGGAAGAGGTCGGTGGCGGCGAGGCCCAGATGCCGGGCGGCGGCCCAGGACCAGGCCAGGGTCGCCATCTCATCGCCATCGCTGGAGACGAAGGGCTCGTCCGCGCGATGCTCCGGGGCGGTCACGGCCAGATGGCCGGCCTCATGCAGCAGGTCGCCCGGGGCGAAGGACCGGTCCGGATCATAGACCAGTTCCCCGCGCCTGATTTCCATGCCGGGCAGGAAGGTGTCATCCGGCAGGGCGGCCGCCCGCAACGGTATGCCGATCTCGCGCAGGAAGCCTGTGATGCGGTCGATCAGCTCGGCGCGATCCGGTGTCATATTCCCACTATAGCGAGACTGCTTCGGCGCCGAAAAGCACCGAGGTCATCGAGATGCCCGCGAAGACGTCGTCGTTGAAGAAGCGCGGCGTCTCATCGGCTCCGGCGGCGCCGAGGACATAGAGCAGGGGCAGGTAGTGTTCGGCGCTGTTGATGGCCAGTGCGGCGTCGGGGCCCAGGGCGGCGTAATCGATCAGGGCGTCATGGTCGCCGGCCAGGATCAGCTGCTTGGCTGTCTCGTTGAAGCGCGGCGCCCAGTCCGGCGTGGCGCCGGTGCGGAAGTTCACGTCACGCAGATTGTGCACGATGTCGCCGCTGCCGACGATCATCACCCCCTCGTCGCGCAGGCCGGCCAGCCTGCGACCCGCATCGTGATGCCAGTGATCGGGCCGGCTGCGGTCGATCGACAGGGCGACAATCGGCACGTCCGCCGCGGGATACATCGGCGCCAGGACGCTCCAGACGCCATGATCGAACCCCCGCCGCTCATCCAGCGCGACGGGGTCTGGCGAAAGCAGTCCTGCCACGCGCCGCGCCAACGCCGGGTCGCCGGGCGCGGGATAGCGGGCGTCGAACAGGGCCTGGGGGAAGCCGCCGAAATCATGGATCGTCTCCGGGGCCGCGCCGGCGGTGACGGCGACGCCGCGCGTCTCCCAATGGGCGGAAATCACGAGGATGGCTCGTGGGCGCGGCAGGGCCTGGCCAACCCGGGCCCAGCCCCGGCTCCAGGCATTATCCTCGATGGCGTTCATCGGTGATCCGTGACCGAGGAACAGGGCCGGCATGCGGGTCATGATCATCTCTTATTATTGAAACAACTTTGGATACAGATGGGCCCTGAAGCGCCCGATTCAAGCCCGCGCCGGTTGGCACAATGCTGGCTTTCCATCCGCCTGGATCCGGCCTTCGGGATCAGAACAGGACAGCCGCCATGTCTTCGTCGTCGTCATCGTCTCCTTCCGGCACAGCCGCCGTCTCGCCCCGGGGCGGCGCCCTCGACATGCTTCGCCTGATGGCGGCGCTGTTCGTGCTGGTCTTCCACTATGGCGACGAGGCGCCGGTGGCGCTGAGCAGCATCCACGCCTTTCTGAGCCGGGGCTATCTGGCCACCGACTTCTTCCTGCTGCTGTCCGGCTTCGTGCTGGTCAAGGCTTACGGAAAGTCGATCCTCAGCGGAAAGGTCGGCTACGGCCAGTTCATGACCAAGCGTCTGGCCCGGGTCTATCCGGCCCATCTGATCACCCTTTTCGGCCTGGTCATCGCGGTGCTCGGCGCCGGCGCGATCGGCCACGGCATCAGCCATCCCGAACATTTCCGCTGGAGCGACATCCCCGGCAACATCCTGCTGCTGCAGTCGGTCGGCTGGGGCGGCGACACCTGGAACATCCCCAGCTGGACCATCTCGGCCCTGATGGCCTGCTATCTGTTCTTCCCCTGGCTGTGGCGGGCGGTTCACCGCATCCAGAGCCCGGTGACGGCCCTGTGCCTGGCGGTGACGGTGCTGCTCGGCGCCAACGCCCTGAGCCTGCTGATCGTCGGTCAGGAGCAGTTCAACCTGCCCTTCAACTGGGGCCTGGGCCGCACCATTCCCCTGTTCATCTCCGGCGTCGCCCTGGCCCGCTTTGTCGAAATCGCCCGGCTCAGCCCCCGCGCCGCCAACCTGACCGGCGTGATCGGCTTCCTCGCCTTCTGCCTGATCGGCGCCCTCAATGGCCCGGACATGCTCAGCGTCCTGGCCACCATGGCGGTCATCGTCGGCTGCGGCGCCGGCAAGGGCGAGCGCAAGTGGTTCGGGGCCGAATGGGGGGCAAAGATCAGCTTCACCCTGTTCCTGATCCACACCATCACCGGCGCCGTCTGGTTCGACGCCGTCCGGCCGCTGCTGGACCGGTTCAATCCGTCCCAGCCGATGCAGTGGGTCATCTGGTTCGGCAGCGTCGCCTTCGCCATCGCCGCGGCCGCAGTGTTCCACGAACTGATCGACGAGCCGATCCAGAAGCGCCTCAACGCCTGGATCAAGACCCGCTTCGCCCGGCCCGTTGCGGCGCCGGCCGCGACAGCGGCGGAACAGGTCTGAAGACAAGGCCCTCCGGGGGGAGGCAGGGCAGGGGCCGGGCGCGGACGTCCGGCCCCGCTTTTTTCAGGCGTCGAGACCGATATCCAGCACGGACACTGAGTGGGTCAGGGCGCCGACGCTGATCACATCGACCCCGGTCTCGGCGATCGCCCGCACGGTGTCGAGATTGACCCCGCCCGAGGCTTCCAGGACGACCTGACCGGAGGCCATGTCGACGGCGGCGCGCAGGTCCTCGAGGCCGAAGTTGTCGAGCATGATGACGTCCGGCCCGGCGGTCAGGGCCTGTTGCAGCTGCTCCAGGCTGTCGACCTCGCACTCGACCTTGACCAGATGGCCGACGAAGGCGCGGGCCCGCTCGATGGCCGGGATCACCCCGCCGCAGGCGACGACATGGTTGTCCTTGATCAGGATGGCGTCATCCAGCCCGAAGCGGTGGTTCTGCGCCCCGCCGCAGCGCACGGCGTACTTCTCCAGCGCCCGCTGGCCAGGGGTGGTCTTGCGCGTGTCGGTGATGCGGGCCGAGGTTCCCGCGACCGCATCGACATAGGCGCGGGTCAGGGTGGCGATGCCGCTCATCCGGCCCAGCAGGTTCAGGGCCGTCCGCTCCGCCGACAACAGGGCGCGGGCGTCGGCGTTGGTGCGGGCGACGATGGTTCCGGCGCTGACCGCATCGCCGTCGCTGACCAGAGCCTCGAACGTCGCCGCGGGATCCAGGGCATGGATGGCCAGTCGGGCGCAGGCCAGGCCGGAGATCACGCCGTTCTTGCGGGCGCCGAAGGTGGCGGCCAGCCGCGCGTGCGGGTCAATACAGGCCAGGGCGGTGATGTCGCCGGCGCGGCCCAGATCCTCGGCCAGGGCGGCGCGGACGACGGGCTCGATCAGGATGTCGGGAAGCGGGGCGATCACTCGGCGGCGGCCTTCATGGCGTCCAAGGTGGACAGGGTGACGAAGGTGCGATGCGCCGTGGCCAGGTCCGGATAGTCGGTGCGGAAATGCCCGCCGCGGCTTTCCCGCCGCTCAAGGGCGCAGGTCGCCACCAGGGCGGCCGTGGTCAGGATCGGGCCGGCCCCGTGACGCGCCTTCAGCCGTTCGATGGTGGACAGGAGCCGGCTCAGGCTCTGGCCCGTGCGCACCACCCCGGCGCCCTCGCTCATCGCCAGGCGAAGCTCGGCCAGGGCTTCCGGCGGCAGGTCGGGCGCGGCGACGGGCGGTAGGATCGGCGTGCCTGGATCGACCGCCTCGCGCAGGACCGCGCCGGCGCGGGTCCCGAACACCGCTGCTTCCAGCAGGGAGTTGGAGGCCAGGCGATTGGCGCCGTGGACGCCGGGCGCGGCGCATTCACCGGCGGCCAGCAGGCCCTCCAGGCTGGTGCGGGCGTGCAGGTCGGTGGCGATGCCGCCCATGTGGTAGTGGCAGGCCGGGACGACCGGGATGGGGCGCACGCAGGGGTCGATGCCGGCGCCCATGCAGGCGGCGTAGACGGCGGGAAACTCGTGCGGAAAGGCGGCGCCGACCGCCTCTGTCGCGTCCAGGACGGCGCCGCGACCGGCCAGCCGCTCGGAGGCGATGGCCCGGGCGACCACATCGCGGGGCGCCAGCTCGGCGGCCGGATGATAGTCGAGCATGAAGGCCCGGCCGTCGTGATTGCGCAGGATCGCGCCCTCGCCGCGCAGGGCCTCGGTCGCCAGCGGCGCCGGGTCGACCGGAATGTCGATGGCGGTGGGGTGGAACTGCACGAACTCCGGGTCGGCAATCACCGCCCCGGCCAGGGCGGCCAGGCCCAGGCCCTCGCCGCGCAGTTCGCGCGGGGTGGTGGTCACCGCATAGAGGCCGCCAAGGCCGCCGGTCGCCAGCAGGGTCGCGGCCGTGGTGATGGCGGTCAGATCGCCGGTCTCGTCCTCGACCAGCGCGCCGCGCACCCGGCCGGACGCGTCCTGCAGCAGATTGCGCAGCCGCAGGCCGATGCGGACCTCGATGTGGGGCGCGGCGAGGACCGCTGCGGTGACCGCCTCCATGATGGCGCGCCCGGCGCCGTCGCCGCCGATGCGGGCGACGCGGGGACGGCCATGGGCGGCCTCAAGGCTCTGGGCGAAGCCGCCGTCCTCTGTGCGATCGAACGGCGCGCCCAGATCGGCCAGACGGCGGACGGCGTCAGGCCCCTCACGGGTCAGGACGTCGACGGCTTCGGGATCGCACAGGCCCGCACCGGCGGCGAGGGTGTCGGCGGCGTGGTCTTCCGGCGTATCGCCGTCGGACAGGGCGGCGGCCATGCCGCCTTGCGCCCAGGCGCTGGAACAGGCCTCGCCCAGAGGGGCGGGGCTCAGCAGCAGCACCTTGCGGGGCGCGGCGGCGAGGGCGGCCGACAGACCGGCGAGGCCCGCCCCGACGATCAGGACGCCGTCGTGGTGGAGCGTGTGGGTCATCTCAGCTCCATCGCCGCCCGCACGGGGTCGGCTTCGAACATGGCGTCGTAGGCCTGGTGCAAATGGGCGCCGTGACGGATCAGTTCCTCGACCACCTCGCGGGCGCTGAGCGGCATCAGGCTGGACCAGTCCTTGGGAACGTCCGGCCGGGTGGCCTTGACGCGATAGACGGGTCCGAACTTGCTGATCTTGATCATCGGGAGCCTCCTTCCGGCTCAGATCATTTCCACATCGACGTGGTGGCCCCGCGCCTTGACGAGGTCATAGCGGGCGGGAACGGAGGGCGGCGGCAGGTCGATCATCCGCTGCACCGCCAGGCGGGCGCGGTCGGCGATCTGCGGGTCGATGGTCACCTCGAACTGCTCCTTGACCAGGGCGTTGAGGATGTTCTGCAGGCTGATCCGCTTCATGTGCGGGCAGAGATTGCAAGGGCCGATGAACTCGACGCCCGGCACATCGCCGGCGATGTTGCTGGCCATGCTGCATTCGGTGATCAGCACCACCTGCCTGGGCCGGCGCGTCTCGACGTAGCTGGTCATGGCGGCGGTGGAGCCGGCGAAGTCGGCCGCGTTCAGCACCTCTTCGGGGCATTCCGGATGGGCCAGGATTTCCGCGCCCGGATAGGCCACACGCATCTCGGCGATGTCTTCGGGGGTGAAGCGGACGTGGACCTCGCAACTGCCCTTCCAGGCGATGATCTTCACATCGGTCTGGGCGGCGACATTGCGGGCCAGGTATTCGTCGGGGATCAGGATGACCCGGTCGACGCCCCATTCCTTCGCCGCCCATTCGACCACCTGCACGGCGTTGGCGCTGGTGCAGCAGATGTCGGTCTCGGCCTTCACGTCGGCGGTGGTGTTGACGTAGGTGACCACCGGGACGCCGGGGAAGCGCTGCTTGATCAGCCGCACGTCGGCGCCGGTGATCGAACTGGCCAGGCTGCAGCCGGCCCGCAGGTCGGGGATCAGCACCGTCTTGTCGGGGCACAGCACCTTGCTGGTCTCGGCCATGAAGTGAACCCCGGCCTGGACGATGATCCTGGCGTCCGAACGGGCGGCTTCCCGGGCCAGGCCCAGGCTGTCGCCGACATAGTCGCCGACCCCGTGGAAGATCTCAGGCGTCATGTAGTTATGGGCCAGGATGACCGCGTTCTTCTCGGCCTTCAGCCGGTTGATCTCGGCGATCAGCGGGGCGTGGACGCGCCAGTCGAGCGGGGTGACCTTGCTCTTGACCTTGTCCCACACCGGGGCGGTCAGGGCTTCCACCTCGGGGGTGAACTCCAGGGGAGCGAAACCGTCAGCCATCACCCAACTCCTTTTGCTCAATGTGAGCATTTCTAGAGCCTCGAAAAGGCCGGACGAGAGCGGCCCGGCCCGTCACTTTTGCTAAACTTGAGCATAAGTGACGAGACACATATAGGCCCGTGATCCGGCGGGCACAAGGAGAATCGTCAGGGGGCGGCGCTTGCGCCGCGCCGGTCGGCCTCAGCCGCCGCGCTTGCGGCGGGCCTTCTCGGCCTTGCGGCGGGCCTTGTCCTCGCGATCGAGGCGCTTGAGGCGCTGGGCCTTGCTCTCTCCAGGGATGATGGCGCTGGCGACCGCGCCTGTGACCTTCACCGCGCCGCCCACGCCGGCGCCGACCACCGACCCGACGATACAGCCCTGCAGGAGCACGGCGGTCGCAATCAGGGCTGCGGGAAAGATCAGGGCGCGTTGGGTCATCGGGCAGTCTCCTTGGCTTCCAACTGGCCCGGAAGGGTGATCAACTCGTTAACCGTGCGGATCGCGCCCGGCGTCGCAGACGCCTCGGCCAGACCGTCGGGGCGGCGCGTATCGACGCTGTCGCAATCTCTTGTCACAAACCCCAACACCCCCAACTATGGGCGACCCAATCGGAGTCTGCATGACGATCAGGATGAAGCCCGGGGCCGCCGTCGGCGACGCCCTTGACCTGATGAACGGTCAGCCGACGCCCGCCGTTTGCCGGCGGCGGCCGGCTGCCCGCGGCGACAAGTAGACCGCTTGCGTCCAGCCCGACCTCTGGCGCTTGTCGCCCTGCTGCTGGCCTTCCTGGCCCTGACCGGTTGCGCCACCGACTATCGGCTGACGGCGGGAACGGGACGGGCGGAGGCGGCGGCCAGCCTGGCGCGGGGCTTTGGCGAGGTGGCGCTGCGGCGGCTGACGGCGGACATGGATCCGGCCATGCTGACGCTGGCCAAGCGGCACGACGGCAGGCGCGCCAGGGACTACTGGGATCGCACGCCAGGTTGGGAAGTCTATGACCTGTCGCGGCTGCCGGTGCTGGGGGTGGGGGTGTTGTCGGCGGATGAGGCGCGGTCCCTCAACGCCCTGCTCAATGGCTCGCCGGAACCGCCGCCGCCGGCCAAACCCTTCATCCTCAAGGCCAGCGCCGAGGATCGCGCCGCCGCCGTCCGCTGCCTGACCCAGGCCATCTACTATGAAGCGGCCCTCGAGCCGCTGGAAGGCCAGCAGGCGGTGGCCCAGACGGTGCTCAACCGCGTGCGCCATCCGGCCTATCCAAAATCGGTCTGTGGCGTCGTCTATCAGGGCAGTCTGCGGCTGACCGGCTGCCAGTTCAGCTTCACCTGCGACGGCTCGCTGGCGCGGGAGCCCAATCCGGTGATCTGGGCGCGGGCCGAGGGGGTGGCCAAGCGGGCCCTGGCCGGGTTTGTTCTGCCTTCGGTCGGCACCGCGACCCACTACCACGCAGACTACGTCGCCCCCTACTGGGCCCCGACCCTCTACCGGATCACCACCATCGGGCGGCATATCTTCTATCGCTGGACCGGGCCCTGGGGCCTGCCGCCCGCCTTCAATGGCCGCTATGCCGGGGGCGAGGCCAATCTGTCGCGCGCCATTCTCGAAGGCCTCGACGCCCGCACCCAGGGCCTGGGCCTGCGCCCGGACGACGCCAGCGGCGCCGGCTCGGTCCTCAACCAGGCGACCCGGACGGTGGTGCTGTCTCTGGATGGCGCGACCCAAAGCTACACGGTGACCGTGCCCGGCGCGGCGGGCCAGGAGTCGGTGCGCCAGCCCGGCGTCCTCACCCCCACCCGCCGGCAGCCGACGCCGGAGGAGGTGGCCGACATCAACGCCAAGCTCAAGGCGATCGAGGATGACCCCGACGCCCCGATCAGCACCGCGCCGCGGCCGCCCGCGCCTGCGCCGGCTCAGGCCCCGGCCGCGCCTCGCCCGGCGCCGCCCGCCAAGACGCCCGACCCGGCGCCATCGTCGACGCCGGGCGATCTGCCGATCGGTCGACGGCCGGACTAGAAGGGCGGGGCGTCAGAGCCCGAAGGCGGGGGCGTAGGTGACCGCGACCGGCTCCGCCAGGGCGCCTGGGGTCAGTTCCAGCGCCATGAAGGACGGGCCGGAGAAGGGCGCCGTGATCCTGCGGGCGGCCTCGGCCGAATAACCGGCGCGGGGGTAGTAGTCCGGGTGGCCCAGGACGACGACGGCGGCGACCCCGGCCATGGCGCAAAGGGCGTGGCCGGTTTCCATCAGGGCCAGGCCAAGGCCGTCCCGTTGCCGTGACGGCGTCACGGACAGGGGTGCGAGCGCCGCGAAGACCGCGCCGCTGTCGGTGGTCAGGCGGCCGAACAGGACATGGCCGACGATTTCGCCGGCCTCCTCGGCGACCAGCTCAACCACCACATCGCCCTCGGCGCGCAGGCGGGCGACCAGGCCGGCTTCGTCCGGCTGTCCGAAGGCGGCGGCGACAACGGCGCCGATCGCCGCCTCGTCGCCGGCCCCGACCGGACGGATCGTCACCACGCGCCGATCTTCTCGGCTTCCTTGTGGCTGGCCACCTCATGGTCCTGCTCGGCCAGGAAGCGCACGGCTTCCAGCGCCGCCATACAGCCCATGCCGGCGGCGGTGACGGCCTGGCGGTAGACGTCGTCGGTCACGTCCCCGGCGGCGAACACGCCTTCGATGGCGGTGGAGGCGGTGCCCGGCTTGACGTCCAGATAGCCGCCGGCGTCCATGGCCAGCTGGCCCTTGAACAGCTCCGACGCCGGCGCATGGCCGATGGCGATGAACACGCCGTCGCAGGCCACGTCCTTCGTCTCGCCAGTGATCGTCGACTTCAGCCGCACGCCGGTGACGCCCAGCGGATCGGTGTCGCCTGTGACCTCATCGACCGCGTGATCCCAGATCACCTCGATCTTGGGATGGGCGAACAGCCGCTCCTGCAGGATCTTCTCGGCCCGCAGATGATCACGGCGGTGGACCAGGGTGACCCTGGAGGCGAAGTTGGTGAGGAACAGGGCCTCTTCCACGGCGGTGTTGCCGCCGCCAACCACCACCACCGCCTTGCCGCGATAGAAGAAGCCGTCGCAGGTGGCGCAGGCGCTGACGCCAAAGCCCTGGAACTTCATCTCGCTGTCCAGGCCCAGCCATTTGGCCTGGGCGCCGGTGGCGATGATCAGGGTCTCGGCCAGCCATTCGACGCCGCTGTCGCACTTGATGTGGAAGGGGCGTTTGGAGAGATCGGCCGACAGGACGATGTCGCTGACGAACTCGGTGCCGACATGCTCGGCCTGGGCCTTCATCTGGTCCATTAGCCAAGGGCCCTGGATGACGTCGGCGAAGCCGGGATAGTTCTCGACATCCGTGGTGATGGTCAGCTGGCCGCCCGGCTGGATGCCGGCGATCAGCACCGGATTGAGCAGGGCGCGCGCGGCATAGATGGCGGCGCTGTAGCCGGCGGGGCCTGAACCGATGATCAGGCAGCGGGTGGTGCGGGGGGCAGGGCTCGACATGGGCGCAGATATAGGGTCGATTCCGTCTCTGCGCGATGGGGCAGGGCGGGACTTGAAGCGACAATGAGCCACAACGTCCGGCGCGTCGGCGCCCGCTGCGGCGCAATGCACCCGCCTGGCACGCTGCAGCCATGAAGCCGACGGTCCTGATCGCCGTCTGTGTCTTTGCCGCCCTTGGCGCGGCGCTTGGCGTGGCCATCGACAACATCGCCCTGGGCTCGGTGCTCGGCGTGATGTTCGGCGTGGTGCTGGCCGCCATCGTCAGCAGCTCGTCCAGCGGCCGCCGACAGCAGGGCGACGGCGGTGATGGCGGCGCGCCGTGGTTCTGGGGCGGCGGCGATGACTCCGGCGACAGCGGCGGCGACGGGGGAGGGGGCGGAGACGGCGGCGGCGACTAATTCCTGACCGGTTCCCGACCCCCACGTGCCGCCGGCGTGATGCAACGGCCGGGCCGACGGGGCGTTGGCTTTGAAGGAGCCGACGCGATCAGGCTTTGCAAACACAGGGAGCCGCCAGATGTCCGAGACCAAGCCCGCCGAACCCGCCGCCCAGGAAGCCGAGGCGAAACGCGCGATGAAGCTGAAGGCCGAGGCGGCCGATGCCCCGCATCCGGACCCGGGCCAGACGGCCAACAGCGGCATGAACCCGACGCCCAATTCGACCATCGCTCCGTCCGGGGCGCTGAACGCCGAGGGCCAGAGGCCGGTGCTGGAGCGGTCGCACAAGGTGCGCTGACCGCCGGCGGGATGATCCCGCGCCAGACCCCACATTCAGGAGACATTCTTGGACGTCCAGATCAACACCGCCAACAACCTCGACGGCCGCGAGGCCATGACCCGGCATCTCGAGAGCGAGGTGCGCGAGCGTCTGTCGCGCTTCGAGTCCCGGCTGACCCATGTCGAGGTCCATTTCGGCGACGAGAACGGTCCCAGGGGCGGCGCCGACGACATGCGCTGCGTCGTCGAGGCCCGGCCCGCCGAGCTGGGGCCGGTCAGCGTCACCGACCACGCCGGCTCCATCAGCCAGGCCGCGACCGGCGCGCTCGGCAAGATGGTCTCGGCGCTGGACCGGACCTTCGGCAAGCACAGCGACCGCAAGGGTCACTGACGGCGGGCGATCAGCCGGGCCCGACGACAAAGTTGAAGCGACAGGCCAGACCGTCGGGCTCGAACGCCACGACGGTCTCGCCGTCCCGCTCGCGGGAGACGGCGGCCCGGACAACGCGGCTGCCAAAGCCCTTTCGCGCGGGTTCATCAAGGATGGGCGGGCCTCCGGTTTCCTTCCAGGCGATACAGACCTGGTCCCCGTCAGGGCCGGGCGTGACCGACCAGGTCACCGCGACCTCCCCGTCTGGCGCGCTCAACGCTCCGTATTTCAGGGCGTTGGTCGCCAGTTCGTGAAACGCCAGCGTCAGGGAGCCCAGGACCTGCTCCGGCAAGGACAGGGGCGGTCCTTCCAGCCTGAACGTCCCGGCCGCCGAGGGGTTGACGAACGGCTTCAGCACCTTGTCCGGCACCTCACGCAGGTCGGCCTCGCGCCTGGACGAGGTGACGACCAGCTCCCCGGTCGAGAGCAGGGCGTGGACCCGGCCGAGGAAGGTCTTGACGAAGGCATCGACGGCCGGCTCGCCCTCGGGCTTGGACTGGCGGGCCAGGGCTTCGATCACCGCCGCCAGGTTCTTGACCCGGTGCTGCATCTCGCCGAGCACCAGATGCTGCTGCTCGACCGCGCGGCGGCGGTCGGTGATGTCCCGCGCGATCTTGGAGGCGCCGATCACCGCGCCGCCGGCGTCGCGAATGGGCGAGACGGTCAGGGATATGTCGACAAGGCGGCCGTCCTTGCGGCGACGAACCGTCTCATAGTGGTCGATCCGCTCGCCCTGGCGCAGGCGGGCGATGATCGCGGGCTCCTCGTTCTGGCGATCCTCGGGAATCAGCAGGGTGATCGACTTCCCGACCACCTCCTCGGCGGCATAGCCGAACAACCGCTGCGCCCCCTGGTTCCAGCTGGTGATGACGCCGTCCAGGGTCTTGCTGATGATCGCGTCATCCGAGGATTCAACGATCGCGGCGAAATGCTGTCGAAGCTCGTCGAGACTGGCCTGCCGCGGCGTGGCGAAGGGCGTGGCGGCGCTTCCGGTCGGTTTTCTGGACATGACTTTCCGACGTCCCGCCGATGCGGATTGAACCCAGCCTAGGGTCGCCGCCAGCGACGGTCAATCCTGACACGGAGCATACCTGCCTGTTGCCAGACTTCGCGGCTTGGTGCGTTCTGTACAGCGGTCGCCCGGACCTTCGCTCCCGGGCCTGGAGGCTGCATGCACGATCTTCTCGCCCTCGGCGCGCGCGCCGGCGCCCTGCTCAGGCAACGGGGCGAAAAGGTCGCCGTCGGAGAGACCTCGGCCGGCGGCCTGATCTCCGCCAGCCTGCTGGCCGTCCCCGGCGCTTCGGCCTATTTCGCCGGAGGGGCCATCACCTATTCCGCCCGCGCGATCCGGGGGTTGGCCGGCATCTCCACCGACCAGATGCGCGTCGACGGCATCCGCTCCAGTTCCGAACCCTACGCCCTGCTCCTGGCTGCGGAGATCCGCGCCCGCCATGGCAATATCGCCTGGGGCCTGTCGGAGACCGGCGCCGCCGGCCCGGACGGCAATCCCTACGGCGACCCCGCCGGACACACCTGCATGGCCGTCGTCGGCCAAAGCCGCGTCGTCCGAACCCTGCGCACCGGGTCGGACGACCGCTTCGCCAACATGCAGGCCTTTGCGCGGGCGACTCTTGAACTGTTCGTCGAGGTTCTGGAGAGCGCGCCGTCGCCGTGAACGTCCAGTTGAGGGCAGGCCTATGCCGCCCGGCCGGTCCGGCGCTTCAGTCCCTGCGCCTCCCGCCCAGTGCGTTAAGGTTTACTTGGCGCCAGTAACCTAGGTTTTCCGGTCTGGGGAAAGCGGTGCGCGTGATGTCGGAAATCGCCAGTCGAAACAGACAGGTCATGTTGGCGGTCGTTCTTACGGCCGGCTACGCCGTGAATCTCTGGGCGACCAATGTCCTTCGTGAAGGCGCGGCCGGCATCGACACGATCTGGACCGCCAACGCCTTTGTCATCGGCGCCATGCTCCTGCTGCCGGAGCGGTGGCGGGTTGGCTGTCTGGGTGTGGGATTTGTCGTTCAGACGGCGATCATTCTTCTGTTCGGCCATCCGCTGTTCGACGCCGTGGGCTATTCACTGCTCAACGTGGTCGAGGCTGTCGCGGTTGTGGCGCTGGCCAACCGGTTGGGGGCGACGCGCATAACGACGCCGGGCCGGTTCACGGCTCTTCTCTTCGGGGCCCTGGCCCCGATCCTTGTGATCATCACCGTCTTGCTTGGCCTGGTCATCCTCGGGATGACAGGGGAATTCCCGACGGTCATGGTTCTCCGTCGGCTTGCCGCCAAGTTTCTCGGAATGTCGCTGGTGCTGCCGGCCATCCTCATGCTGGCAAGGCGCGGGGGCGGCGGGATCATGCAGGTGCGGACCTGGGAGACCGTTCTGGCGCTTCTGGGAGTCGGCGCCCTGACGGCCTCCCTCTTCGCGCCCCTTGGCGCGATAACCTTGCTGTTGATGTTCCCGACCTTTGCCCTGATCGGGCTACGGCTTGGACCGAAGGTCGTGACGGTCGCGCTCGGCCTGACCTGCAGCGTCTTGCTGGCCATCGGTTTCTGGTGGCCGCTGCCCGCGTTCGCCAGCGTGCTCGGCGACGGGAGCCTCCGGATCACCGCGATGCAGCTCTATCTGGCCACCCTGTTCGGAACCGGGATCAGCACGGCGCTGATGTCGACCCACTACCAGCGGCTGCGACGGCTGATGGCGATCCGCGCCATGCGCTATCGCCACGCCCGCGATCAGGCTCGGGCGGCTTCTGTCGCCAAGACGGATTTCCTGGCGACGATGAGTCACGAGATTCGCACGCCGCTGAACTCGATTATCGGCTTTGCCCAGCTGCTCGGGCAGCGGCGGGAGCTTGGCGGCGAAGGGCGTCATCAGGTTGACCTCATCCGTCGATCCGGCGACGCGCTCCTGACCGTCGTCAATGACATCCTCGACTTCTCCAAGGTCGAGGCCGGGCGGCTCGACCTGGACCCGAAACCCACCGATCTCGCGCACGTCTGTCGGGACGCCCTGGCGATTGTGGCCGAGGTCGCCGAGCGCAAGGGCCTCACCCTGTCGATGGCGACGACAGGCGACCTTGATGCCGCTCACCTGTGTGACGACCACCGCCTCTGCCAGGTGCTGCTGAACTTCCTAAACAACGCCGTGAAGTTCACCGACACCGGCGGTGTGACCCTGACCCTGTCGATTGAACCGGAAGGCGAGATCGACAAGGTGCGCATTGCCGTTGCCGATACCGGCGTCGGCATTTCGCCGGAGGCTCAGGCGGGCCTCTTCCAGCGGTTCAGCCAGGGTGACAGTTCGGTCAGTCGCCACTACGGCGGCACCGGGCTCGGTCTGGCGATCTGCAAGGGGCTGATGGAGGCGATGAACGGCCAGGTCGGCGTGATGTCCAGGCCGGGCGAGGGGGCGACCTTCTGGCTTGAGGTCCGGCTGCAGCGCGTAAGCCGGGCCGTTCAGGACGAGGCGCAGGAGCGCGCCGCAGAGTCCCTCCACGGCCATGTTCTTCTGGTCGACGACCACCCCGTGAACCGCGAACTGGGCGTTGCGATCCTCGGCATGCTGGGCTTCACCTCCGATGTTGCCTGTGACGGCGGCGAGGCCATCGCGGCGGTGAAACGTCGTGACTACGACGCCATCCTGATGGACGTCCATATGCCGGGGATCGATGGACTGGCCGCCACCCGGGCCATTCGGGCCCTGGGCGGGACGGCGGGCCGGACCCCGATCATCGCCATGAGCGCCGACGTTCTGCCCGAGCAGGTCAACCGCATGTACGCGGCGGGGATGGTCGACACTGTCGCAAAGCCGATCCGCGTCGAGGATCTGCATGCCGGTCTGGCGCGCTGGATCGGCCGCGACGCGACGGGCGGATCCCTGCCGGCCCGAATGCCTGTCTCTGGATAGGGCGGAGGCCGACCCACAGGGCGTGGATCTGGACCCGCTCCCGACAGGGGCTTTGCTCCCGGTCGCCTCGGTCGTAAACTCTCCCGCTCACCTGGAGGGCTCCAACGATGGACGCTGTCGGTCCCGGCGATCTGGTTCTTTGCGTCAACGCCGCCCCCAATCATGTCACCGGCGAGCAGGTGCCCCTGGTCGCGGGAGAGACCTATCGCGTGCTGGACGTCATGGGGTTCGCCTGTCCGTGCGGCCGCTCAGACGCCCTGATCGACGTGGGGGTCGGCTTCGCCTGGTGCCAGACGCGCTTCCGGCTGCTGCCCAAGCCCAAGGCCCAGGCCCGGAACCGCCGCGTCGCCGCCCCCCGGGAAAAGGAGACGGTGCGGTGAGCGGCGGAGTGCGGTTGAAAATCGCTCAGCATCTACTTCTGCTTTGTTTGTGAACTGCTCAAATCTCGTCTTCGGCGGCGAGACCAATGTGACGAAGCAGCATCCGACCAAGCGGCGTTAGCCGCCGCGACTGCTGCTTCATCATACCCGTCTTCTGATCAAACTCCGGCTGCTCGCCTTTCTTGAGTGACTTGAAGGTTGGAGCCAGAAGCCCCAGCCGAACGAGTTCCATTCGCGCAAGTTCGAACAGCGCGTCCTTATCAAGCTCGCCGCGCGGGGAGTCCAAGTGTACTCGGGGCGGAGTGATGATCGCGGCATGGCGTTCTTGGTAATCTTGGTCTCCCTCATTTCGACGCAGCTTGCCGGCCAGAATGATGATTTGATCGTCATCGATCTCACGCAGCAGCTTCAGCATACGCTTTGCCTCGATCCGCATCTTCTCATCGCCGGTGATCCCTCGTGCAACGACGCTGGCAATGTAGTCCTGCCGTTCCGGTGACAGAGCGCGAGCGGATTGCAGCGCCCCCTCCTCAAAGAGGTCGATCCTTTCAGGGTCTTCAAGCTTCTCCCTCAAAAGGCGCTCGTCTGTTTGGTCTAGGCGCTGGCTGAGGTGCCTTGCGTAGTCCTCAAGCCGCTCTATTCGCTGCTGCGGGATAAATTGGCCGGCCACCTCGGCGAGAAGGCCGCCTACGCCTGGGATAATTCCGAGCCCGCCCTTGACGGTCACAGTCAACATCCGCGGCCCGAAGTCTTCACCAAGTGGTGGTTCTGGGGTCTTGGTCATGTGAACCTCGCACAGCCGCACCCATCGTTGCGAGAAGCGGTGTTGCCAATATTCAGGTCGGCAAATTGGATTGTCCCGTTTCGGGCTTGGTTTCAATAGCTGCAAGTGACATAGCGCGCGCCACTAGCTTTCTTAACCTTGGCGGCGGACAGTCCTTCGCATGACCGCCGCGTCTTCCCTCGCCATCGCCGGCCGGCCGATCGGGCCGGAGCATCCGCCCTATGTGATCTGCGAGCTGTCGGGCAATCACAACGGCAGCCTGGACCGCGCCCTGGCGATGATCGAGGCCGCCGCCGCCACGGGCGCGGACGCCATCAAGATCCAGACCTACACCGCCGACACCATCACCCTGGATGTCGACCGGCCGGAGTTCCGCATCCACGGCGGCCTGTGGGACGGCCGCACCCTGCATGAGCTCTACGCCGAGGCCCAGACGCCCTACGACTGGCACCCGGCCCTGTTCGCCCGCGCGGCAGAGCTGGGCGTCACCCTGTTTTCCAGCCCCTTCGACGAGACGGCGGTCGATCTCCTGAGCGGTCTGGACGCCCCGGCCTACAAGATCGCCTCCTTTGAGGCCGTCGACCTGCCGCTGATCCGTTACGCCGCCCGGCAGGGCAAACCGCTGATCATCTCCACCGGCATGGCCAGCCTGGCCGAGATGACCGCCGCCCGCGACGCCGCCCTGGCGGCCGGGGCGCCGGGGGTGGTCATGCTGCATTGCGTTTCCAGCTATCCGGCGACCTTCGCCGACGCCAATGTCCGCACCGTCGCCGACATAGCCCGGCGGCTGGATTGCCTGACCGGCCTGTCGGATCACACGCCGGGAACCGCCGCCTCCGTCGCCGCCGTGGCGCTTGGCGCCTGCGTCATCGAAAAGCACTTCACCCTGGCCCGCTCCGACGGCGGCCCCGACGCCGCCTTCAGCCTGGAGCCCGACGAGTTCGCCGCCCTGGTCCGCGACTGCCGCGACGCCTGGGCCTCGCTGGGGCGGGCGCATTACGATGTGCTGGGCTCGGAGCGGGGCAATATCCAGTTCCGCCGCTCCCTCTATGTGACGACGGACGTGGCGGCGGGGGCCGTGCTGACCCGCGACAATGTCCGCTCGGTGCGGCCGGGGGCCGGCCTGCCGCCGGCCGATCTGGACAGGGTGCTGGGCCGGGTTGCGGCGCGCGACCTGAAGCGCGGCGAGCCGCTGGACTGGTCGATGGTCGATAGCAGGAACTAGCCCTTCTCCCGGCTAGCGGGAGAAGGTTTCGAGCAACGCCATCACCGCCTCGGCGACCCGGTCGGCGCCGAGGCCGTCGCAGACCTGGGCGGCGGCGAGGCTCATGCCCAGGCGCAGGCGGTCGTCGATCAGCAGCCGGATGACGTCCTCCTCCAGATGGCCGGCGAAGTCGGGGGCGGCGACCTCCAGGGCCATGGCCGCGCCGCAGGCCTCCAGGGCGCGGGCGGCGGGGCGCTGGTTGTCGGCCAGGATCAGCAGGATGGTGGGCAGGCCCAGGGTGCAGCGCTCCCAGCTGCTCGAACCGCCGCCGCCGATGGCGATGTCGGCCGCCGCCGTCAGCCCGGCCATGTCCCGGCTGTCGATGTGCAGGGTGAGTTGCGGATAGACCAGGGCAAGGGCGCCGCACTTGGAGAGGCTGGGGGCGCCGGCGCCCAGGACCGCGTCGATACGGGCCTCGCCGGAGATCCGCAGCAGCGATTCCAGCACCCGGCCGGTGATGCCGTTCAGGTCGCCAAGGCCCAGGGAGACCAGGATCCGCCCGGCAGGATCGCCCGCCATCCGCCGGGCCAGGGTCGCCTCGCGGGCGGCGGCGAAGGCCGGCCTGACGGGGGCGAAAGGCGGGCCGATCAGCATCGGCGCGCCCGGCGGGATCAGGCCGGCGTAGTCCCCGGCCCGGCGCTGCGGTCCCGAATCCAGCAGCAGATCGGCGCCCAGGGGGCGGTCGGCCAGGTCGTCGATGACCATCACAGGCCGCTCGCCCGCACCGTCCCGGTGATCCCCGGCGTCCAGGCCATAGTGGTCGAAGACGATCAGGTCGGCGTCGGCGCCCCGGGTGGCCCGGGTCAGCCGGGCCGGTCCGGCGCCCTCGATGGCGATCCGCGGCAGGTCCGGGGCGAAGGCCTCCAGCAGGGCGGCGACCGGCGGCGGGGCGAGGAAGGCGCATCGGGCGCCGCGCGCCGCGAGGGCCTCGGCCAGGGTCAGGCAGCGCATGACGTGGCCGCCGCCAACCTCGGGCCCCGCGCCACAGACAAAGAGGATGTCTCGGCTCATGCCCGCCGGTCGCCGCCGAAGGTCAGCAGGTCCGGCCGGCTCCGGACAAAGGCCCGCACCGCATCGGAAGTGAAGGCGCGGTTCGACGGATAGAGGGCGTCATAGACGGCGGCGGTGAAGGCGTAGTCGTCTGGCCGGTCGACGGTCCAGCGCACCTCGCCCTCGTCGGCGGGCTGGCTGTGATAGGCCAGACGGAAGACCTCGGGGCGGTTGTAGATGCCCCAGGTGACGTGCTCGCGCTCCTCGTCGCTGGCGGCCAGTTCGCCGGCGCGGCGCAGGGCCTCGGCGGTCATCACCTCGACGTCGAGGCCCTTGGGAAAGGTGCGGTGCGGCGGGGTGTTGCTGGCGTAGTCGGCGCCGCTGGCCTGGAAGACCTCGAGGGTCTCGTCGATGACGTCGGGGTCGGCGAACGGGCAGTCGGCGGTCAGCCGCACCACGGTCTCGGCCGGATGGGCGGCCAGCGCGCCCAGGAACCGCTCCAGCACATTGTCCAGCGGCCCGCGATGCACGGCGATCCCCTCGCGGCGGGCGGTCTTGTCGAGGATGTCGTCGAGCGGATTGGCGCTGGTGGCGACGACGATGCGGTCGATCCGCCTGCTGCGGGCGACCCGCTCGATCTGCCGCACCAGCATCGGCGCCCCGGCCAGCGGCATCATCACCTTGCCGGGCAGGCGGGTTGAACTCATGCGGGCCTGGAGGACGGCGAGGATCATGCCGTGAGGCTAGGCCGCGTCGCCGCCCGGGACAACGCGCCCGTCCATCCGCGCCAGGACTTCGCCGGCCAGCCGGTCGGTCTCCCGCAGCGGGGCGTAGGTCCAGGGCTGGAAATGGCCGTCGAAGGGGCGGGTGGCGCCGCTGGCTTCCAGCTCCTGGTGGAACAGGCGGAACTTCAGGCTCTGGCCGACCAGGCCGATGATGTGCACCGGCTTGCCGGTGCTGGCCGCCTCGGTCGCCATGTTGGCGCTGTCCTCGGTGACGGCGATGTGGTCGGCGCCCTGCAGGAAGGCGAAATAGGGGTTGGGACCCTCGCCGTCCCAGATGATGCCCGGCAGATGGCCGAGGCGGGCTTGCAGCAGGTCGCGGGCGGCCTGGGGCGTGCGGCGGGAGAAGGTCATCAACAGGCTGCCGCCCGCCTCCTCCAGCGCCGCCTGCAGGTCGTTGGCGATGGCCGCGGCGCGGTCCTGGGTCAGGTCGAAGGCCTTGGACTTGCCGCCGACCAGCACCGCCACTCGCGGATGGGGCAGGGGATCGATGCGGTCGGCGAACAGGCTGTAGTCCCCCTCAAGCCGGGCCGGGGTGACCCGGTGCGGCGAGCCGGTGATGGAGACGACGTTGTCGCCCTTCACCCGGTCATGGTTGGGCGGGGCGACGAGGTCGAAGAAGTGCAGCGGGGTGCGCGGATCCTGCACCTGGACGACGAAGGTCTTGCCCGCCGTCCAGCGGCGCATGCGGATCGACAGCGGCAGGGTGGCGCGGCCGGCGGCGATCATCAGGTCCGGCCAGGGCGGCGTGAAGTCCGATCCCTCCGCCAGCCAGCGGCGCGGGAACAGGTTCAGCCACCAGGGCAGGCGGCCGATCTGGCCGGTCCAGGCGATGCGCTTGATGACCACCACGGCGTTGCGCTGGCGAGCCACGGCGTCGGCCAGGCCCTCGGCCTGGGCCTCGATGCCGGCGCGGCCGTCCGACACCGCCCAGATGGTGATGGGCGGGGCGCCCCCGGCTTTCGGGGCGGCGGCTTTCTTCGCGCGGGGCGCCTTGCTCATGGCGGGACCTTCAAGGCCTTCCCGCCGCGCTTGGCAAGCGGCTCGGCGCCGGGCAAGCGAAAACGCCCTCGCGGCCTTCCGCAGGGACGTCGCCTTCATGCCAGGACGAGGTGGCTAGAGCCACTCCACCTTGAGGATTTCGTAGGCCTTGACGCCGCCGGGGGTGTTGACCTCGACCACGTCGCCCGGCTCCTTGCCGATCATCGCGCGGGCGATGGGCGAGGAGATGGAGACGCGGCCCTCGCGGACGTCGGCCTCATGCTCGCCGACGATCTGGTAGCGGGCCTCGTCCTCGGTGTCCTCGTCGACCACGCTGACGGTGGCCCCGAACTTCACCTGGGTGCCGGAAAGCTTGGAAACGTCGATGACCTGGGCGCGGGCGATCTTGTCCTCGATCTCGGCGATCCGGCCTTCGATCCAGCCCTGACGTTCCTTGGCCGCATGATATTCGGCGTTTTCGCTGAGGTCGCCATGGGCGCGCGCCTCGCTGATCGCCGCGATCACGCTCGGGCGCTCCACGGTCTTCAAACGCTTCAGTTCTTCGTCGAGGGCGCTGTAGCCCCCGGCGGTCATCGGTACCTTTTCCATATTGGAAAGTTCGCTCGATTCGCCCTGAGAGAAGGAGTTATTCAAATATTCCGGGCCGTGGGCGCAAACGGTCGGGGGCGCAGAAACTAGTCGCAGACGCGACGAAACGCAAGGGTGATGCTGCGGCGCCACATAGGATGAGTCAGCGGGCCGATTCCTGGGCCTTCAGCCGCTCGCCGACCAGCCGCGAGCCGTCCCGCGACAGGTGCCCCTCGTCCCATTGCATCGGCCTGCCGTTCGGGGTGGTCAGCTCGCAGACGCCGCGAGGACAGATGGCCCGCAGGATCGACAGATAGGGGACATCCGCGGCCCGGGCGACGGCCTGCATCTTCGGCTCCATCCGGTCGGCGTCGTACAGGCGGCGGTGAAGCGGCAGGTCCGGCTGGCCCAGGTGCTCGGCCAGGGCCAGCAGGCGCGGCACGCTCTGCTCATAGGTCGGGGCCGGCCCGATCAGGATCGCCTCGATGCCATGCGCCTTCAGCCAGGCCAGGGTCTCCGCCACCGCCGCCTCGTCCCCCGGACGCCATAGCCCGGCCAGATAGACCCGCTCGGGCGGGGTCTTGCTCAGGATCTCGCCAAACAGCCTGTCGGCCAGTCGCCGACACTGGGCCGTCGCCCCGTCGGCCGGGGCGATCGTCATGCGGCAGTTGGAGACGGTCGCCTGCATCAGGTTGATGTCGGGGTGGGCCTGACTGAGGCCGAACCACAGATGGTTGGCGTGGCTGTCGCCCATCAACAGCCAGTTGGGCCGGTCGGCGGCGCGGTCCAGGCAGCCCGCCGGCCAGTCGCTGAGCGGGCCGTCGGGGCTGGGCAGGCAGGCCTCCTGGCGGCGCTCGGTGCGCACCGCGCTGGTGGCAATCGCATAGACCCTGGGGCTGAAGCGGGCGGGCAGGCCGCCGGTGGCGAGGATCGCGACCGAGGGGGCGGCGACCAGCAGGGTGGCGGCCAGGGCGACCAGATAGAAGCGGCCGGTCGACAGGCCGTCGCGGCGATCGCGGACCGGCGTCTCGATAAACCGCCAGCTGAGGGTGGCCAGGACCACCGCCAGGATGAAGACCGCCACCGCGCCCTCCGCCCCCGTCTGCTGGCCGTACAGCATCCGCTGGAAGGAGATCAGCGGCCAGTGCCAGAGGTAGAGGCTGTAGGAGATGGCTCCGTAGAAGCGCAGCGGCGGGATCGACAGCAGGGCGCCGGTCGGGGTGTCCTCGCCGGCGGCCAGCAGCAGCAGGGCGCCCAGGCAGGGCAGCAGGGCCGCGGTTCCGGGCATCACCGTCCAGGGCTGATAGGTCGCCATGGCCCACAGGATCATCGCCAGTCCGGCCGCGCCCATGGTCGCGCGGACCCGCCGGTCCTTCGGGGTCGGGATGGCGCCCAGGGACAGCAGGACGCCCAGCAACAGCTCCCAGGCGCGGCTGACCGGCAGGTAGAAGTCGGCCGAGACATGGTCCCTCGCCCACCAGACGCCGATGGCGAAGGAGGCCAGGGCCAGCAGGCCCAGAACCGGCTTCAGGGCCTTCGGAAACCAGCGCCAGCCGGCGGCCATCAGCAGCGGGAAGACGATGTAGAACTGCTCCTCCACCCCCAGCGACCAGGCGTGCAGCAGCGGGTGCATGTCCGGCGGGGCGGCGAAGTAGCTGATGGTCTGCCAGAACCAGAGGTTGGCGGCGAAGGCCAGGGTCGAGAGGCTGGACCCGGCGAAGCTCGTCAGCTCGTCGGGGAACATGTGGAAACAGGCCATGGCGGTGGTCGCCGCGATGACCACCAGCACGGCCGGCATCAGTCGCCGCGTCCGCCGCTCCCAGAAGTCGACGAGGGAGAACCGGCCCTCGGCGTGGCGGTGGGCGACCACCCGGGCGATGACGAAGCCGGAGACGACGAAGAAGACATCGACCCCGACAAAGCCGCCCGGCGCGCCGCTCAGGCCCAGATGCCCGGCGAACACCGCCAGCACGGCCAGGCCCCGCAGGCCGTCGATGTCTGTGCGGTGTTTCAAGAAAGCCCCCGGCGAGGAGGGGCTTTCAGCATTGCGCGGGCCGCGATGCAAGGGGCGGCGGGCGCGGCGGCCCCGGGGGCGGCCCTGTTTTGTCCTCCTGGCGGCGCGCGGTTGTCGAAGCGGCCCGCATTATACCACCGCCGGAAAGATCCAGAGCGGCCGTTTCGCCGCAAGTCCTTGAGTTGTTGGAGGTTGTTCGGGGGGCTGGCGGGGGCCGGCGGCGGGGGAAGGGTAGGGCGGCGGCGGGGCCGGGCGGGGGCGGGAGGGGGGCGATATCCCCACTCAGGGTGGGGCGGCGGGGGACCCAAGATATTCCCCGGACAGGCGCTCGGGCGGCGGGCGGGTCAGGGCGCTGAAATCTCTATGTCTAGACATATCAGGCGAGGGAACGCCGGGCCCGACGTCGCGCTCCGCCGACCGGGGGCGAAACAGGCTGTCTGACCGGGTGTTTCGGGTCTAGTCTCGCAGAACGCCGTTCGGGGCGTGCGGAGCGCCAGCCATGATTTTTCCCCTCAGGTCTTCGGCGCCCGGGCGTCTCGCCGTCGTCGCCGCCGTCGCGGCCCTGGCCGTGGGTCTGCCGGCCTGGGCGGCAGGGCAGTATTACGCCCGGGACTACACGCCGCCGCCGGGCCTGCCCAACCCTGAGCTTCCGGCCACCTATGAGGATATCTATGTGCAGGGCGGCCAGATCGGCGACGCGCGCCTCACCCGCGTGCCGCATGGCCGGCCCCCCTCGGGACCGTCCACCCGCAGCCTGAGAGCCGACGAGATCACCCGGACCCAGGGCAACCTGGGCCTGGGTCCCTCGAGCCTGCTGGCGCAGCATCCCGCCTTCCGGGACATCCCCGCCCATGGGCTCTACGGCTGCAACGGCGAGATCTCCACCGCGCCGGACGTGCGGCTGCGCTACACCGCCGGCAACGCGCCGCTCTATGTCTCGGTGGTGCGCGGGTCCGGCGGCGACGCCAACATGCTGGTGGCGGCCAGCCTGGTGATCCGCGCGCCGGACGGGCGGTGGTATTGCGACGAGGCCGTTGCCGACGGCGGCATGGTGACGATCAATCCGGCCATCGTCTTCCCCAGCCCGATCAGCGGCAACTACGAGATCTGGATCGGCCTGACGATGCCGAACGCCGACGCGCCCAACCTGCCGGACGCCGACCTCTATATCTCCGACGTGCGGGCGGTCACCGGATAGGCGGCCGGCGCCCGGGCCCCTGTCCTTCGGCGCCTGGGCGGCGACTTCCCCACCCCTTGATCGCTGCGCGATCTCGGCCCTCCCCATGAAGGGGAGGGAGGGGGTGATCGTCGATTGACTGACCCACGGTCGCGCCGTCCACTCCATCCCTCATGACCGCCCTTCCGATCGCCGCCCTGATGATGCTGGCCAGCGGGGCGATCCATGCGGTGGTCAACGCGATCCTCAAGTCTGGGCGGGACAAGATGTCCAGCCGGGCGATGATCGACGGCTTTTCCGGCCTGATCATCCTGCCGGCCGCTTTCATCGTGCCCCTGCCGAGCGGGGCCTGGGGCTGGCTGGCGGGGAGCTGGGCGACGCATCTGGTCTATCTGATCTGCCTGATCAAGGCCTTCGAGCGGGCCGACATGACCGTGGCCTATCCGATCCTGCGCGGCGTGGCGCCGCTGCTGGCGGCCGTGGTGGCGGTCGGGGTGTTCGGCGAGCCGATCAGCTGGCTGGCGGGGGCCGGGATCGGGCTGGTGTCGATGGGGGTGCTGACCGTCGGCCTGGGCCGCCACGTGGACCGGCGGGCGCTGGGCTGGGCCCTGGCGACCGGGGCCTGTATCGCCACCTACACCGTCATCGACGCCCAGGGGGTGAGGGCGGCGCCCAGCGCGCCCAGCTATATCGTCTGGGTTTTCCTGACCCTGGGCCTGGGGATATCGACCCTGTTCGTCATCTGGCGGGGGCCGGTGTTCTTCGCCGCCGCCCGGAGTGAATGGAAGGCGGGGCTGGCGGCCGGGGGGCTGTCGATCCTGACCTATGGTCTGGCGCTGTGGGCGCTGCGGCTGGGCGATACGCCCCGGCTGGCGGCGCTGCGGGAGACCTCGATCCTGTTCGCGGTGCTGATCGCCGTGGTGTTTCTGAAAGAGCGGCTGACCGGCGGGCGGATGGCGGGAATCGCCGCCATCGCCCTGGGGGCCGGACTGCTGCTGGCGGCCCGCTGAGGTCGCCCCTGGAGCAGCGCGATTTGATGGAATCAAACCACGCTGCTCCAGATGTTTGTGATCGCGCGTTTTGATCCGATTACCGGTCCCCACTAATCGGAACGCGCTCTAGCCGGGAAAGAACTGGGCGTAGCCTTCGCCGGCGACACGGTCGAGCCAGTCGCGGCAGGCCTGGAAGGCGGGGTTGCCCGGCCCGATCAGGCCCATCGGCGCCTGCGGCAGCAGATCCTCCGGCACATAGGCGATCAGGCTGCTGGCCGGAGTCAGCTGGGCCCCCCGACCGGCATGAAGGGTGGTCAGCAGGCCCAGCAACACCCCGCCGCGCGTCGGCCGCGAGAGCACCGCCAGCCGGAATTGACCCTGCTCGCTGGTCAGCATGTAGATGTGGCCGGACTCGTGGGAGATGGAGACCTGGCCGCGCTGGGTGAAGTCGGAGTCTGTGCGTGCGGATTCGGTGAAGGCCAGGCAGGACGCGGCCTTGTCCCAGGCGATTTCGGTGCGATAGACGAAGAGGTCGCCCGGGCTGGAAAACGATGGCCGCAGGGTGATGTAGCGACCCTCCAGCCGGCGCACCGCGGTCCGCGAATAGGCGCCAAGCGATGCGGGCGCGAGGCCCGGCGGGTCAGGCGCGGGTGAGGGCGGGGTCGGCCTCAGCGAGACCCCCAGGGCGGTTTCCAGTCGCACGAGAGTGCCGAGGGTGAACGGGCGGCCGCCGGACAGGGCCTTTTCCAGGGTCGACAGGCTGATGCGGGCGCTGTCGGCGAGGGCCAGCCGGCTCATTCTGCGGCGGGCCAGCTCTTCGCGGACGCGGGCGGCGATGTCCTGGCTGTCGTCCATGCTGTCCCCCGGCGAGATGCCGGACAAATCCTCACATAGACGCCGCCCCGGCGCCAGTGGTCCGCACAATCTGCACGGAAACCGCCAGTCATCGCCAGACATCGACGCTCACGCCTGCACCGGCCCGCGCGGAGACTGGCATGCGCTCCCGATCGGTGGAGTGGAGGCAAGGACGATGACGCGGTTTTGGTGCGGGTTGAAGGCGGCGGGGCGCGGGGCCCTGATTGCGACGCTGGCGGGACTGTTGTGCGTGGGGCCGGCCAGCCTGGTTCAGGCCCAATCCCGGGCCCAGACCCAGTCCCAAGCCCGAGCGCCGGGACCGGCGGCGACCGTGGCCGAGCCGCCGCCGGCGGTGGCCGGCGCGCTGAGGCTGGTGAAGGGGGAGGTGGTTACCGAGGCGGTACGGCTGGGCGTCGACGTCCAGGTCGAGATCGCCGGCCCGGTGGTCCGCACAACCGTCACCCAGGCCTTCCGCAACACGACCAGGGATTGGGTCGAGGCGACCTACAGCTATCCCCTGCCCGAGGACGCGGCGGTCGACAGCCTGAAGATGGTGGTCGGCGACCGGGTGATCATCGGCGAGATCAAGGAAAAGGAAGAGGCCCGGATTCTCTATGAGCAGGCCAAGTCGAGCGGGGCCCGGGCCGGACTGGTCGAGCAGGACCGGCCCAACATGTTCACCAACAAGGTCGCCAACGTCGGTCCCGGCGAGACGGTGCTGGTGCAGATCCAGTACCAGGGCGTGGCGCGCCAGACCGGCAATCAGTGGTCGATCCGCGTGCCCTTCACCCTGACGCCACGCTACACCCCGCCCGACATCGCCGAGGGGTTGATCCGCCCCGTCGCCTTCAAGCCGGCCGGCCCATCGAACACGCCCATCGGCCTGTCGGTGCGGCTGAAGGCGGGATTTCCGTTGGCCTCGGCCGGCAGCCGTTCCTACCGGATGAAGGTGGTTGATGAGGGGGACCAGGGACGGCTGTTCACACTGGACGATCCCAAGGCCATCGGCGACCATGATTTCGAATTGACCTGGACGGCGACCCCCGACAGGGCGCCTCAGGCGGGCCTGTTCACCGAGACGGTGAAGGGATCGCGCTACGTGCTGGCGCTGGTCACGCCGCCGGCCGGGCCGCCGCCGAAGACGCCGCCGCCGCGGGAGGTGGTCTTTGTCGTCGACAACTCCGGCTCGATGAGGGGGCAGTCGATGGAACAGGCCAAGGAGAGCGTGGTCTATGGCCTGACGCAGCTGAAGCCGGGCGACAGCTTCAATGTCATCCGCTTTGACGACACGCTCGAGACGCTGTTCCCGGCCGCCGTGTCCGCCGACCGCAGGAACGTCGGCAAGGCGGTGCTCTTTGTCCGGGGACTGGAAGCCAGTGGCGGCACCGAGATGCTGCCGGCGCTGTTGCAGGCTCTGTCGGGACCCGCGCCGCGCGACGGACGGGTGCGGCAGGTGGTGTTCCTGACCGACGGCGCGGTCAGCGACGAGCAGCGGATGATGGCGGCCATCGGCGATGACCAGGGGCGTTCGCGGATCTTCATGGTCGGCATTGGCTCGGCGCCCAACAGCTATCTGATGACCCAGATGGCCGCCGTCGGGCGGGGCAGCTTCACCTACATCGCCTCGACCAGCGAGGTGACGAGCCGGATGCGTGGATTGTTCGACAAGCTGGGCAGCCCGGTGGCCACCAACCTGACGGCCCGCTTCGAGGGCGTTCAGGCCGACGTCACGCCGGCGCAACTTCCGGACCTGTATCGCGGCGAGCCGGTGATGGTGGCGGCCAAGGTCAAGGGGCGCGGCGGCCGGGTGGTGCTGAGCGGCCGGGTCGATGGCAAGCCCTGGACCCGGACCCTAGCCCTGAGCACGGCGATCAAGGGGCCGGGCGTCTCGAAGGTCTGGGCGCGGCGACGGATCGGCGAGGTGCAGACCGACAGGGTGCTGGGCAAGATCGAGGGCGACGCGGCCGACAAACTGGTCGTGGCCCTGGCCATGCGCCACAGCCTGGTGACCGATCTGACCAGCCTGGTGGCCGTCGACAAGACCCCGGTCCGTCCCGCCGGCGAGGGACTGCGCGAGGAGGACATTCCGCTGCCCCTGCCGGCCGGCTGGAAGTTCGAAGAGCTGTTCGCCAAGCCGGCGGCGGCGATGGCCAAGCCCGGCGAGGCCAGCGAAACCGAACAGTCTGTCGACCTGCCGCAGACGGCGACCAACTATCCGCTGACCCTGCTGGCCGGGCTGATGTTGCTGCTCCTGGGGCTGGCGCTCGGCTGGAGGGGCCGGGGCCGGGGCCGGGGACGGGCGTGACCTGGGCGGCCCCCGCCTGGAGAGGCGTGAGCGGGTGGCGGGCGGCGGCGGTCGCGCTGGTGCTTGGCGGCCTGGCCCTTCTGACGGCGGGGCTGTGGATCCCGGCCAAGGCTGTGCTGGCCCAGCTGCTGCTGGAGCGAGCCTTCGCCGCCAGCCTGGCCAGCGGTCGACCGGTGAAGGCCTGGCCATGGGCCGACACCTGGCCGGTGGCGAGGATCGAGGCGCCGCGGCTGAAGCAGCGGGTGATCGCCCTGGAAGGCGGCAGCGGCGAGGCGATGGCTTTCGGGCCCGGCCACCTGCTCCGCACGCCCACGCCGGGGGAGAGGGGCACCGCAGTCTTCGCGGCCCATCGGGACACCCACTTCGCCTTCCTGGGCGCCCTGAAGCTGGGTGACGAGATCCGGGTGGTCGGCCGCGACGGGCGGCGGACCCGGTTCGAGGTGACCAGTCTGCGGGTCGTGCGCTGGAACGCTTCGGGGATCGACCCCAGGTCCGGCGGTCGGCAGATCGCCCTGACCACCTGCTGGCCGATCGGCGCGGTGACCCCCGGGCCGATGCGTTATGTGGTCACCGGCCGGCTGATCGATGCGGCGACGGCGCGGGCCCCCACGGGCCTCAGGTCCCGGATCGCCGGGCTCTGACGAGGCAGAAGGCGGCGTAGCCAGCGGTCACGGCCATGCCGGTCGCCACGGCGATCATCGACCCGAGATTGGCGATGGCAAGCGGCGCGAAGGCCCAGAGGGCGGCGTGGGCGAGGCCGGCCAGGGTCAGGGACCAGCCGCCGATCCGCAGGGCCTTCTGGACCCGGGCTTCCGCCGCGGGGGAGCGGCGCGGGGTGGACAGCTGCTTGGGCATCAGGTTGGCGTAGGCGGCGAGGCCCAGGCCGATCATCACCTGAAGGACGCGGCGGGCCAGCTCGCCCGACCACAGGCCCTGGCTCTCGCCGAACCGCAGGGCCGCCGCGCCGGCGAGAAACGCCGCCGCGAGGGCGAGGGCGGGCAGAAGGCGTTTGATCATCATGGGGAAGGCTCCTTGACGGGCTCGGCGGCCGTGTCGTTGAAGGGGGAAACGGCGCCCGGCGCGCTTTCGGGGGCGCCGATGCCGAAGGTCTGGGCGAACCCCAGCAGGGCGTCTTCCAGCACCGACAGCTTGAGCCGGTAGGTGATGCTGACGCCCTGCTTGCTGGCGTCGATCAGGTCGGCCTCGCGCAGGACGTTGAAGTGGGCGGACATGGTCGGTTTGGAAACCGCGAAATGGTCGCTGAGTTCGCCGGCCGTCATCGGCCGCTGGCGCAACAGCTCCAGCACCTTGCGGCGGGTGGGGTCGGCCAGGGCTTTGAAGACGCGGTTCATGATTGATAGTTAGCTAAACATCAAAATAGAGTCAAGGCGGATATCGCCGGCCGTCCGGTTTGGCTATCTGGAGGCGGAGAAGCGGGGGACGGCATGACGTTCGAGATCAGGGCCTGCGGCGCGGGCGACGGCGCGCGGCTGGCGGCGGTGGCCCAGGCGACCTTTCTGGAGACCTATGCCGGCATCGTCGACGGCGGCGACATCCTGGCCCACAACCAGCGCGTCCATGCGGCCGAGGTCTATGAGGGGCTGCTGGGCCAGGCCGGCGTGGCGCTGTTCCTGGCCGTGGTCGCGCCCGGCCAGGCGCCGGTCGGCTACGCGATGCTCAGCCCGCCAGACCTGCCGGTTGAAACCGGCCCGGGCGACATCGAGCTGAAGCGAATCTACGCCCTACACCGCTTTCACGGGGCCGGCGTCGGTCCGGCCCTGTTGACGGCGGCGCGGGAGGCGGCGACGGCGATGGGCGGTCGGCGGTTGTTGCTGGGGGCCTACGGGGAGAACCACCGGGCCATCGCCTTCTACAGGCGCCACGGGTTTGTGCAGGTGGGAACGCGGCGGTTCCAGGTCGGGGCGAACGTGTATGACGATGTGGTGCTGGGGTTGGACCTTCAGGGGTTGAGGTAGGCGCAGGCGGGTTCGAAAATCGGCCCCTTGTCGCTCCGACCGACTCTTTTGCAATAGGGGCTCTCTGTCAGCGAGCGCGCCGTCATCGTTTCAAGCGGAATGCGAACACCATTTTCTGTGACAAAGGAGATGCTTCGCAGTGCGGCCTGCTCACGTTCCACGCCATAGGCGGTGATGTTGATTTCAACAGGCTGCTTCTGTCCTTCTCGGAGGATGGCAAAGAAGCATTGCCGCATCTGGTCCATCTCCGGCCGGCAATTGACGTAGTATTGAAGGCAGACCTCGCCCTCGCAGGCCTTTGAAAAGGCGCTGGTGTTGACGGCTTCGACGTTGTCGCTGCTCGCAAAAACCCTGGCCTCCCAACCCGGCGCCTCTACACGAACGCCGGTGGATGGCCAGTAGCCCCAGGATTCCACCCTGATCTCCCCTGTCAGAAGGCGTTCGGAACCCCCCGAAACCGGGTTGATGCATAGAAATCCCAGATAGAGCAGAGCGCAAACCGCCATCGTCTAGCTCGCGAAATCGTAAGGCCCGCCGCGCTCCAGGGCCGCGCGGTAGGCCGGGCGGGCGTGAATGGCGTCGAGGAAGGCGGAGACGCGGGGGCGGCCATTGCGCACATCGCCGCGCTGGTCAGCCGCTTCCAGAGGGAAACTCATCATCACATCGGCGGCGGAAAACGCCGGTCCGGCGAACCAGGCCGACTTGGTCAGCTCGCTTTCCCAATAGTCGAAATGGCTCTTCAGCTGCGGGTCGACAAAGCTCTTCAGCGCCTGGCCGGAGATCCCCTTCACCAGCGGCCGGATCAGGGCCGGCGCCCGGTCGGGCAGGGCCCCGAACACCAGCTTCATCAACAGCGGCGGCATGGCCGAGCCCTCGGCGTAATGCAGCCAGTAGGTCCAGGCCAGCCGCTCGGGCGTTCCGGCGACCGGGCGCATCATGCCGCCGGCCTTCTCGACCAGATACTCGATGATCGCCCCGGTCTCGGCGATGGTCCGCCCCTCGTCGACAATCACCGGCGACTTGCCCAGCGGATGCACCGCCTTGAGCGAGTCCGGGGCCAGCATGGTCTTCGGATCGCGCTGGTGGTGGACGATCTCATAGGGCAGGCCCAGCTCCTCCAGCAGCCACAGGACGCGCTGGGAGCGGGAGTTGTTGAGGTGGTGGACGATGATCATTGCGAGGAATCCCGGGGTGTCAGAGGGAACCTAGATTTGTTTACGCCGTAAGCAAGGGGGCGCCTCCTCCTCGACCGCTCCCTTCCCCCTGGAGGGGGGAAGGGCTGGGGATGGGGGTGGAGGTGGTTGAGCCGGGGGCGCCGCCAGGCCGCTGTCCGCTCTGGTTGACGCCGGTCCCGGACTGCACCGGCCGCGTTGATGGTCACGGAAACCGCGCGGAGCCCGACGGCCGCCACCCCCATCCCCGACCCTTCCCCCCTCCAGGGGGAAGGGGGAGGTTATTCGATGGCTTCTAGTGCGCGTAGCTTTGCAGGGGCCGCACATCCAGGGCTTCCTGCGGGGCCGAGGCGATGGCCTGGGCGGCGGCCAGGGCGCCGGCGGTGGTGGTGTAGTAGGGGATCTTCATCATCAGGGCCGTGCGGCGGATGTCGAAGCTGTCGCTCAGCGACTGCTTGCCCTCGGTGGTGTTGAAGACCAGCTGGACGTCGCCGTTCTTCATGGCGTCGACGATATGCGGCCGGCCTTCCAGCACCTTGCGGACAAACTCGACCTCGACCCCCTGGTCCTTCAGCCAGGCGCAGGTCCCGGCCGTGGCCAGCACCTTGAAGCCGCTGGCGATCAGCAGCTTCACCGGCTCGAGGATCCAGGTCTTGTCGGCGTCGCGCACCGAGACGAAGGCCGTGCCCTCGCGCGGCAGGTCGACGCCGCCGCCCAACTGGCTCTTGGCGAAGGCGCGGGCGAAGGCGGGGGCCAGGTCGGCCTCGCCCTCCCGTTTCCAGTCCAGGCCCATGACCTCGCCGGTCGAGCGCATTTCCGGGCCCAGCACGGTGTCGACGCCGGGGAAGCGGGCGAAGGGGAAGACCGCTTCCTTGACCGCGATATGGTCCGGCGCGCCGGTCACCAGGCCGAAGCTGGCGAGGGTCTCTCCGGCCATCAGCTTGGCGGCGATGGCGGCGATCGGCTGGCCCACCGCCTTGGCGACGAAGGGCACGGTGCGGCTGGCGCGGGGATTGACCTCCAGCACGAAGATCCGCGGGTTTTCGCTGTGCGGCTCCTCGATGGCGAACTGCACATTCATCAGGCCGCGCACGTTCAGGGCCAGGGCCATCTGCTCGGTCTGGCGCTTCAGTTCCTCGATGGTCTCCGGCCGCAGGGAGAAGGGCGGCAGGGAGCAGGCGCTGTCGCCCGAATGCACCCCGGCCTCCTCGATATGCTCAAGCACGCCGGCGACGAAGACCTCCTTGCCGTCGCACAGGGCGTCGATGTCGACCTCGGTGGCGCGCGACAGATACTGGTCGATCAGCACCGGATTATCGCCGCTGATCTCGACGGCGGCGCGGATGTAGCGGTCGAGCTGGGCCTCGTCGTGAACGATCTCCATGCCCCGTCCGCCCAGCACATAGGAGGGCCGGATGACCACCGGGAAGCCGACTTCCTCGGCGGCGGCGAAGGCCTGTTCGGGGGTGCGGGCAAGGGCGTTGCGCGGCTGGGCGATGTTCAGCCGGTGCAGCAGCTGCTGGAAGCGCTCGCGGTCCTCGGCCAGGTCGATGGCGTCGGGGCTGGTGCCGAGGATGGGAATGCCGGCCTGTTCCAGCGGATGGGCCAGCTTCAGCGGAGTCTGGCCGCCGAACTGGACGATGACGCCCAACAGGGTCCCCTTGCGCTGTTCCACCGCGATCAGCTCCAGCACATCCTCGGCCGTCAGCGGCTCGAAGTAGAGGCGGTCGGAGGTGTCGTAGTCGGTGGAGACGGTCTCGGGGTTGCAGTTGACCATGATCGACTCGACGCCGATCTGCTCCAGGGCGAAGGCCGCGTGACAGCAGCAGTAGTCGAACTCGATGCCCTGGCCGATCCGGTTGGGACCGCCGCCCAGGATGATCGCCTTCTTCCGGTCCGACGGATCGGACTCGCAGTCCGGCGCCTGGCCGACCGCGCCGGTCTCATAGGTCGAATACATATAGGGCGTGGTCGCCGCGAACTCGCCGGCGCAGGTGTCGATGCGCTTGAACACCGGCCGTACATTCATCGCATGGCGGCGGGCGCGGACCTCCGTCTCGGTCATGCCGGTCAGTTTGGCCAGCCGGGCGTCGGAGAAGCCCTTGGCCTTCAGCCGGCGCATGCCTTGCGCAGCGGGCAGGCCGGCGGCCCGCACGATCCCTTCCTCGCGCACCAGATCGGCGATCTGGCGCAGGAACCACGGCTCATAGGAACAGGCCTGCCGCACCGCCTCGACGCTCAGGCCATGGCGGAAGGCCTGGGCGATGACCCGCAGCCGGTCGGGCGTCGGATTGGCCAGGGCGCGCAGCACGGCGGCCTCGGCGTTGTCGGGATCCTCGGCCCCGGGAATGTCGATCTCGTCCAGACCGGTCAGGCCCGTCTCCAGCCCGCGCAGGGCCTTCTGCAGGCTTTCGGCGAAGGTTCGGCCGATGGCCATGACCTCGCCCACCGACTTCATGGAAGTGGTCAGATAGGGCTCGCTGCCCGGATACTTCTCGAAGGCGAAGCGGGGGATCTTGGTGACCACATAGTCGATGCTCGGCTCGAAACTGGCCGGCATCGCCCCGCCGGTGATGTCGTTGTCCAGCTCATCGAGGGTGTAGCCGACGGCCAGCTTGGCCGCGATCTTGGCGATCGGAAAGCCCGTGGCCTTGGACGCCAGCGCCGAGGACCGCGACACCCGCGGGTTCATCTCGATGACCACCATCCGGCCGTCGGCCGGATTGACCGCGAACTGCACGTTCGACCCGCCCGTCTCGACCCCGATCTCGCGCAGCACGGCGATGCTCGCCGAGCGCATGATCTGGTATTCCTTGTCGGTCAGGGTCAGGGCCGGGGCGACGGTGATGGAATCGCCGGTATGGACGCCCATCGGATCGATGTTCTCGATCGAGCAGACGATGATGCAGTTGTCCGCCTTGTCGCGGACGACCTCCATCTCATACTCCTTCCAGCCCAGCACGCTCTCCTCGATGAGGACCTCGGTGGTCGGGGAAAGGTCCAGCCCGCGCTCGACGATCTCGCGGAACTCCTCGACATTGTAGGCGATGCCGCCGCCGGTCCCGGCCAGGGTGAAGCTCGGGCGCACAATGGCCGGCAGGCCGACGAACTCCAGCCCGGACAGGGCTTCGTCCATCGTATGGGCGGCGCGGGACTTGGGGCTTTCAAGGCCCAGCTTGTCCATGGCGTCGCGGAATTTCTGCCGGTCCTCGGCCTTGTCGATGACCTCCGCCTTGGCCCCGATCATCTCGACGCCGAACTTCTCCAGCACCCCCATCGATTCCAGCGCCAGGGCGGTGTTCAGCGCCGTCTGGCCGCCCATGGTCGGCAGCAGGGCGTCGGGCCGCTCCTTCTCGATGATCTTGGCGACCATCTGCGGGGTGATCGGCTCGATATAGGTCGCGTCCGCCACATCCGGGTCGGTCATGATGGTGGCGGGATTGGAGTTGACCAGAATGATCCGGTAGCCCTCGGCCCGCAGGGCCTTGCAGGCCTGGACGCCGCTGTAGTCGAACTCGCAGGCCTGGCCGATGACGATGGGGCCGGCGCCGATGATCAGGATCGACTGGATGTCTGTGCGTTTGGGCATGGCGGCTCGGCTACTCGCGCGGACGGGCGGTCGCGCCACGGCGCGCCCGGCCCTGAAGTTCAGTGTGCAGGCTAAGGCGCCCGTTTAGAGAGGCCGCGGGGGCAGGGCAAGTCCCGACCATGCCCCGGCCACCCTTTCCCTGCCCCCGCCGATGGCCCAGACTGCCGGCGGGGAGACAAGATCATGAAAGCCATCGCCTTTGCTCTTTTGCTGGCCGTCGGCGTGACCGCGCCCGCCGTCGCCCGGGCGCCGGAGGCGGTTCCGCTCGGCCGCTATGACGCGACCAACACCGGCCAGCCGATTCTGCTGCCCGGCGAGGCGCTGGAGGCGACCTTCACCCGGGTGACGATCCCGGCCGGAACCGCCCTGCCGGTCCACAAGCACCCCTATCAGCGCTACGGCTTCGTCGAATCCGGCCGCATCCGGGTCAGCAATCTCGATACCGGAACGGCGGTCGAGTACGGCCCCGGCGAGACGATCATCGAGGCCCGCGGCCAGTGGCATACCGGCCAGGCGCTGGGCGATGCGCCGGTGGTCCTGCTGGTCATCGACCAGACGCCGCCGGGGGCGGGGAATACGGTGATGCGGGAGGGGGAGTAGGGACGCCATGCCGTCACCCCTGGACTTGTTCCGGGGGCCCATACGCGCGGGCGCCAGCCGATTTCCCGCAGCAGAGGATGCAGCGGCGCGCAGCCCCCACGGCCTGAGTCTATGGGCCCCCGGAACAAGTCCGGGGGTGACGGTTGAGGAGGGAGCGGCAGGCGCGCGCTGATCTGAAATGCGTGTCGCCCGGTCACCTGCCCTAACCCGCCCTCTCGAACGCCGCCTGCAGCCTCGCCAGCCGCGCTCGCGCCGGGGCCAGCATGTCCGGGTGGGTCAGGATGTGCAGGTCGCCGCGCTCGACGCCGGCCAGGATGCGCCCGGCGGCCTCCTCGGCGCTGATCATCCGCTGTTGCATGATCCCGTCGAACACCGCCTCGAGGCGGGCCAGCATGTCCGGCGGGGCGGTGGAGGCGGCGCGCAGGGGCGAGGGGCGGTTGCGGTCGGCCTGGCGGATGGCGCTCCGGATGTTGCCGGGGCAGGCGACGGAGACGCCCAACGGCAGGGACAAAGCGGCGAACTCGGCGGCGAGGCTTTCGCTCAGGCCGACGACCGCATGTTTGGAGGCGGCATAGGTCGCCAGGAAAGGCGGATCGGTCAGGCCGGCCATGGAGGCGATGTTGAGGATATGCCCCGACCCCGCCGCGATCATCGCCGGAACGAAGGCGCGGACGCCGTTGACCACGCCGAACACATTGACCCCGAACACCCAGGCCCAGTCCTGCGGCGGCGAATGCCACATCGGCCCCAGAAGCCCGCCGACCCCGGCGTTGTTGACCAGCAGATCGACACGGCCGTGACGGGCCAGGATGTCTTCGGCGACCCGCGAGACCGTCGCGGCGTCGCCGACGTCACAGACATGGGCCTCCGCGCCGATGGCGGCGGCGGCGGCCTGAAGCGGGCCGGGCTCGACGTCCAGCAGGCAGACGGTCAGGCCGCGCCGCGCCATGTCCGCGCCCAGGGCCAGGCCGACGCCGCTGGCGCCGCCGGTCACAACGGCCGTCTGGCCGGGGGTGAGGATCATCTTGCCGCTCGCTGCTGAAATGGGCTCGCGGCCGTTCGCCCGAGCAGGCGGGTTATTATATCCGGGTAAAACCGGCGTCAATAATTATATCCGGGTATAATTATTGGGTGGGCGGGAGGTGGGCGCGACCCAACCCCCAAACGCAAACCGGGCCGGCTCCCGTGAAGGAACCGGCCCGTCGTTGATCACAGTCCGCCGTGAGGCGGGCTGGTTTGGCTTACGCCTGGAGGTTGCCGGCGGACATCTTGCCGCTGCGGCTGTCGCGTTCCAGTTCGTAGTTGATCTTCTGGCCTTCGTTCAGCGAACGCAGGCCGGCCTTCTCCACCGCGGAGATGTGGACGAACACGTCAGCGCCGCCTTCATCAGGTTGAATGAAGCCGAAGCCCTTGGTGCCGTTGAACCACTTGACGGTGCCGGTAGCCATTTGAGTTTAGTCCTTTAGTGCATGGAATTCGCCCGCGTGAATGCTTCGCGCGGACAATCAAACTTCGAGAAGGATCGGGGGTGCAGGTCCGGGCGTTTCAGATTTCTGAAACAAGGATATACGGCCGAACCGAGACGAATTCGATAAAACATCATCGGCTTATTTTGCCGACAACGCAAGGGAATTTCAAAATAACTGCAGGGCGCTGGGAAAAACTGCCGGCAAGGCCCATATTGGCAGGTGAAAGTGCTGTCGCGGTCGCGACGGACAGAGCCAAGCAGCGGAGCCCCGCACCATGAGCCTTCTCGAAAAAATTCCCGCCATGAGCGACGAGGGCGTCATCAACATGCTCGCCAACGCCCGCCGTCTGGCCGACGAGGGCACCCCGCCGCAGCAGGCCTCCGCGGCCGAGATCCTGCCCGCGCTGGAAAGCGAGGCCGCGGCCCGCAAGGCCGCCAAGCTGGAGGCCGCCGCCGCCAAGCGCGCCGCCGCGCCCCGCAAGAAGAAGGTCGCCGCCGCGCCCGCCGAGGCCGGCTGAGGGCTACTTTCGCGCCGCAGCCAGCCCGCGTCCGGCGCGATTGAGCAGGTCGGCGAGACCAGCTTGCTCATCGGCGGTCAAACCGCTGAACCAATCGGAGACGGCGGAGAAATCGCTGTCATCCTGGTCGTCGAAGGCGACCTTCCCGGCTGCGGTGACGACCAGCCGTCTGGCCCGCCCGTCGCGGGGATCCTGATCCTGACGAAGCAGGCCCTTGCGACCGAGGGCGTCCGCCAGCTGGCGGATGTTCTGGTGACTGCATCCCATGGCATTCGCGGCCCGGGCCAGCGTCGGGCCGTCCAGGTCCCGGCAGACGGTCAACAAGGTCGCCTGCCGGGTCGTCAGCCCCATTGGACGCAGTCGCTGGTCAAGCAGGGCTGACAGGTGCTGCGCCGCCACCAGAAGGCGGCGGGCGATCAGAACAGATGTCGCCCGATCACCGGCGCGGGCTTCCTCATCGGGGGTCAGGCGAAGAGAGTCGACGGCTTCACGCATTTAGGTAATATATTGGATAAATCACGAGGACCGCAAGGAGGGGTCGATGATTTGCCTGATGCCGAACTGCGCCTATCTGTCCGAAACCAGTCGGATGATCGCCCTCTGGCGGGCGCTTGCGGACCTTGACGCACCGGTGATGATGGCCAGCCATGGCGGGGTCTACGCCGGCCTGCTTGAGGATGCGGGCGCCGGGTATGAACAGGTGGGCCCGGTGATGGATGACGAGCGGTCCCGGCGGTTTGTCCGCCAGGGGCCCGGCCTCGGTCCGCCGACCCAGAGCTTTTATTCGGACGAGGAGCTCCACGCCTATGCCCTGGCCGAGGCGGCGCTGTTCCGTCGCAACGGGGTCACCGCCGTGGTGACCGGTTTTACCCTTACGCCGCTGCTGTCGACCCGGCTGGCCGGCATTCCCCTCTTCGCCGAGCATGGAGGCAGCTTCGTTCCGCCGGTCGTCGAGGCCAATCTCCCACCGGCCATGGCCCTGCCGCGCGCTGCAATCTTCCGCTGGATGCCCCGCGCCCTGGCCAGGCGGATGCAGAACGCCCACAGCCTGAAGACGGATTTCTACACCGCCGGCTTCAACCGTGTCGCGGCCGCCCTGGGCGTCGAACCGGTTCCGGGCCTGATGACCCTGATGACCGGGGACATAACCCTGGTGACCGAGGCCGAGCAGGTTCTCGGCGTCCCGCGCGCGGTCATGGAAGGCTGGCGCGCCCGTCCGGGGGTCGCGGTGCGTCCGGGAACAAGGATGCGCTATGTCGGGCCGATCTTCGCGGAACTGGACCTTCCTGTGCCCCCTCGTGTCGAGGCTTTTCTCGCGGGGAAGGGACCACTGATCTATGCCGCGCCCACCTCGACGGATGCGGCACTCGCCCGGTCAATCGTCGTCCAGGCCGCCGCGACCGGAGCCAGGGTTCTGGTCGCCTCCACGGCCCACGCCCTCGCCGATCTGGAAGGCCGCCGCGTTATGATCGAGCCCGTCCTGCCCAGCCACCGGATCATGCCAAGGGCCGACCTCGCCATCATCGCCGGCGGCCAGGGCAGCATCCAGAGCGCGCTGGCGGCGGGGACGCCGGTGGTGATGCTCCCGCTGCAGCGGGAACAGGACCTCAATGCGGAGATTGTCCGGCGACGCGGCGCCGGGATTGTCGTGCCGCCGCACAAGGTCGGCTCCGACCGGATCCGAAGGGCCGCGACCCGTATTCTGCGGTCCAGCGCCTACGGTCGCGCGGCCCGACGCATCGCCGCCATCTATGCAGATCTGGATGGCCCGGCCCGGGCCGCGGAGGTGATCCTGGAGGAACTGGCGGCCTGGCCAAAACGAAAGGCAGGCTGACGGGCTGGCCCTACCGTCCCGCGTCCATCAATCCCGCGAACCGCTCGAACAGATACAGGCTGTCCTTGGGTCCCGGCGAGGCTTCGGGGTGATGCTGCACGCTGAACACCGGGCGGTCCTTCAGGGCGAGGCCGGCGTTGGTGCCGTCAAACAGCGACACATGGGTCTCGGTCACGGGCCCCGGCAGGCTGTCGCGGTCGACGGTGAAGCCGTGGTTCATCGACACGATCTCGACCTTGCCGGTGGTCAGGTCCTTGACCGGATGGTTGGCGCCGTGGTGGCCCTGATCCATCTTCACCGTCTTCGCGCCCAGGGCCAGGGCCAGCATCTGGTGACCGAGGCAGATGCCGAACACCGGCTTGCCGCTGTCGACCAGCTTGCGGATCTGCGGGACCGAATAGACGCCGGTCGCCGCCGGGTCGCCCGGTCCGTTGGACAGCAGCACCCCGTCCGGATTGCGGGCCAGGATGTCCTCGGCCGGGGTGTCGGCCGACACCACCGTCGCCCGCGCCCCGATCGAGGCCAGGGAGCGCAGGATGTTGCGCTTGATCCCGTAGTCGATGACCACGACCTCGTATTTCGGCGTCTGCAGCGGCTCATAGCCCTGCGGCCAGGCCCAGCGCTGCTCGTCCCAGACGAAGGTCTGGCGGGTGGTGGCGTCCTTGGCCAGATCGAGGCCGACCAGGCCTGACCAGTCGCGGGCCCTGGCGACCAGGGCCGGGATGTCGAAGGTTCCGTCCGGGCTGTGGGCGATCACCGCATGGGGCATGCCCTTCTCGCGGATCCGCTTGGTCAGGCTGCGGGTGTCGATCCCGGCCAGGCCGATGACGCCGCGCCGGGTCATCCAGCCGGCCAGATCGGAATCGGCCCGCCAGTTGGCCGGGTCGGTGGGGACGTCGCGGAAGATGGCCCCGCGGGCGGCCGTCTCCGAGCCGCCGCTCATCTGCTCCAGATCATCGACGTTGGTCCCGACATTGCCCATGTGGGGGAAGGTGAAGGCGACGATCTGGGCCATGTAGCTGGGGTCGGTCAGGATCTCCTGATAGCCGGTCATGGCCGTGTTGAAACAGACCTCGCCCACCGCCTCGCCGGTCGCCCCGACGCCGATCCCCTGAAAGACCGTGCCGTCGGCGAGGACGAGAACGCCGGTGACGCCGGGAAGAAGGTCGGTCATGGCGGGGGCCTCTCGCTGTGGACGTGCGGACGGGTGGGCAAACGGGCGCGTTGGTAGTGAGTCGCGCCCGCCGGGTCAAACGCTATCGGTGGCGGTATGCTCCATCGCGGGGCCGACGGCGAATGGTGTGATCGTGATCTTGGGAGGCTTCCGGGGAACTGGGCGCCGGGTTTGCGTCCTTCGACACGCCTCGCGATGCGAGGCTACTCAGGATGACGAAGAGGGTGTGTGGGTGTTGTCGTGGGCCCGAGCCTGCAAATTGCATCTATCCTCCCGCCGCCGACAACCCTCCCTCGGCCGTCACCCCCGGACTTGTTCCGGGGGCCCATACACGCGGGATTCTACGGTTAGCCGCGACGGCAGATACGTCGTGAAATCCCGACGGCTTGAGTCTATGGGCCCCCGGAACACGTCCGGGGGTGACGGGAGTTTGGAGGATTTCAGGCGGGCAGGCCTGTCGGCGCCAGTGGGGAGGGGCGGGTCATCCGGCGCGCGCCGGCTGAAGGCCTCCCCGACCGGGCGGCGGATAACCTGCCCCCGCTGGTTCCCTGCAGGCGCCACAGGCCCACTCCCATCGTCAAACCGTCACGCGGGGATGGTTAGCCCTCCGCGCCGGTGCGTGATAAGAGGCGGCCCCCCAATTCGTCGGCCAGGGCGCCGGCGAGGGATGGATTCGAGACGAGGTGACGATGAGCAAGGTTCTGGTGATCGGGGCGGGCGGCGTGGGATCGGTCGCGGTCCACAAGATGGCGATGAACGCCGACATCTTTTCGCACATCACCCTGGCCAGCCGGACCAAGTCCAAGTGTGACGCCATCGCCGCCTCGGTGAAGGACCGCACCGGCGTCGTCATCGACACCGCCGCCCTCGACGCCGATGACGTCGCCGCCACCACCGCCCTGATCAAGGCCGTCCAGCCGGCGCTGGTGGTCAATCTGGCGCTGCCCTACCAAGACCTCAACATCATGGACGCCTGCCTCGCGGCCGGGGTCAATTACATGGACACCGCCAACTACGAGCCGCGCGACGAGGCGAAGTTCGAATACAGCTGGCAATGGGCCTATCAGGACCGCTTGCGCGACGCCGGCCTGATGGCGCTGCTCGGCTCCGGCTTCGACCCGGGCGTCACCTCGGTGTTCGCCACCTGGACGAAAAAGCACCTGCTCGACCGGATCGACACCCTCGACATTCTCGACTGCAACGGCGGCGACACCGGTCTGCCCTTCGCCACCAACTTCAACCCCGAGATCAATCTGCGCGAGGTCACCGCGCCGTCGCGTCACTGGGAGAACGGTCAGTGGATCGAGGGCCCGGCCCTGGCCCACAAACAGGTCTTCGACTTCGATCAGGTCGGCGAGAAGAACATGTACCTCATGTACCATGAGGAACTGGAGTCCCTGGCCAAATTCTACCCTGAAATCAAACGCATCCGCTTCTGGATGACCTTCGGCGACTCCTACCTCAAGCATCTTGAGGTGCTGGAAAACGTCGGCATGACCCGCATCGATCCGGTCAGGTTCCAGGGTCAGGAGATCATCCCGATCCAGTTCCTCAAAGCCCTGCTGCCCGAGCCCGCCTCCCTGGGCCCGCTGACCAAGGGCAAGACCAACATCGGCACCATCGCCACCGGCGTGAAGGACGGGGCGGCCAGGACCGTCTACGTCAACAACGTCTGCGATCACGAGGAAGCCTACGCCGAGACCGGCAACCAGGCGGTCAGCTACACCACCGGCGTTCCGGCGATGATCGGCGCAGCCCTGATGCTGACCGGCCAGTGGAAAGGGGAGGGGGTGTTCAACATGGAGCAGCTCGACCCCGATCCCTTCATGGACATGCTGAACAAGCACGGTCTGCCGTGGAAGGTCCGCGATCTGGACGCCCCTCTGGCCTTCTGATCGGACCGGCGGCCATGGAAACCAGAGCCGGCGATCCCGGCGCCTTCGCGCGCTTTGATCTGGGCCGCGTGCCCTCGCCCTGCTTCGTCGTCGACGAGGCGGCGGTGCGGCGCAATCTCGCCATCCTCAAGGATGTCGGCGACCGCTCCGGGGCCAGGGTGCTGCTGGCCCTGAAGGCCTTTTCCATGTGGTCCCTGGCCGGTGTGGTCGCCGAATACCTCGACGGAACCTGCGCTTCGGGCCTGTGGGAGGCGCGGCTGGCCCGCGAGCATTACCAGGGCGAGCTGACCACCTATTCCCCGGCCTATCGCCGCGAGGACCTGCCGGAAGTCCTCCGCCTGTCGGACGCGGTGATCTTCAACGCGCCCGACCAGATCGCCCGCTTCGCCGACCTGATCGCCGCCGCCCGCGCCGAGGGCCAGGTCTTCGACATCGGCCTGCGGCTGAACCCCGAATGCAGCCAGGGCGAGGTCGCCAAATACGACCCCTGCCAGCTCGGCTCGCGCCTGGGCTTTCCGGTGTCCCAGCTTCGCCCCGAACATCTGGTCGGCGTCGATGGCCTGCATGTCCACGCCCTGTGCGAGCAGGATGTCGAGCCGCTGAAACGCATCTGGGCCTCGCTGGAACCCAAACTGGCCGGTCTGACCTCGGGGCTGAAATGGCTCAATCTCGGCGGCGGCCATCATGTGACCCGCGCCGACTACCAGAGAGATGAACTGGTCGACCTTCTGAAAGGCATCGCCGACCGTCACGGCCTGCAGGTGCTGATCGAGCCGGGCGAGGCCGTGGCGCTGGACGCCGGCATTCTGGTCGGGGAAATCCTCGACACCTTCAACAACGGCATGCCCGTCGCCATCACCGACATCTCGGCCACCTGCCATATGCCGGACGTCATCGAGGCGCCCTACCGCCCGGCCATGCTGGGCGAGCTTGAGGAGGGCGTGGCGGTGCGCCTCGGCGGTCCGTCCTGCCTGGCCGGCGACATCATCGGCGACTACATCCTGCCGGTCCCGGCCGCCCCCGGCGTCCGGGTCGCCTTCCTCGACCAGGCGCACTATTCGATGGTCAAGACCAACACCTTCAACGGCGTGCCCCTGCCGTCCATCGCCCTGTGGAACAGCGCGACCGATGACCTGCGACTGATCCGCCGGTTCGACTACAGCGAGTTCCGCGACCGGCTCTCCTGACCATCGATGATTGGCGACTCCGCGGCGCGCCGCTAGAACCCGTGCCATGCGTATCACCACGGTCGGCCTCGATGCCGACGACACCCTCTGGCACAACGAAACCCTGTTCCGCATGACCCATGCGCGGTTCGTGGGCCTGCTCGAACCCCACGCTGACGCGGAGACGCTGGAGGCGCGGCTGGCCGAGGCGGAGAAGCGCAACCTTCGGCTCTATGGCTACGGGGTGAAGGGCTTCACCCTGTCGATGATCGAGACGGCGTTGGACATCACTGACGGCGAGGTTCCCACGAGGGTGATCCGCGAGATCCTCGCCGCCGGCCGGGAGATGCTCAATGAGCCGGTCGAACCCCTGCCGGGGGTGGAGACGGCGCTGGCGAGATTGTCGGAAAAATACCGGTTGGTGCTGATCACCAAGGGCGACCTGCTGCATCAGGAACAGAAGCTGGCGGCCTCGGGGCTGGGCGATCTGTTCGCGGCGGTGGAGATCGTCAGCGAGAAAGACCGCAAAACATACGAGACGGTATTTAACCGTCACGGCACCGGTCCGGAGCAGGCGGTGATGGCCGGCAATTCGGTGAAGTCAGACATCATCCCAGCGCTGGAGGCCGGGGCCTGGGCGGCGCTGGTGCCCTATCCGCTGGTCTGGGCCCATGAGGCGGCCAGCGCGCCGCACGATCATCCGAGGTACCGCGAACTGGCGACCCTGGCGGATTTGCCGGGGTGGCTGGAGATTTTGACGGGGTAGGTTGGGGGCGATGGCGGCGGCGCAGCCGATCGATGGTGTGTCCCCTGGCTTCCCCGGCCTTCCGTCACCCCCGGACTTGTTCCGGGGGTCCATACGCGCGGGCCCTTGAGGGTTGGCGCGACACCTTCCGCCGCGTGCGTCAATGGACCGCCGGAACAAGTCCGGCGGTGACGGATGAGAGAGGGAAGAAGAATGCGGATGATCACCGGACCTTGGTCCGGGCCGCGCACCGTGCCTAGACTGGCAGTCTGTCCGGAGATCTCCATGAAACGCCTTGTTCCGCTGCTCGCCCTGCTGCTGCTGTCCTGCGCCACGCCCTCGGCACCGCCGGTCTATGATCTGGTGATCCGCGGGGGGACGATCTACGACGGCTCCGGCGGCGCGCCCTATCCTGGCGATGTGGCGATCAAGGGCGACCGCATCGTCGCCCTGGGCAAGGTGACGGGCCGCGGAACGCGGGAGATTGACGCGACCGGCAAGGCGGTCAGCCCCGGCTTCATCAACATGCTGTCCTGGTCGACCGAGTCGCTGATCGAGGACGGCCGGGGCCTGTCCGAGCTCAAGCAGGGCGTGACCCTCGAGGTGATGGGCGAGGGCTCGTCGATGGGGCCGTGGAACCCGGCCATGATCGCCCAGGAGACGGCGCGGCAGGGCGACGTCAAGTATCCGGTCACCTGGACCACGCTCGGCGGCTATCTGGAGATGCTGGAGAAGCGGGGCGTGGCCCCCAATGTCGCCTCCCTGATCGGGGCGGAAACAGCCCGGACCTGGGTGCTGGGCGAGGGCGACGTCGATCCGACCCCCGCGCAGCTGAAGACCATGCAGGGGCTGGTCGACCAGGCCATGGAGGAGGGCGCCCTGGGGGTCGGCTCCTCGCTGATCTATGCGCCGGGCAGCTATGCGGAAACCGACGAGCTGGTCGCCCTGGCCACCGAGGCCGGCCGCTGCGGCGGCATCTACGCCAGCCACATGCGCTATGAGAGCGACCGGCTGATCGACGGGATCGACGAGCTGATCGAGATCTCCCGCCGCTCCGGCGCTCCGGGCGAAATCTGGCACCTGAAGGCCGCCGGCAAGACCAACTGGGGCAAGCTGGACACCGCCATCGCCCATATCGAGGCGGCCCGCGCTTCCGGCCTGCGGATCACCGCCAACATGTACACCTACACCGCCGGCTCCACCGGCTTTGACGCCGCCATGCCGCCCTGGGTGCAGGCCGGCGGCCGCGAGGCCTGGATCGCGCGGCTGAAGGATCCGGCCATCCGGGCGAAGGTCATCGCCGAGATGCGCGACCCCAAGGCGCCCTACGAGAACCTCTACCGCCACGCCGGGGCCGAGGGCACCATCATGGTCGGCTTCCGCAGCGAGGCGCTGAAACCCCTGACCGGCCGCACCCTGGCGGATGTGGCGAAGGAGAGGGGCGTCAGTCCCGAGGACGCGATGATCGACCTGGTCATCGCCGACGGCAGCCGCATCCAGGTCGTCTACTTCCTGATGAGCGAGGCGAATGTGAAGCGCCAGACGGCCCTGCCGTGGATGAGCTTCGGCTCCGACGCCTCGGCCCTGGCCCCGGAGGGGGTGTTCCTGAAGTCCTCGACCCACCCCCGCGCCTACGGCAACTTCGCGCGGGTGCTGGGCAAGTACGCCCGCGACGAGAAGAGCCTGACCCTGGCCGAGGCGGTGCGGCGCCTCTCCGGCTTCCCGGCCCATAACCTCGGCCTGCATGAGCGGGGCCTGCTGAAGCCCGGCTATTTCGCCGATGTGGTGGTGTTTGACCCGGCGACGGTGGCCGACCATGCCGACTACGACAACCCCCGCCAGTATGCGACCGGGGTCTCGGAGGTGGTGGTCAACGGCGGGCTGGTGCTGTCGGGCGGCGAGCCGACGGGGACGCTCAGCGGCCGGTTCGTGCGCGGCCGGGGCTGGACCGGCTGGAAGGACGGCGGCTGCCGGGCCAGCGCCAGGGACTGGAGCTGGTAGGGCGGCTCAGAGCGTCGTCGCCCAGGTCCAGACGACCCAGCCGCTGAACAGGATGGCGAACACCGCCAGGGCCCGGGCGGCCTGACGGCGGCCGGCGTCGCGGATCACGCCGGCGTCCTTCAGCAGGGCGGCGGCGCAGAGGATGTAGACCAGCATCACGGTGGCCACGGTCAGGCCGATCATGAAGTTGAACTGCTGGGCCAGGGTTGGCGAGGCGGTGGCCAGGCACAGCAGGGTTGTGATGACGCCGGTCACGACGATGCCCCGGCGGGGCGTGGCGGCCGGATCGGACTCCGACATCAGCTTGGGCGCATAGCCGGCGGCGACCCCGGCCCGGGCGCTTTCGGCGGTGACCAGGACCCAGCCGGCCAGGGTGCCGAAGGTCTTGAGAATGGCGACCACGGCGATGGCGGCGCCGGCGATCGGCCCGATCACTCTGGAGACGATGTCGGCGAAGGGGGCGGTGGACCTGGCCAGCTGATCCGGCGGAATGACGCCCTGCACCGCGACGCAGGCCAGCAGATAGACCATGCCGGCCAGCAGCACCCCGCCAAGAGCGGCGATGGGCAGGTTGCGGGCGGGGTTTTCGACCTTGGCGGCCACGGCGTTGGCGCACTCCAGGCCCATGAAGCCCCAGAAGGCCAGCAGCACCACCGAGGGCAGGGTCGCGCCGAGGGGCCGGTCGCCGGGAGTCCAGGCGGAGACGAAGAGGTCGGGGCTGAAAACCGAGAAGCCGACGACGATGGCGGCCAGCACCGGGATGAGGCCCAGGATCAGGGTCGAGCCGCCGATCCGGGCGACCCACCTTGCGCCGAACAGATTGGCCAGGACGCAGGCCCAGATGAGGGCGATCAGGCACAGCAGCGTCGGCAGGGGCCCGGCCAGGACCGGAAACAGCGAGGTCAGATAGCCGACCGCCGCCAGGCCGATGGCCACCAGGCCCAGCGGGCATCCGATCCAGTAGAGGAACCAGGCTGACCAGCCCGCGGCCTTGCCCAGCGAGATGCGGGAATAGTCATGGATGCCCTCTGCCGCGGGCCGCAGCCGTCCGAGGACGGAGAACACCCCGGCCAGGCCCAGGGCCGCCACGGTGCTGACGATCCATCCCAGGACGCTGGAGGTGCCGAACGGCGCCAGCGACACCGGCAGCAGGAACAGGCCCGAGCCGATCATGTTGCCGGCGACCAGAAGGGTGGCGAGTACCGGGCCCATCCGGCGGGGCGCTGTCACTGTCATGGCGACAGTTCCGCATGCCGCGTAACGGCGGTCAATGACCTGGGGCGTTCTCAAATCCTCCCCCTCGCGCAGCGCGGGGGAGGGGGACCCCCGGCCCGCTTCAGGGCCGGGGGTGGAGGGGGCTGCGCCGGCGCACGGG
>WGLL01000014.1 GCA_016125585.1 Caulobacter sp.
ACGGGATTTTCAACGAACACCGCCGTCGCCATCCGCGCCAGAACGCGGCCGTCCTGTCACGCCGGCGCCGCCCCCTCCACCGCCGCGCGGGCGCGGCGGTCCCCCTCCCCCAGCCTCGCTTCGCTCATTGGGGGAGGATGGGATGTCACAGGCTGGGCGCCTGGATCGTCTCATCCCCAACGGAGGATGACATGCACCGATGGATCGCCGCCCTGCTCGGGCTTCTGATGGCCGCCAACGGCCTGGTTATGCTGGGCTGGCCCCAGGCCTGGTATGACGCCGTGCCCGGGGTCGACCTGACCGGGCTGTTCAACCCCCACTTCGTGCGCGACATCGGAATGGCCTATCTGACCGTCGCCGGCGGTCTGGCCTGGTTTGTCTGGCGGCCGGCGCAGGGCTGGCCGGCGCTGGTCGGGGCCTTCGTCTTCCTGGCCCTGCACGCCTCGATCCATGTGGTGAGCAGCGCCTGCGGGCCGGGGCCCCTGGCCGAGGCGATGCGCGACTTTCCCGGCGTCTATCTGCTGCCGCTGCTGACCGGCTGGCTCAGCTTCGCCGCCCGTCCCCAACCGCAAGGAACCTGACCCATGCTGAAAGCCCTGTTGCGGCGCCAGATCGCCGCCTTCGAGCGCCGTTTCAACTATGACGCCGGCTACATGCGCGACCTGCTCGACGCCGGCGTCGGCCGCTTCATCAAGTTCGGCTTCGTCGCCTCCCGCGGCCACGGCAAGGCGGCGCCGGCCGAGGCCATGGCGGCGGCGGGCATCCTCGCCACCCTGCATGAGGACTGCGGCCCCTGCACCCAGATCGGCGTCGACATCGCCATGGCCCGGGGCGTCGATCCGGAGATCCTGCGCGGCATCCTGGCCGGGGACGAGACGGCGATGGGCGAGACCGCCCGCCACGGCTACCGCTTCGCCCGCGCGGTGCTGGACCATGACGGCCCCGCGGCCGACTGGGCCCGGGAGGCGATCGAGGCCCTGTGGGGCAAGGCCGCCGTCGTCGACCTGTCGCTGGCGATCACCACCGGGCGGATGTATCCCACCCTGAAGTTCGGCATGGGCCACGCCCGGACCTGCTCGCGGGTGCTGGTGGCGGGCCAGCCCGCGCCGTTCCACCGTCCGGAGGCCCTGGCCGCATGAGCGACGCCGTCACCCTGTTCGAAGCCCAGCGGCCGCGCCTGCGCCGGCTGGCCTACCGGATGCTGGGCTCGGTGAGCGAGGCCGAGGACGTGGTGCAGGACGCCTGGCTGCGCTGGGACCGGGCGGGGGAGGGCGCGTCCGATCCGCCCGCCTGGCTGGCCCAGGTGGTCACCCGCCTCTGTCTGGACCGGCTGAAGTCAGCGCGGGCGCGGCGGGAGACCTATGTCGGCCCCTGGTTGCCCGAACCGCTGATCGAGGAGCCGCCGGTCGATCCGGTCGAGCGGGCCGAGGATGTCTCGGTGGCCTTCCTGCTGGCGCTGGAGCGGTTGAGCCCGCTGGAGCGGGCGGTGTTTCTGCTGCACGACGTCTTCGATCAGGACTATGCGGCGGTCGGGGCGGCGCTGGGGCGGGACGAGGCGGCCTGCCGCCAGCTGGCCAGCCGGGCGCGGGGCCATCTGAAGGACGCGCGGCCCCGGTTCGCGGTGCCGGCGGATCAGGCCCTGAGGCTGGCGTCGGCCTTCATGGCGGCGGCCCGGGACCAGGACTTCACGACCCTCAGCGGCCTGCTGGCCGAGGATGCGGTGCTGATCTCCGACGGCGGCGGCAAGCGGCCGGCGGCGCTGCGGCCGATGATCGGGCGGGAGGAGGTGCTGCTGCTGCTTCGCGGCCTGGCCGCGCGCGGCGTCTGGTCGTCGGCGGGACGGCTGCAGCCGGTGATGATCAACGGCCTGCCGGGCGTCATTCATCGCGATCCCGAGGGCCCGACGGTGATCGCCTTCGAGCCGGACGGCGAGGGCCGGCTGGCGGCCATCTACATCATGCGCAATCCCGAGAAGCTGACCCACCTTTCGGCAGGCTGATCCAGGCGAGGGCGAGGCTGGCCAGGGCGCAGGCGGCGGCGACCGCCAGGGCGGCGAAGGGGCCGGCGCCGGCGGCGGCGGCCATCCCGGCCAGCGGACCGAGGGCGGCGGCGCAGAACTGGGCCGTCGGGCTGATGGCCCCGGCGCGGCGGCCGGGATCGGCGGCGTTGAGAATTCCGAACAGGCTGGCTCCCAGCAACAGGGCGGCGAAGGCGGCGAGGCCGAAGGCGGCGATGAACAGGGCGGCCGGCGGATGGGTCGCCAGCAGGGCCGCGGCCAGCAGGGCCAGGCCGACGACCAGGCCGAACAGGGCCCGCCGGGAGATCCGCTCCGCCAGGGCCAGGGCCGCCATGGCCCCGACCATCTGGGCGGCCAGGGTGACGACGACGATGGTTCCGCTGATCTGTCCCAGGCCCTCGGCCTCGGCCAGGGGGCGCATGTGGAACCACAGGGCGGCGTTGCCGGCGAAGTAGAGGAACAGGGCGGCCAGGGCCAGCAGCCCGCGCCGGCCGGGTCGCCGGCCGCCCTGCGGCCGCCGCAGATCGGGCAGGGCGGTCGGGCCGAGCAGGGCGCAGACCAGGGCGAGGCCGGACAGCCCGGCGGCCAGTAGCACGCCGCCGGCCGGACCAAATCGCGGCGCCAGCAGGCTGACGGCGACCCCCGCGAGGATCACCTGCCCCGCCGACTGGGCGAGGAAGAAGGCGGCGGCCCAGGGTTCGGGCCTTGGCTGGCGGGCGATCATGCCGACGGTGATCCAGATCAGCACTCCGCCGCAGAGGCCGCCAAGGGCGCGCAGGACCAGGAACTGGCCGTCATGGGCGATCAGGGCGCCGAGGCCGACGAGGATGCAGCCGGTCGCGGCGGCGCCGGCCCATCGCCTCAGCGCCGTCGGCGGGACCAACAGGGCGCAGCCGGCGACGCTCGCGGCCATGCACAGCATATCGACAATGGCGGCCGGATGGACGAGGGCCGGAGACAGCCGGCCGGCGTCAGCGAGTTCGCTGAGCAGCAGCGGCTGCAGGCCGGTGACCATCATGGCCAGCGACCCCATGGCCAGGGCGCGCACGGCGGACGTCCGGTCCGCTATCGTGTTGAGACCCTCGCCGGTCATGAAGCCATCCCCCTCATCCGGCGGACCCTAGCGCGACAAGTCTTCCCGATCCGCCAACGGCGCGGATGACTCAGGCCTTCTTGACGAACTCGGTGCGGAGGACGAGGTCGCGGACCTTTTCGGCGCGGCACTCGATCTCGTCGGGGTCGCCGGTGAGGCGGATGTTCTTGATCAGGGTCCCGCGCTTGAGGGTCACCCCGCCCGAGCCCTTGACCTTCAGGTCCTTGATCAGGGTGACGTTGTCGCCGTCGGCGAGAAGCGTTCCGTTGCTGTCGCGCACGTCCATGAAAGGGCTCCCCGCCGCTGTTTGATGCGGCGGGGTTTAGGGCCCTGCGGGGCCCGGGGCAATCGCCTAGCAACCCGTGATCGCTTTTCCGGGATGACGGGGGAAGGGGAAGGCTAGTTCCAGCCGGAGGCCCCGGCCTCGTTGGCTTCCTTGTTGACCGGCCGGGCGATCAGGCCGTTCTGGGTCAGCCAGACCTCGTAGCGGGCGCCGTCGGCCATCGGCATGAAGGCGCCGCCGCCGTAGAGGCTATCGACCATGGGGGCGAAGCGGGCCGATTTGCGGGCCATCTTCCACAGGTCGATGTTGCCGGCCTCGGGGCCCAGGTCATAGGCGCTGCGGGGGGCCGTCAGTTCGTCCTGGGTGCTCTCGTAGCGGCCGGAGAGGCGGTCGAGCCGGTACTGGGCGTCGAGGCCGAGGATGTTGGCCCAGGGCTTCCATTTCAGCACCCGCGCCTCGATCCGCCACTGGTCGCCGTGGATCTGGTAGCGGGCGACCTTGCCGTTCGGATTGGCCTCGTCGGCGGGCTGGGTGAGGGTGGCTTCATAGAGCTGGGGGCCAAGCTGGCGGGTCTCGATGGTCGCCACCGGCCGCTCATAGGTCAGCCGGGCGTAGGTCTGGACGTCCAGCCCGGCCAGGGCCGTCACCGCGCCGGCCGCCAGCAGTCCGGCGCCGATGGTCGAGCCAAGCAGGCCGCCGATCCAGCGTCCGCCGAACAGCCCGCCCAGGCCGCGCAACAGCACGACAGTGCCGAGAAGGGCCGAAACCGCCGGCAGAATCCACCACCACCAGATCATCACGCGAACTCCCTTTTTCCCCCGAGCCGGGAGGCCCGATGGTTAATATGGCCATGGATGGGCAATACGCGCCACCCGGGAAGGCTCCACAGGCGAGTGAACGCCGGTCACCAAAATCCGTATGGGGGTCGTCTGCTTAGGGTTTCCGTTTTGTCGTTCCGGGCTCTAATTGAGACATGCGTTTCGACGACCGCTTCCTCGAAGAGATCAAGTCGCGCGTCCGGCTGTCGGACGTGATCGGCAAGACCGTGAAGCTGAAGCGGCAGGGGCGGGAATTCGTCGGTCTGTCGCCCTTCACCAAGGAGCGATCGCCCAGCTTCTTCGTCAATGACGACAAGGGCTTCTTCCACGACTTCTCCAGCGGCAAGCATGGCGACCTGATCAGCTTCTTTCAGGAGACCGAGCGGCTCAGCTTCATGGAGGCGGTCGAGCGGCTGGCGGCCGAGGCCGGGGTGCCGCTGCCGGCCCCCGACCCCCAGGCGGCCGAACAGGAGAAGAAGCGCCAGGGGCTGTCGGACTGGATGGACCTGGCCGCCGCCTGGTTCGAGGGCGAGCTGGGCCGGCCGGCCGGGCGCGAGGCGCGGGCCTATCTGGAGCGGCGCGGCCTGCCGGAGACCGAATGGAAGCGGTTCGGGCTGGGCTACGCTCCCTCCAGCCGCACAGGGCTGAAGGATTATCTGATCGCCAAGGGCGCGCGGCCGGCCGAGCTGGTCGAGGCCGGGCTGCTGATCGCGCCGGAAGACGGCGGGGCGCCCTTCGACCGCTACCGCGACCGGATCATCTTCCCGATCGCCGATGCCCGGGGCCGGGTGGTGTCCTTCGGCGGCCGGGCGCTGGATCCCAACGCCCGGGCCAAATATCTCAACGGGCCCGAGACCACGCTGTTTCACAAGGGCCGGCTGCTCTACGGGCTGCCGGAGGCCCGCAAGCTGCTGCATTCGGGCGGGGCCGACGCCGCCCTGGTGGTGGTCGAGGGCTATATGGACGCCATCGCCTGCCAGCGGGCCGGGATCGCCGCCGTGGCGCCGCTCGGCACGGCCCTGACCGAGGACCAGATGGAGGTGCTGTGGCGGCTGCACCCCGAGCCGACCCTGAGTTTCGACGGCGACTCCGCCGGTCGCCGCGCCGCCAACAGCGCCATCGACCGCGCCCTGCCGCTTATCAAGCCGGGAAAGAGCTTCCGGTTTGCCATCGTCGTCGGCGGCAAGGACCCGGACGATGTGCTGCGCGAGCAGGGACCGGCGGCGCTGAAGGCCCAGCTGGCCGACACCACGCCCTTCGTCGAGCAGCTGTTCCACCGCGAGCGCGACCTGGAGCCGCTGGATACGCCCGAGCGGCGGGCGGGGCTGAAGGTGCGGCTGCGCAAGCTGGCGGCCAGCATCGCCGACCCCGACCTGTCCCAGGCCTATCGAGAGGACCTGCTGGGCCGCTACGAGCAGCTGTGGCCGACCTCGCAGCCGGTGTTTACGGTCGGGGCGGCGGCGCGGGAGATGTCCCGCCGCCGCTGGGACGGCAAGGGCAGGGCGACGGGGCCGATCGGCCCCAACGCCGAGACCCGTGAACAGGTCAGCCGCATGCGCAATTCGCCCCGGCCGCTGTCGGCGGCCCTGGCCCTGGCGGCGCTGCAGGATCCGCATGTGCTGGACGACAAGGTCGAGCAGCTCAGCGTGCGCGGCTTCTGCGATGACCGGCTCAGCGCCCTGGCCAATGAGCTGGTCGAGTTCCGCTTCGAGAGCGATGCGGTGGACGCCATCTCTGTGCGCCGCCGGCTGGAGGCGCGGGGCTTTGGCGAGGATGTCTTCCAGCAGCTGGCCCATACCGCCCGGGCGGCTGGGGCGGCGTTCCTGGCCGCCGATCTGGAGCCGGCCAGGGCCCGGCGGCTCTGGTCGATGGCCTTCGACCTGCTGGTCAAGCTGGAGACCTTGGAGCGGGCGGTCGAGGGCGCCAAGCAGGACCTCGAGCGCGACAACGACAGCTCGACCTTCATGCGGCTGAAGTCGGAACGCGACCTGCTCAAGCGGCTGGTCGACAGCGGCGGCTGGAGCGACGAGGCCGAGGCGGCGGCCTGGCTGAACTAGCGAGGAGGGGCGGGGACAGGTTGTCCATCGCCCGTCCCTGTCAGGCTTCTCCACCGATCATGGCTCTGACAACCTGTCCCCGTTCATGGCTATGATCGCCGCTCTGGATCGGGATGGCGACCGGATTGGCCCGACGCCACCGCGACCTTCCGGGTCGGTCAGGCCTCTGTGGAGACGGGCGCGGGATGACGACGCTCATCCTCATCGAGGATGCGCTGCATCAGGGCGGGATCTGTGCGCAGGGACGGCGGCTCGCCAAACCGGCTTTTCCAACGGCGTTCGATTTGTTGGATCTTGCGTTGGCGGCGGGTCATTGGACGCTCCCTGAAGCCGGATACAGGGCCTTCCAACGGCAGCCTCCGCGGCAGGTTTCAGTCCGTCCACAGGTAATCGGCGGGGTTAATCGTAACCTGCCGTTGAAGGTTGGCGATTTCAGAGGGTTAGGCGGCGAAAAAGTCGCCGTTCGCTGAGGGCTGTTAACGATCATGCGCCGTCAGGAAGAGACGCGGGCCCGTGGCCGCCGCCTGGCGATCACGGGTCCGCGCCTTTTCGGGTCAGTCGAAGACGATGACCGAACGGGCCAGCTCGCCGCGCTTGAGTTCCTCGAAGGCCTCATTGACCTGGTCCAGCCGGATGCGCTGGCTGATCAGGTCGTCAAGCTTGAGCTTGCCGGCCATGTAGAAGTCGACGAAGCGGGGCATGTCGACCGGGAAGCGGTTGGAGCCCATCAGGCTGCCCTGGATGCGCTTCTCGCCCAGGAAGTCGGCGCCGTGCAGTTCGATGTTCACCCCGACGGGGATCATGCCGATGACATTGGCGGTGCCGCCCCGGGCCAGCATCTTGAAGGCCTGTTCGGTGGTGGACTTCAGGCCGATGGCCTCGAAGCTGTGCTGCACGCCGCCGCCGGTCATTTCCAGCACCTGGCCGACGGGGTCGCCCTGGCTGGCGTCGACCACGTCGGTGGCGCCGAATTCCTTGGCCAGGTTCAGCTTGGAGCCGTGCATGTCGATGGCGATGATGCGGCCGGCGCCGGCGATGGCCGCGCCGTTGACCGCCGCCAGGCCGACGCCGCCGCAGCCGATGACGGCCACGGTGTCGCCCGGACGGACGTTGGAGGTGTGGATCACGGCGCCGACGCCGGTGGTCACCGAGCAGCCGATCAGGGCGGCCTGGGCGAACGGCATGTCCTTGCGGATGGCGACGCAGGCGTGCTCGTGAATCAGCATCTGCTCGGCGAAGGAGCTGAGGTTCAGGAACTGGTTCATGGTCGGCGAGGCGGCGTCCTCCCGGAAGATCCGCGGCTCGTCGCCCTTCTTGCGCTTGGTGTCGGGGCTGACACAGAGGCTCATATGGCCGGTCAGGCAGTGGTTGCAGTGACCACAGTAGGCGCTCAGGCAGGTGATGACGTGGTCGCCGACCTTGACGGTGCGAACCTCGGAGCCGACCGCCTCGACGATGCCGGCGCTCTCATGGCCCAGCACGGCGGGCAGCGGGAAGGGGTACTTTCCCTCAACGAAGTGCAGGTCGGAGTGGCAGACCCCGGCGGCCTTGGTGCGGATCAACACCTCATGGGGACCGGGCTTGCCGATCGATACATCCTCGATCTGGAGGGGCTTGCCCACCTCGCGCAGTACGGCCGCCTTCATGGTGTTGTCTCCCGAACGATTGTTTGAGGCACGTTATCGCTGATCATGTGCAAAGCGGAAGGGGGCGGCGGCGGAAATCTCGACGGAATGCCGTCGGGTGAGATACCGTCGGTTCGAAAAATGATCCGGGAGGCCGACCATGACCCACAATTCCGTCACCCTGAGCCGTCGCGGCCTGCTGGCGCTCGGCGCGGCCGGCGCCGCCCTGGGCGGGGCCGCCTCGGCCCTGGCCAAGGTTCCGCTGACGGTGGAGACCGCCTACGGGCCGGTGCATGGCGGCTACAGCAACGGCGCCGCCTGGTTCTTCGGCCTGCCCTATGCGGCGCCGCCGGTGGGCGATCTTCGCTTCGCCCCGCCCCGCCCGCCGGCCAGCTGGACCGAGACCCGGCCGGCCAAGACCATGGGGCACACGGCGACGCAGATGCCCTCACCCTCGGCGACCAATCCGACCTCGGAACTGGGCAAGGCGCTGCAGGAGGTGTTTCCGTCGCGCAAGGACGTCGAGAACCAGAGCGAGGACTGCCTGTATCTCAATGTCTGGACGCGGGAGCCGGGCGATCGCAAGCGGCCGGTGATGGTCTGGCTGCACGGCGGCGGCTTCGCCTACGGGTCCGACGCCTGGCCGATGTATGACGGGTCCAAGCTGGTCAGCCTGGGCGACGTGGTGGTGGTGGGAATCAATCACCGGCTCAACGTCTTTGGCTACACCCACATCCCCGGCGTCGAGGGCAGCGGCAACGCCGGCATGCTGGACATCGTGGCGGCGCTGGAGTGGGTGAAGGGCAACATCGCCGCCTTCGGGGGCGATCCGGACAATGTCACCATCTTCGGCGAGAGCGGCGGCGGGGCCAAGGTCAGCTACCTGATGGCCATGCCGGCCGCCAGGGGCCTGTTCCATCGCGCCGTGATCCAGAGCGGACCGGGCGTGCGGGCGGTCCCGGCCGAGCGGGCCGACCAGCTGCGCAAGGACCTGATGGCGGAACTGGGCCTGGCCGATGGCGACGTCGCCGGCCTTCGGGCGGTCGCCGCCGACAAGCTGGCCATGGCCGCCTACGCGGCGGAGAAGAAACAGCCGGGCGCCGGCTTCGACCGCGCCGGCTTCGCGCCGGTCGTGGATGGCAAGGTCCTGCCGACCCAGCCCTGGGACCCGAAAGCGCCGGACATCTCGGCCGATGTGCCGGTGCTGATCGGCATCAACAAGGACGAGATGACCCTGTTCATGGCCTCCGCCCCCTGGTTCGGCAAACTGGACGAGGCGGGCCTGGAGAAGATGGCGACGGCCATCTACGGCGAGAAGGCGGGCGCGGTGCTGGCGGCCCTGAAGCATGATTTTCCGGAGGACTCCCCGACCTATCTGGCCACCCACCTGACCACCTACGGCCGGATGTTCGCCGGCAGCGTGCAGATCGCCGAGCGCAAGGCGACCCAGGGCGGGGCGCCGGTGTGGTTCTACCTGCTGGAATGGCAGACCCCGGTGGGGCCTTTCCGCACGCCCCACACCCTGGAAATCCCGCTGGTGTTCAACAACGTCGAGAGCAGCCGGGTGCTGCTGGGACCGGGGCCGGAGCCGCAGGTCATGGCCGCGCAGATGAGCGCCGCCTGGCTGGCCTTCGCCAAGAGCGGCGACCCCAACACCTCGGTGCTGCCGAAATGGCCTGCCTATGATGCGGACAAGCGGGCGACGATGATGTTCAACCTGACCAGCCGGGTGGTCGACGACCCCTTCGCGGCGACCCGAAAGACGGTGGCGGGATAGGCGCCGCGGGCGGCGTGATCGCGGCTTTTGACATCCCGGGCCGGCGGGCCTAACCCGCCTGCCATGGCCGTCACCTCGCTCTTCGCCACCCGTCTCTACCGCGCCGAACTGCCGGCGGAGCGCGGCGGAGAAGGCCTGATCGGAGATTTGGCCGACGACTGCGCGATGATGGCGGCCGAGGACGCCGCCGGCCGGGCCTGGTCGAAGGCCAACCGCTATCCCGGCTACACCTCCTATTCCTCGCCGGGACCGCTGTGGACCCGGACCAGCGGCTTTGGCGCCCTGAAGACCCGGCTGGACCGCCACGCCAAGGCCTTCGCCGAGGACCTGGGTCTCGATCTGGCCGGCGGAAAGCTGCGGCTCGACAATCTGTGGGTCAATGTCCTGAAACCGGGCGGCGGCCACAGCAGCCATATCCATCCCCACAGCGTCATCAGCGGCACGGTCTATGTGACCATTCCGGAGGGAACGTCCGGCCTGAAACTTGAGGACCCGCGTCTGGCGATGATGATGGCGGCGCCGATGCGCCGGCCCGAGGCGCCCGCCGATCAGCAACCGTTTGTCTTCGTGACGCCGACGGCGGGTACGCTGCTGATGTGGGAAAGCTGGCTGCGCCATGAGGTGCCGGCCAATCCGGCGAAGACCGAGCGGGTCTCGGTCAGCTTCAACTACGGCTGGCGTTGAACGCCGGTTTCTGAACGCCGGATAACGACGTGATCCGGGATCACGTTCAGACGGACGGTCGCAGTCTCCCCCTCATGGAGCGTTGGGCTCCGCAATGAGGAGGCTGTTATGACCAAGACCCTGACCTATCTCGCGGGAGCCGGCGTTGCGGCTCTGATCTGCGCCGCCGCCGGTTCGGCGTCCGCGGCCGAAATCGATTGTCCGCTGACCCAGGCGCGGCGGACGATCACCAATCCGCTGCCCGGCGGCTGGTGGACCACGCCGATGGTCAATTCCCTGAGCGACACCCGCATCGTCACCATCGGCGGCAACCGGGCCCTGCAATGCGTCTATGGCGACTCCGGCTCGATCCAGCGTCCGGCCCCTCCGGGACTGCTGTGCTCCGCCCGGCCGGGCGGCTTCCGGTGCCTGCCGCCTCTGCCGCCGCCGCCGCCGCCGATCCCGCCGCCGCCGCCGCCGATCCCGGCGCCGGTGACCTTCTCGACGGGCCCGGCGGTGATCCCCCAGACCTATATGGTCAACTTCGACAACGGCAATGTGGGGGGCGGGGGCGGCTCCGATCTCTGGTTCCAGGCGGTGACGGCGACGCAGCGCTATCTGACCCCGGTCAACGGGGCCAGGATGGCGGTCGGCGACCGCTCCAACCGGGGCCGGGACGGATGTCGCGCGGCCAGCTTCAGCACCGCGCGGGTTCCCCTCGCGGCCGTGCCGGTGGGCAGCTACATCTGCGTCAAGACCAATCAGGGCCGGATCAGCCAGTTCCGCCTGAACGCGGTGACCGGCCTGGCCGTCAAGACGCTGGAGGTGGGCTACACCACCTGGGCCAACTGACGGGGCGACGCCGCGTGGTCTGGCTCACGGGGCCGGAGGGGTGATCACTCAACCCTCCGGCCTTGGGCATTCAGGATGGTCTCAGCTGTTGCGGGCGCGCACGCACATGCGGCGACCCTGGAACAGGTCCCCGACCAGGCTGCCGTCTCGCGCGGCCTCCTTGCGGGCGAGTTCATAGGTGCGGTTTTCCGAAACCGGCTTTTCGCCGCGATCGCAGACCGGCGCCTCGACCCTCTGGGCGTTCTTGCAGATGCAGATGGAGTCGCTCTGATCCAGGCGGCTGGCCGATGTCCGGCAGGTCGCAGGCCGCAGCTCGCCGCCGACATCCAGGCAGATGACCCGCGTCGAGGGATGCAGCGAGGACCCGGCGGCGCCGGCGGTTCCGCCCAGCGTCAGGGCGCCGAAAACGAGAGAAGCAATGAGAAGGGGCTTGCGCATGATGATGTCTCCCAAGAGCAATATAACGCATTTCGGGGACGATAGGCTCCCTGTGGGGCGATTGTTGGAACCGGCGGCGGAGAGCCGCGTTGGCCTCGCTTGACCCTATCCTTTCATAGAGGCCCCCTGTCGTGAGCGGCTGGCGGGACGACGCGGCCGGAATTCTGGCGACGCTGGACTGGATTCCGTCCGGGCTGCTCAGTGTGCTGATCCTGGCCGCGGCGGCGGCGCTGGCGGTCGGTGCCCACGCCGCCGGGGTGGCTCTGGCCAAGGCGCTGCTCCGCACCCGTGACGCCTTCTGGCGATCGCTGGTGCAGCGGACCCGCGGGCCGACCCGACTGGCGCTGTTGACCATCTTCCTGGGGGCGGCCGCGAGCATCGCCCCGCTGTCAGCCGAGCAGGCGGACCTGATCCGCCGGGTGCTGCTGTTCGCCTTCATCCTGCTCCTTGGCTGGATCGGCATTGTGGCGCTCGACATCGCCGCCGCCATCTATCTGCGCGGCTTCCGGCTGGATGTCGAAGACAATCTGACGGCCCGCAAGCACCTGACCCAGGTGCGGATCCTGCGCCGCGCGGGGGCGGTGCTGATCGGCATGGTGGCGCTGGCGGTGGCGCTTATGACGGTGCCGGGGGTCAAGCAGTATGGCGTGAGCCTGCTGGCCTCGGCCGGGGCGGCCGGCATCATCCTCGGCCTCGCCCTGCAACCGATCCTGGTCAATCTGATCGCTGGGGTGCAGATCGCCGTGACCCAGCCGATCCGGCTCGATGACGCGGTCATCGTCGAGGGCGAGTGGGGCAATGTCGAGGAAATCACCGCCACCTATGTCGTGGTCCGGCTGTGGGACTGGCGGCGGATGGTGCTGCCCTTGACCTGGTTCATCCAGAATCCGTTCCAGAACTGGACCCGGGAGAGCTCGCGGCTGATCGGCTCGGCCTTCCTCTATGTCGACTACGCCGCGGCTGTCGACCGGCTGCGCGACCGGCTGGTGGAGATCGTGCGGGCCTCGAGCCACTGGGATGGAGATGTGGTCAACCTGCAGGTTACCGACATCAGCGAACGGACCCTGCAGATCCGCTGCATCGCCAGCGCGCGAAGCGCCGGCGCCGCCTTCGACCTGCGCTGCGAGGTGCGGGAGAAGATGGTCGCCTTCCTGCGTGACGAACTGCCGGAGGCCATGCCGCGCGAGCGTCTGAACCTCGCCCCTGGCGACCCTACCAGCGACGCTGAAGGGTCACCGTCTCGAAGAAGAGGCGAAAATCACCCATCAGGCTGAACAGCGGATACTGGAAGGTGGCCGGCCGGTTCTTCTCGAAGACGAAGTGGCCGACCCAGGCAAAACCGTAGCCGACCAGGGGCGCGGCGGCGAAGAACCAGGGATTGACCAGGACGCCGCAGACCAGGGCGATGATCACCAGTCCCGTGCCGATGACGTGCAGACGCCGGCTGACCGGATTGGCGTGCTCGGTCATGTAGAAGGGATAGAAGGCGCCAAAGGTGCGGTAGCGCTCGGTCGGGGCGGGCTTGCTCATCCGGCGACTGTCCTGCGGTCGCGGCAAATGGTCAAGAAATGGCCGCAACATCGACGCCGAACCTGCACGGTTCGCTCAGATCAGGTTCAGCTTCGACGCCCTAGGCTGACCGTCCCCGTAACCCAAGGATAACGACCATGCCGATGGTCAACAGTATGAGTGAAAAGCAGCTGATGAACGTCTGGATCTTCCGGCTGGCCCAGATCGCCGCCGCCCGGATGCTCTACGACAGCCTGCCGGAAAACCTGAAGGACGGCGCCGAACTGCGCACCGACATCGAGGGCGCCGAACTGCGCACGCCCTCGAACGAAGCGGCGGACTGGGTGCGGGGTCATGTGAAAGAGGCGCTGAAGGCGGCGTGATTGTCAGTGGCTCGATGCTACCGATCCTGACTGCCATGAAAGACCCGCGTGATCAGGATGTCGCCGCGATAGAGCCTGTAACGCAGGACGAAGCCATATTTGCCGAACCGGACGATGCAGTCCCTGTGTTCCGGGATTGAAGCCTGCGCAATTTCGGGAAATTCCGCGACAATCGCCATACTGGCGCGGATAGTTGCCTCCGCTCGACCGGCGGCCTCCGGCGAGCGTTCCAGAAGCCAGTCTATCTTTTCGAGAAGATCGTCCTGCGCCTGCGGGGTGAGGAAGACAGCCCTCACTTGCGAAAGGCCCGTACCCTTTCGCGGACTTTTGACAGGGCGTCTTCGAGCGGAACCAGGAGCTCCTGGACATCCTCCTTCGCCGCTTCCAGCGTCTCGCCGGGTCGCTGATCCTCCCGATCAAGAGCATCGGGGGAATAAAGATGCTGCTCAAGGACGAACCGCACGAATTCCGGCTCGGTCAAGCGAGCATTGGCTGCGCCCGCTTTGAGACGGTCCTTCAGCCACTCATCAAGTACAAGGTTCAGAGACCCGTCAGCCATGGCGTCAGGGTGATCCGTTCGCGCCATGCGGTCAAGAAAAACGCCCCGAGCCGCAAGGCCCGGGGCGTCTTCGTTCAGGCGATGTCCCGGCTTGCACCGGTCTGGCCCTAGCTGTCTAGGAAGCTGCGCAGCTTGCGCGACCGGCTCGGGTGCTTGAGCTTGCGCAGGGCCTTGGCCTCGATCTGGCGGATGCGTTCGCGGGTGACGCTGAACTGCTGGCCGACTTCTTCCAGGGTGTGGTCGGTGTTCATGCCGATGCCGAAGCGCATGCGCAGGACGCGTTCCTCGCGCGGCGTCAGCGAGGCCAGCACGCGGGTGGTGGTTTCCCGCAGGTTGGACTGGATGGCCGCGTCGATCGGCAGGACGGCGTTCTTGTCCTCGATGAAGTCGCCCAGGTGGCTGTCTTCCTCGTCGCCGATGGGGGTTTCGAGGCTGATCGGCTCCTTGGCGATCTTCAGGACCTTGCGCACCTTTTCCAGCGGCATGGCCAGCTTTTCGGACAGCTCCTCGGGGGTCGGCTCGCGGCCGATCTCGTGCAGCATCTGGCGGCTGGTGCGGACGATCTTGTTGATCGTCTCGATCATGTGCACCGGGATGCGGATGGTCCGCGCCTGGTCGGCGATCGAGCGGGTGATGGCCTGACGGATCCACCAGGTGGCGTAGGTCGAGAACTTGTAGCCGCGGCGGTACTCGAACTTGTCGACCGCCTTCATCAGACCGATGTTGCCTTCCTGGATCAGGTCGAGGAACTGCAGGCCGCGGTTGGTGTATTTCTTGGCGATCGAGATCACCAGGCGCAGGTTGGCCTCGACCATTTCCTTCTTGGCCTGACGCGCCTCGCGCTCGCCCTTCTGGACGGTCTGGACGATGCGGCGGTAGTCGTCGATCGGCACGCCGGTCTCGGTGGCCAGGGCGGCCACCTCCTGGCGGATGTCGGCGACGGAGTTGACGTCGTTCTCGACGAACTTGGTCCAGCGCACGCCCATCTGCTTGACGGTGTCGGCCCAGTTGGGGTTCAGCTCCTGGCCGAAATAGGCCTTGAGGAACTCGGCGCGGCTGATGCCGTAGCTGTCGGCCAGGCGCAGCAGGCGGCCTTCAAGGGCCATCAGGCGCTTGTTGATCGCATAGAGCTGTTCGACCAGGGCCTCGATGCGGTTGTTGTTCAGCTTCAGCGTCTTGAGCTTGCTGACAATGGCCTTGGTCGCGGCGGTGTAGGTCTTGCGCTCGGCGTCGGTCAGGTCGCCGCCCTGCAGCCGGCGCTCGACCAGCTTTTCCTGCAGCCGGCGGAAGGCGTCGAATTCGCCGGCGATGGCGTCCAGGGTCTCCATGACCCCCTCGCGCAGTTCGCCTTCCATGGCGCTGACGGTGGGGCCGGCGCCGTCATCGAAATCGTCGTCGTCCTCGTCCTCGCCTTCGGCCTTGTCCTCGCCGTCGGCTTTTTCACCCTCGGCCGGCTTGGGCGCTGCGCCCGGTTCGGCGGCGGGTTCGGCGGGGGCGGCCGGGAACAGCACGCCGTAGGTGCCTTCCAGGTCGATGACCTCGCGCAGCAGGATGCGGCCGCTGCCCAGTTCCTCGCGCCAGACCATGATGGCTTCGAAGGTCAGGGCGCTTTCGCACAGGCCGCGGATCATCGCGTCGCGTCCGGCCTCGATGCGCTTGGCGATGGCGATCTCGCCCTCGCGGCTGAGCAGCTCGACGCTGCCCATCTCGCGCAGATACATCCGCACCGGGTCATCGGTGCGGTCATAGGCCGGCTTGGACTCGGCTTCGGTGGTGATGGCGGTCTCGCCGCGGGTGGCGACCTCGCCGCCTTCCTCGCCGCCGGCGTCTTCCTCCGCCTCGACGACGTTGACGCCCATCTCCGACAGCATCGCCAGGGTGTCCTCGATGGCGTCGGGGCTGACTTCCTCGGACGGCAGGACCTTGTTCAGCTCGTCCATGGTAACGTAGCCGCGGGCCTTGGCCTGCTTGATGAACTTCTTGACCCCGGCGTCGGTGAGGTCGAGCAGCGGCCCGTCGGCGGCGGGGGCCTCGGCGGCTTCAGGCTCGGTGGTGGTGGTGCTCATCGCGGTCTCCGATAGCGACGCGGCCCCTGGCTGCCGGGGTCCCGTCGCGACAATGTCTGTGTGTCGATCAAGACGGCCTCTCGTCCCGAGAAGAGTCTTCCGGCCAGCAGGTTCCTGATCCCCCACCTGGACAAGGCGTCGATCCGTCGCGCTCCGTCACCCTGGCTTCGCCATGCAATATCGCTCCGCGAGGAGTCCCCCGGCGAAGAGATCGGCGTCGCGGGCGCGGCGCAATCGGGTCAGAGACCGTCACGGCAGCGTTCCCAGGGACCTGGCGGTGGCGAGGGTGACATCCTTTTTCAGGTATGGCGCGCGCGCTCGAGGCGGCGGCCCAGGCGATGTCAGTCAGCTAGCCGGCAAATCCACAGTGGGCAGATGGCCTGCGAGTCCCTGCAAGTCAAGGGCGCGGGCGGCCGCCGACAGCGGTTTATTCACATTGTGCGACAGGTGCAGGCGGCCCTAGTTCTGGCCGCCGCGGGTCCCCTGGGCCTTGCGCAGGCCGGCGCTGCCGGCGTCCTTGAAGTCGGCGGTGGCCAGCTTCTTGGTCGATCCGGGGGTTTCCCGGCCCTGGCCGGCCAGCAGGGCGTCGACCCGGCTCTTGGAGGCCTTGAAGCGGGCGACGTCGGCGCCGCTCAGGATCGAGCCGGTCGGCACCTTGGCGCCGATGGGATTGATGCGCTTGCCCTTGAACCAGATCTCGTAGTGCAGGTGCGGTCCGGTGGAGCGGCCGGTGGTGCCGACATAGCCGATCACCTGGCCCTGGGAGACCCGCTGGCCGGGGCGGAGGCCCTTGGCGTAGCGCGACAGGTGGGCGTAGCCGGTGGAGTAGCCGCCGGCGTGCTTGATCATGATCCAGTTGCCATAGCCGCCCCAGCGCGAGGCCCGCTCGACGACGCCGTCGCCGGCCGCCAGCACCGGGGTGCCGGTGCCGGCCCCGAAGTCGATGCCCTGGTGCATCTTGTTGTAGCCGAGGATCGGATGGTGACGCATGCCGAAGCGGCTGGTGATGCGGGCGCCGTCGACCGGGGTGCGGAGCAGGGCGCTTTTGATGTTCTTGCCGAGGTCATCGAAGAAGGCGGTTTTGCCGTCGACCTTGGTGAAGCCGTAGAACTTCATTCCCTTCACTTCGGCGTATTGCAGGTCGCCCGCCTCGATGGTCCGGCCGCTGTCGGTCACCTTGCGATCAAACACCAGACAGAAGGGGTCGCCGGCCTTGATGTCGCGCGAGAAGTCGATCTTGTGGCTGAACAGCTTGGCGGCGGCGTTGACGATGCCGGAGGTGGCGCCGATCTTGGCGGCGCTTTCGTGGAAGCTGCCTTCCATCTCGCCGCAGGCGACGGTGGTCTCGCTGTGAACCTCTTCTTCCATTTCCCGCAGGCGCAGGGCGCCGTCGAAGGTGCGGGAGACGGTGATGGTGCTGGCCTGGCCGTTGCGCAGCGACAGGCCCACCAGACGGGCCGGGCCGCGACGGTTGGTCGGCCTGGCCACCGAGGCGACGAAGTCCATGCCGGCGCGGATGTTGACGGTGTCCATCACGCTGGACAGGGTGGAAACCACCTGGCGGGCGTCGTCCTCACCGACGCCGCTGCGCTCGACCGCGTCCTGCAGCGTTTCGCCGGGCCGGACCTCGACCGGAATGCTGACGCCGCGCGAGAAGCCGGGAATAGCTTCGGCCTGAACAAAGGCGGCGTGCTGCAGCGCGGCGAAGGCCGCGGGATCCATCGGCGGGGTGATGGTGGCGGGCTTGGCGCCGTCCATCCGCCAGGCGATGGCGAGGATGGCCATCCCGGCGACGCCGACAAGCAGCTTGGGAGCCAGTCGGACGGTCGGGCGTCTGGGATCAAACTCTTGCATTGGTTCCCCCGTCGCGGACGATCCGGAACCAGGCCAGGGATCGTCGCTTCAGAATGATACGGCTGGGACGCCCCCCAGCAACTTGCGCGCCAGTTCTTGCCCGGGACCGGCCCGGAAAGGCAAGCAATATTCGATGCTTTGCGCCATTTGTCACGGTTTTGGTTAACAAAATCGCGCCGTCGAGGCAGGTTTCAACCGACGCTAGAGCAGGGTCAGAACCGTCTCCTGCGGACGGCAGAGGGCGGCCCCCTTTGGCGTGACCACGATCGGCCGATTGACCAGGGCCGGATCGGCGACCATCGCGTCCAGCAGGGTCGCCTCGGAGGCGGCCGGATCGGTCAGGCCCAGCTCTTCCGCCCGGGTGCCACGCACCCGCAGGATGTCGTGCGCCGAGGCCTTCATGCGGGACAGCAGATCCTCCAGCTGCGGCCGGGTCCAGCCGGCCTTCAGATACTCGACCACCGTCGGCTCGACGCCCCGCTCCCGCAGCAGCTCGAGGGTCTTGCGCGACGTACCGCAGGCGGGGTTGTGATAGACGGTGACGGCGGGGTCGGACATCGGCGGGCCTCCTGCGGTTCAGACGGGTCTTGCGAGCCCGCGCTCATACCAACCCCGGCTGCGGTTGACGATGGCCGCCACCGACAACATCACCGGAACCTCGATGAGCACCCCGACGACGGTCGCCAGGGCGGCCCCCGAGCTCAGGCCGAACAGGCTGATCGCCGCGGCCACGGCCAGTTCGAAGAAGTTGCTGGCCCCGATCAGCGCCGAGGGGCCGGCGATGTCGTGACGCTCTCCAAGGAGGCGGTTGAGTAGATAGGCCAGGCCGGCGTTGAAATAGACCTGGATCAGGATCGGAACGGCCAGGATCAGGATCACCAGCGGCTGGGCGAGAATGCGCGGGCCCTGGAAGGCGAACAGCAGCACCAGCGTGGCCAGCAGGGCGAGGGTCGAGACGGGGGCCAGGACGGCCAGGGTCCGGTCCAGCGCCCCCTCCCGGCGGATCAGCATCGCGCGCAGAGCCTGGGCGATGGCGGCGGGCAGGATCACATAGAGCAGCACCGACAGGGCCAGGGTCGGCCAGGGCACGGTGATCGCGGCGAGGCCGAGCAGCAGGGCCACGATCGGACCGAAGGCGAACAGCATCACCACGTCATTGAGCGCCACCTGGCTGAGGGTGAAATGCGGCTCGCCCTTCACCAGCCGGCTCCAGACGAAGACCATGGCCGTGCAGGGCGCCGCGGCCAGCAGGATCAGGCCGGCGATGTAGCTGTCGATCTGGTCGGCCGGCAGCCAGGGGCGCAGCAGCAGGCCGATGAACAGCCAGCCCAGCAGCGCCATCGAAAAGGGCTTCACCGCCCAGTTGACCAGCAGGGTCGCCGAGATGCCGCGCCAGTGACGGCCGACGCCGGCCAGGGCCGCCGGATCGATGCGCAGCAGCATGGGGATGATCATCAGCCAGACCAGCCCGGCCACCGGCAGATTGACCCGGGCGACCTCAAGGGCGGCGAGGGCGTCGAACAGGCCCGGCGCCACGGCGCCCAGGGCGACGCCGGCGAGGATGCAGAGCAGGACCCAGACGGTCAGGTAGCGCTCGAAGATCGACATCGGATCAGCAGCGTCGGGGGGCGCAGGCGCCGGCGTCCGCCCGGGTGACGACCGGGCCGCAGATCGCCGGCTCGCCGCCGCAGCAGTCTTCCATCAGGAAGGCCAGCAGGCTGGACATGGCCTCATAGTCCGCCCGGTAGATGATCGACCGGCCGTCCCGGCGCGAGACGGCCAGCCCCGCCTGCGCCAGGATGGCGAGGTTGCTCGACAGGGTGTTGGCCAGCATGCCTTCCAGCCGGCCGATCTCCCCCGCCGGCAGGCCCTCCGGCCCGGCCTTCACCAGGCGGCGGAAGATGCCCAGCCGGCCGGGATGGGCCAGGGCGGAAAGGGCGGCGACGGCGTCTGTCTGTTCCATGGTTCCCGAATAGTCGAAGCGGTGTCGGCTGTCAGCCCTTCAGCGTCCGCAACAGGCGGCGGGCGATGCGGCGGCCGGGGGGGCGGTCGCGGGGGCGGTCGCGAGCCCGGGCTCATCCTCGCCGTAGCGAACCGCCTCACCGTGGGTGTGAAAGGTCTCCCAGCGAACACCGGAAGGATCGACGACCCAGCTCTTGTCCGAGCGGGCGTAGCAGCAGGTGGTCGCGGTCTGGTCGTGGGTGATCTCGCCGGCCGCCTTCAGCCGCCCCGCCAGATCGGCCAGCTCTCCGGCGGTCTCGGTCTGGACGCCGACATGGTCGATGCCGGCCACGCGGCCGCGACTGGAAATCGCCAGGTTCACCCGAGGGTCGTCGAGCATCCACTTGGCGTAGTCGTCCTTCGTCACCGTCGGCGCGGCGCCGAACAGGGTCGAATAGAAGGCGACGGACCGGTCCAGGTCCTCGACGGCGATATGCAGGTGCAGGCGTTTCATCGGAGACTCCATATTTCTATAATTCCAGAAATATAGAAATTAATCGGATCGTCAACCCCCGGCGCTACCAGCGGACCACCGTCTTGCCGATCACCACGGTCGCGCCGCTGAGTCCCCAGGCCATGGCGTCGGCGGGGAGGGCCGGCAGGGGCGGCGCGTCGGCGGGCCAGGCGTCGGTGCTGAAGCCGTATTCGAGCTCCGCCGCCCCGGCCCCGGCCTTGGCGGGGCGGAACGACAGCACCACCGGCCCGTCCTCGGCGACCCAGCGCAGATGGTTCCAGTCGCCGGGCTTGCGCAGCCAGTCGATCGGCTGGCCCTGCAGGCGGACCTCGGCGACGGCGGCGTCGGTCCTGATGTTCAGCCGCATCATCCGCGCGCCGGGCGGCGGCGTCAGGGTCAGGGTCACCCGGCCGTCCGACTCGCGGCGATGGCTCACCGTTGGACGGCTTACCGCCGACAGGGCGGTTGGCCGGGCGAACACCGGGCGATCGGCGAAGGGCGGCAGGCTGGCCTGTTCGATGGTCCCTCCGCGCGGGGCCAGGACCTTGCGGCTCCACGGGTTGAGGTCCGGCGTGGTCAGCCAGGCCTTGCCGGCGGCGAGGTCGGTGACATGGGTCACGCTGACGGCGCGGGGATAGCGGGGCGACCAGGGATCGCTGAAGCGGACCATCCCCAGCAGCACCAGCCCGGCGATGAGGGCCAGGCTGGCCGGGGCCAGGCCGGCGACGAGGATCGCCGGCGCCTCGTCGTCGGCCTGGGCCAGCGGCCACAGGGCCAGGGCGGCCAGAAACGGGAACAGGCCCAGCAGGGCGGGGAAATCGAGACCCTGGGCCGTCAGGTGGACATAGACCCCCAGCCAGCCGCAGACGACGGCGGCGATGACGGCCAGCAGGGGACGCAGACGGCGGTCGGACCCCCAGCGGGTCGCCGCCGCGCCGAACGCCGCCAGGGTCAGGGGCCAGGCGACGAGGAAGGCCACCTGCGGCAGGAAGATCTGCAGCAGGCCGGTGAGGATGAAGGCCAGGATCAGGCCGCCGGCCCAGGCCCCGCCGCGGGCGACGGGGCGGCCGAGGGCCAGGGCGGCCAGCAGGGCCGCGGCGACGCCAAGCGCCAGGCCCACCGCGTCAAAGCCGTCGAACAGGCTGCCGAGACCGCCGAGGATCAGGACCGCCAGCACCGTCCAGCGCCGCCGCACCCCCCGGGCCATCAGCGCCGGGACCAGCAGGGCGGCGCCCAGGCCCAGCAGGATCAGGCAGGCCTCCCACAGCGGCCATTGCGCCAGCAGCGGACGCTGCTCCATGAAGCCGAAGCCGGCGCCGCTGGCCCGCCGGGCGAGGTTGAGCAGCAGGGCGGCCAGGGTCAGGATCATCCCCGCGCCGGCCGCGCCCCTGGCGCCGTCCGGCCAGGCGGCGAGGACGCCGACGCGCCGGTCACGCCAGCCGGCGACCATCAACAGCCCTCCGGCCAGCAGCCAGACCAGCCAGCCGAACGCCGGCGGATAGCTCAGCAAATGGTCGCCGAAGGTCTGGCTGTAGACGGCGCTGGGGGCCTTGCCGGGCAGGGCCGGGGCGAAGGCGAAGGTCTGGGCGGCGGCCAGGACCTGCTCGCCCATCGACTGCACCGAGCCGGGATCGAGATTGGCCGCCGTCGAGGTCGGGGAATGGTAGTCGAACTGCCGGCCGATGAAGGCGAAGTTCAGTCCGGTCATGCCCCTGGCCTTGGGCACGGAAAAATCGGTGTCGTTGGGCATCTTCTCATAGAGGAAGACGGCCAGGGCGCTGCTGACCGGCTTCCTGGCCGAGGTCTTGAAGGCCTCGATCAGCCGGCCGTTGTCGGCGCCGGTCTCGAACATGTTCGCCCGGCCGCCGCCGCCGCGCGCCTCCATGTTGATGATCAGCCCGACGCGCCGGGCCAGGGGATCCTGACCGAAGAAGGCCTCGGCGCCGCTCAGGCCCCACTCCTCGCCATCGGTGATCAGGACGATGATGTCGCGTGCCGGAACACCGCGAACCTTGAGGGCGCGGATCACCTCCAGGATGGCGGCGACCCCGGTGGTGTCGTCGGCCGCGCCGGGAGAGCCGGGCACGGTGTCGTGGTGGGCCATCAGCAGCAGGGCCGGCCGCGAGCGGTCGGCGCCGGGCAGGACGCCGATCAGGTTCCGCACATGGGCCCCGGCCAGCCAGGTCGGATAGCGGTCGGACAGGCTGAGGGCGTCGGCCTCCTGGACCCGGGGCGCGAGGCCCAGCGCGGTCATCCGGGCCAACAGCCGCTCCCGGACCCGGGCGTCGGCCGGCGTGGCGATCGCGTGCGGCTCGCGGGCCAGATCCCGGATATCGACCAGGGCCCGGGCGGCGGAGAACTGCTCGGCGGGCGCGGAGGCGGGCAGGGGCGGCGGCGTGACGGTTCCCCGCCAGGCCAGCAGCAGCGCTCCCGCCAGGGCGATGATCAGCCAGATGGTGCGCGTCATGACGACTCCCCCGTTCGTGGAAGATGGGGCCACGCAGCGACGACGAGTTCAAGGCTGAGACGGCGATGAAGGTGGTGGAGATTCACGATCCTCTCAACACCGGCGGCGCCGCGCCTGGCTGATGATCAAGCCTTCCCCCGGGGCGCGGCCATCACAATGTGGCCAGGAAGAGGCCCCAGGGCTTCAGTTGACGCTATGGAAACGCAGACTACAGATGAAAAATAGGTAGAGACGTGACGGCCTGAAGCGGCGGTGGGTTGCTCTAGGCGGCGTGGGGCGTGCTGACGTAAGCCTCAGAAGCGAGCCACCACTCGCCTCTTGGGTCTCTTGTACTTGCCGCTCTGTCAAATTCTGTTATCGAGTCTTGTCGCTTGTCGCCCGGGGGGGGTCGCGTGGACACTCCCGTCAGACAATGCTCAGGCAGCCGTCTAGCAACCGGCGACGCTTCGGGGTTTGAGAATTACCCGGGATTGGAGCAGTCATGGCCGACTTTGCAGCAGTGATCGAACTTTCGACGCTCGACGGGTCCAACGGGTTCCAGGTCAACGGCGAGGCCGCGGACGACCGCAGCGGCCGCAGCGTCGCCTCGGCGGGCGACATCAACGGCGACGGCTTTGACGACTTCATCATCGGCGCCTACTACGCCAGCCCGAACGGCGCCTATTCGGGTTCGAGCTATGTGGTGTTCGGCGGAGCGGGCGGATTTCCGGCCAATTTCGAGCTTTCCAGCCTGGACGGGACCAACGGCTTCAAGCTCAACGGCGAGGACATTTATGACAGCGCCGGCTTCTCGGTGTCCTCGGCGGGGGATCTCAACGGCGACGGTTACGATGACCTGATCATCGGGGCCCCAAGCGGCGCTTATAACGCAGGGGCCGCCTATGTGGTGTTCGGCAAGGCTTCCGGCTTCGCCGCCACGATCGAGCTATCCGGCCTGGATGGATCCAATGGCTTGCAGATCACCGGCGAAGGGACGTTTTCCGGCTTCGGCTCCACCGTCGCTTCGGCCGGAGATATCAACGGCGACGGCTATGACGATGTGATCGTCGGCGCGCGGAGTTCGGATCTGGCCGGCACCGACCATGGGGCCGCCTATGTGGTGTTCGGAGGGGCAGGCGGCTTCTCGGCCAACCTGAATGCCTCCAGCCTGGACGGGACCAACGGCTTTCGGATCCTGGGCTTGGCGTCCGAAGATCATCTGGGCTACTCCCTGGCCTCGGCCGGCGATGTCAACGGCGACGGTATCGGCGACATCATCATCGGCGCCTCGGGCGCCGACGGCGGCGCCTATGACGGCGCCAGCTATGTGATCTTCGGCAAGACCTCGGGCTTCACCGCCGATTTCGGCCTGTCCGGCCTGGACGGGACCAACGGCTTCAAGCTCAGCGGCCCCGCCGCGGTGGGCGAAATAGCAGCCCATGTCGGCTTGGCCGGTGACGTCAACGGCGACGGCTACGATGACCTGTTCATCGGGGCGACCGAGGCCGATCCGAACGGGAGCACCTCCGGTTCCACCTATGTGGTGTTCGGCAAGGCCTCGGGCTTCAGCGCCGATATCGACCTCGGCAGCCTGGACGGGAGCAACGGCTTCAAGGTCAACGGCGAGGTCGCCAACGACCGCAGCGGCTTTTCGGTCGCCTCGGCCGGCGACGTCAATGGCGACGGCTATGACGACATCATCATCGGGGCCAAAGGCGCCGATCCCAACGGCGGAGACTCCGGAGCCAGCTATGTGGTGTTCGGCGGCGCCTCGGGTTTCGCCGCCACAATCGAGCTTTCCAGCCTGGACGGGACCAACGGTTTCAAGATCAACGGCGAGGGGGGGCACGACTATTCCGGCACGTCGGTCGCCTCGGCGGGCGATATCAACCATGACGGCGTCGACGACCTGATCATCGGAGCGCCGCGCGCCAATCCGAACGGCGGCGATTCCGGAGCCAGCTATATCATTCTGGGCCATACCACCGGCCTGGCGCTGGACGGGACGGCGGGGGGCGAGACCCTGATCGGCTCGGCGCTCGGCGATACGCTGAACGGCCTGGACGGCGGCGACAAGCTCTATGGGTTGGCCGGGGTCGACACCTTGAACGGCGGCGACGGAGCCGACCTGCTCTATGGCGGGACCCATGACGACATCCTCAACGGCGGGGCCGGTAACGACCTGCTGGATGGCGGACCGGGCGCCGACGAAATGACCGGCGGGACCGGCAACGACGTCTACTACGTCGACAACGTCGGCGACACGACCACCGAGAACCCGGGCGAGGGCTACGACATCGTCCGCGCCAGCCTGACCTGGGTGCTGGGCGACAATATCGAGGGGCTGCTGCTTCGAGGCGTCGGCGACATCGACGGAACCGGCAACGCCCTGGCCAACAACATCGTCGGCAACAGCGGCAAGAACACCCTGCACGGCGGCGACGGGGTCGACACCATCGATGGCGGCGACGGCAACGACTATGTCTATGGCGACGCC
>WGLL01000009.1 GCA_016125585.1 Caulobacter sp.
CCCGCCCTCAAATCCGACCTAAAAGCCTTCCATGACCAATCCCATCGCCGATCCCCTCGTCGAAGTCCCCGACACCGACACCCTCTCCGACCTCGTGCGCCTTGAGGCCACCCCTGACGGCGTCGCCACCGTCACCATCAACCGGCCGGACAAGCGCAACGCCTTCAACGCCGAGGTGATCGCCGCCCTGCACCAGACCTTCGAGACCCTGAAGGACGCCGACGGCGTGCGCCTGGTCTTCCTCACGGGCGCGGGCGACGCCTTCAGCGCCGGCGCCGATCTGGAATGGATGCGCGCCGCCACCGAATGGAGCGAGAGCGACAACCGCGAGGACGCCATGGGCCTGGCGGTGATGCTCAAGTCGCTGTTCGATCTGCCGCAGCTGACCGTGGCCCTGATCGACGGCCCGGCCTTCGGGGGCGGCGCCGGTCTGGCGGCGGCCTGCGACCTGGCCATCGCCACCGAGCGCTCGACCTTCGCCTTCTCCGAGGTGAAGCTGGGCCTGACCCCGGCGACCATCAGCCCCTATGTCATCCGCGCCATCGGCGCCCGCAGCGCGCGGGTGTTGTTCGCCACCGGCCATGTGTTCCGGGCCGCCGACGCCCTGGGCTTCGGCCTGGTGCAGCAGGTGGTCGCCGACGCCGCCGCCTTCGAACCGATCCGCGCCGGCATGGCCAAGGCCAGCAAGGACGTCGCGCCCGGCGCCGTCGCCGCCGCCAAGCGTCTGGTCGACGACATGGACGGCCGCGAGATCACCCACAGCCTGATGGAAGACACCGCCCGCCGCATCGCCGCCCGCCGGGTCAGCGAAGAGGGGCGGGAAGGGGTTCTCGCCTTCCTCGAGCGGCGCAAGCCGGGCTGGGCCGAGTAGTCATGGCGGAGGGGCCAAAGTCGAAGGAACCGGTATCGGAGGAGTCGGAGTCCAAACAGACGGGGCAGGTCAAACAGGCCGCCCGGCCTCGCAAGCCGCGCGCGAGGAAGGCCGTCGCAACGGCGCCCTCCGCGCCGGAACCTGAAAAGGCCCAGCCGGTCATCGATCCCGAGCACCCGACCCCGGGCGAGCCCGAGGCGCCCGGCGATCCGGGCACGATCTGCGCCAACTGCGGAACCCGTCTCGCCGGGCCCTACTGTCATCAGTGCGGCCAGCAGGGGCATCTGCACAACAAGCTCGGCCACCTGCTGCATGAGTTCGTCGAGGGCATCGCCCATTTTGACGGTCGGCTCTGGAGAACCCTGCCCTTGCTGGCCTGGCGACCGGGGCGGCTGAGCCGCGACTGGATCGAGGGCAAGCGCGCCCGCTACGTCGCGCCGCTGCACATCTTCCTTTTCGCCCTGTTTCTGATGTTCACCATCCCGACCTTCATCCACTACGAGACGAGCAACACGGTCAATATCAACGGCGCGCCGGTCGTTATCGACGCCAAGGACCGCGAAGCGGTGATGAAGGAGCAGCGCGAGAAGCTCGCGGCCCTCAATGGAAAGCATGTCGGAGAGACCAGCGGCCCTCAGCGGCTCGCCAACCAGGCGGTGGACTTCTTCGACAAGCGCGCCGGCCACTGGGACTACTACCAGCTGAAGATCCAGAGCCTGCTCTACAAGTTCGGGTTCCTGATGGCCCCGATCTCGATGCTGATCCTCTGGCTCGTCCTGTTCTACAAGCGCGGCTACACCCTCTACGACCACGCGACAGTGGCTCTCTATGGTCTTGGCTTCACCGCCCTGCTGGCCGCCTTCGGCAGGCTGCTGCCGCCGTCCATCGCCGGCGTCTGGACCTTCCTGATGATGCTGTTCATCCCCGTCCACGCCGTTCGACACCTCAAGGTGGCCTACGCGATGGGCTGGCCCGGGGCGATCTTCACCGGCCTGGTGATGGGCCTGCTGACCCTCATGGCGCTCGGCCTCTTCATCGGCGCCATCTTCCTGATCGGTATTCTTGGTGTACCCCATGCTTGAAAGCGTCCTCATCGCCAACCGCGGCGAGATCGCCCGGCGCATCATCCGCACCGCCCGCAAGCTGGGGGTGCGGACCATCGCCGTCTATTCCGACGCTGACGCCGACGCGCCCCATGTCCGCGAGGCCGACGAAGCCGTCCACATCGGCCCGGCCCCGGCCCGCGAGAGCTATCTGGTGCCCGAGAAGATCCTCGCCGCCGCCAAGTCGACGAACGCCGCCGCCATCCACCCGGGCTACGGCTTCCTGTCCGAGAACGCCGGCTTCGCCCAGGCCGTCCTAGACGCCGGCCTGATCTGGGTCGGCCCGCCGCCGGCCGCCATCGACGCCATGGGCCTGAAGGACGCCGCCAAGAAACGCATGGCCGAGGCCGGGGTGCCGGTCACCCCGGGCTATCTCGGCGACGACCAGACCCCCGAACGCCTGCAAAAGGAAGCCGACGCCATCGGCTATCCCGTCCTGATCAAGGCCGTGGCCGGCGGCGGCGGCAAGGGCATGCGCAAAGTGCTTGAGGCCGCCGAGTTCGCCGCCGCGCTTGCTTCCTGCCAGCGCGAGGCGTCGGCAAGCTTCGGCGACCAGAAGGTGCTGATCGAGAAATACGTTACCCGCCCGCGCCACATCGAGGTGCAGGTGTTCGGCGACAGCCACGGCAACGTCGTCCACCTGTTTGAACGCGACTGCAGCCTGCAGCGCCGCCACCAGAAGGTCATCGAGGAAGCCCCGGCCCCCGGCATGGACGAGGCTGCCAGGGCCGCCGTCTGCAACGCCGCCGTCCTCGCCGCCAGGGCCGTCAGCTACGAGGGCGCCGGCACCATTGAATTCATCGCCGACGCCAGCGAGGGCCTGAAAGCCGACCGCATCTGGTTCATGGAGATGAACACCCGGCTGCAGGTCGAGCATCCCGTCACCGAAATGATCACCGGCCAGGACCTTGTCGAATGGCAGTTGCGGGTGGCCTCCGGAGAACCGTTGCCGCTCAGGCAGGATGAACTCAAGATCGACGGCTGGGCCATGGAGGCCCGGCTCTACGCCGAGAACCCGGCGACGGGGTTCCTGCCGAGTACCGGGCTGCTGGAATACTTCCAACTGCCTGATGATGATATCGTGCGCGTTGACAGCGCGGTGGAGGAGGGCGGTGAGGTCTCGCCCTTCTACGATCCGATGATCGCCAAGCTGATCGTTCATGGTCGCGACCGCCGGGCGGCCGCCGGCTCCCTGGCCAGCGCCTGCCGCTCCGTGAAGGTCTGGCCGGTCAAGACCAACGCCGCATTTCTCGCCCGCTGCGCCGCCCACCCTGAGTTCGTCGCCGGCGACGTGGATACGGGCTTCATCGAACGGCGCCTCGACGATCTTGTCGTCCGGCCCGCGCCTTCAGCCTCGGCGCTCGCCGTTGGAGCAGGCTGGAGCGTGCTCGACGCCCTTGAGCGCGACGACGTCCGTTCCCCCTGGTCGGCGATCGAGGGGGCCGTGGGCTGGCGACTGAACGCGCCGCCGGCGATGAGCGTGCGTTTGCTCTGCGACGGTCAGCTCGTCGTCGCCAGCCTTGAGGGACTGGGCTGGAAGCCCGCCTCCAACAGCTACTACCTCGACGATGGGGTTGTGACGTTCGAGGACGGCGAGGCTTACGAGTTCAGTCGACCGACCGGGTCTGGGGCTCTGGACGCCCACGCCTCCGACGGCTCCATCCTCTCGCCCATGCCCGGCAAGGTCGTCTCTGTCTCGGTCAAGGCCGGCGACACGGTCGCCAAGGGCCAGACCCTGCTGGTCCTCGAGGCCATGAAGATGGAGCACGCCCTCGCCGCCCCCTTCGACGGCGTCGTCGCCGAACTCTCCGCCGTCGCCGGCGGTCAGGTCAGCGAAGGGGTGGTGCTGGCGAAGCTCGACCCGGCCTAGGATGGGGCCGGTCTACAATCCCCGCCAAGGGACCTACGCCCCACCTACGCCCCGGCCTACCTCCGCCGCGCATCGACCCACGCAAAAACCACAGGAAAACAACAGGCTAGCCACCGACTCCTGCGCTATAATGCTCCACCGCTTCGATCACCCGTTCCTCCGTAGCCCAGGGGCCTGACTCCGACCCATGCCGCTCCACATCATCAAACTCTGCGTCGGCGTCGAGAGTCTGCAGGAACTGCGCGACTGGCGGGCCCAACGCGCGGCGCAAGGCCATCCGTCCTATTGTCCGACCCGCATGGCTCCCAAGCGCGCCGCCGAAATCCTCGATGGCGGATCGCTCTACTGGGTGATCAAGGGCCAGGTTCTGGCGCGGCAGGGGATCACCGAGATCAAGACCGGTCTCCCCGGTCACCAGCCGGTCCGCTTCATGCTCGCCCCCGAGCTGGTCGAAACCGCCCCCCAACCCCGCCGCCCCTTCCAGGGCTGGCGCTACCTCGCCCCCGAAGACGCCCCGCCTGATCTGGCGACCGGCGCCGGCGAGGCGATGGATCAGGAATTGGCGAAACAGCTGCGGGAACTGGGGGCGTGGTAGGGCGCCCACAATAACCTCCCGTCATCCCGGCCGTAGCGTAGCGAAGAGCCGGGACCCAGGGGCGGCGGCTCGGGCACCTGGAATTCCTGGGTCCCGGGTCGGCCTACGGCCGCCCGGGACGACGGCTCTTATACCGCCCAATTGTCGATCAGCCGCGTCTTGCCCAGCCACGCCGCCACGAAGACCCGGGCCCCGGGTCCGACCGGTCCAGGACCCAGCCGTTCCATGGTCTCGCCGTCATGCGCCTGCACATAGTCGATCGGTCCGAAACCCGCCGCCGCCAGTCGCTCGATGGCGGCTGGCTCGACGTTGGCCGCCGGCGCCCCGTCCCGCAGCGCCTCCACGGCCTCGGCCATCACCGCCGGCAGGACCGCCGCCACCGCCCGCTCATCGGCGCTGAGGTAGGCGTTGCGCGAGGACATGGCCAGGCCGTCGGCCTCGCGCACGGTCGGGCCGCCGATGATCTCCACCGGAAGGTCCAGATCCCGCGCCATGCGCCTGATGACCAGCAGCTGCTGATAGTCCTTCTCGCCGAAAAGGGCGACGTCCGGCCCGCACTGGTTCAACAGTTTGGCCACCACCGTCGCCACCCCGCCGAAGAACTGCGGCCGCTTCTCGCCTTCCAGCGGACCGGAGACGCCGTCGACCAGCACCCGGGTGGAAAAGCCGTCCGGATACATGACCGCCACGTCCGGCGCGAAGATCAGCGCGCAGCCGGCCTCGCCCAGCAGCTGGGCGTCTCGCCCCTCGCCGCGCGGATAGGCGTCGAAGTCCTCGTGGGGGGCGAACTGCGCCGGATTGACGAAGATCGAGGCGACCACGTGGTCGGCCCGGGTCAGGCCCAGCCGCACCAGCGACAGATGCCCCTCATGCAGCGCCCCCATGGTGGGAACCATGGCCACCCGCTCGCCTGCCGCGCGCCAGGCCGCGACCTGACGCCGCAGCGCCGCTACGGTTCGGACAATGGCGGGTCGGTCGCTCATCGGCGGCTCGTGTCTACTGCGGCAGGGAAGGGGCTTATGGCGCGAGGCGAGGGCTCAAGTCCAGACGAACCGGGGGTATCCACACGCCTGTGGACAACCCCGCGGGTCGCGTTGACCCCTCCGGCCTGGAGGGTGTCTCGTGGCCTGCCAGCGACCGGTGAGTCGCGGCCGCCGCGGAAGGAGCCCGCCATGAACCAACCTCGGGTTATTGTCGTCGGCAACGAGAAGGGCGGGGCGGGCAAATCGACCATCGCCATCCACCTGACCAGCGCCCTGCTGCACGGCGGCGCGCGGGTGGCGATCATGGATTTGGACCTGCGCCAGTCGTCCCTGGCGCGCTTTTATCGCAACCGGACCGCCTGGCTGGCCTCGGCGCCCGAGGTGTCTCTGCCCGAGCCGTTGGCCCGTCACCCGGCCCTGGACGGCGTCGCCCTGGCCCGCACCGAGCCGGCCGAGCAGATGGCCCGGTTCGAGGAGGCCTTCGCCGCCGGCGTCGCCGACGCCGACTTCCTGGTCATCGACACCCCAGGCGGCGACACGCCGCTCAGCCGCGCCGCCCATGCCCGCGCCGACCTGATCGTCACCCCGATGAACGACAGCTTCGTCGACTTCGACATGCTGGGGCACGTCAATCCGGTCACCCTCGAGCTGGAAAAGCCCAGCCTCTATTCGGAGACGGTCTGGGAGGCCCGCAAGGCCCGCGCCATGACCGGCCAGCGGGCGCCGCTCGACTGGGTGGTCCTGCGCAACCGCCTGGCCAGCGCCGACGCCCGCAACCGCAAACGGGTCAACGACCGTCTGCTGCTGCTGGCCAAGCGGGTCGGCTTCCGCACCGGCCCTGGCCTGCGCGACCGGGTCATCTATCGCGAGCTGTTTCCCTTTGGCCTCACGGTGGCGGACCTGTCGCCGCAGGTGCGGCCGATCCCGGTCGCCCTCAGCCACGTCGCGGCGCGGCAGGAGCTGCGCAGCCTGATGCATTCGCTGGGCCTGTCCAACTTCTCGGGCGATGTGCTGCTCGCCGCCGAATGATCTATCTCCTGCTGTTCGGCGCGGTCTTCGCCCTGCTGGTCTGGACCGGCCGCCGGGCGATGCCGTCGCTGAAGATCCGCGACTGGCGAATTGTCTCCGGCGGATTGTCGGCCCTGGCCTTCCTGGGCGGGGTGGCGGCGGCGACGCGGGGCGGCTGGCTGATCGGCGGCGGCTTGATCGCGGTCGGCGCCGTCCTGGCGCTGGGCGCCCGCCGCCGACCGGCCGGGCCGCGCGCGTCCGTCTCCAGTGACAGCGAGGCGCGGGCCATTCTCGGGGTCGGCCCTGACGCCGACGAGGCGGAGATCAGGGCGGCCCACAGCCGGCTCATCCGCATGGCCCATCCCGATCGGGGCGGGACCACGGGTCTGGCGGCCCAGCTCAACGCGGCTCGGGATCAGCTCCTCGGCCGCCTGGGTTGACCCCGCCGGCGATCAGTCGAGGGCGGCGGTGATCTTCGCCGCCTGCTGCTTGAGCGCCTCGACGTCGGCCATGTCGGTTCCGTGCCGACCCATGGGCTGATCCAGCCAGCGGGGGATGACGTGGAAATGCAGGTGGAAGATGGTCTGGCCGGCCGGGCCGCCGTTGTACTGGTTGACCACCAGCCCGTCGGGCTTGAGCGCGGCGGCGACCGCCCGCGTCAGGCGCTGCACCGCCGCCATCATCTCCGTCAGCACCTCGGGCTCGACGTCCAGCAGGTTGCGCGCCCGTGAGACCTTGGAGATCACCAGACAATGGCCCGGCGACTGCGGAAAGGCGTCCATGAAGGCCAGCACCCTGTCGGTCTCGAACACCTTTACGCTGGGAACCTCTCCGCGCACGATTTTCGCGAAGATGTTGGCGTCGTCGTACTGGCCGTCCAAACTCATGGCTTGCTCCATGGCGCGTTCCGACTGGTGGGAACCGGCAATCGGATCAAAACGCGCGACAACAAAAATTCTTGAGCAGGGCGGTTTGAGTCCATCAGATCGCTCTGCTTCGGGGTCGAGGGCTCAGGGATACCAAGAAGCGGGAGAGATGACGATGGGCGAAGGGCATGGACAGGGCGACGAGCAACTGACCGACCGCCAGCAGGCCTGGTTCGCGACCATTCAGGCCAATCTGGAAAAGGAGACCGGCCGGTCGCTGGACGACTGGGTGGCCATCGCCCGCACCTGTCCGGAGACGGCGCCGCGGGCGCGGCTGACCTGGATGAAGACCCATCACGGCCTGGGCCAGAACCGCGCCTCGATCATCCTGTCCCGGGCCTTCCCCGAGACCGGTTGGGATCAGCCGGAACAGCTTCGCGAGGCCCTGTGGAAAGACCCGCACTCCCGCGCCATCTTCGAAGCGGTCGAAGCGGCGGTCAGCGACTTCGAGGGCCTGGTCACCGGCCAGCGCAAGGGCTTCTCGGCCTGGTCGCGGAACTTCCAGTTCGCCGCCATCCGGCCGTTGAAGGGCGGCAAGGCCAGGCTGGGGCTGGCGGTGGCGCCGGATGCGTCTTCCCGCCTTGAGCCAGCCCGCAACGAGGGTTGGTCCGAGCGGCTGAAGTCGGCGATCACCCTGGCCTCGGCGGCGGAGGTCGACGGCGATCTGATCGCCCTGCTCAAGGACGCGGCGGCGGCGTCCTGATGTTTGTCGCCATCTACCGCATGAAGATCCGGCCCGGCCATGAGGAGCAGTACGCCCGCGACTGGGCGGCGGCGACACAGGTGGCCATCGACGACTTCGGCTCCGGCGGGTCGTCGCTGTTCCGCGATCAGAACGGCGATTTCGTCGCCATTGCCCGCTGGCGCAGCCGCGAGGACCGCCAGGCCTTCTTTGACCGGCCACAGACGGACCTGGCGGCGTTCGAACGGCGAAAGGCCGCTGTCCTGGAATCCCTGCCCACCATTGAACTCGACAGCGTGGAAGACCTGTGGACGGCCTTTCCCCTCAACCCTGCCTGAACGGCGACATTTCCTCCGACAGCCAGTCCATCTCGCCCTGCACCGCGGCCCGTTCCTGGTCGAGGAATCGCGCCACCGGCTCGCGCAGCATCGGGTCGGCGATCCAGTGGGCGGAATAGACCGGGGAGGGCAGGTAGCCCCGGGCGATCTTGTGCTGGCCCTGCGCCCCGGCCTCGACCCGCTTCAGACCCAGCCGGATCGCCTCCTCGATGGCCCGGTAGTAGCAGAGCTCGAAGTGCAGGAAGGGCCGCTCCTCGATACAGCCCCAGTTGCGGCCATAGAGGCAATCGTCGCCGATCAGGTTCAGGGCCCCGGCGATCCACCGTCCCTCACGCCCCTCATCCTTGTGTCTGGCCATCACCAGCAAGACCTTGTCGGCCATTCGCTCGCCGAGCAGGGAGAAGAACAATCGGTTCAGATAGGGCCGGCCCCACTTTCGCGATCCGGTGTCGGTGTAGAAGCCGAAGAAGGCGTCCCAGTGATCCTCGGTCAGCTGATCCCCGCTCAGGGCGACAATCTCGATCCCCGCCTGGGCGTCGCGGCGCTCGCGGCGGATGGTCTTGCGCCGGTTCGACGACAGGGCCGCCAGGAAGTCGTCGAAGGTTTCGTAGCCGGCGTTGGTCCAGTGATACTGCTGGTCCTGCCGCGCCAGCAGTCCGGCCCCCGTCAGGAACCGCCAGTCGCCCTCGTCGGGAAAGGTGACGTGCAGCCCCGAGGCGCCGATCTTGTCGCACAGGGTCAGGGCCCCGCCGAGCAGCATCCGCCGCCCCTCGTCGCGGTCGACGTCGGGCCGCACCAGGAGCCTCGGCCCGGTGACCGGCGAGAAGGGCGAGGCGCATTGGAGCTTGGGATAATAGCGCCCCCCGGCTCGCTCATAGGCGTCGGCCCAGGACCAGTCGAAGACATACTCCCCCTGGCTGTGGCTCTTCAGATAGAGCGGCATGACCGCCGCCACCGCCCCGGCCTCGTCCTCGATGGCCAGGTGATGCGGCGCCCATCCGGTGCGGTCGGCCGCGCAACCGCTCTCCTCGAGGATGTCGAGGAAGTCGTAGGCGACGAACGGATTGCCGTCGCCGGCGCAGGCCCGCCATTCGTCGCGGCCGATCTCGTTGATGCGGCGGTGAATCCGGACCGCCGGCTTCAGTTTCACGCCCGGAAGCCCTCGAAGATGACGTTGTCGCAGAAGGGCTCCAGCCGCTCGCCTTCCTCCAGGCTGCGCACGGTCCAGGCGATGATCGGCATGCCTTGCTTCCGGTAGGCTTCAGCCTTGGCGCTGGGCAGCATTTCGGCGTGCAGGGCCAGGAAGTCCGGCCGGGCGATGGCCACATGTTCCAGGTTGGCGAAGCTCTTGCGGATCTCGGGCGACAGATGGGTCACCGCGCCGTCGCTCCAGTCATAGCTGTCCAGCCCGCGCAGGATCTGCGGATGATGGTCGGCGAACCAGGCGTGGCTGTAGGGATTGAAGCCGATCACGCAGATGGGGCCGTTGTGGTCGAGCAGCACCTCGCTGACCCGCTTTTCCAGCGGACCGACCTCGCCGAAGGGCGTCTTCAGCTCGATATGCACCAGGGCGCGGTGCCCGACCTCGACCAGGGCCTCGGCCAGGGTCGGAATGGTCTCGTCCGTGCCGGCCAGGCGCAGGGCCTGTAACTCGGCTAGGGTATGGTCGCGAACCTTGCCTTCGGCGCCGGTCATCCGGTGGAGGCTGTAGTCGTGAAACACCACCGCCTCCCCATCAGCGGTGATCTGGACATCCAGCTCGATGCCGTAGCCGCCGGCGCAGGCGGCCTGGAAAGCGGCCAGGCTGTTCTCGGGCGCGCCGCCCGGCGACCACAGTCCGCGGTGGGCGATCGGCGGGCTGAACAGCAGCTCCCAGGCCTGGCCGAAATCCTCCGGCTTGGGGCGCGGATGGTGTTTCATGGCGCCAGCTCCACGACGGCGTCGACCTCGACGGCGAAGTTGCGGGGCAGGCGATAGACGCCCACGGCGGAACGGACGTGGCGACCGGCCTCGCCGAACACCTCGACCATCAGGTCGGAACAGCCGTTGACGATGTTGGGAATGTCGTAGAAGTCCGGCCCGGCCTGAACGAAGCCGCCCAGCTTGACCACCCGGACGACCTTGTCGAGATCACCGGTGGCGGCCTTCATCTGGGCCACCAGATTGATGCCGCACAGCCGGGCGGCGGCGATGGCGGTGTCCACGTCGACATCCTGGCCGACCATGCCCTTGATCCCGCCCGAGGCGTCCAGCGACACCTGACCGGAGATATGCAGCAGATTTCCCGACCGGACGAAGGGCACATAGTTGGCGATCGGGGCGACCGGGTCGGGCAGGGCGATGCCGGCGGCGGCGAGACGTTGTTCGACGTTTGACATGGCCAGATACCTAGCCCGCTCCGGCCATCCGGGAAAGCGGACCGCCGTGCAAAGCGCACGAAAAAGCCCGGGTCCTTGCGGGCCCGGGCGATCTCGACGTCTTGGCCTTTCGGCCGAAGGCTTATTTCACCGACTGGATCTTCTCGACGGTGGCGGTCACGCGCTCGTTCAGGGGCTTCATGCTGTCCTTTACGGCGGCGGCGACGGTTTCACCCATCTTGCCGATCTCGGCCATGTAAAGCTCCATGGCGCTCTTGGCCCAGGTGGTCTGCAGTTCCATGGCTTCCTGAACACTCTTGGCGCCGGACAGGGCCTTGGCGGCCGAGACCTGATCTTCCATGGCCTTCTTGGAGTAGGCCATGGCCTGGGCGCCCAGCGATTCCGCGCCCTTGGTGGCGGCGGTCACCGAGGCGACGACGGCCTCGAGGTTCTTCTTCGAATGGGCGTTCATTTCGTTCAGGCCGGCCAGGGACTTCTCGACGGAGTCCTTGAAAGCCTGATTGCCGGCGGTGGTGAACTGCTCGACGGTGGTCTTGAGGGTTTCGGCGGCGGCCATGGGAAGGCTCCTTGAAGGGCTTGGGCTCGGATCGTGGGGGTCGACTACCGGGGGAGGATCGACGCAACGGGGTTCTCTCATGTTGCAGTGCAGCAGTCAAGAAATTTGTGCAGTGCACAAAAGTGTCAAATCTCGCGGAAAGCGCCCGGATCGGCGCAATTGCGGCCAATTCGCTCAAGAGGTGTTTACTTTGGCGTAAGCCGGGATGGTGCATGTTAGGGTGCCCGTCGCCTCTACAGCCGAGGCGGCCTAACCCATTGAATTTTACGACGGACGCAGCATGTTCCAGCCCGCCCGACGCGTCGTTTTCGCCGCCCTTGCCGTCCTGGCGATGGTTGTCGCGCCAATGATGAGCGGCCTGGCCCAGGCGCAGGTTCCCTACGCCCAGCTTCAGGCGGCGATGCGACCCAACCCGGCGGACCAGCCCAAATATGCGGCGGTGGTCGTCGACGCCAACACCGGCGAGGTGCTCTACGCCAAGCGGGCCGACAGCCAGCGCTATCCGGCGTCGATCACCAAGGTCATGACCCTCTACCTGGCCTTCGAGGCCTTGTCGGAAGGGCGGATGAAGCCGACCGACCTGATCACCGTTTCGGCGAAGGCGTCCAAGCAGCCGCCGACCAAGCTGGGCATGACCGCAGGCGACGTGATCACCGTCGACGATGCGATGAAGGCCATCGCGGTCAAGTCGGCCAATGACATGGCCGTCGCCCTGGCCGAACACATGGCCGGCGGTTCGGAGGAGAAGTTCGCCGCCCTGATGACCCTGCGGGCCCAGGAGCTGGGGATGCTCAACACCCGCTTCGTCAACGCCTCGGGCCTGCCTGACAGCCGCCAGGTCTCGACCGCGCGCGACATCGCCATCCTGTCCCGCGCCGTGATGCGGGACTATCCGCAGTACTACAACCTCTTCAACCTGCGCACCTTCACCTACCGCGGCGTCAGCATGAACAACCACAACCGGCTGCTGTTCCGCATGGACGGGGTCGATGGCCTGAAGACCGGCTACACCAACGCCTCAGGCTACAACCTCGCCGCCTCCGGCGTGCGCGACGGCCGTCGACTGATCGTGGTGATGCTCGGGGGAACGTCCAACGCGGCCCGCGACAACCATGTGCAGTATCTGCTCAACACCGGATGGGACGTGCTGCGACGCCGCCAGCAGGGCGAACCCATCCTCGTCGCCCAGAGCATGTTCGAGCCGCCTGAGCCGGACGCGACGCAGTTCGCTTCGCTGGAGCAAGGCGACGCCGAGTTGCCGCAGGCGTCTTTCGTCAACGGTCCCGGTCCCGCGGCCGCCTCGTTTCAGGTCGCCAGTTCCATGACGCCTGTCGCTGATCCGCCCGCCAAGGCCAAGGCGCCGCCCGCCCGCAAGCCCCCCGCCCCGAAGAAGCCCAAGGGCCAGTGGACCGCCCAGGTCGGCGCCTTCAAGAGCAAGGACCAGGCGAAGACCCAGCTGGTCACCATTCGCAAGCGGTTCGGCCAGGTTCTGGACGACGCCGAGGGCGTGATCGGCGACCGGGTTGGCGGCTTCTTCAGGGTGCAGTTCACCGGCCTGACCGCCGACGGCGCCCGGGCCGCCTGCAAGGCCCTCAGCGCCAAGCGTCAGACCTGCATGGTCGTGGCGCCGGGTCGGTGAATCTCGCGCCGGCCGCTTCGGGCTATCTGGAGTTTCTGGCAACCGAGCATCGGTTCGCGATCATCTCACTGGCGGCGATTGTCACGCTGCTTGGAGCCTTAAGTGTTTTGGCTTGGCGGGCGCCGCCTCGACGACACCCCTATTTCACCTTCGACCTTCGCCATAAGGTCTATCTCTACTGGTCAGTGACCGCGCTTGCGGTGATCGCGAGCGCCCTGGTCTCCTTTGCCGGCGCCAGACTGATCTGGGTTATCGGCGTCGTCCTGATCGAGCTTGTTAATCGCTCCAACCTTCTCGGCAGAATGGGCTTTGATGAAAGGCCGGCGTCCCCTGGCTGGAGCCTCGTCGGCCGGCTGGCCCCGGTCCTGCTGGTGGCTGTTGCGGGCGTTACGATGCTGGCCACCAGCTATCACAGCTATCAGGTCTGGGCGCCGCTGGAGGCGCAGGCCCGGCAAGAGCTGGCCGAGAGGACCCGGTTGGCGGCGGGCGGTGGCTATCCACTCGACCCGAAGCGGGCGATAGCAAAGATCATGTTGGCGGAACCAGGAGATACCAGCGATCCTCCAGGATGGGCGCCCTGGCCGCCCTTTCCCTCCGTGGCCCACGCCTGCCACAGACTGGACTACTGGGATCGGGAATGGCGCGTCTGCAGCAATGACGAGAACCAGACCCGCCTCGTGGAGGTGACTCTCGAACCCCTGGCCACGGCCGACCAGCGCGCCGTGCTGCGCGACGCCCTGCGGCTGATGATGTGGGTGATCGATCGCGACGCCTCGGAGGCCGTGAAAGCCGCGGCGCTCGCCCGACTTGACGCTGTTCGCGCCGCGGAGACCGACATCCCGTTTGGGGATGTGGTTTTGCATGTTCGGGTCGAACAGAACTATCGATACGTCATCCAGGCCCCGGCGCCGGGCAAGCCGATCCCAGATAGCGCCGCCATCAGCTTCTGATAACCTGATGCTTGGCCCCACGCGGGCGAGTCCAGCCGTCGGGTGGCCAGCATGCAACGTATCCTCATTGGCGCAGGCGGCATCCTCCTGATCCTCGCCGTCGCCCTGCTGCTGTCGCGCGGCCGGCGGCGGATCAATCTTCGCGTGGTGATCAGCGCCTTTCTGCTGCAGGCGGCGATGGCGGTGTTCGTCCTCTATCTGCCGTTCGGCCGCGCGGTAATGGCCGGGGCCGCCAGCGGCGTCGAGAGTCTGCTGGGCTACAGCAAGGTCGGGATCGAGATGGTCTTCGGCGGTCTGACCCAGGTGAACGGCGTGGCCAGCTTCGCTATCAACATCCTGCCGATCATCATCTTCTTCAGCGCCCTGGTCTCGATCCTCTACTACCTGGGAATCATGCAGCTGGTGGTGAAGTGGGGCGGGGGCGCCCTGCGCTGGATCCTTGGCGTCGACCGGGTCGAGGGCCTCTATGCCGCGGCCAATGTGCTGGTCGGCCAATCCGAGTCACCGCTGGTCGTGCGCCGCTATCTTCGCGGCCTGACCGACGCCCAGATCTTCGCCCTGATGGTCACCGGCATGGCCGGGGTCGCGGGCTCCATCCTCGCCGCCTACGCCTCGATGGGGGCGGACCTGCGCTATCTGCTCGCCGCGGCCTTCATGTCCGCGCCGGGCGGTCTGTTGATGGCTAAGCTGATCCTGCCGGATGAAAAGGCCGCGCCGGCCGCCGAAGCCGATGAAGAGGTTCAGGCCATCGCCGCCAGTGCACCCGAGCCGGAGGAAGAAGAGCGGGCGACCAACATCATCATGGCCGCCTTCAACGGCGCCCAGGATGGCGTTCAACTGGCCGTGGCCGTCGGCGCCATGCTCATCGTCTTCGTCGCCCTGATCGCCTTGGCCAACGGCATCCTTGGCGGAATCGGCGGCCTCTTCGGCCATCCGGACCTCAGTTTCCAGCAGATCCTCGGCTACATCTTCGCCCCGGTGATGTTCATGCTGAACATTCCCTGGGACGAGGCGTTCAAGGCCGGCGAACTGTTCGGCGAAAAGCTGATCCTCAACGAATTCGTCGCCTACCTCCACTACGGCGAGGCCCGCGCCGGCCTGTCGCCCCACACCCAGGCGGTCGTCACTTTCGCTCTCTGCGGCTTCGCCAACATCAGCTCCATCGCCATCCAGATGGGGGTGCTCGGTGGCCTGATCCCCGAAAAGCGGCCCCTGATCGCCCGCTACGGTCTGCTGGCCGTGGCCGCCGGCTCCCTGGCCAATCTGATGAGCGCCGCCATGGCGGGTCTGCTTCTGCCGATGGGGTAGGGGCGGAGCCTACTCCGGCAGCAGACCCAAGCGCTTGCCGACGATCCGGTCCATCGTTCGACGCGGCAGGATCTCGCTCATCAGCACCTGCACCGGATCGGGCGTCACCGTGTAGCGGACCTTGGGTCTGGCTGTGGTCAGGGCCTTGTGGATCGCCCGGCCGATGGCTTCCGGCGGCAGACCCTTGGGGCCGTTCTGCATCATGAAGGCGCGCAGCCGATCCAGGGCCGGGCCGTAGGCGCTGCCGGCATAGGGTGAGACGTCGACCTCCTCGGCCTTGCTCCAGATCGGCGTGGCCACGGCCCCCGGGGCGACGACGACCACGTCGATCCCGAACAGCTGCAGCTCGCGGCGCAGACTTTCGGAAATGGCTTCCACCGCGAACTTCGAGGCGTTGTAGGGGGCCATGAACGGCATGGCGTTGCGGCCGCCGACGGAACTGATGTTGACGATGCGTCCCGGCGTGCCGGTGGTCCCCGGATCGGCGGCCAGCAGCGGCGCGAAGGCCTGGCTGGTGATCACCAGCCCGGTGACATTGACGTCCATCTGCTGGCGGAAATCCTCGATCGGCAGCATCAGTAGCGGCCCGGCGACAGCGATGCCGGCGTTGTTGACCAGCCCCGCCAGAGTCTCGCCCTTCAGCGCCTCCCGCACTGTCGCCACCGACTGTTTGACGGCGGCCTCGTCGGTCACGTCGAAGATCAGGGGGGTGAAGCCGTCGCCGAATTCCTGCTTCAGCCGGTCGGCGTCGGCCGGTTTGCGGACGCTGCCGAAGACGTGGAATCCCTTCTCCGTAAGGACCTTCACGGCGCCCCAGCCGATTCCGGTCGAGACCCCGGTGACGACGATGCTGCGTTTCATGAGTCTGCCCCTCAACTGAACCCTGATCACTGACTTGGGCTCGGGGCGGGGGGATCACAAGAGTGGGCAGAAAAAAGGCCGGGGGAGTGAGCTCCGCCCGGCCTGTTCTCCTGGTCGCCGCCTGGCCTATTCGGCCAGCGCGGGCTCCTCGATCTCCGGCGCGCCGGGCTCTCTCGGTTCCGGCTCGTCGATATCGAAGTCGAAGGCGATCTTGCCGTCCTTGAGCACCACCTTGACGTGGCCGCCCTTGGCCAGCTTGCCGAACAGGATGTCGTCGGCCAGCGGCTTCTTGATGTGCTCCTGGATGACCCGGGCCAGAGGCCGGGCGCCGTAGAGCTCGTCGAAGCCGTTCTCGGCCAGCCAGTCGGCGGCCTCGTCGCTGGTCTCGATGGTGATGTTGCGATCGGCCAACTGGGCTTCCAGCTGCAGAACGAACTTCTGGACCACCTGGCGGATGATGTCCTTGGTCAGCGGCTTGAAGGCCACCACGGCGTCGAGGCGGTTGCGGAATTCGGGGGTGAACAGCCGCTTCAGCGCCGCCTCTTCCTCACCCTCGACCTTGCCGCGGCCAAAGCCGATCGACTGGCGCTGGGCGTCGGAGGCGCCGGCGTTGGTGGTCATGATCAGCACCACATTGCGGAAGTCGACCTTCTTGCCGTTGGCGTCGGTCAGCACCCCGTGGTCCATCACCTGCAGCAGGATGTTGTAGACGTCCTGGTGCGCCTTCTCGATCTCGTCGAGCAGCACCACCGCGTGGGGATGCTGGTCGACCGCATCGGTCAGCTGGCCGCCCTGGTCGTAGCCGACATAGCCGGGAGGGGCCCCGATCAGGCGGCTGACGGTGTGGCGCTCCATGTACTCGCTCATGTCGAAGCGCAGCAGCTCGATGCCGAGCGTCTGGGCCAGCTGACGCGCAGCCTCGGTCTTGCCGACCCCGGTCGGGCCGCTGAACAGATAGCTGCCGATCGGCTTGTTGGCGTCGCGCAGACCGGCCCGGGCCATCTTCATGGCCGAGGACAGCTGGGCGATGGCCTCGTCCTGGCCGAACACCGCGTGCTTCAGATCCTCCTCGAGCTGCTTCAGCGCCTCGGTATCGGTCTTGGACACCGACTTGGGAGGAATGCGGGCGATCTTGGCGATCACCGCCTCGATTTCCTTGACGCCAATGGTCTTCTTGCGCCGCGACTCCGGCAGCAGCATCTGACCGGCCCCGGCCTCGTCGATCACGTCGATCGCCTTGTCCGGCAGCTTGCGGTCGGTGATGTAGCGGGCCGAGAGGTCCACCGCCGTCTTGATGGCGTCGTTGGTGTACTTCAGCTTGTGGAACTCTTCGTAGTAGGTCTTCAGGCCCTTGAGGATCTTGATGGTGTCGCTGATCGTCGGCTCGTTGACGTCGATCTTCTGGAACCGGCGCACCAGGGCGCGATCCTTCTCGAAGTGCTGGCGGAATTCCTTGTAGGTGGTCGAGCCCATGCAGCGCAGCGTGCCGCTGGCCAGGGCCGGCTTGAGCAGGTTGGAGGCGTCCATCGCCCCGCCGCTGGTCGCGCCGGCGCCGATGACCGTGTGGATCTCGTCGATGAACAGGATGGCGTTGGCGTGGGTCTCCAACTCCTTGATCACCTGCTTGATCCGCTCCTCGAAGTCGCCGCGGTAGCGGGTGCCCGCCAGCAGCGAGCCCATGTCGAGGGAGAAGATGGTGGCGCCCTCGAGAACTTCCGGCACTTCGTGGTTGATGATCTTGCGGGCCAGGCCCTCGGCGATGGCGGTCTTGCCGACGCCGGGATCGCCGACCAGCAGCGGGTTGTTCTTGGTCCGCCGGCACAGGATCTGGATGCAGCGCTCGACCTCGGCCATGCGGCCGATCAGCGGATCGACCTTACCGGCCCGCGCCTTCTCGTTGAGATTGACGCAATAGGCCTCCAGGGCCTCGCCGCCGGTCTTGGCGTTGGGCTTGCCGTCCTCGTCTTCCGGCGAGGCGCCCTTGACGTTCTTGGGCTCGGACGCCCCCGCCTTCTTGGCGATGCCGTGGGCGATGTAGTTGACCGCGTCGTAGCGGGTCATGTCCTGCTCCTGCAGGAAATAGGCGGCGTGGCTTTCCCGCTCGCTGAACACCGCCACCAGCACATTGGCCCCGGTGACGTCGTCACGGCCCGACGACTGGACGTGGATCACGGCGCGCTGGATCACCCGCTGGAAGCCGGCGGTCGGCTTGGCGTCCTCGCCGTCCTCGACGATCAGGGCCTTCAGTTCGGTGTCGATGTAGTTGACGAGAGTCTTCTTCAACTCCGGCAGGTTCACATCGCAGGCGGTCATCACACCCGCCGCATCCTCGTCGTCGGCGAGGGAGAGCAGCAGGTGCTCAAGGGTCGCATACTCGTGCTTTCGCTGGTTGGCGAACGCCACGGCGCGATGGAGGGTCTCTTCGAGATTGCGCGAAAACGAGGGCAATGTGGGCTCCTCAATCCTTTTCCATAGTGCACTGCAACGGGTGCTGGTGCCGGTGAGCGGCGTCGGTCACCTGGGCCACCTTGGTCTCGGCGACCTCGTAGGTGAAGACCCCGCAGACCCCAACGCCATTCTGGTGCACGTGAAGCATGATCCTCGTCGCATCTTCGCGCGATTTGTTGAAAAAACGCTCAAGCACGTAAACCACGAACTCCATCGGCGTGTAGTCGTCGTTCAGGATCAGCACGCGATACAGCGAGGGCTTTGCGGTCTTGGCCCTGGTCTGGGTGACCACGCCCGTTCCCGCGCCGCCCTGGCCCGCGCCAGTTCCTGATTTCCGTTCCGCCATGCCGACCTTTGATACCCGTAGCGACGGTCCGCGACGCGGCCGCCATTCTTGTCAATTAGATATGGAAACATCGGCGCTTTGGAAGGGGGCTGATGGCCGCGCCGATGCTTTAGGGGCTGACAGCCTGTTCTCCGAGCCATTCCACCCAGGCGCCGTGCGGGTGAACATTGGCCAGGTGATAGTTCTGTCCGTCCGGCCATATGGTGAGCCGCACCGCCATTGGAAACCCCTCCTGTGACGGGTCGGGCTCCATCCGCAGCCAGGCAAACGGCGCGGCCGCGGTCGCCGCGGAGGCCGCCGTGTGGATGGCCTCGCTCACGGTCTTTTGAGTCTCGCGCGGCATGTACTGCCACATCACCGAATGGAACAGCACGGTCGCCCGTCCCTCGGAGGGGGCGAGCCGCGACTCGGTCCAGGCCCCGGCGTCGGCCGCCTCCACCGTCGCCGGCGTCGACCGGGCGATGGCGATGGCGCCGCGCAATCGGGCCAGCCGCGCCGGCTGGTCGGCCCAGACATAGGCCTGCAGCCGCAGCGCTGTGTCGTCGTCGTTCACGTCCAGGGGCGCCTGATCGCAGGCCGCCCGCGAGACCACCGTCACCGCCGGGGTCAGGGCCGGCGCCGGGCCGCGCCAGTCCGTCGAAGCTGAACGGGGGAGGCGGCGTCGCCCCACCGCCTGCCGCCGAAATCATGGCCATAGCGGTCCCACCTCAGGTTCAGCCCGGCGCTGGCGCCGATCTCCAGCAGGCTCAACGGCAATCCGGTGCGCGCCGCGACCATCAGGAAACCCGGCGCCAGGCACAGGGACCGGCCGACTTCATTGGTTTGCGGCGGCGAGGTCATGAAGGCGGCGACCTGATCGCGATGGGCTTCAAGGACCGATCGCGCGGCGGGGATCAGGGCTTGCCAGTCGGTTTCCCCGGACGTCGCCGGATAGAGCCTCGCCAGGGCGGGCGCCGCGCCGGTCAGGGTCAGATGATGCAGGGCCGCAAGCAGGCGCAGGGGTGTCGCATCGCGGATATGCGCGCCGGCCTCAAGGCCGGTCCAGCCCGAGAACAGATCGTCGAGGGCGCCCAGATGGCCGTCGGCGGCCGCCCGCAGCACCGTGGCCGAGAAGGCCGAGCCCAGGGTGTCACACTGCTCCGCCTGCCAGCGCAGGGCCTGTCTTGTCGCATCCATGGCGTCAGACTAGTCGGCGGCATCGCGCCGTATAGCTTGACCCGTTCGATCAACCCCTTCGACCCTGCCTCACTCCTTCTTCAGGGCGCGACCCGTCACCAGGGCGCCCTTGCCGAACTTTGCTTCCAGCCGGTCCATCGCCGTCTCCTGGCTGAGGGCCCGGCGCTCGTCTCCGGCGAAGAAGTCCTCGCCCGAGGCGCCGGCCGGCTCGAAATCCGACAGGCCCGCTCCGATCAGCCGATAGGCGGTGCCGTTGACCTCCGCCGCCAGCAGTTCCCGCACCACGCCGAACAGGGTCTTCGCCGTCTGGGTGGCCACGGGCAGGGTTCGCCGCCGGGTGATGATCTTGAAATCCGTGCGGCGCAGCTTCAGCACCGCCACCCGCCCGGTGATGCCTTCCTTGCGCAGCTGCCGCGCCACCTTCTCGCACAGCGGCCAGAGAATGTTCTCCAGCGTGTCGCGGTCCGAATAATCCTCGTTGAAGGTCGTCTCGGCGCTGATCGTCTTGCGGCCTTCCCGCGGATTGACCACCCGGGCGTCCTGGCCGTTGGCCAGTCTATGCAGGCTCATGCCCTGGCTGCCGAACTCGGTGGCCAGATCCTTCAACTCGGCCCGCGCCAGGTCGCCGACGGTCCTGTAGCCGGCCTTCTCCAGCGTGGCGGCGAAGACCGGTCCGACGCCCGGCAGAATCCGCACCGACTTGGGCGCCAGCACCGCCGGCGCTTCCGATCCCAGCACGGAAAATCCGCGCGGCTTGTCCAGTTCAGAGGCGATCTTGGCCAGGAACTTGTTGGGCGCGAGGCCGATGGAGACGGTCAGCCCCACCTCGGCCTCGATCCGGGCCTGCAGCCGGGCCAGGGTCAGGGCCGGGCTCATGCCGTGCAGCCGTTCCGTCCCCGACAGATCGATCCAGCATTCGTCCAGGGAGAGGGTCTGCACCAGCGGCGTCAGGTCCCGGATCATCGCCATGATCCGCTTGCTCTCGGGCACATATTTGCTGAAGTCCGGCTTCAGGATCACCGCCTCCGGACACAGCTTTCGCGCCGTGAACATCGGCATTGCGGAGCGCACCCCGCTCATCCGGGCGATGTAGCAACAGGTCGACACCACGCCCCGCACCCCGCCGCCGATGATCAGCGGCACATCCCGCAAGTCCGGCCGGTCGCGCTTTTCCACCGAGGCGTAGAAGGCGTCGCAGTCCATGTGGGCGATGGACAGGCTGTCCAGCTCGGCGTGGGCCACGATCCGGGGCGATCCGCAGGCGGGGCAGCGGCGGGGAGGGGGATCCCCGCCGGTCCAGAAGCAATCGCGGCAGAAGGCGGTCATCGGAGAGTGATCGCGCGGCGCGGCGGACGGGGCAAGGGGGCGGACGCGCGGTGCGCCCAGCCGCCTCCGGCGCCGCGGCGAGGCGGGCCGGGTCTGACGGAAATCCGCTGTCGACGCCCGCCGTTTTCGGCCCGGCGATCTCACAATCCGACGTTACGCAGGATATTCACGCGCACGAGAGTGAGGATTGACAGTCGCGAAGTTCCCGGCGCATCTTCCCGTCAACAGCCCGGCACAAGACCGGCGCTGACAGGGAGGGACATATGAAGGGAATTCTGCTCGGGTCGGCCTGCGCCGACCTGATGGCCGCGGCGGCGTCGCCGGCCTTCTGCCAGACCGCCGAGACTCCGGACGCTTCGAAGGAAAAGGCGGACTCCACCGCCGTCGTCGAGGAGGTGATCGTCACCGCGACCCGCCGCGACGAAAAGCTGCAGGACGTTCCGCTGGCCATCACCGCCTATTCGCAGCAGCAGCTGAACGAGAGCGGCACGGTCGGCTTCGAGGGTCTGGCCATGTCGACGCCCGGCGTGGTGCTGAACCGGCCGACGGCCAACTTCAACAACTTCACGGCTCGCGGCATCGCCACCAACGGCTATGGCGCCAACCTGCAAAGCTCGGTCGCCATCTACATCGACGAGATGCCGATCTCGGCCAACGGCAACTCGACCATTCTTGATCCCAGTCTGTTCGATGTTGAGCGGGTCGAGTTCCTGCGCGGGCCGCAGGGCACCCTGTTCGGCTCCGGCTCCCTGGCCGGGGCGCTGCGCATCCTGACCCACGATTCCGACCCGTCGGGCTTCGACGCCTCGATCTTTGTCGATCTGGGGGCGATGGACAATGGCGGCCTGCGGCAGCGCTACAACGCCATGATCAACGTGCCGATCATCAAGGACCAGCTGGCTCTGCGCATCGCCGGTTTCCTCCGGGAGGAGGACGGCTGGGTCGACAACGTGGGAACCGGCGTCAAGGACTCCAACTCCCTGTCCCAGTACGGCGGCCGCGCCATCCTGCAGTGGGAGCCGACGGATCGCCTGACCATCCGCACCATGTATTCCCACGAGATCAGCGACCCGCATGATTCGTCGCTGACCAACCCGGCGCTCGGAACCTATGTGCGCCGGTCGGATCGCCCCGACCGCTTCACCAGCGACCTGACCAACTACAACCTGACCGTGGAATACCAGTTCGACGGCGCCCGCCTGATCAGCTCGACGACGCACGGCGACTATGATCAGCGCTTCTATGTCGACCTCGCCGGCACCTATGCCCAGCGCTTCGCCTTCGCCCTCGACGCCGACGCCTTCGACGACACCCTGGTCCAGGAGACCCGCCTGGTGTCCGACCCCGGCGGCCGGTTCGACTGGTCGGTCGGCGGCTTCTACATGAAGAAGCGGCGCGACGTGGACTACGGCTACCGGTCCAATCCGGCCTTCCTTGCCTCGCACGGCATCACCGGCCTGCCGGACGAGTATTACCAACGCTTCGGCGCCCATGCGATCAGCCACGAAAAGGCGGTCTTCGGGGAGCTGACCTACCGCTTCACGCCGGACTTCTGGATCACCGGCGGCCTCCGGTACGGCTCGCTGGACGCCCAGGCCTTCACCGAGCCGGGCGGCTACACCAGCAACTACCTGACCCTGGCCTACTTCGGCCTGTCCGGCCCGGTGACCATCGCGCCGGTCGCCGCCGCCACCGGCGTCAAGGCGGAGGAGGATGGCACCTCCTATCGGCTGAGCGCCTCCTGGCGGCCGGTTCCGTCGGTCACCACCTATGTCGCGGTCGCCACCGGCTTCCGGGCCCCGGTGGTCAACGCCCGCGCCGGCAGCGTCAGCACCCTCGACCCGACCGACATCGTCATTCCCAACGGCGCCGACTCCGACAAGCTGACCAACTATGAGATCGGGGTGAAGGGCCGCTGGTTCGATGGCCGGGTGAACGCCAACGTCGCCCTCTACTGGGTCGACTGGAAGAACATCCAGGTCCAGGCCAACCGGGTGTCCGACTCCGTCCAGTTCGCCACCAACATCGGCGCGGCGACCAGCAAGGGGATCGAGTTCGAGGTCTCCACCCGTCCCCTGGAGGGCTGGACGGTGGCGGTGAACGGCGCCTTCAACGAGGCCAAGGTCACCGACCTGACTCCGGCAGAGGCGGCCATCTCCGGCGCGGTGGTCGGGGCCAGGCTGGCGGGACCGCGGGTCCAGGGATCGCTGCGCGTCGAATATGCCTGGGACCCGACGCCGAACGTTCAGGCCAAGGCCTCTGTCGCCGTGGCCCACGTGGGCAGTTTCCCCAACTCCTTCCCCAACACGCCGGGCAAGCCGACCGTCCCTCTGGCGACCTTCGACTACACCGACAGCTACACCTTCGTGAACGCCAACCTCGGCCTGGCCTTCGGCAAGTTTACCGTCGGGGCCTATGTCGAGAACCTGTTCGATGACGACTCGGTGACCTACGTCCACCCCGAAGCCTTCATCGACGGCCGCTACGGGCGGCTGCGGCCCCGCACCTTCGGCGTGCGCGTCGGCTACGAGTTCTGATGTCCGAGGCGGTGGTTCCTCCCCTGGCGGCGGGCGCGCGTTCGGCGCCCGTCGCCCGCCGGCCCGGGGCGCGCGCCTGGGTCGTCCTGGCCATCCTCTGTTTCGTCTATGTCCTCAACTTCCTTGATCGGCAGCTGCTCTCGATTCTGGCCAAGCCGATCCAGGACGACCTGGGCGTCACGGACGGTCAGCTGGGTCTGATCACCGGCCTGTATTTCGCGTTGTTCTACTGCCTGATCTCCCTGCCGGTCGGCTGGCTGGCCGACCGGACGAACCGGGTCAGGGTGCTGTCGCTGGCCTGTGGTCTGTGGAGCGCGGCCACCATCGCCTGCGGCGTCTCGGCCAGCTATCCGCAACTGGTCCTGGCGCGGATGTCGGTCGGAGTCGGGGAAGCCGGCGGGGTTCCGCCGTCCTACGCCATCATCTCCGACTACTTCGGGCCCGGAACCCGGGGCACGGCCCTGGGCCTGTTCAATCTCGGGCCGCCGATCGGCCAGGCCATGGGGGTGGCCTTCGGCGCCTCGATCGCCGCCGCCTATGACTGGCGCAGCGCCTTCATCGCCCTGGGCGCCGTCGGGGTAGTCACCGCCGTCGTGGTGTTCCTCGCGGTGCGCGAGCCGCCGCGCGGGGGGCTGGACGGCGCCGCGGCGAACGCCGAGCCGGCCGAGGGCTTCTGGAAGACCTGCCGGATGTTCTTCTCCCGGCCGGTGCTGCTGCTGCTTTCCCTGGCCACCGGCGCCACTCAATTCGTCACCTACGGCCTGCTCAACTTCGTCACCCTGTTCCTGATGCGGGAAAAGGGCATGACGCTGCAGCAGATCGCCCTCTACTACGCCTTGCTGGTCGGTATCGCGGCCGGCGGCGGGATCTTCACCGCGGGCAGGCTGGCCGACTGGCTGGCGCCCAGAAACAAGCGGGCCTACGCCTACCTCCCGGCCGTCGCCCTGGTGCTCGCGGTGCCTTTTTTCATCGGATTCGTCTGGGCCCCGACCTGGCAGCTGTCGATGCTGTTCCTGATCGGCCCGATGTTCCTCAACTACTTCTACCTCTCCCCGGCCGTCGCCCTGGTCCAGGAGGAGGTGCGGCCCAATCAGCGGGTGCTGTCGGGCGCCCTGTTGCTGCTGGTGATGAATCTGATCGGCCTGGGGCTCGGCCCGACCTGGCTAGGCGCGATCAGCGACGCCTTCAGGGCCAGCTATCCCGAGCATTCGCTGCAGATGGCCCTCTACACCCTGGTGCCCTTCTACGGCCTGGCGGTGGTTCTGTTTCTCGCCCTCGGTCAGGCCCTCGGCCGCGAGCAGGCCCTGGCCCGGAGCGCGGCATGACCCGAGTCCTTCCAGCCCTTATCGCCCTGGCCGCCGGGCTCTTTGTCTGCGGGCAGGCCGCGGCCGCCAAGGGACCGGTGGTCGAGGCGCCGGCCGGCGCCGTCAGGGGCGAGGCCGGGGAGGGGGTCGATGTCTATCGCGGCATCCCCTACGCCGCGCCGCCGACCGGACGGAATCGCTGGCGACCGCCGGCGCCCGCGCCGGCCTGGCGGGGGGTGCGCGACGCGACGCGGTTCGGCCCGGCCTGTGTCCAGCCGCCGTCCCGTCCCGGCGGCGTCTACGCCGAAGACCTCGGGGCGGTCAGCGAGGACTGCCTGTCGCTGAACATCTGGACGCCGGAAAACGCCAGCGGCGCGCCGGTAATGGTGTGGATTCACGGCGGCTCCCTGGTCGCCGGCGCCAGCCGCTCGAGCCTCTATGACGGCCAGGCCCTGGCCCGCCGCGGGATCGTGGTGGTGACCATCAACTATCGCCTCGGCGTGCTCGGCTATCTGGCCCATCCCGACCTCAGCGCCGAGTCTCCGGACGGGGTTTCCGGCAACTACGGCCTGCTCGACCAGATCGCGGCCCTGCGCTGGGTGCGGGACAATATCGCCGCCTTCGGGGGCAATCCCGGCAATGTCACCATCGCCGGCGAGTCGGCCGGGGGGCTCAGTGTCATGTACCTGATGGCCGCGCCACCGGCCCGGGGGCTGTTCCACAAGGCCATCGCCGAGAGCGCCTATATGATCTCCACGCCGGAGCTGAAGACCGCCCGCTTCGGCCAGGCCCCGGCCGAGGCCGTCGGCGAGCAGCTGGCCTCGAAACTGGGCGTGCGGGGTCTTGCCCGGCTGCGGGCCATGGAGCCGTTTGAACTGACCTGGAAGGCGGCGGCGGCCGGCTTCGCCCCGTTCGGCACGGTCGACGGCAAGGTGCTGCCGCGCCAGCTGGTCGAGGTCTTCGACGCCGGGGAGCAGGCCCCCGTTCCGTTGCTGGCGGGCTTCAACAGCGGCGAAATCCGCACCCTGCGCTTTCTGGCCCCGCCGCCGCCCGGCTCGCCCGAGGCCTATGTCGCCTCTATCCGTCAGCGCTACGGCCCGTTAGCCGACGAGTTCCTGCGGCTCTATCCGGCCTCCGACATGGGCGAGAGCATTCTCGCCTCCACCCGCGACGGGATTTACGGCTGGACCGCCGAACGTCTGGTCCGTCGCCAGACGCGGCTGGGCCAGCCCGCCTTCCTCTATCTGTTCGACCACGGCTACCCGGCCGCCGATTCCGCCGGCCTGCACGCCTTCCACGCCAGCGAGATTCCCTATGTCTTCGGGGTCATCGACCGCACGCCGGCGGCCTGGCCGAAGAGTCCGGCGACCCCTCAGGAGGCCCGGCTCTCCTCCGACATGACCGACTATTGGGCCGCCTTCGTGCGCGACGGCGCTCCGGGCGGCGAGGGGGCGTCCGCGTGGCGCCCCTATGGAGACGACCGGGTCTGGATGGTGTTCCGGGACGTCCCCACGCCGGCCACCCGGGTCATGCCGGGCATGTTCGAGCTGCATGAGGAGGTGGTCGCCCGCCGCCGCGCCGTGGGCGGCATTCCCTGGAACTGGAACCTTGGTCTGGTCTCGCCGCCGCTGCCGCCGTCGGTTCCGTCCTCCCAGCCGACGGAGTCCCGATGATCGACGGGACCATGCAGCCGTTCGCCCTGACCCTCGACAAGTTCCTCCAGCACGCCGCCAAATGGCGCCCCGACGGACAGGTGGTGACGGCGCGGGATGACGGAACGCTCGACCGGATCGGCTATGCCGGCCTTGAGGATCGCAGCCGTCGGGTATCGACGGTGCTCGCCGGACTCGGAGTCGGCTTCGGGCACAGGGTCGCCACCCTGGCCTGGAACACCCGGCCGCATCTTGAGGCCTGGTATGCCATCATGGGCATGGGGGCGGTCTGCCATACCCTCAATCCCCGGCTGACCGCCGACACCCTGGCCTGGATGGTCGGCCGCTCAGGGGCCCGCATTCTGATCGTCGCCGTCGACCTGCTGCCGCTGGCGCGCCAGATTGCGGCCCGCGCGCCGACGGTCGAACGGCTGCTGGTCATCGATGCGGCCGAGGGCGATGACCGGACCGTCGACGGCGCCGGGTCTCCTGCCGTCGACAATCTGGCGACCCTGGTGGCCGGAACGGCCGAGCGCCTGACCTGGGGCCACTTCGACGAGACCTCGCCCTGCGGCCTCTGCTTCACCTCCGGCACCACCGGCCAGCCCAAGGGCGTCACCTACACCCATCGCTCCAGCTTCCTGCACGCCCAGCGGCTGTTGCAGGTCGACGCCATGGCCGTCTCGGGAGCCGACAGCGTCCTGGCGGTGGTGCCGATGTTTCACGCCAACGCCTGGGGCCTGCCGTTCGCGGTTCCGGCCGCCGGCGGCAAGCTGGTGCTGCCGGGCCGCCATGCCGATGGCGCCAGCCTGGCCCGCCTTATCAAGGCCGAGGGCGTCACCACCGCGGTCGGGGTCCCCACCGTCTGGCTCGGCCTGCTGGAGCACGTCGAGGCGAGCGGCGAACAGCTTCCCAGCCTCAAGCGCATCGTGGTCGGCGGCGCCCCGATGCCGGAAGCCCTGATGGCCCGGCTGGAGGACCGTCTTGGCGCCCGGGTCCAGACCACCTGGGGCATGACCGAGCTGTCGCCGTCCGGCACGGTCACGCCGCTGAGCGATCCCGTTCGCCCGGCCGGCAAGTCCGGTCGGCCGATCGTTGGCATCGATCTCCTGATCACCGACCCGGAAGGCCGGCCCCTGCCCAGCCAGCGCAACGCCGAGGGAAACCTGCGGGTGCGCGGCGCCGCTGTGGTCGAGCGCTATTTCGGCGAGACGGAAACCGCCCTCGACGCCGAGGGCTGGTTTGACACCGGCGACCTGGCCCGCATCGACGACGACGGCAATCTGATCATCACCGGCCGGGCCAAGGACCTGATCAAGTCCGGCGGTGAATGGATCAACCCGGTCGAGATCGAGGCGGTGGTCGGCGCCCTGCCGCAGGTGTCCCTGGCCGCCGTCATCGGCCGGACCGACGCCAAATGGGGCGAGCGGCCGATCCTGCTGGTCGAGCTGCGCGAGTCCGGCGAGGTCAGCGACGAGGCCCTTCTGGCGCCGCTGCGGGGCCGGGTGGCCAGCTGGTGGATTCCGGACGACGTCATCCGCCTGCCGAGCATGCCGCTGGCCGCGACGGGCAAGATCGACAAAATCAGGCTGCGGACAGAGTACGGCGGCGCGCCAGCTTGACGCTCGTCCCGCCAGCACGGAAAGACTACGGCGTGTCCGAGATTCAACCCAAGACCACGCTGAAGGCCGCGCCGGCGTCCAAGTCCCGCGCCAAGCCGACCGCCAAGCCGGCTGCCAAGCCGGCCGGCGCCCGGCCGCGGCGCCGCGCCACCAAGGCCGAGCAGCGCGCCGATTCCATGGAGCAGATCCTCGACGCGGCAGAGCTGCTGTTCTCCAAGCACGGACTCTACGGCGTCACCCTCAAGGACGTGGCCAAGAGCGTCGGCGTCCACCACACCCTGCTGAACTACTATTTCGAGGACAAGAAGAAGCTGTTCGACGCGGTGTTCGCCCGCCGGGCCGGGGTGACCATCGACCGTCGGATGAAGGCACTCGATGACTACGCCGCCGCCGTCGGCGACGCGCCGACCGTCGAGGGGGCCTTGCGCGCCTTTCTCGACACCGACCTCGACCTCTACATCCAGGGCGGCGAGGGCTGGAAGAACTATGGGGCCCTGGGCGCCCAGGTCGCCAGCGCGCCCGAGAGCGCCGTCCTGATGGACGAGCATTTCGACCCCGTGGTCCTGCGCCTGATCGATCTGCTGAAGAAGGCTCTGCCCGACGCCGCCGAGGAAGACATCTTCTGGGGCTATCACTTCGTCACCGGCGCCCTGATGCTGACCCTCGCCCGGACCGGCCGCATCGACAAACTCTCCGGCGGCGTCTGCAAATCGGAAGACTTTCCGGCCGTCAAGCAACGGCTCGCCGCCTTCATGGCCGCCGGCTTCATGCAGATCTGCGCTTCGCGGGGCTGACGGCGCGGGGGCGTCCGGAAGCCGGCGCGATCAAGGCGGAAATACTTTGCCGACCAGGCGGCCATTCCGTCGCCGGCGCGTTTGGGTTGTCACCTTCCCATTCCCGAAGTGACAGGACCCCCATGGCCAAGACCCCCAGGACCACCCCCGCCCAGGTCAAGGAGACCCTCGGCGCCGGGGGCGAAACCCATCAGACCGCTTCGGCTCCGGACGCGCGGCTGACCACCAATCACGGCGTGCCGGTCAGCGACAACCAGAACTCCCTCAAGGCCGGCCCTCGCGGACCGTCGCTGCTGGAAGATTTTGTTCTGCGCGAAAAGATCCAGCACTTCGACCACGAACGCATTCCCGAGCGGATCGTCCACGCGCGCGGCTCGGCCGCCCATGGCTTTTTCGAACTGACCGAGTCCCTGGAGAAATACACACGCGCCAGGGTCCTCACCGAGGTCGGCAAGCGCACAGAGGTCTTCACCCGCTTCTCCACTGTCGCCGGCGGGGCCGGTTCGGTCGATACGCCCCGCGATGTCCGCGGCTTCGCGGTGAAACTCTATACCGTCGAGGGCAACTGGGATCTCGTCGGCAACAACATCCCGGTCTTCTTCATCCAGGACGCCATCAAGTTCCCCGACCTGATCCATGCGGTGAAGATGGAGGCCGATCGCGGCTATCCCCAGGCCGCCAGCGCCCATGACACCTTCTGGGACTTCATCGGCCTGATGCCGGAATCCACCCATATGATCATGTGGGTCATGTCCGATCGCGCCATTCCCCGGTCCCTGCGGATGATGGAAGGTTTCGGCGTCCACACCTTCCGCCTGATCAACGACAAGGACGAGGCGACCTTCGTCAAGTTCCATTGGCGCCCGAAGCTGGGAACCCAGTCCACCCTCTGGGACGAGGCGGTCAAGCTGGCCGGCGCGGACCCGGACTTCCATCGCCGCGATCTGTTCGAGGCCATCGACAAGGGCGACTTCCCCGAATGGGAGCTGGGCGTCCAGCTTCTCACACAGGACGAGGCCGACGCCCTGCCGTTCGACATTCTCGACGCCACCAAGCTGATCCCGGAGGAGCTGTATCCGATCAAGGTGATCGGCCGCATGGTCCTCGACCGCAACCCCGACAACTTCTTCGCCGAAACCGAACAGGCCGCCTTCCTGCCCACCAACATGCCGCCGGGCATCGATGTGTCGGAAGATCCGCTCCTGCAGGGCCGGCCCTTCTCCTATCAGGACACCCAGCTCTCGCGGCTGGGAACGGTCAACTTCCACCAGCTGCCGATCAACCAGGCTAAGGGTTGTCCCTTCCAGAACCTGCAGCGCGACGGCCACATGCAGACCCAGGTCTTCAAGGGCCGCGCCAATTACGAGCCCAACAGCCTGTCGCAGGCAGGAGAAGAGGGCGGTCCCCGCGAGGATCCTGAAGGCGGCTTCCGCAGCTTCGCCGCCCCGGTTGAGGAGACCAAGGTGCGGCTGCGCGCCGAGACCTTCGCCGACCACTACAGCCAGGCGCGCCTGTTCTACCGATCCCAGACCGAAATCGAGCAGGCCCACCTGGCCAGCGCCATCGTCTTCGAGCTGTCCAAGTGCCAGATGGAGCACGTGCGCAACCGCATCCTCGGCAACCTGCGCAACGTCGACGAGTCCCTAGCCAAGCGAGTCGCCGCGGGTCTGGCCATGGATCTGCCGGCCAAGAACAAGCCCGCCGCCGAACCTTTCGACATGGACGCCTCGCCCGCGCTGCGCATCCTCGGCAAATACCCTGACAGCCTGAAGGGCCGCGCGGTCGGCATCCTGGTTACCGATGGGGCGGACGGCGCCCTGATTGAGGCGGTCAAGTCCGCCGCCGAAAGCGCCGGGGCCAGCGTCAAGATTGTCGCGCCCAAGGTCGGCGGGGTGAAGCTGAAAGGCGGCAAGATGCTGGCCGCCGACGGCCAGCTTGCCGGAACTCCGTCGGTGGTGTTCGACGCCGTCGCCCTGGTGCTGTCCGAAGACGGCTGCGCCAGCCTCCTGGGCGAGGCGGCGGCGGTCGATTTCGTCCGCGACGCCTTCGGCCACCTCAAGGCCATCGGCTTCACCGCCGAGGCCCAGCCCCTGCTGGACAAGGCCGGTGTCGCCCCGGACGACGGCCTGGTCGATCTGGCCAAGGGCGCCAAGGCCTTCATCGGCCCGGCGAGCACCCGCCAGTGGAACCGCGAACCCAAGGTCCGAATGCTGGCCTGATCTGCCGGAAAAGACGGCCCCTGAGCATCGGGTTCAGGGGCCGTCTCCCGGAACGTCCCACAACCACGCCGCGCCCCGCACACCCGAGGAGTCGCCGTGCTTCGCCGGCCGCACCGCGGTGGCGAAGGTGTCGCTGAACACATGGCGGCCCATCACCTCGGGAAGCCGGTCGTACAGTTCATCGATATTGCTCATCCCGCCGCCCAGCACGATGACCTCCGGATCGAGCAGGTCGCAGACCGTCGCCAGGCCCCGGCCCAGCCGGTCGATGTAGCGGTCGAGCGCCGCGACCGCCGCCGTCTCTCCGGCGCGGGCCGCCGCGACGATGGCCGCGCCATCCAGCGCGCGTCCAGAGGCGGTCTCGTAATCCTCCATGAAGGCTGTCCCTGACACCCAGGTCTCCAGACAGTCGGTCCGGCCGCACCAGCAGGCGTGGGGCCGGGCGCGCTCCTCGGCCGTGCGCCAGGGCAGGGGCGTGTGGCCCCATTCGCCGGAGTAGCCGCCAGCCCCGGCCCAGTCCGCGCCATTCACATGCAACCCGCCGCCGCAACCGGTGCCGATGATCACCCCGAAGGCCGTGCGCGCTCCCGCCGCTGCGCCATCGGCCGCCTCTGAGATGATCAGGCAGTCGGCGTCGTTGCGCAGTCTCAGGTGCCGTCCCATCACCCGCTCCAAATCTTTGGATTCCAATAAATACCTGAAATATCAGGGCAAAAATCACCGATTTTTGTCTGTGCAGGTATTGTGCAGAAAAATTTGCGGAATCGTCGGCAGCACGGCACACGCAATTTCTAGCATTGAACGCTTCAAACGGAATCGGGCGGGGTTCCGGGGCTTGGGGCGGAAGGGAAATCCGCGCTCTCGGCGCGGTTTCCCATTCTTAGAATAGTTCGCCTTGGCGGCTCTTGGCGGCATATGCGCGCCATTCGGGCTTTGTCGCCTCCTCGTCCAGCCATGCGATGATCTGCGCCACCACGTCGCCGCCGTTGGCTTCAACGGTGCCGCAAGGGTGGTAGTGCGACTTGTAGCCCGTTTCGGTGATTGGCAGCGGCGCGCGTGGCGGCTGGATGCTTTCGATCTCAAGATGGGCGATCACGCCTCCCCAACTACGGGGGACATAGGTTGCCTCGATTTCGATGCCTTCCCAATGAAAGCGGTATGACTGCGATGGATGCATGGTCAGCACCCCGCAAACACATGAACAGCGTCATGTGCGGTTTGAATGGTGAAAAGGTCGCCATTGAGTTCGCAATCCCGCGCCATCGCTTGCCAGTCGATATAATAACGCAGGCTCTGCGGAATCGCGGTGGTTTCCTCGGTGATGTCCCGCACGTAGTCGGCAAGGCTCTGATACTGCCCAAGGTGGCGATCATCGAGCGCGCTGCGCGCCTCGTCCAAATCGCCGCAAAAGTGGTCGATCAATTCCGCGCCAAGCGCGCCATGCTCTGCGATGAACGCGGCCAGCTCGGCAACGCGCTCAAAGCTGTCATATTCGTTGATGCGAATAGAGGCGAAGCCCTCATAATCATGGATCGCCCATTCTTCCGCGTCGGGGATTGGCGACTTCGCCAGCATGTCGCGGGTTGCCTCCCACATCTGCCAAGCGTCGGTTGCCTCAATCCATGCACCATGCAGGATGCCGTTATTGTAGGCCGCAAGGCAGGCCACATAGATGCGGGGTTGTTCGGTTTGGGGATGGTGTGTTTTCATGGTTCTGCCCTCCTTTGGCAGCGGGTTTCAGATGCGTTTCTGAAATCCTGCCTCGTGGCGAACAGCGGGGGGCAAGCGGGAAGCACCTTCGCGGGGAACCGGCTGCACGGAGCGCACGCGGAGGAAGCTGGGCGGAAGGTGCTTGCAAGCGCGCTAGGGGCAGCGCCCCAGCCTTATGCGTCAGGGATCGTAACCCGAATGGGCGGAAACCGCCGCGTGGGTTCCGTCGCGCCAGCGATAAAGCCCGGTCCGAAGGGGACGCCCGAGTAATCTTGGTATCGAAGCCTCCGCTTCTCCTTCTGGTGTTGCCGCATAGGCACGGCCAACGGTGAGCGCATGGCGCATGAGGTTGGCGGCCATGTCGGGCCAGAAGGTATCGCCCTGTGCCCCGCCGACCTGTGCGAGAACCGAACGCAGGACGGCAGCGACGTGGCTGGGTGCGAGGCTAGCGGTGATGTTCACGCCAAGGTCGCCCGTGCCTGTGCCGATGCGCAGCACGTCGCCCGAACGCCCTGCGGCGGCGGCGATCTTCTCGGCGTCGTGCCACAGCACGCCCTTGGCGTCGGTGATATATGCACCGCACTCCGGCTCTGCGAATACCTGCCGCAGCAGTGGTTTCAGAATGGCCGTGGTCTTGCCGTCGCCGGTGCCGCCGAACACCAGCAGGTGCTGGAACAGGGACTCACCATCAAGAGCGAGGGCTTGCCCCTTGCTTGGAGCTGCCATGTCACCGCGCACGCGCAAGGTGCCCGTGCCCTTGCCGATGTGAAACAACGGCGCTTCTGCCAGATAGTCGGTGGCATGGGCCACCTGTCGCACATAGCCAGCGCGGGCGATCTCTCGCGCTTCGGCACGAAACGGCCAGCGCACATGCGCATCCTTGGACAGCACTTCATAGGGTGCTGATGCTTCGCGCCGCCAATGCTCAATGGCGGCGATGGCGACAAGGATGGCCGCATCATGGCCGATCTGCGCAGCATGGGTCAGTCGGTCTTTCTCAACCCGCATATCTATGCTTCACTGCAAAACATCGACGCTGCAATCCAGCGTCTGCAACAGCAGCCCAAGCCGCGTGGGCCAAAGCCGCCGGGATTCTAAGGGGTGCGCTAGTCCTCGCAGACATTGCCAGCTCATTTGATATATCAGTAATTTCAATCAGATAACAAAGGTCGTATGGCGAGCCACCTTGCCTCCGACGCCTCTCTGTGGCAGAATTGAACTATGGAACGAGAGGTCGCATTGGCTCGGTTGAGGCCGTTGGAACAAAGGCTGCGCCAGCAAGGCGTTTCGGCCCTCTATCTCTTTGGTTCTACGGCGCGCGGCGAGGCCGACGATAAATCGGACATTGATCTGCTTTTCGAGTATGTGCCGGATCGCGGGTTTAGCTTGTTCGATCAGGCCGGGCTTCAAGTAGAGCTTTCAGAGCTTCTGAATACGAAGGTGGATTTCATTCCCCGGAGAGGGTTACGTGATAGGGTCAGACAGCGCGTAGAAGCTGATATGGTTCAGGTCTTTTAATGAGCCGCGACCTGAGCGATAACTTTGACAATCTCCAAGTGCTGATTCAGCGCATAGAGGACGGTTTGAAGGATAGGTCCTATGAGGATTATCTGAATGACCAAGACCTGCAAGATGCGACCACATATCGTCTATCAATGCTCGGGGAGATCACGGGCAAGCTGCCTGACGATGTGAAAGAACGCCACCCAGGCATACCTTGGAATAAGATACGCGGTTTAAGGAACGTCGCCAGCCACGACTATTTCAGCATTATGCCTGATATGGTGTGGGAAGGAACGCGGTCGCTGGAGCCTATCAAGCAAATGATCCGCGAGGAACTAGTGCGCATCGAAGCGGAGCAACGCGAGCGCGACGGTGGGCGTAGGCGCTGACGGATTTCCGATGCGCAGCATGGCGGCGCGGAACAGGAAAGCATGGAGCAATGGATAGAGGCTCAAGACTTCATCGCCGCTGACGTGATCCGCTGGAAAGAAGGCGTGTTTCACAACCGCCGCAAAGGCAAGGCGCTTCGCATAGGCGAGCGTCAGGTTGCCGCCGAGGTGCTGGAACGTGGTGAGGATGGTTGGATAAAGCTGCTCGTGCGAGGCTGCGCCATTACAAAAGATGAGGCTGCCGGAAAAACTGTTCAGACGCTCAAGGCAGGCGAACAGATAAGGCGCGCCATTAAAACGGTGTTACGCGGCAAGGTCGAACGGTTGCTCTGGGACGATGAAACCGCTCGGGCGGCGGTGGTCGCAAGTAATATAGAAAGGTCGCGCTTTGCTGCTGAGGAATATGAATGACACCAAATTCACCTAGAGAAGTTTTTCAGGTATTTCTTAAACTAGGACTAACGTCGTTTGGTGGCCCAATCGCCCACCTCGGATATTTCCGCGATGAGTTAGTTTTGAAGCGGCGATGGCTTGACGAAGCAGAATACGCCGACCTTGTCGCTTTGTGCCAATTTCTGCCGGGGCCTGCTTCGAGCCAAGTTGGGTTTGCTCTTGGCCTTGGTCGTGCTGGGTGGCGCGGTGCCTTGGCCGCATGGACAGGCTTCACACTGCCTTCCGCACTCGTGTTATTGGCGTTTGCACACGGCGCTTCACTTTTGAGTGGTGGTTACGGCGAGGCAGTTACGCACGGGCTTAAGCTCGTGGCCGTCGCGATTGTGGCGCAGGCTGTCGTAGGAATGGCGCGCGCACTGACGCCAGATTTTCGACGGGCGTCTATAGCCGTTGTCGCCCTACTTTTTGTGGTGATCGTAGGCGGCGCGATAGGTCAGATCGGCGCTATCGTGTTAGGCGGTGCGCTAGGGCTTGTGTTCTGCCGGAATTTGGCGTCGAGCGTCGCGGGTAGGCTGCCGTTCGGCGTGTCGCGTCGTCTTGGAATGACCTGCCTCGTTACGTTCGCACTATTATTGCTGACGCTTCCACTTGCCTCCTTATCAACGGATAACGGAAATCTGGCGTTGGCTGACACCTTTTATCGCGCGGGCGCTCTGGTTTTTGGAGGCGGTCATGTCGTTCTACCCTTACTTCAAGCAGGCGTTGTTCAGACGGGCTGGGCGACCAATGACGCATTTCTAGCCGGATACGGTGCTGCACAAGCGGTTCCGGGTCCGCTTTTTACCTTCGCGGCATACCTTGGTGCCGTGATCCGCCCTGAGGGGTTCGGGGTCGTTGGCGCGGCGCTGGCGCTCTTTGCTGTTTTCGTTCCCGGATTTCTTCTGCTGGTCGGCGTGATACCATTTTGGGATACATTCCGCACAACACCTGCGGCGCAAGCCGCCATGAAAGGCACAAATGCAGCGGTCGTTGGTATTCTCACTGCGGCACTGTATAATCCGATATGGACGAATGCGATATCCAAGCCAGCGGATATACTGATCTCGCTCGCTGGGCTTGCGGCGCTGACCTATGGGCGTATTGCTCCTGCCATTGTGGTGACCTGCATCGTTCTAGCATCAGTCCTCATTCAAGCGTTCTAAGTCTGCCGTAACTCTGCCCATTGAGCAAACAAAAGGGCGATGGTTGTCTCCCTTTGCAAGTCCTGCCCTGAAAATTGCCAGCGGCAACGGGCAGGTAGAAGGCGGCATGGGGGCCGCGTCGAACTCGACGCAGCTTGATTCCCCAAACCGCCAGCCGGTTCACAATCGAGAAGCGCCAGCGGCGCATTGTGAATCCGGCAGAACGCAAGGCTTGAAGCATCGGCAACCGGACCCGGTTGCTGGCTCGATGCCCGCCTAGCGTTTGGGTCGCGACGGCTTATCCGTCTGCTTGGCCTTGATGGACTCCACGGCTTTCGCCTTGGCTTCGAGCTTGTCGATTTCCTCGTTCATTTCATTATGCATGGCGTCCCATCCGCCAATGCCCATCAACACGCGGTCGGCGTGCTTGATGGTGTTCACATGCCCATAGTGCTGTTCGATCATTTTGACTGACGTGCCCATCTGCTGGGCGAGAATATAAACATCGACACCTGCGGACAGTCGCAGGGTGGCGTAGGTATGACGGAAACAATATGTCGTGCGTGGAATCCCGCTCGGTCCATCGCGAAGGTCGGTATATTTTAGCAGTTCTTCGACAGTATCACGGTAGAGCCATTTGGCGGGTTTGCCGTTGATGATCGTGAATACGTGATCGTCCTGCTTGGTCGCCTTGGACAGCTCCCGCACGCGATCAAGATATTTTCCGACGCTGATCGGAGCGATGAGTTTGCGGGTTTTACCTTTGCCCTGAACATAGAGGACAAGGATTTCCTGTCCGTCCTTGTCCTTGGCAGTTGTGATGTCCCGCCAGCGTAGGTTCTTTGCCTCGGGCGGGCGCATCCCTGTGTTGCACATGATGAGGATGAAGTTGTAGCAGATTTGGCGATACCAGACGCCCTGCGGCGTGGTCGCCTCTTTCATCCATTTGCGCCCCTTCGTGTGCAGCTTGCGGTATTCCTCAAGCGTGAACTCGTCGCGGCGGTTGGATTTCAGCTTTGGCATGCCTTCAAAGCGGTGGTGCGCGGGCACATACCGCTTGCTGATAGCGAAATTCATAATGGCAGCGAAAATGGTCATCTCGATGCGGATGGTGGAATCGCTGATGACGCCTTTGCGACGGCCTTCGCCGTTTTCCCGTCGCCACAGCGGATAGTCGGCCCAGCGCTCCTGCGTCACCAGATGAATCTGTGTGCTGCCGACATAAGCCTTAAGCGGGCCGTCGATCTTGCTTCTGATATTTCTTGAGCGGGCTTTGCTGACCTCGCCTGCGTTAGCGCGGCGCTGCTGGGCGTCGGCATATTCCTCTGCCACCTGCAAAAAGGGGCGATTGAATACCGGAACGTCGTGCTTCACCCGAAAACGAATATCGGCATACTCGTCTAGCGCTCGGTCACGCGCCGCCTGCTTGTCAGCCGTGCGGAGCGAGATTGTCTTGTAGCGGTCCTCGTTCTGGATTCTGACACGGCAATAGTAGTTGTCGTGCCCGACATCGCCGCGCCGGAAGATAATGAGGCCGGGCTTGACCTGCTCTTTATCGACGATGAAACTCATTTCCCTACTTCCTACTGTGCAGAAACTGTGCAGAATAGCGGGGTAAGCCTTTGATTCCCCGTGCCTGTGCAGGTTCTGTGTAGGCTATTATAACAAAAAATAGTGAATAATTGTAGTGGTTTATTGGAATACCTTCACCCGCTCCATGTCGACCGGCAGCGGACGATCATTGAGCCAGAAGCTGTTGGCGTTGCGCGACAGGCCGGTGCGCGGCGAGATCGAGCCCGGAATGCCGACCCCGACCCGGTCGACCCTGACCCCGGCCTGGCGTTCGGCCTCCTCGACGACCTGACGCGCCACTTCCAGCGAGTCCTCGTAGACCCGCGGATTGGGCAGGCGCACCCGGGCGACGAATCGCCCTTCGCCGTCGAGCGCGGCCGCCTCGATCTTGGTGCCCCCGAAGTCCACGCCGATCCGGATCATCGGCGGATATCACCCGGGCGCGCCGGGGCGGGCAAGGGGGCGCCGTTCGCGCCTTGCGCATCGCAGGGCCCTTGCCTGACCCATCGTCACCGCCTCTAGTCCTTGTCCAAACATCGGGAGATTGCGTCATGGCCCAGGGGCCCCTGTCTGGATTGAAGATCATCGAGTTCGCCGGCATCGGGCCGGGCCCGTTCTGCGGCATGCTGCTGTCCGACCTCGGGGCCGATGTGGTGCGCATCGACCGCAAGGGCTCGGGGCGCTCCTCGCCGGCCGACATCACCGCCCGCGGCCGTCGCTCGGTGGCCCTGGACCTGAAGAACCCCGCCGCCATCGAGACCTGCCTGAAGCTGATGGAGGAGGCCGACGGCATCATCGAGGGCTTCCGCCCCGGGGTGATGGAGCGTCTGGGGCTGGGTCCTGACGTGGCGCTCAAGCGCAATCCAAAGCTGGTCTTCGGCCGGATGACCGGCTGGGGCCAGTTTGGTCCCTACGCCAAGGCCGCCGGTCATGACATGAACTACATCGCCATCACCGGCGCCCTGCACGCCATCGGCACCGAGGAAAAGCCGGTTCCGCCGCTCAATCTGGTCGGCGATTTCGGCGGCGGCGCCCTGTATCTCGCCTTCGGCCTGCTGGCCGGGGTGATCCATGCCCGCGCCACCGGCCAGGGCCAGGTCATCGACTGCGCCATGAGCGACGGCGCCGCCTCGCTGATGTCGATGTTCTACGGCTTCAAGGCCAGCGGCATGTGGCTCGAGCAGCGCCGCGCCAACCTGCTCGACGGCGGGGCCCACTTCTACGACACCTACCAGTGCGCCGACGGCAAATGGATTTCCATCGGCTCGATCGAGCCCCAGTTCTACGCCCTGCTGCTGGAGAAGACCGGCATCACCGATCCGGAGTTCGCCAACCAGATGGATCGCCGGGCCTGGCCGGAGCTGAAGGCGAAGCTGGCCGATGTCCTGCACCAGAAGACCCAGGCCGAATGGTGCGCCATCATGGACGCCACCGACATCTGCTTCGCCCCGGTCCTCGACCTCGACGAGGCGCCCAAACACCCGCACAACGTCGCCCGCGAGACCTTCGTCACCGTCGAGGGCGTGATCCAGCCGGCCCCGGCCCCGCGTTTCTCCGCCACCCCCGGCGTCGTCCAGGGGCCGCCGCCGAAGATCGGCGCCGACAACGAGACCGCGCTTGGCGACTGGGGCTTCAGCGGCGCCGACATCGAACAGCTGAAGGCGTCCGGCGCGCTCTGACCGCCTTCCGAAGGCGCAACCGGGGCTGCCAGCGCCGTTCAGCCCCGGTTCAGCGCCCGGGTCATAGAGTGCCATTGTGACTGGAGGCCCCGCGCTCCCCCGTCCCTCGATAGCGGGGTTTTCGGTCATACAGGACGAAGGCAAGATCATCCTGGAGGCGCGTCGTTCCCTGATCCGGAGCGGCGCGCCGTCTTCTGTTGCGTCAGGCGCGTTCAGCGGGCAGGTTCCCCGCCATGTCGGACACCCGGGCCCGCCTCTCCAGCCTTGCGTCACATTGGCGAGATCTCGACCCAGCCCACTGGCTGCGGCTGACCCTGTCGGTCGCCGGCAAGTCGCTGTCGCGGCTTTGGGGCCGGGACGTGATGCTCTACGTCGGCGGCGTGTCCTTCTGGGCGATGCTGGCGGCCTTTCCCGCCATCGCCATCGGCATGGGGCTGTTCGGCCTGCTGGTGGATCCCGAACAGATCGCCCGCCGCGCCGAGTATTTCACCGGCATGATGCCGCCCGGCGCCCAGGCCCTGTTCGAACAGGAGCTGATCCGCCTGGCCCATGCGCCGCTGCAGGCGGTCTCCGCCCAGAGCGCCCTGGCCCTGATCATCGGCGGCTATGCGGCCCATCGCGGCTTCAAGGCCCTGCTGGCCGGGCTTTCCTTCATCCACGATGAGGAAAACCAACGCGGCTTCTTCAGCTTCAACTTCATGGCGCTGGTCGTACTGATCAGCGCCTTTGTCTTGATGGGCGTGGTTTCGGCCCTGTTCCTGATGCTGCGGCTGATGGGGGCGGCGATGAACCTCAAACCGCTGGCCGGCGCCTGGTGGCTGTACAGCGAATGGACCTGGACCAGCATCGGCCTGACCCTGGCCATGACCCTGATCTATCGCTACGCCATGTCCCGTCAGCTTGTGGTCTGGCGCGCCTCGATCATCGGCGGCATGGCCGCCGCCGCCCTGGCCGTGGGCGCCAGCTGGGCCAGCGCCTTCTATGTCGAGCAGATCGCCCACCTCGGCGCCACCTACGGCTCGGTTTCGGCCGTGGTCGTCTTCCTCATCTGGCTCAGCTGGAACGTCAATGTGGTGTTCCTGGGCGGCGCCATCGCCACCGAGGTCGAGATCGCCATCGCCCAGGGCGACCCGAATTTCGAGCCGCCGCCGCTGATCTAGCCGCCCTTGCGGACGGTGAAGCTGACTCCGCCGTCGACGGCGGCTGTCTCCATCAGCTCATGCCCCCCCTGGGTCACGAAGTGCGGCACATCGACCTTGGCCATCGGATCATCGGCCAGCAAGCGCACGACCGCGCCCGTCGCCAGCCCCTCCAGCGTCTTGCGCAGTTTCAGCGTCGGCACCGGGCAGCGGTGGCCGCGGGCGTCGATCAGCAGGGGGTCTTGCGACAAGGCGGGCCTCCAGTCAGGTCGGTCTGCATACCGCAAAACACCGTCCTGAACATCGGGGCTGGCGTCCGCCGCCACAGCCGTTAGGTTTCGCCCCTGATCTGATTTCGAGGGGCGTTCATGACCAGGTTCCTGATTGCGGCGGCGGTAAGCCTTTCCCTGGCGCTCGGCGCCGCGCCGGCCAGCTTCGCGGCGGCGGCGAAGAAGGATCCGCCCAAGTGGGACGTCAACAGCCCACCCGGTCCCTCGAAAGAGGTCGCCATCGACACCACAACCGGCACCTGGATGAGCGTCGACATCAGCCCCGACGGCAAGGAGATCCTCTTCGACCTGCTGGGCGACCTCTATGTCATCCCCGTCGCGGGCGGCGAGGCCAAGGCCCTGACCAGCGGCGTCGCCTGGGACATGCAGGCCCGCTACTCGCCCAACGGCCGCTGGATCGCCTTCACCTCAGACCGGGGCGGCGGCGACAACATCTGGGTCATGGACCGCGACGGCTCCAACATGCACCCGGTGACCAAGGAGTCCTTCCGCCTGCTCAATTCACCCAACTGGACGCCCGACAGCCAGTTCATCGTCGCCCGCAAGCATTTCACCTCCGGCCGCTCGCTCGGCGCCGGCGAGATGTGGCTGTATCACCGCTCCGGCGGCGATGGCCTGCAGCTGACAAAGAAGCGCACCGAACAGAAGGACAGCGGCGAGCCGGCCTTCAGCCCCGATGGCCGCTACCTCTACTACAGCGACGACGCCACCCCGGGCGGGGTGTTCGAATACAGCAAGGATCCCAACGGCCAGATCTATGTGATCCAGCGGCTGGATCGCCAGACCGGCGAGACCGAGCCCTATGTCACTGGCCCCGGCGGGTCGATCCGGCCCACCCCCTCGCCGGACGGCAAGAGCCTCGCCTTCGTGCGCCGGGTTCGCTACCAGTCGGTCCTCTATGTCCGCGACCTGGAAAGCGGTCGCGAAACCCCGGTGTTCGACGGCCTCGACCGCGACATGCAGGAGACCTGGGCCATTCACGGGGTCTATCCCGCCATGGCCTGGACCCCCGACAACAAGGCGCTGATCGTCTGGGCCCAGGGCAAGATCTGGAAGATCGACGCCGCCGGCGGCGCCGCGACCAACATCCCCTTCCATGTGAAGACCACCCGCCGCGTCACCACGCCGGTGCGGGCCAAAGTCGATGTCGCGCCCAAGGCCTTCGACGTGAAGATGGTCCGCTGGGCCGAGGTCTCGCCGCGGGGCGACAAGGTCGTCTTCGAGGCCCTTGGCAAGCTCTGGCTGCGCGACCTGTCCGGCGGCGAGGCCCGCCGCCTGACCAGCCAGACCGACGATTTCGAGCTGTATCCCTCATGGTCTCGGGATGGCTCGTCCATCGTCTACACCACCTGGAATGACGAGACCCTGGGGACCGTGCGCGTCGCCCCGGCGACCGGCGGCGAGGGCAGGGTGGTGACCCGCAAGCCCGGCCACTACATCGAGCCGGCCTTCTCGCCGGACGGCCGCACCATCGCCTATCGCACCGTGCGCGACGGCTACCTGACCAGCGCCCTGTGGAGCGGCGAGACCGGACTCTACACCGTGCCCGCCGCCGGCGGGGAGGCCAGCCTGATCACCCATGACGGTGTGCTGCCGCAGTTCGGGGCCGCCTCCGACCGGGTCTACTTCATGACCTATGAGGCCGAGGGCAAGCGCGCCCTTCGGTCCGCGCGCCTCGACGGCGGTGATCCCCGCACCCTGCTGATCAGCGGCAACGCCACCGAATACGCGGTCGCGCCGGACGAGCAGTGGGTGGCCTGGACCGAGCGGTTCAACGCCTACATCGCCCCGCTGGTGGTCACCGGCAAGGCGGTCGAGATCGGCCCCGACACCAAGTCGATCCCGGTGACCAAGGTGACCCGCGATGCCGGCGAGTGGCTGCACTGGTCGGGCGACAGCAAGCGGCTCTGGTGGTCGCTCGGGCCGGAGCTCTATTCCCGTGACATCAAGGACGCCTTCGCCTTCGTCGATGGCGCGCCCAAGGAGCTGCCCAAGGCTCCGGAAAAGGGTTTCCAGCTCGGCTTCAGCCAGCCCTATGACGCCCCCACCGGCCGCGTCGCCCTGGTCGGCGCCCGCATCATCACCATGAAGGGCGATGAAGTCATCGAGAACGGCACGATCGTCCTCAACGGCAACCGCATCGAGGCCATCGGCCCGGCTGCTTCCGTGACCGTGCCAGCGGACGCCAAGACCTTCGACCTCGCCGGCAAGACCATCATCCCCGGTCTGGTGGACGCCCACTGGCACGGCTCGATGGGCTCGGACGAGATCATCCCGCAGCAGAGCTGGATCAACTACGCCGCCCTGGCCTTCGGGGTGACTACGATCCACGACCCGTCCAACGACACCAGCGAGATCTTCGCCGCCAGCGAGCTGCAGAAGGCCGGCCAGATCGTCGGTCCGCGCATCTTCTCGACGGGCACCATCCTCTATGGCGCCACCACGCCGTTCACCGCCAAGATCGACAGCGAAGAGGACGCGCTTGGCCACCTGCGGCGCATGAAGGCGGCCGGCGCCTTCAGCGTGAAAAGCTACAACCAGCCCCGCCGCGATCAGCGCCAGCAGGTCATCGCCGCCGCCCGCGCCCTCGATATGTCAGTGGTGCCGGAGGGCGGATCGCTGTTCGAACACAACATGACCATGCTGATCGACGGCCACACCACCATCGAGCATTCGATCCCGGTGGCGGTGATGTATGACGACGTCAAACAGCTCTGGTCGCAGATTGACACCGGCTACACCCCGACCCTGATCGTCGCCTACGGCGGCAGCTTCGGGGAGAACTACTGGTATGAGACGACCAACGTCTGGGAGGATCCGATCCTGTCGAAATACGCCCCCCGCCGCGTTCTCGACTCCCGCTCGCGCCGTCCCTTCAAGGTCCCGCCTGAAGAGCTCAATCACATCAGCATCGCCAAGGGGGCCAAGCAGCTCAGCGACCTTGGCGTCCGGGTCGAGACCGGCGCTCACGGCCAGCGCGAGGGTCTCGGCGAGCATTGGGAGATCTGGATGATGGCCCAGGGCGGCATGACCCCGATGGAGGCCCTGCGCACCGCCACCTGGAACGGCGCCAAGACCCTGGGCATGGACCGCGACATCGGCTCGCTGGAGGTCGGCAAGCTGGCGGACCTGGTGGTGCTGGACAAGAACCCCCTCGACAACATCCGCAACACCACGTCCATCCGCTACACCATCGCCAATGGCCGGGTCTTTGACAGCGACATGAACGAGGTCGGCACGCGCCAGCGGGCTCACAAGCCCTTCTGGTTCCAGCAGGCCGGGGGCGAGACCTGGGGCGGGGCGGCGATGACCGAGACCGTGGGGCACGACGGTGACTGACGCCCCCGCCTTCGAGGTCATCGACAATCGCCCGGACGGCGCGACCGAGGGCCGTTTCGAGGTCCATCTGGGCGGGGAGGTGGCTTTCGCGGAGTACCGCCTGCTCGAAAGCGGGGTGATGTTCCCCCATACCGTGGTCCCGCACGCCTTCGAGGGAAAGGGCGTCGGCGGCGCCCTGGTCCGGCACGGCATGGCCTTCGCCCGCGAACGGGGCCAGAAGGTCATTCCGGTCTGCACCTTCTTTGCCGGCTACATCGCCAAACATCCCGAGTTTCATGACCTGGTTCACCCCGACTACCGCAAGGCGCTTGGACTCTAGCCCGGCCGTGCTCCCCGCGGGGGGCGGCCGGTGACGCTCGCCAGTTGGGTGCTTGTGGCGGTCGCTGTCGTCCTGGTCGGCGTCATGTTCCGCCCGCGGCTGGTCCGCTCGGAGCTGTGGCAGGCCACCGTCACACCGCTGGCCTCGATCATCGGTTCAGGCTTTCTCGTCGCCGGTCCCATCCTGGCCTCGACCGCCGGGCGGCTGGCCTGGCTGGCGATGCTGGCCCTGTGCGCGGTCGCCTGGCTGTTCGGGTCGGCAATCCGTCACAACATCCGCTTCATCGAGCCCCAGCTGCATGATGATCCGCCGGTCGTCATCCGGGTCATCGAGCGGCTGTCGGAACTGACCCTGGCCTTCGCCTACTTCGTCTCGGTCGCCTACTATCTGAACCTTTTCGCCGCCTTCGGTCTTCGCGTGGTCGATGTCGTCGATCCCTTCTGGATCAAGGTCGTCGCGACTTTCGTCATTGCCGGCGTCGGCACGGTCGGAGCCCTGTGGGGGCTGGACGGTCTGGAGCGGGTGGCGGTCAGCGCCGTCGGCCTCAAGCTGGGCCTGATCGGCGGTCTGCTGGTCGCCCTGGTCGTCGCCACCGTCGCGCTCCTCACCCGGGGCCAGTTCACCTGGGTCGCGCCCGACCATCCCCATGGATGGCATGAGCTCAGCATCCTGTTGGGGCTGGTGATCCTGGTGCAGGGCTTCGAGACCTCGCGCTATCTCGGCGACGCCTATGACGCCGACACCCGCATCAAGACCATGCGCTGGGCCCAGATCCTGGCCACTGGCATCTACCTGGCCTTCATCCTGCTGATCACCAGCTACTTCACCCGCACCCTGCCGGACGCCGGCGGCGAGACCGCCATCATCGACATGCTGCGGCCGGTGGGGCTGGCGGTGGCGCCGGTGATCATCCTCACCGCCCTGGCCTCGCAGCTTTCGGCCGCCGTCGCCGACACCAACGGGGCAGGGGGCCTGCTGGCCGAAGCGCTGGGCGGGCGGATCAAGGTCCGCATCGGCAATCTGATCACCGCCATGGCGGCCATCGCCATCATCTGGCTCGTCGATATCTACCAGCTGATCACCTACGCCTCGAAGATGTTCGTCGCCTACTATGGCCTGCAGTCGGCCCAGGCGGCCATGTCGGCCTGGAAGCGCGGACAACGCGCCCTGGCGGCGGTCTACGGGCTCGGGGTGGTCATCGCCCTGGCGGTCATCCTCTTCGCGGTCCCGGCGAAAGCCTGATGGTTTCAAAAAAGGACGGTTGCCCTCGCCGTTCATTTTCCTAACATCGCGGCCGAACGCGCGGGGCAAGGACCGGGCGACCGCAAACCCAACAGGACCAGGAAACAGGCCATGAAGACCCGCATCACCGAACTCTTCGGAATCGAACACCCGATCATCCAGGGCGGGATGCACTTCGTCGGCTTCGCCGAGATGGCGGCGGCGGTCTCCAACGCCGGCGGCCTGGGCATCATCACCGGCCTGACCCAGCGCACGCCCGATGATCTGGCGAAGGAGATCGCCAGGTGCCGGGAGATGACCGACAAGCCCTTCGGCGTGAACCTGACCTTCCTGCCCAGCGTCAACCAGCCCGACTACCCCGGCTATGTGAAAGCCATCGTCGATGGCGGCGTGAAAGCGGTGGAGACGGCCGGTAACAACCCCGCCAAATGGCTGCCGGGCCTCAAGGAAGCCGGCATCAAGGTGATCCACAAATGCACCTCGGTCCGCCACTCGCTGAAGGCCGAGGCGATCGGCTGCGATGCGGTCAGCGTCGACGGCTTCGAATGCGGCGGTCACCCGGGCGAGGACGACGTGCCCAACTTCATCCTGCTGCCCCGCGCGGCCGAGGAGCTGAAGATCCCCTTCGTCGCTTCCGGCGGCATGGCCGACGCCCGCTCCCTGGTCGCCGCCCTGGCCATGGGCGCCGAGGGCATGAACATGGGCACCCGCTTCATCGCCACCAGGGAAGCGCCGGTGCATGAGAATGTGAAGCTGGCCATCGTCGCCGCCTCCGAGCTCGATACCCGCCTGGTCATGCGCCCGCTGCGCAACACCGAACGGGTGCTGACCAACGCCGCGGTCGAACGGCTGCTGGAGAAGGAAAAAGCGCTCGGTCCGAACATCAAGTTCGAGGATATTATCGAAGAAGTGGCGGGCGTTTATCCGCGCATCATGATGGACGGCGAGATGGAGGCGGGGGCCTGGTCCTGCGGCATGGTCGCCGGGCTGATCCACGACATCCCGACCTGCAAGGAACTCATCGACGGCATCATGAGCGAGGCCGAGCGCATCATCCGCGGCCGGCTGGAAGGCTTCCTCGCGGCCTGATCAGCCCGGCTGGCAGGCGATCATTCCGGCCGCCGGAATGACCGTCTCCCAGCCGGCGGCGTCGCGGTACTCGACGGTGGCGTTGGGCGCCACCAGGCCGCCGACAAGACCTTTGCGTTCCTCGGCGGAGAACCGCACCGTCAGGGTGATGCCGTCGCCGGAAAAGGTCTGGATCTCATGCAGGCCATAGACCGCCTCGCCGTCCCAGGCGGTCAGCGGCACGTCCAGGGTGCGGCCGTCCAGGCTGACCCGCGCCGAGGCCGGATTCTGCGTCGCCATCAGGAACCGGCGCGCCGGGGTGGTCCGGGCCCACAAGAACAGGGCGCACTGGCCGGGCGCCAGCTCCTGCGGCGGCAGTTCAGCGAACACCAGCCCGCCGTTGTCCAGCGGCGGGGCCTTCTGTGACCTGGGCGCCGCCAGGGAGGGGACGGCGACAAGCGCCAGGGCGATCGCCAGCCCCGCGCCGACGACAGCCCCGAGGCCAGGGAGTTTTCGCGCGGTCATCATCGTCCTTCCACGGTTCGGCGCCAGCGATCACCATCCTGGGTGAAGCCGGCCGCGCCCAGAGCCTGCGCCATCGTGGGGTCGGTGGGAATGAGGATCAGGTCGGAGCGCCAGCCGCCGTCGCCCGCCAGGCTGAACTGGCTCTCGATGCGCAGGCCCTGGGCCTCCCCGGCCATGGGCAGCACCCAGCGCCCGTCGATACAGGCCGGCGTTCCGCTCAGGGCCACGGGCTGGGGCAGGAGGCCGGAGCCGCCCACCTGGGCGGCGGCCTTGCCGCCGGCCTTGATGCAGCGGCCGCGATCGAACAGCAGCGACACGCCGGTCAACTTCAGGGCGCCGCTCGGCAGGCCGGCAAAGCCCAGCTGGTCCAGGGCGATCATGCCGCTGACCCGGTCGGCGCCGCGCTTGCCGCCGCCGCTGATCAACCGGCCCTTGCCAGTGAAGGCGCCGCCGCGCGCCTCGCCCTCCAGACGCGCGGCGCCGGTCAGCAGAGGCAGGATCTCCATGCGGCTGCGCACCTGGCCGAGCGGCAGGGCGCCGATGGCGGCGCCGGTCAGGCGGCCGCTCCAGAGGGTCCCCTCGACCCTGGTCGCGGTCACGGGGGCGCGGCTCCAGGCCAGCACCGCCGACAGCGGGATCAGGGCGATCAGCATCACCGCCAGCCCGGCGGCGAAAATCAGCAACAGGCGGCGGTCGCTCATCCGGCGGGGCGCTCCAGGGTGATCTGGGCCTCGATCAGGCCGTTGTCGAGGCGGGAGGCGGTGATGTCGGTGACGGCGACGCCGTGCGCCTGCGCGAGGGCGGTCAGCCAGGTCATCATCACCGTCGGACTGACGCCGGTGAGCCAGACCGTCAGCCGTCCGTCCGTCTCCTCGCGCCGGCGATCCACCGTGACGCCGGCCGCCTGGGCTGTGGCGTCGACCACGGCGGTCAGAGGCTGGCGCGCCCCGGCCGCGGCGGCGCCGGGACTGATCCCGCCAACGCGGGCGGCCGCTTCCAGGTCCGACAGCATGGCGGCGGCCCGGCGGGCGCGCTGCTCGGAGGCGGTCACGCCGCGCGACAGAGGCTGCGCCACGCCGTACCAACCCAGGACCAGGAGCAGGATCAGGCCCATGATCATCAGCATCGTCCGCTCCCGCGGCGAACGGGCGGCCCAGGCTTCGGTCAGGCTGTTGAGAAACGCGGTCATGGCGCCTTCCGGATGATCAGGTCGCTGGAGATCTTGCCGCCCTCGGTCACCGTGGCCTCGTCGGTCAGATCGAGGCCGGCCTCGCGTGCGGCGGCCTTCAGGCCGTCCAGGTCGGAATAGTTGAGATAGGACACTGTCGTCCGCAGGGCGCCGTCGGCCCCGTAGACCAGGGTGTCCATCCGCACCGCCCCGCTGGCCTGAACGATCCGGAAGAAGGCGGCGGCGGTGTCGAGGAAGCGGTTGGCTGTCCGTCGTTGCTCGATCTGGCCGAGCACGAACCGGGCGGGACTCTTCTGGCCGCGGGCGGCGGGGGCCATGGCGACCGCCCGCTTGTCCGCCTGTCGCTCGAGGGCGGCGGCGGAGGCGGTGTTGCGGGCCAACTGGGCCAGGGAGACCACCAGGGGCGAGATCAGCAGGAGCGCCGCCAGGATCGCCGCCCGCCGCCAGCCGCGCCGGGGCGCGCGACCGGTCCCCGGGGCGTAGTCGCCCTGCAGTAGATTGACCGCCGGGGACAGGGCGCCGCGGGCCAGCAGAGCGGCCGCTTCCAGCGGATTGGCCGCCACCGGGGCGCGTTCGCCCAGCACCGCGCCCAGCAGCTCCGGCTCCCCCGACAGGGCCAGCTCATGGCCTCGCACCGCCAGCAGCGTGCCGAAGCGAACCCCCAGCGGCTGGCCATCGAGGCTCTCGGGAAGGCTCAGATGATCGGGGGTGACGATGGCGGGCGCCACGCCCAGCGCGGCGGCGCGGTCCAGCCAGGCGCGGAGCCGGGCGGTGTCGACCACCGCCACCAGCCGTTTGCCGTCGCCGGCCGGGCCGACCGCCACATGATGGTCCGACGCCGGGCCGGCGAGCGTCTCTTCCAGCATGAAGCCGGCGGCGGACCGGGCCTGGGCGTCGCTGGCGGCGGGCAGGTCGAGCCAGCGGGCGACGACATCGGCGCCGGGCACGATCAGCAGGGTGCGCGCCGGCGCCCAGGACGACGCCTCGTCATCGGCCATGACGTCATAGCGCAGGATCTCGCCATCGACGGTTTCCAGCACCTCGGGCGGCCGCTCGGGATCGGCGAAGAAGATGACAAGTCGGGTCAGGGTCATTCGTCGTGGGTCCAGCGCCGGGCGGCCAGGCGGATGTCGCCCGACGGGGGGGTCTCGAAGAGGGAACTGAGGGTGACCTGGCCGTCGGCGAACGCGACCTCTGCCTGCAGGGTGAAATAACGGCTGCGCAGAGTGATCTGGTTGCGCACCGGGGCGTCGGCGGCCATGCCGGCAAAGGCCGGGTTGCTCCAGAAGGCGGCGATGTCGCGCCAGCCGTCGGTCGGCCGGCTCGCGAGAACCGAGCGCGCCGCGCCGGGACTGACCGCGCCCTCGGTCAGGGCCGACAGCACCACCGCCCGGTCGAATGGCAGGGTGTTGATATTGACCGGCGACAGATCGGTCGTCGGCAGGGCGCAGACATAGGGGCGGATGGCCGCATAGATCGGGGCGGTGAAGCCGTGGACAGCCCGCAGCTCGCTGACCTCGGCCAGGGGCGCGGCGGCGGTGCGGTGGGGCAGGGCGTCCCGCAGATAGCCGTCATCCTCGGTCCCCGGCGCCCCGACGTCGTTGCTGTCGATCCATTCGGCCAGCCCCGAGGCCAGGCTCTCGCCGCCATCCACGCCCAGTCCGGTCAGCAGGGCGGCGAACTGGCGCACGCCCTGTTCGCGGCGAACGAAGGGCTCGCCGCCGCCGGTGGTGACGACGCTGTTGAGATTGAAGCATCCGGTCCCGTCGCTGACCCGGGCGGTGATCTGGCCCCCGTCGACCGGGAAGACGATCGGCCGGCCGTTCCACCCGCCCTCCAGCGAGGTGCGGGCAGGGTCGCGTTCCAGCAGCCGGCGGATCCGGGACCGGGCCAGTTCCTCCGCCCCGAGGGCGAAATACTGTCCCTGGGTCGCGGCGGCGGCGTTGAAGGTGCGCCGGATGCCGAAGCGGATGTCGTCCAGCACGCCCACCGCGATGGCGGCCATCACCGCCACCAGCAACAGGACGGTCAACAGGGCCACGCCCTTTTCATGCGGTTTGGCGGCGGGGGCGGTCATCGGCCATCCCCCGGGGTCAGGAACAGTTGGGTGACCTCGCCGATCCCCTGGACGGTCAGGTCGAGACGCACGGCGCGGGGGATTTCGGTTCCCGGCTGCCCCTTCCAGGCCCCCTGCCAGGCGCCTTTGGACAGGAAGGCGACGTCGGAGCTGTCGACGCCGGTCAGCAGCACCTGGGCCGCACCCAGAGGCGCCCCGTCGAGCGCGGCCCGCACCCGGCGCTCGATCCGGCCGTCCGACAGGCGGTATTCCACATACTGCAGGGAGGGGCGCGCCTCCTGGTCGGGGTTTTCCCAGCCCCGGCGCACGACGACGAACAGGCGCTCGGGCGCGCCGCCCCAGGGATCGCCGCCGATGAAGGCGACGGGCGCCGGCTGGCCGCCCGCGTCACGGGTGCGGCGGGCGGCGGCCTGGCCCAGGTCGGCCCTCAGGATGGCCCGCAACCGCTGGAAGTCGGCGAACCGTTCGACCCGGCTCCTGACCGCGCTCTGGGTGGTCAGGGTCGAGCCCATCACCGTCGCGCCGGCCGCCGCCAGCAGGCCGAAGACGAACAGGGCGACCAGCATCTCGACCAGGGTGAAGCCGGCCCGTCTCATTTCAGGCTCCGGAACACGGTCAGGGCGCCGGCCGGCCGGGGCGTCGCCGGATCGAGCACGAGGATGTCGATGCGCAGGATGTCGGGATCGGCGGTGGCTGCGACCTTGCGGCTCCAGCGCCAGACCCGGTCGCCGGCCCGCTCGGCCCCGGCGGTCGTCCCCTTGGCCGGCGGCCGTTCGCTGGTCAGGGCCTCGACGGCGCGGTTCTCGGCCACAACCGCGGCCAGGGCCCGGGTCTCGATGCGGCCGGCCGCGCGGGTGTTCTCGCCCGACAGATTGATCAGCGCCATCGCCGCCAGGCTGAACACCGTCAGGGCGACCAGCAGCTCGATGAGGGTGAAGCCCTCGCGTCCCTGTCTGCGGCTAGAGGGCATCGATACGCACATTTCCGGCCTGGTCGACGGCGACCTCGACGGCCCGGTCGCCGCGGCTGAGGGTGATATGGGCGGGGGTGGCGATGCCGGTCGGATCGAAGGCGATGCGGCGCACGTCCTTCTCCGAGGTCGCGCGGGTGCGCGGCGCCCAGGCCTCGGGGCGGAAGGGGCCGTCGTCGAGCGCTCGCCAGCCGCCGGCGTCCCGCACCCGGAAGGCGTAGCCCCCGGCGGTCAGCTCGACCTGCACCGGCCGGTTGACCAGCACCGCCTCCTCCTGGGCCCGCTTCAACCGCGCGGCGAAGCGCTCTCCCTCGGCGGCCACCGTCATGCGGCCGTCGGGGATCGCCACCACCACCACGGCGGCCATCAGTCCCAGCACCACCAGCACCACCATCATCTCGACGAGGGTGAAGCCGGACCGGCCGGATCTAGCGCCAGTTGCCGATGTCCGCGTCATCGCCCTCGCCGCCCTCCTGACCGTCGGCGCCAAAGCTGTAGATGTCGAAGGGCCCGTGCTTGCCCGGGTAGCGGTACTGGTAGGGATGGCCCCAGGGATCGTCGGGCAGCCGCTTGATGTAGCCGCCCTCGCGATAGCGGCTGGCCGCCACGCCGCCCGGGGCGGTGACCAGGGCGTTCAGTCCCGCCTCGCCGCGGGGAAAGGCGAAGGTGTCCAGCCGGTAGCTCTCCACCGCCTGCTCCAGGGTGGCGATGTCGGCGCGGGCCTTTTCCTTCATCGCGCGGCCCTGGGCCGGCAGCACATTGATGATCACTACCGTGGCCAGCAGACCCAGGATGACCACCACCACCATCATCTCCACCAGGGTGAAGCCGGCCTCCCGGTGCGGGCGCGGTTGCGGGATCTGGGGTTCAGCGTCGGTCATGATCTCTACCCGAGGGCCATTGTGTTGATCTGCAGGATGGGCAGCAGGATGGAGAGGACGATGGTCGCCACCACCGCGCCCATGACGATGATGATCGCCGGCTCCAGCAGGCTGAGCGCGGCGGAGGTGAAGGTGTTGAATTCCCGCTCCAGATAGTCGGCGGCGCGCGACAGCATCATCTCCAGCCGTCCGCTGCTCTCGCCGCTGGCGGCCATGTAGAGCAGCACCGGCGGGAAGACCCCGGCCCGGCGCATGGCGGTCGACAGCCCGCCGCCCTCGCGGATGAAGACGGTCATCTCCTCGGTCGCCCGCCGCAGCACGCTGTTGCGGATGGTCCGGGCGGTCAGGGTCAGGCCCTCCAGCACCGGCAGGCCGCTGGCCAGCATGGTCGCCAGGGTGCGGGCCAGACGCGCCGCATGAACCTCGCGCAGCAGCCGCCCCAGCAGCGGCGTCTTCAGCAGGGCGCCGTCGACGGCCAGCCGGAAGCCGGGCGAGCGCAGGCCCCGGGCGAACAGGATCGCCCCGACCGCCAACAGCAGGGCGACCAGCCAGCCGTACTGGCTCAGGCCCGCGGAAATGGCGATGACCACCCGGGTCAGCAGCGGCAACGCCTGGCCCATGCTGTCGAACTGGTCGACGACCTTGGGCACCACGAAGGTCATCAGGGCGATGATCACCAGCACGGCGGTGATGGCCAGAGCGATGGGATAGACCAGGGCGGTGGCCAGCTTGGCCTTGACCGTCTGTTCCTGCTCCATCAGATCGGCCAACCGCTCGAGAATGGTCGGCAGGGAGCCGGACGCCTCGCCCGCCGCGACCATCGCCCGATAGAGGGGCGGAAAGCTCGGCGCGGCCCGACCCATGGCCTCCGACAGCCGATAGCCTTCCAGCACCCCGGCGTGGACCTCGCCCAGGATGGTCTTGACCTTCGGCTGGTCGGCGTTCTGGGCGATGGCCCGCAGGGCCTCTTCCAGGGGCGAGACCGACACCAGGGTGGCGATCTGCCGGGTGATCAGCGACAGGTCCTTGGTCCCCAGCTTCTGCTGGAACAGGCCTGCGAAGGCGCCGCCGGCCGGCCCGCTGTCATTGGCCGGCGTCAGCCGCACCGGCGCCAGCCGGCGCTTCTGCAAGATCTGCCGGGCGCCGGCCTCATCGGCGGCGGAGACCACCCCGTTGCGGGTCGCCCCGCGCGGGTCCAGGGCCAGATATTCAAACGCCGCCATGCGCCTCGGCCCCCTGGCGCGTCACCCGCAGCAGTTCCTCGACGGTCGTTGTTCCCTCGGCCACCAGCGCGCGGGCCGCCACGGTCATGTCGCCGCCCTGGTCGCGACCGATCGCGGCGATGGCCTGTTCGTCGGCGCCGTTGGCGATCATGCCGCGCACCGCGTCATCGATCCGGATGGCCTCATAGACCCCGACCCGGCCGACATAGCCGGTCTGGTTGCAGGCGGGGCACCCCCGGGCGCGCCACACCGTCTGCCCCTCGGCCAGTCCCGCCAGCCGGGCGGCGGCGGCGTCGGCGGCGACCGGCTCGCGACATTGCGGACAGAGCCGGCGGACCAGCCGCTGGGCCAGCACCATCCGCAGGGTCGAGGCCAGCAGGAAGGGCTCGACCCCCATGTCCCGCAAGCGCGTCACCGCGCCGGCGGCGTCGTTGGTGTGGACCGTGGACAGCACCAGATGGCCGGTCAGGCTGGCCTGGACCGCGATCTGGGCGGTCTCGCTGTCGCGGATCTCGCCGACCATCACCACGTCGGGGTCCTGGCGCAGAATGGCCCGCAGGCCGGCGGCGAAGGTCATGCCGACCCGGGTGTTGACCTGGGTCTGGCCGACGCCGTGGATGGCGTATTCGACCGGGTCCTCGATGGTCAGGATGTTGCGGGTCTGGTCGTTGAGCAGGCCAAGCCCGCCATAGAGGGTGGTGGTCTTGCCCGAGCCGGTCGGGCCGGTGACCAGGATGATGCCGTGCGGCTCGCGCACCGCCGCCTCGAACTGGCGCAGCAGGGCCGGGGCCATGCCCAGCTCCTCCAGCCGAAGCCCGGCCTGGTCCTTGTCGAGGATCCGCAGCACCACCCGCTCGCCGACCCGCGCCGGCAGGGTCGAGACCCGCACGTCCAGCGCCTTGCCGCCCAGGGTCAGGGAGATGCGGCCGTCCTGCGGCAGCCGCTTCTCGGCGATGTCCAGCCGGGCCATGACCTTGATCCGCGAGACCAGCAGCGGCGCGATCCGCTGCGGCAGGCTCAGCATCTCGCGCAGCACCCCGTCGATGCGGAACCGCACGGTGACCGACTGCTCATAGGGCTCGACATGGATGTCGGAGGCGCCCAGCCTGGCGGCCTCGGCGATCAGGCCGTTGATCAGCCGGATCACCGGCGCCTCGTCCTGCGGGTCCAGCAGGTCGGCGGTGGCCGGCAGGTCGTCCAGCAGTCCGTCCAGGCCGCCCGCCATCTCGACGCTGTCGGCGCTCGAGGCGGCCAGGCCCTCGCCGGCATAGACTTCCGAAAACCGCCGCTCGAAGGCAGGGATCGCCAGGGTCTCGATGGCCAGCGGCCGGCCCAGCACCCGCCGCGCCTCGACCAGGGCGGCCGGATCAGCCCCCTCGCGCAGGGCCACCCGGGCGGTGTCGCCAAGCTCGAGCAGCAGGACGCCCGCGCGCTTGGCGAAGCCGTAGTTCAGGGCGGGTTCGGCCAGGGTGGTCATGGATTGGCCGGCGGCGGGGCCGCCGCGGCGGGCGGCAGCGGCGGGGGAACGGTCGGCGGGTTGGCGCGCAGGTAGTCCAGCACCAACGCGTCCAGGTCGTTGCTTCCGTCCTTGCGGTTCAGCGCCGGATCCTGCCGCAGCAGTTCATAGCGCGGGCCGGTCACCGCCTGGGCCTCTTCGGCGCTGCGGATGATCCGGGGGCGCAGGAAGATCATCAGATTGGTGCGCTTGCCCTCGCGGGCCCGGCTCTTGAACAGCTCGCCCAGCCCGGGGATGTCGCTGAGGATGGGGGTGCGCTCCAGGCTGATCTTCTCGTCCTGCTGCAGCAGTCCGCCCAGCACGACGATGGCGCCGTCATCGACCACGGCGGTGGTCTCGATCACCCGCTTGTTCAGCACCAGTTCCGGCGAATTGGTGGTCACCGTCCCGGCGATGGCCGAGACCTCCTGGCGCAGATGCAGGGTGATGCCGCCGCCGGCGTTGATCTGCGGCGTCACGGTCAGGCGGATGCCGACATCCTGGCGCTGGATGGTCCGGAAGGGATTGCTGTTGGCGTTGCCCAGCACCTCGCCGGTGGTGATCGGCACTTCCTGGCCGACAAGGATGCTGGCCTCGCGGTTGTCGAGGGTCAGGATCGACGGCGTCGACAGCAGCTTCGACGAGCCGTCCTCGCGCACGGCGTTGATGATGAAGCCGAACAGGGTGTCGCCGCTGAGCGTGCCGGTGACCGCGCCGAGGGCGCCGTTCGACCCCAGCAGCGAGCTGATCGCCGAGTCCCTGAGAGAGGCCAGCAGGGCGGAATCCTCGGGCAGGTTGTTCTGGCCGACGATGGCCCCGGTCAGGGCCAGGATGTTGGGTCCGGTGTTGGAATAGTTGGTCGCCGCGAACGGCACCGTGCCCTTGCCGCTGCCGAGGATGGTCTGCACGCCCAGACGCTGGGCGGTGTCGTCGGACACCTCGACCACGATGGCCTCGACCAGCACCTGCTCGCGCCGCACGTCCAGCTGGCGGATGACCTCGGCCAGCATCCGCTGGGTCTCCGGCGGGGCGTTGATGATCAGGGCGTTGGCGCCGGGATAGCGGGCGATGGTGGCCTTCTGGCCGGCGGCGCCGGCCTGGGCCGGTTCGGCCTCGGCGGTCTGGCCGCCGGCGCCGCTCGTCGGCCGGCTCGGCGTCTGGCCGACCAGCTGCTGCAGCACCGGCAGCATCTCCTCGGCATTGGCGTGGCGCAGGAAGATGACCTGGACATCGGCCTTCGACTGGGCGCGGCGGTCGAGGTCGGCGATGATCGGCACAAGGCGCTGGATGGCGTCGGGATCGCCGCGCAGCATGATCGAGTTGCTGCTGTCGACCGGCACGATCGACACCGCCCCCCGCGCGCCCTTGCCGTCGGCGCCGGGCAGGGCGGTCAGGTCGGAGAGCACCGCGGCGATCTCCCGGGCCGAGCTGTATTGCAGGGTCACGGTCTGTACCGAGGCCCGGTCCTGGTCGATCTGGCCGATCAGGCCCCGGATGCGCCGCACATTGTCGGCGTAGTCGGCGACCACCACGGTATTGCCGCGCGGATTGGCGGTCACCACGCCCTGGGGACCGACCAGCGGCTTGAGCATCTCGGCGGCCGAGGCGGCGTCAACGGTCCGCAGGCGGAAGACTTCGGTGACAAAGCCGTTGCGGGCGCTGGTCGGCTGCCGGGCGGCGTTCTCCGCCGGCTCGATGCGGTAGGTCGAGGGCCCGGTCGGGATGGCCACATAGTTGTTGGCCCGCAGGGTGGCCAGAAACACCTCGAACAGCTCGGACTTGTTCAGCGGCCCGTCGCTGGCCACCGTCACCGTGCCCTTGACCCGGGGATCGACGATGAAGGTCATGCCGGTGCTGCGGGCGACGTCCTGGATGAAGGCGCGGATGTCGGCATCCTGCACGTTCAGCACCTGGGTCTGGGCCAGGGCCGGCGCGGTTGCGCCCGACGACAGGCCGGAAGCGATCACCGCCGCCAGCGCCAGGGTCCGGAGGGTCTTTCTCACGGGCGATGATCCTTACTGCGGGGCATTGGGAAAGGTCAGGCTGGACGGGACGCCGCCCCGGACCAGGACGACGTGGTCGCTCTCGACGGCCTTCAGCACCACGCCGGGCGCCACGGTCTCGCCGACCAGATAGGAGGCCTGGCGCCCGTCAGCCGTTCCGATGATGGCCGAGCCGGCCCCGGCGCCGGCCGCCCGCACGCCATAGAGGCGCAGGCCGTCGCCGCTGGTCGCGCCCGTCGGGCCCTCGGCGCCGAGAAACGGGTTGAAACGGGTCAGGATGGTCAGGTCGTCCTGGTTCTGGAGGACCGCCGCCGGCGGCGGGGGAAGGGCGGGGGTGGCGATGGCCCAGATCAGGCGCGCCGCCTGCGCCGACAGCGCCAGGACGAGCAGCACCTCGACGAGGCCGCGGGCCCCGTCTGGACGCCATCCGCCCGTGGTGAGGCGCTGCATGAACGACAAAAGATTTCCCCGATGCGACCCTGTCACGTCGGACCGGTTAGACGCGCGATGCCGCAGGAAGGTGAAGCTTCGATGACGCTAAAATGACAAACGCTCCCCACCCGGATCGAGTGGGGAGCGCTCGATTGCGTTCCGGCCAGGAGGAGGCCGGACCGGGCAGGCGTCAGAACTTCGCCGTCAGGCTGAAGGAGAAGCTGCGGCCCAGATCATAGGTGTTGGTGTCTACGCGACCGCCACCCTGGCTCTGGTATTCCTCGAAGTTCTCGTCGAGCAGGTTGCGAGCCTCGAAACCGAACTCGAGGTCGTGACCCATCACCTCGAAGCCCTTGCGGTAGGTGAAGTCCACCGTCACGCCGGGATCCTGCACCAGGTCCGGGAAGCCGGTGCGGCCGCGGGCGGCGATCCGCTTGCTGACATAGCCGACCAGGAGGGTCGCCTGGGACTTGGCGTTGTCGTCTTCCCAGCCGAACTGGATGTTGGCCAGGTCCTTCGACTGACCCTGCAGCTGGTCGCCGTCCTGCACATAGTCCGTCGCCGGACGGGGCGCGCCCAGCCCGGACAGCGGATAGACGGAGTCGCCGGAGCCGACCTTCACCTCGGAGTGGGTCCAGGTGTAGTTGGCCGAGATCAGCCAGCGCTTGTCGGCGAACCACTGGGCTTCGAGCGGAATGTCGAAGTAGACCTTGGTATCGATCTCGAGGCCGTAGAGCACCGCCTTGGGCGCGTTCAGGAAGGTGGTCTGCAGGTTGGAGCCGCCCTCGTTGACGATGGTCTCAACCGGCTTGTCCAGGTCCTTGTAGAAGGCGCCGACGGTGAACGACTGGCCGCGGTCGAAGTACCACTCATAGCGGGCGTCGAGATTGAGGATCTCGGTGTCCACCAGATAGGGGTTGCCGATGTAGAGCCGGTCGCTGTCGGGATCCAGATAGGTCTGGGGCGCCAGTTCACGAAACTGCGGGCGGGCGATGGTCTTGGAGGCCCCGAACCGCAGTTGCATGTCCTCGTAGAAGTTCCAGGTCACCGTCGCGGCCGGCAGCCAGTAGCTGTTTTCCAGCGGCGGAGCCGCCGCCAGGGGGCCGCTGAAGATGTCGATCGGGGTGACGCTCTGGGTGGCGTCCTCGTAGCGCACCCCGACGGCGACGCGCACCAGCGGGATCACCTCGGCATCGACCTGGAACCAGCCGGCGCGGGTTTCCAGCGCGGCCTTGTAGGCCGAGGCCCCGTCGCCGCCCGTGGTTTCCCGCAGGGTGAACAGGTTGGGACCGATGTTGTAGTCCGACAGCAGGTAGTCGACCCGGCTGTCCTGAACGTCCAGGGGAATGGCGTTGTTCAGGGCCAGGAAGCGGAACTCGCGCTGGATGGCCTGGCGGTTGTTGTCCATCCAGGCGACGCCGCCGCTGAAGATGATGTCGCGGGTGTCCGACAGCGGCAGGGCGTAGGTGCCGTCGACGCCGAAGCTGGCGACCTTGTCCTCGACCTCGCCGAAGCGGGTGTAGTTCTGCTCGGACGAGCCGTTGTGATAGAAGGTGCCGCCGGTGAACTGGTGGGTCTTCGGATCGAAGGCGCCGCCATCCAGTCGGTAGCGGATGCTCTTCTCATAGGGCGAGTTGCGCGAGGTCTTGGCGAAGGCGCCGCGCCAGTCGACCTTGAAGTCGCCGAACTCGGACGTCCCGGCCAGCTGGGTGTTGAACAGGCTGCGCTCGAACCAGTTTGTGTAGTCGTCGCGCACCAGACCGGCGCCGGGGGCGTCGGCGTCAAAGCCCTGGCGGATACGGGCTTCCTTCAGGGTCGAGTGGATATAGAGGTTGGTCCACTTGACCGTGTGGTCGCCGTTGAGGGACTCGTAGGACAGGCCCACCAGGCCGTTCAACACCGCCTCGTTCTTGGTCGAATTGAACCCGTAGTCGGAATTGACGCTGATCACGCCGGCCTGGACGATGCCGTCCTGCTGCACGCCGTTGCGGTTGTGCCAGCTGTTCTTGAAGCCCAGCACGCCGACCACGCCGAACACGCCGACGCCGGTGTCAAAGGAACGGCCCGTCGAGACGTCCACGCCCAGGTTCGGATCCAGCTGGTTCTTCTTCTGGATCAGATTGAGCGGCGCATTGACGAACTGGCGGCCGATCAGCTGCAGCTGGTAGTCGGTGTAGTTGGCCTCGCTGACGCGCAGGCGGTCCGGCGCGATCTTCTGCAGCAGCTTGGGCAGGTCGCGGGTGCCGTCGTCATAGCCGAAATAGTCATAGTCGGAACCGTAGTAGGTGATCCCGTTCTTGAAGGTGGTCTCGCTGTTGCCGCTGGTGCTGACGCCGATGCTGAAGAACGGCTCGTCAGGGGTGCCGATCGTCTGCAGGTCGATGACGCCGCCGCCGAACTCGCCGGGATATTTCGGCGAATAGGTCTTCTGGACCGTGGTCCCGGCCAGGATGCTGGCGGGGAACAGGTCCAGGGGCACGACCCGTTGCAGGGGCTCGGGCGAGGGCAGGGGGGAGCCGTTGAGCAGGGCCGAGCTGTAGCGCTCGCCCAGGCCGCGGACGTAGACGAACTTGCCGCTGACCAGCGACAGGCCGGTCAGCCGGACCAGGGCCTCGGCGGCGTTGTCGTCGCCCTGACGCTTGAGGTCTTCGGGCTGCAGGAAGGTGGCGACTTCGCTGGTCTCGCGCATCGGCTCGGGGATGTTGCGCCCGAGAACGACGATTTCCTCGACTTCAGCCTCGGGAGGCGCGGCCTCCTGGGCGAAGGCGAGGCCAGGCGCCGTGAGCGCCGTGGTCGCCAGCAGCAGACCGCTGAGGGTCAGGGAGAACTTCGACATGAGTTTTGCCTTGAATTGGAACCGCGGGATGGCGTTGGGCGGCGGAGATCGCTCCGCCGCCCTTTGCCGACGTCAGCAGGAGGGGCTGCCCACCAGGCCGCAGGTCCAGCCGGAGTACCAGGTGTCCGTGCCGTCCCGCACCGCGCCGATCTTGCTCGGCACGCCGAAGAAGCCCGGGTTCAGCGCGGTCGGGTCCGTCACCGTGACGCCGTTCTCGTTGGCGCCGTTGATGAAGCCGCCGGTCAGGCTGCTGGTCCCGGTCGAGACGTTGTTGTTGGAACCGGGTCCGAAGATGGCCGAGGTGGCCGCGGCGTTGACGTTGGCGTCGTCCTCGAAGGGCTTGGCGCAGCTCATGAACACCGAGCGGAAGGTGGCCGTGGTGGCCGCATCGTCGATGTCGAGGCAGGCGCCGGCCGAACCGGTCTTGGTCACCACGCCGTTGTAGAGCTTGTAGTCGGTGCCGGTGTTCAGGACGATCGCCGAGCTGGAGCTGTCACGCGACATGAAGGTGAAGTTGGAGATCTTCGGGCTGGACCGGGGGTTGCCCGTGGCAAGGGACTTCATCGAGGCTTCGATGATCCGGTCGCCGCCGTTGGCGCGCTGGACGGCCAGCACATACTGCAGCGAGCCGCTGAAGCCTTCGTCGGTGTCGAGGCTGTCGTCGTCGTTGCCGGTCAGCACGACATACTTGAGGTTCACGTTGCCGCCGAACCATTCGATGCCGTCATCCGAGCTGTTGTGAACCTGGATGTGGTCGATGGTGGTGCCGCTGCCGACGCCGGCGAGGGTGATGCCGTTCAGTTCGTTGCCCGGCAGGATCTGGAAGCCGGAGTGCATCAGGCGGAAGTATTGCAGCACGCCGCTGTTGTCGCTGTTGCTGCTGCCGCCGTAGAGGGCGTTGGTGCCTTCCACCTGGGCTTCACAGTTGGCGCTGCCGTAGGGGACCACGCCGGGGCAGTTGGAGATGTTGGCGCGGCCGAGGATGACCAGGCCGCCCCATTGGCCGATGGAATCGACGTTGGTGGTCCCGAGGATGCTCTGCTTGCTGGTCATGACGATCGGCGAGGTGGCCGTGCCCTGGGCGAAGATCTGCGAGCCGCGGTTGACGACGACATAGTCGAGGCCGGCCGAACCGAAGATGCGGACGCCCGGTTCGATGGTCAGGATGCCCTGGGCGGCGCCGGCGATCGGGGATGCGGGATCGCCGCCGCGGTCCTGGCCGACGTCGACCCGGCCGCTGATCGAGTAGATGGTGCCGGTGCGCAGCGGAACCACCAGGTTGCCGGTGATCAGGGGGGGCAGCTGGCAGATGCGCAGGGTGCCGCCGACCGCGGCGTCGATGGTGCCGACGTTGGCGAAGCCGGTCGGGCAATCGGCAGCCGCGCCGCCGCCGCCGCCGCCGCTTCCGCCGCCGCCGCCCGCGCCGCCGCCGCCACCGGCGCCGAAGTCGCCTTCACCGGGGGAGGCGACGCCATCGGCGCCGCCGCAGCTGGCCAGCATCAGCGAGACACTCGCCGCCGCCATCACTGTAAGAAGCTTCTTGAAGCCCGACATCCTGATCTCCACGTGGCAAACTGATTGCGCGCGGGGATGCGAAGGCTTCCCGTGAAGCCTCGCATTTAGGATTGGACGTCCCCGCCTGCCCGGACACCGGAGTTAGCGTTACTTCGTGACGGCGGGGCCAAGGGTTTGCGACGAAACAAGGACCGTCGGGTGACGCTTCGCTTTCGGTTTTGCAGCGGTTTTGTGAAGACCGATCCGGCTACGGATGGAGCAGCGGCGCGCCCAGCGCCCCGAAAACCCATGTTAGCCAAGCGCCTGCCGCCAGAAAGGCGCCGAAGGGCAGGCGCTGATCGGCGGAGACCGGTCGCCGGTTAACCATTGTTGCGGCGACGACACTCAGTCCGGCGATTCCGGCCCAGACCAGCACGCTGGGCAGTCCCATCCAGCCGACCCAGGCGCCGATCGCCCCGAACAGTCTGGGATCGCCGCCGCCCAGCCCCTCCCGTCCCCGCAGCCGCCGATAGGCCCAGGCCACCAGCCAGAGCGAGACAAAACCGGCCGCGACGCCGATCACGGCGTTGAGCGGAGAAAAACCCGGGTAAAATTGCGAGAGCAGCCAGGCCAACCCCAGGCCCACGGCCCCGAGCGGCAGGGTCAGCCGGTCGGGCAGCCAGAAATGCTCGGCATCGACGATGGCGATCAGCAGCAGGTGCCAGCCGAACAGGGCGGTGATCAGCGCCATCGGGCCGTCAAAGCTGAACGCCGCCCAGACGCCGATGGCCAGGCAGGCCAGCTCGATGGCGATATAGCGCCGGGGAATGGCCCCGCCGCAGGTCCGGCACCGGCCGCGCAGGGCCAGGAAGCTGACGACGGGGATCAGATCCACCGGCCCCAGCTTGCGTCCGCAATGGTCGCAGGCCGACCGTCCGACGGCCACTGGCCGCCCGGCCGGCAGGCGCAGGCTGATCAGGCCGATGAAGCTGCCGGCCACCGGGCCGAGGATCATCGCGGCCAGATCCCAGATCGCGGTCACGTCAGGCGCTCTCCTGTCGGCCCGGGCGCCAGTTGCGGCGGCCGGGTCGCAAATGTGCGGGTCTCATAACCGATCGCCGCCGCACCGTCCCCGTCGAATCCCCGCACCCAGGAAATCCAGATCGGGAACACTTTCGGCCCCCACCTTGGGAACAATCGCCCCGCCGGGGTGGTGTTTTCGACCCCGCCCGGCCCCCGCCGTCGCCCCGCCGCAAACCCCCGCCACGCCCGCCGTAACCCCCCGTTTTCCCCTTGCTGTGCAAGGAATTCACGGCGCCCGCCGCGCCTCGCGCCAGATTTCCGGTCTATAATGGTGGGGCGCTTCGATAAGGCCGCCGTGGGACGACGCCGCTACTGCGACGACCGCTTCAGCCGTTGCACGACATCGGCAGGGGTCTCTGCGGGCTGTCCCGCATCCTGGCGCGAAAAGACCCGCGTCACCGGTCTGACCGGCGGCCGCTGCACGGGTCGGGCGCGGTCGTGGAAGGGGTTGGCGTCATAGAGGCCCGCGAAGGCCGGGTCGGAGCGATAGTTGGGAAGGCGGGCCAGGACCGGCATGTCCCCCGACAGCTGCAACAGCATCTCGTTGTCCTCGAGCGCCAGCAGCTGTTCGGCCGGCTCATAGCCGACGATCTCGGCCATGGCCCGCGCCGCCAGCATGGTGTTGGCGCCGAAGCATTGAACGCTGCGGCAGTTGTTGATCATCGTCTGCCAGTCGTTGGGATAAAGCCGGCGAAGCTGGCTGGGGTCCTGCCAGAAGCTCCAGGTCTGCAGGCCGTAGCCGCGCATCAGGGTGATGGCCCGGCGCAGGGCGTCGAACGTCCCCAGCTGGGCCGCCTCGTCGAGGATGAACAGGGTGGAGCTGGCGGGCGCGCCGTTGCGGCTCGAGATCAGGGTGATCAGGGTATGGACCCACAGCCGCAACAGCCGGCCGTGGCTGTCCAGCATGTGCGGCGGCATCACCACGTAGATCGACAGCGGATCGCCGCGGACCACCGCGCCGAGATCGAAAGTCGTTTCACGGACCGCCGGCGCGATGGCGCCGGACCTCACGATATCAATGATGCTCTGGGAGAATGACAGAATGCCGCCCAACGTCGACAGCGCCCCGATCCGCAACATCCGCCCGATATTCCGCGCCTCGTTGCTGCGTGAGGCCTCCAGCGCCGCCAGCACTGTCCCGTTAAGGCTCGTCAGCGGCCCCTTCTCGGCGGCCGAGGCGTAGAGGGAGAGTTCGCCGACGGCCTGGTTCACGAGCTCGCGGACAGTCAGCAGATTACGCCGCGCCGGCGGCAGGTCGCACAGCACATGCAGCAAGACGCCCAGCAGAATCGTCGAGCCGCGCTCCTGCCAATAGCGGCCGTCGTTGGTGTCCTCGCCCAGGTCGCTGGAGCTCATCGCCGCGATCAGCGACATCGCATCGTCGACCAGGGTCGGGCTCGCGGGATCAATGATGTCGAGCGGGTTGAGGGCCGCGGTCGTCATTCCCGTGATCCCCATCGGGTCGATCACCGCCACCTGGTGGCCAAGCTCGCGCCGGCGGCGCGCCGTGATCGCCGCGTTCTCGCCCTTGGGGTCGATGGCGATGACAGGCCCGGGGTAGCGAAGCAGCGCGGGCACGATGCAGGCCGTGCCCTTGCCGGCGCCCGTCGGCGCGATCGTCATCAGGTGGCCTTCACGCTCCATCAGGATCGGATCGATGAAGGCGCTGGCCACCTGCACCTCTCCGCCGAAGCTGAAGCCGATCGGATTGCGCCGATGTTCCTGTTCGAGCGACCAACCGACCAGCAGGCCCTCGCCAGCTATGTCCTCCGGAAGGTCCAGCGCATCGGTCACCGGGGTCAGGGTCATTGAACCTCTCCTTCGATGGTCGCCGCCTCGGCGAACCGGACCAGAAAGCCGTCCTGTATTTCCCGCCTGACCGGCAGCCCCTCGGCGATGATGTTCTCGTCGATCATGGTCAGTTCGCCGCCTTCGGTCAGGGTGAAGACGCAGTCGCAAAGCGCTGACTGGACACAGATCCGTGCGTCCAGGGTCCATTCGGTCGGGTCCTCCGTGGAAATCTCGAGGATAGGCGTCAGGGCGTCCTTCAGCGGGTCCGCCGCGGCGGTGTCGCCAGCCAGGCGCTCCACCAGCGCCTCAATGGACTCAATGGCGTGAAAGCGACTGCCGCCGTCGTCGCGGACCCAGTTGAGGAACAGCATGAAGTAGTCGCGGCGCGCCTCGGGCGTATCGAGCTGAGGGCCGACCAGATCATTCAGGAAGTGAATGACCTGGGACCCGCTATCGGCCACGACAATCCGCTCGTCATGAATGATCGCCTGGATCAGGCCCGGCTGGCCGCCAGCGGTGTAGCCCTGCGCCTCGACCAGCAGAACACCGCCGTGGCAGGCGAGGGGACGGGTGCGAACCCGGTCGCAGTAGCAGGCCAGCGCCAGAGGCACGGCGGCCGGTCCGGCCCGGCAGACCTCGCTGATCATGCCCAGCAGGACCGCCGCATCCGCCGGCGTGGCGTCGCTCCACGGCCCGGCGACCATGGGGGGCATGCACCAGCCGGTGCGGGGATGATCCAGGGCAAAGGCGATCGCCGCCCGGTCTTCTTCGCTGAGCGGTTCCGGCGTCGGGCCCCGACGCAGCAGCCACGCCGCGGCCAGCCGGCGCGCCCAGACCAGGCGCGGCTGCTCGGCCACCCTCGACAGATCCTGACCAATGGTGATCTCGAAAACCCTGTGAGCAATCTCCGAAAAGCGCGGGTCCTCCAGCAACCGACGGGTGGTCTCCATGTCGGGCAAGGGCAGGGGGCCGAGGTCTCGCGCCGCCTCGAGATAGGGCCGAAGGTGCTCAAGTTCGGGGCCGAACACGCCCCCCGGCGCCAGCTCCAGGTCGTTGGCCATCCCATCGAAGAGGCTGGCGACAAGGCCCAGTTCCGGCCGGTGCTGCGGATTCTGTCTCGCGGCGTTGCGGAACAGGGCGGTGGAGTCTCTCAGCAGCATGCGGGCGACCTCGGCGGTGCAATTTCGGCGCTCGGTTTCGTCTGCCGGGCCGCCGCGTGGCGGCGAGCCCCCGGCGATGCCGATCGTGGAGCCGAACGGGCCGCGCTCCAGTTCCTCGGCGACGGCCTCAACGGCCTGTCCCATGTCATTCAGGTCAGCGGCCTGGTCCGGCTGCAATTGCGCCAGCAGATCAAAGAACCGACGGCTCTTGCGCATCAGCCTTGCGGCGGCGGTCGCGATCGCCTCGCCCGCCGGGGGGGCGCTGTTCAGGTCTGCAACACTCACGATACGCCCCCGGCGCCACTTCAAAAGACATCGGACGATGAACGTTGCAATTCAAGTCCCAACTTCTCAGATAGGGCTTCGAATGGCGGCTGAACGGGTCGGAGGCAGATGTTCGAAACCCCGATGATCGCGCGTCCGTTCTGCGGTCGCACCAGCGAGCTTGCCGCGCTGCAGGCGGCGTTCGATCGGATCAATGTCGCCGAGGCCAGACCCGAGATGGTCGTCATCCTCGGGGAATCGGGGCTGGGCAAGACCCGGCTGATCCAGCAGTTCTACAACTGGATCTCGACCCAACGCGATCTTCCGGGGGCCGAGGGTTACTGGCCGGACGTACTGTCGGCGAACGATGGCTACGCCGAGGTCAACCCCGCAGAGCCGGCCAACGGTGCGGCGCCCATGCCCTTCCTGTGGCTCGGCATCCGCTGTCGAGACAAGCTGACCGACCTGCGCACCTATGTCTCGGCCCTTGAACCCCATCTGGAGCCGCTGGCTGACGCCCGTGAACGTCAGAAGCTGGGGGTCGAGTTCGCCGAAAAGGGGCTGACCGCCCTGGTGGGTCTGATCCCGTTGATAGGGCCTCTTCTGGTCGCAGGCTGGGGCTACTTCAAGGATGGCCGCAAGGCTTACAAGGCGTTCAAGCCCCGCCCGCGCCGCGAAGTCCGCATCCAGGATGCGGAGACGAAGCGCCGCCTCGGCTCTGCCTCCGAACTGCTCGCCTTGTTCGCCGACCTGCTCGATACGCCGACGGCCTTGGCCAACATCAAGGCCCGCGGTCGACAGGCCCGCCGCCTGCTCGCCAGGATGAAGCGTATTCCCGTGGTGCTGGTTGTCGACGACGCCCAGTGGGCGGACGAAAGCCAGGCTCTGATCGCCTTCCTGCGGGACCTGTTGGCGGCCGCCGGGAAGGGCGGCTGGCCGCTTCTGTTGCTGGCGACCCATTGGGAGCGCGAGTGGAATGAGGCTGAGGCGGCGCCATCGCCGGACAGCTTTGCCAGGGTGGCGGGGGGCTGGGCCCGGGCGCGCGACCCCGACTGGAAGCCCATGCGCCTTCGCCCCCAGGAAGGCGACGTCTATGCCCGGATCGTCGAGGGTGCCTTGCCCGGACTGACGGCGGCCCAGCGCGATACCCTGCTGGAGCGAGCCGGCGGCAACGCCTTGCTGCTGGAGAAGATCGTCGATCACGCCCGGCGAAATCCCGGCCTCTTCATCGACATGGACCCAGCCGCAGCGCTGACCGACGAGGGTCTGAAGACCCTGGCGACCCGGGACTTCCAGATTCACGAGCTGGTCGCCGAACGCCTGCAGACCTCGCCGCCGGAAATCCGTCTTGCCGCCTCACTCTCGGCGCTGCAGGGCATGGAATACACCCGCCGACTGACCCTCGACGTCGCCGACCGGCTCGGCAAGGGCGATCTCGGGTCCGGCCTCGACAGGATCGAAAACCCCCAGGCGCTGGTGTTCCCGCTCGCCCCGGGCGTCTACAGCTTCGCCCAGCGCGCCTTCCGCGATGTGGCGTTGCGCGACCTTCCCAATGTCGCCGACACGGCGGCCGCGACGGCGGCCGTGCTTGCAAGCGTGCGGGCGCAGCTTGCCGACCCCGAGGGCCTGGCCGCCCTGTCCGGGGCCGAGCGCGACGAGCTGCGCAAGGTGGCCGCGCCGTTGCTGGCCGCGACCGGCGAGGCGGCGGACGTCGGGTTGGCGTCGGCCCTCTTGCTGGAACTGGCCGCCGAAGCGGCCGACGCCTGGGACGCCATCACCACGACCGTCTACGTCGACAGGGCGCTGGCGCTGGAGCCCACCATCTCCGGCTATCGCGGGGACGACCAGATGGACGCGGGCGGCCTGCTGGCGCGGCTGGTGGACGCGGGGCGGGCCGATCTCGCCCGACGGCTGGCCGACACCGTCGGCGAACGCTGGGTGACCTCCGGCGCCCAGGCCCGACGGATCGCGCGGGGCGCCAGCCTCAAGCATCTCTACGAGGCCCTGGGTCAGTCTCCGCCGGACTGGATCGACGCCGCCGTCAGGCCCGAGGTCGAGGGGGTCCTGTCATCGGTCAGCCCGGAGGCCCGGGCCCTGGCCGATGCGCGGGTCAATGCCCTCAATGCCGCGATCGCCGAGGCCCGATCCAGAGCCGATCTTGGCGCGGAACTCGATGCGCGGTTGGAGGACTTCCGCGGTCAGACCGACGAGGTCCTGCGGCTGTTTCCGGCCGAACTCGCCGCGCCGTCGCGCTATGCGCCTCTGAGTGCGCTGGTCGCCGAAATCCACTGGGCCCCCGAGATTGCCGCGGAAAGGGGGCTGTCGCTGGGCCGCTGGACTGATGATGTCCGCCGCCAGGCCATCCTTGAGCTGGCGAGGCTGCTGTTCGACCTGGCGTTCCGCCATCTCGACGCCGACGCGTCCCCCGGCGCGAAGCTGCAAGCGGTCCATGTCCTGGCGGACGTCGCCCAGAGGGTGGCGGAGCAGGGAGATATCGCCGCGCTCGAGATCCCGCTCCTGCGCATGCGCAAGATCATCGTCGAGGCCGCCGGCGCGACCCGTTCCGCTGACATGAGCCGCGCCGCCTACCGCCTCCAGACATATGTGATGCTGCTCAATGCCCTGGCCGGTCGCCGCGCCGGGGCCTTTGAGGCGGCGACCCAAGCCGGGGGCCTGCTTGAGGGCGCGCTCGCCCTGGGAGCGTCTGCCGACGCCTGGGGCGACCTTGCCGAACTGCGCCTGCAACTGGATATCTTCGCCTCCGAACTGCAGAACGCGCCGCGTCCACCACCGGAGTTGATCGCCGAAGCCCTGCGCAACAGCGCCGGCGCGGTCACCGGCAAGGCCCTCAGCCGGATGACCAACAACGCTCTGGGCTATTGTGAACGCAACGATCCCGAGGCGGCGGGCATCGTGCGGGCGGCCCTGGTCGATCACCTTCAGGCGGCGCGGACGGCTGATCCGGGCGCCGAGGCGTGGATCAAGGCTCTGATCGAGACCCCGTCGAGCAATTCTGATGCCGGCTGAAAGTCTGGCGGACAGGGTGGGATTCGAACCCACGGTGAGCTCACACCCACGGCGGTTTTCAAGACCGCTGCCTTAAACCACTCGGCCACCTGTCCCGCGCCGCCCGCAACCGAGCCTGGGGCTCGAGTCGGTCCGCCGCCTGAGGCAAGGGCCTATAGCAGGCCCGCTGGCCGCTCCAAAGGCCTTTGCCCGCCGTTAACCTAAAGGAAGATGAGCCTGGACTATCCTTTGCTCCGATCAGAAGGGGAGCGCCGCGCCGATGTGGAGCGCAGGGTCGAGACCGGCCATCTGGATACTGGCTCTGGCGATGGCCGCCGGCCTGTCCGCCTGCGCCACGCCCCGCCTGGCCACCCGGACCAATCCCGCGCCTCCGGTTGCTGTCGGCAAGGCGCCGGGCGGGCGAGTGCCGGGCACCATGCGGCCCTATCAGGTGAGAGGCGTCTGGTACACGCCGCGGGAACAGCCCAACTACAACGAGGTGGGGATCGCCAGCTGGTACGGCCAGCAGTTCCACAACAAGCAGACGTCAAACGGCGAGGTCTTCGACATGTGGGTGATTTCCGCCGCCCACAAGACCCTGCCGCTGCCCAGCATCGTCGAGGTCACCAACCTCGACAACGGCAAGAAGATCAGGGTCCGGGTCAACGATCGCGGTCCCTTTGTCGACGGCCGCATCATCGACATGTCCCGCGCCGGCGCCCAGGCCCTGGGCTTCGACCGCAAGGGCACGGCCCGGGTGAGGGTGCGCTATGTCGGCCCGGCCCCGCCGCGCGGCAAGGACCGGACGCTGCAATACGCCGGAGCCGTTCCCGACCCCGAACCGGTGCGCCAGGCCAGCGCCCGGGCGCCTGTCGCCGCGGGCGGCTGGTCGGTCCAGGCCGGGGCCTTTGCCGATCGCGGCAATGCCGAAAAAGCGGTCAACTCCCTGCGCGATGTGGGGCGGGCCGAGATTGTGCCGTTGCAGCGGGGAGGCCAGACCCTCTACCGGGTCGTCGTCGGCGCCCGCAGCGCGGACGAGGCGTCCAGCCTGCGGGACGCGGTCGCGGCGCTGGGCTTTCCGGACGCGAGGCTGGTCGCCGTCCGCTAGGGGCGCCGCGATCCGCCAGCCTCGGCGCGGGTCCGGTTTTGCCGCGCCCGCTCTGGACACATCGGCCGTTCCAGTCGAAGGGAAGGGGCATGTCGCGCGGATTCTTCATTACCTTCGAGGGCGGCGAGGGCGCCGGAAAATCAACTCAGGTGCGCCGCCTCGCCGACCACCTGCGGGCGCTTGGCCATGACCCGGTCCTGACCCGAGAACCCGGCGGATCGCCCGGCGCCGAGGCCATTCGCGACATCGTTCTCAATGGTCCGCCCGAGCGCTGGTCGCCCGTCACCGAGGCGCTGCTGATGTACGCCGCCCGCCGCGACCACATCGAACGGGTGATCCGGCCGGCGCTCCAGTCCGGCAAGGTCGTCATCTGCGACCGCTTCGCCGACTCGACCCGGGCCTATCAGGGCGCCGGCGGTCAGGTCGACGCGCGGCTGATCGACACCCTTGAGGCCTGCGTGCTCGAGGATCTGAAACCCGACCTGACCCTGATCCTCGATCTTCCCGTCGAAAAGGGCCTGTCGCGGGCCCTGTCGCGCGGCGGCGGCGAGGACCGTTTCGAGGCCAAGGGGGCGGCCTTCCATCAGCGCCTGCGCCAGGCCTTCCTCGACATCGCCGCCGCCGATCCGGCGCGCTGCCTGGTGCTGGCCGCCGATCGCACGCCCGAGGCCGTGGGCGCCGACATCATCGCCGCCGTGGGCCAGCGGATCGAGCTGGCCGATGTCTGACGCCGCCGGCCATCCGCGCGACACCCGCCGGCTGTTGGGCCATGCCGCCCAGGAAGCCGCCTTTGTCGCGGCGATGACATCCGGCCGGCTGCATCACGCCTGGCTGCTGACCGGACCGGAGGGGGTGGGCAAGGCCACCTTCGCCTATATGGCCGCCCGCCGTCTGCTCGGCGCGCCGGACGACGGGGAGGGCGGCCCGCTATCGGCCAGCCCCGCCCATCCGGCCAGCCGGCTGGTCGCCGCCAGGACCCATCCGGATCTGATGGTGCTGGAGCGGGTCGGCGAGGACGGCAAGCCGCGCAAGGTCATCCCCGTCGACGAGGCCCGCCAGCTGTCGGAGTTCTTCTCCAAGTCGCCGGCCCAGGCCCCCTATCGCGTGGCCATCGTCGACGCCGCCGATGACCTGAACGTCAATGCCGCCAACGCCATCCTCAAGACCCTGGAGGAGCCGCCGCCGCGCGGCGTGCTGCTGCTGGTCTCCCACGCGCCCGGCCGGCTGCTGCCGACCATCCGCTCGCGCTGCCGGACCCTGGCCTTCCGGGCGCCGGACGTCGAGACCGCCGAGGCCATCGTCCGCGACCGGACCGGTCTGGTGGCCCATGACGCCGCGCGGCTGGTCCGCATGGCCGGCGGGGCGCCCGGTCTGGCGCTGCGGATGGCCGACCTCAATGTCCTGGCCATCGACGATTCGGCGCATGAGCTGCTCAATCATCTGCAGAATCCCGACCCGGCGCCCCTGCTGGCCCTGGCGGACAGTTTTCGCGGCGCGGCCGGCGCCGAGCGCTTCCAGATGCTGTTCGAGCGCCTGAGCGACCGCGTTCGCACCATGGCCGTCGAACAGGCGCTGGCCGGGGAGGGGAGTGATCTCGACCGCTGGGCCGAGGTCTGGACCCTGCTGGAACGTTTGCCGCGCGAGGCCGAGGCCCTCAACCTCGACCGGGCCGACAGTTTCTGGACCGCCGTGCGGGCGCTGAAGGCGGCGGCCGCCTGAGATGCTGATCGACAGCCACGTCAATCTGCACGCGCCGCAGTTCGCCGGAGACCAGGCCGAGGTCATCGACCGCGCCCGCGCCGCCGGCGTCGGGATGATGGTCACCATCTGCGACAAGGTCTCGTCCTTCGAGGCGGTGCACGCCATCGCCATGGCCCATGACGACATCTGGTGCACGGTCGGCACGCATCCGCATGAAGCCAAGGAAAATCCGTCGCTTGCAGCGGAAACCCTGATCGATCTGGCCGCCCGGCCCAAGGTCGTCGGCATCGGCGAATGCGGCCTAGACTTCCACTATGACTTCAGCCCCCGTGATGAGCAGGCCGCCGTTTTCCGCCAGCACGCCATCGCCGCCCGCGAGACCGGCCTGCCCCTGGTGGTCCATACCCGCGAGGCCGATGAGGTGATGGGCCAGATCCTGGAGGAGGCGTTCGCCGCCGGGCCATTCAAGCTGCTGATGCACTGCTACACCAGCGGGCCGGAACTGGCGCGGCGGGCGGCGGCTCTGGGCGCCTGGTTCTCGGTCTCGGGCATCGCCACCTTCAAGGCCGCCGAGGAGGTCCGGGCGGTGATCCGCGACATGCCGGCCGACCGCATCATTCTTGAGACCGACTGTCCCTATCTGGCCCCGGCGCCGATGCGCGGGCGTCGCAACGAACCGGCCTATCTGCCTCATATCCTTGATAAACTTGCCGAGGTCCGGGGCTGGTCGCGGGATGAGGCAGAGGCGCGCACCGAAGAGGCCTTCTTCGCCCTGTTCGACCGGATTCCCCGGCCGTGAGCGGGCGGCTGCTCCTGACCATTCTCGGCTGCGGCTCCTCCGGGGGCGTGCCCCGCGCGGACGGCAACTGGGGCGCCTGCGATCCCGGTGAGCCGAAGAACCGCCGCCGCCGCTGTTCGGTGCTGGTGCGCCGTCCTAGCCCGGAAGACGGCCCGGAGACCACCCTGGTCGTGGATACCTCGCCGGATTTTCGCGAACAGGCGATTGCCGCGAAAATACAACGGCTTGACGGCGTTCTTTTCACCCACGATCACGCCGACCAGACCCACGGCCTCGACGACATCCGCGCCTTTGCCCTGAACCAGCGCCAGCGCATTCCCGCCTGGATGGATGACGCCACCTGGGCGCGGCTCGAGCATCGCTTCGGCTACATCTTCCACAGCCACGGCGGCTATCCCGCCATCAGCGAGTTGAACCCCATGCCGGGCCTGGGCGTCCGGTTCGAGGTCGCCGGACCCTCAGGGGCCATACCGGTGGTGACCTTTGATCAGGAACATGGCGAGATCCGTTCGCTGGGTTTCCGTTTCGGGTCCGTGGCTTATTCGCCGGACGTCAACGGCCTGCCGGAGTCGGCGTTCGATGCCCTGGAGGGCGTCGAGACCTGGATCGTCGACGCGCTGCGCTACACGCCGCATCCGACCCACGCCCATCTGGCCGAGACCTTGCGCTGGATCGAGCGGGTCCAGCCGCGGCGGGCCATCCTGACGAACATGCATATCGACATGGACTTCAATCGTTTGCGGCAGGAACTTCCGGAAGGCGTCGAGCCGGCATGGGACGGGATGGTGGTTGAGGGCGCGTTCTGAGAGGCCTGAAGCGCCAGATGCGGCATAGTATTTCTGATAATATATCTTAGGCGCAATATGGACGAGGCTCCCTGACATGAGCGACATCACCGTCTGGACCTACGACTGGGTCCCCGCAGGTCCGCGCGGTTTCGTGCGGGACCTGCGGCTGCGATGGGCCTGCGAGGAAGCCGGTCTGGCTTACGCGGTGCGCACCGTCCCCTTTGACGAGCGCGGCCCCGAGCATCTGGCGCGTCAGCCGTTTGGCCAGGTCCCGTTCCTGACCGATGGCGAGCTGACCCTGTTCGAAAGCGGCGCCGGGCTGCTGCATCTCGCCGGCAAGAGCGACATCCTGATGCCGGCCGACGCCCTCGGCGTCGCACAGACGCTGCAATGGACCATCGCCGCCCTCAACTCGATCGAGATGGTGTCGGTGCCCTGGTGGTTTCTGGAAGTGACCGGCGCCCCGGACAACAACCTCACCGGCTGGCTGGAAAGCCGCCTGGCTCACATGGAAGACGTGCTGAAAGACCGCCAGTGGCTGGCGGCGGACCGCTTCACGGTGGCGGATCTGTTGATGGCCGATGTCCTCCGCGTGGAGAAGCTGCGGGCGTTCGGCATCCGGCCCGCGACGGAAGCCTATGTGGCCCGGATCACGGCGCGTCCGGCCTTCCTGAAGGCTCACGCCGACCAGATGGCGCATTTTGCAGCCGCTGATCGGCTGCGCGGCTAGCCCTGCCCCGCCGGGCTCATCAGCCGCGACGGCCAGCCAATGCGAACCAGCAAGCCGTCAGGGCCGGCGATTCCGACTTCGTAGAGCCCCCATTCGCGGTGCCGCAGCACGCCGCCGGGACGTATGATCAGATCGTCGACCCGCGCGGCTATGGCGTCCACCTCCGGCGTGCGGATGAAGACCCCGAAGGGATTGTGCGATTCCGGCACGCGCCATGGGCCCTTCCCGGCCTGGTTCAGATGCACCTCGCAGCCCCAGCCGGTCATGATGATGTAGTTGGCGTCGCCACCGGTGCGGGCGAAGCCCAGCCGCTCCCAGAAGGGAATCGCCGCGACCAGGTCATTGGACGGCACGATGGCGAAGGCGCCGACACCGGGTGTCTCGTCCATGGCAACAGCCCCTGTCTGCCGGTGCGGTCAGGCCCGCCCCGCCCGGATACACAAACGCCCACGGCGGCGAACCGTCGTGGGCGTCGTGCAGGTCAAGCGTTCTGGCGGCTTAGGCCAGAGCGTCCTTCAGGGCCTTGGCGGCCTGGAAGGAAACCTTCTTGCTGGCGGCGATCTGGATGGTCGCGCCAGTGGAGGGGTTGCGGCCGGTGCGGGCCGGCTTGTCCTGGACCTTGAACTTGCCAAAGCCCGGGATCGAAACTTCCTCACCCTTCACCGCGGCGTCACGGATCGCGGCGAAGACGCCGTCGACCACGGCCTTGGCCTGGGCTTTGGTCAGCTTGTCGTCGCTCGACGCCACGGCGTCGATGATGTCAGCGGTATTCAATGGAATCTCTCCGTAAATCAGAATCAGCCATGGACCCTGCCAAGGCTGTGCAGCGCTGTCACTAGGCAACAGCAGGTGGCGGTTCCCTAGCGATACGCTATCTATCTGTCGAGGGACGTTTCGAAGAGGACGACACCATGCGTATCGTGACCCTGGCGGCCATCGCCGCCGTGACCGCCCTGCCCTTCGCCGCATCGGCAACCGCGGCCGCCGCCGCCGAGCCGACGGTGACCGTGACCTACGGCGACAGGCTGGACAAGAAGATCGACACCTATGGCCGCCGCGAGGTCGATCGCCTGGCCGACGGCCTCCGGCTTGAGGTCCAGAAGCGGGTTTCCGGTCTTCCGGCGCTGCAAGATGCTGAAATCGTGCTGGTTCTTGAGGATGTGGTGGCCAACCGGCCGACCATGAAGCAGATGTCCGAGACCCCCGGACTGTCCTATGAGAGCTTCGGCACGGGCGGCGCGGCCGTGGCCGGCGAGGTGATCACCGCCGATGGCGTGCGCCATCCCCTGTCCTATAAATGGTATGAAACCGACATCCGCTGGGCCTGGTCGGCATCGACCTGGCGTGATGCCGAACAGGCCATCGACCGGTTCGCCGTCCGGCTGGCGCGGGACTACGGCGGCGACGGAGCCTGACGTCACTTCGCCGTGACCACCTGTCAGCCATTTCACTTGCAAGCGCCGGCCGGACAGAGTGTGATCGTCTGAACGGCGATCACATACGCCGGACTGATTAGTGAGGCGACATGGCTGACGGCCGGCGATCTGCGTGGACTCTTGCGGCGTTCGCCGCCCCCTGCCTGCCCCTGGCGGCCTTCGGCCTGCCGCTGGTCATCACCATTCCCCACTACTATTCGGAAACGCTCGGCCTCGACGTCGCCGCGGTGGGCCTCGCCTTCATCGGCGTTCGCGCCATCGACATCCTGTTCGACCCCATCTTCGGCACCATCCTGGACCGCACGCGCTGGTCCTTCGGCCGCTTCAAGGGCTGGATGGCGATCAGCACGCCCATACTGCTGCTGGCCATCTACATGCTGTTCATGGCCAAGCCCGGGGTGACCAACCTCTATCTGTGGGCCTGGCTGTTGGTGGTCTATTTCGGCTATTCGATCGCCGTGCTGTCCCACACCAGCTGGGCGGCCAAGCTGTCCAACGCCTATCACGAGCGATCGCGGGTCTACGGCTTCTGGCAGACCGGCAACGTCATCGGCATGATCATGATCCTGGCCATGCCGATCATTCTCGACCGGTTCAAGCTGGGCAGTTCCGCCGCCGATATCCTGCACGGCCAGGGCTGGTTCATCATTCTGCTGTTGCCGCTGATGGTGCTTTTGGCGCTGTGGCGGGTTCCGGAGGCTTCCGTGCCGCAGGGGCCGGGGCATCACAACGCGACCCTCGGGGACTACTTCCGCCTGCTGCAGCGGCCCACTGTTGTGCGCATTCTCGCCGCCGACCTGTTGACCGGCCTGGCGCCCGGCATCGCCGGGACCCTGTTCTTCTTCTTCTTCATGCGGGTGAAGCAGTTCAGCTTCGTCGAGTCGTCTGCCCTGCTGCTGATCTATTTTGTCGCCGCCATTGTCGGGGCGATGATCTGGACGCGGCTGGCCAAGCGGGTCGGAAAATCAAAAGCGCTGATCGCCGCCTGCATCGTCTACGCCATCGTGCAGTTCGCGGTCGTCACTCTGCCCGCCGGCAACTTCTGGCTGGCCGCGCCCTTCCTGGTCGCCGCCGGCATTCCCTATTCGGCCGGCGCCCTGCTGCTGCGCTCGATGATGGCGGACTACAGCGACGAGGAACGACTGGCCTCCGGCCATGATCGTACGGGCCTGCTCTACGCCATTCTCACCGGAACCGTGAAAATCGGCTCGGCCCTGGCCGCGGTCAGCCTGATCCTGCTCGGGGCGCTTGGCTTCAATGGTCATGATCCAGCGGCCAGCAGCGAGGCCTCCATGGTGGGTCTGAACGCCCTCTACGCCTTTGCGCCGGGCATCATTGGCCTGCTGGCGGCGGCCTGCATGATCGGCTACCCCCTGACGGAGCAGATGCATGACGATATCCTTCGTCAGCTCGGCGAGCGTGACTCCGCCGGGCCTCCGCCTCAGCCCGAAGATGTGGTCGCCGTTTCACCTGATGTCCTCTCCTCCCCCGCCGAATGACCAGACCCTGACCCAGGGCGCGCCGATTGACCGTCTGCGCGCCATCATGGCTCGCCTGCGGGATCCGCAGGGCGGCTGCGCCTGGGACCTCGAGCAGACCTTCGCCACCATCGCCCCCTATACGGTCGAGGAAGCCTATGAGGTGGCCGACGCCATCGAGCGCGGCGATCTGAAGGACCTGCGGGAGGAACTGGGCGACCTGCTGTTCCAGGTCGTCTTCCACAGCCGCATGGCCGAGGAGGCCGGCGCCTTCGGTTTCGATGACGTCGCCGACGCTATCGTCGACAAGATGATCCGGCGCCATCCGCATGTCTTCGGCGAGGCGGGAGAGCGCTCTGCGGGAGAGCAGGTCGCGGCCTGGGAGGTGATGAAGGCCGGTGAGCGGGCCGCCAAGGCCAAGACCGGCGTCCTGGCCGATGTGCCGATGGGCCTGCCTGGACTGACAAGGGCGGTGAAATTGACCAAGCGCGCGGCGCGGGTCGGTTTTGACTGGCCCTCCCCCGCCGAGGTGATCGCCAAGCTGCATGAGGAACTCGACGAGCTGCAGGTCGAGATCGAGGCCGGCGACCAGGACAAAATGCGGGAGGAGATGGGCGACCTGCTGTTCGTCGTCGCCAACCTGGCCCGCAAGCTGGATATCGAGCCGGAGGATGCGCTGCGAGCCACCAACGCCAAGTTCATTCGCCGCTTCGGTTTCATCGAGGCGGCGCTGTCCCGCGACGGTCGCACGCCGGACCAGTCCGACCTCGCCGAGATGGACGGCCTGTGGAACGCGGCCAAGGCGGCCGAGAAGCGCTGACCGGCTTCCGGGCTGTCAGCCCGCCCTGGCCAGCCAGGCCTGCCGGGTGATCCGGTATTCGACCTCGCCCTCCTCGCTTCCGGGGATAGGGTCGTTGCACGCCTCCCGGTAGCGGCGCAGGAGGGTCATGCCGAGCTTCTCCATGATCCGCCGCGAGCCGTGGTTCACGGCCATGGTGTCGGCGTGGATGGCCGACAGATCCAGGCCGCGAAAGCCGTGCTCGACCAGGGCCGCCGCCCCCTCGAAGCCATAGCCCTGTCCCCAGGCCTCATGCTTTAGACGATAGCCCAGATGACCCACGCCGCCTGCTGACACGTCGAGCGCGAACCATCCCATAAACTGTCCGTCATCGAGTCGGAGAGCGGACCAGACGTCGTCCTCCAGACCTCGCGGCATCCGGTATAGGGTGGCGTTTCCGGGCGGGACCTCCCGGGGCGTCGGCTGGCCGCCGTTGAGATAGCGCATCACCCGGGAATCCAGCTCCAGGCCATGCAGGTCATCAACATCCGCCGGCGTCACCGGCCGGAGCCGCAGGCGCACGGTGACCAGAGCGGGCTTCACGGGACCGAGACGTGCGCCGTCGGAAACAGGCGCTCGAAACGGCCCAGGGCCTGGCCGTCCAGGCGCGCGCGGATGATCATCTCCCCGTCGCCCTTGTCGTGGCGGTCGGTGACGCGGCCGTGCCGGTAGAGCCAGGCCAGGGCTTCTCCGGCGCCGACGCCGAGGGTGACGTCGATCTCCGGCGTCTCGTCGACCAGCAGGGCCAGATGGTTGAGCAGCGCCTCGCAGCCTTCGCCGGTGATGGCGGAGGCGGTCATGGCCCCGGCGCGGCGCGCCGCACCCTCGACATCGGGCCGCTCGTCCTCGGGAACCAGGTCGATCTTGTTCCAAACCTCCAGCAGGACGCGGTCCTCGTCGTCCCGGCCGACGCCGATTTCGGCCAGGACCGTCTCGACATCCTGCGCCTGGGCCGCGCTATCGACGCTGGCGATATCCCGCACATGCAGGATGACGTTCGCTTCCTGAACCTCCTCGAGCGTGGCGCGGAAGGCCTCGACCAGTTCGTGCGGCAGATCGGAGATGAAGCCCACCGTGTCGCTGAGGATGGCCGGCCGGCCGCCGGGCAGCTTCACATTGCGCAGGGTCGGATCCAGGGTGGCGAACAGCATGTCCTGGGCCAGCACCCCGGCGTTGGTCAGGCGGTTGAACAGCGTCGACTTGCCCGCGTTGGTGTAGCCGACCAGGGCGATTGTCGGGTACGGCGCCTTCTGGCGGGCGGAGCGATGCAGGGTGCGGGTGCGACGCACCTCCTCCAGCTCCTTCTTCATCTTGACGATCCGGTCGGCGATGGCCCGGCGGTCGAGCTCGATCTGCGTCTCGCCGGGACCACCGGTGCGGCCGAATCCGCCGCTTTGCCGCTCCAGGTGGGTCCAGGTGCGGACCAGGCGCGACCGTTCATAGGCCAGGCGGGCCAGTTCCACCTGCAGCTTACCTTCCCGGGTGCGGGCGCGACGGGCGAAGATTTCCAGGATCAGGCCGGTGCGGTCGATGACCTTGACCCCCCACGCCTTCTCGAGATTGCGCTGCTGCACCGGCGTCAGCTGGTCGTCGACGACCACGACATCGACCTCTTCGACTTCGCACAGCAGCCGCAGTTCCTCGACCTTGCCGCTGCCGAACAGGGTGGCCGGGGTCTTGCCGCGCAGGGGCGCGATCAGGGTCTCGGCGATCTCCAGGTCGAGCGCCAGCGCCAGGCCGATCGCCTCTTCGAGACGGGCCTGCGGGTCACGCGGCTGGGCCAGCCCTGATCTCACCGGGTGGATGATCAGGGCCCGCTGAACCGGAACGGCGTGGTCGATGGTTTTCTGGGTCAATCGTCCTGCTCGGGACCCGGCTCGTAGAGCTGAACGGGCTGGGCCGGCATGATGGTGGAAATGGCGTGCTTGTAGACGAGCTGGCTCTGTCCGTCCCGACGCAGCAGGACGCAGAAGTTATCGAACCAGCTGACCACGCCCTGCAGCTTCACACCGTTGACCAGGAAGATGGTCAGGGGCGTCTTGGACTTGCGCACGCTGTTGAGGAAGGTGTCCTGAAGGTTCTGCTTTTTTTCTGTCACGGGGTTATCCCTCTTGATTGGTTCGAACCGGCGCACCGCCGGCTCACACACGAAGTTTGAACGCCGGTCACGACCTTACAACGTCGCGACCGCCGCCCGGGCTGCATGGCGTCAGATGCCTGCCTTCCGGGCGTGCTGGATATAGAGATCGCGAAGCCGGAGCGCCATCTCTCCTGGATGCCCGTTTCCGACCGGTCGGCCGTCAATGGATGTCACCGGAGTGACCAGAGTTCCGGCGCCGGTGATGAAGGCCTCGCGGGCCTCCAGGGCCTCGGCCGGGGTAAAGGGGCGTTCCTCGACCTTGACGCCCGCCTCCGCGATGACCTCGAGAAGGCTGTGGCGCGTGATGCCGCGCAGGATATTGGCCCCGGTGTCGCGGGTTCGAAGCACCCCGTCGCGATCAAGGATCCAGGCGTTGGAGGAGGCGCCTTCGGTCACCAGCCCCTCGGCGTCGACGAACCACGCCTCCGCCGCCCCCTGCTCCCGGGCCGCCTGCTTTGCCAAAACATTGGGCAGCAGGCCGATGGTCTTGATGTCGCAACGGCCCCAGCGGTTCTCCGGCAGGGTAATGACCCCGACGCCGGCCTCGGCCTTGGCGTTGCTCGCCTGACGGTCCAGCGCCTTGGCGGTGATCACCAGGCTCGGGGTGACCGGCGTCGTCGGAAAGGCGTGATCGCGGCGGGCGACGCCGCGGGTGACCTGCAGATACAGCAAGCCCTCGCGCACCCGGTTGCGGCGCAGGGTCTCCTTCAGCACCAGCTCCAGCGCCTTGCGGCTCATCGGCATGGGGATGCGCAATTCGCCCAGGCTGCGCTCCAGGCGGGCGAAATGGCCCTCGGCGTCGGACAGACGTCCGCCCATCACCGCCCAGACCTCATAGACCCCGTCGGCCAACTGGTAGCCGCGATCCTCGATATGGACCACGGCCTCGCCATGGGGCGCGAACCGCCCGTTCACATAGGCCTGCCGCGACATCAGACGTCCTCTTCCTCGGTCACCCGGCTGCTGGTCAGGCCCAGTGACTTGAGCTTGCGGTGGAGGGCCGAGCGTTCCATGCCGATGAAGGCGGCGGTGCGGCTGATGTTGCCGCCAAAGCGCAGGATCTGGGCGTTGAGGTATTCGCGCTCGAACAACTCCCGGGCCTCGCGCAGAGGCAGAGCGATGATCCGTTCAGGGCCGATCGTCCCCGCTTGACCGGCGGCCGACACCTCGGAGGGCAGCATTTCCGCGGTGATCTCCTCGGCCGGGTCGCCCGAAGCCAGGATCAGCATCCGCTCGACGTTGTTACGCAGCTGGCGAACGTTGCCGGGCCAGTCATGGACCTGAAGGGTCGCCAGGGCGTCGGGGGCCAGCTTGCGGCGCGGCAGGTTGGTCGTCTCGGCGATGCGGTCGATGAAATACTCGATCAGTTCGGGCACATCATCACGACGCTCCGAAAGCCCCGGCACCCTGATCGGCACGACATTGAGCCGGTGGAAGAGATCCTCCCGGAACCGGCCGGAGGCGATCTCCTCCTTCAGGTCGCGCGACGACGATGAAATGACCCGGACATCGACCTGGACGTCGGTGTCTCCGCCGACGCGCCGGAACCGCTGCTCCACAAGCACCCGCAGGATGCGGCTCTGGGTCTCGCGGGGCATTTCGGCGACCTCGTCGAGATAGAGGGTGCCGCCATGGGCATGCTCGAACACCCCGATCTTGCGGGGCCGGCCGCCCTCCCCTTCCTCGCCGAACAGTTCCAGGTCCATCCGTTCCGGCGCCATGCCGGCGGCGCTGAGCGGCACGAAGGCGGCCTTGCTGCGGGGACTGGCGTTGTGAATCAGCCGGGCGACCATTTCCTTGCCCGACCCCTGCGGTCCGGCGATCAACACCCGGCTGTTGGCCGGCGCGACCTTGGCGATCATCTGCCTCAGGCCCTGGGCGGCGCTCGACTTGCCGATCAGGCCGTCGGGCGTCAGGCTTTGGGCCCGCAGGCGGCGGTTCTCGCGCTTCAGGCTGGCCGATTCCAGCGCCCGCTCGACGACCATCAGCAGGCGGTCGGACTTGAACGGCTTTTCGAGGAACTCATAGGCGCCCCGCTTGATGGCGCTGACCGCCGTCTCGATGTTGCCGTGTCCGCTGATCATGATGACCGGCAGGTCCGGATCGAGCCCCTTGATCATGTCGAGCAGTTCGAGGCCGTCCATGCCGCCGCCCTGCATCCAGATGTCCAGCACCAATAGCGCCGGCTTGCGGGCCCCGATGGCGGCGAGCGCCTGTTCGGCATCGGCCGCGGTGCGCACCGCGTGACCCTCATCGCTGAGGATCCCGGCCACCAGATCGCGGATATCGGCCTCGTCATCGACCACAAGAACGTCAGACGCCATTGGTCACCTTTCGACTTTTCTTGGCCGGGGGCGAGGCCTGGGCCGTCGCCACCGGCGGGAACTTCAAGGTCACGCGGGCCCCGCTGAGGGTGACCGCGTCGGACAGCAGCAATTCGCCGCCATGTTCTTCGAGAATGCGTTTGACGATCGCCAGCCCGAGGCCCGTGCCCTTCTCGCGGGTGGTGACATAGGGCTCGGTCAGGCGATCACGATCCCGGCTCGGCAGGCCGACTCCGTTGTCCTCGACGACGAAACAGAAACCGTGCTCATCGGCGACCAGATTGGCCAGAATGCGGCCCTTGTCGCCGCCGCCCCTGCCGCTGATCGCCTCGGCGGCATTCTTCAGCACATTGGCCAGGGCCTGGGCCAGCATCCGGTCATCGCAGGTCAGCACCAGGCCCTCCGGCGGCGGGCCCATCTCCACGGCGATGTCGGGGCTGGCCACGCGCTGGGCGAAGACCGCCTGCCGCAGCAGCTCGGCCGGGTCGTGGGCGCCGAATTTCGGGGTCGGCATCCGGGCGAAGGCGCTGAACTCATCGACCATGCGGCCGATGTCCCCGACCTGGCGGATGATGGTGTCGGTGCAGCGGTCGAAGGTTTCCAGATCGCCGGTGATCTCGCTGCGATACTTGCGCCGCAGCCGCTCGGCCGACAGCTGGATTGGCGTCAGCGGGTTCTTGATCTCATGGGCGATGCGGCGCGCGACATCCTTCCAGGCGGCGTTGCGCTGGGCCGTGACCAGACGGGTGATGTCGTCAAACGTCAGCACCACGCCGTCGTCGCCGGCCACCCCGGCCCGAACCCTCAGGCGCAGGGTCTCGTCTCCCCGCACCACATCGACCTCGGTCTCGGCCTCGATACGGGTCTCCAGGGCGCTGGCCCAGACCTGCGCCAGCTCCGGCGCGACCTCGGTCAGCTTGCGGCCCTGCATGCCCTCGCCTTCGAGATGCAGCAGCCGCGCCGCCTGGCGGTTGGCGGCCGAAATGACGCCGTCGGCATTGACGCCCAGGACGCCGGCGCTGACGCCAAGCAGCACCGTTTCGATGAACATGCGCCGGGATTCGGCGTCGAGGCTGGCCACGGTCAGGGCCGTCTGCTGGGCCTGAAGATCACCTGCCATACTATTGAATGCGCGGGACAATACGGCGATGTCCTCGGGTTCGTTTCCGATCTCCACCCGCGCGCTCAGATGCCCCGCGGCCACCTGCCCCGCAGCCTGGACGACCCGGGCGATCGGGATGGCGATCTGGTTGGCCACGGTGATCGCCAGCCAGATGGCGGCGATCAGCACCAGCAGGGCGGTCTCCAGAAAGCTCAGCGCGAACACCGCCTGCACCATGCCCCGACGCTTGGCGGCGTCGCGATAGGCGATCAGCGAGGCCTCGGTCTCGCGAAGGTGCGCCAGGATGCCCGGGTCGACCGGCCGGACCACATAAAGATAGGCGCCGTCCTCGAAGCCCTTGAGCTTGTAAAGAGCCCGGAACAGATCGGTGGACTCGAAGGGCCGCAGCGAGATCTCCTCCTCGGCGATCTGGTAGCTGGAGGCCGGGGGAGCAAGAAAGGCGGGCGGGTCCTCGGCTTCGGCCCGCGACAGGATGCGACCGTCGCGATCGAGGATGTAGGCCGCCGAGAATCCCCGATAGGAGGCCTGGGTGGCCATGAAGTGGCCGAACGCCATCGGGCGGGTCTTGATGAAGGGGGCCGCCTCGTTGAGGTCGCCGGCCATCAGGGTCATGTCCGAGCGGATCGCCCGGCTCTGTTCGGCCACATAGGAGCGGGCCACATCGCCGGATTTCTCGACGACGGTCCGCACCCTCTGACTGAACCAGGTTTCGACGCCCTGGGTGACCAGGGCGCCGGAAAACAGCGCCACGACCAGGGCCGGCGCCACGGCGGCCAGGGCGAACAGCAGGAGGAAGCGGCGGTGCAGCCGCGCTCCGGCGTCTCCGGAGCCCTGATTGATGACCTGACGGACCCGCCGCCCGATCAGGATGGCGATGCCGAGGATCAGGACCAGGTTGACGCCCAGCACCGCCAGAACGGTGCGGCTGGCCGGGCCAACGAGCTCGCCGCTGGGCGGAGACGTCGCCAGAAACGCCCCGAGCCCCGTCAGCGCGGTGGACAGGGCGAAGGCCCCGGCCAGCAGGTAGCGCGATTCCAGAATGCGCCGCCGCGCCGGGCCCCTTGCGGGCTCGTCTGCCGGCGCGTCAGTGGCGGACTGGCTGTCGCTCATGGCCGCAGCCTAAGGCGATATGTGCTAAATACTCAACACCTATGTTGCCCGAATGCGTCAGCGTTTGCCGCGGGTCAGTTCAACGCCCAGGTCGACGATCTTCTTGCGCAGGGTATTGCGGTTGAGGCCGAGGATATCGGCGGCCCGCACCTGATTACCTCGGGTCGCGGCGAGGGTCAGGCGGATCAGCGGGCGTTCGACCTCTTCCAGAATGCGGTCATAGAGGCCGGGCGGCGGCAGACCCTCGGGCTGGTCGGCGAAATAGCTGGCCAGATGCCGCTCGATCAGGGCCGACAGGGTGACGGGCCCCTCCTCCCCCGCGACGACCGGGGCCTGCTCCTGCAGTTCGCGCTCGACGATGCGGGCGGTGATCTGTTCCTCGGCATAGAGGGCGCAGATCCGGCGGATGAGGTTTTCCAGTTCCCGCACATTGCCAGGCCAGTTGTGGGTCTTCAGCCGCTCGAGGGCCGACTGGTCGATGGTCTTGGCCGGCAGGCCCTCGCGGGCGGCGCGCAGGAGGAAGCTGCGGGCCAGGTCGGGGATGTCCTCGGTGCGATCACGCAGCGGCGGCAGGCGCAGCGGCGCGACATTGAGGCGGAAGAACAGGTCCTCGCGGAACAGTCCCTGGCGGATCAGGCCGCGCAGGTCGCGGTTGGTCGCCGCGATCAGCCGGACATTCGGCGGGCGGCCGGTCTTGGGATTGACCGCAGGCTCGGCCCCGTCGATGACCCGCAGCAGGCGGCTCTGGGCGTCCAGCGGCATGTCGCCGATCTCATCGAGGAACAGGGTGCCGCCGTCCGCCTCGACCAGCTTGCCCAGGTCGCCCTCGCCCCGGCCGAACAGTTCGGCCTCGACCCGTTCCCTGGGTACGGCCGCCAGATTGATGACCACGAACTTGCCGTCCCGACGACGCCCGAGGTCATGCAGGGCGCGCGCCACCAGTTCCTTGCCCGACCCGGACTCCCCCAGGATCAGAACCGTGAGATCGGCGCCCACCAGCCGGGCGATGGTGCGATAGACCTCCTGCATCGGCGCTGAGCGGCCGATCAGCGGCAGCCGTTCGTCCTTCAGCGCCCGGGCCTGGGCCTTGCTGGCCTCGCTGTCGAGGGGGCGGGACATGGCCCGCCGCGCCGCCGCGGTCACCTCGTCCAGGTCGAATGGCTTGGAGAGATATTCAAAGGCCCCGGCGTCGGCGGCGTTGACCGCGGTCAGCAGCGTGTTCTGGGCGCTCATGACGATGACGGGCAGCTTGGGCCGGTCCTTGCGGATGCGCGGCAGGACATTGAAGACGTTTTCGTCCGGCATCATCACATCGGTGATGATCAGGTCGCCCTCGCCTTCGGACACCCACTTCATCAGGGTCGTCACATTGCCCGTGGCCCGCACCTGATAGCCCAGCCGGGTGAAGGCCTGGCTGAGCACCAGGCGGATCGAATTGTCGTCGTCCGCGATCAGGATCTTCTTGTTGGCGGGATTCATGAGGCGGGGGTCTCCGACGCGACGGGCAGCAACACGCGGAACACGGTGCAGCCCGGCTCCGATTCAAAATCGATCAGTCCGCCGTGGGCCCCGACCAGCTTGGCCACCAGGGGCAGGCCCAGGCCCGCGCCGTTGGCCTTGGAGGTGATGAAGGGCTGGAACAGATGGTCGCGAACATTGACCGGGACGCCCGGCCCGTTGTCCTGGATGCGCACCTCGAGCGGGGCCGCCTTCTGGATGCGGCCATCGGCGCCGCGGACCTTCACGCCTGGCCGCCACGCAGTGGAGATCAGCAGTTCGCCACGACCGTCGCGACGGGCATGGGCGGCCTCCGCCGCGTTCTTCACCAGATTGAGGAAGATCTGGATCAGGTGATCCTCGTCCCCCGACACCGGCGGCAGCGAGGGATCGTAGTTTTCCCTGAGGGTCAGGCCATCGGCGACGCCGTTGGCGGCCAGGGCGCGGACGCGGTCGAGGACCTCGTGGATGTTGACGGCGGTGCGTTGCGGCAGGGCCTCGTCGGAGAAGGCTTCCATGCGGTCGACAAGGCGGCGGATCCGCTCGGTCTCATCGACGATCAGCTGCGCCAGCGGCGCGTCCTCCGCCGCCGCCCCGGCCTTGAGGAGCTGGGCTGCGCCGCGAATCCCGGCCAGAGGGTTCTTGATCTCATGGGCCAGCATCTGACCCAGGCCGACGACCGATCGCAGTCCCGACGGATCGGCGGCCCGCTCGAAGCCGATGGCCCCGCCCCGCAGGCGCAGGGTCAGCAGAACCGATCCGTCGCCCAGCGGAGTCGCGGCGCCGTCTGCCGTGAAGGTCGCCTGGCCGAACAGCCCGATCTGCACCCCGTGTTCCCGGACACGAACATCTTCCGTCAGGGCCCGGTCCAGCAATCGCCCCAGCGGCGAGTCCTCGGGCAACGCCGCGCGGAAGCGGCCCCGGGTCAGCAGGGCGAGGCCCTGACCGAACAGGCCCTCGGCGGCTTCATTGACCGCACACAGCGCGCCGTCGGCGTCGATCACCAGGGCGGGGTCGGGGCTGAGTTCGAACGCGGCCGCGCCGATCGTCTCCCTGGCGCGCCGGGCCGCCTGCAGACCGGTTGAGGGCGTCATGCCGCCAGCCTCCGATCAGGCCGGGTCCACAGGGCGGTCAGTTCGGTCTCGACCTCGGCAGGGGTCTCCAGACGGCACAGCCGGGCCCGGGCGGCGCGGCGGGCGGCGGCGTCCAGCGGGTGCGGCGCCGCCTCGATATAGGAGGCCAGATGCTTGCGGAACATCTTCAGGCCGATCCGGTCGCCATAGAAGCCCAGCGCGTCGCGGAAATGGTCCAGGGCGATCCCTAGCCGGGCGTCGAGATCCGGCTCCACGGCGGCTCCGCCGTCCAGGACCGCATCCAGGTCGCGGGCGATCCAGGGACGACCGTAGGCGCCCCGGCCGATCATCACCCCGTCGGCGCCGCTGGCCTCCAGGGCCTGTTGCGCGGTGCTCTGGTCGATAATGTCGCCGTTGACGATCACCGGAACCGAGACTTCGGCCTTGACCGCCGCCACCGCTGACCAGTCCGCCGCGCCCTTGTAGAACTGACAGCGGGTGCGGCCGTGAACGGTGATCGCCCGGGCGCCGACCGCTTCGGCGCGGGCGGCGAATTCAGGGGCGTTGCGGCTGGCGTCGTCCCAGCCCAGGCGCATCTTGACGGTGACCGGCAGGTCGACGGCGTCGACGGCTGCGGCGACCAGGTCCTGCGCCAGATCTAGGTCGCGCATCAGCGCCGAACCCGACAGAGAGCCGGTCACTTCCTTGGCCGGACAGCCGAAGTTGAGATCGATGATCTGGGCGCCGGCGGCCTGGGCCAGACGCGCGCCTGCCGCCATCATCGCCACATCCCTGCCGACGAGTTGCACCACCATCAGCGGCAGGCCCTCGCCGACCGCAGCACGCCGCACGATATCAGGACGGCCGCGCGCGAATTCCGCGCAGGCGACCATCTCGGTGGCGACATAGCCGGCGCCGAGACGCGCGGCGGCGCGCCGGAACGGGAGGTCGGAAACCCCCGTCATCGGGGCCAGCCAGACCCGACTATTGACCGCAACATCCCCGACCGAGAGCATTTTGCCCATTTCTTGTTCAATCACTTCGCTGTCTTTTTAGGCAGTTTGTGCGGCGCCGTAAAGGTTGGTTCTCGGGCCGCGCGGCCGTATGACACAGCCATGACCTTCGCCGCCATCATCGTCGCCGCCGGCTCGGGAACCCGCATCGGCGCGGGCCCCGCCAAACAGTGGCGACTGCTGGCCGGACGGCCTGTCCTGCAATGGTCGATCGAGGCTCTGGACCGGGCCGGAGCGGCCATGGGCGTGGTGGTGATTCCGCCGGGAGAGGAGGCCCGGGCGCGGGCGCTGCTCGGCGATCGCCCGGACTGGACGCTGGCTGTCGGCGGCGCGACCCGGGCCCTGTCCGTGCAGGCCGGTCTGAAGGCCCTGATGGTCCCGGCGGAGACGCCGGTGCTGGTGCACGACGCCGCAAGGCCGCTGGTCGACGGCCGTCACGTCGATGCCCTGCTGAAGGCCCTGGAAACGGCGGACGCCGCCCTCCCCGCCCTCGCCGTGGCGGACACCCTGCGACGCGTCGAGGACGGCAAAACGGTGACGGTGCCTCGCGATGGCCTCTGGCGGGCCCAGACCCCCCAGGCCGCCCGGCGTGGCCGGCTGGAAGCGGCCTACGCCCGTTGGTCCGGTCCGGGCGAGCCGACCGATGATGCGGCGGTGGTCGAGGCCGATGGCGGAACCGTCGCCCTGACGCCGGGCGATCCCGCCCTGATGAAACTGACCTATCCGGAGGACTTCGACATGGCCGAACTGCTGGCCGGACGAACCATGACGACACGGATCGGTCAGGGCTTCGACGCCCACCGCTGGGGGCCCGGCGAGGCGGTCTGGCTTTGCGGCGTCAGAATCGACCATGACCAGACCCTGATCGGCCATTCCGACGCCGACGCGGGACTGCACGCCCTGACCGACGCCCTGCTGGGCGCGATCGGCGAGGGCGACATCGGCGATCACTTCCCGCCGACCGACCCTCAGTGGAAGGGCGCCGCCTCCGACCTGTTTCTCAAGCACGCCGCAGCCATGGTGACCGCCCGCGGCGGCCGTGTGCTGAATGTCGATGTGACCCTGATCTGCGAGCGGCCGAAGATCAAACCTCATCGGGAGGCGATGCGCGAGCGGCTCGCGGCGCTGCTGGGCGTTTCCCTGGCGCAGGTCAGCGTCAAGGCGACCACCACCGAAGGCATGGGCTTCACCGGCCGCCAGGAAGGCCTGGCCGCCCAAGCGGTGGCGCTGGTCGAACTGCCGGCCTAGCGCGCCGCCTCCTGCGCCGCCTGCCAGTCTCGCCGACGGCCATCGAGGTTGCCGATCATCGCCCCGACCAGGTTGGTGTAGTCGTCGGTCCAGGGACGCACCGTGGGCGGCGGCGACAGCAGCCAACGGGGATCGGCGGCATAGGCCGCGAGGGCCGCGCGGTTGCGCCCGACGATCATCACGTCCTCGCCGCTCTCCTCATAGGTCGCGCTGTCAGGCGACGGAACATAGCCCTGAAACAGGGCGTATCCGCCGGCGGCCTTGGCCGCCGAGGCGGCGGGAAACACCAGTTCCAGATGCCGGTTTGACAGGTGGAGGATGACCACGCCGTCCGGCTTGATCCGCGCCAGATAGCTTTGCAGGGCCTCGACCGTCAGCAGATGGGCGGGAATGGCGTCGGACGAAAAGGCGTCGACCAGCAGGATGTCGTAGAGACCCTCCGCCTGCTTCTCGAGGGTCAGCCGCGCGTCCCCCAGCACATAGTCGATGGGCCCCCGGGCGCATTCGGTGGTGTAGCTGAAGTTGGCCGGATCGCGGGAGATGGCGACCACCTGGGGATCGATCTCGAAGAAGGTCAGCCTGTCGGCGGGGCGGACATAGGCGGCCACGGCGCCGGTCCCCAGGCCCACGGCGGCCACGCTGATGGCGGCATGATCGGCCTGGGCGCGGCGGAACACCTGACCGATGGGCGTCTCCGGCGCGTAATAGACAAGGGGGCGGCAGCGATGACCCGGCGAAAGGGCCTGGGCGCCGTGGAGGGTCGTGCCGTGCGACAGCAATCGCACCGGGCCGCCAAGCCCGGGCACGGCAGTGTCGGTCAGATGCACCACCCCGAAGAAGCTGCGCCGGCTTTCGTAGGCGTCGGCGCGGGCGTCGATGGCATTTGCAGTAAAGGCCAGCAAGACCACGCAGAGGAAGAATGGCAGGGCCCGCGCCCGGACCAGCACCCCGCAAGCGGCCAGCGCGACCACTCCAGCCGAGGACAGCACCTTGATGACATCGGCGGTCGGCAACGAGCCCGCCGGATGGGTCTGGAGGAGCCGCCAGAAGCTGTCCGACACCGCGATCAGCGCCAGGCCGACGCCGGCCGCGGCGATGGCCAGCAGGATCAGCTCCCGCCGAGTCGGCCGCAGGGGCCAGAGCGGCCTGACCAGGGCGCAGAGGCACAGCACGGCGCCATACTCGACCACCGTCTCGAAGACGGCGGGGGCGATGAAGGCGTTGAAGGCCCCGCCGGCGACGCCGCCGATCGACATGCAGAGATAGAAATCCGTCAGATGGGCGGGGTCTGGCCGCCTGGCCACCAGCGCCTGATGGCAGACCAGCGCGCAGAGGAAGAAAGTGGCCAGGTGGATGGCCAGGGTCATCAGCACGTTGGGGGCGCCGAAGGGCAGTGTCGCGACCGTGACGATCAGGGCCGTCGACATCAGCATCAGGGCCACAGCCGGCTTGATCAGCGGCCGTGTCTGGAAGGCGATGATGAAGGTCAGCAGATAGAGCGACAGCGGAGCGACCCACAGGAACGGCGCGCTGGCGACATCGGTGCTCAGGTGCAGGGTGACCCCCAGCATCAGGCTGGAGGGCAGCGCCGCCAGGGCGATCCAGGTCAGGCGCTGGCGCCAGGTGACGCCCGCCGCCTGATCCGTCAACGGCGGTCCGGACGACACGCCCTCCTCGCCGGCGTCCTGGCGCCGGATTTGGACCGCCAGCGCGGCCATGATAGCGATGAAGGCAAGATAGAGCCCGCTCCAGCCCCATCTCTGGTCCCCCAGCGCCAGCGTCGGCTCGATGACCAGCGGATAGGCCAGCAAGGCCAGCAGGCTGCCCAGGTTACTGGCGGCGTAGAGCGCCCAGGGCTGCGGCCCGCCTTCCCTGCCGTGAACCCTGGCATGCCAGGCCTGAACCAGCGGCGCGGTGGCTGATAGCGCCGCGAACGGGGCGCCGATCGAGAGCGCCAGAACGCCGAGCAGCCACAGCGCCGGCTGGTCCACGCTGGGATCGCCCAGCAGCGATGTGATCCTCAGGGGCAGCATGGCGGCCGCCAGGATCATCACGCCCAGATGGATCAAAACCTGGTCGCGGGCTCGCGGGACCTTCTGCAGCAGGTGGGCGTAGCCGTAGCCGACCAGAAGCGCCGCCTGGAAGAAGGCCATGGAAGTATTCCAGACCTGCGGCGATCCCCCCAGCCGGGGCAGCACCAGCTTGGCCACCATCGGCTGGACCATGAACACCATGGCCGCGCCGCAAAAGACCGCCAGCACATAGATCCAGGGGATCGCCGGTCCCGGCGCCGGGGCGGACCGCGGGTCGGTGTCGGCTGTGGTCATCTGGACTCCCGAATCGGCTTGAACCGCGAACCGGGGAATGGTGGGGTCTGCCGCATCGGTTTGACCAGTGGCGGAGCGACCAGCCTCATGTTTCCCTTGGAAATCCAGACCCTGGCCCGGCTGCTGCTCGAGGAATGCCGCGACCGCTCCCTGCGGATCGTCACCGCCGAAAGCTGCACGGGCGGCCTGGTCTCCGGCGCCCTCTGCACCATCCCCGGCGCCTCCGACGTGCTGGAGCGCGGCTTCGTGACCTACAGCAACCGCGCCAAGCAGGAGATGCTGGGCGTCCCCGGCGACCTGCTGGCCGACCACGGCGCCGTCTCCGAGCCGGTCGCCCGGATGATGGCTGAAGGCGCCCTCGAAGCCTCGAGCGCCCACCTCTCCGTCGCCATCACCGGCGTCGCCGGCCCCGGCGGCGGAACCCCGATGAAACCGGTCGGCACCGTCCACTTCGCCACCGCCCGCAGCAACAAGGGCATCCGCCACGCCGTCGAACACTTTGACGGCCCGGACCGCATCGACATCCAGCTGGCGGCCGTGGCCATGGCCCTGACGATGTTGCGGGAGGCGGTTTAGCCGCCTGCCGTCCCTGGCCCGCCCTGCACGGCGGTCCACCGCAGATCGCCCGCGTATCGCCAGGCCATCTGGCCGGCGTCATCGAGCGCGAAGAGGTGCAGCCATCCATTGTCGAACAGGGCGCGAACACCGTCGTGTCGACCGAGAATATCGGCCATCGCCTGGCGTGGCGCCTCGATACACACCGTCAGCCGCAACGGCTCATGGATGTAGCGTTCCCCGTCATGGACCGATTGCCACGGAAGGCCGGCGCGCATCGCGCCGCCGTTGCCCTCGATGACCCCCATGCCGCCACAGACATTGTGCAGAAGTTTGTTGCCGCCGCCGAACACAGCGGGCGCCACTGTGGAGCCGTAGTACTGCAGGCTGATCCAGCTGGCGACGACGACAGGCGCGGTCAGGATCAGTTCCAGAACCTTGAAGTCACGATCGCGCCTCCAGTCATAGTCATGAAGGAAAGCTCGACCTTCAAAAGACTTGCCCGCGGTGCGCCCCCGGGGCGCGGCGATGAAAGCCCTGCAGCCGGCGAGCGCCCATTCCGGCCGGACTTCCGACCAATCACGGCTGCGGCGCGACAGGCTGCCCTCGCCGGTTGCTCCCGGCAGACGCAAGGCCCGCTCTCCCCGAGCGATGATGCCCGCCGCCTGGAACCAGGCGGCCGCCTGTCGCAGATCCGCGTGATGCGCCGCCGAGGGCTGATCGTCAGCGTACAGGGTGACCGCATCGGTGGTGGTGTCATGCAATGCCCCTACGAAGAGGGTGTCCACCGGGATTTCGATCCCGGTGGCGAGCAGTCGCGCCCGAACGTCCCAGTCGTTGAGCAGTCCAGCCAGCAATCGTGCGTTCACCTCGCCTGAAAAGCCGCCGCACGCCCCGCAGTGCAGGCTGCTGGCGTGAGGATTGTTGACCACGGTCGCGCCGTGCCCGGCGAGAACCACCAGCCTGGCGAAGCCCGTCGTCAGGGACATGGCCCTGAGCACTGTCTCGGCGGTCAGGGCCTTCGTCCCGGGATCAAGGTCTGGCTCGATCCGGGGCGCCGGGTCGTTGGGGGCCGACGGGCGACGCAGGCCAAGAGCGTCGTTTAACAGCTTGCCGACATAGACCGGTCCCGTAGCCTCGACGAAGGCGAACGAGGATACCGCCGCCAACTTGAACCGCCCCCAAGCCCGCTTCGCCCGGGTCTTGACCCGCACCGACTGGTCGACAGCCGCCTCATCGGCGCCACCCGAACAGCTGTGCAGACCGAGGTTCAGCAGCACCGGCAGACGATGCTCCGCCACGTCGGAAGCAAAGCGCCGGTGCGAGGCGGTCAGCCCGAAGAAGCCCGCGAACCCGAGGGTCTGGATGTCCGGCCTTACCGACTCCATCGCCCGGCGGAACACCTCCGATCGAACATCGATGCAGAAGGCGGCCTGCAGGGCCGGGCGGCTGTCCTTCACCGCCGCGCCCGGCTTGGCCAGGGTGTCGGCCAAGCGGCGCTGGGCGGCCCGCTCGGCGGCCTCCTGAAGGACGGCGTCGATCACCTGTTCGGGCCTTGGCGTCACCGGCGAAGCATGGGCGGCGATGACAGCCTGCCAACGCGCTGCGATCTGCCGCTCATAGCGCGCGAACAGCGCCGCTTCCCAGATCAGACGGATGGCCAGAAGGTCGGTGATCGTCGCGTCGTCGCCACCGCTCAGCTCCGCCTGCCAGAGCCTGTAGCGCGCGAACTGCGCCCAGCCGCCGAGGGTCATCAGCATCTGATGGAAATAGGTGTCCAGGGCGGCCACCGGCAGGGCCAGCCTCTCGACCACGCCGGCCACCGCCTCCGTCGCTCCTTCCGGCGCCTCGGAGACATGGACGGCGAACCCGGACAGTCCGACAATCTCCGGCGTCAGGTCATGGATCGCCATGCCGCGCCACGCGGCATAGGCTCCGCGTCCTTGCGGCGCGGCCCACAAGGCCTGGCCCTCGTCGAAATAGCCGGCGGCCCAGGCGCCGAAGCGCTCGGTGATCAGCCCCGGCCAGTCGATGCCCGAAACCTCCGCAGCCAGGTCGGCCACCGTCGGCAGGGCGCGCAGCTCCGGCCCGGCCTCGCAGGCCGCGGCCTTCACCGCCTCAAGGGTCAGCCCTCCCTGCCCGGCCGGCGCGGCCTCCAGCGCCTCTGTCAGGTCGGCGTCCGAAATCAGCCCGCCGGCGATCTGCGCCTGATACCAGCGGCGCGGCAGAGTGACCGGCGCGCCGGCCACACGCTCCAGGCGGGCGGCGACCGTCGCCAGGCCCTCGCCGGTCTGACCGAGAAAGGGATTGACCGCGACGCTAGAGGCCAGAGGCCAGGCGGGCGGGATAGCCCTGGCGGCGGCCTCGGCGGCTGACCGGATTGCCCGGTCGTCAGGAAGGATGGGGCTTATGGCGAGCATCAAATCTTTTCCTTCGGGCTGATCGGGTCAGGCGTCCGCCAGCCGCCCAGCAGCCGGTCGAACACCGCATTGGCGTAGAAGCCATTGGAGAGATGAACCCGCAGTCCGGCCGCCGCCGGGTGGTAGGCCCAGAGGGGGAACATGGCCTGCACCACCGCAACCAGACCAAAGCTCAGCACGGCCAGCACGATCAGCGCCCACTGCAGTGGTCCCGGCGACGGTGCGGCCGGCAGAGCCCCGCCCGTCAGCCAGACGGCCACGACCTGCAGGGCGAAATAGCTGACGGAGGTGGCGATGGCGTAGACGACGGTGCGCCGGGTCAGGGCTCTGGGGGCCGCATCGGCGAGGCCCTGCGCCAGCATATAGGCGACCCCGAAGATCAGAATGGCGCCAAGGGCAATGGACTGCGGTGACTTGTGCTGGAAGCCAAAGGCGACTCCGACGACCGCATAAATGGCCAGCGCCAGCAGAAAGGCCCGCAGGACCGCCCCGCCCCGGGGAATGGCGACCGGTCCCGGCCGACGGTTGGCGGCGATCAGATCAACCGCTCCGCCTGACGCCAGGAAGGAATGGGCCTTGTACAGCGAGTGGGCGACGATGTGCAGCAGCGCCAGCGGAAACAGGGCCAGCCCGCACTCCAGGATCATGAATCCCATCTGGGCCACGGTCGACCAGGCCAGAGAGGTCTTCACCGCTGGCTGGGTCAGCATCACCAGGCCCGCGAACAGGGCCGTGAACCCGCCGATCATGACCAGGATCGCCAACACGCCCGGCGCGAGCAGCATCACATCGGCAAAGCGGATCAGCAGGAATCCCCCGGCATTGATCACCCCCGCATGCAGCAGGGCCGAGACCGGCGTCGGGGCTTCCATCACCTCGGTCAGCCAGCCGTGCATCGGAAACTGGGCCGATTTCAGAAGCGCGGCGACGGCCAGCAATCCAGCCGCCGCAACGGCTAGCCCGCCACCGTCGCCGAGGCGAGCGGCCGACAGGATGGCGGCGATGTCGGCCGTGCCGTAGGCCCGCCACAGCAGCAGCGCGGCGCCGACCAGCGCAAGGTCACCAAGCCGCGCGGAGACGAACTTCTTGGCCGCCCCCCGCTGCGCCGCGACCCGCTCCGGATAGAACAGCAGCAGCCGGTGCAGGAACAGGCTCGTCGCGACCCAGGCCAGGACCAACTGGACCAGATTGCCCGACAGCACCAGCAGCAGCACCGAGGCCAGGGTCAGGCACAGCCAGCCCGTGAACGCCCCCTGCCGCGCCTCCCCGTCCAGGTAGGTGGCCGTGTACCGGACCACGACCCAGCCGATGAACGAGACCAGCAGCAGCATGGCCGCGCTGACTGCATCCAACCGGATTGAGAGTCCCAGCCCGTCAACACCGATCAGCCCGCTGCCCCCCGGCCCGTGGAATACCAGCCATGTCGTCGCCACCCCGGCGACCGCCATAGCCGTCAGCGCCGCCGCCTCGGCCAGGCGGGGCGCAATCCTGGGCCTGACGCCCGGATTGAGAAAACCCGCCGCCGCACTGAGGATCAGAACCAGCGGCGCTGCATAGGACAAGAGATCGATCGGCAAAGGCTTTCTCCCTTCCGCCAGCTGCGGAACGGCCTGTGGGTTAGCCAATCCGGCGCACACCGGAAAATTCATTGTTTCGCTAAAACCGTTCTGTTTTATGGAACGATATGAAAAGCCTGAACTTCAACCACCTCCGTTACTTCTGGGCGGTCGCCCATGAGACCAGCCTGACCCGGGCGGCCGAACGGCTGAATCTGTCCCAATCGGCTCTCTCGGTTCAGATCCACAAGCTCGAGCATCAACTCGGCCATCCCCTGTTCGAGCGGGTGGGTCGGCGGCTGGTCCTCACCGAGGCGGGCAAGATCGCCCTCGACTACGCGGACACCGTCTTTAAGGCCGGCGACGAGATGATGAGCACCCTCGACGGACGGCCTCAGACCAGCCGCCAGGTCCTGCGCGTCGGCGCCCTGACCACCCTGTCGCGCAACTTCCAGCTCGAATTCCTGCGCCCCCTGGTCGGGCGTCCGGACGTGGAGCTCATCGTCCGCTCCGGAACAATCCGCGACCTCCTTGCCCAGCTGGAGGCCCATACCCTCGATGTGGTCCTGTCCAACAGCGCCGCCCGCAGTGACGCCCGTCTGGGCCTGCGCAATCACCTCCTAAACGAGCAGCCGGTCAGCCTGGTCGGGCGCCCCCGGCCCGGCCGGGCGCCCTTTCGTTTCCCCGAGGACCTGCGCAGCGAACCCATCCTGCTCCCCAGCCTGGACAGCGACATCCGGCTTGGCTTTGACCGCCTTCTCGAACTGGCCGAAATCCGCCCGGTCATCCTCGCCGAGGTCGATGACATGGCCATGCTCAGGCTGCTCGCCCGGGAACGCGAAGGCGTCACCCTCGTCCCGCCGATCGTCGTCCGCGACGAACTGGACACGGGCGTCCTGATCGAACACTGCCGCATCCCGCAGCTCACAGAGTGCTTCTACGCCATCGTCCAGAACCGCCGGTTCCCCAACCAGCTGCTCGGCGAGCTTCTGACCCGCTACCCCGCCGCCGATGACCCGCAGGTAGAGCCGGCCTGACGGACCATGGCGTTCAGCCTTCCGCCCTTACGGAAATCCTGTCCAACGTGCGGTCACCACCACTTGAGCTGCCGGTCACGGCGCCCGCCCCATCATAGACCCACCGGGAAAATTCGTCCTACAGATCGCGCCCGCTGGCGGCTTCCATCGCGGCCTGGAAATCCCGGCTGGTCACCGTCCCGCTCGCGTGATCGCGGGTATAGCGGCGCACCCCGGCCCCATGCTTCATCCCGCCTGCACAGGATCGCGCCATGCCAGACCTCCCCCCGCCGGTCACAGCCGGCCTCTACCCCTATCTCACGGTCCGTGGCGGCGCCGCGGCCGTCGCCTTCTATGAAAAGGTCTTCGGAGCGCGGGAACTGTTCCGCAACTACGGCGAGGACGGCGTGCGCATCATGCACAGCCGGCTGGAGGTCAACGGCGCCCTGGTCATGCTCTCCGACGATTTCGCCGACGCCCCCGGCCCCGCGCCCGCGGCCGTCATGCTCCACCTCTAGGTCGACGACGCCCGCGCCTGGTGGGACCGCGCCGTCGCCGCCGGCGCCGCCGTCCGGATGCCGCTGCAGGACATGTTCTGGGGCGACCGCTACAGCCAACTCACCGACCCCTGGGGCCACAGCTGGTCCATCGGCCAGTCGGTCTAGGCGCCGTCGTCAGGGCCCCTGCGAGACACCTCGCCGCTCGGTAGTCTGGGTCGCTTCCGGCGTTGCTCCCGCCATTGCCAGCCAGCGCCTGTTCCGCGCCTCCAGGTCCGACCGATTGAGTGGCGAAAGGGTTCCGTCGCTGGCGCGGCGGACCCGCGCTGGATGCGCCTTCGACGATGTCGGCGGCGCACTTGCGTCTATAGTCCTACCCCTTGCCGCAGGGAGGCAAGCCGCCGTTGAACACCATTGTCCTTGGTTTTGCTCAATTCCTTGATTGCAGATTTCAGGAACCGCCGCGCTTCTATCTGGTCACCTCGCGCCAGCGCGATTTCGCCGAGCGCCAGATCGACCAGACCACCGAAGTCGGCCTGACCGATCAGTTCCGCGACTTTCTGACGGTCCAGATCTGCCAGCAATGGGCCTGCCGCTGCTTGCCTCCGATTGGCGATCAGGCATTCGGCGGTGTAATAGCGGATGGCATGGGTGAGCGGATAATCCTCACCAAAGGCTTGGCGAACCGTCCCCAATGCCTGACGCGCCACGCTCAAGCCGTCGGCGCGGCGCGGCGTCTGACATAGGGTGGAAGCATAGTCGATTTGTCCGACAAGCGCCTGGTGCGATGCAGGCCCAGCCAGCGCCGAAGCACCTTGCCAAACCGAACGCGCCTCATTCGCCGCTTCGTCATAGCGGCCCAGGGCGGCGAAGCTCTCAAAACGCGTGGAGCGCAGGGCGAGAGTGAAGCGATGGTTCGCCCCCAGGCGCCGCTCCATAACCGTGAGCAGAGGACCGCTTTCCCGGATCACGACTTCATGTTTGCCGACCATCGAGAGCGCGTTCAGCCAGTGCTGACGCGTCACGAGTGTGTCTGGGTGATCGGCTCCGCGCACTTTGGTCGATTCCGCTATCACCGCCCGCGCCATGGGCTCCGCATCCTGCGGACGCCCAAGGCGCATGAGCACCAGCACGAGCGATGATTTTGCCTTAAGCAGCTGCGTAGGCGATGCGGCCTCAGGATCAGCATTGCCAATGGCGACAGCACGCCGGAATCCGCGTTCGGCCAAATCGAGGTCAGCCATGTAACCGTAGGCGCCCTCCGCCTGAGCAAACGCGAAGCCGACCTTGCCTCGGTCGGCCCGCGCGCCAAGTCGTGCTCGCTCCCTTTCAAGGGAGAGACCTGCTTCTTGGAGACGATCCGGTTGGCCAGACACGCTGTTCATGTGGATGAGCGCCAGACGACCAAGCACAGCATCGTCGCTATCCGCCTCTCCCTCCTGCCGGAACAGTGCATCGCTCCGAGCAAATTCAGCGCGCGCTGTGTCGAAATCTGCGCGGCCGTAAAATGCCCGCGCCAGCGACAGGTGCAGGCGCGCGGCGATCCCGGGCTGGCTGCTGTAGCGCCGATCGATATTCACGCTCGCGCGCTTCAACGCTTCGGCCACGGTTTCGTCGGCCCCGCTTGCGCGGGCAGGATCGCCGCTGCCCAGCACATCCTCGGCGACAAAGCTGTAGCTTGTGTCTGCCAACTTTTGCGCGGCGACTGCCTGATTGCGCTGCGTCCAGGCATATTCGCCGAACGCAGCGCTGGCGATCAAACCGATAGCCAGGCTGGCAACAGCAGCGCGCACCCAAGGGCGGCGCTGCAAACGTAGCCTTTCGGCTTCTTGCTGGGCGGCAAGTTCGGTGGCCTGCCGCGCCGCTGCGGCTGCTTCCTCGCGCCGACTGGCAAGATTTTCTATCCTGTCAGCGAGTTCCCCGGCGCTGACAAGACGCTTTGCCGGATCTCCGTCAGCCGCCTCGCGAATATCATCGCGCAGTAATGGATCGGCTATGTCATCTTCCCAACCCGGCGCCAGGGTTCTGCCGAAATCACCCACAGCAAGCTGATAAAGGATCAGCCCCAGTGCAAAGATGTCGCTTTTGGCTGTGGGAACCGCGTTGCCCACCAGCTCCGGAGCGCGATAGGCGAGCGTGCCCGAGCGTAGCTCATCCTTGGCCAAGCCGATATCGAGTGATCCGGGATTGGTGATCCCGAAATCATCCAGCACCGTATCGTCGAGAAGCCGTCCGCTGCCAAAGTCCGCCAACCGGACGACCGGACCTTGCGCGCTTCCTGAAATCAGCACGTTGGCGGGCTTCAGATCCTTGTGCAGCACACCTAGCTGGTGAACTTCGCCAACCTTGCGGGCGATCTGCGCCGCAACAGCCAGACGTACATCGAGCGGCATTCTTGGAAGGCCGCCGGCAGCATCTGCCCAGGCGATCAGATCATCGCCGCCATAGGCGTATTCGAGGAAATAGGGCGATGCCTCGAAATTCCACTCCAACAGCGCAGGAAGCGGCGCGTTTTCGCCCATCCCGGCGAATACCACACGGGAAAGCGTCGCTTCGCGCTTAAGAGCGCGAAGCCGGTCCGGCGCATCGGCGAATTTGAACACACGATGCTCGCCGGTCTTTTCGTGAGTGCCCAGCCATACATCTTCTGCACCGCTGTCTCCTAGTGGTCGCGTGAGCCACCATTGCCTGCGTCCCGGCACCCGATCAGCGACTTTGAAGGTGAATCGGGGAGCAAGTGGCGATTCCACGCTCTCGATTTTGACCGATCCGGTCAGCCGATAGCCGACCCGCGGCACGGTCTGGATGATGTTGTCCCGTCGCTCGCCCAGCGCCTTGCGCAGTTTGGATATTGCGGTCGGCAGCGAGCCTTCGACCACGGTCAGGCCCGGCCAAACCGCACCCAGAATCTCCTCCTTGGTGACGACCTCACCCGCGCGCAGTAGCAGCTCGTGCAGGACCTCGAGAGGCTTGCCTTCAAGCGCCACTGCCTCGCCATCAACCTTGAACGCCCATCTTGCCTCATCAAATTCCGCGCCGGAGAATTTCCAGAGCCGCCGCCTGCGCCGTGATGATGAAGTGCCTGAAGCCATGCCCTCCCCCCTGCTTTGGCCTCTTTAGAAATCCTTGAGAATGGCATCAAGATTTTTCGAACAGGCAACATTAGCCACTCCGGAAGAGCGGAGACCGAAGCTATGGCCAAAACGCGAACGACAATTGTCAAAGACCCCGGCGACATCAAGATGTTCACACGTTCCGGCGTTGTTCACGGATCGAAAACCTGGACATCGACGCAGGTGCATTCGTCGGGCGGGGGAGGCTACGTAGGTCCGCAGGGAGGTCATGTTCACGCCGCCAGGGTCACCAGCGGCAATACAACCCATGACGCTTTCTTCCTGGTCGGGGAAGACGGGAAGGAGATTGAAATCAAGCTCACCGACGTGTCATTCGGTGTGCGCGACGGTCACTATGTCACGGCGGTCTACTCAGGCCATCAGCGTGACGAATGGCAGTGGCTCAGCCACCTGCACAACCACAATACGGATAAATCAGCCAAGATTTCATCCGCATACAGGAAGATCGTGGGGAACCCCAATGTGCTGATCTTCTTTGCGGCGATGGCCGTCGCTATCGCACTTGGCGTCTTTGTCCGGTCCTGGAAGCTGTTCCTGATCACCGTCGCAATCTATGCCGGATATACACTACTCGTAGAGTCCCCAAAGCTTAGGGCGCTGGCGCAAGCGATCGACAAGCGTGCGAGTGATCTGATCGATGAAAGCGTCGCGAAGGCGCGCGCGAGGTCAGACGCGTGAGCACCAACTCCCGAAATCATCTTGGCCCAATCACCACAATCGACGACCTCGACCTGTTCACCAAGTCAGGTGTTGTCATCGATCGACAGGCGGAGTCGGATACCAGGGTCTACGGCTCGGTCACCAACGGCCATGGAAGAGTTTCATCGTCCACGACAGACTACCTGACGCTTTTCCTGCGGAAGGATGACGGGGACGAACTTAGCATCGTGTTGCAGGATTTTACGGTGCAAGCCCGTGTCGGCAATCGCGTCTCCATCATCTTCGCGAGCGACAAGAATTCCGGCTCAGGCTGGGCGGCGGGATTTCTGAACCACGATACCAGGCAGGAAGTCATCCGGACGGCAACAATCGAGAGCCTCGCGCCCATACCTAAGTCAGGCTGTGCGCTTCTCATTCTCGTGCCCGTTGGTGCGTTCATGGTGCTCGGAACTGTGGCACGGGCCGCGCTGGGCTTCGGCGGGGATCAATCGGCTATTGCCCTGCTCCTCGTCCTGGCTTGGTTGGCCTCACCTTTCGTCGCCTTCGGGATCATGTTGACGCGGGGGCGACGGCTTACTCGCGAAGCGAAACACCTCCAGGCACAAGTCCGCGCTGCGATTCAGCAACAGATCGACGCCACGCGATCGGCCACCCCATCCGCAGAATAACCATAGCGAAGAACGGAGTTACGCCATGGTCGCTCATCGCAAGATCGGCTCCTTTGCCTTCATCTCAACGGCCTTCGCGCTTGCCGCCTGCGGCGCACAAGGCGATGCAAGGTCCAGTTCAGGTAAAGGGCCGGACGGCACGGCCCAGCCGGCCGGCGCGTCTGCCGCCCCACAAACATCTTCCACATCAGAGATCGGTCCTGCGGCGCTTCCACCCGCAGCACTCGCAGCGTGGGAAGGGTATGCCCGCCAACAGTGCCGCACGATGGGTGAGCGGTTCGTGCAGGTGCGTTTCACTAGGCTTGCTAAGGGCGCTACTGTTGATCGTCCCGGCCGAGGCATTTTTGTGACGACGGACTTCAATGGCGACGGCAAGCCCGACTTTATTGCCGTCACCGCAAATCAAGGATGCTCGGGCCAGGCGCCCGGACAAGGCGTGGTTGATTTCATTTTATCGACCGGCGACAAATATCGGGCTGTCGAAGGTTACTCAGGGCCATTCGACGTCAGCATGGTCAATAAGCGTAAAGGCCGCGATGTTGTAGACTTTCCGGGTGGCTTCTTCGGGAGTTGCGGCGAGGTAACGGTTGCCGTTTGGGGGTGGTCTGGCGACCGCATGGACGTAATCGAACGCCGAAACAGCACAGGGCAGAGCGTCGACAAGGAAGGCTGCGCTGTCGCAGCACGAACATCCGCTCCGCCCGCTGGCAATTCAACTTTCCCGCCGATTGAACCTGGCTATTGGGCAGGCGGCGTCAGTTGCGCAGACGCGATCGCGGAGGCAGCCGAGCTTCCACCTGATCAAGCGAGCCTTCAGTATCTTGATCCCAAGGGCGGGACGATTGGCCGCTTTGAGGTTCAGCGCTACGCCCCACTCGGCGGGAACAGCTATCGCCTGATTGGTCGAGATCAAACCGAGATCGGATCATCGCCCGGCCAAATGGACATCACCGTCAAAAACCGCACGAGCTTCACTGAAACGAAATACGGGGGTCGTTACACGCATTGTCCGACCTCGACCATTCCTGGCGCGATCCGCGCGGATTTTGAGAGTCGATGACTGATAGTCTGTGAGGGGCTGTGTTGCCGAGAAATGTCGCGGGTCGCTGATACGATAGGCATTAAGCTCAATTGACCCGTGCCCACCATGAACGCGTGGCTTCTTCGATCGCAGGTCTTGCCATGCGATGCTCCGGCGAGTTCGTGCGCGACGCCGAAAGGCGCTCGTGCGCGTCCCGTATCATGGGGGTCAATTCGGTTATTGAGCGGGATTCTGGATCGGCGATGGGTTGCATGGCGATCCGCCTTTCGGTGCGAGCCGCGCCAATCGCGGCCTTCATGCGCTCCAGATGTTCGGTAATGCCGAAAGTCCATAGCGGGCGAGGCGATGGGTTCCGGGCGCCCCACCCCCCGGTTCAGTCCCCTCTCCCCTCATGCTCCGGGATCATGCTCTCCCCCACCCACTCGTCCCATGTCTCGTAGAAGTCCGTTGCCGGCCACAGGAGGTTGGTTTCTCTCGACCATGTCAGATGCACCTGGGCGAAACCGCCGTCTTCCAACTGGAACAGGAAGTCGTCTCTGCCTCTGTGCCGGCCAACAAGGCTGACCACGGCGCCAAACAACACATGTCCCGCGCAGAGCTCGCGCTTGAGTTCGGCCTCGAACAGCGTCCTGCTCGCCGGATCATCGACCGGTTCCCAGGGCGCCAACCATTCGGCCTCAATTGTCATCAGCGCCCCCCCTGGCCAGCCACCAACCGTGCGATAATACCCAGCCGCTTCGATCCGGCGCGGCCAGCCGCCCGGCGGCAGCGACAGCGCCAAACGCACTTACCCCCACCTCACCCGCACTCTATGCCCCACTCACCCGTAACCTACGCAAGACTTACCGCCGACTTATCGACGGCTCACCTCTGCGACGCAGCAGATCGCCGCAACACCCTGTTTTGCAACGAAAGTGGCGCCTCCGAGGGTCGGAAACGTGTTTTTCCTGTCGGCAAGCTCCCTTCTCCCGGCGGGCGGGAGAAGGAAACCGGGCGGGGATCAGCCCTGTTTGAGGGCCCGGCGGCCGGCGTAGATGGCCTGATTGTCCAGCTGTTCCTCGATGCGGAGCAGCTGGTTGTACTTGGCGGTGCGGTCGGAGCGGGCAAGCGAGCCGGTCTTGATCTGACCGCAGTTGGTGGCCACGGCCAGGTCGGCGATGGTGCTGTCCTCGGTCTCGCCCGAGCGGTGGCTCATCACGCAGGTGTAGCCGGCGCGGTGGGCCATATCGACGGCGTCGAGGGTCTCCGAAAGGGTGCCGATCTGGTTGACCTTGACCAGGATGGAGTTGGCCAGCCCCTTGTCGATGCCCATCGACAGGCGCTTGGGGTTGGTGACGAACAGGTCGTCCCCGACCAGCTGGACCTTCTTGCCGAGGGCGTCGGTGAGCAGCTTCCAGCCCTCGAAGTCGTCCTCGTCGCAGCCGTCCTCGATGGTAATGATCGGGAAGCTGGAGACCAGACCCTCCAGGTATTTGACCATCCCGGCCGGATCGAGGGACTTGCCCTCCCCGGCCAGTTCGTAGCGGCCGTTCCTGAAGAACTCGGTCGAGGCCACGTCGAGACCCAGCAGGAAGTCGTCGCCGGCCCGGTAGCCGCTGGATTCGGCGGCCTTCATGATGAAGGCCAGCGCTTCCTCGGCCGAGCCGATGTTGGGGGCGAAGCCGCCCTCGTCGCCGACGTTGGTGTTGTGGCCGGCGTCCTTGAGGGCCTTCTTCAGGCCGTGGAAGATCTCGGCGCCCATGCGCAGGGCCTCGGAGAAGCTCGGCGCCCCGGTCGGCAGGATCATGAACTCCTGGATGTCGATGGGGTTGTCGGCATGGGCCCCGCCGTTGATGATGTTCATCATCGGCACGGGCAGCACGCGGGCCGAGACGCCGCCGACGTACTTGTACAGAGGCAGGTCGGCGGCCACGGCGGCGGCCTTGGCGGTGGCAAGCGAGACGCCGAGGATGGCGTTGGCGCCCAGGCGGGACTTGTTCTCGGTGCCGTCCAGTTCGAGCAGCATGTCGTCGATGCGGCGCTGGTCGGCGGCGTCCTGTCCGCTCAGGGCGTCGAAGATCTCGCCGTTGACCGCGTCGACGGCTTTGAGCACGCCCTTGCCCAGATAGCGCGACTTGTCGCCATCCCGCAGCTCGACCGCCTCGTGAGCGCCCGTCGAGGCGCCGGAGGGCACGGCGGCCCGGCCGAACGAGCCGTCTTCCAGCACGACATCGACCTCGACGGTGGGGTTACCCCGGCTGTCGAGAATTTCGCGGGCGATAATGTCGATGATTTCGGCCATGGGGGTCCCTGCTGATGATGCGGGGACGGCTTAGCGGGGCCGGGGCGGATGGGCAAGGTTGACGGCTTGACTGCCCCTGCGGCGAGCGGCCATCGATGGGGCAACAATGGAGGACAGGATGCTGCTGGTCGAGAAGAAGGACGGGATCGCCGTCGTCACCCTGAATCGCCCCGAGGCGATGAACGCCCTGTCCAAGGCCATGCGCTCGGACCTCTACAAGGCGATGGTCGCGATCGACGCCGATCCGGACGTCAGCGTGGTGGTCCTGACCGGCGCGGGCGAGCGGGCCTTCACCGCCGGGTTGGACCTCAAGGAGTTGGGCTCCGATCCCAAAGCCATGGGCGCGGCGAATGCGGAGGGGGCCGAGGAAAATCCCGTCAAGGCGGTGGAGCTCTGTACCAAGCCGGTGATCGGGGCGATCAATGGCGTGGCCATCACCGGAGGCTTTGAACTGGCCCTGGCCTGCGACGTGCTGATCGCCTCGGAGAACGCCCGCTTCGCCGACACCCACGCCCGGGTCGGCATCATGCCCGGCTGGGGCCTGTCGCAGAAGCTGTCGCGGCTGCTGGGCGTCTATCGGGCCAAGGAACTGAGCCTGACCGGCAACTTCCTAGATGCGCGGACGGCCGCCGACTGGGGCCTCGTCAACCGGGTCGTTCCGGCCGGCGAGCTGATGGCGACGGCGATGAAGCTGGCGGCGGACATGGCGACCATCCCGGTCGAGACCCTGAGCTTCTACAAGCGGCTGATCGATGACGGCTTTGCGGTCAGCTACGGCGAGGGCCTGGCGCTGGAGCACAGCCGCTCAAGCGCCCACAACCGCGAGGTGACGCCCGAGGCTGTCGAGGCCCGTCGGGCGGCCATCCAGGCGCGGGGCCGGACTCAGTAGGCAGACCCGAACGCAAAACGCCGCCGGCTCATCGGAGCGGGCGGCGTGAGGCGACCTCGACCGAGGTGAAAGACTAGTCTTCCTTCGGCGTGATGATCTGGCGGCCGTTGTACATGCCGGTCTTCAGATCGACATGGTGCGGACGGCGCATCTCGCCGGTGTCCTTGTCTTCGACGAAGGAGTTGGCGCCCAGGGCGTGGTGCGAACGACGCATGTTGCGACGCGAGGGCGAGGTTTTGCGTTTAGGAACGGCCATCGAACTAATCTCTGCTCGCTGAGCATGAAACGGGAGACGGCGGCCGGGTGGGCCGCCGCGTGAGCGGGGGTGTATGCCTGATCAGCCCTCGCGATGCAAGTGTGGCCGGTAGTCGTCCCGTTCCGGCCTCGAATGGGCGCTGTCGCGCCGCCGGCTGACCCGAATCACGTCACGCCGTCGGGGCCCGCCATTCCCGCAACACCTCGTCGCTAGCCGACAGCAACCTGACCAGCGGGCGGCGCCGATCGCCCTTGCCCTGATAGCCGACCAGCAGCCTGGGCTCGGGCCCCAGAGATCCAAGAACGATATCACCTTCCGGAAAGACCACGGTGACGTCCCCGGCCTCATAGACCAGAACGCAGCCGCTCTTGTCCCGGACCATCGCCGACCACGCGCGGATCTGCGCCTGGTAGGGCGCACGGCGCCAAGCGCCGGGTCTGTCGGGGTCCACATCGATGCACAGATGGCCCTGATCGCGCTCATCCCGGATCAGAAACCCGGCGACATCCGGCCGCCAGTCCGCGTTCAGAGCCGGCGTCGCCAGCCAGCCACAGGTAAAGACCCGGCACGGCGTCGGCCGAGTCTCATAGATCCCGCAGCCGCTGCCCGCCTGCACATGGACGCAAGTCTGGCAGGCCGGCTTTGACAGGGCCGGAATCTCCAGGACAGTGCAGCAGAGGGTGCAGGGACCGCAGGACTTCATGGCCCCCGCCTCCCTAGACCAGCCGGCTCTGGGTCTTGGCGGCGGCGATGAAGCTGGCGAACAGCGGATGGGGGGCGAAGGGGCGGCTCTTGAGCTCAGGGTGGAACTGCACGCCGATGAACCAGGGATGGTCCTCGCGCTCGACGATCTCGGGCAGCACCCCGTCGGGCGAGGCGCCGGTCAGCTTCAGTCCGGCGCCTTCGAAGGCCTCGCGATAGCCGATATTGACTTCATAGCGATGGCGATGGCGTTCGCTGATGCTGGTGGCGCCGTAGATTTCGGCCACCCGCGATCCGGGCGTAAGGGCCGCCTCGTAGGCCCCCAGGCGCATGGTGCCGCCCAGGTCGTCTCCCCGCCGCCGCTGGACCCGCTGATTGCCCTGGGTCCACTCGGTCATCAAGCCCACGGCCGGATTGTCGGCCGGACCGAACTCGCTTGAGGAGGCGTCAGCGATTCCGCCGACGTTCCGCAGCGCCTCGATGACAGCCATCTGCATGCCAAAGCAGATGCCGAAATACGGAACATTACGTTCGCGGGCGAAGCGGGCGGCCAGGATCTTGCCCTCGCTGCCGCGCTCGCCGAAGCCGCCCGGCACCAGGATGCCGTGCACCCCCTCCAGGCGGGCCGCGGCGGCGCCGTCGACGTTCTCGAAGGTCGCGCTCTCAACCCAGTCCAGCTTGACCCTCACCTTGTTGGCCAGGCCGCCGTGGGCCAAGGCCTCGATGAGCGACTTATAGGCGTCCTTCAGCACCGTGTATTTGCCGACCACCGCGATGGTCACCTCGCCGTCGGGATTGGCGACCACCTCGTCAATGGCTTGCCAGCGGGACAGGTCCGGCGGCGGCGCGTCCTGCATGCCAAACACGGCCAGCACCTCGGCGTCGAGGCCTTCGCGGTGATAGTCGAGCGGCACCGCATAGATGCTGGCGCTGTCCATGGCGGTGACCACGGCGCTGGTCCGCACGTTGCAGAACAGGCCGATCTTGCGCTTCTCGTCGGCGGGAATGGGCTGTTCGCAGCGACACAGCAGGATGTCCGGCTGGATGCCGATCGACCGCAGTTCCTTGACCGAATGCTGGGTCGGCTTGGTCTTCATCTCCCCCGCCGTCTTGATGAACGGCAGCAGGGTCAGGTGGACAAAGCAGCTCATGCCGCGCGGCAATTCCTGGCCGAGCTGGCGGATGGCCTCGAAGAACGGCAGGCCCTCGATGTCGCCGACCGTGCCGCCGATCTCGACCAGCACGAAGTCGGCCTCGTCGCCGTTGTCGTCCAGCGCCGGGCTCAGGACGAAATTCTTGATCTCGTTGGTGACGTGCGGAATCACCTGGACGGTGGCGCCGAGGTAGTCCCCTCGCCGCTCCTTCTCGATGATCGTCTTGTAGATCTGGCCGGTGGTGATGTTGTCGGCGCGGGTCGCGCTGACGCCCGTGAAACGCTCGTAGTGCCCCAGATCGAGGTCGGTCTCGGCGCCGTCGTCGGTAACGAAGACCTCGCCGTGCTGATAGGGACTCATCGTCCCCGGATCGACGTTCAGATAGGGGTCGAGCTTGCGCAGACGCACCTTGTAGCCGCGCGCCTGCAAAAGCGCGCCGAGGGCGGCGGACGCCAGACCTTTTCCAAGGGAAGAGACCACGCCGCCGGTGATGAAAATGTACCGGGCCATGGGAGGTCAGCTATAGCCAAGATTCGGACGATGCGCGCCTGACTTCGTCCGAAACCTGTCGATAACCGCTATTTCTTTTCGGGGGCCGGCGCGCTGAGCGGGTTCGGGGCCGCCTGCGGGATCAGGCTGGGCCCGGTCGTCGGCGCGGTGTTCTGCGGAACGCCCAGGCCCGGCGGCGTCGCGTCGGGGTTGGCGGGCGTGCCCGAGGGCTGATTGGCCGGGCGGGCGGCGGCTGCGGGATCGATCGACAACCCGCCGCCGATGGCCGGCTTGTTCGCGGCGGCCGACATCAGGGTAAGGGCGATACTGATGCCAAGGAAGATGGTGAACAGGATCCAGGTGATCCGAGTCAGCAGGTCGCCGGTGCCCCGCGCGCTCATGAAGTTCGACGGACCGCCGCCCATGCCGAGCGCCCCGCCCTCGGACTTCTGGATCAGCACAACGCCGATCAGCAGAAGGCAGACGAGGATGTTGATGCACAGAAGGATAATGGTTGCGGTCTGCATGAGTCGGGGACTTGGTCTCTAAGGCTGGGCGAACCAATCAGGGCCCGCACGAAATGAAGCGGCCCCTCTAGCACCACATCGATGGCCACGCCATAGCTGGGGTGGCGCACCCGCAAGTCAATGACCCCGAGTCGAGCGATGATTCTGGAAACCGAGCGTCTGACCCTGTCTCCGATCGTCGAGGCCGACAGCGCGCTGGTGCATCCGATCATGGCCGATCCCGATGTCATGGCCCATTGGGACGTGGCCGAGATCGACGACCCCGACGTTGTCGAACAGATCCTGGCCGGCCAGATCCTGGCGATGGCCGAGGAAAAGGCCTTCTACTGGGCGATGCGGCTGACGGCCGACGGGACCTTTCTGGGCCTCTGCGATCTGTCCGACATCGACTGGCGGCACCATCGCGCCGAGGTCGGCTTCATCCTGGGCAAGGACAGTTGGGGCAAGGGCTATGCCTATGAGGCCATGCAGGCGGTGCTGAACTATGCGGTGACCCAGGGCATCCAGCGGCTGTGGGCCCGCACCCTGGTCGGCAACGAGAGTTCCGAAAAGCTGCTGACCAAGCTTGGCTTCGAGCAGGAAGGCTATCAGCGCGGCCATGTCGATCGTGGCGGCGAGCGCCGGGACTGCCGACTGTGGGGCATGCTGCTGTAGGCTCTGCGTCAAAGGGGGCGGCTATCCCCCTGCCGCGCCTTTGCTATTGTAGTCGCCGAATTTGCGAATCTGGACGCGGTCGCGGGACCGGTCCCATGAGGGTGGCTAGTGACGGTTCAGGCCAGGATACTGATCGTGGCGCGCGATGACGCGCTCGCCGGACCGCTGGCTGAGGGGCTGGACCGCCTCGGCTGGCGCACGATCACGGCGCGCGGTCCCTATGCGGCGCTGGCCGCGCTCGGGGATCTGCAGATCGAGGCGGTGATTGTCGACACCGCCAGCGGCGGGGCCGACGCCCTGACCCTGGCGCGGCGGCTCAAGGCGGCCTGCGCCCCTCGGCGCCTGCCGGTGATCGCCATCGGCGACCCCGACCCGCAGCTGGACAGCTTTGCCTTCGACCTGACCCTGGCCCCGCCCCTGCATCCGGCCCAGGCGGTGCTGCGGCTGGAGTCCCTGGTCCGCATGGCCATCGCCGAGGAAGAGTTCGAGCTGCGGCTGGAGACCTTCGCCGACAAGGGCCGCCGTCTGGAGCTTCCCGAGAGCCAGCCAGGCCCCTACCGCATCCTCGCGGTGGGCGAGCCGGCGCCGCAGTTCCTGGCGCTGAGCAACGCCCTGGCGCGGGGCGGCGCCGATGTCGTCGGGGCCTTCACCGCCTTCACCGCCTTCGACTACCTGCATGAGCGGGCCTTCGACTCGGTGGTGCTGTGGGCCGGCGACAATCAGTCCGAGGCCCTGTCCATCGCCGCCGGCATGCGGCGCAACACCCGCCTCTATCACATCCCCGCCCTGCTCTACATGCAGGCCGACTCCTACGTGACCACCGCCGAAGCCTTCCATCGCGGCGTCTCCGATGTCGCGTCCCCCGAGACCGCCGAGAGCGAGACCGCCAAGCGGGTTATTGAACTGGCCCGCAGCTATCGCCGTCAGTCGGCCATCCGCCGGGCGCTGGAAAAGGCGCGCTCGTCCGGCCTGATGGATGCCGCCACCGGCCTCTTCACCCGCGATCTGTTCGCCGCCCACCTGGCGCGGCTGACCCAGGCGGCCCGGACACGGAACCGGCCGATGAGCGTCTGTGTGCTGCGGCTGTCCGAGCGACCCGATGTCACCGCCGCTCGCGCCGGCGGCTGGCTGGACCGCGCCATCCCGCAGATCGGATCGATGATCGGCCGACTGGTGCGGGCCGAGGATACGGCGGCCCGGCTTGGCCCCGAAGTCTTCGCCCTCGCCCTGCCCGGCACCCCCCAGGCGGCGGGTCGGGCGGCGGCGGAACGGATCGCCGCGGTCATCGCCTGCACCGCTTTCGAGGCGGGTGACGGCAAGCCGCCTTTCGTGGTTGATTTCGATATCGGCGTGGCCCAGCTCGAACGCGGCGAAACCGCCGCCGCCGCTCTGGAGCGCGCCGCCGCCAAGGCGCTGCAGCGAGAAGCCGGATGACCCAGACCGCCCCCGCCGGGACCGAGCCCCTGAAGATCGACTTCATCGCCGATGTCGTCTGTCCCTGGTGCTACATCGGTTGGGAGCGCTTGAAGGCGGCCCTGGCCCTGCGGCCGGACATCGCCACCGAGGTCACCTGGCGACCTTTCCAGCTGGATCCGGCCATTCCCGAGGAAGGGGTCGATCGGGCCGCCTACATGGCCGCCAAGTTCCGTGATCCGGAGCGCCGCGCCCAGGCGCTGCAGGTGCTGGACAGTGAGGCGGCCACCGTCGGCCTGTCGTTGAAGCTGGCCGATATCCCGATATCGCCAAACACCAACGCCGCCCACCGCCTGATCCGCTGGGCCCAGGGCGTCGGCCTTCAGGCCCAGGCGCTTGAGGCCATCATGGCCGCCTATTTCGTTGAGCTGCGCGATATCGGCGATCCCATGGTGCTTGCCGACATCGCCGAGTCGATCGGCATGGAAAGGATGGCGGTGCTCCAGGCGCTCTCAGAGGGGGCCGACAAGGATGCGGTGACGCGGGAGCATGTCATGGCCGTTCAGGCCGGCGTCAGCGGCGTGCCCTTCACCATCTTCGGAGGGCGCATCGCCGTGCACGGCGCAGAGACCCCCGAGCGCCTGGCGAAGGCGCTGAACACCGCCGTCGTGGAGGCCTGAGCATGACTCCTTCCGACGGACAGGCCTGGGGACCGGTCATCGGCATCGCCGTGGCGGCCATCGTCATCCTGATCCGGATGCGGGGCGGCGCGCCTAGGCCGCTGGCCATGGCCACGATGTGGATCATCCCGGCGCTGCTGGTCATCGGTTTTGTCGCCATGACAGTGACCGCTCACCTGGCGGCGGGCGACTTCGTCTGGATCGCCCTCGGTCTGGCGGCGGGAAGCGCGCTTGGCTGGCAGCGCGGGCGCATGATGGCCATTCACATTGACGCCGAGACGGGTCGGCCGATGGTCAGGACCTCGCCGGCCGCCCTGGTCTTCATCCTCGCGCTGATGGCGCTGCGTCTGGGCGTGAGGCAGCTGATGGAGACCGGAGCGGTCGCCTGGCACATCAACCCGCTGCTGATCACCGACGCCTTCCTGGCGTTCGCCGTCGGCCTGCTCGGGGTGTCCCGCCTGGAGATGTTCCTGCGCGCCCGCCGACTCGCCTCCGAACAGGCCTCAGCCGGAAAGATTGTCGCCTAGCGCCGTCGTCCTGTCCCGGCGCCCCATGCGATGGGGCGGCGTCAGGCGGCCATTATGATGCCGAGGAAGTCAGCGGCCTTCAGCGACGCGCCGCCGACCAGCGCTCCGCCGACTTCCCGGGCCTTGAGAATTTCCGCCGCGTTGGAGGGCTTTACCGAGCCGCCGTAGAGGATCGGCGGATTGCGGCCCTCTTCGCCGAACTGCGCAATCAGGGTCTCGCGGATCGCGACATGGACCGCCTCGATCTGTTCGAGAGTCGGCGTGAGGCCGGTGCCGATTGCCCAGACCGGCTCATAGGCGACAGCGAAGGCCTTGCCCTGCAGCGCCGACGGCAGGCTGGCCTTCACCTGACCGGTGACCACCGCCAGGGTGTCGCCCGCCTCCCGCTCGGCCAGCGTCTCCCCGACGCAGACGATAGGCTCAACCCCGGCCCGCATCGCCGCCTCGACCTTGGCGGCGACAAGGGCGTCGCTCTCGCCGTAGCCGGCGCGACGTTCGGAGTGACCCAGGATCACCAGCCCGGCCCCGGCGTCCGCCAGCATCTCCGCCGAAATATCCCCTGTGAAGGCGCCGTTGGTTTCGGCCCGGCAGTCCTGACCGCCGATCTCCACGCCGCCGCCGCCAAGGGCGTCGGCCATGCGATGAACCAGGGTCGAGGGCGGGCAGATCGCTACCCGGCAGGCCGGCGGCTGGGCGTCGATGGCGGCGGCGACGGCCCGCGCCTCGTCCAGCGAAATCGCCAGACCGTTCATCTTCCAGTTTCCGGCGACCAGCGGACGGGCGACTGTCATTGCGGCGTACTCCCCATATATTTGACGGCTCGGGACTAGCCGCCTCGAAAGCGGATGTCACGCCAACATTCCGCCACCCTTGCCTGCCCTGTCGCGGCGAAGATATACCCGCCCCTCACGGCCGCGCGCGGCCGCTTCGACAAAGGTTCGACCCGTCCATGCTCGCCGCCCTGAAAAAGTTCATGAAGTCCTGGTTCGCCGCCGGGATCCTTGGCCTGCTGATTGTCTGCATGGCTTTCCTTGGATTCGGAAAGTTCGATCCCTTCTCGGCCCAGATCGGGACCTGGGTCATCAAGGCGGGCGATCGCGAGGTCGACGGCCAGGAGTTCAAGAACGCCTTCGAGCGGGCCAAGAGCGGGCTGGAACAGCAGTATCAGCAGAAGATCTCCAACGAGATGGCGCTGCAGAACGGCTTTGACCGCCAGGTGCTGGAAGAGCTCTCCCAGAACGAAGCCCTTTCGGCGCTCCTCGCCCGTCTGGGCCTGAAGGCCTCCGACGATCTCATCGAGGAAGAGATGAAGGCCCAGCTGATGCAGGTGCCGGGTCTGTTCGATGAGATCACCGGCAAGCTGAACCAGGGTGAGTTCCTGCGGCTGCTCAGCGAGAACAATCTGACCGAGAAGGAATTCCGCAAGAGCATTGCCGACGGCATCGTCCGGCAGCAGTTCGCCGGTTCTCTCACCGCCGGTCTCAAGGCGCCGCGCATCTACGCCGCGCTTCAGGGCGCCTATCTGCTGGAAGAGCGCGATCTGACCTATTTCGTTGTCACGCCGGGCAGCGTCGGCGCGGTCGCCCCGCCCACGGAGAAGGAACTTCAGGACTTCATGAAGGAGAACGCGGACCGTCTGATGCGGCCCGAGTTCCGTCAGATCTCCGTGGTCCGCTTCAATGCCCAGGACTACATCAAGGACCTGAAGGCCGATCCCGCCGAGGTCGAGAAACGCTTCAACTTCCGCAAGGACAGCCTCTCCGCGCCGGAAACCCGCAGCCTCGTGCAAATCTCGGTCAAGACCGAGAAGGCCGCGGCCGAGGTCGCCGACAAGCTGAAGAAGGGTGAGGAACCCGCTGTCGTGGCCAAGGCCGCCGGGGTGGAGCCGATCCTCTATGATGACAAGCCGCGCAGCGCGATGTTCGACAAGGTCATCGGCGACGCCGCCTTCAGCCTGCCGGAAGGCGGGGTCAGCGGTCCGTTGAAGGGTGAACTCGGCTACGCGGTGGTGATGGTCACCCACATCACCCCCGGTCACACGGCCACGCTCGAAGAGCACGGTGCTGAAATCGAGAAGGACGTCATCGCCGCCGCGGCCAACAACAAGGCCTACAACCAGGCCCAGGCCTACGACGACGCCCACAGCCAGGGCGCCAGCTTCTCGGAAGCCGCCGCCAAGGCCGGCGTCAAGGTTGTCACCATCGGCCCGGTCAGCGCCCAGGGCGTCGGCATGGACGGCAAGCCGGTTGAGGGCCTGAGCAAGGAACTGCTGGACACCGCCTTCGCCACCCAGGCCGGTCAGGAAAGCCAGCTTGTGGAAGTCTCGGCCGGCGATCAGTTCGCCGTCCGCGTCGACAAGGTGATCGCTCCGGCCCTGCCGCCGCTGTCGGAAATCCGCGGCGACCTGACCAAGCTTCTGATGGGCCGCAAACAGGCCAAGATGATGCAGGATCGCGCCGAAGCGCTGTCGGCCCGGATCCGCAAGGGCGAGAGCATCGAGGCGGTCGCGGCCTCGGCCGGCTACAAGATCGTCAAACTGGACAAGTTGACCCGGGCCGGCGCTCAGGACCACGAGGCTTTGGGACGCGAAGTCCTGTCGGCCACGCTCGACGGCGCCCAGGGTCAGGTGTTCAACGCCGGCTTGCCGAAAGAGGGTCTGATGGTCGGCCGGATCACGGCCGTCCGTTCGGGCGCCGTCGCCGATGTCGCCCAGATGACCGAGCAGCAGCGGCAGAGCTTCACCCAGTCGGTGTTCCAGGATGTCGTGGCCTCGATCCAGGACTACGCGAAGGGCAAGGTCAAGGTGAAGACCAACCGTGACCGCGCCCTGACGGCCCTCGGGGTGGATCCCAAGGACTATGCCGACAAGCCCGCCGAAGCCGAAAAGGGCGACGCCAAGAAGGACGCGAAGGGCAAGTGACGGCGCCGGACGCGCCGGAGCCGGCCTTTGACGCCTTTGCCGAGGCCTGGAACGCAGGCCGGCCGCAGGTGGTCTGGACGCGGCTGATCGACGATCTGGAGACGCCGGTTTCGGCCTATCTGAAGATCGCCCGTCAGCGGCCCTACGCCTTCCTGTTCGAAAGTGTCGAGGGCGGCGCCTGGCGCGGCCGCTACTCCATCGTCGCGATGAAGCCGGATCTGGTCTGGCGCTGTCGCGGCGATCAGGCCGAGATCGCCGAGGGCGAGGCCATCGGCCTTGGGCGGTTCACGCCCCAGCCGGGCGGCGCGCTGGATAGCCTGCGCGATCTGGTGGCGAGCTCGCGGATCGAGTTGCCGGCCGGCCTGCCGCCGCCGTCAGCCGGCGTGTTCGGCGCCATCGGCTACGACATGGTGCGGTTGGTGGAGCGTCTTCCGGCGATCAATCCCGACCCCCTCGACCTGCCCGACGCGATCATGATCCGCCCCTCGGTGGTGGCGGTGTTTGACGCCATCGCCCAGGAAATCCTCCTCGTGGCCCCGGCGCGGCCGAGAGCTGGCGTCGACGCCCGCCTTGGCTACAACGCCACCCGGGCGCGGCTGGACGAGGTGCTGGCCGATCTGAAGGGCGCGATGCCGCCGCCGGCGCCGCCCGCGAGCCCGGAGCCGATGAGCTTCGAGACCCGCGTCAGCCGCGCCGACTACGCCAGGATCGTCGCCACGGCCAAGGACTACATCGTCGCCGGCGATATCTTCCAGGTGGTGCCGAGCCATCGCTTCAGCGCCCCCTATCCCGACCAGCCCTTCGCCCTCTATCGGTCCCTGCGCCGCACAAATCCCTCGCCGTTCCTGTTCTATCTGAACTTTGGCGACTTCCAGTTGGTGGGCTCCAGCCCGGAAATCCTGGTGCGGCTGCGCGACGGCAAGATCACTATCCGGCCGATCGCCGGCACCCGGCCGCGAGGCGCCACGCCGGAAGAGGATCAGGCCCTCGAGGCCGAGTTGCTGGCTGACCCCAAGGAGCGGGCCGAGCACCTGATGTTGCTCGATCTGGGCCGCAACGACGTCGGGCGGGTGGCGCGGCTGCGCGAGGAAGGCCGAAACGAACCCACGCCCCGCGCCAAGGGGCCGGCGGTCCGGGTCACCCAGAGCTTCATCGTCGAACGCTACAGCCACGTCATGCACATCGTTTCCAACGTCGAGGGCGACGCGCCCGACGGCCTGGATCCGGTCGATGTGCTGATGGCCGCCCTGCCCGCCGGCACCCTGTCAGGGGCGCCGAAGGTGAGGGCCATGGAGATCATCGACGAACTTGAGATCGAGAAGCGCGGCCTGACCTATGCCGGCGCGGTCGGCTATTTCGGCGCCGACGGATCGGTCGACACCTGCATCGTGCTGCGGACCGGCCTCGTCAAGGACGGCCGTCTCTATGTCCAGGCCGGCGGCGGGGTGGTCGCCGACAGCGACGCCGACGCCGAATACGACGAGACCCTGCACAAGAGCCGGGCCCTCAAGCGAGCGGCCGAGGAGGCCTGGCGGTTCCGTTAAAACCTCTCCCTGAGGGAGAGGTCGGTCGGCGGGAGCCGACCGGGTGAGGGTTTACGGTCGCTCCGGGACGGGCGTGCGGTCCAAGCCGCCTGCCGTTTCGATGCCGGGCATTCCGTAAGCCCTCATCCGGCCCTTCGGGCCACCTTCTCCCTCACCAAGAAAGATTCAGGCGGGCGCGCCACCGAATCTTTCAGCCCATTCGGCCACCTGCTCGTCCTCGATCTTCCTGAACAGCACCTCGGGCGCGCGGATCGCCTGGCCGACCGACAGCCGGTTCAGCTCGACGGCCGCCCCTTCCGAAGGCCAGTCCAGCGGCCAGCCCTGCCCGAAGGCCTCGGCGATCTTCTCGGCCGCGAACGGTATGAACGGCGCCGACAGGCGAGCATAGAGCGCGGCCAGGTTCAGCGCCGTGCGCACCACGACAGCGGCCCGCGCCGGATCGGTCTTGATCGCCGTCCAGGGCGCCGCCACCTGCAGATACTCGTTGCCGAGCACCCAGAGCGCCCGGAGCGACTGGGCGGCCTTGCGCATCTCGATGGCGTCCAGCTGGGCGGTCAGATCGGCAATGCCGGCGTCCAGGTCGTCATACAGCTTCAGCTCCAGCTCGCCGGCCTCGCCGCCTTCCGGGACCACGCCCTCGAACTTGCTCTCGGCGAACTTGGCGATGCGGTTGACGAAGTTGCCCAGCACATCGGCCAGATCCTTGTTCACCGACGACTGGAACTGCTCCCAGGTGAAGGCGGTGTCGGATCCTTCCGGAGCGTTGGCCGTCAGGTACCAGCGCCACAGATCCGGCGGCAGCAGGTCGAGGGCGGCATCCATGAAGACGCCGCGCCGCTCGCTGGTCGAGAACTTGCCGCCGTACCAGTTGAGCCAGTTGAAGGCCTTGAGCCGGTCGACCGTCTTCCACGGCTCCTCAGAGCCCAGGATGGTCGCCGGGAAGCTGACGGTGTGGAAGGCGACGTTGTCCTTGCCCATGAACTGGACGTATTCGAGATCGGTCGCGCCCTTGTCCTCGCGCCACCAACGCTCCCAGTCGGCGCCGGTCGCCTCGGCCCATTCGACGGTGGCGCCGATGTATTCGATCGGGGCGTCGAACCAGACGTAGAAGACCTTGTCCTCGAAGCCGGGACGCGGGGTGCCGTCCTTCATCACCGGAATGCCCCAGGCCAGGTCGCGGGTGATTCCGCGGTCGATCAGCCCCTCGTCCAGGTGCTTGTAGGCGATGGAACGGGCGAGGTTGGGCCAGTCGGCGCTGTTGGCGTCGACCCAGGCGCGGATGCGGTCCTCGATCTTTGTCTGCAGCAGATAGAGGTGGCGGGTGTCGCGGACCTCGATGTTCCGCGAGCCGCTGATCACGCTGTAGGGCTCGATCAGATCGACCGGGTCCAGCAGATTGCCGCAGTTGTCGCACTGGTCGCCGCGGGCCTTGGGATAGGCGCAGTGGGGGCAGATGCCCTCGACATAGCGGTCGGGCAGGAAGCGCCGGTCATCGATGGAATAGACCATCTTGTCGGTCCGCTCCTCGATCAGACCCCTGGACTCCAGAACCTCGGCGAAGTGCTGGGTCAGGCGATGGTTGGGCGGGTTGGAGCTGCGGCCGAACCAGTCGAAGGACAGGCCGAAGGCGCGGCTGATGTCATGCTGCAGGGCATGCTGCTCGTCGCAGTAGGTGCGGACATCCTGACCGGCGGCGGCGGCGGCCAGTTCGGCCGGCGTGCCGTGTTCATCCGTGGCGCAGATGTACAGCACCTCCCTGCCCCGGGCGCGCAGGAAGCGGGCGAACACATCGGCGGGCAGCATCGAGCCGGCCAGATTGCCGAGGTGCTTGATCCCGTTGATGTACGGCAGGGCGGAGGTGATGAGAACGCGCGTCATGGGGCGCGGATATAGGCGAGCGCCGCGCGAAATGACAGCGGGGCGTTGCGACCGCTCGATCGCCTCTCCGGCAGGCAGCTGCGGGACGCCTGCTCCCGGCGTGTCAAAACCGCTTAACCACGGCCGTGCAGGCCCTATAACTGTCGCCACTGATTTGCGGGAGAGCGGGATGCTGGGAACGACAACACGGCGGCTGGCGATGATCGCGGCCGCCGCGGCGATGGTGGCTCTGGCCGGATGCGGCGGCGGCGACAAGCCTTCCAGCGCCAAATCGGACACCCTGAAGATCTACAACTGGTCGGACTACATCGATCCGGAAATCCTGGCGGACTTCACCAAGGAGACAGGGATCAAGGTTGTCTACGACACCTTTGATTCCAACGAGGTGCTGGAGACCAAGGTCCTGACCGGCGGCACGGGCTACGACATCGTCGTGCCCTCCAACCACAACCTGCCGCGCTACATCACCGCCAAGGCGATCCAGCCGCTGGACGTCTCCAGGCTGCCCAACCGCAAGAACCTCTGGCCCGACCTGATGCACCGGATGGACGCCTTCGATCCGGGCGCGAAGTACAACATCCCCTACATGTGGGGCACCATGGGCATCGGCTACAACAAGGCCGAGGTCGCCAAGCGCCTGCCGGGGGTCAACGTCGACAGCTGGTCGGTGGTCCTGGACCCGAAGAACCTGGCCAGGCTCAAGGACTGCGGAGTCTATTTCCTCGACGCGCCGGAGGACATGTATTCGGTCACCCTCAACTACATGGGCAAGGATCCCAATTCGCGCGATCCGGCGGACTACGAGGCCGCCACGGCCCTGCTGATGAAGCTTAGGCCCTATGTGACCAAGTTCCATTCGTCGGAATACATCAACGCCCTGGCCAACGGCGACGCCTGCGTGGTGGTCGGCTACAGCGGCGACATCCTGCAGGCCCGCGACCGCGCCGACGAGGCCAAGAACGGAGTCGAGGTCGGCTATGCCGTGCCCAGGGAAGGCAGCCAGGTCTGGTTCGACGTCTTCACCATTCCGGCCGACGCGCCCAATCCCGACGCCGCCTACCGGTTCCTCGACTACATGCTGCGGCCCGAGGTCATCGCCAAGGCTTCCAATTTCACCAACTACGCCAACCCCAACCAGGCCGCGACGCCGCTGGTCAGCGAAGAGCTGCGCAACGACCCGACCGTCTATCCCACGCCTCAGGTTTTCGAGCGGCTGTTCGTCACCACGGCCAAGGACCAGGACCTGCTGCGCGTGGTCAACCGGAACTGGACCCGGGTGCTGACCGGGCAATGAGCGAACCGGGCGCGGGCAAGCCGGCAAAAGCGAGGGCCAACGGCGGCCGGCGCCTGAACATCGGCGCCGTCCGGTCCAGCTTTGCGCCCTGGAACGATCCGTCGGCCGTTCCGCTGGTCCGCTTCGAGGGCGTCGGCAAGCGGTTCGGCGATCAGGTCGCGGTCGAGGATCTGTCGCTGGAAATCTATCCGGGTGAATTCTTCGCCCTGCTGGGGCCCTCCGGTTGCGGCAAGACCACCCTGATGCGGATGCTGGCCGGGTTCGAGACTCCCGACACCGGACGGATCACCCTGGCCGGCGAGGATCTGGCCGGCGTGCCGCCGCACCGGCGGCCGGTGAACATGATGTTCCAGAGCTATGCCCTGTTCCCGCATCTGAGCGTCGAGCAGAACATCGCCTTTGGCCTCAAGCAGGAGGGCCTTCCCAAGGCGGAAATCGCCGCCCGGGTGGTGGAGATGCTCGATCTGGTCAAGATGGCCCCCTTCGCCCGCCGTCGCCCCGACCAGCTGTCGGGCGGCCAGAAGCAGAGGGTCGCCCTGGCCCGCGCCGTGGCCCGCAAGCCCAAGATGCTGCTGCTCGACGAGCCTCTGGGGGCGCTGGACAAGAAGCTGCGCGAGGAGACCCAGTTCGAGCTGATGGACCTGCAGGTCGAGCTTGGCGTGACCTTTCTCATCGTCACCCACGACCAGGAGGAAGCCATGGTCATGGCCGATCGCATCGCGGTGATGCGCGAGGGACGGATCGCCCAGATCGGTCGTCCCGAGGAAGTCTATGAGACGCCGGCCAACCGCTACGTCGCCGAATTCCTCGGCGATGTGAATCTTTTCGACGCCAGGGTTTCGCAGATCGATCATCCGATGGCGCGCCTTGAGGCCGCCGAGAGCCTCGAGGGCTTCTTTGTGCTGGATGACGACTGCCCCGCGGCGGGGTCCGCGGTCAGCCTGGCGGTCCGGCCCGAGAAGATGCGGATCAGCCTGGAGGCGCCGCCGCAGGGAACCCACAACGTCCTCGCCGGCGAGATCTGGGATATCGGCTACACCGGCGACTGGACCAACTACATCGTCGAATTGCCGGGCGAGCGGCTGATCCGGGTGGCCCGCGCCAACGCCAGCCGCTTCGTCGAGCGGCCGATCGGCTGGGACGACAAGGTCTATGTGACCTTCGATCCCGACGCCGGCGTGGTGCTCGGTTGACCCGGCCGCTGGAGGGGCGGTCATGAAGGCGTCCTGGCCCCGGCCATCGGCCCTCATTCCCTATCTGTGGCTGGCGATCTTCTTCGCCCTCCCCTTCCTGCTGGTGTTTCGCCTGTCGCTGTCCGACAGCGCCCTCTCGATCCCGCCCTATGCGCCGCAGATTGACTGGAGCGGCGGCCTTGCGGGATTCCGGCGGTTCCTCGCCGGCCTGGATTTCGACACCTATGGCCGACTGGTCAGCGACCACCTCTATATCAAGGCCTATATTTCCAGCCTGTCCTTCGCCGCCCAGGGCACGCTCTTCGCCCTGCTGATCGGCTATCCCATGGCCTACGGCATGGCGCGCTGCCGACCCCAGACCCGTAATCTGCTGCTGATGCTGGTGATCCTGCCCTTCTGGACCAGCTTTCTGATCCGGGTCTATGCCTGGGTCGGCATTCTCAAGCCCGAGGGCCTTCTCAATGCCGGCCTCGGCCTGCTCGGCCTGCCCAACATCGACCTGCTCTACACCCCGGCGGCCGTTCAGATCGGCCTCGTCTACAGCTACCTGCCCTTCATGGTGCTGCCCCTCTACGCGGTGCTGGAGAAGCAGGACCACACCCTGCTCGAAGCCGCCGCCGATCTCGGATCGCCGCCGTGGAAGAGCTTCTGGCAGGTGACGTTTCCGCTCTCGATCCCCGGCGTGGTCGCCGGCTGTCTGCTCTGTTTCATCCCCATGGTCGGAGAGTTCGTCATTCCCGACCTGCTCGGCGGCCCGGGCTCGTTGATGATCGGCCGCTCGATCTGGATGGAATTCTTCGCCAACCGCGACTGGCCCTTCGCCTCGGCGGTCGCCGTCGCCCTCCTGATCATGCTGGTGCCGCCGATCGTCCTCTATCAGCGCCAGCAGGTCAGGGCGCTGGAGGCCGGCCGATGAAACGCGGCGCCTCGGTCTTCAACCTGGTCTCGCTGACGGCCGGCTTCGCCTTCCTCTATCTGCCGATCCTGCTGCTGGTCATCTGGTCGTTCAACGCCAGCCGGCTGGTCACGGTCTGGGGCGGCTTCTCCACCCGCTGGTACGGCAGCCTGTTCCATAATGAGCAGCTGATGGGCGCGGCCTGGGTCACCCTGCGGGTCGGTCTGGTCAGCGCCACCCTGGCGACGGTGCTGGGAACCCTGGCGGCTGTCGCCCTGACCCGGCATGGACGCTTCCTCGGCCGCACCCTGTTTTCGGGCATGAGCTACGCGCCCCTGGTGATGCCCGAGGTGATCATGGGTCTCAGCCTGCTGCTGCTGTTCGTCGCCCTGAAGGTCGATCGCGGGTTGCTGACAGTCACCCTGGCCCACACGACCCTGACCATGGCCTATGTCACGGTGGTGGTGCAGTCGCGGCTGGCGACCTTCGACCGCTCCCTGGAAGAAGCGGCCCAGGACCTGGGTTGCACCCCGGCCCGCGCCTTCTGGAGCGTCACCCTGCCCAACATCCTGCCCGCCGTCCTGGCCGGATGGATGCTGGCCTTTACCCTGTCGCTGGACGATCTGGTGGTGGCCAGCTTCACCAGCGGCCCGGGCGCCACGACCCTGCCGATGCGCATCTACAGCCAGGTGCGGCTGGGCGTCTCGCCGGAGATCAACGCGGTCTGCACCCTGCTGATCGGGGCCGTGGCCGTCGGGGTCATCTGCTGGTCGCTGGCGAGCAAGTGGCGGACGGCCGCCGGGCGACAGCCCCCGGCATAGCGGCTATTTCAACAGCAGTCGGGCTTCATCCTGGACCTTGTCCTTCACCTTGCCGGCGAACATCGCCAGGAATCCCGGCAGGGCGATGTCCAGCCGCACCGCGTCATCCAGCACGTCCAGGGTGCCGTTGATGGTCTGGCCCATGGCCACGGCGGTGAAGATCATGCGGTCGCCGTCCCAGGACTTTTCGACCTTGGCCTGGCCGCCGCCGGCGAACTGCTGCTCGATACGGCCAAAGCCGCTCTCGATCCGGGCGCGGGCCTGATCCTTGCCCAGTTGGTGAGGGATGGTGATGGTCAATGGCTTGGCCATGGAAGCTCCTTGCTCGAGCGCGTGAGTTGGGGGCTGGACGCGCGCCCCGGTTTGTCGCATTTGGGCGCCCGCGACAGGGCGCACAAGCGCTTGCCGGCTTAGCTCAGATGGTAGAGCAGCGGTTTTGTAAACCGAAGGTCGCGGGTTCGATCCCTGCAGCCGGCACCAATGATCACCTGCGGGGCGCGCCGCTCGCCAGCGCCTCAATGTCGCTGACGGCCACGCCGATCACCTCGATGTCCTCCTTGTTGCGGGAATAGGCGACCAGCAGTCGCCCCCCGTGCTCCAGCAGTTGCGGATACTGGTAGCCCGGCGTCTTGCGATTGCCGAAGGCGCGGCGCGCCGTGGGCTCGTCCAGCAGGATGGCCATGGCCGTGAAGCTGAGGCCGTCCCGCGAGACGGACAGGGCCAGGGGGCTCCGCTCCTTGTTGTCCGGCCGGGGGTTGGACACCATCACATACAGTCCCCCGCTCAGCCGCAGACCGGCCATCTTGGAGCTGGCGTCGGGGAAGTTCGTCCGGCGGGGCCTGGTCCAGACCGCGCCATCGGCGCTGCCCATGGCCCGATAGAGCCGCCGGCCGCTGTTGTCGCGATAGAGGGCCGTCAGCCGACCATCCGGCAGCGCCCACCAGATGGGTTCATCCAGCTGCGGCCGGATCCGCATCGGCAGGGGAATGCGCAGCCAGGACTTCCAGGCCTCGCCGGCCGGCCGGCGTTCCGCGGGCGTCGCGGGCCATAGCCGCCACTCCCAGCGGGCCGATGGCGGCGGCACGGCGATCGGGGTCCAGCTGTTCCAGGCGGCTGCCCCGCCCTTAAGGAAGCCAGGCCGCATGGCGCTGTCGCGGCTGGACTCGAACCAGGCGCCATCGGCCAGCCTGCGCGGCGGAAAATTGGTAATGACCCCGGGCGCCAGCGTCCCGCGCAGGCGCCAGGGCTGGTCCGGTTCATCGCCCGGCGCGAAGGCCAGCATCTTCAGGTCGGACCCGAAGTAGTCGCCTTCATGGTCGCTCGAGACCAGAGCCAGGGTTTCATCGCCGCGCCGCCAGTAGCCGCGGGCGAAGTAGCGCTGGCCGGGCGGCGGCGGCGGCGTCAGGAAGGTCGGTTTAGACCAGGTCAGACCATCGTTGCTGACCGCCCGCATCACCCGCGAGCCGGCCTCGCCCTCATGCACCGCGCCGGAGGTCCACATGATGACGAACCGCTGGCCGTCGTATTCCAGGTAGTTGTGGATGTTGAAGGCCGACACGCCGGGCTGACCCCGGAACACCACGCCCCGGGTGACCGGCAGACGCGGCAGACCGGACCAGGCGGCCTTGTCCGCAACGGGCCTCACCTCCCGCGCCGCCAGCAGGGGCGGCTGCGAGGGGCCGCAGGCGGCGAGGGCCAGGGCCAGGGCCGCCGCCAGTCCGATAACGATCCTGCTGTTCATGCCGCCCTGCCCCATCGCTCCAGCCATAGTCGATGGGCGGGGGGCCTGACAAACCCTCCGCCGCCTGCTCTATGCGCGCCATGACCGCCACGCCGATCCAGATCTTCATCGACGCCGACGCCTGCCCGGTGAAGGACGAGACCTACAAGGTCGCCGCCCGCTATGGCCTCAAGACGTGGGTTGTCGCCAACAGCTTCATGATGGTCCCGACTTCGCCCCTGATCGAGCGCGTCATCGTCGATGCGGGCCCCGATGTCGCTGACGCCTGGATCGCCGAGCGTTGTGGACGGCGCGATGTGGTGGTGACCAACGACATTCCTCTGGCCGATCTCTGCCTCAAGGCCGGCGCCCAGGCGATTCGCGCCAATGGCCAGCTCTTCACCGCCGACAGCATCGGCGCCCTGCTCGCCCAGCGGTCGATCATGGAACACATCCGCTCGACCGGAGAAATCACCGGCGGTCCACCGCCCTTTGGGCCCAGGGATCGCTCGAAATATCTCCAGGCGCTTGACGAGGCGGTAAACCGGGCGCGCCGCCGCCCTGGCTGACCGCTTGCGGTCCGCATGTCTTTCTCCCTAGACTTTCGGTCTGAAAAGAGGGGCGCGTTCCATGGACCTGATGTTTCAACCGCTGCGTAAATACGCTGACTTCTACGGTCGGGCGCGGCGAACCGAATACTGGCTGTTCTTTCTGTTCAGGGTGCTGCTGTTTGCCGCTTTCGGTGTCGTGTTCATCGCCGTCATGGCCACGACCGGTGGCTTTGAAGAGGGACCGACCAACGACGCCGCTTCAGCGGCGGGCGGCATCGTCATCCTTCTGGGCGGGCTGACCTATCTGGCCCTCATCCTTCCCAATCTCGCGGTGACCGTGCGTCGCCTGCATGACGCCAACATGTCCGGCTGGCTGGTCCTCATCGGCTTGGTGCCGCTGGGCGGGTTTGTGCTGTTCATCTTCAGCCTGCTTGACGGAACGGCGGGCCCCAACATCTACGGTCCAAATCCCAGGGGCGGTGAAGCGACCGCCGCAAGCGTCTTCGCCTGAGAGACCGCCGGTTGCCTAATCGCGCCTCGAAAGGCACTCTCCGATCCACCGGCCGGGGCTGGCCGGGCAATTCTGGGGAACCACAATGGACCTGATGTTCGCACCCTTCCGCAAATACGTAGACTTCCAAGGCCGCGCCCGGCGTTCGGAATACTGGCTTTGGGTTCTCTTCCTTGTCGCCGTCGAGGTCGTTCTGATGGTCCTCGCCGCTATGATGAATGGCGGCGACCCGGAACGCTTTGGACCCGCCAACATCCTGCTGCTGCTCTTTTGGCTGGGCACCTTCCTGCCGACGCTGGCTGTGGCCGTGCGGCGCCTGCATGACACAGACCGCTCCGGCTGGTGGCTGCTGATCGGCCTGATTCCGTTGATCGGCGGCATCGTGCTGCTGATCTTCTATGTGCTCGACGGCACGCCCGGACCCAACAAGTTCGGACCAGACCCGAAGGGTCGCGGCGGCGACGCCGAAGTCTTCAACTAGACCGCGTCTGGCGGATCATGGCGTCGGGGTCTATCTGACCACGCCATGATCCCCGTGACGCCGACCATCAACCTCGACGAAGACGAACTGGAGCAGCGGGCGGTCAAGGCCAGCGGTCCCGGCGGTCAGGCCGTCAACAAGACCAGCTCCGCGATCGAGTTGCGGTTCAACGCCCGCGCCTCCCCCTCCCTGCCCGACGACGTCAAGGCGCGGCTGGAGCGGTTGGCCGGGTCAAGGGCGACCCTCGATGGCGTCATCGTCATATTTGCTCAAAGCTATCGCAGCCAGGAAATGAACCGCCAGGATGCGGTCGACCGGCTCCTGGAACTGATCCGCAAGGCCGCCGAGCGGCCCAAGCCCCGCAAGAAGACCCGTCCGACCTATGCCTCCAAGCTCCGGCGTCTGGAAGGCAAGGCGATCCGCTCCAGCGTGAAGGCCGGTCGCGGAAAGCCGCGCGGAGACGACTGAGAGCCAGACCCTACCCCTTCCGCGTCGGTAGCCAGAACAGAGCCTCGACGGTCATGTCGAGCGCCTGGGCCAGGCGCAGGGCAAGGACAGTGGACGGTACGAACACGCCGTTCTCCACGGTGTTGATCGTCTTGCGGGTCACCCCGACCCGTTCGGCCAGATCAGCCTGGGTGAGGCCCAGGCGACTCCGCGCCGCCTTCAGTCCGTTTTCAAGCGCCGGTTCAGCCATGCCGTTCCGAATGCCGATCGAGGAAGACAAACCGCAGGGTCGGGACGATGACGCCCAGGGTCAACAGTCCATGCAGCGTCTCAAAGGCCGGGATCGCAACGATCTGCGCGGCGAGATAAAGGCCAAGCGCCGCAACGGCCAGCGCCCAGTAGCCCCACACGAAGGCCGAGGCGCGATGGGCGCGGGTGACCTCATCGTCGAGGATTTCCCGGACGGCCCGGCTTCGCCACCAGCCGCCGCCTGTCGCCAGCAGCATCAGCAGGGCCGCGGCCCAGAGGGCGAACCCTGAAAGCTGAAGATGGTCGACGGTGCGAAGGGGCTCATGCAGGCCTCGCAGGTTGCTCAGGAACACGCCCTGCCAGGCCAAAAACAGAACGGCCTGGACGCGCAGGACCCGGTTGCGCCGGGCCTGCAGTCGTTCAGCGATATTCGCCGGCGAGCGGTCTGATTTGTCGTCCATTGATCGACTCCAGGAAATGTAACCTCAAGGTGACGTGTAACCTTCGCGTTACACCGCGTCAATACGCCGTTCCGCGACTCCCGTTTTGAGCTGATCCCGCCGTTGAAACAGCAGGGCGATGGGCCTACCGTCCGCCATCAGTTCACGGGAGGCATCATGCGCGCTTCACTTTCCATCGCGGTTCTGGCGTTCGGCGCCGCGGTCTCGCTTTCTGCCTGTTCGAAAGCCCCGGAGAGTAGCGGCTCTGGCGACAGCGGCCCGGCCGCCGCGCCTCCTGCGGCGGCCCCGGCTGCTCCTGAAATGACGGATGCCGAGAAGCAGGCGGTTCTGGCCGCCCTGCCCGCCCCCTACAACACCGGCAACCTGGAAAACGGCCGCAAGCAGTTCGCGCTTTGCCGTTCCTGTCACAACATCACGCCGGGCGGCCCCAACATGACTGGCCCCAACCTCTACGGCGTCTTTGGCCGCAAGGCCGGCAGCCACGAGGGCTTCAAATATTCCGACGCCTTGAAGAACGCCGGCTTCGTCTGGGACGCCGAGAAGCTGGATTCTTGGCTGACCAATCCGCAAAGCTTCCTCCCGGGCAACCGGATGACTTTTGTCGGGGTCAAGGATCCCCAGAAGCGCATCGATCTGATCGCCTATCTCAAGGTCGAGAGCGGTTACAAGCCGCCCGAGTAACAACTCCGCGCGCGACCCCAATTGCCGTTTATGATACCCGTGTTTTGTGACAACTTGACGTGGGATCCGTGGAGATCGAGATCCGGGCATGGATGGTCGCAAAGCCCTGGTGAGGGAATTTTACGAGGCCTTCAATCGGCAAGATGTCGAGGGCATGGCCGCGCTTGTCCATCCCCAGGCGGACTTTGCCGACCTGTTTGACGATGGTCGGGTCGTCGGTCGCGAGGCCCTGATCGTTCACTGGACGCGTGTCCTGGGGCTTGTCAGGGGGGAGCTGACCCTTGTCTCCGCCCGGGCGGCGAAGGACGGGTCCCTGGTGGTCAGCTTTCGGCACCAGATCACCAATCCGGAGGGCCGGCTTTGGGACAATGGCGAGGAGACTCTTCGCTACGAGTTCATTGACGGCCTGATCTCGCGCATGGACAGGCCTGTTCCGCCGTGACGGCCTCCGCCGACGCCAGCCTGGCGAACATTGCGCGTCTGGATGCCCTCTATGACGCCTACAACAGGGGCGACATCGCCACGGTGCTGTCCGGCATGGCGCCCGACGTCGAGTGGTTTGATCAACTGGCCGGCGTCGACATCAAGGGCCTGGAGGCGCTGAAGGCCTACTGGCGAGACCAGGTCGGCCTGATCACCACTGAGGTCATTCCCCTGTCGATCCAGGCGCTGGAGGACGGCCGTATCCGTCTTGAAGGCGTGCAGACGGTTCGCAACCCCGAGGGTCAGGAATGGTCGACCCAGCGGGTGGTCCACATCTACCGTTTCGATGAGAACGGCCTGATCCTGGGCATGACGCTTGGCTGAAGCCGGCTCTGGCCGGTCAGGTCCAGCCTTCCGGACAACCGCGAACCGGAGACGGCGTCAGATCAGGAGGTCGGCGCAAGCATCGACAATGGCTTCGGAATTGAGCCGATACTTCGCATAGAGATCAGGCAGGTCGCCGGACTGGCCGAAGGCCTCCATGCCCAGCGCCCGAACCTTCTGCCCTCTCACCGAGCCGAGCCACGACAGGGCGGCCGGCGACCCGTCCAGGACCGTCACCAGCACCGCATCGGCCGCGAGCGGCGCCAGCAGCTGTTCAGCCACGCAGGTCCGCGCCTCGCCCCCGGTCCATCGCGCCCGGCCGGCGGCGGTCCAGTCGGCGTGCAGCACGTCGGGCGAGGTAACCGCCAGCAGGCCCGCGCCGGGCATGTCCTCAACGATGGCCTCGAAGGCCTCCAGGGCCTCCGGGGCGATGGCGCCGCTGTAGACCAGGGCCAGACGGGCGCCCGGCGCCGGCGGCTTCATCCAGTATCCGCCTTCGACCACGCCGGTGCGCCAGGCGTCGTCCCGCCGTTCTGGCTGGACCAGCGCCCGCGTCGACAGGCGCAGATAGGTCGAGCCGCCGTCAGGTTGCTGGATCCGGTCGAAGGCATGGGCCATCAGCACCGCCGTTTCGTCCGCGAAAGCCGGTTCGTAGGAATCGAGGCCAGGCTGGCTCATGCCGATCAGCGGCGTGCCGATCGACTGGTGGGCGCCGCCCTCCGGCGCCAGGGTCAGGCCGCTGGGGGTCGCCACCAGCAGAAAGCGGGCGTCCTGGTAACAGGCGTAGTTCAGGGCGTCCAAGCCCCGGGCGATGAAGGGGTCATACAGGGTGCCCACAGGAAAGAGCCGCTCGCCGAACAGCGAGCCGGACAGACCCAGGGCCGCCAGGGCGATGAACAGGTTGTTCTCGGCGATTCCCAGTTCGATGTGCTGACCAGTTTCGGCCATCGACCACACCTGGGCCGAGGGAATGCGGCGGTTCTTGAACACGTCCTCATGGGCGCGGCGGTGAAACACCCCGCGCCGGTTCACGAACCCGCCCAGATTGGTCGAGACGGTCACGTCGGGTGATGTGGTCACCACATGGCCAGAGAAGGCGTCGGTTCGCTTGGCGATCTCGAACATCACCTTGCCAAACGCGGCCTGGGTTGACTGTTCCCCTCCCCCCGCGACGGCCTGCAGCAGATCCTCGGCTTGCGGGGTGGCGATGGTTTCCGGCGTGCGGCGACCGTCCGACCGGGCGGCAAAGGGCGCGGTGTCGACGACGCGCTTGAGCGCCGTCCGTTCGTTGTCTCCAAGACCCGAGAAGATGTCCCATTCCTCGCCCTCGACAACGCCGAGCCGGCCGCGCAGTTCGGCGATCTGGGTCGGGGTCATCAGGCCGGAATGATTGTCCTTGTGGCCCTGGAACGGCAGGCGCCAGCCCTTGACCGTATAGGCGATGAACAGGCGCGGGGCATCGTCCTCGGCGGCGCGGTCGAAGGCCTCCAGAATGGTCTCCAGGCAGTGGCCGCCCAGCTCGGTCATCACCAGGGCCAGGTCGTCGTCGCTGAAGCTGGCGACCAGCTTCAGCGCCCGCTTGTCGTCCGCCAGGTCGGCGTTCAGCCGCTCCCGCCAGGCCGCCCCGCCCTGATAGGTCAGGGCCGAATAGAGATCGTTGGCGGCGGTCTCGATCCAGGCCTTCAGGGCCTCGCCGCCGGGGCGGGCGAAGGCGGCCAGTTGGCGCTTGGACCATTTCAGAGTCTCCACGCGCCATCCGGCGGCGTCGAAGATCTCGCCATAGCGGGTGAACATCCGGTCCGAGGTGGTCGCGTCCAGGCTCTGGCGGTTGTAGTCGACGATCCACCAGGTGTTGCACAGGTCGTGCTTGCAGGCCTCGATCAGGCATTCATAGATGTTGCCCTCATCCAGTTCGGCGTCGCCCAGCAGCGAGATCATCCGGCCCATGGCGTCCGGCTTGATGGCCCCGCGCGCCGCCAGATAGTCCTGGGTCAGGCTGGCGAAGGCCGTCATGGCCACGCCAAGGCCCACCGAGCCGGTCGAGAAGTCGACGTCGTCCTGATCCTTGGTCCGCGAGGGATAGGACTGGGCGCCGCCGAGGCTGCGGAACCGCTGCAGCTGATCCAGGCTCTGGCGGCCGAACAGATGCTGGATGGCGTGAAAGATCGGGCTGGCGTGCGGCTTCACCGCGACCCGGTCCTGGGGCCGCAGGCTGTGGAAATACAGCGCCGTCATCAGGGTGGTCATCGAGGCGCAGCTGGCCTGATGGCCGCCGACCTTCAGGCCGTCGCGGCTGTCGCGCAGGTGGTTGGCGTTGTGGATCGTCCAGCTGGCCAGCCAGAGAATACGTTCCTCCAGTCGCCGCAGCAGCGCGATGTCCGCTCGCGGGACCGTCATCAACGCCTCATCCATGCCCTTCAAACCCTGATCGGCTGTAATTCTTCACCTCTCTTAGGGCCGGCTGCCGTCAAAGGCCACCGCCGTTGAGTCCGGATGCGGCCTTTGTCATAACGACAGCGTAGAGTTGGATTGCAGAGGCCTCGACTTCGACATGACAGACGCCCTGCATCTCAGCGGCCTGACCAAGGCCTTCGGCGACAAGCGCGCCGTCGACAATCTCGACCTGACCGTCCGCTCGGGCGAGCTCTACGCCCTGCTGGGCCCCAATGGCGCGGGAAAGACCACCACCCTGCGAATGGTCGCGGGCCTGCTGGCGCCGACCAGCGGCGCGATCAGCGTCTTCGGCGTGGATGCGGTGAAGGACCCGGCGGCCGCCAAGCAGATCATCGCCTGGGCGCCGGACGAGCCCATGCTCTACGATCGCCTGAGCCCGATGGAATATCTGGAATTTGTCGCCGGCCTCTGGGGCGTTGATGGCAAGACCGCCCGCAAACGGGCCGAAGAACTGCTCAAATGGCTGGACCTGTGGGACGAGCGCGCCCAGCGCTGCGAGGGCTTCTCGCGGGGCATGAAACAGAAGACGGCGCTGGCCGGGGCGCTGATTCACGATCCCAAGCTGCTGATGCTGGACGAGCCGCTGACCGGCCTCGACGCCGCCATGGCCCGGCAGGTCAAGGACGTGTTGCAGGAGCGGGTCCGTCAGGGCGGCACCGTCATCCTGACGACCCACATTCTCGAGGTCGCCGAGCGCATGGCCGATCGCATCGGCATCATCCAGCACGGCCGGCTGCTGGCCGAGGGGAGTCTCGAGGATCTGCGGGCCCAGGGCGGCGGCGGCAGCGCCACCCTTGAGGACCTGTTCCTTCGCCTGACCGGCCAGGCGGCCATCGCGTGAGCCTTAAGGCGGGTTCCATTCCCTGGCTTGCAGCGCATGAGCTGCGCATGCTGCTGCGCGAGATGCAGCGGCAGAAGGGGCGCACGGCCCAGATCATCGCCCTGGCGGTGCTGGCCTGTGGTCTCGTCGCCGCCGGCGTCGGCCTGGGATTTCTCATTCGCGAGGTCGGCTATGAAGTAACGCCGCTGGTGGTGGTCGCGGTCGATCTCGCCGCCCTGCTGATCTTCACCATCATGGTGTCCTCCACCCTGGCCCGGGCGGCCCAGGTCCTCTACCTGCGCGACGATCTGGACCTTCTGCTGTCCTCGCCCCTGCCGCCGGGCCGAATTCTGGCCGTGCGCTTCGCCGGGATCGCTTTTTCGGTCACCCTCTTCTGGCTTGTGCTCGCCGGAGGCCTGCTGGCCCCCATCGCCGTGATCGCCGCGCCCGCCCTCTTGGCGGTCCTGCTGGTGCTGCTGGCCCTGGGCCTGGTGGCCAGCGCCGTCGGCCTGCTGCTGACCACCCTGCTGTTCCGCCTCATCGGCCCGCGCCGCACCCGGACCCTGGCGCAGGTGTTGTCGGCCCTGATCGGCGCCTCGATCTTCCTCAGCACCCAGCTGCCCAACATCCTTCGCGGCCACGGCGGCGACTACAGCCGCTGGGGATGGCTGCGCCCCTACTTCACCGGCGAGGCGCATCTCGACCTGCCGCCGCACGCCGACCTGCTGGCCCGCGCCGCGGTGGGCCAGCCGGTTCCGCTTCTGCTGGTGCTGGCCGTGTCTCTGGGTTTCTTCATGCTGGTCACCCAGCTGCTGGGTCGCCAGTTCGCCCGCGACGCCGCTTCCGCCGTCGGTTCCGATCCGGCCCGCAAGGCCTCGCGACGGACCGCCGGAGCCTTCGCCGCCGGGGCCTTCGCCGCGACCCTGTGCAAGGAACTGCGCCTGCTCATGCGGGACATCGCCCTGTTCTCGCAGGTCTTGCTGCGCGTCCTCTACATGCTCCCGCTAGCCTTCGTATTCGTCCGCAACGCCGGGGCCGGGGACAGCATGCTGCTCCCCGCGGCGGCGGCGGCCATGTCGGTGATGGCCGGCCAGCTGTCGTCCAGCTTCAGCTGGATCACCGTCTCGGCCGAGGATGCGCCTGATCTGCTGGTCGCCTCCCCCGCCTCAATGGCCGTCATCACCCGCGCCAAGCTGTGGGCCGCCCTGATCCCGACGGCGGCGCTGGTGGCGATCCCCCTGCTGGCGGTCGGCGTCTTCGCGCCGCTGATCGCCCTGGTCTCCGCGGTCGGCTGCTTCGCCTCCGCCTGGGCCTGCGGCGTGGTCAACATCTGGCATCAGCGCCCGGGACGGCGATCCGACTTCCGTCGCCGCGGCAACGTCAACTGGCTGGTGGCCCTGGCCATTCTGGGGATCAGCGGCCTGATCGGCGGCGCGACCTTCCTCGCCGCCTCGGGCATGACCTGGGCCATCGTCCCGGCCGTCCTCGCCGCCGTCCTGACCCTGGCCATGCGCCGCAGCGACCAGCAAATCCTTCGGACCCTGAGGGACGAGGCCTAGGCTATCTCGCGGTCGGCGCGGCCCTGGCGTCTTCCTTGGCCTCGAAGGCCTCGATCTGCCGGGCGATGTGTTCCGGCGACTTCGTGAACCGGGCCAGCAGATTGTAGAACACCGGCACGATGAACACCGTCAGCATGGTCGAGACGATGGCCCCGAAGAAGATCACCACCCCGATGGTCTGACGGCTCTCGGCCCCCGCGCCCTGCCACAGGATCAGCGGCAGCGAGCCGAAGGCGGCGGAGATGCTGGTCATGATGATCGGCCGCAGTCGCAGAGACGCCGCCTCGATGACGGCGTCCCGGATCGACTTGCCCTCGTCCCGCAGCTGGTTGGCGAACTCGACGATCAGGATGCCGTTCTTGGCGGCGATGCCGATCAGGATGACCAGGCCGATCTGGCTGTAGGTGTTGATGGTCGATCCGGTCACCAGCAGGCCGAACAGCCCGCCCAGCGCCGCCAGGGGCACGGTCAGCATGATCACCGCCGGATGGATCCAGCTCTCGAACTGGGCCGCCAGAACCAGGAACACCAGCAGCAGCGCCAGGCCAAACGCCAGCCCCACCGCGCCTGACGCTTCCAGGAAGTCGCGCGCCTGACCGCCCCATTCAATGGAGACCGTCGAATTGTCCTGCCTGGCCGCCTCCGCCCGCAGGAAATCCACCGCCTCGGCGACGGTGTAGCCGGGGTTGAGCTGCATGGTCAGGGTCACCGCCCGCAGCCGGTCGACCCGGGGACGGTCGGGAATGTCGCCCCGCACCTGCGTCTTCACCACGCTCGACAGCGGGATCAGCTGACCCGACCCGGACCGGACATAGAGGGTGTTGAGGTCCTCGATGGTGCGCCGCCGCTCGAGTTCGGTCTGGACGATGACGTCGTATTCCTGGCCGTTCTTGATGTAGGTGCCGACCCGGCGGGAGCCGAACATCGTCTCCAGCACCCGGCCCACCGCCTGGGCCGAGACGCCCAGGGTGGCGGCCTTGTCGCGGTCGATGTCGACCGAAAGACGCGGCGCATTGGGCTCGTAGTCGACCCGCGGCCGCGACAGGCCCGGATTGTTTTCCGCTGCTCTGAGCAGCGGCTGGAGCCAGCGGTTGATCTCCGAATAGTCATTGCCCAGGGCGATCAGGTCGACGTTGGAGCCCCCGCCGCCGCCCCGCTGGAACGGCCCGCGCACGCTGGCCACGGCCCGAACCCCGGTGATCCTGCCCAGCGTCTTGTTCAGTTCGGCGGCGACCTCGTCCGAGGTCTTGGTCCGCTGGCCCCAGTCCTTCATCACCAGCACGCCGTTGCCGGTGTTGAACTGGGTCTGGCCGAAGCGGGGCACGCTGACGACATAGCGCTCGGCCTCGCCCTCGTCGGCATAGCGCTTGAGCTGCTGCTCGACCTGGGCGGCGGCCTTCAGGGTGTATTCATAGCCGGCCCCCTCGGGACCGTTCATGCTGACGTCGACCCGGCCCCGGTCCTCGTTGGGCACCAGCTCCTGCGGTACGGTCTTGAACAGCACCCCGGCCAGGCCCAGCAGCACCGCCACCAGGATCGCCGCGCCGATGCTGGCGGCCCGGCGGCCCAGCAGCAGGTCGAGGGAGTCGTGATAGGAGGTCCGCAGCCGCCCCATGCCGGCGTCGACCTTGCGCGCCAGCCAGCCCTCGCCCTGGGCGGGTCGCAGAAGCTTGGAGGCCATCATCGGCGACAGGCTCAGCGCCATCAGCGCCGAGAAGGCCACGGCCGAGGCGATGGTCACCGCCAGTTCGACGAACAGCCGGCCGATATAGCCGGGCAGGAACATCAGCGGGGCGAAGACGCTGATCAGCACCAGGGTGGTGGCGACCACGGCGAAGAACACCTGCCGCGCCCCGCGCAGGGCGGCCACCGTCGGCGGCTCGCCGTCATCCACCCGCCTCTGGATGTTCTCGACCACGACGATGGCGTCATCGACCACCAGCCCGATCGACAGCACCAGGGCCAGCAGGGTCAGCAGATTCAGCGAAAAGCCCATCGGCGCCAGGACGATGAAGGTCGAGAGCAGGCAGATGGGCGCCACCACCGACGGGATCAGCGCCGCCCGCCAGCTGCCCAGGAAGACGAAATTGACCAGCGCCACCAGGGCCAGGGCGATGCCCATGGTGATCCAGACCTCATGGATGGCCTGCGACGTGAACTTTGAGGAATCGACGGCGATCACCAGGCTCGTGCCGGCCGGCAGACCCTTGTTGATCCGCTCGACCTCGGCCGTCGCCAGCTTGGCGATCTTCAGGTCGTTGGCCTGCGACTGGCGGGTCAGGACGATGCCGATCTGCTCGACGCCGTTGCCCTTGAACAGCCGCCGCCGCTCATCGGGACCTTCCTCGATGCGGGCGATGTCGCCCAGCCGCGTGACATAGGCCGGCCGTGTAACCCCGGCGTTGCTGACCTGTCCGGTGCTGGTGGTGATGTTGGCGCCCCTTGCGCCGGTGATCGTGCTGGCCGTCGCCGCGCCGACCGTTCCCGAGGCCTTGACCGGCAGTCGGGCGAAGTCCTCGGGGCGGGAATAGGCCCGGTTGACCCGGATGGTGAAGTCCTTGGACTCGCTTTCCAGGGCGCCGGCCGGCAGCTCGACATTCTGGCTGTTGAGGGCGGTCTCGACATCCTCGACGGTCAGGCCCCGCGCCGCCATGGCGTCGGCGTCCAGCCAGATGCGCATCGAATACAGCGGCGCCCCGGCCATCCGCACCGCCCCGACCCCGGGGATGGTCGACAATCGCTCAACCAGATAGCGGTCGGCATAGTCCCCCATCTCCAGCAGGCTGAGAGTGGAGGAGGTCATGTTGAGGATGATGATCGGCGAGGAGTCGGCGTTGGCCTTGGCGATCTGCGGCGGATCGGCCTGATCGGGCAGTTGGCCGCTGACCCGGCTGACGGCATCGCGGATGTCGTTGGCGGCCGTCTCCAGATTGGTGCTCAGGGTGAAGGTGATGTTGATCCGCGAAACCCCGTCGCGGCTGGAGGAATTGACCCGATCGATGCCCTGCACCCCCGACACCTGGCGCTCCAGCACCTGGGTGATCCGCTCCTCGATGACCTCCGCCGAGGCCCCGCGATAGGTGGTCGAGATCGACACCACAGGCGCGTCAACGTTGGGAAGCTCACGGATCGGCAGGGCGAAGAAGGCCGCCAGACCGATGACACAGAGGATGATCGCCGCCACCGCGGCGAACACCGGGCGGCGAACAGACAGGTCCGACAGCATCAGCGCGCGCCCTTGGCGCCCTTGGCGCGGCCGGCGGCGGTCTGCACCGGCTGCCCGTCCTGCAGGCGGTTCAGCCCATCGGCGACCAGCCTGTCGCCGGCCTTCAGGCCCTCGACAATCTCGACCTGCCCGCCTTCGCTCAGCCCCGGCGTCACCTCTGTCTTGCGCGCCACCGTCTTGCCGTCGCGATCGATGATGACGAAGACGAAGGCCTTTTCACCCTCATACTGGATCGCGGCCTCTGGCGCGGCCACGGCCTGTCGCCGACCATGCTCGATGCTCACCCGCATCAACATGCCGGGACGCAGGCGACGTCCGGGATTGGGAAATTCGGCGCGGGCCGTCACCGCCCGGGTGGTGGTGTCGACCCGGGTGTCGATCTGGGCGACGCGACCACTGAATGACTCGCCCGGAAAGGCGTCGGGCGCGGCCGTGATGGTCGAGCCGACGCGCAGCACCGCCAGATAGCGGTCAGGCACCTCGAAATCGACCCTCACCATCGACAGGTCGTCCAGGCTGACAATCGGCGATCCCGGACTGATCAGGGCGCCGGGGGCGATGTCGCTGAGCCCGACCACGCCCGAGAACGGCGCCCGGATCACCCGATCAAGCTTGCGGGCGCGCGCCGCCGCCGTCGCCGCCTGGGCGGCCTCCAGCGAGGCCAGATACTGTTCAGCCGTCGCCTTGGGGGCGATCCCCTTGTCGGCCAGCGACTTCCACCGCTCATAGTCCCGTCGGGCCTGGTTCTCGCGGGCTTCGGCCTCGGCCACCCCGGCGTCCTGCTCGGTCGCTTTCAGGGTGACCAGCACCTGGCCTTTCGCCACGGCCTGGCCGTCTCGAAACTTCACCCCGGTGACCAGTTCGGCGGTGTCGGAGGTGATGGTCACCGACTGACGGCCTTTGGCCACCCCCAGAACGGAAATCCGGTCAGCGAAAGGTTGGGGCGCGACCACCACCTGGCTGACCTGGGCGGCGCGCTGGCCGCCGCCGGCCTTGCCGCCCGGCGTGGAGTCAGCCGTGGCCAGACGCACGCCGCCAATGATGACCATCAGGGTCAGGACGGCGGCGGCGGCGATCAGAAAGAAATGGCGGCGGATCAACTGATACTCCCGGACGCCGCCGCGGTGGCGGCGCATCGACGCGCTACATGGATCATTGGCGAGGGTTGTAAACCCGCCGTGCATGCCCCGCACATGTCTGAACCGCTACAGAGCTGCAACAAAGGTTCCGCCCATGCCCGCATTGCAGCGGTTTTTCAAACCCGAACGCCGCCGGCCCTGAAACAAAACAACCCGGCGCCTTGTTCGCACGCAGGCGAACGGCGCCGGGTCGCGATGACCGGCGCGAGCTTGTCGCCCGCGCCGTTCCGCAACGCCCTGGCTCAGGCGTCGTAGCCGGGAAGGCTGCGCTCGATCTGGCGCAGACAGCCGGGCCAGGCCAGACCGCCGATGGGTCCCATGCCGTTGCCCATCTGACCGCGCACCTCGGCCTGGGAGGCTTCCGGCGCGAACAGCACGCCCTGACGGCCGGCGCTCAGCGCCATGACCTGCTGGGCGCAGGCGCGTTCCAGATAGAACATGCCCAGCCAGCATTCCGCCGCCGAGGAGCCGACCGCGAGGGTGCCGTGATTGCGCAGCATCATCAGCTTCTTGGTCGCGCCCAGATCGGCCACCAGCCGTTCCCGCTCGTCCAGGTTCAGGGCGATGCCCTCATAGTCATGATAGGCCAACTGAGGCAGCACGATCAGCGCGTGCTGGCTGAGCGGCAGCAGACCCTCGGCCTGAGCCGCGACGGCGACGCCCTGGTCCGAATGCAGGTGCATCACGAACATCGCATCCTCACGGGCCGCATGCACCGCCGAATGGATGGTGAAGCCCGCCGGATTGATGAAATAGGGCGTCTCCTGCAACACCTTGCCCTCGAGGTCGATCTTGACCAGCGAGGAGGCGGTGATCTCGTCGAAGAACATGCCGTAGGGATTGATCAGGAAGTGGTGCTCGGGCCCGGGAATGCGGGCCGAGATGTGGGTGAAGATCATGTCATCCCACCCGTGCAGGGCGACGAGGCGATAGAGCGCCGCCAGATCGACCCGCGCCTTCCATTCCTCGGCGCTGACCTTGTCCTTCAGCGATGACGCCGGCGTTGAACCGTCAGCCATGGCGATCTCCTTCCCGATTTGAACCGTTGTTTGAACCGTCGCGCCGGGGCAGGCCCGCGTCAAGTGGCGAGGGTCAGCACCTGACCAGCGCAACAGCGTCCAGCCAGCGGGCGTAGGCGCTCTCCCGGGCGTGGGTGTCGATGGCGCTGACCAGCCGTTCTCCGCCCGGCCGGGCCCTGGCCGCCGACTCCACATCGGCGAAAACCCCGGCGCCGACCCCGGCGTACAGGGCCGCTCCCAGGGCCGTGGTCTCTTCGTAGTTGACCCGGAACACCGGCAGGTCGGTCAGATCGGCCAGTCGCTGGCTGAACCAGGCGCTTCGCGACATGCCGCCGTCGATGCGCAGTTCCGCCGCCTCGCCGAAGGCTTCCGGCGCGTCCGCCTGCATGGCCTCGATCAGGTCCCGCGTCTGCAGCGCGCAGGCGTCGAAGGTGGCGGCGGCGATTTCCGCCAGTCCGGCGTCGCGCGTCAGGCCGAAGATGGCGCCGCGCGCCTCGGCGTCCCACCACGGCGCGCCCAGGCCGGTGAAGGCCGGCACCACCACCACCCCGCTGCCGGCCCGGGCGGTGCGGGCCAGGGCTTCGGCGGCGGCGGGGCCGCCCGTCAGTCCCAGGCCCTCGCCCAGCCACTGGATCGCCGCCCCGGCGACAAAGATCGATCCTTCCAGGGCGTAGGTCGTCCGACCGCCCACACGGGCGGCGATGGTCGTCAGCAACCGCGAGCCGGAGGTCGGCCGCGCCTCGCCGGTGTTGAGCAGCATGAAGCAGCCGGTGCCGTAGGTGGCCTTCATTTCGCCCGGATGAATGCACCCCTGCCCCATCATCGCCGCCTGCTGGTCGCCGGCGACGCCGCGGATCGGTGCGGGAAGTCCCAGGATGTCCGGCCGGGTCATGCCGAAGTCGTCGGCGCAATCGAGAACCCTGGGCAGCAGCGAGGCCGGAACCTCGAAGATTTCCAGCATCTCCGGCGACCAGTCCTGGGTCTCGATGTCGAACAACAGGGTGCGGCAGGCGTTGGTGGCGTCAGTGGCGTGAACCGCGCCCCCGGTCAGATTCCAGATCGCCCAGCAGTCCATGGTTCCGGCCAGCAGTTCGCCCCGCTCGGCGCGGTCGCGGGCTCCCGGCACATTGTCCAGCAACCAGGCGATCTTGGTCGCCGAGAAATAGGGGTCCAGCAGCAGACCGGTGACGGCGGTGACGCGGGGTTCGACCCCGGCCCGGACAAGCGCCTCGCAGGCCTCGGCCGTGCGGCGATCCTGCCAGACGATCGCCGGGTGAATCGGTCGGCCGGTCGCCTTGTCCCAGATCACCACTGTCTCGCGCTGGTTGGTGATGCCGATGGCCGCGACCTCGTTGGCCGGGCGTCCCGACTTGCTGACCGCCTCGCGCAGCACCGCGGCGCAGGCCGTCCAGATCTCCTCGGCGTCGTGTTCCACCCAACCGTCATGCGGATAGCTCTGGCGCAGCGGCCGGCTGGCCTCGGCCAACGGCTTGCCGGTCAGGTCAAAGACGATCGCCCGCGTGCTGGTCGTGCCCTGGTCCAGGGCCAGGATCACCGGATCGGCCATTAGGCGTTTCTCCCCATCATTCGGGCTCCACGCGCTGGAGCCACGTTGTTCGTGGCAGGCCGACGCAGCGACGGCCTGAAAAACTGCGTCGTCGCGGCGCGGTTACCCGTTCTGGGCGCTGCTCTTAAGCATGTTTTCACGTCCGCCGATCAGGGTGAACATCACAGCGCTGATTCGAGGGAATTGCGAGTGTCGCTCGCCGCCCAGACTGCCGAACTTCTGGACCTGGCGCGGGATCGCGAGCCCAAGGCGCGTGAGCGGCTGCTCGACGGCATCATCGCCCTGTGCAACTCCGCATCCTCGATCGTGGACAGCGAGACAATTCAGGGATTGCTCGGCTCGATCTTCATGCAGCTGGTAGCTCAGGCCGAACGCGACATTCGCATCCGCCTGTCGGAAAAACTCTCCTCGGCCGAGTGGGCCCCCTCGGCCCTGATCAATGTCCTGGCCCTCGACGAGATCGAGATCGCCGCGCCGGTGATCGCCAACAGCCCGGTGCTGAAGGATCACGATCTGATCCGCATCCTGGTGGAATCCACCCTCGACCATCAGATCGCCGTCGCCCGGCGCGGGAAGATCACGTCCACTGTCGTCGAGGCCATCCTGCAGCAGGACGAACCGGCGGTGCTGACCGCCCTGGCCGCCAACGACACCGCCGGCATATCCGACGAGGGCATGGCGCGCCTGGTTGAATCCTCGCGCCGCATCGCCTCGCTTCGCAGTCCCCTCGCCCGCCATCCCCGGCTGTCCTCGGACATGGGGCTTCAGCTCTATCTGTGGGTTGGCCAGTCGCTGCGCACGGCCCTGATGGCCCGCTTCCGGCTTGACCCGGCGATGATGGACGGCCTGTTGGCCGAGTCCGTGCGCGAGGCGCATGCCCTGCCCGGCGACCGCGAGGTCGTCGCGCGGCTGGCCCAGGCCGATGAGGCCGAGAACGAGCGGCGTCTGGTCGACAAGCTGCATGAGGCCGGCCAACTGAGACCCGGCTTCCTGCTGCGGATGCTGCGGGAGCGCAAGCTGAACCTGTTTGTCGCCGCCCTGGCCGCTCTGGGCGGGTTCCAACCGGACCATATTCGCCGCGCCATCGACAGCGATCGGCCCGAACTCCTGGCCCTGGCCTGCGTGGCGGTCGGCATTGATCGCGGGGTCTTCCCGGCCATCCTCGACTCGGTGCGGGAGCTGAACGGCGGCGCTCCGGGCGGAGGCCCTGAAAGCCTGCGTCGGGCCGCGGGCGCCTTTGGTCCGTTCGACGCCGACATCGCCGGCATGGCGTTCCGGCAGGCGATTTCCGTGGTTTGACTTTGCCGCTGGCGTCGGGCCTTGCTTGGGCGACATGTTTCAATCGCAACCGACCCTGACCCGCCTCGCCTTCGCCGCCAGCGACCGCCCGGAAGCCCGGGAGGCGCTTGCCCGGCTGACCGCCAAGTATGGCCAGTCGCCCGAACCCGAGGCCCAGGTCATCGTCGCCCTGGGCGGCGACGGCTTCATGCTCGAGACCCTTCACCGCACCATGGCGCTGAACAAGCCGATCTACGGCATGAACCGCGGCTCGGTCGGGTTTCTGATGAACGAATACAGCGAGGATGAGTTGATCGAGCGGGTCAACGCCGCCGAGCGTGCAGTGATCCATCCCCTGACCATGGTTGCCATCGACAGCCACCGCCGCCAGCACCGGGCCTTGGCCATCAACGAGGTCTCCCTGCTGCGCCAGACGCGCCAGACGGCGAAGCTTCGGGTCTCCATCGACGGCAAGGTGCGAATGTCCGAACTGGTGTGCGACGGCCTGCTGGTCGCCACGCCGGCCGGCTCGACGGCCTACAACCTGTCGGCCTACGGGCCGATCATCCCGATTGACGCCCGGGTCCTGGCCCTGACGCCGATCAGCGCCTTCCGGCCTCGCCGCTGGCGCGGCGCCCTGCTCTCCCACACCGCCCGGGTGACCATCGAGGTGCTGGAAGCCGACAAGCGTCCGGTCAGCGCCGTCGCCGACAATTTCGAGGTCCGCGATGTCGTCGAGGTTCACATTGGCGAGGATCGCAGCACGAGCATGGCGATGATGTTCGACGCCGGCCGCAGTCTTGAGGAACGGGTGCTGGCTGAACAGTTCAGCGGTTAGACCCCCCGATTGCTTGTCGATACAGCGTCTCGCATTCCTGCCCGCGCCGGGATTCTTCGCCCTTCGGGCCGCGGAGCCGGTCTAACGGTCCGCATTGTCAGTTCGGCCCGCGGAATGACCTTGCATCGACGCGCCCGTTGCAGGGTTCCAAACTGAAATGGCGGTCTCACGGGTTGTTAACACCAAGGCTCTAGAAGTCGAATTGTAGAACGCCAATGGAGAGGCGCGCGTGAGCAGCAATACCCCGGTTCAAGTCATCAATGCCCCCAACACGCTCAAGCTTCGGCTTGGCGGAGGGAAGTTTGGCGGCATCGATGCTGCGGCCATCGCCAAGGCCGAGGCGGCGCTGAAGTCGTTGTCGGGCAATTTCTCCGAATGGCTTCAGGACGAACTGACCAAGCTGGAGGCGGCGCGTCAGGCGATCCGCGTCGATGGTTTGACGGCGGACTCCGCGGAAGCCCTCTACTTCCGCGCCCACGACCTCAAGGGCCTCGGAGCCACTTACGAGTTTCCGCTGGTCACCCGCATTGCCGCCTCGCTGTGCAAGCTCATCGATGATCCGGACACCCGGCTGGCCGCGCCCATGTTCCTGGTCGACGCCCATATCGACGCCATCCGGGCGGCCGTGCGCGACGACATCAAGACCGACACCCACCCCGTCGGAAAGGTTCTCATCACCGAGCTGGAACGCCGGGTGGCCGAGATCGCGCCGGAAGACTAGGCCGCGCCACCACCAGACATTCAAAAGGCCCCGGTTTGCACCGGGGCCTTTTTCGTTTGCGCCAGACGATGGCCTTGGGACAGCCGTCGCCTATCGGATCGCCGACAGCGGCTCCTCGACCGCGCCATAGCCGGCGTCGGCCGGAATGGTCAGCACCCCGCCGCCTTCCCGTCTCTCGACCTTGGGCAGGACAGTCACGAGGGTTCGGTCGCTGGCCCGCGATGTCGCATCGGCGGCGCTGTCGGCCTCGCCAAGCAGCTGAAGATTCATCCGCGTCGGAAAGATGATGGTTCGTTCCCCGGTCTGCGCCAGTCTCAAGGCCTCCAGGGGAGCGATCCATTCGGCGTCGACGGTCTCTCGCCCGTCACAGGCGGCCAGCTGATTGTCGTCGGCCGTGGCCAGATAGAACCAGGTGTCGAATCGCTTGGGCATCATGTCCGGCGTGATCCAGCGGGCGAACACCGTCAGGGCCGACAGATCCAGCCTCAGGCCGAGTCTCTTGACCACCTCGATGAAGGCCCGCTCGCCCCGGTCGACCTCGCCGCGCACGCTGGCGGCCCAGTCGTCGCCGTGGAACAGCTCGCCGCTCTCGAAGCGGGCGAGAATGATGCCGGTTTCCTCATAGGCCTCACGGATCGCGGCGATGCGAAGCGGCCGCTGATCGGCCTCGACCGCCTCCCAGGCGACACAGAAGTCGGCCCAGGCCGGATCGTGATCGCCGTCGTGGGTCTTGCCGCCGGGGAACACCAGGGCGCCGGAGGCGAAGTCGACCTGATGATGGCGCTTGACCATCAGCACCTCGAAGGCGGGGTCATCCCGCACCAGCAGGATGGTCGAGGCGGGCCGGATGGCGACGGGGGCTTTGTCTGTCATGGCGCGAGGATGGCGCGCGCCGCAGTGCAACAGCAAGCGTGACGCTGGGGCGCCCCGATTGCGATTGTCAGACTTACGACCGTCAGGCCGCCCCGCGTTGTCCCTCGCGGGCCGGCTTCAGGCGGTCCAGCTTGTCGAGCATGTAGTCGATGTCTTCGCGTTGGGTGGTGTGCGACTGGGTCAGGAACCTCTGCAGCATCCGCTCCTGGAACCGCTCGCGGTCCCGGGCGCCGCCGTCGAAATCCATCGAGTGGTAGGTGTCGATCGCGACCCGGAAGGCCGAGAACAGCCGCGCCGGAAGCCCGGCCCGCTCATAGATGGCCCGCAGGCCCAGGGGCCCTGCGTCGTGGATCATCAGCCAGGTCCGGTGGTGCGGCACCCCGGCCAGTTCGGCGACGCCGCATTCGAAGAAGTTGATATGCCCGTGGGCCAGCGCCCGCAGCAGCAGGCTCGCCGTCAGCCGCTTGGCCTTGTTCAGATGGGCGGCGAAGGCCTTGGGATCGTGGGTGCGTCCGGCCTGGTCGACCAGATCCACGATCGCCCGCTCCCGGGTTCCGATGGCGATCTGCAGCGCCAGTTCCGGCGAGACCGCCTGATGGGTCAGCAGGTGCTCCCGCACCTGATCGCTGACCAGATTGATCAGCTTCTCGGTGACCGCCTGCGGCAGCACATTGCGGTAGGCCACCGCCGCCAGGACCTTCTCCGACTTCTCGAACTTCTGCAGGGCCCGCGTCAGGGTCCGCTCGGAGAAAGTGGCGTTGTCGTTGGCGGCCGCCGTCTCGACCGCCGCCTCGACCCCGTGCTCGACGATAGCGTCCGTCACTCTCTCGGAAATCTTCGGCCGCTTGGCGATGGCCACCTGCCGCACCGGCCCGCCGAGCCGGACGATTTCCGCCAGGTCGTCGTCGGAAAAAGACGGTGAGAAATTCAGCATCGGCAGGCAGATGCTCTCGACATCCTTGGCCAGCTTCAGCGCGACGTCCCGCGGCACCAGCGGCGAGGATTTCAGGGTCACCGCCAGGGCGCGGCGCACCAGTTCGGCGGCGTCGCCGGCCATGACCCGCAGAATATCTTGGGCCTGCAGCCGGTCCTCCCCGGTCAGCGGCTCGCGGTCGATAACCCGGCACAGCTTGTGCGCCGCCAGCGCCCGCTCGTCGGCGGTCGCGCCCTTGAGCAGGGTGTGAAGATCAGCATCGGTCAAGGCGGCCCGCGTGGTGGTCATGGCGCTATCGGTGCTCTCGCTTCCCCTTGAGTCGATCACGGATAGTGGATCGTTAGCCTTAACGATCAATTGCCTCCCACACCTCTGGTTAAGGATACCGCGTAACGGCTCGCAAACGCCGCCGGGCTACAGTGGCCTCCGTTCAGCTCGGGGATTCCACGTGTTCGAGATCGCTTCTCCCGACGCCGCGACGCCGTTGCGCGGCGGCGCCAGTTCCACCTCCCAGTGCCTCGACGCCCAGCGGCGGCTCCTGCCCTACGCCCTGGCCTGTTTCGCCGTCAGCCTCCCGGTGTTCGTCTGGGCTGGCTCCTTCGCCGAGAATTCCGGCTGGATGGCCGCCAGCTTCGCCATCTTCGCCCTCAACTGGGGTGTCTTCTACGCAGTGGTGAACTGGCTGCGGCAGGCGGTCGACGCGCCCGAGAGCCGCCGTGTCCGGGTCCATATCCTGTCCGCCCTCCTCTGGGCCGGCGCCGTCGCCCAGGTCTCGGCCTTCGCGGACCATGCCGGCCCCGCCCGCGAGCCGCTGCTGCTGATGGCCGCCGCCGGCGCCATCGTCTGTTTCTTCTTCAGCGCCCCGTTGCTGCCGGCCCTGCTGATTGTCGGCCCGGCGGCCGCCGCCGGTCCCCTGATCGCCCTGTTCAGCCATCCGGAAAGCCGCCCCCAGGGCGTCGCCGTCTGGGGCGCGGTCGCTCTGGCCCTGGCCCTCTGCCTGATCCTCAACCGCATGATGCGCGGCCAGTTCGCCCTGGCCGCCGAGCGCGAGGTGCTGATCGCCGAGCGGAGCGCGACCCTCGATCAGGCCCAGCGCCTGGCCCGCTCCAAGTCAGACATCGTCGCCACCCTCAGCCACGAAATCCGCAATGGCCTCAATGGCGTGACTCATGTGCTGGCCGCAGCCGCCGGCCAGGGCGGCCGCGCCGCTCCCAGCCGCGAGCAGCTGGGCGCCGCCCTCAGCGCCGCCAACGAACTGATCGCCGTGCTCAACGCCACCCTGGATTCGGAGACCGCCGAGGCCGGGCGTCTGGCCCTTGAGAAGAAGCCGTTCGATCCCGTCCGCCTGGCCCGCGATCTGGTGCTCATCAACCGGCCCCAGGCCGCGGCCAAGGGCGTGGAACTGGCGGTGCATGTCGACGCCGAGCTGGAGGCGGCGCACGGCGCCGTGATCGGCGACGCCACCCGCGCCCGCCAGGTGTTGGTCAACCTGATCGGCAACGCGGTCAAATACACCGTGCGCGGCCGGATCGAGGCCCGCCTGGAGCTGCGCCCCGACGGCCGGATCGCCATCGCCGTCGCCGACACAGGCCCCGGCCTCACCGCCGAGGAGCTGGAGCTGGCCTTCGAACCCTTTCGCCGCGTCGAGCGCACCGGCGCGGGCGTGCCGGGCGCAGGCCTTGGCCTGTCCCTGTCGCGCCAGCTGGCCCGGCTGATGGGCGGCGAGGTCACCGGCCAGAGCGCCCTGGGCGTGGGCAGCTGTTTCACCTTCGAGCTGCCCTGGGAGCCGACGGCCCGGGCGCCCAGCGAGGCCGAGGAGTCGATCTTCCGGGGCGGTCCCATCACCACCAGCCAGCGGGCGTTGCGGGTCCTCGTCGCCGAGGAAGACGCCCTCAACGCCGCCATGCTGCGCGCCATTCTCGTACAGCTGGGTCATCAGGTGGTTCAGGCCCAGAACGGCCGCCGGGCGGTCGAACTGCTCGGCGCCTGTGACTTCGACCTGGTCATGCTCGACGCCCGCCTGCCGGCGATGGACGGCGCCCATCCCGCCGCCGCCATGCGCGGCCTGGACGGTCCCACCGCCAGCCTGCCGATCATCGCCGTCATCGGCGGCGACGCCGGAGAGGCCCGCGACTGCCTCGACGCCGGGGCCGACGCGGTGCTGCGCAAGCCGGTCAGCGTCGCCGGGGTCGCCCGCGCCGTGGCCGACGCCGCGGCCCGGGGTCGGGTCCCCTCACCCGGCCATCCCCGGGGCGCCGCCGTCGCCTGAAATCAGTCCGCCTGATCCTTGACGTCCGGCGGAATGCGGTCGGCCGGCGAGGCCAGCGGCCGCCAGGATACGCGCCGACGAAACACCTGCTCGCTCTGTCGCGCCATATCGGGTTTGGCGAACAGGAACTGCACCGCATGAAAGAGCCCGCCGGGCCGCGACGCCGGCCGGTGCGGCAACCGGGCGATCTGTTCGGCCCGGGCGTGGTCGGCGGCCCGCTCGGCGGCGGTCAGGGTGGCCATCGGGGCCAGACGGCGGGGTTTGGAAGGGGTCATCGGCCAGGCTCCGTGGGGTGGGTCAGCACCGCGCCGGCCCGCGACAGGCGCAGGACGGAGAACGGCCTGGCCACACTGGTGTTGCCGACCATCTCCGATTCCGTGATCGGCAGCGACAAGAGCTGCCCCGCCAGATCACCCAGAGGTCCGACGCTGGCGGCCCTCACCTTCTGGCCAAAGCTGTCCTCGATCGCCTCGCGCCAGGCCAGGCGCGTCGAATAGAGGCCCAGATAGGCCGAGTGCATGACCGCCCGGTCGATCTCGCTCCAGAAGTCAGCGTCCCCCTTGTGGTCGGCGGCCAGCCGCACCCGCTCCACCTCGGTCATGCTCAGCAGCACCACCCGGCGAAACGCCTCGGCGGTGAATTCTTCATCGGCCCCGTAGAGAAACCGGTCCACCGCCCCGTTCTGGGCGAAGGAGCGGACGATGACCGGGTTGTCCCGTCCGACCCGCGCCGCATCGGCGATGCGGTATTTCAGCAGGTCGCCGATCAGCCCCATCACATGCATCTCGATGTAGGCGGGCGAGATCTCGTCGGCGCCGAATCCGGCGATCACCACGCCGGTATAGCGGGCGCCATTGGGCATCCAGTTGGTCAGCAGGCCCTCGCGGGCGATGGCGCCCAGCCGCGCCCGCGTTTCCTGCGGGATCACCCCCTCGCTGAACAGGGCGTCGACCGACAGGTTGATGATCGGCTCCAGGTTCTCGTCGATGATGGCCTTCAGCCGGGGGGTTTCCTGGCCGATCCGCTCGCGCGACACGAAGCTGACGGCGTCGTCGACCCAGGCCGCTTCGTTGGACACCTCATGCGCCAGCTCTCCCAGAGCCTCCTCAAACGCCTCAGCGGGTTTCAGGGCCGGCCGCGCGCCGGTGATCTGCTCAACGCCGCGATGGAAGTCAGCCACGGTCTGGAAAACGAAGATGCGGAACGGGATCACGCCGTCGCCGGCCGCGATCAGGTCTGAGTCGCACAGGCCGCCCAGCTGCGACAGGAACAGGCTGGCGGTCGCCGCCAGGGTCTGCTGTCCGCCCAGCCCGTTGCGACGGCAATGCTCGACCACCGTATCCCACGGACAGCCGCAGAACTCGGCGTTGGCGAAGATCATCAGCCCCGAACCGCTCGCCGCGTCCAGCACGAAGGCCTTGCTGATGCCGGTCTGGGTGATGTGATACGGCGGCTGATCGGACGAGATGGTGACGGCGCTGTCGGCGGCCATGGCGACCGCCGTCCGGTTCATCAACAGAACTTCAACCGTCATTCCAGGCCCCGCCCCTTGGTCCGCCGCAACCCTAGCGGTCCGGCGCCCGGGCCGTTATCTCATTCGCCTTGCAGGCGCAGTCGCGGCGCTGGATCGGTGTCAAAGGGCGTCACGATAATCGGGACGCGGAAATCGGATCAAACAGGCGACCAGGAAAGACCTCAAGCGACCGGACTTGAGGCGATAAATCGGCCCTGGCTCTAGTCCCGCCGGGACTCCGACAGCATCCGCAGCATCTCCGAAGAGAAGACCGAACCGGCCAGGCCGCTGCCTCGGCCGTCCGCGCCCTGGGTCCCGCGCAGGATCAGGGCAACCATGGCGTCTTCCTGGGCCCGGGTGTCGCCCCGGCGGCCGGCATATTGCAGGAACCCTTGGTCCTCGCGCGGCAAGGCCCGTTCCCTCACGGCGCTGGCCGCGCCGCCGGTGGCGGTCAGGTTGTTGTAAAGCTCGGCCACCGTGACCGGCCGTCCGGCCTTGTAGAACAGCGGCCGGTTCGAGGCCGCGGCGTCGGGAAACAGCGCGGCGGCGCTGGCCCCGGGCTGGCTGCGAGCCGCCTCGATCAGCCGGGCTGACCCCTTGGGTCCCAGGAAATGGGCGGCGTAAAGCTCGCCCGCCGTCGCCGGCCGCCCGATGCGCCCGCGCAGGTAGTCGGCGTGATCGCTGGTCATCTCCCCGGCCATCAGCGAGGCGGCGCGCGGGTCGTAGCGCAGGTTCATGACCACGGCCCGGGCCTCGGGGTTGGCCACCCGATAGCGTCCGTCCGGGCCCTGGGTGATCAGATCGGCATAGCGGGCGTAGCCGTGCTTGGAGCCGTGCTGCTTCAGAGTCGACAACCAGGTCTGCTCGACGAACTGGAACAGGCCGGCGGCCGATGACGTCTGGGCCTTGGCGGTGGGTCGCAGTCCGCTCTCCCGCTTGGCCGTGCCCAGCAGGAAGGAAAAATCCACGCCCGTCGCCGCAGACGCGCGCTGGATCGCCGATTCGACGACGCCTCTGATGGACTCAACCGCCATGCGTCCGTGTGTGCGCCGCGTCGGTTAATTCCGGATTAACCATGATCGAGGCGTGCAGTCTGTCAAAAATGACAAATGTCATAGTCGTGACTTTACGTACGTCATTCCATATGACTTACATGTGTCATCTCCCGCCCTTGGCGAGACCTTCATCCGGAGGACACCATGACCGCCGCCACCCTTACCGACCACGCCTTCGACGCCTATGACTACCGCGGCCCGCGCAAGCCGATCAGCAAGACGGCCCTCATCGCCCTGGCGGTCGTGACCAGCGCCCATGTCGCCCTGGCCGCCTATCTCGCCTACCAGCGCATCGCCATCAAGCCGCAGCGTCCCTTCGTCGAGCCCCCGCCGATTATCGTGGATCGCATCCCTCCGAAAAACCCGGACCCGCCGAGGCCCCAGCCGCAACAGCCCACCCGCAGCCGGCCCCAGATCCATCAGCCCGCCCCGGTCGCAAACAACACAGTCGCCCCCCTGCCCGTTGATCCGGCGCCGGGGCCGGTCGTGGCGCCCGGCCCCCTGATCGACTTCACGCCCGGCCCGATCACCCCCGTCGGCCCGGTGGCCCCGAAGGGGCCGCTGGTCATCAGCCGCCCCGACTGGACGCGCAAGCCGAACGCGCGCCAGGTCGCCAACGCCTATCCCGATCGCGCCATCCGTCGCGGGGTGGCCGGTGAGGCGGTCCTCAACTGCCAGGTCAGCGTCTCCGGCCAGGTCCGCAACTGCCAGGTCATCTCGGAGACCCCATCGGACTACGGCTTCGGAACGGCGGCGTTGAAGCTCAGCCGCTATTTCGAGATGAGGCCGCAGACCGAGGACGGCCGCCCCGTCGACGGCGCCTCGGTAAAGGTGCCGATCCGCTTCCAGATGGGCGAGTAGCCGCCAGAGCGCGTTCGGATTTGTAGGAACCGGTTGCCGGATCAAACGCGCGACCAGCAAGGGACCAGAGCGGGCCGGTTTGAGTCCTTCGAATCGAGCCCCGCTCTAGTAGCTCTTGGGCAGGTGCAGCACCCGCTCGGCAATGAAATTGAGGATCATCTCGCGGCTGACCGGGGCGATCCGGGCGATCATCGCCTCGCGCATGTAGCGCTCGACGTCGTATTCCCTGGCGTAGCCCATACCGCCGTGGGCCAGCACCGCGGCTTCGGCGGCGGTGAATCCCGCCTCGGCGCCCAGGTATTTGGCCGCGTTGGCCTCGGCCCCGCAGTCCTTGCCGGCGTCGTAGAGGGCGGCGGCCTTATAGGCCAGCAGGTTGGCCGCCTCCAGTTCGGCCCAGCTGCGCGCCAGGGGATGCTGCACGCCCTGGTTCTGGCCGATGGGACGTCCGAAGACGATCCGCTCGTTGGCGTAGGTGGCCGCTTTGGCCAGGGCGGCGCGGCCGATGCCGACGGCTTCCACGGCAAACAGCACCCGCTCGGGGTTGAGGCCGCTCAGAAGATACTGGAAGCCCTTGCCTTCCTCGCCGACCAGATCCTCGGCCGGGACCTGCAGGTCCTCGATGAAAAGCATATTACATTCAACGGCTTTGCGACCCATCTTGGGGATCGGCTTGGCCTCGATCCGGGCGCGGTCGAAGTCGGTGTAGAACAGGCTCAGCCCCTGCATCGGCTTGGCCGTCTGTTCCTTCGGCGTGGTGCGGGCGATCAGCAGGATCTTGTTGGCCCGCTGGGCCATGGTCGTCCAGATCTTGCGGCCATTGATCCGGTAGCCGTTGCCATGCTTCTCGGCCCGGGTTTCCAGGCTGGCGGTGTCCAGGCCGCTGTTGGGCTCGGTGACGGCGAAGCAGGTCTTGTCCTCTCCGGCGATGATCTTCGGCAGGTGGCGCCTGCGCTGTTCGTCGGTGCCGAACTTCACGATCGGCATCAGGCCGAAGATGTTCAGATGCACGGCGCTGGCCCCGGTGAAGGCCGCGCCGGACTGCGCCACCGTCTGCATGACGATGGCCGCCTCGGTCAGGCCCAGGCCCGACCCGCCGTACGCCTCCGGCATGGCCACGCCGAGCCAGCCGCCCTCGGCCATGGCGGCGGCGAATTCCTCGGGGAAGCGGCCGGTTTCGTCGGCGGCGCGCCAGTAGTCATCGCCGAAATCGGCCATCACTTTGGTGACGCCTTCGCGGATGGCTTCCTGTTCGTCGGTCAACCAGAATCCGGACATCATGCCTCCAGGGTCGGCGCCGCGAACCGGCGCGCATCAAGTGTTTTGGCCCAGGGGCCAGGATCGTCGCCCGCGAGATACGCGCGGATAATCGAGGCCACAAGCGGGGCCAGGAGCCAACCGTTGCGCCGGGTGCCCAGCGCCAGCCAGACCCCCGGCGCTGTGCTTGGCCCAACCAGAGGCAGACCATCGGGGGCCGCCCCGCGAATGCCGACCCGGGTTTCGCCCTCAAGGCCGCTGGCGACCAGATCGGGAAAGACATCGGTCAGCAATCGACCCATCGCCTCGTCCGGCTCCAGGTCCGTTCGCCCCGGCTGCATGGTCGCCCCGACCATCCCGCCGTCGTGACCCGGCGCGATATAGCCCCCGTCGCGGCGAAGAACAGGGCCGTCGGACAAGGTCTTCAGCGGCCCGCCATTGGCCCGAAGAATTTGTCCCTTGATGGCGGAAATCAAATGACTTTCTGGCGCCCAGCCGACCTTCTCGGAACCGGTCGCCGCGATCGTCTGCGCCTCAGGCGCTGGGGCGATCAGACGGTCCCGTCGAAAGGCTACCCCCTGAGCCTCGGCCACGCGCCGCAACCGTTGCAGGGCGGGACCGGCGTCGACACGCCAGTCATCGCCGCTGTAGAGGCCCTCGGTCCGGTCCTCGCAGGCCAGGCCTCGCGCCTCCATCTCCGCCCTGGCCCGTAACGCCTTGTCGCCGCGATAGATTGCGCCGCTGCGATGAAGCGCGATTCCGTTCCGCCGGGCGAAGTCCGGCCAGGCGTCGCGGGCGGCCATCAACAGTTCGAAATGATCGGCGGCGACCGGGTCGAGAATGGACTCAAACACCGGCGCCAGCATGCCGGCGGCCACCGCCGATGCCCTTCCCAGCGGCTCCGGGTCGAAGACCGTCACCCTCGCGCCGGCCTCGGCAAGGTCCCCGGCGATGGCCAGGCCCAGCACGCCGGCCCCGGCAACCTGCACCGTCCTGCCCTTGAGACTTGTCATGCCCCCGAGCAACCGTTTCGCAGGCGGCAGGTCAAGCCGAAATGCGGAAAAGCGCGAGCCGCAAGAGCCCCACGGCGGCCGTCAGGGACCTAAGGGGTGAACCTGAGGCCGATCCGGAAGCCGCGCGGCGCGTCGTAGCTCGACAGGCCCGTGGCCGTCTCGGCGGTCTCGACGGCGGCGTCGGTGACATTGTCGACGGCCAGCCAGAGGTCCGCCTTCGGCGACAGGCGCCAGTCGACGCGCAGCCCCAGGGTCGTGGCGGCCGAGAGGCTGCGGCTGTTGAGGTCATCCTCATAGCGCTGCCCCTCATAGCGAAGAGCCGCCGACAGGCGCAGCGGGGGCGCCGCCTGCCAGGCCAGATCGACACTGGCGCTGGTCCTGGGAGTCTGGGCCGGGCGCAGACCGGTCAATTGCGCCGCTGTCGTCCCGCCATCGACCTCGGCCTCCGTGTATCCCGCCGAGAAGCTGAGGCTGAAGACCTCGCCCCAGCGCCGCTCCACATCAGCTTCCAGGCCGACGGCGTTGATATCCCCGGCATTCTGGCGCTGGCGCAAGACGCCCCCTGCCGGCACGAAGCCGGCGACGGGGAAGGTTCCGGGGCCGTAGCCGACGGTGACGTTGGTCACCGCCCCATGGATCTGGTTGGCGAACAGGGTTGCGCTCCAGCGCCAGTCGCCCTCTCCGCCCAGTCCGAGCTCGACGCCGTAGAGCACTTCCGGATCGAGGCCGGCATTGGCTTCGGTAATGTCGTTGCCCACGCGGAACGGTCGGTGCAGTTCATTGAGCGTCGGCGGTCGAAATCCGGCATAGGCGGCGGCCCGGATGGCCACGGGGCCGTCGCGCCTGATGGCCGCCCGCGCGGTCGGCTGCCAGCCGTCGGCGTCATCCGGGGTCAGGGTCAGGGTTGGCGCTGCGGTCGCCAGATCGCGCTCCCGACGGCTTCCGCCAAAGCTCGACCAGTGATCGATCCGCGCGCCGCTGGTCAGCAGCCAGGGCCCGGTCTGCTTCCAGGCCTCGCCGTAGAGTCCGCCTACCGTCTGGGCCCCGCCGGCGATGCGCCCCCGGGTAAAGCCGGCGCCCAGATTGCGAAAATGCTCCCGTGTCTCGCCATTGGCATAGCGAAAGTCCCCGCCGACTTCCCAGCCGCCATCATCGCCGGTGCGGCGCAGGGCGAGGTTGAACCCGGCGCCGAAGGCCGGGGTGGCGTATTGCTCGGCGGCCGGGCTGGCCGTCGAACGATCGGCCGAGACGGCGAAGAAGTCGTTCTCCAGGTCGGAAATCCGGGTCCAGACCTGAAGCCGCCAGGCGTTGGCGTCCTCCGACGACGACCCGGCGACCGCCAGGGACAGGGCCGCGCCCGTTCCCCGCGATCTTGCCCCGCGCAGGCCCGTGCCGCGGCGCTCCTCATAAGCCGATCCGCGCAGGGCCAGATCGACCCCGCCCAGGCTCGGCGCATAGCGCGCCACCGCCGACCGGGCTTCATAGGCCAGAGGCGTATCGGCGCTGCCGCGGCCTTCACGCACAGGCGTCCAGCCATCTGTTCGCTGCCAGGCCCCGGCGACAAACAGATCGCCGGCGGCGAACGCCCCCTGCCCGCCGGTCAGGCCACGGTCCCCGGCGAACACCTCGTAGTCGCCACCCTCGGGAATCCGGGTCCGTTCGGAAAGCTGCACCACGCCTGTCAAAGCCCCGGCGCCATAGGGCCCTGCCCCGGCGCCCCGGACCACCAGCGCGCCTTCCAGGCTGATCGCCGGCAGGCCTGACCAGATCACCCATCCGCCAAAGGGATCGTTCTGCGGCGCGCCATCCAGCGTCACCAGCGCCCGTCCCGCGCCCGAGCCGGCGATCGATCGCAGGGACAGCCCCTGTGTGGTCGGGTTGGCCGCGACGCTGGAGGTGCGGCGGAACAGCTGCACCCCGGCCACCGCCGTCAGCGCCTGATCCACTCTCGGCGCGGTCGTGATGGCCTGATCATCAACGGCGACGGTCGAGAAGGCCTTGTCCACGACGGAAGGCTCCAGCCGCGCGGCCTGGACCACGACCGCATCGACGGTGGGGGGAAAATCCTGGAACATCACCGTGAACTAGCCTGATTGCGCCCGCGGGGCGAACCCCTTCCCCGGCGGAACAGCGCCGGGGAAAGGGGGCAATGCCGTGATCAGCCCTTTGCGGCGGCCTTGGCCTTGGCCTGCATGGCCTGCTGGCGGCGGGCCAGATCGAGCAGGTACTGGCGCACCGCCTCGGCCTCGCTGTCGCTGACCAGACCGCTGAAGGATACCATCCCCTGTTCCTTGCGCTCGCCGCCAAGGACGATGCGTTTGAAGCCGTCGGCGTCGAGGATGGTCGGGGAGTAGCGCAGGTCGGGGATCGAGAAGTTCGACACCCCGCTGGCCCCGTGACAGACGCCGCAGTTGCTGGCGTAGACCGCCGTGCCTGTGGCGATCTGCTGCGGGGTTCCGCTGGCCGCCGGCAGGTCCATGAACTCCTTGGTCGAGACCGGGCGGGCCGGCAGCTTTTGCTTGCCGCCGAGTTTGAACACCAGCAGGCGACGCGGCCCTTCCGAACGCGGATCGACCCCGGCCCCGGCCGAGACGGCGAAGCCGCCGCCGAAGCCGGCCATCAGGGCCACATACTGTTCGCCGTCGATCTCATAGGTCATGGCCGGAGCGACGACGCCGGTCTGGGTGTCGAACCCCCAAAGCTTGGCGCCGGAGCCGGCGTCATAGGCGGCGAACTCGCCGGTGGCGCTGCCCTGGAAGACCAGGCCGCCGGCCGTGGCCAGCACCCCGCCGTTCCAGGGGCCGTCATAGGTCACCGACCACTTCTCCGTCTGGGTCACCGGGTCCCAGGCGATCAGCCGCCCCTTCAGCGAGGCCCGGATGGCCTTCAGGGTCGCCTCGTCATCAGGCAGGCCGGCGGCCAGGAAGTCGACGCCGACGTTCCACCCCTGCGGCCGGTATTTGAAGGTGGCCTTGTCGCCGCCCGGCTGCATGTAGGGGAAGGGAATCTCCTGGGCCGGGATATAGACCAGCCCGGTCTTGGGGCTGAAGGCCATCGGGTGCCAGTTGTGGGCCCCGAGCGGACCCGGGTTGGACAGGTGCAGGTTCTTCTCGTAGCGGGCGCCGGCCGTCTCGATCGGCCGCCCGGTGACCTTGTCGACGCCGCTGGCCCAGTTGACCGCCGGGACATACTTTTCGGCCGAGATCAGCTTCCCGTTGGTGCGGTCCAGCACATAGAAAAAGCCGTTCTTGGGGGCCTGCATCAGCACCTTGCGGGTCTGGCCGCCGATGTTGATGTCTGCCAGGACGATGTGCTGGGTGGCGGTGTAGTCCCAGCTCTCGCCGGGCGTGGTCTGGTAGTGCCAGACATATTCGCCGGTCTCCGGCTTCAGCGCCACGATCGAGGACAGGAACAGGTTGTCGCCGCCGCCTGGCGACCGCAGTTCGCGGTTCCAGGGCGTGCCGTTGCCGACGCCGATGTAGAGCAGGTCCAGATCAGGGTCATAGGCCATCGAGTCCCAGACCGTTCCGCCGCCGCCGATCTTCCAGAACTCGCCGTTCCAGGTCGGGCGGGCGATCTTCATCGCCTTGTCCGAGGCCGCGCCGTCGGTCTCCTGCTCGCCGGGCACCGTGTAGAAGCGCCAGGCCTGCTTGCCGGTCTCGGCGTCATAGGCGGTCAGATAGCCGCGCACGCCGAACTCGGCGCCGCCGTTGCCGATCAGCACCTTGCCCTTCACGACACGGGGCGCGCCGGTGATGGTGTAGGGCTTGGACTGGTCGACCGTGACCGTTGACCAGGCCAGCTTGCCGGTCTTCGCGTCGAGCGCTTCCAGGCGGCCATCGAGGGTTCCGTAATAGACCTTGCCGCCCCACAGGGCGACGCCGCGGTTGACCGCGTCACAGCAGGCCTTGATGTCCGTGGCGCGCGCCACCTCGGGGTCGTGTTCCCACAGCAGCTTGCCGTTGCGGGCGTCGAAGGCGCGGACCACCGACCAGGCGCTGGTGGTGTACATCACCCCGTCGGCGACCAGCGGCGTCGCCTCGATGCCGCGGTTCTCCGGCAGGTCGAACGACCAGGCCAGGCCCAGTTCGCCGACGTTGGAGGCGTTGATCTTGTCCAGCGGGCTGAACCGCTGTTCCGAGTAGGTCCGTCCGTGGGACAGCCACTCGCCGGGGGTGGCATCGGCGGCGGCGATCCGCTCGCCCGTGACCCCGTTGGAGTTCCCCTGGCCGCCACAGGCAGCCAGAAGAAGCGCCGCTGCGGCGGCGGCCCAGATTGCGCGAGTGGCGCTCATTGCGATGTCTCCCAAGCCCTGGATCCGCGTCTGACGCGCGGAGTCGTCAGGCAGTATGGGCGCCCGACGCTGCGTCAGGCAACGGCCCTTTCAGCCCCGCTGTCACCGGCCGCTCGAAAAGCCACCAGCACAGCCATCCGCCGACGCTCGCCAGAACCAGGGCCAGCGGGATGAACAGCCACGGCCGCCACGTCCCCATGACCACCGCCAGGGCACCGATGATCAGCGGATGAGTCAGATACAGGCTGTAGGAGGCGTCGCCGAGCGCCCTGATCGGCGGCAGCTCCGGCAGCCCGCCGTCGGCCTCGACCGCGGTCAGGCCCATCACCAGCAACAGGGCCGGCAGCCCCCAGACCATCGGCCGCCACAGGTCCCATTCGCTGCGCGTCGCCCACATCACGCCGTAGCAGCACAGCGCCACGGCCATGGCCGTCCAGCCCAGATTGCGGCCCAGCGCGAACCCCCAGCTCATGGCCCGGGCCAGCAGCACCCCGGCCAGGAATTCCAGCACCAGAGGGTTGGCCAGCATCTCGTAGGCCGGCGGATAGAAGAAACCGAACAGGCCCAGGCTCAACAGGCCGCAGGTCAGGGCCAGCAGGCGCGACTCCCTCGGCAGGGCCAGGCAGGCGGCGAAGATCAGGTAGAAGACCGCCTCATAGTTCAGCGTCCAGCCCGGCGGCAGGATCGGAAACGGCAGGCCCGCCGGATTGCGATGCTGCAAGAAGGCCAGCGACTTCAGCACATGGCCCAGCTCCGGATAGGTGTCGGGAAACCGCGCCGGCCATAACAGCGCCGCCGCCGCCAGCCCCAGGCTCACTGTCCAGTAGAGTGGAATGATCCTGACTGCCCGCCGGCGCAGGAATTCCAGCGGCGCCATCGGACGATCCTGCGTCGTCCGCCACATGATGAAGCCGCTGATGACGAAGAAGATGTCGACGCCCGCCCCGCCGATATCGAAATCCAGCCGCGCCCACTGAAAGGCGTGGAAAGCGGCGACCGAAAAGGCCGCGAAGGCGCGCAGATACTGGATGGATCGCAGTGTCGGCATGCGTCCTCCCCAGGCGACATCCGGCGTCGGTGATGCGCCCACTCCCCGCGACGTGCAAGAGTCAGGGCCGGATCGACGCCAGCGTGGAGAGAATTTTCGCCCAACCCTCGCGTGACCGCGCCTCGTAGTCAGGCAGCACCTGCGCCGTCAGCGAAAGCCGGCACCCCCCTTCCGGAAGATCGACAATATCGACCTCAACCCGGCTCATCTCCGATGAATAGGCCGGCACGCAGAACTCGAACACCAGCCGCCGCGGTCGCGCGATCTCCAGATAGCGGCCAAGGTGTTCGACCGCCTTCCCGTCGCGGCGCTCAACGAAGGTGAATTGACCGCCCGCCACCGGGTCGATCGCAACCTTGATCATTTCGCCGTCCGGGGTCGCAAACAGGAAGCGGCCGGCTGTCGCCGGATCCAGCCAGGCGTCAAAAACCCGCCCGGCGGCGGCCCTGTAGTCATGACTGACTGTCAAGGCGACACGATCGGTCATTTATCGGCTCCCTCGCTTTCCAGAATGTCATCAAGACGCTGCAGCCGGGCGGCCCACAGCTGCTTCTGCTCGGCGATCCAGCCAGCCGCCAGATCCAGGGGCGCGGGGTCGAGGGACAGAAAATGCTCCCGACCCGATCGCCGTCGACGGACAAGCCCTCCCCGTTCCAGCACCCGGATGTGCTTGGACACTCCGTTCAGTGACAAGGCGAACGGCCGGGCAAGATCAGTCACCCGCGCCTCGCCTTGGGCAAGCCTGGACAGAATGGCCCTTCGGGTCGGATCTGCGACAGCCTGCAGGGTCGCATCCAGGCGAGAGTCGGTCACGTCGAGCATTATTCAACCATGTGGTTGAATAATGCTCGGGTCAAGGGCCGTTTCCCGGCTCCCGGCATGGTTTGAGCTTGGCGCAGGGCCTGCGCGTGGCATCATGGGCCATGGCCAAGCAATTCGACCGCATCGCGCCCGAGCACGCCCGCTTCATCGCCCGGCAGCACGTCTTCTTCACCGCCAGCGCCACCGCTGCCAGCCGGATCAACCTGTCGCCCAAGGGGCTCGACGGCCTCCGGGTCCTCGACGATCACACCCTCTGCTGGCTGGACCATACCGGCAGCGGAAACGAGACCGCCGCCCATATGCGCCACGACGGACGTCTCACGGTGATGGTCTGCGCCTTCGACGGCCCGCCGATGATCCTGCGGCTCTACGGGCGCGGGACCTGCCTGCCTCGCGGCGGCGAGGCCTATGAAGCGCTGCTGAGCTCCGCCTTCGACGGTGTTGAACCGGCCGGGGCCAGGCAGATTGTCAGGCTTGACGTGGATCTGGTGCAGACCTCCTGCGGCTTTGGCGTTCCGGTCTATGACTATCGGGGCGAACGGGAGTCCCTGGTTCGCTGGGCCGAGACCCAGGGCGAGGAAGGCCTGAACGCCTATCGCCAGGAGAAGAACCGGGTCAGCATCGATGGCCTCGACACCGGCCTGACCTGAGGCCTTGCGCGACGCGGCGTAAGCCCGCCAGAGAACCCGCCAGCGACCAATCCGGAGCTCCGCAGATGACCACCCAGACCCATGCCGGCCGCACGGCCCTGATCACCGGCGCCTCGTCCGGACTTGGCCGCCGCTTCGCCCGCCAGCTTGCGGCCGCCGGCGCCGCCGTTGCGGTTTGCGCCCGCCGCAAGGATCGCCTTGACGATCTGGTCGCCGAAATCACCGCGGCCGGCGGCAAGGCCGCGGCCTACGCCATGGACGTGCAGGACGAGGCCAGCGTCATCGCCGCCTTCTCGGCCGCCGAGACCGAGCTGGGGCCGGTCGACACCGTCATCGCCAATGCCGGGATGAACAACGAGGGCATGGCGGTCGACCTGCCCGCAGACGACTTCCGCACGGTGCTGGACATCAATGTCACCGGGGTCTTCCTGACCGCCCGCGAGGGCGCGCGGCGGATGATGGCGGCGGGGTCGAAAGACAGCGGCCGGGGCCGGATCGTGCTGATCGCCTCGATCGGGGCGCAGAAGGTTCTGCCGGGCCTCGCCGCCTACTGCGCCTCCAAGGCGGCGGTGGCGATGATGGGCAGGACCCTGGCCCGCGAGTGGGCCAACAAGGGGATCAACGTCAACATCGTCTGCCCCGGCTACATCGAGACCGAGCTCAACAGCGACTGGTTCCAGAGTGAAGGGGGCCGCAAGCAGGTCGCCAGCTTCCCGCGCCGCCGGCTGATGGACGAACAGGACCTCGACGCCGCCATGGCCTGGCTGACCTCCGACGCCGCAGGACGGGTCACCGGCAGCGTCATCACCATCGACGACGGCCAGACGCTGTAGGCGTCAGTGCGCCCCCTCCGGCCTGTTCCTGCCGGCGCGGGTTGTGCATGATGTCGCCAGACATCCAGAGGGGGAACCATGACCGACTTTGCCAGCAGCACGCGCAAGTTTGATATCGGCCGGATTTTTGAACGCACCTTCGGCGCCGTCGGGTTCAACCTGCTGCCCTTCCTGGGTCTGGCGCTCCTGCTGGCAGGTCTGCCACAGGCGGTGCTGGCCTACGTTCAGCTTGACCAGCTGAAAGCCGCGGACGGCGAATTGAGTGTCCCGCATGTGCTGTCTCTGATGGCGGGCGGTCTGGTCTCGCTGATCTGCTCCATGACGCTGCAGGCCGCCATCATCCATGGCGCGGTGTTGGACATGAATGGTCGCAAGGCCCGATTCGCGGATTGCCTGGCGACCGGCATTCGCCACTTTCTGCCGGTGCTGGCGATATCCCTCCTGTCCGGGCTCGGCATCGTGCTCGGGACCCTGATGCTCGTGATCCCCGGCATCTTCCTGGCCATCGCCTGGGTCGTGGTCGTCCCGGTCCGGGTGGTCGAGCACACCGGGGTGTTCGAATCCTTCGGCAGAAGCATGAGGCTGACCGAGGGCAGCCGTTGGCAGATCCTGCTTCTCTTCATCATCTTCATGGTGTTGTCCTGGATTTTCGGCGCGATCATCATGGCTATCGCTCTCGGGGTCGCGGGCGGCTTCGGCGGACTGGCGAGCCTGCAAGGGCCCAGCACGGCGATGACCATTGTTCAGGTCGTGATCTCGCCCATCGTCGGGGCCGTCTCGGCCATGCTCGGCGCGTCCGGCGTCGCGGCGATCTATTCCGAACTGCGGACCATCAAGGAAGGCGTGGTGCCGGAACAACTGACCTCGGTGTTCGACTAGGCCTCAGGCCTTGTCGTGCTTGTCCTTGCGGCGGTGGCCAAAGAGCATCCGCTGCTCCAGGCGGCTGCGCAGGGCGGCGTAATAGGCCGCCAGGAAGTCCTCGTCGCGCTCGTCGGGACCGGAGACCCAGTCGATCTTCCGGCGAATCCGCATGGCGACGGCGGCCATGGTCTTGCGGTCCCTTGTCCGCAGGACCTGTTCAAGCACATGCAGCTCCTTCACTCCGTAGGCCTGAAGCTGCTTGTCGGTGAAGGCGAAATGCGCGTGGGTGTGGGCGCCCGTCTGGCTGAGGTCAGGCATCAGGATCCGCTTGGGCGACCTGACCACCCAGGTGCCGGCCAGCAGATCGCCGACCCGCAGCCGATCCTTGTTGAACAGGGGAAAAAACAGAAAAATCCCCATCCAGATCGCGACCATCAGATAGAAGAGGCCATCGACGCCGCCCAGCGCCCCTGCCACGAAGATGAAGGCGACGGGCAGGAAAAACTCGACCTGCCGGGTGACATTGCGGACGATCACCGCTTCAGCCGTCAGCCGCCCGCCATCGCGCGAGGCCACCCTGAGGCCCAGGAAGCGCTTTCCCGGCGTCGCGGCCCGCGGGGACAGTTCAAAGCCGATGAACCATCCGTTCTGCAGCACGAAGGCGCCGAGGAAATAGAGCACCCCGACGTTCTCGGCGCCCTTGCCCTCGACCGCTGAATAGATCGTACCCAGCACCAGGGCGAAGAGAAACAGGACGCCATACTGGATGATCACATCGATCAGAAACGCGCCGATGCGCTGACCGCTGTCGCCGATGCGCAGGTTCAGATCCACCCCCTCGGGCGTAACCAGCGAGCGCCGCAGCGCCCTGTCGGCGCGGTCCAGTTGGTCATACACGCTCACGGCGGGCTCCTTCGCGGCGCGGCAGGTAGAAATAGCTCAGCCAGAGGGCGGCGGCGGCGGCTCCGACGCCATAGCGGGCAAGATCAGAAGTGATCAACTGCCGCCCGAAGCCTTCGAGAAGCCCGGCTATGAGCAGCATCAGCACCACCCCCGCCATGGCGGCCCCGGTTTGACGGCCGGCCGTCGCCGCGGCGTCCAGCCGCGTGCGATCCCCGGGGAAGGCGACCGCCAGGCCAATCCGGAATCCGGCTCCGCCGGCGATGATGATGGCGAAGAGCTCGGTGGTCCCGTGGATGAACAGCCAGCCGCCGAACTGCCAGCCCAGATCCTTGGCCGCGAATACCGCGATCATGGCGCCCATCCCGGCCCCGTTCTGGATCAGAAGCAGGGCGGTCGGCAGGGCGAAGGCGAAGCCGAGCGCGAAGGCGAACAGGGCCACCCGCGCGTTGTTGTTGAACAGAAAGGCGGCGAACATCGCCAGGCTCTGATCCTTGCCGCCGTCATAGAGGGACTTGCGCAGGAACTCGGCGCTGGCGGTCGGATCCCGACCACTGGCCATGTCGGAGCCGACGATGGCGTAGTACCAGTCCGGGTTCTGGCGAACCAGCACATAGCCGACCACCACGCTCAGCCCGACGATCAGGGCGGCGGCCAGCGTCTCCTTCCAGATCGATCTGACGGCGGCGGGCCATCCGTGAGTAAAGAAGCGCAAAATCCGCTCGCCCAGCCGCGCGCGCGCGCCATAGACCAGGAAGTAGGCCCTGGCGCACAGCCCCTCCAGATACTCGACCAGACTCTGGTCCAGGGAGGTGGCGCGGGCGACCGAGAGCGACGACAGGGCGGACCGATAGAGCACCGGAACCGCCATCAGCTGCACGTCCGTCAGAGATTTGGCGCCGCCGCCCTCGACCTTGTCGAGCAGGAAGGAAAGGCGTCGCCAGTCTTCCTCCCGCTCCTCGCGGAATTTCTGGCTCTTGAGCTGAAGGGGGGCCATGGCGCTCAGTCCTCCTACAGCAGGTTGCGGCGCTTGATGTCGAGATAGGCGTTGACCACGGTCGGGCCGACCGCATCGGCCGGCGCCTCGACCAGCTGCACGCCAAGCCGCCTCAGGCGGACCATGACGATCTCGCGCTCCTTCATCAGGGCCGCGGCGGTCACCGCCCGGGCGATGTCGGCGCCATCGACGGGCTCACGACGGGCCAGGCTTTCAAGCTCTTCGTCGCGCAACACCACAAACAGGACAAGGTGGCGCTTGAGCAGGCGCTTGAGGTTGTCGAGCATCAGCTCGGCGCCGATGGAGTCGGTGAACTCGGTGAAGATGATCACCAGGGAGCGCCGATCCAGATCGCCCGCCAGGGTGGTCAGCCCCAGGGTGAAGTTGGTCTCTTCAGTCGTATAGTCCAGTCGCGACACCAGCCGCTGGATCAGCGGGAAGGACTGCACCCCGGAGGTCGCCCCGGTCGACAGCCGGGGTCGCGAGTCAAAGCCGAACACCCCGACCCGGTCGCCGTTCGCCAGGCTGACATAGGAAATCAGCAACGCGGCGTTGATCGCCCGGTCGATGCGCGGCGCCCCGGCGACCGGTTCGCACATGGTGCGGCCGGTATCGAGGGCCAGGACGATGGTGTGGTTGCGTTCGGTGCGCCGCTCCTGGCTGACAAGCTTGCCGTGGCGCGCCGACTGCTTCCAGTCGATGGTGCGATGATCCATGCCCGGCAGGAAGTCGCGCAGGGCGTGAAATTCGGTCCCCTCCCCGGTCTCGATCTGGGCCTTGAGGCCGTGCAGGGCGTCGCGGGAAAACAGCCGCAGGGCCTCATCCTTCACCGCGCCGATGTTGGGCGTGACCGGGGCTGCATGGTCCAGAGGATGGATGATCTGCGTCCAGGCCAATCGCAGGGGGCCGGACCAGCGGACCCAGAGCTTGCTGAGAATCGCCTCGCCGCGACGATGCGGGGTCAGGGCGATCGCCGCCGCCGTTTCCTTGTCGGCGACCGTGGCGATCACCTTGCGCGGCGCTATTTCAAGGTTGGCGTCGCCCTCCAGCATGAGCTCGACGCGGCGGGGGGTGAAGATGCTGCGAAACGCCACAGCGAGCTCGACCTCAACCGTCTCGCCAACGGCCAGCACGCCCGGCGCCTGCATCGTGATCTGCGGCGCGCGGCGCAGCCGGTTCAGGGCGACATCCAGCACCATCAACACAACGATCAGACCCGACCAGGCCACGCCGGCGACCCACCACCTGGACGCAAAGACACCCGCGACCAGGGCGATCGGCGCTCCGGCGGCGGCCAGCGCCACGCCTGTGCGGGTGGGGTAGATCACCGAGGCGCCTCGATCTGCTCGATCAGGCCGGTCAGGGCGTCGTCCACCTTGCGGCCCTCGATCTCGGCCGCCGGCGACAGGATGACGCGGTGACGAAGCGCCGGCAGGCAGAGCGCCTTGACGTCATCGGGGATCACATAGTCGCGGCCGTTCAGCACGGCGCGCGCCCGGGCCGCGGCGGCGAGAACCGACGCACAGCGCGGAGAGACGCCGGTGTCGAAGTCGGCCGATTCCCGCGTGCCCCTGACGATGCTGACCACATAGTCGGCGATCTCGTCGGTAAGCCTGACGGAGGCCAGCAGGCCGCCGATCGCGGTCAGTTCCTCCCGGCTGACGACGGTCTCGACCCCCATCTGGGCCGGAACCGGCTGACCGGTCCGGCCGCCAAAGCGGATCACGATGTCCCGTTCTTCAGCCGCACTGGGATAGGGCAGGACCTGTTTGAACAGGAAGCGATCGAGCTGGGCTTCCGGCAGGGGATAAACGCCCTGTTGCTCGATGGGGTTCTGCGTCGCCACCACCATGAACCGGTCGTCCAGATCATGCCGCACGCCATCGAGGGTGACGGTTCGCTCCTGCATCGCTTCCAGCAGCGCGGCCTGGGTCTTGGGCGGAGTGCGGTTGATCTCGTCGGCGAGCAGCAGATCGCAGAAGATCGGCCCGCGCGTCAGGGTGAAGGCGCTGGTCTGGAAGTTGAAGATGTTGGCGCCGATGATGTCGCCGGGCATCAGGTCCGGGGTGAACTGGATGCGGCCGAAATCGATCCCCAGCGTCCTGGCGAAGGTCTGGGCCAGCAGGGTCTTGGCGGTCCCCGGAGGACCTTCCAGCAGGATGTGCCCCTTGGCCAGCAAGGCGATCAGGAGCAGGTCGATGGTGTCGGTCTGACCAACCACCGTCTTGGCGATCTCCGCCCGGATGCGGGCGGCCATGGCCTGTGCCTCAGCGACGTTCACGGGTCATCTCCAGTCTCCAGAAATACAGGCGGCGGGCGGCGACGAGCGCCGAGCCGAGATCATGGGCCGCGGCGCCTTGCTGCCGCAGCTCGGTAAAGGGGGGCAGTCCGAGTTGGGCGGACATCCGGTCGAGAAGCGCTTCCAGATCGGCCTCCGCGATGGAATGGGGAATGCCGACCGCGCGGGCCGCCTCGCCGCGGACATAGATGGCGTACCGCTCGACCATCCGATGCTCGCGCCTTGCAAGGCGGATCAGGGCTGCGGAGTTGTCTGCCAGGCTCTGTTTGCCGAGCGCGAACGCCCGATCCCGCTCGATCGGCGGACCAAACCGCGCCACCGCCTGCATGGCCAGCAACAACGAGGCCAGACCCAGCGCCAGGGTGACCCCCAGGAACGGCGGCATAAACGCCAGTTGCAACAGGTTGCGCTCGCTCTTCAGGCCATTGAGAGACACGTCGAAGACCACGGGACCGTCGCCATCCCGCACCAGTTGCAGCAGAGCAAGGCCCGCCTTGGCGGTCGCCAGGTCGCTGAGGCCATGGGTATTGAACAGGTCCGGATCCGAGAGAATCCACTCCTCATCCCGCCACCCCAGAACGATGCCGCCCTTGGCGTCCCTGACAACGGCATGCCATCCGCCGCCGGTGATCGTTCTGAAGCCCTCGAGGGCGCCGGTTGTGGCGAAGGGCCGGCCATCGGCAAGAACGAGGGTCCGCCTGGCCTTGGCCTGGTCAACCGTCAGAACAGTGGGAGGAGCCTTCTGAACGTCTTTGCCGTCGGCGTCCTGGTCGGGATCCTCGTCCTCGTCGTCGTCCTTCTGGCCATTGACCGCCGACAGGGTCTCCTCCGCCCCCAGGGTCGTCCGTCCCCTCACCCAGCCCGGTCGATACGGTCCGGGCGACCATTTGGGCAGAACCAGAAGGCGCGGCCCCTCGAACGCGATCCCGCTGACCGCTTCCGGATCGACCCCCGCCGGCGGGGTCATGATCAGCACGGACCGACCGTCTTCATCGGGATAGTCGATCTTGCTGATCTCGACCTCGGTTCCCATCCCGCGCAGGACTTCCACCGCCCCGGCGAAACCAATGGCTGATCGCGACAGGGCATGGCCGGCGCCGTTGTCGCCGCTTTTCCATTCAGATCCGAAGGCGCCGATGACCAGGGTGGCGATGAAGGCCAGGGCGCCGATCGCCGCCAGCCACAGGACCAGAACGACAGAAAACGGGCCAACGCCGCGCGCCAACCGCTTCTTCGAGGGCTCAACGGCCGCGGTCATGTCCAGCTTCCCGAAAAGACCAGCTGTTCATAGGCTTCGCGCGCCTGCAGCCACCCGGCCTGATCGACCGGCCGGCCGCCAAACCAGCTCCGCTCGACAATCTCCGCGATCAGGGTGAAGGCCGGGCGCGCCGCCTCGGGCAGGTCAGGGTGGGCGGCGATGTCCCGGCTGGTCAGGGCCGGCCCGATCAGTTTGGGGCGGCGCGCCGTGATATCGGCGACGCCGCGCAGCAGCAGGATATGCACCGCCTCCTCGAAACGGCCCTCTGCGGCCAGGGCGTCGGCGTCGGCCAGAAGGATGCGAGCCTTCTCCTGGTCCGGCCGCCAGTCCGTCTGGCCATTGAGCGTGAGCGCCCCGGACTTCCAGCCCAGTTGAACCCCGAAAAGCTCGCGGACGATCAGGAAGATGATCAGCGCAGCGCCGACGATGACCAGGCCCCAGATCAGAAACTGGAGGACCGGCCCGAAGGCGGCCAGCGTGTCCAGGAAGGCGATCAACCAGTCGGGCGGCGGCTTGGGCTTCGGCGCATCCGGCAGGGTATGCTGCAGGGCCTTGTTGGCCAGCATTGCCGCATGGGCGCGCTCCAGCGCCGCCGGGTCAGGGCCCGCGGTCGGTACGCTCTGAACTGTTGAAGCAAGCTGGCCCATCCCCAGGGCGATATTAGGGGACTCCGCGCGCAACACAACTATTGCGCGGCGTCTCCCCCCAGGGATCGCGAATTTTCGGGTCCCCGCCGCCCTGGGAGCACAGGCGGCTGTCGGCGATTGATCCAGATCATGGCGGGTCGGGCTCGGCGTCGGAAAAGTCACCCGGCAACAGGAGACCCGCATGCCCCCGCTCTCGACCCCCGAAACCCTCTATCTGATCGGCGTCATCGCCGCGTTTGGCGGATTCGCCCTGACCCTTGGCATAACCAACCTGATCCTGACCCTCAGGCCGTAGCCGCCCGACAACCCGCCCCCGACAACTCGCCCAGGGCAGGGCCGTCGCAGGCTCTAGTCCTGGCTGCCGTGCGCCATCGCCTGGAGCGCGGCCGGCCGAAGGATGGCGATATCGCTGAGCGACAGCAGGCGAATGACGCCGGTCGTCTTCAGGCGGGAGGTGACCCTGCTGACCGTTTCGGTGGTCAGGCCCAGATAGTCGGCGATTTCCGCCCGGGTCATGGTCAGATGCAGCCGGTCCGCCTCGCCGCCGGCCCGCGCACAGCGCCGGGCGGTGTCCAGCAGGAAGCTGGCGAAGCGCTCCTGCGCCGTCTTGCGACCCAACAACAGCATCTGTTCCTGGGCCGCCGCCAGTTCGTGCGAGGCCCGCTCCAGCAGAGCCGACTCCAGATCCGGCAGGTCGTGCAGCAGGCGGCGATACTCGGTCTTGCGAAACTTGCAGACCGTGACCGGCTCCAGGGCCTCCGCCGTGAAGGCGTAACGGTCGCCGGTGGCCAGGCCCAGAAAATCGCCCGCATAGAGGAAGCCGACAATCTGTCGCCGTCCGTCCGGCAGGAGCTTGTAGACCCTGACGGAACCGGCGGTGATGTTGAACAGATGGTGGGCGGTGTCACCCTCGCGAACCAAAGCGGCGCCCGGCGCGACGGTGACGTCGTCAGCCAGCGCCGCCAGCCGCCGCAGGCCGTCCTCGGCAAGACTTCCGCAGACGCTGAGGGCCCTGGCCCCGCAGGTGGCGCATGGCCTGATCCCGGCGACGTTTACACAGGCGGCGCGGAGAGAGTCGGTCAGGCTCATGGAAGGGGCTTTCGTCGGCCGGGAACGGCGGTGTCGTGGCCGACGATAGACCAGCCGCGGAGCTGCGCGATTGACGCAGATCAACGCCATTTCTGGCCACGCAAGCCAGCCTTGGACGCCATCAGGAGCAGGCATGCGCCAGATCACCACATCCCGACTGACCCCGCACGACGCGCCGGAGGCCTATGGTCTGGCCCGGCTGGCGTTCGACGGTCTGACCCCGGGGCGCTGGCGGGCGATTGTGCGACGCTGGACCCGACGCGAGGACGGTCCCTTCGGCGCCCTGGTCGGCCGGGATCGCGCCGGGCGTCTCGTCGGGTTCGCCCCCTTTGCGGTGCGCGACTCCCTGACTGAAGGCCGCGTCCTCTGGGTCGAGGGCATGGTGGGCTTCTCGCTGCTGGATCCCAAGCCGGTGCTGTCGGCTCTGGCCGAAGGCCTGTCCGGCGTTGCCGACGCCCTGGGGTGTCGCGGTTTCGAAGTGGCTGTAAAGCAGCAGGATCGCCTGCTCAGGATGACCCTTGACGCCAGGCAGGGCCGTCAGGACGCGGCGCTCATCCACTGCCCGGTCTGACCCCTGCTGTCGTTTGATCAGACGTGAGCGCGACCGTCAGGCCGCCCATCGCCGGCGGGCGAGCATCGCCCAGGCGGTGACCGCGCCCACCGTGGCCGATGCGGCGGGATAGCAGAGCGGGCAATGGCTGAGCAGGCCGGTCGCCTCACCGCACAAGGGCCCCGCTTCCAGACCCGCCGCCTGCAGCATCCAGACCCAGAGCCACAGAAAGCCGGCGACGATCGACAGCACCCCTGAAGCCAGGGAGAGGCGGTCTTGGGGTTTGTCGAGGACGTCGACGTTGGCCATGGGAATCCCTCCGCAGGGTCTGAAAACTGTTTCGGAGTCTAGCGCACGGCGGGCCGGGTCGGACCTTGATCCAGATCAAGGCGGCAAAGCGGCGCCGCGCCGATGTTGCGCTGCAAGAACGCTCTGGGGATTCGTCATGCCAACAAACCTGTCCGCCCGCCCGGCTCCCTTGCCGGGGTCGGGTCTATTGCTCGCCCTCGTCGTCTTCGGTGGACTTCTGTTCACCGTGGCGGCGGCGCTGACCGATGATCCGCTGTTCCGGATGAGCTGCTTTGTCTTTGTGACAGCCGCCGTCCTGGCCGGTTTTGCCCTGACCGCTGGGATCAGCTCCGGGCAGCTCAAGGACGAGCCGGACAAATATATGGACGGCGTCATACGCGCCGGCGTCATCGCCACCATGTTCTGGGGCGCGGTGGGCATGCTGGTCGGGGTGGTGATCGCCGCCCAGCTGTCGTTTCCCGACCTTCTCTATTTCCCGCAAGCCGGTTGGCTGAATTTCGGACGACTACGGCCGCTGCACACCTCCGGGGTGATCTTCGCCTTCGGCGGCAACGCCCTGATCTGCACCTCCTTCTGGGTGGTTCAGCGGACCAGCCGGGCCAGGCTGGCGGGCGGCATCGCGCCGTGGTTCGTCTTCTGGGGCTATCAGCTGTTCATCGTCCTGGCGGCCCTCGGCTACGTCAGCGGCATCACCCAGTCGCGGGAATACGCCGAGCCGGAATGGTTCGTGGACCTGTGGCTGACGGTCGTCTGGGTCGCCTATCTGCTGGTGTTCCTGGGCACCATCTGGAAGCGCAAGGAACCCCACATCTATGTGGCCAACTGGTTCTACCTGGCCTTCATCGTCACCATCGCCCTGCTGCACGTCGTCAATAACCTGGCGCTGCCGATCGATATCCTGAGCAGCCGCAGCTACTCGCTGTTCTCGGGGGTGCAGGACGCCCTGACCCAGTGGTGGTACGGCCACAACGCCGTCGGCTTCTTCCTGACCGCCGGCTTCCTGGCGATGATGTACTACTTCGTGCCCAAGCGGGTTGAGCGGCCTGTCTTCAGCTACCGCCTGTCTATCGTCCACTTCTGGGCGCTGATCTTCATCTACATCTGGGCCGGTCCCCACCACCTGCACTACACGGCCCTGCCGCAGTGGGCCCAGACCCTGGGCATGACCTTCTCGATCATGCTGTGGATGCCCAGCTGGGGCGGCATGATCAACGGCCTGATGACCCTGTCGGGGGCCTGGGACAAGCTGCGGACCGATCCCGTGGTGCGGATGATGGTCGTGGCCATCGCCTTCTACGGCATGAGCACCTTCGAAGGCCCGGTGATGTCGATCCGGGCGGTCAACGCCCTGTCGCACTACACCGACTGGACCATCGGCCATGTGCACTCCGGCGCGCTGGGCTGGGTCGGCTTCATCAGCTTCGGCGCCATCTACTGCATGGTCCCCTGGCTGTGGAAGAAGGAGAAGCTGTTCTCCAACGCCCTGGTGGAATGGCACTTCTGGATCGCGACCACCGGCATCCTGCTCTACATCGCCGCGATGTGGGTGTCGGGCATCATGGAAGGCCTGATGTGGCGCGAATACACGCCGCAGGGCTTCCTGGCCTACAGCTTCATTGAAACGGTGTCGGCCAAACACGTCGAGAACGTGATCCGGACCCTCGGAGGACTGATGTTCCTCTCCGGCACCCTGATCATGATCTACAACCTCATCCGGACCGTGCGCATGCCCTCCGTCACGCAAGGTGACGCCGGCGCTCCCGCCCTCTCCGCTCCCGCCACCGCATAATCGGAAACCGATCCATGAGCCTGTGGAAACATCACGGCAAGTTCGAGCGGCACTCGCTTCTGCTTGTCATCGGCATCCTGGTCGTCGTCTCGATCGGCGGCCTGGTCGAAATCGCCCCGCTGTTCTGGCTCCAGAGCACGATCGAGAAGGTTGAAGGGGTTCGCCCCTACACCCCGCTCGAACTGGCCGGCCGCGACATCTACATCCGCGAGGGCTGCTACGTCTGCCACTCGCAGATGATCCGCCCGCTGCGCGACGAGGTCGAACGCTACGGCCACTACAGCCTCGCCGCCGAGAGCATGTACGACCATCCCTTCCAGTGGGGGTCCAAGCGTACCGGGCCGGACCTGGCGCGGGTCGGCGGCAAATATTCCGACGGCTGGCATGTCGATCACCTGACCAATCCGCGGTCGGTGGTGCCGGAGTCGGTGATGCCGCCCTACGCCTTCCTGAAGGACAAGGACCTGCGGCAGGTCGATCTCGGCAAGAAGCTGATCGCCATGAAGCGGCTGGGCGTGCCCTACAGCCAGGAAGACATCGACAAGGTGCTCGTCGATGTCGAGGCTCAGGCCGACCCCTACTCGAGCGACGCCGTCGATCTGCGCAAGCGCTACGGCGCCAAGGTGGTCAACCGCGACTTCGACGGCGACCCCTCGCGGGTCACCGAAATGGACGCCCTGATCGCCTATCTGCAGATGCTCGGCGCCCAGGTCGACTTCTCGACCTACCACCCCGACCAAACCCAGAACCAAAGGTAGGCGCGACCATGACCTACGAATCCGTCGCGCGCTTCGCCCAGCAGGCCGGCCTGATCTACTTCGGGCTGCTCTTCCTGGCCGGCAGCGCCTACGCCCTCTGGCCCAGGAACGGCGACGCCTTCCGTCACGCGGCCAACCTGCCCCTCACCGAGGACGAAGACCTATGAGCGGCCACAAGCCTGAAAAAGACGACGTCACCGGCGTCGATACGACCGGCCACGAGTGGGACGGCATCCGCGAGCTGGACAACCCCCTGCCCCGCTGGTGGCTCTGGGTGTTCTACGCCAGCATCGTCATCGCGGTGATCTACTGGATCCTGATGCCGGCCTGGCCCGGGATCAGCGGCTATACCCACGGCGTTCTGGGCGCTTCCGACCGGACCAATGTCGCCCGGGCCATGGACCAGCTCCACGCCCAGCGCGGCAAGGGCGCCGAGGTCCTCAAGACCGCCAGCCTCGAGCAGATCGAGCGCGACCCTGACCTTCAGGCCTACGCCCTGGCGGTCGGCCAGTCGGTGTTCGGCGACAACTGCGCCACCTGCCATGGTCCCGGCGGCGCCGGCGGCAAGGGCTACCCCAACCTGCGCGACGACATCTGGATCTGGGGCGGAACCCTTGAGGATATCCACCACACCCTGACCGTCGGGGTGCGCTCGGGCGATCCGAATGCGCGCATGTCCCAGATGCCGGCCTTCGGCCGCGATGGTCTGCTGCAGCAATCGCAGATCGATGATCTGACCGAGTATGTGGTCCAGCTGTCGGGCCGCAAGGCCAACGCCGTGGCCGCCAGCCGCGCGGCGCCGGTCTTCGCTGAGCAGTGCGCGGTCTGTCATGGACCCGCCGGCAAGGGTGATCCCAAGGTCGGCGCCCCGGACCTGACCGACAACGACTGGCTCTACGGGGCCGAGCCTGCCGACATCGCCGGCCAGATCTACAACGGCCGCGGCGGCGTCATGCCGGCCTGGGGCCCGCGTCTGAGCCCTGAAACCGTCAAGGCGCTCGCGGTCTACATCCACGCCAACGCGGGTGGTCAGGACAAATGACTGTCGTCATCGACCGGACCAAGGACCCCCACCCTGATGCGTCCCGTCCCGCGCGGGACGGCGCGGGTCCGGTCTCCGTCGCCGCCGCTGCGCGAAAGAAAGCGTCCAGCGGCGGCGGCGGCCTCTACAAGCCCCGCACCCAGATCTACCCCAAGCGCGTCACGGGCCAGTGGCGGTGGATCAAATGGGTGCTGCTGGGCCTGACCCTGGCGGTCTACTACATCACCCCCTGGATCCGCTGGGACCGCCCCGGCGGCCTGCCGGACCAGGCGGTGCTGGTCGATTTCGACCATGCCCGCTTCTACTTCTTCTTCATCCAGCTGTGGCCTCAGGAGGTCTATTTCATCACCGGCCTGCTGGTGATGGCCGCCCTGACGCTGTTTCTCGTCACGTCGGTGTTCGGCCGCCTGTGGTGCGGCTACGCCTGTCCCCAGACCGTCTGGACCGACCTCTTCATGATGGTCGAGCGTCGCTTCGAGGGCGACCGCAACGCCCGCATGAAGCTCGACGCCGCCCCCTGGTCCTTCGACAAGGCCTGGCGAAAGATCGGCAAGCACGCTGTCTGGCTCGGCATCGCCTTCGGCACCGGCGGGGCCTGGATCTTCTATTTCCATGACGCCCCGGATCTGATCCGCACCTTCTGGACCGGCGACGCGCCGCTGACCGCCTACATCTCCTGCGCCATCCTCACCTTCACCACCTACACCTTCGCCGGGATGATGCGGGAGCAGGTCTGCACCTACATGTGCCCCTGGCCGCGCATCCAGGGCGCCATGCTCGACAAGGACTCCCTGCAGGTCACCTACCGCTATGACAGGGGCGAGCCGCGCGGCCCGCACAAGAAGACCGAAAGCTGGGAAGGCCGGGGCGACTGCATCGACTGCAACCAGTGCGTGGTCGTCTGCCCGATGGGCATCGACATCCGTGACGGCGCCCAGCTGGAATGCATCAACTGCGGCCTGTGCATCGACGCCTGTGACGAGATCATGGACCGGGTTGAGCGACCGCAGGGGCTGATTGCCTATGACACCGACTTCGCGGTGGCCGAACGCTCGGCCGGCCGCAAGCCGATCTATCGCCTGATCCGCTCCAGGACCGTGTTCTACACTCTGGCCCTGACGGTGGTGAGTGCCGTGATGATCTGGGGCCTCTCGCAACGCAGCGAGGTCGAGGCCCACGTCCTTCGCGACCGCAACCCGACCTTCGTGCGGATGAAGGACGGCTCGGTCCGCGACGGCTACACCCTGAAGATCGCCAACCGCGCCTTCGAGGACCGCGACTTCACGGTCACCATCGACGGGCTGCCGCAGGCCCGGATGCGGACCCCCGGTATGCCCGAGGGACCTCTGGTGGTCCATGTGAAGGCCGATGAGGTCAAGGCCGTGCGCGTCTTTGTCTCCGCCCCGCCGGAGACCCTGACGGCGACCAGCATGCCGCTTCACTTCCGCATCGCGGCCGATGAGGCCCGCACCGAAGTGAAGACCGTCTTCCTGTCAGGAGTCGCGAGCGCGAAATGACCGCCATGTCTCAAGTCTCCCCGCCCCCCGCCGACAATGGCGACGGTTTCCGCATCACCGGCTGGCACGTCCTGATCGGCGTGGTGGCCTTCTTCGCCATCGTCATCGCCGTCGATGTCCTGTTCATCACCATGGCCTTCAGGACCTTCTCCGGCGAAGTCGCCTCCAACCCCTATGAGGCGGGCCTGGCCTACAACCGCACCCTCGCCGAGGAGCGGGCGCAAGCCTCGCTGGGCTGGAGCGTGGCCATGACCCGGCCCGACGACGCGACGGTCGAAATCGCCATTCATGACCGCGAGGGCCGCCCGGTTTCGGGCCTGTCCGGCGAGGCCGTCTTCGACCGTCCGGCCACGGAGACCGGGCGCAAGATCGTTGCGGTCCGCGTCGCCGGCCCGGGTCTCTACCGCCTGACGGTTCCGGATCCCTCCGGGGCCTGGGACATCCGGGCGACCCTGAAGCGCAGCGACGGTCAGCAGTTCAAGGTCGAGCAGCGGCTGGTCTGGCGATGAGCGACCTGTCTCTCAGTGACCTTGGGGCCTTTGTCAGCCGCGATGACGACGGCGCCGGCCGGCTGGAGCTCCTCGTCCAGGGGGCCCGCTGCGCCGGCTGCATGAGCAAGATCGAAAAGGGCGTCGCCGCCCTGCCTGGCGTCACCGCCGGCCGCTTCAACCTGACCACCGGCAAGCTCAGCGTGACCTTCGCCCGCGGCCTGGGCGATCCGGGCCTGGTCATGCGCCAGCTGGAGTCCCTCGGCTACCGGGCCAGCCTGTTCGATCCGGCCGCCGCCAGGGCCCAGGAAGACCGTGAGGGCAAGGACCTGGCGCTGGCCCTGGGCGTCGCGGCCTTCGGCGCCGGCAACGCCATGATGTTCACCGTCCCGACCTGGGCCGGCCTGTTCGGCCAGGAACTGAGCCCGGCGACGCGCGAGCTGATGTACTGGCTGTCGGCCCTGGTGGCGACGCCCTGCGCCCTGTTCGCCGGCATGACCTTCTTCCGGTCCGCCTGGGCCTCGCTCAAGCGACGCCAGGCCAACATGGACGTGCCGATCTCGATCGGCGTGCTGCTGACCCTGGCGGTCAGCTTCTCCGAGACCCTGCAACATGGCGCACACGCCTATTTCGACGCCGCGGTCACCTTGGTCTTCCTGCTGCTTATCGGCCGCTATCTGGACCACAAGCTGCGGCTTCGCGCCCGCAGCGCGGCGCGGGACCTGCTGGCCCTGCAGGCGCCGGTCGCCATGCGGCTGGACGAGGCCGGTCGTGAACATGGTGTGCCCGTCGGCGAGATCGCCGTGGGCGATCGTCTGGCCGTCGCGCCCGGCGACCGTATTCCGGTCGACGCCGAGCTCGAGACCGGCGTCTCCGATATCGACAATGCGATGATCACCGGCGAGAGCGCTTCGGTCGCGGTGGGCCCGGGCGACCGGCTGCACGCCGGCGCCCTCAACCTCAGCGGCCGGCTGATCCTGAGGGCCAGCGCCCGCTCCGAGGATTCGACCGTAGCCGCCATCGCCCGGCTGATGGAGGCCGGCGCTCAGGCGCGGGGCGCCTATGTCCGCCTCGCCGACAAGGCCGCCGCCCTCTATGTGCCGATCGTTCACATCCTGGCCGTCGCCACCTTCCTGGGCGGCTGGTGGCTGGGCCTTGGCCCGCGCGTGGCCCTGCTGCGGGCGGCGGCGGTGCTGATCGTCACCTGCCCCTGCGCCCTGGGGCTGGCGGTGCCGGCCGTGCAGGTGACAGCGACCGGCCGGCTTTTCCGCAAGGGCATTCTGGTCAAGTCGGGCGCGGCGCTGGAGCGTCTCGCCGAGGTTGACCACGTGGTCTTCGACAAGACCGGCGTCCTCACCGAGGGCCGTCCCGTCCTTGTCACCGATGTTCCCGCCCTGATCCATATGGCCGCCCCGCTGGCCAGAGCCTCGCGCCATCCTCTGGCCCGCGCCGTCGCCGACCGGGCCGGCGCAGGTCCCACCGCCGAGGCGGTGACCGAGGTTCCCGGCATGGGCGTCGAGGGAACCATTGACGGCCGCCGCGCCCGACTGGGCCGCGCCAGCTTCCTCGGCGTCGACCAGGGCGCCTCCGGACAGACCGAGCTGTGGTTCGGGTTCGAGGGCGAGTCCCGCTTTCGCCTGGCCTTCGAGGACGTCGTCAGGCCGCAGGCGGCAGAGGCCGTCGCCGCCCTGCGCAAGCTGGGGCTGTCGGTGGAAATCTTCTCCGGAGACCTGGCAGGTCCGGTGGCCGAGGTCGCCGACGCCGTGGGAGTGGACCGCTGGCGCGCCGGCATGACGCCGATCGAAAAGGCCGGGGCCGTCGCCGCCCTGAAGGCCGAGGGGCGCAAGGTGCTGATGATCGGCGACGGCCTGAACGACGCGGCGGCCCTGTCCTCGGCCCACGCCTCCATGGCGCCCGGATCCGCCGTCGACGCCAGCCAGAACGCCGCCGACCTGGTCTTTACCAGCGGTGATCCCTTGGCCGCCCCGCTGGCGATCAGGGTGGCCCGGGCGGCCCGGGTCCGGGCTCTGGAGAACTTCGGCTTCTCGGCGCTCTATAACGCCATCGCCGCCCCCGCGGCTGTGCTTGGCCTGGTCAATCCGCTGCTGGCCGCGGTCGCGATGTCGGGCTCATCCCTGATCGTGACGCTGAACGCCCTGAGGATGGCCTTCGAGGGAGATCGCCGATGACCATCGTCCTGCTGCTGGCGCCCTTTTCCCTGGCCCTCGCCCTGACCGGTCTGGCCGCCTTCTGGTGGTCCCTGAAATCGGGCCAGTACGAGGACCCCAAGGGCGACGCGGCCCGCATCCTCTATGATCACCTCGAGGACGGCCCGGGCGACTGAATTTCTTGATTCAGATCACGGCGACCCGCCGTCCGGGGCGGCAACATCCGCGCCATGAACGCCATGACATCCGCGCCGGCCCGGCCCGCGCCCGCCCCCGCCGCAGACCTGCTCAGCCGCTACGATGGCCGCGCGCCCCGCTATACCAGCTACCCGACGGCGCTGAGCTTCTCCGATGAAGTCAACGAGACGGTCTATCGGGACTGGCTGCCCGCCCTCGACCCGTCCGGCGCCCTGTCGCTCTATCTGCACATCCCGTTCTGTCAGCGCCTGTGCTGGTATTGCGGCTGCAACACCCGGGTCGTGCGCAGCCACGACCTGATTTCCAGCTACAACCGGCTGCTCATCGATGAACTGGGCCTGCTGCAGGCCGCCCTTCCCGCAAGGATGCGGGTTGGCCAGATCCATCTGGGTGGCGGCACGCCCAACATGCTTTCGCGCGACGACATGACCGACCTGTTCCGCGCCATCCGCCACGTCTTTCAGGTCTCCCCCGGCGCGGAGATCGCCGCCGAGCTGGACCCCGCCAGCCTGACTCGCGAGTGGGTGCGCGCCGCCGCCCACCATGGCCTCAGCCGGGCCAGCCTGGGCGTCCAGGATCTGACCCCCGAGGTCCAGCAGGCGGTCAACCGGATCGAGTCGTTTTCAGTGGTCGAGCAGGCCGCCGGCTGGCTGCGCGAGGTCGGCGTTCTCTCGCTCAATCTGGACCTGATGTATGGCCTGCCCAACCAGACCACAGCTGGCATGCTCGCCACCCTTGAACAGGTTGTCAGCCTCCGCCCCGAGCGGCTCGCCCTGTTCGGCTATGCTCACGTGCCATGGGCCCGGCCGCATCAGAAACTGATCCCTGCCGATCGGCTGCCAGGCGCGTCGGAAAGACTGGATCAAAGCGAGGCCGCCGCCGCCTGGCTGACGGCCGAGGGCTATGTCCGGATCGGCCTGGACCACTTCGCCCGCGAGGACGACAGCCTGGCCGTCGCGGCCCGGGCCGGCGCCCTGCACCGCAATTTCCAGGGCTACACGACCGATCCGCATGAGGTGCTCCTGGGAGTCGGCGCTTCCTCTATCGGTCGCCTGCCCCAGGGCTTCGCCCAGAACCTGTCCGGCGAGCCGCAGTGGCGCGCCGCGGTGGCGGCGGGCAGGCTGCCGGTCAACCGCGGCGTCGCCCTGACCGATGATGATCGCTTCCGTGGCGACATCATCGAGCGGCTGATGTGCGATCTCAGAGTCGACCTGGCGGCGGTCTGCGCCGGCCATGGCCGCTCGCTTGGCGACCTTGATCCGGCGCGCGAGGCGCTGGCCGGCCTGATCGCCGACGGCGTTGCAGAGATCGACGGCGCCGTGGTCAGGGTGACGGACGCGGGCCGGCCCTTCCTGCGCAGCGTCTGTCAGGTCTTCGACGTCCGGTCGAACGATCCGGGCGCCCATTCCCGCGTGGTCTGAAGCCCGGGCGGCCACGCAGGGGGCCTCGTTCCTGGCGCCTGTGAATGCAGCGTCCGGCGCCGCGATTTCCGGCGGTTCGGTCTGCAACCATTTTGCGAACCGCGCCACGGAACCAACCGGGCAATCCGGCTTTCCGATGTTGGACCGCATCAGCGGCCGCGTCTGGAGTTCCCCCCGTGAAAATTGCCCAGGTTGCCCCCCTGTATGAGGCCGTGCCGCCGCTGCTCTACGGCGGCACCGAGCGGGTCGTCGCCTACCTGACCGACGCCCTTGTCGAGCTTGGCCATGAGGTCACTCTGTTCGCCAGCGGCGAGTCGAAGACCCTCGCCACCCTTTGCCCCGGTCGCGCCCAGGCCATCCGCCTAGACCCGCATCCGCTGAAATCCGATCTCGCCGCCCACATGGCGATGCTCAGCGAGGTCCGTCGGCGGGCCAATGAGTTCGACATCATCCATTTCCACACCGACATGATCCAGTTTCCGATGTTCGAGGCCCTGGCTAACCGGACCATCACCACCTTGCACGGACGGCTTGATCTGCAGGATCTGGCCGGCGTGTATGAGCACTGGCCGACCTACCCGATGGTGTCGATCTCGGATGATCAGCGCCGCGCCCTGCCCTTCGCCAACTGGGCTGGCACGGTGCAGCATGGCCTGCCGTCACAGCTCCTCGACTTCTCTCCGGGCGGCGAGGGTTATCTCGCCTTTCTGGGCCGCATCTCTCCGGAGAAGCGCCCTGACCGGGCCATCGCCATCGCCAGGGCGGCCGGCATGCCCCTGAAGATCGCCGCCAAGGTCGACAACGCCGACAAGCAGTATTTCGCCGAGGTGATCGCGCCCCTGATTGAAGCCAGTCCCGATGTCGAGTTTGTCGGCGAGATCAATGACCGGCAGAAATCGGACTTCCTCGGCAATGCGGCCGCCCTGCTGTTTCCGATCGACTGGCCCGAGCCGTTCGGCCTGGTAATGATCGAGGCCATGGCCTGCGGCACGCCGGTCATCGCCTGGCGTAACGGGTCGACCACCGAGGTGATCGAGCCGGGCGAAACCGGCTATCTTGTCGATAGTCTGGAAGACGCCGTGGCCGCCGTCCCCAAGGCGCTGACGCTGGATCGCGCCGCCATCCGGACGCGGTTCGAGCTCCGGTTCTCGGCGGTGGCGATGGCGCGACGCTATGTGACCCTCTACGCAGATCGGCTGGCGGCCTGCCCCTTCGCCGACATCGACCCGTCCCTGCCGGCCCTGGTCAGCAACGACGCCCCGGGTCTGGCCCGGATCGCGTGAGCTCTCAAGGCTCGGGGATCGGCCGCATGGAAGACTGAATGAACGATATTGCGATTGTCGCCCCGGTCCTCGACGACCAGCGTGACGAAGGTCCCCTGCAGATGATGGCCCTCAAGTCGGGGGACTGTTTTCTGGTGGCCGATGGTCACGGCGACATCCTCGGCGGACCCGACGGGCTATTTGACGCCGACACCCGCATCCTGTCCCGGCTCAGGCTGCGGATCGGCGGGGTCGGCCCGACGCTGCTCAGTTCCGGGATATCGACCGACAATGTGATGTTCACCTTCCACGGCGCCAATCGGCCGCTGCCGCCGGCGGGCGGCCGTCAGGTGCCTCCGGGCGTGCTTCACGTCGAACGCCAGCGCATCGTCCATGCGCGCCGGATGTACGAGCGGATCATCCTGACCAATCACGGCCTGGACGAAGTGCTGGCGCCGCTGTCCATCGAGTTCGCGGCGGACTTTCGCGACATCTTCGAGGTGCGAGGTCAGACCCGGCGCAAGCGGGGCCGCCAGGAACCGCCGGTGCTCGACGGGCGTCATGTGACCTTCGGCTATCACGGCCTGGACGGGGTGCGCCGCAGCAGCGTCATCGCCTTTTCCGAACCGCCCGCCCGGCTTTTCAGCGACCGGGCGGACTTTCTGGCCTCGTTTCAGCCCCGCACCGCCTTCGAACTGCTGCTGGAAGTCGGCGCGGACTATGAGGACATCCCCGATGGCGACCGGTTCCGGGCCGCCGCCGCCGCCGCCCGCAGGGCCATGCGAACCCGGGCCCGCGCGGGGGTCACGCCGCGAAGCGACAGCCCGACCTTCAACCGCTGGACCAACCAGTCGCGCGTCGATCTCGCTCTGCTGACGACCGACCTGCCGACCGGCCCCTATCCCTATGCCGGCATCCCCTGGTTCTCGACGCCCTTCGGCCGCGACGGGATCCTGACGGCCTGGCAGATGCTGCTGTTCGATCCGGGCCTGGCGCGCGGGGTGCTGTCCTACCTCGCCGCCCGTCAGGCCACCGAAGACGATGCTTTCCGCGACTCCGCGCCCGGCAAGATCATGCATGAGACGCGCCGGGGCGAGATGGCGGCCCTGGGCGAGGTGCCCTTCGGTCTCTACTACGGCGGGGTGGACACGACGCCGCTGTTCATCGGCCTGGCCGGCGCCTATGCCCGCCGCACCGGTGATCTGGCCTTGATCCGGAAGATCTGGCCCGCCCTGAAGAAGGCCGTCGAATGGCTTGAAACTGAAGGGGATTCGAACGGCGACGGGTTCATCGACTACGCCCGCGGCGCCGAGACGGGCCTGTCCAATCAGGGGTGGAAGGACAGCTACGACAGCGTCTTCCACACCGACAAGCGCTTTCCGAAGGGGCCGGTCGCCCTGGTCGAGGTTCAGGGCTACGCCTACGCCGCCTGGCTGGCCATGGCCGAGCTGGCGTCCCGCCTGGACGAGCCGGGCGCTGAGGGCTGGGCGGCCCGGGCCGAGGCTATCCGGGCGGCGGTCGAGGACCGTTTCTGGATGGAGGACCGCGGCAGCTACGGCATCGCCATCGATGGAGACTGCCAGCTTTGTCGCCCGCTGACCTCCAACGCCGGTCACCTGCTGTTTGTCGGCCTGCCCGGCGTCGAGCGGGGTCGACGGGTCATCGAGACCCTGTCCGGAGCGGCCTTCAATACCGGCTGGGGCATCCGCACCCTGGCCAGCGGAGAAGCCCGATACAATCCAATGAGTTATCATAACGGCTCGATCTGGCCGCATGACAACGCCATCTGCGCCGCCGGCATGGGCCGGTATGGCGATCGCGATCATCTCGGCCGCCTGCTGCGCGGCCTGTTCGACACCGCAGCCGACATGGGCATGCGGCTGCCGGAGCTGTTCTGCGGCTTTCCGCGGCGGCCGGGAGAGCCCCCGGTCCCCTATCCTGTCAGCTGCTCGCCCCAGGCTTGGGCGGCGGGGTCGGTCTTCCTGATCCTCAAGTCGCTTCTCGGGATCGAGGTGGACGCCTTCGCGGGCGAAATCCGCATCGTCCGCCCCCGCCTGCCGGCCGGAGTCAACCGGCTGACGCTGCCCAATCTTCAGGTGGGTGATTGCGACGTGGATCTGGTGTTCGAGCGGGTGCGGGAGGGTCTGGTAATCGCCTCGGCGTCGCGTTGCCCGGAGACCCTCCGGGTGATCACGGCCAACTGACCATGCCACGGGGGCCCGAAGGGGTCGGCCGGCCGGGCGCCCTGGATGGTACCACCTCTCGGGTTCGAACCGAGGACCTCTAGATCCACAATCTAGCGCTCTAACCAGCTGAGCTAAGGCGGCGCATCACAGCGAGGGGATCGTTTAGTCGTTCCGGGGCGGAGGATCAAGCAGTGCTTGCAGGCGGGCCAAACTGGTCGCAGGCTCGTCGGCATGACCAGCATCACCACCCGCCGCATCGCGGCCAACGGCCTGAATTTCACCGCTGATGAAGCCGGCGACGGGGACGATGTCGCCCTGTTTCTGCATGGGTTTCCCGAGAGCCGCTTCTCCTGGCGATATCAGCTTCCCCTTCTGGCCGAGGCGGGATGGCGCGCCGTCGCGCCCGACCTCAGGGGCTATGGCGACAGCAGCCGGCCCGAAGGCAAGGCGGCCTATGAGCTGGATCATCTGACGGCCGACGTCGCGGGGATGTTTGACGCCCTGGGGGCGCGCCGCCGCCTGCTGATCGCCCACGACTGGGGCGCCCTGATCGCCTGGGCCTTCGCCCTGGACAAGGTGCGCCCCCTCGACGGCCTGGTGATCATGAATGTGCCCCACCCGGTCGTTTTCCAGGAGGTGATGGCCCACAGCTGGGCCCAGCGCCGGCGCTCCTGGTATGCCGCCTTCTTCCAGTTGCCGTGGTTGCCGGAGCGGGCGCTCACGGCAAACGGCGCCCGCGCCATCGGCCAGGCCTTCAGCGGCATGGCGGTCGACAAGAGCCGCTTTCCGCCCGAGGTGCTCGCCCACTATCAGGACAACGCCCTCAAGCCGGGCGCCATGACGGCGATGATCAACTACTACCGCGCCAACCTCAAAGCCCTCCAACGCTGGCGCCGCGCCGACTGCCCGGTGATCGAGACGCCGACCCTGATGGTCTGGGGGGAAGAGGACGCGGCCCTCGGGCTGGAACTGACCGAAGGCTACGAGGGTCTGGTGCGGGACTTCACGCTCGAGCGCCTGCCCGGGGTCTCGCACTGGGTGCAGCAGGAAGCGCCGGAGGCGGTCAACGATCGCCTATCGGCCTGGCTGAAGGCCCGCAGCCTCACGGGCTGACGGCCCGGCGCCCGCCGCAAACAGCAAAAGGCCCCGGAGATCGCTCTCCGGGGCCTTCGCTTTGTTGGTCGACGAATGCCGATCCTATCCCAGGCGGAACACGATCGGGATCCGAACCGTACCGCCTTCAACCGGCGTGCCGTCGGCGCGCTTGGGCTTCATGCGGAACTTGGTCGACAGCTTGATCGCGGCCGCGCCGAACCCGTAATCCTCGGGATCTTCCGACACGATCGAACAGTCCGTCACCGTGCCGTTGGCCCGGACGCTGCAGCTGATCGTCGCCTTGCCCGCCACTTCCCGGCGCAGAGCGCGGTCAGGGTAGTAACGCGCCATGTCATCAGCCGAAGGCTTGCGATCCCAGTCGGGACGCTCGATGACCGGGTTCCGCGGCGGAGGAGGATCCACCTTGGTGACCTGCGGCGGCTCCGGCGGCTGGGGCTTGCGCTCCGGAACCGGCGGGAGAGGCAGAGGCGGCGGCGGCGGAAGATCCGCCGGCGGCGCGACAGGGGGACGCGGCTGCACCTTGGCCGGCGGCGGAGGCTTGTCCGTCGGAGGCGGCGGGGGCGGCGGCGGAGGCGGAGGCGGCGGCGGCTTGATCAGCTGCGTGTCCAGCTTCTCGTCCTCGAAGTTACGCTCCTTGATGGTGAAGCGCATCTTGTAGAGGTAGAGAACCAGGCCTGCGTGAAGCAGGACCACGATGCCGATGGCCACAATCCACGCAACCGGGCTGGTCTTCTGCTTCGGCGCGTCGAACGGATTATGGATTGGCCTGGCCAGGTCTTGAGTTTGATCTGACATCAGCGTCACCCACCCGCCGCAGCTTTACTGTCATCCTGGCCAATCAGAGCCACACTGTAGAAACCGTTGTCCTGCAGTGCGTTCATGACCTGCATGAAGGTGCCGTAGCGGACCTCCTTGTCAGCCCGGATGAAGATCCGCTCTTTGGTCGGATCACGTTTGCCGACCTGCTTGCGCAGATCTTCGCCAATGACGGCCAGATCGGTTGGGAAGTCGCCGATGTACAACGCCCCGCCTTTCTGGATCGAGATGTAGACTGGCTTCGGCGGGTTCTGTCGAGGCTTGGCCACCGCTGTGGGCAGCTTCAGCTCGACATTCACGCTAGCAAGCGGTGCAGCCACCATGAAGATGATCAGAAGGACCAGCATGACGTCCACGAAGGGCGTGACGTTGATTTCGCTGTTCTGTTCGACCTGGTACCTGTCGCTGCCGCCGGAGCCTGCGAGTTTGGCGGCCATCTGGTTTAGGCCCCCTTGTCGAGCTGCCGCGAAATGGCGTTCATCAGTTCAGCGGTGAAACCGTCCGTGCGGGTGCCGAACGCGGAGATCCGCGTCTGGAAGTAGTTGTAGAAGATAACCGCGGGGATGGCGGCGAACAGACCGATACCGGTGGCCAGCAGCGCCTCGGCGATGCCGGGGGCCACGACGGCGAGGTTGGTCGTGTTGGTGTTCGCGATACCGATGAACGAGTTCATGATCCCGTAAACGGTGCCGAACAGACCGATGAACGGACCGGACGAACCGACGGAGGCCAGGAACTGCATGCCGCCCGAGAGGCGCTTGGAGAGGGTCGACTGAACCGCGCTGACGGCGGTCTGGGCCCGCATGATGGTGGAGTCGCGGTGCTCGCCGGCGATTTGCAGGCCAGCTTGACGCGACAGTTCCACTTCGGAGGCGGCCGCGGCGGCCATGTCGGCCAGCGGGTTGCCTTCGAATTCTTCGGAGATGCCGATCCGGCCCATGTCGTTGATCGACTTGGCGCCGCGGAAGGCTTCCACGAAACGGTCCGACTTGCGGTTCAGGCCGCTGAACTCGAACAGCTTGGTGATCAGAAGCACCCAGCTGAAGACCGAGGCCAGCATCAGGCCGATCATCACCACCTTCACGACGGGTTCAGCGTCGAGGAACATGGCGACGGGCGTCAGCTTGCCGCCATGGCTGTCGATGGTCGGCGGAGCCTTTCCTTCAGGCGCCGCAGCCGGAGCGGCTTCGGCGGCCGCCGGGGCGGCGGCTTCGGTTGTGGGGGCCGCGGCTTCCTGAGCGAAAGCGGGGGCGCTCGCCATCAGCGCCAGGGCGCCGATCATAGCGAGGAGAGGGGTCGTTCGTTTGTTCTCGAGCATCTTTCGCCAGTTCCTGCTTGGTCTAGCACTTTTTGGACCGAAGGGTCGTCGCGCGGAAGCGTCTCCACCCTAGACTAAATATTTCTCGTACGCGAACCGGGATTGGAACGCACACAAGACGCTTTCGCTGCGCCCGACCCGCGACACTCTCACCATCGTGCGGATTGGTGAGAGCATTGTGAAGGCGCATGAAAGCTGCACGGTCGCGAAACCGCACAGCTCTTCCGCCAAGTTAGACTTGGCGCACGGGCCCTTTGGCAACCCCTTTCTGCATCGTCAAGGGGCGAGATAAACATGAACCGGTCGCGCGCCCCCCCATTCGGGGCCGTTATGTTGCGCTGCAACATCCAAAACTCATGATGGTTCGAAGGATTTTCCCCCAGCGGGTGAAAATGCATTGTGCATCGCAACAAAACGGACGAACGACGGTCGACGATTGAACGATTTGTGGACGGTTCGCGCGAAAAGCGAGGGTGTGGTGCCTGGGGGCGGATTCGAACCACCGACACGCGGATTTTCAATCCGCTGCTCTACCAACTGAGCTACCCAGGCCTGGGCCTAGCGAGGGGGCCGCCCCCGCGGGAGACGGGTCTATAAAAGAGGGTCCGCCGCAAGTCCAGACGACATATGCAGGATTATTCGTCCTCGTCGCCGTCGTCCGTCGTCGGCTCGTCATCCAGCGCGGGAATGGCGTAGGTCCCCGACAGCCAGCGATGCAGGTCGACGTCGGCGCACCGCTTGGAACAGAACGGGCGATAGTCGGGATTTACGGGTTTGTCGCAGATCGGGCAGCTCGTGCTCATGACGCAGTCACCTCCAGGCGCTCGGGCCCCCAGCCGGCTTGAGGCTCCAGGACAAAGCGGGCCCCCAGCTGATCGGTCATCGCGAGGGTCAGGTCGGCGAAGGCTTCCGCAACCCGGGGCGCGCAGCGGGCGGTCAGCCGCGATCCGGGAGACGACCGCCCTTCCCTTTCCAGCATCCTCGCCAGGCGCAGGGCCGAGGCCAGCGGCGACAGCCCGCCCGACTCATCGACAAGGCGCTCGATCACCGGCTGTCGCCGGCGCGGTATGGTCAGCTCGACCGTGCCGAAGCGGCTTACCGGCCCGATCGCCACGCCCGGATTGTCGGCGGCAAACGCCGCCCGCAGTCCCGACAGAATCGCGTTGCTGTCATGGCCCCGTCCCGCCAGGTCGATGACGATCAGGCCGCCGAGCCCTTTCAGGCGCAGAAGCCTGGCCGCGGCGGTGATCGCCGCGAGGTTGGCCTGGCGCGCCACCCGCTTCGAATCGCCGCCGGCCCGCTCTCCGGTGTCGACATCGATGGCGGTCAGGGCCCGGGTCGGCTCGATGGCGATGGACCCGCCGCCCGGCAGGGCGTGGATCGTGGCCAGGGCCTCGGCCTCCGCCTCGTCCGCCGCCTCGCGGGCCTCCGCGCCGGTGGCGATGCGATCGCCCTTGGTGAGGGCCTGCAGCTCTTCCTGAAGCGTGGGGGGCGGGGCCAGCAGCCTCGGGCCCCCCTCCGCCTCGGCCAGCTGCCAGGCGTTGGCCAGCTTGCCGCGCCGCGGTTCGCCGCGAATCTCGATTTCGACGGCCGCGCCTTGCACCGGTTTGGGCGCGTCGGACCGGAACGGCATGATCGCCTCATGACCGTCCGGCAGCTCCAGGAAGGCCGAGGCGAAGGCCGGCTCGACCTTTTTCACCCGGGCGATGCTGCGGGCGCCCAGGCCCAGGGCCGCCGGATCGCCGTCGCGCCGAATCAGCAACCGTTCCGGCCGGCCGTCCAGCAGCACCACGCCGCGGCTCTCGCCGACTCCGCGATCAAGGAAAGCTTCCCGCCGGCTCATGCTCCGGCGGCGCTCCGCCGCCAGCCCAGCCCCTCCAGCAGGGACAGGGTCTCATAGAGCGGCAGGCCGACCACGCCGGTGAAACTGCCCTGGAGGCTGGTGACAAAGGCCCCTGCCCGCTTGTGGATCTTGTAGCCGCCGGCCGCATCGTCCCAGTCCCGGGACGCGATGAAGGCCTCGGTCTCCGCCGGCGTCAGGCGTTTGAAGGTGATGCGGCTCTCGACCACCCGGTCGCCGGTCCGTCCGCCCGGGGCGATCACCGCCACCCCGGTCAACACCCGGTGGGAGCGGCCGGACAGCAGCGCCAGCATCCGGCGCGCCTCGGTCTCGTCGGCGGGCTTGCCGAGGATGCGTCGACCGACGGCGACCAGGGTGTCGGCGGCCAGGACATGGGCCTCGCCATGCCGCGCGGCGACCGCCGCGGCCTTTTCGCGCGCCAGCCGCAGGGCCAGACGCCTGGGCGTCTCGTCCTTTGCGGGGGTTTCATCGATGTCTGCCGGATCGACCAGGTCGGGCTCGATCCCGACCTGTCGCAGGAGGTCCAGACGCCGCGGACTGGCGCTGCCCAGAACCAGGCGCGCACGCGCGCCGATTGTATCGGTGACCGGCTTTTCCCGAGTCGGGGTCAAGCGCGGTCTCTTACTTGAAGCGATAGGTGATGCGACCCTTGGTCAGATCGTAGGGCGTCATCTCGACCAGCACCTTGTCGCCGGCGAGGACCCGGATGCGGTTCTTGCGCATCTTGCCCGCGGTATGGGCGATAATCTCGTGGTCGTTCTCGAGCGTCACGCGGAACGTCGCGTTGGGCAGCAGTTCGCTGACGGTGCCCGGGAACTCAAGCAGTTCTTCCTTAGCCATACGGCCTCTCAGTAGTGTTGTCCTTAAAGCAACACGGCTCGCGCACCACGATTCGGGGCGCGAGCCGTGGCTCGGTGGCGAGCCTTATAACGCATGAGGGGGGCAAAGGTCGATGTTTTGCGACTCCCCGGTGATTCTCTAGCCGCCGGCCGTCGTCACCCGGCCGAAACGGCGACGGATGCGGCCATAGAGTTCGTCGCGCACCTGGCGATAGGCCTCCAGCCTCTGCTCCCGCGAGCCGGTGACCAGGGTCGGATCATGGGTCGGCCAGTATTCGATGTCGACGGCCCTGCCCCGCGACATCTCCACGGCCCTGTGCTGGGCCTCCGGGGTCAGGGAGATGACCACGTCGAAACTGTCGTCCTCCAGATCTCCGAACGTCTTGGGCGTGTGGCCGCCCGGGTCGATGCCAAGCTCCTCGAGAACGGCGGCGGCGAAGGGGTCCATTCCCTCCTCCTCCGGATCGGCCTTCAGGCCGCAGCTGTCGACGAAGATGGCGTTGCCATAGGCCAGCTTCATCAGCGCCTCGGCCATCGGCGAGCGCACGCGATTGAAATTACAGCTGAAAAGCACCGCCCCCGGTGTGGCGTCGAACGGGCTCATCCGCGCCAGTGCAGGGCGCAGATCAGGGTGAACAGCCGCCTGGCCGTGTCGAGGTCGGTCTTCACCTTGCCTTCCAGCCGCGCCTGCAGAAGCGTCGATCCCTCGTTGTGCAGCCCGCGCCGTCCCATATCCAGCGCCTCGATCTGGGCCGGCGTGGCGTTGCGGATGGCCGCGTAATAGCTCTCGCAGATCATGAAATAGTCGCGGATCACCCCCTTGAAGGGCGACAGCGACAGCAGGTGAGTCTGGTCGTATCCGGGCCCGGCAATGTGCATGGCCAGGCGGTTCTCGATCAGGGCGATCTTCAGGTCATACGGCCCGGCCTCGGCGCCGGCCGGCTCGAAGTAGTTGGATTCCAGCAGGTCGAAGATGGCGACCTGCCGCTCCTGCTCCTGGTCGCGGGACGCCGACGACAGGGAGTCCTCGTCCAGCTCGATGCTCTGCAGGCGGTGAAGGGTGCGGTCGTCGGTCATGGGCCGGTCGCAGGATAGTGCGCCATCGCCCTGTGTGGATACCGCCTTTTGCGCCTGAGCGCGGCAAAGGGCCCGGGACGATCAGTCGCGGGGCAGCCGCAGGGCGGCGGAAAGCGCATGCGCCGGAAGCCCTTCCGCCTCTGCCAGCGCCACCGTGTGGCGTCCCAGCACGCCATAGGCGCCGGCCGAGGCCTTGATCACCGAGGTGCGCTTGAGAAAGTCGAACAGCGACAGGCCGGACTGGAACCGGGCCGCCCGGCTGGTCGGCAGCACGTGGTTGGAACCGGCGACATAGTCGCCCAGCGCCTCGGGGGTGTGACGGCCCAGGAAGATGGCGCCGGCGTGCCGGACCTGGTCGGCCAGCGAATCAGGATCGGCGGTGCAGAACTCGACATGCTCCGGCGCGATGCGATCAACCAGTTCGGGACAGCGGGCCAGCGGGGCGATGATGATGGCGCCGTGGTCGCGCCAGCTGGCGGCCGCGTCCTCGCCGGTCGCCAGGGTCTTCAGCAGCCGCGCGATCGCCGCCTCCACCGCCTCGGCCAGGGCTTCGTCGTCGGTGATCAGGATCGACTGGGCGGCCGGATCATGTTCGGCCTGAGACAACAGGTCGCTGGCGATCCATTCGGGGTCGTTGTCGGCGTCGGCGACCACGACGATCTCCGAAGGCCCCGCCAGGGCGTCCAGGCCCACCACGCCATACAGTCGCCGCTTGGCCGCCGTGACATAGGCGTTGCCCGGACCGACGATTTTGTCCACCGGTGCGATCGGCCCGGCCCCGTAGGCCAGGGCGGCCACGGCCTGGGCGCCGCCGATTCGCCAGATCTCGGTCACGCCCGCTTCATGCGCCGCGGCCAGAACCGCCGGCTCCAGCTTTCCGGGCGGCGTCACCATGGCGATGCGATCGACGCCCGCTGCCTGGGCCGGGATGCAGTTCATCAACACGGTGGAGGGATAAGCGGCCCGGCCGCCGGGCACATAGACCCCGACCGATTCCAGCGGCCCCCAGCGCCAGCCCAGCTCAACCCCGGCGCTATCGGTCCAGCGCTGGTCGGCGGGCCTTTGCCGCTCGTGATAGGCGCGGATGCGCGCCGCCGCGAAGGCGATCGCCTCGCGCACCGCCGGATCGCAGGCCGCGACGCCGGCGGCGATCTCCTCGGCGCTGACCCGGATGGTTTCGCCGGTCAGCTCGACACGGTCGAACTTGCGGCTGAACTCGAGGACCGCCTCCAGACCCCGCGCCTTCACCGCCGCCAGAACCTCGGCCGCCGCCAAATCGACGTCGGCCGGCTGTCCGCGCCGCTCGTCGAGGAAGGCGGTGAAGCGGGTCTGGAAATCAGGGTCGGTATAACGGAAACGGCGCATGGCGTTCACTTGGCGCCTTTGGCGATCAGATCAAGCGCAATCGGTTATTCGTCAGGGTGGAAAGGGCGCCGGGGTGTGGGCCAGGACGGCGAAACATCGGCCAGGGCGGCGTCGATACACTCCACCTGCGCCCGCAGCTCGCCATTGCCGGAAAAGGTCATGACAATGACCCCGCCGGGCGCCTCGCCAGGTTCAAAGGTCACCCCCAGCAGGGAGACGACGGCGTCGCGCGCCTCGCGCCGCAGGCCGCGGCTCTGGACGCCCAGCACGCTCGCCAGCTGCAGCCCCGTGCGGATCCGCTCGCCCGCTCCCTCGCCGGCCTCCCAGCGGAAGCGATTGCAGCCCAGCGTTAAACGCCGGGCCGAGGCCTCGAAGCGGATGTCGCCGATGCGCGCCACCGCGTCCTGCAGGGCGGCGGAGATCACCGCCAGATCATCAACGTCCTCGGCCAGCAACCGAAGAGGCGCGCCCCGCGCGGCCCGGCTCATTCGTCGACGCTTCCATCGCCCTTGATGCGGCGGACATCGGCGCCGCAGGCGGTCAGCTTCTCTTCCAGCCGCTCGAAGCCCCGGTCGAGGTGATAGACCCGGCTGACGTGGGTGTTTCCCCGGGCCGCCAGTCCGGCGATCACCAGGCTGACCGAGGCCCGCAGGTCCGTGGCCATCACCGGCGCGCCCTCCAGGTGATCAACGCCGGTGACCCGGGCTTCAGGGCCGGAAACGACGATGTCGGCCCCCAGCCGCCGCAGTTCGGGCGCGTGCATGAAGCGGTTTTCGAAGATGGTCTCGCGAATGACGCTCTCACCCTCGGCCAGGGTCATCAGGGCCATGAACTGAGCCTGCAGGTCGGTGGCGAACCCCGGATAGGGCGCGGTGTCGACGTTCACCGCCTTCAGGCGCGAACCGTTGCGGCGGATGACCACCCCGTCATTTGTGCGGGTGACGCCGACGCCCGCCTCCTCCAGCTTGACCAGCAGGGCCTCGATCAGGTCGGCGCGGGTGTTGGTCAGCCGCACCTCGCCGCCGGTCATCGCCGCCGCCACGGCGTAGGTTCCCGCCTCGATGCGGTCGGTGATCACCGCATGGGTCGCGCCCGAAAGCCGGTCGACACCGACAATCCGGATCACCGGGGTGCCGGCTCCGCTGACCTGGGCGCCCATGGCGTTCAGACAGTCGGCCAGGTCCTCGATCTCAGGCTCGCAGGCGGCGTTGGAGAGCACCGTTTCGCCCTTGGCCAGCACGGCCGACAGCATGGCGTGCTCGGTGGCGCCGACCGAGACGAAGGGAAACTCGATCTCCGCCCCGCGCAGGCCGCGCGGCGCCTGGGCGTAGACATAGCCCTCATGCAGGTCGATCTGGGCGCCCAGCGCCTCGATGGCCTTCAGATGCAGGTCGACCGGTCGCGCGCCGATGGTGCAGCCGCCCGGCAGCGAGACCTTGGCCTGGCCGTTGCGCGCGACCAGCGGCCCCAGAACATTGAAGCTGGCCCGCATCTGTCGGACGAGGTCATAGGGCGCGAAATGGCTGCGGATCGTCGGGGTGTGCAGCACCGATTCCGGGCCGTCCGGGCCGTCGCTCTCGACGATGCTGGTCCCCAGGTGATTGAGCAGCTTGCCGAGGAACCGGGTGTCCGCCAGGCGCGGCATGTTGGTCAGCCGCAGCGGCTCGTCGGTCAGCAGGCTGGCGACCATCAGCTTGATGGCGGAATTCTTGGCGCCGCTGATGGGGATCTGCCCCTTCAACTGTCCGCCGCCGGTGATGGCGATGCTGTCCATCCAGTCCCTCGAATTGGTCGCGCCCGGGACCCATCGGCCGGGGCTGCGCTGATCATGTGTGGTCTGCCTCATAGCGGGCGCAAGCCCGCCGCGCCACTTGACCCTGCCTTTTCCCTGTCAGCCGGGTTTGGGGGCCGGGTGTTGTTTCGGTGCAGACGACTTCGGCGCGGAGGTCCTGGCCGCCGCCTTGCGCCGTCTCAGATTGGCCCGCAGCGCCTGGGCCAGCCGCGCTTCCTTGGCGGCCTTGTCGTCAGCGGGCGTCTTGGGAGGTTGGGCCATGACCGGAAAGGGAGACGCCGGGTGATTTCAGGTCAAGCCGATTTTTCCCTTCACACGGCCGCCCTCCTTCGCTACTAGGCGCGCCTCACCTGCTTCGCCGTCGTAGCTCAGTGGTAGAGCGCATCCTTGGTAAGGCTGAGGTCGGCAGTTCAATCCTGCCCGACGGCACCATCGGCCCCAAACCCGAACCGGGTTTGGGGCCGACCACTTTCAGGCCTGTCTTCTTCATTTCATAGTCAATGCCGCCGCCCGGCCAGACGCTATTCCGCGGCGATCTGCACCGGCGCCTCGGCCCGCTGGGCCGCCGGCAGCTCGATCCTCTCAGGGCCGGAGAACCTCAGCGTCCCGTCTTCAAGCTTGCCGCCGCGCAGGGTCTTGCGATCCCACAGGTAGTTCTGCTCGTGGATCCAGGGGAAGGCCCCGCCATGCTTGGGCAGGCGGTGGGCCGCCCGGCGCACATAGCCGGAGATGAAGGGGTTGGCCCGGTTGGGCAGGGCGTAGTCCGCCTCCGTCGCCACCGGCCGCACCTGCACCGCCCCTTTTGCCTTCATCCGCTTCAGCAGCCGCACCGCGAACTCCGCCACCAGGTCCACCTTCAGCGTCCAGGAGGCGTTGGTATAGCCGGTGAAATAGATCAGGTTCGGCACGTTGGAGTACATGAACCCCTTGTAGATCAGCAGTCTGGCCGGATCGATCGGCTGCTGGTCGATGCTCGCCTCGACGCCGCCGAGGAACTCCAGTTCCAGGCCCGTGGCGGTGATGATGATGTCCGCCTCGATGTGGTCGCCGCCTTTAAGCTGCACGCCGGTGGCGGTGAACCGTTCGATCTCGTCGGTGACCACCTCGGCGCGGCCGCTGCGGATGGCTTTGAACATGTCGCCGTCCGGCACCATGCAGATGCGCTGCTGGCCGGGCAGGTAGCTGGGCTTGAAGTGTTTCTCGACCGGGTAGTCGGGCGCGAGCTGAGCCTTGACCATGCCGACGAGAAACCGCTTGGCCGCCTTCAGGTCCTTGCCCATGTTCCGCGCCATGATCCGGCCGCGCAGGATGTTGCGCCAGCGAACCGCGTGATAGGCCACCGTCGCCGGCAGCCATTTCTTCAGGGTGTTGGCCTGAGCGTCCTCCGCCGGCCGGGTGACGACATAGGTTGGCGAGCGCTGCAGCTGGATGACCTTGGCGGCCTTTTCGGCCAGGGTCGGGGTCAGGGTCACGGCGGTCGCGCCGGATCCGATGATCAGCACCCGCTTGCCCTCATAGGCCAGGTCCTCGGGCCAGAACTGGGGATGAACCAGGATCCCCTGATAGTCCTCATACCCCTCCCAGCGCGGCAGATAGCCCTGCCCGTGCTTGTAGTAGCCGGCGCAGGAGAACAGGAAGCCGCAGGTCAGGGTTTCAATCCTCCCCTCCCCCCGGTCGATCTGCAGCGACCAGCGGCTGTCCGCCGAGGACCAGTCGGCGCGCAGCACCTTGCTGTTGTAGCGGATGTGACTGTCCAGGCCGTTCTCGGCCGCCGCCTCCTTGATGTAGCCCAGGATCGATCCGCCGTCGGCAATGGCCTTGGCGTTCTTCCACGGCTTGAAGGCGTAGCCCATGGTGTGCATGTCGCTGTCGGAGCGGATGCCCGGATAGCGGAACAGATCCCAGGTTCCGCCCATCCGCGCCTCGCCCTCCAGAATGGCGAAACGGCTCCGGGGCATGCGCGTCTTGAGGTAGCGCGCGGCGCCGATGCCCGACAGGCCCGCGCCGATGATCAGCACATCAAAATCAGTCGAAATCGTACCGGACAATGAAACACCCCTGATCTGCTCGCCTATGTGGCGTATAGAGACATACCACACATTCGAAAATGATCGCAGGGAAAATCGGAGCGCGCGGCGTCGCGTCGCCCCCGGATCCGGGGGCTCCGTCAAAAGCAGGGTTTGCGGGACCGTGGCGGCTCGATCCTGGCCGGCGCCGATCGGGCCTGGCGGTCAGGCCTTGATCAGGGCGGCGCCGGAGTAGCCGGCGACGGCGATGGCGGCCGTGACGAAGACGCCCCAGGCCAGATCCGCCGCCACGACGGTCCAGGAAAAGCCCTGCAGGGTGGCCATGTTGGTCAGGTCATAGGTCGCATAGGCGACGAGGCCGAAGATCGCGCCGCTGACCAGGGCGGTCGTCCACGAGCCCGTCGCCAGGGCCGGACGGACCGCGAAATAGACCACCCCGGCCAGATAGATGAGGTAGAAGGCGACGGCGGCGACCATGTTGGGCTTGGCCAGCAACAGCCCGCCGATCTCCCGCTGGTAGAGTTTCTGGGCGATCACCGCCAGCCACAGGAAATCGAGGGCGATGAACACCAGGCCCGAGGCCAGGTAGGCGGCGACAAGTCTGGTCATGGTCATGGCTCCGGCTGCTCTACAGGCAACCTAGATCGCCGGACGCCAGGGCCAAGGGCGGCCCGCCGCAAAGGCGGGCCCGGCGCCCCCTACTCCGCCGCCAGGGCCAGGGGCGCGCCTGCGGTCAGCGCGGTCTTGGCGGCCAGCTCGACCTTGGCCGCCTCGTATTCGGCGGCCAGTCTGGCGACCATCTCGCCGGCCGTCGGAATGTCTTTCACCGCGCCGATACCCTGACCGCAGCCCCAGATGTCGCGCCAGGCCTTGGCTTCCTGGTTGCCGCCCGATCCAAAGTTCATCTTCGACGGATCGCTGACCGGCAGGTTGTCCGGGTCCAGCCCCGCGCGGACGATCGACGGCCGCAAGTAGTTGCCGTGAACCCCGGTGAACAGGTTGCTGTAGACGATATCGTCCGCGGCGCTCTCGACGATCATGTCCTTGTAGCCTTCCACCGCCCGGGCCTCCTGGGTCGCGATGAAGGCCGAGCCGATATAGGCCAGATCGGCCCCCATGGCCTGGGCCGACAGGATGGCCTTGCCGTGGGCGATCGAGCCCGATAGCGCCACCGGCCCGTCGAACCATTCGCGGATTTCCTGCACCAGGGCGAAGGGCGACAGGCCGCCCGCGTGACCGCCAGCGCCGGCGGCGACGGGAATCAGGCCGTCGGCCCCCTTCTCCACCGCCTTGCGCGCGAAGCGATTGGTGATCACGTCATGCAGGGTGATGCCGCCCCAGCCATGGACGGCGTTGTTGACGTCCTCCCGGGCCCCCAGCGAGGTGATGACCACGGGCACCTTGTACTTGCCGCACAGCTCGATGTCCTCCTCGAGCCGGTTGTTGGTCTTGTGGACGATCTGGTTCACCGCGAAGGGGGCCGAGGGAAGGTCCGGATTGGCCCGGTCCCAGGCCGCCAGTTCCTCGGTGATCTGGGCCAGCCATTCGTCCAGCTGGCTGATCGGGCGGGCGTTCAGCGAGGGAAAGCTGCCGACCACCCCGGCCTTGCACTGTGCGATCACCAGTTCGGGGCCGGAGATGATGAACAGCGGCGAGCCGATCACCGGAAGACGCAGACGGTCACGCAGAATGGGCGGCAGGGCCATGGATCGGGTCTCGCTGTCGAAGTTGATATACGGTGTAAATAGAACGAACGTTTGACTCCGGCAAGAGCGATCCGCAGCGGCGTCGACGGCGCCCGTTCTGCGGTTTGAGACGCCCTCCGCCGCTTGACGCTCCTTACGTCAGCAGCGCATGACCCTGCCTCGATTGCTGCATTGCACCGGAGCCTGCCGTGAACGGACCGATCCTGTCCCTCGCCGACGACTTCCCCGCCGCCCCGCGCGCCGAGTGGTTGGCCTTGGTCGAGAAAACCCTCAAGGGCCGTGATTTCGACGAGGCGCTGGTGTCGCGCACGGTCGGCGGCCTGTCCGTCAAACCGCTCTACACCGAAGGCCCGGCCAACCCCCGCGATCTGTCGCCCCGGGATGCGGACCGCCCCTGGGACCTGCGCTGCGTCACCGCCCATCCCGACCCGTCCCAGGCCAACGCCGAGATCCTCAAGGACCTCGAACAGGGCGCCGCCTCGGTCCTGGTCCGTATTGATCCGACCGGACAGAACGGCGTCGCGGTCGGCGATTCGGAAGGCCTCTCCCGGGCGCTGGATGGCGTGCTCCTCGACCTCGCGCCGGTCGCTCTCGACGCCGGCTTCCTCGGCCCCCGCGCCGCCGACTGGCTGGCGACCCTGGCCAAGGGCGCGCCCAACGCGCCCCTCGCCTTCCACATGGACCCCTTCTCGGCCTTCATCCGCACCGGCGTGTCGCCGGGACCCATGGAAAGCCACCTGGTCTCTGCCGCCACCGTCGGCGCCCGGCTGGCGGCCATCCACCCCAGGGCCAGCCTGATGCTGGCCAGCGGGACCGTCATCCATGAGGCCGGAGGCGGCGAGGCCGACGAACTGGCGGTGATGATCGCGGCCGCGGCCGCCTACGCCCGAGCCCTGGTCCGCGCCGGCCTGACGATGCAGCAGGCCTTCGCCGGCATCACCCTCGGCGTCTCCGTCGATGGCGAGTACTTCACCGGCGTCGCCAAGTTGCGCGCGGCCGTGGCCCTCTGGGCCCGCCTTACAGCGGCCTGCGGCGTCACCGTCTCGCCGAGGATCGAGGCCCGTTCCTCGCACCGGATGCTGACCCGCAAGGATCCCTGGACCAACCTGATCCGCCTCACCGCCGCGGGCTTCGCCGCCGCTGTCGGCGGCGCCGACGCCTTGGTCCTGGGGGCCTACAGCGACGCCATCGGCCTGCCGACCGCCTTCGCCCGCCGCCAGGCCCGCAACACCCAGCTGGTGCTGATGGAAGAGTCGCATCTGGGCCGGGTCGCCGATCCCGCCGGGGGCTCCGCCTATATCGAGACCCTGACTGACCAGATCGCCCGCGCCGCCTGGAGCGGTTTCCAGGCCATCGAAGCGGAAGGCGGACTGATCGAGGCCCTCTCCAAAGGCGTGGTCGCCGCCGCCGTCACCGCCACCCGCGACGCATGGCTGGCCGCGCCCCACAGGATTCTGGGCGTCACCGCCTTCCCCAACGCCGACGAAACGCCCGCCGAGGTGCTGACCGTCGATCCGGCCGCCTTCGCCGTGACCGGTCCCGATCCGCGCCTGCCCGGGCCCGGCGCGACCTGTCCCGCCCTGCCCCCTGTCCGCCTCGCCGCCGCCCATGAGGAGGCCTGAGCCCATGACCGCCTTCCCCAACTTCGCCGAACTGGACTTTGACGCCACCCCCCTGGTCCAGGCGCCCGCCGCCGACGGCCCGGCCTGGGAAACGCCGGAAGGCGTCGCCGTCGCCCCGGCCTACGGTCCAGAAGACACCGCCGGCCTCGACTTCCTCACCGGCTATCCCGGCGTCGCGCCCTTCCTGCGCGGGCCCTATCCGACGATGTATGTGACCAATCCCTGGACGGTGCGGCAGTACGCCGGCTTCTCGACCGCCGAGGATTCCAACGCCTTCTACCGCCGCAACCTGGCCGCGGGGCAAATGGGCCTGTCGGTCGCCTTCGACCTGGCGACCCACCGGGGCTACGATTCCGACCATGAGCGGGTAAAGGGGGATGTCGGCATGGCCGGCGTCGCTATCGACAGCATCCTCGACATGCGCACCCTGTTCGACGGCATCCCGCTCGACAAGATGAGCGTCTCCATGACCATGAATGGCGCGGTGCTGCCGATCCTGGCCCTCTACATCGTCGCCGCCGAGGAACAGGGGGTCGCCCCTGAAAAGCTGTCCGGGACCATCCAGAACGACATCCTCAAGGAGTTCATGGTCCGCAACACCTACATCTATCCGCCGGCGCCTTCGATGCGGATCATTTCGGACATCTTTTCATACACTTCGAGCAATATGCCGAAGTTCAACTCGATCTCGATCTCCGGCTATCACATGCAGGAAGCCGGGGCGACGGCGGACCTCGAGCTGGCCTACACCCTGGCCGACGGCATCGAATACGCCCGGGCCGGCGTGGCCGCGGGCATGGACATCGACGTCTTCGCCCCGCGCCTGAGCTTCTTCTGGGCCATCGGCATGAACTACTTCATGGAAGTGGCCAAGATGCGGGCCGCGCGCCTGCTCTGGGCCCGGCTGATGAAGCGGGAGTTTGATCCCAAGGACAGCCGCTCGCTGTCCCTGCGCACCCACAGCCAGACCTCCGGCTGGTCGCTGGCGGCCCAGGACGTGTTCAACAACGTCGCCCGGACCTGCGTCGAGGCCATGGCGGCGGTCAACGGCCAGACCCAGAGCCTGCACACCAACTCCCTCGACGAAGCCCTTGCTTTGCCTACGGATTTCTCCGCCCGCATCAGCCGCAACACCCAGCTGTTCCTGCAGATGGAAAGCGGCACGACCCGGGTCGCGGATCCCTGGGGCGGCAGCTACTACGTCGAACGCCTGACCCACGATCTGGCCGCCCGCGCGCTGGAGCACATCGAGGAGGTCGAGGCGCTCGGCGGCATGGCCAAGGCCATCGAACAGGGCCTGCCTAAGCTGCGCATCGAGGAAGCCGCCGCCCGCACCCAGGCGCGGATCGACGCCAATCGCCAGAGCGTGGTCGGGGTCAATCGCTACCGTCCCGAAGTCGCCGACGACATCCCGGTGCTCAAGGTCGACAACAGCGCTGTCCGCACCGCTCAGCTGGAAAAACTGAAAAGACTCAAGGCGGAACGCAACGAAGCTGAGACGCAGGCCGCGCTTGATGCGCTCGAGGCCGGCGCCCGCGCCGATGGCAACCTGCTGGCGCTGGCGGTCGACGCCGCCCGCGCCAAGGCCACGGTCGGCGAGATCAGCTACGCCCTCGAGAAGGTGTTTGGCCGCCACCGCGCCGAGATCAAGTCGATCCAGGGGGTCTATATGAAGGAAGCCGGTTCCGACGCCGCCGTCGCCCGGGCCAAGGCCATGGTCGAGGCCTTTGAACAGGCCGACGGTCGCCGTCCCCGCATCCTGATCGCCAAGATGGGTCAGGACGGCCACGACCGGGGCCAGAAGGTGATCGCCACCGCCTTCGCCGACCTCGGTTTCGACGTCGACATCGGTCCCCTCTTCCAGACCCCCGCCGAAGCCGCCCGCCAGGCCGTCGAGAACGACGTCCATGTGGTCGGCGCCAGCTCCCTGGCCGCCGGTCACCTGACCCTGGCCCCGGAACTCAAGGCCGAACTGGCCAGCCAGGGCCGCCCCGACATCATGACGGTGATCGGCGGCGTGATCCCGCCCCAGGACTGGCCGGAACTGGAAGCCGCCGGCGTCGCCGCCATCTTCCCGCCCGGCACCGTCATCGCCGAAGCCGCCATCGACCTGCTGCAGAAGCTGAACCGGCAGTTGGGCTACGACCAGGCGGCGGCAGACTAGACCTGATGCGCCGGATGACGCACCCCCTGCGCGTCGCCCTGGCGATCCTGGCGGGAACGGTCTTCAGCCCATTGTTCTTCGCCGTGGCGGGCTTGGCGATGGCCTTTGTGGAATCGCCCGGAGGCCTTGCGCCGGGGGTGGCCCCCGACGTCACAGGCTTCTTCATCATGTTGTTGTGGGTCTGGTTGACCGGCCTCCTGTTCGGAGGCCCGATTGCTCTGGCCGCCCTCCTGATCCTGTTCGGCCCCATGTGGTGGTTCCTCCACAGGGCCCGTGCCGGCGCGGCCACGTTTGTCGGACTTGCGGCGGTCGCCAGCGGCTTGGCCGGTTTGCTGCTGCTTCTGCTCACGGCCGGAACAGTCGGTCCGGAGGCGGTAAAGCTCATTCCGGTCTTCGTGATGACCGGGGCGCTGACGGGGGCGATCATGTGGCCCATCGCCTATGCGGGTGCGGCTCGCCATCCAGATGTCCGAGATCTTCCGCAGGCCAATTTCACCTCAGTCTGATCAAGCCCGTCTTTTGACCGCGCCTGCACCGCGCCTGCGCGAGCCCTGATCTCGCCGCCCCCAGGATGCTCCCGCCGCAACAGGAGCTGTTCATGTCGCCGATACCCTCGACCCGCATCGCCCTCGCCGCCGTCACCGCCTGGCTGCTCCCCTCGCTCATCCTGGCCAATGTCATCATGATCGGCGACGCCGTCACCGCCAGCGGCCCCGACGCCGACATGATCAGCGCCGCCGTCACGGCCTGGATCGCCGGCCCGGTCATGGGCCTGGTGATGGGTTGGCCCTTCCTGCTGGCGGCCTTCTGCGCCTGGGCTCTGCTGCATCGCTGGAACCTGGTCAGTCCGAAGGCGGCCGTCGGCACGGGCCTGATGTGCGGCGTCGCGGCCGGCCTCTGGCTCGCCGGCAAGCCGACCTTCGGAGACGAGACCGGCCTGTTGTTCCTCGGCCCGGTCGTCGGTGCGATCACCGGGCTCGCCGTCTGGAAGGTCGCCTATGGCCAGCCGGCGGCCTCAGCTGATCCCGGTCATCCCTGAGTCCACAGCCAGGGTCTGCCCCGTCACATAGACGCTCTCGTCGCTGATCAGGAACAGGGCCGCATAGGCGATCTCCCAGCCAGTCGCCTGCCGGCCGAAGGGCACCGGCGCCGCGCCGCGACTGGGCCGCCCCCGGGTCGCCTCCCGGCCCAGAGGCGTGTCCACCAGACCCGGCGCGATGATATTGGCCCGCACGCCCTTGCGCGCGCCTTCCATGGCCACATGCCGCATCAGCCCGCCCAGCGCCGCCTTGGAAGAGTCATAGGCCGGCAGGCGCGACCCGGCGGCCAGGCCGGCGATGGAAGAGATGAAGACGATCGGGCTGCCCGGCTCCAGCACCGGCAGGGCCTCGCGGCAGCACAGCATCGGCCCGCGCAGATTGACCCCCAGCACCTGGTCCCAGGCCTTGGTCGTCACCGCCGCCAGGCCCAGCCCGCCCACGCCGATGCCGACGTTCAGGGCGAGACCATCGAGGCCGCCCATCTCCCGCGCCGCCTGCTCGACCATGGCGACGACGTCGGACTCATGACTGATGTCGGCCTGGATGACGAAGCCCTGGCCGCCCTCGGCCTCGATCAAGCGCACCGTCTCGGCGGCGCTGGTCTCGTCGCGATCCGCCACCGCGACCTGGGCGCCCTCGCGCGCGAACAGCAGGCACATCGCCCGGCCATTGCCGACCGGATCGGTCTCCGCGTCGACCGTGCGCTGGCCGCCGCCGACCACCAGGATCCGTCGGCCCTTCAGCCGGCCCCGGCCCGGCGCCCTGCCCTCGGACTCAGCGCTCGGCGGACGGATGTAGCGTTCCTGGTCGGACATGCGGCGGTCTCTCCCTGACTCTTGCAGGGATCATCGCGCGGCGGGCGGCCGCTGGAAAGCCCGCCGGTCAGTGAGCGACGCGGCGGCCCCCGGGCGTCTTATGGGCTGGTTTCTTGCGGGCATGCTTCCGCTCAGGCACGTCCTCGGGCGCGCCGTGGCGATCCTCTACGTCCTTCTGCAAGGCGGTCGCCGCCATCAGATGCCCCCGCCAGAAGAAGTCGATGGCGTCGCCGACGATGGGCACTTCAGAGGTCAGGGCGTCGAGCCCCAGATAGCTGAGCATGCGCAGAAAGGTGCCGAAGGACACCCGGGCCCGCGCCGCCTCGAACAGCAGGAACAGCCCCGCCGCAAGGCTGTAGGTAATGCCAACGCCGGGAATCCAGGTCAGGAGGCCGTCGAGCCCCACGCCAAAGGGACCGATCCCGATCACCCGGTCCGAAATGGTCTTGATCGACTCAGCGGATTTCCAGGCGCTGTGGGCGCGTTCTCGGCTCATGGGACGTCAGCGTATAACGACGGCGTCCGTTCCGCCTAGCCTCAATCAGCACCGGCGAATTGACCCGCTTTCTTCCGCCCACCCCGGCGACCGCCGGGGCCCATCCGGCTGAGCGCCCATCTTTCAGGACAAGCCGGCCGGCCAGACGCCCGACAATGGATCCCGGCCTTCGCCGGGAAGAGCGGAATTCAAGAGCTTGCCCGTATTTCGAACAGCTCCTGCCCGCAAACAGAGTCTCAACCGTGGGGCGGAATGGAGGGCAGGTCCTGCGCCTTGTCCGAGCCGCCGTCACCGCCAAGGAAAACCACGCGGCGGCTCTCCTTGCCGGCCCGCACCCGGCCCATCAGATCCCGGTATTCGACCGAATGCATCGCCTCCCGGCGGGTGCCTTCGAAATAGATGGTCTCTTCCATATGTTTGAGCAGCAGGTCTGCCGACCATTTGTGGCCGGTGAAGAAGGCGTCGGCGATCGCGCCCTTCTTGCCGAACAGGGGCGCCAGGGTGTCGATCGTGAGAATGGCGAACATCTGCACCAGAACCATCATCGAGGCGCGAGCGCGGACGCCATCGAAGATCAGCAGGGCGCCGGCAAGGGCGCTGTAGGTCACGCCGGGATTGATCTTGCCGATGTTGGGCAGCACGTTCAGGGCCGCGTCCATGCCGATCCCGAAGGGACCGACGCCGACGACGTTGTCGGACAGTTTCTTGATCTGCTCGATGTTCTTGCGGATGTTGTGCAGCTCAACGTGGGTGCGGGCGAAAACCATAATCAGCTCCAGATCACCGTGGAGCCGCGACGCGCCCCTTAACCACTCTGCCTCAATGCTTACGGAAGTTGAATGGCTTTGGGTGAGGATTCACGCTCCGGCCAGCGGTATCGCCCCGACAGTCGCCCACGGCGCGAATTTGAGACGGTCCGCCGCCCGTCAAAGCCTTCCGTCGCGGCCACACCTGCCCTAAAGCCCAACCATGGCCACCGTTCTTAACCATGAAGATCTGGCGCGCGCCCTGATCGCCCGGGATCGCGCCGCCCTGGGCCGGGCCATCACCCTCGTCGAGAGCCGCCGCGCCGATCATCAGCTGGCGGCCCGCGCCCTCCTGAAGACCATCATGCCCCACACCGGCGGCGCCCAGAGGGTCGGGATCACCGGTGTCCCGGGCGCCGGCAAGTCGACAACCATCGAGGCCCTGGGCTGCAATCTGACCGCCGCCGGCCACCGCGTGGCGGTCCTGGCCGTCGATCCCTCCTCCACCCGCAACGGCGGTTCGATCCTTGGCGACAAGACCCGCATGGAGCGGCTGGCGATGGATCCGGCCGCCTTCATCCGTCCCTCGCCCAGCGGCGGCGAACTGGGCGGCGTCGCCCGCAAGACCCGCGAGGCCGTCCTGCTCTGCGAGGCGGCGGGCTTTGATGTGGTCATCGTCGAGACCGTCGGCGTGGGTCAGTCCGAGATCGTCGTTGCCGATATGGTCGATATCTTCCTGGCCATTCTCATCCCCAGCGGCGGCGACGAGCTTCAGGGAATCAAGAAGGGTCTGATCGAGATCGCCGACCTGATCCTGATCAACAAGGCCGACATCGATCCGCCCCGGGCGGAGCGCTCGGCGCGGGACTATCGCAACGCCCTGCATATCCTCACCCCCGCCAGCCCGGACTGGACGCCGCCGGTCCTGACGGCGTCCGGCCTCAACAATGCCGGCCTCGACCGGCTCTGGGCCCAGATCGAGCGGCATCGCGAGGTGATGACCGCCAACGGCGAACGGGCCGCCCGCCGCGCGGCACAGAACATCCGCTGGATGCAGGCCATGGTCCGCGACCGGCTGGAGGCGGCGTTCAAGGCCGACCCGGTCGTCGCCGCATTGGCGCAGGACCTGGAGGCCCGCGTCAGATCAGGCGAGATGCCGGCCTCGCTGGCGGCTGATCGCCTGCTCGCCGCCTTCGGTCTCTGAGAACGCCCCCCTTTTCGATGTTTTCCGCCGCGCGCGACGCGGCGACCCTGTCGGCCCTGGACAGGAGTTCATCGATGATCCTCGCCGTCGCCCTCGCGCTCGCCTTTCAGGCCGCGCCCGCCACCCAGCCCGCGACAGCCAATCCGCCCCAGCCCGCCGCTGCGACCCGGCCCGCCGACCAACAGGGAGAGGACGATGAGGACTGGGGCGTGGCCGACTATCTCAACAGGCCGCCCGCCGCCGCCGCGGAATCGGACCCGGCGGCGGCGAACCTCGCCGCGATCGAGCGCGCCGAGGCCGCCCGTCGAGAGGCCAACGCCCCCGCGTCGGTCGAGGAATCCCAGGCCGGCCGCCGCTGCCACAGCACGCCCAACGGCTTCGTCTGCGGAACCAGCGAGAAGGCCCGCAAGCAGTCGGAGACCCTGCTCAACAATATGCTGAACCGACCGGACTAGGGCAGATCACCCTGCAATCCGCCTTCCCGGCGAAGGCCGGGATCCAGGTTCAGCCGCCTTGCCAGCCAGGTTGTTCTGAACGGGCCGCTGCTCAGGCGGCTGGGCTTGGGCCTTGGTTGGCGCCACCCTCCGGGTCGCCGTGGCAAGCGGACGAAAGACGGTTCGGCCCGAACTTAAGCCGCGCTGAAACTCCGGGCCTGTTCGATCCAGGCTTCCCGGCCGATGCGGCCCATCAGTTTCATGTCCTTGTCGAGGGCTTCCACCTCGGCTTCGGTCCAGGCGGCGATCTGCGCCAGCCGGGTCACGCCGCGCTCGGCCAGGGCCGCCGCCAGCTTCGGGCCAACGCCCTTCAGCACCGTCAGATCATCGGCGGCGGCCGGGGCCTCCGGCGCGGGAAGGGGGTCGGGATCGACCGCGACCAGAACCGGAGCCTCGATGACCGGATCCATGACCACGTCCATGTCGGGCAACGCCTCGACGACGGTCCCGACGGCCTCGGTCATGGTTTCGACCACGGCGTCCGCTGTCGCCTCGATCACCGCAGCCGCCGTCTCGACGACGTCGGGGGCCTCGACCTGATCGTCGGCCGCAGCTCGCGGCGCGGCCAGAAGCGCCTCGAGGTTGGTCGGCCGCATCCAGCGGGTGGCCCAGAACACCGCGGCGCCCATCATGGCGGCGCCGCCGATCATCATCCACAGGGGAGAACTGACGCCGACTGGCAGGCGCGTCGCCTTTTCGGTGGCGTCCTTGAGATCGGGCGTGGAAGTCGCGAGGGTCATGACAGGGATGTCTCCGCCTGGGGCGGCCGGGGAGCGCCGCCGGTTGTGCGTCGCAACATAACACATCCGTGCTGTTCGCACATGCAATAAATCAGCCGTCGAGCCGCCAGGCCTCCCCGCGTCCCTGCCCCTCGCCCAGCCCGGCGACCCAGCGGCAGATCTCGCCCAGCGGCGCATCCAGCCCGACCGGCGCGCCGGCGACGACCAGGGCGCAGCCGTTCATCTTCATCGGATTGTCCAGCGGCCGCAGCCGGCATTCGGCGACCATGGCGTCCGGCGCCAGCGGTTCGATCTGGCGCAGGAAGTGGTCGAAGGTCTCCAGATCCTTCAGCGGCAGCCAGGCGGCAAGGACCGCCGACGGGTTCTTCGCCAGCACCCCGGCCAGGGTCTCGGCGATCCGGCTGTAGTCGTCCGCCCGCTCGAACGGCGGGTCGATCAGCACCAGAACCCGCCCGGCCTCCGGGGTCCGGGCGACGGCCGTGGCGTAGCCGTCCGCCTGCACCGCCTCGGCGCCCTCATGACCTGCCAGCGTCTGCCGCAGCAGCGCCAGATCATCGTCGCGCAGCTCGCAGGCGGTGTAGCGGTCGCCGGGCCGCAGCCGACCGCCGATCAGGCTGGGCGAGCCGGGATAGAACCGCACCCCGCCCCCGGGATTGCCCGCCGCGACCGCCGCCTTGAGAGCATCGAACACCGCCGGCGCCAACGGCGTCTCCATCAGCCGGAACACCCCCTGCGCCGCCTCGCCGGTCCGCCGCGACAGTTCGCCCTCCAGGTCATAGCCGCCGGCCCCGGCGTGGGTGTCGATGAGGGTCAGCGGGCGCGGATCGGCCATCAGCAGGTCGAGCAGTTGCAGCAGCCCCGCGTGCTTGACCAGATCGGCGAAATTGCCGGCGTGAAAGGCGTGGCGATAGTTCAAGGCGGCGCTCCCTGCGTGCGGAACTCACCGCCCTCCAGCCACGTTGCGCGAACAGAAGCAAGCGTGAGCCCCATGACCGGTCCCCTTTCCCCCGTTCCGCCGCGGCAGGCCGGCTGATGCCGCGCGATGGCGGGGACGACCCCGAACTCCCCGAAGGCCTGGTCTATTGCAGCGACGGCGGCGCCGGATACAGCCGCCGGGCCGTCTCGGGCGGCTGGGCCTATTACGATCAGGCCGGCCACAGGATCCAGGCCGCCGCCACCCTCGACCGCATCGCCCGACTCGTCATCCCCCCGGCCTGGACCGACGTCTGGATCGCCCCGCGACCCGGCTGCCACATCCAGGCCACCGGCCGCGACGCCCGAGGCCGCAAGCAATACCGCTACCATCCTGACTGGTCGGCGCATCGCGACGACGCCAAGTTCAGCCGTGTCGCCGCCTTCGGTCGCGCCCTGCCCCGCCTGCGCAAGCGGGTGCAGAAGGACCTGCGCCGCAAGGGCCTGCCCAAGGCCAAGGTGGTCGCCGCCGTCATCAGCCTGCTCGAACTGACCCTGATCCGCGTCGGCAACGACGAATACGCCCGCACCAACAAGAGCTTCGGCCTGACCACCCTGCGCGACCGCCACGCCACCCTTACCAGCGCCGGCGGGGTGTTCGAATTCACCGGCAAGAGCGGCAAGACCCACCGCACCCGCTTCCAGGACCGCCGCCTCGCCCGGGTGGTCAAGTCCTGCCAGGACCTGCGCGGCCAGCGGCTGTTCCAGTACCGGGATGACGATGGCGACCTCTGCGCCATCGCCTCGGGCGATGTGAACGACTATCTGCGCGAGGCCACCGGCGAGAATTTCACCGCCAAGGACTTCCGCACCTGGGCCGGCACGCTTGAGGCGGCGCGCGTCCTCTGCTCCGACGAGGCCTGCGGCTCCGGCAAGAGCGCCGTCACCGCCTGCGTCAAGGCGGTCGCCAGACGCCTCGGCAACACGCCGGCCGTCTGCCGCAAGGCCTATATCCACCCCCTGATTCCCCGCGCCTTCGAGGCCGGAAAGCTGACCCTCAAGCCCGGAAAGTCGGATCGCGCTTTCGAGACCGCCGTGATCCGCCTGCTCGAGGCCGCCGGCGCCGAAGCTCAGGCCTGACGCCAAGTCACCCTTCCCAAACCGGCCGTCCTGCGTAAGGTGAACGCCAATCACCAAAAACCTATCGGGAGATACAGATCATGGCTGGCCGGAAGATGCGCTTCGGCGCCTTCATCGCCCCCTTCCACCCGCTGCGCGAGAACCCGACCCTCGCCCTTGAGCGCGATATCGAGCTGGTCCAGCACATGGACCGGCTGGGCTTCGAGGAAGCCTGGATCGGCGAGCACCACTCCGCCGGCTACGAACTGATCGCCAGCCCCGAACTCTTCATCGCCACCGTCGCCGAGCGCACGAAGACCATTCGCCTTGGCACCGGCGTCTCCTCCCTGCCCTATCACCACCCGCTGATGCTGGCCGACCGCATCAACCAGCTGGACCACATCACCCGGGGCCGGGTGATGCTGGGCTGCGGCCCGGGCGCCCTACCCTCCGACGCCTTCATGATGGGCATCCCGGTCAGCGCCCAGCGGGACCGGATGGACGAGGCCCTCGACGTCCTCGTGCCGCTGCTGCGCGGCGAACAGGTCACCAAGGTCACCGACTGGTTCACCCTGCAGGAAGCCCGCCTGCAGATGACCCCCTACAGCCGCCCGTCCGTCGAGATCTGCGCGGCCAGCCAGGTCTCCCCCACCGGGGCCAAGGCCTGCGGCCGCCACGGCATCGGCATGCTCAGCATCGGCGCCACCCAGTCGGGCGGCTTCAACGCCCTCGCCAGCAACTGGGCCATCGCCGAGGAAGCCGCGAAGGACGCCGGCACCACCGTCGACCGCAATGGCTGGCGCCTGGTCGGTCCGATGCACATCGCCGCCACCCGTGAGGAAGCCCGCGCCCAGGTCCGCTTCGGCCTCGATGACTGGCTCTACTACTTCCGCGAGGTCGCCGCCCTGCCGCTGGCGCCGCAGGACGGGTCCGATCCGGTCGACGCCCTGATCAATTCCGGCATGGCCGTGATCGGCACCCCCGATGACGCCATCGCCCAGATCGAGCGGCTGGAGAAACAGTCGGGCGGCTTCGGCGTCTTCTTGTTCATGGACCACAACTGGGCCGAATGGGACCACAAGAAGAAGTCCTACGAACTCTTCGCCCGCTACGTGGCCCCGAAATTCCAGGGCCTGAACGAGAACCGCGAAACCTCGCTGAAGTGGGCCGCCGAGAACCGCCCCCGCTTCATCGGCGAGGCCATGGCCGCCGTCGGCGCCCGCGTCGCCCAGCACATCCAGGAAAAGGGCACCGAGAACATCCGCCCCGAAATCCTCGCCGCCATGGGCATGGACAAGAAGGAATAGCATCTCCCCCGCTCATCCCGGCGAAGGCCGGGACCCATCCGCGTGATCTCGCCGCTTTCCGGACGGGTATGAATTCCGCCCGTCCGGAACTTGCTTGCGGCTAACCGCACGGCCCAGCGCTCTGGCGGATGGGTCCCGGCCTTCGCCGGGATGAGCGGGGGTTGGAGAGCAATCCACTCGACTCTTCCGGGCAAGCCCCACATCTTTCAGGCGTGACCCTCTTCCTCCTCCCCAGCGCGCGCCAACGCGACCCCACCGTCGAGGCCTGGTTCGAGGCCGCCGATCCCCTCCGCGACCTCGTCCGGCCCTGGTTCGACCGTATCCGCGCCCTCGGCCCCGATATTCGCGAGCTGATCCACGACCACGCCCCGACCGCCTGCGTTGGCGAGGCCGCCTTCGTCTACACCGCCGCCTTCTCCGCTCACGCCGCCATCGGCTTCTTCCACGGCGCCGATCTGGCTGACCCGCACCGTCTGCTCGAAGGCTCCGGCAAGCGCATGCGTCACCTCAAGCTTCGTCCGGGCCGGCCGTCGGACGACGACGCCATCGCCGCCCTCCTCGACGCCGCCTACGCCGACATCAGGGCCCGCCTGTGAACCTCGCCGCCTATCTCGACCGCATCGGCCACGGCGGCCCGGTCCGGCCGGACCTCGCCACCCTGAGGGCGGTCCACCGCGCCCATCATCTGGCCATCCCTTACGAGAATCTCGACGTCCAGCTTGGTCGCCCGGTGACCACCGATCCCGCCGCCGCCTTCGACAAGATCGTCACCCGGCGTCGCGGCGGCTGGTGCTACGAGATGAACGGCCTCTTGGGCTGGGCGCTCGGCGAGATCGGCTTTCGGGTGACCCGGATGGCCGGGGGCGTGATGCGCGAGGCGCGCGGCGACGAGGCGGTCGGCAACCACCTGATCCTCCGGGTCGATCTCGATGACGGTCCCTGGCTGGCCGATGTCGGCTTCGGCGACGGCCCGATCGAGCCCTACCCCATCGTCGATGGCCCCGTCGCGGGCGGCGCCTTCGCCTACCGGCTGGAGGATCAGCGGGACGGCTGGTGGCGGCTGCACAACCATCCGGCCGGCGGCGCGCCCAGCTTCGACTTCCGCATCGCCCCCGCCGACGAGGCGGCCCTGGCCGAGCGCTGCCACTGGCTCCAGACAGATCCGACCTCCGGCTTCGTCCAGAACGCGGTGGTCCAGCGCCATCGTCCCGACGGCCTGTTGATGATGCGCGGCCGCACCCTGCGCACCCTGACCGCCGGGGGCGCGACCGACCGGCTGATCGCCGACGCCGGGGACTATGTCGCCACCCTCAAGGCCGATTTCGACCTCGACCTCCCCGACGCCGCGACCCTCTGGCCCGCGATCATGGCCCGCCACCAGGCCCTGTTCGGGGACGACTGATTAGACCCGGGTAAAAATATCGAGGCCGGCTGCGCGCTCTTTGGCGGCCCGACCACGCCCGGGCGCAAACAGGCCCACAATCGCAGTCAGGCGACCTACGGCCGGCCTACGCCGCGACCTACGATTCCAGCGCCTCGGGCTACCCGGAGACCCACACATTCCTGCACATTTTCAGGGCCTTGCCGAAATCTGCTCCACCCCGGTCCTGACGACAGAGTATAATTGCAGGTCGCTTCGCTAGCGCACGGTCCCGACGCCAGCCGCGATGCCGCCGCGCGCCCGCCGCCTGAAACCAGCGGAACGACCTCTGCCGTGATCGCCGCGCGTCAGTTCAGGGAGGGGTTCACCAGGATCTTCACATGCGCCTCGGGGTCCTTCAGGTCCGTGAAGGCCTGGGCCACGCCTGACAGACCAACCGTGCCGGTGATCAGCGGCGCCACGTCCAGCCGCCCCTCGGCGATGTCGTGCAGGGTCCCGGCGAACTCTTCCGGCGTGTAGCCAAGCACGAACTTCAGATCGAGTTGCTTGTTGATGCACAGCGACGGCTCGATCCGGTCGGGCTCCATACAGACCCCGGCGACCAGGATCTGCGATCCGGGCGGGCAGCCCTCGATCACGCTCTGCAGCACCCCGGGCGAGCCGACGCATTCGAACACCACCGAACGGCCCTTCAACTGTCCGGACATCCGGGCCATGGCGTGCTCGACCAGGGTCGAGGGCACCCCGAAGTCCTTCCACTTCAGATGCGGCGAGCCCTCGGCCGGATCGACCACCACATCGGCGCCCAGTCTTTCGGCGAGCGCCCGCCTGGCCGGCGAGAAGTCCGCGGCGATGATCGGCCCGTGACCGCGCAGCTTCAGCGCGGCGATCACCGCCAGGCCGACCGGCCCGCAGCCCAGCACCAGCGAGGCGCTGCCCGGCTCCAGGGCCGCCTCGGCCACCGCATGGGCGCCGACCGACATCGGCTCGGTCAGCGCCGCCAGATCGGTCGCCAGGCCGTTGGGCACCTCCAGCAGCATGGCCTCGGTCAGGGCCATGTATTCGGCGAAACCCCCGGGGAAGGTATTGGAATAGCCGACCGCCTCGAACCCCGCCGGGCCAAAGGTCATCGGCACGCTGACCACCCGGGTCCCCGGCTTGAACCGCCCGCCGCCAGCGCCGTGCTCGATCACCTCGGCGCAGAACTCATGGCCGAAGACCATGTCCGCCGCCGGATTCATCCGGTCCGACCCGCCGGCCTTCTTGGCCAGGTCGACCATGTGATCGAGATAGTGCAGCGCATGCAGGTCCGACCCGCAGATGCCGCACACCAGCGTCTTGACCAGGGTCTGCCCCGGTCCCGGCGTCGGGGCCGCCATCTCGTCGCAGACCAGTTTTCCCGAGCGTCTGATGACGGCGCGCATGGTGGCATCCTCCCGATTGACCGCATTCCCGAGCGGCTTGCGACAGACGATACCGCAAGCCCTTCCCAGAAAAAGCCTGTCGTGGCGGAAGCCTGGGCGGATTTTCGCCGCTCAGCCGGCTCGGGCGATCAGCCGTCCCAGCCGCCGGACGCCCTCATCGATGTCGGCGTCACCCGGCATGGAATAGCTGAGCCGCAGGCAGTTGCGCGACGCGACCTCGGCGAAGAAGGGCTCGCCCGGCACAAAGGCGACCCGTTCCTCCGCCAGCGCCCGCTCCAGCAGGATCTTGCCGTCCAGCCCTTCCGGAAGGGTCAGCCAGACGAACATGCCGCCCTCGGGGATCGACCACGCCACGCCCGGCGGCATGTGCCGGTCCAGGGCGGCCAGCAGCGCCTGGCGCTTGGCGCCATAGGCCGCCCGCAGCCGGCCCAGATGCTGGTCATAGCCTTCCGACACCACCTGATGGGCGACCATCTGGTTGATCGTCGAGACATGCAGGTCCGCCCCCTGCTTCAGCAGCACCAGCTTCTCGATCGCCGCCGCCGCACCACAGACCCAGCCGATCCGCAGGGCCGGGGACAGGGTCTTGGAAAAGGTGCCGCAGTAGAGGGTCCGGGCCGTCTCGATCGAGCCCGTCCGTGCGATGTCCAGGCCAAGCAGTGTCGGCAGGGGCTCGCCCGCGAACCGCAGGTCGCGATAGGCCGCCTCCTCGATCAGGGTCATGTCCAGCCTGTCGGCCAGATCCAGCAGGCCTTCCCGTTCCGACAGGGTCAGGCTGCGACCCGTCGGGTTGGCGAAGTCCGGCACGAAATAGCCCACCGCGCCGGCGCATCTGGCCTCGAAGGCCTCGCCGCCCGCGCCGGAAAGCGCGCCGTCGGGCAGGTCCAGATAGGCCGGCTGATAGCCATTGAACGCCTGCAGCGCCCCAAGATAGGTCGGCCGCGCCGTCAGCACCGTGTCCCCGGCGCTCAGCAGCAGCTTTCCCAGCAGGTCGAGGGCCTGCTGCGACCCGGCGGTCAGCATGATGTTGTCGGCCGTGCAGGGCATGCCGTCCCGGGTCATCCGCCCGGCGATCCACTGGCGCAGGGGCAGATAGCCCTCGCTGACCGAATACTGCAGCGCCTGCCGGGCAAGGTCCGCATCGGCGAGAATCCGGCGGTAGGCCGCCTCGATGCGCTCGACCGGGAACAGCTCCGGGTCGGGAATGCCGCCGGCGAAGGACAGGATGTCCGGCTGGTCCAGCAGCTTGAGGAGTTCGCGGATTTCGCTCGCGCGGACGCGGGCCATCCTGTCGCTGAAACGGGCGGCCCAGTCGCGGGGTGTCGGGGTCATGAGGGAGGTTCCGGTATGAAACGGGGCGGGAAAGCCCGCCGGGATGCCGCGTGCGGCAAGGCGCCTGAGGTCAGATCAGGGGCTTCATACCTTGTGGTTCGGTCGCGAGAACCGGCTGGGCCGGCGCCCGCACAGGGTCGTGTTCATGCCCGACGATTAGCCCGACGACGGGCCTCTGGAAAGGCCTCAGAATCGCCGGGCCCTGGCGTCCTTCAGCACTTCCCGCGCCGCATTGTGCCCCGGGGCCCCGGTGACGCCGCCGCCGGGATGGGTTCCCGCGCCGCACATGTAGAGCCCCTTCAAGGGTCCGCGATGTGCCCCGTGCCCCAGCACCGGCCGGGCCGAGAAGAGTTGGTCCAGGGTCAGGGCCCCGTGGAAGATGTCGCCGCCGACCAGGCCGAAGTCGCGCTCCAGATCCAGCGGACTCTTGATCTGGCGGCCCAGCACCGAGGCCTTGAACCGCGGCGCCCAGCCGTCAACGGTGTCGATCATCAGGTCGGCGACCTCTTCGCGGTGGTCGTCCCAGGATCGGCCGCCCGAAAGCTCCGGCGCCACATGCTGGCAGAACAGGCTGGCGACATGCTGGCCGGGTGGGCTCAGGCTGTCATCCAGGGTCGAGGGGATCAGCATCTCGACGATCGGCTGCTTGGACCAGCCGTCTGTGCGGGCGTCGATCCAGGCCCGCTCCATATAGGCCAGGCTCGGAGCCATGATGATGCCGGCGGTCATGTGGTCGCCCGCGTCGGGACGGCAGGTGAACTTCGGCAGTTCGCTGAGCGCGACATTCATCCGGAAGGTGCCGGACCCCGATTTGTAGCGGGTGATCCGCTCGTTGAAGTCGGCCGGCAGCACCGCCGGGTCCAGCAGCCGTTGATACAGCAGCCGCGGATGGATGTTGGAGACCACCGCCCTGGCCAGCAGCCGCTCGCCGCTGTCCGTCACCACCCCGACGGCGCGCCCGTCCTTCACCACAACCTCGGCGACGCCGACCCCGGTGCGGATCTCGACGCCCTTTTCCCGGCAGGCGGCGGCCATCGCCTGGGTGATCGCCCCCATCCCGCCGATGGCGTGCCCCCAGGCCCCCTTCTTGCCATTCACCTCGCCAAAGACATGGTGCAGCAGCACATAGGCCGAGCCCGCCGCATAGGGACTGGCGTAGTTGCCGACGATCCCGTCGAACCCCAACACCGCCTTGATCGGATCGCTCTCGAACCAGCCGTCCAGCCAGTCGCCGGCCGACTGCGAGAACAGGGCCAGAAGATCGCGCCGGGCGGTGGTGTCGAGGCTCGATACCCGTTTCGCCAGGGACGCGCTCTTCAGCAGCTCCGGCAGGGCGCTGATCAGCCCGCCCTCGACCATGTCCGGCGGCGTCTGCAGGACGATATCCCGCAGCACATCGGCGATGGCGTCCAGCCTGTCGTTGTAGGCGTCGAGCCGGTCGGCGTCGCGCGGGGAGAAGCGGGCGACCTCGGCGTGGGTCCGTCCCTCCCCGGTCACCAGGCTGTCGCTGTCGCTCACCGGCAGGAAGTTGGACGCCCGCCGCTCGACGATCCTCAGGCCATGCCGTGGCAGCTCCAGATCCCGAATGACCTTGGGATTGAGCAGGCTGACGGTGTAGCTGGCGACGCTGTTGCGGAAACCCGGATGAAATTCCTCGGTCACGGCCGCGCCGCCGACGACGTCGCGCTTTTCCAGCACCGTGACCTTGAGCCCGGCGCTGGCCAGATAGAAGGCGCAGGTCAGGCCGTTGTGCCCGCCGCCGATGATGATCACGTCGCTCATGCGTCCCCCGAGGCATAGAGACCGGCATGCTGCTCCCGCAACAAGGCCTTCTGAACCTTGCCCATGGCGTTTCGCGGCAGGTCGTCGACGAACAGAACCCGCTTGGGCTGCTTGAACCGCGCCAGCCGCTCGGCCAGCGCCGACAGCACCTCGGCTTCGGAAGCATGCGCCTTGCCGCCGGTGGCGATCACCGCCGTCACCGCCTCGCCGAAATCGGGATGGGCCAGGCCGATCACCGCGCTTTCAACCACCCCCGGCAGGGCGTCGATCTCGACCTCCACCTCCTTGGGATAGACGTTGAGGCCGCCGGAAATGATCAGATCCTTGCCGCGTCCGACGATCTGGACGTAACCGGCCTCGTCGATCTTCCCCAGATCGCCGGTAATGAACCAGCCGCCGGGCCGGAACTCCGAAGCGGTCTTCTCGGGCATCCGCCAGTAGCCGGCGAAGACATTGGGCCCCTTCACCTCGATCATGCCGATCTCGCCTCCGGCCAGGACAGCGCCTGTCTCCGGATCCGCGATCCGCAGCTCCACGTCTGGCAGCGGCGGCCCTACCGTCCCGGCGACCCGCTCGCCGTCATAGGGGTTGGAGGTGTTCATGCCGGTCTCGGTCATGCCGTAGCGCTCGAGAATGCGCTGCCCGGTCCGGGTCTCGAAAGCCCGATGCGTCTCCGCCAGCAGGGGCGCGGAGCCGGAGATGAACAGCCGCATCCCCTTGCAAGCCTCCGGCGTCAGGCCCGGCTGGTCGAGCAGCCGGGTGTAGAAGGTCGGCACGCCCATCAGGCTGGTGGCCCGCGCTATCAGCGACAGCACCTCGGCCGCATCGAACTTGGGCCGGAAGATCATCGCGGCGCCGGCGGCCATGACCACGTTGGTGGCCACGAACAGCCCATGCACATGATAGATCGGCAGGGCGTGGATCAGAACGTCGCCGGGCGTGAACCGCCACAGGTCCACCAGGGTCAGGGCGTTGGCGATCAGGTTGCCATGCGTCAGCATCGCCCCCTTCGACCGTCCCGTCGTGCCGGACGTGTAGCAGATGGCCGCCAGATCGGACGCCTCCCGCGCCACCGTCCCGAAGGTCTCGGGCTGGGCGCTGGCCAGGGTCATCAGGCTCCCCTTCCCCGCCGCATCCAGGGTCAACACCCGGGTCCCGCCGACGATCTCCCTGATCCCCGCCTCGGCCGACGGATCGCAGACCACCACGGCCGGCTCGGCGTCGCCGATGAAGTAGGCCAGCTCGGCGAGGGTGTAGGCCGTGTTCAGCGGCAGGAAGACCGCCCCGGCCCGGACCACGGCCAGATACAGCAGCAGGTTCTCCGGGCTCTTCTCGACCTGCACCGCGACCCGGTCGCCGGCCTTCACCCCCTCACGGGTCAGGGCGTTGGCCAGCCGCCCCGTCAGCCCGTCCAGGTCGCCGTAGCGGATCACGCCGCCATCCGGTCGCTCCAGAAACAGGTCGCCGGGCGCGGCGGTCCGGGTCAGGGTGTCGAACAGCGGATTCATCGAAAACAGCCCTCCGGTCGCCTCGACCGCTACAAACCTGATCGCCGAACGCCGCTGGGGCGTCGCTGGCGTTGCCCTCGGCGAGGCAGGGTTCTAAGCCATAGTCCTTCCCCGCCCAACAGAGGAGACGGCTCGCCGTGCCCAGACTGACCCGCGCCGATATCCATGCCGCCTGGCGTGAAAAGGTCGGTCCGGTCTGGAAGAGTCGTCTGGCGGCCGGTGGCGGGGCGGTGGTTCTGGGCCTGGTGGCCCTGGCCTTCGCCCGCCTGGCGGACCTGGCGCAGGAGCAGTTCGACCACCTGATCGCTGCGGCGCCCTATGCGCCCCTGGTCCTCACCCCGACCGGCTTTGTCCTGATCGTCTGGCTGACCCGGACCCTGTCGCCCCAGTCGCGGGGCTCGGGCATTCCCCAGGTGATCGCCGCCTCGGGCGACGTCGAGGACGCCGTCAAGCGCCGCCTGATCTCCCTGCGCACAAGCAGCTTCAAGCTGGTCGCCACCCTGATGGGCATTCTCTGCGGCGCCGCCGTGGGCCGCGAGGGGCCGACGGTGCAGATCGGGGCCAGCATCATGGTCGCCAGCCACCGGCTGCTGCGGCTGCCGCTCAATTCGGCCGTGATGATCGCCGGCGGCGCGGCGGGTGTCGCCGCCGCCTTCAACACCCCGATCGCCGGGGTCGCCTTCGCCATCGAGGAACTGGCCGCCGCCTATGAGCAGAGGCTGGCCCTGCTGGTCATGGGTGCGGTGATGGTCGCCGGTCTGGTGACCCTCGGCCTGGCCGGCGACTACGTCTACTTCGGGGTGGTGCACGGCGCCCTGGAGCCCATGCGGGCCCTGCCGGCGGCCATCCTGATCGGCATCGTCGGCGGCATGGCCGGCGGCCTGTTCTCGCGGCTGATGCTGTTCGCCGCCCGCTCCTTCGACTTCGCCCGCCAGCGTCCCCTGCTGACGGCCCTGCTGTGCGGGCTGGGCGTCGCCATCATCGGCGTCTTCACCGGCGGCCTGACCTGGGGCACCGGCTACGCGGCCGCCCGCATCCTGGTCGAGGGCGGCGAACAGCCGATCTATTTCGCCCCGGCGAAATTCGTCGCCTCCCTGCTGACCGCCAGCGGTGGCCTGCCAGGCGGCATCTTCGCCCCCTCCCTGTCGATTGGCGCCGGCCTTGGCGGGGTGATGGCCGATATCTTCCCCGATGATTCCCGCAGCGCCATCGTCCTGCTGGGGATGATCGCCTACTTCGTCGGCGTGGTGCGGGCGCCGCTGACGGCCGTGGTCATCGTCTCGGAAATGACCGCCGACCGGGCAATGATCCTGCCCCTCTTCGCCGCCGCCATCATCGCCGACGGCGCCGCCCGGATCGTCTGCAAGGAGCGCCTCTACCACGGCCTGGCCGCCCCGTTCCGCAAACCGAAGGCCGAACCGATCGAGACCATGGCGGGAGACACGGGTCCGCCGCCGACGCCCGAAAAACCAGGCTGATCAATCCTCTGCGGCGATCACCGCATCCAGACGGCGCCGGTCGGTCACCTCGATGACGCCGTAGCCGGTGCGGACCGCCCCGGCCGCCACCAGTTCCCCCAGCCAGGCGTTCAGGGCCTTGCGGGTTACCCCGATGATTTCCGCCAGTTCGCCCTGGCGAATGGCGATCCGCCCGGAGGGTCCGGCCAGTTGCAACAGACGCGCCGCCAGCTGGGCCCGCTGCGACAGGGCCCCCTTCTCCGCCAGGGTCTGGATCGACAGCCGCAGCTGTCGATAGATCAGGCCGGAAACATCGCGCCAGACCTCCGGATGGTCGGCCGCCACCCGCCGCAGGGCCCGGTCCGACAGGCTGAACACCACGCTGTCCTCGGCGCAGATGGCCGTCACCAGCCTCGGGCCGCCGCCGGTCAGGGCGCTCTGCCCCATGAGCTGGCCCGGCTGCAGCAGGCCGATCAGCGCCTCCCGCCAACCCGGCGCCTGGGCGTAGAGCCGCAGGCCGCCCCGCACCAGGGCCAGGATGCCGCCTTCCTCGTCCCCCTCGCCATGCACCCACTCGCCGGCCCGCAGGCGCAGCAGCCGCCCGGCGGCGAGCAGGGCGGCCGACTGTTCCGGCGGCTGGCGGGCGAACCAGTCCAGCCGGGCCAGGATCAGCTGTGGGTCGGGGTCGGTGGTCGTCATGGCCGGCAATGTAACACAGGTGACAAACGACGCCCCGTCCCTGTGTCCTGATGCCGTCAACGAGATCGGAGGACTCCATGCAAACCGACACCATCAGCATCGAGAAGCAGGCCGGTTGCGGCGCCCTGGTCAGCGGGATCGATCTGGCCCGGATCGACGACCGGACGGCGGACAGGCTCAAGCAGGCCCTCTTCGACCACGGCGTCCTGTTCTTCCGCGACCAGACCCTCACCCGGCAGGATCACCTTGATCTGGCCCGCCGCTTCGCCCCCATCGACGTCAACCGCTTCTTCCCCGCCGATCCCGAATGGCCGGAGATCGCCAAGGTCGAGAAGACCAGGGAGCAGACCTCCAACATCGGCGGCGGCTGGCACACAGATCACAGTTATGATGCGGAGCCGGCGCTCGGATCCATCCTGGTGGCCCGGGAACTGCCGCCCAGCGGCGGCGACACCCTGTTCGCCGACATGTATGCGGCCTGGGAGAGCCTGCCGGCCGAGCTTCAGGATCGCGTGCGGCACATGCAGGCCATCCACTCCACCGCCCACGTCTTCGGCGAAGCCGGGGCCTACGCCGGATCGGACCAGTCGGCCCTGTCAGGCAGCCGCGCCTTGCCCGAGTCCATCCATCCGGTGGTCATCAAACACCCTGGCAGCGGCAAGCCTGTCCTCTACGTGAACCCGGCCTTCACCACCGGCTTTGTCGGCCTGTCCCAGGAAGAAGGCCAGGAACTGCTCTACCAGCTCCTCCCCCACGCCATCGACAAATCCCGCACCAGCACCTTCGTCTGGGAGCCCGGTTCGGTGGCCATCTGGGACAATCGCGCCACCTGGCATTTCGCCAAAAACGACTATCACGGCCACTATCGTCTGATGCACCGGGTGACCATGGCGGGAGATCCGCTGGAGCCCGCCTTCCCGCAGTAGCCCCAAGGCCCGCGGGCGCCGCACGAAAAAGGCCCGCCGGTCGATCCGGCGGGCCTTCATCGGTTGCGAGGAGCGTGATCTGTCAGGCGGCGCCCGCCCCACCCTTCTTCTCGGCGTAGATGACCAGCGGCTGAGCGCGGCCCTCGACCACCTCGGCGTTGACCACCACTTCCTCGACGCCCTCGTAGGACGGGAGATCGAACATGGTGTCCAGCAGGATGCCTTCCATGATCGACCGCAGGCCCCGCGCGCCGGTGCGGCGCAGGATGGCCTTGCGGGCCACCGCCATCAGGGCGTCGTCGGTGAACTTCAGTCCGACGTTCTCCATCTCGAAGAGACGGCCGTACTGCTTGATCAGCGCGTTCTTCGGCTCGGTCAGGATGGTCATCAGCGCCGCCTCGTCGAGATCCTCGAGGGTGGCGATAACCGGCAGACGGCCGATGAATTCGGGGATCAGGCCGAAGCGCTGCAGATCGTCAGGCTCGACGCCCCGCAGGATCTGGCCGGTGCGGCGCTCGTCCGGATCGGCGACCTTGGCCCCGAAGCCGATCGAGGTGCCCTGGCCGCGCCCGGAGATGATCTTCTCCAGGCCGGCGAAGGCGCCGCCGCAGATGAACAGGATGTTGGCGGTGTCGACCTGCAGGAACTCCTGCTGCGGATGCTTGCGGCCGCCCTGCGGCGGGACCGAGGCGACGGTGCCTTCCATGATCTTCAGCAGCGCCTGCTGGACGCCCTCGCCCGACACGTCGCGGGTGATCGAGGGGTTGTCCGACTTGCGGCTGATCTTGTCGATCTCGTCGATGTAGACGATGCCGCGCTGGGCCCGCTCGACATTGTAGTCGGCGGCCTGGAGCAGCTTGAGGATGATGTTCTCGACGTCTTCGCCCACATAACCGGCTTCGGTCAGGGTCGTGGCGTCGGCCATGGTGAAGGGGACGTCGATGATTCGCGCCAGGGTCTGGGCCAGCAGGGTCTTGCCGGTGCCCGTCGGGCCGACCAGCAGGATGTTGGATTTGGCCAGTTCGACGTCGGAATTCTTGCTCGCGTGGTTCAGGCGCTTGTAGTGGTTGTGCACAGCAACCGACAGCACCTTCTTGGCGTGTTCCTGACCAATCACGTAATCGTCGAGGACTTCGCGGATTTCCTTGGGTGTCGGAACGCCGTCCTTGGATTTGACGAACGCGATCTTGTGCTCTTCGCGGATGATATCCATGCAGAGCTCGACACATTCATCACAGATGAACACGGTCGGCCCCGCGATGAGCTTGCGCACCTCATGCTGGCTCTTTCCGCAGAAGGAGCAATACAGGGTGCTTTTCGAGTCGCCACTGGCGGCTTTGGTCATATCGCTTCTCACACTCCGGCGGCGCCCGACCCATGGTCAGAACGCCTCCTCCCCGCGGACCGATCCTGCGAGCGAAGTCACAGGCTACACCAAGCGGGTTTTCCAAACCTTGACATTCCCCGATCATTTGACGCGCGGCAAGCGCCGCGATGCCACAGGGGACCAGGAAGACGTCCCAAGGCGTGTCCCGGATGGACAGGCCTCTCTCCAGACTACAGATGGTGCCTTGGTTGTATCGCGGCAAGCGCTGTGGCGCGCGCGCATCGCTCGAATGTGACGAATCGTGATGCAAGCGGGCTGGTATGGGGAGTTGCCCATGAAAATGGGCGGGATGCGGACCATGGCGCGCAAGGCGACAATGCTCGGCCGACGGACGGTCGGCAGCCACATGATGACGGACCCGCTCGACGAGCTGGGCTTGGTGGCTTTCGACTTCGACGGCACCATGACCGTTCGCGACAGCTTCACCGCCTTCCTGGCTTGGCGGGCTGGCGGTCTGCGCTACGCCGTCGGCTGCCTGAAACTTTCACCGGCGGTGATCGCCTATCTGTTCCACCGCAATCGCGGCCGCCTGAAAGCCGCCGCCGTGCGCGAGTTCCTGAAGGGCGCGCCGCAGGGCGAACTGCAGGAGCAGGCTCGCCTTTTCGCCGAGAAGAATTCCGGCCGCCTCCTGCGGCCCGATGCCGTCGAGACCTGGCGTCGCTGGCGCACCAAGGGCGCCAAGACAGTGATTGTCACCGCCTCTCCCGATTTCGTCGTCGCCCCGTTCGCCCGGGGCCTGGGCGCCGATGGCCTGATCGGCACCGAACTGGCTTTCGACGCCGACGGCCGCTGCATCGGCGTGCTGGCCGGGCTCAACTGCCGGGGACCGGAAAAGGTGCGCCGGTTGAAGGAAACCTACGGCGAGGACCTGCGGCTGACCGCCGCCTACGGCGACACCTCCGGCGACACCGACATGCTGGCGATCGCCGAGGAGAAGGGCTACCGCGTCTTCACGGCCCGCCCATGAGCCAGGACCGGTGAAACATGCCGGACCCGCGGCGCTGGACCGGTTGGAACCCCTGCTGGCCCGGCTGCGCGGCCTGCCCGCGCTCAAGGAAAAGGCCCGGGGCGTCTTCTATCGACGCGGCCGGGCCTTTCTGCATTTTCACGAGGACGTCTCGGGTCTTCATGCCGACTTGAGAACCGCCGGTCCCGACTTCGACCGGTTCAGGGTCCAGGACGAAGCCGAGCGCGAGGCCCTCTTCGCCCTGATCCTTGAGAGCCTGGACTAGACGTCCGTCGTTTCCTCGGTGCTGTCGCGCGACTCATAGACGTGATCGACGATGCCCCATTCCTTGGCCTCGACCGAGCTCATGAAGTGGTCGCGGTCCAGGGTGGTCTCGACCTCCTCGATCGTCCGCCCACAGTGCTTGACGTAGATCTCGTTGAGCCGCTGCTTGGTTTTCAGGATGTCCTCGGCGTGACGCATGATGTCGGAAGCCTGGCCGCGGAAGCCGCCGCTGGGCTGGTGAACCATGATCCGGGCGTTCGGAAGGGCGATGCGGCTGCCGGCGGCGCCGGCGCAAAGCAACAGGCTGCCCATCGAGGCGGCCATGCCCATGCAGACCGTCGAGACCGGGCTCTTGATGTATTGCATGGTGTCATAGATCGCGAGGCCCGAGGTCACCACGCCGCCCGGCGAGTTGATGTACATCGAGATTTCCTTCTTGGGGTTCTCCGACTCCAGGAAGAGCAGCTGCGAGCAGATCAGCGAGGCCATGCCGTCCTCGACCGGACCGGTGAGGAAGATGATCCGCTCCTTGAGCAGGCGCGAGAAGATGTCATAGGCGCGCTCGCCCCGGCTGGTCTGTTCGACCACCATCGGCACGAGGTTCATCGCGGTTCTTTCGTGGTGTTCGTAATCGTACATGCGCGGGGGCTCCTTGATCTCGCACTGCGTGTCGCGAATCGAGCCGCGCCGACGCCCTGTCCCGGATATCGGGCGCGGGTTAACAGGATGCAAGGGCGGGGTGACAACCGGTCCGGCCCAAGCGGATAAAGAAACGGCCGGTCCCGAGGGGGCCGGCCGTTTCGTCAGGTCTGAGCCCGGTAGGCCTAGGTTCTGAACCCATAAAGGTTGCTGGCTGAGGTCGGCGCTGATTCAAGGCTTCCGAAAGGAGCCTTGAGATGGCGCGATATGACCTTAGCGAGGTGGAGTGGCGGCTGATCGAGCCGCTGCTTCCGAACAAGCCGCGG